>NZ_JADDIV010000003.1 GCF_015070875.1 Ramlibacter pallidus
CTTCTGTTTGAACGGAGAGTTTGCCGCGCGCGGCAAACTCGGAAGTGAGTTAGGCCGGATCGCCGCCGGGAGCAGCCTTCCAGCGCACCCTGCGCGCAGCGCAGGGCGAGGCACCAGCGGGACTGCACCGCGCACCGCCTGCCGCGACGCACCCGGAATGCGGGCGCCCTGGATTCCCGCCTTCGCGGGGATGACGGAAACCGCGAGCCCCACTGATTTCCTTGCGTCTGATCAATGTCAAGTGCCGCCCGCCTCCGGGGCCGCATGATTTCCGGACATGAAAGTCATCCCCATCACTCCCGTCCCGGCCGGCGAGGAAGGCGCCGTCCAGGGCTTGTACGCGTCCGAGAAGAAGGTGTACCCGCGGTCGGTCACCGGCGTCTTCGCCCAGTGGCGCTGGGCCTTCGTGTGGCTGACGCAGCTGGTGTTCTACGGGCTGCCCTGGCTGCAGTGGGGCGAGCGGCAGGCGGTGCTGTTCGACCTGGCGGCCCGCCGCTTCTACATCTTCGGCTACGTCCTCTATCCGCAGGACTTCATCTACCTCACGGGCCTGCTGGTGATCAGCGCCCTGTCGCTGTTCCTCTTCACCGCGGTGGCCGGCCGGCTGTGGTGCGGCTTCGCCTGTCCGCAGACGGTGTACACGGAGATGTTCCTCTGGATCGAGCGCAAGGTGGAGGGCGACCGCCCGCAGCGCATGAAGCTGGATGCGGCGCCGCTGTCCGCGCGCAAGCTGGGCAAGAAGTCGCTCAAGCATTTCCTGTGGATCACGCTGGCCCTGTGGACGGGGTTCACGTTCGTCGGCTACTTCACCCCCGTCCACACGCTGTGGGCCGAGTCCTTCACGCTGTCGTTCGGCCCGTGGGAATGGTTCTGGGTGCTGTTCTACGGGTTCGCCACGTACGGCAACGCCGGCTTCATGCGCGAGCAGGTCTGCAAGTACATGTGCCCCTATGCGCGATTCCAGAGCGCGATGTTCGACAAGGACACCCTGATCGTCAGCTACGACACGGCGCGCGGCGACCCGCGCGGCACCCGCGGCCGGAAGGACGACCGGGCGGCCAAGGGGCTGGGCGACTGCATCGACTGCGGCTTGTGCGTGCAGGTCTGCCCCACCGGCATCGACATCCGCAACGGCCTGCAGTACGAATGCATCGGCTGCGCCGGCTGCGTGGACGTCTGCGACACGGTGATGGACAAGATGCACTACCCGCGCGGGCTGATCCGTTTCACGACGCAGCAGGCGCTGGCCACCGGCGGCAAGCGGCAGGACATCGTGCGCCGCGTGCTGCGGCCCCGCGTGCTGGTCTACACGGCGATCCTGCTGGGCCTCACGGCCGCGATGATGGCGACGCTGGCCATGCGCACGCCGCTGAAGGTGGACGTGGTGCGCGACCGCGCCGCGCTGTCGCGGATCGTCGCCGGCGGCAGGCTGGAGAACGTGTACCGCCTGCAGGTGATGAACGCCACCGAGCAGCCTCAGCGCTACCGCCTCTCCGCCGCCGGCCTGGAAGGGCTGTCGCTGGCTTCCGAGCCCGAGTTCGAGGTCGGTCCCGCCGGGTCGCGCTGGGTGCCGGTGCGGCTGCAGATCCCGTATGGCTCGGCGCCCGCCGGCTCGCACGCCATCCATTTCGACATCGCCACCGTCGGCGGCGACGCGCACGTGCGCGAGAAGTCGGTCTTCCTCGTGCCCCGCTGAACCCGAAGGACAGAACATGAACCCCAACGCCCCCCCATCCGGCGCAACCCCCGCTCCCTGGTGGAAGCACGGCCTCGTCTGGATGGTCATCGCCGGTCCCGCCTTCGTGGTGGTGGCCGGCATCGCCACGCTCGTCATCGCCGTGCGGCAGCCGGATCCGGTCGTCACGCCCGACTACTACCGCCGCGGGATCGAAATCAACAAGGCACTGGCCGCGCGCGACAAGGCCGCCTTGCCCGCGATGCAGGGCCGCAACCACGCGGCCACGCCGACGGCTCCCTGAGCCCCGGCAATGACAACCACGGAGGAGACGAGACGATGGCCAACCGCCTGATGTGGATCGTGTGGCCCGCCTTCCTGGCGGCCTGCGCGCTGGAACTGCTGGTGTTCGCCGTCGTCGACCCACTGGAGCTGCAATGGTCCGGCCACGCGCTCGGCTGGACGCGGCAGGCCGTGTATGCCTTTGGCTTCTTTACATTCTGGCTGGTCACGCTGGCGGCCTGCGGGCTCACCACGCTGCTGCGCATGTCGCCGGCGGAAGTGAACCGCTGCCCCTTCGATCCCGCACAGCGTCCGTCCGGCTGCCCGGGCAACGAAAGCGCCCCGCTTTCGTGAGGCGGGGGCAGCGCGCCGTGCAACGCGGCGCGCTTTACACGGCTCTGCGGTAGGCAGCGTCCTACTCGCGAATGCGGGCGATACCGTCGAACCCGCTGAACTTACAAACCCAACATCCCGTTCGAGTTTGAAACATACACGCTGAAACAAGCGCAGGCGAAAAGGGGCTGCACCTGCCCCGAAACGCACCAAATCGCCATGGACCCCATAGGCGAATCGCGCAGCAGCCGTGGATGTAAACAAGCGTGCAAGCCGACCGTAACCGCGGTTACGTCCGGCGCGAAGCAGTAACAGCCGGGCAGGGCCCGGATCGAACAGGGAGGCACGTCGTGGACAAGCGCATCGTCGGGATCGTGTGCGGCACCCGGCCGGAGATCATCAAGCTCGCACCGGTCTATCACGCGCTGCGTGGGCAGGAGGAGCTCTGCGTGATCTGGGTGCACACGGGGCAGCACGGGGACATGGCGGCGGACATGCTGCGCTCCTTCGGCATCACGCCGGACGAGCAGCTGTGCCGCAAGGGCACGTCGCTCGAGGAATTCAGCGTGGAGTGCCGTTCGCAGCTCGACGCGCTGATGGCGCGCCAGCGCTGGGACTTCTGCATCGTGCAGGGCGACACCGAGAGCGCCTTCCTCGGCGCGCTCACCGCCTTCTACCGCCGCATCCCCGTGGGCCACGTCGAGGCGGGCCTGCGCACCTACAACCTGGAACGCCCCTTCCCCGAGGAAGGCCTGCGCCAGATGATCAGCCGCATCACCAACATGCACTGGGCGCCGACCGAGCGCGCCCGCGCCGCGCTGCTGCGCGAAGGCATCGAGCCCGAGAAGATCGTGCTGACCGGCAACACCGTCGTCGATGCGCAGCAGTGGATCTGCGACAAGCACGGCATCCGCCGCGAAGGCCCCGCCTCGCAAGGCCACATCCTGGTGACGGCGCACCGCCGCGAGAACTGGGGCGAGGAGATGGCGCAGACCTTCCACGCCGTGGCGGACATCGCCCGCGCCTTCCCGCAGCGCCGCGTGCTGTTCCCGGTGCACCTGAACCCGGTGGTGCAGCGTCCGGCGCACGAGATCCTGGACGGCCTGGACAACGTGAAGCTGGTGGCGCCCCTCGACTACCTCGGCATGCAGCAGGCGCTCGTGAACGCGGTGCTGCTGCTCACGGACTCCGGCGGCCTGCAGGAAGAGGCGCCGACCTTCGGCGTCCCGACGCTCGTGCTGCGGCATGAAACCGAGCGCCCCGAAGCAGTCGAAGCCGGCTGCGCGCGACTCGTGGGACCGAAGCGCGATGCGATCGTCCGCGAAGCCACCCGCCTGCTGCAGGACGAGGCGGCCGCCGATGCGATGCGCAAGGTGTCCAACCCGTTCGGCGACGGGCAGGCCGCCCGTCGCATCGCCGACGAAGTGATGACGCGCCTGGTGGTGCGGGCCGACGCGGCCGCGATCGCCGCCTGAAAGCGCAGGAGAACCCGATGACCCTTCACCTGTTCCGCTGCTCGCTGCTGGGTGCGGCGTGCCTGGCCGGCCTCGCCCATGCGCAGGTCACGCCGCCCCCGCTGCCGCCCGGCTCGCACATGGTCCGGCCCGAGCCGGGCCTCAACGAGGAGGAGCGCAAGCGGCACGTCCGCGCGCACCACCACAAGTTCCACCACAAGAAGGACGTGACGCGCGACGACAGCGTCCACGGCCACGAGAGCCTCGTGCCGACCAGCGGCCCCGCCGGGGCTGCCGCCGGAGGGCAGGGCGGGGGCGCCGCCGCCGCACCCGGCCGCGCGGGCGCCGCGGGGCAGGGCGGTGCGGGCACCGGACCGCAGCGAGAGAAGACCGACCGGGGCGCCAGCTCCTATTTCCACGGCAACGACAAGAAGTGAAGTGAGAACCCAGCCATGAAACTCCTCCAGCGATTCCTGCTTCCGGCGCTTGCCGTCGCCGCCTTCGCGGGCACGCAGCTGCCCGCACAGGCCCAGACGCCCACGCGGACCGCCACCACGGCGAGCACGACGACCACCCCCACGACGACGCCGCCCAAGGCCCTGGTGCTGTACGACACCGCGCCCGGCACCGAGTGGGACAAGATGGGCCTCGCGTACTCCATCATGCTGCGCAACCTGCTGGGGCATTTCGACGCGCAGGTCGACCTGCTCCCGGTGCAGCAGTACACCGCCGGCAAGCTGAACAACTATACGGCCACCTTCTACCTTGGCGCCCTGTACGACACGCCGATCCCGGCCGCCTTCCTCGCCGACGCGAACACCACCACCAAGACGGTGGTCTGGTTCAAGTACAACCTGTGGCAGCTCGCCTGGAACCAGGCCTACAACTTCACCGCCGCCAAGGGCATCCAGCTCAATGGCCTGCGCGGCCTGAACGCGGCGCCCACGTCCACGAACCCCGAGCCCGGCTTCTTCAACACGGTGAAGTACAAGGGACTGGACTTCGTCAAGTACTACACCTACGACAGCGTCCGCAACGTCGTCAGCGCGGACCCGGACATGCTCGAGGTCGCGATCACCGACCCGGTCAAGGCGCAGGTCGTCGTCCCGGTGGCCAACCCGAAGGCGAACCAGACGGCGCCCTACGTCACGCGCTCGGGCAACTTCTGGTACGTGGCCGACCTGCCTTTCAGCTTCATCGGGCCGCGCGACCGCTACCTGGTCTTCAGCGACCTGCTGCACGACATCCTCGGCGTGCAGCACGCCGAAAGCCACAAGGCGCTGATCCGCCTGGAGGACGTCGGCGCGCTGGTGTCGGTGGACGCGATGAAGAAGCTCAGCGACTACATGAAGTCGCGCAACGTGCCCTTCTCGGTGGCGGTGATCCCGCGCTACGTCGACGGCCTCGGCGCGTACAACGGCGGCGTGCGGCAGGAGATCCACCTGTCGCAGGCGACCAACCTGCGCTCCTCTCTCGAATATGCCCGTGCCCGCGGCGCCGAGATGGTGATGCACGGCTTCACCCACCAGTACGGCACGATGAAGAACCCGCACACCGGCGTGAGCGGCGACGACTACGAGTTCTGGAACATCGTGGCCAACCAGCCCTTCCCGGAGGACTCGCCCTCCTGGGTGCTCGGCCGCCTGAACCAGGGCCTGACCGACATGAAGGCGCACGGCCTGAACCCCATCGCCTGGGAAGCGCCGCACTACCACACGTCCGCCATCGCGGCGAGGACGGCGCCGCAGCTGTTCAGCACCACCTACCAGCGCGTCGTGTACTACACCGCGGACAAGCCGGTGTTCTTCGGCACCAACAAGGACTTCAGCGTCGGCCAGTTCTACCCGTACGTGATCGGCAAGGACTACTACGGCCAGTACGTGCTGCCGGAGAACCTGGGCAACATCGAGTACGACATCAGCGAGATCGACCCGACCTCCAACTACAACTACACGGCGGACGACCTGCTGCTGAACGCGAAGTACGCCAAGACGGTGCGGGATGGCTTCGCCTCCTTCTTCTTCCACCCCTTCTGGCTCGAACCCAACCTCGGAACGCCCGGCTTCGAGGACTTCAAGAAAACGATCGAGGGGATCAGCGCGCTGGGCTTCACCTGGGTCGCTCCCGGCACGCTGCGCCGCTGAAGCCGCCCCGACATCCACATAACGAGGTACCAACATGAAACTTGCCCGTGTCCTGCCCGCCGCCGCGCTGGCGGCCCTGAGCCTGGTCCCGCTGTGGGGAACGGCGCAACAGGCGTCCCAGCCGCCGCTGCGCCCCGCCCAGCAGATGACCCCGCCCGCCGTGCCGCCGCAGACCTCGGTCTTCCGGCCCGTGGACCCCAACGCACCCGGCGCGCCGGCCGCGGCCGCCGAGGCCAACGCCGGCGTCTGGGTCCCGCGCACCATCACGTTCGCGGAACTGGGGTTCACCGAGCCGGTGGTGCTCGGCTACCCGGACACGATCAAGGAGATCTACCTGCCGGTGCCCCCGGGCGTGAACCTCTCCGGCGGTTCGCTGCAGCTCGATGCGAGCTACGTGCGCGCCGACGGCGGCCGCACGACGCTGGTGTACGCGATCGACGGCGCCCCGGTGCAGGCCATGGGCATGACCGCCGACCGCGGCGACGCCAGCGTCACCGTTCCCGTCGACGGCAAGCCGCGCCCGAGCGGCTTCGTCCGCCTGAACATCGACTGGCGCACCGCCGTCGCCCGCGAGAACACCTGCGCCGACGCCCGCACGCCCGGCAACATCCTGCGGATCGAGCCCACCAGCAAGTTCGTGTTCCGCTACGACGGTTCCGCCATCCAGGACCTGACCACGGCCTGGGGCGCGCTGCCGCCGATGCCGAACGTGCAGATCGCGTCCAGCAACCTGCAGTCGCAGGTGTACGACACTGCGTGGCGCGTGGGCGTGGCGCTGGAGCGCGCCGGCAAGCGGCCCCGCTTCCGCACCGCCGACGGCAGCGGCGCCCCGGCGGCCGCTCAGCCCGGCATGGCAGCCCCCGTGGCCGGCGGCTCCACCGAGCCCGACATCGTGATCGGCGGCCAGGCGGGCCCGAAGGAGATCCGCATCGCCAGCATGAACGGCCGCCCGGTGATCATGGTCGGCGCGGAGGCGGGGGCACAGGCCGCCGGCCTCTTCAGCCAGATCTGGTCGCAGGTCGCCGCAGGCTCCGCGCTGACCGTGAGCGCGATCGATGCGCCCAAGAGCGACTCCAACGCGGTGTCGCTGCAATACCTGGGCGCCAAGCCCGCCAGCTTCGACGTGCTGGCGCACGCGGACTGGAACGCCAGCTTCGACATCGGCGCCGTCGCCGCCGACGGCAAGGGTCCCGGCACGCTGGTGATCGACGTCGCCGCCTCGCCGAGCGCCGCCCGCACGCCCCCGGTCGTCTCGGTCTTCATGAACGACGTGCTGCTGGGCGCCAAGGAGATGGAAGCCAACGGCAAGCGCGAGCGCATCGTCGCGCCGGTGCCGCGGTATGCGCTGCAGACTCGCAACGTGATCCGCGTGTCCTTCGTGCGCCAGCTGGCCTCCGACCGCTGCCGCGAGACGCCCGAGGCGTACCCCGTGAGCGTGCTGGCCTCCAGCCACATGCTGCTGGACAAGATCGAGCCGCGCGGCGACTTCACCGGCCTGATGTCCAAGTTCGCCAACGGCGGGACGCTGCTGGTCCCGCAGTCGCACCTGGCCGACGCCGCCAACACGCTGCCGCGCGTGGTGCGCCTGGCCGCCAGCACCGGCCTGTCGCCGGTCAAGGCGAAGTTCCAGCCGACCTCCGGCAACACCGCCAAGGTGGAGGGCCCGTACCTCGCGATCGACGTCATGCCCGAGGGCGTGGCCGAGGGCGTGAAGCCGGAGCAGGACCGCCTGTTCCTGGCCGGCACCAAGGACCGCCCGCTGCTGGACGTCCGCGGCCTCAACCGGGTCGGCATCATCGAGGTGCACGGCACCGGCGACAACGTGGGCGCCGTCTACCGCACGCTCGGCAACACGCCGCCGTCCATGGAGAAGCCGATCCAGCTGTCCGGCGGCAACCTGGCCATCATGGGCAACAACGGCCTGCGCACGGAGGTCAACACGCACGACCCGTCGGGGCAGGGCGCGATGCGCGAGGCGCAGCCCGGCCTGTTCGAGCGCGGCTACTGGTGGCTGCTGCCGCTGGTGATCCTGGCGCTATTCATCGGCCTGCTGGTCTTCGCCTCCCGCATGCGCCGCCGCAAGGCCATGGCCGGGGACCGTTGAGTTGACGTGTTGCAGCAGTAGGCAACGAGGAGAGAAGCCATGAACTGGGACCTGATGATCGCGGAGTACAACTCCGGCCTCGAAGTGCTCGCCGCGATCCTGACGCTGGTCATCTTCGTCTCCTCGCTCGACGACCTGTTCATCGACCTCTGGTACTGGGTGCGGCGGATCTTCCGCCGGGCCCGGCTCGAGCGCACCCCGCAGTACCGCCGCCTCACCGTGGAACAGCTGCGCGACCGCGAGGAACAGCCGCTGGCGATCATGGTGCCGGCCTGGCAGGAAAGCGACGTGATCGCCGCCATGGTGCAGAACATGGTGGAGGTGCTGGAGTACCGCAACTACCGCGTGTTCGTCGGCACCTATCCCAACGACCAGCCCACCATCGACGAGGTGGAGCGCATGGTCAAGCGTTATCCGCAGCTGCAGCGGGTGCAGGTGCCGCATCCCGGCCCGACCAGCAAGGCCGACTGCCTGAACGCGGTGGTCGCCGCGATCTTCGAACACGAGCGCGAGCACGGCGTCGAGTTCGCGGGCGTGGCGCTGCACGACAGCGAGGACGTGCTCCATCCACTGGAGCTGAAGTTCTTCAACTACCTGCTGCCGCGCAAGGACATGATCCAGTTGCCGGTGGCGTCGCTGGAGCGCGAGTGGTACGAACTCGTCGCCGGCACCTACATGGACGAGTTCGCCGAGAGCCACGCCAAGGAGATGGTGGTGCGCGAGAGCGTCTCCGGCATGGTGCCGTCGGCCGGCGTGGGAACCTGCTTCTCGCGCAAGGCGCTGCTGGCGCTGATCGGCTCCACCCGCAACAAGCCCTTCAACATCGACAGCCTGACCGAGGACTACGACGTGGGCATGCGCCTGGCGCAGCTGAACATGACGTCGATCTTCGGCGTGTTCCCGGTCACCTTCCACATCAGCCGCACGTCCTGGGGCAGCAAGAAGCGCCGCGAGCTGCTGATGCAGATGCCTCTGTGCGTCCGCGAGTACTTCCCCGACAATTTCCGCGCGGCCTACCGGCAGAAGGCGCGCTGGGTGCTCGGCATCGGCCTGCAGAGCTGGGAGCAGATCAAGTGGCGCGGCCAGTCGCTGGCGGCGCGCTACCTGCTGCTGCACGACCGCAAGGGCGTGGTCACCTCGTTCGTCAGCATCCTGGCGTACATCCTGGTGGCGCACTTCATCCTGTTCCACGTCGGGCTTGCGACGGGCTGGTGGCACGCGTACTACCCGTCGCTGTTCCAGGAAGGCAGCATCTGGCGCGCGATGATCTACGTCAACGCCTTCTTCCTCGCGATCCGCGCGGCGCACCGGGTGTACTTCACTTCCGCGCTGTACGGCTGGGAGCACGGCGTGATGTCGCTGCCGCGCATGGTGGTCGGCAACTTCGTCAACTGCATGGCCGTGGCACGCGCCTGGAAGATGTACCTGGGCTACCTGTTCAAGGGCAACCGCCTGGCCTGGGACAAGACCGCGCACGAGTTCCCGAGCAGCACCCAGCTGGCGCGCCGCCGCCAGCGCCTGGGCGAGCTGCTGCAGTCGTGGAATGCGGTGGAGCCCGGCGCGCTGGAACGTGCGCTGGAGAAGCAGCAAAGCGGCGGCGTCCCGCTCGGCCGCGTGCTGGTGTCCAACGGCTGGCTGGACGAGGAGACGCTGGCCGAGGCCATCGCCTACCAGGCCGACCTGCCGCGTGCGCACCTGTCGGCCGAACTGGTGCGGCAGCATGCGGCCGACATGCCGCTGGAGCTGGCCGTGCGCCATCGCGCCGTGCACATGGGCCGCAACAAGAACGGCCGGCCGATCCTCGCGGTGACCAGCCCGCTGTCGGAAATGGCGCTGGCCGACATCACGCAGGCCATCGGCCAGGAGCCGGTGCAGCGCATCGCCCGCGAAGGCGAGCTCGCCGTGGCGCTGCGGCTGCTGCGCGAAACGCAGGGCGAGAAGGCCACCGCCGTGCCCAGCGGCCCGCTGCTGGGCGACATGCTGATCGAGCGCGGCCTGCTGCGCAAGGACGAGTTCGAGCACGCGATGCAGGAGTACAAGCCCAACCAGCATGGCCGCATCGGCGACTACCTCGTGGAGCGCGGCGTCATCGCGCGCGAGATGCTCGAGCAGGTCGTGCAGGAGCAGCGCAGCTTCTTCGCCCGTGCCGCCGCGCAGCCCGAACAACAGCAGAGGGGATTCTTCGGCAAGCCGTCCGCCCAACCCACCTAGGGGTCACGATGAAACAACAACAACGAAAGGCGCTGGCCCTCGCCGCCGTGCTGGCGCTTTCTTCCCTGGCAGCCGCGGCCCAGGCACCGGCGCGCCCGGCCGCACGGGGCGCGCAAGCCGCCCATGCGGCGGCCGACGCCGGCTACAAGGCGTACGCCCGGCGCGACTACGCCGCCGCGATGGCCGCTGCGCAGCGGGCGGTGCAGCTGGCCCCGGCGCGGCGCGACTACTGGCTGCTGCTGGCGCAGTCGCAACTGGCGCTGGGCCGGGCCGACGAGGCCGAGCAATCCCTCAACCGGGCCGCGCAGGCGAGTGGTGACGACGCCGCCCTGGCGCGCGCACGCGCCGACTGGTCCCGCTCGCGCGCCCTGGTGGCCGGCGAGGCCATGTACAAGGCGCTGCAGGCCGGCGACGTGCGCGGCGCGATCACGCAAGGCACCGAGGCCGTGCGGCTGGCGCCGGAGAACGCGGCCTTCCGGCTGGTGCTGGTGCACGCGCTCCTGCGCGACAACCGGCATGCCGACGCCGAGCGCGTCGCCACCGAAACCATCGCGCTGCTGCCGGACAGCGCGGCGCCCCTGGCGCTGCGTGCGTATGCGCGGCAGGGACTGAACCGCCCCTCCGACGCCGCGGCGGACCTGGAGCGCGCCCTGCAGCAGCGCGGCGTGCAGCCGGCCCACCAGCGGCAGTTGCGCCTGCTGGCCGCGGACCTGGCGCTGGCGCAAGGCAACGCCCAGCGGGCGGCGGACCTGCTGGCCGCATTCCCCGCCGACGATGCCGAAGCGGCGTCGCGCCGCGAGCTGGCCCGCCAGCGCATCGCCGGCACCGCGCCGGCGTACGCCTTGCGCGCGCCCGGCATCGACTGCAGCAACGTGGAGGCTTCGCAGACCTGCATCCTGCTGGCGGCGGCCGTGCCGCCGCAACCCGGCTTCGCCAATGCGACGGCCGCCTACCGCGCCCTCGAGGAGCGCGACGTCCAGCGAGCGCTCGCGCAGGCGCGCCTGGCGACGCAGGCGTCTCCCGGCCAGCGCGACTGGCACCTGATGCACATGAACGCGGCCCTGGCCGCCGGCGAGCAGGCCGAGGCGGAGCGCGCGGCGACCGCGGCCCTGGCGCTCGGCGCGGACCCGGTGGTGCTGGCGCAGCGCTCTTCGATCCGGCGCGGCCTCGGCGACGTGGCGGGCGCCAATGCGGACGCCGAAGCGGCCCTGCAGTCGGGCGCGCTGCCGCCCCAGCGCGAAGCCGCACTGCTGGCGGAACTGGGCCGCACGCGCGAAGCCCGCGCCCGGCTGGCGACCTTGCCGCCGACCGCGCAGACGCCCGCGGCCAACCTGGACATGGCGTACCTTTCCACGCGCGTCGGCGACGACAAGGCGGCCCGCGAGGCCTTCGCCAGGGCCGACGCCGCCGGCGGCCTGCCGCCGACGTCGCTGCTGGATGCCGGTTATGCCGCGATGCGCAGCCACCAGGACGGCGAGGCCGTTGCGTACTTCAAACGCGCGATCGACGCCGTGAACGGCCTGCAGCTGAAGATGGAGCCGCAGATGGTGTACGACACCCGCCGCACCATCGCCGACGTGTCGCGCAAGTGGGGCGTGCTGGCCTCGATCACGATGCGCAACGGCAGCGGCGTGCAGCCGGGCTTCGGCCAGGTCGGCGGAGGCGGTGGCCGGCGCACGTGGCAGGCCGGCGCCGAGGCCTACTACCGGCCCTGGGGCTTCCGCAATGGCCAGTTCGTCGAGCTGTTCGCGCGCGGCTTCGCCACGCTGGACGACCAGGCCGGCGGCAACACCGGCGGCGACAGTTTCCAGGGCGGCGTGGGCGTGCGCTGGAAGCCGCTCACGGCGCAGAACCTCGTGCTGTCCTTCAGCCGCGTGTTCGGCCCGAACGTCAACGACGACTGGCTGGCGCAGATCGGCTATTCGCTGGACTACGGCACCGACCTGCGCGTCGATGCCCGCAGCTGGTGGACGTCGCGCATGTATGCCGAGATCGGCCACTACCTGGAGAACGGCAACACCTACGGCATCGCGCAGGCGATGCTGGGGCGCAGCTATCTCGTGGGCGGCGATGGCCGCACGGTGCTGTTCCCGCACGGCTTCGTCGGCGTGGAGTACAGCTCGAACGACCCGGTGGCGAAGACCTCCGCCGGGATCGGGCCGGGCGTGAGCCTGCGGCGCTGGTTCCGCGAGGACACGTACAACGCGCCGCGGTCGTACTGGGACCTCACGCTGCAGTACCGCGCGCGCCTGTCGGGCGACGACCGCATGCGCGGCCTGTTCCTCAACGGGCTGCTGTCGTACTGACGATGCGGCGCTTCATCGTGGGCCTGGCGGCGGCCGCCATGCTGCTGGCGGGCTGCGCCTCGACGGTGCCGCCCATCGAGGGCGTCGTCTGGCAGATCGACAACGAGCACACCGATCCGCGCGGCGACTGGCAGAAGCTGGGCGTGAAGCACCTGCTGGTCCAGTGGAGCGTGGTGGACGACCTGGCTTTCGTGCCGGGGACCGGGCTGGCGCCGGGCAAGGCGATGCCGGACTGGCCGCGCATCGGCCGCGAGCCCTGGGCGGGCGAGGTGATCCTCGGCCTGGCCGGCCGCTTCGACGAACGCAGCGCGCGCGAGAACATCGACGCCCTGGTGCAATTGTCCGCCCGCGTCGCGAAGACGCCGCCGCCGGTGAACGTCACCGGCTGGTACTTCCCGGTGGAGATCGACCCGACCTGGATGGATGCGGCGCGGCTCGGCCCCTTGCTGCGGCAGCTGCCCAAGCCCCTCTGGATCAGCGTCTACGACAGCGCCAACGTCGGGCCGGAAGAACTGGCGCAGAGCCTGGTCGAGTGGCTGCCGCCGGACGTCGGCGTGTTCTTCCAGGACGGCGTGGGCGTGCATGCGCGCGAACCCTTCGTGGCGCGCCACTACGCGAACGTGCTGGTGCGCCGGCTCGGCCGGGACCGCGTGCGCGTCATCGCCGAAGCCTTCCGGCCGAAGGAGGGCGGGGGCTTCCGTCCGGCCACGCTGGAAGAGTTGAAGCCCCAGCTGGCCACCTACCGTGACTTTCGCATCTACTTGTTCGAGGGGCCGCGCTACGTGCCGCCGGCCCTGGTCGAGGGCCTCGCCGCAGGACAGGAACGGAGGTAGTCTGCGTCCTACAAGCTAAGCGCAGCGATTCCTACCCGACCGTCGCTGCCGAGCTTCTTACAGTGCGTAAGCCCATGAAAAAGTTGCTTACGCCCCGGCGGAACCTGGTCCTCGTCCTGTGCGTGGGGGCGTGGACGGGGTGGGCCGCTGCGCAGTCGCTGGGGGCCCCGGCCGCCGAAGCATGGATCGGCCGCCCGCTGGACATGACGGTGCCGGCGCGTTTCCTGTCGCCGGACGCCGAGTGCGTGCATGCCGACGTGTTCTATGGCGAGAACCGGCTGCGGAGCAGCCAGGTGCGCGCCAGCGTGACCGGAGGCGACGCCAAGCGCATCCGCATCCAGGCCGACGCGCTGATCGACGAGCCGATCGTCACCGTCTCCGTGCGGGCCGGCTGCGGCAGCTCCATCACGCGCAACTACACGCTGCTGCCCGAGTTGCCCAGCGAATCGGTGATCGCCGCCTGGAACCGCCAGGCCGCGGCCGTTGCCGCGGCACCGGCCGCTCCGCTGCGCATGGCGAACAGCGCCGCGCTCGCGACGAGCCCGCGCGTGCGCGCGCCACGGCCGGCCGCGGCGCAGGTGGCGGCCGCCCCCGCTCCGTCCGCGCCCGCACCGCGCTCGCGTGCGGCGGAAGCACCGCGCCAGGAAGCCGCCGCGGGCCCGCGCCTGCGGCTCGAGCCTCTGGAATTCGATCAGCAACCCCTGCTGCGCGTGAGCTCCAACCTCGCGGACCCGGCGGGCAATGCCGCGGGCCGGGCCACGGCCGCCTTGCTGTGGCAGGCGATCAACGCGGATCCGCAGGAGATCCTGCGCACCAGCGCCATGCTGCAGAAGCTGGAGACCGACCTCCTGCAGCTGCGCCGCACCAACGACCAGACGCGCGCCGAAATGGCCGCGCTGCGCAGCCGGCTCGACGAAGCGCAGCCCTGGCATGCATCGCCCGTCGTGGCACAGGTGCTGGCGCTGCTCGTGCTGGCGGCCGCCACGGCCGCCGGCGTGCTGTGGTTCCGCGGCCGGCGCGAGGAAGGCGCGCAGGCTTCCTGGTATGCGCAGGCCGAGCCGGCACCGGCCGAGGCCATGGCCGAAGTGCCTGCGGCGGCGCCGCCTCAGCACGTGCCGGTGCATGCGAGCCGGAGCGCCACGCCCGACGTCCCGACGCCGCCGCCTGCCGCAGTGCCCGCGCGGGGGGGCGCCGGGCCGATCGAGTTCGAAGCCGTCGTGCCCGTGCCGAGGCCCCCGCAGCGCCGTCCCGCGGTCATGCGCGTGGAGACGCTGGCGGCCACCTTCGAGGAAGCCGAGTTCCTCGCCTCCCTCGGCCTGGGCAAGGACGCGATGGACGTGCTGAAGGCCTACCTGCAAGACAGCGCCAGCCCGGCGCCGGTCGCCTTCTTCGAACTGATGCGGCTGTGCGAACAGGCCGGGGAACCGGCCGCGGTGGCGATGGTCCGCCGCCGCTACGAGAAGGCGTTCGGCCTCGAGCCGCCGCCGCTCGAGCGCCTGGCGGGGCCGGCGGGCCTGGAAAGCCTGCCTCGACTCAGCGCCCGTATCACGCAGGCCTGGGGCCGGCCCGAAGTCCTGGACATCCTGGAGGAGGCGCTGTTCCACGTCCCCGAGCCCGAGGGGGCGTTCACGCTGCAGGCGGGACGCGAGCTGATCTCCCTGCACGGCCTCGCGGTGGCGCTGGCCGAGGACGGCGAAGGGGCCCCGGTGGGCCACGAGGCCGATCCGCATCCGCTCGCGCCCTGGGCGCATGCCGACGACACCGCGTCCGCCCTGGCGGCGACGCAAGGCAGCGTCGGCGGGGAAGGCGGCCACCATTTCGCCCTCGACTTCGACCTGGGGACCGCGGCCCCGGAGGCCGCGCCGCAGGCCGAGGGCCCGCGCGCCGCGTTGCCGCTGCCGCCGTCGCGGGCGAACGCTTCGCGCGAGGCCGCGCGGCGGACGCGCGAGCAGGAGGACGCCTTCAGCGAGGCCATGCACGGCGAGCGGGTCCCCGTCAGCCGCTTCTGAAGACCCGAAGGAAGTCGATGGCCTTCGTGCAGCACAGTCCCTCGAGCGCCGACCCCGCCGCCCTGTTGCTCGATGCGGCGGGCACGCGGGGCGCGCGCCCGAGCCGCCCGGCCTGGCTGTACACGGCGGCCCTGCATCCCGCCGACGAGCCGCAGCGCATCGCCGAACTCCACGCGTTCGCCATCCTGGACACCGAGCCGGACGAAGACTTCGACCGCCTGGTGCAGCTGGCCACGGTGCTGTGCGGCACGCCGATGGGTGCGCTGACCCTGGTCGACAGCCAGCGGCAGTGGTACAAGTCGCGCGTCGGCGTGCCCGTGCAGCAGGTCGCCCGCGACAAGTCCTTCTGCGCCCACGCGATCCTCGAGACCGACCGCGTGCTGGAGATCCCGGACGTGTCGCGCCTCGGCTGGGCCGACCCGCAGCCCTGGGGCGCGAAGGGCCCCACGCTCGGCTTCTATGCGGGCGTGCCGCTGCGCACCGGCGACGGCAGCGCGATCGGCACGCTCTGCGTGATGGACCAGGTCCCGCGCCGGCTGACCGACAGCCAGCGCGATGGCCTCGTGAAGCTGGCCAAGGCCGTGTCCAGCCTGCTGAACCTGCGCCGCCAGCTGCGCATCGCCACCGAAACCGACCGGCTGACCGGGCTGCCCAACTGGTTCCACTTCGAGGCGGAGTTCGACCACCGCAAGCCGGCCTGCGGCATGGTCTGCTTCGTGCGCCTGAAGACCATCAACCAGATCAACTCGGCCCACGGCTTCCGCGTGGCCGACGGCCTGATCAAGCAGACGGCGGACCGCCTGCGCGTCTTCGGGGAGGGCGGCGCATTCATCGGGCGCATCAAGCGCGGGCTGTTCATCCTGTTCTTCCCGGATGCCAAACCCGGCGACTTCGCGCGCAGGATCGCCCCCGAACTGGCCGCGAGCCTGGGCCGCCCCTACGAGGTCAACAACCTGGCGCTGGTGTGCCCGGTGAACCTGGGCTTCGCCTCCTTCCCGGACGACGGCCGCAGCCTCGACGAGGTGGTGAACGCCGCGGACACCGCGTTGCAGGTGGCGATCGAACGCGAGGAGCCGATGGCCTTCTTCGACCGTTCGGTGCACAACGTCCAGAGCATGCATTACCGCCTGGAGCCGCAGCTGCGCCGGGCCCTCGCGTGCGACGAGTTCGTCAACTACTACCAGCCGAAGGTGGAGCTCGCCACCGGGCGGATCGTCGGCGTCGAGGCCCTGGTGCGCTGGATGGACCCGAACCGCGGCCTGGTGCCGCCGGGGGAGTTCGTGCCGGCGCTGGAGACCACCGGCCTCATCGGCGAGGTGGCGCAGAAGATCATGGAGCGCGCGATCGCCGACTGGTGCACGTGGCGCGATGCCGGCCTGGCCGCCCCGCGCGTCGCGGTGAACGTGGCCGCGACGCAGTTGCGCAACGACGATTTCGTGCCGTCGCTGCGCCGCGCGCTCGCTGCGCTGCGCGGCGACCCGGTGGCGCTGGGCATCGAAGTCACCGAAAGCATCCTGATCTCCAACATGGAGCGCGCCATCGAGGTGCTGCAGCAGGTGCGGGCACTGGGCGTGCCGGTCGCGATCGACGATTTCGGCACCGGCTATTCCTCGCTGGCATACATCGTCACGCTGCCCATCGACGAACTCAAGATCGACCGGGCCTTCGTCAAGAAGATCACGGCCGACAAGGCCTACGAAGGCATCGTGCGCACCTGCGTGTCGCTCGCGCGCGGGCTGAACCTCAAGGTGGTGGCCGAAGGCGTGGAGACCGAAGCGCAGGCCATCAAGCTGCGCGACCTGCAGTGCGACCAGGCGCAGGGCTTCTTCTACAGCCCGCCGGTCCCGGCGGACCAGCTGGTGCGCATGCTCAAGGCCGGCCCCATGGTGGTGCCGGGGGCGGACACGCCGGCCTGAAGGCGGTGGGCACCGGGTGCCCACCGCCCTTTCAGACCATCTTCACCAGCTCGAACAGCACGGTGGGCGGGAGTTCCACCGTCAGCTGCTCGCGCCCCACCTTGGGTGTTTCGAAGCGGTCGAAGCCGCTCAGGTGGAAGGACGGCAGTTCGCGCGTGATCTCCACGAGCGGGCAGCGGTCCTCGCCCCCCAGCACGCCGCCGCGGAAGGCGGCGACTTCCTCCGCCGGCACGTCGTAGGCCGTCACGAGCACGTTGGGGCGGGTGTCGGCGATCAGCGCCGTGGCTTCGGCGGTGCTGGCCGCGCATTGCGCGGCGATGCCCATCTTGCGCAACGACTCCAGCGCCTCGTGGCGCATGCGTTCGTCGCGCGCGACCACCAGCACCCAGGTTTCGCGCAAGGGCGCGGACGTCCCGTCGTGGCCGTCGGTGAGGTCGAGGCACGACAGGCCGTCGGTGCTCAGGAAGGTCTTGGGGAAGTCGATCGTCAACAAGGCGGCGCCCTGTTCACGCGAGCGGGTCACGTCCAGGCTCGACGACGCGGCGATCTGCCGCAGCATCATCCAGTGCAGGCCGTCGTTCAGGCGGCGTCCCCGCGGGCGCACGGTCCAGCCGACGCCGTTGGGATGCGCGCTGGCCGCGGGCGGCGGCGTGGTCACGCGCACCTTCATCTGCGCGGGGCCGGCGCCGCCGCCGCCCGTGCCCAGCGAGAAGTGGAGCTGCTTGCTGAAGCTCAGGGCCCAGTCCAGGATGCTGTTGACCAGGCTGATGGCGACCGGCGGGTCCAGCAGCACGTCGACCGACTCCAGCTCCGACGTCACGGAGGCGCCCGCCGCCTCGATCTCGGCCGTGCGGTCCTCCAGCACGTGGCGGACCAGTTCCGCCAGGTCGACGCGTTCGCGGGCCTGCCGGATGCGCCCGCTGGCCAGGCGCGTGATCTGCTGCGCGCGCAGGCTGGTGCCGCGCAGCTGGTGCATCGCGTCGCTCAGGGCCTTGGCCTCGGTGCGCCGCAGCCGGCCGGCGCCCACCAGGTAGTTCAGGGCGCGCAGCAGCAGGTTGCTGCTTTCCACCGCCTGCTCGGACAGCGCCGCGACGAGGTTGGGCCACTGCTGCGCCATCGACCACGGCGCGTTCGGGTCGGTCTGGACGAAGCCGCCGGCCCCGTCGGACCACCGCCTGCCCATGGCGGGGCCGTTGCTGGCGGGTGCCGGCGCGGGCTCGACGCGGGGCGCGGCGGCCGGCTCGGTCTGGACGAGCGTGAGTTCGGGGAAGTCGATGGTGTTGCTCATGGAGGGCCTCCGGTCGGGTGTTCGGGTGCGAGCGCCGCCTGGGCGCCCATCTGCGTGCAAAGGTGGGAGCAGTAGTCCACCAGCGCATCGATCTCGGTGGACTTGTCGAAGACGGCGTCCACGCCCAGCTGCGCGCAGCGCTTGCGCACGCCGGCATTGACGTAGTTGCTGAACACGATGATCTTCTGTTCGGGGCGCACCCGCTGCGCGCGCTGCACCAGCCGCATGCCGCTGCCGCCCTTGAGGAACAGGTCCACGATCAGCATGTCCCAGTCCAGGTGCGCGGCCAGCCATTCCAGCGCGCCTTCTTCGGTGCCGGTGCCGCCGACCACCTTCACGCACGTGAGTTCTTCCAGGGCCTCCACGAGGTTCTCCTGGATCTCTGCGTTGTCCTCGACGACGAAAACTGCAAGTTGCACGAGGGCTCAATCGGTAAGGTTCAGTGACAAGGCGTAAGGCACTCTATGCGCGTGGCTAGCGCGACCGCTCGGATGCACACGCGTTTGCATGTAGGAGGGTGCCTACGGCCGCACCCGCCGTGTTGCAGCCCCACGTAAGATGCGCGACAAGGAATCACATGGACCCGGTGAACGCGCACAACGCAGGCAACCTGCTGCAGCTGGTCGAACGCAGCGCCTTCCTGGGCTTCTGGCGCATGGACGTGCGGCAGGGGCAGCTGCACTGGTCCGAGCAGCTGGCGCGCCTGCATGGGGCCCCTCCGGGCTACACGCCCACCTTCGAGCACGCGCTGGACCACTACGCCGAGGAACACAAGGCCGAAGTCCAGGCGAAGGTCCGCGCGTGCCAGGAGCAGGGCACGCCCTTCGACATCGAGGTGCAGCTGCATTCGCTGCAGGGCCGGCGCATCTGGGCGCGCCTGGTGGGGCAGCCGTTGCGCGACGCATCCGGCGAGATCGTGGGCGCCGAGGGGCTGGTGCAGGAGATCGCGCCGGCCGGCTACGCTCCGGGCACCCTGCTGCGGCACACCGTCAGCATGGGCGGTGCGCTGGGCAGCGGCGAAGCGTTCGTCACGGTGGACCGCTACGGCCGCATCAGCTATGCGAACGAGCAGGCCGAGCAGCTGCTGGCCGGCGGCGGCGAAGCGCTGGTCGGGCGCAAGATCTGGAGCTTCTTCCAGAAGCGCGCGCGGCTCAAGCTCGAGGAGCGCCTCGTGCACGCGCTGGAGAAGCGCGAAGGCATCGAGCTGGAGGAGATGGACGCGCAGGTGAGCCACTGGCTCGAAGTGCGCGGCTTCCCCTTCGGTGCCGGGCTCGCGCTGCACCTGCGGGACGTCTCCGCCCGGCGGCGCGCGCAGCAGCACCTGATGCTGCTGGAAGGCAGCATCGCGCGCCTGAACGACATCGTCATCATCACGGAGGCCGCGCCGTTCCGTGCGCCGGGGCCCAGGATCGTGTTCGTCAACGAGGCCTTCGAACGCCGCACCGGCTACACGCGCCAGGAGGTGATCGGCCAGTCGCCGCGCTTCCTGCAGGGCGCCGACACCCAGCGCGCGCAGCTCGATCGCATCCGCGCCGCGCTCGAGCAGTGGGAGCGCGTCCGGGTCGACCTGATCAACTACACCAAGGCGGGCGAGCCGTACTGGGTCGACCTGGACGTGTCGCCGGTCTGGGACGACTCGCGCCGCCTCACGCACTGGGTGGCCGTCGGCCGCGACATCACCGAGCGCAAGCGCGACGAGGAGAAGATCCAGTACCTCGCCTTCTACGACCCGCTCACGCAGCTGCCGAACCGGCAGATGCTGCTGGACCGCCTGAACGAGGCCGCGGGCGAGAACGCGCACGGGCGCGACGGCGCGCTGATGTTCATCGACCTGGACAACTTCAAGGTCCTGAACGACACGCTCGGCCACCAGAAGGGCGACCTGCTGCTGCAGCAGGTGGCGCGGCGCCTGCGCAACTGCGTGGCCAAGGGCGACCTGGTCGCGCGCCTGGGCGGCGACGAGTTCGTCGTGCTGCTCGAGAACACGCCGGAGAAGCCGCTCGACCCCCTGACCGCGGCGCAGGTGGTCAGCCAGCGCATCCTGACCGCGCTGGGTGAGCCCTACGTGCTCCCCGGCTACCTGCACCACAGCACCTGCAGCATCGGCGTGACGCTGTTCGGCCGCCTGCCGTCCAGCGTGAACGAGCTCCTCAAGCAGGCCGACCTGGCCATGTACCAGGCGAAGGCGGCGGGGCGCAACGCCGTGCGGTTCTTCGACCCGGAGATGCAGGCGGTCGCCACCGCCAACGCGGCGCTCGCGTCCGACCTGCGCCAGGCGTGGCGCGACAACCACCTGAAGATCGAGTACCAGCCGCAGGTGGGCATGGACGGCGGCATGACGGGCGTGGAGGCCCTGTTGCGCTGGGAGCATCCCGTGCGCGGCACGGTGCAGCCCGACGAGTTCATCCCGACCGCCGAGGAAACCTCGCTGATCATCCCGATCGGCCACTGGGTGCTGGAAGCGGCCTGCGCGCAGCTCGCCGCCTGGGCGAAGCGGCCGGATCGGGCGCACCTCTCCATCGCGGTGAACGTCAGCGTGCGGCAGTTCCGCCATCCCGACTTCATCGATGACGTGATGTCCTGCATCCGCCGCTCGGGCATCCCGCCCGACCGCCTGAAGCTGGAACTGACCGAAAGCCTGCTGGCCAGCAACATCGATGCGGCCGTCGCCAAGATGCGCAACCTGAAGGACATGGGCGTGCGCCTGTCGGTGGACGACTTCGGCATCGGCTACTCGTCGCTGTCGTACCTGAAGCGCCTGCCCATCGACGAACTGAAGATCGACCGCGGCTTCGTGAAGGACATCCTCACCGACACCAACGACGCGGCGATCGCCGCCACCATCATCGGGCTGTGCCGCAGCCTGGGGCTGGAAGTGATCGCCGAAGGCGTGGAGACGGACGAACAGCGCGCTTACCTGGCGCGCCAGGGCTGCCACCGCTACCAGGGTTACCTGTTCTGCCGCCCGCTGCCGCTGGAGCAGCTGGAAGCCTTCATGCAGCGCCTGCCCGGAGGCGGCGGCACGGTCACACCGGAACCATCTTCAGTGGCGTCGTGACGACAGCGCGCGGCAGGCGCAGGATGATCGCCTGGCCGTTGCGCAGCAGCTCCACGTCGTGCTGCACGGCGAGGGCCTGCACTTCCACCCAGGACAGCGGCGGTTCGCCGGACTCGTGCAGCTGCGTGAAGGCGCCTTCGGGCTGCGGCTGGTATTCCACCGCGACGACCCCGTTGGTGGACGACTGTTCGGTGCGGACCACGATCTCGCCCGGGGCCGGCGCCGCATCGGCCAGCGTCAGGACGGCCGCGGCCAGCAGGAAGCGCACGGCGCTGCGGGAGACGTCGAACTCGCCGTCGCCGAACTCGGTGCGCAGGTCGAAGCCGCGGAAGTTCAGGCTGGTGGACAGCAGCCGGACCACCTCGCCGGCGCCTTCGCGCAGGGTGGTCGTGTCGTCCTCGGCCGGCTCCATCCAGGTGCAGACCTCCAGGCAGCGCGCCACCGCCTGGCGCGACAGCCGGTTGAGCTTGGAGACCGAGCCCTGCAGGTCGTCGGACGCGACGCTGCCGCGCTCCATGCGCGCGCTCAGCGCCTCGGCCATCATGCCCAGCGACTGCAGGTGCACCACCATGTCGTGCCTCAGCGGGGGCGTCAACCGGCGCAGGATGTCGTGCTGGGCGGCGCGCGCGAGGCTGCGCAGCCTTTGCGGCGACGGGTCCAGGACGGCCGGTGGCGGCGTCGCGCCGGAGGTGAGGATGGGGTCTTGGATGGCCAACACTTCGGAAGGAAAGGTTCAGGTTGGCAGCGAGTCTGGAGGGCCGCCTTCGCCGGCCTTGTCAGGGTCCCCATGCGCAGGCTGTAGGAATAGGACGGCACTGCGGCGAAGCGCCGCGGCTGCGGCGCGTGGGCTCGCGCCCGCTGCACGGACGCACGATCCCGGCCCGCCGAACGCTTGTGCTGTAATTTGCGGGACCAAGAGGTGACCCGCATTGCCTTTCCCTGACCCTTCCGAGGCGACCGCCGCCGCGCGGCTCGCCGGCCTGCTCGATTCCGCCATGGACGGGATCATCAGCGTGGACGATGCGCAGCGCATCGTGATGTACAACCGTGCCGCCGAAAGGATGTTCGGCTGGACGGCGGCCGAGGTGCTCGACCAGCCGCTGGACCTGCTGATCCCGCAGCGTTTCCGCGGCGGCCATTCGCAGCAGGTGCGCCGCTTCGGGGCCACGGGCACCACGTCGCGCCGCATGGGCGACACCACCGTGCTGTACGCGCTGCGCAAGGACGGCAGCGAATTCCCCATCGACGCCTCGATCTCGCAGCTGCATACCCCGGACGGCAAGCTTTACACCGTGATCCTGCGCGACGTGACGGAGCGCGTGAAGGCGCGGGAGGAGCTTGCCGCCTTCGCCGCGGAATCGGCCGGCGTGCGCGAACAGGAGAAGTCGCGGATCGCCCGCGAGCTGCACGACGAGCTGGCGCAGTCGCTCACGGCGCTGAAGATGGACACCATCTGGATGCGCGACCACCTGCCGGCGGCCGACGCCTCGGCGCAGGACAAGATCGCCAAGATGCTCGCCATGCTCGATGGGGCGGTCGCCTCCACCCGCAGGATCGCCGCCGACCTCCGGCCGCTGGTGCTGGACGACCTGGGGCTGGTCCCGGCCATCGAGTGGGTGGTGCAGAACTTCACGCAGCGCACCGGGGTGCCGTGCGAGCTGCTGGTGGACGAAGCGCTGGAACTCGACGAGCCCTATGCCACCGGCGTGTTCCGGATCGTGCAGGAATCGCTGACCAACGTGGCGAAGCACGCGCAGGCCACCGAGGTGGTCGTGGAGCTGCATCCCAGGGGAGAGATCCTGCTGCTGCGGGTGCAGGACAACGGCGTGGGCTTCCGCACCAGCGACCCGCGCAAGCCGCAGTCGCTGGGACTCGTCGGCCTGCGCGAACGCGCGCACCTGCTGCGCGGCGAGGTGCGCATCGACAGCAGCCCGGGCACGGGCACGCGGGTCGAGGCCCGCATCCCGATCGGGAGGGCGGCATGATCCGGATCGTGCTGGCCGACGACCATGCCATCGTCCGCGAAGGGCTCAAGCGCATCGTCGGCGACGTCGCCGACTTCGCCGTGGCCGGCGAAGCGGCCGACGGCACCGAGGTGATGCGGGTCGTGCGGGAAAAGGACTTCGACATCCTGGTGCTCGACCTGTCGATGCCCGGGCGCAGCGGCATGGAGCTGATCAAGCTGGTGAAGGCCGAAAAGCCGAAGCTGCGCATCCTCGTGCTCAGCATGCACCAGGAGATGCAGTATGCCGTCCGCGCCATCAAGTCCGGCGCCAGCGGCTACCTGACCAAGGAAAGCGCGCCGGCGCAGCTGGAGCAGGCGATCCGCAAGATCGCCGGCGGCGGCGCCTACATCAGCACCGAAGTCGCCGAGCAGCTGGCGCTCGGCGCCATGCCCGGCGCCTCGGACGCACTGCCGCACGAGAACCTGTCCGACCGCGAGTTCGAGGTGTTCCGGCTGCTCGTGGCTGGGGAGGCGGTGACCGACATCGCCGGCAAGTTGAACCTCTCGGTCAAGACGGTGAGCACGCACAAGGCCAACCTGATGCAGAAGCTCGGCCTGTCGAACCAGACCGAGCTGGTGCGGTATGCCCTGAAGAACGGGCTGGCGGACTTGGACTAGCGCCGCTACCCGTCGACCTGGATCTCCAGCACGCAATCCTTCAGCGCGTGCACGCGCATGCGGCGCCGGTCGCCCGCCTTGTAGCTCTCGCTCGCCTGCAGCATGACGTCGCGCGGATCGCCGTCATGGGTGATCCAGGCTTCGCCGCCGCGGCAGTGCACCGTGATGCGGCCCGGCGGCGCCTCGATCTCGCGGGTGCGGCCCGCCCGGACTTCGGCGGCGAACCAGCGGGTGACGCGCGGGCGCGCCGGAGCGGCGAACAGGCGCGCCATGAAGGCAGGGGCTTGGAGGGTGAGCAGCATGGGCGCTGATCATCCGCCGCGGCAACGCTGAAGAAGGCATCCGGACGTGCACCCGCGCGTGGGAGCGCGCCGGGACCGCTTGTCCTTGCACCGCCTACAGCCGCGCGGGAACGTCGTCCGATGGCGCGCGTGCCGCACGGCAAAGCCCCTCGTGCGTCGCGCGGCAGTCCTACAGGCGGCCGATCTGCCGCTCACCTAGATTGGCGCACTACGCAGGAACCTGGACCATGACGAGAAACTTCGAGGGAGTGGCGGGCCGCATCGGCCTGAAGTTGCGCGCCTGGGGCGGCGCGATCCGGCGGCATCCGGTGCGCGCTGCGGCCGCCTTGCCGCTGGCGCTGGTGCTTTACGTGGCCGCGCTCTACCCGTTCACCCCGGGCATCGGCGACATCCGAAAGGCCAAGCAGGAGTCGCCCTCGGTCGTCCTGTCCGCCGACGGCAAGGAGCTCGCCGTCTTCCGCCGCGCCAACCGCGACTGGGTGAAGCTGGAGGAGATCTCGCCCAACGTGAAGGAGGCCCTGATCTCCACCGAGGACCGGCGCTTCTACGACCACCACGGCATCGATTTCGTGCGGACCGCCAAGGCGGTGGTGAACACCCTGACCGGTGACGTCGAGGGCGGCTCCACGCTCACCCAGCAGCTGGCGCGCAACCTGTACCCCGAGGAGATCGGGCGGGAGCAGACCGTCACGCGCAAGGTGAAGGAGGCCATCACCGCGCTGAAGATCGAGGCCCTCTACAGCAAGGACGAGATCCTCGAGACCTACCTGAACTCCGTTTCGTTCCTCTACAACGCGTGGGGCATCGAGATGGCGGCGAAGACCTATTTCCAGAAGTCCGCCAGGGACCTGAACAAGCTGGAGGCGGCCACGCTGGTGGGCATGCTCAAGGGCACGAGCTACTACAACCCCGTGATCAACCCGGAGCGCGCAGTGCAGCGTCGCAACACCGTGCTGGCGATGATGGCGGAAGAGAACAAGATCAGCGGCAGCGAGCTCGAGCGCCTGAAGGCACAGCCGATGAAGCTGGACTTCGAGCGCGTGCCGGAGTTCAACGGCACGGCGCCGCACCTGACGGAGTACCTGCGCAAGTGGCTCACCGAGTGGGCCGACAAGCACGACTACAACATCTATTCCGACGGCCTCGTCGTCCGCACCACGATCGATTCGCGGCTGCAGGCGATGGCCACGCAGGCCGTGGAGCGCCAGGCGAAGAACCTGCAAGCCGTCGCGGACGTGGAGTGGAGCCGCAGCGGGCTGACCGCGCTGGGGAGCGACGCCGCGGCGTACGTCGCGCACCGCAGCAAGGTGCAGCCCTTCGAGTACTTCTGGAACAGCCGCAAGGACCTCGTGCGGTCGTGGATCAAGGACAGCGCGGAATACAAGGCGGCGCGCGAGCAGGGCCTGTCCGAGGAGGACGCGCTCAAGCAGCTACAGGCGGACGACCGCTTCATGGCCGAACTGCGCCGCCAGAAGACGATGCTTCAGGCCGGCTTCCTCGCCCTCGATCCCACCACCGGCCACATCAAGGCCTGGGTCGGCAGCCGCGACTACGCGGAGGACAAGTTCGACCACGTCCAGCAGGCCCGGCGCCAGCCCGGCTCCACCTTCAAGCCGTTCGTCTACGGCGCTGCCTTCGACATGGGCATCCCGGCCAGCGAAACGCTGATGGACGCGCCCGTCGCGATCCAGATCGACCGCAAGCAGGTGTGGCGGCCCACCGACGTGGGCGACGGTCCCACCGGCGCGCCGATGACGCTGCGTGAAGGCCTGGCCCGCTCCAAGAACACCATCACCGCGCAGCTGATGATGCGCGTCGGCCCGTCGCGCGTCGCCAGCCTCGCGCGGTCCATGGGGGTGCGCGACAGCAAGCTGGAGCCGGTGCCGTCGCTGGCGCTGGGCACCAGCCCGGTGACGCTCAAGGAGATGGTGAGCGCCTTCGGCACCATCGCCAACGGCGGCAGCTACATCGAGCCCGTCGTGGTGTCCGCCGTGGAAGACCGGGAGCGCAACGTGCTGGCGAGCTTCTCCGGCGGCGCCTCGGAGACCGCGCTGTCCAACCACGCCGCGATGACGCTGCTGGACGTGCTGCGCGGCGTCGTCGACGGCGGCACCGCGGCCGGCCTGAAGCCGCGCTTCGGCCTGACCGGCGACCTCGCCGGCAAGACGGGCACGACCCAGGACAACACCGACGGGTGGTTCATCCTGATGCATCCGCAGCTGGTGGCCGGGGCCTGGATGGGCTTCAACGACAACCGCGTGGCGATGCGCAGCGAATACTGGGGGCAGGGCGGCCACAACGCGCTGTTCGTGGTCGGCGACTTCATGCAGCAATCCACGAAGGCGGGGCTGGTGGACAGCAAGGCCGCCTTCGCCGCGCCGCGCATGAAGGATCTCGACCAGCCGCTGGTGGACCGCATGGGCGACTGGTGGAACAGCGTGTTCAGCACGCCGCCGTCCGCGGCCGAAGTCGCCGCCACGCAGCCGGTGCAGCTGCCCGCGCTGCCGCCGGTGAACCTGGAGCCGCCGCAGCTGGAACCGCCGCCGATGGCCATGGCACCGCGCCCGCTGCCGCCCTTGCCCGGCCCTGCGGTCACCCCGGACGCGCCGGTGATCGTCGAACCGCAGCGCGTGCCCGCCTTCCCCCGACCGCTGGAATCCACCCGCGCGAACGAATCGGCCCGCGTGCTCGAACCGACGCGGCCGATGGACAGCATCCCGGGCACGCAGGTCTACCGGGTGCCGGAAGCCACCGCCCGGATGCCGGATCCTTCCGTCCCGGCGGACGTCGTGCGGGCACCCGCCACCACCACCCGGGTCCTGCCTTCCACGAGCGCCGGCGCGACGGCGTCCTCGACGCCTGCCGTGCCATCCGCCACGTCGTCGATGGGCGCGGCCGGCGGCAGCGCGCCGCCGGCCACCGCCCCGTCCCCGGCCAGTGACGGCCCAGCCGTGGCGCCGGTCGGGCAGGCCACCGGCAGCGTGTCGGCTCCGGCGGAGTGACGTCCTCGCTGCTGCCATGAAAAAAGCGGCCCAAGGGGGCCGCTTTCCGTGGGCGCGGCGGTCAGCGGCGCGACGCGCGGGTCGAACGCTCCAGGTCGCGCTCACGCAGTTCGCGTTCGTCGTGGCGCACCACTTCCTTGGCGTCGCCCAGGCCCTGCTGCAGCTTGCCCTTGGCTTCGCGCGCGTGGCCCTTGGCCGTCAGGCTGCTGTCGCCCGTCAGGCGGCCCACCTGCTGCTTCACCTCGCCGGTGACGCGGTTCGTCATGCCCTTGACCTGGTGCTTGTTCATGCGTGCTCTCCTTGGATGGGTTGGATGCTTCCCATCTTGGGACGCCCCGCGTGCGCTCCCAGCGGCGAAGGGCCGGGATGGCCGTGCTCCGGCTCCTACACGGCCGCGCAGGGGTGGCACTAGAAGCTGCCGCCGGGCTGCGCCAGGATCGCCTTCAGGCGCTGCGTGTCCACGATGCGCACGTGCCGCTGGTGCACCTCGATCATCCCCTCCTCGGCGAACCGGGAGAACGTGCGGCTCACCGTTTCCAGCTTGAGCCCGAGGTAGCTTCCGATCTCCTGGCGCGTCATGCGAAGGACGAGCTCCGAGCGCGAGAACCCGCGGGCCTGCAGCCGCTGCACCAGGTTCAGCAGGAAGGCGGCCAGGCGCTCCTCCGCGCGCATCGTGCCGAGCAGCAGCATGACGCCGTGTTCGCGCACGATCTCGCGGCTCATCACCCGGTGCAGGTGGTGCTGCAGGGCGCCGACTTCGCGCGACAGCTCGCCGATGCGGTCGAAGGGCATGACGCAGACCTCGGAATCCTCCAGCGCGACGGCGTCGCAGGTGTGCTGGTCGTTCACGATGCCGTCCAGGCCGACGATCTCGCCCGCCATCTGGAAGCCCGTCACCTGGTCGCGTCCGTCCTCGGCCACCACGCAGGTCTTGAACACCCCCGTGCGGATGGCGTAGAGGGCGTGGAACTTCTCGCCGCTGCGGAACAGGGCGGTCTTGCGCTTGACCTTGCGGCGCGCGCTGATGACGTCGTCGATGCGCGCCATCTCGTCGTCGGACAGCCCCATCGGCATGCAGAGTTCGCGCAGGCTGCAGTTGGAGCAGGCGACCTTGATGCTTTCGCGGTCCGGCCGGCCGGCGGGGGGAGGGTTGCTCATGTTCGGGATCCGTCGCAGGGCGGCGCCCTGACCTGCGTCAAATTGTCCCGGGCACAGGCGGCACGCGATTGATGCATGTCAATCGGGCCCGCCCTCGCCGCGGGCACAGTCGGGGACATCGAGCGGAACCACCATGACTGCATCCCCCATCTCCTCCGACCTGCTGCGCAAGTACGACGTGCCGGGCCCGCGCTACACCTCGTACCCGACCGCCGACCGCTTCGTCGAGGCCTTCGGCCAGGCCGACTACCTGCAGGCGCTGACGCAGCGGCGGGAAGGTCCCTCGGCGATGGCGCTCCCGCTGTCCCTGTACGTGCACATCCCGTTCTGCGAGTCGCTCTGCTACTACTGCGCCTGCAACAAGATCATCACGAAGCACAAGAACCGGGCGGCCAGCTACCTGCGCTACCTCAGCCGCGAGGTGGAACTGCACACCGAGGTGCTCGGGCCGAACCAGCCGGTCAGCCAGCTGCACCTGGGCGGCGGCACGCCGACCTTCCTGTCCGACGCCGAACTCGGCGAGCTCATGGCCATGCTGCGCCGCAGTTTCGCCGTCGCGCCCGGCGCGGAATGCTCGATCGAGATCGACCCGCGCACGGTGGATGCGACGCGGCTGCAGGCGCTGGCCGACCTCGGCTTCAACCGCATCAGCTTCGGCGTGCAGGACTTCGACCCGGACGTGCAGAAGGCGGTGCACCGCGTGCAGCCGTACGCGCAGGTCGCCGCGCTCATGGAGGATGCCCGCCGCATCGGCTTCGACTCCATCAACGTGGACCTGATCTACGGCCTGCCGAAGCAGACCCCCGAATCCTTCGCCCGCACCCTGCAGCAGGTCGCCCAGCTGCGCCCGGACCGCATCGCCCTCTATGGCTACGCCCACCTGCCGGAGCGCTTCAAGCCGCAGCGGCGCATCCTGACGGCCGAACTGCCGGGGGGCGGGGCCAAGGTGGCCATGCTGTCGCAGGCCCTGGCTGCGTTCCTGAGCGCGGGCTACGTCTACATCGGCATGGACCATTTCGCGCTGCCGGGCGACGCGCTCGCGATCGCGAAGCGGCAGGGCCGCCTGCACCGGAACTTCCAGGGCTACAGCACGCAGGCCGACTGCGACCTGATCGGCCTGGGCGTGTCCGCCATCGGCAAGGTGGGCGCGACGTACAGCCAGAACGCCAAGACGCTGGAGGAGTACTGCGACCTCCTGGACCAGGGCAGGCTGCCGGTGAACCGCGGGCTCGCGCTCTCGCGCGACGACCTGGCGCGCCGGGCCGTGATCATGGCGCTGATGTGCCAGGGCCAGGTGGTGTTCGAGTCGATCGAGCTGGCCTGGCTGCTGGACTTCCGCAGCTACTTCGCCGCGGAAATGGAGCAGATGCGCGAGCTCGAGGCGCAGGGGATGGTCGCCGTCGACGACACCGGTATCCAGGTGACGGCGCAGGGCTGGTTCTTCGTCCGCGCCGTGGCGATGAAGTTCGACAAGTACCTGCAGGCCGACCGCAACCGGGCGCGCTTCTCCCGGATCATCTGACGTGGCCCTCACGCTGACGCTGGCCTCCACCGCCTTCCTCATGGGACTGGCAGGGGGGCCGCATTGCCTGGCGATGTGCGGCGCCGCGTGCGGCGGCGTGGTCCGCGGCGCGGGCGTGCCGCCGGTGCGCGGGATGTGGAGCTTCCAGGGCGGCCGCCTGCTCGGCTACGCCGCCGCCGGTGCCGCCGCCGGTGCCGCGGTGCAAAGTTTCGCGTGGCTGTCGCAGCAGACGTCCGCGCTGCGGCCCGCCTGGACGCTGTTCCACCTGGCCGTGCTGGCCTGGGGCCTGATGCTGCTGGCGCAGGCGCGCCAGCCTGCCTGGGTGGAGCACGCCGGCCGCACCGTGTGGAGCCGTGTGCGGCCCCTCGCGCAGAAGCGCGGCGGCTTGGTGGCGACGGGCGCCTTGTGGACCTTCATGCCCTGCGGGCTGCTGTATTCGGCCCTGCTGGTCGCGTCGCTCTCCGGAGGCCCGCTCGAAGGCGCCGCCGCCATGGCGCTGTTCGCCGTCGGCAGCGGGATCTCGCTGGGGCTGGGACCCGCGGCGCTGCGCCGGCTGCAGTTGCTGGGCAATCGCCTGCGCAAGGATTCCGGCACCCGCATCGCCGGCGCCCTGCTGGCCGCGACCGCCGCCTGGGCGCTGTGGATGGACGTGGCCCATCGCGTCGCGGTGTGGTGCGGGCTGGCCTGAGCCGGCCTGCGCGCATATCCAACCCGCGCCGGTACGGCTGTGCCACGATGCGGGCATGAAGCTCCTGCTCGCGGCGTTCGCCTTCCTCCACGGCGTGATCGCCATCCTCTTCGCCTGCGCCGCGCTCGCCCTGCTGGGCCTCGCCGTGCAGGTGGGCTGGTCGGCGCTCGCCAACGACTTCGGTCCGGGCGCCGCGCAGAAGATGATCGAGGCGGTGGGCCTGCTGGCGGCGGCCGTGCTGGCGCTGCAGATCTCCCAGACCATCGTCGAGGAGGAGATCGTCCGCGGCGCGCACAGCAGCACGCCCACCCGCGTGCGCCGCTTCCTTTCGCGCTTCTTCGTCGTGGTGACCGTGGCACTGGCCATCGAAGGCCTGGTGGCGACGTTCCACGCCGTGCACGAGGACCTGACCCAGCTGCTGTACGCCGCGGCGCTGCTGGCCGGCACCGCCAGCCTGGTCGCCGCCTGGGGCCTGTTCGTCTGGTTCAACCGTGCCGCCGAGGACGTGGAGCCCGAGGGCATGCGCGAGGTGAAGAGGGAGGACGAGAAGCTGCGCGACTGAGGCGGCACGGCGACGCGCTATGCTCGCCCGCATGCCTTCCCTGGAGCTTCGCGTCCCGCCGGTGGCGCAAGTCCTCGTCGCGGCGGTCCTCATGGGGCTGCTGGCGCGGGCCTTTCCCACGGGCCCCCTCGTGTTCACGCCACCGTATGCGCTGGCCGGCGCGCTGGCGGGCCTCGGATGCGCGATCGCCGTGGCCGGCGTGCTCGCCTTCCGCCGCGCCCGCACGACGGTGAACCCGATGACCCCCGGTGCCTCGTCGGCGGTGGTCTCGACCGGCATCTACGGCCTGACGCGCAACCCGATGTACCTGGGTTTCCTCCTCGCGCTGCTGGGATGGGCGCTGGCCCTGGGGCACGGGCTGGCCCTGTTGCCGGTGGCCGGGTTCGTGGCGTGGATGACGCGCTTCCAGATCGTCCCGGAAGAGCGCGCGCTGCGGGAGAAGTTCGGCGAGGGGTACGAGCACTACCTGCGGCGGGTGCGCAGGTGGATCTGATCCGCCGGCTTCGCACCTGAGGCGTGGAGTACGCCTTCGTCCTCGTGCTGGGCCTGTTCGCGGGCACGCTGGGCGGCGTGGTCGGCACCGGTTCGTCGCTGGTGCTGATGCCGGTGCTGGTCGTGATGTTCGGCCCGCGCGAGGCGGTGCCGATCATGGCGATCGCCGCGCTGCTCGGGAACCTCGGCCGCGTCGTCGCCTGGTGGGACGCCATCCGCTGGAAGGCCTGCGCCGCCTGGTGCGCGACGGCGGTGCCCGGGGCCATGCTCGGCGCGCGCCTGCTGCTGGCGATCCCGCCGGGGGCGGCGGAGCTCGCGCTGGGCGTCTTCTTCCTGGCCCTCATCCCGCTGCGGCACTGGCTCGCCCGCCGGGATTTCACGTTGTCGCTGGCGCACCTGGCCCTGCTGGGCGGGCCGCTGGGACTCGTCACCGGGCTGGTGGTCTCCACGGGGCCGCTCACCGTCCCGCTTTTCGCCTTCCACGGACTCGGCCAGGGGGCGCTGCTGGGCACCGAGGCTGCTGCTTCCATCGGCATGTACGGCGCGAAGGTGGGCACCTTCGGCGCCCTCGATGCATTGCCGCGGGACGTGGTGTGGCAGGGACTGCTCGTGGGCACCACGCTGATGGCGGGATCCTTCATCGGCCGCCGCATCGTGCTGGCGCTGACGCCGGGCGCGTTCCGCCTGCTCGTGGACGCGCTGATGCTCTGTTCCGGCCTCGCGCTGCTCTGGGCGGCCTGGCGCTAGCTGTCGCTGCCGCGACCGCGCGTCCCGGCGACGACAGCCGCCGCGCCTGGTCCGGCCTAGATTGCCTCGGCACAAGGAGATTCGCATGGCACCGCAAGACGACCCCCTGGCCCTCATCCGCGGCATCAACGCGAGCGCCGCCTTCAACCGCTGGTGCGGCATCGAGGTCCTGTCGGCGGGGGAGGGCCGCGCCGAGATCGCGCTGGCGTGGCGTCCGGACCTGGGGCAGTACGCGGGCTTCCTGCACGCGGCGATCCTCGGCGGCCTCGTCGACACGGCCTGCGGCTTCGCCGCGGCGACGGTGGTCGGCCGCGTGCTGGCCTCGCATTACGCGGTGAACTGCCTGCGCCCGGCCGTCGGCGAACGGTTCATCGCGCGCGGCCGCGTGGTCAAGCCGGGGCGCACGCAGGTGTTCACGGCCTGCGAGCTGTTCGCGGTGAAGGACGGGCGCGAAACGCTGGTGGCGACCGGCGAGACGCTGCTGACCCCGGTTCCAGGCTAGCTGAGCGTCGCGGTGCGGCGGCGATACCACACAGGATTGCATGCCCCTCCTACATCCGTGTTCCCATGGCGGCGGGACCATGGCAGCACCTCTACCATGGGACATCCGCATGCCTGAGACGAAGCTGGAGGCCGCCCCCACCGCCATGACCGACGCCGCGCGCAAGCCCGATGCGATTCCCAAGCCGCCCCTGGATGCGCGCCTGACCGAGCAGCGCAACCCGCGCAGCATGCGCATCGACCAGCTGTCGACGCTGGAGATCGTCGACCTGATCAACGCGGAGGATCGCCTGGTCGCCGCCGCCGTCAGCGACGAGCGCGAAGCGATCGCGCGCGCCATCGACCTCGTGGTGGACTGCCTGCGGCAGGGCGGCCGCCTGCTCTACGTCGGCGCCGGCACGTCGGGCCGGCTGGGCGTGCTCGATGCCTCCGAGATGCCGCCGACCTACCGCACGGACCCCGACATGGTGCAGGGCGTGATGGCCGGGGGCTTCGAGGCGCTGCTGCGGGCGCAGGAGGGCGCCGAGGACCATCCGGAGGACGGCGCGGCCGCCATGGACGGTCGCAGCGTGGGGCCGCAGGATTTCGTGCTGGGCATCGCGGCGTCCGGCACCACGCCCTACGTGCACGGCGCGCTGAAGCGCGCGCGGGAGTTGGGCGCGCGCACCGGTTTCCTGCTGTGCACCTACCCCACCGAGGACCTGCTGCGCACGCACGACGTGGTCATCGCACCCTTGGTCGGCCCCGAGGTGATCACCGGCTCGACCCGCATGAAGGCCGGCACGGCGACCAAGATGGTGCTCAACACGATCAGCACCAGCAGCATGGTCAAGCTCGGCAAGGTGTACGGCAACCTGATGGTGGACCTGCAGGTCACCTGCCAGAAGCTGCAGGACCGCGGCGAACGCATCCTGATGGATACCCTCGCCGTTCCGCGCGAGGAGGCCGAACGCCTGCTCGATGCGGCCGGCGGCCATGTGAAGACGGCCATCGTGATGGGCCGCCTGGGCCTGGACGCGGCGGCGGCCCGCCGCCGGCTGCAGGAGAAGGGGGGCGCCATCGCCGCCCTCGTTGGTAAGCCAAAGTAACTCACTTTGTGCGCGGGAGGGCGCTCCGGCGCCACGCGACGCTCCCCGGAAAAACGTCACGCCAGCGTCAATCCCCCGTTCGGGGGGCGTCTGCTGCGCGCTACATCTGTTGCCCTTCGTTTACGGATCGATACACTGCCCGCTGGCGAGCGGCCTTGGGCCCTCCCAGCCATCGCGGCCGCCGGTGCGGCTGTCCCGAGAACGAACGAGGGGTTTTCTTGACGATCGCAAACACCACCGCCGCGGGCGGACGTACGCTTTTCACGGTCGAAGCCGATGCCGGCCCGCAACTCTGGGCCTATGACAACGGCGTCCGGGTCCTCCTTGCCACCGGTCTCACCGCGCCCTACCCGAAACCGGTCGTCCTCGACGGCTTCTCCTACTACACCAGCTTCGCCCAACCCGGCATCTGGAAGAGCGACGGCACGGTGGATGGCACCGTGCAGGTGTTCTCCGGTACGAACGTCAACCAGGTGGGCGTGCACGACGGCAGCCTGTACTTCACTCGGTTCAATCCGTACACGGCACAGAGCGACCTGTGGCGTGTCGAGGAGAACGGCGCCGTCCAGCTCAGCGGCACGGTGAACGCGGACACCGGGGCGGCGCTTGCGACGCCCCTCGGCGCGGTGGACGTCCTGGACTTTCAGGGAGCAGAGGGCGGCCTCTACCTCAGGACCTACGCTCCGGGCGGCTTCCAGGGCCTGCAGTTCTGGCCGGAGGGCGGATCCCTCACGGCGGTGGGCGGCGCCTTCCCGAGCGACGCGCAGATCGTGGGCAGCGCCGCGGGCAAGCTCCTGTTCGTGGCGGGCGATCCCTGGAACGGCGGCACGACCAGTGCGTTGTTCGTCGTCGAAGGCGGGAACATCGCCCGCGTGGGCGAAGCCAGCAGCCTCGTCGACTTCAACAGCGTGCGCATGATCGACGGCGAGCTGTTCTTCACCGCCACGCAGAACCACATCTGGGGCAGCGCCACGGAGCTGTACCGCTTCGACGGCAGCCTGCACGCCGTCACGACGGCAAGGGAGGGGGACCCGGGAGCCGGCGAACCGGCTTTCGTCTCCAACGACGTCTGGCAGTACGGCTTCGCCGGCGACGCCCTGTTCTTCGGCGGTGGCGGCGGCAACGGCAGCGCGACCAAGCGCGTCGACGGCGTCGATTACGTGCTTTCCCGCCCCGGCGGCGACTACAGGGGTTTCTTCGGCGGCGACGTGGTCGGCGACGAATTCTTCTTCCACGCCGTCAACACGGCCAACGATGCGCACGTGCTGGTCCGCTCCGGCGCGGGCACGGCACCGCCCGCGGTGGTGGCCGATTTCCCGCAGTTCGTCTACCCGGAGTTCGAGATCGTCGAAAGCGGCGGCGCCTACTTCCTGGCGCTGCAGAGCGGACCGGAAGCCTTCCACCTGGGCTACATTGCCGCTGGCTCGGACGTGATCGAGTATCTTTCGCCGACCACCTTCACCCGCATCGTCGACCTGCGCGTCATCGACGGCACGGTGTACTTCACGGGCGCAGACACCGAGGACGGCGCGGAGCTCTGGACCACGGACGGCACGCTGGACGGCACGGTCATGGCGCAAGAGTTCACCGCCGGGCTCTTCGGCTCCGGCCCGCGCAACTACGTGGAGCTGTCGGAGGGCGGCGGCAACAACGAGCCCACGGGCGGCATCGTGATCACCGGCACCCCGGCGCAGGGCCAGACCCTGACCCTGGTGAACACGCTCGACGACGCCGACGGCATGAACCTCGTGAGCTACCAGTGGTACCGCGACGGCGTCGCCATCGAAGGCGCCATGGGCATCATCTACACGCTGACCGCAACGGACGTCGACAAGGCCATCACCGCGAAGGCCTCGTACACCGACCAGCTCGGCACCTTCGAGGAAGTGGAATCGGCGCCCACGGCCGACGTCGCGGGCGCGCTGCCCACCCCCACGCTGCTTCCCCTGGCTCCGCTGCAGGACACCGGCATCAGCCAGGGCGACGGCGTCACGCGCATCGTCACCCCCACCCTGAGCGGAACGGCGGCACCGGGCACGTCCGTCCGCATCTACGACGGCGACACGCTGCTGGGCGCCGCGCCGGTCGCCGCGAACGGGACCTGGTCGTTCCGCAGCCCGACGCTCGGCGACGGCGCGCACCAGCTGACGGTCCAGGCGGTCGACAACAGCGGCGCGATCAGCAACCGCTCGCCCGCGCTGGCGGTCACCATCGACACCCAGGCGCCGACGAAGCCGGTGGTCGCGCTCAACGCGGGCAACGGCCCCTTGCCCGCGGGGGCGTTCACGTCGAGCACCGCGCTGGTCGTGAGCGGCACCGCCGAAGCGGGCACGCGGGTGGACATCCTGGACGGCAACACGCTGGTCGGCACGACCCAGGCAGACGGCTCCGGCAACTTCAGCTTCGAGGTGCTCGGGCTCGCGCAGGGCAGCCACAAGATCTACGCGCGTTCGGTCGACCAGGCCGGCAACCTTTCGCTTTCCAGCGGCTCGGTGGTGACCGTCGACACGACCCCGCCCCCGATGCCGGTGGTGCAGGGCCTGCATGCGTCCACCGACACGGGTGCCAGCAGCACCGACGGCATCACGCGCACGACGCGTCCGCTGCTGACGGGCACGGCCGAGGCCGGCACCACGGTGTACTTCCATGACAGCCTGAACGGCGGGGGCTATACCCTGATCGGCAGCGTGGTGGTCGGTTCCACCGGGACGTGGTCGTTCCGGCCGGCCGGCACGCTGGGCGACGGCAGCCATCGCATCATCGCGCAGGCGGTCGATCGCGCCGGCAACGTCAGCGAGACGACGCCGGGGCTGGTGCTCACGATCGACACCTCCGCGCCCACCGCTCCCACGCTCGTCGTGTCGTCCGGCGGCACCACCCTGCCGAACGGCGGCACCTCGCTGGACGGGGACCTGGTGGTTTCGGGCACCGTCGAAGCCAACGCGCGCGTGGAGCTGTTCGAAGGCGGCACGCTCGTGGGAACGGCCACGGCGGGCGCGAACGGCCAGTTCAGCATCACGCTGTCCGGCGTCGCCGACGGACAGCACAAGTACCACGCGTGGGTCTACGACGTCGCGGGCAACGGCGCATCCTCCGCGCTCGCCACGGTCACGGTCGATGCGAACGCGCCGCTTGCGCCCGTCATCACCGGCATGCTCGCGGTCTCGGACCTGGGCGAGAGTTCCAGCGACGGCGTGACGCGCGTGAAGACGCCCACGATCGTCGGCACCGCGGAAGCCGGCACCACCATCCGCTTCTACGACGCGGCGAACAACGAACTCGGCAGCACCCTCACGGGCACGAACGGCGCCTGGTCGTTCCGGCTGCCGACGATGGCCGATGGCAACCACGCGATCACGGCCGTGCCGACGGACCGCGGCGGCAACGTCGGCGCCGCCTCGGCGCCGCTCGCGATCACGATCGACAGCGTGGGGCCCGCGAAACCCACGATGGCCATCACCGCCAACGGCCTGCCCGTCCCCGCCAGCGCGGTGATCGGCAACCTGCCGCTGCAGATCTCCGGCACGACGGAAGCGAACGCGCTGGTGGACCTCCTCGACGGATCCACCGTGCTTGCCACCGTGCGCGCCGACGCCAGCGGCAACTACAGCTTCTCCCCGGTGGTGACCGAGGGCGTGCACCGCCTGGGGACGCGCGCCACGGACCTCGCGGGCAACGCCGTCCTGTCGGACACGCTGCTCTTCACCATGGACGCCTCGGCGCCCGGCGCGCCGCAGATCACCGGGCTGGCGACCGGCACCGACACGGGCGCGAGCGCGACCGACGGCATCACGCGCACCAAGACGCCGGTGGTGACGGGCAACGGCGAGGCCGGCGCGACGGTGCAGGTGTACCTTGACGACGTGCTGGTCGGCACGACGCAGGTGGGCACCGGCGGCACCTGGTCGTATCGCCTGCCGACGCTGGCCGACGGGGGCCACCAGGTCCAGGCCCGCGTGGTCGATCGCGCCGGCAACGCCGGCGACATGTCGCCGGCGTACGCCATCACCGTCGACACGGTCGCCCCGGGCACCGGGCCGGTCGCCGTGACGGCCAACGGCACGCCGGTCCCCAACGGCGGAGCGACCGACAGCGCCACGCTGGTGTTCAGCGGCAGCGCGGAAGCCGGCGCCACCGTGCAGATCCTCGACGGCGCGAACGTGCTGGGCAGCGTCACGGCCACGGCCGAGGGCACGTTCAGCTTCGTGGTGAGCGGCCTGGCCGACGGGGCCCACACGCTCTCTGCCAAGGCCACCGACCTGGCCGGCAACACGGTGGCCTTCGGCCACACCGCGCTGACGGTGGACACGCTGCCGCCGGCCACGCCGCAGATCGTGGGCCTGGCCGCCGGGACCGACACGGGCCCGAGCGCCTCCGACAACGTGACCCGCGTGAACACGCCGGTGCTCACCGGCTTCGCCGAGGCGGGCAGCACCGTGCGCTTCTACGACGCCAACGACAACCTGCTGGGCAGCACCGTGGCGAGCAGCAGCGGGGCGTGGAACTTCCGGACGCCGGTGCTGGCGGACGGGACGTACGAGATCTCGGCGCGTGCGACCGACCGCGTCGGCAAGGTGAGTGCGGAGTCGACTTCGCTGGCGATCACGGTGGACACGCAGATCGTCAAGCCCGTCCTGAACGTCGCGCTGTCGGGGCCGTCGCGGCCGGCTGACGGCTATGTCACGGTCGGTGGCGTGGTGGGGCTCTCGGGCTCGGCGGAGCCCGGCTCGACGGTGGAAATCGTGGACGGCAACGCGGTGATCGCCACCGTGGTGGCGGCAGCCAACGGCAGCTGGTCACTGGACCTGGATTCGCTGGCCCACGGGACGCACACCCTCACGGTGCGCGAGACCGACCTCGCCGGCAACCGCTCGGTCTCGGATGCCCGGACGGTGAACGTGGACCTGGTCGTTTCGCCGACCCACGTCACTGCGGTCGCGGCCAATGCCATGGGCTACACCTTCAGCGGCGTGACCGAGCAGTACACGTCGATCCAGATCCTGCGCGACGGCCAGGTGGTCGGCACCGGCCAGGCCGGAAGCAGCGGCACGTGGTCGCTCGCCGCGGGCGGGTCGCTCGACGCCATTCCCCGCTTCGAAGTGCGCGGCACCACGCTGTCGGGCACGGTCTTCACCCAGCAGGTGGTGATCGGCAGCGGCTACACGGGCGCGGAAGGCGTGCACGTGGACGAGGGGCCGAACGTCACCTTCGTCGGCTCCGACGCCGCCGACTTCCTGCATGCCGGCGGCGGGGTGAACTTCTTCGACGGCGGCAAGCAGGTCGGCACCACGGTGCAGGGCCCGGGCTATGGCGACCTCCTGATGGTGTATGCGGCGGGACCCGCCGAGGCGGACGCCGTGACGCTCACGCAGCTCGCCAGCACGGCGACGGGCACCGACCGCGCCGCGTTCTACGCGGGCTATGCCTACAAGGTGGTGAACGGCGACGAGGTCACCTACCTCAAGAACGTGGAGGCGGTGCAGATCCAGACCTGGGTCGATGCCAACGGCAACGGAACGCGCGAGTACGGCGAGGTGAACTTCGCCCGCGTGATCCCGCTGACGCTGAGCACCAGTTCGGTCCCGCTCGACCCGAACGACCCGACCCGCACGCAATGGGGCCAGCCCCTGCAGGAGCAGTACCACGTGGCCTTCGCCTCCGGCGGGCCCGGCGCCGACAACTTCGTGGCCACGCGCGACCTGTCGGCGCAGGCGCAGTCGCTGATGGCCACCTGGGGCCGCGGCGTCTATGTCGACCTCGGCGCGGGCGCCGACCAGGCGGTCGGCTCCGACTGGGGCGACCACTTCGTCATGGGCGATGGCGTCAACTACGTGAACGGCGGGGCGGACCTGGGGACGGACCCCCTGGGCCAGCCGGCGGAGGACGGTGTCGAGACCTTCGTGGCGAACGGGGCGCAGGCCGCCGCCGTCACGGTGACGGAACTCGCCGCCGGCAGCGGCGCCGACGGCACCGCCTACGCGAACGGCTACCGCTACAAGCTGGTGAACGGCGCCGAGACCACGTACATGCGCAACGTCGAGTGGGTCAGCGTCAACCAGTGGACGGACCACAACGGCAACGGCGTGCGCGACGGCGGTGAAACGTCGCCGGCGCGGCACATCCGCATCTCGCCGACCATCACGGTCACCGCTGAAGACCCGGGCAACCCGGGCCACACCACCTGGGGCCAGCCGCTGGGACAGGTCTACCACCTGGCCCAGGTGAACCCGGGGCTGGCGAACGACACGTTCGACGCCGAAACGGACCTCGCGCCGTCGGCGCTGGAACTGATGGCCGACTACCAGCGCGGCGCCTGGGTCGACCTGGGCGGCGGCAACGACATCGCGGCCGGCAGCAACTGGGGAGACACCTTCGTCATGGGGGCCGGCACGAACTACGTCGACGGGCGGGGCAACGCGGGAACGGACCCGGCCGGCAACCCCGCGCGTGACACCGTGGACATCACGGTCAACAGCCTGGCAGCCGCCGATGCCGTGCAGGTCACGGCCCTGTCCGCCGCGACCGACCCGCTCGACCAGCAGGCCTTCGAGGCCGGCTACACGCACAAGGTGGTCTCCGGCGCGGAGACCACCTACATGCGCGGCATCGAGAGCGTGAACGTCACGGTGTGGAACGACAGCAACGGCAACGGCGTGCGCGACCAGGGAGAAACCGGCCCGGGCCGGTTCATCAGCCTCGCGGCCCTGAGCTCGCCGATCCCGCTGCATCCCACGAACCCGGCCCTGACGGTCTGGGGCACCCCGGTCTCGAACGAGATGTGGGTGTCCTTCGTGAGGGGCAGCGCCTTCGAGGATGCCTGGGACGCGACGCAGTTCGATAGCCTGTCCAGCGACCTCATGAACGCGTTCGGCCGCGGCGCCTTCTTCGACATGGGCGACGGCAACGACAACGTCACCGGCACCGGCTGGGGCGACTTCTTCAACATGGGTTCCGGCCTGAACACCGTCGATGGCGGCGACGACAACGGCACCGATCCGATGGGCAACCCGTCCATCGACGAGTTGCAGGTCACGGTCGCTCCGGGGCAGGAGGACGCCATCGAGGTCGTGCAGCTGACGGCGGACAGCCCGTTCATCGACGGCCTGGCGTACCAGATCGGCTTCCGCTTCAAGGTGGTGACGCCGCAGGAGACCACGTACCTGCGCAACATCGAGCGCGTGTCCGCGGAAAGCTGGGTCGACGCGAACGGCAACGGGCAGAAGGACGGCGGGGAAACGCAATACCTCGGGTCGGCGGACCTGGTGGCGCAGTTCTTCGCGATCCATCCCGGCAACGGCCAGGCCGGCGTGCTGAACGGCACGGAGTTCGACGACGTCCTGTCGGCGAACAGCGTCGTGGTCCCGCAGTCGGTGCGCGACCAGATGGTGGCGCAGCGACTGGGCCTGAACCTGAACGGCGGCGAAGGCAACGACACGCTGACCGGCACCGACTACAGCGACATCTTCTCGGGCGGATCCGGCGTGAACTGGATCGACGGCGGTGCCAACAGCGGCACCACCGGCAGCTTCGTCAACGCGAACCGCGACGTCCTGAACGTGACGGTCGGCAGCGTCGCCGACGCCAACCTGGTCACGGTGGTCGAACTGAACGGCGGGATGGCCGAGGCCGACCTCGCGGCGTTCCAGGCCGGCTACCGCTACCGGGTGCACAACCCGGCGGGCGGCGAGACCAACTACGTCAAGGACGTCGAGCTGGTCAACATCGTCGTCTACAACGACGCCAACGGCAACGGCGTGCCCGACCAGGGCGAGAGCTTCGTCCACCGCGTCCGTTCCCTCGAGCCGCAGTTCAACAACAACGCGCCGTCGGTGGGCAACCAGGTGGGTGCGCTGGGCTACGTGTTCGGCACGCACTTCGACGACGTGATCGACGGCAGCCAGGTGTTCACCGAGTTGAACAAGACCTTCGACCCGGGCAATGCGCACGGTGCGTACGTCTTCGCGCTCGGCGGCAACGACGTCGTCACCGGCACCGCCGGCAACGACGTGGCCACCGTGACGCAGATCGGCTCGCACCTCTTCGACGGGGGCGCGGACGAGGGGTACTACCACTTCGCGCCGGTGTCGGCGTACGTGTCGTCCGACCAGTACCGCCTGGTGGAGCAGCGCACGAGCGTGCCGAACCCGAACGCGCCGAACGGCGGCCTCACGTCCGGCAACTTCAATCCCACCCGGTACCGCCTCGTGGAGCTCGATCGCTGGAGCGAATTCGCCACGGCGAGCCTGACCGAGCTGGGCGCGGACGACGCCGGCCAGCTGCTGAACCGCCTGAACGGCACGGCCCTCAGCGCCACCGACGCGGCGAACATCGCGGCGAAGGCCGGCGAGCTGGGCCTCACGGGCGCGGGCGGCAACGGCTACACGGTCGCCGTGGTGAAGTACGACGCCAGCGGCAACCTGCTGGGGGTCGACTTCCTGAAGGACGTCGAGACGGTCCGCTTCGACCTCTGGTACGACTTCAACCGCAACGACGTCGCGAACGGCACGGCCGGCGAGACGGTGGCGACGCCGTTCCAGTACAACATGGTCGCGGACAGCCTGACGCTGGACCAGTCCGAGGCCTCGTACCTGACGCTCACGCTGGACGGCGCGGCGCGCCAGTTCGCGGGCATCGGCACCGGCAGCTCGTTCTCGGAAGCCGACCTGGATTTCAGCGGACTGGCGCTGGCGCCGTGGCTGCAGCCCGGCACCGGCTATCGACTGTCCGACCTGGGCGGCAACGACCACCTGACGGCCACGGCCGGCAACGACCTGATCGCGCTGGGCGGCGGCAACGACGTCATCGACGGCGGCGATGGCGACGACTACGCGGCGGTGTACTGGTCCGGGGCGGCGGGCGCGACCCTGCAGCAGAGCGAGGAAGTGGTCAACGGCTTCAAGGAGATCACCGTGACCCAGGTGGACGGCGGGATCACCACCGAGCTGTTCACGCTGAGCGAGCAGGCCGGCGGCAGCTGGCTCCTCGACGTCGCGGACGGCGCGGACAGCCTCGTGCGGCCGCAGGGCTCGGCGACCAACGCCGTCGGCGACGACGTGCTGGTGAACGTGGAGCACTTCGCCATCTTCCGCGCCGGCAGCGTGAGCCTGACGACCGGCGACGGCACGACCGGCGCGCCCAGCCTGGAGATCGACCTGGTCGGCGTCCAGGCCTGAGGCCGGCGGCGGGCGGACGGCCGCGGGGCCGCCGCCTGCACGCGACACTCGCTCGCGCAGCGCAGGAATTGTTGTGCATTCGGCGCGGCGCCCGGGTGCCCGCGGGGGCGCCCGGACGCCGCGCCGGTAAACTGCGCGGCGACGGCACCGTCGGGCTGCCGGCTGCATCCACGGAGGAAGGGGACCCCTTGAGCCAAGGCGAGCTGCGAGCCGCCCTCGCGGGCAGCGGGCCGCTGCTGCGCCGCGCGGCGGCGTTCGCGCTGATCGGGGCGTTGCTGGTGCTGATGCCCAGCTGGTACATGCTGGAGGTCTACGACCGTGTCGTGGGCAGCCGCAGCCACCTGACCCTGGCGATGCTCACCCTGCTGGTGCTGGGTGCGTATGCGGTCATGGAGGTCCTCGACTGGGCCGCCGGCAGCCTGCTGCACCAGGCGGGCGTGGACTTCGAGAAGCGCCTCGCGCCCCGCACCTTCGAAGCGTGCTTCACGGCCGGCTGGCGCCGGCTGCCGGTGGGCGGCCTGCAGCCGCTGCAGGACCTGCGCACGCTGCGCGATGTCTTCGCGGGGCCGGCGGTGCGCTCGGTCCTCGAGATGCCGGTGTCGCTGGTCTTCCTGGCGCTGGTGTTCGCGATCCACCCGGCGCTCGGCTGGCTGACCCTGGTGGCCGCCATCGTGCAGGCGTTCGTCGCATGGATGAACGAGCGCGACACGCAGGAGCCGCTGGCGGCGGCGGGGCGGGCGGCGCGCGAAGCGCAGGTCCATGCGGATGCCTCGCTGCGCAACGCGCAGGTGATCGAAGCCATGGGCATGCTGCCGGACGTGCGCCGCCGCTGGCTGGAGCGGCAGGGTGAATTCCTGCGGCTGCAGGCCACCGCGTCGGACCGCTCCGGCACCTGGCAGGCCCTCGGCAAGCTGGTGCAGACCGTCGTCGCCTCGGCGCTGCTCGGGCTCGGCGCCTGGCTGCTGCTGCGGGAGATGCTCGTGGACGACGGCGCGCTGATGATCGTCGCCTCCATCCTCGGCGGCCGGGTGCTGGCGCCCATCGTGCAGCTGGTCGCGCAGTGGCGCGCGGTGGTCGGCGCGCGGGAGGCGTGGCAACGCCTGCACCAGCTCCTGGAGACGCTGCCGGCCCGGCCGCCGGCGATGCCGCTGCCGGCGCCGACGGGGCGCTTCGCGGCTGAAAACCTCGTGGTTCCCGCGCCGGGATCGACCGCTCCCATCCTCAAGGGCGTCAGTTTCGGGCTGCAGCCGGGCGAGGTGCTGGCGGTGGTCGGCCCCTCCGCCTCCGGCAAGACGACGCTGGCGCGCGCCCTGGTCGGACTCTGGCCATCGGCCGGCGGCAAGGCCCGACTGGACGGTGCCGACGTGTATGCCTGGGACAAGGCGGAGCTCGGCCCGCACGTGGGTTACCTGCCGCAGGGCGTCGAGCTCCTGGACGGCACCATCGCCGACAACATCGCGCGCTTCGGCGCGCCGGATCCTGCCCGCGTGGAAGCGGCGGCCCGCCAGGTCGGCCTGCACGAATTCGTGATGGCGCTGCCCCAGGGCTACGACACGGAGATCGGCACCGAAGGCGCGCGCCTCTCCGGGGGCGAACGCCAGCGGCTGGCGCTCGCGCGGGCCCTGTACGGTGCGCCGGCCTTCGTCGTGCTGGACGAGCCGAACGCCAGCCTCGACGAGGCGGGTGACGCGGCGCTCGCGGCCGCCATCGCCGCCGCCAAGGCGCGCGGCACCACCTTCGTCGTCATCACGCACCGCACCAGCGTGCTGGCGGTCGCCGACCGGCTGCTGGTGCTGAACGACGGCCAGGTCCAGGGTTTCGGGCCGCGCGACGAAGTGCTGGCCAAGCTGGCGCGGGCGGCGCAGGCGGCCCGCGAACAGCAGGCCGCGCCGCGGCGGCTGCCCGCGACGGCCGTCCGTCCGGCGGCGGAGGGCGCGCCATGAGCTTCGTGGGACGCGCTCAGCACCGGCTGGGCCCCTTGCTCTGGTCGTTCCGACGCGAGTTCATCGCGGTGGGCCTCTTCAGCGGCGTCGCCAACCTGCTGCTGCTGGCGCCCACGGTGTACATGCTGCAGGTGTACGACCGCGTGCTGGTGAGCCGCAGCGAGCTGACCCTGCTGGCGGTGTCGCTGGTCGCGCTGTTCCTGTTCGGAGCGGGGGCTTTCGCCGAAGGCGTGCGCACGCGGGTGCTCGTGCGCGCCGGCGTGCGGCTGGACCGGCAACTGGGCACGCGCACCTTCGACGCGAGCTTCGCCGCTTCGCTGGCGGATGGCCGCAGCAGCCCCGGGCGCGCTTTCGCCGACCTGCTGCAGGTGCGGCAGTTCCTCACCGGCAACGGGATCTTCGCCTTCTTCGACGTGCCCTGGGTGCCGATCTACCTCGCGGTGATCTTCATCCTGCACCCGATGCTGGGCTGGGTTTCGCTGTTCTTCGCCGCCGTGCAGGTGGTGCTGGCGCGGGTCGCGCACGGCCGCACCGCGCGGCCGACCGAGGCGGCGGCGCGGGCCGGCACCGACGTCCACCTGTACCTGCAGGGCAAGCTGCGCAGCGCCGAGACGCTGGAAGCGATGGGCATGCTGGGCGGCCTGCGGCAGCGCTGGCAGGCGCGCCAGGCGGCGGCGCTGGCCAGGCAATCCGCGGCGCAGGACACGACGCAGCGCGTCACGTCCGTGAGCAAGTTCATCCGCTACAGCCAGCAGTCGCTGACGCTCGCCGCCGGCGCGCTGCTGGTCATCGACGGCCAGCTGAGCGCCGGTGCCATGATCGCGGCCAACGTGCTCATGACGCGCGCGCTCGCCCCCATCGACGCGGTGGTGGGCAACTGGCGCAGCTTCCTGGCCGCGCGCGCGGCCTTCGACCGCCTGCGCGCCCTGCTGGAGGCCGTACCCGCCGGCGGCCAGGCCGCGCCCGCGGCGCGGCCGGCCGGCGCCTTGCGCCTGCGCGGCCTCGTCGCCCGCGCCGAAGGGCGGGCCGAGCCGATCCTGCGCGGCATCGACCTGGACATCGACGCCGGCCAGACGGTGGTGGTGCTCGGGCCGTCCGGGTCCGGCAAGTCCACGCTGGTGCGCTGCCTGGTCGGCATCTGGCCGCAGGCGGAAGGCGAAGTCCTGCTCGATGGCGTGCCGCTCGCCCACTGGAGCAGGGAAGCGCTCGGTCCGCACATCGGCTACCTGCCGCAGGACATCGAGCTCTTCGACGGCACGATCGCCGAGAACGTCGCGCGCATGGCGGAGCCCGATTCGCCCAAGGTCATCGCCGCCGCACGTGCGACCGGACTGCACGAAGCGATCCTGCGCATGCCGCGCGGCTACGACACGCCGATCGGCGAAGCCGGCGGCCTGCTTTCCGGCGGGCAGCGGCAGCGGCTGGCGCTCGCGCGTGCCCTGTACGGCGATCCGTCGCTGGTCGTGCTGGACGAACCCAACGCCAACCTGGACGACGCCGGCGAAGCCGCCCTCGCGGCGACGCTCGGCGCGCTGCGGCGCCAGGGCCGCACCGTCCTCCTCATCACCCACCGGTTGCCGGCGGCGCAACTGGCCGATCGCGTGCTGTTGTTGCGCGACGGCCGGGTGGCCGCGTTCGGCCCGCCGGCCGAAGTGCTCCCGCCCGCGCCGTCGCCCACCGGCGGCCGCCCCGCGGGCGACACCGCGCAACCCGCCTGAGACTGGATTCCCCCGCATGGCCCTCCTGCCCTTTCCGCAACGCAAGCTGCCCGCGCCCGACCCGGGCACGGGGACCGACCTGTTGCCCGTGGACGGCGGCACGCCGGCCGACGATGCCCGCCGGCCGATGCGCATCGGCCTGTGGGCGCTGGCCATCGGCTTCGGCGGTTTCCTGCTGTGGGCCGCATTGGCGCCGCTCGACGAAGGCGTGGTGGCGCCGGGCAACGTCTCCATCGACACGCGGCGCAAGACCGTGCAGCACCTGAGCGGCGGCATCGTGCGCGAGCTGCTGGTGCGCGAGGGCGAGCAGGTCCGCGAGGGGCAGCCCCTGCTGCGCCTCGATTCGGCGATGTCGCGCGCGACCTTCGAGGCTTCGCGCCAGCGCTACCTCGGCCTGCGCGCGGTGCAGTCGCGCCTGCTCGCGGAGCAGGCCGGCCGCGCCTCGATCGCCTGGCATCCCGACCTGGCCGCGGCCGCCCAGGACGTGCTGGTGCGCCAGCAGATGGACAACCAGCAGCAGCTGATGGCGTCGCGCCGCGCCGCGCTGGCCGCCGAACTGCAGGCGATCCAGGAAGGCATCGCGGGGCAGGAAGGCCTGGTGCAGTCCTACCAGCTGATGGCGCAGAGCCGGCGTGGGCAGCTGGAGCTGCTGCAGGAGGAGCTGAAGAACACGCGCGGCCTCGTGCAGGAAGGCTATGCCCCGCGCAACCGGCAGCTGGAACTGGAGCGCATGGCGGCCGAGTCGGCCACCGCGCAGGCGGAGCTGCAGGGCAACCTGGTGCGCGCGCGGCGGGCGATCACCGAGCAGCGCCAGCGCGCCATCGCTCGGCAGCAGGACTTCCGCAAGGAAGTGGAGCAGGAGCTCGCCGAAGCCTCGCGCGAGGTGATCTCCGAAGGCGAGAAGCTCCGCGCGCTGCAGGACGACCTGCAGCGCACCGAGATCCGCGCCCCGGCCTCCGGACAGGTCGTCGGCCTCGCCATGCACACCGTCGGCGGCGTCGTCGCCCCCGGCGGCAAGCTCATGGACATCGTGCCGGGCAGCGAGCCGCTGCTGCTCGAAGCGCGCGTCGCGCCGCAGTTCATCGACCGCGTGCGGCCCGGCCTGCCGGTCGACATCCGCTTCAACGCCTTCGCCCATTCGCCGCAGCTGGTGGTCGAGGGCAAGGTGGGATCGATCTCGGGCGACCTCATCATCGAGAACCCGAACACGCCCCCGTACTACCTGGCGCGCATCAGCGTCACGCCCGAGGGCCTGCGCAAGCTGGGTTCGCGGCAGATGCAGCCCGGCATGCCGGCGGAAGTGGTGTTCCGCACCGGCGAGCGTTCGCTCCTCACCTACCTGCTGCACCCGCTCACGAAGCGCGTGGCCGCCTCCATGAAGGAGGAGTGAGCGTGGCGCGACGACGGCTCCCCGCGGTGGCGTGCGCCTGCGTGCTCGCCGCGCTTTCGGCGAACGCGGCCGCGCTCGACCTGCTGCAGGCGTGGCAGGCCGCGCAGGCGAACGACCAGCAGCTGCGTGCCGCCCGCGCCGCGGCCGAAGCCAACCGCGAGCGCCTGCCGCAGGCCCGGGCGCAGCTGCGGCCGCAGGTCAGCGCGAGCTTCAGCCGCAACCGCAACGAACTCCGCTCGGAGCAGGCCGGGTTCCTGGGCATTCCGGTGCAGGAGCACGAGCACTACACGAGCGCCAGCGACGCGCTCACGGTGCGCCAGCCGCTGTACCGGCCGCAGCTGACCGCGCAACTGCGGCAGGCGCGGGCACTGGTGGCCAACGGCGACGCCGTGCTCGAGACCGAGGAGCAGAAGCTGGTGATGCGGCTCACGCAGGCCTACCTGGAGGCGCTGCAGGCCGAGGAGCAGCAGCGCCTGGTGGAAGTCCAGCGGCTTGCCTTCGTGGCGCAGCTCGATGCGGCGCGCAAGGGCTTCGCCGCCGGCGGCGGCACGCGCACGGACGTCGACGAGGCGCAGGCCCGCATCGACCTCAACACGGCGCAGGCGCTGGAGGCGCGCCAGTCGGTCGACTTCGCCCGCCAGCAGCTGGCGATGGTGGTCGGCGCCCCCGTGCAGGAACTCGCCCCCATCGCCGTCGACCGCCTGCCCCTCGCCGTGCCGCAGCCGGCGCGGCTGGAGGAGTGGCTGGCGCGCGCCGAGGCCGCCAGTCCCGAGTTGCGGGCCGGGGCGGCGCAGCTGGAAGCCGCGCGCGAGGCGGTCCGTGTCGCGCGGGCCGGACACCATCCGACGCTGGACGCCATCGCCCAGGTCAGCCGCAGCGAGAGCGACAACCCGACCCGCGTCGATTCCAAGTACCGGCAGGCCCTGGTCGGCGTGCAGCTCACCGTGCCGCTCTACGAGGGTGGGGCGGTGAATTCCCGCATCCGCCAGGCATTGGCCGAGGCGGAACGCGCGGAGGGCGCGCTGCAGGCCACGCGCCTCGACCTGGGTTCGCGCGTGCACCGCGAATTCCGGGGCGTCACCGAAGGGATCGCGCGGGTGCGCGCGCTGGAGCAGGCGGTGCGGTCGAACGAGCAGCTGGTGCAGTCCAGCCGCCGCTCGCAACAGGCCGGCGCCCGCACCATCCTCGACATCCTGAACGCCGAACAGCAGCTCGGCACCGCGCGGCGCGACCTGGCGCAGGCGCGGTTCGCCTACGTCCTGGCCCTGGTGCGCCTGCGCGCCCTGGCGGGCGACATGGGCGAGGCGAGCCTCGCCGAAGTCAACGGCTGGCTGGCGCGCTGAGCGCGGGCCGCCGAGGCGATCTCACTTGTCCGCCCAGGGCATCGCCTGCCACAGCTGCCGGAACCCGCCCTCGGCTTCCTTGAGCTCCGCCTCGTAGCGTTGCGGCGGCAGGTAGCGCAGCGGCGCGAAGTGGTTCGCGGCCTTGGCCTGGAACTCCGGGTCGGCGGCGGCCTTCTGGATGGCGTTCACCAGCTGCTCGCGCACCGGCGGCGGCAGGCCCCTGGGCGCCGCGATGCCGCGCAGCGAGGCCATCACGATGTCGTAGCCCTGTTCCTTGAAGGTCGGCACGTTCGGCGCGAGCGTGGTGCGCGCGGTGCTCATCTGCCCGAGGTGGCGCAGCGGCGTGCCACCCTTGGCGTACTGCAGGGCCTCGCCGATGTTCATGGCGGCCATCATGATCTGCTTGCCGGCGATGGCGTTGTGCACTTCGGCCGCGCCCTTGAACGGCACGTGCGTGAGCTTCACGCCCGCCGCGCGCTCGAACATCAGCGCCGCCAGGTGGTCGTCCGAGCCGATGCCGGTGGTGCCGTAGGTGACGGCGCCTGGGTTCGCCTTCGCGTAGGCGACGAGTTCCTTCAGGTTCCGGATCGGGCTGTCCGCGTGCACGGAGAAATTGCCCGGGTCGTCGATGACGTTGCCCAGCAGGTCGAAGCCCTGCCAGTGGAAGTTCGACTTGCGCTCGATCGGGATCGTCAGCACGTTGGGCGTGTTGATGAAGCCGATCGTGTAGCCGTCCGGCGCCGCGTTGGCCACCTCGGCGAAGCCGATGCCGCCGCCGGCGCCGGCGCGGTTGTGCACGACGATGCTGGCGTTGTTGCCCAGGTACCTGGCGATGTAGGGCGCCATCACGCGGGCGATGATGTCGGTGCCGCCGCCGGCGCCGTAGGCGACGACCATCTTGACCGGTTGCTCGGGGTAGGCGGCGTGCGCGGCGAACGGAGCGGCCGCTGAGAGCAGCAGGGCCGGCAGCAGGCGGCGCAGGAGGGCGGAGTACGTCTTCATGGCAGGCAGGGCATCAGCGCGGCTGCGGATCGCAGCCGATCGCCTTGAGCTTCACGTCGATCCAGGAGGTGTCCAGTGTGCCGGCCGCGATGTCGGCCAGCGCCTTCTCCTCGGCGGCCATCTTCTCGCGCACGGCGGCGAGCACCGCCTCGGCGTCGTCGCAGGGGACGCACAGCAGGCCGTCGGCGTCGCCGACGACCAGGTCGCCGGGCTGGATCACCATGCCGTCGATCGCGATCGGCACGTTGATCTCGCCGGGCCCGTCCTTGTAGGGGCCGCGGTGGCTGATGCCGGCCGCGTAGACCGGGAAGTCCCCGGCGGCGATGATGGCCGAGTCGCGCACGGCGCCGTTGAGCACCACGCCGGCCACGCCGCGCTGGATCGCGGTCCCGACCATCAGTTCACCGTAGAGCGAGTTGGTCAGGTCACCGCCGGCATCCACGACGATCACGTCGCCGGGCTGCGCCATCGTCAGCGCCTTGTGGATCATGAGGTTGTCGCCGGGCCGCGTCTTCACGGTGAGCGCCGGGCCGGCAAGGTAGCCGCCCCTGTGCATCGGGCGCAGCCGGGCGCCGCCCGCCGTCAGGCGCGCCATGCAGTCGCTGATGTTCGCCACCGGCACGTCGCGAAAGGCCTGCACGAGGTGCCCGGCGACCTGGCGCCGGCGCTGGAGGATCTGGAGACCGACCATGGGATTCCTTGGGGATGGGTGAAGGGGTTCAGGCGGGTTCGGCCCGCCGCAGGTAGCTGGGATCGAGGGCGTCGAGCGACGTCACGCCCAGCATCGCCATGTTGCGCGAGACCTCGTCGCGCAGCAGGGCGATGCCCTTGCGCACGCCGTCCTCGCCGGCCACCGCCGCCGCGTAGTTGAAGGGCCGGCCGACGAAGACGAACTTCGCGCCGAGCGCCAGCGCCTTGAGCACGTCGGTGCCGCGGCGAAAGCCGCTGTCGATCATCACCGGAACCTGCGGGCAGGCCGCGACGATCTCGGGCAGCACGCGCAGCGGCGCGACCGTGGAATCGAGCTGGCGGCCGCCGTGGTTCGACACGATGATCGCGTCGGCCCCGTGCTCCACCGCCAGGCGCGCGTCGCGCACGTCGAGGATGCCCTTGAGTACCAGCTGGCCGGGCCACATGGCGCGGATGCGGCGCAGGTGCTCCCAGTTCAGGTGCCCGCGGTCCGAGAAGTCGCGCTCGACGCTCGCCGACAGGATGGGCGCGCCGCGCCAGGCGTAGTTGTTCTCGAAATGCGGCATGCCGTGCCGCACCAGCGTCTTCAGGAAGGTGCCGAACAGCCAGCGCGGATGCGTGAGGCCCTCCCACGCCAGCCGCGCGCTGGGGCGCAGCGGGGTGGAGAAGCCGGCGCGCACGTTGTTCTCGCGGTTGGAGGCGATCGAAGCGTCCACCGTCACGACGAGGGTGCGGAAGCCCGCCGCCTGCACGCGCTGGACCAGCGCGGCGATCTCCGCGTCCGCGCCGGGCAGGTAGGCCTGGAACCAGGCGTCCGGGTTGGCCGCCACGATCTCCTCCATGCGGATCAGCGAGGAGCCGCTCATGACCATGGGGACGTTCTCCCGCGCCGCGGCCTGCGCCAGCACCAGGTCGCCGCGGTAGGCCGACAGGGCGCTGATGCCCATGGGCGCCAGGCCGAAGGGCGCGGACCAGCGCTTGCCGAGCACCGTCGTGGCGGTGCTGCGGCGCGACATGTCGATCAGCACCCGCGTGACGAACTCGTACTGCTCGAAGGACCGTGCGTTGGCCCGCAGGGAATGGTTGCGCTCGACCGCGCCCGAGATGTAGGCGTAGACCGGCCGCGGTAGGTGGCCGCGCGCCGCGCGCTCGAAATCGTCGAGCGACAGGATGTGGCCCAGCCGGCCGGGCAGCGCCACCGGGCCGGAGGCGGCCGGCGTCGTCTGGGGCGCATGCCTGGCGGCAGTGCCGGCGGAAGGATCGAGCTGCATGTCGGCCGCAAGTGTGTCCCCGCGCCATCCATGCGTCCAATACATAATGAGCCTTCTTTTGATGCCGGCAAGGCATCGCCAAGATGATCGACATCCGCCAGCTGCGCTACTTCCAGGCCGTCGCCGAGGAACTGCATTTCGGCCGCGCCGCCGCCCGCCTGGCGATCGCGCAGCCGGCGCTGTCGCGGCAGGTCCAGCAGCTCGAGGAGGAGCTCGGCACGCCGCTGCTGCGGCGCACGCAGCGCCGCGTGGAACTGCTCCCGGCCGGGGCGCTCCTGCTGGAACGTGCCCGGGCGATCCAGCAGGAACTGGCGCGCGCGGTCGCCGACACGCGCCGGACCGGCGCCGGCGAGATGGGCCGGCTCTCGGTCGGCTTCATCCATTCCTCGACGTATGGCCTGCTGCCGTCGATCGTGGGACGTTTCCGCCAGCTCTATCCGGGCATCGCGTTGGAGCTGCACGAGCTGCCCATCACGGCCCAGCACGCGGCGCTGGTGCGGGGCACCATCGACATCGGCCTGCTGCGCGTGCAGGCCGCGCCGGCGGAGCTGGAGGTCGTCCCCGTGCTGCCCGACCCCTTCGTGCTCGCGGTCCCGTCGCTGCATCCGCTCGCGGGCCGCACGCGCGTGCGCCTGCGCAGCGTCGCCGACGACCCGTTCGTGATGTTCTCGCGCGACGAGGCGCCGCTGTTCCACGCACGCGTGCAGGCGCTGTGCGAGCAGGCCGGGTTCCGGCCGCAGGTGGCGCAGCATGCGACCCAGATCCACACCGTCATCGGTCTCGTCGGTGCGGGCCTCGGTGTCGCCGTCGTGCCGGCGACCGGACGGAACCTGCACCCCCGCAACGTGCGTTTCCTGCAGCTGTCCGACAAGGCCGAGCCGGTGCACATCGCGCTGGCCTGGCGGCGCGGGCAGGAGACGCCGGCGGGCCGGTCGTTCCGCAAGGTGACGCAGGAGGTCGTGGCCAGCCTGCTGCACGGCGCCGGCCGCTGAGGCCGCACGATGCCGCGCGGGCATCAATGGCGCCGAAATTATGTATTGGACGGCCGGCGGCGCGGCGGGGACACTCCGCCGCGACAGAACCAGGAGACACACGATGACCCTCAACCGCCGCCAGGCCACGCTCGGCCTGCTCGCCGCCGCCGCCGCGCCCGCCTGGGCGCAGGAATGGACCCCCGCGCAGCCCATCACGATCCTGGTGGGCTTCGCGCCCGGCGGCTCGGCCGACCAGATCGCGCGCCAGCTGTCCTTCGCCGCGAAGGGGATCCTCCCCGTGCCCGTGCTCGTGGTGAACCGGGCCGGCGCCGCCGGGGCCATCGCCGCGCAGGCGGTCGCCGAAGCCAGGCCGGACGGCTACACGCTGTTCGTCGGGGGCGGCAGCGAGACCACTTCGGTCGGCAACTTCAAGGCCTTGCCCTACGACCCGCGCAAGTCCTTCACCACGGTGATCAAGGTGTCGCGCGCGCCGAGCATCCTGGCCGTGCGCGCGGATTCGAAGTTCGCCGACATGAAGGCTTTCCTGGCCGAGGCGAAGCAGGCGCCCGAAAAGGTCTCCTACGGTTCCACGGGCGAAGGCGGGATCTTCCACGCCACCGGCCTGGTGCTGGAGAAGCAGGCCGGACTGAAGCTGCTCCACGTGCCGTACAAGGGCGCGGCGGATGCCATGAACGCGCTGCTGGGCGGCCAGGTCGATTCCGCCTTCGGGGCCTACGAGGAGATGAAGCCGATGATCGATGCCGGGCGCGTGCGCCCGCTGGCGCTGTTCTCGCGCAGCCGCCTGCCCGGCCTGCCGAACGTGCCGACGATGACCGAGATCGGCGTGCCCGTGGCGCTGGACAACATGAAGGGCCTGATGGGTCCGGCCGGCCTGCCGCAGCCGGTCACGCGCTACCTGCACGATGCCTTCCGCAAGGCCATGCAGACGCCGGCCTGGAAGGAGTACGTCGCCAAGTCGGGCCTGACCGAGGACTACGCCGAAGGGCCCGCGTTCCAGAAGGAAGTGGTCGAGGCGTACGAACTGATCGGCAAGGCGCTGGCGCGATGAAGGCTTTCGATCCGCAGGCCCGGGTGGGCTTCATCGGGCTCGGCGTGATGGGCGGCGGCATGGCGCATTGCCTGCTGCGCGCGGGCTACGCGCTGACGGTTCAGGCGCGGCGCACCGACGCCATGCAGCCGTTCGTGGCCGCCGGCGCCGTCGCCGCCGCCACGCCGGCGGAGCTGGGGCGGCGCTGCGACCTGGTGTTCCTGTGCCTGTCCGACGACGCGGCGGTGGAGCAGGTGCTGTTCGGCCCCGGCGGGCTGGCGGAGGGCCTCGCTTCCGGCAGCTGTGTCGTCGACACCAGCACCATCGCCGCCGCCTCGGTGCGCGCCTTCGGCGAACGGCTGCGGGCCGGGGCCATCGCCTTCCTCGACGCGCCCATCAGCGGCGGCCAGCAGGGCGCCGAAAGCGGCACGCTGAACACCATGGTCGGTGGCGAGGCCGAGGTGGTGGAGGCTTGCCGGCCGGTGCTGTCGGCGTTCTGCAGGACGATCACGCACGTGGGCGCGCTCGGCGCCGGCCAGACCGTCAAGGCCTGCAACCAGGTGGCGGTGGCCGGCGCGCTGCTCGGCGTCGCCGACGCGATCGCCCTGGCGAAGTCGCAGGGCGTGGACCCGGCCGTCATGCGCGACGTGCTGCTGGCCGGCACCGCGCGCAGCTTCGTGCTGGAAAAGCACGGGCAGCGCGTGATCGCCGGCGACTTCCAGCCGGGCTTCCGCGCCCACCTGATGCGCAAGGACCTGCGCATCGCCTTGCGCACGGCACGCGCGGCTGGCGCCTTCCTGGCCGCGGCGCCGGTCGCCGAGCAGTTGCTCGACGAGGTGGTGCAGGGCGGCGACGGCGAACTGGACTGGGCCGTGCTCGGCCGTCTGGTGCAACGGAAGAAGTCCGGCTAGGCTGCTTCGCCGACACCGCGCTGCACCGCGCGCAGCAGGTCGACCGGCGAGGCGGGCTTGACGAGGTGCTGCGCGAACCCCGCTTCGCCCGCCTTGGCGATGTCCGCGGCGGTGCCGTAGCCGGTCAAGGCGACCAGGTGGCAGCGCGCGCCGTTGCGGTGGGCGCGCACGCGTTGCGCCAGCTCGTAGCCGCTCATGCCGGGCAGGCCGATGTCCAGCACCGCCACCTGCGGCACGAACTGGTCCAGCAGCGTGAGCGCGACGCCGGGGTCGTAGGCCACCTTCACTTCGTAGCCGGACAGCTGCAGCAGCGCCGCCGCCGTGTCGGCCGCGTCCTGGTTGTCGTCGACCAGCAGCACGCGCGCGTGGCTGCCTTCCGGCGCGGCCGGCGCGGAGCTCTCCACGAAGGCCTGGGGTGGCGCGACCTGCGGCAGCGTGATCGTGAAGGTGCTGCCCTGGCCCTCGCCGGGGCTCGTCGCGCGCACGGCGCCGCCATGCATCTCCACGAGGCTGCGCGAGATCGCCAGCCCCAGGCCCAGGCCGCCGCGCGAACGGTCGGTGCCCTGCGGCGCCTGGTAGAACAGGTCGAACACGTGCGCCAGCACTTCCGGTGCCATGCCCAGGCCGGTGTCCGACACCTCGACTTCCGCCTGCGTGCCGGCCCGGCGCAGGGCCAGGCGGATGCTGCCCTCGGGCCCCGTGAACTTGATGGCGTTGCCCAGCAGGTTGGTGAGCACCTGGCCGAGGCGCACTTCGTCCGCCGACACCCAGAGGTCCTCGGCGTCCGGCGCGACCTCGACGCCGAAACGGCGCAGCCCCAGCACCGGCTGCACCGACTGGGCGGCGTGCCGCACCACGTCGGCCAGGCGCACCGGCTGCATGCGCATCTCCAGGCGCTTGCCGGTGATGCGCGAGACGTCCAGCAGGTCGTCCACCAGCCGCTGCATGTGGGTGACCTGGCGCTGCATCACCTCGCGCTCCAGCCGCGTGCCTGGGTCGCCCTTGCGCTTCATCAGGTGCAGCGCCGTGGCCATCGGCGCGAGGGGGTTGCGCAGCTCGTGGCCCAGCATCGCCAGGAATTCGTCCTTGCTGCGGCCCGCCTCCTCGGCCTGGCGCAGGGCTTCCGTCGCGCGGGCCAGCAGCGTTTCGCGCTCGCGGGCGGCGAGGTCGCGGTCGACGGCGGCCTGCTTCAACGCGGCGCCGACGTCCTGCAGCTCCGCGATGTCGAGCCGGCTCACGAGCACCGGTTCGCCCCGGCCCAGCGCCTGGGCGGCGGCCTTGAGCGCCTCGATCGGCTCGATGACGTCGCGCGAGAAGTACCAGGCCACGAAGGCGGCGAGCGCGAGCGAAGCCAGCAGTCCCGCGCCCACCGCGCCGATCACGCTGTACAGCCCGGTGTCCGCGTCCTCGGCGGAGATGCCGGTGACCACGGTCCACCCCCAGTCCTGCAGCCGGCTGAAGCCGGTGTGGCTGCGCATGCCCTCGAGCGTGGTGGTGTTCCCCGTGCCTTCGCGCTCCGGCGTCGCCAGCAGGGCCGCCAGCGACGGGGACGGCCCCGGCGACGTGTGCTGCCGGGAGCGCGCCACGCGTGTCAGCTTCTGGTCGAGAACGGTGACGATGGAGGTGCCGGGCACGTTCTGGCGCAGCAGGACGCCGAGGATGTGTTCGGCGGGGATCACCGCGCTGAGCACGTACCGCAACTGCCCGTCGCGCAGGACCGGCAGGCGCACGGCGAAGGCCTGGTTGTTCCTCGGGCCGGTCGTCACGGTGCCGACCACCGGCAGCCGCGTGGCGATGGCCTTCTGCATGCTTTCGGGGTCCACGGCGTCGGGCGCCGGCGCGGACAGGGCATGGGCGGAGCTGAGGAGCAGCTTTCCTTGCGGATCCGCCAGCACGACGGCGCGCCAGCCCTGGCTGGCCGCGATGCGGCGCCCGAGGGCATGGAATTCCTCCAGTTCGCCGCCGTGCAGCTCGTCGACCAGCGACATGCTCTGCAGCACGCTGACGGTGGCGCGCAGTTCCGCATCGATGGCAGTCGCCAGCGCGCGCGAGACCAGCAGGGCCGTCGCCCGCGCGTCGTGCGCCCGCTCCCCGGAGATGTAGGCCAGCACCACCGCCGCGACGATCGCCAGCGGCAGCAGGCCGCTGGCGGCCAGCAGGAAGAGCCGGTACCGCAGCGGTCTTCCCGGCGCCGGCAGCTTCATGCGGACCGGATCATGTAGCGGACGACGTCGTCCACGGGAGCGAAGCGGTCGTAGAGGCGCCTGGCCCGCGCGTTGTCCGCCTTGGTGACCCAGTAGACCCGGGCCCAGCCCTCGGCCCGCATCGCGTTGCGCAGCCATTCGATCAGGGTGGCGGCCACGCCCTGGCCCCGTGCCGCGGGCGCGACGAACAGGTCCTCCAGATAGCACACCGGCTGGGTCTCCCAGGTGTTCTCGTGCACGACGCAGTGGGCAAAGCCGCGCACCTGGCCTTCGACCTCGGCCACGATGCACAGCACCGCCGATTCAGGATCGAGGATGCGGCGCCAGGTGCGCTGGGTGGTCTCTTCCGCCAGGTCGACCCGGTAGAAGTCGAGATAGCCGCTCCACAGTTGCCGCCAGGCGGCTTCGTCGGAGGGCAGGGCGGCGCGGATCGTGCATGGGGCGGTCACGCAGCCATTGTGCCTAGGGTTGGCCGAGTTGACGGGCCAGCAGGACGGCGGCGTGCACCGCCTGGCGCTCCGCCCCGTCGTGGATCTGGTGCCGGCAGCTGGTGCCGTCGGCGACGACGACCGCCTCCGGCGCCGAACGCACGGCCGGCAGCAGGCTCAGCTCGGCCATCTGCATCGACACCGCATGGTGGCGCGCCTCGTAGCCGAAGCTGCCCGCCATGCCGCAGCAACTGCTCTCGATGAGCTGGGGCTGCACGCCCGGGATGAGCTGGAGCACCTCGAGCACCGGCGACACCGCGCCGAAGGCCTTCTGGTGGCAATGGCCGTGCACCAGCACCGGCTGGTCCAGCGGCCGCAGCTTCTGCTTCAACGCATCGAGGCGGCCGGCGGCGGCCTCGCGGGCCAGGAACTCCTCCAGCAGCAGCGACTGGCGCGCCAGCGCCTGCGCCGGCTCGCCGAAGCCCATGGCCGTCATCTCGTCGCGCAGCGTGAGCAGGCACGAGGGTTCGAGTCCCACCACGGCGATGCCGCGTGCCACGAAGGGCTGCAGCGCGGCCAGCAGTTCGCCGGCCTTGGCCTTCGCCTCGTCGACCATGCCGCTGGCCAGGAAGGTGCGGCCGCAGCACAGGTGCTGGCCGCCACCGCCTTTCTTCGCCGCCACGTGCACCGTGTAGCCGGCCGCCCGCAGCACGTCGAACGCCGCCTTGGCGTTGGCCGACTCGAAGAAGCCGTTGAAGGTGTCGACGAACAGCACCACCGGCCGGTCCGCCGCCAGCACCTCGTCCCGGCTCGCGCCGTGCACGCCGCTGTTGAAGAAGTGCGCGGACTGCCATTCGGGCAGCGAGCGCCGTGCGGAGACGCCGAGCACCTTCTCGCCCAGGGCCCGCAGCAGGCCGCTGCGGTTGCGCAGGTTCAGCACGCCCGCGAAGCGGCTCGCCGTGGCCGCGTAGTCGGGCAGACGGGCGACCAGCCTGTCCTTGAGCGACCAGCCGTTCTTGCGGCGGTCGGCGTGCAGGAACTCGATCTTCATGCGCGCCATGTCCACGCCGGTCGGGCAATCGCGCTTGCAGCCCTTGCAGCTGACGCACAGGTCGAGAGCATCGCGCACCTCTTCGCTGGCCAGGCCGTCCGGGCCGAGCTGCCCGCTCACCGCCAGCCGCAGCGTGTTGGCCCGCCCGCGCGTGAGGTGCTGCTCGTCGCGCGTCACGCGGTAGCTGGGGCACATGGTGCCGGCGTCGAACTTGCGGCAGTGGCCGTTGTTGTTGCACATCTCCACCGCCTTGGCGAAACCCCTGGCGGGGTCGCCGCCGGTGCCCGGCGCGGTGGTGCGTTCGGTGGCGGGATCGTTCTGCACGTCCCAGCCGCTCCAGTCCAGCGCGGGCTGCAGCGGGATCACCTTGTAGCCCGGCGGGAAGCGCATCAGCCGCGTGTCGTCCATGCGCGGCGGGTTCACGATGCGGCGCGGAGACAGCAGGTCCAGCGGGTCGAACAGGCGCTTGATCTCGCCGAAGGCGGTGTCGATCGCGGGACCGAACTGCCAGCGGATCCACTCGCCGCGGCACAGGCCGTCGCCGTGCTCGCCGCTGTAGGCGCCCTTGTACTTGCGCACCAGTTCCGCCGCTTCCTCCGCGATGCGGCGCATCTCGGGCGCGCCGTTGCGGCGCATGTCGAGGATGGGCCGCACGTGCAGCGTGCCGACCGAGGCGTGCGCATACCAGGTGCCCTTGGTGCCGTGGCGGCGGAACACCTGCGTCAGCGCGTCGGTGTATTCGGCCAGGTGCTGCAGTGGCACCGCGCAGTCCTCGATGAAGGAGACCGGCTTGCCGTCGCCCTTGAGGCTCATCATGATGTTGAGGCCGGCCTTGCGCACCTCCCACAGGTTCTTCTGCGGCGCCTCCTCGGACATGAGCACCACCGCGCCGGGCAGGCCCAGGTCGCCCATCAGCTCCTGCAGTTCGCGCAGCTTGCGCTGCAGCAACGCCTTGTCGTTGCCGGCGAACTCCACCAGCAGCAGCGCGTCCGGCTCGCCGATCAGCGCGGTGCGCACCGTCGGAGCGAAGGCCGGGTTCTGCAACGAGAGCTCGATCATCGTGCGGTCGACCAGTTCCACCGCCGTCAGCGTGCCGTCGCCGCCCAGTTTGACGATGTGCTGGGCCGAGTCCATCGCCTGGTAGAAGGTCGGGAAGTTCACCACGCCCAGCACCTTGGCCCGTGGCAGCTCCGACAGCCGCAGCTTCAGGCTGCGCGTGAGGGCCAGCGTGCCTTCGCTGCCCACCAGCAGGTGCGCCAGGTTGACGCTGCCGTCGGCCGTGTAGGGCCGCTCGTTCTGGTTGTGGAAGACGTCCAGGTTGTAGCCGGCCACGCGCCGCAGCACCTTGGGCCAGTGCGCCTCGATCTCGGGCCGCAGCGCGGCGGCCAGGTCGCGCACGCGCTCGCCCAGCAGGCGCGCCGCGCCCGTGCTCTCGTCGAAGCGGCCGAAGGCGTGGAGCGCGCCGTCCGACGTCCAGGCCTCGGCGCCCAGCACGTTGTGGACCATGTTGCCGTAAGCGATGCTGCGGCTGCCGCAGGAGTTGTTGCCGGCCATGCCGCCCAGCGTCGCCTGGGCGGCGGTGGACACGTCCACCGGATACCAGAGGCCGATCTTCTTCAGCTGCGCGTTCAGGTGGTCCAGCACGATGCCGGGCTCCACGGTGGCGGTGCGCGCCTCGGCATCCACCTGCAGCACGTGGCGCACGTGCTTGGAGAAGTCGATGACGAGGCCGGCCCCGACCGTCTGCCCGCACTGGCTGGTGCCGCCGCCGCGCGGCACCACCGGCACCTTCAGGTCGCGGCAGATGTCGAGGGCGATGCGCGCGTCCTCCGCGGTGCGCGGCAGGAACACGCCGACGGGCATGACCTGGTAGATGGAGGCGTCGGTCGCATAGCGGCCGCGGTCGCCCGGCGTGAACAGCACTTCGCCGCGCGTTTCGCGGGCCAGCCGCTGCGCCAGCCGGCCGGCGACTTCGTTGCTGACGCGCGCGACGTCGTCGTAGGCGGTGCCGGCGCCTTCGCGCGTCACGGTCAGGGGCAGGGGCGCGTTCATGCCGCGTTCCCCTGCGCGCCGGCCTCGCGCAGCTGCTCCAGCACCACGTCGCGCTTGTTGTGCAGATGGGCCACCAGCACCTGGCGCATGGCACCCGCGTCGCGGGCCGACAGCGCTTCGATCATCTTCTCGTGCTCCTGCACCGCCGCCTTCCACTTCTCGCCATCCTGGTTGGAGCGGAAGCGCAGCGCCTGCAGGCGGGCGTTGACCTGGTCGTAGACGGTGGACAGCACCGGGTTGCGCGCGGCGGCGTTGATGGCGCGGTGGATGCGGGCATTGATCGCGTAGTAGGTGGAGAGGTCTCGCCGCGTGTAGGCGGCCATCATCTCGAACTGCATCGCCCGGATCTCGGCGAGTTCCGCGTCGGTGATGCGCTGTGCCGCGAGCTCACCGGACAGGCCCTCCAGCCCGGCCATCACTTCGAAGGTGTCCAGGATGTCCGCTTCGGTCAGCGACACGGCGATCGCGCCGCGGTTCGGCACCAGTTCCACCAGCCCTTCGGCGGCCAGCATCTTGATGGCTTCGCGCAGCGGGGTGCGGGACACGTGGAGCAGCTCGGACAGTTCGCGCTCGTTGAGCTTGGCGCCGGGCGCGATGCGCCCTTCCACCAGCATCTGGCGCAGCCGCTGCGCCACCTGCTCGTGCAGCGCCGCGCGGGGAATGGAGATCACTTCGGCCGTCATGCCGCCATTTTGTATGCAGATTTGCTGCGGCGCAAACCCTCGCAGCAGAGTAGTCAGGCATTGACAGCTGGATTTTGTATGCAAAAATCGGCCGCACTTCCCATCCGAACCGCCTGAGGACCCATGGTCACGCTCGATTTCCACCCCACCGGCCGCCACTTCCTGCAGATCCCCGGCCCGTCGCCCGTGCCGGACCGCATCCTGCGGGCCATGAGCCTGCCCACCATCGACCACCGAGGGCCGGAGTTCGGCGCCCTCGGCAAGCGCGTGCTCCAGGGCATCGGCCAGGTGTTCCAGACGAAGCAGCCGGTCGTGATCTATCCCGCGTCCGGCACCGGTGCCTGGGAAGCGGCCCTCGCCAACGTCATGAGCCCAGGCGACCACGTCCTGATGTACGAGACCGGCCATTTCGCCACGCTGTGGCAGAAGATGGCCACGCGCCTGGGACTGAAGACCGAGTTCCTCGGGCTGCCCGGCGTGGAGGGCTGGCGCCGCGGGGTGCAGGCGCACCTGATCGAGGAGCGCCTCAAGGCCGATGTCGGCCACGCCATCAAGGCCGTCTGCGTGGTCCACAACGAGACGTCCACCGGCGCCACAAGCAACATCCTTGCGGTGCGCCGCGCGATCGATGCCGCGAAGCACCCGGCGCTGCTGCTGGTCGATTCGATCTCGGGCCTCGCGTCCGCGGAGTACAAGCACGACGAATGGGGCGTCGACGTCACCGTCAGCGGCTCGCAGAAGGGCCTGATGCTGCCGCCGGGCATCAGCTTCAACGCCCTGTCCGCCCGCGCACTGGAAGCGAGCAGGTCCGCGAAGCTGCCCAAGTCCTTCTGGGCCTGGGACGAGATCGTGGAGATGAACAAGTCCGGCTACTGGCCGTACACGCCCAACACCAACCTGCTGTACGGGCTGGCGGAAGCCTGCGACATGCTGCTGGACCCGCACTTCGGCGGGCTGCAGGGCGTGTTCGCGCGCCACCGCCGCTGGGCCGAGGGGGTGCGCAGCGCGGTGAAGGCGTGGGGGCTGGAGATCCAGTGCACCGAGACCCAGAGCCAGTCGCCCGTGCTGACCGGCGTCGTCATGCCCGAAGGCGTGGACGCCGACGCCGTGCGCAAGCTGATCTACGAGCGCTTCGACCTGTCGCTGGGCACGGGCCTGGGCAAGGTGAAGGGCCGCATGTTCCGCATCGGCCACCTCGGCGACTGCAACGACCTCACCCTGATGGCCGCGCTCTCGGGCTGCGAGATGGGGCTGAAGCTCTCGGGCGTCAAGCTCGCCGGCTCCGGCGTCGCCGCCGCGATGGATTATTTCGCCGGCCACCCGGCGCCGGTCGCCCTGCAGCAGGCGGCCTGACCGATCACCAACGACGACAGGAGACAAGCATGCAACGCAGAACCTTCATGACCGGCGTGGCCGCGTCCATCGCGCTGCCCATGGCCGGCGCGCAGAACCTGCCCACCGGGCCGGTCCGCATCATCGTGGGCTTCGCGCCCGGCGGCGGCACCGACATCCTGGCGCGGGTGATCGGGCAGAAGCTCGGCGACATGTGGAAGACGCAGGTGATCGTGGAGAACAAGGCGGGCGCGTCGGGCACGATCGCCTCCGACTACGTGGCCAAGCAGGCCGGCGACGGCACGGTGCTGCACATGGCGCACATCAACAGCCACGCGCTCATGCCCAACCTGCAGAAGCTGGGGTACGACGCCGAGAAGGACTTCCAGCCGATCGCGCTGGTGGGCGTCACGCCCAACCTGCTGATCTGCGGCCAGATGCAGCCGGCCAAGACGGTGAAGGACCTGGTGGCGCTGTGCAAGGCGCAGCCCGGCAAGGTCAGCTTCGGCTCGGCCGGGCCCGGCAGCGCGCAGCACCTCGCGCTGGAGATGTTCATGCTGCAGGCCGGGGTGAAGGCGATCCACGTGCCGTACAAGGGCTCCGGCCCGATGCTCACCGACCTGATCGGCGGGCAGGTGCAGTACAGCTTCGACACGATGACGGCCGCCACGCCGCACGTGAAGAACGGCAAGGCCGTCGCCATCGCGCAGACGCGCCAGAAGCGGGCGGCCGGCCACCCGAACGTGCCGACGATGTCCGAGTCCGGCTTCCCCGGCTTCGAAGCCACCACCTGGTACGGGCTGGTCGGCCCGGGCAAGATGCCGGCGGCCATGGCCAGGCGCATGAACGAGGACGTGAACAAGGCGCTGCAGATGCCCGACGTGATGGAGAAGCTCGAAGCCTCGGGCGCCGAGGACGGCGGCGGCTCGGTCGAGAAGTTCGCGCAGTTCATGGCCGTCGAACAAGGCAAGTGGGCCAAGGTGATCAAGGAAGCCAACGTGAAGGTCGACAGCTGATGGCGGACGCTCCCGGCCAGGGCGCGGTGCACCTGGCGCTCGAGAACGGCATCGCGTCGGTCACCTTCGACCGGCCCGAGGCCCGCAACGCGCTCACCTGGCCGATGTACGAGCGGCTGCGCGAGGTCTGCGAGCAGCTGCGGGACGATGCTTCGGTGCGCGCCGTGCGCTTCCAGGGCACGGGGGCCGAGGCCTTCGTGGCCGGCACCGACATCGCGCAGTTCCAGGACTTCACGGGCGAGGACGGCGTGCAGTACGAGCGCCGCATCGACGCGACCATCGGGCTGATCGCCTCGCTGCCGATGCCCACGGTCGCGGCGGTGCAGGGCTGGTGCATCGGCGGCGGCCTGGCGATCGCGAGCGCCTGCGACTTCCGCATCGCGACGCCGCAGGCGAAGTTCGGCGTGCCGATCGCGCGCACGCTGGGCAACTGCCTGTCGGCCGGCAACGTGGCGGGGCTGGTCGCCGCGTTCGGTCGGCCGCGCGTGCAGCGGCTGTTGCTGCTGGCCGACCTGATCGACGTCGACGAGGCCCACGCCTGCGGCTACGTGCTGGAGATCGTTCCCAACGGCAACATCGACGCCGCGGCCCGGAAGCTGTGTGGCCGGCTGGCCGTGCTGGCGCCGGTGACGCAGCAGGTCAGCAAGGAAACGCTGCAGCGCCTGCTGAAGCATTCGCTGCCCGACACGGAGGACCTGATCCGCCGCACCTACGGCAGCGAGGACTTCCGCGAAGGCGTGCAGGCGTTCCTGGCGAAGCGTCCGCCGGCCTGGAAGGGGCGCTGAGGCCGGGCGGTCCGGCGCTGGGCTGCCGTCCTACGCCGGCGCGGCTTCGGAGTGCCTACGATGGCCTGAACCACCGGAGTGTGCACATGGCCGCCAAGCAGCAACCTGGACTGGGCCGGGACGCCCCCGCGCGTCCCGGCGATCCCATCGACCTGGACGAATCCGTCGCCGGCGAGGAAGACCCCGGCGCGTCCATCGACCTCGCGAACGTGCGCGCCCGCGGGACGGAAGGCCGCTCCGACCAGCCCGCCGGGCAGCCGCCCCGCCAGCCGACCGGTGCGCAGGCGCCGATCGCGCCCGGGGACGAAGCCCCCGCCGGCACGCCCAGCACGGGCGAGAACGTCTGCCCGGAGTGCGGCGGCTCGGGCCGCCTGGGCGCGTCGAAATGCCCGAACTGCGAAGGCACGGGCATCGTCATCGTCGGCATCGGCGGCGCCTGACGCCTCGCACCGCATGCAGGACGACGGCGGCGGCCCCATCGGCGTCCTGCCGCCCATCCAGGCGCTGCAGACGCGCAGCGGCCGCCTCAGCTTCACGGTGTCCGGCACCGGCACGCCCTCCATCGTGCTGTTCAGCGGCGCGGGCGTGAGCCTGCAGGGCTGGCAATCGCTCTATCCGGTCATCGAGCAGCTCGGCACCGTGTTCGCCTGGAACCGCTTCGGCATGCAGGGCAGCGATGCGCCGGGCGATCGGCAGTCCGGCACGGTGGTGATCGCTTCGCTGCGCGAGCTGCTCGGCTACGCCGGGGTGGAACCGCCGTACGTGCTGGTGGCGCATTCGCTCGGCGGCCTGTTCGCCAACCTGTTCGCGCGCCTGCACCCGGGCGAGGTTGCCGGCGTGCTGCTGCTGGAAGCGACGCACCCGGACGACCCGGAGGCCCTGCAGAAGAACGCCGAGCACATGGTGAAGGCGCTCGGCAAGCTGCTGGAGTTGCCGGAGCTGTTCTTCCGCGCCAACGTGGAAAGCGAACTGGCCGCGGCGGAAGAGATCGCGCGCGAGATCGCGGCGGCCGGCCCTTTCCCGCCGGTGCCGCTGCGCGTCGTGACGGGCGGCCTCACGCCGCGGGCGGCACAGGTGTCGCCCGCCGTGGCAGGCGCCAAGCGTGCACACCAGGACGAGCTCGCGCGCCTGTCCCCCTTGGGAGAACAGGTCATCGCGCAGCAGAGCGGGCACTTCCCGCAGATGTCGGAGCCCGCGCTCGTGTTGCAGGTGTTGCGGGACTTGCTGGAGCAGGCGCGGGCGCCGGCCTGATTCATTCCGGCGCGCGCAGCCACTTCTCCAGCCGCACGCCGTCGAGCAAGCCGCTGTACATCTCGGGCGCCAGTGCGCGCTCGTGGTAGCCGTGCTCGTTGTAGAAGCTGCGCGCGGCCGCGTTGTCGCGGCGCGCCTCGACCCGGATGCGTTTCGCGCCGGCCGCGCGCGCAACGTCCTCCAGCCACGCCAGCACCGCGCTGCCCAGTCCGCGCCGGCGATGCGCCGCCTGCACCGCGAAGAGCAGCAGGTGCGCGTCGTCTTCCAGGTACGACATGATCCCGAAGGCCGCGATCGCTTCCGGCGGGCCGACGACCACCACGTTCGTGTCCGGGCTGGCGATGGCGCGCGCCACGCGGGGCGCCTGCCAGGTCCAGGGCAGTCCGTGTTCGATGGCGTCGCGGGAGAGCGCGGCGATCCCCGGCGCGTCCCCGGGCGTCGCCAGGCGGATCGCGGCGCCGGCGATCATCGCAGCAGCGTGATCTGGCGGCGGTCCATTGCGATGCGCCCTTCCGCCTGCAGTTCCTTGAACACGCGGCTGACCATGTCGCGCGAGGCGCCGACGCGGCTGGCGATCTCGGTCTGCGACAGGCGCTCGCCGACGATGCGCACGCCGCCGCGTTCCACGGCCAGGCCCTCCAGCAGCGTGTGCACGCGCTCGCGCACGCCCTGCAGCGCCAGCCCCTTGATCTTGGAGGTGGCGATGCGGTTGCGGCGGATCAGCGTGGTGATCAGGCGCATGGCGAAGTCCGGGTCGCCGGCGATGGCCTGCCGCAGCGCGTCGCGCGAGACCACCGCGCAGGTCACGCGGTCCAGCGTCATCACCGACGCCGAGCGCGGACCGCCATCCAGCGCCATGTCGCCGATGCATTCGCCCGGGCCGCAGATGTTCAGGACGATCTCCGCGCCGTCCGCGTCGGAGGCGAACACCTTGACGCGGCCCGCCAGCAGGACGAAGGCGCTGTCCGCCGCATCGCCTTCGTTGATGAAGACGGTGTTCGCGGGCATGCGGTGCAGCCAGCCGAGGCTGGCCAGCAGGCGCATGCCGGGGTCCTTGACGAGGGCGAGGTCGGCGTCGGTCATGGGAAGTCCTGCGGGGAGGAGTCTATGCCCAGTCGCGACGGTTTCGCTGGCGTGCCGCGGGGTGGCTGCGGTATCGTTGCGGAAAGGGAGCAGGGGAGGCGTCGCGGGGACGGCCGGCCCGCGCCCGCAACCAACCGAACGGACTCCGACCCCATGCGCTGCGCCCGGTGCGACCAGGACAACCCCGAGGGCGCGCGCTTTTGCAACCAGTGCGGGGCACCTTTGGCCGCCGCGCCGGGCCCGGAGCTGCGGCGCCTGACGGTCCTGTTCTGCGACCTGGTCGGCTCGGTGCAGCTGGCCAACCGCCTCGACCCGGAGGAATGGCACGCCCTGCTGGCCGCGTACCAGGAGGCTGCCGGGCAGGCCATCCGGCGCCACCAGGGCCACGTCGCCCAGCACCTCGGCGACGGGCTCGTCGCCTATTTCGGTTATCCCGTCGCCCACGAGGACGACGCGCTGCGCGCGGTGCGTGCGGCCCTGGACCTGGTGCGCGAGGCCGGCACGGTCGCCGTACCGCACTCGGGCGAACGCCTCTCGGTGCGCGTGGGCGTGCACACCGGCGCCGCCGTGATGGGCCCGGTGGGCAGCGGCGGCGACGTGCTGGCCCTGGGCGACACGCCGCACATCGCCGCGCGGCTGCAGGCCGTCGCGCCGCCCGGGGCGGTTGCGCTGAGCCCGGCCGCGCGCACGCTCGTCGAGCACCGGGTGCGCTGGGCGGACCTGGGCGAACACGCGCTCAAGGGCCTGCCCGGCGCGATGCGGGTCCACCAGGCGGTGGCGCTGCGCACCGAGGGCGAGGAGGGCGCCGAGCCCGGCCGCTCGCCCTTCGTCGGCAGGGCGCGCGAACTCGGGCAGCTCGTCGACGCCTGGGACGCGTCGCAGGCGGGCGGTGCTGGCGTTCTGCTGTTGGGCGAGCCGGGCATCGGCAAGTCGCGGCTGGCGCGCGAACTGCGCGCGCAAGTGCGCGCCGACGGCGGTGATTCCTTCACCATGCGCTGCTCGCCGCACACCGCGAATACGCCCTTCGCGCCGCTCGCGCAATTCCTGCGGCAGGCCATGGCGCAGGCCGGCGCGCCCGACGGCAGTGCCGACGCCCTGTCCGGCGTCCTGGCCGCCGTCGGCGTGCGGGACGAGCGCGTGGTCGCGCCCTTGCGCGCGCTGCTCGGCCTCGGCCGTCCCGGCGACGCGGAGGCTGCGCTCAGCGCACAGGCGCTGCGCGAGCGCACCTTCGCCGCGGCGACGGCCGTCCTCGCCACGATGTCGGCGCGCCGCCGGACGCTTTCCATCGTGGAGGACCTGCACTGGGCCGATCCCAGCACGCTGGAGTGGCTGGGGCGCGTGCTCGGGGCCGGCGCGCCGCCCGGGCTCATGCTGCTGCTGCTGGCGCGCACCGAGTTCACGCCGCCCTGGCGCGAAGATCCGCGCTGGCAGCGCCTGCTGCTGGAACCGTGCGATGCGCGCGACGCGGCGGCGATCGTGACCGCGCTCGACGACGGCCACCTGCTCGGCGCCGAGGCGATCGCCCGGATCGTCGAGCGGGCCGAAGGCAATCCGCTGTTCGCCGAGGAGTTCACGCGGGCCGCCCTGGAAGACCGCACGGACGTCATCCCGCTCACGCTGCAGGAACAGACGACCGCGCGGCTGGACCGGCTGGGGCCGGCGCGCCAGGTGCTGCAGCACGCGGCCGTGATCGGGCGCCAGTTCTCGCGCCCGCAGCTGTGCGCCGCCAGCGGCCTGGCGCCGGAGCTGGTCGAGGAAGGATTGCGGCGCGGCGTGGCGGCGCGCATGCTCCGCCCGCTGGGCGACGACGGCGACAGCTTCGCCTTCCGCCACGCGCTGCTGCGGGACGCCGCTTACGGTTCGCTGCTGCGCAGCAGCCGGCAGGCCGGGCACGCCCGGGTGGCGCAGGCCCTGGTCGCCGCCGACCCGGACATCGCGCGGCGCCAGCCGGAGCTGCTGGCCCACCACTACACCGAAGCCGGCGACGGCCCGAACGCGGTGACGCAATGGCTCGCGGCCGGGCGGCTGGCGTTGTCCCGCTCCGCCTGCGTGGAAGCCGCCGCGCATGCGCGCACGGCGCTGCGCATGATCGGCGACGCCGGCAGCGATCCGGCCGCCCTCGCGCTCGAGCTGGAGCTTCGCCTCGTGCTGGCGCCCGCGCTGATGGCCGTGCGCGGCGTGCTGGACCCGGAGGTGGAGCGCACGTACGCCCGGGCCCGGCACCTGTGCGAGCGCCTGGGCAACGGGCCCAAGCTGCTGGTACCGCTCTGGGGGCTGTGGGCGTATGAACTGATGCGCGGCGAGATCCCGAATGCGCTGGAGGCCGCCGCGCAGCTGCGGGCCCTGGCGCAGGCCGGCTCCCCGCCGGTGGCCACCCTGGTGGCCGCCGCGACGACGGGCATGACCCTGTTCTACCAGGGTGACCTGCGCGGCGCGCGCGAGGCCTGCGCCGCCGGCCTCGGACCGGCAGCGCCGTCGCCGTCGGCCGCCCGCAGCGCGCGCGGCCTGCACGATCCCGGTGTCATGTGCCGCGCCTTCCACTCGCTCGCCTGCTGGCTGCTGGGCGACGCGGAGGCGGCCGCCGCGGGCACCGCGCTGCTGCGCGAGAGCATCCCGCGGCTGCCCCCCTTCGATGCCGCCTACGCCTGGTGTTCCGAAGCCGTGCTGCACACGCTGGCCGGCGATGCGCAGGCGGCCGCCGAGGCGTCGGCGCGCGCCATCGCCATCGGCCGCGAGCAGGCCTTCCCGGCCTGGCAGATGATGGGCACCATGATGCAGGGCTGGAGCCGCGCGAAGCAGGGCGAGGCGGCGCGGGCGCTGCCGACGATGCAGCGGGCGCTGGAGGCCTGGTACGCCAGCGGCGCGCGCAACCTGCGCCCCTTCTTCCACGCGCTGCTGGCGGATGCGTGGCTGGCGCAGGGCGACGCGCAGCAGGCGCTGCGCAGTGCCGACGACGGCCTGGCGGAGGCTTCGTCGGGCGAGCATTGCTGGGACCCGGAGCTGCACCGGCTGCGGGCGGAGGCATGGGCGGCGCTGGGCGAGCATGCGCCGGCGCTGGAGGCGGCGAGCCGCGCGGTCGAGGCGGCAGAACGAATGGAGGCGAGGGCATGGACGGAACGCGCGGCATCGAGCCGGGAGCGGATCTTGCGGGAGCAGTCCGCCAGGGGGTGAGCGACGAGGCGGCGCGCATGCGCTTCATCGTCGCCGCCATGGCGCTGGTGGCGGGAAGCAACACGGTCGGCGCGCTCACGCACGCGGGGCCGCGCTTCGCGCTGTACAGCACGCTGTTCACCTTCGCGGTGATGGTGGGCTGGACGGCCTGGCGGCGCGACCCGGTGCTGGCGCGCTGGCTGCTGCTCGGGTTCGTGGCGGGCTGGCTGGAGATCGCCACCGACGCCTGGCTGGTCGCGCAGACGCGCACGCTCGTCTACCCCACCGGCGAGCCGATGGTCTGGGATTCGCCGCTGTACATGCCGTTCGCCTGGACCCTCGTGCTGGCGCAGCTGGGCGTGGTCGGCGGCTGGCTGGCGCAGCGCATGTCGCTGGCGAAGGCCACGCTGGCCTGCGCGCTGCTGGGCGGCAGCATGATCCCGCTGTACGAGCATCTCGCGGACCACGCCGGCTACTGGTACTACGTCGACACGCCGATGGTGTGGAACGCGCCGCTCTACATCATCCTGTCGGAGTTCCTGCTGTCGCTGCCGCTCGTGTGGATGCACGGCGTGGCGCTCGCGCGCCCCTGGCGCTTCAGTGCGCTGCTGGGACTGGTCGCGGGACTCTGGATGATCCCGTCCGTGATGCTGGCCTGGTGGCTCGTCGGCCCGTGCCGCGCGGGCTGGACCTTCTTCGGCTGCACGTGAGAGGGAGCACCGCGATGCGTGAATGGACTGCGGAACTGCTGGACGAGATGCGCCACACCGGCGACCCCCTGGCGGATGCGACGCTGCAGCGGGCGGTGTGGGGCCACGACGTGCCGAAGATCAACGCGATCTTCCGCTCCTTCGCCGCCGACGACGCCGGCATCCCGCCGGATGCGCCGCCGGAGTTCCTGGAATTCGTGCAGGCCACGCGCCGGCTGCCTGCCGGCGTCGACGTCGCGCGGGCGGCGCGCGGCGGCCAGGTGATGCTGGAACACGCGACGCTGTGCGCGCTGGCGCTGCTGCTGAAAAGCCTGCCGAGCGGCTATGCGGCGCCGCGGCTGTCGTCGGTGCTGCACATGTCCGGCAACCTGGAGAAGCGGCCGTACCGCCGCGCGCTGGGCGTGCTGCAGATGCTGGTGAACATCTCGCAGCCGGGCGCGTTCGCGGACGGGGGCGGCGCGATCGTCACGGGGCAGAAGCTGCGGCTGCTGCACGCCGGCGTGCGCCACGTGGTGCGCGGCCGCCTGCCGGACTTCGCGCCGCGCTTCGGCACGCCCATCAGCCAGCTGGACATGGCCTTCACGATCATGACGTTCTCGGTGATGGTGGTCGACGGCCTGGCGGCGCTGGGCGTCCGGTGGAGCGAGGCGGAGGCCGCGGACTACTTCTACCTGTGGCAGGTGTACGGCGTGCTCCAGGGCATCCGCCCCGAGTGGATGCCGGCGACCCTAGAGGAGGGCCGCGCCTTCTGCGAAGCCTATGCGCGCGAGTTCAGCCCGGCGGAGGCCAACCCGGACGGCGTGGCGCTTACCCGCGCGGACCTCGACATGATGACCGGCCTGATCCCCTGGCCCATGCGCCTGCTGGGGCTGGGCCCGGCGCCGACGGTGTACCTGCTGCGGATGCTGGGCGAGGAGGCCGCGGCCCGCGTCGGCGTGCGCCGCACCGCGCGCCACGTGTGGTGCGAGTGGCTGGCGCTGCGGCTGCCGGTGGCCTGGCAGCGCCTGTGGCAGAACCTCACGCCCGAGAAGGAGGCGCACGACCGCATCTCGCGGCTGTTCTTCCGCACGCTGATCGTCGGCGCCTGGGGCGAGGAGGTGCGCTTCAGCGTGCCGGAAGACCTGGAGGACATGCGCAAGCTGGCCTGAAGGCCCGCGCCTTCAGCCGACCCAGAGCTCGTCCCAGGGCAGCGTGATCGTGCCCGGCTGGTGCGTGGAGTTCAGGCGGGCGCCGTGCAGGGTGACGGTCTGCATCACCGGGTCGGACGTGATCTGCCAGATGTGGCGCGCGCCGTCGCAGTCCCAGCGGCTGACCGGGCGGCCGGTCGCGTCGCACGCGATGATGCCCGTGGCCAGCCGGTTGCCGCGGAAGCTGAAGGGCCAGTAGGTATGGGCGCCGAAACGCAGCACCGGGCAGGCCGGGCTGTCTTCCTGGGCGTCCGGGCCGGAGCGGGCGGCATAGGCCAGTTCCGGCGGCAGCGGCGGCATCTGCTCGCGGGTGCGGCGCGACACGATCGGCTGCAGCGGCACCAGCTCGTCCCAGCCCATGGTGATGGCACCGGGCTCGCGCGTGGCGTGGCGGCGCTGTCCGTGGAAGGTGACGCTGCGCGACACCTCGTCGACGGTGATGTCCCAGAGGTTGCGGGCACCTTCGCGGACCCAGCGCTGGCGCTGGACGCCGTTGGCGTTGTAGGCGACGATGGCCATGGCCTCGCGGCCGTCGCGCAGGTTGAAGGCGTGGTAGGTGCAGCCGGCGAAGCGCAGCACCGGCGTGCGGGGCGCCGGGCCCATCGCGTCGGGACCGGAGGTGGTGCCGCACTCGATGTCGGCGGGCAGCGCCGGCAGCTGGTTGCGCGGGACGCTCGCGATCACGGGAGCGCGCAGGCTGAAGGCGGCGGGGGTGGGCAGGACGATCATGGCTTCTCCTCAATCTTTCCGGCCATGGGGTGGGAGCCGGTAGGAGGACTGTGCCGCCGGGGGCGGTTCCGCCGTTAGCGACCCTTCGGGTCGCCGAATGCAGAAAATTCTGCAAATCGGGGCGCCAACGGAAAAGCGGCGCCGGGGCGCCGCTTTTCGTTCCGGCCGCTGCGGGCCGCGTCAGGTCACCGCGTCCTGGAACTTCCGCAGGATCTGCCCGCCGCCGAAGCTGATCTGCTCGGGCGGCGTGCCGCCCGCCGTGATGCGGATGGCGCAGTACTTCAGCTCGGGGATCTTCGCCACCGGGTCGAGCGAGTCGTTGGTCACGCGGTTGATCGCCGCCTCGTAGTAGCAGAAGGGCACGAAGACCGCGCCGCGCGGCGAGCTCTCGTCGGCCCGCCCGTACAGGCTGACCTTGCCGCGGCGCGACTCGATGGTGAGCAGCTCGCCGGGTTTCACGCCCAGCTCCGCCAGGTCCAGCGGGTGCACCAGGGCCACCGGATCGGGCTCGATCGCGTCGAGCACGGTGGCGCGCCGCGTCATGCTGCCGGTGTGCCAGTGTTCCAGCTGGCGGCCGGTGATCAGCACCATCGGGAATTCCGCATCGGGCCGCTCCGCCGCCGGGATGATGTCCGCGGGGACGAAACGCGCCCGGCCGCTGTCGCGCGGGAAGTCCTCGACGAACACCACCGACTGTCCGGGGTCGCCCTCCTCGGTGCAGGGGTAGGTCACGGCGTGCTCGCGCTCCAGGCGGTCCCACGTGATGCCCGCGATGCTGGGCATGGTCTTGCGCATCTCGTCGAAGGCTTCCGAGACGTGCTTGTAGTTCCAGTCCAGGCCCATGCGCCTGGCGATCTCCTGGATGATCCAGAGGTCCTGCTTCGCATCGCCGGGCGGGTTGACGGCCTGGCGCCCCATCTGCACCAGCCGGTCGGTGTTGGTGAAGGTCCCGGTCTTCTCGGGGAAGGCACTGGCGGGCAGCACGACGTCCGCGAGGCAGGCCGTCTCGGTGAGGAAGATGTCCTGCACCACCAGGTGGTCCAGCTGCGCGAGCATCTCGCGGGCATGGTTGGCGTCGGGGTCGGACATCGCGGGGTTCTCGCCCATGATGTACATGCCCTTGACCTTGCCGTCGCCGATGGCATGCATCACCTCGACCACCGTCAGGCCGGGCTGGGCGTCCAGCGTGCCGGGCTGCAGCTTCCAGGCCTTCTCGAAGCGCGCGCGCACGGCGGGTTCGACGACCTTCTGGTAGTCCGGCAGCATCATCGGGATCAGGCCGGCGTCGGACGCGCCCTGCACGTTGTTCTGCCCGCGCAGCGGATGCAGGCCGGTGCCGGGGCGGCCGATCTGGCCGGTCAGCAGCGACAGCGCGATCAGGCAGCGCGCGTTGTCGGTGCCGTGCACGTGCTGCGACACGCCCATGCCCCACAGGATCATCGAGCCCTTCGACGTGGCGTACAAGCGCGCGACTTCGCGCAGCGTTTCGGCCGCGATGCCGCACACCGGCGCCATCTCGTCGGGGCTGTACCCCACCAGGTTCTTCTTCAGCTCCTCGAAGCCCATGGTGCGCGACTCGATGAAGGCGCGGTCGGCCAGGCCTTCATGGACGATGACGTGCATCATCGCGTTGAGCATCGCGACGTCGGTGTCGGGCTTGAACTGCAGGTGGCGGTGGGCCAGCCGCGTCAGGTCCGACTGGCGCGGGTCCATGACGATGAGCTTGGCGCCGTTCTTCGCCGCGTTCTTCATCCACGTCGCCGCCACCGGGTGGTTGACCGTGGGGTTGGCGCCGATGATGACGATCACCTCCGCCTTCGTCACGTCCATCACGGGGTTCGACACCGCGCCGGAGCCGATGCCTTCCAGCAGCGCCGCCACCGACGAGGCGTGGCACAGGCGGGTGCAGTGGTCGACGTTGTTGCTGCCGAAGCCGGTGCGCACCAGCTTCTGGAACAGGTAGGCCTCTTCGTTGCTGCCCTTGGCCGAGCCGAAGCCGACCAGCGACTTGGGGCCGGAGGTGTCGCGGATGTCCTTCAGCTTGCCGGCGGCCAGCGCCAGCGCTTCTTCCCAGGTGGCCTCACGGAACACCTCCATCATGCGGTCGGGGTCCAGCGTGGCGTGCGGCACCTTGGGCGCGTCGGCGCGGCGGATCAGCGGCTTGGTCAGGCGCTGGGGGTGGTGGGCATAGTCGAAGCCGTAGCGGCCCTTCACGCACAGGCGGCCGTGGTTCGCCGGGCCGTCACGGCCTTCGACGAACAGGATCTTGTCGTCCTTGACGTTGTACGTCAGCTGGCAGCCGACGCCGCAGTAGGGGCAGACCGAGGCGACCTGCTTGTCCGGGACGGGCAGGGCGGCACCGCGCGCGGGCATCAGCGCGCCGGTGGGGCAGGCCTGCACGCATTCGCCGCAGGCCACGCACGTGGAGACGCCCATCGGGTCGTCCATGTCGAACACGATCTTGGCGTGCTCGCCGCGGAAGGCCAGGCCGATCACGTCGTTCACCTGTTCGTCGCGGCAGGCGCGCAGGCAGCGCGTGCACTGGATGCAGGCGTCGAGGTTGACGGCAATCGCGGGGTGCGACAGGTCGGGCCCCATGTTGCCCCGCGACGGGAAGCGCGGCTTGCCGACGTTGAGCTTGGCCGACCACTGGTCCACCTCGTTGTGGCGCGTGTAGTCGGCCTCGGGCATGTCCGACTGCAGCAGCTCCAGCACCATCTTCTGCGAGGCGACGGCGCGCGCGCTGTCGCTGGTGACCTCCATGCCGGGGGTCGCGGTGCGGCAGCAGCTGGGCGCCAGCACGCGCTCGCCCTTGATCTCCACCATGCACGCGCGGCAGTTGCCGGCGGTGTCCAGGCCCGGCTTGTAGCAAAGTCGCGGGATCTCCACGCCCTCGCGGTCGGCCACCTGGATCAGGGTCTCGTCGGCGCGAGCCTCGACCTCGCGGCCGTTCAGCTTGAAGCGGACGGTGGGGGCATCGAGCTGCGCCAGTTCGGCGCGGGTGACGGCGTTCATCGTTCTTCCTTAGGCCAGCTCGTGCGGGAAATATTTCACCACGCAGTCCACCGGGTTCGGCGCCGCCTGGCCCAGGCCGCAAATGGAGGCGTCGCGCATCACCTGCGAGAGCTCGGCCAGCAGCGGCAGGTCCCACTTGGGCTGGTTGATCAGCGCCAGCGCCTTGGCGGTGCCGGCGCGGCAGGGCGTGCACTGGCCGCAGGACTCGTCGCGGAAGAAGCGCATCAGGTTGCGGGCCGCGCCGACGGCGCTGTCCTGGTCCGAGAGCACCACGACCGCCGCGGAGCCGATGAAGCAGCCGTAGGGCTGCAGCGTGTCGAAGTCCAGCGGGATCTCGTTCATGCTGGCCGGCAGGATGCCGCCCGAGGCGCCTCCGGGCAGGTAGCCGTAGAACTCGTGGCCGTCGGCCATGCCGCCGCAGTACTCGTCGATCAGTTCCTGGATCGTGACGCCGGCCGGCGCCAGCTTCACGCCCGGATTGCGCACGCGGCCCGAGACCGAGAAGGAACGCAGGCCCTTGCGGCCGTTCGCGCCCTTGCTGGCGAACCACTCCGGCCCGCGTTCCAGCAACTCGCGCACCCAGTACAGCGTCTCGAAGTTGTGCTCCAGCGTCGGCCGGCCGAACAGGCCGACCTGCGCCACGTAGGGCGGGCGCAGCCGCGGCATGCCGCGCTTGCCTTCGATGGATTCGATCATCGCGGACTCTTCGCCGCAGATGTAGGCGCCGGCCCCGCGCCGCAGCTCGATGCGCGGCAGCCCCTTCGAGGGAGGGTCGGCCGCCAGGCGTGCCAGCTCCTGCTGCAGCAGTTCGCGGCAGCCGTGGTACTCGTCGCGCAGGTAGATGTAGATCGCGTCGATGCCGACGGCCCAGGCGGCGATCAGCATGCCTTCCAGGAAGCGGTGCGGATCGCGCTCCAGGTAGACGCGGTCCTTGAAGGTGCCGGGCTCGCCCTCGTCGATGTTCACCGCCATCAGGCGCGGCGCCGGTTCGTTGCGCACGATGCGCCACTTGCGGCCGGTCGGGAAGCCCGCGCCACCGAGGCCGCGCAGGCCGGAGTTCTCCATCGTGCCGATGACGGCCTCGACGTCGCGCGCGCCCGACAGGCACTGTTCCAGCATCTTGTAGCCGCCCGCCGCCCGGTACTGCGACAGGCCCATGTAGCCTTCCGGCTCGTGGCGCGTGGCGCCCTCCTTGACGCACTCCACCACCTTCTGGGTCGTGGCGCAGGGCACGGGCTTCTGGCCGACGACCGCCGCCGGCGCCTGTTCGCAGCGGCCGATGCAGGGCGCCGCGATCACGCGCACTTCGCGCCCGAGCAGGCCGGGGAGCTTCTGCAGCAGCTGCTGCGCTCCCGCCAGCTCGCAGGCGATGCCGTCGCAGACGCGGACGGTGAGCGCCTGCGGCGCGTCCTCGCCTTCCTTGACGATGTCGAAGTGGTGATAGAAGGACGCCACCTCGTACACCTCGGACTGGGCCAGCCGCATCTCCTGCGCCAGGGCGCTGAGGTGGGCCGCCGAGAGGTGGCCGAAGTGGTCCTGCAGCTTGTGCAGGTGTTCGATCAGCAGGTCCGGCTGGCGCGATGCGTCGCCGAGCAGCTGGCGGACTTCCGCCAGCGCCTGCTCGCCGGGTCTGCGGCCCTTGGGTCCCTGGCGCTTGAGTTGCCTCAGTGGCTGGGCGGCCGCGATGGGGATGATGCGGTTCTGCACACTTCTCGCTTACAGCAGGCCGGCGGCGCGGGCCCACTTGTACTTCGCGCCGAGCACTTCCACCGGGAGTTCGGTGGAGTACGCGTACGCCGGGATGCCATTCTCGTACAGGTACTGGGCGGCTTCCTCCACCTCGACGTCGCCGGCCAGCGACGCCACCACGGGCTTGGTCTTGCCCTTCTCCTTCATCTCGTTGACCACCTGCACCATGTTCTTCGCGAAGACCATCGGCGGCGTCACGATCGTGTGCCAGTAGCCCAGGATCAGCGCGTGGATGCGGTCGTCCTCCAGGCCGAGGCGCACCGTGTTCACGTACGTGATGGGCGGCTCGCCGCCGGTGATGTCCACCGGATTGCCGGCCGCGCCGAACGGCGGGATGAACTTGCGGAAGGCGGCGTCCAGGTCGTCCGGCATGGGCTTGAACAGCGCCAGGCCGTTGTCGACGCAGGCATCGGACAGCAGGACGCCCGAGCCGCCGGCGCCGGTGATGATCACCACGTTCTCGCCCTTGGGCGTGGGCAGGATCGGCACGCCGCGCGAGAGCTCCAGCATCTGGCGCAGGCTGTTGGCGCGGATCACGCCGGACTGGCGCAGCACGTCGTCGTAGATCTTGTCGGTGCCGGCGACCGCGCCGGTGTGCGACGCGGCCGCCGCGGCACCCATCGCGGTGCGGCCGGCCTTCAGCACGATGACGGGCTTCTTCTTGGAGACGCGCTTGGCGACCTCGGCGAAGGCGCGGCCGTCCTTCAGGTCCTCGCAGTGCTGCGCGATGACCTTGGTGTTGTCGTCCTGTTCGAAGAACAGCAGCAGGTCGTCCTCGTCGATGTCGGACTTGTTGCCGAGGCCCACGATCGCCGACACGCCCATCTTGGTGGAGCGCGAGAAGCCGATGATGGCCATGCCGATGCCGCCGGACTGCGAGGACAGGGCGGTGGAGCCCTTGACGTCGTAGGCCGTGCAGAAGGTGGCGCACAGGTTCGCGGGCGTGTAGTAGAAGCCGTAGATGTTCGGCCCCATCAGCCGGATGTTGTACTCGCGGCCGATCTTCTGCAGTTCCTCCTGGCCCTCGATGTTGCCCGTCTCGCCGAAGCCGGAAGGGATCAGCACCGCACCGGCGATCTTCTTCTCGCCGCACTCCTTCAGCGCGCCGGCCACCAGCTTGGCGGGAATCGCGAACACCGCCGTGTCGACCTCGCCGGGGATGTCCTTCACGCTCTTGAAGGCCTTGATGCCCATGATCTCGGCTTCCTTCGGGTGGATCGGGTAGATCTGGCCCTTGTAGCCGCCGTTGATCAGGTTCTTCATCACCGAGTTGCCGATCTTGCCGGCCTCGTTGGAAGCGCCGATCACCGCCACCGCCTTGGGCTGCATGATCCGCTTCATCGAGGTGACGACCGCCTTCTCGTCGGGACGGTAGCGCGCGGGCTTCTGGTTGAAGTTCAGCACCACGCGCACGTCGGCGGCGATGGCGCCGTCTTCCGAGGCGAACACCGGGTTCAGGTCCATCTCCGAGATCTCGGGGAAGTCCGACACCAGCTGCGAGACGCGCACGATGGTGTCCTGCAGAGCCTCGCGGCTCACGGGCTTGGCGCCGCGCACGCCCTTGAGCACCTCGGCGGCCTGGATGCCGTCCAGCATCGAGGCCGCGTCTTCGCGCGTCGCCGGAGCCAGGCGGAAGGTGACGTCCTTGAGCACTTCCACCAGCACGCCGCCCATGCCGAAGGCAACCAGCTTGCCGAAGCTGTCGTCCGTCATGGCGCCGATGATCGTTTCCTGCCCGCCCTTGATCATCTGCTGCACCTGCACGCCGACGATCTTGGCGTCCGCCTTGTACTTCTTCGCATTGGCGATGATGGTCTCGTACGCGGTGACGGCGTCGTCGGCGTTCTTCACGCCGACGATCACGCCGCCGGCCTCGGTCTTGTGCAGGATGTCCGGCGAGACGATCTTCATCACCACCGGGAAGCCCATGGAGGAGGCGAGGGTGCCCGCCTCCTTGGCACTGGAGACCACGCCTTCCTTCGGCACGTTGATGCCATAAGCGTCGCACACCAGCTTGCCCTCGGGCGCCGTGAGCGAGTCGCGACCCTCATTCTTGACCGCGTCGAGGATCTGACGGACCTTGGACTTGTCGCCTTGGAAGTTGGCCATGGGTGGCTCCTTGAAAATGTCGGGGAAGCTATGCCGGGGAAAGCGCGGTCAGATGACCTTGGCCGCGCGGAGTTCTTCGATCTGGTCCTTGCCGTAGCCGAGCTGCGCCAGGACCTCCTCGGTGTGCTCGCCGAGCAGGGGCGAGCGCTTCACCTCGGTTTCGCTGTCGGACATCTTGATCGGGTTGCCGACGGTGAGGTATTTGCCCCGCGTCGGGTGGTCGACCTCCACCACGGTGCCGGTGGCACGCAGGGCGGGTTCCTCGGCGATCTCCTTCATGGAGAGGATCGGGCCGCAGGGGATGTCGTACTTGTTCAGGATCTCCATCGCCTCGAACTTGGTCTTGGTCTTGGTCCACTCCTCGATGCGGGAGAAGATCGTCTTCAGGTGCGGCAGCCGCGCCTTGGGCGTGGCGTAGCTCGGGTCGGTGATCCAGCTTTCCTCGCCGATCACCTTGCAGATGGCACCCCACACCGGTGCCTGCGTGATGAAGTAGATGTAGGCATTGGGGTCGTGCTGCCAGCCCTTGCACTTCAGGATCCAGCCCGGCTGGCCGCCGCCCGAGGCGTTGCCGGCGCGCGGCACCGCATCGCCGAACTCCTTGTCGGGGTACTGCGGGTACTCCTCCATCACGCCGCGGCGCGCCAGGCGCTGCTGGTCGCGCAGCTTCACGCGGCACAGGTTCAGAACGGCGTCCTGCATGGCGGCCAGCACCTTCTGGCCGCGGCCGGTCTTCTCGCGCTGGAAGAGGGCGGTGACGATGCCCAGGGCCAGGTGCAGGCCGGTGCCGGAGTCGCCGATCTGCGCGCCCGTCACGAGCGGCGGGCCGTCGTCGAAGCCGGTGGTGGAGGCGGCGCCGCCCGCGCACTGGGCGACGTTCTCGTAGACCTTGCAGTCCTCGTACGGGCCCGGGCCGAAGCCCTTGACCGACGCCATGATCATGCGCGGGTTGATCTGCTGGATGCGCTCCCACGAGAAGCCCATGCGGTCGAGCGCGCCCGGCGCGAAGTTCTCCACCAGCACGTCGCACTGCTTGATCAGCTCGATCAGCACTTCCTTGCCCTTGGGGTTCTTGGTGTCCAGGGTGATGGAGCGCTTGTTGTGGTTCAGCATCGTGAAGTAGAGGCTGTCGACCCCGTCGATGTCGCGCAGCTGCCCGCGCGTGGCATCGCCTTCACCCGCCTTCTCCACCTTGATCACGTCCGCGCCGAACCATGCCAGCAGTTGCGTGCAGGTGGGGCCCGATTGCACGTGCGTGAAATCGAGGATCTTGACGCCGTCGAGTGCTTTACCCATTGCTGTTCTTCCTGTCAAAGTTTCGAAACTCTTGCCGTCGTCCCCGCGGAGGCGGGGACCCAGGGCTCCCAAGGCGGACGCCCTGGATTCCCGCCTGCGCGGGAATGACGGGGTGCATCCTTGCGTGCCCTTATTTCTTCTTCGCCGCCGCCGGATTGAGCGACGTGATGCGGCCCGATTCCGTGCCGGCGCTCTCGTCGATCATGGCGTTGATCAGCGTGGGCTTGCGCGAGGCGACGGCCTCGTCCAGCGCCTTCTTCAGTTCCTCGGGGTTCTTCGCCGTGACGCCGACGCCGCCGAAGGCTTCCATCATCAGGTCGTAGCGCGCGTTCTTCACGAACTGCGTCGGGGCCATCGCGTCGCCGCGCGGGTTGACGTCCGTGCCCTTGTAGATGCCGTTGTTGTTCATCACCACGATGCACACCGGCAGGTTGTAGCGGCAGATCGTTTCCACCTCCATGCCGCTGAAGCCGAAGGCGCTGTCGCCTTCCACGGCGATCACCTGCTCGCCGGTGACGACCGCGGCCGCGACGGCGAAGCCCATGCCGATGCCCATGATCCCCCAGGTGCCGACGTCCAGGCGGCGGCGCGGCTCGTACATGTCGACGATGGAGCGGGTGAAGTCGAGCGCGTTGGCGCCTTCGTTCACCAGGTAGGCCTTCGGGTTCTCCTTCACCGTGTTGCGGATGACGTTGAGCGCGCTGTGGAAGTTCATCACCGGCGGGTTCTTCGCCAGCGTCTCGGCCATCTTGGTGAGGTTCTTGTCCTTGCGCTCGGCGATCGCGCCCGTCCAGTCGGACGGCGGCTTGCTCCAGCCGGCGCCCATCGCCTGGTTGAAGGCGGAGATGCACGAGCCGATGTCGCCGATCACCGGCGCGGCGATCGCGACGTTGCTGTCGGCTTCGGTCGGCGAGATGTCCACCTGGATGAACTGCTGCTTGCCGGCGCTCTTGGACCCTTCGGCGCCCCAGGTCTTGCCCTTGCCGTGCGACAGCAGCCAGTTCAGCCGCGCGCCCACCAGCATCACGACGTCGGCTTCCGCCAGCACGTACGAGCGGGCGGCGGAGGCGGACTGGTTGTGGTTGTCCGGCAGCAGGCCCTTGGCCATCGACATCGGCAGGTAGGGGATGCCGCTCTTCTCGATGAAGTTCCTGATCTCGGCGTCCGCCTGCGCGTAGGCGGCGCCCTTGCCCAGGATCACCAGCGGCTTCTTCGCCGACTTCAGCAGGTCGACCGCGCGCTGGACCGCATCGGGGGCGGGGATCTGCTTGGGTGCCGGATCGACCACCTTGATCAGCGAGCGCTTGCCGGCTTCCTTGTCCATGCCCTGGGCGAACAGCTTGGCCGGCAGATCGAGGTACACGCCGCCCGGACGGCCGGAGACCGCGGCGCGGATCGCACGCGCGATGCCGACGCCGATGTCCTCGGCGTGCAGCACGCGGAAGGCGGCCTTGCACAGCGGCTTGGCGATGGCGAGCTGGTCCATCTCCTCGTAGTCACCCTGCTGCAGGTCGACGATCTCGCGCTCGCTGGAGCCCGACACCAGGATCATCGGGAAGCAGTTGGTCGTCGCGTTCGCGAGCGCCGTCAGGCCGTTGAGGAAACCCGGCGCGGACACCGTGAAGCAGATGCCGGGCTTGCCGGTGATGAAGCCGGCGGCGGCCGCGGCGTTGCCGGCGTGCTGCTCGTGGCGGAAGGAGATGACCTTCATGCCCTCGGCTTGCGAGATGCGCAGGAAGTCGGTGATCGGGATCCCGGGCAGGGCGAAGATCGTGTCGATGTCGTTCAGCTTGAGCGCATCGATGACGAGGTGGAAGCCGTCGGTCTGCTCGCTGGCCTGCGTGTCGGTGGTCATAGGAAAAGTCCAGGTTTGGGTGTGCGGGCTATGATAGGAATCGCCCCTCCGTTTCCCTCTTGACTGCGGTCAATTTTCGGGAATTTGCAGGGTGCTTCTGCGGGTATCCCCTCGACGCCATCCATGTCATCGATCGAACAGCATCCCGAGCGAAACGTGATCCGCGTGCAGCTGGCGCACAACCTCGTGCTCAAGGGCATGACGGCGGCGCAGATGGCGGAGCTCGAACCGCACCTGGTGGTGGTCGAATGCCAGAAGGGCGAGGCGCTCCTGAACCAGGGCGTGCACGAGATGGAGCAGTACTTCATCCTCGACGGCATCCTCAAGCGCGTGGTGAGCAACCAGGAGGCCAAGGAGATGATCCTGCGCTTCGCCGACGAGGGGCAGATGGAGACCAGCTACGCGGCATGGCGGCTCGGCACCCCCGCGCCGTACAGCATCGTGTGCGTCACCCGCGCCCGCGTGGCCAAGCTGCCGCTGCGCGAATGGGTCGCCTTCATCGAACGCCATCCCGGGCTGAAGCAGACCTTCGAGTACGAGGTCATGCACCACATGACGGAGGTGATGGGGCACACCATCACCCTGCACCTGCTGGACGCGCCGGGCCGCGTGAAGCGCTTCCTGCGCAAGCACCCGGAACTCGCGGAGCGCATCCCGAAGAAGGAGCTCGCCTCGTACCTCAACCTTTCGGCGGAGACGCTCTCGCGCCTGAAGCAGCGCGGGAAGATTTGATCCTGGGTCCCCGCCTGCGCGAGGACGTGATGCGCCGCATCACGTCTTGGCGTAGGTGAACTTGCGGGTGATCGCCATCAGCCGCAGCTTGTTCTCGACCTTGCCGACACCGGCCACCGTGCTGGCGACCCGCGCGGTGTCCGCCTTTTCGCGGTCGTTCACGACGATGCCGCTCAGCGTGACGCGGCCCTCGTGCGCGTCGACCTGCACGTCGACGTTCTGCGTCGCCTCGTTGGCCTTGAGCGCGGCGCGCACGCGCGCGCTCAGCGCGAGGCCGGCGAGCACGGCACGGGACTGCGGCGTCTCCTGGAACTCCGGCCGGCGCGACGCCTGCAGGATCAGCTCCGTGCACGTGTCGACCGTCATGCGGTCGGTGTTCAGCACCAGGTCGTAGAGCAGGGGATCGCCCCAGGTCACGCCGAACTGCGCGTTCATGCGCGACGCATGCGCCGAATCGCTGCGGCGCAGCTCGCTTTCGGCGGCGTCGCGGTCTTCGGTGCCGAGGTGTTCCATCAGCCATGCGACCCGCGCCTCGAACGGACGCGTCACGCGCACGCGCACCACGTGCTGCACGGGCCGCAGCAGGCAGGTCGCGCCCCAGCCGCGCAGCACCACGTTGCCGCGCTCCGCGTTGGCAAACACTTCCTCCGCGGAGAACAGCGCGACCTGCTGCGTATCGGTGGACATGCGCTCGACGAGTCCGGCCTTGCCTTCGCGCAGGCGGCGGATCAGCGAAGCCGGCACGTGCATGCGCCCGGCGACCGTCTCCGCGACCTCGTTGCGCATCACCTCCAGCCCGCCTTCCTGGGCGAGGCGCAGCGCCACGTCCTTGGCCAGCGAGCCCATTTCCTGGGTGAGTGCGATCACGGGCATGGTGCGGTCCTCAATCGACGGGCTGTTCGGCGGTGAACGCGGGCGGCTTGGGCGGGCGCACCTTGGCGATGAGCCTGGAGATGAGCGGCCAGAACAGCAGCAGCAGGGCCAGGCCCGTGATGGAGCCCACCAGCGGGTTCGCCACCATGATCGACAGTTCGCCCTGCGACAGCAGCATGGCCTGGCGGAAGGCGTCCTCGGCCTTGTCGCCCAGCACCAGGGCCAGCACCAGCGGCGCGAGCGGGTAGTCGAGCTTCTTGAACACGTAGCCCATCACGCCGAACAGCAGCATCAGCCAGATGTCGAACATCGCGTTGTGCACCGTGTAGGCACCCACGGCGCAGATCACGATGATGACCGGCGCGATGATGGAGAACGGGATGCGCAGGATCGAGGCGAACAGCGGCACCGTCGTCAGCACCACGATCAGGCCCACCAGGTTGCCCAGGTACATCGAGGCGATCAGGCCCCAGACGAAATCCTTCTGTTCGACGAACAGCAGCGGGCCGGGTTGCAGGCCCCAGATCAGCAGGCCGCCCAGCAGCACCGCCGCGGTCGGCGAACCCGGGATGCCGAGCGCCAGCATCGGCAGCAGGGCCGCGGTGCCGGCGGCGTGTGCCGCGGTTTCCGGCGCCACGACGCCCTCGATCTGGCCGGTGCCGAACTTCGCGCCGTCCTTGGACATCTTCTTGGCCAGGCCGTAGCTCATGAAGGAGGCCGGGGTGGCGCCGCCGGGCGTGATGCCCATCCACATGCCCACCACGGAGCTGCGCAGCGACGTCATCCAGAACTTCGGCAGTTCCTTCCAGGTCTCGAGCACGACCTTCGGGCTGATCTTGGCCGACTTGCCGGAGAAGGCCAGGCCTTCTTCCATCGACAGCAGGATCTCGCCGATGCCGAACAGGCCGATCACCGCGATCAGGAAGTCGAAGCCGCGCATCAGTTCCTCGAAGCCGAAGGTCAGGCGCAGCTGCCCCGTCACCGTGTCCATGCCGACGGCCGCCAGCGCGAAGCCGATCGCCATCGAGCCGAGGATCTTGAAGGGCGAACCCTTGCCCATGCCGACGAAGCTGCAGAACGTGAGCAGGTACACCGCGAAGAACTCGGGCGGCCCGAACTTCAGCGCGAAGCGCGCGACCAGCGGCGCCAGGAAGGTGATCATCACCACCGCGACGAAGGCGCCGATGAACGACGACGTGAAGGCGGCCGTCAGCGCGGCGCCGGCGCGGCCCTTCTGCGCCATCGGGTAGCCGTCGAAGGTGGTCGCCACCGACCACGGTTCGCCCGGGATGTTGAACAGCACCGAGGTGATGGCGCCGCCGAAGAGGGCGCCCCAGTAGATGCAGGACAGCATGATGATCGCCGAGGTCGGCGACATCGAGAAGGTGAGCGGCAGCAGGATGGCGACGCCGTTGGCGCCGCCGAGTCCCGGCAGCACGCCGATGAGGACGCCGAGCGTGATGCCGACGAACATGAGGAGCAGGTTCATCGGCGTCAGGATCACGCTGAAGCCGTGGAACAGGGCGCTGAGTTCGGTCATGTCGCTTGGATGCTTGGGGGCGGTGGGAGGGCGACCGGCTTCAGTAGCCGAGGAAGTCGAGCGGCTTGAACAAGCCCTTGTACAGGGGGATCTTGAACCACACCTCGAACATGAAGAACAGGAAGACCGACACGGCCAGGCCGGTGGCGATGCTCTTGGCCTTGCCGATCTTGCCGAGGAAGACCATGAAGCCGGCGATGTACACCGCGGCGGCCACGTAGATGCCGAGGAGCTGGATCGCCAGCACGAACACGATGGCCGGAACCAGCACCATCAGCACGCGCTTGATCTGTTCGCCGTCGACGAAGATGTCGTGGTTGCGCTTCTTGCCGAACAGCGCCTGGTACAGCGTGCCCCCGCCCGAGATGCAGAGGATCAGCCCGATGTAGAAGGGGAAGTAGCCGGCGCCCGGGCCGTCGCTCGTCCAGCCCGACCCGAGGTTGCGGCTGCCGAACAGCACGACCAGCCCGAGCAGCACCACCAGCGCCGCGACGGCGGCCTCGACGGCGAAGGTGGGGACGCCGGTGCGCTCCTCGGCGACGGCTTCTTGGGGGGAATCCATGGCGGTTGTCTCCTGCCGTGACACCGGCTTTGTCGCTATGTGGGGGAAGGGGAGCAAGCGGCGCACCGGCCGCGCCTGCGGCCGGTGCGCGCGGGGATCACTTGGCCATGAAGCCGGCTTCCTTCATCAGCTCGCGGTGCTTCTGTTCGGCGGCGCCGAGCCAGGCCTGGAACTTCTCGCCGTCCATGGAGGTCTGGTTGAAGGCGCCCTTCTCCATGTATTCCTTCCACTCGGGCGTGTCGCGAACCTTCTTCAGCAGGCCGTTGTAGTAGTCGGTCTGCTCCTTGGTCACGCCCGCGGGCATGAAGATGCCGCGCAGCATCGTGTACTCGGTCGGCACGCCGGCTTCCTTGCAGGTGGGCACGTCGCCCCACGACTGCGTGTCGGTGACCTTCGCCTTGTAGGGCATGCGGTTGGCGTCGAACACGCACAGCGCGCGCAGCTTGCCGGCGCGCCATTGCGCCACCGCCTCGGCCGGGTTGTTCACGCTGGAGTCGACGTGGCCGCCCACCAGCTGCACGGCCACCTCGCCGCCGCCCTTGAACGGCACGTAGATGAACTTGGTGCCGGTGGCCTTCTCGATGCCGACGGTGAGGATCTGGTCCTCCTGCTTGGAGCCCGTGCCGCCCATCTTCATCTTGCTCGGGCCGGCGGCCTTCACCGCATCGAAGTATTCCTTCGCGGACTTGTACGGCTTCTCGGCGTTGACCCACAGCACGAAGTTGTCCAGCGCCATCATCGACACCGGCGTCATGTCGCGCCAGTTGAAGGGCACGCCGGTCGCCATCGGCGTCGTGAACAGGTTGGAGAGCGTCACCACGATCTTGTGCGGGTCGCCCTTCGCGTTCTTCACGTCCAGGAAGCCCTCGGCACCGGCGCCGCCCGACTTGTTGACCACCACGAGCGGCTGCTTCATGAGGTTGTGCTTGACCACGATGCCCTGGATGAGGCGCGCCATCTGGTCCGCGCCTCCGCCGGTGCCGGCGGGCACCACGAATTCGACGGGCTTCGTGGGCTCCCACGCCGCGTGCGCGGCGGGGGCCGCCAGCATGGCGGCCGAAGCAAGCACGGCCGCCGCGGCGACCGTGAAACGGAACTTGAAGGTGGCTGGGGTCATGGGGTTTGTCTCCTGCGTTGAGTGTCTCGCCCGCGCCATCTGTCCGTGATGACGTTCATCGCAAGACCGCGAGCGCATGGTCCAACCAAGGGGCCCCGAACTCTCTTGACTGCGGTCAATTTTGCGCAATTCAGGAGCCCTTCTAGGGTTTGTCCGGGGTCACGCGGGAAGCGCGTGCAGGCGCAGTTGCGCGCGCTCGCTTTCCATCGTGCGCGCGAGCAGGCGCACGAGCGCGTAGACGGTGGAGATGTGCGGCGTCGGCGTGCGCGTGAGCTGGCCGAGCTCGATCACCGCGCCGACGAGCGCGTCGATCTCCGGCGGCCGTCCCGCTTCGATGTCCTGCAGCATCGAGGTCTTGTGCCGGCCCACCTTCTCGGCGCCGGCGATGCGCTTCTCGAGCGAGACGCGGAACGAAATGCCGAGCCGCCCCGCGACTTCCTGCGCCTCGCGCATCATGTTGGCGGCCAGCTCGCGCGAGAGCGGGAAGCGGCAGATGTCTTCCAGCGTCGAATGCGCGAGCCCGCTGATCGGGTTGAAGGTCAGGTTGCCCCAGAGCTTCAGCCAGGTTTCCGCGCGGATGTCGTCCAGCACCGGCGCCTTGAAACCCGCACGCGTGAAACATTCCGACACGCGCGTCACACGTTCACTGGTCGTTCCATCGAGTTCGCCGAGCGGAAAGCGGTCGCCTTCGATGTGGCGCACCACGCCGGGCGCGACGAGTTCGGACGCGGGGTACACCACGCAGCCGATCACGCGTGCCGGCGGGATCCAGCGCGCGAGGTCGCCTTGCGCGTCCACGCTGCGCACCACCGTACCTTCCAGTGCGCCGCCGTGGCGGTGGAAGTACCAGAAGGGAATGCCGTTCTGCATCGTGACGATGCAGGTGTCCGGACCGTACAGGGCGGGCAGCCGCGGCGCGATGTCCGCGAGCTGGTGCGCCTTCACGGCCAGGACGACCAGGTCCTGCGGACCGGCCGCCGCGTAGTCGTCGGTGCATCGCACGCCGGCGGCATGCTGTTCGCTGCCATCGGCGAGGAGGATCTTCACGCCGCCGGCGCGGATCGCCTCCAGGTTGGCGCCGCGCACGATGAAGGTGACTTCCTCGCCCGACAGCGCCAGCGTCGCACCGACGAGGCCGCCGATGGCGCCGGCCCCGACGATGGCGACCTTCACCGCGTGCTTTCGATCCGCGCCCGGGTGGATTCGACGGCTTCCACCAGGAAGTCGGCGTCGTACACGCGCAGCAGGTGCGGCTGTTCCTTCTCGAGGTAGGCGCGCAGGCCGGCCGCGCCGGTGCCGTACACCGCCGGGTCCCAGCTCCATTCGAGGCCCAGCTCGTCCAGCGCCGCGTGGTAGCTGTGCTGGCCCGTCGCGTTGATCTGTTGCTGCCGCATTGCCGCTCTCCTGGTTCGTCCGATGGGACCAATGTAGAAGGGCCGAACGATTAATGATAGTGAAAGTATTTGATGATTTCCATTCACGATGGCTTATGATCCGGCGCCATGAAGAACGCGACCCTGCGGCAGCTGAAGGTGTTCGAGGCGGTGGCGCGGCACCGCAGCTTCTCGCGTGCCGCCGACGAGCTGTACCTCACGCAGCCCGCGGTGTCGACGCAGGTGCGCAAGCTGGAGGAGCACGCGGGCCTGCCGCTGTTCGAGCAGCTCGGCAAGAAGATCCACCTGACGCCCGCGGGCGCGCAGATGCTGCAGTCCAGCCGCGAGATCATCCAGAAGTTCAAGGAAGCCGAAGAGGCGATGGCCCAGTACAAGGGCGTGTCCGGCGGCCGGCTGAACGTGTCGGTGATCAGCGCGGGCGACTATTTCTTCCCGCGCCTGCTGGTCGACTTCGCGCAGCAGCACGCCGGCGTCACGCTCAACTTCGGCGTGTGCAACCGCGAGGAGCTGCTCGCGCAGCTGCACGAGAACGTGACGGACCTGGCGGTGATGGTGCGGCCGCCGGAAGATGCGGACACCGTGGCGGAGCCGTTCGCGCCGCACCCCTACGTCATCGTCGCCGCGCCGACGCATCCGCTCGCGCGCACGCCGCGCATCCCCGTGTCACGCATCGTGCGCGACCCGTTCGTGGTGCGCGAGAAGGGCTCCGACACGTGGAACTCGATGGCGCAGGCCTTCGGGCCGCAGCTGCCGGCGGTGAACGTCGCGATGGAGATCCGCAGCACGGAAACGATCAAGCAGGCGGTGATCGCCGGCATGGGCGTGAGCTTCCTCTCGGCGCACACCATCAGCCGCGAGCTTCAATCCGGCTCGCTGGTGAAGCTGGACGTGCAGGGCTTCCCGCTGATGCTGAACTGGTACGTGGTGCACCGGCGCGCCAAGCGGCTGCCGCCGGTGGCGCAGGCGTTCAAGGACTTCCTGCTGGCGGAGGGCGCGGACCTGATCGACCAGGCCCTCGGCTTCAAGCCGCCGGCCGCACGTAAGACCGCCAGGCGCCTTCGCTGACCAGGCCGCGCTGGCGCGCATAGTCGCCGGCGCCCATCTTGCCGCCGCCTTCGGGCCGCAGCTTCAGGATCTCGATCAGGCCGCCCTGCGCCCACACCACGATGGCGTTCTCGGTGACGCCGGCGATGTCGCCCGGCTTGTGCCCGCCGGGGACGAAGCGGCCGACCACGTGCTTGCGGCAGTCGTACACGCGCACCTTCACGCCGTCGAGCATCATCCACGCACCCGGCGCCGGGTTGCACGCGCGGATCAGGTTGTAGACCGTGTCGACGTGGCCCGGCCAGTGGATCTCGCACTCGTCGTCGTGCATCCAGCCCTCGTAGGTGGCCTGGCGCTCGTCCTGCACGCGTTCCTCGTGGCGGCCCGCCAGCACCATGTCGGTCGCCTCCAGCAAGGCGGAGACGCCCATGGGGAACAGCTTGTTGAAGTACAGCTCGCCCAGCGTTTCGTCGGGGCCGATGGTGCAGGCCTTCTGCAGCACCACGGGGCCTTCGTCGAGGCCGTCGGTGGGACGGAAGATCGTGACGCCGGTCTCCCGCGCGCCCAGCGCGATCGGCCAGCTGATGGAGGAGGGGCCCCGGTGGCTGGGCAGCAGCGAGGGATGGAACTGGATGGTGCCGTGCTTCGGGATGTTCACGAAGGATTGCGGCGCGAACTGCAGCACGTACGCCATGATGCCGATGTCGGCCTGCAGCGAACGCATGGCGGCCTCGGCCTCCGGGCTGCGCAGGCTGGCGAAGCTGAACACCTGCAGGCCGAGGGCCAGCGCGTCGGCCTTCAGCGCATCCTGCCTGGCGCCGGGCTTGTCCGGCACGCAGAACACGCCGGCAATGGTGTCGCCGCGGGCGATGAAGGCTTCCAGGACGGCCTTGCCGAATTCCTGTTGTCCGATGAAGGCGATGCGGGCGATGATGTTCTCCTTGTGTCGTCTCGTGCGCCTCAGCGCAGGAGGAAGTAGGCCGCGAGGCAGTACAGCACGATGGCGAACACCTTCTTCAGCGGCTGGATGTCCATGCGGTGCGCGGTGCGCGCGCCCAGCGGCGCCAGCAGCATGCTGGCCGCCGAGATCACGACCAGCCCCGGCAGGTACAGGTAGCCCACCGACCCGGCGGGCATCCGCGGCAGGCCCAGGCCGGCGTAGATGTAGCCGAGCGTGCCCGCCAGCGCAATGGGAAAGCCGAGCGCCGCCGACGTGCCGACCGCGTCGTGGATCTTGATGTTGCACCAGGTCATGAACGGCACCGAGACGAACGCGCCGCCCGCGCCGACCAAGGACGACAGCACGCCGATCACGCCGCCGACGCCGAAGGTGGCCGCGGCGCCGGGCAGGGTGCGCGAGGGCTTGGGCTTGCGGTTCAGGAACATCTGCGTCGCCGAGAACGCCACGAAGATGGCGAACAGCACGCCCAGCAGCTTGCCGGGCAGCGCATGCGCGATCTGCGCGCCGAGCACGGAGCCCACGAGGATGCCGGGCGCCAGGACCTTCACCACCGGCCACAGCACCGCGCCGCGCTTCTGGTGCGCGCGGACCGAGGACATCGAGGTGAACACGATGGTCGCCAGCGAAGTCGCCACGGCCATCTTGACAGAGTAGTCCGCCGGGTAGCCCCTGGCTTCCAGGATCATGTTGACGAACGGCACCATGATCATGCCGCCGCCGATACCCAGCAGGCCTGCCAGGAAGCCGGTGCAGGTGCCGATCAGGGCGAGCTGGAGGATCAGGAGCGGGTCGAGAAGGGGCATGCGGGTGCGCGGGAAACCCGGCATTGTCGCAGGCGTGTGCGCTGTCGTTCAGGGCCGTCGCGGCAGGCGGGGTGCGGTGCAGGCCCGCGGCGCGCCGCCCTCCACTTCGCTTACGCTTCACTCCGGGTGCGCTGGAAGGCTGTTCCCGGCGGCGATCCGGCACAACTCACTGCGAGTTTGCCGCGTGCGGCAAACTCTCCGTTCAATCAAAGTGCCGGAAAAATGTGCACAGTCGCAGCTCTCGATACGCGCTACGCGCTCTCGTAGACCTGCTTCGCCGCCGGGAACAGCCTTCCAGCCGACGCCCCTGACTGCGGGCCTGCACCGCACCCCGCCTGCCGCGACGTGGACGCCGTCGTCAGTGCGCCCTGCGCCGCGCGTGCGACGGCGCCTTCCGCTAGCGGCACAAGGATTCCGCGGAATAACATGCAGCGGGATCCCACTTGTGCAAAAGCCGGGCTTTGCCCGGCTTTTGCACACTGACTAGCCACCACCCAGAAAAGTCGCTTGCGACTTTTCTGGGTGAATCGTATTGGTGTCTGTAGTGCCACCGGACCCGCATCCTGAACCGGAGTTCAGGTGGGCGAGGTCAGCTTCGGCGTTGGGATCATCTGACGCGAGACGTTCACGCTCACCGAGCGATGTTCCAAGCCCTTGCTCAAAGAGCATTGGTTCAAGGAAATATAAAGCCCGATACGCACTGCAGACGAGGTCATTCTAGGACGCAAAAACGCCGCGTGGGGCAAAGGCCCGGTGAAGCCATGAAATCCTTCCGGAATTGACAACGCCGGACAAAGCTCAACTGTGCGCGCGGCGGATTTTCCCGGATGGCGCACAGCGCGCAGCGAAGCTGCACATTCGGCGAACCGGCTAGAGCAGGCGCCCGTCTTCGCCCAGCGCCTGGTCCAGGCGCGTCAGGAGCTGCGCGAGGCGCACGTCGTCGGCGAGGTTGCGCATGCCGGTCAGCGTGCCGTCGTCCTTCGCGAAGCCCGCGGCATGCAGCGCCTGCGCCGGCGCGCGGTCGGCGACGTCGAAGGCGAGGTTCAGCGCGGCCAGCACCGCGATGCGGTCGCGGGCCTTCACCTTGCCGGCGTCGCGGATCCTGCACATCGCGGTGTCGACCTTTTCCACCGCTTCGAGCAGGCGCTGTTCGCCGCCTTCCGGGCAACCGAGCAGGTAGCTCTGGCCCATGATCTGGACTTCGAGCTGCTTCATGCGGGGGTGTTGAGGTCGGGAAGGCGTTCGAGCAGGGCGTCGACGCGGGCGCGGGCGGCGGACAGGCGCGACTTGAGGGAGTCGCGTTCCTGCGTGAGCAGATCCACCTGTTCGGCGAGCAGCGCGTTGGTGCGCTGCAGCTCCTCGTAGCGAACGAGCAGGCGCTCGACGCGTTCGACGAGGGGGTCGATCTGGGAGCCACTGGCCATGCGGGAATTGTAGGGTTATGTTTCCAGCCCGGCCTTAGAATCGCGCCGTTGGTGCTCGCGGTGTGGTTCGCATGCCGCAGTTCAACGGGAAGCAGGGCGCCGCCCGTGCACGCGTTCACGCGCTGCCCGCCGGCCAACCTGCGCTGCCCCCGCAACGGTAAGCGGAAGTTGGTGGTGTGCAAACGCTGCCGACGCTTTCATCATCACAGCCACTGGGGCCGCCTGAAACAGCGGTCCTGGGAAGGCGATGGAAGTCCTTCCGCCAGCCCGGATACCGGCCAACGAGGTGGTGCGCGCGCTCCGGCGCGCGCACTTTGTCGCCCATATCGCCGGCGGGGAAGCCGGCGCGGGCCACGTGCTTTTCGGTTCCCTTCCAATGACAACGAACGTGCCATTCCTGCGCGTGCCTGCCGGCCTCCTGGCCGCGGCCGCCGCGCTCGCCTTTCCTTCCGTCCATGCCCAGTCCCAGCCCGCGCCGCAGACGCTGCGCGAGACCCGCGTGCAGGCCACCCGCTTCGCGGAGCCGGCCGAATCGCTGCCGCTCGGCGTGAGCGTGATCACCGCGGAGGAGATCCGCGCGAGCGGCGCCACCAGCGTGAACGAAGCCGTGATGCGCCTGCTGGGCGTGCCCGGGCGGCAGGACCTCTATGGCGGCGGCGAGTATTCGCTGGACCTGCGCGGCTTCGGCACCACCGCCGACAGCAACCAGGTCGTGGTCCTGGACGGCATCCGCATCTCCGAGGCCGACCTGGGCGGGACGCGCCTGGCCGGCATTCCGATCGACTCGGTCGAGAGCATCGAGGTGCTGCGTGGCAGCGGCGCGGTGCTGTACGGGGAGGGCGCCACCGGCGGCGTGATCGTCATCACCACCAAGGCCGGACGCGGACGGCAGCAGGCCAGCGGCGGGTCGCTGTACGGCGCCGTCGGTTCCGACGGCCTGCGCGACCTGCGCGGCAGCGCCACGCTCAACGCGGGCAACGGCTTCCTGCTGGATGCGCATGCGCAGCACCGCGAAAGCGACGGCTTCCGCGACAACCAGCGCTCCGATGCCCAGGCCGGCACGGTGAGCGGCCAGTGGTCCAACGACTGGCTGCGCTTCGGCGCGCGCGTGTCGCAGGACCGGCTGGACGCACGGCTGCCCGGCGCGCTCAGCGCCGCCCAGTACGCGGCCGACCCGACGCAGGCGAGCCGTCCCGACGACAGCGCCACCATCCGCGGTGAACGCGTCTCCGCCTTCGCGCAGGCCGAACTCGGCGCCTGGCAACTGGCCCTCGACGCCAGCCGCCGCGAGAAGGAGCTGCGCAGCGTGAATTCGGGCTTCGCCTACGACTACGACATCGTCTCCGACACCTGGGGCGTGCGCGCCCGCCACGAGGGCACGTTCTCCGGCGCGAAGAACGTGCTGGTGCTGGGTGCCGACATCAGCGAATGGCAACGCGACGTGCTCGGCTTCTTCGGCTCCACCGCCACGCAGCGCTCGCGCGGCTTCTACGCCAAGGACGACGTCACGCTGGCCGGCGGGACCCGCTTCTCGCTGGGCGCGCGCACCGAACGCATCCGCAAGGACAGCACCTCCTCGGGCACCGGCTTCTCCGACCGCCAGCAGGCGTGGGAGCTGGGCGTGAGCCATCCCTTTGGCGCGGGCTGGACGGGCTACGCCCGCGTCGGCCGCAGTTTCCGCCTGGCCAACGTCGACGAGTTCAATTTCACCGCCCCGGGCGTCGCCCTGCGGCCGCAGGTGTCGCGCGACGCGGAGCTGGGCACGCGCTGGTCGTATGCCTCCGGCAAGGTCGAGGCGCGCCTGTACCGGAGCGCGCTCACCGACGAAATCGGCTTCGACCCGGCCGCCGCCGGCGCGCTGTTCGGTGCCAACGTCAACTTCGACCCGACGCGCCGCCAGGGCCTGGAGGTGGACTGGAACCACGCGGTGACGCCGGCGTTCGGCGTGCGCGTGCACGCCGCGCTGCGGCAGGCCACCTTCCGCTCCGGCCCGTACGCCGGCAACGACGTGCCGCTGGTGCCGCGTCGCACCGTCGCGCTGCGCGGCGACTGGGTGCCGGTGGCGGGCCACCGCTTGAGCGGCGGCGTGAACTGGGTATCGTCGCAGCATCCGGACTACGCCAATGCCTGCACGATGCCCTCGTACGCCACCGCCGACGCCCGCTACGCCTGGCAGTTCCACCCGCGCGCCGAGCTGGCCGTGGGCGTGACGAACCTGTTCGACCGCCAGATCTACACGCAGGCCTTCGCCTGCGCCGGGGGGCAGGTCACGTCGATCTACCCGGAAGCCGGGCGCCGCTTCACCGCCTCGCTGCGGGTGCAGTTCTAGCGGATGGACCGGCTCGCCATTCCGCGCGGCCCGCGCCGCATCGTCTGCCTCACCGAGGAGGCGACGGAATGGCTGTACCTGCTGGGCGAGGAGGCGCGCATCGTCGGCATCTCGGGCTACACGGTGCGACCGCGCCGGGCCCGCGAGGAGAAGCCGAAGGTCAGCGCCTTCCTCTCCGCGAAGATCGACAGGATCCTGGACCTGCGGCCGGACTGCGTGTTCGGCTTCTCCGACCTGCAGGCCGACATCGCCGCCGAACTGGTGCGGCGCGGCGTGCAGGTCACCATCTTCAACCAACGCAGCGTGGAGGAGGTCTTCGCCATGCTGTACCAGGTGGCGGCCATGGTCGGGCGCGCCGACGACGGGCTGCGCCTGCTCGAAGGCATGCGCGGGCGCCTGCTGGCGATCGAAGCGGCGGGCCGTGCCCTGCCGCGCCGGCCGCGCGTGTATTTCGAGGAATGGGACGAGCCGCACATCAGCGCCATCCGCTGGGTGTCGGAACTGGTGGGCATCGCCGGCGGCGACGACGTCTTCCCGGAACTGGCGGTGCAGCCGCTCGGCAAGGACCGCATCATCGCGGACAGCCTGGAAGTCGTGCGCCGCGCGCCGGACATCGTGGTCGGGTCCTGGTGCGGCAAGAACTTCCGGCCGGCGAAGGTCGCCGCGCGCGCCGGGTGGCAGGACGTGCCCGCCGTGCGGGACGCGCAGCTGTTCGAGATCAAGTCGGCCGACATCCTGCAGCCGGGGCCCGCGGCGCTCACGGACGGGGTGGAGCAGCTGCATCGGATCGTGATGGCGTGGAGTGCCAGGCATGGGTGATTCGAGGCCGCCGTGCCCCCCTCCCGGCCTCCCCCCGGAGGGGGGAGGAGCACCGTCTTTCTCCCTCTTCCCAAAGGGGGGAGAAGCACTGTCTTTCTCCCTCCCCCTCTGGGGGAGGGCCGGGGTGGGGGCACTCCTGCTCTCCTGCGTCCTCGGCCTCCCTGCGCCCACGCAGGCCGCCCCCATCGACGTCACCGACGACCGCGGCACCACCGTCACGCTCCCGGCGCCGCCGCGGCGCATCGTCACGCTGCTGCCGTCGCTGGGCGAGACCGTCTGCGCGCTGGGCGCGTGCGACCGGCTGGTCGCGGTCGACGACTTCGCCAACTGGCCGCCGGAGGTGGCGCGGCTGCCCCACGTCGGCGGCGTCGACGATGCGCGCATCGAGAGCATCGTCGCGCTGCGGCCGGACCTCGTGCTGCTGTCCTCCACCGCCCGCGCGCTGCCCCGCCTGCAGGCGCTGGGCGTGCCGGTGCTCGGCCTGGACGTGAAGACGCTGGGCGACGTGCAGCGTGTGCTCGGCAAGGTCGGACAAGCCCTCGGCGTCGATCCGGCGCCGGTGTGGCAACGCATCGAAGCCGGCATCGGCGCCGCCGTGGCGAGCGTGCCGCCGCAGGCGCGCGGCCGGCGCGTGTACTTCGAAGTGGGCGGCGGCTATGCCGCCAGCGCCTCCTCGCACATCGGCGAGATCCTGGGACGGCTGGGCGCCGTGAACATCGTCCCCGGTGCGCTCGGCACGGTGCCGCAACTCAACCCCGAGTTCGTCGTGCGCGCCGACCCCGACCTCGTCATCGTCGGCAGCCACAGCGCCGCCTCGCTCGCGGGCCGGCCCGGCTGGTCGAAGCTGGGGGCGTTGCGCACCGGCGCGGTCTGCGTCATGCCGCCGCAGGACAGCGACGTGGTGATGCGACCCGGCCCGCGCTCGGCCGAAGCGGCGGCCATCCTGGCGCGCTGCCTCGCCACCCCCGTAAAGGCGCAGCGCTGATGGAGGCCCGCCGCCTGCCTGCCGGCCTCGGCCTGCTGCTGCTGGCCGCCACCGGACTGCTGGCGTTCGGCGGGCTCGCCGTCGGCAGCCTCGGCTGGGAACTGCCCTGGGGCACGGACGCCGTGCCCGCGCCGGTGCTGTGGGACATCCGCCTGCCGCGCACGCTGGGCGCCTGGCTGGCCGGTGCGTTGCTGGGACTGGCGGGCGCCGTGGCGCAGGGCCTGTTCCGCAATCCGCTCGCGGATCCCTACCTGCTGGGGAGCGCGACCGGCGCGGCCTTCGGGGTCGCGCTGCTGCTGGTGCTGGTGGGCACCGTGCCCGCCGCCGCCTCCTGGACGACGCAGCTCGGGCTGACGGGCGCCGGGTTCGTCGGCGCCGTCGCGGCGGTGCTGCTCACGCTGGGCCTCGCGCGCGGCGTGCAGCACACGCTGCGCCTGCTGCTGGCCGGCGTGATCGTCGGGATGCTGTTCGGCGCCTTCGCGGCGCTGGTGATGTTCTGGGTGCCCGACATCCTACGGGCCATGCAGGCCTTCATGCTGGGGACCACCGGCTTCGTCGGCTGGTCGGGCGCGGGCCTGCTGGCGCTGGCGCTGGCCGTGTGCCTGGCGCTGGCGATCGCGACGGCGCCCGCGCTCGACGCGCTGACGCTCGGCGAGAGCACGGCGGCCAGCCTGGGCGTGCCGCTCGCACGGGTGCGCCTGCTGCTGGTGACGGCGATGGCGCTGGCCACCGGCGCGGCGGTCGCGCAGGTGGGCCTGGTCGCCTTCATCGGCCTGATCGCGCCGCATGCCGTCCGTGCGGCGGTCCAGCCGACGCACCGGTGGTTGCTGCCGCTGTCGGCGCTGGCCGGCGGCGTGCTGCTGCTGGCCGCGGACGTGCTCGCGCGCGGGCTGCTGGCGCCGCGCGAGGTGCCCGTCGGCGTGCTCACCGCCGTGCTGGGCGGAAGCTACCTGCTCTGGCTGATGCACCGGAGGCCACTGTGAACGCGCCCGCGCTGCAGGCGCGCGGCCTGCACGCCAGCCTCGGTGGGAAACCGGTGCTGCATGGCATCGACCTGGCGATCGCGCAAGGCCGCTGGACCTCCGTCGTGGGGCCCAACGGCGCCGGCAAGACCACGCTGCTGAAGGCGCTCGCGCAGCTGTTGCCGGCGCGGGGCGAGGTGCAGCTGTTCGGGCGCGCCATGGCGGCGTGGCCGCGCCGCGAGCGCGCGCGGCAGCTCGCCTGGCTCGGGCAGAACGAGGGTGCGCCGCCGGACCTGCGCGCGCGCGACGTCGTCCTGCTCGGGCGCCTGCCGCACCAGGACTGGATGGGCGCGGCGTCGCCGGAGGACGACGCGCAGGTGCGCGAGGCCATGCAGGAGACGCAGTGCTGGGACTGGCGCGACCGGCCGCTGGGCAGCCTCTCGGGCGGCGAGCGCCAGCGCGTGCTGCTCGCCCGGGCGCTCGCCGTGCGTGCGCCGCTGCTGCTGATGGACGAGCCCCTGGGCAACCTGGACCTGCCGCACCAGGCCGACTGGCTGGCGCTGGTGCGCCGCCATGTCGCGCGCGGCGGGACCGCGGTCACCGTGCTGCACGAAGTCGGCATCGCGCTGCATGCCGACGACCTGGTGCTGCTGGCGCAGGGGCGCGTCGCGCACCACGGCCCCTGCGACGATCCGGCCACGCACCGCGCCATCGAACGGGTCTTCGACCGGCGCGTGGCCGTGCATGCGGTGGCCGGCCAATGGGCGGTGCTGCCGAGGAGCGGCGATGCCGGCTGAACGCCCGCCCGCGCGCTGCATCATGGTGCTGGGCACGAGCAGCGGCGCGGGCAAGAGCTGGCTCGCCACCGCCCTGTGCCGCTGGTACGCGCGCCAGGGCCTGAGCGTGGCGCCGTTCAAGGCGCAGAACATGAGCAACAACGCGCGCGTGGTGTCCGACGGCTTGGGCGGCGTGGGCGAGATCGGCAGCGCGCAGTACTTCCAGGCGCTGGCCGCCGGCGTGGAGCCGGAGGTGCGCATGAACCCCGTGCTGCTCAAGCCCGAAGCCGACACGCACAGCCAGGTCGTGGTGCTGGGGCAGGTCGACGCCGCGCTCACCGCCATGCCCTGGCGCGAACGCGGGGCGCAACTGTGGCCGATCGCCCGCGATGCGCTGGACGACCTCCGTGCGCGCCACGACGTGGTGGTGATCGAAGGCGCCGGCTCGCCCGCGGAGATCAACCTGCAGGACTGCGACTTCGTGAACCTGCGCGTGGCGGAGCATGCGCAGGCGCGCTGCCTGCTGGTGACCGACATCGACCGCGGCGGCGCCTTCGCGCACCTGTACGGGACCTGGGCGCTGGTCCCGCAGGCGCAGCGCGCGCTGCTGCACGGCTTCGTCCTGAACCGCTTCCGCGGCGATGCGGCCCTGCTGGCGCCCGGCCCGCAACAACTGGAGCGCCTGACCGGCGTGCCCGTGGTCGGCACGATCCCGATGGTGCGCCACCACGGGCTGCCCGAGGAGGACGGCGTGTTCGACGCGCAGGCCGGCACCGGCGAGGTGCAACTGACCATCGCCGTGGTCGCCTATCCGCGCATCAGCAACCTCGACGAGTTCCAGCCGCTGGCCAACATCCCGGGCGTGCGCCTGCTGTGGGCGCGCAGTCCCGCGCAGCTCGCCGGGGCGGACTGGGTGGTCCTGCCCGGGTCCAAGCACACGATCGCCGACCTGGCCTGGCTGCGCGCGCAGGGGCTGGACCGCGCGGTCGCCGCCCACGCGGCCGCCGGCCAGCGCGTGCTGGGCATCTGCGGCGGGCTGCAGATGCTGGGCGAGGCGCTGATCGACCCGGACCACATCGACGGCAACGCACCCGGCCTCGGCCTGTTGCCGCTCGTCACGCAGTTCGCGGCGCGCAAGACCTTGCGGCGCACGGCGCTGCGCTTCGAGCCGCTCGCGGCGCCGTGGGAGGCGCTCTCCGGCCGGGCCTTCGAGGGCTACGAGATCCACACGGGGCACACCGTGCAGCACGTCGGCATGGGGCCGGCGCGGCCCGCGCTGGCCGGCGGGCTCGGCTGGCAGGACGCGAAGGGCAACGTGCTCGGGCTGTACCTGCACGGCCTGTTCGAGCAGCCGGCGGTACTGCAGGCCCTGTTCGGCGCCCGCGTGCCCACGCTGGCGACCGTGTTCGACGGCCTCGCCGACGTCGTCGAAGAGCACTTCGAAACAGGTGTACTGCCCGGGCTGCTCCAGTGCTGAAGGCCTAGGGTAAACGCCGCCGCCGGGCGGCTGCCCAAGCCGAAAGTTGCACGCCATACTAGGCCAGCCGTGGCATGGGGCCGCGGCACGTCTGGGGGGCGTTGCCATGTACAAGAAGATCCTGCTGGCTTACGACGGCTCCGACGCGGGCCAGAAGGCCTTGCTCGATTGCCGTGACATCGCGAACTGGAGCCAGTCCGAACTGCACCTGGTGGCCGTGATGCCTTCGGCCATGAGCTTCGTGGGCCTGGAGGGCGGCGTCTACGACGTGGAGCTCGAGGAGCGCGAGAAGCGCAAGTACCGCGGCGTGCTCGACGACGGCCTGCGGCGCCTGGCCGAATGCGGCTTCAGCGCGCGCGGCGAAGTCGTCACGGGCGAGGCGATCGACGAGATCGTCAAGTACGCCAAGAGGATCTCGGCCGACCTCATCGTCGTGGGCCACAAGCACCTGGACAGCTGGGCGGCGCGCTGGTGGCGCGGCTCCATCTCCGGCGCGCTGATCGAGCACGCGCCGTGCAGCGTGCTGGTCGTCATCACGCAGTGACCGCGGCATGAGCCTGCCGGCCCGGCTGCTGCGCGCCGCCTCGGCGCTGCTCCTCGCGCTGTCGCTCGTCGCCTGCGCGGCGGTCGCGCCCGCACCGCCGCCGCCGCGGCTGGTGGTGCTGCTCGTGGTCGACGGCCTGCCGCAGCGGCAGGTGACCGCGTACCGCGACCAGCTGGCGCCGGACGGCCTGGCGCGCTTCCTCGATCGCGGCACCTGGTTCGCCGAGGCCCACCACGGCCAGGCCTTCACGGTGACGGCCGCGGGGCACGCGACGCTGCTGACCGGCGCGCATCCGCGCCGCACCGGCATCATCGGCAACGAGTGGCGCGACGTCGCCACGGGCGAGCCGGTGTACTGCACCGGCGACCCGATGGAGACGTACATCGGCCACCCGACCGGCCCGATGGACGGCACCAGCCCGCGCAACCTGAAGGTGGAGTCGCTGGGCGACGTGCTGCGCCAGCGCGATGCGCGGTCGAAGGTGATCGCCGTGTCGGGCAAGGACCGCGGGGCGATCCTGCCGGCCGGCCACGCGGGCACCGCCTACATGTACATGGCCGGCAGCGGGCAGTTCGCCTCCACCACCTACTACATGCGGCAGCACCCGTCCTGGGTGGATGCCTTCAACGCCGCGAAGCCGGCCGACCGCTTCTTCAAGGCGGAGTGGAGGCCGCTGCTGCCCGAAGCCGCCTATGCGCGCTCTCTGCCGGATGGCCAGCCGTGGTTCGGGACGGGCGGCGGCAAGCTGCCCATGACGATGGGCGCCGCCGAGGCCGCACCCACGCCGGCTTTCTACGGTGCGCTGCTGCGCAGCCCGTTCGCCGACGCCCTGACGCTGGACTTCGCCCGCGCCGCCGTCGCCGGCGAGCAGCTGGGCGCCGACGACGCGCCGGACATCCTGGCGGTCAGCCTCTCCGGCCACGACTACGTCAACCACCGCTGGAGCGCCGAGTCGCGCCTGTCGCACGACCACCTGCTGCACCTCGACCGCATGCTGCAGGCCTTCTTCGCCGATCTCGATCGCGCGGTGGGGCGCGACAACTACGTCGCCGTCCTCACGGCGGACCACGGCTTCATGCCTGCGCCAGAACACAGCCAGGCCCAGGGACGCAGCGCCGGGCGCCTCTCCACGACGCAGGTGGTGGCGGCGGTGAACACCGCGCTGGAGCAGCGCTTCGGCGTGCAGAAACTCGTGGCCTTTGCTTCCGCCTCGGCGCTCGTGCTCGATCGCAAGCTGGTGGCCGAGCGGCGGCTCGAACCGGAAGGTGTCGCCCGCGCCGCGCGGGACGCCCTCCTGGCGCAACCCGCCTTCGCCGCCGCCTACACCCGCGGCGAACTCGCCGGCGGCAGCCCCGGCGCGCGCCTGGCCCCGCACTTCGAGCAGATGCGCCGCAGCTGGCACCCGGAGGTCTCGGGCGACGTGCAGTACGCCCTGAAGCCGCACTGGATGTTCGGCTCCAGCACCTCCATCGCGACGCACGGGTCGCCGCACGAATACGACTCGCACGTGCCGGTGATGTTGTGGGGGCCGCGCTGGATGCGACCTGCGGCGCTCTCCACCCGCGTCGAAGTGGCCGACATCGCGCCGACGCTGGCGCGCCTGTTGGGCGTGCCGGCGCCGGCAGCCAGCGAAGGCCGGCCCTTGCCGCTCGCGGCGCCCTGAAGCGGTGCGCAGGAGCGACTCCGCGCTCCGCCCCTTCACGGTTCCTTCACATCGGGCACATCCCCGCGACACCCGCCGGTGGCACCCTTGCGGTGCTGCCGGGCACTACGGAAACCCGCCTACACTCGGTCGCGCCGCGTACTGTCGGCCTGTCGAGCCACCCGCAGGCACCCTCGGCGCCTGCTGAACTTGACCGCGCCAGGCCGGAACAAGAAGGACACTGATGCCCACACCGCCGCCGAACAACCCCGCCGCCCACCCCCCCGAGTCCCACCCGCAGCCTCCCGTCCCGCCGGCGCCGCCGCCGGTGCGCAAGCTCAGCCGCCGGGCTTCGGTGATCGGCACGGCGGTGGCGCTGCTGGTGGCCGCGGGGCTGGCGTGGCTGGCGTGGGACCTGACGCGGCCGGAGCAGACGGCGGCCATCGGCGCCCGTTCCGGCGGCGGCGGCCCTGGCGGCCCTGGAGGCGGAGGCGGCCCCGGGGGCGGCGGGGGTGGGCCCGGTGCTCGCGGACCGGCCGTCACGGTGGGCCTCGCCACGGCGGAAAGCGCCGACATCCCCGTCAACCTCGACGCGCTCGGCACCGTGGTGCCGCAGGCGACGGTCCGCGTGCGGCCGCAGGTTTCCGGCGTGCTCACCCAGGTGCTGTTCCGCGAGGGCCAGAACGTGAAGAAGGGGCAGCTGCTCGCCACGATCGACCCGCGCAGCTACGAGATGGCGCTGCAGCAGGCGGTGGGCAACCGCATGCGCGACGAGGCGCAGCTCGCCGCGGCCCGCGTGACGCTGGCGCGCTTCGAGACGCTGCTGCGGCAGGACTCGATCGCGCGGCAGGAAGTCGACACGCAGCGCGCCACCGTCAACCAGCTGGAAGCGGCCGTGGTCACGTCCAAGGCGCAGGAAGGCACCGCCCGCCTCAATCTTTCGTACACCCGCATCGTCGCGCCGATCGACGGCCGCGTCGGCCTGCGCACGGTGGACGTCGGCAACCAGGTGAGCACCGGCGACGCCAACGGCATCGTGCTGATCACCAAGCTGAGCCCCATCGACGTCGAGTTCGCGGTACCGCAGGACCATGCGTCCTGGCTGCAGCACAACGCCGGTGCCTTCATGGAAGTGCGCGCCTTCGACCGCACCCGCACCACGCTGCTGGACACCGGCACCTTCGCGTCGCTGGACAACCAGATCGACACGCAGACCGGCACCGTGCGGGCCAAGGCACGGTTCAACAACACGCGCCAGCAGCTGTTCCCCAGCCAGTTCGTCAACGTGCAGCTGCAGGTGCGGGTGATCCAGGGCGCCGTGGTGGTGCCCGTCTCCGCAGTCCGCCAGGGGGGGCAGGGCGATTTCGTGTTCGTCGTGCAGCAGGACCGCACGGTGAAGATCCGCCCGGTGGTGCGCGGCCAGCTCGTGAACGACCGCGTGCAGATCGTCAGCGGCCTGCAGGTCGGCGAGCGCGTCGTGACGGAAGGCGCCGACCGCCTGCGCGACGGCTCGCGCGTGACGCTGCCGGGCGATGCGCCGCGGGGCGCCGGCGGGGCCCGCGGGCCGCGCGGGGCGGCGTCCGGCGCGTTGCCGGCGGCGTCGCAACCCCTCGACGGCGGCCCGGCCGCGCCAGGGCAGGGCACCCCGCGGGAAGCCACGGCGCCGTGGGGCGGCGCGTCCGCCGCGGCGGGTGGCGGCAACGGACGCAACCTCACGCCCGAAGAGCGCGAGGAACGGCGCAAGCGCCGCGAAGCTGCGCGGGCCGCCCAGCAGCCGGCGCAATGAACCCGTCCCGCCCGTTCATCCTGCGGCCGGTCGCCACCTCGCTGCTGATGCTGGCGATCGTGCTGGCCGGCCTGGTGGGGCTGAAGTTCCTGCCGCTGTCGGCGCTGCCGCAGGTCGACTACCCGACGATCCAGGTCCAGACGCTGTACCCGGGCGCCAGCCCGGAGGTGATGGCGCAGACGGTCACCGCGCCGCTGGAGCGTCAGTTCGGCCAGATGCCGGGGCTGGAGCGCATGAGCTCCACCAGCGCCGCCGGTGTCTCCATCATCACGCTGCAGTTCGGGCTGGGCGTCGCGCTCGACGTCGGCGAGCAGCAGGTGCAGGCCGCGATCAACGCCGGCGGCTCGCTGCTGCCGGCGGACCTGCCGGCGCCGCCGGTGTATGCCAAGGTGAACCCGGCCGACGCGCCCGTGCTCACGCTGGCCCTGACCTCGCAGACGCTGCCGCTCACCGAGGTGCGCAACATCGCCGACACCCGCCTGGCGCTGAAGATCAGCCAGGTCGGCGGGGTCGGCCTGGTCACGCTGGCCGGCGGCCAGCGCCCCGCCGTGCGCATCCAGGCGGACAACCGCGCCCTTGCGTCGATGGGACTGACGCTGGATACGGTGCGCACGACGATCGCCAGCGCCAACGCGAACGCGGCCAAGGGCAGCATCGACGGGCCGACGCGCTCGTACACGATCAACTCCAACGACCAGCTGCTCACCGCCGCCGACTACAGCAACCTGATCGTCAGCTTCCGCAACGGCGCGCCGGTGCGGCTGCACGAGGTGGCGCGGGTGGTCGAAAGCGCCGAGAACGTGAAGCTCGGCGCCTGGGCCGGCCGCGGCGGCCAGCTGCAACCCGCCATCATCCTGAACGTGCAGCGCCAGCCGGGCGCCAACGTGATCGCCACGGTCGATGCCATCAAGGCGCGGCTGCCGGAGCTGACGGCCGGCCTGCCGGCCGCGATCCAGGTCGACGTGCTGTCCGACCGCACCACCGGCATCCGCGCCTCGGTCCATCACGTGCAGCTCGAGCTGATCCTGGCCGTGGTGTTCGTGGTGCTGGTGATCTTCGCCTTCCTGCACAGCCCGCGGGCGACGCTGATCGCCAGCCTGTCGGTGCCGATCTCCCTGGTCGGCGCCTGCGGCGTGATGTACCTGCTCGGGTACAGCCTCAACAACCTGTCGCTGATGGCGCTGACCATCGCCACCGGCTTCGTCGTCGACGACGCCATCGTGGTGATCGAGAACATCATGCGGCACATCGAGGAAGGCATGAAGCCGATGGAGGCGGCGCTCAAGGGCGCCAGCGAGATCGGCTTCACCATCATCTCGCTGACCGTATCGCTGATCGCGGTGCTGATCCCGCTGCTGTTCATGGGCGACGTGGTCGGCCGCCTGTTCCGCGAGTTCGCGGTGACCCTGGCGCTGACCATCCTGATCTCGATGGTCGTGTCGCTGTCGCTGGTGCCCATGATGGCCGGGCGCTGGCTGAAGGCGCACCAGGAGCCGGAGCGCGGCTGGGGCGGGAAGATGCAGCGCGGCTTCGACCGCATCATCCACCGCTACGACCAGGCGCTCACCTGGGTGCTGGCCCGCCAGAACCTGACGCTGCTGGTGGCGCTGGGCACGCTGCTGCTGACCGTGCTGCTCTACGTCGCCATCCCCAAGGGCCTGTTCCCCGTGCAGAACACCGGCCAGCTGCAGGTGCGGGTGGAGGCGCAGCAGTCCATCTCGTACCCCGCGATGGCGGCGCTGCAGCAGGACGTCGCGCGCGCGCTGCTGCAGGCCGGCACGGTGGACAGCATCGCCAGCTTCGTCGGCGTGGACGCGGCGAACAACACCATGGTGCACACCGGCCGCCTGCTGGTGAACCTCAAGAGCGGCCGGGGCGGCCTGGAAGACGTGATGGCGGACCTGCGCCGCCGCGGCCAGCAGGTGCCGGGGGCGACGCTGTACTTCCAGCCGGTGCAGGACCTGACCATCGAGTCCGAGAGCGGGCCGACGCAGTACCGCATCTCCCTGGAAGCCGCCGACACAGCGACCGTCAACGAATGGGCGGCGAGGGTGGTGGAGCGGCTGCGGCGCGAACCGCGGCTGCGCAACGTGACGACGGACGCGAACGCCGCCGGCGCCGCCGTCTACGTGGAGATCGACCGCGACACGGCCGCCCGCCTGAACATCAGCACCTCGGCGATCGACGACGCGCTGTACAGCGCGTTCGGCCAGCGCATCGTCTCGACCATCTTCACCGAGACCAACCAGTACCGCGTGGTGCTGGAGGCGCAGGGCGACCGGGCCACCTCGATCCAGTCGCTCAATGCGCTGCAGCTGCGCACCGGCTCGGGCGAGCCGACGCCGCTGTCGGCCGTGGCCCGGGTGGTCGAGCGCCAGGCGCCGCTGCAGATCACGCACGTGGCGCAGTACCCGGCGGCGACCATCGGCTTCGACACCGCCCAGGGCGTGGCGCTGGGTTCCGGGGTGGACGCGATCCGCTCGGCGATCGACGAGCTCAGGATGCCCGCCGGCGTCTCCGTCACCTTCCTCGGCGCGGCCGGTGCCTACGAGCGCTCGCTCTCCAACCAGCTCTGGCTGATCCTGGCCGCGGTGGTCTGCGTCTACATCGTGCTGGGGGTGCTGTACGAGAGCTACGTGCACCCGCTGACGATCCTGTCCACGCTGCCCTCGGCCGGCGTGGGTGCGCTGCTGGCGCTGATGGTGACCGGCAACGACCTCGGGGTGATCGGGATCATCGGCATCATCCTGCTGATCGGCATCGTCAAGAAGAACGCGATCATGATGATCGACTTCGCGCTGGATGCCGAGCGCAATGAGGGCAAGGCGCCGCGCGACGCCATCCACCAGGCCGCGCTGCTGCGCTTCCGGCCCATCATCATGACCACGCTGGCGGCGCTGTTCGCCGCGGTGCCGCTGATGCTCGGGTTCGGGGAGGGCGCGGAGCTGCGCCGGCCGCTGGGCCTGGCCATCTTCGGCGGCCTGATCGTGAGCCAGCTGCTGACGCTGTTCACGACGCCGGTGATCTACCTGGGCTTCGACCGGATGGCGCGGCGGTGGGGGAAGGGCAGGGAGCGCCCCCACCCTAACCCTCCCCCGGAGGGGGAGGGGACAAGAGAACTCCCTCCCCCTCTGGGGGAGGGTAGGGGTGGGGGCGCACCCGAAGGGGCAAGATGAACCTCAGCGCCCCCTTCGTCCGCCGCCCCGTCGGCACCGTGCTGCTGACGCTGTGGATCGCGCTGGCCGGCATCGCCGCGTTCTTCAACCTGCCGGTGGCCTCGCTGCCGCAGGTGGACTTCCCGGTGATCTCGGTCTCCGCCAGCCTGCCGGGCGCCAGCCCGCAGACCATGGCCAGCAGCGTGGCCACGCCGCTGGAGCGGCGGCTGGGGGTGATCGCCGGCGTGAACGAGATGACGTCGCGCAGCAGCACCGGCAGCGCCCGCGTCACGCTGCAGTTCGCGCTGAACCGCAACATCGATGCGGCCGCCCGCGAGGTGCAGGCCGCGATCAACGCCTCGCGCGTCGACCTTCCCGCCACCTTGCGCAGCAACCCGACCTACCGCAAGGCCAACCCCTCGGCGGCGCCCGTGATCATCCTGGCGCTGACCTCCGACACGCGCACGCCGGGGCAGATCTACGACGCCGTCTCGAACATCGTGCAGCAGAAGATCGCGCAGGTGTCCGGCGTCGGCGACGTCGAACTGGGCGGCGGGTCGCAGCCGGCGGTGCGCGTGGAACTGATCCCGTTCGCGCTCAACCGCTACGGCATCGCCAGCGAGGACATCCGCGCGGCCCTGCAGTCCGGCACCGCCAACCGGCCCAAGGGCGACGTGGACGTCAACGGCCAGCGGTTGCAGGTCTACACCACGAGCGGCATGGCCAACGGCGGGCGTTCGGCGGCCGACTACCGCAACATGGTGGTCGGCTGGCGCGACGGCGCCGCGGTGCGGCTGGCCGACGTGGCCGAAGTCAGCGATGGCGTCGAGAACATCAACACGCTGGGCCTGTTCAACGGCCAGCCGGCCGTGATCGTGCTGGTCACGCTGCAGCCCGGCGCCAACGTGATCGAGACGGTGGACGGCGTGAAGGACCTGCTGCCCTCCCTGCAGGAGGCGCTGCCGGACGACATCAAGCTGCAGGTCGCTTCCGACCGCACCAACTCCATCCGCGCGTCGCTGCACGAGGTGGAGATCACCCTCTTCATCGCCATCGCGCTGGTCGTGCTGGTCGTCAGCGTGTTCCTGCGCAGCGCCCGCGCTACCTTCATCCCGGCGGCGGCCACCGTGGTTTCGCTGCTCGGCACCTTCGGGGTGATGTACTTCCTGGGCTTCTCGCTCAACAACCTGTCGCTGATGGCGCTGACGGTGGCGACCGGCTTCGTCGTCGACGACGCCATCGTGGTGCTGGAGAACACGGCGCGGCACATCGAGAACGGCATGGACCGCTTCCAGGCGGCGCTGCAGGGCGCACGCGAGGTCGGGTTCACGGTGCTGTCGATCAGCCTGTCCCTGGTGGCGGTGTTCATCCCGCTGCTGTTCATGGGCGGGCAGGAAGGCCGGCTGTTCCGCGAGTTCGCCGTCACGCTGTCGGCCGCCGTGATGATCTCGCTGGTCATCTCGCTGACCACGACCCCAATGATGTGCGCCTGGCTGCTGCGGGCCGACGCCCACGAGCGGCCGCCGGGCCGCATCGCGCGCGGCTTCGAGCGCGCTTTCCAGTGGACGCACACCGCCTACCGCCACAGTCTGGACTGGGCGCTGTCGGCGCAGTGGCTGGTGCTGCTGATCCTGGGCCTGGTGATCGCGCTGAACGTCTTCCTCTTCATCCAGATCCCCAAGGGCTACTTCCCGCGCCAGGACAGCGGGCAGATGCAGGGCGGCCTGCGGGCGGACCAGAGCATCTCCTTCCAGGCCATGCAGGCCAAGCTGCGCCAGGCGGTGGAGATCATCCGCGCCGACCCGGCGGTGGACACGATCGTGGCGTTCACCGGCGGTGCACGCGCCGGCGGCGGCTTCATGTTCGTCAACCTGAAGAAGGACCGGCAGGCCCGCGCCGAGGCCGTCATCGCCCGCCTGCGGCCGCAGCTGTCGCAGATCACGGGACTCTCGGTGTTCCTCAACCCGGTGCAGGACCTGCGCGTGGGCGGCCGCCAGAGCAATGCCAGCAACCAGTACACGCTGAAGTCGGACAACGCCGAGGACCTCAAGGCCTGGGCCCTGAAGCTGGCCGACGCGATGAAGCGCCAGCCGGCGCTGGTGGACGTGGACACGGACCAGCAGGAGAACGGGGTCGAGACCTTCGTGGAGGTCGACAAGGAAAGCGCGCGGCGCCTGGGCATCAGTTCGCGCGACGTCGACAACGCCCTCTACAACGCCTTCGGCCAACGCCAGGTGGCCACCATCTACGACGACCTGAACCAGTACCGCGTGGTGATGCAGGTGGCGCGGCGCTACATCCGCAGCCCCGAGGACCTGAAGGACGTGTACGTGCCGGCGACCAACACCGGTCCCGCGGCGAGCGCCGACGCGCCGGCCGAGACGGGCACGGCCACCGCGACGAGCAGCACCGGGACCAACGGCACCACTGCCAACGGCGCGACCGGCGGCAGCGGCACGGCGGCTAGCGGCACGGGCACGTCGGGCAGCAGTTCCGGCGGCGGCACCTCCGCCAATCCCGGCCTGCGCGACGCCTCCACCGGCGCCGCCGTCAGCGGCTCCGCGCGGCCCATGGTGCCGCTGTCGGCCATCGCCAGGTTCTACGAGCGGCCCACCGCCACCTCCATCGAGCACCAGGACGCCGAGCTGGCCACCACCATCTCGTACAACCTGGCCGAGGGCACGACGATGGCGCAGGCCGAGGCCGCGGTGCGCGCCGCCGAGGAAGAGATCCGCATGCCGATCAACGTGCGCGGCAGCTTCCAGGGCACCGCGCGCGCGGCGCAGCAGTCGCAGGCGCAGATGCCCATGCTGATCCTCGCGGCCCTGGTGGTGATCTACATCGTGCTCGGCATCCTGTACGAAAGCCTGGTGCACCCGATCACGGTGCTCTCCACGCTGCCGTCAGCCGGCGTCGGCGCGGTGCTGGCACTGCTGCTGTTCAAGCTGGACTTCTCCATCATGGCGCTGATCGGCGTGTTCCTCCTGATCGGCATCGTGAAGAAGAACGCCATCCTGATCATCGACTTCGCGCTGGACGCCGAGCGCTCACGCGGCCTCTCCCCCTACGAGGCGGTGCGCGAGGCCTGCCTGCTGCGCTTCCGCCCCATCCTGATGACCACCCTGGCCGCCGCGCTCGGCGCGCTGCCGCTGGCGATCGGCTTCGGCGAAGGCGCGGAGCTGCGCCGGCCCCTGGGCATCACCATCGTCGGCGGGCTGCTGGCCAGCCAGGTGATCACACTGATCACCACGCCCGTCGTCTACCTCCTGCTGGACCGGCTGCGCCGCCGCAGCCCCCACGAGAAACTGCTCGCCCGCCACGGCGAGCCGCAAGCCACATGACCCGACTGACTGCAATCGCCCTGGCGCTGGTGCTCGCCGGCTGCGCCAACCTGGCCCCCACCTACGAAGTGCCGGCGGTGGACACGCCCGTCGCCTTCAAGGAAGGCCGCGGCGCCTGGGTGCCGGCCGCACCCGCCGACACGCTGGACCGCGGCCCCTGGTGGGAGCTGTTCGACGACCCGGTGCTCAGCACGCTCGCGTCGCAGGTGGAGGTCTCGAACAACAACGTGGCCGCCGCGGTGGCCGCCTACCGGCAGGCGAGGGCGCTCACGCGCGAGCAGCGTGCGTCGCTGTTCCCGCAGGTGGGGCTGGACACACGCCGCAGCGTCTCGGGCGGGGGTGGCGGGCGGCCGACGACCCGCAGCTACCAGCTGGACATCGGCGTGAGCTGGGAGCCGGACGTGTTCGGCCGCCTCGGGCTGGCCGTGCAGAACGCGCGCGCGGGCGAGCAGATCGCCGAAGCCGACATCGCGTCCGCGCGGCTGGCGGCGCAGGGCGAGCTGGCCGTCAACTACTTCGGCCTGCGCGAAAGCGACGTGCTGCGCGCGTTGCAGGTGGAATCGACGACGGGTTACGAGCGCGCGCTGAGGATCACGAGCAACCGCTACGAAGCGGGCGTGGTCGCGCGCACCGACGTGCTGCAGGCGGAGAGCCAGCTGGCCAACGCGCGGGCGGAGCTGCTGACGCTGGAACGCCAGCGCGCCACCTTCGAACACGCGATCGCGGTGCTGGTCGGCAAGGCGCCGGCCAACTTCAGCATCGCGCCGGACCCGCGCTGGAGCGTGAACGTGCCCGGCATCCCGGAGGAGGTGCCGTCGACGCTGCTGCAGCGGCGGCCCGACATCGCGGCGGCCGAACGCCGGGTCGCGCAGGCCAACAACACGATCGGCATCCAGCGGGCGGCGTTCTTCCCGAGCATCAGCCTCTCGGGCAGCGTCGGCCTGGGCGCGGCCAGCATCGGCGACCTGTTCAGCGGCTCCAGCCTGGTCTGGTCGCTGGGCACGGCGCTGGCGCAGACCATCTTCGACGCCGGCGCCCGCAGCGCGCGCGTCGAACAGGCGCGGGGCGCCCTGGAGGAGAGCTCCGCGTTCTACCGCCAGACCGTGCTCACGGCCTTCCAGGACGTCGAGGACCAGCTGGTCGCGCTGCGCATCCTGCAGCAGCAGCAGGCGCTGCGGCTGCAGGCCAGCCGCGCCGCCGACCTGGTGGAACAGCAGGTGCTCAATCGCTACGAGGCGGGGCAGGTGGGCTTCACCGAAGTGATCACGGCGCAGCAAAACGCGGCGAGCGCGCGGCGCGCGCTGGTGCAGGCGCAGATCGACCGGCAGCTCGCGGCGGTCACCTTGATCCAGGCGCTGGGGGGTGGCTGGCGCGGAGTGGCGCCCGCGCCCTGAGTCCGCTCAGCCCTTGGTGGGCTCGGTGCCCTGGCCCAGCAGGGCCAGCATGCCGCCTTCCAGGGCTTCCATGTGGCGCGACAGCTGCGGCGTCGATTCCTTGGAGATCTTCATGTAGCCCTTGAAGGTGCGCAGCAGCGTGGCACGGTCGCTGTGGTGCAGCAGCATGGTGGCCAGCGCCGCCTGCAGCACCTGCACCTGCGCGGCGAGCATCATCTGGTTCTCCACCAGGCCCTGGATGCTCTGCGTGTGCACGTCGAGCATCTCCTTGAGTTCCTTGTCTTCCATGCCGGCTCCGATGGCTGTTGGCAGCCATTGTGACACTCAGCGGACGGCCGGCGGCGGGGTCTTGGGCTGGTAGTCGCACCAGCGCGCCACCGCGCACTGCCAGCATTTCGGCAGCCGCGCCACGCAGACGTAGCGCCCGTGCAGGATCAGCCAGTGGTGCGCATCCTGCAGGTAGGCCCTGGGCACGCGCTCCATCAGCCGCCGCTCCACCTCCACCACGTCCTTGCCCGGGGCCAGCCCGGTGCGGTTGCTGACCCGGAAGATGTGCGTGTCGACGGCCATCGCCTCCTCGCCGAAGGCGACGTTCAGCACCACGTTCGCCGTCTTGCGGCCCACGCCGGGCAGCGCCTCCAGCGCCTCGCGGTCACGCGGCACCTTGCCGCCGTGCACCTCCACCAGGATGCGGCAGGTCTCCAGCAGGTGCTTGGCCTTCATGCGGTAGAGGCCGATGGTCTTAATGTGCGCCTCCAGGCCCTCCTGGCCCAGCGCCAGGATCGCCTGCGGCGTGTTGGCGACGGTGAAGAGCTTTCGCGTGGCCTTGTTGACGCCCGCGTCGGTGGCCTGCGCCGACAGCAGCACCGCCGCCAGCAGCTCGAACACGGTGCTGTACTCGAGCTCGCTGGCCGGCATCGGGTTGGCCGCCTTCAGCGTGGCGAAGAAGGGCTCGATGTCCTGGGCTTCCATGGGCAGCGAGTGTAGGGCGCGCCTGGGTGACGGCGCGCGCGGGACGCCTGCGCTAGAGTGCCTGCATGACGATCGACTTCCGCGGCGTGGATGCCGTCCTGCAATCCTGGGTGGACCGCGAGGTGCTTCCGGGCGTGTCGTACACCGTGGTCCGCGGCGGCGAAGTCCTCGCCCGCCGGTGCGTGGGTTGGGCCGACCGCGAGGCGCGGATCCCCCTCGGCACCGACCACCTCTTCCGGATCTTCTCCAACACCAAGCTGGTGACCTGCCTGGCGGCGCTGCAGTTGCTGGAGCAGGGCCGGTTCACGCTCGACGACCCCATCGGCGAGTACATCCCTGCTCTGGGGCGGCTGCGCGTGCTTCGGGCCGGCGCCGTGGACCTGGAGGACACCGAGCCGGCCCGTGAACCGGTGCGCATCCGCCACCTGCTCGCGCACACCGCCGGCCTGACCTACGGCTTCCTGCAGCCGGACTCGCCCATCGGCAAGGCCTACGGAAAGGCGCGCGTGCAGGACCCCGCACTGGACCTGGCGCAGATGATGGAAGCGCTGGCCGGCCTGCCGCTGCTGTTCCAGCCCGGCAGCGCCTGGAACTATTCGGTCGGCACGGATGTCGTCGGGCGGCTGGTGGAGGTCGCCTCCGGCCAGACGCTCGATGCCTACTTCCGCCGGCGCATCTTCGAGCCGCTGGGCATGGAGGACACCTTCTTCTTCGTGCCGCCGGAGAAGGCCGCGCGGATGGCGCCGCTCTATCTCGGCGACCTGCGCGAACCCCTGAAGCCGGGCCTGCAGCGCGCCGACCACCTGCCGTATCCGGGCGCCTATCTCCAGCCGTTCCCGCGCCTGGGCGCGGGCGGTGGACTCGTGTCGTCGCTGGACGATTACACCGCGCTGGTGCGCGCGTTGCTGCGGGGTGGCGCGCCGCTGCTGCGGCCGGCCACCATGCCGCTGCTCTATCGCAACGAGCTGGCGCCCGGCCAGTGGATCGGCTGCCCCGGCATCCCGGCCCTGAAGGGCCGCGGCCAGAGCGTCGTCGGGTCGGTCACCGTGGAGCCGTCGGAGGACGATCCGGCATCCGTCACAGGCGACCTGCAATGGAGCGGCCTGGCGGGCACCCATTGGCTGGTCTCGCCGCGCGATGACATCGCCGCGGTCTTCATGACGCAGCGCTTCGCGGGCTCGGACCTGCCGGTCTGGCCGGCTTTCAAGCAGGCCCTGCGCCAGGCGCTCGCGGCCGCGCGCTGAGGGGTCAGGAGGCGCGCGCTTCCAGCGCTCGTGCCAGCGCCGCGGCCACGGCGGCCTTGGCCGAATCGCGACGCTGCACCAGCGCGACCCGCCGCTCTTCCGCGCGCGGCAGCTCGATCACGCGCAGCTTCGCATCAGCCGCCCAGCGCGCGTCGCGCAGCAGCGGCACCACGCTCACGCCCAGGCCGGAGCGCACCAGTTCCGCGATGCTCTCCAGCGCGTTGAGCTCCAGGAACGCCTGCGGCTTCACGCGCAGCCGGCGCAGCGTGCGCTCCACCAGCCGGCCGGTGTGCTGCGCCGGGTCGAAGCGGATGAAGGGCTCGCGCTGCAGCACGGCCCGCGGGTTGGTTTCCTCCAGCTTGCGCGGCACCAGCAGCACCATCGGCTCGCCGTAGAGCGGCGTCCAGGCCAGGTCGTTGCCGCCGCCGGGCTCCCGCACGGCAACGGCCGCATCCAGCTCGCCGGACTCCACGCGGCCGATCAGGTCCAGCGACTTGGCCGCGGAGACGTGCAGGTCCAAGGCGGGGTGCCGCGCCTTGAGGGCCAGCGTGGCCTGGATCAGCGGCCGCACGGCCGAGACGACGGCGCCGAGGTGCACCGTGCCGGCCATGCCGTCGGCGGTGCCCGCCGGCGCCAGCATCTGCTCGTACAGCGCGAGCAGCCGCCGCACCTGCGGCACCAGTGCGCGCCCGGCCTCGTTGAGCACCACGGCCTTGCCCTGCCGCTCGAACAACGGCCGGCGCAGGTCCGACTCCAGCGTGCGCATCTGCTGGCCGACGGCCGCCTGCGTCAGCGCCACGCGCCCCGCGGCGGCGGCGAACGACCCTTCGCTGGCGACGGCGGCGAAGGTCCTCATCAGGCGGATGCTGCTCATGGCCGCCATCCTAAAGCAACCGTTTAGCATGGCTAAAGGATTATTCGCTTTTGCTTTGACAAGCGCCTTCCTATGATGGGCGGATGAAGCTGTTCGCCCCCCTCCTGCTCGCCGCCTCGGCGCTGCTCGCTCCCGCCGCGCATGCCCAGGGCTACCCCAACAAGCCGATCCGCCTCGTCGTGCCGTTCCCGGCCGGCGGTGCCACCGACATCTTCGCGCGCGCCGTGTCGCAGAAGCTGGGTGATCGGCTGGGCCAGAGCGTGGTCGTGGACAACAAGCCGGGTGCCGGCGGCACCATCGGGTCGGACCTCGCCGCCAAGTCGGCGCCGGACGGCTACACGCTGCTGCTGGCCACCAGCAGCACGCACAGCATCGGCCCGAGCTTCGGCAAGACGCCGTACGACCCGGTGGCGGACTTCACGCCCATCGCCTACGTCGGCAACGCGCCCAGCATCATGCTGGTGCCCAACTCGGCGCCGGCGCGCACGGTCAAGGAATGGGTCGACTACGCGCGCAAGAACCCGGGGCGCCTGAACTACGCCAGCAGCGGCAACGGCACCGTGGTCCACCTCGGCACCGAATACTTCAAGGCGCAGGCCAACGTGTTCATGGTGCACATCCCCTACCGTGGCACCGCGCTGGCCATCCCGGACCTGGTGAGCGGCAAGGTCGACGTGCTGTTCGACTCGCTGCCCAGCGGCCTGCCGCACGTGAAGGAAGGCCGTCTGCGCGCCCTGGGCATCACCAGTGCCAAGCGCTCCGCGCTGCTGCCGGACCTGCCCGCCATCGCCGAGTCGGTGCCGGGCTACGAGACGGTCACCTGGTTCGGCATGTACGGCCCCAAGGGCCTGCCCGCCGACATCGTCGCGCGTGTCAACACCGCCGTGAACCAGGCGCTGCAGGACCCGGACGTGAAGGACCGGCTCGCGCGCCTGGGCATCGAGCCCGCCGGCGGCACGCCGCAGCAGTTCGCCGCCATGACGACGGCGGACCGCGCCAAGTGGAAGAAGATCATCACCGAGCGCAAGCTCACCATGGATTGAGGTTCCGCATGCAGTTCGACTTCCACAATCCGTACCCGACGACTCGCATCCCGGTCTTCGCGCGCAACGCGGTCTCCACCTCCCATCCGCTCGGCGCGCAGGCCGGCCTGCGCATGCTGTGGCAGGGCGGCAATGCGGTCGATGCCGCGATCGCGGCCGCCGCGGCCATGACCATTGTCGAGCCGGTCAGCAACGGGCTCGGCAGCGACGCCTTCGCGATCCTCTGGGACGGCCAGCAGCTCCAGGGCATCAACGGCTCGGGCCCGGCGCCGGCCGGCTGGACGCCGCAGTATTTCGGCAAGAAGTACGGCGCGGACGCGAAGACGCCGCCGAAGCGCGGCATCGATTCGGCCACCATTCCCGGGGCCGTCGGCACCTGGGTCGCTCTCTCCGAGCGCTACGGCAAGCTGCCCTTCGCCGACCTGCTGGCGCCCGCCATCGAGATCGCCGAGCGCGGCTACCTGGTGCCGGTGGTGGTCCGGCAGAAGTGGGAGGCCGCGCGGCCGGAGCTCGCCGGCGAAGCCGGCTTCGCCCAGAGCTTCCTGCCGTGGGGCCGTTCGCCGAACGTCGGCGAACTGTTCCGGTTCCCCGCCGCCGCCCGTGCGTTGCGCCTCATCGCCGAGACGAAGGGACAGGCCTTCTACGGCGGCGAGATCGCCTCGGCGCTGGCGCGCTTCAGCGCCGAGAACGGCGGCGTGCACAAAGTGGAGGACTTCGCGGCATTCAAGCCGGAATGGGTCACGCCGATCGCCAAGGACTACCACGGCCACACGTTGCACGAGATCCCGCCCAACGGGCAGGGCATCGCGGCACTGATGGCGCTCGGCATTGCCAGGCACTTCGACCTGGCCTCGATGAAGGTCGACGGCGCCGATTCGCAGCACGTGCAGATCGAGGCGATGAAGCTCGCCTTTGCCGACGTCTACCGCTTTGTCGCGGAGCGCTCCTCGATGGAGGTGACGACCGAGCAGATGCTGGACGACGCCTACCTTGCCTCGCGCGCGAAGCTGATCGACATGAAGCGGGCGCAGGACTTCAAGGCGGGCAACCCCGTCAAGGGCGGCACCATCTACCTGACCGCCGCCGACGAGGACGGCATGATGATCAGCTTCATCCAGAGCAACTACATGGGCTTCGGTTCCGGCTGCGTCGAACCCGGCTTCGGCATCAGCCTGCAGAACCGCGGCCACGGCTTCAGCCTGCAGCCGGGCGCCAACCAGGTCGCGCCGGGCAAGCGGCCCTTCCACACGATCATCCCGGCCTTCCTCACCAAGGACGGGGCGCCGGTCATGAGCTTCGGCGTGATGGGCGGCAACATGCAGCCGCAGGGCCACCTGCAGACGCTGGTGCGCATGCTGGACTACCGCCAGGATCCGCAGGCCGCCTGCGATGCGCCGCGCTGGCGCTTCAACAGCGGCCTGGAGATCAATGTCGAACAGCAGATGGACAAGGCGACCGTCGCGGAGCTCGCCGCGCGCGGCCACAAGGTCGACGTCATCGACGACAGCTACCAGGACTTCGGCGCCGGCCAGTTCATTTGGCGCATGGGCGACCCGAAGAAGCAAGGCTACGTGGTGGCGTCGGATTCGCGGCGGGATGGGTTGGCGGCGGGGTTCTGACCCGGCGAGCGGCCCGCAACACACCGCACCGTGGGCCGGCAGGCCCACTCCCGCCCTCGAACGTCGCGGCAGGCGGCGGGCGGTGCCGGCCCGCAGTCAGGGGCCTCGGCTGGAAGGCTGTTCCCGGCGGCGAAGCAGGGCTACGAGAGCGCGTAGCGCGGATCGAGCGCTGCGACTGTGCACTGATTTCCGGGCATTTGCCTGAACGGAGAGTTTGCCGCGCGCGGCAAACTCGCAGTGAGTTTGGCCGGATCGCCGCCGGGGACAGCCTTCCAGCGCACCCGGAACGAGCGACAGCGAGTGCCGGGCGAGGCACCGCGGGACGGCACCGCCCGCCGCCTGCCGCGACGCACCCCTGAACATGGGAGCCCTGGATCCCCGCCTGCGCGGGGATGACGGGAGGGACGGCTAGGCCGCCCTGAGCCGCAGCTGCCCCGGCAACGGCACCGAGCGCCGCAGCACGTCCTCCGCCAGCCAGACCGCCGACCGGCGCGCCCGCTGCGACACCATGGGCAGCGGCATCTGCACGTAGTCGTCGTTGAAGACCTCGAAGCTGTAGTCGCCGGCGTAGCCCAGGGCATCGAGCTTGGTCACCAGCGTCACGAGCTCCTGTGTGTGCACGCCTTCACCGGGGAACACGCGGAAGGTGCGCGCCGTGGCCATGCGTTCCTCGAAGGTGCGCGTCTCCTGCCACATGAAGTCGGAAAGCTGCACCAGGAAGATCTTCTTCGGGTCCAGTTCGTCGATGGCCTCCAGCGGCGTCTTGGCCGCCAGGATGTGGAACGAGTCGATGCCGATGCCCAGGTTGGGGCAGTCGGCGCGCGACACCACGTCCCAGGCCGTCGTGAACTCGTTGACCGTCCGGCCCCAGGACAGGCCCTCGTACGCGATCTTGATGCCGAACGGGATGGCCAGCACCGCCAGCTTGCGCAGGTCGCGCGCGATGTGGTCCAGGTCCTGGCTCGCGTGGGTCGAGGTCGACGAGCAGGCCAGCAGCACGTCGCAGCCCAGCGCGGCGCACATCTCCAGCATGGTCTTGGCGATGTCCACCTTGTACTGGTGCAGGTGCCCCGACAGGCCCTCGAAGTCGCGCAGCACCTGGAAGCCGGTGCCGCGCAGCCCGCTGGCGCGCACCGCCTTCACGGCGGCCTGCCAGCCCTGCGGGTGGCCCACCAGGTCGTTCGCCTTGAGCATCACCTGGGTGAAGCCGGCGTCCTGCATCGCCTCCAGCTTCGCTTCCAGCGGGCCGGCGAGCGTGATGGTGTCCATGCCGAAGGCGCGCATGGCCTGCAGCAAGCTGCGCTGGTGCGGCATCAGGCCCCCGCCTCGCTGTGCACCAGCTCGAAGACCACGCCTCCGAGATAGGTCTTGGTGATGGCGCCGCGGCGCTCGGTGTGCGCCGCCTGCGTCTCCACGAACTCCATGCCGCGCTCGCGCAGCGCGCGCACGGCCGCCAGCACGTCGGGCACGCCCAGGCCGATGCGGTGCAGGCGCTCGCGGGCGTCCAGGGAATCGGCTTCCGGCTCGATCACCTGCAGCATGAAGCGGTTCTCCGGGTGCAGGGCCGGCGCCCGCAGCAGCTTGCCGGCCGGCATGATGCCGAAGCGCTGCTCGTCCGGGATCACGCCGATGCCGAACAGCTCCTGGTAGAACTCCAACCAGTCGTAGGTGCGGCCCACGCCGATGTACTGCACGATGCCGAAGAAGTGCATGCCGTCGACCACCGGGCGGGGACGCGGGTCCACCGCCGGGATCGGCACGAAGTCGACGTCGTAGATGGAGAATTCGCGCCAGCGGTCCACGAAGTAGATGCGGCTGCCGCCCACGCCGTGGATGGCGGGGATGTTCAGCTCCATCGCCTCCGGGTGCGTCGGCACCTCCCAGGCGCCGCGCTCCAGCACGTAGCGGTAGGCGGCGCGGGCATCGCGCACGCGAAGGGCCACCGCGGCGATCGCGGGGACGTCCGCGCCGTGCGTGGCGCCGTGCGCGTCGTCGGGATGCGCATTGACGATCACGTTGATGTCGCCTTGCCGGTACAGCAGCACCTCGCGCGAGCGGTGCCGCGCCACCGGGCGGAAGCCCATCATCTCGAGCACGTGTGCCAGGGCGGCTGGCTTGGTGGTGGCGAACTCGATGAACTCCACGCCGTCCAGGCCGATCGGGTTGCTCTCGTCGCTGAAGGAATCGAGCATCGGCTCACGCGCGTGCTCCGGTTGCAGCAGCAGGTCGCTCATTCAGATCCTCCCCCAGGCTTGCCCGCAGGCGGGCCGCGCCTCCCCCCTCCGCAAGCGGAGGCGGGCGCCTTCGGGCGGCCGTGCGGCGCCCACTCAATACTCCAGCCGCGCCACGGCGCGCAGCACCTCGGGCGTCGTCGAGGGGAAGCCGAAGAACTCCAGGTAGGGCGGGATCATCTGGAACAGCATGTCCGTGCCCACCTGCACCCGGCAGCCGCGCGCCTGCGCCGCGGCCAGGAAAGGCGTCATCTCGGTCTTCATCACCACCTCGCCGGCGAAGGCATGCGGCTCCATGCGGGCGACGTCCACCGGCAGCGGGTCTCCCGGGTTCATGCCCAGCGGCGTGCCGTTGACCACCAGGTCGAAGCCCGCCGGGTCCTTGCTGCCGGTGGTCACGCGCACGCCGCGGTAGTGGGCGACGAGGCGCTGCGCCAGCGCGTCGGCGGCACTGCCGTTGGCGTCGAACAGCGCAAGCTCGCCCACGCCCGCCGCCGCCAGCGACGCGGCGATCGCCGAGCCCACGCCGCCGCTGCCCACCACCAGCGCCCGCGCAGCCTGCAGCTTCATGCCCTTGCGCGCCAGCCCCCGGACGAAGCCTTCGCCGTCGAACATGTCGCCGAGCAGGCGGCCGTCCGGCAGGCGCTTCACCGCGTTGCAGGAGCCCGCCACCTTGACGGTGGCGGTCACCTCGTCGACCAGGTCGACCACGCTCACCTTGTGCGGCATGGTGATGAGGGCGCCCCGCACGTTCTCCAGCCGGAACACCGCCGGCAGCACCTGCGCGAAGTTCTCCGGCGTGCACCCCATCGGCACCACCATGGCATTGACCGCGATGGACTCGAAGTAGGGGTTGTAGATCATCGGCGCCTTGAAGGCGTGCGTGGGCCAGCCGAGGTGGGCGATCAACTCGGTACTGCCGTTGACCAGCATCGGGCGGGGAATGCGCGCGCTCATGCCTTCTCCAGACGCCCGGGCTTACCTGCGCAGGCGCGCCAGTTCGGCCATCATCGTCTGCACCGTGGCCTCGCCGACCGTGGCGGAGTGCTTGGCGATCACCGGCTTCATCTTCTCGCGCAGCTTGTTCACTTCGGCCGCGGGCAGCTCGTTGACCTGCAGGCCGCCCTTCTTCAGGTCTTCCAGGCCGCTCTGCAACGCCGCGCGCGACTGCGTGCGCTGGTAGCCGATGGACTCCGTCGCGGCGTCCTGCAGCACCTTGCGGTCCGCGGGCGACAGCGTGTCCCAGAACTTCTTGCTGATCACGATCGACTGCGGGTTGTACTGGTGGTTCGTCAGCGTCATGAACTTCTGCACTTCGAACAGCTTGGCGCCCTTGATGGTGGCCACCGGGTTCTCCTGGCCGTCCACCGCCTTCTGCTCCAGCGCCGCATACAGCTCGGGGAAGGGCAGGGGCGTGGGGTTGGCGCCCAGCGCAGTCACCCAGTCGACGTTGATCGGGTTGGGGATCACGCGCAGCTTCAGGCCGGCGATGTCTTCCACCTTGGTGATCGGCCGGCGGCTGTTGGTGATGTGGCGGAAGCCGAGCTCGTAGTAGCCCAGCCCGACCAGGCCCTTGTCCTCCAGCTTGGCGTGCAGGTTCCGGCCGAAGGCGCCGTCGACGATGGCATCCGCTTCGCGCGGGTTGCCGAACAGGAACGGGAAGTCGTAGATCGCGAAATCCTTGACCAGGCTGGCGAAGATGCCCGAGTTCATCGAGGCCATTTCCAGCGTGCCGCCCTGCAGCGCGGACACGTTGGCCTGGTCGCTGCCCAGCGCGCCGCCGGGGAACACCTGCACCTTGAGCTTGCCGCCGGACTTCTGGTCCACGAGCTCGGCGAACTTCTCCATGCCCAGCACCACCGGGTGGCCCTTGGCGTTCTGGTTGGCGAACTTGATGGTGCGCGTCTGCGCTTGCGCGATGCCGGCGGCGGCCAGCGCGACGGCGGCCACCAGGGTCTTGAGGAACAGGCGTTTCATGCTTTTTGTCTCCATGGAGTGGGTGGGATCAGCCATACAGCCAGCGCGCCGGCACGGTGACCAGCGCAGGGAACAGGACGAAGAGGAACATCAGCGCGAACTGCGCCAGCATGAAGGGCCAGACGCCGCGCGTGACCTCGTCCATGCTGATCTTGCCGACGCCGGCCACCGTGCTGAGCACCGTGCCCACCGGCGGCGTGATGAGCCCGATGGCGTTGTTGATCATGAACAGCACGCCGAAGTAGACGGGGTCGATGCCGGCCGCCTTGACCACCGGCATCAGCACCGGCGTCAGGATCAGGATGGTCGGGGTCATGTCCATCGCCGTGCCCACCAGCATCGTCACGATCATGATCACGAACATCAGCAGGATCGGGCGCTCGATCAGCGGCTGCAGCAGCGTCACCAGCTCGGTGGTGAGGTTGGTGACGGTCAGCATCCAGGCCGACACCATCGCCGCGGCCACCAGGAACATGATCACCGCGCTGGTCTGCGCCGCCGCCTGGAACAGACCGAACAGCTGCGACAGCTTCAGCTCGCGGTAGACGACGGTGGAGATGAACAGGGCGTAGACGGCCGCGACCACCGCCGCCTCGGTCGGCGTGAACACGCCGAACTTGAGGCCCACCACCACGATCACGGGCAGCACCAGCGCCAGCGTCGCGTCCTTGAAGGCGACCAGCACCTCGGCGCGGCTGGCGCGCGGCGCCGGCTGGATCTTCTCCTTGCGCACCAGCCACCACCAGGTGAGCCACAGCGCGGCGCCGAGCATCAGGCCGGGCGCGATGCCGGCCATGAACAGCTTGGAGATTGACACGTTGGCGGCGACGCCGAACACCACGAAGCCGATGCTGGGAGGGATGATGGGCGCGATGATGCTGGCCGACGCCAGCAGGCCGGCGGAGCGAGCCTTGTCGTAGCCGGCGCGGTGCATCATCGGCAGCAGCAGGGCGGCCAGCGCCGCGGCGTCGGCGACGGCGGAGCCCGAGAGCGCCGCCATGATCACCGCGGCCATGATGCCGACATAGCCCAGCCCGCCGCGCACGTGGCCGACCAGCGTCATCGCGAAGTGCACGATGCGGCGCGACAGGCCGCCGGCGTTCATGATCTCGCCGGCCAGCATGAAGAAGGGCACGGCCAGCAGCGGGAAGCTGTTGGCGCCTTCGATCACGTTCTGCGCCAGAATCTGCGCGTCGAACATGTCCATGTGCCACATCAGGGCCACGCCGGCCGCCAGCAGGGAGAAGGCGATCGGCACGCCCAGCGCCATGGCGCCGAGCAGCGAGCCCAGGAAGATCACGATGGTCATGGCTTGCCCGCCGCTTCGGGTTGCCCGTGCGGCATGTCGTCGGACTCGCGCACGCCGATGAGCTCGTCCTCCGTGAGTTGCCCGGTCACGAGCCTCCAGGCGTCGACCAGGATGAAGAAGAAGGCCAGCACCGAGAAGAACAGGCCCGAGGCGTAGAACCAGCCCATGGAGGCCTGCATCACCGCGCTGGTGCTGCCCATGTTGATCTGCGTCTGCTGCCACGAGCCGCGGAACATCAGCCAGCACAGGTACAGCATCAGCAGGTAGCTGAAGCCCAGGCAGATCTTGCGGCCGAGGATGGGCAGGCGCGATACGAGGCTGTCGGTGCCCAGGTGGCCGCGCTTGCGCAGGGCGACGAGGGAGCCGAGGAAGGTCATCCAGACGAAGAGCCAGCGCGAGAGCTCCTCGGACATCGTGATGCCGCTGTTGAAGCCATAGCGCAGCACCACGTTGCCGAACACCATGATGACCATCAGCGCGAGGAAAAGGACCATCACTGCCGAAAGCACGCGGCAAAGCTGGTCGATGGCGGTCTGGATCATCCTGCGGTCGTCTCCTGCGGACCGCATTTTGTACGGACTGGTTAGTTTTCTGCGTCGGGGTTAACCCGGTCGGACTTACTTCTTCATGAACCGCACGATCATCTCGATGACGTTCTCCCGCCGGTGCGCGATGTACGCGGCCGACCGGGTGTCGAGCTTGAAGATGAGGCCGAAGGTGTGACGGTTCGACACATTGAAGAAGCTCAGCGCCGAGATGGACTGGTGGATGTCGACCGCGTCCAGCCCCTGGCGGAACACGCCCTGCTTCACGCCGCGCTCGTACAGGTGCTTGATGGCCGCGATGGCCGGCACGTTCAGTTCCTGGATGCGGGGGGACTGCGCCAGGTACTGGCCGCGGTTGATGTTCTCGGACATCACCAGGCGGATGTAGTTCTCGTGGTTCAGGTGGTGGTCGAAGGTGAAGGCCACCAGCCGGCGCAAGGCCTGTTCCGGCTCCAGGTCCTGCAGGTGCAGTTCCGCCTCGACGTCGCGCACGCGCTTGTACGACTCCTCCAGCACGGCCAGGTACAGGCCTTCCTTGCTGCCGAAGTAGTAGTAGATCATCCGCTTGCTGGTCTGCGTGGCGGCGGCGATCTCGTCGATCCGCGCGCCGGCCAGCCCCTTCTCGCCGAACTCCGCGGCCGCCACTTCGAGGATGTTGGCCTTGGTCCGCTCGGGGTCGTTGGTGCGCGTCGGCTCGCGCGGCCCGTCGCCCGCGCGCGCGGCGCGCGCACGCAGTTTCGCGTGTACCAGTTCGTTCATTGCGCGAGAGTATAGGGGTGCGCCCGCGCCAAAAAAAGGGGTGCGCAGCGCGCACCCCAGGCTTCCGTCCCGCCTCTTGATCAGCGTGCGCAGGTGAAGTTCTCGGCCTTCTCGATGTCGCCGGAGCCCTTGTAGCGCGCCACCAGCGGATGCGGGCACAGCGGCCGCGTGCGGTCCGCGGCCCAGCCCGCGGGAAGGGCGGCGTTCACGCCAGCCGGGTTGCCCGCGCCGCGCGCCTGCGCCACGATGCGGTCGGGCGTATTGCCTTGCTCCACCCAGTCGACCAGCGCCTGCAGCGCATCGAACTGGTCGGTCGCCGGCCCGCCGCTCACGTGGTTCATGCCCGGCACGCGGTAGAAGCGCGCGAACTGCGCCGCCTTGCCGCCGTTCTCGCGGTCCAGCGCCTCGTACCAGCGCTGCGTGTCGTCGATCGAGAACACGCCGTCGGAGGCGCCGTGCACCACGATCATCTTGCCGCCGCGGTCGCGCAGGGTGTCCAGCTTGGTCGGGTTGGGCGGCGTCATGAACGACAGCGAGTTCTCGGTGTACGTCGCGTTGGTGGCGAACAGCTTCGGGAAGTCGAGGTCGAAGTTGTAGTTGTAGGCGAAGTTGCGCGCATTGGCCGGCACGGTGGGATCCGGCGGCACCTGGAAGATCACGCCGACCGCGCCCGGGTCGAGCAGCACGGAGAAGTTGAACTTCCACAGCGCCCAGCCGCTGGCCGCGAGCCCTGGATCGTAGGGCTGGGTGGTGTACAGCGGCGTGCCGCGGCTGTTGACCGGCCCGTAGTACATCGCGTCGATGGCCGACTTCTGCGCCGCCGTCAGGCAGGTGTCGTCGCGCGCCGCCGGGCAGGTGGGCACGTCGTTGAACAGGCTGAAGGCGGTGCGGCAGGCTTCCACGTCGTTGACCAGGCCGTCGGCGACGCCGTCCAAGGCGTCGCACTTGCCCAGGATCGCGGCGGCGACCAGGTTCCGCTCCCCTTGCGTGAACGCGGTCGCCAGGTTGTTCGGGTCCGTCGCGACCTTGCGGAACTGCTGCGCCGTGTACAGCTGCGCGGCGGCCGCCAGCGGCAGGTTGAAGCCCGGGGCGACCGCGAGCACGCCGTCGTAGTCGGCCGCGAAGCGCGCCGCCGTCACCATGGCGTGGCGTCCGCCGTTGGAGCCGCCGCCGACGTAGGAACGGTCCGGGCCCTTGCCGTAGGCCGCCGCGATGAGCGCCTTGGCCATCGGCGTGAGCTTCTGGACGGCGCCGTAGCCGTAGTCCACGCGCGCCTGCGGATCCATGCCGAACGACGGGTTCTGCGCGCCGTTGTGGCCGGCGTCGGACGAGATCACCGCGAAGCCCTTGTGCAGCGCGTTGCTGGTACCGGCCGCGGTGCCGCCGGTCGCCGTGGACACCGAACCGTCCGTGCCGCCGTTGCCCTGGTAGTAGTAGCGGCCGTTCCAGGCCAGCGGCAGGCGCATCTCGAAGCCGATGGCGTAGGTCTGACCGTCCACCGGGCTCACGCGCTCGTGCATCCTGCCGGTGACCCGGCAGTGTGCGGCGATGGGCTGGCCTGCCACCGTCAGGGTGCCTGCCGCGATCTCGGTCGCCGCGGTGATGGTGGTGGAGGCGTGGGTGAACCCCGCCAGGTCCGTGCAGCTCCCCTTGAGCGACGCGCCGACGGCGGCCGTGAGCTGGGGGAGCGTGGGTTCGGCGGGTGCCGGTGCAGGGGCCGGCGCGGGGGCCGCGGCGTAGTCGCTGCCGCCGCCGCAGGCGGCCATGAGCACGCCCAGGGCAGCGATCGCCCCCGCGGCCCGGATCGTCTTCTTCATCGTCTGTCTCCTGTGATTTCGTGACTGCCCCGGCCGCGATGTGACGGCCGGATAGTTAGGTTACTGAACGATGTGAAGGCTCCATCTAGGTACTTTCCCCTCAGGGTCCGCTGCGGCATTGCTAATGCTGAGTAACCAATCGGCCGCCACGCACAATACGCCCATGCCGCAAAAGAGACCCGCACGCAGCGACCAGACCCCGGCCGGCCGGCTGGAGGAGGCGCGCCTGCAGTCGGTGCTGGGTTACCAGCTCGCGCAGGCGGCCATCGTCACCCACGACGTCTTCGCGGTGCACGCCGGCAAGCCGCTGGACCTGCGCCCGGTGGAGTACACGGTGCTGACCCTCATCGCCGAGAACCCGGGCGGCTCGCTGGCGCGGCTGGCGCGCGCCCTCGCCGTGACGGCACCCAACATCACGGTGATGGTCGACCGCCTGGAGCAGCGCGGCCTGGTGGCGCGCGAGCAGAGCGCCGAGGACCGGCGCAGCCAGGTGCTGCACACCACGGCCAAGGGTGCCGACCTGGTGCGCAAGGCGACCGAGCGGATCATCGAGGCGGAGAAGGCGACGCTGCCGCTGTCCGTGGGCGAACGCGCCATGCTGCTGGAGCTGCTGCACAAGGTGGCCTGCGCGCGCGCGGCGCGCTGACGCTCAGCCCGTGTCGGCGGGCGACGTGGACGAGAGCGTCTGCACCAGGTGCGTGAGCCGGTGCGCGGCCTCCGCCGGTCCCCAGCGCCGCTGCCAGCGCAGCAGGTCGACGAAGGCATTCCCGCCGAGCGCCCGCACGGCGATCTTCACGCTTTCGTAGAGGGCGTCGTCCAGTTCGCCTTCGACGCAACGCACGGCCATGAAGGGCACGTTGCCGAGGCCGGGCGTGGCCTTGACCAGGCGCAGCAAGTCGTACATGCGGCCTTCGTCGAAGTGGCAGCCGCACACCACCAGCTGCGGCGCCGGCTGCAAGGCCAGGCGCGCCTGGTCGAGCGTGGTCGCCCGCACCAGGTCGAAACCGGTCACGAGCGTGTCCCGGAACGCATTGAAGCCTTCGGGAGTGTCTGCGACGAGAACGCGGGGCGGGGACATGTGCCGAACAGTGTAATGACATGACACTGCCGCGCCCAGCCGCGGAGACAAACTTCACACGGCTGCTACGCCTGTTGCCTAAGCACGCAACGGAAGAGGCAAGTCGCAGGCCTGCCCCAGCAGCAGGCGTGCCGGTAGTCCCATGCCTACCCACCCCACCTCGGCCGGACGACAGCCAGGGCGCCGCGTGATGCCTAAACAGGAGGGAGTGCAACGGATCAAGGAGAAAAACGAGATGCATACCGCCATTTGCGCCTTCGAAGACAAGGACCGCGCCGACCAGGCCGTGGACAGCCTGGTGCGGGCCGGCTTCGCGCGCCATGACGTCCACGTCGAACACCCGCAAGCCACCGCGGAAGGCCGTGGCACCACCCGCGGCGGCCTCTCCGGCCCGCCGGGGGACGACCGGGGCGTGCTCTCGTCCTTCGGCCACTTCTTCGCCAGCCTGCTGGGCCGCGACGACCCGTCCGGCCACGTGGACACCTATTCGCAGCACATCGAGCGCGGCGGCTACGTGGTGGTCGTCGATGCGGACAACCCGGCCGAAGCCCAGCGGGCCCGCACGCTGCTGCAGGAGCTGCAGGCGGGTGACCTGGACGTGCTGGACCGGCCGGGCCAGCGGCCGTTGCGCGAGATCGTCAGCGGCGAAGGCCTCGCCGGCATGGTGACGCGCAGCCGCGAGGCCTATGAAGCCGGCACCAACCCGATCGAGCGCGAACGCGCCATGGCTTCGTCGTCGGCCGATCGCCTTTCCGCGCGCACCGGCCCCGAGCTGCGCGACCCCGACCTGGGCCACGCGCCCGGCCTGCGCTATGCCGACAAGGACAAGCCCGTCTGAGGAGACTGCGATGCACACCGCCATCTGTACTTTCGAGAACGCCGCCGAGGCGGACCGCGCCGTCGAGCGCCTGCTGCAATCCGGCTTTGCCCGCGAGGACGTGCACATGGAGCACCGCCACGCGGACGGCTCCCCGGTGCAGGGCTACGAGGACGGCAGCGCCGCCGGCATCGGATCGAACCAGGAGCCGCTGATGCACGGCGAACCGGCCGCGGCCGGACAGGCCAACGACAACTGGGACGGCCAGGAGCGCGAGGTCGCCTTCGACCCGAAGCTGGTGCGCCGCCTGGGCAACTTCTTCGAACGCCTGTTCGGCCACGACGAAGGCGCGCGCGACCGCGTTGCCGCCTACAACAGCGCGGTGGACCGGGGGCACCTGGTCGTCATGGTCGATGCGGGCAGCGACGAGGAAGCCGAGCGCGCCCAGTCCATCCTGCACGGCATGAACCCGGCCGACGTCAGCCTGTTCCAGCGCGTGGGCCAGCGCCCGCTGCGCGAGCTGATCGCCGAGCACCAGGCGAGCGAGATGGAACAGCGCTTCGGCACGGCCCGCGCCGGCATGGCCCCGAGCCACAACCGGGACGTGCGGCGCGAAGGCGAGTTCCCCCGCGAGCGTGAGAGGGAAGGGGAGCGAGCGATGGCGTCTCAGGGGTGGGGCGAGCAGCGGCGGCTGGACCTCGTCGACGACGATGTGCCGATCGCGTCGCCGGACATCCGCAGCCGTGGCGACGTGGACGACAAGCCTCGCTGATCGACGATCCACTCACCACCCTCCCTCACCCCCGCCCGCCCCCTCATCCCCGCGAAGGCGGGGACCCAGGGCTTCCCAGAAAGGGCCGCGAAAGCGGCCCTCTCCCTTTGCTAGGCCCCACCCCCCGTCTCATGGAAAATGCCCGGACTCCTCCAGCCTTCCCCCACTGAGCCCTTCATGCCCCTGAAATTCGCCTCCCGCCTGGACAACGTCGAAACCTCCGCCATCCGCGAGCTGTTCAAGCTCCTGGGCAAGCCCGGCATCATCTCCTTCGCCGGCGGCTTTCCCGACAGCGCCATGTTCGACGTCGAGGGCCTTCGCGAGGCGTCCCAGAAGGCCCTGGCCGAAGAACCCGGCGGCGCCCTCCAGTACGGCGCCACCGAAGGCTACGAACCCCTGCGCACCCAGCTCGCCGCCTTCGAGCGCAGCAAGGGCGTGACGGACATCGAGCCGCAGAACCTGATCGTCACCACCGGCAGCCAGCAGGCGCTGGACCTCCTGGGCAAGACGATGATCAGCCCCGGCGACAAGGTCATCGTGGAAGGCCCGACCTTCCTGGCCACCATCCAGTGCTTCCGCCTTTATGGCGCCGACCTCGTGAGCGCGCCCATCGACGCCAACGGCGTGCAGGTCGACAAGCTGGAACAGCTGATCGCCGAACACAGGCCCAAGTTCGTCTACCTGATCCCCACCTTCGGCAACCCCAGCGGCGCGCTGCTGTCGCTGGAGCGGCGCAAGAAGATCCTGGAACTGGCCGTGAAGTACCAGGTGCTGGTCGTCGAAGACGACCCCTACGGCGACCTGTACTTCGGCGAGGCGCCGCCCCCGAGCATGCTGGCGCTCTCCAAGGACGTGCCGGGCAGCCGCGAGTGGATCGCCCACTGTGGCTCCATGAGCAAGGTGCTCAGCCCCGGCCTGCGCGTGGGTTGGTTGATCGCGCAGCCCGAGCTGCTGGCCAAGTCGACGATGTGCAAGCAGTTCAGCGACGCGCACACCAGCACCTTCGCGCAGGCGACGGCAGCGCAGTACCTGAAGAGCGGGCGCATGCCGGCGACGCTGGACAACGTGCGGAAGAAGTATGCGGAGCGTGCGGACGCGATGGCGCAGGCGCTGACGCGCGAGCTGGGCGATGCGATCGAGTTCACCGCGCCGAAGGGTGGGCTGTTCTTCTGGGCGCGGCTGACGGGCGCGGGTGGGAAGGTGAAGGACGCCAGCGAATTCGCGAAGCGGGCGATCGAGCAGGGGGTGGCGTTTGTGCCGGGGGCGCCGTTTTATGCGAACAACCCTGATAACTCTTCATTCCGGTTGAGCTTTGCGACGGCGGACGTCGGCAAGATCATCGAAGGATCGAAGCGACTCGGAGCGGCAATCTAGTTGCGGCGGGGCAGGTAGCCATGGAAGAGAGCTGAAATGCTGGACGTCATCCTCCCCTTCCTCCACTCCCTCTCCGGCCCTCCCGCCTACGCTCTCCTCTTCGCCCTCCTTTTCGCCTGCGGCACCGGCGCCCCCATCAACGAGGACATCCTCCTCCTTGCCGCAGCTGCCCTGACGCTCCAAGGCGTCTTCGACCCCATCCCGCTGATCGTCGTCTCCTGGTTCGGCCTCATCGCAGGTGACGCCGTCACCTTTGCCCTCGGCCACCGCTACGGCGCTCGCATGCTGCGCAAACCCTGGGCCGCGCGCATCGTCCCGCCCGCCCGGCTGGAGTCGCTTCAAGGCACCATGCTTCGCTACGGTCCTGCGTACATCTTCGTGGTGCGCTTCCTCCCCGGCATCCGCACCATGCTGTTCTTCGCGGCCGGGTCGCTGAAGACGCGCTACCGTCACTTCTTCGTCTACGACGGTCTGGCCGCGGCGATCGAGCTGCCGCTGCTGGTCTACGGCGTGCGCTACATCGGCGGGCGCTGGCAGGAGATCACGGGCTGGGTGAAGGGCTCGGGCACCGTGCTGACGATTGCGCTGGTGGTGGCACTCGTCGCCGCCTTCATCTACAGCCGCATGCGCCGCGCCAAGCCGGCCAAGCCCGCGCCATGAGTGCCGCTACCCCGCTGCCCGCACAGGGCCGCCCGCGCGACGAGGTGCTGGCCGACCTGCAGCGCTTCGCCGCCGACGACCCCGACTACAAGGCCGGCCGGCTGTGGAGCCTGGTGTACTGGCTGGACGAGGCCCACGACGACTTCCTAGGCGATGCGTACCAGGCCTTCTCGTCGGCCAACGGGCTGAACCCCACCGCCTTCAAGAGCCTCAAGCGGCTGGAGACGGAGATCATCGCCACCGTCGCTGGCCTGCTGCACGGGACGCCGGAGGTGTGCGGCATCGTCACCTCGGGCGGCACCGAAAGTTGCCTGCTGGCCGTCAAGACCTACCGCGACCTGGCGCGCGCCACGCGCGGCGTGAAGCGGCCGGAGATGGTGTTGCCCGTCACGGCACACGTGGCATGGTTCAAGGCGGCCGAGTACTTCAACGTGCGCGTGCGGCTGCTGCCGCTGGACGCCGGCCTGCGGCCGGACCTGCGCAAGCTGCCGCGCCTGATCAACCGCAACACGGTCATGCTCCTGGGCTCCGCGCCCGAGTACCCGCACGGCACGATCGACCCGATCGAGGCGATGGGCCGCATTGCGCAGGACAAGGGCGTGCCGCTGCACGTCGACGCCTGCGTGGGCGGCTTCATCCTGCCCTTCGTGGAGATGAACGGCCGGCCGCTGCCCACCTGGGACTACCGCGTGCCGGGCGTCACCTCGATCTCGGCCGACATCCACAAGTACGGCTTCGCGGCCAAGGGCGCCTCCACCATCACCTACCGCAACCTCGACCTGCTGAAGCACCAGCTGTTCGTCTACGAGGATTGGCCGGGCGGCGTCTTCGCGTCGGCGGGCATCCTCGGCACGCGGCCGGGCGGCGCCTATGCGGCGGCGTGGGCGGCGATGCAGCATTTCGGCGAAGCGGGCTACCGCGACCTCGCGCGCCGCACGATGGAAGCCTTCGACCGCATGCGCGATGCGATCACCGCGGCGCCGGAGCTGTACGTGATGGGCGAGCCCAGCGGCCCGCTGCTGGCGTACGGCTCGCGCGATCCGCAGGTGAACATCTTCGCCGTGGGAGACCAGCTCGATGCGAAGGGCTGGACGGTGAACCGGCTGCAGAAGCCGGACGGCCTGCACGCGATGATCACGGCGGGGCACCTGGGCGTGGTCGAGGATTACCTGCGCGACCTGCGTGAAGCCGTTGCCACCGTGAAGGCGAACCCTGCGCTGGCGAAGGAAGGCAGCGCCGCCACCTACGGGATGATGGCGCACGTCCCGCTGCGCGGCATGGTGCGCGAGAAGGTCCGCGACCTGTTCGTGCAGATGTACAAGGCCGGCGGCGGCGAGGTCGACCTGCACGCCGCGCCGCCGCCGCAGGGCAGAGTGGATGCCCTGCTGGAGAAGGCGGCGCGGTGGTATGTGGAGCGCAAGCAGCGGCGGGGCTGACGACGCCTCCGTCATTCCCGCGAAGGCGGGAACCCAGCGCTCCCGTGTTCCTGTCCACGCGATACGATCTACGCCGGAGAACGCATGAACCATCCATCCGGCGCCGAGCCCCGCTCCGTCGCCCTCTACTGGGATTTCGAGAACCTGCACGCCAGCCTCGCTGAGGCGCGCGAGCCGGGCGTGTACGGGCCGGGGAACCGCTTCAAGCTGCAGGAACCGCTGGTGGAAGTGGACACCGTCGTGAAGCTGGCCGCGACCTTCGGCCCCATCGCCATCCACCGTGCCTTCTGCAACTGGCAATTCTTCGCCCGCTACCGCGAAGCACTGATGCAGAACGCCATCGACCTGGTGCAATTGTTCCCGCCGGGCGGCGCGGCGAAGAACGGGGCGGACATCCGCCTGTGCCTGGATGCGATGGAGGACATCGGGCGCTTTCCCCACATCGGCACCGTCGTCATCGTCAGCGGCGACAGCGACTACATGCCGGTCGCGCAGAAGATCAAGGCGGCCGGTCGCCGGCTGGTCGGCGTGGGCACGCGCGCGGCGACCAACAAGCATTGGGCCGGCAGCTGCGACGAGTTCCGGTACTACGAGGACATCGTCGCGCCGGCGTGACCGCGGCGGCGCGAGCGAGCGAGGAGTGCAGATGCGGTTCAGCGGCAAGCTTCACAAGTTCGACGAGGCGCGCGGATTCGGTGTCATCCGGCCGGATGGCGGGGGCGACGATCTCCTGGTGCACCGGTCCGCGTTGCCGACGCCACGGCCGGCGTTGCAGGACGCCCTGACCTTCGAAGTGGCGCTCGACGCCAAGGGGCGGAAGCGGGCCACCGAGGTGCAGCTGCCGCAGGTCGCACCGCGGGCGGCCGCGGTGCCGGACCGGCGCAACGAGCCCCTGCAGATTCCCGAACTCCCTCGCGAACGGCGCCGGAACGTCAATCTCACCGTGGTCCGCATCGTCTCCGTGCTGGTCACGGTGGGCCTGCTCTGGGCCCTCGGCAGCTGCATGTCGCGCGACCTCGATCGCAAGCGGCCGGGCGCGCGCAAGCAATCGATGCCGGCATTGGAGCATCCACCTGGGCATGCGGCCTCCAGGCGCCCGGCAGCGTCCTGAAGTGCCGCGCTGCTGCCGTCACACCGGCAGCAGCCGCAGCAGCTCGCGGTTGGTCACCTCCGGCGCCTCGTAGGGCACCCAGTGCCCGGCATCGGGCACCACCACCAGCTCCTCGAACGTCGGCGCAGCCTCCAGCAGGGCGCGCAGTTCGTCCATCTTGTCCCGGTACAGCGCGTCCTGCTCCGCGTAGATCGCGGACAGCGGGCAGCGGATCGCCGGCAGCGTCTGCAGCAGCAGGTCGGTCAATGCGAGCTTGCGCCGGTGCATGCGATCGCGCGGCACGTTGGCTGCCTGGATCGCCATCGCGAGGTCGTCGATGGCCTCGTCGCGGTACAGCATCAGGGTGGCCAGGTTGCTGCGGTGGGCGGCCAGCTTCTCCGCCTCCGTGGGCGCGTCGCGCCAGGAGGTGAGGGGCAGGCGGCGGCTGCGCAAGCCGAGGCCCGGCGCGCCGACGAGCACCAGTCGCTGCACGCGCTCCGGCTGCGCGGCCGCGATCAGGGCGCCGCAGAGGCCGCCGAAGGAGAAGCCGGCGATGTCGACGGGCGCATCGCCGCACATCTGCCGCATGCCGTCGGCGACCGCAGGTGCCACGGAGTCCACATCCTGCCCGCCCGGCGGCCGCGCCGAGTCACCGAAGCCGGGCAGGTCCGGCACCACCACCCAGCGGCCGGCCTCGGCCAGCGCATCCACGTTGCGGATCCAGTGCGTCCAGCTGCCGCTGCCGCCGTGCAGCAGCACCAGCGGCGGGTCGGCGCGGTCGCCCCAGGTGTGCCAGACCAGGTCGCCGTCGCCGCAGGGGGTGGTGTGGCGGGTCGCCCGCGAAAGGACGCGCAGCGCCGGGGCCGGAAGATCGGATCGCAGGGACGAGGAAGCATCGGACATGCGGCATTGTCCTTCCGGATGGCGCGACCGCCACGCCCCGCGCGCTATGCTGCGCATGGCCGCGAGATCGTTCGGCGGCGACAGCGTACAGGGGAGTGCAATGCAGATTCAGGCAGCCTGCAGGGGGATCGCCACGGCGGGCGCGCTGGTCGCTGCCGCGCCGTGTTCGGCCCTGACCTTGGCGCAAGGAGCGGAGAACGTGCTCTATTTCGAGCACGCCCGCCTGAGTTCGGAGAGTTGCGAGTCGCGGGGCTTCCGCACCTCCGCCGCTTACCGCGCCTGGCGAGACGAGAACGACGCCGGGTACCGTGCGTCCATCCAGGCGATCCGTGCGGAGGCCGAGGCGCGCGGGGTGCGCGGCAAGGCGCAGGACGACCTGCTCGCCGCCGCCATGGAGAACCAGGCCCGCCTGGCCGGAGACCATATCGCGCGCCGGCCGGTCGATTGCGGCAACTTCGCGAAGGTGCTGCGCATGTATTCGGACCTGATGCGCAAATGACGCGAAGCAACGTTCCGGGCCGGCGGCCTCTGTCCGCGAAGACCCGGCTCTACATCTTCCTCGGCGTAGGCTTCCCATGCCTCGCCTGGATGAAGTACCTGAGTCCGGGTCCGTCGTCCGGCAAGTGGGGCGCGATCGAACGGCTGCTCATGCAGATGCTGGGGAGGGAAGGTGTATTGCTGGCCCTCGTCGCCATCGGCGTGCTGTTCCTCTCGCTGGCGCTGCCGGACGTATTGGCGCGGTTCAAGCGCAAGGACTGATCACAACACGTCGTTCAGCAGGTACGCCGCGTTGTCCTTCACCTTGTGCATCCACCCGCGCTTCTTCCACTGCTCCAGCTTCACCTCGTTGGCGCGCTGCACGTACTTCTCGAAGATCGCGTCGAACTTCCCGGCGATGCCCTGGTCCAGGATGCCCAGCGTGATCTCGTCGTTGGTGTCGAAGGAGCGGTCGTCGAAGTTGGTCGAGCCCACCGCGCTCCAGCAGCCGTCCACCGTCATCACCTTCTGGTGCAGCAGCGTGTGCGGGTACTCGAAGAGGCGCACGCCGCCTTCCAGCAGCCGCTCGAAGTGGTAGTGGCCGGCGTGCTGCACCATCGGCGCGTCGGATCCGCTGGTGGCCGGCATCAGCACCCGGACGTCCACGCCCCGCTTCACGGCCGCCGTCATCGCATCGATCGCTTCCCACTTGGGGATGAAGTAGGGGTTCTGGATCCAGAGCTTCTTCTTCGCCAGGCACAGCACCGTGTGGTGCAGCAGCTTGACGGCCGGCGCGGAGTTCTCCGGCTTCAGGAAGGCGGCGTGGATCGGGATGTCGCCCACCTTGTGCAGCACCGGGAAGTAGTCGTCGCCGATGAAGACCTCGCCGGTCTCGCCGATCCAGTTCTCGCTGAAGGCCGCCTGGATGCTGTGCACGATGGGGCCGTGCAGCCAGACGCTGACGTCCGACCAGTGCGTGTGGTCCTCGGCGTTCCCCAGCCATTCGTCGGTGATGCAGTGGCCACCGACGAAAGCTTCCTTGCCGTCCAGCACGCACAGCTTGCGGTGGTCGCGGTCGTTCAGCACGCCGATCGTGTAGAGCGAATGCTTGTGGAAGAACTTCACCTTGCAGCCGGCCTCGCGCATGAAGGCGAGCTGCTCCTTCTCCACCTTCTTGGAGCCTTGGGCGTCCAGCAGGATGCGCACCGTCACGCCGGCCTTGGCGCGCTCGATGAACGCGTTGGCCAGCCGCGTGCCCAGCGCGCCCGGCTTCCACAGGAAGGTCTCGAAGTGCACGGACTTCTGCGCCGCGCCGATGCGCTCGATCAGCACGTCGTAGAAGTGGCCGTTCTCGAGCACGTCGACGGTGTTGCCTTCGACGGAGGTGCTGAGGCTCAGCCCCGACAGCGAGGGCATCAGTTCGTCGATGCCGCACTTGGCCTCCACCTGCAGGATGGGGCTGCGGTGCCGCCGGATCGACCAGATCACCAGCGTCAGCACGACGACCAGCGCCAGCGACAGCCACATCCAGAGGGGGTTGCTCATCTTGGTGTTCTTGTTGAGGTTATGGAAGATTATTGGCACAGCCGTGGGTGCACGGGGGCCGGTTTGGCCCGGCGGCGCCTCCGACAAAGCCGCAGCCCGCCGCAGGCGCCGTCCGGCAAGAGCGAGCGCGCGGCGCCCACCGGCGGGTGATTCGGGCGGGGCCCGTCGCACCAGCGCAGGCGTAGACTGCGGCAGCTTCCACGCTGCCGCCCATGACGACGACCTCCACGCCCCGCTACAGCGCCCAGGCGCTCAACACCTTCGCCCGCGGCCTGCTCACAGCCGTGGGCATGCCCGGCGACAAGGCGCAGGCCGTCGCGGACATCCTCGGCGAAGGCGACCTGCTCGGCCACACCACGCACGGGCTGCAGCTGCTGCCGTCGTACCTGAAGGAGGTGGAGTCCGGCTCCATGCGCGTGGACGGCGCCCCGGAGGTGATCCACGAGGCGCCGGCGGCGCTGACCTGGAATGGGCGCCGCCTGCCCGGGCCGTGGCTGGTGCTCGAAGCGATGAAGGCGGCCACGGCCAAGGCGAAGCAGTACGGCACCGGCACGGTGGTGATCCGCCAGAGCCACCACATTGCGTGCCTGGCGGCGTTCCACGAGCGCGCGACGGCGCAGGGCCTCATGCTCATCCTGGCGTCTTCGGACGCGAACTCGGCGAGCGTGGCGCCCTATGGCGGGCTCGACCCGGTGTTCACGCCGAACCCGATCTCGGTGGGCATCCCCACCAGCGGCAAGCCGATCGTGACGGACATCTCGACCTCCGCCACCACGAACGGCCTCACCAACCGGTTGCACGCGGAAGGCGGGAAGCTGCCGGCGCCATGGCTGATCGACGGACAGGGGCAGCCGTCCGATGACCCGGCGGTGCTGTTCCGGGAGCCGAAGGGCACGATCCTGCCGCTGGGCGGGCTCGACTCCGGGCACAAGGGCTACGGCCTGTCGCTGACGGTGGAGGCGCTCACCGGCGGCCTGGCGGGCTTCGGCCGCGCGGACCCGAAGCAGGGCTGGGGCGCCACGGTGTTCCTGCAGGTGATCGACCCGGCGGCGTTCGCGGGCACGACGGACTTCGTGCGGCAGATGGACGAGGTCGCGCGGCAGTGCCGTGCCTCGCGTCCGGCGCAGCCGGGCAAGGGCGTGCGCCTGCCGGGCGAGAAGGGCTACCGGCTGGCGGACCAGCAGCGCGAGCGCGGGGTCACGCTGCATCTGGGGATCATGGACGCGTTGCAGCCCTGGGCGGAGAAGCTGAAGGTGAGCGTTCCCGTCGCCACGTAGCCGTCATTCCCGCGGAGGCGGGAACCCAGGGCGCCCTGGGTCCCCGCCTCCGCGGGGACGACGGTCTCTCCTGGATCAAGCAGCGATCGGCCGCCGCCCCCTCAGCAGCCGCAACAACGGCGGCAGGAACCACACCAGCAACGTCGCCACGGCCAGCCCGGCCGCGATCGGCCGCATGAAGAACGCGGTGAGGTCGCCGTTGGACTTGATCATCGAGGTGATGAAGTTCTCCTCCAGCATGCCGCCCAGCACCACGCCCAGGATCGCCGGGGCGATCGGGAAGCGGTTGGCTTCCAGCACGTAGGCGACCACGCCCGCGGCCAGCATGATGCCGACGTCGAAGATCGAGTTGTTGATGGCGAAGGTGCCCACCAGGCAGAACAGCAGGATCAGCGGCATCAGCACGTTGCGCGGCACCTGCAGGATGCGCTTGGCAACCTTGATGCACAGCAGCCCCAGCGGCACCATCACCAGGTTGGCGAGGATGAACAGCAGGAACACCGCGTAGATGTTCTGCGGGTTGGTGGTGAAGAGCGTCGGCCCCGGGTTCATGTTCTTCATGTACAGCACGCCGATCACGATGGCCGTGATCGAGTCGCCGGGGATGCCGAACACCAGCGCGGGGATCCAGGCGCCGGCCAGCGCGCTGTTGTTGGCGGCGCCCGACTCGACGATGCCCTCGACGTGCCCGGTGCCGAACTTCTGCGGCTCCTTCGAGAACTTCTTGCTCATGGCATAGGACATCCAGGCGGCGATGTCCGCGCCGGCGCCGGGCAAGGCGCCGACCGCCGTGCCCAGCGTGCTGCCACGCAGGATCTGCACCGGGTAGCGTTTGGCCAGCTGCCACTGGCCCTTCAGCACGTTGCCGACCTTCTCCACCACCAGTTCGGCCGGCGGGCTGGTGTCCACCACGTAGCGGATCACCTCCGAGATCGCGAACATGCCGATCATCATCGGGATCATGCCGATGCCGCCCATCAGCTCCGCGTTGCCGAGCGTGAAGCGCGGATGGCCGGCTGGATTGCCGAGGCCCACGCAGGCGACCAGCAGGCCGAGCAGCAGCGTGACCAGGCCCTTCAGCGGCTTGTCGGCCGTGATGAAGATCGCGCAGGTCAGTCCCAGCAGCACCAGCCAGAAGTATTCGAACGAGCTGAAGTTGAGGGCGAACTCCGCCAGCGTGGGCGCCGCGAGGATCAGCACCACCGTGCCGAACAGGCCACCGACGGCGGAGAACACCAGCCCGGCACCGAGCGCCGTCTCGGCCTGGCCCTTGCGCGTCATGGCGTAGGCTTCGTCGGTGTAGGCGGCCGAAGCCGGCGTGCCGGGAATGCGCAGCAGGCAGCCCGGGATGTCGCCGGAGAAGATCGCCATCGCCGTGGCCGTCACCATGGCCGCGATCGCCGGGATCGGCGGCATGAAGAACGTGACGGGCACGAGGAGCGCCGTCGCCATCGTGGCCGTCAGCCCAGGCACGGCGCCGACGAACAGCCCGAACAGCGCGGCGCCGACGATGGCCATCAAGGTCACCGGCTCGAACACCATGCCGAAGGCCTGCAGCAGCGCGGCGCTCACCAGGCGACTCCCTGCAGCACGCCCCAGGGCAGCGGCACCTTCAGCAGCTTGTAGAAGGCGAAGTGCACCACGAGCGTCGCGACGACCGCCACAGCCAGCGCCGTGCGCGGCCGCACGCGCAGCACCAGGCACAGCGCCAGCAGGATCAGGAAGCTCGCCGGCAGGAAGCCGAGGCTGTCCGCCGCGACGATGTAGAACACGATCGACGCGAGCAGCACGGCCAGGGCCGCGACGTGGCGCGGCGAGCGCACCCAGTCGTCCCACGCCAGCCAGCCCTGCACCGCGCGCTGGCGCCAGCCGCGCACCACCAGCAGCAGGCCGGTGACGCACAGCCCCACGGCGATGAGCCCGGGGAAGAGGGCAGGCCCGACCGGCTGGCCGGGGATCTTGGGATAGCCCTGGACGGCGAACAGCACGCCGCCGCCCAGCAGGATCAGCAGCAGGCCGAAGACTGCGTCATTGAGTTTCATGGTGCTCCGTGGAGGCGGGCTGCCGGTACCCCGTCATCCCCGCGGAGGCGGGGATCCAGGGCGCCCTGGATTCCCGCCTTCGCGGGAATGACGGCTCAATGCTTGGATGACGGGTGCGGTCTTGCGCCCGCCGCATCACTTCGCGATGCCCACCGCCTTCATCGTCGCGCCCAGTTCCGCGTCCGACTTCGCCATGAACCGGCCGAATTCGTCCGGACCCGCGTAGACCACGCCGAAGCCGCGGCTGGCCATGAAGTCGGTGTACTCCTTGCTGTTGGCCACCTTCTGCACGACGGCGGCGAGGCGGTCGCGCACCGGCGCCGGGATGCCCTTGGGCGCGACGATGCCGCGCCACGCCGCCATCGTCCAGTCGCTGCCCAGCGCCGCCTTCAGCGTCGGCACGTTGGGGTACAGCGCGGCGGGCTTGTCGTTCATGATCGCCAGGCTCTTCACCTTGCCGGCGTCGATGAGCGAACGCGCTTCCGGCAGCGACACCGGCGCGATCTCGACCCCGCCCGCCACCATGTCCTGCAGGCCCGGCGCGGCGCCGTTGCTCGGCACCCAGGGCACGGCCGCCGGGTCGATCTTCTGGTCGCGCAGCAGGCCGGCCAGCGCCAGGTGCCAGATGCCGCCCTGGCCGGTGCCGGACGCCTTGAACTTGCCGGGGTTGGCCTTGATGGCGGCCAGCAGGTCCTGCACGGTCTTGTAGGGCGCGTCGGCACGCACCTGGATGCCCGCCGGGTCGGCGTTGACCAGCCCGATCGGCGTGTACGACGCGCCGGTCAGCTCGGTCAGGCCCTGCCAGTGCATCATGCCGATCTCCACCGTGGCCAGGCCGATGGTGTAGCCGTCGGGCGGCGCGGCGGCGATGGCCGCGTGGCCCACGACGCCGCTGCCGCCGGTGCGGTTGACCACGTTGACAGGCTGCCCCAGCTCCTTCTCCATCAGGCTGCCCAGGATGCGCGCGGTGGCGTCGGTGCCGCCGCCGGCGCCCCACGGCACGATCAGCGTGATCGGCCGTGCCGGATAGTTCTGCGCGGCGGCGGGAAAGGCCGTGGCGGCCAGGGCGAGGGCGGCGAAGGCGCCGGCCACCAGGCCGCGGCGGGAAGGACGGGTCATGCGCTGGTCTCCTTGGGTCGCTGTTCGTGGAGCGGGTGGTGCGACGGCGCAATCTACGCCCGCGCCCGCGCGCGCCGACCTAGGGCTAACCCAATGAGTCTTGTCCAGTTGTAGCGGCCGCGGCGCCCCTCGCGCCGCGGCCGCGCGGCTTCAGCCCTCCAGCGTGAGCAGGCGGTGGATCAGCGCGGCGTCGGCCACGCCGTTCTCCGGCAGTTCGTGGGTGCGCTGCAGCGCCGTGACGAAGCGGGCCGTCGCGGTGCCGAAGATGCCGTCGGCGCGCAGGTCGCAGCCCTGGTCGGACAGGGCCAGCTGCACCAGGCGCACGTCCAGGCCGCGCAGCAGCGGCGACTGCACGCTGAGTTCGCGCGATCCGGGCTGCGGGCCGTTGTAGCAGCCGGGCGGCAGCGCCGACAGGGACGCCGGCGAGATCTCCTGGCCGCGCACCACCAGCGGCAGCGGCAGGCCCCAGGCGTCCTGCTCGATCAGGCGCAGGAAGGCGTCCATGCGGTACACCGTCTGCCGCAGCAGGGCGTTCGGGTGCGTGCCCAGCCACTCGCGGCGCAGGCGCACGAAGCGCTGCACCCACTCGTGCTCGCCCACCTGCTGCAGCGCGCCGCCGGCACTGGCACGGTCGCGCAGCGGCGCCCAGGAGCCGTGCACCCAGCTGTCGTACACCACCGCCACGCCCAGCGGCGAACGGATGCCCAGCCGGGACGCCGCGCGCAGGGCCGGCTGCCAGTAGGTCTCGTCGAAGAAGTCGTCCTGCACGTCCCGCATCACCGGGTCGTCGGCGCAGGCGCGCAGCAGGTTGTGCAGCTTGCCGTCGGTGTCGACGGCCGCGCTGCGGGCCGCCAGCGCCGGCAGCCAGGCGCGCAAGCGGGCGCCGAAGCGGGCGCCGACGGTGGCGCAATAGCGCGCGATCAGCAGGTGCAGGTTGCCCGAGCCCAAAGTCGTCTGCGAGCGTCCATAGGTCAGCCGTCCGGTGTCGCCGGGCAGCACCGTCACCGCGCCGTACTGGCCGCGCACGCTGCCGGTCTCGAAGATGTTGACGATGGCCTTCGCCGTCTGGGCCTGGGTCGCGGGGAGCCGCAGGGTGTCGTCGGCGGCCGCCCGCTCCGGGCGCGTGAAGCGCAGCACGCACCAGCCGGGCAGGGAGGGGTCTTCACGGCAGTCGACCACGTGGTTGCCCGTGGACTCCAGGTCATGCCTGCGCTCGCTGCAGTCGCTGCACAGGACGGTCGCGCTGTAGACATCGCTCATCGCCGTCTCCCAAGAATGCCGGTTCAGGATAGGCGCGGCCCTCCTCCCCGCCATCTCCCGGAGCGCCTATGCCGAGTGGCTCTGCATAATCGGGGCGTGCAGGAACACAGCATCGCCAGCGTGCACGCGGCCTACCGCGACGGCACGCTCACCACCACGGCGCTCGTTCGCCATCACCTGGCGCGCATCGCCGCCTACGACCGCAAGGGGCCGGCGTTGCTCGCCCTGCTGCACGTGCATCCGCAGGCGCTGGACGAAGCCGCGCGGCTCGACGAAGTCTGGCGCACGGCGGGTCCCGTGGGCCCGCTGCACGGCATCCCGATCGTCCTCAAGGACAACTTCCACACGCACGACCTGCCCACCACCTGCGGCAGCACCGCGATGCGCGGCTTCCGCACGGCCGCGGACGCGACGGTCGTGCAGCGCCTGCGCGCGGCCGGCGCGCTGGTGCTGGCCAAGGCCAACCTGCAGGAGTTCGCGCGTGGCGGCGTGTCGATCAGCAGCCTGGGCGGGCAGGTGCGCAATCCCTACGACCTGGGCCGCACGGCGGGCGGCTCGAGCGGCGGCACCGCCGCCGCGGTGGCCGCGGACTTCGCGATCGCCGGCACCGGCAGCGACACGGGGCAGTCGATCCGCTCGCCGGCCTCCGCCTGCAACCTGGTCGGCGTGCGGCCCACGCGCGGGCTGGTGAGCCGCTGGGGCGTGGTGCCCAACAGCCTGACGCAGGACGAAGCCGGGCCGATCGCGCGCAACGCGCGCGACGCTGCGCTGATGCTGGACGCGATGGCCGGCTACGACCCGCGCGATCCCGTCACGGCACTCGGGCGCGGACACCGTCCGGCGAGTTTCGCGGAGGGCCTGGAGGCGAACGCGCTGCAGGGCGCCCGCATCGGCGTGCTGCAGGACCTCTGCGGCCGCGAGGCGCGGCATGCGCCGGTCAACGCCGTGATCGAAGGCGTGATCGCCACCATGCAGGCGCAGGGCGCCACCGTGCTGCGCCTCGAGCTGCCCGGGCTGGACGCGCTGCTCGCCGGCGTCAGCACGGAACGCTGGGAGGCGCGCATCGCCCTGGAGCGCTACTTCGCGGAGTTCGGCGCCGGCCAGCCGGTCTCCAGCTTCGAGCAGGTGCTGGCGGCGCGCAGCGCGCCGGCGCCGATCCAGCGGGCGCTGGACGCCGACTACGCGGTCCACGACGGCCTGCGCGACCCGGAGTACCTGCAGCGGCTGGCGCGGCGCGACACGCTGCGCGTGCGGCTGGCGGCGGCGATGGCGGAAGAGGGCCTGGACGCGCTGCTCTACCCCCTGCAGAAGATCCTGCCGGTGCCGCTCGGGCTGGACGACCAGCCGGAACGCAACGGCGCGCTGTCGCACGGCACCGGCTTTCCCGCCGTCTGCTTCCCGGGCGGCTTTTCCCCACCGACGGCGCAGGCGCCGCTGGGCGTGCCCGTCGGCGCCGAGCTGATCGGGCCGGACTTCAGCGAGGCGCGGTTGCTGGCCCTGGCCCATGCCTTCGAGCAGGCCGCACGCGTGCGGCGGCCGCCGCCGTCCACGCCGGACCTGCCCGCCGCCGCCGGGCATACTTCGGCTGCATGAAACAGAACGGATCCGGCGGCGGGCTGGTCTATTCCACGGACGCCGGGCGCATGTGCCCGACCTGCCGGCGGCCGGTGGCGCAATGCACCTGCCGGCAGGCGGTCGCGCCCGGCGCGGCGGACGGCATCGTGCGCGTCTCGCGCGAGACCAAGGGCCGCGGCGGCAAGGCCGTGACCGTGGTGCGCGGGTTGCCGGGCGGTCCCGGCCTGGACCAGGCGGGCAAGGAACTGAAGGCGGCCTGCGGCTCGGGCGGCACCGTGAAGGACGGCGTGATCGAGGTGCAGGGTGACCACGTGGAGAAGATCATGGCCTGGCTGCAGCAGCGGGGCCACAAGGTGAAACGGGCGGGCGGGTGAACCTGACATCCGTTTACGTTCGTCAGCTGAACCGTGGCGTCGCGCCGGAGTCCTACACGGCTCAACCACGACCCCTCCTAGATTCCCTGACATGACTCCGGCCCTCGCCCGGGCCCAGGCCTGGGCCGCCCAGCAACTGCGCCGCCTGCGCGACGCGGTGCGGCGCCATCCCGTGCGCGCGGCCCTCGTGCCGCCGGCCGCCGTCGTCCTCTACGTGCTGGTGCTGATCCCCTTCACGCCCAGCATCGCCGACCTGCGCAAGGCGAAGATGGAGGAGCCCTCGACGGTGCTGTCGGCCGACGGCGTGGTGCTGGCGGAGTACAAGCGCATCAACCGCGAGTGGGTGCCGCTGGACCGCATCTCCAAGCCGGTGATCGATGCGCTCATCGCCACCGAGGACCACCGGTTCTACGAGCACCACGGCATCGACTTCCGGCGCACGGCGGCCGCGGTGCTGAACACGCTGCGCGGCAAGCGCCAGGGCGGCTCCACGATCACGCAGCAGCTCGCGCGCAACCTCTATCCGGAAGAGATCGGCCGCGCCGTGTCGCTCACGCGCAAGGTGAAGGAGGCGATCACCGCGCTGAAGATCGAGGCCAGTTACTCCAAGGAAGAGATCCTGGAGACCTACCTCAACACGGTGCCCTTCCTCTACAACGCCTTCGGCATCGAGATGGCGGCGCGGACCTACTTCGACAAGCCGGCCAGCAAGCTGGACGTGCTGGAGAGCGCCACGCTGGTGGGCATGCTCAAGGGCACCAGCTACTACAACCCGGTGTCCAACCCGGACCGCGCGCGCGACCGCCGCAACATCGTGCTGGCGCAGATGGTCAAGCACGGCAAGCTCGACGCCAAGCGGGCGGAGCTGCTGGCGGCGCGGCCGCTGCGGCTGGACTTCGAGCGGCAGGACAACGTGGTGGGCATCGCGCCGCACGTGGCGCAGCACCTGCGCAAGTGGCTGATCGCCTGGGCCGACCGCGAGGACTACGACATCCATGCCGACGGCCTGGTGGTGCGCACCACGCTGGACTCGCGGCTGCAGAAGGCCGCCAATGCGGCGGTGACGAAGCAGGTCCGCCAGTTGCAGGACCTGGCGGACCGGCGCCGCCCGAAGGACCAGGAGCGCGCCTTACTGCAGGCCGGCTTCCTGGCGGTGGACCCGCGCAGCGGCCAGGTGAAGGCCTGGGTCGGCAGCGCCGACTTCACCACCGACCAGTTCGACCACGTCAACCAGGCCCGGCGCCAGCCCGGCTCCACGTTCAAGCCCTTCGTCTACGGCGCCGCCTTCATGGAAGGCTTCTCGCCGGAGGACACCTTCATCGACGAGCCGGTCGCCATCAAGGAACGCGGCAGCGCCGTGTGGAGCCCGAAGGACGGCTCGCCGCCGACGCACCTGCCCATGACGCTGCGCGACGGCCTGGCGCAGTCGCGCAACAGCATCACGGCGCAGCTGGTCGAGCGCGTCGGCGCGAAGAAGGTCGCGGACCTGGCGTTCAACCTCGGCGTGCGCGAAAGCAAGCTGGACCCGGTGCTTTCCCTGGCGCTGGGCACCAGCCCGGTGACGCTGCGCGAGATGGTGTCCGCCTATGCCACGCTGGCCAACAGCGGCCGCTACCTCGGCGAGCCGCAGCTGGTGACGCGCATCGAGGACCGCAACGGCCGCACGCTGGCGCTCTTCACGCGGCCCGAGGCGGTGGAGGCGATGCCGCGCGCCAGCGCGCTGCAGCTGGTCAACGCGATGCGCGGCGTGATCGACGAGGGCACGGGGGTGGCGATCCGCGCCCGCTACGGCCTCGAGGCCGATTTCGCCGGCAAGACCGGCACCACGCAGGACAACACGGACGGCTGGTTCATCATGGCGCACCCGCAGCTGGTGGCCGGCGCCTGGGTCGGCTTCAACGACCCGAGCATCACGATGGGCGACTGGGGGCAGGGTGCCCGCAGCGCGCTGCCCATGGTCGGCGACTTCTTCGTGCAGGCGCAGCGCCAGCGCGCCGTCGACCCGCGCGTCGAGTTCGACATCCCGCGCCCGCGGCCGGAGCCGCCGCCGCCCGCGCCGGGGCCCGACCCGGTGCAGGAGGTCGTGAACGACCTGCTGGGGCGGATCTTCCGGATGATCCAGTGAGCAGGGTGGACGACGACGAGGACGGTTCCCGTCCGCTGGCCGTGCGGCGGCAGGCCTTCGACCTCGACGAGATGGAGCGGCTGTTCCGCGACGCGCCGGCGGCCGTGGCCTGGCTCGCGGGACCGCGGCACGAGTACCGGCTGGCCAACGACGCCTACCTGCGGCTGGTGGCGCGGCCGGCCCTGGTGGGCATGACGGTGGCCGAGGCGCTGCCGGAGATCGCCGAGCAGGGCTTCGTGCGCATCCTCGACGAGGTGTATGCGAGCGGCAAGGCCTACGTCGGCACCGAGGTGCCGGTGCGGCTGCGGCGGCCGGCCGACGGGCTGCTGCAGGAGCGCATCGTCGACTTCGTGTTCCAGCCGGTGCGCGACGCGCAGGGCCGCAGCACGGGCATCTTCATCCAGGCCACGGATGCCAGCCAGCGGGTGGGGGCCCAGGCGGCGCTGCGCGAGAGCGAGGCGAAGTTCCGCGCCATCACCAACTCGATCGACCAGATGGTCTGGGCGACGCTGCCGGACGGGTTCCACGACTACTACAACGACCGGTGGTACGAGTACACGGGCGTGCCGTACGGCTCCACCGACGGCGACGCCTGGAGCGGCCTGTTCCATCCCGAGGACCAGAAGCGCGCCTGGGCGGTGTGGCGCCACAGCCTGGCCACGGGCGACACGTACCACATCGAATACCGGCTGCGGCACCGGTCGGGCCACTACCGCTGGGTGCTGGGGCGCGCACTGCCGGTGCGCGACGAGCAGGGCCGCATCGTCCGGTGGTTCGGCACCTGCACCGACATCCAGGACATCGTCGACGCGCGCGAGGTGCTGAGCCGCTCGCGCGAGGAGCTGGAGCGGCAGGTGGAACTGCGCACGCAGCAGCTGCTGCAGGCCGAGGAGAAGCTGCGCATGGCCCACAAGATGGAGGCCATCGGCCAGCTCACCGGCGGCATCGCGCACGACTTCAACAACATGCTGCAGGGCATCGTCGGCGCGCTGGACGTGATCCGCAAGCTGGAGCAGACCGGCCGCACCGCCAACATCCCGCGTTTCGTCGAGATGGCCATGAGCTCGGCGCAGCGCGCCGCCGCCATGACGCACCGCCTGCTGGCGTTCGCGCGCCAGCAGCCGCTGGCGCCGCAGGGCGTGGACCTCAACGCGCTGGTGCAGTCGCTGCGCGAGCTGGTGCGGCGCACGGCCGGCGAGTCGATCACGCTCGACGTCCAGCTGGAGGAAGGCGTCTGGCTCACGCGCTGCGACACGAACCAGCTGGAAAGCGCGATCCTGAACCTGGCGATCAACGCGCGCGATGCCATGCCGCAGGGCGGCAAGCTCACGCTGCGCACGCAGAACGTCACCCTGCCGCCGACGCAACTGGGCCCCGACGAGGTGCTGGCCGCCGGCGAGTTCGTGAAGATGACGGTGGCCGACAGCGGCACCGGCATGCCGCAGGACGTGATCGACCGCGCCTTCGACCCCTTCTTCACGACGAAACCCATCGGGCAGGGCACGGGGCTCGGCCTGTCCATGGTGTACGGCTTCGCGCGCCAGTCCGGCGGCTTCGCGACGATCGAGAGCCGGGTCGGCGAAGGCACCGCCGTCTCGCTGCTGCTGCCGCGGTGGCACGGCGAGGCCAGCGACGGCCCGGTGGTGCAACCGGTCAGCGAGATCGGGCAAAGCCGCGGCGAGACCATCGTGGTGGTGGAGGACGACGACGTGGTGCGCACGCTCGCCGCCGAAACGTTGACCGGCCTGGGCTACCGCGTGCACGTCGCCGCCAACGGCGCGGAGGGCGCGGCGCTGCTGAACGAGCTGGGCGCGGTCGACCTGCTGCTGTCCGACATCGGCCTGCCCGGCGGCTTCAGCGGCAAGCAGCTGGCGGACGCGGCCCGCGCGTCGCGCCCGGACCTCAAGGTGATCCTGATCACCGGCTATGCACAGGAGGCGATGGATGCCGACCTCCTGGCCCAGCGCATCGAGCTGCTGCGCAAGCCCGTCCTCATCGACGTCATGCTGCGCAAGGTGCAGGACGTCCTGCGGCCGCGCTAGCGCGGCGGTGCCGCGGCTATCACCTCCGTGACTCGCTCCTAGGGCACAGGAGCATTCACCGCGCGCGGCGCGCCCCGCAGAATGGTTGCATGCAACCCGCACAACGCCAGGAGACCGCCATGCCCCGCTCCCGCCTCCGCACCCTCGTCGCCCTTGCCGGCTTCGCCGCGGCCGCCGCCACTCCGTGGTCGTTCGCCCAGGCGCAGCAGGCCTGGCCGACCAAGCCGGTGCGCATCGTCGTGACCTTCACGCCCGGCGGTGCGCCGGACACGCTGGCGCGTGTCCTCGCCGAGAAGTGGGCCGGCCTCGGCCAGCCCATCACGGTGGACAACAAGCCGGGGGCCGGCGGCAACATCGGCGCCGATTTCGTCGCCAAGGCGGCCGGCGACGGCCATACGCTGGTGGTGGGCACGGTCGGCACCCACGCGATCAACCCGGCGCTGTACGAGAAGATGCCGTACAACCACCTGCGCGACTTCACGCCGATCAGCTTCCTGGCCTCCACGCCCAACCTGCTCGTGGTGAACAAGTCGGTGCCCGTGAACAACGTGAAGGAGCTGGTGGAGCTGGCGAAGAAGCAGCCCCTGTCCTTCGCATCGTCCGGCAGCGGCACCTCGATCCACCTCTCCGGCGAACTGTTCAACACCCTGGCCGGCGTGAAGATGCAGCACATCCCGTACAAGGGCCGGGCCAGCGCGATCCCCGACCTGATCGGCGGCCGCGTGCAGCTGATGTTCGACAACATGCCGTCCTCGCTGCCGCTGGTGAAGTCCGGCGAGCTGAAGGGCCTGGCGGTGACGAGCGCGCAGCGCTCGCCGGCGGCGCCGAACATCCCGACCATCGCGGAATCCGGCCTGCCGGGTTTCGAGGCGACCTCGTGGTTCGCGCTCTACGCGTCGCCCGGCGTGCCGCGCGACGTGCAGATGCGCATCAACGCCGAGGTGCAGAAGGTGATGGCCATGCCGGACGTGCGCGAGAAGCTCGCCGGCCTGGGCCTGGACGTGAACACCGGCACGCCGGAAGCGCTCATGACCTTCATGCAGGCCGAGACCACCAAGTGGGCGAAGGTCGTGAAGGAATCGGGAGCCAAGGCGGAATGACGATGCTGACACTGCACGGTTCGGCGATCAGCAACTACCACAACAAGGTCAAGCTCGCGCTGCTGGAAAAGGGCATCCCTTTCGAGGAGAAGAAGGTCGGCCTGCAGGACAAGGGCGAGGACGTCCTGCGGGCTTCGCCGCTCGGCAAGATCCCGTTCCTGAGCACGGAGCAGGGCACGCTGTGCGAAAGCCAGGTGATCCTGGAATGGATCGAGGCCGTGTACCCCGATCCGCCGCTGCTGCCGCGCGACCCGTTCGCCGCCGCCAAGGTGCGCGAGCTCGCCACCTTCATCGACTGGCAGCTGGAGATGGCGGTGCGGCAGCTCTATCCCTCCGCGTTCTTCGGCGCGCCGGCGCCTTCGGAAGCGAACCTGGCGCGCATCCGCCGCGAGGTCGAGCAGAAGATCGGCGGCCTGAAGCGCCTGTTGAAGCTATCGCCCTACGCCGCCGGAGACACGTTCACGCTGGCCGACTGCTCCGCCTTCAACACCTTGCCGCTGGTGGCCATGTCGACCCGGGCGGCTTACGGCGAAGACCTCCTGGCCGCCGCGGGCGTGGACCACAAGGCCTACGTCAAGTTCATCGGCGAGCGGCCCTCGGCACAGCGCGTGGTGGCGGACCGCAAGGCCGCATCGCAGCCGCGTTAAGCTCGCGGGGATGACCCCGGAACTCCTGCTGCGTCACCTCGACGAAGCCACCTTCTGGCCTGCGGGCTGCGGCCTGCCGGTCGGCGAAGCCTACGAGCGCGCGCTGAGCGTGCGGCAGCTGCGCATCGCGCGCGGCGAACGGCCGCGCGGCTACAAGGTCGGCTTCACCAACCGCGGGATCTGGCCGCGCTACGGCGTGTTCGCGCCGATCTGGGGCAGCGTCTGGGACACGACGCTGTCCTTCTGCGAAGGCGAGGGCGAGGTGGCGCTGGCCGGCACCTGCCAGCCGCGCATCGAGCCGGAATGCGTGTTCGGGTTGCGGGCCACGCCGCCCGCACGCGCCTCGCTCGACGACCTGCGCGCCTGCATCGACTGGGTGGCGCCCGGCTTCGAGATCGTCCAGTCGCACATGGCGGACTGGAAGTTCGAGGCGGCCGACACCGTCGCCGACGGCGGCCTGCACGCGCGCCTGCTGGTCGGGCGGAGGATTCCTGCCACCGAACTGCCGGCCGGCGCCACTGCTTTCGAAGCGAAGCTCGCCGCCGCCACGATCACGCTCTCGCGCGACGGCGAGCGGGTCGATGCCGGCAGCGGCGCCAACGTGCTCGAAGGCCCGCTGCACGCGCTGGCCCACTTCCTCGCGGCGCTGCGGGACTGCCCCGGCGCGACCGACCTGCAACCCGGCGACGTGGTGACCACAGGCACCTGGACGGACGCCTGGCCGGTGCAGCCCGGCGAGCATTGGCGGGCCGAGTTCTCGGCGCCGCTGCAGCCGCTGTCCGTCCGCTTCACCTGAGAACGCATGAACGCTCCCGCTCCCCAGGACTGCCTCGCGCCTTCCGCGCTGGTCGACAGCGACCACGCCGACGTGCGTGCCTTCGCCGAGCGCCACGGGCAGGGCGCGGACGACCGCGAGCGCGCGGTGGCGCTGTACTACGCGGTGCGCGACGGCTTCCGCTACGACCCCTACCGGCTGGACCTCGGCGAAGAGGGCATGCGCGCGAGCAGGGTCCTGTCCCTCGGCTACGGCTGGTGCGTGACGAAGGCCGCGCTGCTGGCGGCGGCCTGCCGCGCCATCGGCATCCCGGCCCGCCTGGGCTTCGCCGACGTGCGCAACCACCTGTCCACGCAGCGCATGCGCGACACGATGACGACCGACGTGTTCGTCTGGCATGGCTACACCGAGGTCTGGCTGGACGGCCGCTGGTGGAAGGCGACGCCGGCCTTCAACGTCGAACTGTGCGACCGCTTCGGCCTGCTGCCGCTGGAGTTCGACGGCCGCAGCGACTCGATCTACCACCCGTTCGACAGGAGCGGGCAGCGCCACATGGAGTACCTGCGCGAGCGCGGCAGCTTCCTCGACGTGCCGCTGGCGCAGATGGTGGCCGACTTCCGCGCGGTCTACCCGAACTGGCTGCAGGGTCCCGAAGCACGCAGCGAGCTGCACGCCAGCGACTTCCTTTCGGACGTTGCGCGCGAGCCCGGCACCACCCTATGATGCCGCGCGGCATTTCGCCGCGGGAGGAGAAGCCATGGACAAGCGACAGTTCCTCGGCGCCGCGCTGGCCGCGGCCGCCGTCCCCACGTTCGCGCAGGACCGCGCCGCCCGGCGCCAGGGCCCGGCGCTCCTGACCGTCACGGGCGCCGGCGTGCGCGCCAACCGCGGGCCGTTCGACCCGGTGCGCGACCAGATGATGGGCAAGCAGAAGCTCACGTTCACGCAGGCCCACGCCTTCGACTTCCGGGCGTTGACGGGGCTGCGGGCGCACTCCATCCAGCCGACGCTGGAATACGACGGCAAGCCGCACCGCCTGCGCGGCCCGCTGCTCGGGGACGTGCTGCGCGCCGCGGGCGTCACGGCCACGACGGGCCAGCTGGCGATGCGCGCCATCGACGGCTACGCGCCGACCATCCCCATCGCCGAGGCGCTGCGCCAGCGCTTCATCGTGGCCACGCACCTGGATGGCGAACCGATGGCACTCGGCGGCCTCGGCCCCCTGTGGGCGGTGTTCGATGCCGATCGCTTCCCCGAATCGGCCGCCAAGCCGGTGGACCAGCGCTTCGCGCAGTGCCCCTGGGGCCTTTACCACGTCGACGTGCAGGCTGGCTGAGCCTTTCCGGCCGGGCCGGAAGGCGACTACCGGCGCCATCGCCGGCCGACTACAGGGACGCGCCGCGCACAGCGCTACGGTAAGGCATCGCCACACGGAGCCTTGCCATGCACAAGAACCGATTCGTCCTGCGGGCCCTGCTGCTCGCGGTGCCCCTGGGCATCGCGGCGGTCCCGCCGGCCCTGATGGCCCAGGAAAAGGCCAGGAGCACCGCCACGCAGAAGAAGGCCGCGGCCCGGCCGGCCGCCGTGGTGCCCACGCCTTTCCCGCTGGATGCCACCGAGCACGCGATGCAGCTGAACACCGACACCACGATGCCGGTGCTGAAGCAGGGCGACAAGGGGCCGGCCGTGATCCGCGCGCAGGTCATGCTGGACCGCAACTGGTTCTCGGTGGGCGAGATCGACGGCTCCTTCGGCAGCAACATGAAGCGTGCGCTGTCCGCCTTCCAGCAGGCGCGCGGCCTGCCGGTGACGGGCACCGTGGACGAGGCGACCTGGGGCGCGCTGTCGCAGGGACAGGCGCCGGTGTTCGCCACCTACCAGCTGACGCAGGAGGACGTGAACGGCCCGTTCGTGACGATCGCCGCCGACGACCCGGTGCAGCAGTCGCAGCTGCCGACCCTGGGCTACCAGAACATGGGCGAGGCGATCGGCGAGCGGTTCCACATGAGCCCCAAGCTGCTGGCCGCCCTCAACCAGGGCCGTGACCTGCAGCCCGGGCAGGCCATCGTGGTGCCGGACGTGGGCCGCGCCGCCACGCTGGCGACGGCGACGGTGCTGCGCATCGACAAGTCCGACAAGATGCTCTACATCATCGGCGAGGGCGACAAGGTCATGGGCGCGGTGCCGGTGAGCATCGGCAGCTCGCAGGACCCGCTTCCGCTGGGCGAACTGAAGACGGTGAGCGAGGTCAAGTTCCCCGACTACAGCTACAACCCCGCGCTGCTGCGCAACCCGAAGGCCGACCAGAAGCTGAAGCTGCCCAAGGGCCCGAACAGCCCGGTCGGCATCATGTGGCTGGGCCTGACCAAGGAACATTGGGGCATCCACGGCACCTCGGAGCCGTCGCAGATGGCCAAGGTGGAGACCAACGGCTGCGTGCGCCTGACCAACTGGGATGTGCTGCGGCTGTCGACGATCACGGAGCCCGGCGTGCGGGTGGAGGTGCAGGCATGAACCGCGTCGCCACTTCCGTCCTCGCCGCCTGCGCGGTGCTCGCGCTGCAGGCCTGCGACGTCCGCGTGACCGACGCGCCCACCGCGCAGTCCCCGGCCGCGTCTCCCGCGCCCGCCGCGGCGCAGCCGGCCGCCGAATCGGTCGCGGCCGCACCCGCCACGCCCGCACCCGCGGCGGAAAACGCGCCGGCCTTGCCCGCGCAGCAGCCCACGGAACCGCTGGATGCCCAGGCTCCCGCGGCCGCGCAGGCAACGGCGCCCGGCAGCGACCCGCAGGCCGCGGCCCTGCCCGACCCGATCCCGATGGGGAGCGCGACCATGGGTGCCGCGCCCGCCCCCGCCGCGCCGGCGACGCTGCAAGGCGTGGCGGCGGCGACCGAGATGGGCACCTTCGTCACCAGCAGCGGCACGCCCGTAGGCGGCGCGGCGCAGGCGAAGCCCGCGGCGGGCAAGGAAGGCGCCAAGTGACCGGGTGGCGGCGTCCCGTGCTCGTGGTCCTGGCCGCGGCGGCCCTGGCGGGCTGCAGCGACGAGCCGGTGCGCACCACGGTCACGCCGCCACGCGTCACGCTGCCGGAGAACGCGCCGCTGCATGGCAGCGCCCCGACCGCGGCGCCCCAGACAGCCGCTCCGGCGACGGCAGCGGTCCCGGCTGCGCAGGACGCGCCGCCCGTGGCCGCGGCGCCGCCGACCTCCGTCAGCGGCGCGGGACCGGCGCCGCTGCCGCAGGTGAAGAACGTGGGCGACGCCGAAGGGGCGCGCCTGCTGGCGCAACGCGCGCTGCTCGTGCCGGTGGCTGGCATCGCGCCGGCCTCGCTGTCCGACCACTACGAACTCGCGCGCGGCCAGCGGGTGCACGAAGCCATCGACATCATGGCGCCCACGGGGACGCCGGTCGTCGCGGTGGACGACGGGCGCATCGAGAAGCTGTTCAACAGCCGCGCCGGCGGCCTCACGATCTACCAGTACGACCGCGAGGCGAAGCTCACTTACTACTACGCGCACCTGGACCGCTATGCGCCGGGCGTGCGCGAAGGCCTGGAGGTCAAGCGCGGCGACGTGATCGGCTACGTGGGCAGCACCGGCAATGCCAACCCGGCGGCGCCGCACCTGCACTTCGCCGTGTTCCGCCTGCCGCAGCCGCCCAAGTGGTGGGAAGGCGAGGCGGTGAACCCGTACCCGGCCCTCAGCCGCGCGGCGCCGGCGGCACCGCAGGTGGCGAGCCGCTAGCGCGCTGGGTGGCGGCGGGCGATCAGCACGTACAGCGCCGCGCCCAGCACCAGCAGACCGGTCGCGATCCACAGCGAGACCGCGAAGCCGGCGGCCGCGTTCGCGCTGCGCGCGACCAGCCAGGCGGCCAGCGGCGGCCCGACGATCTGCCCGAGCCCGTACGAGGCGGTGAGCAGGCCCATGAAGCTGGTGGCCTGCAGCGGGCGCACGCGCCGCACCTCCTGCATCGCGAAGAAGGTGATCGCCGTGAACGGCAGGCCGAGCAGCAGGCTGCCGAGGGCGAAGCCGGCGAGCGTCGGGCTCACCAGGCTGGCCGCCACGCCGACCGCCTGGATCGCATAGCAGGCCGCCAGCCGCAGCCGCAGGTCGCCGCCCGCGGGCAGGCGCGACGCGCCGATCGCCCCGAGCATGACCCCCGCGCCGAACAGCGGCCAGAACAGGTCCAGCCAGGGCGAGCCGGGCAGGGCCTGGCGCGCGATCACGGGCAGGAAGGTCGCGGTGATGATGTAGCCGATGCCGGCCAGGCCGTAGGCCACCGTGAGCAGCGCCATCTCGCCACTGCCCGCGTGGGACGGCCCGGCGGCCTGCGCGGTCGCCTGCGGCGGCGGCGCAGCCGCGGCCACCGCATGGCGTGCGTCGAACACGCGCCACACCGCCGCCGTGAGCAGCGCAGCCAGCACGCCGAAGGTGAGCCAGCCCGTCGCCGCCGGCGCGTGCGCCTGCACCAGCGCGGTGGCGGCCAGACCGCTGGCCACGATGCCCAGGCCGGGGCCGACGTAGATCAGCGCGCCCATCGCCGGCACGCCGCGCCGCGCGAGCTGTTCGAGGCAGAACCCGGTGGTGTAGAGGAAGACGACGGCGCTCGCCACGCCCGCGGCGAACCGCAGCAGGACCCAGGCGGCGGGCAGGTGCAGCGCCATGCCGAGCGTGAGCAGGGTGGTGGCGGTGAGGCCGGCGCGCACCAGCCGCGTACCGTTGACGCCGCTGGACCAGCCGAAGCGGCGCCAGATCCAGGGCTGGAAGGTACAGGCGAGGGCGCCCACCAGGTAGCCGAAGTAGTTCGCGCTGGCCAGCAGGCTCGCGCCGGCGAGGTCGACGGAGCGCTCGGCCAGCATGATCGGCAGCAGGGGCGTGAAGGCGAAACGGCCGATGCCCATGGCGACGGCGAGGGAGACGAGGCCGGCCAGGGCGATGGCCAGGGGCCGCAGGGGTCTGGAGGTCATGTGCGCGCGGAGTGTCGCATGCGCCGGGGAGCCCCATCCCGATCACGGCTACCATCACGCCCCATGAAAATCATGCTTGCGCTGCGACCGTGCAGCCCCGGACTGGCCCATCGCCTGGCCGCGGACGAGGCCCTGGCGCGCGCGCTGGGGGCCAAGCCGAACCCCGCGGTGGGCTTCCTGTTCCCCCGGTTCTTCGATGCGTCCGGCCCGGTCCTGCCCCGCCTGCTGGAGCTGGCGCAGGGCGAGCCCGTGAGCTTCCTGCGCGACCTGCAGTGCACGCCGGGCGAGCTCGATGCGTCCTCGCATTTCGAGGCCGTGTGCCGCTCCACCATCGGCCAGAGCCGCGCGGACTCGAAGGCGACGATGGCGGCCTACCACCAGGACAGCCTGCACCCGACGGCCAGCCGCTGGTCGGTGCGCCTGCCGCAGCGCATCTACCTGAGCAAGGCCGTGGCGGACACGGCCATCAGCCACGTCGACGAATGGACCGGCGAATACGTGCTGGGTGCGCAGGCGGCGCAAGGCCTGCGCGCGAGCGGGCTGACCGGCTTCGACCTGCGCCCGGTCCTGAACCACAAGACGAACCAAGGGCACGAGGCGGGCCACCACCTGGTCGCGCGCGAACTGCTGCCGGCGGCGCTGGAGGATGCGACCACCTTCGAGACCTACGACGACGGCCCGCGCCAGCCTTCGACGCCGCGGCGGTACGGCCTGCTGACGTATGCCGAAGGCGCGCTCGCGTCCAGCCCCGACCTGGCCCGCACCGCGGAGCCCTGGGGTGCGTGGCGCACGCCGGTCTGGATCGTGCGGCAGCGCGCCCGCGCCTGGTTCGAGGCGGCGCAGGTGCGCGGATGGAAGTTCCAGCCGGTGCTGGCCGAGGGCAGCCGCCTGCACGCCGAACACACGCAGCGCTGGGACGACCTGCTCGGGCGGCTGCGCGCCGCCGGCGCCAGCGTGATGGCCTAGCGCTTCAGCGCGCGACGAGGACCGGCACGGCCGACTCCGCCACCACCTTGGCGGCGACGCTCCCGAGCATCAGCCGGCTGACGCCGGTGCGGCCATGGGAGCCGACCACCACCAGGTCGGCGCCGACCTGCTGTGCCGATTGCGCGATGCCGGTGGACGCGCCGACGTTCTCCACCAGCCGCGTCTGCAGGTCCACTTCCGGCGCCTGCGCGCACAGGTCGGCGACCTTCGCATGCGCCCGCGCGGCGTGCTCCAGGGCCGCCGACATGTAGGCCTGGAAGCCCATGGGATTGGCCTCGCCGATGCCCAGGTAGGGGTAGGGATCCACCACGTAGAGCGCGGTGAGCCTGGCCCCGTGGGCGCGGGCCAGCTGCACGGCGATCTGGGCGGCGTGCTCGGAGGCGGCGGAGCCGTCGGTGGCGAGCAGGATGTGTCGGAACATGGCAGACCTCGTTCGAAGGGACTGCGGTGATGGTGCAGTCGCCCGCCGCCCGGCCGGTTGACTTGCGTCAAGCGCGGAGCCTGCGCGGCGCCGCCCGATAATCCGCCGCATGGCCTTCCCGATCGATTCGACCACCATCACCCACGGCATCCAGCTGTCGGTGGCACCCGTATTCCTGCTCACCGCCGTGACGGGGATGATCGGGGCGGTGGCGGGGCGCCTGGCCCGCATCATCGACCGCGCGCGGCTCGTGGAGGACCGTTCGCGCGACAGCACGGACGCCGAGTGGCTCGCCCGCGCCGGGCACGAGCTGCGGCAGCTGCGGGTGCGGGGCATGCTCGCCAACGGCTGCATCGCGCTGCTCACGCTGTGCGGGCTGCTGATCGGGCTGACCATCATCGTGATCTTCGTCGGCGAGACGGGGGCCATGCAGATCAGCCGCTGGGCGATCACCAGCTTCCTGCTGGGCGTGGCCTGCTTCCTGGCGGCGCTCCTGTGCTTCCTGGCCGAGACCTTCCTGGCGACCCGGGTGCTGGAATTCCGGGTGCGACCGGGGGCCGGTCCGCTTGAACCCGGCCGGCCGCGGGGATAGCATGGGCCGGCCGCGCGGTGCGGCAAGGAGGCCGGGATGCCGCAGCTCATAGCGACCGTCAAGGGAGTCGAGGTCAGGCACGTGCACCTGAAGAAGGACCGCACGACCCTCGGGCGCAAGCCGGAGAACGACATCGTGCTGGACACCATGGTGGTCAGCGGCCAGCACTGCGCCTTCGACCTGGTGGGCGTCGCCGACGTCTTCCTGGTGGACCTGGGCAGCACCAACGGCACCTACGTCAACGACCGCATGGTCAAGGAGCGCACGCACCTGAACGACGGCGACGTGATCGCGATCGGGCCGTACCGCATCAAGTTCCTGCAGGCCAGCGAGGAGCCGAGCACCTTCTTCGGCACCACCTCGTTCCACACCTCCGAGCTGCAGCCTCTGCACGCCAGCTTCGCGGTTCTGACCGGCACCTCGGCCGGCCTGGAAGTCCCGGTCGTCAAGGCGGTCACCACCTTCGGCAAGCCGGGGGTGTCGGTCGTCTCCGTGGCCCAGCGCCGGGGCGCCTACTTCGTCACCCATCTGGGGGGTGAGACCCGGCCGCTGCTGAACGACAAGCCGATCGGCGAAGAGCCCCTGATGTTGTCCGACCGTGACGTCCTCGACCTGGCGGGCACGCAGATGCGCTTCCACCTGGGCGGATGAAGCACAATGACCGGATGGGACTGATCGACCGGATTTTCGGCAACGGCAAGGAGCGCGACGCAACCGGCACGGGCGCGAGCACGCAGTTCCACGAGAGCGAGCCCGATTCCGACGATCCGCACGTCTCGCGCAACGCGACGCGGCGCGAGCTGGTGCAGGTGGTGCTGCGCGACACGATGCGCAAGCACGGCGTGCCGAGCGACTGGGTCGAATGCCGGATCCTCTCGGCGGTCACCCGCAACGGCCGCAGCGGCCTGCACGTGAACTTCGTGGTGCGCAAGGCCCACGACCGCCTCATCACCTACGTGTTCGCGTTCCAGGACAGCTTCGAGCGCGAACTGGCGCGCTACGAGCCGCGCGCCCGCGACTGGCTCCTGAGCCTGGGCTGGGAGTTCCAGGGCTTCGATGCCGCGGCGATGCCGGACCCGCACACCTGGGCCCAGGGCGGCCCGGCACCGCTGGCGGCGGAACCGCACCCGGCCGGCGCGGCCCTGGACATGGACAGCGAGCCGCCGAAGTCCGACGACGACGTGCAGCGCGACCTGCAGGCGCTGTTCGCCATCCGCGACGCGGCGCTGGCGGATGCGGCCGGACGGCCGCGCCCTGCCCAGCCGGAGGCCGGCCCGTCCACCGGCGGCCTGCCGGAGTTCGAACCGACCCGGCCCTTCCACGATTCCAATCCGCCCAAGCCGCGCTGAGGCGTATCCGGCACGTGAAGGTGCCGTTTCGGGCTGCAACAAGGGCGAGGCTCTGCAACGCGGGAACGCCCGGCCCATCCGCCCGTTACGTAAAGAGCCCGGCCGCGGCGCGGCTGCCGCGAGCATGCGTCCTCTCGTCAACCACACGAAGGAAGAGCGATGCTGAGAAGGATTGGGAGCACCGGGCGCTGGGGCTGGGGAGCCGCACTCGCGGCGGCGGGGTTGCTGGCCGCTTGCGGCGGCGGGGGCGGGGATCCCGCCGCGCAAGGCACCTTGCGAATGGCCCTCACGGACGCGCCGAGCTGCTACGAGCATGTCTACGTCACCGTGGAGAAGGTCCGCGTGCACCGCAACGCCGATGCGAGCGGCGAGGGAACGGTCGGCTGGAGCGAGATCGTCGTGTCGCTGGCGAAGCGCATCGACCTGCTGGGCCTCACGAACGGCATCCTCGAGGAGCTCGGGAGCACGCAGCTCCCCGCCGGCACCTATTCGCAGGTGCGCGTGGTGCTGGCGGCCAACACGGGCTCGAACCCGCTGGCCAATGCCGTGCAGCCCGTCGGCGGCGCGCTGGTGCCGCTGAAGACGCCCAGCGCACAGCAAAGCGGCCTGAAGCTGCAGGCCCACTTCACGGTGGAGGAGAACCAGACCACGGACCTGGTCGCCGACTTCGACGCCTGCAAGTCGGTCGTCACCGCCGGCAACTCGGGGGGCTACCTCCTCAAGCCGGTGGTTTCCGTCTCGCCCCGTGTCGCGACCGGCATCCAGGGCTACGTCAGTACCAGCCTCACGTTGGGAAGCACCACGGTGACGGCCCAGAAGGACGGCACCGTGCTGCGTTCGACGGTTCCCGATGCCGGCGGCAAGTTCATCCTGGCCTTCCTGCCGACGGGCACGTACACGGTGGTGATCACCTCCGAGGGCCGCGCGACCAACGTCGTCACGGGCGTGCCCGTCGGCGCGACCGCCGGGCAGCCGGTGACGACGCTGGCGAGCCCGGGCAGCCCGATCCTGCCGCCGGCGTCGACGATGCGCACCGTGTCCGGCAGCGTCCTGGCCGGAACGGCCCCCCTGGTCGACACCACCGTGGTGGCGCGCCAGGCGGTGGCAGGCACCACCGTCGAGATCGCCAGCCGGCAGGTCGACGGCGAACTGGCGACCTACAGCCTGCGGCTGCCCGAGGGGGCGCCGCTGCGCGCGCCGTATGCGACCGGCGCGCTGACGTTCACGGCCGACGCCGCGGCGGCGGGCAAGTACGCGCTGGAGGCGCAGCCGGTGGGACGCACGCCGAAGCAGGCGGCCGTCGACGTGACCGGCGCCGACGCGACGGCGAACTTCACCTACTGATGCAGGGCCGGCGGCGGCGGCGTGCGCCGCCGCCAGGGGCTTGCAAAAGCGCGTGCGGCGCCCCACCTGTGCTGCATGAACACCACCGTCTCCAAGAACCTCGTCATGCTCGCACGCATGCTCGAGCGCCTGGACCGCAGCGACGTCGCGGTCGACCCGCTGCAGTACCGCGGCGTGGTGGAACACCTGGCGCAGGTGCTGCGCTCCGTGCCCCATGACGCGGCGCTGGAAGCGGTGCTCGAGGCCTCGCCCGCCACCGCGGAGCTCTACGAGAACCTGCAGTACCAGCATGCCGGCCTGTGCCGCTCCCCGCTGGAGCCCGCCTTGAACGCCGAACTCGCGGCCCGCGCCGCGATCGACGCGGCGCGCCGCTCGGCGGCTCAGCCGAAGGCCTGAAGCGTGGCGTAGCCCTGCCCGCCGGGCAGGCTGCGCACCAGCGCATAGCCCGGTCCGGCCTGCCAGGCCAGGGGCTGGAAGCCGGGTGGCGGCGTGGACCCGAAACCCTTGCGTGCCAGCGTGACGTGCGGGCGGTAGCGCCGCGTCTCCACGGGAACCTGCAAGGCCTGGAGTTGCGCGCCCAGCCGCGCATGGAACGCGGCGAGGGCCGGCGGGACTTGCGAGGCCTCCAGCACCGCGATGCCTGGCGGCCACACGGTCGGCCGGTCCAGCAGCAGTTCGCAGCCTTCCCACCGAACGTCCAGTCCCGACCGCAAGGCGGTGACCGTCGCCGCAGAGACCGTGCCGAGGAAGTGCAGCGTCACGTGCAGGCGCTCCGGCCGCGTCCGGCGCGCAGCCTCGGTCCAGGTCCAGGCGCCGGCGTGCCGCTCCAGCCCCTCACGCTGCGCGGCGTCCGGCCAGAGCGCGAGGAAGAGGCGTTGCGATGCGGCGTCCGGCATCCGCCGATTCTGCGCGGACCGGCATCCGATCTGCGGATGAGCAGAGGATGGCGCGTGAAGGCGCTACAGTCACGCCCCAGAACAATGACCCTTCCCGAGCTGCCGGCAGACGTTCGCCGGTTCATCCTCACCAGCGTGCCGTCGGTGCCGTACCTCGAGGCGGTGCTGCTGCTGCGCGCCGAGCCGGCCCGGGCGTGGGACGCCGCACAGCTCGCGCGGCGCCTGTACGTCCCCGAGCGCAATGGCGTCGAGCTGATCGGCCTGCTGAAGTCCAGCAGCATCGCGCAGCCCGTGGGCGACACCAGTTCCGTGCGCTATGCTCCTTCGGCCGAGCTGGGGGAGCTGCTGGACCGCGTCGCGCAGGCGTATGCGTCCGACCTCGTGGCGGTCACCGACCTCATCCATTCCCGCATCGACCGGCGCGCGCAGCAGTTCGCCGACGCCTTCCGTTTTCGCAAGGAGTGACAGGCAACACATGGCGGCGCTCATCTATTCCCTCTGCGCGCTCACGTCGATCACGTGCCTGGTGCTGCTGTGGCGCAGCTGGCGCGCGAGCGGCGCGCGGCTGCTGTTCTGGTCGGCGCTGTGCTTCGCGGCCCTGAGCGTGAACAACGTGCTGCTGGTGGTCGACCGCGTCGTGCTGCCGACGCAGGTCGACCTCGGGACGTGGCGGCTGCTCTGGGCGCTGGCGGCGGTGCTGCTGCTGGTCTTCGGCCTGGTCTGGGAGGAGGACTGAGCATGGAGCAGATGCTGACGGGCGCCATCGCGGTCGGCTGGCTGGTCGCCGGCCTGTTCTTCTTCCGCTTCTGGCGCCACACGCGGGACCGCTTCTTCCTCTGGTTCGCGCTCTCGTTCTGGATCGAATCGGGCAACCGTGTCGCGCTCGGCACCATCGCCGGTGCCGGCGAGGACAACCCGGCGTTCTACGGCCTGCGCGTGGTCGCCTACGGGCTGATCCTGCTGGCCATCTGGCAGAAGAACCGCCCGGGCAAGTGATCAGAACTTCGGGATCCGCAGCGTCTTGCTGATCATCAGGCTGCCAGAGAGGACGTACACCAGCGACAGCGGGTGCAGGTCCCACGGCCCGAGGTCCACGACGCCGCCCCACAGGCGCGCACCGATGTCGCCCTGCCACGCCGCCCACGCCAGAATGCCGGTCAGAACGACGCTGGTCGGGATCGGCGTGCCTTCGAAGTAGGCCACCTTGCCCGAATCGCCGGCGAGCTGTTCCGCGGTGACGTTGAAGCGCGCGAGCCGGCTGACGCCGCAGCACACGAAGTAGATCAGCGCCGCCGCGTCCCAGCCGCCCTGCATGCCGGCCGCGAAGCCCAGCGCCGCGGGAGCCACGCCGAACGAGATCACGTCCGAGAGCGAATCGAGCTCGCGGCCCAGGGCCGAGTGCTGGTGCCGCGCCCGCGCGATGCGGCCGTCGAGCACGTCGAAGAAGAAGGCCAGGGGCGCGAGGGCCGCCGACCACAGGAAATGCGCGCGCTCGCCGGAGGCCAGGTACAGCATCGCCAGCAGGATCGCGCCCACCCCGCAGGCGGCATTGCCCAGGGTGAAGAAGTCGGCCAGGTGGAATTCCCTGACCATGGAGAAGTGGCGCGGCGCGGCAGTGCGTTCCATGGGGCGTGGTCCTTGGTTCAGCCCGCACCTTAAGCACGAGCCAGCCGCGCGCCCGTCGTCTGCGGGCAGCGCGGCTTGTAGTCGCATGCCGACGCCGTGACGGCCGGCGGAATCTGGTTTCCAATAAGGGATGAGCATGGCAGCAGCGGACCGCGAGGCGATCGAATCCCCCTACGCCTGGGCGCGGCTGGCCATGTCGCTGCTGCTGATGACGATCGGCGGCTCCGGCATGTACGCCATCAGCGTGATCCTGCCGCGCATCCAGCAGGACTTCGCGATCGACCGCGGCGCGGCTTCGCTGGCGTACACGCTGACGATGATCGGCTTCGGCGTGGGCGGGATCCTGATGGGGCGGCTGGCCGACCGCTTCGGCGTCATGGCCGTGGTGATGCTGGGCGCCGCGGGGCTCGGCGCCGGCTACATCGTGGCGGGACTGGCGCCGGGGCTGGCGCTGTTCTACGTGGCGCAGGGCCTCTTCATCGGCCTGCTCGGCACGTCGGCCAGCTTCGCGCCGCTGGTGGCCGACACCTCGCGCTGGTTCGACCGCCGCCGCGGCATCGCGCTGGCGATCTGCATGAGCGGCAACTACACCGCCGGCGCCGCCTGGCCGCCGGTGATGCAGTCCTTCATCGACACGGTGGGCTGGCGGCAGACGTACATCGGCATGGGCGTCTTCTGCATCGCGAGCATGGTGCCGCTGGCCCTTTTCCTGCGACGCAGGCCCCCGGCGCAGCCGGTGCCCACCACGGCGGCGGCTTCCGCGACCGCCTCGCCGCGGCCGCTGGGCCTGCACCCCCACGTGCTGCTCGGGCTCCTGTGCCTGGCCGGCGTGTCCTGCTGCGTCGCCATGTCGATGCCGCAGGTCCACATCGTGGCGTACTGCAGCGACCTCGGTTTCGGGGCGGCGCGCGGCGCGGAGATGCTGTCGCTGATGCTCGGGTTGGGCGTCGTGAGCCGGCTGGTGTCCGGCTGGATCTCCGACCGCATCGGCGGACTGCGCACCCTGCTGCTCGGATCGCTGCTGCAGGGCATCGCGCTGCTGATGTTCCTGCCCTCGGACGGACTCATGTCGCTGTACCTCGTCTCCGGCATGTTCGGGCTGTTCCAGGGCGGCATCGTCCCCGCCTACGCGCTGATCGTGCGGGAGTACTTCCCCGCCGAGGAGGCCGGCGCGCGGGTCGGCACGGTGCTGATGGCGACGCTGCTCGGGATGGCGCTGGGCGGCTGGATGTCGGGCGCCGTGTTCGACCTCACGGGCTCCTACCATGCGGCCTTCCTGAACGGCATCGCGTGGAACCTCCTGAACCTGTCGGTCGTCGGCTTCCTGCTCTGGCGTGCCACCGCCATGGGGTTGATCCGCGGCTGGCCCGCCCCCGGAAGGCGCGCGGCGGCTTGAGGTAGAGTCCCAGCGCGATGCGCGAGCTCATCCGTTACTCCCCTGCCTGGCTCGCCCGCATCCTCGCCGGCGCGCTGCTGCTCGCGTGCGCCTGGGTCCAGGCAGAGCCGCTGACGCTGGGGGAGGGCGACCGCTACAACCTGGCGCCCTTCCTGCAGGTGCTGGAGGACGACACCCGGGGGCTGGACCTCGAGGACGTCCTGGCCGCGGAGCAGCAGGCGCGCTTCCGCCCCGTGCGCAGCAGCGGACCCGCGGCGAATTTCGGACTGACCCAATCCGCCGTGTGGCTGCGCGTCGACCTGTGGTCGCCACCGGGGAGCGACCCGGCCTGGCTGCTGGAACTGGCCTACCCGCCGCTGGACCGGCTGCAGGTGTTCACGCGCAACGCACAAGGCACCTGGCAGCGGCAGGTGGCGGGCGACCTGCAGCCGTTCATGGCGCGGCCCGTCGTGCACCGCAACCACGTGGTGCCGGTGTCCCTGCCGCCGGGCGAGTCCACGGTGTACCTGCGCCTCACCAGCCAGGGCACGATCACCGCCCCGGTGCGGCTGTGGCGTCCGCAGGCCCTGTGGCAGAGCGACCAGGGAAGCTATGCACTCCTGAGCCTCTACTTCGGGCTGCTGTTCGGGCTGGGCCTCTACAACCTGCTGCTGTTCCTGTCGGTGCGCGACCCGGCGTACCTGATCTACGTGATGTTCGTCGGCGGCATGGCGGTGGCGCAGGCCGCGCTCACCGGGCTGGGCTACCAGTACCTCTGGCCGGAACAGGTCTGGTGGAACAGCGTGTCGCCGCCCGCGGGCATGTGCCTGGCCGCGACCTTCGGGCTGCTGTTCGCGCGGCGCTTCCTGGACAGCGTGCACGCGATGCGCGTGATGGACCGCGTGCTGCTCACGCTGGCCGTGCTCTGGGCGCTCACCTTCGTCACCGCCGTGGCGCTGCCCTATGTGGTGTCCACCTGGCTCGTCACCGTGTGGGCCCCCGTCAGCGTGCTGGCGCTGGTCGTGTCCGGGGTGCAGGCCCTGCGCCGCGGGCACGGCGGCGCGAAGCACTACCTCGCGGCCTGGACGGTGTTGCTGGTGGGCGTGTTCACCCTGTTCCTGCACAACACGGGCGTCCTGCCTTCCAACGCCTTCACGTCCAATGCGCTGCTGATCGGCTCGGGGCTGGAGATGATCCTGCTGTCGTTCGCCCTGGCCGACCGCATCAACGTGGCGCGCCGCTTCAAGGAGCAGTCGCAGCTGCGGCTGGCCGCGGAGCACGCGATGGTGGAGGCACTGTCCGAGTCGCAGCGCCGCCTGAAGACGGTGCTGGAGGAGCGGGAGATCATCCTGGAGAACTCCATCGTCGGCATCTGCTTCCTCACCGCACAGGGCCGCCTGCGCTGGGCGAACCGCGCGATGAAGGAGATCTTCGGCGCCGACCGGCCGACGTCGATGGAGCCGTTCTACCTCTCGCGCGAGGAGTACCTGGCCGTGGGCGCCCAGGTGGCGGCGGCGGTGGCCAAGGGGGAGGTCTACGAGCGCGAGCTGGAGGTGCAGCGAGCCGACGGCAGCCGCATCTGGATCCACCTCTCGGGCAAGGCCGTCAGCCCCACCGACCTGGCCCAGGGCACCGTGTGGGTGATCATGGACATCACGCGCCGCAAGGAACTGGAGGTGCAGCTGCAGCGCACGATGTCCGAGCGTGAGGCCATCCTGAACAACGCGGTGGTGGGCATCGTGCTGTCGGTCAAGCGCACGCATGAGTGGGTCAACGAGAAGTTCGCGCAGATGCTCGGCTACCCGCGGCAGGTGCTGATCGGGCAGGGCTCGGACTACCTGCATCCCGACACGGAGAGCTGGCAGCGTTTCGGCGTGGAGGCACGCGCGGCGTTGATCGCGACCGATGCCTACACCTGCGAGATGCAGCTGCGCCGGCGCAACGGCGAGCTGTTCTGGGTGGAGATGGCCGGCAGCTGCGTGCGGCCGCACGACCCGGACGCCGGCGTGATCTGGACCTTCCTGGACATCACCCGCCGCAAGCAGTCGGAAGCGCGCATGCGCGACGCGCTGGAGCAGCAGCGGCAGCTCAACGAGCTGCGCTCGCGCTTCGTCGCCATGACCTCGCACGAGTTCCGCACGCCGCTGGCGGCGATCCTGTCCGCCGAGGAAGTGCTGCGCCACTACGGCGACCGGCTGCCCACGCAGGAGCGGCTGGAGACGCTGGACGGGATCGCGGCCGGCGTGCAGCGCATGTCACGGATGCTCGATCGCGTGCTGCTGCTCGGACGGGCCGATGCGCAGATGCTGGAGTTCAAGCCGGGCCGCGTCGACCTGCGCGTGCTGTGCCCGCAGATCGTGGACGAGGCCGGGCTGCAGCACCCGGAAGGCGCCAGCCGGGTGGTGTGCGACGTCGCACCCGACCTGGCGCCGGCGCTCTACGACGAGAAGCTGCTGCGCCACATCTTCGTGAACCTGCTGTCCAACGCGATCAAGTACTCGCCCGCGGGCGGGGACGTGCGCTTCGAGGTGCGGCGCGAGCAGGACGACACGGTGTTCCGCGTGCGCGACAGCGGCATCGGCATCCCGCCGGGCGAGGTGGACCACCTGTTCGAGTCCTTCCACCGCGCCAGCAACGTGGGCGACATCCAGGGCACGGGGCTCGGGCTGGCGATCGTGAAGAACGCGGTGGACATGCACGGCGGGACGATCGCCGTGGAGAGCGCATTGGGCGAGGGCACCACCTTCACCGTGCGCCTGCCGGGCTACCTGCCCGTGCGCACCCGCGGCGCGCAGGCGGAAGCGGCCGGCTAGGCAAAGAGTTCGAGCAGGCGGTCGAGGCCGCCGCGGTGGATGGCGACCATCGCCTGCTCGCGCACCTTCGGCTTGGCGTGGTAGGCGACCGACAGGCCGGCCTCGCCCATCATCGGCAGGTCGTTGGCGCCGTCGCCGACCGCGATGGCCTGCTTGGGGGAGATGCCCAGTTGCGCGCAGGTCTCCAGCAGCATCTTGCGTTTCTCGGCGCCGTCGCAGATGTCGCCCCAGGGCTGGTCGACCATGCGGCCGGTGAGTTCGCCGCAGTTCGGGCCGGAGCGGACCTCCAGCACGTTCGAGCGGGTGTAGTCGATGCCCAGCCGGTCGCGGATGCGATCGGTGAAGAAGGTGAAACCGCCGGAGACCAGCAGGGTCTTCAGGCCCGCGGCCTTGCAGGCCTGCACCAGCGCCTCGGCACCCGGGTTGAGCTGCAGACGTTCGGTGTAGACCCGTTCCATGTCGGCGACGGTCACGCCCTCGAGCAGCGCCACGCGACGGCGCAGGCTCTCCTTGTAGTCGGGGATCTCGCCGCGCATCGCAGCTTCGGTGATGGCGGCCACCTGCTCCTTCATGCCGACCGCGTCGGCGATCTCGTCCACGCACTCGATGTTGATCAGCGTGGAGTCCATGTCGAAGGCGATGAGCTGGAAGTCCTTCAGCGACAGGGGCGGGGTGAAGCCCTGGATGGCCAGGCCGGGAGCGAATTCGGAAGCGGGCATGCCCGGATTGTCGCAGTTCAACGCGCGCGGGCGCGCAGGGCGGCTTCGATGGCGAGGGTGGCCCAGGGCCGCATCAGCGCCGGCGAATCCATGGCGTCCACCGGTGCGGCGCGGTAGTGCGTGGTCATCGTCCGGCCCTTGGCGGTGAACGAGAAGGGCTGGCAGCCGGCGGCCTCGAAGCGCGGCAGGCTCTGGTCGTCCGCCTTGAGGTACAGCGTCTCGCCGACGACGATGGCGATGAAGAGGTCGTCCACGTAGATGCCGTGGCCGCCGAACATGCGCCTGACGCGCACCGGCCCGAGCGCGGAGAGGAGCTCGGCGCAGTAGCTGGCGAAGGCGTCCTTTGGGGGCATGGCGAGAGTCTACCCACCCGCCATTCCCGCACCTCCCGTCATTCCCGCGCAGGCGGGAATCCAGGGCTCCCGCGTTCGGGGTGCGTCGCGGCAGGCGGCGGGCGGTACCGTCCCGCGGTGCCTCGCCCTGCACTTCGCTGTCGCTCGTTCCGGGTGCGCTGGAAGGCTGTCCCCGGCGGCGATCCGGCACAACTCACTGCGAGTTTGCCGCGTGCGGCAAACTCTCCGTTCAATCAAAGTGCCGGAAAAATGTGCACAGTCGCAGCGCTCGATCCGCGCTACGCGCTCTCGTAGCACTGCTTCGCCGCCGGGAACAGCCTTCCAGCCGAGGCCCCTGACTGCGGGCCGGCACCGCCCGCCGCCTGGCGCGACGGACCCCGACCTCCAACACGGGCGCCCTGGATCCCCGCCTCCGCGGGAATGACGGAGTTCAGGCCGTCTCCACCACCTTCGGCTGTCCCAGCGACTTGAGCACGTCCCGCACCATCTGCGCGCGCTCCTTCACCTCCACCAGCGACTTCTCGATGCGCAGCTTGTCGTTGCCGGCCAGCTTGATGTGCCTGTTCTTCTGCACCAGGTGGATGATGGCCAGCGGCTCGATCGGCGGGTTGGGCTTGAAGGTGATGTGGATGACCGTCGGCGCGGCGTCGACTTTCACCACGCCGTAGGGCCGCGCCAGCACCCGCAGGCGGTGCACGTCGATCAGCGTCTGGCCCTGCGGCGGCAGCTTGCCGAAGCGGTCGACGATCTCCTCCAGCAGCGTGTCGATCTGGTCGACCGTCTTGGCGGTCGCGAGCTTCTTGTAGAACGAAAGCCGCAGGTGCACGTCGCCGCAATAGTCGTCCGGCAGCAGGGCCGGCGCGTGCAGGTTGATCTCGGTGGTGACCTGCAGCGGCGCCAGCAGGTCGGGCTCCTTGCCGGCCTTCAGCGAGCGCACGGCCTCCGCCAGCATCTCGTTGTACAGCTGGAAGCCGACCTCCAGCATGTTGCCGCTCTGGTTCTCGCCCAGGACCTCGCCGGCGCCGCGGATCTCCAGGTCGTGCATGGCCAGGTAGAAACCGGAGCCGAGTTCCTCCATCTGCTGGATCGCTTCCAGGCGCTGGGCCGCCTGCTTGGTCAGGCTCTCGATGTCGGGCACCATCAGGTAGGCATAGGCCTGGTGGTGGCTGCGGCCGACCCGGCCGCGCAGCTGGTGCAGCTGCGCCAGGCCGAACTTGTCGGCCCGCGCGATCACGATGGTGTTGGCCGTCGGCACGTCGATGCCGGTCTCGATGATGGTGGAGCACAGCAGCACGTTGAAGCGCTGCTGCACGAACTCGCGCATCACCCGTTCAAGCTCGCGCTCCGGCATCTGGCCGTGGGCGACGGCGATGCGTGCCTCGGGAAGCAGCCGCTCCAGCGCCTCGCGCCGGTTCTGGATGGTCTCGACCTCGTTGTGCAGGAAGTAGACCTGGCCGCCGCGCTTGAGCTCGCGCAGCACCGCCTCGCGGATCACGCCGTTGCCCTCGTTGCGCACGAAGGTCTTGATCGCCAGGCGTCGCTGCGGCGCGGTGGCGATCACCGAGAGGTCGCGCAATCCCTCCAGCGCCATGCCCAGCGTGCGCGGGATCGGCGTGGCCGTCAGCGTCAGCACGTCGACCTCGGCGCGCATCGCCTTGACGGCCTCCTTGTGGCGCACGCCGAAGCGATGCTCCTCGTCGATGATCAGCAGGCCCAGGTTCTTGAACTTGGTCGACTGCGCCAGCAGCTTGTGCGTGCCCACCACGATGTCGATGCTGCCGTCCTCCAGGCCCTTGAGCGCGGCGTTGATCTCCTTGGTGGAGCGGAAGCGGCTCATCTCGGCGATCTTCACCGGCCACTTGGAGAAGCGGTCCACCAGGGTCTGGTAGTGCTGCTCGGCCAGCAGCGTGGTCGGCGCCAGGAAGGCGACCTGCTTGCCGCCGGTGACGGCGACGAAGGCCGCGCGCAGCGCCACCTCCGTCTTGCCGAAGCCCACGTCGCCGCAGACCAGGCGGTCCATGGGCTGGGGCGACACCATGTCCTGGATCACCGCGTGGATCGCCGCGTTCTGGTCCGCCGTTTCCTCGAAGCCGAAGTCGTTGGCGAACTGCTCGTAGTCGGAAGCCGCGAAGCGGAAGGCGTGGCCCTGGCGCGCGGCGCGGCGCGCATACAGGTTCAGCAGTTCGGCCGCGGTGTCGCGCACCTGTTCGGCCGCCTTGCGCCGCGCCTTTTCCCACTGGCCGGAGCCCAGCTTGTGCAGCGGCGCCTCGTCGGCCGCCACGCCCGTGTAGCGGCTGATCAGGTGCAGCTGGCTCACGGGCACGTAGAGCGTGGCCTTGTCCGCGTATTCGAGGTGCAGGAACTCGGTGCTGCCCTGGCCCACGTCCATGCTGACCAGGCCCTTGTAGCGGCCGATGCCATGCTGCGCGTGCACCACCGGGTCGCCGACGTTCAGCTCGGACAGGTCCTTGATCAGGGCCTCGACGTCGCTGACCTGTTCCTGCTTCTTGCGCCGGCGCGCCGTCGGGGCGCTGGCGAAGAGTTCGGTTTCGGTGACGAGGTCGATCGCCTCCTCGACCCACGCGAATCCGCTGGCGACCGCCGCCGTGGCGATGCCCAGCTTCTCGTCGCTGGCCATGAATTCGGCCAGCGAGTCGAAGGCGGGCAGCGTGAGGTGGCTGGCGCGAAGGAAGTCCAGCAGGCTCTCGCGCCGGCCGGCACTTTCGGCGAGCACCAGCACCTGGTTCGGCGAACGCTGCGCGTGCTCCTTGAAGCGGGCCAGCGGTTCCTCGGCCCCGCGCACGACGGACAGGTCCGGCAGCTTCTGGAACACCGCGCTGTCCTCGACGTCCTGCGCGTTGCTGCGCAGGGCGAGCTGCGGATGCTCGTTGGCGCGCGTGTAGAACTGCTCCGCGCTCAGGAACAGCGCCTCGGGCGGCAGCACCGGCCGCTCCGGGTCACCCTGCACCAGCCGGTAGCGGTCGCGCGTGTCCTGCCAGAAGCGCTGGAAGGCCGGCTCCAGGTCACCGTGGAGCACCACCGAAGCCTGGCCGCCGAGGTAGTCGAACACCGTCGCCGTCTCCTCGAAGAACAGCGGCAGGTAGTACTCGATGCCGGCGGTGGCGACGCCGTTGCCCATGTCCTTGTAGATGCGGCTGCGCGTCGGGTCGCCTTCCAGCAATTCGCGCCAGCGGCTGCGAAAGCGCGCGCGGGCGTCCTCGTCCATCGGGAACTCGCGCCCGGGCAGCAGCCGCACCTCGGGCACCGGGTACAGGCTGCGCTGCGAGTCGGGGTCGAAGGTGCGGATGGAATCGACTTCGTCGTCGAACAGGTCCACGCGGTAGGGCACCGGCGAGCCCATGGGGAACAGGTCGATGAGGCCGCCGCGCACGGCGTACTCGCCGGGGCTGACGACCTGTGTCACGTGGTTGTAGCCGGCCAGCGTGAGCTGCGCCTTCAGCTTGGCTTCGTCGAGCTTCTGTCCCTGGCGGAAGTGGAAGGTGTAGCCCGCCAGGAAAGCGGGCGGCGCCACGCGGTACAAGGCCGTGCTGGCGGGCAGCAGGATCACGTCGGCTTCGCGCTGCAGGATGCGCCACAGCGTGGCCAGCCGCTCGCTGATCAGGTCCTGGTGCGGCGAGAAGGTGTCGTAGGGCAGCGTCTCCCAGTCCGGGAACAGCGCGCAGCGCAGTTCGGGCGCGAAGAAGGCAAGCTCGTCGAGCAGGCGTTGCGCGTCGTTGGCGTCGGCGGTGACGATCGCCGCGAGGCGGCCGTCGCGCAGCTCCCGCTGCGCCAGGCGGGCGAGCAGCAGCGCATCGGCAGAGCCGGGCGGCCGCGGCAGGGCCATGCGGCGTCCGGGGGAAAGCTTCGGTAGTTCCATCGAGGGGGAGGGCGGGCGGGAAATGCAAAACACCCCCGCGTCGCGAACGAGGGGGTGTAGAACTCGCTCACACCGGAGCGGGTCTCTGCGATTGTAGTAGGGTGCATAGAATGAAAGGGACGGACATGAACACGACCGCAACCCCCGCCCGGTATTTCGCGCTGATCCCCTGCGCGGGCAACGGCAGCCGCGCCGGCACGGCGGGCCCCAAGCAATACGAACGCGTCGGCGGCCAGCCGATGGTGTGGCACACGCTGTCGGCCTTCGCCGGCGTGAAACGCATCGCGCGCACGCTGGTGGTGGTGGCCCCCGGCGACGGCTTCTTCGAACGCAACCCCACGACCTCGGCCCTCGTGGTGCCCTGCGGCGGGAGCACGCGCGCCGGCAGCGTGGCCAACGGCCTGCGCGAGCTGCGGCGGGCCGGTGCGGTGGACCACGACTGGGTGCTGGTGCACGATGCCGCGCGCTGCCTCATCACGCCGGAGCTCGTCGACCGGCTCATCGACGCGTGCAGCGGTGACGAGGTGGGGGGCCTGCTGGCCCATCCGCTGGCCGACACGCTGAAGATCGAAGAGCAGGGCCGCGTGGTCGGCACCATCGCGCGCGGCGACAAGTGGCAGGCGCAGACGCCGCAGATGTTTCGCCTGGGCATGCTGCGCCAGGCGCTCGAAGCGGCCGGCGACCAGGTGACCGACGAATCCAGCGCCATCGAAGCGATGGGCCTGAAGCCGAAGCTCGTCGAGGCAGGCGGGCAGAACTTCAAGGTGACGTATCCGGAAGATTTCGTGATGGCCGAGGCCGTGCTGCGCGGGCGCGCGCGATGAATCTGCGCATCGGCGAAGGCTGGGACACGCACGCCCTCGTGCCGGGCCGGCGGCTGGTGCTGGGCGGGGTGGAGATCCCCTACGAACGCGGGCTGCTCGGGCATTCGGATGCCGATGCCTTGCTGCACGCCATCACCGATGCGGTGCTGGGCGCGGCGGGGCTGGGGGACATCGGGCGGCATTTCCCCGACACCGACGAGCGCTTCCGCGGCGCCGATTCGGTGGTGCTGCTGGCCGAGGCGGTGAGGCGCGCGCGCGAGGCCGGCTGGACCCTCGTCAACATCGACAGCACCATCGTGGCGCAGGCGCCGAAGCTCGCGCCGCACATCGAGGCCATGCGCACGCGCATCGCGCAGGCGCTGGACCTGCAGCCCGGGCAGGTGAACGTGAAGGCGAAGACGGCGGAGAAGCTGGGCCCCGTCGGAATGGGGCAGAGCATCGAGGCGCGGGCGGTGGTGCTGCTGGCGGGGTGAGTTTCCATAGCCGACATCCCCGCGCAGACGGGGATCCAGGGCTCCCGCATCCGGGGTGCGTCGCGCCAGGCGGTGCGCGGTGCAGTCCCGCTGGTGCCTCGCCCTGCGCTGCGCTCCGGGTGCGCTGGAAGGCTGTTCCCGGCGGCGATCCGGCCAAACTCACTGCGAGTTTGCCGCGCGCGGCAAACTCTCCGTTCAAGCAAATGCCCGGAAATCAGTGCACGGTCGCAGCTCTCGATACGCGCTACGCGCTCTCGTAGACCTGCTTCGCCGCCGGGAACAGCCTTCCAGCTGAGGCCCCTTCATGCGGGCCTGCACCGCGCACCGCCTGGCGCGACGTTTGGCGCTGTAGATGCGGGAGCCCTGGGTCCCCGCCTCCGCGGGGATGACGAGGCCTGCTCAGGCCGTCGCTTCGCGCGCCGCCCCGCGGTTTTCCGACTCGCGGTTCGCGCCGCCCGGCACCGGGGGCATCTGCCGCGGGCGCTGCAGCTTGATGTGCGCGGCGAGGCCGCCGGACGTGGTGTTCGACAGCGCGAAGATCCCGCCCATGCGCTGCACCGTCTTGTCGACGATCGCCAGTCCCAGGCCGGCGCCGGTGGCGGCGGTCCGGGCCGCGTCGCCGCGGAAGAAGGGCTTGACCAGGTTGGGCAGGGCCTCCGGCGACACGCCCATGCCATGGTCGCGCACCTTCAGCAGCACCCATTCGTTGCGCGCGCGCGCGGCGATGTCCACCACGGCAACGCCGGTCTCCGGCGTCTTGCCGTAGCGGCGGGCGTTCTCCAGAAGGTTGGAGATGACGCGGGCCAGTTCGACTTCGTCCGCCAGCACCTGCATGTTCTTGGGCATGTCGACGTTGACGCGGATGTCGCCATGGTCCTCGATCGCGTACATGCAGGCTTCGACGACGTCGTTCAGCACCACCGGCTTGAGCTCCGCGTGGTCCGGCCGCGCGTAGTCCAGGAACTTGTCGATGATGGCGTCGAGCTGGTCGATGTCGGCGGCCATGTGCTCGCGCGCATCGGCGTCGACCACGCTCATCTCGGTTTCCAGGCGCAGGCGCGCCAGGGGCGTGCGCAGGTCGTGCGAGATGCCGGCCAGCATGACCGCGCGGTCCTGCTCGATCTTGGCCAGCTGCTGCGCCATGCGGTTGAAGCCGATGTTCACCTCGCGGATCTCGCTGGTGACCGCCTTCTCGTCGAGGCGGCTGGCGTCGAAGTCGCCGTCGCGCACGCGGCTGGCGGCGAAAGACAGCTGCTTCAACGGCCGGTTGATCAGGCGCGCGATGACCGCGGCGCCGGCGAGCGACAGGGCGGCCGCCGTGATCAGCCAGACCAGCCAGGTGCGGCCACCGACCTGGGAGAACCGCGTGCGGTCCATCAGCATCCAGTAGTCGTCGCGGTCGATCTTGAAGCCGACCCACAGGCCTTCCTCGCCGTTGACGGCACTGGCCATCAGCGTGCCGCTGCCGAGGCGCCCGACCAGTTCGTCGACGATGCGCCGGTCCATGGCGCTGCCGGTGATGGAGGCGAACTTGTCCTTCGGCTCGCGCGGCAGGATGCGCACGCCCTCCTGGTCGGCCAGGGTCTTGATCAGGGACACGCGCGCGATCGGGTCGGCGTGCACCAGCGCCGCGCGGCTGAGGTTCACCAGCGACGCGATCTGCTGCGCCGTCTGCATGGCGCGCGGCTCGAATTCCAGCGCGCGGAAGGTCTGCAGCCACGCCACCACCGAGCCGATCAGCAGCAGCGACAGCAGGAAGAAGGTGCGCCAGAAGAGGGAAAGGCCCAGCCGGGGCCGCATCTCCAGCGGCGCCGGGGCGGTCTCCAGCGGCGCCGGGCTGGTCTGTTCGGCCTGCGTCATCACGGCACGGATCATGGTCCCAACGAATGCTTGCCTGTCATGCCGTGATTGGAGCGCACGCGGAAGGTCTTGTCATCCGCGGCGCCCCGGGGAGGGTTCAACCCGCGCCGTCCGGCACGAAGACGTAGCCCACGCCCCACACGGTCTGGATGTAGCGCGGCGAGGCGGGGTCGGCCTCGATGAGCTTGCGCAGGCGCGAGACCTGCACGTCCAGGCTGCGGTCGAAGGGCTCGAACTCGCGGCCGCGGGCCAGCTGCGCCAGCTTCTCGCGCGACAGCGGCTGGCGCGGATGGCGCACCAGCGCCTTGAGCATGGCGAACTCGCCGGTGGTCAGCGGCAGTTCCTCGCCGTTCTTGCGCAGGGTGCGGGCCCCGAGGTCGAAGGCGAACGGGCCGAAGGAAACGACCTCGTTCTCGGAGGAGGGCGCGCCCGGCGCTTCCTGCGCCGGCCGGCGGCGCAGCACCGCGTGGACGCGGGCCAGCAGCTCGCGCGGGTTGAAGGGCTTGCCCAGGTAGTCGTCGGCGCCGACTTCCAGGCCCACGATGCGGTCGACGTCCTCGCCCTTGGCGGTGAGCATGATGATCGGCGTGCGGTCGTTCGCGGCCCGCAGGCGGCGGCAGATGGACAGGCCGTCTTCCCCCGGCATCATCAGGTCCAGCACGATCAGGTCGGCCGTTTCGCGCAGCATCAGGCGGTTGAGCGCCTTGCCGTCTTCGGCCAGGATGACCTCGAAGCCTTCCTGCGTCAGGTAGCGGCGGAGCAGGTCGCGGATGCGGGCGTCGTCGTCCACCACCAGGATCTTGTCGGTCCGTGCTGCAGCTTGGGTCATGGTTCTCCAGGGTCCAATTTGTAACAGCGCCGATTCTGAAGGCCGAATCCACCCGAATCCGGGTTTTCACCGTTGGCTTTTCACTGTGTTACAAATGTTGCCCCAGCAGGAGCGCAGTGACAAGAGGGAAGTGAACCGTCCCGCGGGCCACGCGTTCTGAGGGGGATGAAGTACCTCGCCGCATCCCTCGCGGTGGCCTGCGCGACCACGAACGTGGGCGCGGCGCCGCCTCCGAACCCCCACGTCGTCCACCTGCGCGAGGTGCTGCAGCAATACCATCCCGGCTCCGCGCCGTCGCCGCGCGCACTCAGCGCGAGCGAGCGGGCGGAGCTGCGCCGCCAGCTCCTGGAGCAGGCGGCGCCGTCCATCCCACCAAAACGACAAGGAAAACGATGAACCCCCGACACCTGCTGGCCGGCTGCGCGCTGGCCGCCGCCGCCATGACCGCTCCCGCCCAGACGATCACCGCCACGCCGCCCCAGAACGTGCTGCAGCTGCAGGCCGAAGGACGCGTCGAGGTGCAGCAGGACCTGCTGACGATGACCCTGAGCACGGCGCGCGACGGCCAGGACCCGGGGGTCGTGCAGACGCAGCTGAAGACGGCGCTCGATGCGGCGCTGGCCGAGGCGAAGAAGGCGGCGCAGCCGGGACAGCTGGACGTGCGCACCGGCAACTTCGCGATCTACCCGCGGCACAACCGCGAAGGCCGCATCAGCGGCTGGACCGGCACCGCCGAACTGATCCTGGAAGGCCGCGACCTGGCGCGCATCACCCAGACCGCCGGCCGGATCACCACCATGACGCTGGGCGGCGTGAGCTTCGGCCTGAGCCGGGAGCAGCGCGCGCGCGTGGAGACCGAGGCGCAGGCGATGGCCATCGAACGCTTCAAGGCCAAGGCGCAGGAGCTCGCCCGCGGCTTCGGCTTCGCCGGCTACACGCTGCGCGAGGTCGCCGTGAACACCAACGAGCCGGGCTTCGCCCCCCGCATGCGGATGATGGCGCAGGACGCCAAGGCCGCGTCGATGGAATCCGCCGTGCCGGTCGAGCCGGGCAAGGCTTCGGTGGTGGTCATCGTCTCGGGTTCGGTACAGCTGCGCTGACCTGCGCCCATCCCCGGGCAGGCTGCAGTCCGACAGGCCAGCCGTGCGCGCACGGCTAAGCTGTGCCGCATGTCCGCTGTCCTCTCCCCGATGCAAGAAGCCGCCACGCCGGCGCGCGCGCAGCGCGCCGATGCGGAATTCTTCATCGTGCTGAACGAAGGTTCCGGCAAGGAGGAGAAGGGCGGCGTGCGCGAGGCGATCGAAGCCGAACTCCAGCGCGCGGGCCGCCGCTACCAGTTCGTCCCGGTGCCGCCGGGCGAGATCCTGCAGGCCTGCCAGCAGGCGGCCAAGCTCGCCAGCGAGCAGGGCGGGGTGCTGGTGGGCGCCGGCGGCGACGGCACCATCAATTGCGCGGCGCAGGCCGCGCTGACGCATGACTGTCCCCTGGGCCTCATCGCCCAGGGCACCTTCAACCTGTTCGCCCGCGAACTGGGCTTGTCGCTCGACGCCGCGGAAGCCACGCGCTTCCTCCTGCATGCGGCGCCCGAGCCGGTGCAGGTCTGCCTGGCCAACGAGAAGGTGTTCCTGGTGAACGCCTCCGTCGGCCTCTATCCCAAGCTGCTCGCCGACCGCGAAGAGGTCAAGCAGCGGCTCGGCCGCCGGCGCTGGATCGCCATGCTGGCCGCGCTGAAGAGCCTGCTGGAATGGCGGCTGCAGCTCACGCTGGACAGCGAGATGGACGGCGAGCTGGCGCAACTGCGCACGGCAAGTGTGTTCCTCTGCAACAACCGCTTGCAGCTGCAGCGCGTGGGCATCCAGGACTACGTGGTGGAGCAGGTGGGGCAGGGCCGCATGGCGTGCCTGCTGGTGCCCACGATGCGCTGGTGGGCCAAGCTGCGCATGGTGGCTTCGGCCGCGTTCGGCACCCTGGGCGACGACGGGCGCATCCAGGCCTTCCCGCTGCGCTCCATCACCGTCAGCTCGCGCAACGCGCGCCGGCTGAAGGTGGCCACCGATGGCGAGGTGCAGTTCATGGAGCTGCCGATCCGCTTCACCGTCTCGCCCAAGCCGTTGCGGGTGATGCTGCCGCCCCTCGAGGAGCGCCTGCCGCCCAAATGACGGTCCTGCTGCACATCTCCGACACCCACTTCGGCACCGAGGAACCCCCGGTGGTCGCCGCCCTGCAGGCGCTCGTGCGCGAGCAGAAGCCGGATGCCGTCATCCTGAGCGGCGACATCACGCAGCGCGCGCGCGCCGCGCAGTTTCAGGCCGCGCGCGCCTTCTGCGATTCGCTGGGCGTGCCGCACCTGCTGACGCTGCCGGGCAACCACGACATCCCGCTGTACAACGTGGCGGCCAGGCTGCTTGCGCCGTACGCCGGCTACAAGGCCTGCTTCGGCGACGACCTGGAGCCGGAGCTGGAGTTCGCCGACGTGCTGGTGCTGGGCGTGAACACCACGCGGCCGGAGCGGCACAAGGACGGCGTGGTCTCGGTCAAGCAGGTGAACCGCGTCGTGCAGCGCCTGCACAAGGCGCGGCGCGAGCAGCTGCGGGTGGTGGTGACGCACCAGCCCGCCTGCGTGATGCGGCCCGAGGACGAGAAGGACCGCCTGCATGGCGGCGAAGTCGCGGTGCAGGCCTGGGCCCGCGCGGGGGCCGACCTGGTGCTGGGCGGGCACATCCACCTGCCGTACGTGAGCGACGTCTGTGCCCTTGCCAAGCCGGCCGCGCCGCGCCCGATGTTCTGCGTCCAGGCCGGCACCGCCTTGTCGCACCGCGTCCGGCATGGCTCGCCGAACTCGATCAACATCATCCGCTGGTCGCCGCCAGGGGAGGGCGCCCCGCGGCAGTGCAAGGTGGAGCGCTGGGACTTCGACCTGGCGGAGTGCCGGTTCGAGATGACGCATCCGTACGATCTGACGCTGGGCGAGTAACCTGCCTTTCCCCGCCCCCGCCGTCATCCCCGCGGCGGCGGGGATCCAGGGCTTTGACTAGGGGGCCGACAGGCCCACCTCCGGCCTCGAACGTCGCGCCAGGCGGCGGGCGGTGCCGGCCCGCAATCAGGGGCCTCGGCTGGAAGGCTGTTCCCGGCTGCGACTGTGCACTGATTTCCGGGCTTCTGTTTGAACGGAGAGTTTGCCGCGCGCGGCAAACTCGGAAGTGAGTTAGGCCGGATCGCCGCCGGGAGCAGCCTTCCAGCGCACCCGGAACGAGCGATAGCGGAGTGCAGGGCGAGGCACCGCGGGACGGCACCGCCCGCCGCCTGGCGCGACGGACCCGGGAGGAATGCGGGCGCCCTGGATTCCCGCCTGCGCGGGAATGACGGGTGTGCGCCTATTGCGCCGCCCAGCCCCCATCCATGTTCCACGCCACGCCGCGCACGTTCTTCGCCGCGTCGGAGCAGAAGAAGACTGCCAGTTCCCCGAGCTCCTCGGGCGTCGTGAACTGCAGCGACGGCTCCTTCTCGGCCAGCAGCTGCTTCTTGGCGTCCTCGTTCGACAGCCCGAACTGCTGCGCCCGCGCATCCACCTGCTTCTGCACCAGCGGCGTCAGCACCCAGCCCGGGCAGATCGCGTTGCAGGTGATGCCCGTGGTGGCGTTCTCGAGCGCGGTGACCTTGGTCAGGCCGACGATGCCGTGCTTGGCGGCGACATAGGCGGACTTCTGGGCCGAGGCGACCAGTCCGTGCACCGAGGCCACGTTGATGATCCGGCCCCAGCCGGCCTTCTTCATCGCGGGCAGCGCCAGCCGGGTGGTGTGGAAGGCACTGGTGAGGTTGATGGCGAGGATGGCGTCCCACCGTTCGGGCGGGAAGTCCTCGATGGGCGCGACGTGCTGGATGCCGGCGTTGTTGACCAGGATGTCGACGCCGCCGAAGCTGGCCGCGTACTGCATCATGTCCTCGATGTCGGCCGGCTTGCTCATGTCGGCCGCGTGGTAGCCGACGCGCACGCCCAGCGCCTCGACCTCGGCCTTCGGACCGCTGCTGTCGCCGAAGCCATTGAGGACGATGCCGGCGCCCTGCCGCGCCAGCGCCTTGGCGATGCCCAGGCCGATGCCGCTGGTGGAGCCGGTGACGAGGGCGGTCTTGCCTTTGAGCATGGGAATCTCTCCTGCGCGCGATTGCTTTACGATGATGCGGCCGAGCGTAATCGCATCCGGCCCGCACGCGCATCCATGACCGTCCCTACGCTGAACTACGTATCCTGCCCGGACGCGACCGGCAGCCATCGCATGGCGTACTGGCTGTGGGGCGCCTCCGACGCGCCGCACCTCGTCGTCTGCGCGCACGGCCTGTCGCGGCAGGGCCGCGACTTCGACACGCTGGCACGTGCACTGCTCGCCGCCGGCGGGCCGGGCGTGCGCGTCGCCTGCCCCGACGTCGTGGGCCGCGGCCGCAGCGAGTGGCTGCGCGACCCCATGGGCTACGGCATCCCCACCTATGCGGCGGACATGCTGCAGATGCTGGGCCAGCTGCACCAGGAGGCGCCGGTGCGGACGCTCGACTGGGTCGGCACCAGCATGGGCGGGCTGATCGGCATGGCGCTGGCCGGAGCGCCCCACGTGCCGCTGCCGGTGCCCCTGCGAAGGCTGGTGCTGAACGACGTCGGGCCGGTCATCCAGTGGGCCGCGCTGCAGCGCATCGGCACCTATCTCGGCCACGTGGGCCGCTTCGAGTCCGTGCAGCAGGCAGCCGATGCCATGTGGCAGGTGTCGCAAGGTTTCGGCCCGCACGCGCCCGAGGCCTGGCTGGCGCTGTCGCAGGCCATGGTGAAGCCGCTGCCCGAGGGCGGCTTCACGCTGCACTACGACCCGGCGATCGCGGTGCCCTTCCGGGCGCTCGACGAGGTCGCGGCGAAAGCCGGGCAGGCCGCGTTGTGGCAGCTGTATGACGGCATCCGCGCGCGCACGCTGCTGCTGCGCGGCGCCCAGTCGGACCTGCTGTCGCGGGAGACGGCGGCCGAAATGTGCCGCCGCGGCCCGAAGCCGCGGCTGGTCGAATTCGCGGGCGTGGGCCACGCGCCCACCCTCATTGCATCCGACCAGGTGGAGGCCGTGACCGGCTTCCTCCTGGCCACCGATACCGCCATCGATGAAGAGCCACACAGCGGAACAGGGTGAGCTGGCGCCGGTGCCCGAGCTCGTGGCGGCGGCCGAACAGGCGCTGCCGCAGCAGGCGCACGCGCTGTCGCGGGCACGCGCGTTCGCGGAACCGCTGATCGCCGGCGAGACCCTGGACACCGGCGAGAACACGCTGGCGCACGCCGACGCCGTGGCCGCCATCCTGAAAGCCATGGGCGGCTCCGAGGCCATGCAGGCGGCCAGCTACCTGGTCTATGCCTGCGCGCACCTGAACAAGCCGCAGGAAGTCATCGCCAAGGCCTTCGGCGAGAGCTACGCGGCGCTGGCCATCGAGACCAACAAGCTGGTGGCCGTGCAGCGCCAGGCACGGGATGCCGGCGATGCGGCGGACGATCCGCGCGAGCAGACCGAGAACGTCCGCAAGATGCTGCTCGCGTTCTCGCGCGACCTGCGGGTGGTGATGCTCCGGCTGGCTTCGCGCCTGCAGACGCTGCGCTACTACGCCGCCACCAAGCAGGTGGTGCAGCCGGGCGTCGCCCGCGAGGCGCTCCAGGTGTTCGCGCCGCTCGCGAACCGGCTGGGCATCTGGCCGGTGAAATGGGAGATGGAAGACCTCGCCTTCCGCTTCCTGGAGCCGGAAACGTACAAGCGCGTGGCCCGGTGGCTGGACGAGAAGCGGGTGGAGCGCGAGCAGTACGTCGAGCAGTTGCGCAGCGAGCTGGAGCGCGAGCTGAAGGCGCAGGGCATCACCGCGCAGGTGCATGGCCGGCCCAAGCACATCTACAGCATCGTCAAGAAGATGCGCGGCAAGTCGCTGGACTTCGAACAGGTGCTCGACGTGCGGGCCCTGCGCGTGATCGTGCCGGACGTGAAGGATTGCTATGCCGCGCTGGCCTGGGTGCACGCGCGGTTCTCGCCCATCCTGGACGAATTCGACGACTACATCGCGCGGCCCAAGCCGAACGGCTACCAGTCGCTGCACACCGTGGTGCGCGATGCGGCCGGCCGACCCATCGAGATCCAGATCCGCACGCAGAAGATGCACGACCACGCCGAGCATGGCGTGGCCGCGCACTGGGCGTACAAGGAAGCGGGGCAGAAGGGCTACGGCGGCGTCAGCGCCTCGAGCGAGTACGACACCAAGATCGCGGTGCTGCGTCAGCTGCTGGCCTGGGAGCGCGACCTGGCCGGCTCCGCCGAGGCCGGACTGTTCGAGGACCGCATCTACGTGCTGACGCCGCAGGCCGCGATCGTGGAACTTCCCAAGGGCGCGACGGCGGTCGATTTCGCCTACACACTGCACACGAACCTCGGGCACCGCTGCCGCGGCGCGCGGGTGGACGGGGCCATGGTGCCGCTGAACAAGCCGCTGGCGAACGGCCAGACGGTGGAGATCGTCGCGGCGAAGGAGGGCGGGCCGTCGCGCGACTGGCTGAACCCGGAGCTGGGCTTCCTCGCCAGCCATCGCGGGCGCGCGAAGGTGCGCGCCTGGTTCAACGAGCAGGTCCGGCACGAGACGGTGGCGCGCGGCCGCGAGCTGGTGGAGCGCCTGCTGCAGCGGCTCGGCCGCACCTCGGTGAAGCTGGACGACCTGGCGTCGCAGCTCGGGTTCAAGTCCGCCGACGACCTGTTCGGCGTGGTCGGCAAGGACGAATACTCGCTGCGCAACATCGAGGTGCTGCTGCAGCCCGTCGCCCCGCCGCCGAGCGAGGACGAGGCGCTGCTCGCCAAGAAGTGGCGGCCGAGCGCGCCGAAATCGTCCAAGGGCGGCGTGCTGGTGGTGGGCGTCGACTCGCTGATGACGCAGCTGGCGCGCTGCTGCAAGCCCGCGCCGCCGGATGCGATCAGCGGGTTCGTCACCCGCGGCAAGGGCGTGAGCATCCACCGCAACGACTGCTCCAACTTCCACGAGATCGCCTCGCGCAGCCCGGAGCGCGTGATCGAGGTGGAGTGGGGCAAGCCGAAGGCGGGTACCGATGCAGCTGTCTACCCGGTCGACGTCTCGATCGAAGCCACCGACCGCCAGGGCCTGCTGCGCGACATCTCCGAAGTCTTCGCCAAGGAGAAGATGAACGTGATCGGCGTGCAGACGCAGTCGGTGAAAGGCACCGCCTGGATGACGTTCACGGTGGAGATCGCGGATTCGCAGAAGCTGGCGCGGGTGCTGGTGTCGGTGCGGGACATCAGCGGGGTGCGGTCGGCGCGGCGGCGCTGAATCCTCGGGGCGTGTCGCGGCGGGCGGTGCCCGGTGCGACACGGCACGTTGCCGGTGTCCTCCGCCCCGCGCGTGCGACGGGGCTCTCCGCTAGCGGCACCGGATCGCGCGGAATCACATGCAGCGCGATCGCATCTGTGGCGAGGATCCGGCTCCGCCGGTCCTCGCCACACGCTTCAAAAATGCAACCCATAAAAGTCGGCACGACTTTTATGGGTTATCATTGCCGGCTCAACGACAGGCGCGTAGCTCAGCTGGTTAGAGCACCACCTTGACATGGTGGGGGTCGTTGGTTCGAGTCCAATCGCGCCTACCAAATTCCATTGCTCCGTCCACGGTAAGGGTTGACCCCCGGACCGCACGCGTGGCCCCTCCCTGAGAATCTGCTGCAACGCAACAGCGCGGGCCGCCAGAGCCTGCCTCCAGAGGAGCCACGTTCGTGACCAGCAAGAAAGCCCCCGGCGCGGCGAAGCCGGCGCAGCGCGTCATCAAGAAGTACCCGAACCGCAGGCTCTACGACACCGAGACGTCCACGTACATCACGCTGGCCGAAGTGAAGCAGCTGGTGATGGAGAACCACCCCTTCGTGGTGCGCGACGCCAAGACCAACGAGGACCTGACGCGCAGCATCCTGCTGCAGATCATCCTGGAAGAAGAGGCGGGCGGCGCGCCGATGTTCAGCGAGGCGGCGCTGGCCAACATCATCCGCTTCTACGGGCACGCCATGCAGGGCTTCATGGGGACGTACCTCGAGAAGAACGTGCAGGCCTTCACCGACCTGCAGACCCAGATGGCCGAACAGTCCAAGGGCCTGACGCCCGAGATGTGGGCCCAGTTCGCGGCCGTGCCGGTGCCGGGCGTCGCGGGCAACTACATGGAACAGTCGAAGCGCATGTTCGAGACCATGCAGGAACAGATGCAGAAGAACACCGAGCAGATGCTCGGCGCATTCGGCCTGAAGAAATAGGACTTCCGATAACTGGGACAATGTGGGGATGAGCGAGATAGCCGTCCCCGAGACCTCCACGACGACGCCCAAGGTGGGCTTCGTCAGCCTCGGCTGCCCCAAGGCGCTGACCGATTCCGAACTGATCCTCACGCAGCTCAGCGCGGAAGGCTACGCCACGTCCAAGACCTTCGAGGGCGCGGACCTGGTGATCGTCAACACCTGCGGCTTCATCGACGACGCGGTGAAGGAGAGCCTGGACACCATCGGCGAAGCCCTGGCCGCCAACGGCAAGGTCATCGTCACGGGCTGCCTGGGCGCGCGTACGGGCGACACCGGCGGCAACATGGTGCGCGACGTGCACCCGTCCGTGCTGGCGGTGACCGGCCCGCATGCGACGCAGGAAGTGATGGATGCGGTCCACGCGCACCTGCCCAAGCCGCACGACCCCTTCGTCGACCTGGTGCCGGCCGCGGGCATCAAGCTCACGCCCAAGCACTACGCCTACCTGAAGATCAGCGAGGGCTGCAACCACCGCTGCACCTTCTGCATCATCCCGTCGATGCGCGGCGACCTCGTGAGCCGCCCCGTCGGCGACGTTCTCAAGGAGGCGCGGGCGCTGTTCGAAAGCGGCGTGAAGGAACTGCTGGTGGTCAGCCAGGACACCTCGGCCTACGGCGTCGACGTCAAGTACCGCACCGGCTTCTTCGACGGCCGGCCGGTGAAGACGCGCATGCTGGAACTGGTGCAGGCGCTCGGCGAACTGGCCGCGCCCTTCGGCGCCTGGGTCCGGCTGCACTACGTGTACCCGTACCCGCACGTCGACGAAGTGGTGCCGCTGATGGCGCAGGGCCTGGTGCTGCCTTACCTGGACGTGCCTTTCCAGCACAGCCACCCCGACGTGCTCAGGCGCATGAAGCGGCCGGCCAGCGGCGAGCGCAACCTGGAACGCATCGCGCGCTGGCGCGAGATGTGCCCGGAGCTCGTGGTGCGCAGCACCTTCATCGCCGGTTTCCCCGGCGAGACCGAAGCCGAGTTCCAGCACCTGCTGGACTTCGTGCGCGGGGCGCAGATCGACCGCGCGGGTTGCTTCGCCTACAGCCCGGTGGAGGGCGCGGCGGCCAACGACATCCCCGGCATGCTGCCGGCGGAGCTGCGCGAGGAGCGCCGCGCGCGTTTCATGGCGGTGGCCGAAGAGGTTTCGGCCGCCCGGCTGCAGCGGCGCGTGGGCGCCACGATGCAGGTGCTGGTGGATTCGGCGCCGGCCCTGGGCAGGAAAGGTGGGGTCGGCCGCTCGTACGCGGATGCGCCGGAGATCGACGGCACCGTGCGGCTGCTGCCGCCGCAGAAGTTGAGCAAGCGCCTGGCCGTCGGCGAGTTCACCCAGGCGCGGATCGTCGGTACCGACGGGCACGACCTCGTGGCGGAGCCGGTCTGAGGCCGGTCCCCAACGAAAAAGCCGCCTTCGAGGGCGGCTTTTTATCTGCAACACAAACAACAAAGCCGGCGGTGCCGGCTTTATCATCGCTCTCGGATTCGAGAGTTGGTGCCCAGGAGAGGACTCGAACCTCCACGGAGTTACCCGCTAGTACCTGAAACTAGTGCGTCTACCAATTCCGCCACCTGGGCATTTCAGGAAAAACAAGATTGTATAGCAAAAACATCGAACGAAACAACGGCTCCGGCCTCCTCGACGAGATCGAGGGCGTGATCCAGGGCCACCGCGACGGCCACGGCTACGTGGTGCGCGACGACGGCGAGTCCGACATCTACCTGCCTCCCAACGAGATGCGCGCGGTGCTGCACCGCGACCGCGTGCGTGCACGCATCGTGCGGCAGGACAGGCGGGGCCGCCCCGAAGGCCGCGTGCTCGAGATCATCGAGCGGCCGCCGCATCCCATCATCGGGCGGCTGCTGCACGAGAGCGGCGTCTGGCTGGTCGCGCCGGAAGACAAGCGCTACGGCCAGGACGTGCTGATCCCGAAGGGAGCGACCGGCCTCGCCAAGGCGGGGCAGGTCGTCGTGGTCGAACTCACCGAGCCGCCGAGCCTCTACGGCCAGCCGGTCGGCCGCGTCAAGGAAGTGCTGGGCGAGGTCGACGACCCCGGCATGGAGATCGAGATCGCCGTGCGCAAGTACAGCGTGCCGCACGAGTTCTCCGACGCCTGCATCGCGCAGGCCCGCTCGCTGCCGGACAAGGTGCGCCCGCAGGACAAGAAGGGCCGCGTCGACCTGACCGACGTGCCGCTGGTGACCATCGACGGCGAGGACGCGCGCGACTTCGACGACGCGGTGTACTGCGAACCGGCCAAGGTCGGCCGCGGCAAGGGCTGGCGCCTGCTGGTCGCCATCGCGGACGTGAGCCAGTACGTGGAGACCGGCAGCGCGATCGACGTCGACGCCTACGAGCGCGCCACCTCGGTCTACTTCCCGCGCCGCGTCATCCCGATGCTGCCGGAGAAGCTGTCCAACGGCCTGTGCTCGCTGAACCCCGAGGTCGACCGCCTCTGCATGGTGTGCGACATGCTGGTGACGGCCACCGGCGACGTGCACGCCTACCAGTTCTATCCGGCGGTGATGCACAGCCACGCGCGCATGACCTATACCGAGGTCGCCGCCATCCTGGCGAACACGCGCGGTCCGGAAGCCGCGCGCCGCAAGGACCTGGTGCCGCACTTCCTGAACCTGCACGACGTCTACCGCGCGCTGCTGAAGGCGCGCAACGTGCGCGGGGCGGTCGACTTCGAGACCACCGAGACGCAGATCATCTGCGACGAGAACGGCCGCATCGAGCAGATCGTGCCGCGCGTGCGCAACGACGCGCACAAGCTGATCGAGGAGGCCATGCTGGCCGCCAACGTCTGCTCCGCCGACTTCATCCTGCAGGCGCAGCACCCCGGCCTGTTCCGGGTGCACGAAGGCCCGACGCCCGAGAAGAAGGAGATCCTCAAGACCTACCTGAAGGCGATGGCCGTGGGCCTGACGATCTCCGACGACCCCACGCCGGGCGAGTTCCAGAAGATCGCGCTGGCCACCAAGGAGCGGCCGGACGCCCAGCAGATCAGCACGATGCTGCTGCGCTCCATGCAGCAGGCGATCTACTCGCCGCACAACAGCGGCCACTTCGGCCTGGCCTACGAGGCCTACACGCACTTCACCAGCCCGATCCGCCGCTACCCGGACCTGCTGGTCCACCGCGTGATCAAGGCGATCCTGTCGAAGGAACGCTACCAGCTGCCGGTGCTGCCGACGCCGGGCGAGGCCCACGAGAAACTGGCGCGCCGCCTGGCGGCGCGCGTGGCGCCGCCGTCCCAGAAGCCGAAGGCCAAGGTCATCGCCACCCCGCGCGAGATGCAGGCCTGGGAGGCCGCCGGCCTGCACTGCAGCGCCAACGAACGGCGGGCCGACGAGGCCAGCCGCGACGTCGAGGCCTGGCTCAAGTGCAAGTACATGCGCGACCACCTGGGCGAGGAGTACTCCGGCGTGGTCACGGCGGCCACCAGCTTCGGCATCTTCGTCACGCTGGACGCGATGTACGTCGAGGGCCTGGTGCACATCACCGAACTGGGGGGCGAGTACTTCAAGTTCGACGAGGCGCGGCAGGAACTGCGCGGCGAGCGCACCGGCATCCGTTACGCCATCGGCACGCGCCTGCGCGTGCAGGTAAGCCGCGTCGACCTGGACGGCCGCAAGATCGACTTCCGCCTGGTACGCGAGGGCGAGGAATTGCTGGCGCGGGCGATGAAGGACAAGGGCGTGGCCGCCGGCCGCACCGAAGGCGTGCCGACGAAGGCATCGGCCAAGCGCGCCGCCAAGAAGGTGGCCGGCAAGGCGGCGAAGTCGCCGCTGGAGGCGGTCAAGGGCGCCGCCAAGAAGGTCGCCGCCAAGACGCGCGCCGCGCGCAAGAGCCGCCGCTGACGCGGCGCAGCCCACACACGAACGAGGGGACGACATGGCGAACACACAAGGGGCGGCCGGGCAGGTCGCGATCGTCACGGGCGGCGGCACCGGCATCGGCCGCGCCGCGGCGCTGGCACTGCTGGGCGGCGGCTGGCGCGTGGTGGTGGCGGGCCGCCGGCCCGAGCCGCTGCAGGAAGTCGTGGCGAAGGGCGAAGGCCGCGCGCTGGCGGTGCCGACCGACATGACCGACCCCGACGCGGTGCGCAAGCTGTTCGACGAGACGGTGCGCGCCTTCGGCCGGGTCGACCTGCTGTTCAACAACGCCGGCCGCGGCCTGCCGGCGGCGCCGCTGGAGGACATGTCGGTCGCCGACTGGAAGTCGGTGGTCGACACCAACCTGAACGGCATGTTCTACGGCATCCAGAACGCCTTTCGCGTGATGAAGGCGCAGCAGCCCAGGGGCGGCCGCATCATCAACAACGGCTCGATCTCCGCCCACGCGCCGCGCCCCCATTCGATCGCCTACACGGCAACCAAGCACGCGGTGACCGGGCTGACCAAGACGGCATCGCTCGACGGCCGCCGCTACGACATCGCCGTGGGGCAGATCGACATCGGCAATGCGATGACGGACCTGGCCGCGCGCATGGCCAAGGGCGTGCCGCAGGCCAACGGCGAGATCGCGGTGGAGCCGCTGATGGATGTCGAGATCGTCGGCAAGTCCATCCTGTACATGGCCAGCCTGCCGCTGGAGGCCAACATCCTGTACCACACGGTGATGGCCACCAAGATGCCCTTCGTGGGCCGCGGCTAGGCGCTGGCCAGGGCGCTGGCCGTCAGCGGACGGCCGGCCGGCCAGCGGTCGGCGGCGAGTCCGTGCAGGTAGACGGCGGCGGTGGCCGCCGTTGCCGCTTCTTCCCCGGCTGCCAGGCGCGCGGCGATCATGCCGGCGAGGACGTCCCCGGTGCCCGCAATGGCCAGGCGCGCATTTCCGGTCGGATTGATCCATGTGCGGCCGTCCGGCGCCGCGATCACCGATCCCGAACCCTTGAGGACCACGACGCTGCCGAAGCGCTGCGCGAGGTCGCGGGCGGCCACGAGCCGGTCGCCCTGCACGCAGGCCGTGGTCGAACCCAGCAGCCGTGCCGCTTCCAGCGGATGCGGCGTCAGCACGGTGGGCGAGCCGCGCCGGCCGCGTGCCTCGAGCTGTGCCTGCAGCTGCGCATCCGCCGCGATGGCATTGAGCGCGTCGGCGTCCAGCACCAGCGCCCGCGCACGCAGCGCGCGCGGCAGCACCGCCGCGACGGCATCGCCGCCGCCGCATCCGCAGGCGAGCGCCATGTCCCGGAAGTCGAGCGTGTCCAGCGGACGCACCATCAGGTCCGGTTGCGACGCGTCGAAGGCAGGCGCCGAGGGATCGAGGAAGCCGACGAAGACCCGTCCCGCGCCGTGGTGCAGGGCGGCGCGTGCCGCGAGCACCGCCGCTCCCGCCATGCCGGGCGCGCCGCCGACCACGGCGACGTCGCCGTAGCTGCCCTTGTGGCTGGCATGGGGCCGCGGCCACGGGACGGGCGGCCCCACGAGCTGCGCCACTGGCCTTTCCCCCTCGATGTCCTCGTGGCCGAGATCGTCGAACCACACCTGGCCGCAAGCATCGCGCCCCTGCGCCGTGAACAGTCCCGGCTTCAAGGTGAGCAGGCTGAGCGTGTGCGTGGCGAGGACCGTCGCGGCCCGGCTGCCGGTATCCGCGTCCAGTCCGGACGGCACGTCGACCGAGAGCACGGCCCGGGCCCGCGCCGTCATCTGCACCATGAGATCGCGTAGCCGCCCCTCGGGCGGGCGCGTGCTGCCGATGCCCAGCAGGGCGTCGATCGCCAACTCGCATTGCGCGGGTGCTTCGCCGGCGAACTGGACCCCCGCGGCGCGTGCGCGCTGCAAAGCGTCGCGCGCGTCCAGGGGCATCCGTGCCTCGTCGCCCACCTGGGTGACGAGGGGCTCCTTGCCCCACGCTTTCAGGTGCAGTGCGGCCTCGAAGCCGTCGCCGCCGTTGTTGCCCGGACCGCAGGCCACCCAGACCGTCCGCGCGTGCGGCGCGACGGCCAGCGCGAGCCGCGCCACCGCGAGCCCGGCACGCCGCATCAGCGCATGGGGGGGCAGGGCGGCCGCGGCGCGCTGTTCGATGCGCCGCGTGGCCGCGATGTCGTGGACAGACCAGTACCGCTCCGGGGTGACGCGCTGCATGGCGGGATCGTACCCGCCGCGCGTCAGCCCGCCAGCCGCTCGACGCCGAGGCCTTCCAGGTCGACGTCGGGGGCGCGCGCGGACATCAGGTCGGCCACCACCCGCGCGCTGCCGCACGACAGGGCCCAGCCGCTGGAGCCGTGGCCGATGTTGATCCACACGCCGGGGATGCCGGTGGCGCCCAGCACGGGCGGCCCGTCCGGCAGCATGGGACGCGCGCCCTTCCACTCCTGCACCGCCGCGCCCGTGTTGGCGAGCTGCGCGGCGCCGGGAAACCAGTCGTGCAGCACTTTGTACAGCGTCTGGATCGCGCCGGGACGCTTGACGCTCGGCTGGCCGCCGATCTCGGCGCTGCCGGAGACGCGCACCCGGTTGCCCAGGCGCGAGATCGCGACCTTGTAGCGCTCGTCCATCACGCCGCTGCGCGGGGCGTTCAGCGGCTCGCGGATCGGCGCGCTGATGGAGTAGCCGTGCACCGCCGCCAGGGGGACCTTGAGGCCGACCGGACGCAGCAGCGCCGCCGAGGCCACGCCGCTGCAGACGACGACCGCGTCGAAGCGCACCGTCTCCGGCGCGGCATTGTTGTCGCGCGTCACGCGCAGCAGGGTCGGCTGCGACGGGTCCAGCGGCGCCACGGCGCAATTGAACTCGAAGCGCGCGCCCAGCCCCTGCGCCTCGTTCTTCAGCAACAGCGCGAACTGGCGGCAGTTGCCGACCTCGTCGTCGGGCAGGTGCACGGCGCCCAGGAACTCGGTGTCGGCGTTGATCGCGGGTTCGATCTTGCGCGTCTGCTCCGCGTCGATCTCCTGGAAGCGCACGCCCGCATCGCGCAGCACCTGCAGACCGGGCTGCACCATGCGGCGGTCCTTCTCCGAACGCAGCAGCACCGTGTAGCCCTGGCTGCGGTCGTATTCCAGCTGCAGTTCCTCGGTGAGGTAGTGCAGCCGGCTGCGGCTGTAGAAGGCCAGGCGCTGCAGGCGCGCGCGGTTGGCGAGGTAGGTCTCGAGCTCGCAGGCGCTGCGCCAGCGCAGCATCCACCGCACCTCGTGGGCGGCGAGCGGCCAGCACACGCGCACGGGCGCATGCCGGCTGAAGAGGTAGCGGGCGACCTTGGACGCCATGCCGGGCGCGGCCCAGGGCGTGACGTAGCCGGGCGCGACCACGCCCGCGTTGGCAAAGCTGGTTTCGAGCGCGGCGGCGCCGTGCCGCTCGAACACGGTGACTTCATGGCCGTCGGCGGCCAGCTCGTACGCTGTGGTCACGCCGATGATGCCGGCGCCCACGATGGCGATTCTCATTCGTCGGGGGAATTGGGGGACAGCAGGCGCTCGACCTGCAGCGCGCAGTTCAGGATCGTATCGTCCCGCAGCGCGCCGTGCCAGAGCATCAGGCCGACCGGAAGCTCGCCATTCTCGTGGCACGGGAGCGAAAGCGCACAGCCATCGAGCATGTTGACGACGCTGGTGTTGCGCAGGAGCAGCGCATTGACCCGGAAGAAGGCCTCGTCGCGGGCCGCGCCGGGCGCGACTTCCTCGATGGGGGGCGCCACCATGGGGACGGTGGGCGAGAGCACCGCGTCGTAGCCCGAAAGTCCCTGTTCCACCTCGGCGATCCAGGCCTTGCGGGCATGGCACAGCTCGACGTATTCCCAGGCCTTCATGTTCAGGCCGCGCTCGATGCGGGTGCGCACGCGCGGGTCGTAGCCGTCCGCATGCTGCGCCAGCAGGTGGCGGTGGATCCAGTAGCTCTCCGCCGCCGCGAAGCCGCCCGTGGCCTGCAGGGTGCCGAGCTCGCGCACCTGGGCCAGCGGGATCTCGTCGATGCGGGCGCCGGCGGCTCGCAGCCGCGCCAGCGTGCGTTCGAAAGCCCGTGCGACCGTCGCATCGGTACCGTCGAGCATCTGCGTCGTGGCCACGGCGAAGCGGCAGGCCGCCAGCGGACGGTCATCGCGCGCCACCCGGCGGGCGGCCAGCACCTCGTGGGCGGCGATCGCGTCGGCCACCGTGCGCGTCATCGCGCAGACCGTGTCCAGCGTGGTGGAAAGAGGGAAGGCGCCGTCGGTGGGGACCAGCCGCGCCGTGTTCTTGAAGCCGACGATGCCGCACAGCGCGGCCGGGATGCGGATCGAGCCGCCGGTGTCCGAGCCGAGGCCCAGCCGCGCCGCGCCGGCCGCCACCGACACCGCGGCCCCCGACGAGGAGCCGCCGGGGATGCGCGCCACCGCGCCGTCCGCCGGGTTGGCCGGGGTGCCGTGGTGCGGGTTGACGCCGACGCCCGAAAAGGCGAACTCGGTCATGTTGGTGCGGCCTACCACGACGGCGCCGGCCGCCTTCAGCCGCGCGACGGCGGTGGCGTCTTGCGTCGCGGGCGGCGCACCGGCCAGCACCACCGAGCCGGCGGTGGTGACCACGCCCTGCATGTCGAAGAGGTCCTTGACCGACACCGGCCAGCCGGCCAGGGGGCCGGGCCGCGCCGGCTCGCGCGCCGCCTCGTCGAAGCGGGTGGAGAGGAACGCGTGCCGGCAGGCGGCCGACGCTGCGGCGGCACGCGCCGCGTCAAGGGTGGGCACGGGGGGAACGGCAGGCGATGGCATGGGGGCCTATGCTAGAATCCGCGGGTTTTGCCGGGTGGCACGCACGTCGCGCGCCGCCGAAGACGGCAAGGCAAATCGCGAGTTCGGCCCCTCAAAGGTGCCGCAACGAAAACTTCACGTTGCGGTTCGCGCCGGATTCTAGACCCAACCTTCGGAGCACCCATGACCGTATCCATGCGCGAAATGCTGGAAGCCGGTGTCCATTTCGGACACCAGACCCGCTTCTGGAACCCCAAGATGGCCCCCTTCATCTTCGGGCACCGCAACAAGATCCACATCATCAACCTGGAAAAGACGCTGCCCATGTTCCAGGAGGCGACCAAGTTCGCCCGGCAGCTGGCCGCCAACCGCGGCACGATCCTGATGGTGGGCACCAAGCGCCAGGCGCGCGAGCTGGTCGCCACCGAGGCCGCCCGCGCCGGCATGCCCTTCGTGAACCAGCGCTGGCTGGGCGGCATGCTGACCAACTTCAAGACCGTCAAGACGTCGCTCAAGCGCCTGAAGGACATGAAGGCGCAGCAGGAAGGCGGCCTGGAAGCCATGTCCAAGAAGGAACAGCTGATGTTCCAGCGCGAGCTGGACAAGCTGGAGAAGGACATCGGCGGCATCCAGGACATGAACACCCTGCCGGACGCCCTGTTCATCGTCGACGTCGGCTACCACAAGATCGCCGTCGCCGAGGCGCAGAAGCTGGGCATCCCGATCATCGCGGTGGTGGACTCCAACCACTCCCCCGAAGGCATCGACTACGTGATCCCGGGCAACGACGACTCGGCCAAGGCCGTGACGCTGTACGTCCGCGCGATGGCCGACGCCATCCTCGAGGGCAAGAGCAACCCGGCCGGTGACGCGCAGCGCGCCGTCACGGAAGGCGGCGACGAGTTCGTCGAAGTCAAGGAAGGCGCCGCCGCGTAAAGCCGGGCCCGACCTGCGACGAAGGGGGCTCTTGAGCCCCCTTTGCACACCCAGAATCAACTGAACAAGACACGAGGACCCCAAATGGCTGCAATCACCGCAAGCATGGTCGCCGAACTGCGCGCCAAGACCGACGCCCCCATGATGGAATGCAAGAAGGCCCTGACCGAGGCCGAAGGCAACATGGACAAGGCCGAGGAGCTGCTGCGCGTCAAGCTGGGCAACAAGGCCGGCAAGGCCGCCTCGCGCGTGACGGCCGAGGGCGTGGTCGCCGCGTCCATCCAGGGCACCACCGGCGCGCTGCTGGAAGTGAACTGCGAAACCGACTTCGTCACCAAGAACGACAGCTTCCTGGCGCTGGCCCGTGCCGCCGCCGACCTGATCGCCAAGAACAAGCCGGCCGACGTGGCCGCGCTGGGCACGCTGCCCTACAGCCAGGACGGCTTCGGCCCGACCCTGGAGGACGTGCGCAAGGGCCTGGTCGGCAAGATCGGCGAGAACATGAGCTTCCGCCGCTTCAAGCGCTTCGAAGGCTCCAGCAAACTGGTGAGCTACCTGCACGGCACGCGCATCGGCGTGGTCGTGGAGTACGAGGGTGACGAGGTCGCCGCCAAGGACGTCGCCATGCACGTGGCCGCGATGAAGCCCGTCGCGCTGTCCAGCGCCGACGTGCCGGAAGAACTGATCGCCAAGGAGCGCGCCGTCGCCACCGGAAAGGCCGAGGAAGACCGCAAGGCCGCCGAAGCCGCCGGCAAGCCGGTGCAGTCCGCCGACATCGTCGCCAAGCGCATCGAAGGCGGCGTGCAGAAGTTCCTGAAGGAAGTCTCGCTGCTGAACCAGCCGTTCGTGAAGAACGACAAGCAGACCGTGGAGCAGATGCTCAAGGCCGCCAACACCACGGTCAAGGGCTTCACCCTCTACGTGGTCGGCGAAGGCATCGAGAAGCGCGCCGACGACTTCGCCGCCGAAGTGGCGGCGCAGGTCGCCGCCGCCAAGAAGGCGGACTGACGCCGGCCCGGCCTCCGCACGCGGAGGCCACCCCGGTACACTCAAACCACAAAAGCAAACCAGGAGATCCCCGTCATGCCCGCCGCCCAGCCAGCCCACAAGCGCATCCTGCTCAAGCTGTCGGGCGAGGCCCTGATGGGGGATGACGCCTTCGGGATCAACCGCGCGACCATCGTGCGCATGGTGCAGGAGGTCGCCGAGGTCGTCGGCCTGGGCGTGCAGGTGGCGGTGGTCATCGGCGGCGGCAACATCTTCCGCGGCGTGGCCGGCGGCTCGGTCGGCATGGACCGCGCCACCGCCGACTACATGGGCATGCTGGCCACGGTGATGAACGCGCTGGCGCTGTCCGACGCGATGCAGAAGCAGGGCCTCGTGTCGCGCGTGATGTCCGCCATCGCGATCGAGCAGGTGGTCGAGCCCTACGTGCGGCCCAAGGCGCTGCAGTACCTGGAAGAGGGCAAGGTCGTGATCTTCGCGGCCGGCACCGGCAACCCCTTCTTCACCACCGACACCGCTGCCGCCCTCCGCGGCGCCGAGATCGGCGCCGAGGTGGTGCTCAAGGCCACCAAGGTCGACGGCGTGTACTCCGCCGACCCGCAGAAGGACCCTTCCGCCGAGCGTTATTCGCGCATCAGCTTCGACGAGGCGATGTCGAGGAACCTCGGCATCATGGACGCCACGGCCTTCGCGCTGTGCCGCGACCAGAAACTGCCGATCAAGGTGTTCTCGATCTTCAAGCACGGCGCGCTCAAGCGCGTCGTCCTCGGCGAGGACGAGGGCACCCTGGTTTACGCGTGAGATGAAGGTCCACCCCCGAAGCGCCTACGGCGCCTCCCCCTCGAGGGGGCGCCACCAGCGGCCCGGCAGAGCCGGATCCGCGGTGGCAGCTTGAAAGAGAGGAGCTAGCAGATGACGACGATCGCTGAAATCAAGCAGACGATGCAGGGCAAGATGGACCAGTCCATCGCCGCCTTCAAGAACACCCTGACCAAGATCCGCACCGGGCGCGCCAACCCCGGCCTGCTGGACACGGTGCAGGTCGACTACTACGGCTCCATGATGCCGATCAGCCAGGTGGCCAACGTGTCCCTGCTGGACGCGCGCACGATCAGCGTGCAGCCCTGGGAAAAGGGCATGGGCGCCAAGATCGAGAAGGCCATCCGCGAAAGCGACCTGGGCCTGAACCCGGCGTCCATGGGCGACCTGATCCGCGTGCCGATGCCGCCGATGTCCGAAGAGCGCCGGCGCGACATGACCAAGCTGGTGCGCAGCGAGGCCGAGAACGCCAAGGTCGCCGTGCGCAACCTGCGCCGCGACGCGAACGAGCACGTGAAGAAGCTCGTGAAGGACAAGATCGCGACCGAGGACGACCAGAAGCGGGCCGAGGCCGAGGTGCAGAAGGTGACCGACAAGCACATCGCCGAGATCGACCAGCTGGTGGCTGCCAAGGAAAAGGAGATCATGGAGGTCTAGGCCTCCATGCCCGAATGACCGCCAAACGGGTCGTCCCGCACCACGTCGCCATCGTGATGGATGGCAACGGCCGCTGGGCCACGCGGCGCTACCTGCCGCGGGTGGCGGGGCACAAGAAGGGTGTCGACGCCTTGCGCGCCTGCGTGCGCCACTGCGGCGACATCGGCGTGAAGGTGCTCACCGTGTTCGCGTTCTCCTCCGAGAACTGGAACCGGCCCGCCGAGGAGGTCTCGGGCCTGATGGAACTGCTGGCGGTCGCGCTGTCGCGCGAGGTGCCGCAGCTGCAGGCCGAAGGGGTGCGGATCCACTTCGTGGGCGACCGCAGCAACCTGTCGGACAAGGTGCGCAGCGGCCTGGCGCAGGCCGAGGCCGCCACGGCGGGCAACAACCGCCTGGTGTTCAACATCTGCTTCAACTACGGCGGCCGCTGGGACGTCGCGCAGGCCGCCGCCGGCCTGGCCGCGCGCGGCGAAACCATCACCGAGCAGAGCCTGGACCGCGCCATGGCTTTGTCCCACGTGCCGGACCCCGACCTCTTGATCCGCACGGGCGGCGAGATGCGCATCAGCAACTTCCTGCTCTGGCAGGCGGCGTACAGCGAGCTCTATTTCACCGACAAGCTGTGGCCGGAATTCGACGCGGCCGCCCTGGACAAGGCGGTCGCCGACTACGGCCGGCGCGAGCGCCGCTTCGGCAAGACGTCCGAACAGGTGGCGGCCGAGACCGGCCGCGGCCGCAAGGCCGCCTGAAGAACATGAGCCCCCACGCTCTGAACTTCGTGTCATCGCTGCCCCCCGAGGGGGCTTCAGCCTCCTTGAGGCGGCTCGGCGGAGGCTGACCGCGATGCTGAAGCAGCGCGTCATCACCGCCATCGTCCTGCTGGCCATCCTGCTGCCGGCGCTGTTCTGGCGCACGCCCGAGCCCTTCCTCGTGATCACCCTCGTCCTGATCGCCGCCGGCGGCTGGGAGTGGGGCCGCCTGAACGGCTCGAGTTCCGTGGGAAGCATCGTGCTCGGACTCGGCACGCTGGCGTGGTGCCTGCTGTTCTGGGGCCTGGGCTGGATCCGCCAGCCGTCCGGCGTGTTCTGGACCATCGTCGGCGGCCTGTGGGTGCTGGCGGGCGCGGCCATGCTGCGCGCCGGCGTCGACGGCTGGCCACGCATCCCTCGCGCGCTGCGCGTCGTCGGCGGCGTGCTGGTGCTGGTCCTCGCCTGGCTGGCCATGGCGCAGGCGCGCGTGATCGGCGTCAACTTCCTCCTGTCCATCCTCGTGCTGGTCTGGGTGGCCGACGTGTTCGCCTATTTCGCCGGCCGCACCTTCGGCGGCAAGTTCACGCAGCGCAAGCTGGCCGCCACCATCAGCCCCAAGAAGAGCTGGGAAGGCGTGTGGGGTGGCATGGCCGGCGTGCTCGTCCTGGCCATCGCCTGGGTGCTGGCCGACAACGCCAGCCAGGCGCAGGTGCCCAGCCTGTACTCGCGGCTGGCCGGCATGGGCTGGCCGCTGCTGGTGATCGGCGCGGTCTTCCTCGCGGCCATGAGCGTGGTCGGCGACCTGACCGAGTCGCTGGTCAAGCGCAGCGCCGGTTTCAAGGATTCCAGCCAGCTGCTGCCGGGACACGGCGGCGTGCTCGACCGCGTCGACGCGCTGCTGCCCACGCTGCCCCTGGCCATGATGCTGGCGACGCTGGCGCAACGATGAAGCAGAGAATCGCGGTCCTCGGCTCCACCGGCTCGGTGGGGGCGAACACGCTGGACGTCATGGCCCGCCACCCGGCGCGCTTCGAGGTGTTCGCGCTCAGCGCCTCCTCGCAGGTCGAAGCCATGCTGCGGCAATGCCTGCAGTTCCGCCCCGCCTTCGCCGTGATGGCGCAGGAGGAGGCCGGCCGCGCGCTGGCCGCCAGGCTCGAGGGCAGCGGCCTGCCCACCCGCGTGTTGTGGGGCGCCGGTGCCCTGGACCACGTCGCGTCGCACGAGTCCGTCGATGCGGTGATGGCCGCAATCGTCGGTGCGGCGGGCCTCTCGTCGTGCATTGCCGCGGCGCGCGCCGGCAAGAAGCTGCTGTTGGCGAACAAGGAAGCCCTGGTGGTCGGCGGCGAGCTGTTCATGGACGCGGTGAAGCAGGGCGGGGCGCGCCTGCTGCCGATCGACAGCGAGCATTCGGCCATCTTCCAGTCGCTGCCCGAGGACCCGTCCACCTGGGACGCGCGGGTGGAGAAGATCATCCTGACGGCGTCCGGCGGGCCGTTCCGCACGCGCGCCCCGGCGACGCTGCGCGACGTCACGCCCGAGGAGGCCTGCGCGCACCCGAACTGGGTGATGGGCCGCAAGATCTCGGTGGACTCGGCCACCATGATGAACAAGGCGCTGGAGGTGATCGAGGCACGCTGGCTGTTCGGGCTGCAGCCCGCGCGGCTGGAGGTGGTGATCCACCCGCAGAGCGTGATCCACTCGATGGTGCAGTATCGCGACACCTCCGTGGTCGCCCAGCTCGGCACGCCCGACATGCGGGTGCCGATCGCCTACGGGCTGGCTTGGCCGGACCGCGCCGAGTCCGGGGCGCAGGCCCTCGATTTCGCGACCCTGGCGGACATGAGCTTCGAATCGCTCGACAGCCGCGGCCACCGCGAGCGCTTCCCCGGCCTGCAGCTGGCCTGGGACAGCCTGGCCGCCGTGCCGGGCACCACGGCGGTGCTGAATGCCGCCAACGAATCCGCCGTGGCCGCCTTCCTGGCGCGCCGCATCCGCTTCGACGAGATCCACGCCGTCAACCTGGAAACTTTGGCTGGGCTGTCGCCCTCCAAGCCGGACACGCTGCAGGACCTGCTGGCGCTGGACGAGGAGGCCCGCCGCACCGCGGAACGGGCCATCGCCAGGCGCGCGGCGTGAGGGGGACTTCGCCATGCTGACCGTCATCGCCTTCATCGTCGCGCTGGGCCTGCTGATCGCCGTGCACGAGTACGGCCACTACCGCGTGGCCGTCGCCTGCGGCGTCAAGGTGCTGCGCTTCTCGGTGGGATTCGGCAACGTCCTTTACCGCTGGAAGCCGAAGCACCCGCGGCCCGGCCAGGACACCGAGTTCGTGATCGGCGCCTTCCCGCTCGGCGGCTACGTGAAGATGCTCGACGAGCGCGAGGGTCCCGTCGACGCCGCCGAGCGCCACCGGGCCTTCAACACGCAGCCGCTCAAGGCCCGCGCCGCCATCGTGGCGGCCGGTCCCGCGGCCAACCTGCTGCTGGCGATCCTGCTGTACGCCGGCGTCAACTGGATCGGCGTGCAGGAGCCCGAGCCGGTGCTGGGCTCGCCCGTGGCGCAGTCGGTGGCGGCGCAGGCCGGCCTGCGCGGCGGCGAAAGGGTGGAGCGTGCCGCGCTGCAGGGCGACGAACTGGAGCCGGTGCGCTCGTTCGAGGACCTGCGCTGGATGCTCACCCGCGGCGCGCTCGACGGGCGCGACCTGCGGATGGAACTGGCCGGAGGGCGCGAGGTGCTGCTGCCGCTGTCGCAACTGGACGCGCGCGCCGCCGATGCCCAGTTGCTGCGCAAGGTCGGCGTGGTCGCGCCCTGGAGCCCCGCGGTGCTGGGCGACATCCAGGCCGGCGGCGCCGCCGAGAAGGCGGGCCTGCGCAAGGGCGACCTGGTGCGACGGGTCGGCGACCAGGCGATCACCGACGGGCAGCACCTGCGCGACACGATCCGCGCCCAGGTGCAGGGCGGCCGGCCGCTCACCGCCACCTGGGAGATCGAACGCGAGGGCCGCGGCCTGCAGGTGCCCGTGACGCCCGACGTCGTGAACCCCGAGGGCGGGGCCGCCATCGGCCGCATCTCCGCCTTCGTCGGCGCGCCGCCGGCCATGACGACGGTGCGCCACGGCCCGATCGAGGGCCTCTGGAAGGGCATGGTGCGCACCTGGGACGTTTCCGCGCTGACGCTGCGCATGATGGGCCGCATGGTGATCGGCGAGGCCTCGCTCAAGAACCTGAGCGGCCCGCTGACCATCGCCGACTACGCCGGCAAGTCGGCCAGCATGGGCCTCACGCAGTACCTGCTGTTCCTGGCGCTCATCTCCGTGAGCCTCGGCGTGCTGAACCTCCTCCCCCTGCCTGTCTTGGACGGCGGGCACCTGATGTATTATCTTTGGGAGGCCGTCACCGGCAGGAGCGTCTCCGACGCCTGGATGGAGCGCCTGCAGCGCGGTGGCGTGGCGGTGCTGCTGGTGATGATGTCGATTGCACTGTTCAACGACGTTGCCCGGCTCTTTGGTTAGAACAACGTTGCTGCTGCCGCCGTCGCGGGTCCCGCCGGCGCTTTCCTGATTTCAATGAAACAACAATTCAAGCGCTTCCGCGTGCGTACCGTTACGGCCGTCGCCGCCCTCGCTTTCGCGGCGAACACCTGGGCGGTCGACCCGTTCACCGTCCGCGACATCCGAATCGAGGGCCTGCAGCGCGTGGAGCCCGGCACGGTGTTCGGCTCGCTGCCGTTCCGCGTGGGCGACCAGTACAACGACGAAAAGGGCTCGGCGGCGATCCGGGCCCTCTTCGCATTGGGCCTGTTCAAGGATGTCCGGCTGGAAGTCAACGGCGACGTGCTGATCGTGGTGGTGGAGGAGCGCCCCACGGTGGCCGACGTCTCCTTCTCCGGCACCCGCGAGTTCGACGCCGACACGCTGAAGAAGGCCCTGCGCGAAATCGGCCTGACGGAAGGCCGCCCGTACGACCAGGCGCTGGCCGACCGCGCCGAACAGGAGCTCAAGCGCCAGTACATCAACCGCAGCCTGTACGGCGCGGAGGTGGTGACCACGGTCACCCCGATCGAGCGCAACCGCGTGAACCTGACCTTCAGCGTCACCGAAGGCGAGCCCACCCGCATCCGCGAGATGAACATCGTGGGCAACCGCACCTTCAGCGAAGGCACGCTGAAGGACCTGATGGAGCTGGACACCGGCGGCTGGCTTTCCTGGTACACGAAGAGCGACCGCTATTCGCGCACCAAGCTCAACGCCGACCTGGAGGCGCTGCGTTCCTACTACCTCCAGCGCGGCTTCCTCGAGTTCCGCATCGATTCGACACAGGTCGCGATCTCGCCGAACAAGCAGGACATCAGCATCACCGTGAACATCACGGAAGGCGAGCGCTACGTCGTCTCCGGCGTGAAGCTGGAAGGCGACTACCTGGGCAAGGACGACGAGTTCAAGTCCCTCGTCAAGATCAAGCCGGGCGAGCCGTACAACGCCGACCAGGTGACGGAGACCACCAAGGCCTTCACCGACTACTTCGGCAACTTCGGCTACGCGTTCGCGCAGGTCGAGGCCCGCCCCGAGATCGACCGCGCCAACAACCGCGTGGCCTTCGTGCTGGCGGCCGAACCGTCGCGCCGCGCCTACGTGCGCCGCATCAACATCTCCGGCAACAACCGCACCCGCGACGAAGTGATCCGCCGCGAGTTCCGCCAGTTCGAGTCGAGCTGGTACGACGCCGCCAAGATCAAGCTGTCGCGCGACCGGACCGACCGCCTGGGCTTCTTCACCGAGGTGAACGTCGAGACGAGCGACGTCCCCGGCGCCCCCGACCAGGTCGACCTGAACGTCTCCGTCAAGGAAAGGCCCACCGGCAGCCTGCAGCTGGGCGCCGGCTTCTCCAGCGCCGAGCGCCTGGCGCTGTCGTTCTCCATCAAGCAGGAGAACGCCTTCGGCACCGGCAACTACCTGGGCGTCGAGGTCAACACCAGCAAGTACAACCGCACCTTCGCGTTCAACTCCGTCGACCCGTACTTCACGGCCGACGGCATCTCGCGCAGCTTCGACGTGTACCACCGCACCTCGCAGCCGTACGACGAGCAGGGCGGCAACTACCAGCTGGTCACCTCCGGCGTGGGCCTGCGCTTCGGCGTGCCGTTCAGCGAGACGGACACCGTGTTCTTCGGCGGCAGCCTGGAGCGCACGCAGATCAAGCCGGGCACCTCCATCCCCGCGGCCTATCTGGCCTACGCCGAACGCTTCGGCGACACCAGCACCGCGATCCCGCTGTCGATCGGCTGGTCGCGCGACGACCGCGACAGCACGCTGCTGCCGACCAAGGGCCGCTTCCAGCGGCTGGCGGCCGAGCTGTCGCCCGGCGGCGATGCCCGCTACGTCCGCGCCAACTACCAGTACCAGCAGTACGTGCCGCTGTCGCGCCAGTACACGCTGGCCCTGAACGGCGAACTCGGCTGGGGCAAGGGCCTGGGCGACCGGCCGTTCCCGGTGTTCAAGAACTTCTATTCGGGCGGCCTCGGTTCCGTGCGCGGCTTCGAGCAGGGCACGCTCGGCCCGCGCGACATCACCGGCGCTTCCATCGGCGGCCCGCGCAAGATCACGCTGAACGCCGAGGTCATCGCGCCGTTCCCGGGCGCGGGCAACGACCGCAGCCTGCGCTGGTTCGGCTTCGTCGACGTCGGCAACGTCTTCGGCGAGAGCCAGAAGATCACGGCTTCCGACCTGCGCGCCTCGGTCGGCGTCGGCCTGTCCTGGCTGTCGCCCATCGGCCCGCTGCGCATCGCCGCGGCCCAGCCGGTGCGCAAGAAGGCTGGGGATAGAATCCAGCGATTCCAATTCCAGATCGGAACCTCCTTCTGATGAAGCCGTCCCCGTCCCGTTACGGCCTCGCGTTCCTGCTGGCTGCCCTGGCGTTCGTCGGCCAGGCGCAGGCGCAGGACTTCCGCGTGGGCTTCGTCAACACGGACCGCATCTTCCGCGAAGCCAACTCCGCCAAGGCGGCGCAGGCCAAGCTGGAACAGGAGTTCTCGCGCCGCGAGAAGGAACTGAACGACCTCGGCGCCTCGCTCAAGTCGGCTTCGGAACGGTTCGAGCGCGAGGCGCCGACCCTGCCGGAGACGCAGCGCGGCCAGCGCCAGCGCCAGCTGATCGAACAGGACCGCGAGTTCCAGCGCAAGCGCCGCGAGTTCCAGGAGGACCTGAACGCGCGCAAGAGCGAGGAACTGCAGGCGGTGCTGGACCGCGCCAACCGCGTGGTGCGCCAGGTGGCGGAGCAGGAGAAGTACGACCTGATCCTGCAGGAAGCCGTCTACATCAATCCCAAGCACGACATCACCGAGAAGGTGATCCGGGCGCTGAACGCGGCGCGCTGACCGGCGCTGTCCCGTGGCCCTGCAACTCGGCGAGATCGTCGCGGCGCTCGGGGGCGACCTGCACGGCGACGCCGCGCTGCGCATCGAGGGGCTGGCCCCGCTCGAATCCGCGCAGCCCGGGCACCTGAGCTTCCTGAGCAACCCCAAGTACCGGCAGCAGCTGGACGCCTCGCGCGCCGGCTGCGTGATCGTCGGGCCCGCTTTGCGCGAGCAGGCGCTGGCGCGCGGTGCCGCCATCGTCGCCGACGACCCCTACCTCTACTTCGCGCGGGCCACGCAGCTGTGGAAGCGCGTCCATGCCCGGCCGACGGGTCCCGCGATCCACCCGAGCGCCGTGGTGGACCCCGAGGCGGTGATCGGTGAGGGCGTGCGCATCGGGCCGCAGTGCGTGGTGGAGCGCGGCGCGCGCATCGGCGCCGGCACCGTGCTGAAGGCGCGCGTCTACGTCGGCGAGGACTGCGTGGTCGGCGAACGCTGCACGCTGCACCCCGGCGCCGTGATCGGTGCCGACGGCTTCGGCTTCGCGCCGCAGGCGGGCGCGTGGGAGAAGATCGAGCAGCTGGGCGCGGTGCGCATCGGCGACGACGTGGACGTCGGCGCCAACACCTGCATCGACCGCGGCGCCCTGGCCGACACGGTGATCGAGGACGGCGTGAAGCTGGACAACCTGATCCAGGTCGGCCACAACTGCCGCATCGGCAGGCACACGGCCATCGCCGGCTGCGTCGGCATCGCCGGCAGCGCCAACATCGGCGCGCACTGCACGATCGGGGGCGCCGCGATGATCCTCGGCCACCTGACCATCGCCGACCGGGTGAACATCTCGTCCGGCTCCTTCGTTTCGCGCTCCATCCTCAAGCCCGGCCTGTACACCGGCATCTTCCCCATCGACGACAATGCCGCCTGGGAGAAAAACGCCGCCACGCTGAAGCAGTTGCACACGCTGCGCGACCGCATCAAGGCGCTGGAAAAGAAACTATGAACGTCGCGATGGACATCCACCAGATCCTGAAGAAGCTGCCGCACCGCTACCCGATCCTGCTGGTCGACCGCGTGCTGGCCGTGGAGCCGGGCAAGGCGATCAAGGCGCTGAAGAACGTCACGATCAACGAGCCCTTCTTCGTCGGGCACTTCCCGCACCGGCCGGTGATGCCGGGCGTGCTGATGCTGGAGGCGATGGCGCAGACGGCGGCGCTGCTCGCCTTCGCCGAGGACGCGGCGGCACCCGGATCGGACAAGGTCATCTACTTCGCCGGCATCGACGGCGCCCGCTTCAAGCGCCCGGTGGAACCCGGCGACCAGCTGGTGATGGACGTCGAGCTGATCCGCCACAAGGCGGGCATCTACAAGTTCAAGGGCACGGCCCGGGTCGGCGAGGACATCGCCTGCGAGGCCGAGCTGATGTGCACGATGCGCAGCATCGCGTAGCGTACCGGGCAAGCGCATGGCGAACATCCACCCGACCGCCATCGTCGATCCCGGCGCGGAGATCGACGCGAGCGTCACCGTCGGGCCGTACACCCTGATCGGCCCGCACGTGAAGATCGGCGCCGGCACCACGGTGGCGGGCCATGTGGTGATCGAGGGCCGCACCACCATCGGCCGCGACAACCGCATCTTCCAGTTCGCCTCGCTGGGCGCGGCCAACCAGGACAAGAAGTACAAGGGCGAGCCGACCGAGCTGGTGATCGGCGACCGCAACGTCATCCGCGAGTTCACCACCTTCAACGTGGGCACCGTGCAGGGCGGCGGCATCACCCGCCTGGGCAACGACAACTGGATGATGGCCTACACCCACCTGGCGCACGACTGCCTGGTGGGGAACCACACGACCTTCGCCAACAACGCGCAGCTCGCCGGCCATGTCGAGGTCGGCGACTGGGTGATCCTGGGCGGGTTCACCACGGTGCACCAGTTCGTGCGCATCGGCGCGCACGGCATGACGGGGCTGGGCTCGTCGCTGCTGGCGCACCAGCCGCCCTTCGTCATGAGCGAAGGCCAGCCCGCCCGCGCGCGCTCCATGAACTTCGAGGGCCTGCGCCGGCGCGGCTTCTCGCCCGAGCGCATCTCCGCCGTGAAGGCGATGCACAAGGCCTTGTACCGCGACGGCCTGACGCTGGAGCAGGCGAAGGCGCAGATCGCCACGCTCACGCAGACGATTCCCGATGCGCAGGCGGAGGTCCAGCTGATGCTGGATTTCCTCGGCCGTGTGGGGCCCGACCGCGGCATTGTGAGATGAGCGGCCCGCGCGCGGCGCTGGTCGCCGGCGAGGCTTCCGGCGACCTGCTGGCCGGCCTGCTGCTGCAGGGCATGCGCCAGCGCTGGCCCGGGCTTCAGTCCACCGGGATCGGCGGGCCGCAGATGGCGCGCCAGGGCTTCCAGCCGCAATGGCCCTACGAGAAGCTGGCGGTGCGCGGCTACGTGGAGGTGCTGCGCCAGTACCGCGAGATCGTCGGCATCCGCGACCAGCTGCGCGACCGCCTGCTGAGGGAGCGGCCCGACGTCTTCATCGGCGTCGACGCCCCCGACTTCAACCTCGGCCTGGAGGAGCAGCTGCGCAAGTCGGGCATCCCGACCGTGCATTTCGTCTGCCCTTCAATCTGGGCCTGGCGCATGAAGCGGGTGGAGAAGCTACAGCGCAGCTGCGACCACGTGCTGTGCGTCTTCCCGTTCGAGCCCGAGCTGCTGGCCAGGCACGGCGTGGCCGCCACCTACGTCGGCCATCCGCTGGCCAGCGTGATCCCGATGGAGCCCGACAAGGCCGCGGCGCGGACGGCCCTGGGCGTCCCGGCGACGGGCGAGGTCATCGCGCTCCTTCCCGGCAGCCGCGCCTCCGAGGTGGAGGCCATGGCCCCGCGTTTCCTGGCCGCGGCCGCGGTCCTGCAGCAGCAGCGGCCGGGCGCGTGGTTCGTGCTGCCCGCCCTGCCGGCGCTGCAGTCCCGCATCAGCCAGCTGGCGCGCTCCGGCCCTTCGCCCCGGCACCTGAACATCGTCACCGGCCAGTCGCACGCGGCGCTGGCGGCCTGCGACGTGGCGCTGGTCGCCAGCGGCACGGCGACGCTGGAAGCGGCCCTGTTCAAGCGGCCGATGGTGATCTCGTACCACACGCACTGGCTCACGTACCTGCTGATGAAGCCGCGGCACCTGCAGCCCTGGGTCGGGCTGCCCAACATCCTGTGCGGGGATTTCGTCGTGCCGGAGTTGCTGCAGTCCAACGCCAAACCCCGGTTGCTCGCGGGCGCTCTGCGCGATTGGCTGGACAGTCCTGCCAGAATGCGGGCGGTGCGCGAGAAGTTCGTCTCGCTGCACCACACGCTGAAGCGCGACACCGCCCAACTCGCCACCGATGCCATCGAAAAAGTCCTCGCTGCCTGAGACGGACAGGACCATCCGGACGACCACGATCCGGACGCGCGTGGCCCGGCCGCGCCAGGTGCCGCTCGTGTTCCCCGAACCCGTCGGCCTGCATGCGGGGGTCGACGAAGCGGGCCGCGGCCCGCTCGCGGGGCCCGTGGTCGCCGCCGCCGTCATCCTGGACGACAAGAAGCGCATCCTCGGCCTGGCCGACTCCAAGGTGCTCACGCCGCTGCAGCGCGAAAAGCTGTACGACAAGATCCGCGAACGGGCGCTGTGCTGCTCGGTCGGCCTGGCGACCGTCGACGAGATCGACACGCTCAACATCTTCCACGCCACGATGCTGGCGATGAAGCGCGCGGTGGAAGGCCTGCGCCTGAAGCCCGTCAAGGTGCTGGTCGACGGCAACCGGCTGCCGCAGCTGGGCATCCTGTCCGAGGCCATCGTGGACGGCGACGCCAAGGTCAAGTCGATCTCCGCGGCCTCCATCCTGGCGAAGGTCACGCGCGACCGCATGCTGGTGGAACTGCACGAGCAGTTCCCGCAGTACGGCTTCGCGGCGCACAAGGGGTACAGCACGCCGGAGCACCTCGAGGCCTTGCGCGTGCATGGTCCCTGCGTCCATCACCGTCGGCATTTCGCGCCGGTGGCGGCGCAGTTCCCCGTCGCGGGCGGCGGAATGGTTGCCGTGCAGGTCCAGTGACCTCCGCGGAACCGCAGTTCATCACCTCGCGCGACAACGCGCTGCTGAAGGACCTGCGCCGGCTGGCGCAGGACAGCGGCGCCTATCGCAAGCAGGGACGCGCCTGGCTCGAAGGAGACCACCTGTGCCGCGCCGCCATGCAGCGCGGCCAGCGCCCGAGCCATGCGGTGTTCCAGGCCAGCTTTTGGGATGCCTCGGGGCACGACTGGCAGGACGCCGGCGGCAAGGCGGTGGTCGTCGAGGACACGCTGTTCGCGTCGATCAGCGGGCTGGAGTCGCCGGCGCGCATGGGTTTCGTGCTGCCGCTGCCGGCGGCCGCGGTGCTCCAGCCGGACGCGCCGACGGTGGTGCTGGACGGCCTGCAGGACGCCGGCAACGTGGGCACCATCCTGCGCAGCGCCGCCGCCTTCGGCTTCCGCCAGGTCGTCGCCATCAAGGGCACCGCGGCGCTCTGGAGCCCCAAGGTCCTGCGCGCCGGCATGGGTGCGCATTTCGGGCTGGCCTTGCTGGAAGGCCTGGCGCCCGACGCGCTCGCCGCCCTTCAGGTCCCCCTGCTCGCCACCAGTTCGCACCAGGGCGATTTCCTGCACCAGGCGCAGCTGCCCTGGCCGTGCGCCTGGGTGTTCGGCCACGAGGGGCAGGGCGTCAGTGCAGCCCTGTCGGCGCGGGCGGCACGGCACCTGCGGATCGCGCAGCCCGGCGGGGAGGAATCGCTGAACGTGGCAGCGGCGGCAGCGATCTGCCTGCACGCCAGCGCGGTTGCAGGCGCCGCGCGCGCGGGCTAGGCAGGCTGCGCACGGGGCAGGGCCACGGTGAAGGTGGTGCCGTCGGCCGGGCTGGAGTCGACCTCCAGCCGGCCGCCGTGCGCGAGGACGATCTCGCGGCAGATGTACAGGCCCAGGCCCAGGCCGGTGGGCTCCCGCCGCTCGAGGCCGAAGGTGTTCTGCACACCCCGCTCCAGGGGCTGGAAGATGCGCTCGCGGTCCTGCGGCGGGATGGCCGCGCCGTGGTTGTGCACGGAGAAGCACACCTCGTCCGCGGTGGCCCACATCTTGACCGTGACGGCCGTCTCGCGCGAGCCGTAGAGGAATGCGTTGCCCAGGAGGTTGGACAGCAGCTGCCCGATGCGCCCCTCGTCCCAGCAGCCGTCGAACTGGCCCGAGCTCTGGAAGTCGAGCGTGCGCGCGGGAAAGCGCACCTGCGTCTCCTGCACGACCTTCGCCACCTGGGCGGCGAGGTTGCCCGGGACCCGCGTCACCGGCATGGCGCCCTGCGTCTGGGCACGCGTGAAGTCCACGGTCTGCTCGATGATGGACTTGATGCGCGCGGCGGCGTTGGCGATGGGCGTGGCGGCTTCGCGGGTCAGCTGGCCGGAGCGCACCAGCGCTTCGGTGCTCAGCACGATGGTCCCCAGCGGGTTGCGGATGTCGTGGCCGAGGATGCCGATGAACAGTTCGGTCGACGATCGCGTGTGGCGCGTGTAGCGGCCCACGGACTCGGCGATCGACTGGTCGACGGCTTCGTTGAAGCGCGTGAGGTCCTCCAGGTCCTGCGGCGTGCTGCCTCCGCCTTCCTTGGCCCAGATCTTCAGCACGCTGGCGCGCAGCGCGCGGTACTCGGTGATCATCGCGTCGACGGCGAACCCCGCCGCCCGGCGGAAATCGGCATGCGTTTCGGCGGGCGTGCGATGGCTGTCCGCAGGCGCCTTGCCCTTGCCCTTGGCGTCCTGCTGGGCGGCCGACTGCGGTTGCCCCAGGTCGGTGGCGATGGTGCTCAGGATCTCGGCGGCGTGGTCGCGCAGGGACGCGGCGTCCAGCGCCGGGCCCTGGTGGCGCACGGTGGCCGCGAATTCGTCCCATTGGGCCAGGATCTCGGCGGCGTGGCTGCGGAGGAAATCGCCCAGGCGCGGACGCGGAGGTGGGTCGCCGGGGCCCGCATTGGCGGCCGGGAAGGCGGCGAGGCGGCGCCGGGCGGAAGACCAGGCGAGTCGCAGGGGAGGGAGTTGCATGGGGGGCACCTCGCTGGCGGTGCGGATGCAGGTTGACGCGGGCTGGCGCCCATCGGCTTGAGGCACTAGGGAAGCCGAGTCAGTGGAGGCGCGAGTGTAGGCCTTTCGGCGGCACCGCAGGGCGGTGCCGCGTGAAGCCGCGGCAAAGGCGGACTCAGGTGGCCTCGATGTCCGGCAGCAGCCGGTCGTACTCCTTCTTCACGACGGCGTAGCACTCGCAGGAGCGGCGTTCCAGCGCGGGACGGTCGAGCACGGAGATGCGGCCGCGTTCGTAGCGCACCACGCCGTCGCGCTGCAGCTGCCCGGCCGCGTCGCTGATGCTGGCGCGGCGCACGCCCAGGATGGTGGACAGCAGGTCCTGCGTCATCACCACCTCGGTGGACCGCAGGCGGTCGAGCGTCAGCAGCAGCCAGCGGCACAGCTGCTGGTCGAGCGCGTGGTGGCGGTTGCAGACGGACGTCTGCGCCATCTGCGTGATCAGCGCCTGCGTGTACCGCAGCAGCAGGTGCAGCACGGCCCCGCCGCGGTTGAACTCTTCCATCAGCATGGCGGCGGGCAGCCGGAAGCCTTCTCCTGCCGCCTGCACCACGGCCTGGCTCGAGGTGGAGTGGCCGCCCATGAACAGCGAGATGCCCACCAGGCCCTCGTTCCCGACCACGGCGATCTCGGCCGAGGCGCCGTTCTCCATCACGTAGAGCAGCGAGACGATCGCCGTGCTGGGGAAGACCACGTGCGACGGCGTGGTGCCGGGGTCGTAGAGCACCTGGCCCAAAGCGAGCATCACCGGCTGCAGGTGCGGCGCCAGGCGTGCCCATTCGGCGTCGCCCAGCGCGGCCAGGAGCCAGTTCTGTCGGGGGTCGGGAAGTGGCGCCATGCGTTCGGGTGCATTCGAGTATAGGAGTGCGTACGGTGGCGGACAGACAGCGGGCCGGGACGCGCTTACTCTGCGGCCTGAAATGAGGTCCCCCATGAAAACAGCCATCGCCCTTGTCCTCGCCACCACCGCGCTTGCCTTCGGCACGCAGGCGGCCGCGCAGGTGACCTTCTACGAGAAGGACGGCTTCCAGGGCCGCAGCTACAGCACGCCGCAGCGCGTCGGCAGCCTCGAGCGTTCCGGCTTCGACAACCGCGCATCCTCCGTCGTCGTCGTCGGGCAGCGCTGGGAGGCCTGCGAGAACGACCGCTTCCAGGGCCGCTGCACCGTGCTGCGCCCCGGCCAGTACCCTTCGCTGACCGCGATGGGCCTGAACGACCGCATCTCTTCGGTCCGTCCCTTGCCCGCGAGCCGCCAGGTGGCGGAGGCGGACTACGCGCCGATGCCCGTGGTGACGCAGGATTTCCGCCGGCGCCGTGACGAGCGCCTGTTCCAGGCCGACGTGACCTCGGCCCGCGCCGTGGTCGGCACGCCGGAACAGCGTTGCTGGATCGAGCGCGAGCAGGTCTCGCAGCAGCCCTCGTCCCAGGGCAGCCTCAACCTTCCCGGAGCGGCGGTCGGCGCCATCCTCGGCGGCATCCTCGGCCACCAGGTCGGCGGCGGCAGCGGCCAGCAGATCGCCACGGTGGGCGGCGCCGTCGGTGGCGCGGCGCTCGGCGCGCAGGTCGGGCGCCACAACGCACCGGCGACCGTGGCGCAGGACGTGCGCCGCTGCGACGGCAACCCCGCCCAGGCCACGCCCGGCTACTGGGACGTGACCTACCAGTTCCGCGGCCAGCAGCACCGCGTGCAGATGGCGTCCGCGCCCGGCCGCACGGTGACCGTCAACCGCAACGGCGAACCCCGCGTCTGAACGGGCGCGCCGCATCTTTTCTTCCATCGACTTCGAAAGACATCCCATGATCCATCGCCAACTCGCCGCCGCAGCCCTCGCTGCCTCCTTCCTGGTCCTTTCCGGCTGCGCCGTCACGCGCGGCCAGGAATCGGTCGGCGCCTATGTCGACGACACCGTCATCAGCTCCACCGTGAAGGCGCGCTTCGTCGACAACCGCGATGTCGACGCCTCCAGCATCAAGGTGGAGACACTCAATGGCGCCGTGATGCTGTCGGGCTTTGCCAAGAACAACACCGAGCGCTCCACGGCCGAAAGCATCGCCCGCAACGTCTCGGGCGTCCGCTCGGTGCGCAACGAGATCCTGGTGCGGCCGTGAACGCGGGCCTCCAGCGCCGCTGCGGCGGCGCCCTGCTGGCCCTGGCCGCCGGGCTCTCTCCTGCCTGGGCGGCCGACCCGGGCCTGTCCCAGCCGCAGGCCACCTACGAACAGGAACGCGCGCGCTGCCTGCGCGGGCAGACGCAGCAGGACAGGGCGACTTGCCTGAAGGAAGCGGGAGCGTCCCGTGACGAAGCGCGGCGCGGCGGCCTGGCCGCCCCGCCTGGCACGGACCTCCTGCGCAACGCCACGCAGCGTTGCGAGGCGCAGCCGCCCGCCGACCGCGAGGCCTGCGTGCAGCGCATCCACGGCGCCGGCTCCACCAGCGGCAGCGTCGAGGGCGGCGGACAGATCCGGCAGACGGAAACCCCGGTCCGCTGAGCGCGGCCGGCACCGCCATCCTCTCCCCCGCGGGGAGAGGGTGAATGCCTGCCCGGGCTATAATCAGCGGCTTTCCCGCAAACCCCACGCCCGTAGCGCATCACAGCCTCTCCCCCGACAAAAGCAACATCGAGAGCTCGCTTTCGATCGCGTTCTGGGCGTGCCGTCACCATCCGGAGAACCCAGTGCTTTCGTCGCTTCAGGGAGCCTTCCCGCCCGCCATCCTGGCGCTCGCAGACGGCACGGTCTTTATCGGCAACTCGATCGGCGCCGCAGGCTCCACCACCGGCGAAGTCGTGTTCAACACGGCGCTCACCGGCTACCAGGAAATCCTGACCGACCCGAGCTACCGCCAGCAGATCGTCACGCTGACCTACCCCCACATCGGCAACTACGGGGTCAATGCCGAAGACGTCGAGGCGACGCAGGTCCATGCCGCCGGCCTGATCATCCGCGACCTGCCGCTAATCGCCTCCAGCTTCCGCGCCGACATGACGCTGCAGCAGTACCTGGAGCGCGAAAAGACGGTCGGCATCGCCAACATCGACACCCGCAAGCTCACCCGCATCCTGCGCAGCAAGGGGGCGCAGAACGGCTGCATCCTGGCGTTGCAGCCGGGGCAGGAGGCGACGCCGGCGATGGTCGACGAAGCCGTGGCCAAGGCGCGCGCCGTCGCTTCGATGGCGGGGCTCGACCTGGCCAAGGTCGTCTCGGTCACGCAGCCGTACGAATGGGACCAGACCGAGTGGCAGCTCGGCACCGGCTACGGCCACCTGGAGAACCCCAAGTACCACGTGGTCGCCTTCGACTACGGCGTGAAGAAGAACATCCTGCGCATGCTGGCCGAGCGCGGCTGCAAGGTCACCGTCGTGCCGGCGAAGACGCCCGCCGCCGAAGTGAGGAAGCTCCAGCCCGATGGGGTGTTCCTGTCCAACGGCCCCGGTGACCCTGAGCCCTGCGACTACGCGATCGAGGCGACCAAGGAGCTGATCGAGGCGGGCTACCCCACCTTCGGCATCTGCCTGGGCCACCAGATCATGGCGCTGGCCTCCGGCGCGAAGACCTACAAGATGCCCTTCGGCCACCACGGCGCGAACCATCCGGTGAAGGACCTCGACTCCGGCCGCGTGAGCATCACCAGCCAGAACCACGGCTTCGCGGTGGACGAAAAGACGCTGCCCGCCAACCTGCGCGCGACCCACGTGAGCCTGTTCGACGGCACGCTGCAAGGCCTGGCCCGCACCGACAAGCCCGCGTTCTGCTTCCAGGGACATCCCGAGGCCTCTCCCGGGCCCCACGACATTGGTTATCTGTTCGACCGCTTCACGGGTCTGATGGACGAGAAGAAGAAGTAATCATGCCGAAGCGTCAAGACATCAAATCGATCCTGATCATCGGCGCCGGCCCGATCATCATCGGCCAGGCGTGCGAGTTCGACTACTCCGGCGTGCAGGCCTGCAAGGCGCTGCGCGAGGAGGGCTACAAGGTCATCCTGATCAACTCCAACCCGGCGACGATCATGACGGACCCGGCCACCGCCGACGTCACCTACATCGAGCCGATCACCTGGCAGACGGTGGAGAAGATCATCGCCAAGGAACGGCCGGACGCGATCCTGCCGACCATGGGCGGCCAGACGGCGCTGAACTGCGCGCTGGACCTGTGGCGCAACGGCGTGCTGCACAAGTACAAGTGCGAGCTGATCGGCGCCACTCCCGAGGCCATCGACAAGGCCGAGGACCGGCTGAAGTTCAAGGACGCGATGACGCGCATCGGGCTGGGCTCGGCGCGCTCGGGCATCGCGCATTCGATGGACGAGGCCTGGGCGGTGCAGAAGACCGTCGGCTTCCCCACCGTGATCCGTCCCAGCTTCACCCTGGGCGGCACCGGCGGCGGCATCGCCTACAACTCCGAGGAGTTCGAGGTGATCTGCAAGCGCGGCCTGGAAGCCTCGCCCACCAACGAGCTGCTGATCGAGGAATCGCTGCTCGGATGGAAGGAGTACGAGATGGAGGTGGTCCGCGACAAGAAGGACAACTGCATCATCGTCTGCTCCATCGAGAACCTGGACCCGATGGGCGTGCACACCGGCGACTCGATCACGGTGGCGCCGGCCCAGACGCTGACCGACAAGGAATACCAGATCATGCGCGACGCCTCGCTGGCGGTGCTGCGCGAGATCGGCGTGGACACCGGCGGCTCGAACGTGCAGTTCTCGATCAACCCGAAGGACGGTCGCATGATCGTCATCGAGATGAACCCGCGCGTGTCGCGCTCCTCGGCGCTGGCTTCCAAGGCCACCGGCTTCCCGATCGCCAAGGTCGCGGCCAAGCTGGCCGTGGGCTACACGCTCGACGAGCTGCGCAACGAGATCACCGGCGGCGCGACGCCGGCGTCGTTCGAGCCCTCGATCGACTACGTCGTCACCAAGATCCCGCGCTTCGCCTTCGAGAAGTTCAAGGACGCCAACGACCGCCTGACCACGCAGATGAAGTCGGTGGGCGAGGTGATGGCGATGGGCCGCACGTTCCAGGAATCCTTCCAGAAGGCCCTGCGCGGCCTGGAAGTCGGCGTCGACGGCCTGAACCAGAAGACCACCGACCGCGAGGTGCTGGAAAAGGAGCTGGGCGAGCCCGGCCCCGAACGCATCTGGTACGTGGGCGACGCTTTCGGCATGGGCCTGAGCGTCGACGAGGTCTACGACCTGACCAAGATCGACAAGTGGTTCCTGGTGCAGATCGAGGAGATCGTGAAGATCGAACTCGAGCTGGACCAGGTGGCCGAGAAGCACGGCGCGAAGGCGCTGGAGCAGCTGGACGCCGCCACCATGCGCGCGCTCAAGCGCAAGGGTTTCAGCGACCGCCGCCTCGCCAAGCTGCTCAAGACCAGCGACAAGGCCGTGCGCGACCTGCGCAAGAAGCTGGGGGTGCGCCCGGTCTACAAGCGCGTGGACACCTGCGCCGCCGAGTTCGCGACCAATACCGCCTACATGTACTCGACCTACGAGGAAGAGTGCGAGGCCGAGCCGACGAACCGGAAGAAGATCATGGTTCTGGGCGGCGGGCCCAACCGGATCGGCCAGGGCATCGAGTTCGACTACTGCTGCGTGCACGCCGCGCTCGCCCTGCGCGAGGACGGCTACGAGACCATCATGGTCAACTGCAACCCCGAGACGGTCTCGACCGACTACGACACCTCCGACCGCCTGTACTTCGAGCCGCTGACGCTCGAGGACGTGCTGGAGATCGTCGACAAGGAAAAGCCCACCGGCGTGATCGTGCAGTACGGCGGCCAGACGCCGCTGAAGCTGGCGCTGGGCCTGGAGGCCGAGGGCGTGCCCATCATCGGCACGTCGCCGGACATGATCGACGCCGCGGAAGACCGCGAGCGCTTCCAGAAGCTGCTGCACGAACTGGGCCTGCGCCAGCCGCCCAACGCCACCGCGCGGACGGAAGCCGAGGCGCTGCAGAAGGCCGAGGCCCTGGGCTACCCGCTGGTGGTGCGCCCGAGCTACGTGCTGGGCGGCCGGGCGATGGAGATCGTGCACGAGCAGCGCGACCTCGAACGCTACATGCGCGAGGCCGTGAAGGTCTCCAACGACTCGCCGGTGCTGCTGGACCGCTTCCTGAACGACGCCGTCGAATGCGACGTCGACTGCATCGCCGACGGCACCGGCAACGTGTTCATCGGCGGCGTGATGGAGCACATCGAGCAGGCCGGCGTGCATTCGGGCGACTCCGCCTGCTCCCTGCCGCCGTATTCGCTGTCGAAGGCGACGGTCGACGAGCTCAAGCGCCAGACCGCCGCCATGGCCAAGGCGTTGAACGTGATCGGCCTGATGAACGTGCAGTTCGCCATCCAGGAAAAGGACGGCCAGGACGTCATCTTCGTGCTCGAAGTGAACCCGCGCGCCTCGCGCACCGTGCCCTACGTGTCCAAGGCCACCGGCATCCAGCTGGCCAAGGTCGCCGCGCGCTGCATGGTCGGCCAGACGCTGGAGAAGCAGGGCATCGGCCAGGAAGTGACGCCGCCTTACTTCAGCGTGAAGGAAGCGGTGTTCCCGTTCGTGAAGTTCCCGGGCGTGGACACCATCCTGGGGCCGGAGATGAAGTCCACCGGCGAGGTGATGGGCGTGGGCAAGACCTTCGGCGAAGCCTTCGTGAAGGCCCAGCTCGGCGCCGGCGAGCGCCTGCCGCGGCCGCTGGACGCCAACGGCAAGTCCACCGGCAAGGTGTTCCTGACCGTCAAGAACAGCGACAAGCCGCGCGCGGTGGAAGTCGCGCGCCAGCTGGCGGCGATGGGCTTCGCGATTGCCGCCACCAAGGGCACGGCCGCCGCCATCACCGCCGCCGGCATCGCCTGCGAGACGGTCAACAAGGTCACCGAAGGCCGCCCGCACGTGGTCGACATGATCAAGAACAACGAGATCGTGATGGTGATCAACACCGTGGAGGAGCGCCGCAACGCGATCGCCGATTCGCGGGCGATCCGCACCTCCTCGCTGCTGGCGCGCGTCACGACGTTCACGACCATCGCCGGGGCGGAGGCCGCGGTCGAAGGCATGCGCGCCATGGACAACCTGGACGTCATTTCGGTGCAGGAAATGCACGCCCAGCTGGCCTGAGGCCGGTTTTATAATCGGGGCAACCCACAACCGCCGGGCGGCAACGTTCGGCGGTTTGCTTTTTGCAGGAGACGCTTTCCCATGGCCACCATCCCCATCACCACCCGCGGCGCCGAGAAGCTCAAGGCCGAACTGCACCGCCTGAAGACGGTGGACCGCCCGGGCGTGATCCAGGCGATCGCCGAGGCCCGCGCGCAGGGCGACCTGTCCGAGAACGCCGAGTACGACGCCGCCAAGGACCGCCAGGGCTTCATCGAAGGCCGCATCCAGGAGATCGAGGGCAAGCTGGCGGCGGCGCAGATCATCGATCCGGCGAACGTCGACGCCGGTGGGCGGGTGGTCTTCGGCGCCACGGTCGAACTGGAAGAGGAAACCAGCGGCGAGAAGGTGAAGTACCAGATCGTCGGCGAGGACGAGGCCGACCTGAAGCAGGGCCTGATCAACGTTTCCAGCCCGATCGGCCGCGCGCTGATCGGCAAGGAAGAGGGCGACGTCGCGGTGGTGGAAGCGCCCGGCGGCACCAAGCGCTACGAAATCGTCGCCGTCCACTACATTTGACGTGGACTGGAAGGCCCGGCTCCCGCTGCTCGCCTCCGCCCTGTGGTGGGGGAGCCTGACGGCGACCGGCTTCCTGGCCGTTCCCTTGCTGTTCGCCCACGCGGATTCGCCCCGCATCGCCGGCAGCCTGGCCGCCCGGCTCTTCGAGGGGCAGTCGTGGCTCAGCCTGGCCTGCGCCGGCCTGCTGCTCCTGGGCGCGCGCCAGGACGGCACCCCGCGCATGGATTGGGCGCAGGGCGCGCTGGTCTACGTGCTGCTCGGCATGCTGGGCGCCTTCCTGCAGCAGTTCGCCGTGGCGCCGCGGATCGAGGCGCGCGAGAACCTGCAGCTGTGGCACAGCGCCGGCACGGCCCTCTATGCCGTGCAGTGGCTGTGCGCGCTGGTGGTGCTGTGGCGGGTGGGCGGGCTCAGTCGGTCCGCGTCTTCTTGACCGACTTCTGCTTGGGCTTGGACTTCTTGACCATGCCCCCCGTCGTCAGCCGCTGGTTGCCCAGCACCCGCACCCGCTTCACCTCGGGCCGCTGGCCACCGCGGCTGGAGTTCTTGACCACCTTGAACTCGCGCGGGCCCGGCTTGCGGTCCTCGTCCTCGGCCTTCACCTTCTTCGGCTTCGGCCGCCACAGGACCAGCAGTTTGCCGATGTGCTGGATCGGGGCCGCGCTCACCTTGTCGGCCAGCTCCTGGTACATGGCCTCGCGGGCCTCCCGGTCGTCGCCGAGGACGCGCACCTTGATCAGGCCGTGGGCGTTCAGGGCGGCGTCGGTTTCCTTGACGACGGCGGGCGTGAGGCCGTCGTTGCCGATCATCACCACGGGGTCGAGGTGATGGGCTTCGGCCCGATGCGCCTTGCGCTCGGCCACACTCAATTGGATTGCTGGCATCCCCGTATTATCGGTTGCCGGCGCACAGGAACATGAAAGTCAAGACGAAGAGCAAGAAGGTCAACAAGGCGTGGTTGAACGACCATGTCAACGACCCCTATGTGAAGCTTGCGCAGAAGGAGGGCTACCGCGCCCGCGCCGCGTACAAGCTCAAGGAGATCGACGAGGCGCTCGGGCTGATCAAGCCCGGCCACCTGGTGGTCGACCTCGGTTCCGCGCCCGGCGCCTGGAGCCAGTACGTGCGGCGCCGGCTGGCGCCGGAAGGCGCGGCCGCCGGGGTGCTGGAGGGGCAGATCTTCGCCCTCGACATCCTCCCCATGGAGCCGGTGGAAGGCGTCACCTTCATCCAGGGCGACTTCCGGGAGCCGGGGCCGGCCGCGGAACTGGGCGCCGCCCTGGGCGGCCGCAAGGTGGACGCCGTGGTTTCGGACATGGCGCCCAACCTGTCGGGCATCCCGTCCTCCGATGCCGCCCGGATCGAACACCTCGTGGAACTCGCCATCGAGTTCGCCCATGCCCACCTGAAGCCCGAGGGCGCGCTCGTCTGCAAAGTATTTCACGGCAGCGGCTACAGCCAGCTGGTGAAGCTGTTCAAGCAAGAATTCCGCATCGTGAAGCCGGTCAAACCCAAGGCTTCGCGCGACAAGTCGTCGGAAACCTTCCTGGTCGGCATCGGCCCCAAGCCCAGGGCGTGACAAAAGCCCCGCGGCGTGGGGGTTTGTCCGGCATCAAGGTGGCTCGTCCGCCTATGGAGCGCGTAGTAAATTTAGATCGTTCCACCCGTTGAAACCCATAGAATGGGCGGCACTTGTGCCCAGTAAGGGCCCTTCGTCCGTCCCGGAGATTCAGTTTGAACAATCAGTGGTTTTCCAAGATCGCCGTCTGGCTGGTGATCGCACTGGTGTTATTCACCGTCTTCAAGCAGTTCGACACCCGCGGCGCGGCCGGAGCCTCCGTCGTCGGCTACTCGGACTTCCTGGAGCAGGTGCGCAACAAGCAGATCAAGAACGCGGTCATCCAGGAGGGCCAGGGCGGCACCGAGATCGTGGCGATCACGACGGACGACCGCAAGGTGCGCACCACCGCCACCTACCTCGACCGCGGCCTGGTCGGTGACCTCATCACCAACGGCGTCAAGTTCGACGTCAAGCCGCGCGAAGAAGGCTCCCTGCTCATGACCCTGCTGGTTAGCTGGGGCCCGATGCTGCTGCTGATCGGGGTGTGGATCTACTTCATGCGCCAGATGCAGGGCGGCGGCAAGGGCGGCGCCTTCAGCTTCGGCAAGAGCAAGGCGCGCATGCTCGACGAGAGCAGCAACCAGATCACCTTCGCCGACGTCGCCGGTTGCGACGAGGCCAAGGAAGAGGTCAAGGAGGTCGTCGACTTCCTGAAGGACCCGCAGAAATTCCAGAAGCTCGGTGGCCGCATCCCGCGCGGCCTGCTGCTGGTCGGCCCCCCGGGCACCGGCAAGACGCTGCTGGCCAAGGGCATCGCCGGCGAAGCCAAGGTGCCGTTCTTCTCGATCTCCGGCTCCGACTTCGTCGAGATGTTCGTCGGTGTGGGCGCGGCCCGCGTGCGCGACATGTTCGAGAACGCGAAGAAGAACGCCCCCTGCATCATCTTCATCGACGAGATCGACGCGGTCGGCCGCCAGCGCGGCGCCGGCCTGGGCGGCGGCAACGACGAGCGCGAGCAGACCCTCAACCAGATGCTGGTCGAGATGGACGGCTTCGAGACCAACCTGGGCGTGATCGTGGTCGCCGCGACCAACCGCCCGGACATCCTCGACGCCGCGCTGCTGCGCCCCGGCCGCTTCGACCGCCAGGTCTACGTGACGCTGCCGGACATCCGCGGCCGCGAGCAGATCCTGAACGTGCACATGCGCAAGATCCCGATCGGGCAGGACGTCGCCCCCGCGATCATCGCGCGCGGCACGCCGGGCATGTCCGGCGCCGACCTGGCCAACCTGTGCAACGAAGCCGCCCTGATGGCCGCCCGCCGCAACGCGCGCGTGGTGGAGATGCAGGACTTCGAGAAGGCCAAGGACAAGATCATCATGGGCCCCGAGCGCAAGTCCATGGTCATGCCCGAGGAAGAGCGCCGCAACACCGCGTACCACGAGGCCGGCCACGCCATCATCGGCAAGCTGCTGCCCAAGTGCGACCCGGTGCACAAGGTCACCATCATCCCGCGCGGCCGCGCGCTGGGGGTGACGATGAGCCTGCCCGAGAAGGACCGCTACAGCTACGACCGCGAGTACATGCTGAACCAGATCAGCATGCTGTTCGGCGGCCGCATCGCGGAAGAGGTGTTCATGAACCAGATGACCACCGGCGCTTCCAACGACTTCGAGCGCGCGACCCACCTGGCGCGCGACATGGTCATGCGCTACGGCATGACCGACGCGCTGGGCCCGATGGTGTACGCGGAGAACGAGGGCGAAGTCTTCCTGGGCCGCTCGGTCACCAAGACCACCAGCATCTCCGAGCAGACCATGCAGAAGGTCGACGCCGAGGTGCGCCGCATCATCGACGAGCAGTACGCCCTGGCGCGCAAGCTCATCGAGGACAACAGCGACAAGATGCACCGCATGGCCAAGGCGCTGCTCGAGTGGGAGACCATCGACGCCGAGCAGATCGACGACATCATGGCCGGCAAGGAGCCGCGTCCGCCCAAGGACTTCACGCCCCGCACGCCGCCGGCTGGCGGCTCCGGCCCGGCCGTGGGTGCCGACCCGGCACCGAACGCCGCGTAAATCCCGCCGGAACCGTGCCGAAGGGGCCCTCGTGGCCCCTTCGCGCATTTCCGGCTGGCGCACAATCGCGACCATGCGCTGGCAGACCTCCCGCTTCACCCTGGACCTCGATCGTCCGCTGGTGATGGGCATCGTCAACGTCACGCCCGACTCCTTCTCGGACGGCGGGCATTTCGCCAGCACGCGGGCGGCGCTCGCGCATTGCGAGCAGCTGCTGCGCGAGGGTGCGGACATCCTCGACGTGGGCGGCGAGTCGACGCGCCCGGGCATCGCGCCGGTGTCGATGGAGGACGAGCTCGCGCGCGTGCTGCCGGTGGTGCGCGAGGCCGTGAAGCTGGGCGTGCCGGTCTCGGTGGACACCTACAAGGCGCAGGTCATGCGGCAGGTGCTGGACCTCGGCGCCGACATCGTCAACGACGTCTGCGCGCTGCGCCAGCCCGGCGCGCTGGACGTCGTCGCCGCGCATCCCGCCTGCGCCATCTGCCTGATGCACATGCACGGCGAACCGCGGACGATGCAGCGTGCGCCGATGGAGGGCGATGCGGTGCCGCAAGTGCTGGCGTTCCTGCGCGAGCGCAGCGCGGTGCTGCGGGAACGCGGCGTGGCGCAGGACCGCATCTGCTGGGACCCGGGCATCGGCTTCGGCAAGACGGTGGCACAGAACTTCGCCCTGCTGGCGCGCCAGCGGGAGTTGCTGGCCGACGGCCACGTGCTGCTGGCGGGCTGGTCGCGCAAGTCCTCGCTGGGGACGGTGACCGGCGCACCGGTGCACGAGCGCGTGCCGGCGAGCGTGGCCGCGGCCTTGCTGGCCGCGGACCGGGGGGCGCGCGTGGTGCGGGTGCACGACGTGCGGGAGACAGTGGCGGCGCTCAAGGTTTGGGGCGCCATGCAATCGGCGGCAGGGCCGCAGGAAAGATCGACATGAGCAGGACTTACTTCGGCACCGACGGCATCCGTGGCACGGTCGGCGAGCCGCCCATCACGCCCGACTTCGTGCTGCGCCTGGGGCACGCCGTGGGCCGCGTGCTCAAGCGCACCGAGGAGCGCCCGACGGTGCTGATTGGCAAGGACACGCGCATCTCCGGCTACATGCTGGAAAGCGCGCTGGAGTCAGGCTTCAATTCCGCCGGCGTCGACGTGGTGCTGCTCGGCCCGCTGCCGACGCCCGGCGTGGCGTACCTGACGCGCGCGCAGCGCGCCAGCCTCGGCGTGGTGATCAGCGCCAGCCACAACGCCTTTCCCGACAACGGCATCAAGTTCTTCAGCGCGCAGGGCACCAAGCTGCCGGACGCCTGGGAGCGCGAGGTCGAGGCCGCCCTCGAGGAGAAGCCGCAGTGGGCCGACTCCGCTTCGCTGGGCAAGGCCCGGCGCCTGGACGACGCGGCGGGGCGCTACATCGAGTTCTGCAAGAGCAGCTTCTCGCAGGAGCTGACGCTCAAGGGCATGAAGATCGCCGTCGACTCGGCGCACGGCGCGGCGTACCACATCGCGCCCAAGGTGTTCCACGAGCTGGGCGCGGAAGTGTTCTGCATCGGCTGCGCGCCCGATGGCCTGAACATCAACGACCACGTCGGCGCCACGCACCCCGAGGCGCTGGTCGCCGCGGTGCGGGCCAACCAGGCCGACTTCGGCATCGCGCTCGACGGCGACGCCGACCGCCTGCAGATGGTCGACGCGCAGGGCCGCCTGTACAACGGCGACGAGCTGCTGTACCTGATGGCGATGGACCGCGTCGCCCAGGGGCAGCGCGTGCCCGGTGCGGTGGGCACGCTCATGACCAACATGGCCGTCGAACTCGCGCTGAAGGCGCAGGACATCGAGTTCGTGCGGGCCAAGGTCGGCGACCGCTACGTGCTGGAGGAACTGGAAAAGCGCGGCTGGATCCTCGGCGGCGAGGGCTCGGGCCACCTGCTGTGCCTGGACAAGCACACCACCGGCGACGGCCTGATCAGCGCGCTGCAGGTGCTCAAGGCGTGCGCGCGCAGCGGCAAGACGCTGTCGCAACTGCTGGAGAAGGTGACGCTGTTCCCGCAGACGCTGATCAACGTGCGGCTGGCGCCCGGGCAGGACTGGAAGAAGAACACGAAGCTTTCGGCCGAATGCGAGCGGCTCGAAAAGGAGCTCGCGGGGGCCGGCCGCGTCCTGATCCGCGCCAGCGGCACCGAACCGCTGCTGCGACTGATGGTGGAGGCGAGCGAGGCGCAGGTCGCGCAACGCGGCGCCGAGCGCCTGGCCGAGGCGGTGCGCGCCGTATGACCGGCAGCGTGCTCGCGGTGCATCGCAGCAGCGGGCACGAATTCAGCAAGTACGCCGAAGAAGCGATCACCCTGGTCGAGGGCGTGGGCGTGGAAGGCGACGCGCATGCAGGCGCCACCGTGAAGCACCGTTCGCGCGTGAAACGCGATCCCTCGGCCCCCAACCTGCGGCAGGTCCACCTGCTGCACGCGGAACTGTTCGACGAGCTGGTGGAACGCGGCTTCACCGTGTTCCCCGGCGACCTCGGGGAGAACGTCACCACGCGCGGCGTCGACCTGCTGGCACTGCCCGCCGGCACCGTGCTGCGCCTGGGCGACGCAGCGGAGGTGGAACTGACCGGCCTGCGCAATCCCTGCAGCCAGATCGACCGCTTCCAGCCCGGGCTGGCGTCCGCCGTGCTCGATCGGGACGCCGCCGGCGCCCTGGTGCGCAAGGCGGGCGTCATGGCGGTGGTCCGGCGGGGCGGGGTGGTGCGGGCCGGGGACACCATCGTGGTGCAGTTGCCGCAGGGCCCGCGCCACAGCCTGGCGCCCGTCTAGCACCGTTCGGCGGCCGGCCGTCGCGAGCGGGCCACATAGGAAATCCATCACTGGGCAGGAGCGCGGCCGCAGGTCTACATTGATTTCATGGCCTCCGCCCCGCGTCGCACCCTCCGTTGCCTGCCCTGGCTGCTGGCGGGCGTCGCTGTCGCGGGCGGCGTGCAGGCGCAGGCGCTGTCCCCCAACTACGCGCTGACGGTGCCTTCGCTGCTGCTGGAGCCGGAGCTCGCCACCCATGAACCGCTGCTGGCCTGGGGCCCGGTGCGGCTGGCCGCGGCGGGTGCCACCTACGGCAACGGCCTCTCGCTGGAAGCCGGGCACCGCTGGTTCGCACGCGTAGGCGTGGGCCGCAGCCTGGACACCGACCTCCTGAGTGTCGGCGGCGGCTACCGCTTCGCCGGCGGCGGCGCGCTTTCGATGCACGTCACGCGCCAGCTCGGGCAGGAACGGCTCGGCCTGGCCGTGCGCTACGACCTCCAGGACGCCTACCTGCGGCTGGCGTACGAGTCGCCGATGCGTGCGCTGGGCGCGCCGGACAGCCTGCGCTTTTCCGCCGGCGTGCGCTTCTAGGCCGCCGCGGCCCGCGCCGGATGCGGCGCAGCGGCGCTGCATGGCACTTTCATGACAGCCGCATCGTCTAAGCTGCCGCGCTGTGCGAAGCAAGGTGCTGCCCGAACTCGAGGAGCTGGAGCGCGTGATCGCCCTCGGTGGCGCGCACCTGCGCAGCGAGGTCGCCTGCGACAGCGCAGGCCTGCCGGTGCACGCGGTCACGCTCGGCAACCCGGATCCCGCGGTCCCGGCCGTGGGCTATTTCGGCGGCGTGCACGGACTGGAGCGGATCGGCGCCCGCGTGGTGACCGCCTTCCTGCTCCATCTCGTCACGCGACTGGCTTGGGACGCATCGCTGCACCAGCTTCTGCGGCAGGTGCGCGTGCTGTTCATGCCGCTCGTGAATCCCGGCGGGATGCTGCGGGGGACGCGGTCCAACCCGAGGGGCGTCGACCTGATGCGCAATGCGCCGCTCGATGCGTTGGACGGCGCGCCCTGGCCGGTCGGCGGCCAGCGGCTGTCGCGACGCCTTCCGTGGTACCGCGGCCGCGCAGGGGAGGGCATGGAAGCGGAAAGCGCCGCGGTGTGCACCTGGGTCGAGCGGGAGCTGCAGGGCCGTCCCTTCAGCCTCGCGCTGGACTGCCATTCCGGGTTCGGCGTGCGGGACCGGCTCTGGTTCCCGTTCGCGCACCGCCGGGCGCCCATGCGCCACCTGGCCGAACTGCATGCGCTGCACGAGATCTTCGTCCGCAGCCACTCGCACCATCCGTACGTGGTGGAGCCGCAAAGCCGGCAGTACCTGGCGCATGGCGACCTCTGGGACCACCTGCTGCTGCGCTCGCAGGCCGGCGTGTTCCTGCCGCTCACGCTGGAGATGGGCTCCTGGCTCTGGGTGAAGAAGAACCCGCGCCAGCTGTTCTCGCGCGCCGGCATCTTCAACCCGCTGATCGCGCACCGCGAGCAGCGCGTGCTGCGCCGGCACCTGCCGCTGCTGGATTTCGCGTTGCGCGCCGCCGCGGGATATGCCTTGTGGCTGCCGGACGCGGAAGCACGCGCCACCCATCACCGCCGCGCGCTGGCGCTCTGGTATTCGGCGGTCGCATGACGACGTGGGTCCTGCTGCGCGGACTGGCGCGGGAAGCGCGGCACTGGGGAGCGTTCCGCGGGCTGCTCGCCGCCAGCGTGCCGGCGGGCGACGAGGTCGTGGCGGTGGACCTCGCGGGCAATGGCAGCCGCCGGCACCTGCGGACGCCGTCGACCTTGCACGGGATCGCGCAGGACGTGCGCCGGGCCGTGGCGGCCTCGCATCCGCCGCCGTACGTCCTGGTCGCCGTCTCGCTCGGCGGGATGGTGGCCACGGAATGGGCATTGCGCCATCCCGGGGAAGTGCAGGGATGCGTTCTCGTCAACAGCAGCCTGGGCCGCTTCTCGCCGCCGTGGCACCGCATGCGGCCGCGGGCCCTGCTGGAACTTGCCGCCTTGTCCCTCCTGCGCGATGCGCAGGCGCGCGAGCGCCGCGTCCTGCGCCTGACCAGCAACCTGCCGGTGGACGCCGACACGGCCGCCGCGTGGGCACGGTATGCACGGGAGTCGCCGGTGGCGCGCCTGAACGTATGGCGGCAGCTGTGGGCCGCGGCCGGCTACCGGCCGCCTCGCCGCCGTCCCGGTGTTCCACTGCTGCTGCTGGCGTCGACGCACGACCGGCTGGTGGACGTGCGTTGCTCGCGCGCCCTGGCGCAGGCCTGGGCCTGCCCCCTGCACGAGCATCCGCGTGCGGGCCACGACCTGCCGCTGGACGACCCGCGCTGGATCATCGCGCAGCTGCGCGACTGGCCCCCGCCTCGTACCAGCCCTGGCTGCGGTTCACCACCGCCACCACCGCCAGCATGAGGGGGACCTCGATCAGCACGCCCACCACGGTGGCGAGGGCAGCGCCGGACTGGAAGCCGAACAGGCTGATCGCCGTGGCGACCGCGAGTTCGAAGAAGTTGCTGGCACCGATCAGGGCCGAGGGGCCGGCCACGCAGTGCTGCACGCCCATGCGGCGATTCAGCCAGTAGGCCAGGCCCGAGTTCAGCACCACCTGCACGAGGATCGGCACGGCGAGCACGGCGATCACCAGCGGCTGGCGCAGGATCGCCTCGCCCTGGAAGGCGAACAGCAGGACGAGCGTGAGCAACAGCGCCGCGATGGAAAGCGGGCCCAGCCGTGCGACCACGCGCTCGAAGTGCTTCACGCCGCGCTTCAGCAACGCGCGGCGCCAGGCCTGCGCGATGAGCACCGGCACCACGATGTACAGCCCCACGGAGGCCAGCAGCGTGTCCCAGGGCACGGTGATCGACGACAGGCCCAGGAGCAGGGCCACGATGGGCGCGAACGCGACGACCATGATGGCGTCGTTCAGCGCCACCTGCGACAGCGTGAAGTACGGGTCGCCCCGGCACAGCTGGCTCCAGACGAACACCATCGCCGTGCAGGGCGCGGCCGCCAGCAGGATCAGGCCCGCGATGTAGCTGTCGATCTGTTCGGCGGGCAGCCACGGCGCGAAGACGTGGCGGATGAAGATCCAGCCCAGCAGCGCCATCGAGAAGGGCTTGACCGCCCAGTTGATGAAGAGCGTGACGCCGATGCCGCGAGCGTGCGCCTTCACCTGCCCGAGCGCCGCGAAGTCGATCTTCAACAGCATCGGGACGATCATCACCCAGATGAGGATGCCGACCGGGATGTTCACGCGCGCCACTTCCATCGCGGCCACGGCGCGCGCCAGCCCCGGCGCGAGTTGGCCGAGCAGGATGCCCGCGGCGATGCACAGCCCGACCCAGACGGACAGGTAGCGTTCGAAAAAGCCGATGCGCGGCGGCGGCGCCGCGTCCGCGGCGATGGTGGAGGCAGTCATGACCCGGCGATGGCTTCGAGCGCCTGCTGCAGCTGCGGGCGCTCCATGGTGGAGAGGGGCAGGGCAAGCAGCTGCAGCATGCGGTAGCCGAGCGCCTGGCGCGTGAGCTCGAAGGCACGCCGCCGGCCTTCCTCGCCGCCTTCGGCGTTGGAGGGATCGGGGTAACCCCAGTGGACCTTCACGGGCTGGCCGTTGCCGCCGAAGAAGACAGGGCAGGTCTCGGCCGCCGCGCTGTCGCACACGGTGATCACGATGGACAGTGGCGGCGCGTCGGACGTCGTGAACTCGTCCCAGCTCTTGCTGCGGAAGCCGTCGGCCGCGACGCCGGCGTTGCGCAGCGCTTCGAGCGCGAAGGGGTTGATGCGGCCGCCGGGCGCGCTGCCGGCGCTGTGCGCGCGCACGTCGCGGCCCAGGCGGGCCGCGAGGTGGTTCAGCATGCCCTCGGCGAGGACGCTGCGCGCGGAGTTGTGCGTGCAGAGGATGAGGACGTGGGTGGTCATGGACGGGCGATGGCACGCACCTGTTTCTGGACGGCGAGGCGGTCGAGGCTCTCGAGCGGAGAGGCGCAGGCAAGGCCTTTCAGCAGCAGGCGGAGCCGGCGTTCACCGGGATGCCCACGGGCTTGCCGCGCGGAGCGCAGCAGGCGGATGCGTCCGCGGCTTGCGGCGGGGCCGCCTTGCGCGATTCGCCGAACACCGGGATGTCGCCCAGGGTCTGGAAGTGCTCCCAGGCGATGCCCTGCGGATCGGTGACCCAGTGCTTGTCGCTCTTCGCATAGCAGCAGGTGGTGGCGCCCTCGTCGAGGACGGGCGCATCGGCCGCCTGCGCGCGTGCCTTCAGCTCCGCCAGTTCCTGTGGCGTATCGGCCTGGAAGCCGAGATGGTCGACGCCCGGTGCCGAGCCGCGCGTGCTGATGGCGAAGTTCAGGCGCGGGTTCTCCAGGTGCCACTTCGCGTAGTCGGTCTCGGTGCGCACCGGCGCCGCGCCGAACATGCGGGAGTAGAAGGCGATGCTCGCCTGGAGGTCTTCGACGTGGCCGTGGACGTGGAATCGCATGTCAGCTCCTTGGGGGGGTGGGATTCAGCAGCCGCAGGCGGCGGCCGGGTCGACGGCGCATGCGGCGCCTTCGCAGCAGTTCTCGGTGAGGTATCCGAGCAACGCGTTCATGCGATCGAAGGCGGCGCGGTAGATCAGGTTGCGGCTGGCCCGTTCCTGCGTCACCAGGCCCGCGTTGGCGAGTTCCTTGAGGTGGAAGGACAGCGAGCTGGCGGCGATGCCCAGCCCCTCCGCCATGGTGGAGGGCGTCATGCCGCGGGGCCCGGCGATGACGAGGGCGCGGAACACCTGCAGCCGCACGGGCTGGGCCAGCGCGGCGAGCGACTTGACGACGTCGGATTCGGTCATGTGCCGATGATACTGTATTTCGGGAAAAGTGGAATCGTCGTCCGCACGACGTCATGAAGCTGCCACGGAACTGCCATGCGGCGGTCATTGCGGGGCAGCAGACTCCTTCACATCCACGCAGGAGCCGTCATGAACGATCTGCCCCAGCCCACGCTGCCCTTCTCGCCGCAAGCCCTGCCCCGGGGGTCGCTTCACCGTCCTGAGACTGCTCCGGCGGCTGCGGCGCGCACTGGCGGCCTCGCCGTCACCTGGGCGCGCCACCTGGACGAAGTGAGGGAGGCGCAGCGGCTGCGCTTCCGCGTGTTCTCCGAAGAGATGGGCGCGCGGCTGGACACGGCGGTCGCCGGCCACGACGTGGACCTGTTCGACGAATACTGCGAGCACCTGCTGGTGCGCGACGAGGCCAGCGGCGAAGTGATCGGCACCTACCGGGTGCTCACTCCCGCGCAGGCGCGCCGCGTCGGCAGCTTCTACTCGGACGGCGAGTTCGACCTGTGGCGGCTGCGGCAGCTGCGCGAACGCATGGTGGAACTCGGGCGCAGCTGCGTCGACGCGCGGCATCGGCAGGGCGGGGTGATCCTGGCGCTGTGGGGCGCGCTCGGCAGCTTCATGCAGCGCAACGCCCTGGACACCATGATCGGCTGCGCCAGCATCCCGATGCTGCACAACGGCGTCGTCAGCGGCGACACCGCGGCCAGCGTCTGGCAGCAGCTGCGGCAGACGCACCTGGCGCCGATCGAGCACCAGGTCACGCCCCGCCTGCCGCTGCCGGTGGAGCAACTGGACGGCAGCCTGCCGGTGGAGCCGCCCGCGCTGATCAAGGGTTACCTGCGCCTGGGCGCCAAGGTGCTGGGCCCGCCGGCCTGGGACCCGGACTTCAACACGGCGGACCTGCCGATGCTGATGCGCATCCAGGACCTGGCGCCCCGGTACCGCAAGCACTTCCTGGGGACCTGACATGCGTGCCGCCTTCGACGCCTCGGGGTTCCTGGTCGACGCTTTCCGACCCTCCGCGGCGGACGAGGGCGATGACGCGCCGGGGGCCTTGCGCTACCGCGCCATCTTCATCTCCGACATCCACCTGGGGACGGCCGGCTGCCAGGCCGGGCCGCTGCTCGACTTCCTGAAGGCGCATCCCAGCGACACGCTCTACCTCGTCGGCGACATCGTCGACGGCTGGCAGCTGCGCAAGCGCTGGTACTGGCCGCAGTCGCACAACGACGTGGTGCAGAAGCTCCTGCGGCGGGCGCGCAAGGGCTGCCGCGTCGTCTATGTGCCGGGTAACCACGATGAGTTCGCCCGCCAGTTCGACGGCCACCATTTCGGCGGCATCGAGGTCCGCGAGGAGGCGGTGCACGTCACGGCCACCGGGCAGCGGCTGTGGGTCGTGCACGGCGACCGCTTCGACGGCGTCATCCAGTGCGCGAAGTGGCTGGCCTTCGTGGGCGATGCCATGTACGAGTGGACGCTGCGCATGAACCGGCACGTCAACCGCGCGCGGCAGTGGTTCGGGCTGCCGTACTGGTCGCTCTCCGCCTACCTGAAGCACAAGGTGAAGAAGGCGCTGAACTACGTGACCGACTTCGAACGCGCGGTGGCGCACGAGGCCCGGCGGCTCGGCCACGACGGCGTGGTCTGCGGCCACATCCATCGCGCCGAGATGCGCGAGATCGACGGCGTCCTCTACTGCAACGACGGCGACTGGGTCGAAAGCCGCACCGCGCTGGTCGAACACTTCGACGGCCGGCTGGAACTGGTGCTGTGGCAGCCCGCCGAATCCCAACCCGTGGGGCACCGCGCCCTGGTGGAGGCCGCATGAAGATCGCATTGGTCACCGACGCCTGGACGCCCCAGGTGAACGGCGTCGTCACGACGCTGCTGGAACTGGTGCGCCACCTGCGCGCGGGCGGGCACCAGGTGCAGGTGATCGACCCCGGGCAGTTCCCGACCCGTCCGTGCCCCGGCTACCCCGGCATCGACCTCGCGGTGTCGCCGGGCCGGCCGGTGGCCGACAAGCTGGATGCCTTCCAGCCGGATGCCATCCACATCGCGACCGAAGGACCGCTCGGCTGGGCCGCGCGGCGCTACTGCCTGCGCCGCGGCCTGGCCTTCACGACCGCCTTCCACACCAAGTTCCCCGAGATCGCGAACGCGGCCGTGAAGCTGCCGCTCGCCTGGGGCTATGCCTTGTTCCGCCACTTCCACGCGCCTTCGTCCGGCGTGATGGTGCCGACGCGCAGCGTGCTGGAAGGACTGCAGGCGCGCGGCTTCCGCAACCTGCGCGCCTGGACCCACGGCGTCGACACCGACCTGTTCGCGTTCCGGCCCGAACCCGGCACCTTCCCCGGCCTGGAGAACGCCTCGCGCCCGGTCGCGCTGTTCGTGGGCCGCGTCTCGTACGAGAAGAACATCTCCGCCTTCCTGGAGATGAACTTTCCCGGGACCAAGGTCGTGTGCGGCGTCGGGCCGGTGGAGGCGGCGCTCAAGCAGAAGTACCCGCACGTGCATTGGGTGGGCCTGCTGCCCCGGCCCGAACTCGCGAAGCTGTATGCGGCCGCCGACGTGTTCGTCTTTCCCAGCCGGGCCGACACTTTCGGCCTGGTCATGGTGGAGGCCATGTCCTGCGGGACGCCCGTGGCCGCCTATCCCGTCGACGGCCCCCTGACCGTGCTGGAGCAGCCCGACGAGGACGGCACCGGCCGCCTCGGCGGCGCCATGCACGAGGACCTGCGGCGCGCCACCGGCACCGCCTTGTCGGTGTCGCGCCACGACGCGCGCCTGCGGGCGCTGGACTTCAGCTGGGGCGAGGCGTCGGCGCTGTTCGCGAGCTTCCTCGTCCCCGCACGGCGGGCCGCGCCCAGCGGCGGGACGCCGGCGGCCGTCACGGGACTGTCATGAGGCCGTCATAACCGGGCTCGAAACTGCCACGAAACCGTCATCCATCCGCCGCCATGTGCGACGCCGCGCCCAAGCACGTTCCCTTCCTCGACCGCGACCATAGCATCCTGGCCTTCAATGAGCGGGTGCTCGACTGGGCGTTGCGGGACGACGTGCCGCTGCTCGAGCGGCTGCGGTTCCTGACCATCGTCTCCTCCAACCTCGACGAGTTCTTCGAGGTGCGCGCGGCCGACCACCTTTCCGCCGCCCAGGCCGGCGAGCTCAAGGGCCCGTACACCGTGCGCAGCTTCCAGAAGCTGGCGGCAGCCGCCCACGCACTGGTCGAGCGCCAGTACGCCGTCTACAACGAGCAGCTGATGCCGGCGTTCGCGCGCCACGGGATCGCGATCGTTTCGCACGGCGAGCGCGATGCGAAGCAGAAGGCCTGGGTGCACGACCACTTCGAGAAGCAGGTGCGGCCACTGCTGATCCCGGTCGGCCTCGACCCCGCGCACCCGTTCCCGCAGGTCGCCAACAAGTCGCTCAACTTCATCGTGCGGCTGTCCGGCAAGGATGCCTTCGGCCGCGAGAACGAGATCGCCATCGTCAAGGTGCCGCGCGTGCTGCCCCGGCTGATCCCCATGCCCGCCGCCGTGTCCGGCAAGCGCAGGCTGCTGGTGTCGCTGTCGAGCGTGATCCGCGCGCACCTGGACCTGCTGTTCCCGGGCCGCGAGGTCGGGCAGTTCTCGCAGTTCCGGCTGACGCGCCACTCCGACGTCGCGGTCGGCGAGGAAGAGGTGCGCAACCTGCGCACGGCGCTCCGGCTGGGCCTGCAGCAGAGGCACTACGGCCAGGCGGTGCGGCTGGAGGTTTCGGCCGGCTGCTCGGAACACCTCTCCGACTTCCTGCTGCGGCAGTTCGGCCTGCCGGAGGACGCGCTGTACCGCGTGCACGGTCCGGTGAACCTGGTGCGCCTGCAGCAGATGATCGACCTGGTCGACGCGCCGAAACTGCTCTTTCCCGTCCACACGCCGGGCTTCCCGCGCGGGCTGGTGCCCGGCCGGCCGATCTTCGAGCAGCTGAAGAAGCGCGACGTCCTGATCCACCAGCCGTACGAGAGTTTCGACGGCGTGCTGGCCTTCCTGCGCGAGGCGGTGAACGACCCGCAGGTGCTCGCGATCAAGCAGACCATCTACCGCACCGGCAACGACTCGCAGATGATGGAGCTGCTGCGGGAGGCCGTGCGCCTGGGCAAGGAAGTGACGGTCGTGGTGGAGCTCAAGGCCCGCTTCGACGAGGAAGCGAACATCAACTGGGCCGAGGCCCTGGAGAAGGTGGGGGCGCAGGTGGTCTACGGCGTCGTCGGCCTCAAGACGCACGCCAAGATGCTGCTGGTGACCCGGCGTGAAGGACAGAAGCTGGTGCGCTACGCCCACCTCTCGACCGGCAACTACAACCCGCGCTCCGCGCGGCTCTACACCGACCTGAGCCACCTCACCGCCGACCCGCAACTCACCGCCGACGTGGAGCAGGTGTTCGTGCACCTGGCCAGCCAAAGCCGGCTGCCGAAGCTTCACCAGGTCTGGATCGCGCCCTTCCACCTGCAGCGGCGGATGATGGAGATGGTGGATCTCGTCGGCGCCGCGGCCGCCGAGGGCCTGGACGGGCGCATCGTGCTCAAGATGAACGCGCTGACCGACGAGCCGCTGATGGAGGCGCTGGTGCGCGCCAACCGGCAGGGCGCGAAGATCGACCTGATCGTGCGCGGGGCCTGCATGCTGCCGGCCGGCGTGCCGGGGCTGTCGGAGAACATCCGCGTGCGCTCCGTCATCGGCCGGTTCCTGGAGCATTCGCGGGTCTTCTACTTCCGGGCCGGCAAGCAGGAACACCTTTACCTTTCCAGCGCCGACTGGATGAACCGCAACATGCTGCGCCGGGTCGAACTGGCCTGGCCGGTGACCGACCCGCAGCTGCGCCAGCGCATCGTCGACGAGTGCCTGCTGGCCTACCTGCACGACAACCGCGACGCCTGGGACCTGCAGCCGGACGGCAGCTACAAGCGCGTCAAGGGCGCCGAGGAGCCGCGCGGACATGGCGCGCAGGCCGCGCTGATGGACCGCTACGCCGCCCCGCCGGGCGAGGAGGAGCCGCCGACATGGACCTGATCTTCTGGCGCCACGCCGAAGCCGAGGACGAGCGCGAAGGCCTGTCCGACCTGGAACGCGCGCTCACGGCGCGCGGCGAGAAGCAGGCCGCAAGGGTCGCCGCCTGGCTGGACCGGCACCTGCCCGACGGGGCGCGCATCCAGAGCAGCCCCGCGGTGCGCTGCGAGCAGACCGTGAGCGCGCTGGGGCGCAAGTACAAGCTGCGGGACCAGCTGCAGCCGGGCGCGACGCCGGCCGACCTGCTGGAGGCCGCGCAGTGGCCGCATGCCAAGCAGGCGGTGATGGTCGTCGGCCACCAGCCGGCGCTGGGCCAGGCGCTCGCGCAGCTGCTGCGCATCGAAGGCGGCCACTGCGCGATCCGCAAGGGGGCGGTCTGGTGGCTGCGCACGCGCGAGCGCGACGGCCAGGAGCAGACGCTGCTCTGGGCGGTGGTGAACCCCGAGACGGTCTGAGCCGCGGCGTCGCGCGTCAGGCCTTGGCCGGGCGGCCGGTCTTGACCGCGGGGACGGCGCCGACGCTCGCCAGGAAGGCGGCATCGCCCATCGCTTCCAGGGCCTTCACGCCGGCGCGCAGCACTTCGCTCTTCTTGGTGGGACGGCCCAGGCGCGCGGCACGGTCCTTGAGCGCCTCGATCACGGCGTACTCCGCCTTCGGGATGGTGAAGCTGTCGCGCACCATCTTCGGCTTGCGCGGCTTCTCGGCTTTCTCCGCCTTCGGGGCCTTCGGTGCCTTTTCCGCCTTGGCCTTCACCTTCGCGGTGGCCGCCTTGGCCGTGGCCTTGGGCGCGGGGCCGGGCGGCACGGCGGTGGTGCTGCGCCTGGCGCGGCTGGGGGTGGTCTTGGAAGCGGTCTTCTTGGCGGTGGCCATCGGGTGAGTCCTCTCGATCTGGGAAACGATATAAACAGTTTATACCGTTTCGGCCCGCGGACTCAAGAGGCGGTCTTCAGGACAGGGCCAGGCTCCAGGGCGTCTTCTGCCAGGCGGTGGCTTCCTCGTGCAGCAGGTGCGCGGATTGCGGGAAGCGCCGCGCCCACGCGGCGGGCACGTGCAGCGTGAACACCGTTCCCGCCTGCTGCAGCCGCAGGCCGGACACGTCCGGATCGCGGCGCGCGTGGCACAGGATCACGGCCAGCCGCAGGCACAGCAGCTGCCGCACCAGCGGCAGGTCGCCGAAGTCCGCCTCCAGCTTGCGCAGCTTGCCGCGGTGCCCGAGCACCAGCAGGCCCAGCCGGTGCAGCTCGTGCTGCGCGAAGCCCGCCGCGTCGGCGTTCTCCAGGATGTAGGCGCCGTGCTTGTGATAGTCGCTGTGCGACACCAGCGTGCCGATCTCGTGCAGGCGGGCAGCCCAGCGCAGGTCGCGTTCATCGCGCTGCAGTTGCGCCCCCGGCTCGCCGGCGCGCAGCTGGCGCAGCAGCCTGCAGGCGAGGGTGCCCACGCGCTGCGCCTGCGTCTCGTCGGCGCCGAAGGTCGCGGCGAGCCGCTGCACCGTCGCCGTGCGCACGTCGGTGTCCGCATGTTCGCGGTCCAGCAGGTCATAGAGCGCGCCGTGCCGAAGCGCGCCCTGCGCCGCCTGCATGCGCTCGATGCCGAGCAGCTCGAACACGGCGCGCAGGACGCTGAGCCCGCCGCCGATGACCGGTCGCCGGTCTTCCTTCAGCCCCGCCAGCCGCACGCGGTCCGCGCTCTTCGCCTGCAGCAGTTCCTGCAGCAGCCAGTCCAGGCCCGCCCGCGTCACTTCGCCCGGTGGGTGGCCGCTCGCGGCCAGGATGTCGGCGACGGCGCCGATGGTGCCCGAGGATCCGTAGGCGACGTCCCAGCGATCGCGGGCGAACAGCGACAGGGCCTCGTCCAGCACGGCCTGCGCCGCGATCTCGGCTCGCTCGAAACCGGCGGCGGCGAAGGTGCCGTCAGGGAAATAGCGCATCGACCAGGCGACGCTGCCCACGCGGTAGCTCTCCATCGCCTCGGCGGTGTAGCGGGTGCCGACGATCAGTTCGGTGGACCGTCCGCCGATGTCGACCACCAGCCGGCGCTCCGGCGCGTCGGGCAGCAGGTGCGCCACGCCCTGGTAGATCAGGCGGGCTTCCTCGCGGCCGGAGATCACGTCGATGGGGAAGCCGAGGATGCGATCGGCCTCGGCGATGAACACGTCGCGGTTGCGCGCCTCGCGCAGGGTCTGCGTCGCGACCGCGCGCACGCGCGACGGCTCGAAACCGGCCAGGCGCTCCGCGAAGCGGGCCAGGCAGGCCCAGCCGCGCTCCATGGCTTCGGCCGAGAGGTTGCGGGCTTCGTCCAGGCCGTTGCCCTGGCGCACCGTCTCCTTCAGGTATTCGACGCGCTGGATCTGGCCGCCGGCGAGGCGGCCGATCTCGAGGCGGAAACTGTTGGAGCCGAGGTCGACCGCGGCGACGAGGGAACCGTTCTGCATGGGGACTTCGGGTGGCGGGCCAGCATAGCACCGGGCCGCGCGTCCATGGCGCGTTCGCTAGCCGACCACGCGGCCGTCGATGGTCAGCATGCTCTGCGTGACGAAGCCCGCGCTGCGGCGCGCCTCGTCGAAGCTCACGCGAAAGCCGCCGATGTCGACGTCGGCGCGCCGCTGGAAGGCGGCCAGGGCCGAGGCACGCGTCAGCGGCACGTCGATGGCGGCCAGCACTTCGAAGGCATAGCGCGCGGCGAGGAAGCCGGCGAGGCTCAGGGCCACGGGCGGTTCGTCGAAGAAGCGCGCGAGGCATTCGCGGTAGTGGCGCACCACGGGCAGCGGCGAAGCCGCGAGCGGCACCGGCTGCGCGGCCACCACGGGCGTGCTGCGGCCGGGCGCCATCTGCTGCACGGTCTGCAGGTTCACCTCGCCCAGTCCGATCACGTAGCGCTGCCGCGCCTGCCGGCCCAGGCCGCGGGTGAACTGGACCAGTTCCGGCGTGCCGCCCAGGAACAGCAGCAGCGCGGGCGTGTTCGCGCCGAGGCGCTGCCCCAGGGCATCGAGGTCGCCGTCGGCGCGGAAGGTGGAGAGCTTCAGCTTCAACGCGGCGGCACTGCGGGTGACGTCGCGCTGGTAGAGCTCGAGCTCCCGGGCCGATGCGAACACCGCGCCGACTTCCTGCACGCCCACCAAGGACAGGGCCTTCAGCGCGTGCGCGATCTGCTCCTGCCGTCCCGCGAAGATGGGGAAGGTGCGTTCGTCGATCTCCAGCCCCGAGTTCTGTAGCCACGGTGCCACGTGCGCCAGAGCCGGGGCGAGCTGCGGCAGCAGTCCGGCCACCTGCACCGCCACGGGGTCGCTGACGGTGCCGCAGAGGGCCACGCAGGCGGGGTTGTCGGCCAGCTGCTGCAGCGCCGCGCGCGTGCCCGCCGCGGTGCCGTCCACTTCCAGCGCGAAGTGCTGCACGGGGCGGCCGCGCAGGCCGCCCCGGCTGTTGACGTCCTGCCAGGCGGCGCGGCTGCCGACCAGGAAGTCCTTGGCCACGTCCTGTTCCGCCAAGGAGGTATCGAACAGCTGGCCGACGACGAGCGGACGCGCGGCGCCGCGGGGCGCCTGCGCCGCCACGGGGCCGGCGACGGCCGAGGCCAGGCCGAGGGCGAGCACGCCGCGGCGGCGCAGCGGCAGGGAAGACCAGCGCATGGTTTTTCTCGTGGTGTCCTGGCGGGTCCGCGTTCAGCGGCGCGGCGGCATCAGGACGCGGTCTACCTTGTGCACGACGCCGTTGGTGGCGGCGATGTCGGCCGTTTCCACCATCGCTTCCTCCACGGTGATGAACTCGCCGGCGCGGGACAGGGCGACGTTCGCGCCTTGGGCCGTCTTGGCGTTGCCCGGCTTCACGGCCGATGCATTCAGCTTCGCGGGCACCACGTGGTAGTTCAGGACTTCCTTCAGCTTCGCCGGGTCGGCGGAAAGCTCCTGCATCGTCTTGGCCGGCACCGCCTGGAACGCGGCGTTGGTGGGCGCGAACACGGTGTAGGGGCCGGCGGCCTTCAGGGTGTCGGCCAGGCCGGCGCGGGCGACGAGGGAGTTCAGCGTGCTCAGTTGCGGGTCGCGGGCGATCGTCTCGGCGACGCTGGCGGGGGCCTGCTGCTGCGTCGAGGCGCAGGCGGCGAGCAGGAGCAGGGCGGGGGCGAGGGCGAGCAGGCGGTTCATGGCAATCCTCCGGTTGTTGTCGATGGGCGCGGCGGAGCTTAGGCAGGGCGCGTGACAAGCCCGTGACCGGCGCATGACAGCGGCATGACAGGCGTGTCACGCAGCTGTCACGGGCGCTGCCTAGAGTCCGCGGCATCGATTCCTTCCACAACCAGAGGTGAACTCCATGACCAACCGCTTCCGCATCACCGCCGCCGGCATCGCCGCGCTCGCCTTCAGCGGCCTCGCCGCCGCCCAGGACGTGACCGGCGCCGGCGCGAGCTTCCCCGCGCCCCTGTACTCCAAGTGGGCCGCCGACTACAACAAGGCCACCGGCACCCGCATCAACTACCAGTCGGTCGGCTCCGGTGCCGGCCTGCGCCAGATCGAGGCGAAGACCGTGGACTTCGGCGCCTCCGACGCGCCGCTGAAGGACGAGGAGCTCGCGAAGAAGGGCCTGGTGCAGTTCCCCACCGTCATCGGCGGCGTGATCCCGGTGGTGAACATCAAGGGCATCGCCCCGGGCCAGCTGCGCCTGAACGGCCAGGTGCTGGGCGACATCTACCTGGGCAAGATCACCAAGTGGAACGACGCCGCCATCAAGGCGCTGAACCCGAGCCTGGCGCTGCCCGATGCGGCCATCGCCCCGGTGCGCCGCGCCGACGGTTCCGGCACCAGCTTCATCTTCACCAACTACCTGTCGAAGGTGAACGCGGACTGGAAGGCGAAGGTCGGTGAAGGCACCGCCGTCAACTGGCCCACCGGTGCCGGCGGCAAGGGCAACGAGGGCGTCGCCGCCTTCGTGGGCCGCCTGCCCAACTCGATCGGCTACGTCGAGTACGCCTACGTCAAGCAGAACAAGATGACCTACGCGCTGATGCAGAACGCCGCCGGCCAGTTCGTGTCGCCCGACGACACGGCTTTCAAGGCCGCCGCCGCCGGTGCCGACTGGTCCAAGTCCTTCTACCAGATCCTCACCCAGCAGCCCGGCGCGCAGTCCTGGCCCATCACCGGCGCTACCTTCATCCTGATGCAGAAGGCGCAGGACAAGCCGGCCCAGGCCGCCGCCACCCTGAAGTTCTTCGACTGGGCCTACAAGAACGGCGACAAGACCGCGGAAGACCTGGACTACGTGCCGATGCCCAGCGCGGTGAAGGCGCAGATCGAGAAGCTGTGGGCGGCCGAGATCAAGGACGCCTCCGGCAAGAACGTGGCCTTCCGCTGAACGGCTGGCGGCCTGGCGCCGCCTCCCGGCGCGGCTCCGGACCTGTCACGGAGCCGTCACAAAACCTTCATACAGTCGCTGCAACCCTGCACTCGAGGCTGTCCGCGCATGAAGATCCCGTCCCTCCTGGCTGCCGTGCTGGCCGTCGCCGCGCTTGGCGGCTGCGGCCGGTCCGAGCCTTCCGCGCCCACGGCGGCCGCCCCCGCGGCGGCACCTGCGTCGGCGCCCGCCGGCGGCACTGGGGACGTGACCGGCGCCGGCGCCAGCTTCCCCGCTCCCCTGTACGCCAAGTGGGCCGCCGACTACCACGCGGCCAGCGGCGTGCGCGTGAACTACCAGTCCGTGGGCTCGGGGGCCGGCGTCCGGCAGATCGAGGCGAAGACGATCGACTTCGGCGCATCCGATGCGCCGCTCAAGGACGAGGAGCTGCAGGCCAAGGGCCTCGTGCAGTTCCCCATGGTGATCGGCGGCGTGATCCCGGTCGTGAACCTCAAGGGCGTCGCGCCCGGCCAGCTGCGCCTGACCGGCCAGTTGCTGGGCGACATCTACCTCGGCAAGGTGACGCGCTGGAGCGATCCGGCGATCAAGGACCTGAACCCGGGCCTGGCGCTGCCGGATGCGGCGATCGCCCCGGTGCGCCGGGCGGACGGGTCGGGCACCAGCTTCATCTTCACCAACTACCTCTCCAAGGTGAACGCGGAGTGGAAAGCCAAGGTCGGCGAAGGCACGGCGGTCAACTGGCCGGCGGGCACCGGCGGCAAGGGCAACGAGGGCGTGGCTGCCTTCGTCAGCCGGTTGCCGGGCTCCATCGGCTACGTCGAGTACGCCTACGTCAAGCAGAACAGGATGAACTACGCGCTGGTGCAGAACGCCGACGGCCAGTTCGTCGCGCCGGACGCGGCCAGCTTCCAGGCGGCTGCCGCCGGCGCGGACTGGGGCAAGAGCTTCTACCAGGTCCTCACGCAGCAACCCGGGGCGCAGGCGTGGCCGCTGACCGGCGCCACCTTCATCCTGATGCACAAGACGCAGGACCGGCCGGCGCAGGCCGCCGCCGCCCTGAAGTTCTTCGGCTGGGCCTACCGCAACGGCGACGGCACGGCGGACCAGCTGGCCTACGTGCCGATGCCGGACAGCGTGACGGCGCGGGTCGAGAAGCTGTGGGCGACCGAGATCAAGGACGCATCCGGCCAACCCGTGGCACTCCAATGAAAAGCAGTTCCCTGCAACCGGGCAGCGGTTTCCGCCGCCGCCCATGAACGACGAAGGCACCGACGTGTCCTCTACACTTTCGGCCGATGAGGCCAGCCTCTCCCCGGTCACCCGCGACCGCCCCGGCCGCATGAGCCTGCCGCCCTCGGCCGGCCGGGCGCGCGCGGGGGCAGTCATCGACCGGCTGTTCGGGTGGACGGCCCGCTTCGCGGCCCTGATCACGCTGGGCCTGCTGGCGGCCATCCTCGTCTCGCTCTTCATCGGCGCCGCGCCGGCCATCCAGAAGTACGGACTGGACTTCCTCACCAACAGCGTGTGGGACCCGGTGAGCGGCGAGTACGGCGGCCTCGTGATGATCTACGGCACGCTGGCCACTTCGATCATCGCCCTGGTCATCGCGGTGCCCGTGAGCTTCGGCATCGCGCTGTTCCTGACCGAGCTGTCGCCCTCCTGGCTGAAGCGCCCGCTGGGCACGGCGATCGAGCTGCTCGCCGCCGTCCCTTCGATCGTCTACGGCATGTGGGGCCTGCTGGTGTTCGGGCCCATCCTCGCCACCTACGTGCAGCAGCCGCTGCAGGGCCTGTTCGGCGACGTGCCCTATCTCGGCACGCTGTTCTCGGGACCGCCGGTGGGCATCGGCATCCTGGCCGCCGGGATCATCCTGGCCATCATGATCATCCCCTTCATCGCGGCGGTGATGCGCGACGTCTTCGAGGTGACGCCCCCCATGCTGAAGGAAAGCGCCTATGCGCTCGGCTCCACCACCTGGGAGGTCGTCTACAAGGTGGTGCTGCCCTATACGAAAGGCGGCGTGATCGGCGGCATCATGCTGGGCCTCGGCCGCGCGCTTGGCGAGACCATGGCCGTGACCTTCGTCATCGGCAACTTCAACCAGCTCGATTCGCTGAGCCTGTTCACGCCGGCCAACAGCATCACGTCGGCGCTGGCCAACGAGTTCGCCGAGGCGGCGGACGGGCTGCACCAGGCGGCGCTGATCTACCTGGGCCTGGTGCTGTTCTTCATCACCTTCGTGGTGCTGTCGTTGTCCAAACTGCTGCTGGCGCGCCTGCGCCGCAACGAGGGGGCTGTGGCATGAGCCGCCGGGCCGCCCCAAGGCTCATGGCCCCGCAGCGCGTAGCGCGGAGGGAAGTCCAATGAGCACCGCCGAACGCCTGCTGCGCGCGGCTGCCGACAGCGAGCAGCGCGAGCGCATGTACCGCAAGCGCAAGCGCGTGAACCAGGTGGCGTTGGTGCTGTCGCTCGGCGCGATGGCCTTCGGCGTCTTCTGGCTGATCTGGATCCTGTGGGAGACGGTGCGGCTCGGCTTCGCCGGGCTGACCTGGGCGACCGTGAGCCAGATGACGCCGCCGCCCAACGAGGCCGGGGGCATCCTCAACGCCATCTGGGGCTCGCTGCTGATGGTGGTGCTGGCGACCTTCGTCGGCACGCCGATCGGGATCATGGCCGGTATCTACCTGGCCGAGTACGACCCCAAGGGCTGGCTGGGCAACACGACCCGCTTCGTCAACGACATCCTGCTGTCGGCGCCTTCCATCGTGATCGGCCTGTTCGTCTACGCAGTGGTCGTGGCGCGCTACAAGCAGTTCTCCGGCTGGGCCGGGGCGATCGCGCTGGCGCTGATCGTGATCCCCGTGGTCATCCGCACCACGGAGAACATGCTGCTGCTGGTGCCCTCGGCGCTGCGCGAGGCCGCGTATGCGCTCGGGGCGCCGAAGTGGAAGGTGATCCTGAAGATCACGCTGCGCGCTTCGCGGGCGGGCGTGGTCACCGGCATCCTGCTGGCCGTGGCCCGGATCTCGGGCGAAACCGCGCCGCTGCTGTTCACGGCCCTGAACAACCAGTTCTTCACCTCCAACATGGGCGAGCCGATGGCCAGCCTGCCGGTCACCATCTTCAAGTTCGCGATGAGCCCCTACGAGAACTGGCAGCAGCTGGCGTGGGCGGGCGTCTTCATCATCACCCTGGCCGTGCTGGGCCTGAACATCCTCGCGCGGCTGCTCACGCGCAGCAAGCTCTGAGAACACCCATGGAAGCCACCCTCGCTCCCGACCGCGTGCGCGCCAAGATCGCCGTGCGCAACCTGAACTTCTACTACGGCAAGTTCCACGCCCTCAAGGGCATCAACCTGGACATCGCCGAGAACAAGGTGACGGCCTTCATCGGCCCGTCCGGCTGCGGCAAGTCGACGCTGCTGCGCACCTTCAACCGCATGTACGAGCTGTACCCCGACCAGCGGGCCGAGGGCGAGATCGTGCTGGACGGCGAGAACCTGCTGACGTCGAAGAAGGACGTCGCCCTGATCCGCGCCCGCGTGGGCATGGTGTTCCAGAAGCCCACGCCGTTCCCCATGTCGATCTACGACAACATCGCCTTCGGCGTGCGGCTCTTCGACAACCTCGGCGAAGCCGACATGGACGACCGCGTCGAATGGGCGTTGCGCAAGGCGGCGCTGTGGGACGAGGTCAAGGACAAGCTGACCCAGAGCGGCTCCGGCCTCTCCGGCGGCCAGCAGCAGCGCCTGTGCATCGCCCGCGGCATCGCGATCAAGCCGGACGTGCTGCTGCTCGACGAGCCGTGCTCGGCGCTCGACCCGATCTCCACCGGCAAGATCGAGGAGCTGATCATCGAGCTGAAGAAGGACTACACCGTCGTGATCGTCACGCACAACATGCAGCAGGCGGCGCGGGTGTCCGACTACACCGCCTACATGTACCTGGGCGACCTGGTGGAGGTGGGCGAGACGGAGCAGATCTTCTTCAAGCCCAAGCGCCAGGAGACCGAGGACTACATCACGGGGAGGTTTGGTTGACCACCCCGAAGCGGCCCTTGGCCGCCTCCCCTCAAGGGGCGCCCCAGCGGCCCGGCGAAGCCGGTTCCGCGGGGCCTCGGCGCGATGGACTAACAGGACGGAGTTGATATGCCCGACAAACACCTCTCGACGCAGTTCGACAGCGAACTCAACGCGCTGTCGTCCCGCGTCATGGAACTCGGCGGCCTCGTGGAGTCGCAGATCCGCTTCGCCATCCATGCGATCAGCGAGTTCAACGCCGACGTGGCCCGCCAGGTCATCGAGACCGAAGACCGCGTCAACCAGATGGAAGTCGAGATCGACCGCGACCTGTCGTCGGTGATCGCGCGGCGCCAGCCGACGGCACGCGACCTGCGCCTGCTGATGGCGATCTCCAAGACCACCGCGAACCTGGAGCGCGTGGGCGACGAGGCCCGGCGCATCGCGCGCATGGTGCTGTCGATCGTGGAGAAGAACGGCCCCGTCCGCACGCTGCCGGCCGGCGAGCTGCGGGTGTCCGCCGACCTGGCCGCGCTCCAGCTGCGCAAGGTGCTGGACGCCTTCGCGCGGCTTGACACCGTCGCCGCGGTGGCGATCATGAAGGGCGACGACCTGCTGGACCGGGAGTTCGACGGGTTCGTGCGCAAGCTGATCACGTACATGATGGAGGACCCGCGCACGATCTCCAGCAGCCTGGACCTGCTGTTCGTCGCCAAGGCCATCGAACGGATCGGCGACCATGCCAAGAACATCGCCGAGTTCATCATCTACGTCGTGAAGGGCGCCGACGTGCGCCACAGCTCGATGGAGAACATCGAGTCCGCCATCAAGTAGGCCCATGAAGCACCAGCCGCGCATCCTGATCGTCGAAGACGAGCCCGCCATCGCGGAGCTGATCGCCGTGAACCTGCGGCACAACGGCTTCTCCCCGGTGTGGGCCGAGGACGGCGACGCCGCCCAGCGCGAGATCGACGCCGTACTGCCCGACGCCATCCTGCTGGACTGGATGCTGCCGGGGCAGAGCGGCGTGGCACTGGCCCGCCGCTGGCGCGCGGACGCCCGCACCAAGACCATCCCCATCGTGATGCTGACGGCACGGGGCGACGAGACCGACAAGGTGAGCGGGCTCGACGCCGGCGCCGACGACTACGTCACCAAGCCGTTCTCCACGCACGAACTGCTCGCGCGCATCCGGGCGGTGCTGCGCCGCAGGCTGCCCGAGAAGGCGGAGGAGACCGTCACGCTGGGCGAGCTCACGCTGGACGGTGCCGCGCACCGCGTCAGCTGGAAGGGCCGGCCGCTGAAGATCGGCCCGACCGAGTTCAAGCTCCTGAACTTCCTGATGAAGCACCCGGAGCGCGTGCACAGCCGCCAGCAGCTGCTGGACAAGGTCTGGGGCGACCACGTCTTCATCGAGGAGCGCACGGTGGACGTGCACGTCAAGCGCCTGCGCGAGTCCCTCGGCCCCGGCGGTGCGCTGGTGGAGACGGTGCGCGGCGCCGGCTACCGCATCACGGCCCAACCCGTGGGCCGCCCGCAGGAAACCGCATGAGCGTGGTTCCGTGACGCTGCGCGTCGTCCTGTTCCTCGCCTTCCTCGCCGTCGGCGGCATCGGCGGCTGGCTGCTCGCCGCCGACCGGGGTGCCGAAATGGGCCTGGCGACCGGGGCGCTGCTCTGGTTCATCGCCGATTCGGTGCGGGCGGCGCGCGCGCTGCGCTGGCTCAAGGGCGGGGATTTCCGCAATCTCCCGCGCCTGGGCGGGCTCTGGGGCGAGGCGCTCGACCGCGTCCGCCGCGCGGTGGCCGTGCGCGAACGGCAGCTGGCGGAGGCGGAGGATCGGCTGGAGGATTTCCTCGAGGCGATCCGCGGATCGCCGAACGGCGTGGTGCTGCTCGATGCGCGCGGGCGCATCGAGTGGTGCAACGACACGGCGGCCGCGCACTACGAGCTGGACCCGCAACGCGACCTGCAGCAGCACATGGTGAACCTGCTGCGCGACCCGGACTTCAGCGCCTACTACCAGGGCCGCAACTACACCAACGATCTGGTGATCCCCGCGCCCGGCAGCACCTCGTCGCGCCCGCGCAAGCTGGCGTTGCGGCTGCACCCCTACGGCGAAGGGCGGCTGCTGGTGCTCTCCCGCGACGTGACGGCGGTGGAACAGGCCGAGGTCATGCGGCGCGATTTCGTCGCCAACGTCTCGCACGAGATCCGCACCCCGCTGACGGTCCTGTCCGGCTTCGTCGAGACGCTGCAGTCGCTGGACCTGCCGAAGGAGGAGCGCACCCGCTACCTGCAGCTCATGGGCCAGCAGACGCAGCGGATGCAGACCCTCGTCAACGACCTGCTGACGCTGTCGCGGCTGGAAGGCAGCCCCTTGCCCGGCGCCGGCGACTGGACGCCGGTGGTGTCGCTGCTGGCGCAGTGCGAGCAGGAAGCGCGCGCGCTGCAGGGCACGCTCGGCAAGCAGCTGGAACTCACGTTCGCCGGTCCCGAAGGGGTCTCGGTGGGCGGTGTCGCCAGCGAGTTGCAGAGTGCCTTCTCCAACCTGGTGAGCAATGCGGTGCGCTACACGCCGTCGGGCGGGCAGGTGGTCGTCGTCGCGCGGCTCGCCGAGGACGCCAGGCTGGAATTCAGCGTCCGCGACACCGGCCCCGGCGTCGCCGCCGAGCACGTGCCGCGCCTGACCGAACGCTTCTACCGGGTGGACCGCAGCCGCTCGCGCGAAACGGGCGGGACCGGGCTGGGCCTGGCCATCGTCAAGCACGTGCTGCAGCGGCACGGCGCCGAACTGCGCATTGCCAGCGCGCCGGGCGCGGGCTCCACCTTCACCATCGTGCTGCCCGCCACGCGCGTGCGCACGGAGCCCGTCAGGCCAGCCGGAAGCGCCGCACAGCCCGCCACAGAATCAGCGGCAGGATGAGGGCGAGCAGGGCCAGCGCGAAGCTGCTCGCGATCCAGAAGGCGGCGGGGCTCTGCTGCGCGTCCCACGGTCCGAGCCCGCGGTAGGCGAGCTGGTAGCCGCCCACCACGCCGACACCCCAGAGCAGCACGCAGTAGGCCACCAGCGGCGCCACGGCCACGCGGTAGGACCGCAGCACGAACACGCACAGCGCCTGCACGGCGTCGCCGAAGTGGTACAGCGCCACGAACGCCAGCAGGCCGGCCGCCACGCCCGCGACCTGCGGGTCCGCCGAATAGAGCGCCGCGATCCCGTGGCGCGAGACGAGCACCACGCACCCGAGCAGGACGGCCATGGCCAGCCCCATGCGGAAGCCGGTGCGGATCGCGCCGCGCGCCTTCTTCATGTCGCCCGCGCCCAGCCAGAAGCTGACGCGCGCGCTGGTCGCGATGGCCAGCGAGAGCGGCACCATGTACATCACCGCGGCGAGGTTGGAGGCGATCTGGTGCGCGGCCGCGGAGAGCGTGCCCTGCCGCGCGATGAAGAGCGACATCAGCGTGAAGGACGTGACCTCCACCATGATCGCCAGGCCGGCGGGGATGCCCAGGCGCGCGAACTGGCCGATGGTGCGCCAGTGCGGCGGCTCCAGCGGACGCCAGATCGCGTAGGGCCGGTAGAGCGCGTCGGTGCGCACCAGCCACAGCGCCAGCCCGAGGAACAGGTAGTTCACGACGACGGTCGCCCACGCGCAGCCCACGGCGCCCATGGCGGGCACGCCGAGGCCGCCGAAGGCGAACCAGACGGTCAGCGGCACCTTCACCGCCAGCGAAGCGAGCTGCAGCCAGGTGACGAGCTGCGGCTTGCCCAGGCTCTGGTTCAGCGTGCTGTACATGCGGAACAGCAGCGCGGGCGGCAGCGCGAGCGCCAGCACGCCGAGGTACTGGCGCACGTCTTCCTGCAAGGCCGCGGGCACTCCGGTGCCCTGGAGGAGCGCGTTGGGGAACAGCAGGCCGAACACGCCGGCGACGGCGGCGAGCACGGCGAGGTACAGCGCCTGCCGCACCGAGCGGCCGACGTCGGCGTTGCGGCCGGCGCCGTGCAGCTCCGCCCAGGTGGGCAGCAGCGCCTGCAGCACGCCCATCAGCGCGACGAACACGGTGATGTAGACGGCGGCGCCGACCGACAGCGCGGCCAGGGCTTCCTGCGAATAGCGGCCGGCCACCACCGTGTCCGTGACGCCGAAGGCCATGGTGGCCAGCTGCCCGGCCAGTACCGTGCCGGCGTGGCGCGCGATGATCCCGCGTTCGCTCAAGGCTTCTTCTTGTACAGGACCAGGTTCTCGCGGCGGTCGGTCGGGCGCCGGACCTCGGCCACCAGCTGCCAGCGCCGGAGGTCGAGGGCCATCGTCAGCGAGGGCTGGACCTCCTGCGAGACGACCAGCCAGGGGCATTCGCCGGGCTGTTCGGCGCTCTGCAGGTCCAGCCCGCCGTGGTAGCGCAAGGCCGCGATCTGCGGACGCGTGAGTCCCATCACTTCGACGCAGCCGCGCGCGTCCATCCGGCTGGTGATGCCCTGGACGACGGGCGCGTAGCTGCGGGCGTAATCCAGCACCGGCAGCCACAGCGTCATCACGAGCAACCAGCCGAGGGCGGCGCCGCTGGCGGGCAGCACCAGGCTCTTCCAGATCGCCTCGCGGCTGCGGCTGGTGCGCCAGCGCACCAGCCAGATCCAGGCGAGCGTGGCCGCGACGGCCGCGGCGAAGGCGACGAGGCCGAAGCTCGGGACGAAGCCGGGCGCCAGCCGCGCCACGTTGGCGGCGGGCTTGGCCGGGATGCCGGTCTGCAGCGAGATCCAGATCACCCAGATGATCAGCGCGCAGGTGCTGAAGAACAGCAGCGTGAACCAGTCGATCAGTGCCGAGACGCTGCGCGAGAAGGTCGGCAGCGCGAACGCCGCCAGCGCGGCCAGCGCCGGCAACCCGAGCAGCAGTGCGCGGTCGGGGTGCGGTGCGAGCGCGGTGGTGACCAGCGAGACGCCAGCGAACCACAGCGGCAGGGCGACGTGGCGGCGGCGCAGCTGGCGGCGCCAGCGCCAGACCGTCCACAGCGCGAGCGGCCAGGCCGGCCAGGCGAACCAGGCGACCAGGCGGGCGATGGATTCCCACTCGCGACCGGGGCCCGCGCCCGGTTCCAGGCGCCAGTGCCAGGTGCCGAAGGCAGCGGCGACGGCCGCGGCGGCCAGCGCCAGCACGACGACCAGCACGGCCCCGCGGATGCGCTGCCCCGGGCTGGCGCCGTCCTCCGGGGCGTGCACCCAGTAGTTGAGGGCGCCACCGGCCGCGAACACCACGCCCATCGCCGGGGCGCCGCTGAGGGCCAGGCCGGGCAGGGCGATCGCCAGGCAGAGCGCGGGCAGTGCGGTGCGGTATGGCAGGGCGGCGAGGGCGTAGAACGCCATCGCGGTGAAGCCCAGCTGGGCAAGGGAAGGCGTGGTCTCGTGCGAGAGCTGCGCCAGGCCGAGGCACGCGATCAGCGCCAGCAGGCCGGCATCGGCGATCGCCCGCGCATAGTCCTTCGGTGCCGCTTCACCGCCGAAGGCGAAGGGCACCGGTTGCGCGCCGGGGGTGCGCGCGAGGTAATAGACCGCCTGCCAGGTCGCCCACAAGGTGACCACCAGCAGCGCCGCGAAAGGCAGCCGGACGACGAAATCGGCGGGGACCCAGTCGGGCGTGAGCTGGATCGCCCAGGCGCCCAGCCAGTACGGCAGCAGGGCGTCGAAGTCCGGCGGCTGGCCGAGCAGCGCGGGGTCGAGCCACGAGGTGCGGCCCGTCGCCATCTCGAACATGTAGCCGAACGCCATGATGTCGGCGTTCTTCCAGGGCTCGCGCCCCACGAACCCGGGGACCACGTACGCCGCGCAGAGCAGCAGCAGCGCCCAGCGCGGGAGCCGGCGCGCGGCGCTCTGGGTGACGATGGCGGGGGTGGGGCGGTTCACGCGCGGGGCAGGCGAGGGTCCCAATGAAAAAGGCAGCCGAGGCTGCCTTTGTGCATGGGACCGTCGCGCTTACTTGGCGGCGTTCTTGTTGCCGAACTTCTTGAAGAACTTGTCCACGCGGCCGCCCATGTCGTTCACGGACTTCTGGGTGCCCGTGTAGAAGGGGTGCGACTCGCTGGAGGTGTCCAGCTTGTACAGCGGCAGCTCGCGGCCGTCTTCCAGCTTGATGGTGTCACGCGCGGCCACGCAGGAGCGGGTGACGAACTGGAAACCGTTCGACAGGTCCTGGAAGACCACGTCGCGGTAGTTGGGGTGAATGCCTTCTTTCATGATCTTCCTCGTGTGCCGGTAGCCGCGCCGGGACATCCAGCGTACTTTCCGCAATAAAGCCCGAGATTATAGCGTTCCTTGCGCAAGGCAGCCTCAGCTGGGAGCGCCAAGGAAAAAGCCCGGTCACCCGGGCTTCCGTTGGGTCGCGAGGCCTAGCCTCCGCGGCGCATCATGTCGAAGAACTCCACGTTGGTCTTGGTGGCTTTCATGGATTTCAGCACCATTTCCATCGCCTCGATCTCGTCCATGTTGTACATGAACTGGCGCAGGATGCGGGTCTTCTGCAGGATCTCGGGGGCCAGCAGCAGTTCCTCGCGGCGGGTGCCGGAGCGATTGAGCTGGATCGAGGGGAACACGCGCTTTTCGTAGAGGCGGCGGTCCAGGTGGAGTTCGCAGTTGCCGGTGCCCTTGAACTCCTCGAAGATCACTTCGTCCATGCGCGAGCCGGTGTCGATCAGGGCGGTGGCGATGATGGTCAGCGAGCCGCCTTCCTCGACGTTGCGGGCGGCGCCCAGGAAGCGCTTCGGGCGCTGCAGCGCGTTGGCATCGACGCCGCCGGTCAGCACCTTGCCGGAGGACGGCACGACGTTGTTGTAGGCGCGGGCCAGGCGGGTGATCGAATCGAGCAGGATCACCACGTCCTTCTTCAGTTCGACCAGGCGCTTGGCGCGCTCGATGACCATCTCGGCCACGTGCACGTGGCGCGCCGCGGGCTCGTCGAAGGTGGAGGCGATGACCTCGGCCTTCACCGAGCGCTGCATGTCGGTCACTTCCTCGGGGCGCTCGTCCACCAGCAGCACCATCATGTAGCTGTCGGGGTAGTTGGCGGCGATGGCGTGCGCGATGTGCTGCATCATCACCGTCTTGCCGCTCTTGGGCGGCGCGACGATCAGCGCGCGCTGGCCCTTGCCGATCGGCGCGATGATGTCGATCACGCGGCCGGTGACGTTCTCCTCGCCCTTGAGGTTGTCGCGTTCGAGGCGCATCTGTTCCCGGGGGAACAGCGGCGTCAGGTTCTCGAACATGATCTTGTGCTTGTTGTCCTCCGGCAGCCCGCCGTTGACCTTGTCGAGCTTGGTCAGCGCGAAGTAGCGCTCGCCGTCCTTGGGCGTGCGGACCTCGCCCTCGATCATGTCGCCGGTGTGCAGGTTGAAGCGGCGCACCTGCGAAGGCGAGATGTAGATGTCGTCGGTGCTCGCCGTGTAGCTGGTGTCCGGGCTGCGCAGGAAGCCGAAGCCGTCCGGCAGGATCTCCAGCACGCCGTCGGCGAAGACCTGTTCGCCGGCGCGGGCGCGCTTCTTGATGATGGCGAACATCAGCTCCTGCTTGCGCATGCGGCCGGTGTTCTCGATCTCGAGCTCTTCGGCTTGCTTGAGGACTTCCGAGACGTGCAGCGCCTTGAGTTCGTTCAGGTGCATGGAGTGACCCCTGGGAGGGCGTTCTGTGAGGATCTGGGGGAGGTTCGATGCGGGGCGAGAGGAGCCCTGCGAACCGGAAACTCGACCTGGCTGCTTGCGTTGGCAGGCCAGTGATTGGGCGGATTATGCAGCAAAAAAACGAAACGGGGCGAAAGCCCCGTCTGCGTCGGACCCGGGTGCGCGCGGCACCCGTTCCCTCAGGCCAGCTGCTGGTCGATGAAGGCCGTGAGCTGCGCCTTGCTCATCGCGCCGACCTTGGTGGCGGCGAGCTGGCCGCCCTTGAACAGCATGAGCGTCGGGATGCCGCGGATGCCGAACTTGGCGGGGATGTCGCGGTTCTCGTCGACGTTCATCTTGGCGATCTGCAGCTTGTCCTTGTACGACTCGGAGACCTCGTCGAGGATGGGCGCGATCATCTTGCAGGGACCGCACCACTCGGCCCAGTAATCGACCAGCACCGGCTTGTCGGCTTTCAGGACGTCGGATTCGAACGAGGCGTCGGAGATGTGCTTGATCAGGTCGCTGGCCATGGAAATCTTCCTGTTGGAGTTGCGGTGGCGGGTGCCGCTACGATCGGAGGATTGTGACAGAAACCCATCGTCCCCGCAGCGTGCGCGGCCACCCCCGAATGCTATGGATGCGATAGCAATTCCGCATCCGGCGGCGCGGCCGTGGGAAGACCTCATGCGCAAGTTGCAGGCTGCGATGGCGGCCCGCGGCGCGCATCCGGCCCGCACCGTCGTGCTGCTGCCCTACGCGCAGCTGATGCCCGTGGCACGGCAGTTCTGGGCGCGGCTGGCGCCCACGGGCTTCGCGCCGCGCTTCGAGACCAGCATGAACTGGGCGCGCCAGCAGGCGTGGGAGCCGGGCGAGACGGACCTCTCCTTCGAGATCGGCCGGGACCTGCTGACGGCCCGCGGCTGGCTGGAGCAGGGCGGCCTGCGCGCGCAGGCGGACACGCTGGCCGGCATGCTGGTCGAGGCGGCCTGGCAGGCGGCCGGTGCCGCGCGCGCGGTCCCGCCGGCCCAGCGTGCCGGGTGGGCCGCGCGGTTGCGTCCCCAGCTGCTGCAAGGCATGGAGGCACCGGCGCTCGCCACGGAGGCGGCCATCGCGCGCATCGCGTTCGAGTGGGCGGCGGCTTCCGGCCATGCGACGGATGCCCTGCTCGATGGCACCTTGACCCGCGACGTGGACCTGTTGCTGGTGATGGAGGGTTTCCAGGTCGAGCCGATCCCGAGCGCGCTGGCCGCGCAACTCGGCGAGCGGGCGCAGACCTGGGCGTGGCCGCGCGACCTGCCGCTGGGCGAAGCGGCATTGCACGAAGCGACCGACGCGTCGGAAGAAGCGGAACGGGCCGCCGCGTGCGTGCTGCGCCACCTGGAGCAGGGCCACGTGCCCGTCGCCCTCGGGGCGACCGACCGCGTGCTCACGCGGCGCATCGGCGCCTTGCTGTTCACGCGCGGCGTGCGGGTGCACGACGAGACGGGCTGGAAGCTGTCGACCACGCGCGCGGCCTCGCACGTGATGGCGGCGCTGCGCGCCTGCGCCTGGGACGCGGCCAGCGACGCCGTGCTGGACTGGTTGAAGGGCGTGCCCGCCCTGCCGCCCGGCACGGTGCAGGCGATCGAGCGCCGTGCGCGCCGTGCGGCGCAGCGCGAGTGGCGGCAACTGCGCGCGGGCGACTGGGGCGACTCCGCGTCGGTGCAAGGCGCCGTGGAGCGCATCGCCGAATGGCGCGACAACATGCAGACGACGCGCACGCTGCTCGAGTGGCAGCTTGCGCTGCGCGGCCTGCTGCAGGCCTGCGGCCAGTGGCCGCTGCTGCGCGGCGATGCCGCGGGCATGAAGATCCTCGAGGCCCTGCGGCTGGAGGACGGCGCGTCCGACGACTGGTCCGCGTGGGCGCCGGCCTTGCGGCGGCTCACGCTGCGCGACTTCACCGCGTGGGCCAACGAGGTGCTGGAAGCGGTCAGCTTCGTGCCGCCGCATGCCGGCGACGAACAGGTCGTCGTGCTGCCCATGAGCCAGCTGCTCGGCCATCCGTTCGCGGCGCTGGTGCTCCCGGGCTGCGACGAACGCAGCCTGCCCGCGTCGCCCGAGCCGGCCACCGGCTGGTCGCAGGCGCAACGGCGCCTGCTTGGCTTGCCGTTGCGGGAAGACCTCGAGGCGGCGCAGCGCGCGGCCTGGCAAGGCGCGCTGCAGGTGCCGCGCATCGACATCCTCTGGCGCGGGAGCGACGACACCGGCGAGCGCAGCCTGGCCAGCCCGCTGGTGCAGGAACTGGCCTTGCAGGGCGTCGGGCTGCCCGCCGCGGATCCGCGCGCGGAGCGCGAGGAGCAGGCCGACCCGGTGCAGCCGCCGTCCGTGCAGGCGCCGGGCCTGCTGCCGGCGCAGGTCTCCGCCAGCAGCTACGAGGACCTGCGGCGCTGTCCCTACCGCTTCTTCGCGCTGCGCATGCTGGGCCTGAAGGAAGCCGACGAGATCGAGGCCGAGGTCGACAAGCGCGACTTCGGCACCTGGCTGCATGCGGTGCTGCGCGCGTTCCACGAAGCGATGCGCGAGCGCGGCGACCTGCCGCGCGCGGAGCGCGTCGCGCTGCTCGACACGCTGGCGCGCGAAGGCATCGCGGGGCAGCGGCTGGCCGAAGGCGAGTTCCTGCCGTTCGCGGCGGGCTGGCCCGCGGTGCGCGAGGGCTACCTGGACTGGCTGGAGCGGCACGAGGCGGCGGGGGCGGTGTTCGAGTCCGCCGAGAGCGAGCACCGGGCGACGCTCGGCGAGCTGCAGCTGGCCGGCCGCATCGACCGCGTCGACCGCCTGCCGGGCGAGGCCGCGATCGTGATGGACTACAAGACGGAAAGCCTGCAGGCCAGCAAGGACCGCATGAAGTCGCCGCTGGAGGACACGCAGCTCGCCTTCTATGCGTTGCTGCTGCCGCACCGCGACCTGCAGGCGGCCTACCTCAACATCGGGGAGCGGGGCGAGGTCAAGGCGGTGCCGCATCCGGCGTTGGACCAGGCCGCCCACCTGCTCGAGGAGGCCGTGCAGTCGGAGATGCGCCGCATCGCCCAGGGCGCGCCGCTGCCGGCGCTGGGCGAAGGCCGGGTGTGCGAGTTCTGCGCGGCGCGCGGCCTGTGCCGGAGGGATGCCTGGAGTGAGTGAAGTCCTGCGCAGTACCGCCGGCCCCGCCTACGAACACAACGGCCGCCCGGTCGACCGGGCGCCCTTCTATGCCATCGCGTGCGACCCACGCCGCCACGTGGCGGTGGAAGCCTGCGCCGGTGCCGGCAAAACGTGGATGCTGGTCTCGCGCATCGTGCGCGCGCTGCTCGCCGGTGCGCGGCCGGAAGAGATCCTCGCGATCACCTTCACCCGCAAGGCCGCCGGCGAGATGCGCCAGCGCCTGCAGGAATGGCTGGCGCAATGGAGCACCGCGTCGGACGATGAGCTCGCCGCGGTACTCTCCGCGCGCGGCCTGCCGCAGAACGACGCCGCCACGCGCGACGCCCTGCGCGGCCTGTATGCGGCCCTGCTGCGGTCCGGGCGTCCGGTGCAGATCCGCACCTTTCACAGCTGGTTCGCGGCCCTCCTGCGCGGCGCACCCGTGGCCGTGCTGCAGTCGCTCGGCCTGCCCGCCCGCTTCGAGCTGCTGGAAGACGACAAGGAGGCCGTCGCCCGCGTGTGGCGCCGCTTCCATGCGGCCGTCGAGCGCGACCCGCAGGCGCGGGCCGACTACGAGGCGAGCGTGGCGGCGCACGGGCGGTTCAACACGCTCAAGGCGCTGGCGGCCGCACTGTCCAAGCGGGTGGAGTTCGCCATGGCGGACGCGGTCGGCGTGGTCGCCGATTCCGTCCAGCCCTTCGGGGACGTCTTCGAGGAGTTCGCGGGCCTCGCGCAGCCCTCGGAGGCGATGGCGCTCGACTGGGTCCGCGACGCGTTCTACGCCGCGTCGCGCGTCCTCGGCCAGGCGTCGGCTCCGACGTTCTCCGCCAAGGGCCGGGAACTGGAAGAGGCCGTGACCGCCGGCCGCTTCGACGCGGCGGCCGCGGCGCTCCTCACCAAGGAGCAGGAGCCGCGCAAGTTCAACGACAAGCTGCCCGGGATCGACGACGTCCGCACGGCGCAGACCCTCGCGCAGCGGCTGTGCGCAGCCCTCCACCAGCACGAAGCCTGGCTGCACCACGCCCGCATCGCGCGGCTCGCGCGGCAGCTGCTGGAGTCGTATGCCGCGCTCAAGCGCGAGCAGGGCTGGGTCGACATGAGCGACGTCGAGCGCACCGCGCACGTCCTGCTGTCCGACCCGGTGCTCGCCGGCTGGGTGCAGGAGCGGCTGGACCAGCGCGTGCGCCACCTGCTGATCGACGAGTTCCAGGACACCAACGCCCTGCAGTGGCAGGCGCTGCATGCCTGGCTCTCGAGCTATGCCGGTGCCGGCGGCGACGGTCCCAGCGTCTTCATCGTCGGCGACCCGAAGCAGAGCATCTACCGTTTCCGCCGCGCCGAGCCGCAGGTGTTCCGGGCGGCGCAGGAGTTCATCGCCGGCCCGCTGGGTGGCGACCGCCTGAGCTGCGACCACACGCATCGCAACGCCCCGGCGGTGCTCGATGCCGTCAACGCCGTGATGGAGGCGGCGCAGGACGAGGGCGCCTATCACGACTTCCGCGCGCACACCACGGAGGCGTCGGAGGAAGGCGCCGTGCTGGCGCTGCCGCCGATCCCGCGGCCGGAAGCCACGGCGCCGGAAGACGCCGGGATGGCCTGGCGGGACAGCCTCACCGTCCCGCGCGAACTGCCCGAGGAACGGCTGGTCTCGCTGGAATGTCGGCAGGCCGCCGCCTGGCTGGCGGCGCAGATCCGCGCCGGCGTGGAGCCCGGCCGCATCATGGTGCTGGCGCGCCGGCGCGAGCGCCTCTCCGTCATGGAGGACGAACTTCGTGCACTGCACATCGCCGCGCAGCAGCCCGAGAAGACGGACCTGTGCGAAGCGCCGGAGGTGCAGGACCTCGCGGCCCTGCTGGATGCGCTGGTGTCGCCGGGCCACGACCTGTCGCTCGCCCGGGCCCTGAAGTCGCCCCTGTTCGGCTGCGGCGACGACGCCCTGGTGGCGCTCGCCACTCTGGCGCGCGCCGCGGGTGCGGAAGGTCCGCCGCGCGGGTGGTTCGAGCTGCTGCAGCAGCCCCCGGCGGGGTTGCCCACCTCGCTCGCCGACACCGGCGCAACGTTGCGCAAGTGGCAGCGCTGGGTGCAGTCGCTGCCGCCGCACGATGCGCTGCAGGCGATCTACGACGATGGCGACGTGCTGGCGCGCTTCGCCCGGGCCGCGCCGCCGCCGCTGCGCGACACCGTGCTGGCCAACCTCCAGGCGCTGCTGGGCACCGCGCTGCAGGTCAACGGCGGCCGCTACCTCACGCCGTACGCCTTCGTGCGCGCGCTCAAGGCCGGCGGCATCCGCGGGCCGGCGGTGGCTGCGCACGGCGTCGTGCGCCTGCTGACCGTGCATGGCGCCAAGGGCCTCGAAGCCGAGGTCGTCCTGATGCTGGACACCGACGCCACGCCGGCGCGGCCGGAGAGCATGGGCGCGTTGTGCGAGTGGCCCGGCGAAGCGCCCGCGCCCTGGCGGTTCGCCTTCCTGGCCAGCGAGACGAAGCCGCCGGCCTGCAGCGTCGAGGCGCTGCAGGTGGAGCAGGCCGCGCGCGCCCGCGAGGAACTCAATGCGCTCTACGTCGCCATGACCCGTGCCGAGCGGCAGCTGGTGCTTTCCTCCGTGGTGCCGTTGTCGGCGCCCGCGGCGGCCACGTGGTGGCAGCGCCTGCTGCCGCATGCGAGCCTGCTGCCCGCGCCCGGCGCGGCGGCGCCGCTGCGGGCGGAGGCCGCGGCTTCGGGAGCCTTCACGCTGCGCGTGGTGCCCGGCACCGTCCAGCCCGCGACGGTCGAATGGCTGCGTCCCGCGACGCCGGAGGGCAGCCATGCGTCGCGGCTCGGTGAAGCCATGCACCGCCTGCTGGAGACGGTGCGGCCCGGCTCCGCCTTCCAGCCCGCGCACTTGCGCGACCTGCAGCGGCGCTTCGCGCTCGATGCCGCATCCGCGCAGCAGGCCGCCGCGATGGCGCAACGCATCCTGCAGGGCGAAGGCGCGTGGGCGTGGAACCCGGAACGGGTCGACTGGCAGGGCAACGAGGTGGAGTTGCACCATGCCGGCGAACTGCTGCGGCTGGACCGCCTGGTGCGCCGCCGCGGTGCCGACGAATGGTGGGTGCTGGACTTCAAGTCGGCGGCCCAGCCGGAGCGCCAGCCGCTGCTGGTGGAACAGATGCGCCGGTATCGCGAGGCGGTGGCCGCCGCGCATCCTGGCGCCGAGGTGCGCACGGCCTTCCTGACGGCGCGGGGAACGATGGTGGTGGTGGAATGAAACGCAACGGCCGTCTCTGGACGCTCGGCAAGTACCTGGCCTTCGCGTTCTCCGCGCTGTCCATCCTGCTCACGGTGGTGCTGACCTTCGTCATCGAGCGCACGGCGAGCGCCGGGGTGACGGCCTCGATCGGCGCCAACCTGGCGGAGCTGGCGGGCCAGACGGCGGGCCGGCTGGACCGGTCCATGTTCGAGCGCTACCGCGAGATCCAGCTGATGTCCACGCGCGTGGCGGCGCTGAAGGACTGGAACGCCGTGCAGGCGGAACTGGACGCGGCGCGCGACACCTACCGCTTCTACGCCTGGCTGGGCGTGGCCGACGAGAAGGGCGTCGTGCGCGCCGCCAGCGCCGGCATGCTCAAGGGCGCCGACGTGTCGCAGCGGCCCTGGTTCGGCAATGCGCTGGCGGGCGTCCACCTCGGCGACGTCCACGAAGCGGTGCTGCTGGCCAAGCTGCTGCCCACCAGCGACGGCGAGCCGCAGCGCTTCTTCGACGTGGCCTTTCCCCTGCGTGGCGGCGGCGGGCCCACGGGCGTGCTCGGCGCGCACGTGTCCTGGGACTGGGCCAAGGACGTGCGGCAGACGATCTTCGGGCCGGGCCGGCGCGGCGAGGTGGAGCCCCTGATCGTCAGCGCCGAGGGCGTGGTGCTGCTCGGCCCGGCGGCCCTGGAAGGCAGGAAGCTCGAGCTGCCCAGCCTGAAGCAGGCCGGCCAGGGCGTGCGCGGCCACGTGATCGAAACCTGGCCCGACGGCAAGTCGTACCTGGTGGGACACGCGGGCAGCCGCGGCTTCCTCTCGTCGCCGGGGCTGGGCTGGCGGGTGCTGGTGCGGCAGGACCTGGACGTCGCCTACGAGCCGCTGCGGCAGATCCAGCAGCGCGTGCTCGCCTGGGGCGTGACGCTGGCGGTGCTGTTCTCGCTGCTCGGGTGGGCGGCGGCCCGCGCCGTGACCCGGCCGCTGCTGGAACTGGCGGCCTCGGCGCGGCGGCTCGCGCACGGCGGCGACAGCGAGGTGCAGCCTTCGCATGCCTATCGCGAGGTGGAGGTGCTCGGTTCGTCGCTGAACGCCATGCTGGCCGAAGTGCGCGAGAAGACCGCCCTGCTGCGCGCGCTGAACGCGGAACTGGAGCAGCGCGTCGAGCAGCGCACCATGGAGCTGCGCGAGGCGTTCGACCGGGTGCGTGCCAACGAACAGCGGATCGAGACCATCATCGAGGGCGCGCAGGACCCTTTCATCGGCATGGACCTGCAGGGCCGCATCACCGACTGGAACACCCGCGCCGAAGCGGTGTTCGGCTGGAAGCGCGCAGAGGTCCTGGGACGACGCGTCAGCGAACTTCTGCTGCCGGCCCGCTATGCGGCGTCCTTCGAGGCCGCCCTCAAGGGTTTCCTCGCGTCCGGCGACACCACCGTCGTCGACCATCCGCTCGAACGCACCCTGGTCGACCGCGCCGGCCGCGAGATCGAAGCGGAGATCCGCGTGGGGCTGGTGCGCATCGGGGAGGACCGCTTCTTCAGCGCGTTCGTGCACGACATCTCGCAGCGCAAGGAAGTGCAGCGGATGAAGGACGAGTTCATCTCCACCGTCTCGCACGAGCTGCGCACGCCGCTGACGGCGATCTACGGCTCGCTGAACCTGCTGTCTTCCGGCGCCGCCGGCGAGCTGCCGCCGGATGCGAAACAGCTGCTGGCGATCTCGCACGACAGCACCGAGCGGCTGATCCGCCTGATCAACGACATGCTGGACCTGGAGAAGATCGCCTCCGGCAAGATCGAGTACCGCATGGCGCCGCAGCCGCTGCGCGCGCTGGTGGAGCAGGGGCTGCGCGACACCCAGGCTTACGCCGACGGCCTGCGCGTGCGCCTGAAGCTGGACGTGCGCGCCGAGCCCAGGGTGATGGCGGACGCCGACCGGATCGTGCAGGTGTGCGTGAACCTGCTGTCGAACGCCGCGAAGTTCTCGCCCGCCGACGCCGAGGTGGACGTGGTGGTGGAGGAGCGCGACGGCCTGGCGCGCGTGGGCGTCGTCGACCGCGGCCCGGGCCTGCCGCCGGAGTTCCATGCTCGCGTGTTCGAGCGCTTCGCCCAGGCGGATTCCTCCGACCGCCGCGCCAAGGGCGGCACCGGCCTCGGGCTGGCGATCTGCCGCAGCATCGTGGAGGCGCACGGCGGCCGGCTGGCCTTCACCAGCGAGCCGAACGTGCGCACCGAATTCTTCTTCGAGCTGCCGGCGCTGCCTTCCGGGGGCGCCTAGAGCCCCTTGCGCTTCATCGCGCCCCAGGTGGACTGCCGGTTGGTCGCCCACCGGTACAGGCCGACGATGCGCCACCAGCTGTTCAACTGGCGGTAGCCGAAGTTCTCGGCGACCACCACCAGCGCGAGCAGGGCGAGCTGGCTGGCGCGCGGGTAGATGTGGAAGGCGAGTTCCTCCAGCAGGAGGCCGGAGGCGGACAGCAGGATGCCCAGGCCGATCGCCAAGAACAGGAACACGGCGAAGGCCTCCCACGACACCCAGCCGAACGCATAGGCGAAGGCCATGAAGATGTAGCCGCCCAGTTCCACGATCGGTCCCAGCCATTCGAACGCCACCATGAAGGGGAAGGCCAGCCAGCCGGGCGGCCCGCCGCGGCGGCTGAACATCAGTCCCCAGTGCGGCACCAGGCTTTCCGACAGGCCGCGCTGCCACCGGATGCGCTGGTTGCGCAGCGTCTGGCGGTCCTCGGGCGCCTCGGTCCAGCACACCGGGTCGGGCACGAATTCGATGCGGTAGTCCACGCCCTGGGCGCGCAGCATGCGGTGCATGCGCACCACCAGCTCCATGTCCTCCCCGATCGTCTTGGGCTTGTAGCCGCCGGCCGCGACGACGATGTCGGTGCGGAACAGGCCGAAGGCGCCGGAGATGATCAGCATGGCATTGACCTGCGACCAGCCCAGGCGCCCGAACAGGAAGGCGCGCAGGTATTCGACCACCTGGAACAGCGCCCAGATGTTGCGCGGCAGGCCGACGCGCGTCAGGAAGCCGGCCTCGATCTCGCACCCGTTCACCACGCGGACCGTGCCGCCGCTGGCCACCACGCGCGGGTCGCGCAGGAAGGGCTTGACCACGCGGTGCAGGCTGTCGCGCGCCAGGATCGAGTCGGCATCGACCCCGCAGAACAGCGGGTGCCGCGCCACGTTGATGCCGGCGTTGAGCGAATCGGCCTTGCCGCCGTTCTCCTTGTCGATCACGCGCAGGTTGGCGTGGGTGCGCGAGCGCCACACGCCGCGCAGGGGCCTGGTGGGGATCTGCTCGTGCACCGCCTGCGGGAACAGCTCCAGGTCGAACTTGTCCTTCAGCACGTCCAGCGTGCCGTCGCGCGAGCCGTCGTTGATGACGACCACCTCGAACTCGGGGTACTGCAGCTGCAGCATGGACCGTACCGATCCGGCGATGGACGCTTCCTCGTTGAAGGCGGGCACCAGGATGCTGATGGCGGGCTCCAGCCCGCTGAAGACCTGCGGCAGTTCCTCCAGCACCTGCTCCTGCTGGCTGCGGTGCAGCCGCCAGAGCGACAGCAGGTTCAACGTGAGGTAGCCGGCGTTCAGCAGCGCGAAGTAGGCGAGGATGAACCAGGTGGCGATGTCGACCAGCAGCTGCGCGCTCATCCCAGCCCCCGCTCGGCGCGCACCTGGCGCAGCATGTCGACGGCCTGCGGATGGTCTTGCTCCAGCGCTTCCAGCGCACTGGAGCCGAGGAAGGGCAGGCTGGCGAGCGCGCGTGCCGCCGCCATGCGCACGGGCCAGGCCGGGTCGTCCAGCATGCCCGTGAGCGCGGGCAGGTCCGACGGGGTCGACAGGCGCCCCATCTGCAGGACGGCCTGCTCGCGCACCGCGGCTTCCGGGTGCGAGAGGAAGCGCAGCACCTGTTCGGCCAGGCCCGGGCTGTCGCTCAGGCGCAGCGCCGCCTGCAGCACGCCGGTGGGCTGCTCGGGCTGCAGCAGCCGGGCGAGCGTCGCTTCCGGCAGCTGGATGCGCAGGGCTTCTGCAAGCAGCAGCGCGCGCTGCAGTTCCTGCAGCTGCAGCAGCGGGATGGTCTTGGCCATCAGCAGCCAGAAAGCCTGGCGCGCTTCGGCCAGGAAACCCGCGACGCGCCCGATGTCCCAGTCGGCGCGGGTCACCACCAGCGGCAGCAGGCCGTTGGCCGCGCGCAGCGGGTTGATGCGCACCAGCGCGCGGGCCGCGTTCACGGAGAGCAGGCTGTCGCTGCTGCGGGCCGTGGCGACGAGCGCCTCCCAGGCCTGGGCATCGCGCAGGTAGCCGGCGGCCAGCACCGCCTGCAGGCGTTCGGTCCGCGAGCCGCGCACGAGCAGCGCGCGCGCGGTCTCGTCGATGCGCAGGCGCAAGGCCGTCTCGTTCAGCAGCCGCGCCGCGTCGCCCCGCAGCGATTCCTGCAGGTAGGCCCACAGGCGCAGGAACAGCACGCTCTCGCCGGGGCGCAGGTCCGGCAGCGGCGGCGCCGATCCCGGATCGAGGATGGCGGCCAGCAAGGCGGGCCGCCAGACGGCGACGAAGCGGTCCCAGCGCCGTTCGCGCAGCCGCAGCCGCACGCGCAGGAAGACGATCACGCCCACCAGCGTGAGCGTGAGGAGGAAGGCCGCCACCCCCGTCCAGAAGGCGGCGATCAGGTACGGGTCAGAAAGTGGCCTGGACACCGAGCGTCACGCCGCGGCGGGTGTAGAAGCCGCCCTGGCGCACGTGGTGCACGCCCCAGCGCAGGCTCCAGCGCTCGTCCAGCGCGTGCAGCCCCACCAGCGCGAGGGAGCGCACGCGTGCGATGGCCAGCACGCCGGGCCCGACCTGCGCGACTTCGCGGCCGGCCGAGGCGACCACGCCGGCCGAGGACCGGTCGGCGTAATACCAGCTGGCGCGCAGTTCGCCGACGCCCGTGTGGCGGTCGAAGGCGCGGATGCGGTGGGCCGCGGCGAGGACGCTGAAGTCCCCGAAGTAGTGTTCGAGCATCACGCTGGCCTGGTCGACGTCGGTGGCGTCGTAGCGCGTGTGGCGCAGCCCGCCGTGCAGCAGCCAGGCCGGCCGGAACTCGTATTGGAGGGCGGCGCCGACGCTGGAGCGCGCCAGCACGTTGTGCGTGGGACTGTGGCTGGCGCGCAGGGTCGCCGTCAGCGCATCGCCCAGCGGCACGGCGCCGCCGACGGCGATCTCCGTGTCGTCCTGGCCGAAGCGGCGCGTGCGCGTCAGTTCGATCTCCGCCAGCTGCCGCTGGCTCCAGCGCCGCGACAGCTGCAGCGTGGTGCTGTTCCAGTCGGCATATCCGTTGTCCAGTTGGCTGTGTTCTCCTGTCAGCGCGGCCTGCCAGCGCGGGGCGGCGGGTGCGGACGGGGTCTGGGCAAGTGCTGCGAGCGGCAGCAGGGAGGCGAGGGCGGCGGCGAGTCTGGCGATCATGGGCGGGGTCGGACGAACCGGCGCAAGCGTGCCAGCAGTTCGTCCGGCTGGAAGGGTTTCACGATGTAATCGTTGGCACCGGCGTCGAGCGCGCGGACGATGTCGCTCTCCTGCGCCTTCGCGGTCAGCATGATCACCGGCACGGACTGCCAAGAGGGCTGGCTGCGCACCAGCGTCACCAACTGCAGCCCGTCGAAGAACGGCAGCATCAGGTCCAGCAGCACCACGGTGGGCGCCGGCTGGGACTGGATGTAGTCGTGCGCGACGCGGCCGTCGCGGGCGAGTTCCACCCGGTAGCCGGCCCTTTCCAGCATGAACTTCAGCAGGTGGGCGATGTGGTCGTCGTCCTCGACGACGAGGGCGATGGGCAGTGACGGCTTCTCTTGTTCCATGGGTCCGGCCGCGATGCGGCGCTGCAAGGGCCGGATTGTGGCCTACGCCAGAACGCACGGGAGCGGCGCTGCGCGGTCCCCCGCGCGCCGACTCAGAAGGTGGTGCGGTAGTACACCATCGGCCGGCCGTCCTTGCGCTTGATCGAGATCTTCGCGCCGCTTTCCAGCTGGAAGCCGAGGAAGGCCTTCTCCAGCCCCATCAAGCTGACCTTCGCGGGCTTGATGTTCATCTCGACCCGGGCGCCGTACACCGCCTGCTGCCGGTTGTTGATGAGGGCGTACGCGTCGTCCGGCCCGTTCATGCGCTTCCAGGCGGTCAGGTCGATCTGGTTCTGGCTTTCCAGGGTATGCGTCCAGCGCACGCCGAGGTCGACGCTGCTGCTGCGCGGGGCGAGGCCCAGCGGTTGGGCGGCGTTGGCGGAGAACCCGCTCATGCCGACGACGGCGCCGAGGCCGCGCGCCTTGGCCGGGAACAGGGAGACGTCCACCCGCGGCGCCTGGAAGCCGCTGTCCTGCGACTCCAGCCGGGGCAGGGCGCTCGCTTCCACCTGCATGCGCACCCGCGGCTCGACCCGCGCTTCCGCCAGCACCACGCCCTCCGGCGGCAGCGGCGCGTCCTGCGCGAAGGCGAGTGGGGCAGCGGCCCACAACGCCATGGCGGCAACGGCCCACGGGCCCGACGGAATTTCCCAACGATTGCCGGCATTTCCGCCGGTGTGACCGACCTTCTCCATGGCTCACCTCCCAGTGATGGGAACGGAGTCTGGCGCTGCCGTTTCGGAAAGTTTGTGGGAGCCTGCTTCCGGATCTTGTAAGAAGAGCGCCGGGTCGGCACCGGGCGGGCGGCGGACAAACGTCGGAGGCGCTGCACGCGCCGCGAACCTCAGCGGGAGCGGTCCCGCGCGCTCACTCGCCCATGTGGTGCCACTTGGTCTCGGGCAGTGCCTTCAGGACCTGGTGCACTTGGGGCAGCACGCCTTGCGCGGACGCCCATTCGATGTGCGCGCGCAGCAGCGCACGCTTCTGCAGCGACGGCAGGCGGCCCCATTCCTCGCGCGTGGCGGGCACGCCAGGCAAGTCGGTCGGCTTGTTGGGGAGCAGGGCGTAGAGCCGCAGCCAGACGGTCGGCAGCGGGCACACGCGGTTGTTGCGGCGCACCTCCACCAGCACGTCGTCGAGCGTCGCGGGCCCCACGCGCAGGCCGCCGACATTGGTGACGCTCAGTTCCGAGGGCTTGGTTTTCTCGAACCCGCGTTCGGACTGGCCCTGGATGGCCTCGAACATCGCCCAGGACGTGTCGGTGTTCTTCTCGACGACTTCGAGCGCGCGCTCCGAAGCGTCGGGCATGGCGTTTGCCCGGGACTTGCTCACTCTGCCCTCCGTTCTTCTCCGGGCAAATGTAAGCGAATGCAGCAAGGGTGGGAATGCCGCGGCCGGCGGCGGTCGGCGAATGTGCGACATCCGGCACGCTGCGGCAGGACCGGCGGTCGGATCGCGGGGAGGAACGGGAAGGTCGGGAGGGAAGTTGACGAGCCTTACCCCCGGCACTGGCTACGCAGTTAGGGCTGCTTGGTTCCCCACCTGACCCGGTTGGCCGCTTCACCATGCGGGGAGGCCCGTCAGGGGGGATTCTATGCGACGCGGGCACGGCCGGGCTCGCGCGGGGTCACCTTTAGAATCGGCGCCCATGTCGTATCTCGTGCTCGCCCGGAAGTACCGGCCCAGGACCTTCTCGCAGATGGTCGGCCAGGAGCACGTGGTGCAGGCGCTGTCGAACGCGCTGGAGCAGCAGCGGCTGCACCATGCCTACCTCTTCACCGGCACGCGCGGCGTCGGCAAGACCACCGTCTCGCGGATCCTGGCCAAGTCGCTGAACTGCCAGGGGGCAGACGGCAACGGCGGCATCACCTCCGCGCCGTGCGGCGTCTGCCAGGCCTGCACGGACATCGACAGTGGCCGCTTCGTCGACTACACCGAGCTCGATGCCGCCTCCAACCGGGGCGTCGACGAGGTGCAGTCGCTGCTGGAGCAGGCCGTCTACAAGCCGGTGCAGGGTCGCTTCAAGGTCTTCATGATCGACGAGGTGCACATGCTCACGGGGCACGCGTTCAATGCGATGCTCAAGACGCTGGAAGAGCCGCCCGAGTACCTGAAGTTCGTGCTGGCCACGACCGACCCGCAGAAGGTCCCCGTGACCGTGCTGTCACGCTGCCTGCAGTTCAACCTGCGTCCGATGGCGCCGGAGACGGTGCAGGAACACCTGGCGCGCGTGCTCGAGGCCGAGGCCGTGCCCGCCGACGCGCAGGCGCTGCGCCTGCTCTCGCGTGCCGCGCGCGGTTCCATGCGGGACGCGCTTTCGCTCACCGACCAGGCGATCGCCTTCGGCGGCGGCCAGCTGCAGGAAACCGCCGTGCGCCAGATGCTGGGCAGCGTCGATCGCAGCCACGTGTTCCGCCTGGTCGAGGCGCTGGCGCAAGGCGATGGCAAGTCGGTGGTGGAGACGTCCGAAGCACTGCGGGTGCATGGCCTGTCCGCCGGCGCGGCGCTGGAGGAAATGAGCCTGGTGCTGCAGCGGATGGCCGTGCTGCAGGCGGTGCCGGAAGCGGCCGACTCGACGGACGACGAAGGCGCCACTATTGCGCGCCTCGCGGCCGCGATGCCGGCTGACGAAACGCAGCTCCTCTACAGCATCTGCCTGCACGGGCGGGCCGAACTGGGGCTGGCGCCGGACGAATACTCGGCGTTGACGATGGTGCTGCTGCGGCTGCTGGCGTTCAAGCCTTCGGCGGCTCGCGGCGAACCTGTCGCATCGCCGGAAAAAAAAACTCTGAATGAGCCGCAACCGGCGGTGGTGCCGGTTGCGCGACGTCCCGCGGCACCCGCGCCAACGCCTGCTGCCGTCGCTGCGGCGGTTCCCGCACCGGCCCCGGCGCAGCCCGCCCGTCCTGTCACGGCGCCAGCTCCCGTGGCTGCGCGTCCCACGGCCCCTCCCGGCCACGTGCTCCCCGTCGTCGAGCCACGCCAGCCGCTGCGCCCGCAGCCCGCGAACCGGGCGACCGGCGACGTCATGGGCGTGCCGGTGCGCGTGCCGCCGGAGCCGGCGCGCGAAGCCGCGGCCGCCGTGCCCAGCGTCACGCCCACGCCGGAAGGCGACTTCTGGCAGCAGACGGTGCAGCAGCTGGTCGAACGCGAAGCGGTCACGGCACTGGTGCGCGAACTCGCGCTGCAGGCGCAGCTGGTCGGCCGCGACGAAGGCCACTGGATGCTGCGCGTCGAGCGCGAGTCGCTCAACCAGCCCGCCAGCCGGGACCGCCTGCGCGCCGCGCTGCAGGCCGCCGGCCACGCCGTCGAGATCAGCGTGGAAGTGGGTCCCATCACCGACAGTCCCGCGCGCCGCAATGCCCAGGCAGCGGCGCTGCGGCAGCAGGCCGCCGAACAGATCATCCTGAACGATCCGTTCGTGCAGCAGATGCAGCGTGACTTTGGGGCGAAAATCGTCCCCGGCAGCATCAAACCGATCGCAAAACAGTAGAGAGATCCATCATGTTCAACAAGGGACAGCTGGCCGGCCTGATGAAGCAGGCGCAGGCGATGCAGGACAACCTGAAGAAGGCCCAGGAGGAACTCGCCACCATCGAGGTGAGCGGCGAGTCCGGCGCCGGCCTGGTGAAGGTGGTCATGACCTGCAAGCACGACGTCAAGCGCGTCACCATCGACCCGAGCCTGCTCGGCGAGGACAAGGACATGCTGGAAGACCTGGTCGCCGCCGCGTTCAACGCCGCGGTGCGCAAGGCGGAAGAGACCAGCCAGGAGAAGATGGGCAAGCTGACCGCGGGTCTTCCCCCGGGCATGAAGCTGCCCTTCTAAAGCGCGCGCTTGGCCGAACCTTCCCTCCAGTCGCTGGTCGAGGCGCTGCGGCGCCTGCCCGGGGTGGGCCTCAAGTCCGCCTCGCGCATGGCCTTCCACATGCTGCAGCACGACCGCGAGGGCGCGCACGTGCTCGCGCGCGCGCTGGAGCAGGCGGCCACGCGCGTGCGCCACTGCAGCGAGTGCCACACCTTCACCGAGGACGAGGTGTGCGCCACCTGCCGCAGCCCGCAGCGGGACCGCAGCAAGTTGTGCGTGGTGGAGACGCCGGCCGACCAGGCTGCGCTGGAGCGGACGCAGGCCTTCAACGGCCTGTACTTCGTGCTGATGGGGAAGCTGAGCCCGCTGGATGGCATCGGCCCCAAGGACATCGGCCTGGAAAAGCTCTTTGCCCGCGCCACCACCGGTGAGGTGCAGGAGGTGATCCTGGCCACCAACTTCACCGCCGAAGGCGAGGCCACGGCGCACGTGATCGCCGAAGCGCTCAAGCAGCGCGGATTGAAAGTGACCCGGCTGGCGCGCGGCGTGCCGGCCGGCAGCGAACTCGAATATGTGGATCTGGGGACCATCGCGCACGCGCTGGTGGACAGGAGGACGAAATGAGCTTGACTTACGCGCGCTTCACGGTGGCCTACTGGTGCGTGCTCGCGGCCGCGCTGCTGCCCTACGCCTGCACCTGGCTGGCCAAGTACCAGGGCTTCGGCAAGCCCCGCAGCCAGGGCGGCTACGACAACAACGAGCCGCGCGCCTGGCTCGCGCGCCAGGAAGGATGGAAGGCCCGTGCGAACGCCGCCCAGGCCAACAGCTTCGAATCGCTGCCCTTCTTCATCGGCGCGGTGATCATCGCCCACCAGCTCGGCGCCCCGCAGACGATGCTGGACATCCTGGCGCTGCTTTACGTCACGCTGCGCATCATCTACATCGCCATGTACGTCGGCGGCATGGCGATGGTGCGCTCGGCGGTCTGGGCCGTCGCGCTGCTCGTGAACATCGGCATCCTGCTGATCGCCGTGCGCTAGGGCCGGCGCTTAGGTCGCCGCGTTACGTGGAAACCCGCACGGGGACAGTCCCGATGCGGCAGCGCAACACCGGCACTACCCTTGCGGCGTCCACAGAAGAAGACGTCCAGAGGTCCGCCATGAAGAGAACACTCAGCCGCCGGCAGTTCACGCTGCTGGCCGCCGCCACGGTGGCCGCGCCCGCGCTGCGCGCCCAGGGCAAGCCGGAGAAGAGCAAGGTCGCCATCGCGGTCGGCGGCAAGGCCGCGTTCTACTACCTGCCCCTCACGATCTCCGAACAGCTCGGTTACTTCAAGGCCGAGGGCCTGGACGTCGAGATCTCCGATTTCGCGGGCGGCTCGCGTGCATTGCAGGCCGTCGTCGGCGGTTCGGCCGACGTGGTGAGCGGGGCCTACGAGCACACGATCAACCTGCAAAGCAAGAACCAGGTCTTCCAGTCTTTCGTGCTGCAGGGCCGCGCACCGCAGATCGCGCTGGGCGTGTCGCCCAAGGCGATGCCCAACTACCGCTCGGTGGCGGACCTGCGCGGCAAGAAAATCGGTGTCTCGGCGCCCGGTTCGTCGACCAACATGGTGGCCAACCTGGTGCTCTCGCGCGCGGGCCTGAAGGCCAGCGACGTCAGCTTCATCGGCGTGGGCACTTCCGCCGGCGCTCTGGCCGCGCTGCGGTCCGGCCAGATCGACGCCATGAGCAACACCGACCCGGTGATGACCATGCTGGAGCAGAAGGGCGAGGTGCGCATCATCAGCGACACGCGCACCCTCAAGGGCACGCAGGAGGTCTTCGGCGGGCCCATGCCCGCGGCCTGCCTCTACGCCCCGCTGGAGTTCGTGCAGAAGAACCCGAACACCTGCCAGGCGCTGGCCAATGCCATCGTCCACGGCCTCAAGTGGCTGCAGACGGCGGGCCCGAGCGACATCATCAAGACGGTGCCCGAAAGCTACCTGCTCGGCGACCGCGCGCTGTACCTCGCGTCCTTCAACAAGGTGCGCGAGGCCATCGCGCTCGACGGCCTGCTGCCCGACGAAGGCGCGAAGACCGCGCTGAAGGCGCTGGCCAGCTTCGAGCCGACGGTGAAGCCGGACCGCATCGACCTGGGCAAGACCTACACCAACGACTTCGCGCGCCGCGCCAAAGAGAAGTTCAAGGCGTGAGCGATCTTTTGGTGCCCGACGCGCTCGAGCTCCAGGACATCACCGTCACCTTCCGCTCCCGCGAGGAGCCGGACCAGCGCTACACCGCCGTGGCCCGCACCACGCTGCGCGTGGGCGCGGGCGAGTTCGTCTCGGTGGTGGGGCCCACGGGCTGCGGCAAGTCCACGCTGCTGAACGTCGGCGCCGGCCTGTTGCAGGCCTCCGGCGGCGAGGTGCGGGTGTTCGGCGAGCCGCTCACGGGCATCAACCGCCGCGCCGGCTACATGTTCCAGAGCGACGCGCTGATGCCGTGGCGCAGCGCGATCGACAACGTGATGGTCGGCCTGCAGTACCGCGGCCTGCCCGACGCCGAAGCCCGCGCGCAGGCGCAGGCCTGGCTGGAACGCGTGGGGCTCGGCGAGTTCGGCGACCGCTATCCGCACCAGCTGTCCGGCGGCATGCGCAAGCGCACGGCGCTGGCGCAGGTCCTCGCGCTGGACCCGGACATCATCCTCATGGACGAACCCTTCAGCGCCCTGGACATCCAGACCCGGCAGCTGATGGAGAACGAGGTGCTGGACCTCTGGGCCGCCAAGCGGAAGGCGGTGCTGTTCATCACGCACGACCTCGATGAAGCCATCGCCATGAGCGACCGCGTCGTGGTGCTGTCGGCGGGACCCGGGACGCACCCGATCGGCGAGTTCGCGATCGACCTGCCGCGGCCGCGCGACGTGGCGGAGGTGCGCAGCCTGCCGCGCTTCGTCGAACTGCACAGCCAGATCTGGGCGGTGCTGCGCGACGAGGTGCTCAAGGGCTACGCGCAGCAGCTGAAGAAGGCCGCATGAGCAGCCGGTTCGCGCCGAACGACAGGAACCTGCGCGCCTGGCAGCTGGCCGTGGTGGTGGTGGTGCTCGCCACCTGGCACCTCGTGTCGCGCAACGAGCAATGGGCCTTCTTCCTCGGGGAACCCATCAAGGTGGCCGGGCGCATCTGGTCCTGGTTCGTGCCGATCGCGATCGAACCCAATGCGCTGTTCCCCGACGGCCTCTCGGGCCGCGCCGACATCTACACGCACCTGGGCGTGACGCTGCTGGAGACCGTGCTGGCGTTCGCCATCGGCACGCTGCTCGGGCTCGGTGTCGGACTGTGGCTGGCGCTCGCGCCGACCGCGAGCGCGATCTTCGACCCCTACATCAAGGCCATGAACTCGATGCCCCGGGTGATCCTGGCGCCGATCTTCGCGATGTGGTTCGGCCTGGGCATCTGGAGCAAGGTGGCGCTGGCCGTCACGCTGGTGTTCTTCATCGTCTTCTTCAACGTCTACCAGGGCGTGCGCGAGGTCAGCCCGGTGGTGCTGGCGAATGCGCGGATGCTGGGTGCGAACCAGAAGCAGCTGCTGCGCACCGTGTACCTGCCGAGCGCGACGAGCTGGGTGTTCTCCAGCCTGCACACGTCGGTGGGACTGGCCTTCGTCGGCGCGGTGGTCGGCGAGTACCTCGGCTCCGCCCGCGGTGTCGGCTACCTGATCCTGCAGGCGGAAGGCACCTTCGACGTGAACACGGTGTTCGCCGGCATCGTGGTGCTGACGGCTTTCGCGCTCGCGCTCGACGGATTGGTCGGCAAGATCGAGCGGCGGCTGATGAAGTGGCAGCCCAAGGCCGGCGAGACCGAGAAGCTCTGAGCCATGAAAAAGCGGCCCCAAGGGCCGCTTTTGGCAGGTGCGAGGCTTAAGCCCGGCGGAAGTTGTCCGGGAAGCGGTCGCGCGCGTTGGCGATGCCGTCGCCGTCGCGGTCGCGGTCGACGCGGTTGGCGATGCCGTCGCCGTCGCGGTCGCCGTTCGGGCCGCCTCGCGCATGGCCGCGCGCCGGGATCAGCCGGTTGTTCGGCGCGGGGTCGCGTGCGTTGGCCACGCCGTCGCCGTCGCGGTCACGGTCGTCGCGATCGGCGATGCCGTCGCGGTCCAGGTCGTTGGCGTGCCGCACGACGCGCGTCGGGTTCCAGCGGTTCGGGTTCGGGTCGCTGCGGTTGGCGATGCCGTCGCCGTCACGATCGCCGTCGTGGCGGTTCTGGATGCCGTCGCGGTCCAGGTCGCCGCGCGGGGGCAGCTGCTGCGCGTGGGCGGCGCCGAAAGCCATCAGGGATGCCGCCATCATGGCGCCGAGAACAGTCTTCTTCATGTTCGTACCTCTCGAGTTGTCGATGGGTCCACTGTGCGGCAGCCTGCGTGCGCACCGCATCGGCCCCATGCTGTTAAGCAGGTCGGACCGGTCCTGCCCGGCATGAAACAGGAAAAGGGCCCCGAAGGGCCCTTGTCGTTCAGGCTGCGCCTGGCTTAGCTGCGGCGGCGATCGTCCGGGAAGGCGTCGCGCGCGTTGCGGATGCCGTCGCCGTCGCGGTCACGGTCGTTGCGGTTGGCGATGCCATCGCGGTCGAGGTCGCCATTGGGTCCGAAGCGGTTGCCGCCGCGGTTGTTGTCGTAGCGGTTCGGCACGCCGTCGCCGTCGCGGTCGCGGTCGTAGCGATTGGCCACGCCGTCGCCGTCACGGTCGCCCATGGGGCCGCGCCGTTCCCAGCCGCCGCCCACCAGCATCCATTCGCCGTTGCCGCGCTGCACCCAGCGGCGCTCCTGCCAGTCGTAGCCGTTGCGGGCCTGCACCCAGCGGCCCGGCACCCAGCTGTACTGGTTGCCGCGGAATTCCCAGTGGCCCGCGTCCCAGACATAGCCGGAGCGCGGAGCGGGCACGACTTCGTATTGCGGGGCCGGCGGCGCGACCGACACGATGGCCGTGTACTGCGCATTGGCAGCACCGAAGCCCATCAGCGAGGCAGCGAACACGGCACCCATGATTGCTTTGCTTTTCATGCATCTACTCCTTGGATTGGAACGTTCTGACTATGGCGGGCCCCTATGGGCCGACGCATCGGAGCAGAGCCGTTAATCCCGTGGGAGTTGTCCTGCGTGAAGAGGAGGCGGACACAACTGGACGTGCGCCGTACACGTCCAGCGTGATTTCTTTACGTGCGAAGGCTCAGCGGCGCTTCTGCTGCACGATCACCGGCCGGCGCACCGGCGCCTTCGTCGCGGCGCGCACGGGGGAGCCGGCGCGGGCGCGAATGGTGCCGGTCCGGGCCGAACCGCGCACCGGCAGGTGCAGGATGACCTGCTGGCCGGCCTTGAAGACGGAGGCGGCACCGACGTCGTTCCAGTCGGCGACTTGCGACGCGCTGAGCTTGTAGCGGTGCGCGATGCTGGCCACGGTGTCGCGCTTGCCGGCGCGGACCACGGTGCGGCGCGTCACCATCTCCGGGGCCAGGCTCAGCTGGCCGTTGTCCGCCAGGTGGCTGGTGACGTCGACGTGCGTGCCCTTGCGCGGCACGATCAGCACCGAGCCGGACTTGATCAGCATGCGCGGCGGGATGGTGTTGACGGCGCGCAGGTCGCCTTCGCTCATGCCGACGCGGCGCGCCGCCTCGGACACGCTCATGGTGGAAGGCGCGCTCCAGGCCGTCCAGCTGGCGTACTTGCCGTCGTTGTAGGCGTCGAAGTTGCGCTTGAAGACCGTGGCGTTGTCCCAGGGCAGCAGGATCTGGGGCGTGCCCGCGGCCAGGATGACCGGGCGGTTCAACTGCGGATTGAGCGCCTTGAAGTCGTCGAGCGGCACGTCGGCCAGCTTGGCCGCCAGTTCCACGTCCATGTCGCGCGTGAGCGTGACGGACTGGAAGTACGGGTGGTTGTCGATGGCCGGCAGTTCGGCGCGGAACTGCTCGGGGTTGCCCACGATGTTCTTCACGGCCTGCAGCTTGGGCACGTAGTTGCGCGTCTCGTCGGGCATGTTCAGGTCCCAGTACGAGGTGCCGAGGCCGGCGCGCTGGTTGCGCTGGATGGCGCGGCCCACGTTGCCTTCGCCCCAGTTGTACGCGGCCAGCGCCAGGTGCCAGTCGCCGAACATGCCGTGCAGCCGCTGCAGGTAGTCCAGCGCCGCGCGGGTGGAGGCCAGCACGTTGCGGCGGTCGTCGCGGAAGAAGTTCTGCTTCAGGTCGAAGTCCTTGCCCGTCGCGGGCATGAACTGCCACATGCCGGCGGCGCGCGCGCTGGAGACGGCCTGCGGGTTGAATGCGCTCTCGATGAAGGGCAGCAGCGCCAGTTCGCTCGGCATGTTGCGGCGCTCGAGTTCCTCGACGATGTGGAACAGGTACTTGCGCGAGCGGTCCGTCATGCGCTGGATGTAGTCCGGCCGGGTGGCGTACCACTGCTCCTGGCGGCGCACGTGGTCGTTCTCCAGGTTCGGCATCTTGTAGCCGTTGCGGATGCGCTGCCACAGGTCCGGCGGCGGCTGCAGCGACGTCACCGTCTGCGAGCTCAGCTCCGAAGGCTGGATCGCGCTCAGCGGGCCCGAGGGAATGACCGAGGGCGGCGCCGCTTCGGCCGCCTTGCGCTCCCCGTCCTGCACGGTGGCCTGCGTCCCGGCCGGGCCCATGGTGGTCGCGCAGCCGGCCAGGGCCAGCAGGGCGGTGAGGGCGAGCAGCTTGTACTTCTTCATCTGAACTCGTTCTTCCATTGGCGCAGGGCCGCGAAAACCGCGACCGGGTCTGCCGGGTCCGTCGCGTCGTGGTACGCGTGGGCGGCTTGCGCCACGGCGGGCTGCCGCGTGCGCAGGAAAGGATTCACTTGCGCCTCCAGCGCGATCGTGGAGGGCAGGGTGGGCTCGCCATGCGAGCGCCGGGACTCGCATTGTTGCCGGTAATGGTTCAGCCGGGCGTTGCCTGGCTCGACCGCTGTGGCAAATTTCAGGTTTCCGAGGGTGTATTCGTGCGTGCAGCACACACGGGTGTCCCCGGGCAGGGCCGCGAGCTTGGCCAGCGAGTCGAACATCTGCGCCGGCGTGCCTTCGAACAGCCGGCCGCACCCGCCCGAAAAAAGGGTGTCCCCGCAGAACACCAGCGGCGTGCCGTCGACGTCTTCACAGTGGTATGCGATGTGGCCGGCCGTGTGCCCCGGCACGTCCAGCACCGTGAAGCGCAGGCCCAGCACCTCGACGGCATCGCCTTCGGCCAGGCGCGTGAGCGGCTCCGGGATGCGTTCGCGCGCCGGCCCGTACACGCGGGCGCCGGTGGCGTCGCGCAGCGCATCGACGCCGCCCGTGTGATCCATGTGGTGGTGGGTGACTAGAATCGCCTCGAGTTGCAGGCCGTGAGCGGCCAGGAAGGCCTGCACCGGTCCGGCATCGCCGGGGTCCACCACCAGCGCCCGCTGTCCATCGTGCAGCAGCCAAAGATAGTTGTCCTGGAACGCAGGCAGCGGGATCAGCTTCATGAGCGACGGGATTATAGGAATGCAGCAGTGGTTCGAAACCCCGCCGGGCAAGTATTTGCTCGCGTGGGAGCGGGCCGAGTTCGACCGCGCGGTGGGCGACATCTTCGGCTACCACGCGCTGCAACTCGGGCTGCCGGACCTGGACACGCTCGCGGCCAACCGCATGCCGCACAAGTGGCTGGCGCTCGGCGAGATGCCCACGGCCGAGGGCGCGGTGCGGCCGGACATCGTCACCGACTTCAGCGCCCTGCCGTTCGAGGAGAACAGCCTCGACCTGGTGGTGCTGCCGCATTCGCTGGAACTGAACCTCGACCCGCACGCCACGCTGCGCGAGGTCGAGCGCGTGCTGGTGCCCGAGGGCAAGGTGGTGATCTGCTGCCTGAACCCGGCCAGCCTGTGGGGCCTGCGCCAGCGGCGCGCGCACCTGTACCGCAGCCTCGGCTTCGGCGAGCTGTACCTCCCCGATGCCGGGGAGTTCATCGGCTACTGGCGCCTGCGGGACTGGCTGCGGCTGCTCAATTTCGATGTCGAGTCCAGCACCTTCGGCTGCTACCGCCCGGCACTGTCCACCGAGAAGTGGCTCGGACGCTTCGCCTGGATGGACGCCGTGGGCGAGCGCAGCTGGCCGATCTTCGGCGCCGTCTACTTCATCGTCGCCGTCAAGCGCGTGCGCGGCGCCCGGCTGATCGCGCCGGCCTGGAAGAAGTCCAAGCGCGTGGCCACCGCGCCCGTCCCCATCGCCAATCGCAGCCGGAAGGCCCGCGAACTGACACTGACTGAATGAACCAGGTCGAGATCTACACCGACGGGGCTTGCAAGGGCAACCCCGGTCCGGGCGGCTGGGGCGTGCTCCTGCGCTCCGGCACCACGCAGAAAGAGCTGTTCGGCGGCGAACCGAGCACCACCAACAACCGGATGGAGCTGATGGCCGTGATCCAGGCCCTGGAGGCCCTCAAGCGCCCCTGTGCCGTCACGCTCTACCTCGATAGCCAGTACGTGCTGAAAGGCATCACCGAGTGGCTGCCCGGCTGGAAGGCCAAGGGCTGGAAGACCGCCAGCAAGCAGCCGGTGAAAAACGTGGAACTGTGGAAGCGTCTCGATGATCTGCTCCTGCAGGGCGGGCACGTGGTGGACTGGCGCTGGGTGCGCGGCCACAACGGGGACCCGGGCAACGAACGGGCCGACGCGCTGGCCAATCTCGGGGTCGAGAGCATCCAGCGCCGCTAGCACGGACCTTGCATCGGCTCCCCGGGGCGGTAAAGCAGTGGTAAAAGGCCCGCTGCTGCGGTCTTTCGTTCGCGTCACCCTGTGGTCACTGCGGATGCGGTGGCGCACACCTGCTGTTACATTGCAACGTTTGGCCGCGACGACGCGGCCGGCGGGCACTTTCCACGGATCAGCTTTTCATGGCAGCCAAGTCCCTCTACACCGCGGTCGCCGCCGTCGGCATCGTCGCCGCGTCCGGTGCGGCCTGGTGGTTCCAGCAGAAGCCGCAGGGTCCCAAGGACCCGTCGGCGAACGCGGCCACCGCGGCCCAGCGCGGTGCCACGGGCACGCCGGCCGCCGGTGGCGGGGCGGGCCGTCCGCCCGCCGTCGAAGTCGCACGCGTCGAGACGCTGCGCATCACCGACGACGCGCAGGCCGTGGGCAGCCTGCGTTCCCGCCAGAGCGTGATGCTGCGCCCCGAGGTCTCCGGGCGCGTCACGCAGATCAACTTCCGCGACGCCGACCGCGTGCGGCGCGGCCAGCTGCTGGTGCAGCTGGACGACCAGCTGCCGATGGCGCAGGTCAAGCAGGCCGAAGCCGAGGTCTCCATCGCCCGCGCCAACCACAGGCGCAACCAGGAGCTGGTGGAAGAGAAGTTCATCGCCCAGCGCGCGGTGGACGAGAGCGCCGCCAACCTGCAGGTCGCCGAGGCCAAGCTGGCGCTGGCGCGCGCCACGCTGGCCCGCCTGAAGATCGTGGCGCCCTTCGACGGCGTGGCCGGCATCCGCAGCATCAACGTTGGCGACTACCTCAAGGACGGCGCCGACATCGTGAACATCGAGGACCTCGACGCGCTGTACGTCGACTTCCGCCTGCCCGAGCGCTTCCAGACCAAGGTCCGTCCCGGCCAGAACGCGCTGGTCGACGTCGACGCGCTGCCGGGCCGCCGCTACACGGCGCTGATCCAGGCGATCGACCCCCTGGTGGATGCCAACGGCCGCTCGGTCGGCGTGCGCGGCTGCATCGACAACCGCCACCTGCAGCTGCGCCCCGGCATGTTCGCGCGCATCACGCCGGTGTTCGGCGTGCGCGAGGACGCGCGGGTCATCCCCGAAGAGGCGATCGTGCCGCAGGGCGGCCGCCAGTTCGTCTACAAGCTGGTCGACGGGCCGGACCAGGACACGCGCATCGCCCAGCGCGTCGAGGTCAAGGTCGGCATGCGCCAGCCCGGCAAGGTGGAGATCACGCAGGGCCTGCAGGCCGGCGACGTGGTGGTCACCGCCGGCCAGCAGCGCATCCAGAAGGACGGCACGCCGGTGCGGGTGCTGGACGTCGCCGGCCGCGGCGGCCCGGCTGTCGCGGGGCCGGCGGGCGGGCCAGCGGCTGCCCCGCCGGCCGCGCTGGCCACCGAGGTCGTGCCGAACGGCAGCGGCAACCCCTGCGCGGTCGCGTCCGGTGCTTCCGGCAACCGCAGCGCCCCGGCCGGCCGTCCGTTGCGCGGCGGCTGACACCGCACCAGGAGCCTCCATGCAGTTGCCCGAGATCTCCATCCGCCGTCCCGTCTTCGCCACCGTGCTGTCGCTGCTGGTGGTGCTGGTGGGCTTCGTCAGCTTCGACCGGCTCTCGGTGCGCGAGTACCCGAAGATCGACGAGCCGGTGGTCACCGTCAGCACCCGCTACCCCGGCGCCTCGGCCGAAGTGATCGAGTCGCAGATCTCCAAGCCGCTGGAGGACTCCATCGCCGGCATCGACGCGGTGGACGTGATCACCTCCATCAGCCGCGCCGAGCAGAGCCAGATCTCGGTGCGCTTCCGCCTGGAGAAGGACCCCGATGCCGCCGCCGCCGAGGTGCGCGACCGCACGGCGCGGGTGCGCAACCGGCTGCCGCAGGAGGTCGACGAGCCCGTGATCGCCAAGGTGGAGGCCGACGCCTTCCCGGTCATCTTCCTCACCTTCTCCAGCGACACGATGTCGCGGCTGCAGATCAACGACATGGTCAGCCGCATCGCCAAGCCGCGGCTGCAGACGGTGACCGGCGTCGCCGACGTGCGCATCTACGGCGAGCGCAAGTACGCCATGCGCGTGTGGCTGGACGCGCAGAAGCTGGCCGGCTACCGCCTCACCTCGCAGGACGTCGAGGACGCCATCCGCAAGAGCAACCTGGAACTGCCGGGCGGCCGCATCGAATCGACCCAGCGCGAGTTCAGCGTGACCTCGCAGACCGACCTGGTGCGGCCGGCGCAGTTCGCCGACATCACCATCAAGAGCGTCAACGGCTACCCCGTGAAGATCCGCGACGTGGCGCGGGTGGAGGAGGGCGCCGCCGACGAGCGCAGCGCGGTGCGCCTGAACGGCCGCGACGCGATCTCCGCAGGCGTCATCCGGCAGGCCACCGCCAACCCCCTGGACCTGTCGCGCGGCGTGCGCGAGATGATCCCCAAGCTCAAGCAGGACCTGCCGGGCGACGTGGTGATCGACATCGCCAACGACAACTCGGTGTTCATCGACCGCTCGATCAAGAACGTCTACCAGACGATCCTGGAGGCCGTGATCCTGGTGGCGCTGGTGATCTTCGTCTTCCTGCGCACCTTCCGCGCGTCGATCATCCCCATCGTGACCATCCCGGTCAGCCTGGTCGGCACCTTCGCGCTGATGGCGATGGCCGGCTTCTCGATCAACACGCTGACGCTGCTGGCGCTGGTGCTCGCGATCGGCCTGGTGGTGGACGACGCCATCGTGATGCTGGAGAACATCTTCCGGCACATCGAGGAGGGGCTCGACCCGTTCTCGGCCGCCATCAAGGGCGCGCGCGAGATCGGCTTCGCCGTGATCACGATGACGCTGACGCTGGTGGCGGTGTACGCGCCGCTGGCGTTCACGCCCGGGCGCACCGGCCGGCTGTTCATCGAGTTCGCGCTGGCGCTCGCCGGCGCCGTGGTCGTGTCCGGCTTCGTCGCCCTGACGCTGACGCCGATGATGTGCTCCAAGCTGCTGCGCCACAACCCGAAGCCGAACTGGTTCGACCGCGGCATGGAGCGCCAGCTGACGCGCCTGTCCGACGGCTACGGCCGCGTGCTGCGCTGGGTCGTCAGCACCGGCTACCGCCCCGCGCCGGGCGAGACCGGCGCGCGCGTCATGGCGCGCCGCATCTTCCTGCAGGCGCGCTGGATCGTGATCGGCGCCATGCTGCTGAGCGCCGTGGCCATCGCACTGGTCTACCCGAGCATGCGCTCGGAGCTCTCGCCGATCGAGGACCGCGGCGTGATCTCCTCGAACATCACCGCGCCGGACGGCTCCACGCTGGAGTACACCAACCGCTACGCACGCGAGCTGGAACGCCTGGGGCAGCAGTACCCCGAGTTCGACCGGATCTTCGCCAACGTGGGCAATCCGTCCGTGTCGCAGGGCAACGTGACCTACCGCACCGTGGACTGGGAAGACCGCAAGCGCAGCACCATCGAGCTGGCGCGCGAACTGGGCCCGAAGATGGCCGCGCTGCCGGGCGTGAACGCCTTCCCCATCACGCCGCCGTCGCTGGGGCAGGGCTTCCGCGACCGGCCGGTGAACTTCGTCATCCAGACGTCCGACAGCTACGACAACCTGAACCGCGTCGTGCGCCAGATGCTGGACGAGATCGCCAAGCAGCCCGGCATCCTGCAGCCCGACGTGGACCTGCGCCTGAACAAGCCGGAGCTGCGGCTGGACATCGACCGCACCAAGGCGGCCGACCTGGGCGTGCCGGTGGACACGGTCGCGCGCGCCATCGAAACGATGCTGGGCGGGCGCAACGTCACCCGGTACAAGCGCGACGCCGAGCAGTACGACGTGATCGTGCAGACGCAGTCGTCCGGCCGCACCACGCCGGAGGACATCGACAGCATCTACGTGCGCGGCCGCAACGACACCGTGGTGCCGCTGTCGGCGCTGGTGAAGATCAGCGAAAGCGTCAGCCCGCGCGAGCTGAACCACTTCGGCCAGCGCCGTTCGGCCACCATCTCGGCCAACCTGTCGCCGGACTATTCGCTGGGCGAGGCGCTGCAGTACATGAACGAAGCGGCCTCCCGGGTGCTGAAGCCGGGGTACACCACGGAGCTGAACGGCACCTCGCGCGAGTTCCGCAACTCGCAGGGCGCGCTGGCCATCGTGTTCGTGCTGGCGCTGCTGTTCATCTTCCTGGTGCTGGCCGCGCAGTTCGAAAGCTTCGTCGACCCGCTGGTGATCATGCTGGCGGTGCCGCTGTCGATGATCGGCGCGCTGCTGGCGCTGAAATGGTCGGGCGGGTCGCTGAACGTCTATTCGCAGATCGGCCTGATCACGCTGGTGGGGCTGATCACCAAGCACGGCATCCTGATCGTGGAGTTCACCAACCAGCTGCGCGAGCACGGCATGGAGACCGTGGATGCCATCGTCAAGGCCGCTTCGCAGCGCCTGCGCCCCATCCTGATGACGACCGGCGCCATGGTGCTGGGCGCGCTGCCCCTGGCCCTGGCCAGCGGCGCCGGCGCCGAGAGCCGCCAGCAGATCGGCTGGGTGATCGTGGGCGGCATGTCGCTGGGCACGCTGCTCACCGTCTTCGTGGTGCCCACGATGTACTCGGTGTTCGCGCGGCACAAGGTGCCGGGAGCGAACACGGCCGAGGCGAAGGAAGTGCCCGTGCCGCACCACGACGAGCTGGTGGCGAAGTGAGCGTCATTCCCGCGGAGGCGGGAATCCAGGGCTTTCGGAGAGCGCCGCACTGCGGCGCTTTTTCTTGGGGGCGCCCTGGATCCCCGCCTTCGCGGGCATGACGAGGCCGCGGGGATGACGGGAGACTCAGGACGCGGCCGGCGCCGGGCTGCACATCTGCAGCTTGTTCCCGAACGGGTCGTAGAAGCTGCAGAAGGTGACGAAGCCGGGGAACACGACCGGCTCGTCGCAGCGCACGCCGCGCGCCTTCAGCGCTGCGCAGGTCGCGTGGCAGTCGGCCGTGTTCAGCACGATCGTCGTGGACTGCGCCACCGTCTTGTCCTTGTCGCCCAGCGTGATCGACAGGTTGCCGCTGTCCGAGCCCGTGCTGAACTCGATCCAGCCCGCATCCGGCAGGTCGTAGACCGGCTGGCCGAGGCCGAGCGTCGTTTCGTAGAACGCGCGTGCAGCCGCGAGGTCCGGTACCGTGAGGGAGACGACGTTGATGCCCTGGAAGAATCGCATGGTCCTGTCTCCTGGCGGCGCGCCCTCAAGCAATGTACGGGCCCTTCACTTCGCCCCAGCCCCACCTGGGCATGGGCGCGTTCTCTTCCGCCACGGCGCCCGGCTGCGAATTGATCACCGCCAGGCGGGAGCCCCATTCCAGGTAGCCGACCAGGGCGGAGCGGAACTCCGGATCGTCGGGCATGGCGAGTTCGTCGGCCGTGGCGAGCAGCAGTCCCACCCAGCGCCGGCGCTGCGCCTGCGAGAGATGGCGGTTCAGGTGCTGCCGGATCATGTGCGGGTGCCCGCCATGCCGTTTCGAGTAGGCGGCGGGCCCGCCGAACACCTCGCCCAGGAAGGCGGCGACATGGGCCGGATGCTCGCCGTCCATGTGCGCGAACACCGGCCCGAGCAGGGCGTCGGCCTTCACGTGCTCGTAGAAGCGCGTGGTCAGCCGGTTCAGCGCGGCGTCGCCGCCGAGCCATTCGTAGAGCGTGGGGACGGGAGCATCGGGCATGGTGGCGGGACTCTACTCGCTCCGGGGCGGCATCAACGTGACAGGACGTGCCGCAGGATCGCCTTGTGCACGGGCAGGAGCAGTTGCTTCTGCGCGTAGCCGGCGAAACCGCGGTAGCGGAGGGGGTCGAAAGCGAGCTCGCGGCCGATGGAGAAGGGCGGCGTCGGCAGCAGCATCGGGCTTCCCATCCGCGCCAGGTGTTCCTCCGTCAGCGACCACCGCGGGTCGTCCGCTCCCTGCGGCCATCCGTCGGTGATCACCACGTCCGCGGGCAAGATGGCGGCTTCCGTGAAGGTGACTTTGTCGAGCGTCTCGTGGAAGCGCCGATCGCAGGCGTGGCGCAGCGGAAACCCGAGGACGCCCGCCAGTTCATGCCAGGACCGCAGCACGTTCGTGGTCGGTCCCCAGAGGCAGACGCGTGCGCGCTCCAGCGGCGCGACCCTCGTGTGCAAGTAGAAGGCGTCCGTCAGGACTTCGCAGGGATGTCCCTGCGACGACATGGCATTGACCACCGGCCGCCGCGAGGCAGCCGCGAACTCGGCGAGGCGAGCATGGTTGGCCTCGCGCACCACGTAGGCGTCGTAGAAGGGGTCGAGGTAGCCGGCCAGGTCGCAGGCGCGCTCGTCGGTCTTGAGCAGGTTCGGCAGTTCGGTGAAGGCGAGGCCCAGGTCGCGAAATGCCTGGATGAAGGTCGTGCGCGTCCGAATGCCGTTGCCTTCGAAGGACCAGGCAATGGTGCCGCGCAAGGATGCGTCGCCGCCGCCCACCAGCGACCAGATCGCTTCGATGTCCGCGGCCCGCAGGTCGGAGATGCGCAGCAGCTTCATGCGCGGGCCGGGGCAGCGGTCTTCTTCCGCAAGTGGTATGTGAGCGAGGCGGCGATGCAGAACGCCACGCTGTCGTTCGGGATCCGCTTTCCGGCGGGGAGGACGATGGCCCTGTTCCCTTCGAACGCGAAGTCCCTCGGGAACAGGGTGCGGAAAGTCTCGACCAGGTCCGTCTTGCAGTTGAAGTACAGCGCGAGCTGCCGCGGATGGCGCGGCTTCCAGTCCATCCGCACGGTGCTGCCGCTACGTGTGGCGGAGGTGACGTAGGCCGGCTCGCCCCACTTGAGCGTTTCCTCGAGCGCGCCGACCTCCGGCGTTTCCGCCGCGGTGCGGAACACCAGTTCGCGCAGTGCGAGCATCTCCGCCCGGACAGCATCCGGGTACTGCGCGAACACGCGTTCGACCGCTGCGTTCCTGAAGGGCGTGACCTCGCCCATCGTCTTCATACCTTCAGCACACCCCGGAACGCGCGCGCAGCGTAATAGGATTCTGCGCCGTTGTGATAGACGAAGACCTTGCCATACCGCCGGTCGCAGAAGAGCGCGCCGCCCAGCTTGCGGATGTCCGGCGGCGTCGCGATCCAGCTGGAGGTCTTGAGGTCGAACTCGCCGAGCTCCTGCAGCGCGCGGTACTGCGCCTCGTCCAGCAACTCGATGCCGATCTCGGCCGCCGTTTCCATCGCATTGCCCTTGGGCTTGTTCTCCTTGCGCGCATCGAGCGCCGCCCGGTCGAAGCAGAGGCTGCGGCGGCCGGCGGGGCTCTCCGGGGAGCAGTCGCAGAAGGTGAGCTGCCCCGACTTCCTGTCGTGGCCGATCACGTCCGGTTCGCCGCCGCTCGCTTCCATCGCGGCCAGGGCCTTCAGCGCGGCCGGCTTCGCTTCCAGCCTGGCCTGCACGTCGGCCCACGCCAAGCCCTTGTGGCGCTGCATGTTCTTGTCGAAGCGGGCCTTCAAGGTGCCCAGCAGATCCTGGCGTTCCTGTGTCTTCATGGTGTCCTCGCGGGGTGGGCCAGCCGCCTGGCAACGACCCTGTTGCCATACGCCCGTCCTTCGAGAGCGTGGGTGCTGCTCCCCACGTCAGCGTAGCCCAGGCGAGCATAGAACGCCAGTGCCCGCAGGTTGCCCTCCCACACCGTGAGCCACAGGCACGGTGCGCCCGCACCCGTCGCCAGCTTCTCCGCCTCGGACAGCAAGGCGGAGCCCACGCCGGTGCGCTGCGACCGCGGCTGGACGTACAGGCGGATCAGTTCGCAGCCCTGAACCCCTGCCGCAGGTGACTGGGTGACAGCCGTCGCGACTTCGGCGAAGCCGACGAGACCGCCTGACGCTTCGGCCAAAATGAACCGGCGGCCCGGATCGGCGAGCCGGTCCGCGAAGGCCGCTTCGGAGTACTGTTGCAACGCCTCCCGCGCCAGGTCTGGCCGCACGCCCTCGGTGGCGTAGGTGTCGAGGAAGACCTGCGTGGCGAGCGCCGCGATCGTGGCGGCGTCACCGGATGCGCCTGCCGCAGGGTGCTTCCGTTCACACGTTCAGGTTGAAGCCCAGGTCCACTTCGGACGCTGGCAGGCCGCGGAGCCCCCAGTTGTCGAGAGGCGGCTCGTTCAGGACGATGATGATGTCTCTGGGCTGGATGCCCAGGGCGCCGAAGCGTTCGACGATGCCGCGATAAAGCTTCCGCTTGGCATCGAGCGATCGTCCCGGGAACATCTGGTACTCGACGAACGTGTAGTTCTCCGTCTTGCCCGGCGGGACGGGGAAGTGCTCCGGCTTGTGTTCGACGTAGCGGATCTGCTTGTCGTCTTCCGGGAGCTGGAGTGCTTCCAGCTGCGCGTGATACACCGCATCGATGAGGGCCGCGACTTCCGCGGCAGGACGGGGACGGCAGACTTCGATCTTGACGATGGGCATGGCAGGGGTGGCGGGGCGGGGAGGGAACGTTCTGACGGGAGTCTCAATCGTCGGGCCCATGCGACCTGCGCATGTTGCGATTGAGCCAGCCGGCGGGCACGAGGAGGAGCGGGAAGCCCAGCGCCATCAGCGCCAGGCCCCAGTAGAGGCCCGTTCGCTTGCACTGCGGCGAGGTGGTCTGCTCGTGCTGGCACATGACGGCAATGTCCGGACGCTGCAGCGCCGACCAGTTGGCACCGGCGAGCAGGAAGCCGATCAGGATCGCCAGGAGGGCGAAGCCGCGGAAGGCCCAGCGCGCGCGCCGCTTCTCGGCGTGGGTCATCGCGTCCATCGCGTCAGCTCCGGGACGCCTGCGCCGCTTCCACGAAGCCCAGGATGTAGCCGTCGGGGTCGCGGACGTAGAACTCGCGGCCATAGGGCATCGTGCGCAGGGGGACCGTGATGCTCGCTCCCGCCGCGGCGAATTCCGCCGAAAGGGCCGCCGCGTCCGCGACACCGAAGCAGGCATCCAGTTGTTCGGCCGATTCGAAGGCTTGCTGGTCCCGCCGGCGGTGCGGGGAGCAACGCAGGTGGACATGGCAGCCGTCGCGGGCCACGCCGGCATAGAAGCCCTCGTGGTCGAAGTCCACGGCGAACCCGAGGCAGTCGCGGTAGTGGGCAACCGAACGAGCGAGGTCGGCGACCTGCAGGACGGGGGCGCCGTAGGTGAGGCTGGCAGCGGGCATGGATGCTCTCCTCGGTGGGTCACGCGACCGCGATCGGGGGGCTGCCCCTGCGGCGCGTCAATGCTATCCGGGACGGGCTGGTTTGGAAACGGCCGCGCGAGTCGATGTCGAGGGAGGCCGGGCAGCGCTCACCGCCCTTCAAGCGCGCGAAAGCTCGATGCGGATCCAGGGTTGCCATCGCCCCCTGCCTCCCTTGATCTCCCACAAGCCCGTGAGCCGGTCTTTCCGCGCGTTGAACGCGCCCTCGAAGCGGACCGTCTTCCCCTGGATGGTCCAGCGGCGGCCATCCAGGGCCAGGACGAAGGCTTCCGTCATGCCTTGGTCGTCGTAGGAGCGCGAGAAGTACGCCGTCGTCGCCGCATCGAACCCCATCACTTCCATCGATCGCGCCGGCTTGCCGTCGAAGCGGGCATCCACCTCGTGGACGATGAAGTGCTTCCCGGGAAGCCATCGGTAGGTGTCGGTGGCGACCAGGGAGCCGGCCGGGCTGGCTTCGGTCGCCAGCACTTCGCCGGTGGTGTTCCACGTGCCGATGAAGATCTCGAAGCGGGACATGGGGCTTGCTGCCATGGTTCTCCTTTGGAGCACTGCGGACGAAGTCAGGCTTCTTCGGCGTCCTTGCGCGACGCGCGCGCCAGCTGCTCGACCAGTTCGTCCGGGATCGATTTCGAAGGCGAGAAGGTGATGCCGGTCTTCGTCGCCTTCAGCCCGGCGGCCGCGATCTCATCGGCGAAGCGCGCGATGGCGCCCGGACGGAAATAGAGCCCGCACTGCTTGCTGAAGGCGGCATAGCTCGCGACGACCTGGCCGCCGATTGCGAACCCGGGCATGTTGTACGCCACGATTTCCTCCGCTTCCGGCAGGGCACGCGACAGCACCGCGCGCAGCCGTTCCAGCTCGGGGCGAAACGGTTCGGGCGCGGCGGCAAGATAGGCGTCGTGGTCGGCGATCGTGGCCATGGCTGGAGCTCCCGTGAAGACCTGCAGGATTTCGCGATTCTCGCCCGCACGACGGGGCGTCAGCGTGCCTGCCTGTAGTGCATCACGACCGCGCCGCAGCGAAGCGGCTTCGCCGAGACCAGCGCGAGCCGCCGCGTGGCGGGCAAGCCGCCCTCGTACAGGATCGGCCCGTGGCCGGCGATCCTGGGATGGACGAGAAAGATGTACTCGTCGATCAGGTCCAGCCGGTCGAGCTCGGTGGCGAGCTTGCCGCTGCCGAGGAGGATGCCGCCGGGCGTCGCGTCCTTGAGCTTCTGGATGCCCGCGCGCAGGTCGCCCGCAACGTGGTGGCTGTGGGTCCACGGAAAGTCCTTCCGCGTCGAGGACACGACGTACTTCGGCTTGGCCTCCAGCTTGATCGCCCACTCGCGAAGGGCGGGCGGTGCCTCCACCTCGCCACGGGCGACCGCGGGCCAATGGCTTTCCATCATCTCGTAGGTGACACGGCCCCACAGCATGGCGCCGTGCTCGTCCATGAGGCGGGTGAAGAAGGCGTGCGTCTCGTCGTCGGCGATGCCCTCCTGGTGGTCGACGCAGCCGTCCAGGGTGACGTTGAGGCAGAAGGTGAGGCGTCCCATGGTGTCGTAGTCCAACCGGCTAGCGGGGAGACAAGTGGTACGCGACGAGTGCGTTGGCATGGCCATGGCCCAGGCCGTGCTCTGACTTGAGCAAGGCCACCAACTCCATATGCTTGAGGTTGCCGGCGCCTTGCAGGACGCCGAACCAGTGCTCGACAGGATGCCCGTACTTCTTCTCGATGGAAGGGAAGTAGGAAGCGGGACCCTGGACCTTCTGCGATTTTTCCATGTTGAACCTCGAACGCGCGGCTGACTGATGCTGTGGGGCGACGGTGCAGTCGCCGCGCGACCGTGGGTGCCCCACAGCCACGACGAACGAAGGCCACCGGAATCGACATGCCCTGGTACGCATTCCTGCGCCGGTGGTGTGGACCGCACGTTGGGCGTCGCGGGAGCTCTGTGTCGCCTGCCATCAGGTGGGCCGCTCACTCGGCGGCAGGGCGGCAGCGGTGCCTCGGTACCCCCCATCCGGCAGGCCCGTCGTCGTGGACACGTCCCTGCGAAGCCGGCGCGCCGCCTCGCCTTCGACGAGCTCGAGGGACGACCAGAACCTGCGACCTTCGTACTGCGCGGAGAATGCGTCGACCACCAACTCGCGGTCGCCCGCTCGCTCGACGAGCGCCACGACAATCGTCGGGCGCCTTCCGAAAGGATGATAGGACGCCACGTGCGAAAACCGCTCCAGGGACAGTTCCACCTGGTGCCGCACGAGCACGGCATTCCGCCACCGAACCGTGACCGTCTTCCGACCGGAGTCGAACAGAATCTCCCTTGCCTGCGCGATGGACACGATCCACGTGCCGGCAGCCAGGAGAAATGCCGTGACCACGAGGGCTGCGTGAACGCCAAAATCGAGAGCGAGCAAAGCGAAGCATGCAACGGTCACGGCGGCCAGGATCAAAGCCGCCCGCAGGCGGACCTTGCGGGGCGTGACGGAACGGAGTGAAGCAAGGCCCATGTTCGCTAGCGCCCGAGTCAGCGTGAACGTGACCTAGTCGCCACCGCAGCCTCCGCCACAACCGTTGTCGGATCCCGACCCGCCGCAGCCACCACCCCCACGACCGTCCGCCGACGCGGGCTTCCTGAAGCTGGACGGGTCGTACACGACGGCACCCGGCGTGTTCAGCTTGGCATCCAGCGCGAACAGCAGCGGCAGACGGGTGGCCTTGAGCGGATGGATGTTCTCCTCCAGGCAAGCGAGGCGCCAGGTGCGCCACGTGGCCATCCGGTCCTTGTCGGCTGCGCGCATGACCGACCCTTCCGGGATGTGGTGGAAGTAGCCTCCGAACGCGCGCTGGCAGAACGCGCGATAGGCACGCGTGTCGAGGATGAACGCATGCCACAGGGCGTCCGCCACCTTGGACGGCATGGCCACGAGCTGGCCGCCGGCTCTCTTGTGCACCAGGAAGAACTGGCGGAGTGCGCGTGCGGCGAGCTGGACGTCCTTGGGTTCCAGTTGGGGATACGATCTGGAGAAAGTCTCCAGCACCCCGCTGGGGAAGACGTAGGACCGGATGTGATGCTCCCGATCCAGGTCGCGCCGGCGGACGTATTGCCAGGCGGCGAATGCTCCCATGGCCGCGAGGGCAACCATCAGCAGGTCGAGGCCGACTGTCATTGGATCCGCCGGCCACCTCGGAAGCTCACGTCCGGGGCCCTGTCAGCCGTCACTCCCGCACGCCCTTCCGAAATCGGTCGTAGGTACTCCACTCCGCATCCTGCTCGATGTCGATCTCGATCGGAAAGCGCTTCTGGTCCCGCAACGCCATGTTCAGCAATTCCATGAACTGGTCTTCGGACCGGGCATAGAAGATCCATTCGCGCAGGTTCTCACCGGTCGACACCAACGCCAGCAGCGCCACGCCCGGACGTTCGACGAGCGGCGCGAGAAGGTCCTCCAGCCGGTCCATGTCCTCGCGCTCGCTCGCGCCGGGCATTCCCGAGTCGGATGTGTAACGCCACATCACGATCGCGCGGTGGGGAAGGTCGGCACGCCGGAAGCCGGGACGGAAGTCCTTGGCAAAGCGGAAAACGATGGCGCGATCCAGGGTCTTGTGCCTCGACGTGGCGGTGGCCCAGGTGACGACGTCGGAGGGGGATGCGGATGCGGGGGTGGGGAGAGCCATTGCCACGATGAGGAGGAAGGCGCTCCAGCGGCTCGTGAACCGAATCGCCAGGGCAGGCCGTGCAGGAGAACGACCGGGACGAGGTGGAGCAGGGCGAGCGGGCAGCTTCATGCGGGCTCGCGGAGCTCCGCGCATCCCTGTGCCTTGAGGACACGTTCCGCCGACGCCGGGAATCTCTCCAGTTTCGCCGCGGGCCGCCGTGGGCGCGCCACCAGCTCGCCGCCGCAGTTCGGGCACTTCCCGTGCAGCACCGAGCTTGCGCAGTCCGTGCAGAAGGTGCATTCGAACGAGCAGATGCGCGCGTCCGCGGACTCCGGCGGAAGGTCGCGGTCGCAGCATTCGCAGTTGGGGCGCAGTTGGAGCATGGAAGGGTTCCTGTGGGATGCTGGCGGATGCTACGTCGGTCCGTGCGGGCTGCCAAGATGCATCGCGCAGGGCCTCCACCTTCCGATCCCGCGGCACTGTGTCCTCACCGGCATTCGATCCTTGCGCCCTCCGTCTCCACCCGGACCGCGAGCGCCGGCGTGGCGGCATCCGTGCTTTGCAGGTTGGTTGCGGTGGTGAGCCGGTCGCCCTCGAGGCGGTATTCGTACTCCCGCGTCGAGCCGATCAGGCTGGTCTGGAACGTGCTGCCGGTGAGCGTGGCTGCATAGACGTTGGGCCGCGCGATGCGGTAGCTGTACTTGCTGGTCACCGTGCCGCCCGAGGAGGCGCAGGACGACTCCAGCCGATCGTCCGTGAACTGGAGGACGCACCGCCCGGTGCTGTCTTCTGCCTTGGCGCCGCTGGCGAAGTGCTGGACGATCTTCACGGCCCGCCAGCAGCCGACCAGGGCAGGGTCGGGCGCGGCCGCGTGGATGCAGGGGGCGATGAGGGCGATGGAGAAGAGCAGGGAGATCGCGAACGGTTTCATGGTGGAAAGGTTGATGCGGAAACCCCCGGAGGCCCGGGCGTCCGTCCGGTGGGTCAGAGTGCGCCCCGCTCGGGCAGCACGAGCTTGCCAAGCGACATGAGCCCCTGGGCATCGAGCTCGCTGCATTCGGCCCACGTTCTTGTCCCTGAAAAGGTGGAAATATGCGTTGCGGAGATGGCGACCGTCCCCCCTATGGGCAAGGCTCCGACCTCGAGCGAGGTATTCCTCGGGGCGGAGACATGCAGGAACCGCCTTTCTCCGGCGGCCACGGCCAGGGTGGAAGCCGGCGCCTCCGCGTTGCCGCCATGGGGTGCCGAAGCGATCTTGTGCACGCCGGGCGCGACCACCGCGGCCGTGTATGTCATCGGCGGGAGCTTCGCCACGAGGCGCCCGTCGATGTACACCGGAAGCGTGGTCCCGTCGTGGGGCGCGCGGATGAGGTAGACGATGGCCATGCCGGGCGGAGCGTCCTGGAGCACGACGTTCGGCGGAAAGGAAAGGGGCTTGAACTCGCTGGCGCATCCCGCGAGCAGGGCCAAGAAGGCGGCGAGCAGAAAGCGTCTGTGCATTGCATGGTTCCTCGGGTTCCTTACGCTGTGCATCTCGTCTCCTTTGTGCTTCACGTCGACATGCCCTTCGGTGACCGGCATTGCTCGTCATTTGTAGGAAACCTCGAAGCTCCCCTTGTCCTTCGTGACCAGGTTCTTGCCGAAGGACAGATGGGAGAACGCCGAGTTGTACTCCAGGACGACGGACGACGGCCGGACTGCGACGACCTTGTAGTCGACCTTGGAATGGTGGTCTTGCTGCACGAACGATTCACCGGTGGCGAGAATGAAATCCCTCGAGTCGTTTGCGGCGGCCGCTTTCGAGGTGAACGCCTGGTTCGCCGTGAAGTGCACCCTGTGGTCGCCGGCTTTCTGGATCGTGGCCATGGACGTGAAAACGTGCAGCGCCAGCTGGTCCTTCTGGCGGTCGACGGTTTGTTCCACCAGCGGGTTCCCGGTGCAGCCAAGGGCGGCCAATGCGAGGGCGGGAAGGGTGCCTCTCATCTGCTGCGAGCCGGCATGCGCCCCACGCTCACTTGCCCTCGCGGGACAGGACGTCCGAGCGCAGGACGTACTTCGCACCCGAGAGCACTTCGGCACCTTCGTGGATCTGCTCGTGGTCGAAGACCAGGGCCAAACCCTCGCGTGGCGTGATCGAGGTCAGGCGAAACCGGGTCTCCCCGCCTTCGTACCCCTCATTCAGGTAGACCATGAAGGTGAGGATGCTGCGCGTGCCGTTGCCGTCGTCGTAGGCGCCGTCCATGTGCCACTTGAACCGTTGACCGGGAACGTAACGGTAGTAGCGGAACCTCGGGTTGAGCCCGACCAAGCGTCGGCCCAGCATCTGTTCGGGCATGCAGGGGGCGGCACGTGTCCAGAGATTGGTCGCCAGCTCGGCGTCGTCTTCGATGACCCGATCGTTGTTGCGGATGCGTTCGTCGACGACGGCAGCGCCGGCGCGGGAGATCTTCGCCCCCTCGAACCCGGAACTCTCCGAACGGGCTATCAAGTCGCGGCACTCCTGAGGGGACAGGAACCCCGGGATGGTGTAGACGCCGATGGCTTCCATCTGGAACTTGGGCATGGCGCGATTCTGCTCGATGTCGCCGTCTTGGCACAGTGGCCAGGCGGCAGGTCAGGCCGACTGCAGCACGCTCTTGGTCTCGAAGCAGTCCCAGCAAAGGAACACGTAGATCAGCGCGCAGTCCGCGATGCAGTACTCGTCGCCGATGGAGTCGAGCTGGCCGTAGAAGGACATGTGCTTACCGCAGGAACAGACGGGAACGTCCCCTTGCTGCATCCCGTCGGGATCCCCGCCGATCCGGTGGCGCTTGCCGACGGGATCGCCGGCCCACTGGAAGCCGATGGCGCGTTCGGCCTCAGGGGTCTCGGGACTGGTGACGAGCGGAATGGGCGGGATGCGGCGCATGGACTGGCTTTCGAGGAGGATGGGTAGACGGCGCGCGGGTGCGACACGATCGAGGGAAGTCAAGCATGTGTTTGCCGGTCTCCGCCGAAAGTCGCGGCCAGTTCCGAGAACGCTGGCGCGACAAGATCGTCACCGTCAGGCTCCATGCCGATCACCGGGACGGGCCCCGTTGAGGCCACCGTGTCTTCGGCAGCGGGTTGGCAAACGCGAAGCGTCCTTGCGCCATGCTCATGCCGGACTTCACCACAAACCGAACCTCCGAGCGGCGGTGTCCTTGCGACCCGGTTCGACAATGTCGGAGACACCGTGCTTGTCGAACCGCTCCAGCAGCGCGTCCAGCCCGGAACGAAGCTTCAGGTTCATTTCGCGCTCGTAGATGGGCACGACCGCATAGAACGAAATCTCCTTCACATCGGGAATCGCCAGCGTGTGGAACCCTTCCGGAACGGTGACCGACGGAACGACGAGCGCCCCACAGAACTTCGTGTTCTCCGCGTACGGAACTGCTCGGTCGCCGTTCGGAACCGTGTGACCCAAGCCGAGCCAGGTCTGGAACTCGTGCGGCAGCCTGGCAAGAACCTTCAGGAGACGAATCGGCCAGTACCACCGCTCGTCCTGCATGTCTGCCGGAGCGAGCTTCCAATCGGCCGGTAAAGTGATCAGCAGTTCCGCGTACTTCGGGAGACGAGGATCTTCAGGCGTCCGCATCGGCAGATCGCTCATTCCGGATGTGACGAGCCGGACGTACGGGAAGTCGGCGGTCGGCCTGACGACGTGCACGTCGATGTGCACCTTGTCGGAGGCCAGCTCGTGGAAGACCGTCTCGATGGGGCCGAGATGCTTCTCGATGTGGTCCGAGATCTGCTCGATGTACTCCTCGCCAGGGGGAGCTGCCCAGGGAAGCGCCTCCCCATGCTGGTAGATGGGGCTGCCGCTCAGGGACACGACCTTCGCTGCATCTTCGGGCTTCGAACTCACGCTGGTCTCCATTGCAGATTGACGTTCAACCTTTCCCTCCGGCATCCCGTTTGTAGTACAGGAGAGCTTCCCACGTCACTTCTTCCACGGGCAGTGCCAGCCCGTTCTTCGCGTTCACGAGCCGGACAATGGTCATGACCATAGGGTCAGGGCGCAGCGTGCGCGACCTGACACAGGCGTCAAGGATGCGCGCCTGCCGCACAACCTGCTCGGCTTCCACCAGTTCGTCCAGCGACGCCGAGAACGGCTCGCCGAGGTCGCAAACGATGTTGAGAGGACGTCCTTGTCGGAAGGGCTAGGGCGCGTCCTGAACATGAGATGCGAGAAGCTTGGTACCGAGGGCGAAAGACGCCTTGGCAATCAGGCCGTTGACAACCTCATACACGCACAGCATCTCAATGGTGCCCTTGCCTTCGGGGAAGTTGCGCGTGATGCGCTCGTGGTCGACCACCACCGAGCCCAGCACGACACGCGACAGGAGCTCGGCATGGAGATCCGGTTCCGCAAACCGGGACACCATGCGCTCACGGATTTGCGCATGGCCTGCAGCCAGGCAAGAGCCGTGCAGTTCGAACTGCTGCGCATCGGAAGCGTAAGTGGCAAGCCAGGCGGACAGGTCGCGGGCGTTGTACGCCTCGAGCTGACGCTGGACGATGGATTCGGGGCTGTGCATGGACTCGACGATTCGGTGGACATCCGTCGGGTGTACAGGTGCCACATCGGTGACGGCTCTTGGACGCATTCTAGAGCCCACCGTAGGACCGGATGCGATGCTCCCGGTGCAGGTCACGCCGTCGGGCAGACTCTCGTGGGTTCGTCAGGAGTTCGGGGCGCGCCGCGCGTTCTAGCGCGGGCTTGCCGGAGCCACCATGGCGGTGGCCGTCGCCAGGTGAGGGGCCCCAGCGCCCGCCTGCGAGAGAAAGCCTTCGGCGAATGCAAAGTTCCTGGCAGACCGAACGACATGGGCCCGAAACGCAAGCAAATCACTCACGAGAGCCAGCGACAGGAACTTCACCGAAAGCTCCAGGGTCACGACCACCTCGGAATCGTAGTGCCCGAGCCCGGCCAGCACGAATGCCGCATCAAAGCCCGCGGCGATCACCCCACCGTTGATCGCGGCGGTTCCGCCACCACCCTGGAGTCCGGCGTCGAGCTTGGTAAGCGTGATGATCGCCGTGCCGGGGTCTTCGAATGCACCCCGGAACCCGAACCAGTGGATCTCCGGGCGGGCGTTGAACTGGGACAACTGCGCATGGCGGCGGGGCGAACCCAGCCGAAAGGGGATGGTCGGGCTTTGCATGGAAGGCGTCAGGGGGGAGGGGTGGGGTACCTGCGTCGGGGTGAGGCGAGGCTGCGGCCCGGCGCCAACGACGTGGCGTGAGCCCACTGCTGGTTCACTCCTTGAAGTCCTGGCTGGCATTCTTCGGGAGATCGTCGTTGACGTCCAGCCAGGGGACGTGGCTGGCGTAGGAGGCGTGCTCGCTCGGTTCGTGGTCCAGCGGATCGGAAAGCAGCGCCCTCGCCACGTGCATCTCGCCGGGCCAGCGTACGGACTGAAAGAGCATGGGGCTTCCGCAGACCGCGCAGAAGCCGCGCTTGGCGCCCGGACTCGACGCATACCAGGTCGGGCTTTCGGAGCCCGGCTCGAGGGAGAACTGCTCCGTTGGGAACGCGGCCCAGGTGACGAAGGGTGCGCCATGGGCGCGGCGGCAGTCGTTGCAGTGACAGTGCGAGACCCACTTGGAGGGAAACTCCGCGCGGAAGCGAACGGCGCCACAGAGGCACGAGCCGCGGGCGAAGGAGGTGGTCATTGCGAGGACTGCCCTTGTGGGGTCCGTGCGTCGAGCGAAACTTCAGGTCGCACTCGCGGACGGAAGACTCACGGTGCGCCTTTGACGGCGATGGCCTCGACCTCCAGCAGGAAGTCCGGGCTGGCCAGGCCCGGCACGAACACCAACGTGGACGTGGGGCGGTGATCGCCAAGGTGACGGAGGCGAGTCTTGCGCACCACGTCGACGTCCACGCCCGCGACCAGATAGGCCGTGAGCTTGACGATCGCATCCATGCCCAGACCGTGCGCAGCGAGGCAGGCCGCAAGGTTGCTGAACACCGCTTCGGCTTGTTCTGCCACTGAACCAGGGATCGAACCGTCCGGGCGCATACCGACCTGGCCGGAAACGAAGATCAACTCCGAGCCTGCGGGGACCGCCGCAGTGTGTGAGTAACTGCCCTGGGGCGTATGGACCGTGCTTGGATTGAGGAACTGAACCATGCTGCAACTCCTGCTTGCTTGTGCGATCTAACGTCGGAGTTGACCGGCGCGCGCCGGCACGGCGCCGCCAAGCCTACGATCCTTTGCGGGCTTGGCGGCGCCCCTGCCGGTGCGAGTCCGAGTCGAACTACCCGACGCGCTCTGGATGTGAAGCATTATTTCAAGCCGTACTCGCGGTCCAACGCGACGGCAACTCTACCAATGAGATCAATGGGCAACGGCTGATTGAGCGGAAATGACAAGTTGCCCTTCTCATTGCGAAACCGGGCGATCTCCCGAATGAGCGCGGCGTCGTGCGTGACCGGCGGATAAATGCCAATGTGCTTCTTGAACGCCGCGAAGTAGAAGAAGGCGCGCTTGGTTTTGAACGCGGGCATGTTGTAGCTGATGCACCGCTTGGCCTCAGGTAGCAGCGACTCGACCTCGGCCTGAATGGACTCGAGCAGAGGGCGAGCCTCGGGTGCCACGCTACCGAAGTAAGCCTCATGCGATGCGAATGGCACGACTCGTCCTCCGCGATTAACGAAAAAGGTGATCGGCACGTTGCGACAAGGGCCCGCACGGTGCACGATTCCTCACGGCACCGTGCGGGCCCTTGCCGCAACGTGTTCGAGTCGACCGACCTGTTAGATTTCAACGCTCGACCAGCGACCCATTCGCTATTGATCATGTAAGCCCGCCAAGATGCTGTGAACAGATCGGAAGCCCAACGGACGTCGAGCGTCCCGCAGCAGACCCAGGGATTCCAGCCGAATCTTCACTGCTGATCGAGAAACGCCATATCGTTGCATTAGCCCGCCTGTTACTGAGTCGAAACTCTGCAGATTGCAAGGCTGATTGTCGACGTACAGGGGCCCGTAGCCTCGATTAGGGATGTCGAGAGCGCGTACAACGCGCTGAAAGTCTTCCGCGACGTGCGTCCGGGGCATCAACAAGCCCGCAGCCAGGAAGTTCGCCTGAAACTCCATACGGGCGACGTCCGCACCTTCAAACGCCGGAGAACGCTGCAGTTCGAAATCCTTGTCATCGCACGACTCTCGTACGAGGAACCGCCCGTGGTTCAAGAGGTGCTGGGACAGTTCGTGCGCCAGAGTGAATCGGTCGCGCCCCCGATGGGGAGAGCCCACCGCGAATACTTGAATCAGAGGCGGATCAAAAGTGATTCGCCCCAGGACTGGTGCGCTTGCGGTCGATGCAGGCGCAGCGACTCCCCTCTCCACCTTCAATCCTGTGAGAGCTGACTCCCGCTCACACAGCGAGTCGAGGTCCACTTCACCTCCAGAGTAGTCAAGCGCAGCGAGGATATCTGCAGCTTTGCTCTCCAACTCGTCCTTGTCATAGAAGGGAATCTGGCTACTCAGCTTGCTCCGCCGGTTCGCAACGCGACGGGCCTGGTCTTTAGTGAGTGCAGAATCGAGCACCAAGTCTTCGAAGAAGTCCCACAACGAGTTCGTGTCTCGTACCGGCGACTGCAGGTAGAGGTCGAACGCCAGACTATGAAAGGTGTCCACCGAGAGGGCGGATCCAACCAACTCCGCGTCGTCGGCTGGGGTAGTTTGTGCGGATGCGGATGGAGACCGCTTGAGTTCCCACTTGAAGTCTTCGGGGCCGAAGTAGCGCACAAGGCCCATGCCTTTCGACTTCGCGAACTCGCGCGTCCCGTGCTGGAAGGAGGCGGTGGATGCGATAACCGCCTTGACGTTGGCCGCGGCAACTTGCTGAACCTTCGCAAAGAACTCCTCCGCGTCGTCCACTGGGACAGAGTGCGAGTAGTTCTTGCACTCGATCAGCACAAGGCAAGAATAGTCTCGCGCGCCGGGAAGATACAGCTCTATTGCGACGTCGAAGACAATCTCAGTTCCGCGGTCCTTAGAGAAATAGCCCTTCTTCCAGAACACCTTGCAGTTCTGCTTCTTTGCCCAGAACCTGTCGGCGTCAATCTCGGACTGGAACAAGTCGCGTATTCGGCGCTCAAGTGAGTTGCCCTTCGCGTGGGTAGAGGACGCAGCGGCCATCTGTGCAATCTAACGTGAAGGTGACCGGCACGTTGCGGCAACGCGCCGCGAGGTGCAAGATATCCAACTGCGCCCCTCGGCGCCTTGCCGCAAAGTGTCCGAGTTGACGGTTCTGTTAGACCGCAGCGCCCCCCCGCACGTTCTCATCAGCCGGAACCTCCTCCTCCGCCGCCACCGCCGCCCCCTGCAGGAAGTGCACGCTGCGGAACATAGGTGGTTCGGGCGTTATCCACGATGAAGGTAACTCCCGCGCCTCGAAGAAAGGAAGCACACGGGTCTTGCGCGATCTGCGACGCTGCCACTTCGGGAGCGAACCATCCTCGCCTATAGGCCTCATAGACAAAGAGCCAGTGCTCTTCGAGGAAGCAATCTTCTGGAACCAAGACTTCCATAGTGCAGGATCGAACGGCTGGGAGAATGCCGTCGTCGTGGTGCTTGCCATCATTGCTGCGGACGCCACCAACGCATCATCCATTCCAGTGATGGCACTCTGAGAATCGACTCCTATAGGAAAGCCAATATACATCGCAGCCCAGATGCTCCAGACAACCTCACTACTGTGTCCCGCAGCTGCGCTGGTTCGAATCACTGAGTCTACCGCTGCAGTAGCGATAAGTGGGTCCGGGACCTTCAGCCCCACCAAGCGATTGATGGCGAGAACATCAACGACATAGCGTATGGAACCGGGATCGATCGTGACACACTGCCACAAAAGCCTCTGTGCAGCGTCCCATGCCTTAGCAGTCGGCCGAACGCCTGAAAGTGCCGCAACCGCGTACCGGAGAACTCCCGTCGTGCGATCCGCCCTCGCAAGGGAAAACGCTCGATTAAAGTAGTCGACCCATTGGCTCGGAGGAGCGTTCGTCGCGTCGGGAAGATCTCTTCGAAGTTCACTCACGAATTTCGACTCGAGTTCGACGGGCAGCTCTTCTATTCGGGTCTTCAGCGCATTGGGCTGCAACTCCAACTCGCTGAGGAGAGCCTCGATTCTCGTCAGCGCCTTATCCGCATCAGCCAAAGTACGAAACGTGAGCTCAATGTCGTCGATGAAGCGGCAGCCCCCGACGACGTCGCACTCAAGCTTGATGCGTTCGTCCAGAGGCGACAGGAGCAACTCCGCGACCCCTAGCGATGTGTCCGGCCCAATCGCTACGCCCTTTGTTTGGCCGAGTTGACACGCCTGCAACTCCTTGTCTAGAACGTTCCCAACGAGTGCCATGTTGTTAACACCCGCCTTCGCTATCGCCTTTGTGTGAAGGACCCAGGGGACAGAATGCGTGTAAATGGAGGGGTAGAACTGCGCAATGTCGGTATGCAGCACGTATCGCGCTCCAACCCGGGCCCGAATCCGCGGAGTCGCGCGATCCTTGATCTCGCGGGCCATACCACGGCCGCCAAGCAAGGCCAAGTCCGGCTTCGTGAATGAATACGGAGATCTATTCCACTCTGCCGCTAGCACTCCCTGATGCTGCTCGAACGCAGATGCCAACCTAAAGAAGTTGACGGGGTTCGGGATACCTAGCCGGCGGCGCAAGCCTCCGGGACGCGCCAGGTCGTGCTGCAGCGGCGCGGTCCACTTCGCCTTTGCTTGGGTGAAGGGCGCAGGGAGGCCAGCAGCGCCAATCACACCTGCCAAAGTCACCGAGCTAAAGAGCGGCGGCAATTCCTTCGGTAGGTATCCCCGGGCGAGTAGGCGGCGTGCGACCATTCCGTATTCTGCGGTCTAACGTCGGAGTTGACCGGCGATCAGAGGAAAGGAACGGAGCGACGCAAAGGACCGCCGCTGGGCGTCCGTGTCGAACGACCTGTTAGACCGCAGTGTCCACCGGTTCATTTATGCTCCTTCGGCCCCTCTCGGCGCCGCCTCGACTCTTCCATCCACACCGCAACGACAGGGCTCATATCAACTGGCTTAACGAAATCTTCAAGCCAGCGATCTAGGTACCTATAAGCATCCGGCCAATTCGGGTACGCAGCCGCAGTGTGTCTCATCGCCAACCTTAGAGCATCGACTTGTGCCATGAGGTCGTTCGAAGATATCTCCCCAATGGCGCTCAGCCTTGATATAGCTCGGAGCATTGCGCGGCTCAAGAGATCATTGGCCTCTTCGCCCTTGTCGCGCCCGAAGATGGACTTCTTACCTTGGCATCGGTACGCCTTCTCTGCCGCCATCACCAAATCGGTCAGCTCTTTCGTTGCGATGCCATATTTCGCAACCAAGATGGCTTCGTCCACTTTGCTCGTCATAGCAGCTACCCTCGGTTCTGCCGTCTAACGTCGGAGCTGACCGGCACGCACCGGCAAGACGCCGCAAGACGTATGCTTCCGCGCACGGCTTGCGGCGCCTTGCCGGTGCGTGTCCGCGTCGAACGACCTGTTAGACATCACGCCCCAACTTCATGCCGTGACGAGTGACGTAGAAGCGCCGTGTTCCTTGAGTGGTGCGGTCAACCCGGACTAGGCCAGCGGCGACTAGTGCGTCCATATCCTCTTCCAGAAACCTTGGTTCCTCCGCCTGAACAGTTCCTGAAGCGCCATCCATGAACAGGAATTCCCGGCCCTTCGCGACCGTCTTGTGCTCCATGACGTATCGTGCAGACGATGAAGCAATCTGCCGCAGAACGGCTCGCGCCTGCGCCGAAAGCGTCTGACGCGGATAAGTCAGCTGCACTACCTCAGAAAATCCTTCGACTCCCTTAGCCACGTCGGCCAGCAAGTCTGTAATACGGGTGAGGCGCGCTACTAGCTCTTCGTGATTGGTTCCCAGCAGGTTACCGAGAGCGACCTCCAACTGCCGATTTGACACGATGGCCTGGGCGAGCGATTCCTGGTGCTGGGCTCTGAGCCAATCCGTAAAGGCGGCGAGATCCTCACCCTTCCTCTCAGACTTGAAATTTGTGAGCAGGCCGACCAGGGTCGCGAATGTGCCAGCGAGTGTCAGTGGATCCATGAGGTTTCCGTGTGAGGTCTAACGCAGTTTAGGCCGCGACCAGCGGACCACAAACCCGCACATGCCGGATAAAACTTGTCCCAGCACTGCCGCAACACGTTGATTCTTCAAGGTTTTCCCCTCCATTGCCGATATGCAGGTCCCGTTTTTCGGGACCTGTTATCCCGCAAACGCAAAGTTCGGACACTGCCGGATAAGCCTGCCGGATAAAGCCTGAATTTGCTTCAAAGCACCCACGGCCGAGAGCCTGTCGCCGCTACAGATTCCAGCCCGATGCTAAGTCTGGAGACTCATCGTGTGCAAGATTTATCCGGCGTTGCCGCAGACGTCCAGTACGGGATGCGGGGCGAACCGGACGGAGAGTGAACCCCCGGGGCGAGCGGGAACCCGCCGTGGCATTCACATCGCGCCGTCGAACATCATCACGTCCACCAGCTCGCCGACCCCAACATTCCCCTGCCCATGGTGCAGCACGATCAACCCATTCGCCTGCACCATCGAACTCAGCACCCCGGATCCCTGGTTCCCCGTCGTCCGCACTTCCAACCCGCCATCCGCCGCGCGCGTGACCGTCCCGCGCTGGTACTCCGTCCTCCCTGGCTTCTTGCGCATCGCCTCCGCGCTCCTCGCCTTCAGATACAGCTGCGGCTCCACGCGCGCACCCATCATCCGCAGCAGCGCGGGCCGCACGAACGCCAGGAAGGTCACCATGACCGCGACGGGATTCCCCGGCAGCCCGAACAGCACCGACTCGCCGATGCGCCCCACCGCCATCGGCCGGCCCGGCCGCATGGCGATCTTCCAGAAGGCGACGTCGCCCAGCTTCTTCATCATGGCCTTGGTGTAGTCGGCCTCGCCGACGCTCACGCCACCGCTGGTGATGATCGCGTCCGCCCGCGATGCCGCATCGCGGAAGGCTTGCTCCAGCAGCGCCGGTTCGTCGCGCACGACGCCGAGGTCGATCACCTCGCATCCCACGCGCGTGAGCAGGCCGTGCACGGTGTAGCGGTTGCTGTCGTACACCGCGCCTTCGCGCTGCGGCTCGCCCAGGCTCAGGATCTCGTCGCCGGTGGAGAAGTACGCCACGCGCAGGCGGCGGAAGACCTCCACCCTCGGGATGCCGAGGCTCGCGATGAGGCCGCACGCAGCCGGCCCGAGGCGTTCGCCGGCGAGGAGGGCAGGGCGGCCCTCCATCAGGTCTTCGCCCTTGTGGCGCCTGTTGTCGCCCGGCTGCAGCAGTCCCGCCGGGATGGCGATGCGGCCATCGTCCAGCGTCTTCGTGAACTCCTGCGGCACCACCGTGTCCAGGCCGGCCGGCATGATGGCGCCGGTCATGATCTTCACGCACTGGCCGGGCTGCACCTCGCCTTGCCAGGCCTTGCCCGCGAGCGCGGTGCCCACCACCTCCAGCTGCAGCGCGCCGGACGCGAGTTGCGCGCCGTCGAAGGCGAAGCCGTCCATCGCGGAGTTGTCGTGCGGCGGGACGCTGATCGGCGACACCAGGTCGCGCGCGAGGACGCGGCCCAGTGCTTCCAGCACGCCGACCTGTTCGGTCTCCTGAACCGGCAAGACCAGCTTCGCCAGGAAGTCGCCGACGCCGTCGGCGGACAGCGCCTGCGGATCGTAGCCTTGCAGCTGCGCGGCGATCTCGGCGAGTGTCTTCACGGTGCCTGTTCCAGCTTGTGCAGTTCGGCGAGCGTGTTGGCGTTGAAGAAGGCGGACGGGTCGTCCCCCTCGCGGTCGAAGGGCACCACCACCGTCCTGTGCTGCGCCGTCCAGGCGTCGATCTTGCGGCCGCCGGCGTGGGTGAAGCGCACCAGGCTCTCCAGCAGGTCGCGCTTCATCAGCGTGAAGACCGGCTGGGTGCGCACGTTGCCATCTTCCTCGCGCGCCGCTGCCATGGCGATCTCCGCGCCGTCCCGTTCGAGGGCTTCCAGCAGCCGCTGCACGAGATCCTGCGGGAAGAGCGGCGTGTCGCACGGCACGGTGACCAGGTACTCCGTCTCGCAGTGCTCCAGGCCGACCAGGAAGCCGGCCAGCGGACCGGCGAAGTCGGAGATGCCATCCGGCCAAACCTGCGCGCCGAAGGATTCGTAGGCACCCAGGTTGCGGTTCGCGTTGATCAGCACGTCGCCGACCTGCGGCCCCAGGCGCATCAGCGTGTGCAGCGCGAGCGGCATGCCGCGGAAGTTCTGCAGGCCCTTGTCGACCCCGCCCATGCGGCTGCCGCGGCCGCCGGCGAGGATCACGCCGGTGACGTCGTTCTTGTCGCTCATGGGGGGATGTTAGCCCCGGAAAAGCGTCAGCCGCCGATGTAGCTCATCTCGACGCGGCGCACGCCGGCCGAGGCGTCGGCGGGCAGGGTGCTGCGGAGTTCCGAGTAACGGTCGTCCCGCCCCTGCCAGATGTGCCCGATCGCCGACGCCAGCTGCTCGTCGCTGGCGCCCCCGCGCAGCAGTTCGCGCAGGTCGTAGCCGTTGCTCGCGAACAGGCACAGGTACAGCTTGCCCTCGGTGGACAGGCGCGCCCGGTTGCAGTCGCCGCAGAAGGCCTGCGTCACGCTGCTGATGAAGCCGACCTCGCCTTCGCCGTCGACGTAGCCCCAGCGTTCGGCCGTCTCGCCGGGTGCCGCGGCGTCCAGCTGCACCAGCGGGAACTCGGACGCGATCCGCGCCCGGACCTCGGACGAGGGCATCACTTCGTCCATGCGCCAGCCGTTGGTGGCGCCGACGTCCATGTACTCGATGAAGCGCAGCACGATGCCGCTGCCCTTGAAGTGGCGCGCCATCGGCAGGATCTCGTGGTCGTTGGTGCCGCGCTTGACCACCATGTTGACCTTGACCGGGCCCAGGCCAGCCTCGCGCGCGGCGGCGATGCCTTCCAGCACTTCGGCGACGGGGAAGTCCACGTCGTTCATGCGGCGGAAGACGGCGTCGTCCAGGCCGTCCAGGCTGACCGTCACGCGCTTGAGGCCTGCATCCTTGAGCGCCTGGGCCTTGCGCGTGAGGAGCGAGCCGTTGGTGGTCAGCGTCAGCTCGGGCGGAGTGCCCTCCACCGTCCGCAGCTGCGACAGCTGGTCGACCAGGATCTCGAGGTTCTTGCGCAGCAGCGGCTCGCCCCCGGTCAGGCGGATCTTGCGCACGCCGTGCGCCAGGAACTGGCGGGCCAGCCGCGTGATCTCCTCGAAGCTCAGCAGCGACGCATGCGGCAGGTACTGGTAGTTCTTGTCGAACACCTCCTTGGGCATGCAGTAGCTGCAGCGGAAGTTGCAGCGGTCGGTGACGCTGATGCGCAGGTCGCGCAGCTCGCGGCCCAGGGTGTCGGCGACCAGGCCGGTGGCGGCGACGGGCTGCGCGGGCACGCTCGCGCGCAGCGCCGCCAGGCGCTGGTCGACCAGCGGGATCACGCGTTCAGCCATGCCGCCATTGTGGAGCAGGGGACGGCCCGCGCCAAATGACCGGGATCAAGTCCCTCAGACGCAGCGGGCGCCGTCCACCTCGATGCAGACGCCGGAGATGAAGGCGGCTTCGTCGCTGGCCAGGTACAGGCAGGCGTTGGCCACGTCCAGCGCCGTGGAGAAGCGGCCCAGCGGGATGGTGGCCAGGAACTTGGCGCGGCGCGCCTCGTCGACCGGCCCGCCGGCGAACTCGGCCGAGAGGCCGGTGTCGGGGTTGAACACCGGGTTGATGCAGTTCACGCGGATGTTGTCCGGGCCCAGCTCGGCCGCCAGCGACTTGCTGGTGGTGATGACGGCGCCCTTGGAACCGTTGTACCAGGTCAGGCCGGGACGGGGCCGCACGCCGGCGGTGGAGGCGATGTTGATGAAGACGCCGCCCTTGTTGGCGCGAAAGGCGGGCACGGCGTGGATCGTGGAGAGGTAGATGCTCTTCATGTTGATCGCGTAGACGCGGTCGAACTCCTCCTCGCTCACCTCCAGGGCGGGGCGGTTGCGGTGCGTCCAGCCGGCGTTGTTGACCACCACGTCGAGCTTGCCGTGGCGCTGCACGGCCGTCTCCACCAGCGCCTTCACGTCGGCGGACTGGGTGACGTCGGCGGCGAAGAAGGTCGCCTGGCCGCCCTTGGCGCGGATCGCCGCCGCCACCTTCTCGCCGCGGTCGGCGGCGATGTCGTTCACGATGACCTTGGCGCCTTCCTCGGCCAGCCGGTGGGCGATGCCTTCGCCGATGCCGCCGCCCGAGCCGGTGACGATGATGGACTTGTCCTTGACGCGCATGGATGCTCCTGGATGGTGTGGGCCCGGGCGCGCCACCGTGAAAAATAAGCGCGCCCCGCAGAGATTTACCCGGCACGCCGCGGCAGGGCTGGACCGGCGATGGGCTCTGCACGAAAGTCCCGCATTGTTGCCGATCCGGCCGCGGGCTTCCCTGGGTTCCGCGGCCGTCCGCATTCCCGAGAGGCAGGAGTTCCACATGCCCGCGTTCGCATCGCGCTTCACCCTATCCATGCTGCTGGCCCTGTTGCTGGCCGCCGCATCCGCGCAGGCCCAGGAGGCCCCGTCCAAGCACCTCGCCCCCGGCTTCACCACGCGGCCGGCCGACTCGCGCCTGCTGGTGCTGCCCGCCGACATGGAGCTGTTCTCCATCAGCGCCGGCGGCGTGGTGGAGCCGCGCGCCGACTGGACCGACGCCGCGCAGAAGCACTTCACCCAGGCCCTGGCCGGCCAGCGCCGCAAGCTCGGCGCGACCGTGGCGGACCTGACGCCGGCGCAGGCCGAGGAGTTCCACGAGATCGTCGCGCTGCACAAGGCGGTGGCCGATGCCATTTCGCTGCACCACGACGACCTGCGCCTGCCCACCAAGGGCAAGCGGCTCGACTGGTCGCTGGGCGACGCCGTGCGGCCGCTGAAGGAGCGCACCGGCGCCGACTACGCGCTCTTCACCTGGATGCGCGACAGCTACACCAGCACCGAGCGCAAGGCCGTGCTGCTGGGCATGGCGTTGCTGGGCGCGATCCCGCTCGGTGGCGAGCAGGTCGGTTACGCCTCGCTGGTCGACCTGAACACGGGCCGCGTGGTCTGGTTCAACGAACTCAATCGATTCTGGGGCGACCTGCGCGAGCCGCAGGCGGCTTCCGAAACGGTCGACGCCCTGCTCAAGAACTTCCCCCCGCTGCAGCAGTGAGGATTCCCATGCAAGACAAGCAAGCATCCCGTGGCCGGCGCGGCCTGCGCGCCGCGCGCAACGTGTCCCTGGTCGTCGCCGCGCTGGCCGGCCTTTCGGTCCTGGCGCAGGAAGCGTCGACCTTCAAGGTGCCGCCGCGGTTCGCGCGGCCCGCGGCCGACACTGACGAGGGCGGGCTCTGGGGCCTGATGGACCGGGAGGAGTCGCGCCTGAAGCGCAGCCCCGCCACCATCAAGGACAAGGCGCTGCAGGACTACCTGACCGGCCTGGTGTGCAAGCTCACCGACGGCCATTGCCCCGACATCCGCGTGCACGCCGTGCGCAACCCGCAGTTCAACGCCCTGATGGCGCCCAACGGGATGATGCTGGTGTGGTCCGGCCTGCTGCTGCGCGCCGAGAACGAGGCGCAGGTGGTCGCCATCCTCGGCCACGAGCTGGGCCACTACCTCGAGCGGCACCAGGTGGAGCAGCTGCGCGCCGCCAAGGACCACGCGATCCTGGCGCAGATGGTGGGCCTGGTCGGCGGGGTCGGCGGCGTCATCGGCAGCCTGGGCATCCAGGCCAGCATGTTCGCCTTCTCGCGCGACCACGAGACGCGCGCCGACCGCATGGGCATGCGCCTCATGCAGCAGGCCGGCTACGACGGGCGCGAGGCGGCGGTGGTCTGGGACAACCTGCTGTCGGAACTGAAGGTCACCGGCGGCAAGGACGCCGGCAAGAACGGCGACCTGTTCAGCACCCACCCGACCACGGCGGGCCGGCGCGACGAACTGCTGGCCCTGGCCGGCGGCAGGTCCGGCGCCACCAACGACGAGAACTTCCGCAAGGCGATCGCGCCGCTGCGCTTCGGCTGGATCCAGGACGAGATCAAGCGCGGCCAGTACGAGGAGAGCCTGATCCTGTTCGACCGGATGATCGTTCGCGACACGCAGGATGCCGAGGCGCGGTTCGCCCGCGGCGAGGTCTACCGCCTGCGCGACGACGGCGGCGACGCCGAACGGGCGCTGGCCGACCTGCAGGCCGCCAGCGGCATGGCGAAGGCGCCGGCCGAAGCCTTCCGGTCCCTGGGCCTGCTGCACAAGCAGCGCAACGACAAGGCGTCCGCGGTGCAGGCCTTCGAGACCTACCTGGCCAAGGCCCCGCAGGCACCCGACGCGGCGATGGTGCGCAGCTACGTCGAGGAATTGAAGTGAAGCTGCTGCAGCGTCTCGCGCCGCTGGCGCTGGCCCTCGCGCTGGCCGCCTGCACGACCATCTCCAAGATGGAAGGCGACCAGGTCGTCAACGAGCGGCTGTCCGTGCACGTCTCCTCCGCGTGGAACAAGGTGAGCGACCCGTGGGAGGTCGACCCGTACGACACCTGGACGCAGGAAGGCATCCCGCTGGACCACCTGCGCTTCTGGGGCGGCGTGCGTCCCGGCCAGCCGCTGATGACGAAGCCGGCGGTGTTCTCGCGCGCGCCGGACGCCAAGGAGCCGCGCGTGCCCACCTTCCGGCCCGGCCTCACGCCGGAGAAGCTGGTGAGCCTGTTCGAGGAGCTCTATGCGACCGCCGGGCCGGTGACCGTCACGAAGATGGAGCCGACCGTGTTCGCCGGCCAGAAGGGCGTGCGGTTCGAGTTCAACGTCGTGCGCCGCCGGGACGACCTGACGATGCAAGGCGTCGGCTGGGTCGCCGTGCGGCCCGACGCCACCTACGGCGAAGAACTCTACGCGGCCACCTTCGTCGCGCCGAAGCTGGCGTTCTATGACCGCCTGCTGCCCATGGCGGAAGCCGTGGTGAAAACCGCACGCGTCCGGGTAAACGCGGCGAGATCGTAAGCAGCTGAAACTAGAATCCCCTCCACAAAAGAGGAGGGGATCCATGTTCCGTCACAGTTTCCGCGCCCGGGCGGCCGCGGCGCTCCTGGCCGCATCGTTCGTCGCCACGCAGGCGCAGGCCCAGTCGCCGTCCCGCAACCTGGCCCCCGGGTTCAGCACCCGGCCCGTCGCTTCGAAGCTGGTGATCGTGCCCGCCGACATGGAGCTGTTCTCCCTGAGCGGCGGCGGCGTGATGGAGCCGCGGGCGGACTGGACCGATGCCGCGCAGAAGCACTTCCGCACCGCCCTGATGGCGCGTGCCGACGTGGTCGGCGGGGACACCAGTGAGCTGAAGGAATCGGACCTGGACGAACTCGGCCAGCTGAATGCGCTGCACGGCACCGTGGCCGAAGCGGTGTTCGCGCACCACATGCTGAAGATGCCGCCGCTGCCGACCAAGAACGACGCGCTGGACTGGACGCTCGGCGAGGCCGTCAAGCCGCTGCACGAGCGCACGAATGCCGACTACGCGCTGTTCTTCTGGGTGCGCGACAGCTACGCCAGCGCCGAGCGCAAGGCGGCGATGGTCGGGATGATGATCCTCGGCGCCGCCCTGGGCGTCGCCGTGGTGCCGGCCGGCGGCCAGCAGATCGGCTATGCCTCCCTGGTGGACCTGAAGACGGGCCGCATCGTGTGGTTCAACAACCTCGCGCGCGCTTCCGGCGACCTGCGCGAGCCCAAGGCGGCGCAGGAAACCGTCGAGGCGCTGCTCAAGACCTTCCCGCTGCGCAAATGAACTCCGCGGACCGCGGCGACCGGCGCGCCTTCCTGCGTTCGGCGTGCCGCCATTGCGTCGGTTTCGGCGCGCTCGGCCTCGGGGGCGGGGCGCTCGCGCAGGCGCCCGCGGAATGGAAGTCGCCGCCCCGCTTCACGCGGCCGGCGCTCGACACCGACGAAGGCGGCCTCTGGTCGCTGATGGACCGCGAGGAGACGCGGCTGCGCCGCAGCCCGTCGCTGGTGCGGGACGCGGCGCTGAGCGGCTACCTGCGCGACCTGGTGTGCCGCCTGGGCGACGACCACTGCGGCGACGTGCGCGTCTACGTGGTGCGCACCGCGCAGTTCAACGCTTCGATGGCGCCCAACGGCTGCATCCAGGTCGCGTCCGGGCTGCTGCTGCGCGTGGACAACGAGGCGCAGCTCGCCGCCGTGCTGGGGCACGAGCTGGGCCACTACCTCGAGCGCCACACGGTGGAGCGGCTGCGCGACTTGAAGAACAAGGCCGCGGCGGCGATGGTGCTGGCCATGTTCGGTCCGGCCGGGGCCCTCGCCAGCCTGGGCGTCGCCGCGAGCGCCATGGGCTTCTCGCGCGACCAGGAACTGCGCGCCGACGAGATCGGCATGCGACTGATCCGCAAGGCGGGCTATGACGGGCGGCAGGCGGCGCAGGTCTGGGACGACCTGCTCGCGGAACTGAAGATCCGCGGCGGCGAAGACGTCGGCACGCGCAGCACGATGTTCGCCACCCATCCGCCCGCGGGCGCGCGTCGCGACGCCTTGCTGCGGATCGCCGGCGAAGCGGGCGGGAAGCTCGGCGCCGAGGAGCTGGACCGCGTCATCGCCCCGCATCGGCTGGACTGGCTGCAGGAGGAACTGCGCCGCGGCCAGTTCGAGGAAAGCCTCGAGCTGTTCACCCGCAAGCTGAAGGCGCAGCCGGAGGACCCGCTGCACCTGTATGCGCGCGGCGAAGCCCTGCGCCAGCGCGGCAAGGACGACGACGTGCAGGCCGCCCTGGCCGACCTGCAGAAGGGTGCCGCGCTGCCGAAGGCCCCAGCGGACCTGTTCCGCTCGCTGGGCCTGGTGCACCGCCGGCGCAACGACCCGGCCGCGGCGAACGCCGCATTCGAGCAATACCTGGCCCTCGCTCCCGATGCGGGCGACGCGGGCCTCATCAAGAGCTACCTGACGGAGACGAAATGACGCTGATGAAGAAACTCCTTGCCATCCTCTTCGTGCTGGTCCTCGCCGGCTGCGCCGCCGTCGTGAAGGTCGAAGGCGACCAGATGGTGAACAACAAGATGGCGGTGAAGCTGCCGGAGGCCTGGAACCGCCTGAACTATCCCGGCCAACCCTACGAGGTGTGGACGCAGGAAGGCGCGTCGCTGGACCAGCTGCGCTTCTGGGCCGGCGTGCAGCCGGGCAAGCAGATCGTCACGCTGCCGCCTTCTCCGTCGGGCCAGAAGGCGCCGCGCGTGCCGACGTTCACCGCCAACATGACGCCGGACCAGCTGGTGAGCCTGTTCGAGATCATGTACTCGGCCGACGGCTCGCAGGTGAAGGTGACGAAGATCGAGCCGGCCAGCTTCGCCGGCGCCAACGGGGTGCGGTTCGAGATGCTCGTGACCATGAAGAAGACCGATCTCGTGGTGCGCACCATGGGCTGGGCGGCGGTGCGCAACAACGAGCTGTTCGCGGCCACCTACCATGCGCCGGACCTGGCGTTCTTCAAGCGCCTGGCGCCCAAGGCGGAGGCGGTCGTGAAGACCGCCGCGATCAAGAGCTGACGGCGTTCAGCTGTGCTTGATCGCCACCGTCTTCAGCGTGGTGAATCCGTACAGCGCCTCGAAGCCCTTCTCGCGCCCGTAGCCTGAGGACTTCACGCCGCCGAAGGGCAGCTCCACGCCGCCGCCGGCGCCGTAGTTGTTGATGAACACCTGGCCGCTCTTCACGCGGCGGGCCATGCGCAGCTGCCGGCCGCCGTCGCGCGTCCAGATGCCGGCCACCAGGCCGAACTCGGTGGCGTTCGCGAGTTCCACCGCATGGTCCTCGTCACGGAAGCTCATGGCGGCGAGCACGGGCCCGAACACTTCTTCCTGCGCGAGACGGTGCGTCACCGGCACGTCGCGCAGCAGCGTGGGGGCCTGGTAGTAGCCGGACTCCGGCGCTTCGTCGACGACCGTGCCCTGCGCCACCATCGGGATGCCGGCGTGCTGCGCGTCCGAGAGGAAGTCCCACACGCGCTGCTGCTGCGTCTGGCGGATCAGCGGGCCGACGTCCAGGTCCATCTTCGCGGGGCCCACACGCAGCTTCGTGAAGGCTTCCCCCAGGCGCTGCAGCAGCGGCTCGTACAGCGACTGCTCGACCAGCAGTCGCGATCCCGCCGAGCAGGTCTGGCCGGCGTTCTGCACGATGGCGTTGATCACCACCGGCAGCACGGCGTCGATGTCGGCGTCGGCGAAGACGATCTGCGGGCTCTTGCCTCCCAGCTCCAGCGTCACGGGGCAGTGGCGTTCCGCCGCCACCTGCTGGATGAGGGTGCCGACCTTCGGGCTGCCGGTGAAGCTGATGTGGTCGATGCCGGGATGGCGGGCGAGCGCGTCGCCGACCTCGTGGCCGTAGCCGGTGACGATGTTGATCGCGCCGGCGGGGAAGCCCACCTCCGCGGCGAGTTGCGCCACGCGGATCAGCGAGAGGCAGGCGTCTTCGGACGGCTTGACGACCGAGACGTTGCCGGCGGCGAGCGCGCCGCCGACGCTGCGCCCGAAGATCTGCATCGGGTAGTTCCAGGGAATGATGTGGCCGGTGACACCGTGCGGCTCGCGCCAGGTGAACACCGTGTAGCCGTCCTGGTAGGGCAGGGTCTCGCCGTGCAGCTTGTCGCAGGCACCGGCGTAGAACTCGAAGTAGCGGGCCAGCGCCAGCGCGTCGGCGCGCGCCTGCTTGGTCGGCTTGCCGCAGTCGCGCTGCTCGATCGCGGCGAGTTCCTCGGCGCATTCGGAGATCTTCATCGACAGGCGCATCAGGAGGCGCCCGCGCTCGGCGGCGTTCAGCTTGCTCCACGGGCCTTCGAAGCAGGCGCGCGCGGCCTTCACGGCGGCGTCGATGTCGTCGGCCGTGCCGCGCTGGATGCTGTCGTACTGCTGGCCGTCGGACGGGTCGATGACGGGCAGGGTGCGCTCGGTGGTGGAGCGCACCGGCGCATTGGCGATGAAGTGGTGCTGCATGGCGCGATTTTGCGCCAAAGAAACCGTCCTCCCCGCGAAGGCGGGGATCCGGGGCGCCCATGAAAAAAGCGCCGCGAGCGGCGCTTCTCCAGTGCCCTGGGTTCCCGCCTACGCGGGAACGGCGTCCCGTTGTCCCACCGGCGTGAACTGGTGGCTGTTTTCCTGCAGCCAGCGCACCGACGCGGCCGAATCCTGCTGGTTCGGGTGGAAATCGTGGCGGAAGTACTCCTTCCACGGCTGGTAGGTGAGCCGCACCAGCCCGCGCTTGCCGAACAGGAAGCTGCCGGCGCTCTTCCAGGTGCTCCACTTCCACAGCGTGCCGTCGCGGCGCAGGTTGCGCACGGTCTGCATCAGCGTGTCGGTGAGGAAGAACACGGTGACGCGGCGCATCCACTTCACGCGCCACTCGTGGTTGCCGCCCAGCGCCTGGTACAGGTCGAAGGCGGTGCTCTTGTGCTCGGACTCTTCCGCGCTGTGCCACAGCCACAGCGTCTTCAGGCGCGGGTCGCGGTCGCCCAGCAGGTCGGCGTTGTGCAGCATGAAGTCCGCGAAGATCGCCGTGAAGTGCTCGTTGGCCGCGGTGATGCCCAGCCAGTGCAGCACGTGCTGGCCTTCCAGCGGCTGCAGGCGCTTGCGGGCGCGCGGCTCCCAGTCGTTGACCAGGCCGAGCTTCTCCAGGTGCGCGTTATAGAGGCTGTGCAGGCGGCGGTGCGTGGCTTCCTGGCCGACGAAGCCCTGCACCTCGGCACGGAATTCATCCTGCCGGTCCGCGGGCAGGGCCTTGAAGCCGTTGCGCACCGAGTCGATGAAGAACTGCTCCCCCACGGGGAAGCTCATCGACAGGGCGTCGAACAGCGCCGTGCGGAACGCATCGCCCGCGCACCAGTGGCGCGGGATGGGCTTTTCCATGTCGACGAGGAGGCGGCGGACGACGAGATCGGTCATGGCGGGCTGTGGCGTGGGTGGTACGGAGTCGTACCAATGCTCTCACCGCCGGTTGGTACTGTCAAGTACCATCCGCCTCGGCCATCATCTCGTCCCATGCCCGACATTGCCGCCCTTTCCGCCGATCCTGGCATCCACCAGCACCGCAGCCGGCTGCTGGAGGGCATGGCCATCGCGGTCGGGCGCAAGGGCTACGCGGAAACGACGATCGCGGACATCGTGCGCGAGGCCTCCGTGTCGCGGCGGACCTTCTACGAGCATTTCGCCACCAAGGCCGAATGCCTGGTCGCGCTCTACGAAGCCGCCAGCCACAACGCGTTGAAGGTGCTGCGGCAGGCCGTGGACCCGGCCCGCGACTGGCAGGAGCAGGCGGAGCGCGCCATCGGCGCCTACCTGTCCGTGATGGCGGCGAACCCGGTGCTGATGCGCACGCTGTTCATCGAGATCCTGCACCTCGGGCCGGAAGGGCTGGCGGCGCGTCGTCGCGTCAACGCCGAGATCGCCGACTACATGGTGGCCGTGGTCAATGGCGGCCGCGGCGGCGGCCACGTGTCGCCGCAGATGGCGATGGCCGTGGTCGGCGGCATCCATGAGCTGGTGCTGCAGGCCATCGAGGACGGCAAGGCGGAGGAACTGCCGCAGCTGACGCAGACCGCGGCCGAGCTGGTGAAGGCCGTCGCGCGCAGCCATCCCTGACCATAATCGTCGGCTCCATCCACGAGGAGCAAACGACATGGCCTTCACGCTGCGCAGCACCGATTTTGCCGAGCAGGACACGCTGCCCCAGGAGTTCGTCCACCATGCGATGGGCGCGGGCGGGCAGAACGTTTCACCGGCGCTCGCCTGGAGCGATGCGCCGGCGGGCACGAAGAGCTTCGCCCTCACGATGCACGACCCCGACGCGCCGACCGGCTCCGGCTGGTGGCATTGGGTCGTGTACGACATCCCCGCGAGCGCGACCGGCCTGCCGAAAGGCGCCGGTGCCGCGGGCGGCGCCCGCCTGCCCCAGGGCGCGAAGCAGGGCCGCACCGACTTCGGCAGCAAGGAGTACGGCGGCGCGGCGCCGCCCCCCGGCCATGGGCCGCACCGCTACGTCTTCACCCTGTACGCGCTGAACGTCGACAAACTCGACGTGCCGGAGGATGCGACGGCGGCCTACGTCGGCTTCATGATCCACTTTGCCAAAGTGGGGGAGGCGAAGCTCACGGCGAAGTACGAACGCTGAGCTCCGGCCGCAGGAGCAAAGGATGAAGCAACGACGGGCCCTCGCCCTGGCCGCGGGATGGGCAGCCGCCCCGCTGGCCCAGGCGCACGTCAAATGGTTCGCGCCGTACATCGTCGAAGCGCCGCCGCGGCGCATCCTGCACACGCTGGCCGATCCCTGGTTCTGGACGGGCATCGTGCTCGTGCTCGTGTTCTTCCTCGCGACACGGGCCGTGGAGCGCACGCGTCTCGGCGAAGCGATCCTCGGCGCGTTCGACAAGGCGACGGGGCCGTTGTGGGCGCGGGGCGACGACTTCATGCGCTTCGTGACCGCGGCGTTCTTCGTCGCCATCTTCGCCGTGGGGGGCGTGTACCTCACGCCCGACCTGAAGTCGCCGCACGAATGGGTCTCGTGGATGCAGCTGCTGATCGCGGGCCTGGTGTTCTCGCGCAGGACCATGCCGCTGGCGGCGGCGGGCATCATCGGCCTGTGGCTGCTGGCGCTCACGCAGTACGAGCTGTTCCACCTGCTCGATTACCTCGCGCTGGGCGTCGGCGTGGCGGCGTACCTCGTGCTGGCCGCTTCCGACAAGCCCGAGTGGCACCGCTACCGTTTCATCGTGCTGCGCTGGGGCGTGGCCATCGCGCTGATGTGGTCCAGCCTGGAGAAATTCGCCTATCCGGACTGGTTCCATCCGCTCGTGGAGGAGAAGCCCTTCCTGACCTTCGGCATGCCGCGGGACGTGTTCATCCCGATGGCCGGCGTGGCCGAGTTCACCATGGGCTTCGGCCTGCTGTGGACGGCCTTGATCCGCAGGTTGTCGGCGCTGGCGCTGTTCGTCATCTTCAACATGGCCGTGTACCCGTTCGGCCGACTCGACCTGGTGGGACACGCGTTGATCATGGCGGTGATCGTCATCATCTTCGCCGACCCGACCCCGCAGGTGCGGTTCGCGATCCGGCGCACGCTGGCGGCGATCCCCGCCACGCTGGTGGCGACCATGGCGGCGTTCGCGATGGGCTACTGGGGACTGCACCACGCGCTGTACGGCACGGACGGCCGTTCGGGGATCGCCTCCGCCACCCCGGACCCGGCCGCGCAGCGCAGCACGCACACCCACGACCCGGAACGGCCCCACGCCGCGCCGGCAGCCGCCACGCCGCGCGCGCCCGACGGCGGCCATGCGGGACGCGCCGCGCCACCGCCTCCATCGACGGCCACGGCGCAGCCCGCAAGCGGTGACACCGCCCAGGCTGCCTACCTGGCCAGCATGCAGCGGATGCACGGGGCCATGGAGGAGGGCGTGAAGCACCCGGACCCGGACCAGGCCTTCGTGCGCGGGATGATCGCGCACCACCGCGCCGCGCTGGAGATGGCGGAAATCCAGCTGCGGCACGGCGCGGATGCGGAGCAGCGCCGCATGGCCGAGGAGATCATCGCCACCCAGAAACGGGAAATCGCCGAGATGGAGGACTGGCTGCAGCGCAAGGGCGCGGGACGCAGTTGAACGCGCCATGGAAAAAGCGGCCCGCGCCGCTTTTCTTCTCGACGCCCTGGATCCCCGCGTGCGCGGGGATGCCGGGCTAGGAGTGGAACTTCACCACCAGCGGCACGATCAGCAGCGCCACGATGTTGATGATCTTGATCAGCGGGTTCACCGCGGGGCCCGCCGTGTCCTTGTAGGGGTCGCCCACGGTGTCGCCGGTCACGGCGGCCTTGTGCGCCTCGGAGCCCTTGCCGCCGTGGTGGCCGTCCTCGATGTACTTCTTGGCGTTGTCCCAGGCGCCGCCGCCCGTGCACATGGAGATGGCGACGAACAGGCCGGTCACGATCGTTCCCATCAGCAGGCCGCCGAGCGCCTTCGGGCCGAGCGCCAGGCCCACGATGATCGGCACCACCACCGGCAGCAGCGACGGGATCATCATTTCCTTGATGGCCGCCTTGGTCAGCATGTCGACCGCGACGCCGTATTCCGGCTTGGCGGTGCCTTCCATGATGCCCTTGATCTCGCGGAACTGGCGGCGCACTTCCACCACCACGGAGCCGGCGGCGCGGCCCACGGCCTCCATCGCCATCGCGCCGAACAGGTAGGGGATCAGGCCGCCGATGAACAGGCCCACGATCACCATCGGGTCGGACAGGTCGAAGCTGATCTGGCGGCCGTAGGTTTCCAGCTTGTGGGTGTAGTCGGCGAAGAGCACCAGCGCGGCCAGGCCCGCGGAGCCGATCGCGTAGCCCTTGGTGACCGCCTTGGTGGTGTTGCCCACGGCGTCCAGCGGGTCGGTGATGTCGCGCACGCTGGCGGGCAGGTCGGACATCTCGGCGATGCCGCCAGCGTTGTCGGTGATCGGGCCGTAGGCGTCCAGCGCGACCACGATGCCGGCCATGGAGAGCATGGCGGTCGCCGCGACGGCGATGCCGTACAGGCCGGCCAGCCAGTAGGCCGCGATGATCGCGGCGCAGACGAACAGCACCGGCCAGGCCGTGGAGCGCATGGAGACGCCCAAGCCCGCGATGATGTTGGTGCCGTGGCCGGTGGTGGAGGCCTGCGCGATGTGCTGCACGGGCTTGTACTGCGTGCCGGTGTAGTACTCCGTGATCCAGACCAGCAGGCCGGTGAGCGCCAGTCCGACGAAGCAGGCGCCGAACAGGCGGATCTGCGATCCGGTGGCCGTGACCGCGTTGTCCGGGATGATCCAGATCGTCACGAAGTAGAAGGCGATCAGCGACAGGATGCCGGCGATGGCCAGGCCCTTGTACAGGGCCGGCATCACGTTCTTCATGCCGGGCGAAGCCTTGACGAAGAAGCAGCCGATGATCGACGCGATGATGGACACGCCGCCCAGGGCCAGCGGGTAGATCACGGCGCTGGTCGGCGCGGAGGTCACCAGCAGCGCGCCGAGCACCATCGTGGCGATCAGCGTCACGGCGTAGGTCTCGAACAGGTCGGCCGCCATGCCGGCGCAGTCGCCGACGTTGTCGCCCACGTTGTCGGCGATCACGGCCGGGTTGCGCGGGTCGTCTTCGGGGATGCCCGCTTCCACCTTGCCCACCAGGTCGGCACCGACGTCGGCGCCCTTGGTGAAGATGCCGCCGCCCAGGCGCGCGAAGATCGAGATGAGCGAGGAACCGAAGGCGAAGCCGATCAGCGGGTTCAGCAGGTCGGCCAGGCGCCGGTCCGGCGTGAGGTTGCCGTTGCCGACCAGGAACCAGTAGAAGGCCGTCACGCCCAGCAGGCCGAGGCCCACCACCAGCATGCCGGTGATGGCGCCGCCGCGGAAGGCGACGTCGAGCGCCGGGCCGATGCCTTGCGTGGCCGCCTGCGCGGTGCGGACGTTGGCCCGCACCGAGACGTTCATGCCGATGAAGCCGCAGGCTCCCGACAGCACCGCGCCGATGATGAAGCCGACCGCGGTCTGCACGTCGAGGAAGATGCCGATGAGGATCGCGAGGACCACGCCGACGATGGCGATGGTCTTGTACTGCCGCGCGAGGTAGGCGGCCGCACCGGCCTGGATGGCGGCCGCGATCTCCTGCATGCGGGCGTTGCCGGGGTCCTTCGCCAGGATCCAGCTTCGGGCCCAGAAGCCATAAGCCACGGCAGCAAGGCCGCAGACGAGCGCCAGGATCAGCGCCGAGTTGCCTGTCATCTAGTTTCTCCTGTTTTCGCTTGAGTCTTGACGGGGGCGCCAACGCTGCGGTGCCCCGCTGCGTTGCTTCCTCGTGGCTCCGGTCGAAAGGAGACGATTGGCCAACGGGCGGAATATACAGGCGATGTCTTTACAGAGATATGACCCGCCGGGGAAAGCGTGGCCGCGCGAACTAAAATCAGGGTTTCTCCCGATCGGCCTTTTCCTTACCTGTACAACGAAACATGTCCCTCGACGCAGTCACCCCCGGCAAGAACGTTCCCGACGCCTTCAACGTGATCATCGAGATCCCGATGAACGCCGATCCCGTCAAGTACGAGGTGGACAAGGAAACCGGCGCGATCTTCGTGGACCGCTTCATGAGCACGTCCATGCACTACCCGACCAACTACGGCTACGTGCCCAAGACGATCAGCGGCGACGGCGACCCGGTCGACGTGCTCGTCATCACGCCGGTGCCGCTGATCCCCGGCGTGGTGGTGACCTGCCGCCCGATCGGCATCCTGAAGATGCAGGACGAAGCCGGCGACGACGCCAAGGTGCTGGCGGTGCCGGTGGACAAGGTGCTGGCGATCTACACGCAGTGGCAGAAGCCGGAAGACCTGAACCCGCTGCGCCTCAAGACCATTGCGCACTTCTTCGAGCACTACAAGGACCTGGAGCCCGGCAAGTGGGTGAAGGTGCTGGGCTGGGAAGGCCCGGAGAGCGCGAAGCAGGAAGTGCTGGACGGGATCGAGAACTACAGGAAGCAGAACGGTTCCTGAGCTCCCCGTCATTCCCGCGGAGGCGGGAATCCAGGGCATTCGAGAAGCGCCGCGCTGCGGCGCTTTTTCTTTGGGCGCCCTGGATCCCCGCCTGCGCGGGGATGACGGCTATTCCTGCCGGAAAGGGGACCTGGCCTCGAGGTGCTCCATGTAGCCCTCGATCCCGCGCCCTTCGCGTTCCAGGAACTTCTCCACCGCATCGGCGAAAGCCGGGTGCGCCAGCCAGTGCGCGCTGGTCGTCTTCACCGGCATCAGCGCCCGGGCCATCTTGTGCTCGCCCTGCGCGCCGCCTTCGAAGCGCGTGTAGCGGTTGGCGATACACCATTCCAGCGGCTGGTAGTAGCAGGCCTCGAAGTGCAGGCAGTCCACGCGTTCCAGGGCGCCCCAGTAGCGGCCGTAGGCCACCCCATCGCCGATCCCGATCAGGCTGCAGGCGATCGGCCGGCCGCCGCGTTCGGCGATCAACAGCAGCCAGTTCTCCGGCATGTGGTGCGCCATGCGGCGGAAGAAATCGCGCGTGAGGTAGGGTGGGTTGCCGTGCTCGAGGTAGGTGCGCTCGTAGCAGCGATAGAAGAAGTCCCAGTCGGCCTTGGTGATCGCGCGGCCCTCCGCGTGCCGGAAGGTGACGCCCGCTTCGGCCACCTTGCGGCGCTCCTGGCGGATCTTCTTGCGCTTCTCCTGCGCCAGGCCGCCGAGGAAGGCGTCGAAGTCCGCGTAGCCCGCGTTGCTCCAGTGGAACTGCACGGTGTGGCGCAGCATCAGCCCGGCCTCGCTGCAGGCGGCGACGTCCTCGTCGTCGGCGAACAGGAGGTGCCAGGACGAGACCTTCTTCTGTTTGCAGTACCCGAGCACGGCGCGCACCAGGGCCGCCCGTGCCTCGGCGTTGCGCGCCAGCAGCCGGGGACCCGGCACCGGCGTGAACGGCACGGCCGTCAGAGCCTTGGGGTAGTAGCGCAGGCCGTGCTGCTCGTATGCGTTCGCCCAGGCCCAGTCGAACACGTACTCGCCGTAGGAATGGCCCTTGAGGTACAGCGGGCAGGCCGCCTGCAGCTGGCCGCCGCGTGAGAGCGTGAGGAACTGCGGGCCCCAGCCGTTGTCCGGCGCGGCGCTGCCGCTGTCCTCCATGGCCGCCAGGTAGGCGTGGCGCATGAAGGGCGAGCCGCCGGCGTGCTGCAGCAGCGCGTCCCAGGCGCCGGCGTCCAGCTCCGACGCCGCGCACACCCGGGTGACATAATCGTTCGAGGGATCCGGTACTTCTGGCATCGCTGGCCGGATGATGCCGTGAAATGCCCCGGCGCTATCCTGTGGCCGGAAAATCCCGCACAACGACCATCCTGGAGAGAGAGCCCATGAAGCAGATCACCGCCATCGTCAAGCCGTTCAAGCTGGAAGAGGTCCGCGAAGGCCTGGCGGAGTGCGGCGTGACCGGGCTGACGGTCACCGAGGTCAAGGGCTTCGGCCGCCAGAAAGGCCACACCGAGCTGTACCGCGGCGCCGAGTACGTGGTGGACTTCCTGCCCAAGGTGAAGGTCGAAGTGGTGGTGAAGGACGACGACGTCGATCGCTGCATCGACGCCATCATCAAGGCCGCGCGCACCGGCAAGATCGGCGACGGCAAGATCTTCGTGACCGCCGTGGAGCGCGTGGTGCGCATCCGCACCGGCGAACTCGACGAATCGGCGGTCTGAGCCGCCCGGCTCAGCCGGCCTTCTTGCGGGCGGCCAGCACCCGGCTTTCCTTCTTGAGGCCCTGCGACACGGGGCACACCGCCTGCATGAAGCCCGTCAGCGTGCTCGCCAGGTTGTCGCGCTGCAGCCGGTAGAACACGAACTGCCCGCGCTTTTCGCCGACCACCAGGCCGGCGGACTCCAGGATCTTCAGGTGCTTGGACAGCGAGGGCTTCGTCATGTCGAAGCGCTCGGCGATCTCCCCCGCCGAGAGTTCGGTCTCGGACAGGTACGCCAGGATCTTGCGGCGCGGCGTGGAGGCGAGGGCTTCGAAGACTTTGTCCATGGAAGGATGCGCGGTGGAACCCGTCATTCTAGCGCGCAGTTCGGCAATTAGTTATTTAGCCCATTAGCTAATTAACTGGTATGCTCCCGTCCAAAGGAGCCCGCCATGGACGATCCGTCCCGCACCACCGTCTACTACAACAGCGCCTGTCCGGTCTGCGATGCCGGCATCCGCTCCGAACGCGGCCGCCTGCAGGGCTGCGACATCCGCTGGGTCGACGTGCACCAGCAGCCCGATGCCGTGCAGCCGCTGGGTGCCGGCCTCGAGGACGTGCGCAAGCGCCTGCACGTCGTGGATGCACAGGGCGGGCTGCACGTCGGCAGCGACGCCCTCGCGGAACTCATGGCGCAATCGCCACGGCGGCGTCCGCTGGCGCGCCTGCTGCGGGCGCCCGGCGTGCGGCAACTCGTGGCCGCCGGCTATGACCTCTTCGCCGCGGTCCTGTACCGCTGGAACCGCCGCCGCGGGCACTGGTAAGGAGCCGATATGACCGAACCCCTCCAAGCGAACTTCGACCCGGCCGAACTGGCCCGCTTCTCCGCCCTGGCGAGCCGGTGGTGGGACCCCAATTCCGAGTTCCGCCCGCTGCACCACATCAACCCCCTGCGGCTGGACTGGATCGCGGCGCTGTCGCCCCTGCCGCGGTCGACCGTGCTCGACGTGGGCTGCGGCGGCGGCATCCTGGCCGAAGCGATGGCCAGGCGCGGCGCCGACGTGACCGGGATCGACCTCGCCCGCGCGCCGCTGGCGGTCGCGACCTTGCATGCCCGCGAGGCCGGCGCGGCCGTGCGGTACCTCGCCACGAGCGCGGAAGAACTGGCGACGCGGCAAGCAGCCCGCTACGACGTCGTCACTTGCATGGAAATGCTGGAACACGTGCCCCGGCCGGCCGAAACGATCGCTGCCTGCGCTGCGCTGGTGAAGCCGGGCGGCTGGGTGTTCTTCTCGACCATCAACCGCACGCCCCTGAGCTGGCTGGTCGCCATCGTCGGGGCCGAATGGGTGCTGCGACTGCTGCCGCGCGGCACGCACCAGTGGCGCCGCTTCATCCGGCCGGCGGAACTGGTCGCCCAGGCGCAGGGCCAGGGCCTCGTGCTGGAGGACGCGCGGGGGCTCGGCTACAACCCGTTCACGCGCCGCTTCCGCCTGCACCGGTGGCAAGGCGTGGGTTACCTGCTGGCGTTCCGTCGTCCCGCGAATGCGCGGGGCTGAGCGCTAGAACTCCGACGTGTCCATGCCCGGCGGGCTGCGCCGGGCGGCTTCGACCAGTTGCGGCAGGAGCGTGGACGCATCGCTGCCGACGGTCAGCATGTCCATCTGCCAGTCGTTCATGAAGCCGTGCCGTACGCCCTGTTGCAGGAACTGCAGCAGCGGCGCGTAGTAGCCGTCCAGGTCGAGCAGCCCCACCGGCTTGCGGTGGAACTCCAGCACCCGCCAGGTCCAGGCTTCGAAGAACTCCTCGAAGGTGCCGATGCCGCCGGGCAGGGCGAGGAAGGCGTCGGCGCGCTCGGCCATCATGCTCTTGCGCTGGTGCATGTTGTCGACGATGTGCAGCTCGGTGCAGTCGCCCTTGGCCCACTCGCGCTGCACCATCGAGTCCGGGATCACGCCGACCACGCGACCGCCGGCGGCCAGCGTCGCATCCGCCAGCACGCCCATCAGCCCGTTGTTGCCGCCACCGTAGACCAGCTGGCCGCCGTTCGCGCCGATCCACTGGCCGACCTCGCGGGCGACTTCGGCAAAACGCGGGGTCGCGCCGGGGCGCGAGCCGCAGTAGACGCAGAGGGAGAATTTCGGGGTCATGCGGTGAAGAATTTCCAGAGGCCCGCGGCCCACACGCCGCCGGCGAAGACGACCGTGAGCAGCACGGCGGCGCTGCCCATGTCCTTCGAGCGCTTGGAGAGGTCGTGCCATTCGGGGCCGATGCGGTCGATCGCCGACTCGACGGCGGTGTTGAGGAGTTCGACGGCCAGCACCAGCATGACCGACCCGGCCAGCAGCGCGACCTCGACCCAGCTGCGGCCGATGTAGAAGGACAGCGGCAGCATCACGAAAGCGAGGCAGGCCTCGAGCCGGAAGGCGGCTTCGCCCCACCCGGCGCGCAGGCCGGCGAGCGAGTAGCCGGTGGCATGCCAGACCCGGATGAACCCGGTGCGCTGCTTCTGTGGATTGACCGGGGCGGCGAAGTCTGGCGGCGAGGACATGGCGGGATTGTCGCCGCGTTGCATGACGGTTCAGCGAGCGTCCACCAGCCGCGTCCCGGCCCATGCGTCGTGCCAGAACTGCCCTTGGGGATGGAACCGGCTCAGCACCGCCCACACCGCCACCCAGCCGAAGAAGATGACGGAGAGTTGCGCCACCGTGAACTGGCGCGAAGCGAGCGCCGCCAGCGGCGGCAGCACCCAGATCGAGCAGAAGACGTACCGAAGCAGCGCCCGGCCCTGCGTGAGCCGCTGCCCATGCCGATCGACGACGGTGATGCGCCAGGTCTTCATGGGCAGGGTCTGCCCCTTGGACCAGAAGAAGGAAAAGTAGATGCCGAAGACCACGGCGAGGAAGCCCTGCAGCAGCCAGCGGCGCGAGTCCATGCCGCTGCGCATGTCGATGGCGACGGAGAACACCAGGGTCGCGATGAGGCCCATCGCGAACAGGAGCAGGGCTTCGTAGAGCCAGCTTGCCATGCGCCGCGGCAGGGACGGCGCGGCCAGGGACGCAGGGACGCTCAAGGCAGGACGGGGGCGGGAGGCGGCGCGGCGGCGGGCGCAGCGGGAGGAACAGGCGCCGCCGCGGGCGCGGCAGGTGCCGGCGCCGGCCGCGGCAGCAGCGTGCGGGCATCGACCCGAGCGGGTGCGCCCGCTGCGCGCGCATCGGGCTCGGACTTCTTCGTCTTGGGCGGGATCTTGACCAGCTTCTGTTGCGGCACCGGCTGGGTGGCCGGCGCCGTGGGCGGAGGCGGGGGCTTGGCGGCGGTAGCGCCGGCGGCGAGCTTGCGCTTTTCCTCGGCAGGCAGCGCCTGGTAGGCCTCCCACTTGGCCTTCTTGTCGGTGGGCGCGACGGCCTGCGTGTCGGCGAAGTTCAGGCGGGCCAGGTTGCGCTGGTGCGGCGACAGGGCCGCCCACTCCGCCATCCGGCTGTGCAGCAGGGTGCGTTCGGCCGGCTGCATGCTGGGGTAGTTGGCGGACAAGGCGATCCACTTGCGCTTGTGCGCCGCCGTCAGCGTGCGCCACGTGGACGACAGCGGGGCCAGGGATTGCTGCTGCTGGGGCGTGAGCTCGGCCCAGCTGGGCGAAGCCTCGGCCTTGGGCCCGGACGGCACGCGGGTCGGCGGCCGCGCCTGCACCTGGGCGGACGCGGCGTCCCTGGCCGGCGCCGCGGCCGGCGGAGTGGATTGCGACCACGCGGCGCAGGCCAGCAGGCCGACCGGGAACAGGACGAGGAGACGCTTGCGGGGCACCAGGGGCATGGAGGGGCGCCTTACTCGGCGCGGGAGGACTGCTGCTTGAGGAACTGCACGAACCCGGGGTCGGCATAGGCGGCGGGCGGCAGGTCGTCGGTCAGCAGGGCCGCGTCGACCTCGGCCAGCTCGTTGGCGCGCAGGTCCGACTGGAAGCCGTGCAGCAGCACCAGGCCGCCGGCCAGCAGCAGGAGCGGCAGCACCGAGGCGATGCGCGTCCAGAGGCCCGGGGACCCGTCGCCGAGCGCCAGGCTGCCCGCACCGCCGCGCTGCCCGACGAGCACGGGCGCGGCCTCGGGCTTGCGGCGGACCTGCAGGGCGCGCACGCGCGCGGCCCGCAGGCGTTCGCGGGCTTCGTACGAGATCTCTTCCGTGCCGGCGGAGAGCCGGGCCGCGACCGCGCGGCCGAACTGGTCGGCCGGGGTGGGGTCGCGCAGTGTGTCCGTGGTGGTCATAGCTGGATTCCCTTGGCCTTCAGGGCCTTGCTGAGGGCGGCGACCGCCCGGGAACAGTGCGTCTTGACACTGCCTTCCGAGCAGCCCATGGCGGCCGCCGTTTCGGCCACGTCCATGTCCTCCCAGTAACGCATCAGGAATGCCTCTCGTTGACGTGCCGGAAGTTCCTTGATCTCCGCCTCGATTTCGCGGAAGACCTGGGCCCGCCGGGTCGAATCCTCGGCGCTTTCCACCTGCTGGGATTCCGGCGCGGCATAGGCCTCCAGCAGGTCGAAGTCCCCGTCGTCGCCGGCGGACTCGAAGTCGCTGAGGTTCGAGAAGAGGGCGTTGCGGGTCTTCTGCCGGCGGAAGAAGTCGAGCGTGCAGTTCGACAGGATCCGCTGGAACAGCATGGGCAGCTCGTTCGGCGGCTTGTCCCCGTAGTGCTCGGCCAGCTTCATCATGCTTTCCTGCACGATGTCCAGCGCGGCTTCCTCGTCGCGCACGTGGTAGACCGTGCGCTTGAAGGCACGTTTCTCCACGCCCACCAGGAAGTCGGAGAGTTCGCGTTCGGTGGCCAAGTGTCCGGGCGGGAGGGTGTGTTCTTGTGGCGCCCGGGCTGCAGGGCGCGCCGGGCAAGCCGGAAATTATGGCACCCGCGGGCAGGGGGCTTGGGGACTGTTCTGTTGCAGTGCGATAATGCCGGCTGCAAGTCAAAAGGCAAACGAGTCCGGATCCGGCGTGCGAAGCGCGCGCCCATGGCCCGGTGCTCTAAGTCCCGACGCAGCCTCACGAGGGCCGGCGCAGGGGCACCCCAAGGTTCGTTGTTCGAAACCCGAAAGGTTCATCATGGAAATCTCCCGCACGGAGCTCAGCTCCGCGGCCGCCGCCTCGGCAGGCCACACCCAGGACCTCCGCGGCGCCGAAATCCTCGTCAAGGCCCTCCAGGCCGAGAACGTCAAGTTCGTCTGGGGCTATCCCGGCGGCGCGGTGCTGCACATCTACGACGCGTTCTACAAGCAGGACACCATCCAGCACGTGCTGGTGCGCCATGAACAGGCGGCCGTGCACGCGGCCGACGGCTATGCCCGGGCCACCGGCGACGTCGGCGTGGCGCTGGTGACCTCCGGTCCCGGCGTGACCAACGCCGTGACGGGCATCGCCACCGCGTACATGGATTCCATTCCGATGGTGATCATCACCGGGCAGGTGCCCACGGCCGCGATCGGCCTGGACGCCTTCCAGGAATGCGACACCGTCGGCATCACCCGACCCATCGTCAAGCACAACTTCCTGGTGAAGGACGTGCGCGACATGGCGGAGGTTCTGAAGAAGGCCTTCCACATCGCCCGCAGCGGCCGTCCCGGCCCGGTGGTGGTGGACATCCCGAAGGACGTCTCCTTCAACAAGACCGCCTGGACCGGCTACCCGGACAAGGTGGAGATGCGCTCGTACAACCCGGTGCGCAAGGGCCACGGCGGCCAGATCCGCAAGGCGCTGCAGCTGCTGCTGGCGGCCAAGCGGCCCTACATCTACACCGGCGGCGGCGTGATCCTGGGCAATGCGACCGAGGAACTGCGCACGCTGGCCAACCTGCTCGGCTTTCCCTGCACCAACACGCTGATGGGCCTGGGCGCCATCTCCGGCACCGACCCGAAGTTCCTGGGCATGCTGGGCATGCACGGGACGATCGAGGCCAACAACGCGATGCAGAACTGCGACGTGCTGCTGGCCGTGGGCGCGCGCTTCGACGACCGCGTGATCGGCAACCCGAAGCACTTCGCCTCCAGCGACCGCAAGATCATCCACATCGACGTCGACCCCTCCAGCATCTCCAAGCGCGTGAAGGTCGACATCCCGATCGTCGGTGACGTCAAGGAAGTGCTGGCCGAACTGATCGCGCAGCTGAAGGAAAGCGGCACCAAGCCGGACGCCGCGGCACTGGGCGGCTGGTGGGAGACCATCGAGGGCTGGCGCAAGAAGGACTGCCTGAAGTACGACCGCGGCAACCGCGACGTGATCAAGCCGCAGCACGTGATCGAGACGCTGTGGAACATGACGAAGGACGTCGAGACCTACGTGACCTCCGACGTCGGCCAGCACCAGATGTGGGCCGCGCAGTTCTACAAGTTCCCGGAACCGCGGCGCTGGATCAACTCGGGCGGCCTCGGCACCATGGGCGTCGGCATCCCGTACGCCATGGGCATCAAGCTGGCCAAGCCGGACGCCGAGGTGTACTGCGTGACCGGCGAGGGCTCGGTGCAGATGTGCATCCAGGAACTCTCGACCTGCCTGCAGTACAACACGCCGATCAAGATCCTGGCGCTGAACAACCGCTACCTGGGCATGGTGCGCCAGTGGCAGGAACTCGACTACGAGGGCCGCTACAGCCACAGCTACATGGACGCGCTCCCCAACTTCGTGAAGCTGGCCGAGGCCTACGGCCACGTCGGCATGCTGATCGAGAAGCCGCAGGACGTGGAACCGGCGCTGCGCGAGGCGCGCAAGCTGAAGGACCGCACCGTGTTCATGGACTTCCGCACCGACCCGACGGAAAACGTCTGGCCGATGGTGAAGGCGGGCCAGGGCATCACCGAGATGCTGCTCGGCTCCGAGGATCTCTAAACCCAACCAACGGACGGCAAATCTATCGGCTGCCGAGCCCGCTGCTTACCGGCCGCGGGGGAGGGCACCGAAAAGAGGCGCCGGTTTGACATGAAGCACATCATTGCCGTGCTGCTCGAGAACGAGCCCGGCGCACTCTCCCGCGTGGTGGGCCTGTTCTCGGCCCGCGGCTACAACATCGAGTCGCTCACCGTGGCGCCGACGGAAGACCCGTCGCTGTCACGCATGACGATCCAGACCGCGGGGTCGGAGGACGTCATCGAGCAGATCACCAAGCACCTGAACCGCCTGATCGAGGTGGTCAAGGTCGTCGACCTCACCGAAGGCAGCTACACCGAGCGCGAGCTCATGATGGTGAAGGTGCGCGCGGTGGGCAAGGAGCGCGAGGAGATGAAGCGCATGGCCGACATCTTCCGCGGCCGCGTCATCGACGTCACCGACAAGAGCTACACCATCGAGCTCACCGGCGACCAGGCGAAGAACGACGCGTTCCTGCAAGCCATCGACCGCGGCGCGATCTTAGAAACGGTGCGGACGGGCGCTTCCGGCATCGGCCGCGGCGAACGCATCCTCCGGGTCTGACCCGCCCCGATTTCCCCCGAACGAATTTTCACTGGAGAGACTCATGAAGGTTTATTACGACAAGGACTGTGACCTGAGCCTGATCAAGGGCAAGACGGTCGCGATCATCGGCTACGGCTCCCAGGGCCATGCGCACGCGCAGAACCTGAACGACAGCGGCGTGAAGGTCGTGGTCGGCCTGCGCAAGGGCGGCGCCAGCTGGCCGAAGGTCGAGAAGGCCGGGCTGAAGGTCGCCGAAGTGGCCGATGCCGTGAAGTCCGCCGACGTCGTGATGATCCTGCTGCCGGACGAGCAGATCGCCACCGTCTACAAGAACGACGTCGAGCCGAACATCAAGCAGGGCGCCTCGCTGGCGTTCGCCCACGGCTTCAACGTGCACTACGGCCAGGTCGTGCCCCGCGCCGACCTCGACGTGTGGATGGTCGCGCCCAAGGCCCCGGGCCACACCGTGCGCAGCACGTACACGCAAGGCGGCGGCGTGCCCCACCTGGTCGCCGTGCATGCCGACAAGACCGGCAAGGCGCGTGACCTGGCCCTGTCTTACGCCATGGCCAACGGCGGCGGCAAGGCCGGCATCATCGAGACCAACTTCCGCGAAGAGACCGAGACCGACCTGTTCGGCGAGCAGGCCGTGCTGTGCGGCGGCACCGTGGAACTGATCAAGGCCGGCTACGAGACCCTGGTGGAAGCCGGCTACGCCCCCGAGATGGCGTACTTCGAGTGCCTGCACGAGCTGAAGCTGATCGTGGACCTGATCTACGAAGGCGGCATCGCGAACATGAACTACTCGATCTCCAACAACGCGGAGTACGGCGAGTACGTCACGGGCCCGCGCGTCATCACCGACGAGACGAAGAAGGTGATGAAGCAGGTGCTCAAGGACATCCAGACCGGCGAGTACGCCAAGAGCTTCATCCTGGAAAACCGCGCCGGCGCCCCGACCCTGCAGTCGCGCCGCCGCCTGAACGCCGAGCACTCGATCGAGGTGGTGGGCGAGCAGCTGCGCGCCATGATGCCCTGGATCAAGAAGAACAAGCTGGTGGACCAGACGCGCAATTGACGTTCGCTGAAGCCCTCAACCCCGCGCAGGCGGGGTCCAGAGCTTCCGAAGAAGCGGCCCCGCGGGGCCGCTTCTTCCTTTCTGGAAGCCCTGGATTCCCGCCTGCGCGGGAATGACGGAAGGTCGGGCGGCCCACGGCGAGGCGACTTCCCGGTGCCCCAAGGCCGAATACACTCACGCCCTATGCACGACGGACACGAGTCGCAGCCGGACCATCTCCCCGACGGGGTGGTGGTGCGCAAGCGCCGCAAGGGCATCTACATCCTGCCCAACCTCTTCACGCTGGCGGCCCTCTTCGGCGGCTTCTACGCGGTGGTGATGGCCATGAACGGCCGCTTCGACCTCGCGGCCATCGGCGTGTTCAGCGCGATGGTGCTCGACAGCCTCGACGGCCGCGTCGCGCGCATGACCAACACGCAGAGCGCCTTCGGCGAGCAGATGGATTCCCTCTCGGACATGGTGTCGTTCGGCGCCGCGCCGGCGCTGATCGCGTACGAGTGGGCGCTCAAGGGCCTGGGCCGCTGGGGCTGGATCGCCGCCTTCGTCTATTGCGCCTGCGCCGCGCTGCGCCTGGCGCGCTTCAACGTGAATACGCAGGTGGTCGACAAGCGCTTCTTCCAGGGCCTGCCGTCGCCGGCGGCCGCGGCGCTGGTGGCCGGCTTCATCTGGCTGATGACGGACCTGGAGGTCAAGCCGTACGACGTGAAGTGGTGGATCTTCGCGGTGGCGTTGTACGCCGGCCTGACGATGGTCACCAACGTGCCGTTCTACAGCTTCAAGGACGTGCAGATGAAGAAGAGCGTGCCCTTCGCCGTGATCGTGCTGATCGCGCTGGGCATCGCGGTCGTCAACATCGACCCGCCCACCGTGCTGTTCGCGGTCTTCGTCTGCTACGGCATCTCGGGCTACGTGCTCTACGGCTGGCGCAAGGCCAAGGGGCAGCGGGCCAGCATGATCAGCACCTCCACCGACGAACCCGAGGAAAGCGGGCTGCACCGCTAGCCGCCGGGCTTGACGGGCCCTCCCGTCCCTGTGCTACAGTCGACCGCATGAACCGCATTGCGCTGGCCCTACTGCTATCCCCCCACGGGCGGAGTCGGTAGCGCGCGCGTTATTCCGGAACCACGGCCCGTTTGCACCAGCAGCGGGCCGTTTTTCATGGGGGCTGCTGGTCCACCCACCACCCAGCGAGACCACCATGCCGATGTTGAAGAACCCCGCCAGCAAGTACCGCCCCTTCGCGCCGGTGCGGCTGGCGGACCGCACCTGGCCCGATGCCGTCCTCACGCGGCCGCCCCTGTGGTGCAGCGTCGACTTGCGCGACGGCAACCAGGCGCTGATCGAGCCGATGGACATCGCCCGCAAGCTGCGCATGTTCGAGACGCTGGTGGCGATCGGCTTCAAGGAGATCGAGGTCGGTTTCCCCTCGGCCTCGCAGGTCGAGTTCGACTTCGTGCGCAAGCTGATCGATGAAGGCAGGATCCCGGCCGACGTCACGATCCAGGTCCTCACGCAGGCGCGCGAGCCGCTGGTGCGCCGCACCTTCGAGGCGCTGCAGGGCGCGCCGCGCGCGATCGTGCATCTGTACAACGCCACCGCGCCCGTCATGCGCAAGGTGGTGCTCGGACTGGACGAGGACGGCATCGTCGAACTGGCCACGAGCCAGGCTCGCCTCTTCGTGGAACTGGCTGCACGACAGCCGGAGACGCGATGGACCTTCCAGTACTCGCCCGAGATGTTCTCCGGCACCGAGCTCGCCTTCGCCAAGCGCGTCGTCGACGCGGTGACCGAGGTCTGGCAGCCGACGCCCGGGCGCAAGTGCATCGTGAACCTGCCTTCGACGGTGGAGCACTCCACGCCGAACATCTTCGCCGACATGGTGGAGTGGATGCACCGGCACCTGGCGCGCCGCGACAGCATCGTGCTGTCGGTCCACCCGCACAACGACCGCGGCACCGGCACGGCGGCCGGCGAGTTCGCGGTGATGGCGGGCGCCGACCGACTGGAGGGGTGCCTGTTCGGCAACGGCGAGCGCACCGGCAACCTCGACCTGGTGAGCGTCGCCCTCAACCTGTACAGCCAGGGCGTGGATCCCGGCCTCGACTTCTCGGACATCGACGAGATCCGGCGCACCGTGGAGCACTGCAACCAGCTGCCCGTGCACCCGCGCCATCCCTACGTCGGCGACCTGGTCTACACCTCGTTCTCCGGCTCGCACCAGGACGCGATCAAGAAAGCGTTCGCGGCGCGCAAGGAGGGCGAACCCTGGGACATGCCCTACCTGCCGATCGACCCCAAGGACCTCGGGCGCAGCTACGAGGCCGTGATCCGCGTGAACAGCCAGTCCGGCAAGGGCGGCATCTCCTACCTGCTGGAGGCGGAGTACGGCCTGGAGCTGCCGCGGCGCCTGCAGATCGAGTTCAGCCAGGTGGTGCAGGCGGTCATGGACGCCAGCGGCAAGGAGCTGAGCGCGCAGGACCTGTGGGCGCTGTTCCAGCAGGAGTACCGCGTGGGGCAGGGCAGCGTCTCGCACCGGCTCGTCGAGTCCGGCGCGGCGGGCGAGCGGGTCACGCTGGCGGCCGATGTGCGGTTCGGCGACGCTGCCGTGGCCGTCCGAGGGGCGGGCAACGGGCCGATCGACGCCTTCGTCGAGGGGCTTGTGCAGGCCACGGGCGTGCCCATCCGCGTGCTCGACTACCATGAGCATGCCATCGCCGCGGGCGCCGACGCGCGGGCGGTCGCCTACCTCGAACTGCGGGTGGGTGACCAGACCCTCTTTGGCGTCGGCATGCACGCCAACATCGTCTCGGCTTCGCTCCAGGCGATCGTCTCCGGACTGCAGCGCGCCGGCCAGGCCATCGAACAACAGGAACCCACATGGCAGACCAACTGATCATCTTCGACACCACGCTGCGCGACGGCGAGCAATCGCCCGGCGCCTCCATGACCAAGGACGAGAAGCTGCGCATCGCGCGGCAACTGGAACGCCTGCGGGTGGACGTGATCGAGGCGGGCTTCGCGGCCAGCTCCAACGGCGACTTCGAAGCCGTGCAGTCCATCGCCAACGCGATCAAGGATTCCACCGTCTGCTCGCTGTCGCGCGCCAACGACCGCGACATTTCGCGGGCGGCCGAAGCGCTGAAGGGCGCGGCGCGCGCCCGCATCCACACCTTCATCGCGACCTCGCCGCTGCACATGGAAAAGAAGCTGCGCATGTCGCCCGAGCAGGTGCTGGAGCAGGCGAAGCAGTCGGTGCGGTTCGCGCGCAACCTGTGCGGCGACATCGAGTTCTCGCCGGAGGACGGCTACCGCAGCGAGATGGACTTCCTCTGTCGCGTGCTGGAGACGGTCATCGCGGAAGGCGCGACGACGATCAACGTGCCGGACACGGTCGGCTATGCGGTGCCGGAGCTGTACGGCGAGTTCATCCGCACGCTGCGCGAGCGCGTGCCGAACTCCGACAAGGCGATCTGGTCGGTGCACTGCCACAACGACCTCGGCATGGCGGTGGCCAATTCCCTGGCCGGCGTGAAGATCGGCGGCGCGCGCCAGGTCGAGTGCACGATCAATGGCCTGGGCGAACGGGCCGGCAACTGTTCGCTGGAAGAGATCGTCATGGCGGTCAAGACCCGCAAGGACTACTTCGGCCTCGAGTGCGCCATCGACACCCGGCACATCGTGCCCGCCAGCCGCATGGTCAGCCAGACCACCGGCTTCGTGGTGCAGCCGAACAAGGCCGTCGTCGGTGCCAACGCCTTCGCGCACGCCAGCGGCATCCACCAGGACGGCGTGCTCAAGGCCCGCGACACCTACGAGATCATGCGGGCCGAGGACGTGGGCTGGAGCTCCAACAAGATGGTGCTGGGCAAGCTTTCGGGCCGCAACGCTTTCAAGGCGCGCCTGCAGGAGCTCGGCGTCCAGCTCGAGAGCGAGGCGGAGATCAATGCCGCCTTCGCCAAGTTCAAGGAGCTGGCCGACCGCAAGAGCGAGATCTTCGACGAGGACATCCTGGCGCTGGTGAGCGACGAGTCGGTGACGCCGGAGCAGGAAACCTTCCGCCTTGTCTCCTTGCGGCAACACAGCGAGACGGGCGAGCGGCCGCAGGCCGAGGTCGTCTTCATGGCCGACGGGAAGGAAGTCCGCGGCGCGTCGGATGGCAATGGGCCGGTCGACGCATCGCTGAAAGCCATCGAGAGCCACGTGAAGAGCGGGGCCGAGATGGTGCTGTATTCGGTCAACGCCATCAGCGGCTCCACCGAGAGCCAGGGCGAAGTGACGGTGCGGCTGCAGAACAGCGGGCGGGTGGTCAACGGTGTGGGTGCCGACCCGGACATCGTGGTGGCTTCGGCCAAAGCCTACCTGAGCGCGCTCAACAAACTGCAGAGCAAGGCGGACCGCGTCGCGGCGCAAGGTTAGGGGAGGAGAGCTCCTGGGGTTAGTACGGATTCCTTAGCTCAGCTGTGAAGTTACCGTCGCAAGTGCTTGATTTTTGTAACTTTTACCGCGCGAGCTGAAGAGGCGCAGTACACTCCCGTTCGAGGGTGTAAGTTGTTTCCTACATCCCGGGCGTCGTTGCCAGGAGTACCCACTTGAACCGTCTCGTCCATGCGATTGCACTGAGTGTCTTGGCTCTGGCATTGGCCCCCGCGGCGGCGGAGGCAGGTTCCAAGCGTTCCGTGGTGAAGAAGCCGGGCACCACCGTGATCAAGCGGGCCCGGGTCAGCAAGACCTTCGTGGCCAAGCAGTCCCGCCGGTCCATCGTCCGGCTGGCGCCGCCCCGTCCCTCCTTCGGCCAACTGGCCGGCCTGCACTCCACCCAGGACGACCTCGACCTGCGCTCCAGCGTGGCTCTGGTGATCGACCAGGACACCCAGCAGGTGCTGTTGTCCAAGAACGACTCGGCCGTCCTGCCGATCGCCTCGCTGACCAAGCTGATGACCGGCCTGATCATCAGCGAAGCCCGCCTGCCGATGGACGAGGCGATCACGATCACCCAGGACGACGTGGACACCGAGAAGGGCAGCAGTTCCCGCCTGCGCGTGGGCACGACGCTCACCCGTGGCGAGTTGATGCACCTGTCGCTGATGTCCAGCGAGAACCGCGCCGCCCACGCGCTGGGCCGGACCTACCCCGGCGGCATGAACGCCTTCGTCGAGGCCATGAACGCGCGCGCCAAGCTGCTCGGCATGAATGACACGAATTACGTGGAACCCACGGGCCTGTCGAGCCGCAACCAGTCCAGTGCCAAGGATCTGGTGCGGCTGGTCAGCGTGGCTTCCAACGACTCCATGCTGCGCGAGCTGTCGACGTCGCCCGGCCGCGAAGTCGCCGTCGGCAACCGCACCCTGCAGTACAACAACACCAACCGCCTGGTGAAGCACCCCGAGTGGGACATCGGCCTGCAGAAGACCGGCTACATCTCGGAAGCCGGCCAGTGCCTGGTGATGCAGGCCAAGGTGGCGGGCCGCAAGCTCATCATGGTGTTCCTGGATTCCGCCGGCAAGCTCAGCCGCATCGGCGACGCCGAGCGCGTGCGCAAGTGGGTCGAGACGCAGGTGCCGGCCCCGACGCCGGCCACCAACGGCAACACGGTCATCCGGCACGTCAGCGGCTGATCCCTTGCCGGCGTCCCCGCGAAGGCGGGGATCCAGAGCTTCCAGAGAAAAAGCGGCCCGCGGGCCGCTTTCGTCTTCCAACGCCCTGGATTCCCGCCTCCGCGGGAATGACGGAAGGTGGGGTTATGCCGCCAGGCGTTGCGTCGGCGGCTTGTAGCCGAGCGCGGCCGAGATCTCCTCCGCGGTCGCCTGCAGCTTCACCAGCCAGTTCTCGTCGAGCCGGTCCGCCGGTGCCGAGATCGACAGGCCGGCCACCAGCCGCGCCTGGTCGTCGTAGATGCCGGCGGCCATGCAGCGTACGCCCAGCTCCAGTTCCTCGTTGTCGCGCGCGATGCCGTACTGGCGAGCCTTGGCGAGTTCGCGTTCCAGCACCGGCAGCTGCGTGATGCTGTTCTTCGTGTGGCCCGCAAGGCCGGTGCGCGTGGCATACGCGCGCACGCGCTGCGCGTCGTCGACGGCCAGGAACAGCTTGCCGGTGGAGGTGAGGTGCAGGGGCGCCCGGCCGCCGATCGCGCGCACCACCTGCATGCCGCTGCGTTCGCTGTAGGCGCGCTCGACGTAGACGATCTCGTCGCCTTGCCGCACGCTCAGGTTCACCGGCTGCTGGATCTGCTTGTGCAGTTCGCGCATCGGCGTCAGGGCGGCATCGCGCACGTTCAGGCGCGCCTTCACCATGTTGCCCAGTTCCAGCAGCCGCATCCCCAGCCGGTAGCTGCCGGCCTCGGGGCGGTCGACGAAGCGGCCGGTAGCGAGGTCGTTCAGGATGCGGTGCGTGGTCGACGGGTGCAGGCCGGTCTTCTCGCTGATCTCCTTGAGCGAGATGGCCTCCTCGCGCGAAGCCAGCACGTCGATCAGCGCGAACATGCGCTCGATCACCTGGATGGTGGGAGTGGCCGGGCCGGTGGAGTCTTTGTTTCGCATGGGGCGTTCCTTGCCCCGCATTTTATCTTGTGAAATCGGCGGCGCGTCCAGCGCCCGATTTCAGCCCGCGGCGGGTGCGTCGCCGGCCTGCCACTCGCCGTCGACGAGGACCTGGTGCGGATGGAACCGCGCCTTGTAGTTCATCTTGCCGCTCTCGGCGATCCAGTACCCGAGATACACGTGGGGCAGCTTCAGGCGCCTGGCCTGGTCGATCTGCCACAGCACGCTGTAGGTGCCGTAGCTCGCGGCAGGGTCCGGTTCGTAGAACGTGTAGACCGCGGAGATGCCGTCGTTCAGCACGTCGAGGATGGACACCATGCGCAGCGGGCCGGGACCGCCGTCCGGCAGCGTCTCCCGGAACTCCACGAGCCGCGAGTTCACCCGGCTTTGCAGCAGGAACTGCGTGTACTGGTCGATGCTGTCGTGGTCCATGCCACCGCCGGCGTGGCGGCCGGTCTGATAGCGCAGGTACAGGTGGTAGTGCTCGGGCACGAAGCAGAGCTTGAGCACGCGGGCCTGCAGGTTGCCGTGGCGCGTCCAGGCGCGCCGCTGGCTGCGGCTCGGCTGGAAGCCGTCGACCACCACGCGCAGCGGCACGCACGCGCGGCAGCCGTCGCAGTAGGGGCGGTAGGTGAACATGCCGCTGCGCCGGAACCCGCTGGTGACCAAGTCCGAGTACGCGTCGTTGTGGATCAGGTGGCTGGGCGTGGCCACCTGCGACCGGGCCTGCTTGCCGGGCAGGTAGCTGCACGGGTAGGGCGCCGTCGCGTAGAACTGCAGCGTCTGGAGCGGGAGGTCCTTGAGATGCGTCACGCGTCTGTGGGATGCGGCAGGATTGCGTTCCAGTATACGGGTTCGAACCGCCACGGCGCTTCGGCGCGCCGGGATTCCAGGCCGACATGTTGCACAAATTGCGACCGCGGGATCTCGCGCGCGCCCAGCGACGCCAGGTGCCGCGTGTTCTGCTGGCAATCGATGAGTCCGACCCCGGCCTGCCGGCACCATGCGACGAGGGCGGCGAGCGCGATCTTCGAGGCGTCCGGGACGCGCGTGAACATCGATTCGCCGAACACGGCGCGGCCGCTCACCACGCAGTAGAGGCCGCCGGCCAGGCGGCCGTCGATCCAGGTCTCGACGCTGTGCGCATAGCCGGCGCGGTGGAACGCCTGGTACGCCTCGACCATGGCGGGAACGATCCAGGTGCCGGACTGGCCGGGACGGTCGCTGGTGGCGCAGGCGCGGATAACCGCGTCGAAATCCGCGTCGAACCGGATCTCGCAGCGCGGGTCGGCGGCGAAGCGGGCGACCGTCTTGCGCAGCGAGCGGTGCAGCCTGAACTCGTCGGCGAAGAGCACCATGCGCGGGTCCGTGCTCCACCACAGGATCGGCTGGCCTTCGCTGAACCAGGGGAAGATGCCCCGCGCATAGGCGCGCTGCAGGCTGTCGACATCCAGCGCGCCGCCGGCGGCCAGCAGCCCCGGTGCCGGCTGTTTCTCGTCCCAGGCCAGTTCGGGATCCGGAAAGGGGTCGCCAGGTTGGAGCCAGGGCAGGTGCATGGGACGGCGGGACACGGTGGGACCTTCTCTCGGGGCATTGTGCCTGCCATGGCACGGGCGTGAAGCGGCGCGTGCGGTCCATCCGACAGCGGCGCGGGAAAAATCGCCACGGCGCCGCCTCGCATCGTCCGCTAGCCTGCCCCGAAACCCATCGGGAGCACCATGCCAGCAGCCACAGCCGACGAGCGTGACCAGCGCGCAGCGATCCGCTTCGACACCGCCATGCCGGTGCGCATCGAGGGATGCGAGGGGGAGACGCAGAACATCAGCGCGCAAGGCGTCTATTTCGAGACCGACGTGCAGCAGCCGATCGGTTCGCTCGTGAACTTCACCGTGGAATACACGCTGTACGGGCGCAGGCACACGCTGCTGTGCGAAGCCAAGGTGGTGCGCGTGGACCGCCACGGCGACCGCATCGGCATCGCTGCCCGCCTGCTGGCGCCCTTCTTCGCCGAGGAAGAGGCGCTGGAGGGCTAGTCGACGCGGCGCAGGTGGGGGCGTGCCACGCCGGGCGCGGGCTCGACGGCGCCCGCATCGGCGACCTGGATGTCCTCCAGGCGTGACTGCGCCGCCAGCCGGGCGCCGACCCGGTAGCGTTCGCCGACGCGCTCCACGCGAACCACTTCCGCCTGGCACGTGAGCGGATACTGGTGACCGTCCAGCAGGTATTCGATGACCACCTCGACACGTGCACCGGGTTCGTAGGAATGGTCGGCCAGGAAGGACAAGCCGCTGCTGCTCAGGTCCTCGGTGGTGCCCGCGTTCCCGTCCACGCTCACCGGCATGGCTGCGGCGAACCGTTCGGCGCGCCGACGTTCGTCGCGCGTGTGCAGGGTGACGGGAATGGTGAGGCCGTCGGTGGCCATGCGCTTCTCCTCTGGACTGCCCGACGTTAACGCTGAGGCTGCGGGCTCCTGTAGTCCGCTGACGCGGCGCCTTGTGGGACGCCAACGACACGCGCGGGCGGACGAGAGCGGAACGCGGCGTCTTCCGGGACGGCGGATAACCCTGCACGGCGCTGGCTTCCGACCAAAAAATGGAAGGGCCTGCGCGGCGCTTGTGACACACTCGGGGTTCATTCCCATGCGCCACTCGCCCTCTGCCCAGCAACGCGCCCGGCTCCTTCCGGAAGGCCGGCGGTGGGGTTTCGGCGCGCACAGCGTGATGCCCTACCTCAGCGCCCTGCACGTGCGGCCGGGCGAGGGGCAGGGGCCCGTGGACATCCGCAACCCGGTGTTCCCGGAAATGGAAAATGCCCTGCGGGATCTGATCCGTCGCCACTGAGCAGGCGGAACCAGGGCAGGGCAAACGAGCGCCGGACGGCGTTCTCCTTGGGCGGCGGCAATGCCGCGTCGTGGCTTGCGCTAGCGTGCGCTCAGCGGCCGGTCGTCGTCGTCCTGGTTGGCGACCACCGCGCCGATGATCAGCGCGGCGGCGGCGGCCGCCGTGGCGCCCGGGGGCACGGCGAAGAACGGGCCGCCCGGCACGGTCGTCGTGGTGGTGGTCGTCGCCGTGGTCGTCACCACCGGCTGCACCGCCGCGCGGAGCTGCTCGCACGTCATGCTTTGAAGCACGGTGACCGCGTGCCCGGGCGGCACCGTGATCGTGCAGCCATTGGCCAGGCGGAACGTGACGGAACCGGTGGAAGTCGTGATCACGCGCGCGCCGTTCACGATGGGCGCGCCCGCGAGGATGGCGGCCCCGGACGTGCCGGTGGTCACGGTCGCCACCCCGTTCACCGTGGTGACGGTTCCGATGGTGGCTTGTGCGAAGGCGGAGGCGGCTGCCAGCGCGGCGACGGCGACGGCAAGTTTCTTGGTTTTCATGGTGCTCTCCGGTTGACGGGCGTGAACCTTAGCACCGCCGTAACGATGCGGCGGTAGGACCGCGCTGGCGTAGAGCTGTGCTTTACGCGAGGGCGGAGCCCGTGTCGCGTCAGTCCTTCCGTGGCTCGGCAGCGCCCAGCAGCAGGTGGTGATAGAAGCGGATCAGTTCGGCGTAGTTCGCGACCGCGAGGCGCTCGTTGCTGCCATGGATGCGATCGGCGTCGCCGTCGCGCACCCGCACCGGCGAGAAGCGGTAGATGTGGTCGCTGATCCCGGCGAAATGGCGCGCGTCCGTGCCCCCCAGCACGAGGCCCGGCGCGACCACCGCATCTGGGAAGGCGCTGCGGACGCCGAGGTTCATCCGCTGCCAGGAGGTGGAGTCGGTCGGCGTGACGGGCGAGGCTTCCGAGCTGCCGGGCAGCGCGGTCACCTCGACGCGCAGGTCGGCGACGACCTCCCGCACGTGGCGGAGCACGTCGTCGCGGCGGTCACCCGGCAACAGGCGGAAGTTGACGGTGGCTTCCGCGGCCGCGGGCATCACGTTTTCCTTCATGCCCGCCTCGAGCATGGTGAAGGCCATCGTGGTGGCGACCATCGCGTTGGTGACCGGCTTGGCCCGCAGCTGGCGTTCGACCACGGGCCGGAACAGCCAGAGGTTGGACAGCACGACCCGGTTGGCGCCGGCCATCTCCGGTGCGAGGGTCTCGAAGGTTGCGCGGGTGAGCTGCCGCATCTCGCCCGGCATGGGCCGTTCCTCCATCCGGCGAAGTGCTTCGCCGAGCACGGCGATCGCGCTGGTGCCCCGGGCCGGCGGCATCAGCGAGTGGCCCGCCGCCGCGCTGGCGCGCAGCCGGACGGACAGGTAGCCCTTCTCGGCCACGCCGACCAGCGCCACCGGCGCCTTCACGCCGGGGACGATGCCTTCGGTGACGACCATGCCTTCGTCCAGTACGAAGTCCAGCCGCACGCCGCGTGCCTTCAGCAGCGCGGCGATCTGCACGGCACCGTGTTCGCCGTGCGTCTCCTCGTCGTGGCCGTACGCGAACAGGATGGTCTGGCGCGGCCGGAAGCCTTGCGCCAGCAGCATTTCCACCGCCTCCATGTGGCCGGTGATCGCGGATTTGTTGTCCCAGGCGCCGCGGCCCCAGACGTAGCCGTCGCGGATCTCCCCGGCGAACGGGTCCACCTTCCAGTCGCGCGGGTCGGCCGGCACCACGTCCTGGTGCGCCATCAGCAGCATCGGCCGCAGCGCGGGGTCGGAGCCTTCCCAGGTGTAGAGCAGGGCGTGGCCGTTGACGACTTCCTTCCTGAGGGCCGCGTGGGCGCGCGGGAAAGTGCGCTGCAGGTAGGCGTGCAGCCCGTCGAATTCGGCCTCGGTCTCTTTGGGCGGCGCGCTGGAAACGGTGCGAAAGCGCAGCGCGCCGGCCAGGCGCCGGGCGGCGGCGTCGGCGTCGACCGCCACGGGCGCGCCGGCTGGCACGGGCAATTGCCGCGACGGAAAACGCAGCGTATTCCAGGCAAGGACGGCAACAAGCGCCAGCACGAGCAGGGCCAGCGTCGCGGCGGCGCGGGCAAGGACTTTCTTCATGGGTTCCTCCAGGGAACCCGTGAGCGTCGCAGCGCAGCGGCGGTGCGTCTTGTACATCCGCGGCGCGCGGCCGCATGGCCGAAGAAAATGCCCGGCCGCCGCTCCGGTCCGCGCCTAGGCCAAGCCCTTCACTGGCATGCGCAATACGCGGAGGTCCCGCGGAAAGCGATTTCGCACTGGCCGCCGGCCTTGCACGTCCCACCGCACACCGGGGCTTTCGGGGTGCCTCCGAGCTTCCTGCACGCGGTGGTTTGCTGCGCCACCAACGCGCCCGCGCCTTCAGCGCGTGCCGGCTCGGCGCCGCGGGTCAGGCGGGCGATGACTTCGCCGGTAACTGGGGCAAACCGGGTGGGATCTTCATTGCCGATCTGGGCAGCCGCGGGCAGCAGCGCGAAGGCCAGGCCGATCGAGACGAGAATCTTGCGCATGGGGACCTCCTGTGAAGAGGCCGAGTAGAAGGCGACAACGCCGCCAAGTCGTCATCAGAAGGATCGACGACATCCTGTGCCGGACGTTGTGCCGGGACAAGTGACCCGCAGCCAAATAAAAAGCACCTGGCCCTTGCGGACCAGGTGCTTCATTTCTCTTGGCTCCCCGACCTGGGCTCGAACCAGGGACCTACGGATTAACAGTCCGGCGCTCTACCGACTGAGCTATCGGGGAACAAGCCTTAGATTATAGCGCGATCTTTTTGTGCTTCCGGCGGCGCTGCTTGCGCAGCTGTCAGGAAGCTTGCGAACCCGGTGCTACGTGCCGCTCTCGGTGAACTGGTGCAGCTCGCAACCCAGCAGCGCGCCGAACTCCTGCAGTTCCTCCGGGGAGAACTCGTCGTCCCGCACGTCATGCACGTAGACCGCGAAACGGGCGTAGTGTGCTTCGCTCCAACGGCGGCGGCTTTCCAGCGGCAGTTCGCCGGCCTTGAGCGTCGCCTGGCAGCAGGGCATGTGGATGACCAGGTTGCGCGCGTCGCGGGCAGTCCACAGTGAGTTCCTGAACTCGTACGCCCATTCGTCGAGTTCCTCGTCCGAGAGATCCACCGTGCTGCCGCACGAAGGGCAGGGCAGTGTTTCGGGCACCGTGCCGAAGTACATGGGACGTTCGGACAACTCGGTGCTCGGATCGGATGGAATGGCGTTTTCCTCCGTCCACTTGGCGATCCGGGCTGCGAGGCGCGGGATCGCATCCGCAGGCGGAGCGTATTCGGGGTCCTTGGGAACGAGGTAGAGGTTGGTGTAGCCCATGCGTTCATTCTGCTATGGGCATGAAAAAAGGAAGCGGTCGTTCGGCCGCTTCCTCGTTCCTGCTTTCGCGGTGGCCCGGGAGGCAACGCCGGTCAGTCGAACACCGGCGTTTCCACGCCCAGCACCTTGTGCAGCTTCGGACTCGTGGTCGTGTACTGCAGGTGGATCTTGCCCTTCTCGGGGAAGATGATGGGCGCGGCGCCGAAGGCGGCCAGCGCGCATTCGTGGAAGCCCGACAGGATCAGCTTCTTCTTGCCCGGATAGGTGTTGATGTCGCCCACCGCGAAGATGCCCGGCACGTTGGTCGAGAACTTCTCGGTGTCCACCTTCAGTTGCTTGCGCTCGATGTCCAGCCCCCAGTCGGCGATCGGGCCGAGCTTGGGCGAGAGGCCGAAGAACACCAGCAGCATGTCCAGCGGGACCACCCGCGTCACGCCGTCGGATCCGGTCACCTTGGCACCGGTCAGGCGGCCATCCTGCTCTTCGTAGCCCGTCACCTGGCCGACGATGAACTGCATCTCCATGGCCTCGCAGAGCTCGTGCATCTTCGCCACGGAGGCCGGGGCGGCGCGGAAGCCGTCGCGGCGGTGGATGAGGATCACGCTTTCCGCCTTGTGCGGATTGCCGTCGTCGTTGCCGGCAGTGAAGTTCAGCGCCCAGTCCAGCGCGGAGTCACCGCCACCGACGACCACCACGTTCTTGCCGGCGAATTCCGCCGGGTTGCGCACGCGGTAGAACAGCTGCGAACCGTCGAACTTGTCCAGGCCGTCCACCTTCAGCGTGCGCGGCTCGAAGGCGCCCACGCCGGCGGCGATGAAGATCGTCTTGGTCAGGAAGCGGGTGCCCTTGGAGGTTTCCACGTAGAAGCGGCCGTCCTCCTGCTTCTGCACCACGGTCACGGTCTGTCCCAGGTGGAAGGTGGCGCCGAAGGGCTCGATCTGCTTGAGCAGGGCGTCCGTCAGTTCCTTGCCGGTGCACACCGGGATGGCCGGGATGTCGTAGATCGGCTTGTCCGGGTACAGCTCGATCGGCTGCCCTCCCGGGTAGGCGAGCGAGTCGATCACGTGCGCCTTGATCTCCAGCAGCCCGAGCTCGAACACCTGGAACAAGCCCACGGGCCCGGCGCCGACGATCACGGCGTCGGTCTCGATCGGGCCGTCATGGGCGGCGGCAGTCTTGATCACTTCCTGGTTCAGTTGCAGTTCCATAGCCCTTACTTGACCAGCTCGGACAACTTGCCCGGCTTGTCCTTCCATTCCTCGGCATCCGGCAAGGCCGGCTTGCGTTTCGTGATGCTCTTCCAGCCCGGAGCGTGCGAGAGCTCGGTGTTGAGCTTGATGAAGGCGACCTGGTCGGCCGGCACGTCCTCTTCCGCGTAGATCGCGTTGACCGGGCACTCGGGGATGCACACCGCGCAATCGATGCACTCGTCCGGGTCGATCACCAGCATGTTCGGCCCCTCGCGGAAGCAGTCGACCGGACAGACGTCCACGCAGTCGGTGTACTTGCAGCGGATACAGGATTCGGTGACGACGTGGGTCATTGTTGTGGTCGAGGTCGGGGAAACCCTCGATTTTATTGGCTTTTCATTGTGCACCCGGCGGTGAGGCCGTAGGGCCCGCAGGGTTTGCGGCGCGTCAACGAACCAGCACTGCCCCCGCGGTCTTGTGCGTGGCCGTGTCCACCAGGACGAGCGCGCCCAGGGCGCGGGAGCGTGCATGGGGGAGGGTGACCAGCGGTTCCTGCAGCGCCAGCTCCACGTGGCCGATGGCGTTCGGCTCGAGCTGGGTGGCTTCCTGTTCGGCCAGGGTGTTCACGTCCAGCCGGTGGACGATGCGCTGGACCCTGGCCTTGACCCAGCGGTGCCCGTGCAGGGCCCAGTAGGTCCGTCCGGCGACCAGCGGCTCGTCGTCGAGCCACGCGATGGTGGCGGACACCTCTCGGGTCGGCTCGAACGCGCCCGGCTGCAGCAGCCAGTCGCCGCGCGAGACGTCGACCTCCCGGTCCAGCACGATGCCGGCACTGTGGCCCGCCGCCACGTCGCCGGGGCGGCGGACGTGGTCGAGCACCTGCGCCACGGTCGCGACCTGCCCGCTGGGCAGCACGGTGACCTGCTGGCCCGCACGCGCGCCGCCGGTGGCCACGCGGCCCCAGAAGACGCGGCGGCCCTGCGAGATGTCGGCGGAGGAGGAGAACTTCTCCACCCACTGCACCGGGAAAGCAAAGGCCTCGTGCGTTTCGGCGGGGGTGACGTCCAGCTGCTCGAGCACCTGCAGCAGCGACGGGCCCTGGTAGCCGCACCAGCCGGGCTGCGCCTCCACCACGTTGTGGCCCTTCAGGGCGGAGATCGGCACCACGGCGAGGGCTGCGACGCCGGCGGCAGCGGTGAACCGCTCCAGCGCGTCGCGGATGTTGGCGAAGGCGACGCCGGCATCCTCCACGGCGTCCAGCTTGTTCACGGCGAAGACGATCGCCGGCACGCGCAGCAGGTGCGCCAGCAGCGTGTGGCGCCGGGTCTGCGGCAGCAGTTCCAGCCCCGTGTTCTGCCACTTCAGCTTGGTGGCGTCCACCAGCACGACGGCGGCGTCGGCGCTGGAGGCGGCCGTCACCATGTTGCGCGTGTACTGCTCGTGGCCGGGCGCGTCGCCGATGATGAACTTGCGCGCCGGCGTGGCGAAGTAGCGGTAGGCGACGTCGATGGTGATGCCCTGTTCGCGCTCGGCGGACAGGCCATCGGTCAACAAGGCCAGGTCGGTCTCGCCGGAGCGGGAGACGGACGCCAGCTGGTCCTGCAGCACGGCGCGGCTGTCCACCAGCAGGCGGCCGATCAGCGTGCTCTTGCCGTCGTCGACCGAGCCGCAGGTGATGAAGCGCAGGGCGGCGTCGTGGGCGGTGGCTGCGGTGGTCATCAGAAGTACCCGTCCTTCTTGCGCTTTTCCATGGAGGCGTCGGAGGTCTTGTCGTCCATGCGGGTGGCGCCGCGCTCGCTGACGTCGACGGTCAGCGTTTCGGCGACGACGTCGTCGGCATCAGCCGCGTCGCTCGCCACCGGGCAGGTGCAGGTGATGTCGCCGACGGTGCGGAAGCGCACGGTGCGGGTCACGACCTCTTCACCCGGTCGCGGCGGGGTGAGCTCGGTCACCGGGACCAGAAGGCCGCGGCGTTCCACCACCGGGCGCTGGTGCGCGTAGTAGAGCGAGGGCAGCGCGATGTCCTCGCGGGCGATGTATTGCCACACGTCCAGCTCGGTCCAGTTCGAGATCGGGAACACGCGGAAGTGCTCGCCGGGCGCCAGGCGCGTGTTGAACAGGGTCCAGAGCTCCGGGCGCTGCGCCTTGGGCTGCCATTGGCCGAAGCTGTCGCGGTGCGAGAAGATGCGCTCCTTCGCGCGCGCCTTCTCCTCGTCGCGGCGGGCGCCGCCGATCAAGGCGTCGAAGCGGAACTCCTCGATCGCTTCCAGCAGCGTCACCGACTGGTGCGCATTGCGGCTTTCGTCGGGGCGCGCCAGCCGCACGGTGCCGCGCCTCATCGAGTCCTCGACACTGCGCACGATCAGTTTCGCGCCCAGCTCCTTCGCACGGAAGTCGCGGAAGGCCGTGACCTCGGGAAAGTTGTGGCCCGTGTCGATCATCAGCAGCGGGTAGGGGATGCGGCCGGCGCCGAACGCCTTCTCGGCGCACTTGAGCAGCACCAGCGAGTCCTTGCCACCGGAGAACAGCAGGGTGGGGCGCTCGAAGGCGGCCGCCACTTCGCGCAGGATGAAGATCGCTTCTTCCTCCAGGGCGTCCAGGTGGCGGTTGCTGATCGGGGTCAGCAGCGTGGGATCGGTGCGGGCGTTCATGCGGCCACCTGTCGTTCGTCGTTCTTCACATGGAGACCGCATTCCTTGGCGCTTTCATCCTCCCACCACCAGCGGCCGGCGCGGAAGTCCTCGCCCAGGCTGATCGCCCGCGTGCAGGGCGCGCAGCCGATGCTGGGGAAGAACTGGTCATGCAGCGGGTTGTAGTCGACGCCGTTCGTGGCGATGTAGTGCCAGACGTCGCCCCAGGTCCAGTCCGCCAGCGGATTGATCTTGACGCGGCCGTTCTTCGGCACGTCGGACACGTCGATCTGCGGCACTTCGGCGCGGGCGTTCGATTGCTCGCGGCGCAGGCCGGTGATCCAGGCGCGCTGGCCGGCCAGCGCACGCTCCAGCGGCTCCAGCTTGCGGACCTGGCAGCAGGCTTTGCGCAGGGCTATGCTGCGATACATGGCTTCGCGGCCTTCGCGCGTCACGAACTGCACGACGGCTTCCTGCACGGGACGGTAGACCTCCACCGGCGCGCGCGAGGTGGCCTGCGTGCGCTCCAGCAATTGCAGCGTTTCAGAATGCAGCGCACCCGTCTCCAGCACGAAGACCGGGATGGGAAGCTCCAGGGCGTTGACCAGGTGCGTGATCACCACGTCCTCCGCGCCAAGGCTGGAAGCCTGCTTCAACGGCGCGAACTCCGCCGCTGCCTGCACCAGCAGGTTCTGCGTCTGGGCCAGCTTGGCTTCGTAGCCCGCGGAGGCGCGGGCGTGCAGGTCGATCGCGCCCATGTCAGCCCCGTGCGAACAGCGGTTGCGGGACGACGGCGTCGCCCTGGTAGAAGGCGCGGTAGCGGGCGAACTGGCGTTCGGCGTCGGCCGGGTCCTTGCCTTCCTTCAGCACCGCGCTGGAAAAGCCGGTGCGGTACATCTGCACCAGCTGGTCGATCAGCACGTCGCCGGTGGCGCGGATGTCGCCGGCGAAGCCGCGGCGCTGGCGCAGCAGGCGTGCCTGGGTGAAGGCGCGGCCGTCGGTGAACTTCGGGAACTGGAGCTCCACGCGGTCGACGCCATCCAGCGAAACCTCCAGCGCGTCGGCGTCGTTCGCCAGCACCAGGACGTTGACGTTTTCTTCCGGCTGCGCCTGGCCGGCGGGGATGATCGTGATCATGCGGTCTCCCGGGCGGCGAAGCGCGCGCCGTTGGCGGCGGCCTTGAAGGGTTCGATGCCGACGCGGCGAAGCGTCTCGATGAAGGGTTCGGCCTTGCCGCCGGCGGCATTGGCGCGCTCGCGGCGGTACGTGTCCAGCACGGCCTCGATCACCACCGGCACTTCGGCGGCGGAGAACGAGGGCCCGACCACCTTGCCGGGCGTGGCGGGGCCGGACAGGTCGGTGCCGTCCGAGCCGCCCAGCGTCACCTGGTACCACTCCTTGCCGTCCTTGTCGACGCCGAGGATGCCGATGTGGCCGGCGTGGTGGTGGCCGCAGGAGTTGATGCAGCCCGAGATGTTCAGTCGGATGTCGCCCAGGTCGAACTCCTCGTCCAGGTCCTGGAAGCGCTGCGTGATGGCTTCGGCGATGGGCAGCGAGCGCGCGTTGGCCAGCGAGCAGAAGTCGCCGCCGGGGCAGGCGATCATGTCGGTGAGCAGGCCGATGTTCGGCTTGGCCAGGCCCGCCTTGCGGGCGGCCGCCCAGAGTTCGGGCAGGTCGTCCTGGTGGACCCAAGGCAGCAGCAGGTTCTGCTCGTGCGTCACGCGCGCCTCGCCGGCGGAGAAGCGGTCGGCCAGGTCGGCGGCGAGTTCCATCTGTTCAGCGGTCGCGTCGCCGGGGGCGTAGCCCAGGCGCTTGAACGACAGCGTCACCGCGCGCAGCTGCGGGATGCGGTGGGCGATGACGTTGCGCTGCAGCCAGCGGTCGTACAGCGGGTCGGCCTCGGCGTCGGCGCGCACGATCTCGTGCAGCTGCGCGTCGGCGCCCTTGCGCACCACCGGCCGGACCTCCGGCGTGACGAAGGAGGCGGCGACGCGGTCGTATTCGGCCTGCGTCAGCGTGTGCGGGCCGCCGTCGTGTTCGACGATGGCGCGGAACTCCTCTTCCACCTTGTCGATGTAGCGCTGGCCTTCGGCCTTCACGAGGATCTTGATCCGCGCCTTCCACAGGTTGTCGCGGCGGCCGTACTCGTTGTAGACGCGGATGCAGGCCTCGACGTAGTTCAGCAGGTGCGGCCAGGGCAGGAACTCGCGCACCACGGTGCCGATGATCGGGGTGCGGCCCATGCCGCCGCCGACCAGGACCTTGAAGCCCAGTTCGCCGGCGTCATTGCGTACCAGCTGCAGTCCGATGTCGTACCAGCCGAGCGCGGCGCGGTCTTCCTTCGTGCCGTTGAGCGCCACCTTGAACTTGCGGGGCAGGAAGGCGAACTCGGGGTGCAGCGTGCTCCACTGGCGCAGGATCTCGGCGAACGGCCGCGGGTCGGCGATCTCGTCAATGCCGATGCCCGCCAGTTCGTCCGTGGTGATGTTGCGGATGGTGTTGCCGCTGGTCTGGATGCCGTGCATGTCGACGCTGGCCAGCAGCTCCATGACCTCGGCGCTCTTGTCCAGCGGGATCCAGTTGAACTGCACGTTGGTGCGGGTGGTGAAGTGGCCGTAGCCATGCTTCAGGCGTGTGACGACCGGCGTGCCGCCCGGCACCGGCACTTCGCCCAGCGCCAGCTGCTTGTCCTGCGCGTCCTGCAGAAGGGCCGCGTCCGGCTGGTCGTACTCGCGGGCGATCTTCGCCAGGGCCCGCAGCTGCAGGCTGGAGATGTCGCCGTAGGGGACGGCGATGCGCAGCATGGGCGCATAGCGCTGCACGTACCAGCCGTTCTGCAGGCGCAGCGGCCGGAACTCGTCGTCGCTCAGCTTGCCGGCCTGCCAGCGCTCGAGCTGGTCGCGGTACTGCGCCGCGCGCGCGCGCACGAACTGCCGGTCGAATTCTGTGTATTGGTACATGGAGGCAAGGGTGGCGGCCCCTGGGGGGCCGGACCCGTGACTCTAGGAGTCTCCCTTATGGATCCAAACTATTTTTTTATTCAGCTCTTATGCGGATAAGCTAATGCACCAGGACGGAAGCGGCTTTCCGGCCCATCTTCCGGCGCACGCGGATAAGACGGGACCGGGCTGCCGAGCCACCACAATCACAACGAAGCCATGGCACAGAGGATCTTCATCAAGGTGGTCGGGTTCACCGACGAGGAACGGCACGCGCTCAACACGGTGTTCCGGCTCTCCGAGCAGTGCCTGACCATGTACCAGCTCTGGACGCCCGAGGCGCCGGAACCGGCCCGCGTGGCCCTGCTGGACGCGGGCAGCGGCGAGGCCTGGCTGGAGGCCGCGTCGCCGATGCCTGGCGACATGCAGCGCTTCTGGGTCGGGCCCAACCCGCCGGCCTCTGTGCTGCGGACCTTCCAGCGCCCGATCCCGTGGCCGGAGGTGGTCGAGAACCTCGACGCGCTGTTCGCCCCGGTACCCGACCTGGACCTGCCGATCGGCCCGGAATCCCTGATGTCCGACAAGCAGGCCCTGATCGTCAGTGCCAACCGCGAGCGGCGCCTGTACCTGCGGGCGCGGCTGTCGCTGGCGAAGCTCACGCTGGCCGACGACGCGGCGAGCGGCGCCGCGGCGATGGAACTCACCCGCGGCAAGCAATACGACCTGGCGCTGGTCGACTGCGGCCTGCAGGACATGGACGCATGGGCGCTGCTGCGCCAGTTGCGCCAGGGGCAGCACCCGATCCGCCATGTGGCCATGACCCAGAGCGGCCTGTCCCTGGCCGAACGCGCGCGCGCGTGGCTCGCCGGCGCGGAGGCCCTGCGCGAACGGGCCGGGGAACTCGCCCGGCTGGACGGCTGGCTGGCGCGGATCTAGCGCCCCTGCCGGGCGGCGTCCAGCGCCTGGGCGAGGCGCAGCGGGAGCGGCAAGGGTTCGCCGTGCAGCCGCGCGGCCAGCAGTTCCCCGCACAACGCGGCGAAGGTGAGCCCGCGGGATCCCATCGCCGTGCTGACCCACATACCGGGGGCGCGTTCGCCGACCAGGGGCCGCCGGTCCGAGGAGGCGCATCGCACGCCGCTCCAGGCCGTCGTCCTGCTGCCGGCCAGGAGGGCGCCGGCCCCGGGCAGCAAGGTCCGCGCACGGTCCAGGTTCGCGGTGTCGTCCGCGCCGCGCACGTCGGCTTCCGTTTCACCGCGCCCGTACGTGGACCCCGTGATCCAGGCGCCGCGCTCCACCAGCGGAACGTCCGGCAGGAAGTGGCCGTTGCCGTTGACGGGGAAGGGCGGCAACGCGGCGGCGTTCTCCGGGCGCGGCGCCCACGTGACCTGCCCGCGGACCGCCTGCAGCTGCAACCCGGCCGGGACCAACGCGGCGCTGCCCAGGGCGGCCGCCACCACGACCAGTGACGACACGGCCGCGCGGCCGTCCGCCGCGTCCACGTGCCAGTGCGGGCCCTCCCGCCGCACCTGATGCACCTGCCAGCTGCCTTCGAAGCGGATCCCCGGATCGCGCAACCAGGAGCGCACCAGCGCCGCCGGCTCGATCCAGGCGGCGTTCCCGTGCCACCACGCGGGTTGCGAGGGCGCCCAGCCGGCCAGGCGCTTCTGCGTCTCGGTCGCGCCGCGCGTCCAGGGCTCCAGGCCTTCGATCGGGGGCGGTGGCCGCGGGTCGTCCCCGCGCCATTCGAGGACACCCGTGGCGCCCCATTCGAGGCCCGCGGCCAGTCGCCGGGTCGCTTCCTGCAAGGTGATGCGCACGCCGGCGCGGGACAGGCGCGACAGCGGGTTGTCGTCCGGGGTCTGGTGGGGCGCCAGCAATCCCACCGGAAGCTGCGAGGCGCCCATGGCCGGCGCTGCCGCCGCATCGACCACCAGCACCGACCAGCCGCGCCGGGCGAGGCTCGCTGCCACCGCCGCACCGGCAAGGCCGGCGCCGATGACGGTGGCGCGGGAGGGATGCACGACGGTCTCCGGCTGCAGGCCCTTGACGTCCCAGTCCGGCGCGTAGCGTGCGGACAGGTCGGGACCTTCGCCTTCGGCCTGCCAACCGCACGCGGCGAGGTGCGGCTTCCAGCCCTGCGGCGCCGTGAGCATCGCGTCCCGCCGGCACAGCCGCGTGACCGCCTTGGCCATCGCGGCATCGGCGGTGAATGCCTGCGGCCGGGCCACCACCACCGCGTCGGCCCGGAACGCCAGTTCGCGCAGCGTGGAGGACACCTCGCCCACGCACAGCGTCAGGACGACCTTGCCGTCCTCGAGCGAGAAGCGGTGGAAGCCGGGGGCGAGGCCGTCCCACTGCGCCGCGAGCGCACCGGCGAGGGCGCCGGCCTCGCCGTCCTGCGGCTGCAACAGCTGCGCCGCCTCCTCCGGCGATCCGGCGATCGCGACGCCATGCAGGAGCCGCGGACGGTGCGGATCGGCACGCCAGCGCTGCCACAGGCGCAGGAAAGCGGCGCCGCCGTCCCATCCGACCTGCAGGACGCGCCATTGCGCCTGGCCCTGCCAGGCGTGCGGGGGCGCCTCGTCGCCGGCCGCAGTGGCGCCGGCGCTCATCTCATTGCGAGGGCGGCACGTAACCGGCGGCGGCATCCGCGCCGCCGCCGAAGAAGTGGTTCTCCATCTGGCGCTTGAGGTACTCGCGCGCACGCTGGTCGGCCAGGTTCAGCCGGTTCTCGTTCACCAGCATGGTCTGGTGCTTGATCCAGCCTTGCCAGGCTTCCTTGCTGACGTTCTCGTAGATGCGCTTGCCCAGCTCGCCGGGATAAGGGGGGAAGTCGAGGCCTTCGGCGTCGCGGCCGAGCTTGATGCAGTGGACGGTGCGTGCCATTCACGCCTCCTGGAAGGGAAAGCTTGTGCTTATGCGGATATGCAACTGAAAAGTCTGTCGTTCCCGTTGCGCGGGCGGGCTCCCAGAATGCGCCCACACACAACAAGGACGCTTTCCATGAGCCTTCGCCGCGACTTTATCAAGATTCCCCTGGTGCTCGCCGCCGCCGGCGGCCTGGGGCTCACCGGCCTGCCGACGCTGGCGCAGTCCGTGCAGCTGCTGAACGTCTCCTACGACCCCACGCGCGAGCTGTACGTCGAGTTCAACCAGGCGTTCGCGAAGCACTGGAAGGCGAAGACGGGGCAGGACATCACGGTGAAGCAGTCGCACGGCGGTTCCGGCAAGCAGGCGCGCTCGATCATCGACGGCCTCGATGCGGACGTCGCGACGCTGGCGCTCGCCGGCGACACCGATGCGCTGGTCAGGAACGGCGGCTGGGTCCGGCCGGACTGGCAGAAGCGCCTGCCGCACAACTCTTCCCCGTACACGTCGACCATCGTGCTGGTCGTGCGCGCCGGCAACCCGAAGGGCATCAGGGACTGGGACGACCTGGTCAAGCCGGGCGTGAGCGTCATCACGCCGAACCCGAAGACCTCCGGCGGCGCGCGCTGGAACTACCTGGCCGCGTGGGAGTTCGCCAAGCGCAAGTACGGCGGCGACGCCAAGGCGCGCGACTTCGTCGCCAGCCTGTACGGCAACGTGCCGGTGCTGGACACGGGGGCGCGCGGATCGACGATCACCTTCGCCCAGCGCAACCAGGGCGACGTGCTCATCGCGTGGGAGAACGAGGCCTACCTGCTGGAGAAGGAGTTCGGCGCGAAGTTCGACGTGATCGCGCCGTCCGTCAGCATCCTGGCCGAACCCGCCGTCGCGGTGGTCGACAAGGTGGTGGACAAGAAGGGCACGCGCGCGGTGGCCGAGGAGTACCTCAAGTACCTGTACTCCGAGGAAGGCCAGGACATCGCCGGCAAGCACTTCTACCGCCCGGCGGTGTCGCAGAAGGCGCAGGCCAAGTACGCGAAGCAGTTCCCGAAGCTGGACCTGTTCACCATCGACCAGGCGTTCGGCGGCTGGGACCAGGCGACCAGGGTGCACTTCGCCGACGGCGGCTCGTTCGACCAGATCTACACGCGGAAATTGGGCAGCCGCTGACAGCGCCCGGCGCGCGGGCGCGAAGAATGGGGCGACCTCACGCAAGGAGCCCTGATGACCTATCGCATCGCCGTCCTCGTCGGCAGCCTGCGCCGCGAATCCCTCAACCGCCAACTGGCCGCGGCGCTGGCGAAGCTCGCGCCGCAGTCGCTGGAGCTGGTGCCCGTGCGCATCGACGACCTGCCGCCCTACGACCAGGACGACGACGGCCACCCGGCCGAGCCGGTGCGCCGCATGAAGACGGAGATCGCCGCGGCGCAAGGCGTGCTGTTCGTGACGCCCGAGTACAACCGCTCGGTGCCAGGCGTCCTGAAGAACGCGATCGACCACGGATCGCGCCCCTACGGCCAGAGCGTCTGGAGCGGCAAGCCCGCGGCCGTCGCCGGCATTTCGGTCGGCACCATCGGCACCGCGGCGGCCCAGCAGCACCTGCGGACCATCCTCGCCTACCTGGACATGCCGACGCTGGGGCAGCCCGAGGTGTTCCTGCAGGACAAGCCCGGCTTCTTCACCGCCGACGGCATCGGCCCCGACGACACGCAGCAGTTCCTGCAGAAGTTCATGGAGCGCTTCGCCGACTGGGTGAAGCACCACGCCGACCGGGTGGCGAACCGCTGACGCGCAAGAGCCCGCGCGAAGGCGGGCTCTTGCGGAGTGCGGCCGTGCCGCCGGACTCAGGCGCGCAGCGCGGCCTGGCCTTCGTTCGCCGCCGGCGCGAGTTGGGCCTGGATGGCGAAGGCCGCCTGCTCCATCGCGGCCGCGCGCGCGGCGTCCCCCATCGCCAGGCCTTCGGCGCGCACGAAGCGCAGGTCCGTGATGCCGAAGAAGCCGAACACCGCCTTCAGGTAGCTTTCCTGGTGCTCCATGGCCGACCCGTCCGGATACGCGCCGCCACGGCTGGAGGCGACGATGACGGTCTTGCCCCCGGCCAGGCCTTCCGGTCCCTTGTCGGTGTAGCGGAACGTGCGTCCGGCTTGCGCGATGCGGTCGATCCACGCCTTGAGCTGGCTCGGGACCGAGAAGTTGTACATCGGGGCACCGACCACCACGACGTCGGCTTCGAGGAACTGGCGCACCAGCCGTTCCGAAACGATGTTCTCGCGGCGTTGCGCGTCGGTCAGGTCCGCGGCGTCCGGCCCCAGCCGGAACCCGAGCGAATCCTGGTCCAGGTGGCTCGGTGCGTCCACGGCCAGGTCCAGGTACTGGACCACGGTGGCGCCATGGGCGGCCTGCCACTCGGCGACGATGCGGCGGGTCAGTTCGCGCGAGGCGGATTGGGCGCCCAGCGGGCTGGAATCGATGTGCAGCAGTTTCAAGGTCTTCTCCTGTCGTGGCGGGCACGATCGCGCCCATGCATTGATTGTGAGGATGGGTCGCTGCATTGATAAGCCGGCAATTTCGGGATAGATTGTTCTACCTATGGAACAGTCGACGCGCGATCTCAACGACATGCTGTACTTCGCCGAGGTGGTCGACCGGGGCGGGTTCGCCGCCGCCGGCCGGGCCTTGAGCATCCCGAAATCGCGCCTCTCCCGGCGGGTCTCGGACCTGGAGGCGCGCCTGGGCGTGCGCCTGCTCCAGCGCACCACGCGCAAGCTTTCGCTCACCCAGGCCGGCGAGATCTACCACCGGCACTGCGTGGCGATGCGGGAGCAGGCCGAAGCCGCGGACGAAGCCGTGGCGCAGGTGCGCACCGAGCCGCGCGGCACCGTGCGCGTGACGTGCCCCGTGACGCTGGCGCAGACCGCGATCGGGCCGCTGCTGCCCCGGTTCCTGGCGGCGCACCCGCAGGTGCGGGTGGAGATGCAGGTCAGCAACCGCGTGGTCGACCTCGTGCAGGAGGGCGTGGATGTCGCCCTGCGGGTGCGCACCAGCCTCGACGACAGCGGCAGCCTGGTCGTGAAGAACCTGGGCATCACGCAGACCCTGCTCGTCGCCAGCCCGCAGTTGCTGCAGCGCTTCGGCCAGCCCGCCGGCCCCGCTGACCTGCGGCACCTCCCCTCCGTGGCCATGTCCGCCGGCGACGGGCGGGCGACCTGGCGCCTGCGGGGCCCCGGCGGCGAGGCCTTCGAGCTGGTGCACCGGCCGGTCTACACCGCGGACGACATGCTGACGCTGAAGTTCGCCGTGCTCCAGGGCACGGGCATGGGCCTGCTGCCCGACTACATGTGCGGCGAGGCGCTGCGCAGCGGCGAACTGGTGCCCGTGCTGCCCGGCTGGCCGCCGCAGGAGGCCATGGTGCTGGCGGTCTTTCCGTCGCGCCGTGGTATGGTCCCCGCCGTCCGCCGCTTCATCGATTTCCTGTCTTCGCACGTGGCCGGCGAACGCATCGTGGGGGTGCCGTGAAGGTCCTGCTGGTGTTGCTGTCCTGGGTGGCCGTGTTCGGCGCCGGCTTCGCGTCCGGCGTGTACCTGCTGCCGATCCTGGCGGCCCCGCCGTCCCCGGCCACGTCGGAGGTTCAGGCGGCCATGCTGTCCGCGAGCTACCGCGCGCGCTTCCGCCGCGAGCTCCCCGGCAGCGACCTGCTGCACTGGGGCGAAGGCGACGTGAGCGTGGGGCCGCGCGCGGTGACGCTGCAGGGCCGCCTAGCGCCCGGGCCGGCCTACCGCCTGTACCTCGTGCGCGGGTTCGTCGACACCGAGGAGGGCTTCGTGCGCGCCAGGCCGCAGGCCCTGGCGGTCGGCGACATCCGGACCTTCGAGAACTTCCTCGTGCCGCTGCCGGCGGACACGCGGCTGGAAGACTACGACACGGTGGTCGTGTGGTGCGAGGGCTTCTCGCGCTTCATCACGGCGGCGAAATACCGCTGACGGCGGCAGGCAGCGCGCCGCGCTGGAGCGCCGCGCGCTGGTAGACCTCCAGGTACTGGTGCGCGCTGTCTTCCCAGCCGAAGTTGCGCGACATGCCGTTGGCCTGGATGCGCCGCCAGCGCTTCGGGTCGCGGAACGCGCCCTGCGCGCGCGCCAGGGCGTCGTGCAACGCCGCGGCGTCGCAGGCCTTCATGACGAAGCCCGTGCCGTGGGCCGGGTCGGCCGAGGCATCCGTCACCGAATCGAGCAGCCCGCCCACCGGCCCCACGATCGGCGGAGTGCCGTACGCCTGGCTGTACATCTGGTTCAGGCCGCACGGTTCGAAGCGCGAAGGCATCAGGAAGGCGTCGGCGCCGGCCTCGATGAGGTGCGCGAGACCTTCGTCGAAGCCGAGGGTCACTGCCACCTGTTGCGGATGCTGCCGCGCGGCCGCGCGCAGGGCGTCCTGCAGCGCCGGCTCGCCGTTGCCCAGCACCACCAGTTGCGCGCCGGACTCGACGATGCGGGGCAGGGCGGCCAGCACCAGGTCCACGCCCTTCTGCGGCGTGAGCCGGCTCACCATGGACAGGACCATCGCGTCGGACCACACCGGCAGGCCCACGCGGCCCTGCAGTGCCGCCTTGCAGGAGGCCTTGCCCTCCAGGCGGCCTGGCCCGAAGTGGAAGGGCAGCAGCGGATCGGTCTGCGGGTTCCACACGTGCGTGTCGATGCCGTTCAGGATGCCGTGCAGCCGGGCCGAGCGCGCGCGCAGGATGCCGTCGAAGCCGACGCCATGCGCTTGCGTCTGGATCTCGCGGGCGTACGTGGGGCTCACCGTGGTGATCGCGTCGGCAAACTGCAGGCCCGCCTTCAGCATGGACAGCTGGCCCCAGAACTCCACGCCGTCGATGCCGCGCCACATCGGCGCGACACCGAGCAGGTCGGCCGTCTCCATGGGGAACACGCCCTGGAAGGCCAGGTTGTGGATGGTGACCACGCTCGTCGCCGTGCGCTCCTGTGGCGCCAGCATGCGCGATTGCGCGAGGTACAGCGGCGCCAGCCCGCAGGGCCAGTCGTTCGCATGGACGACGTCGGCGGTCCATCCGGGCAGCGGCGAGTGCACGGTGCCGAGCAGGGCCGCCACGCGCGACAGCATGCCGAAGCGCATCGCGTTGTCGGCGTAGTCGCTCCCGGATGCGTCCACGTAGGGGCCGCCGTTGCGCTGGTACAGCGCGGGGCACGCCAGCAGCAGCAGCGTCACGCCCGAGGCGAGCTTCACCGGCAGCAGCTGCGCCGCGGGCCACTGGCCGTAGGGCGCGAGGTCCACGCTCTCGCCGACTTCGCCGCTGACCTGCATGTCCTTGTACGCGGGCAGCAGCAGCTTGACGTCGTGCCCGAGCGAAGCGAGCGTCGCAGGGAGTGCCCCGCTGACATCGCCCAGCCCACCCGTCTTGACGTAGGGGGCGCATTCCGGCGTGGCGAACAGGATGTTCATCGCTCGCCCTCCGCGTCGGCCACCAGCACGGCGAACGGCAGGCTGCCCGCACCGCCGAACAGGGCCTGGAGATCCATCATGGCGTCTTCCTCGCCGGCGAGCGCGACCTCCTCGCCGGTCATCCAGTGGCGCCAGCGGCGAAAGCGCCGCAGCCCCGCCGCCTCGAGCTGCGTGCCGGCCCAGAGCCGCGGCGTCCAGTTCTCTTCCTCGCCGTCGCACAGGGTGTACGCGAGGCGCGCGACGACGACCAGCACCGCCTCGCGTTCGTGGACGCGGGCAAAGGCGACGGCGTGCTCCGCGGCCGGACCTTCGACGGACAGCGGCAGGTAGCCCGCGTTGCGGAACAGCACGTGCCGCTCGCGGCGCAGCCGCAGCAGCCGCCAGGTGGCCAACTGCTTGATGCGCCCGTCGGCGGCGTTGCGCTCCAGCGTCCGCCAGTGGTCCGCCAGCGGCCAGCCCTGCCGGTACAGGGCTTCGACACTTTCGAGGCTCTGCGCCAGCGCACCGTAGTCGACCGGCCGCCGGTTGTCCGGGTCGACCAGGCTGAAGTTCCAGTGCTCGCAGCCCTGGTACAGGTCCGGCACCCCGGGCGCGGTGAACTTCAGCGCCAGTTGCGCGAGGCTGTTGCGGAAGCCGAAGGGCGCGATGCGGGCGGTGAACTTCTGCAGCTCGTCGGCGAACGGGCTCGGGCCCGAGCGCAGCACGCCGTCGACGTAGCGTTCGACGGCGTCCTCGTACTCGGAGGCGGGGCAGACCCAGCTCGTGTTCAGCTTGGCTTCGCGGATCGCCTTGCGCATGTAGGCCTGCACGCGCTGGCGCAGGTCCTCGCGTTCGGCCTCGGTCGGCGGGTGCGCGGGCCACATGCCCACCAGCGTCTGGAACAGCAGCCAGATGTCGTTCTGGCTGGGCCAGGTGGCGTCGGGCATGCGCGTCACGTACAGCTGCGCCCAGCCCGAGAGCCGGAGCACGCAGTCCTCCCACTGGGCGGGCATCTCCGACAGCACGTTGATGCGGGCGCGCAGGTCCTCGCCGCGCTTGCTGTCGTGCGTGGAGGTGCCGAGCAGGCAGTGCGGACGGTGGCGCTGCCGCGTCGCGTTGGCGAAGTGGAAAGCCGCGACGGAGACGCCGAAGCTGCGCGGTTCGCCTCCCACTTCGTTGAGCGACAGCAGCGGGATGTAGCGGTAGAACGCCGTGTCCTCCATCGCCTTGGCCGTCACCGGCGCGGTGAACTGCTGCCAGCGCGCCAGGAAGCGCTCGCGTCCTTCAGCCGGCAGGTTCGCGGCCTCGCCTTCGCCCAGCAGCACCTCGCGCAGGTGCTCCAGCACCGTGGCCTCGGACTTGCCCAGGCGCCGCTCGGCCGCCGCGATCGCCCAGTCGATGTGGCGCCGGTCCATGGCCGTGGCCGGCTCCGTGGTGCGCAGGTACGTGCGGTAGACGGGGAAGGCCGCGGCGACCTCGGCCAATGCGGCGCGCAAGCGGTTGCGCGTGAAGTCGCAGCGGCGCCGGTTACCGCGCGTCAGTCGGTACAGCGCATGCGCCAGCCAGTTCAGCTCCGAGTACAGGGAGGTCTCGATGATCAGCTTCTTGCAGGCGTAGAGGATCTCGTCGAAGTCGGTGTCCTCGTCGGTGAAGGCCTGGTAGGCGCCGAGCAGCGCATCCTCGTTGCGCGGCTCGACGAAGAGCCCGTTGACGAGGCTGCCGAAGCGGTAGCCCGTGTCGCCGTGCACCGGCCATTCCTCGGGCAAGGCCTCGTGTTCGGCCTGGATCTTCTCCACCACCAGGTACAGCGCGCGGGGATGGTGGCCGCCGACCTCGGCCATCGCGGCATAGCGGGCCTGCAGCCGCTCGAAGTAGGCCTGCGGATCGCTCAGGCCATCGGGATGGTCGATGCGCAGGCCGGTCAGCATGCCGTCCTGCAGCCAGTGCAGGACCTTGCGGTGCGTGGCTTCGAAGACCTCGCGCCGTTCCATCCGCAGGGCCGCCAGGGTGTTCACGTCGAAGAAGCGCCGGTAGTTGACGTCGTCGCTGGCCACGCGCCAGTCGGCCAGCCGGTAGGCCTGCGCGGCGATCAGCTGCTCGAGGGCATCGAAGCTGGCCGGCTCGCCGGCCTGGCCGTTGAGCCGTTGCACGCAAGCGGCGATCCAGCGCGAGAGCCATTCGTGCCGGCGCGCCAGCCGCGCGAGCTGCCGCTTGAACACGGCCGCGTCGCGCACGCGCGCCCGGCGCGCCTCCGGATCGGCGTCGTTGCGGGAAGGCAGGCGACCGAGCGAATCGAGGAGGGCGCCGACCACCGCATGGCTGTCACCCTCGCTGTCGTCGCGTGCCGGAGGCGCCGGCAGGGCCGCGAAGATGTCCGGGTAGCTGCTGGGATCGATCGGGAAGCGGTGGTCCCAGTAGCGCAGCCCGAATTCGCCGCTCTCGTCGTCGAAGTGCAGCTGGATCTCGCCGGCTTCCAGCACCTTGCCGAAGTGGTCGCCGAGCACGGGCAGCAGCACGCGCCCCGCCATCTCGGGTTGCGCAGGCTGCCACTCGATGTCGAAGGTCTCCGCATGGCTGGAGGCGCGCCCGTGCTCCAGCACGTCCAGCCACCAGGCGTTGTCGGCCTCGAGCACGCCCATGTGGTTGGGGACGATGTCGAGGATCTGCCCCATGCCGTTGCGCCGCAGCGCCTGGCACATCCGGGCAAGAGCCTGCTCGTCGCCGACTTCCGGGTTCAGCTCGCCGTGGTCGACGATGTCGTAGCCGTGCGTGCTGCCCGGGCGCGCGCGCAGGTAGGGCGAGCTGTAGAGATGGCTCACGCCGAGCGCGCGCAGGTACGGAATGGCCTGCGTGACGTGCTCGAAGGTGCAGCCCTTGTGGAACTGCACGCGGTAGGTTCCGCAGGGCACGCTCGCGGTGTCGAGCGAAGGCAGTTCGAGCGGCGCGGTCTCGAGCGCCTGCGGGCCGCTGCGCTCGGAACGGAGCACCGCCGCGAGCGACGCCCAGCGTGCATCGCTGGCGAGCCCTTCGACGGTGACCGACAGCTTGCGCCGCCAGTTCGGGAAGCGGTCCTCGGTCGTGCCGGGAACGTTCACCTGCAGCAGTTGGCCCGTCACGTCCTCCAGCTGCACGCCCACCAGCCAGCACGGCGTGCGGGCGAGGTAGGCATAGACCGCATCCACGAACGCCCGGCTCGCGTCGGGCAGGGACGTGGGCTGCACCGTCACCCCCTCGGGCAGCAGTTCCTCGCGTTGCAGCGCCATCAGCAGCCGTGCACGGTCCTGCGCGCGGCCGAGGACCTGCGCTTCGTGCGAGGCTTCGTCGGGATAGAGGGAGAGCTTCGCGGACAGCTCGATGTCCTCGCCCAGCCAGAAGCCGCGCAGCGTCGGCAGGTCGTGCGTGCTGACCACCGCCAGCGCCTTGGGTTGCCATTGCGCCGGCCGGCGGAAGTTGCCGTCCTCCTCGCGCTCGAACAGCAGCGGCTTGTACGAGAGCAGGTTGCCGTCCCGCATCGCTTCGCGCATGCGGGGTGCCACGTTCCCCAGGTCCTCGCCGATCACCATGCACTGGTGCCGCTGGCTTTCCAGCGCCAGCACGCCCATCAGGTCCTCCAGCGGGTAGTCGACGTAGGTGCCGCCGTCCGGCCCGGTCCAGAACAGGCGCATCAGCGCCATGACGTGATCCAGCCGCAGGGCGCCGCAATGGCGCATGTTGGCGCGCAGCGTGTCGATGAAGGGCTGGTAGCGTGCCTCGCGCAGGCGCTGCGGGCTCCAGGGCGGCAGGCCCCAGTCCTGCCCGCCGGGCGCCAGCGGGTCCGGCGGGGCGCCGGCGTGCATGCCCAGGGCATACATGCCGTGTTCGACCCAGGTCTCGGCGCCGCCGCCGTTGACGCCCACGGCCAGGTCGCAGTACAGACCGATGCCCATGCCGCGCGTGCGCGCGTAGCGCTGGCAGGATTCCAGCTGCACCTCGGCCAGCCATTGCAGCCAGAAGCGGTAGCGCACCGCGGACCCGTGATCCTCGCTGAACCGGCGCACCGCGGGACCGTCCGGGTCCCGGAATTCATCCGGCCACGCCGGCCAGCCCCAGACGCCGGCGTCCCGTGCGTGCAGGTGTTCCTGCAGCGCCTCGAAGAGCGCATGCCGGCCGAGCGTGTGTTCGTGCTCCCGCATGAACGCCAGGAAGTGGGCGCCGCGCGAGCGGTCCTTGTCCAGTTCATGCTTCTCGAAGTGCGCCCAGAGCAGGCGCAGCACTTCGTCCTTGGCGCGGGCCACGCCCTCGTAGTCGACCATTTCCGCTTCGCGCAGCGCCTCCAGCCGGTCCTGGAAGGCCTCCGACTGGACGCGCTGGCTGGCTTCCTCGCAGGCGCTGAGGTCGACGAGCGACTGCACGTCCAGGTAGATCGGGTTCAGTGCCTTGCGGCTGGAAGGGCTGTACGGGCTGGCCATCGCCGGCGCGTGCGGGAACAGGGCGTGCAGCGGGCTGAGCCCGATGAACGACGCGCCCTGGTGCGCGGCGGCATCGCACAGGCGGCGCAGGTCGCCGAAGTCGCCGATGCCCCAGTTGCGCGAGGAACGCAGTGCGTACAGCTGGATCGTGCAGCCCCACCATCGCTCGCCTTTCTGCAGCTGCGGAGCGACATGGCAGTGGCGCGGCGTGACGGCCAGGCGGCAGTGCTCCGCCGCGGGCGCGCCTTCGAGGACGAGGCGGTAGTAGCCGGGCGCGAGTCCGTCCGGCAGCGCGATCGTCGCCTGCTGGTAGCTGCGCTGCAGCTCGCCGGCCGCGGTCTCGCCGGCCTGGCCTTCGGCCCTGAGCTGCCAGCGCGCCGGCCTGTCGTCGTGGCTGGTCCAGCGCAGGACCGGCGCATCGCCTTCGCGCATCACGTGCACGTAGGGCAGGCCGAGATACTGCTGCGCCGGCGTGCGGCCGTCGCCCGTCATGGCGGCGACGGCGCGCTCCAGCACGGCGTCCGGCACCAACTCTTCCTTGCCCCAGAAGCCGTGGTAGCGGTCCGCGACGCCCAGGCGGCGGGCGCGCTCGGCGAGCGGGAGGCCCGGGTCGTCCGTCACGGCATTCATAGCGTGATCTCCTCGCCGAACGTCCAGCGCGCCGCATACGCCGGCCAGGTGCCGCGCGGGGTGTCGGCGGGCCAGCGATGGCTGTACACGAGCTCCGCCTCGACGGGGCCGAGATGCTGCGGCTCGACCTGCAGGGGAGCATCGCCGAGGTTCAGTTCCAGCGACAGGAGCCGGCCGTCTTCGTAGCGCCACTGCACCGAGAGCCCACGCTCGCCGATGCGTTGGGCGGAATGCTTGCCCGTGAGCAGTTGGGCCTGGCGCGGCGTGATCCAGCGGCGGCGCGCGGCCAGGGCCGTGCGCACCAGCTCCAGCCGCGCGCGTCCTGCGTCGCTGCGTGCGTGGCCGACGTCCGGCCGGCTGCGTTCGAAGGTTTCGCTGCTGCACGGGTCCGGCAGGTCGTCCGCCGCCACGTGGCCGAACTCGCGCTTGCGGCCGGCGCGGACGGCGTCGCGCAGCTCGCCCTCCCAGTCCGCGAAGTACAGGAAGGGCTCGGGCGCGCCCCACTCCTCGCCGAAGAACAGCATCGGGATGGCCGGCGTGAGCAGGGCCAGCAGGGTGGGCAGGGCGGCAGCCTGCCCGGGCACCAGCGCCGTCAGCCGTTCGCCGCGCGCCCGGTTGCCCACCTGGTCGTGGTTGTGCGCGAAGTTCACGAGCGCCGACAGTGGCTGCGGCGGCGCGGGCGCGACCACTTCGCGGGCGCCGCCTTCCCGGCGTTTCGAGCCTTCGAACACCATCCCGTGCGTGAGGCAGCGCGCCAGCAGGTCCATCGTGCCGGCGCCGTAGTCGTGGTAGTAGCGCTGCGTCTCGCCGGTCAGGGCGACGTGCACGACGTGGTGGAAGTCGTCGTTCCATTGCCCGTCATAGGAGCCATGCATCGGCGTGGATGCGAGGTGCTCGTGGCCGTTGTCCTCGTTCTCCAGCACCAGGTGCACGTGCCGCCCCGCCGTCGCCGTGCGCACGCGCTCGGACAGCTCGCGCAGCACGTGCCGGTCGCTGTCGTCGCTGATGGCGTGCACGGCATCCAGCCGCAGCCCGTCGAAACGGTACTCCTGCACCCAGTAGACGGCGTTCTGGATGAAGAATTCGCGCACCGTGTCGCTGTCGGGGCCGTCGAAGTTGATCGCCGCGCCCCAGGGACTCTTCTTGGTCTGCGAGAAGAAGGCCGGTGCGTAGGCGTGGAGGTAGTTGCCGTCGGGGCCGAAGTGGTTGTAGACCACGTCCAGGAACACCATGAGGCCGAGCCGGTGCGCCTGCTGGATGAAGGCCTTGAGTTCGTCGGGCGGACCGTAGGCGTCGTGCGGCGCATAGGGCAGCACGCCGTCGTAGCCCCATCCGAAGCGGCCGGCGAAGTTCGCCACCGGCATCAGTTCGACCGCCGTCACGCCGATGTCGACCAGCGCCTGCAGCCGGCCGGCGGCCGCCGCGTAGGTGCCTTCGGGCGTGAAGGTGCCCACGTGCAGCTCGTAGAGCACCGTCTCGTGCCAGGGACGGCCGCGCCAGTCGGCATCCCATTCGAACTGCCCCGGGTCCACCAGGCAGCTCGGGCCGTGTGGCCCTTCGGGGTTGTAGCGCGAGGCGGGGTCGGGCACGAGCAGGCCGCCGTCGATGCGCCAGCGGTACAGCGTGCCCGCCGCGGCCTGCGGGACGCGGCATTCCCACCAGCCCTTCGCCTCGCTGCGGGCGGCGTGCAGTTCCGGGCCCGCGCCGGTTTCCAGCGCCAGTTCGACCTGCCGCGCCGCGGGCGCCCACAGGCGGAACAGCGCGCCACCGCCGTCCTGCAGGCGGGCGCCGAAGGGCATCTCATGGTGGCAGCGCAAGGCTCACTCCTGCGGCGCCTGCGTCAGCAGCGCCATCGAATGCGATACGAGTTCGAGCTTGGCGGGCGGCGCATAGCGGCGCGCGTCCGCCTCTTCGAAATGGCCTTCGGCCGTGGAGATGCGCAGGGCCCATTCGCCCACGTGCCCGGCCACCACCGGGAGCGTGAAGGTCACGTCCTCGCCGGTGGCGTTGAACACCAGCATCACCGACTGGCCCGACGCCGCCGGGGGCGCGGGCGCGAAGCGGGCATCGAGCACCGCGCCGACGCAGCGCACCGCGGGGTTGGCCCATTCCTCGGACGTCATCTCCAGGCCCCAGACGCTGTACCACACGATGTCGCGGCGGCTCTCCTCGTCGGGCTTGCCGGTCAGCCAGGTGTTGTGCCGCAGAACCGGCAGCTCGGCGCGCAGCCGGATCATGGCGGCGGTGAAATCGAGCAGCGGGTCCTGCCGGCGCGCGTCGCTCCAGTCGAACCAGCTGACCGGGTTGTCCTGGCAATAGGCGTTGTTGTTGCCGCCCTGCGTGCGGCTCATCTCGTCGCCGCCCAGCAGCAGCGGCACGCCGCGCGAGGCGAACAGCGTGGTGAGGAAGTTGCGCTTCTGCCGCTCGCGGAAGGCCAGGATCTCGGGATCGTCCGTCGGACCCTCGGCGCCGCAGTTCCAGCTGCGGTTGTGGCTTTCCCCGTCGCGGTTGTCTTCCGCATTGGCCTCGTTGTGCTTGTCGTTGTAGCTCACGAGGTCGTTGAGCGTGAAGCCGTCGTGCACCGTCACGATGTTGACGCTGGCTCGTGGCCCCCGTCGGGACGGACCGTAGATGTCGGAGGAGCCGCAAAGCGCGGCGGCGAAGTCGCCCAGCGTGCCCTCGATGCCGCGCCAGTAGTCGCGCACGCGGTCGCGGTACTGGCCGTTCCATTCGCTCCAGCCCTGCGGGAAGCCGCCGACCTGGTAGCCGTGGTCGCCCAGGTCCCAGGGCTCGGCGATCAGCTTCACGCGGCGCAGCACAGGGTCCTGCGCGACGGCGGAGAGGAAGGGGCTGCGATGGTCGAAGGCGCCATGCGCGTTGCGCGCGATCGCCGGCGTGAGGTCGAAGCGGAAGCCGTCGACGTGCATCTCCTCCACCCAGTAGCGCAGGCTGTCCATCACCACGCGCAGCATCGCCGGATGGCTGGCGTTCAAGGTGTTGCCGGTGCCGGTGAAGTCCAGGTAGTGGCGGTGGTCCTCCGTCAGGCGGTAGTAGCTGCGGTTGTCGATGCCCTTGAAGCACAGGGTCGGGCCGAGGTGGTTGCCCTCGCAGCTGTGGTTGTAGACCACGTCGAGGATCACTTCGATGCCGGCGGCGTGCAGGGCCCGCACCATGCGGCGGAACTCGTTGAGGTCGTCCGGACGGGAGAGGTAGCGCGGCTCCGGTGCGAAGAACCCGATGGTGTTGTAGCCCCAGTAGTTCGACAGGCCCAGGTCGCGCAGGCGCCGCTCGTCGTTGAAGGCCTGCACCGGCAGCAGTTCGACGGCGGTGACGCCCAGCTTCTTCAGGTGGGCGATCGCGGCTTCGCTGCCCAGGCCGGCGAAGGTGCCGCGCTGGTGCTCCGGCACCTCGGGCATCTGCTTCGTGAACCCGCGCACGTGCACCTCGTAGAAGACGCTGTCTTCCATCGGCGTCTCCGGGTGCCGGTCGTCGCCCCAGTCGAAGCGGCCATCCACCACCACGCACTTGGCGCATTCCCGTGCGTTGTCGCGGGTGTCCATGTGCAGGTCGCGCTTGTCCTGCCCCAGCGGGTAGCCGTACTGCCAGGGCGCGCCGTGCAGCGGGCGGTCCAGCAGGCGCGCGTACGGGTCGAGCAGGACCTTGTACGGGTTGCAGCGCCAGCCCTGCTGCGGCTCGTACGGGCCGTGCACGCGCACGCCGTAGCGCGTGCCGGCGCCCACGCCGGCGACGAAGCCGTGCCAGATGTCGTCGGTGCGGGCGGGGAGGACGATGCGGCGCACCTCGAGGTTGCCGCTGTCGTCGAACAGGCAGATCTCCACGCGCTCGGCGGCGCTGGCGAAGACCGCGAAGTTGACGCCGCCCTCCTGCAGGGTGGCGCCCAGCGGCCAGGGCCTGCCGTACACGGAGGGGGCCGGAGCCGGCCCAGGTTCCGCCGGCGGGCTGCTGGTGCGATGCGCGGGAGTGTCGTCGACGGCTTGCGCCGTCATGCAAGCACCTCCATGCGTGGCGCGGCCTCGCCCAGCATGGACCCGACGTCCATGGAGGCCAGGTAGGGCGAACGCGCGGCCTTGCGCGCCGGGAAGGCGCCGGCCGGCACGACGACGATGCCCGAGGGGGTGACCGAGAAGCGCTTGCGGTCCTGCTCCAGGTCGAAGCCGATCCGCTCGTCCGGCGGGATGTCGTTGTCCTGGTCGATGATGGCGCGGCGGACCTGCGCGCCGCGGCCGATGCGCGAGCGTTCCATCACGATGCAGTGTTCCAGGCGGGCGCCGCGCTCCACCAGCACGGACCGGCGCAGCATGGCGTGGTCCAGTTCGGCGCCGTCGACGATGCTGCCCGAGCCGACGACGGAGCGGTTGATCACCCCGTTCTCGATCTGGGCGGACTCGGCCTGGTCGGGGCTGGCGTAGATCGGCCACTGGCGGTTGGTCATGCGGAACTTGGGCTGGGCGCCGAGCGTGTCGAAGTGCGCCTGGTAGTACGCGTCGATCGTGCCGACGTCGCGCCAGTAGGCGTGCTCCTCGTAGGGCTCCGTGCCCGGGATCTCGTTGGTGGCGAAATCATAGGCCACCAGCTTGTGGCTCTTCACCATCGACGGCAGGATGTGCTTGCCGAAGTCGGTCTCGCCGCTTTCGTGCATGCGCTTGAGCTGCTGCAGCAGCACGTCGGCGTTGAAGATGTAGTTGCCCATCGACGCGAGCGCGTGCGTGCGGCTGCCCGGCATCGGCTTGGCGGACTTCGGCTTCTCCTTGAAGTCCACGATGCGGTGGTTGCTGTCGACGTCGACGATGCCGAACTGGTCGCAGTCGCGCAGTTCCACCGGGATGGTGGCCACGCTCGCGTGCGCCTTGCTCTGCACGTGGAAGTCGATCATCTGCCGCACGTCCATGCGGTAGATGTGGTCCGCCCCGAACACGGCCACGATGTCCGGCTGCATGCTTTCGATCAGGTGGATGTTCTGGTAGACCGCGTCGGCAGTGCCCTGGAACCACGCCGGGCCGTGCCGCATCTGCGGCGGCACCACCGTGATGAAGTGCTGCGGGATGAAGCGGGCCATGGTCCAGGATTGCCGCACGTGCTCGATCAGCGACTGCGACTTGTACTGCACCAGCAGGTAGATCGAATAGATCTCCGAGTTGACGAGGTTGGACAGCACGAAGTCCACGATCCGGTGCTTGCCGTTGAAGGGCACCGCCGGCTTGCACCGGTTGGCCGTCAGCGGGTGCAGGCGCGATCCTTCGCCGCCGGCCATCACGAAGGCCAGGACTTTTCTATTGGCGGGCATGAGCTTCTCCCTGGTTGGGGGCAATCGTTTGAATGGTTTCGTTGCAGAGGATCACGGTCCCCAGGGGCGGAACGGTGACGACGGCGCTGGCGGGCCAGCCGCCGAGCCCGTGGGGCGTGGCCTGCACCCGCCCCAGGTTGCCGACGCCGCTGCCGCCGTAGACCGCCGCGTCGCTGTTGAGGACTTCATGCCAGGTGCCGGGCGCGGGCATCGCCACCTTGAGGGCATGGCGCGGTTCCGGCGTGAGGTTGCAGATGACGACCACCTGCGCATCGGCCGGGCCGGCGCGGCGCAGGAAGGTGAGGACCGTCGGTTCGTGCCGCTCGCAGGGCAGCCAGCTGAAACCCTGTCCGTCGAAGTCGTGGACGTGCAGCGCCGGCAGCCGACGGTAAGCCGCATTGAGATCCGACACCCAGCGCGCGATGCCCGCGTGGTAGGGCCGTGCCCACAGGTGCCAGTGCAGCGTGCCTTCGTGGTGCCATTCGGCCAGCTGCCCGAACTCGCCACCCATGAACAGCAGCTTCTTGCCCGGATGGCCCCACATCAGGCCGAACAGGTTGCGCAGGCCGGCGAAGCGCTGCCACTCGTCGCCCGGCTGGCGCCCGAGCAGGCTGCCCTTGCCGTACACCACTTCGTCGTGCGAGAGCGGCAGGATGAAGTTCTCGTCGAAGGCATAGACGGCGGAGAAGCGGATGTCGTCGCCGTGCCAGTGGCGGAAGATGTGCGGCCGCGACACGTAGCGCAGCGTGTCGTTCATCCAGCCCATGTTCCACTTCATGCCGAAGCCGAGGCCGCCGTGGTGCACCGGGCGGGACACCGCGGGCCAGGCGGTGGATTCCTCGGCGATCATGTGCACGTCCGGGAACTGCGCGTAGACCGTGGTGTTCAGGTCCTGCAGGAAGCGCACCGCGTCGTGGTTCTGGTTGCCGCCATGCGCGTTGGGGATCCATTCACCGTGCCGGCGGCCGTAGTCGAGGTACAGCATCGACGCGACGGCATCCACCCGCAGCCCGTCGAAGTGGTACTTCTCCAGCCAGAAGAGGGCGTTGCTGATCAGGAAGTCGCGGACCTCGTAGCGCCCGTAGTTGAAGATCAGGCTGTTCCACTCGGGGTGGAAGCCCAGGCGGGGGTCCTCGTGCTCGTACAGCGCGGTGCCGTCGAAGCGCGCGAGCGCGTGCGGGTCCGACGGGAAGTGCGAAGGCACCCAGTCCAGGATGACGCCGATGCCGCGCTGGTGCAGCGTGTCGACGAACACCATCAGGTCCTGCGGCGTGCCGTAGCGCGACGTCGGCGCGAAGTAGCCGGTGAGCTGGTAGCCCCAGGAGCCGTAGAAGGGATGTTCCGCGATGGGCATCAGTTCCACGTGCGTGAACCCGAGGTTCTGGCAATGCGTGGCGAGGCGCTGTGCGATGTCGCGGTAGTTCAGGAACCGGCCGTCCTCCTCGCGCTGCCACGAGCCGAGGTGCACCTCGTAGATCGACATCGGCTGGTCGTGCGCCTGCCGCTGCCAGCGGGTACGCATCCACTCCTGGTCGCCCCACTCGTGCGAGAGATCCCAGATCTGCGAGGCGGTGCCCGGCGGGTGCTCCATGCGGAACGCGTAGGGGTCCGCCTTGTCCATCCAGTGGCCGTGCATGTCCTGGATGCGGTACTTGTAGCACTGGCCCGGGCGTGCGCCCGCGATGAATCCGCCCCAGCGGCCGCTGCCGTCGTCCAGGCGATGCAGCGGCTGGCAGTTCCACTGGTTGAAGCTGCCGATCACGCCGACGTTGCGCGCGTTCGGTGCCCACACCGTGAAGGCGGTTCCATTCCCGTCCGGGTGTGCCCCCATCACCTCGAACTGGCGATGGTGGTGGCTGGCCCGGCGCTGCAGCGGCGGCTGGGCGCGCGCGGGCAACTGGGGGTTCCGCTCCTCTTCGGGCAAATGGGGCTTCATGGCCTTCGTTTTGGTGAACGGCCATTCTGGAAGCGCGGGCGCTCGCGCCTTGAAGGAAGCGCAGAGCACGTCGCGTAGGTCGGAACCTACAGTCGCACAGGACGCGGGCGGTCAGCGGACCGTCCGGGGGTGGCTGACGTGGCGTGGCGTCCCGTCAGACGCCGAGTTGGTGCTACACGCCGAGGTATTGGTCGAGCAGTTCGGGCCGCGACTGCAGCTCGGCCGAGCTGCCCTGGAACACCACTTCGCCCTTGACCAGGATCACGTTGCGGTCGGTCACCTGCGTCACGTGCTTCCACGCCTTGTCGACGATGACGCTGGAGATGCCGCTGTCGCGGATCACGCCGCAGATGCGCCAGATTTCGCGCGCGATCAGAGGCGCGAGCCCTTCCGTGGCCTCGTCGAGGATGAGCACGTCCGGATTGGTCATCAGGGCGCGGCCGATCGTGAGCATCTGCTGCTCGCCGCCCGACAGCTGCTGCCCGCCATGGTTCAGGCGCTCCTTCAGGCGGGGGAAGGTGTCGAGCACGCGCTCGTAGGTCCAGTCGCGGCGGCCGTCCGTGCCGGCGCGAGCAGCCATGACGAGGTTCTCGCGCACGCTCAGGTTGCCGAAGATGCCGCGGCCTTCGGGAACGTAGGCGATCCCGAGCTGCGCGACCTCGTAGGCCGGCCGCCCCACCATGTCGCGGCCTTTCACCTCGACCGTTCCCGCGCGGGGCCGGACGATCCCCATGAGCGTCTTGAGCAGGGTGCTCTTGCCCATGCCGTTGCGCCCCATCAGGCCGATGGTTTCGCCCCGGTCCACGTGGAAGTCGACGCCGCGCAGGATGTGGCTCGCGCCGTAGTACGTCTGCAGGCCGCGGGCGGAGAGGATGCGGTCAGCCATCGGACCTCCGCCGGGCCGCCCCAAGGAGGGACGCGCCCCCTCGGGGGGCAGCGCAGTACACGAAGTGACAAGCGTGGGGGCTCATCATGCGTCTTCCCCGAGATAGGCCGATTGCACGTTCGCGTCGGCCCGCACCTGGGCCGGCGTGCCGCTGGCGATCACCTGCCCGTTGACCATCACGGTCAGGTGGTCCGCCAGCGCGAAGACGGCGTCCATGTCGTGCTCCACGAGCATCATCGCGTGGTCCTTCTTCAGGCGCAGCAGCAGTTCGACCATGCGTTCCGCTTCCGCCGTACCCATGCCGGCCAGCGGCTCGTCGAGCAGCAGCACCTCCGGATCGGTGGCGAGCGTCATGGCGATCTCCAACTGCCGCTGCTCGCCGTGGCTGGCGGCGCCGGCGACGTGGTCGCGGCGGGCCTGCAGGCCGGCGAGCTCCAGCGCCCGCTCGGCCCGTGCGTTGGCTTCCTTCACCCCGCCGGCCAGGCGCAGCCAGGCCGCCGCGTGCGGCGTGCGCGACTGCGCGGCCAGCCGCACGTTCTCCCACACCGTGAACGGCAGGAAGATGTTGGTCTTCTGGTAGCTGCGGCCCAGGCCGGCGCGCGAGATGCGCTCGGGGCTCCAGCCCGTGACGTCGCGGCCGCCGAGCGTCACCTCGCCCGCCGTCGGCACGAGGTCGCCGGAGAGCAGGTTGGTCAGCGTGGACTTGCCGGCGCCGTTCGGGCCGATGACGGCGTGGATGCGTTCGCGCCAGAGGTCCAGCGTCACGTCGTTGACGGCCGCCAGGCCGCCGAAGCGCTTGGTGAGCGCGCGCGCGGAGAGCAGCGCCTCAGTCATGCGGCGCCTCCTTGCGGCGCAGCAGGCGGTCCAGCGCGCCCAGCAGGCCGCGCGGGGCGAAGGCCACGATCAACACGATGAACAGGCCCATCCACAGCTGCCAGTGCTTGCCGGCATTGAAGCTGCCGAGGGTGGGCAGGTCCTTGGCTTCGTGCAGGAGGAATTCGAACGCGAAGGCGCCGACGATCGCGCCGGCGAAATTGCCCATGCCGCCGAGGATGACCATCATGATCGCGTGCGCGCTCATGTGGAATCCCATCAGCTCCGGGTTGATGAAGCCGGTCTGCGCGCCCCACAGGTAGCCGGCCAGGCCGGCGAGCGCGCCGGCCAGCGTGAAGGCGGCGAGCTTGTAGCCGAAGGTGCCGAAGCCCATCGCGCGCATGCGGTGCTCGTTGACGCGGATGCCGGCCAGCGTGCGGCCGAACGGGCTGAACAGCAGGCGGCGCAGGAAGAAGTACACCAGCACCAGCACCGCCAGCGTGAAGTAGTAGAAGACGCGCTTGTCCTCCAGGTCGAAGACGTGCGCGTTCGGCTTGAAGTTGATGTACAGGCCGTCCGACCCGCCCAGCACCTTGTTGTCGAAGAACAGGAAGAACACCATCTGCGCGAACGCCATGGTGACCATGATGAAGTAGATGCCGTGCGTGCGGACCACGAAGAAGCCGATGATCAGCGCGGCCAGGCCCGAAGCCCCCACCGCCAGGGGCAGCGTCCACCACAGGCTGGCCGGCTCCGCCTCCGGCGTGAGGAAGGCGAGGGCGTAGCCGGCGAGGCCGAAATAGGCCGCGTGCCCCAGCGAGACGAGCCCGGTCACGCCCTGCAGCAGGTCGAGGCTCATGGCGAAGATCGCCAGGATCATCATGCGCGCGACCATCTGCGCGTAGAAGTCGGTGGAGAAGAACGGGAAGGCCAGCAGGGCCACGAAGCCCAAGGCAAGCGCGATCTGGAGCCCGCGGGGCAAACGTTCGAGGTTGGCTTTGGCGGCGCTCATTGCTTGAACAGGCCTTCCGGTTTCCACAGGAGCACGGCCGCCATCAGCATGTACACGAGCATGCCGGCCACCTGCGGCAGCAGCACCTTGCCGAAGGTGTCGACCAGCCCGACCAGCAGCGCGGAGATCAGCGCGCCGCGCACCGACCCGATGCCGCCGATCACCACGACCACGAAGCACATGATCAGCACCTGCGAGCCCATGTTCGGATAGACGCTGGAGATGGGCGAGGCGACCATGCCGGCGATGCTGGCCAGCCCGACGCCCAGCGCGAAAACGACGGCGTGGATCAACTTGACGTTCACGCCCAGCGCCTCGGTCATCTGGTGGTTGAAGGCGCCGGCACGGATCTTCATGCCCAGGCGCGTCTTCGAGATCAGCAGGTACAGCCCGAGCGCCAGCGCGATGCACACGCCGGAGATGAAGAGGCGGTAGACGGGGTACGACAGGTTGTCCGTCAGCGGAATGGACGCCGCGAGCAGCTGGGGCACCTGCACGCCGTGCACGTCGTCGCCCCACAGGATGGAGCGCATCTCCTCGAAGATGTAGATCAGGCCGAAGGTCAGGAGCACCTGGTCGAGGTGGTCCCGGTGGTAGAAGTGCCGGAACAGAACGCGCTCGAGCACGAGGCCGAACGCGACGGAAAGGAGGGTGCCCAGCACGATGGCGAGCACCAGGCTGCCGGTCTTGGCCGAGAGCGACCAGGCCAGGTAGGCGCCCAGCATGTAGAAGGAGCCGTGCGCCAGGTTGACCACGCCCATGATGCCGAAGATCAGCGTCAGGCCCGCGGCCAGCATGAACAGGAGCAGCCCGTACTGGACGCTGTTCAGGAGCTGGATCAGGAAGTTGGCGAAATCCATCGGAGAGGAGTCAAGCAGCCTGCGTGCCAGGCCAAAAAAATGGGAGGCCGAAACCTCCCTGCGGCGAGGCGCGATGCGCCTCAGGCCATCCGGCAGCCCGCGCCGGAATCGGCCAGTGCCTTGGCGGCAATGCCGATCACCTTGTTGTCCTTGTTCTCGACGCGGCGCAGGTAGATGTCCTGCACCGGATTGTGCGACTTGCTCATGGACCACTTGCCGCGCGGGCTGTCGATCACCTGCGTTTCCAGCGCCTTGTACAGCGCCGGCTTGTTGCCCATGTCACCCTTCACGGCCGCCAGACCCTGCGCGAGGAGCAGGCCGGAGTCGTAGCCCTGCACGGAGTACACGTCCGGCTGCATCTTGAACTGCGTGGCGTAGGCCGTGCGGAACTGCTTGTTGCGCGGCGTGTCCAGCGAGTCGGCGTAGTGCATCGTGGTCATGATGCCTTCGGCGGCCGGGCCGGCGGCGTCGAGCACGCCTTCGGTCAGGAAGCCCGAACCCCACAGCGGGATGCGGTCCTTCAGGCCCGCCGCCGCGTAGTCGCGGATGAACTTGGCCGCGCCGCCACCGGCGAAGAAGCAGGCCACCGCGTCCGGGCGCAGCGAGGCGATCTCGGTGAGCAGTGCCTGGAACTCCACGTTCGGGAACGGCAGGCCGAGTTCCTTGACGATCGTGCCGCCCGCGGCGGTGTAGCTTTCCTTGAAGCCCTCGAAGGCTTCGTCGCCCGCCGCGTACTTCCAGGTGATCCACACCGTGCGCTTCAGGCCCTTGTCCATCATCGGCTTGCCCAGCGCCCGCGTGGGCTGGCTGTTGCTGAAGGAGGTGCGGAACACGTTCGGGGCGCAGAGGCCGCGCGTGGCGGCATGCACGCCGGCATTGGGGATGATGTTCAGGACGCCGGACTCGCGCGCCACGCGCTGGATGCCCATCTGCACGCCGGAGTGCACCGTCCCGATCAGCACGTCGACCTTGTCGCGCTGCACCAGGCGGTTGGCGTTCTCCACGCCCTTGGAAGGCTCGGACTCGTCGTCCACCTTGAACCACTCGATCTCGCGGCCCCCCAGCTTGCCGCCCTTTTCGGCGATGGCCATGCGCACGCCGTTCTCGATGGCGACGCCCAGCTGCGCGAAGGTGCCGGTGTAGGGCAGCATGAAGCCCACGCGGATCTTGTTGGACTGCGAACGGGCGATCTGCGGCAGCAGCAGGCCGGTGGACGCGGCGCCGACGAATGCGGCACCGCGGGACAGGACGAGGCGGCGGGTGGTCATGTGTGCTCCTTCATTGAATCGCCCGGTCGCGGGGCGGTCAGGTTTTCTGATTGTTGAGGCCTGAAGCATTTTGACCGACCCGGGCCGGCCCCCGCCACATGGCTTTCCCTCAGGTCGCCGCCGCGCGCAGCTTGAAGCGCTGGATCTTGCCGGTGGCCGTCTTCGGCAGTTCGGGCACGAAGGCGATCCAGCGCGGGTACTTGTAGGGCGCGAGGCGCGACTTCACGTGCGCCTGCAGGTCCTCCGCCGTCGCCTGCCGGCCGGACTTCAGCACCACGTAAGCCTTCGGCTTGACGAGGCCGTCGCTGTCCGCCACGCCGATGACCGCCGCCTCGAGGATGGCGTCATGCGTCATCAGGCAGGCCTCCACCTCGAAGGGGGAGACGTAGATGCCGCCCACCTTGAGCATGTCGTCGCTGCGGCCGCCGTAGGTGTAGTAGCCGTCGGCGTCGCGCGTGTACTTGTCGCCGCTGCGCGTCCACTCGCCGGCGAAGGTCGCCTTCGTCTTCGCCCGGTTGTTCCAGTACATCAGCGCCGCGCTCGGTCCGCTGATCTGCAGCTCGCCGATCTCGCCGTGGCCGCACTCGCGGCCGTCGTCGCCGACGATGCGGAGCTCGTAGCCGGGCACGGGCTGGCCGGTGGTGCCATAGCGCACCTTTCCGGGGCGGTTGGACAGGAAGATGTGCAGCATCTCGGTGGAGCCGATGCCGTCCAGGATCTCCACGCCGTATTCCGAGGTCCAGCGCTGGCCGATGTCGGCGGGCAGGGCTTCGCCGGCGCTGGTGCACACGCGCAGGTTCAGCTCGCTCTTCTTCGGCCGGGCGGCGTCGGCCAGCAACGCGGCGTACAGCGTCGGCACGCCGTAGAAGATGGTGGGCTGGAAATCCCGCAGGACGCGGAACACGTCCGTCGGCGTCGGCCGCGAGGGCAGCAGCACCGTGGTGGCGCCCACGCTCATGGGGAAGGTCAGCGCATTGCCCAGGCCATAGGCGAAGAACAGCTTGGCCGCGGAGTACACGACGTCTTCCTCGCGGATGCCCAGGACCGCGCGGCCATACAGTTCCGCCGTCTGCACCAGGTGGCCATGCAGGTGCACGGTCCCCTTGGGTGCGCCGGTGGAGCCGCTGGAATAGAGCCAGAAGCAGGGGTCGTCGCAGCAGGTGCCTGCGATTTCGGGCGTGTCCGGCCCGGAGGCGATGAGATGCGCCACCGAATGTTCGCCGGTGTCGCTGGCCACGAACACCTGCCGCAGCGTGGAGATCCGGCCGACCAGCGGCTCGAACGTCGGCAACAGCGCCTTGGAGACGAACAGGGCCTGCGCGCGCGAATCGCGCAGCATGTATTCGAAGTCCTTCGTGGTGAGCAGCGTGTTCGCCGCCACCGGCACCACGCCGGCGAGGATGCACCCCAGGAACACGACCGGCCACTCCAGCGTGTCCAGCATCGCCAGCATCACGCGGGTTTCGGGCGCATAACCCTGGGCGCGCATCGCGGCCGCGAGCCGGTGCGAGCGCGTGGCGAGCTGGCCGTAGGTCAGCGTGTCGCCGGTCGTCGCATCGACGAAGGCCACCTTGTCGGGCCGCGCCGCGTTCCGTTGCAGCAGGTCATGGGCCGCGTTGTAGTCCCGCGGGATCTCCACCCGCGGCGGGCTGGTGCTGTGGTCGGCGTGGCTCAGGTGCATGGTCTCAGGCGGCCGTCTTGTCCTTCTGCATCGCCGGGATGGCTTCCTTCTCGAGCCACTCGCGGCACCACGCGGTGCCGAGTTCCTCCGGCATGGTGCCCGCGCTGGCGTCGTGGCACCAGACCTCGCCGATGCGCTGCGCGCCCAGGCCCTGCAGGCGCTCGTCGAACTTCTTGCCGCCGAAGCAGAAGGTCTGCATGTACGTGCGGTCGCCCAGCGCGATCACGCCATAACGGACGTGGCCGAGGAACCTGGGGGCGGCGTCGAGCGACTCGTAAAGCGCGCGGGCATTGTCGGGCACGTCGCCGGAGCCGTAGGTCGACGAGCAGATGAGGTATAGCGCATCTTCGTCGAAGACCGAGATGTCCTGGCCATCCATCATCAGCACCTCGATGTCGTCCACGAGGTCCGCGCAGTCCATCTGGATGGCCTGGGCGACGTAGTCGGCCGTGCTGGTCATGGTGCCGACGAGGATCTTGAGCTTCATGTGGTTCCGATCACATGCAGTAAACTGCTTGACAGAGAAGTTGACGGAAGTATACTGCAATCTTGATCCAGCGCAAGGTTTTGCCCGAAAACGCCGCCAGCATGCAGACGATGACCGATACCGACACCCGCGCCGCCCTCGTGGCGGAGCTCGGCGCCCGCGTGCGTGCCTGGCGGGCGCGCCGCGGCATGACCCGCAAGCAGCTCGCCACCGACTCCGGCCTGTCGGAGCGTTTCCTGGCCGACGTCGAGAGCGGCAAGGGCAACGTCTCCATCTTCTCGCTGGAAGCCGCCGCCCACGCCCTGAACATCACGATCCTCGACCTGCTGCAGGACGCGCCACGACCCGCGCTGGCGCGCATCCAGACCCTGCTGGGGCGGCTGGACGACAACCAGCTGGACCAGGCCTACGGCGTGCTGGCCTCCAGCTTCGGCATGGACGACGCGCAGGGCAGGGAGCAACGCATCGCCCTGGTCGGCCTGCGCGGCGCCGGCAAGACCACGCTCGGCGCGCAGCTGGCCCAGCAGCGTGGCGTCCCTTTCATCGAGCTCGATCGCGAGATCGAGCGCGAGGCGGGCACCAGCATGAACGAGATCCTGCTGCTGCATGGGCAGGCCGGCTACCGCCGCTACGAGCGCCGCGCCCTGCTGCGCATCGCCGAGGAGCATGCGGACGGCGTGGTGATGACCACCGGCGGCAGCATCGTCAGCGAGCGCGAGACCTTCGACCTGCTGCAAAGCCACTTCTATTGCGTGTGGGTCAAGGCCAACCCCGAAGAACACATGAGCCGCGTGGTCGCCCAGGGCGACATGCGTCCCTTCAACACGCAGGGCGACGACGGCGAAGTCACGCGCAGCGCCATGGGCGAGGCGCTGGAGGACATCCGCCGCATCCTCGCCAGCCGCGAAGCCCTCTATGCCCGCGCCGACGCGGTGGTGGACACCGCCGCCCGCAGCGTGAAGCAATCCCTCAGAGACCTCGAGCGGGCCGTGCCCGCCGCGCAACCGACCACCCTGGAGACCCGATGAACGCCATGACCGAACCGCTGCTGTTCAAGCAGACGCTGGCCGGAGAAGAACGCGAGCTGGTGAGCTTCGCCACGCATCCCTCGCGCTACCGCCACTGGACGCTCTTGGTGGAGGGCGATGTCGCCCGCCTGAAGCTGGACATCGACGAGGACGGCGGCATCAAGCCCGGCTACAAGCTCAAGCTCAACAGCTATGACCTGGGCGTCGACATCGAACTGCACGACGCGGTCAACCGCATCCGTTTCGAGCACCCCGCCGTGAAGGTCGTCGTATTCGAAAGCGGCAAGGAACGCATCTGGTGCTCCGGCGCGAACATCTACATGCTGGGCGTCTCCTCGCACGCCTGGAAGGTGAACTTCTGCAAGTTCACCAACGAGACGCGCAACGGGCTGGAAGACTCCTCGCGCAACGAAGGCCTCAAGTCCGTCGCGGCCGTGACCGGCGCCTGCGCCGGCGGCGGCTACGAGCTGGCCCTGGCCTGTGACCGCATCGTGATGGTCGACGACCGCTCCTCCACGGTGAGCCTGCCGGAAGTGCCGTTGCTGGGCGTGCTGCCCGGCACCGGCGGCCTGACGCGCGTGACCGACAAGCGCAAGGTGCGCCGCGACCTCGCGGACATCTTCTGCACCACCAGCGAAGGCGTGCGCGCCGACCGCGCCCGGGAATGGAAGCTGATCGACGCCTACGCCAAGCCGCAGCAGTTCGGCCAGCTGGTGGACGCCGAGGTCGCCGCGCTGCGCGGGCAGTCCAGCCGCAGCGGTCCGGAGAAGGGCATCGAGCTCACGCCGGTGAGGGCGCAGATTGACGAACAGGGCTATCACTACGAGACGGTGGACGTGCAGGTCGACCGGGCCACGCGCATCGCGACCTTCACGGTGCAGGCGCCGAAGGCAGCGATCGAGAACCAGGCGGACGCGATCGTCGCCGCCGGCGCGAACTGGTGGCCGCTGAAGCTGGCGCGCGAGCTGGACGACGCCATCCTGAACCTGCGCACCAACGAACTGGAGATCGGCACCTGGGTGCTCAAGACGCGCGGCGACGCCAACCTGGTGATGCAGGCTGACGCGACGCTGGAGGCGAACAAGTCCCACTGGCTGGTGCGCGAAACCCTCGGCGCACTGCGCCGCACGCTGGCGCGCCTGGACGTCACCAGCCGCTCGCTGATCGCGCTGGTGGAAGAGGGCTCCTGCTTCGCCGGCACCTTCTTCGAGCTCGCCCTGGCCTGCGACCGCATCTACATGCTGGACCTGCCGGACGCGCCCGACGCCGCGCCGGCGCTGCGCCTCAACGCCGCCAACTTCGGCCGCTATCCCGAGGTGAACGGCCTCACGCGGCTGCAGACGCGCTTCAACGAGGACGCCGACACCCTCCGCCAGCTGCAGGACCTGCAGGACAGCCCGCTGCGCGCCGACCAGGCGCTGGCGCTGGGCCTGGTGACGTTGACGCCGGACGACATCGATTGGGAAGACGAGATCCGCCTGATGCTGGAAGAGCGCGCGTCGCTCTCGCCCGATGCGCTGACGGGCATGGAAGCCTCGCTGCGCTTCCCCGGCCGCGAAACCATGGAGACGCGCGTCTTCGGCCGCCTCTCCGCCTGGCAGAACTGGATCTTCATCCGCCCCAACGCGGTCGGCGAGGACGGCGCGCTGAAGCTGTTCGGCACCGGCAAGAAGGCGAAATTCGACTGGAAGCGCGTCTGACGGCGCACACGAAGGAATCACCATGAGCACCATCGACCTGCAAGCCAAGATCCCCAACAACGTGAGCCTGGCGGACAACCGGCAGCTCCAGCGAGCGCTGGAGCACTGGCAGCCCGCCTTCCTGAACTGGTGGGACGAGATGGGTCCCAGCGACTTCAAGGCCAAGGAGGTCTACCTGCGCACCGCGGTCGGCGTGGATGCGCAAGGCTGGGCCCAGTACGGCTACACGCCGATGCCCGACTACCGCTGGGGCATCTTCCTGGCCGACAAGGAAGAGAACCGCAAGATCGGCTTCGGCGACCACATGGGCGAGGACGTCTGGCAGGACGTGCCCGGCGAGTACCGCTCCACCTTCCGCCGCCTGATCGTGACGCAAGGCGACACCGAGCCCGCTTCGGTGGAGCAGCAGCGCCTGCTGGGCCACACCGCGCCTTCCCTGTACGACCTGCGCAACCTGTTCCAGGTCAACGTGGAAGAGGGCCGCCACCTGTGGGCCATGGTCTACCTGCTGCACGCGCACTTCGGCCGCGACGGCCGCGAGGAGGCGGAGGAACTGCTGATGCGCCACAGCGGCGACGCCGACAAGCCGCGCATCCTGGGCACCTTCAACGAGCCGATGGACAACTGGCTGTCCTTCTTCATGTTCACGTACTTCACGGACCGCGACGGCAAGTTCCAGCTGAAGTCCTTCGCCGAAAGCGCGTTCGACCCGCTGGCGCGCACCACGCGCTTCATGCTGACCGAGGAAGCGCACCACATGTTCGTGGGCGAGACCGGCGTCGGCCGTGTCATCAAGCGCACGCTGGAAGTGATGAAGGAGCTGGACACCGACGACTGGAAGAAGGTGCGCGAGCACGGCGCGATCGACCTGCCGACCATCCAGCGCTTCATGAACTTCTGGTTCTCCAGCTCGCTGGACCTGTTCGGCTCGGAGTCCTCGTCCAACGGGGCCAACTACTTCGCCAACGGCATCAAGGGCCGGCCGGACGAGGCCAAGTTCGCCGACCACCGCGAGATCGACACGGCGATGACGATCCACGTGCCCGACGGGCAGGGCGGCGTGAAAGAGGAGCAGGTCTCCGTGCGCAACGGCATCAACGAAGTGACGCGCCTGGAGTACGTGAAGGACTGCAACGTCGGCGTGACGCGCTGGAACATGGCGATCAAGCGCGCCGGCGTGCCCTTCGAGCTGAAGCTGCCTTCCACGCGCTTCCGCCGCCAGGTGGGGGTGTGGGCCAACGTGCCGACCACGCCGGAAGGCCAGCCGATCCCGCAGGCCGAGTTCGACGCGAAGAAGGCGGGCTGGCTGCCTTCGGAGGCCGACGTGGCCTTCGTCAAGAGCCTGATGCAGCGCGTCACCGAGCCCGGCAAGATGGCCGCCTGGATCGCGCCGCCGGACCGCGGCATCAATGCCAACCCCGTGGAATACGAGTACGTGAAGCTCTGAGCCCCGTGCCTCGGAACCGGAGAGGCGGCCCGCGGGCCGCCTTCTTCGTGCGACCGCTAGAATGCAGCCACTCGGAGCGTAGCGCAGTCTGGTAGCGCATCTGGTTTGGGACCAGAGGGTCGTAGGTTCGAATCCTATCGCTCCGACCATCCTTTCCGCGCCGTCCGGCGCCTCCCCCTCAGTTCACGCGCGGCCGCTCCAGCACGCGCGCCACGACGTCGGCCACCGCGCGCAGCGTCTGCGCATCGCGCTCTCCCAGCCAGGGGAACGGCCGGTGGCTGAAGCAGCAGACGGTGCCGTAGATGGTGCCGTCCGACAGCCGGATCGGCACGCTCAGGTGGGCGCCCACGCCGACCGCTTGCGTCGCGGGCATCGCCGCGCTCACCGGGTGCGCACGCGCGTCCCGGATCACTTGCGGCAGGCGGCCGTCGACGACCTTCTGGCAGTAGCTTTCCTCGCGCGGGCCCGCGTCGCCGGAACGGACGGTCACCGGGACACCCGCCGCGGTGCGCACCCAGCGCAGCACGCGGCTGCCCTCGACGAACTGCGAGACGAAGACGACGTCCATCTTCAGCTGTTCGCGCACCTTCTCCAGCAGTTCGCTCAGCCGCGCGAGGCGGCAGTCCTGCGCGCCGTCGGCCGTGGCCACGGCGAACCCTTCCTCGATGGCGATGAAGTCGGGATGCTCCACCGACTGCTGCGGTGCTGGGGTCATACCGCCGTCCAGTCTGCCACCGCTGGCGGGAGCCGGGTCGTGAAGAACTGCGCGGAGGGCGCCGGCCAGAGCTGCGGGTTTTCGGCAGGAGCCCGGGCGCAAAGGGTGCGAAAATGCCGCGCTGCCGTGCCCACTGCCCGTAGCTCAGTTGGATAGAGCACCTGCCTTCTAAGCAGGTTGTCGGGGGTTCGATCCCCTCCGGGCAGGCCAGACCCCTGTCACGTCATGCGCCTACAAGGTTCGCGTCGTCCGTCCCCGATGCTTGGCACCCGAATGCTTCACACCAAGCGCTTATGAACGTTGGAGACCTGGTCCGGTTGAGAATGGGGGGCCCCGTCATGATCGTCCTGAGCGGGGGGGAAGAGGCTGCCCTCTGCGTCTGGGAAGCTGGGTTCCGGGTGTACCGGGGGATGTTCCACCAGCGGCTGCTGGAGCGCCTGATCCACCTGCCGCCGGCAGGTGCGATGCATTGATGGGCCGGAACGGACCGGACACCGCGCGCCCGGCTCCGCCGCCGGCCGGCGCCCCCGGGCCTGGAACTCCGGCGTATGCTCCGCCCATCCATCGATTTCGCGGCGTGTCCGGCACTCCGTGGAGGTACGGCTTCAGCAGCAGATGACTTACAGGGTATTTATCGTCGAGGACCTCGAGCGCATGCGCTCCCTGCTCATCGACCTGTTCAGCTCCACCGGCCGGTTCCAGGTGATGGGCACGGCGTCCACGGAGGCCGAGGCGAATCTCTGGGTCGAGGACTTCCCCGACCGCTGGGACGTCGCCATCATCGACCTGGTCTTGGCGGAAGGCACCGGGATGAACGTGATCGCCCGCGCGAAGCGCGCGAATCCCAAGGGGCGTGTGGTCGTGCTCAGCGGCTTCGTGAGCCCGGCCGTCGACCAGCACTGCCGCGACATGGGCGCCGAGGAAGTCTTCGACAAGGCCTACACTGACGCCTTCGTCCGGTGGCTGGACGGCCTGGAGGACCTGTCGCCCGAGGGCGGGGCCCCACGGGCCTGACACGGCGACAACGCCGGCTGACTTAAGGCTGCGACGGTCGCCCCGCCGCCGCACAGGCCTCCAGCGCGTCCAGGAGGTCTTCCACCGCGTAGGGCTTGCGCAGGACCTTCCACACCCCGGCCGGCGGGCGCGAGGTGTAGCCGGTGGCCACCAGGGCCGGCAGGTCCGGGCAATGCGTGCGGCACCACTCCACGAGTTCGACACCGGTCATGGCCCCCGGCATCACGATGTCGGTGAACAGGACGTCGGCGGCGCAGTCCTGCCGCTCCAGCAGGGCCCGGGCCTCGTCCGCGGTACGGCACAGCGTGACCTGGTGCCCCTCGTGTTCCAGCGCGGCCGGCACGACGGAAGCGACCAGCACATCGTCCTCCACCATCAGGATTCGCAGGGGCCGCGCGGGCTGCCGTTCGCGCGGAGCCTCGGGCCGCTCGGCCGCCGCCGGCCCGCGCGCAAGCGGCAGCAGCATGGTGACGCAAGTCCCGGCGCCCGGTGTGCTCGCGATGCGCACGTCACCGCCCGACTGGCGTGCGAACGCCTGCACCTGCGGGAGGCCGAGCCCGCTGCCGGCACCCACGGGCTTGGTGGTGAAGTAGGGTTCGAACACGCGCGCCAGGGTCTCCGCGTCCATGCCGTGGCCGGTGTCCTGCACGTCGATCCGCACCAGCGCGACGCCGGCCTGCTCCCCGACGTCCTCCTGCGCCAAGCTGGCCCGGATGGTGACCGTCCCGCCCGTGGGCATCGCGTCGCGCGCATTGAACACCAGGTTCAGGAGGGCCAGCTCGAGCTGGGTGGGATCGGCCAGCGCCGCCGGCAGCGCGGGGTCGATGTCGGCGACCAGTTCGACGCGCTCGCCCAGCGACTTGCCGGTGAGCTCCCGGGTGCGCAGCAGCAGGTCCGCGATGTCCACCGGCTGCGCCCGGAGCTGCTGCGCGCGGCCGAAGGCCAGCATCTGCCGGACCTGGTCGGCGGCCTTGCCGCAGGCCGCCATCGCGGCCTCCAGCGGCCGCGTGTGGCGACCTTCCGGCACGGCGCGGTACACCACCTGCAGCCCGGTGCTGATGGTCTGCAGGAGGTTGTTGAAGTCGTGCGCGATGCCGCCGGTCAGGCGGCCGATCGCTTCGTGCTTGCGCGCTTCGAACAGGTTGGCCTCGGCCTGGCGCGCCTCCGCCACGGCCTGGGCCACCCGCGCCTCGAGGACGTGTTCGGCCTCCCGCGCGCGCACCCCGGCGCCGTGCAGCACGGACCCCACCTGGTCCACCTCCGCCAGGCCGGTGTGCAATGGCTCCGGCACGCGCTGCGCCAGCAGTTCGCCGGCGGCGTCCTTGAGAGCCTGTACCGGCCGGCTGATGCGGCGGGCGGCGAGGGCTGCGAGTCCCAGCCCGAGGGCCAGCAGGACGGCGGACACGGCGATGGCCCGCAAGGCCAGGCGCTGCGCCGTCTGCCGCAGCTGCGCCTCGGGCAAGGCCACCAGCGCGGTCCAGCCGTGCCGCCCCGGCGGCGCCAGGTAGGTGAGGCTGGCCACCCCGTCGAGCGTCATCGTCTGCACGAAGCCGCTCCCGCGCCGGGCGGCGAGGGCGCGCAGTCCCGGGTGGGACGCCTGCATGCCCAGCCACCGGCCGATGTCCCGGTTGCGGCCCATCACCCGCTGTTCGGCGTCGAGCACCGACACCGTGCTGCCTTCGCGGTAGGACTGCTGGGCGATCACCTCCTGCACGCGCGAGGGCGGGAACGGCACGCCCACGTTGAACTGCGGCGACGGGGTGCCCGCCTCGGGCACCAGGACGGCGATCGAAGGGTTGCCCGAGACCGGACCTTTCGCCACGAACGACACACCCATGTCGCGCTCGACGAACAGCGATCCGGCGCGGCGCGGAACGACGGTCGATTGCGCCAGCGCGGTATAGACGAACTGCTGCGTGCGGTCCACGAGCATGACCGAGTCGGTGGTGCCCTGGACCGCCAGGCGGGCGTCGCGCTCGAATGCACGCAGGTCGCGGGCCTTCAGGGCGGGCAGGGCGGCCAGGGCCCGCGCCAGCGTCAGCCGCCGGTCGAGTTCGGCCTGCACGGCGAAGCTGAGGGCGGACGCCTGCTGCCGCAGCTCGTCGCGCGTCGCCTCTTCCTCGCGCAGGTAGGCGGCGCGCGCCTGCAGCCCCAACCCGATGACCGCGGGAAGCCACAGGGCCAGCAGCAGCAGGACGAGGCGCGAGCGGATGCTGGCAGCGGGGCGGGACGCGAGCATGGTGGACGGCGCAGTCTAGCCGAGCCCGGCCAGGCGCCCGAAGCGCCCGACGCTACTGGAGGAAGGTTGCCGCGGGGCGAGGCGGGCACAGGGGCAGGCGCACGGTGAAGCAGCTGCCTTGTCCCAGGCCGTCGCTCGCGGCCGAGATCGTGCCGGCATGCTCCTGCACCAGCCGCTGCGCTAGCGCCAGCCCGACCCCCAGCCCCCCGGCCGTCTGGCTCGATCCCTGGACGAACAGCCCGAACACATGGGGCAGCAGTTCGGCCGCGATGCCCATGCCCCGGTCCGTCACCTCCACCACGGCCTGCGATTCGGCCGGCCAACCCGGATGGCGATCAGGCCCTGTTCGCTGCTGTAGCGCGCGGCGTTGTGCAGCACGTTGGAGAACACCTGCTTGAGGCGCGTCGAGTCCACGTCGACCCAGAGCGGCTCGGGGTGGAGGATGAGGTCCACCCGGTGTTCCTTCGCCTTGATCGCCGCACCGGTCATCTCCAGCGCCTGGCTCACGAGCTCGTTGACGTCCGTCGGTTGCTTGTGCAGTTCGACCTTGCCCTGGCTCACGCGCGATACGTCCATCAGGTCGTTGACCAGCTGGTTCAGCTGCTGCGCCTGGCGCGCGATGACGGCCAGGTGCGAGACCAGTTCGGGGTTCTGCAGCGCCGGCTTGTGGCGCAGGATGTACAGCTGCATCTGCAAGGTGCTGAGCGGATTGCGCAGCTCGTGGGCCAGCGTGGCGACGAACTGGTTCTTGCGCAGGTCGGCCTGTTCGAGCTCCACCTGCCGCTCGCGCAGCGCCTGCAGCGCCTGCAGCGCCTGCACCATCTCGCGGTTCTGCTGCTCGACTTCCTCCAGCGGCGAGCGCGGCTGGCGCTGCACCAGGCGCGCCACCAGCGCTGCGATCTCGGGCCCGCGCAACGGTGCCGCGCCCCGGCTGCGGGCCATGGCGATGCTGACCAGCGTGCCGCCGCCGGGGGCCGGCACGATGCCGAACCGGTCCGCCAGCCGCTTGCTGCTGGCGAGGCCCTTGCCGGGACTGCCGCGTGCCGTGCGTCCGGCCAGCGCGCCCTGCACGTCCGCGATGCCCGGGCCGCCGTCGGCGATCTCCGCCACCACGTACTGCGGTTCTCCGTGCGCGCCATCCTCTTCCAGCAGGAAGGCGACGCTGCCCTCGCGCGCATGCTGCACGACGTTGCGCGCGATCTCCGAAACCGCCGTGATGAACCGCGTGCCGTCCATCTTGTCCAGGCCGAACAGCGTGCCGACGGTGCGGCACAGGTCGCGGATCTCCACCAGGTTCTGGGCCGTCACCGGGATCTTGGAGATGGCATGTCTCATCGGAGGTCCTTGGCCACCACCACGGTGGCGTCGTCGGTGTCGCGGCCGAAATCGCGGAACAGGACCGAGGCGACGAGCAGCGGATGGCACTGCAGCAGCCCGGGGTACCGGGCCAGGTTCCAGCGTCCGGACAGCCCGTCGGTGCTCAGCGCGACGGCATCGCCGGCGGACCAGGTGCGCTCCACCAGGCGCACCTTGCGTATCCGGTGGCCGACGATCCCCTCGGTCGAGAGCAGGTGGCTCGTCCCCTGCGAGGAATGGTGCATCCCGGTGATGTTGCCCACGCCGGCGAACAGGAAGCGCCCGGCGGCCTGGTCGATGGCCGCGACCCCGAGCACCGCACCGCGGGTCGCCTGCAGGGCGGCGTGGCACCGCTGGACGATCTCCACCGGGGTGTCTTCTTCGGAGGATGCGAGGAACGCGGACACGGCCGCCTGGGAGGCGATGGCCGCCAGCGGGCCGTGCCCCAGCCCGTCGGCGATGCACAGCCGGTCCCAGCGCCCGCAGCGGTCGTGCATCCAGGCGTCCCCGCACTCGACTTCGCCGCGCATCGACGCGCGCCGGGCGCCGATCGCGAGCCGGGCCGCGGAAGCGCCGGGCGCCGTCCGGTGGCGCGCCACGCGCGAGAGGAATGCGGAACCGGGCGTGGCGGGCGGCGTGTAGGTGTCGAAGAGATCCGACGCCCGCATGATCACGCCGAGGCCGATGCCCAGGCTGCCGCCGGTGGAGTGCCCGTCCCGCGCCGCCGCCCGGAAATCGGCGAAGCCCGGCCCCTGGTCGACGGCGATCAGCTGGATGCCGGTGGAGCCTTCGTCGAAGAAAGGCCCCAGCGTCACCGTCCCCTTCTTGCCGTACTTCACCAGGTTGGTGGAAACCTCGGTGGCCACCAGGGCCGCGCGTCCCATGTCCGCTTCGGACAGGCCCTGCGCGCGCCCGATCTCCACGGCCAGCCGGCGCACCTGCGCCACCTGGCTCTGCTCGGTGACTTCGAAGGTGGTGTCCATGGGCGTGCTGCCGTAGGCCTCGCGGCCCTCGGCGGTCACCTGGCTTCGAGGCCGGCGGCTTCGTGCAGCAGCACCATGCCCTTGTCGACGTTCACCGCCGTGCGCACGCCCGCGAGGGACATGCCGAGTTCGACCATCGTGATGGCGACGGCGGGCTTCATGCCGACGAGCACGGTCGCCGCGTTCATCACGCGGGCGATGGCGGCGATCTGCGCCAGGGAGCGCCCGATGAAGGAGTCCACGATGTCGAGCCCGGAGATGTCGATCAGCACGCCGCTGGCGCGGGTGCGTTCCAGCATCTGCGTCAGGTCGTCCTGCAGCCGCAGCACCAGCTGGTCGTGCATCTCCACCTGGATGGTCACCAGCAGGAAGCCGTTGAGCTTCAGGATGGCGATGCGGTCCACGTTCAGGCGCCTGTCGCCGCGGAGATCCGCAGGCCCCGCTTGGCCAGGGCGATGCGCAGCGCATCGGCCAGGGTCGAGCGGGTCGCGACGTCCCCGAGGTCGACCCCGAGGTGCACGATGGTCTGGGCGATCTGCGGACGGATGCCGCTGATGATGCACTCCGCCCCCATCAGGCGGGCGGCGGCCACGGTCTTGAGCAGGTGCTGCGCCACCAACGTGTCGACCGTCGGGACGCCGGTGATGTCGATGATGGCCACGGTCGCCTCGCTGCTGACGATGGCCTCCAGCAGGGACTCCATCACCGTCTGGGTGCGTTCGCTGTCCAGGGTGCCGATCAGCGGGATCGCCAGCACGCCGTCCCACAGCTTGATGACGGGCGTGGAGAGGTCCAGGAGTTCCTGCTGCTGCCTGGCGATGACCTGCTCGCGGCCGCGCTGGTGCGCCTCGACGGTGAGCAGGCCCAGCTTGTCCAGCACGGCGGAGGCGAGCAGCGTTTCGTGGTTCAGCCGCTTCGCATCGGCCGCGTAGGCATGGCGCAGTGCCGCGAAGAGCGGCGCCTTCAGCGAGAAGACGAAGGTGGCCGTTTCCGAAGGCGAGAAGCCGGCGTGCGCGCGGTTCTTCGACAGGTCGCTCAGGGAGGCGCGCAGGTCGTCCCAGTGCGTGCCCAGCATGCCCTCGTCGTAGCTCGTCTGGCAGGCCAGCGACAGCGACGCGAGGAAAGCCCGCGACTGCTCGCCCACCTCGGTGGCGCTCAGGATCTCGCGGCGGCTGTTGTCCGCCATCTGGAGGTCGACCCACTCGCGCAGGATGGCGGGTTCGTTGTCCTTGAGGATCGAACCCATCGCATTGGGGTGGCCCATGATTGCTCCGTCGGTCCAGGGAGCCATCGGAGACGGACGATCAGTGAACTGGTGCGAGTATGCGCCCCGCCCGGCCGCGGGCGGACTTATCTTTTGTGAAGACCGCGGCGGCCTCAGGCCGGCACGGCTTCCGCCCCGACGGTGGCCTCGCCACCCAGCGCCTCCAGCAGGTCCGGGATCAGGGCCGACAGCTCGCCGGTGAGGATCGCTGCATTGGCGTCGAAGTTGTCGTCGGCCTTGCCTGCGCCGTCCTCGGCCTCCTTCAGGACCACGTCCAGCATCTTGATCTTGCGGACCTGGCCGGCTTCGGTCAGCACGAAGGAAACGCGGTCGTTCCACGTCATCGCCAACTGCGTCGGGACTTTGCCGGCGGCGATGTGCTGGCCGACCTCGTCGATGTCCAGCGTGTGGCGGGCATAGCGCACCACCGATTTCTGCTCGTCGGCCGACTTGAGTTCGCAATCGCGGTCCACGGTGAAGCGCCAGGGCGCCTCGCGGGTGGACAGCCAGTGCGCCATGGAGGCCGAGGGCGAGCTTTGCGTGTGCACCAGCTGCAGGTCCAGCGCGGTACCGGCACCCGGCACCTCCAGCAGCGCCGCCAGCAGCGAGGAAACGATGCGGTCGGCCCCGGACAGGCTGCCGGCGTCCACCACCAGGAAGCGGTCGGCCGGGTTCAGCCAGAGCAGGGTGGTCGCGCGCTTGCTGAAGGCGCGCGGCAGCAGGTCCAGCAGGACCTCCTCCTTGAATTCCTTCTTCAGCTTCGCCGGGACGCGTTCGTTGCCGGTCTCCGCCTTGTAGCGTTCGATCTTCTCGTCGACGGCCGCCTTGATGGCGGAAGAGGGCACCGCGCGCTTCTCCGTGCAGAGCTTGAGCACCAGGTGGCCACCCACGAGCTCGGCCAGCACCTTGCCCTTGCTGCGCGGGGGGACCCAGCCCGTCGATTCGGGCTGCGTCGGGCCGCAGGGGACGAAGCGGCCCTTCTGCAGCACGCGTTCGAGGGCGTCGAGGTCGGGGAGGACGAAGTCTTCGGCGATGCGGAAAAAACAGGCGCTCTTGAACATGGAACCCGGGCAAAGCGCTGGATTCTAGTGCGCGCCGTCCCTGCGGGCCCCCGGAGCCGCGGCGGCGGCCGGGGCCATCGGCAGCTCCAGGCAGAAGCTGGCGCCACGGCCGACGCCCTCGCTGCTCGCGACCAGCGTGCCGCCCATCTGGCGGGCCGCGAGGGCGCTGCTGTGCAAGCCGAATCCGTGGCCGCCGACGCGCGTGGTGAAGCCGTGCCCGAAGATCCGCGTGAGGTTCTCGCCGGCGATGCCGACGCCGGTGTCCGTCACCCGGATGCCCACGGCCGCATCCTGGCAGGCGATCCGCACCTGCAGGTGGCGGCTGCTCTTCACCTGCGCCAGCGCCTGCGCGCTGTTGCGCACGAGATTCACGAGGATCTGCATGACGCGCGTCTTGTCCAGCTGCAGGAGCGGCACGGCGTCGAATTCGCGCTGGACCTCCACCCCGAGCCGTTCCAGCTCGATCGAATTGATCCGCAGCGCGTCCTCGACGAGCGTGCGGACGTCGGTGCTTTCGATCACGCTGCTGCTGACGCCGGCATGGGACTGCTGCGTGGCGACCACCGCCTTGATGTGGTCCACGCTGCGCATCAGGTGCTCCAGTTCCGCGCGCATCTCGTCGTGTTCCGCCGTGACCGCTTCGGCCAGGCTCGCGAGGTAGGCGGGCAGCAGGCGGCCCTTCTCGTCGGCCGTGAGGAAGGAGCCGAGGTCCTCGCGGTGTTGCTGCATCATCTGCACCGCCTTCGGCAGGCCCTTGATGCGCGACGACCGCAGCTTGGCGGCCACCAGGCTGCTGGACACGTTCACGCTGTTGAGCACGTTGCCCACGTTGTGCAGCACGTTGGTGGCGATCTCGGCCATGCCGGCGCGGCGCGCGGTCGCGACGAGTTCCGCCTGTGCCGCGCGCAGCTGGCGCGTCCGCTCTTCCACGCGCTCCTCCAGCTGCCGGTACAGCAGGGCGTTCTCCAGGCTGACGGCGAGCTGTCCCCCGATCAGCGTGACGGAGTCCAGCCGCTCCGCCGAGAAGGCACCGGGTGCGCAATTGTTCTCCAGCAGCAGCATCGCCCGGTGGACGCCCTGGTTGAGGATCGGCACGACCAGCAGCGAGCAGGACTCCAGCGCGGTGAAGTACGGGTCTTCCGAGAAACGCGCATCGCGGCATGCATCGTTGACCAGCAGCGCCTGGCGCGTCCGCTCCGCATAGCGGACGGCCGCCAGTGGCACGAGTCCCGCCGCGCCGCTCTCCTCGATCGGGATCCAGCGTGCTTCTCCCTGGCCGCCGGGTTCGGGAAGCATCCAGCCCCCGGCCTCTTCCTGCCAGAGCGCGAGCGTCACGCGGGTCGCGCCCGTGATCGCCCCCAGCAGCTCGGACACCCGCCGGCGCAACTGCTCCAGGTCGGTTTCGGAACTGAGCGACTGCGAGGCGCGGATGATCGCCATCAGGTCCATCGCATCGGCATCCGCGTCGGCCCCCACGGCCGCGGCCTGTCTGTGCACGGCCTGGTCCGCGGGCAGCGAGGTGCGCGCGCGCAGCGACGGGTGGGTTCGCTCCATCTCGCGCACCTTGCCTTGCGCGCCCCACGCGTCGTACCGGTCGCAGGCCCGCGCCAGCAGCGAACGTCCCGTCGCCTCCAGGCCATGGGCGAGGTGGAAGAGCGCCGCGCGTTCGGTGACCAGGGCGAAGTGCCAGGGCCGGTGCTGCATCCCGGCCTCCTCCAGCGCGCGATCGAACGCCGCGCCGGCGTTCCACAGCGTATCGGTCGACCAGGCCAGTTCCGCTTCGAGCCATCGCAGCAGGTGCAGGAAGTTGGCGGGCGCATTCTCGGCCCGCTGCCGCAGCCAGGGGACATGCGTCTCCTGGAGCTCGGCGAGCGCCTGGCTGCGTTCGGCGGCATCCCCTGACCGCGCCTTCTCCGCCAGCGCCACTCCATGCAGCGTTCGAAGCACCGCCGTGAGGTAGTACCCGGGCGTGCGCACCAGCAGCGGCAACGCGGCGGCGGAATGCCGCGCCCATGCGGCGGTGTCGGCGAAGAGGGCAGCGCCGATCGTCTTCACCATGTGGTACGTGGCAGCGCTGGTCGAGTCCGCGCCGCCGAGTCCGCGCACGTAGGCCCCTTCATCGAAGTCCTGGTCGTCGAAGCCGCCCGGCGCGCTGGTCCGTCCCTGCAGCGCCCGCAGCAGTTGCCGGCGCGGCAGGTAACGCTGGATGTAGTCGGCATTGCCGATGCTCGTCGCGAAGGCGTGTCCGGCATCCACGTCGGCGGCTGCTTCGTGGAGCGTGGGCGCGCAATCGAGCAGGAGGTCGGCCGCCAGGAAGGTGTAAGAGGCCAGGCGGGAATCTCCCGCCCGCATCAGCTCTTCACGGGCGGTCCGGAAGGCGACGGCCACCTCTTCGATCGGATCGACCCAGTGCGCCACCGTGATGCACGAGGTGAAGCGCGCGACGGCCGTGCCCGTGGCCAGGCCGCGCGCCTCGCCGACCGCGATGAGGTGCCGCATGCCCGCGTGGGCGCCCCGGTGGTCCTGCGGGATGCCGGAGAGCAGGCTGACCGCGGCGGCGGCGCCATGCATCAGCCCGTCGCAAGGCCCGTGCGTGGACCACATGCGATGCGCTTCCAGCGCGATCCACGAGAAGGTCGCCGCATCGCAGAAGTAGGCGGCCGTCAGCGCGCCGGAGATCAAGGAGGCGGTGGCGAGCAGGCCGGGCTCGCTCACCAGCGGGCGATGGAAGTCCGCCAGCCGGGCTTCCGAGCGGTACCACTCGGCCACCCGTTCGAAACCGGCGCGGATCGCCGCGCGATGGTCGGCGGGCCGCTGCACGCCCAGCGCCGCCAGCAGGTCCAGGCCCAGGGCGAGGGCCTCCCGGTACTCCGCGCGGTTCGAGAGGCTGTACATCTGCACGCGCGCGACCGGCGCGAGCTGGACGGGGTCGCGCACGCTGTCGGCCAGCAGGGCGTAGAGGGTGTCCGCCTCCTCCAGTTGCCCCATCGCATACAGCACCCGGTGGCGGGCGGCGGCGAGTTCCAGGTACCGCGCGGAGGCGGCGTCGCGCGTCCCGGCCAGCAACGCCATGGCGCACGCGAGATAGCGGTCGCTGACGCTCAGGTGGAACGTGCCGGTTTCGCGCGCGGCCTCCTGGAACAGGCGGGCGACCTGCAGCCGCTCCTCTTCCCGTTCGATCAAGGCGGTGGCGGGCAGGTATTGTTCGGCGGCCAGCGGGGCGAGGTCCGGCTGCCCGACCAGCCGGCGGGCCAGGTCCAGGTGCTGCCGCGTGCGATGCTCGGGCGCCATGGCGTCCAGCACCGTCTGCTGCACCCGCGGGTGCCGGAACCGCACGACGCCGAGGTCGCCGTCCTGGAGCACCAGCAGTCCGTCTTCGACCGCCGGCACCAGCCGTTCGCGCAGGAGTGCGCCGGCCACGCCGGCGGCAGCTGCCAGCACGGGGACCCTCACGGCGCCGCCCAGGCAGGCCAGGCACTCGAGCAGGGACCGGCTCTCCGCGGTGAGCCGGGCGACGCGCCGCGCCAGGAGCAACGGGACGCTGCATTCGCCCACATAGGCCCGGACTTGCGCTGCATCCCACTGCCAGCTTCCCTCGTGCCGGCGCAGCATCCCCTCCTGGCGCAGGGCGTTCACGAGCTCCACGGCGTCGTGCGGGTTGCCCCCCGTGCGGTCGTGCAGTGCCCCGGCCAGGGCGCCCACGCGCATCGGCGTTTCGCGCAGCATGAGCGCGACCATCTGCGCGAGCGCGGCCGCGGGAAGCGGGGTCACTTCCAGCTGCGCCGGCATGGTGCGCATGCCGCGCCAGCGCTCGAAGAGCGCCAGCAGCGGATGACCCGCACCCACGTCTTCCGTCCGATAGGTGCCGACGACGAGAAGTCCCGCCAACGGCGTGGGCGAGGACACGACGGCATCGAGGAAGGCGAGGGTGATGGATGGCGCCCACTGCAGGTCCTCGAGCACCATCACCACGCGGCGGCCGCAGGACGTCACGCTGCGCAGCAGGTCGAGCGTGGACTGGTTCACGCGCGCCTCCGCCTCGCGGGGGTCGGCGATCGCCGGCGGGTCATGCTTGCCCAGCAGCAGCTCGAACTCGGGGAAGCGGGTGACACCCAACCCCAAATTGCTTCCGACGGCCTTGCGCATGCGTTCCCGGTAGACGGCCAGCTGCTCCTCGGGCTCGGCAAGGAGAAGTCGCGCCAGGCTCCTCAGCGGGGCCGCCGCGGAGATCGCATCGCGGCGGTGCGGGCGGAACGTGGCGGAGACGAACCACTCCTGGCGGCCTGCCGCCAGCGCCTTCACTTCGTTCACCAGGCGGGTCTTGCCCACCCCGCCGGGCCCGGCCAGCAGGACGCAAGGTTCCATTTCGTGCAGAGGGGCTTGCAGCAGCGCACCCAGGGCGGCCAGCTCCGCCTCGCGGCCCACCGTCCGCTCCGGTGGAACCAGGCGGGCGCCGAAGTCGTGGTCGCCGATCGTGAAGCTGCACGCCTCGTTGCGCGACATGGCCTGCCTCACGCGTTCCAGGTCGTGCGCCAGGCCTTCCGCTCCCTGGTAGCGTCGCGCCGGGTCCTTCTCCAGCAGCCGCAGGATGATGTCGGAAAGGGGTGGCGCCAGCGCCGGATCCACGTCGAGCGGAGCCACGGGCCGTTCCACCAGGTGGGCGTGCATCAGCTCGAGCGCATCCGTGCGATCGAAGGGCTTGCGACCGAGCACCATTTCGTACAGCACGACGCCCAGCGAGTACAGGTCCGCGCGGTGGTCCATGGCGCGGCCGGTGCGGCCGGTCTGCTCCGGGGCGATGTAGGCGAGGCTGCCCCCCGCGCGGTCCGCTCCCTCGGCAGCCGCGCCCTCCTGGCTGGCGGCGAGGGCGGAACCGAAGTCGATCAGCGTGCAGTGGCCGTCCGCGCCGCGCAGGATGTTCGACGGGTTGATGTCGCGGTGGATGAAGCCGCTGCCGTGGACTTTCGCCAGCGTGCGCGCCAGTTCGCACGCGAGCGCGATCGAGGGCAGCCGCTCCATGCGCCCGGCCGCCAGCAACGCCGCGAGCGTCTCTCCGCCGTCGCGCAGGACGAGCGCCCCGGCCACTTCCACCGTGTCGTCGATCCGGGCGACGCCTTCGATGTGCGCGAGTTGCGTGAGCACGTCGCGCTCCTGGCGCAGGCGCTCGCCGGCACCCCGGCCGAGCGGCTGCTTGCACACGATGCCCGGGCATTCGGGCAGGCGGAACACGCGGGTGGATTCGCTTTCGTACACCGGGGCCGGCGACACCGGATCCGCCGGGCCGGAAAGGGCGGGCGTCACGCGAACTCGGCGGGGCCTGGCGCGCGGCTTGCGACCGGCCCGGGCACCCACTTCAGCAGCGTCTGCCACATCGCGGCCGGTTCGAAGGGCTTCGGGATGAAGTCGTTCATCCCGGCGGCGAGGCAGCGTTGCCGGTCGGCCGGGAGCACGCTGGCGGTGAGCGCGATCACCACGAGGCTTGCGTGCGCGGCATTGCGGCGGATGATGCGGGTGGCCTCCATGCCGTCGAGGACGGGCATGTGCATGTCCATCAGCACGACGTCGTAGGCAGCGGCGTCCAGCCGCTCCAGGGCGGACTGGCCGTCGCCGGCGACGTCCACGTGCATCCCGACCTTGCGCAGGAAGGAGGTCGCCACGATCTGGTTGACCTCGTTGTCCTCCACCAGCAGGACGCGTGCGCCGGCCAGCCGGGCGCGCGCTTCCTCCTGCTGCCGCCGGCCGTGGTCCGCCGGCGGGCTGCGCCGTCCGACACCGGGTGACGCTTCCTCCGGCGGGGTGGTCCCGGGCAGTCCCAGGTTCGCGGTGAACCAGAAGCTGCTGCCCCGGCCGGGCTCGCTGTCCACGCCGACCTCGCCTCCCATCAGGCCGGCGAGCTGCCGGGAGATCGCCAGGCCCAGCCCCGAGCCGCCGAAGCGCCGCGTGGTGGAGGCGTCGGCCTGCTGGAAGCGCTGGAACAGCTGGCGTTGCTGCTCGGGGGAGATGCCCATGCCGGTGTCCGTGACCGCCAGGCGCAGCACGACCTCGCGGCTGGACCAGGTCTGGACCGCGGCCGAGATGGTCACGCGCCCTTGTTGCGTGAACTTGATCGCGTTGGAGGTGAAGTTCATGAGCACCTGCGCCAGGCGCAGGGGATCGCCGACCAGCTGCTGCGGCACGTCCCGCCCGATGTCGAAGACGAGCTCCAGCCCTTTCGCTCCGCAACGCTGCGCCAGCGTGCCGGCAACCCGGGCGATGACGGATTCGAGGGTGAAGTTCGTCGCCTCCAGCTCGAGGCTGCCGGCCTCGATCTTCGAGAAGTCGAGGATGTCGTTCAGCAGGCCCATGAGATGCTCGCCGGACGAGTGCATCCGCCCGACGTGGTCGCGCTGCTGCTCCGTCAGTTCGGTTTCGAGCAGGAGGTGGGACAGGCCGAGGATCGCGTTCATCGGCGTGCGGATCTCGTGGCTCATGTTCGACAGGAACTCGTCCTTCGCCTGGTTCGCGCGCTCGGCGGCGTCGCGCGCCAGCACCAGCTCCCGCGTGCGTTCCTCCACGGTGGCTTCCAGCCGGTTCAGGTACTCGGTGGCCTGGCGGGCCAGGGACCACTTGGCCGTGAGGCTGCGGGCGAGTTGCGACACCTCGATCATGTCGAACGGCTTCTTCACGATCAGCAGCCGGTCGCGCACGTCCAGCCGCTGAAGCACTTCCTCCCACGGGTGGTCCGAGTAGGCGGTGCAGATCACCACCTGCAGCTGCGGGTCCGCCTGCCAGAGGCGTTCGACGGTTTCCACGCCGTCCCATCCCGGCGGCATGCGCATGTCGACGAACGCCATGGCGTAGGGCCGGCCCGCCTGCAGCGCCGCTTCCACCCGCGTCAATCCCTCGCGGCCCTGGTACGCGGAATCGATCTCGTAGGCGTCGGGCTGCGGTGCCAGGTCGCCGAACAGCTCGTCCTCGAGCTGGTTCAGTTCCCCGCGCGGCGCGGGCGAGGCGAGCGTCTTGCGGAAGTCCTGGTGCATCGCGGGCATGTCGTCGATGACGAGGACCCTTCGATTCGATGTGGCTTGCATCATGGTGTGCTCCGTTCGTCCACGGCCTTCACGAGGCCAGCGGCCGGCGCGGCAGGGAAAAGCTGAAGGTGCTCCCCTGGCCGGGGACCGAATCGGCCCAGACGTGCCCGCCGTGCCGCACGAGCACGCGGCTCACCGTGGCGAGGCCGACGCCGGTGCCGGGATACTCCTGCGCGTCGTGCAGCCGCTGGAAGTTGTGGAACAGCTTGTCGGCGTGCGCCATGTCGAACCCGCAGCCGTTGTCCCGCACGAAGAACGTGTCCTGCAGCGGCGTGCGGCTTGCGAGTCCGACTTCGATGTCCGCGGCTTCGCGGGCCGAGGTGAACTTCCAGGCGTTCTCCAGCAGGTTGCGGAGGGCGCACTGCATCAGGCGCGAGTCCGCCCATGCTTCCAGGCCCGGCGCGATGGTCACGGTGGCGGCGCGGCCAGGGGCGTCGTGCCGGAGTTCTTCCATGACCTGGCGCGCGATCCGGCTCAGGTCCACGGTCTGCAGCCGCAGCGGCGCGCGGGCGATCTCCGTCAGCGCCAGCAGGCCGCTGAGGACTTCCTGGCCGAGGTTCGCGTTCGCGATGATGCGATCGAGATAGTGTCCCGGCTTCCCGTCGTGGCCCTCCAGGTGCTCGGCCAGCAGCTTGCCGAACGAACCGATGATCGCCATCGGCGCCCGCAGGTCGTGCGCCACGGAGTAGGCGAAGGATTCGAGTTCGCGGCTGGTGTAGCGCAGTTCCGTTTCGGAGGCGCGCAGCCGCTGCACGGTGTCCACCAGCTGCCTCATCTGTTCCGCCGCCTGCTGCGCCGCGCACCACTTCGCGGTCAGCGTGTGGGCGAGCTGCGAAACCTCGATGAGGTCGAAGGGCTTCTTCACGATCAGCAGGCGGTCCTGCACGTCCAGGCGGGCCAGGACCTCACTCCAGGCGTGGTCCGAGACCGCGGTGCAGATCACAACCTGCAGCCGCGGGTCCGCGCGCCACAGCCTCTCGATCGTCTCGACGCCGTCCCATCCCGGCGGCATCCGCATGTCCACGAAGGCCATCGCATAGGGCCGGCCGGATGCCAGTGCGGCCTCGACCAGGGCGAGGGCCTCCTCGCCCTGGCACGCGGAATCGAGCTGGAAGCCCCCGGGCCGCTGCGGGGCCAGGCCGAAGATGGCGGCTTCCCGCGCATCGATCTCGGCGTCGACCGGACCCTGGTCGGCCAGGATCTTGCGGAAGTCTTCGTGGATGGATGGCGCGTCGTCGACGAGCAGGATCCGGCCGTTGCGCAACACCGGAGGCGGCGGACTGTCCTCGACAGCCGGGACGAACATGGAGGGATGTCGCCCTGGGTACTGCATCGGATCGTCCTGTGTAACAAAACGAATCATGCTGTATCAAACCATATACACCTTCGAACGTGTTAGGGCGCTTGCTGCAGGGCCTTGCGAATATTCCCTAAGCGACCGACCGTGCCCTGGGGAGCCCGCGGGCCCCGTTCCGCATCGCTAGACTCGCGGCGTGCAGAAAACGGATGGAGCGGGGACGGCGGAGGCGGCGGACGGCCTCCCGTTGCGGCAGCGACGCTGGGCTGTCCTTTCGATCGTCCTCGGCATCTCGCTGTCGGTGCTCGACAGCACCATCGTCAACCTGGCCTTGCCGGACATCTCGCGCCACTACGGAGCCTCGCCCGCGGCCGCCGTGTGGGTCGTGAACGCCTACCAGCTCGCCACGCTCGCCGTGCTGCTGCCGCTTGCGCAGCTGGGCGAACGCATCGGCTACCGCCGGGTGTACCTCGGCGGCCTCGCGCTCTTCACCCTCGCTTCGCTCGGGTGCGTGCTGGCGCCCTCGCTACCGACGCTTGCCGTCGCCCGGGCGGTGCAGGGACTGGGCGCCGGCGGGATGATGGCGGTGAATGCGGCACTCGTGCGGCTGACGTACCCGGCCAGCGTGCTGCCGCGCGGCATCGCGCTGAATTCCGTCGTGGTCGCCGCGTCTTCCGTCGGTGGCCCCACGATCGCGGCGCTGGTGCTGTCGGTCGCTTCCTGGCCGTGGCTGTTCATCATCCAGCTGCCGCTGGGCGTCCTGGTCCTCCTCCTGGGCCGCAAGGCGCTGCCGACCAATCCCCCGCGGCCGTCCGCGGCACGCGCGCGGCCGGCGGACGTGCTGATGAACATGGCGATGTTCTCGCTGGTGTTCCTCGGTGCGGACGCACTGGGTGCGCGCCACGGCGGCGCGGCCGATCCCCGCGCGCTGGCCCTCGGCGCGGCGCTGCTGGGTGGAGGCCTGGCCGTCGGCTGGTTCTACCTGCGCCGCCAGCGCACGCTGCCGGCGCCGCTGTTCCCTATGGACCTCCTGCGCATCCGCGTGTTCGCGTTGTCGATGTGCACATCGGTGACCGCGTTCGCGGCGCAGACGCTGGCCTTCATCGCCTTGCCCTTCATGCTGCTGGAAGGCCAGGGCCGCAGCCACCTGGAAGCCGGCTTGCTGATCACCGCCTGGCCGGCCGCGATCGTGGCGCTGGCGCCCTTCGTGGGCCGGCTGATCACGCGCGTGCCCGGCGGCCTCCTGGGCGGCATCGGCCTGTCGGTGCTGGCGGCGGGGCTCGCGCTGCTCGCGGCCTTGCCGGCGCAGCCCGCCAATTGGCAGCTCGGTGGCGCACTTTTCCTTTGCGGCATGGGCTTCGCGGTGTTCCAGTCACCCAACAACCACATCATCCTGACCAGCCCGCCGCTGCAACGTGCGGGGGCGGCCAGCGGCATGCTGGGCACCGCCCGCCTCACCGGCCAGTCGCTCGGTGCGGTGCTCCTGGCGCTGGTGTTCAGCGTGTTCGGCGTGCGTGAAGGCGGTGCGGAGTTTGCGCTCGTGCTCGCCTCCGGGCTCGCGGCCGCCTCCGCGGCCTTCAGCCTGCTGCGGCTGCGCGATGCGCGCTAGCGGCGCTGGTACTGGGTGGCGCCGAACAGCACCTCGCGCGACTTGTCGTCGGTGATCGGCTTGCGCAGGTCCGCCAGCACCTTCACGCCGCGTTGCACGGCCGGCCGCTCCGCGATGGTCTCGAACCAGCGCTTCAGGTGCGGATACTCGTCCAGCACGATGCCCTGGTTCTGCCAGCTGCGCAGCCACGGGAAAGTCGCGATGTCGGCGATGGAGTATTCGGCGCCGCCCAGCCAGGGGCTTTGCGCGAGCCGGCGGTCGATCACGCCGTAGAGGCGGCGCGCCTCGTTGGTGTAGCGGTCGACGGCGTAGGGGATCTTCTCGGGCGCATACATGCGGAAGTGGTGCGCCTGCCCGAGCATCGGACCGACACCGCCCATCTGGAACATCAGCCACTGCAGCACTTCGAACCTGGCGCGATCGCCCTGCGGCAGGAACCTGCCGGTCTTGGCGGCGAGGTAGACCAGGATCGCACCCGATTCGAACAGCGAGATCGGCTGGCCGTCCGGGCCCTGCGGGTCGACGATGGCCGGGATCTTGTTGTTCGGACTGATCTCCAGGAATTCGGGCTTGAACTGCTCGCCGGTCCCGATGTTCACCGGGATCGCCTCGTAGGGAAGGCCGCACTCCTCCAGCATGATGTGGACCTTGTGGCCGTTCGGGGTGGGCCAGGAAAATACCTCGATCTTCTGCACGCCGAAACCTCCTGTTTCAATTACCATCGCCACTTTAGGCCAAAGCCGCACCGCATGTTCGACCGCCTCCGGAAAGCCTTCCAGCGCGACGCCAAGGCGGGCCACGAGCCCGCGCCGTCGCAGCATGGCCCGGTGTCCGAATGGGCGCAGTCGCGCGGCATGAGTTTTTCCAGCGGGCCGCTCGGGCACACCGTGTCCATGCAGGGCAAGGTCGGCGGCCGTTCCTGGCGCATGGAACTGGGCCGGCCCACGCGCGACTACATCGCGGGCGAGGAATTGCGGGCGCGCGCCGAACTCGGCGTGCAAGACGACGTGGGGGCCATGATCATCAACCGGCCGCTCAAGGATGCCCTCGAGCGCCGGGCCTACAGCATGATCACCGACACCCTGCAGACCACGGCGGACCCGCGGTTGCCGGAGGAAATGCGCTGGCTCGCCATGTACGACGAGATCGGCTGGGAAGGCCCGCCTGAGAAGTTCTGGGCGCGCTATGCCGTGCTGTCGGACCAGCGGGAACACGCGCTGGCCTGGGTGGACGACCCGCTCATCGACCTCCTGCTCGCCTGGCCGGATCCCGCGCCCACGCCGCAGGTCCCCTTCATGATCGTGCTCCTGCGCAGCAAGTGCTACTTGCGCATGCAGTACCTGCCGGCGGAGACCAGCACGCTGGAGCACGCGACCGCCGTCTATACCCGCGCCTGCGAGAACGCGCTGGAAGTCTTCCGGCGCTGAAACTCGCGGTCATTCCCGCCTCCGCGGGGATGACGCGGTCAGGACCCGCGCGTCACCGGCGCGTTCGCATCCCGACCATACGCGCCGTACTTGCCCAGCTCCCACTTCGCGATGGCGTTGCGGTGCACTTCGTCCGGACCGTCCGCGAAGCGCAGGGTGCGGGCACCGGCGTAGGCGTGGGCCAGCGGGAAGTCGTCGCTGACGCCGCCGCCGCCGTGCACCTGCATGGCCCAGTCGATCACCTGGCAGGCCATGTTCGGCGCGACCACCTTGATCATCGCGATCTCGGTGCGCGCGACCTTGTTGCCGGCCATGTCCATCATCCACGCGGCCTTGAGCGTCAGCAGGCGGGCCATGTCGATCTTGCAGCGGGCTTCGGCGATGCGCTCCTGCGTCACCGTCTGCTGCGCGACGGTCTTGCCGAAGGCGGTGCGCGACAGCGCGCGCCGGCACATCAGTTCCAGCGCGCGTTCGGCCAGTCCGATCAGGCGCATGCAGTGGTGGATGCGGCCGGGGCCGAGGCGGCCCTGCGCGATCTCGAAGCCGCGGCCTTCCCCCAGCAGGATGTTGGAGGCGGGCACCTTCACGTTCTCGAAGTACATCTCGACGTGGCCGTGCGGCGCGTCGTCGTAGCCGAAGACGTTGAGCGGGCGGACGATGCGGATGCCGGGCGTGTCGGCCGGCACGACGATCATGCTCTGCTGCGAGTGGCGCGGCGCTTCGGGGTCGGTCTTGCCCATGGTGATGAAGACCTTGCAGCGCGGGTCCGCCGCGCCGGAGATCCACCACTTGTGGCCGTTGATGACGTAACTGTCGCCCTGGCGCTCGATGCGGGTGGAGATGTTGGTCGCGTCGGAGGAGGCGACTTCCGGCTCCGTCATCGCGAAGGCGGAGCGGATCTCGCCATTGAGCAGCGGCTTGAGCCAGCGCTCCTTGATCTCGGCCGAGCCGTAGCGGGCGATCGTTTCCATGTTGCCGGTGTCCGGCGCGGAACAGTTGAACACCTCGCTGGACCACTGCACGCGGCCCATGATCTCGGCGAGCGGCGCGTATTCCTGGTTGGTCAGGCCCGCGCCCTTGTAGCCGGAGGCTTCCGCGGTGTCCACCGGCAGGAACAGGTTCCAGAGGTTCGCCGCGCGGGCCTTGGCCTTGAGTTCCTCGATGATGGGCAGCGGCGACCAGCGCTTGCCGGCCTGGGTGTTGGCGTGCAGCTGCTGCTCGTACGTCTTCTCGTTGGGATAGACGTGGTCGTCCATGAACTTCTGCAGCCGCTGCTGCAATTCCTGGGTCTTGGGCGAGTAGTCGAAGTCCATGTGCGTTGCTCCTTGGGGAAATGGGTTCAGGCGCGTTCGGCGAAGGTCCAGGCGAGTTCGGCCATCGGGCGCGCCCCGGCCGCGGAGGCCGCGGCCTGCGCGCTCGACGCGGTGCCGGCCTCCACCCGCTTGGCGATGCCCTGCAGGATGGCGGCGATGCGGAACAGGTTGTAGGCCATGTAGAAATTCCAGTCGGCCTTGAGTTCGTCGACGGTGGCCAGGCCGGCGCGCTCGCAATACCGGCGCATGTAGGCGTCCTCGCTCGGGATGCCCAGCGCCGCGTGGTCGAGTCCGCCGATGCCGCGGCCCGGATGCGGGATGTGCCAGGCCATGCAGTGGTAGCTGAAGTCCGCGAGCGGATGGCCAAGCGTGGAGAGCTCCCAGTCCAGCACGGCGATGATGCGTGGCTCGCTGGCGTGGAACATCACGTTGTCCAGGCGATAGTCGCCATGCACGATGGAGACCTTGCTTTCGTCGCACGCCGCCGCCGGGATGTGCGCCGGCAGCCACTCGACGAGCTTTTCCATCTGCGGAATGGGCTGGCTCATGGGGCCGGCGCCGTCGGCCGAGGCCCGGTATTGCTTGCTCCAGCGGCCGATCTGCCGCTCGAAGTAGTTGCCCGGCTTGCCGTAGCCGGCGAGTCCGCGGTCGGCGAACTTCACGGTGTGCAGCGCCGCGATCACGCGGTTCATCTCGTCGTAGATCTCGCCGCGCTGCGCGGGCGTCATGCCCGGCAATGCCTGGTCCCACAGCACGCGGCCCTGCATGAACTCCATGACGTAGAACGCGCGCCCGATCACGGATTCGTCCTCGCACAGGCCGTACATCCGCGGCACGGGCACGTCCGTGCCGTGCAGGCCGGCCATCACGGCGAACTCGCGTTCGACCGCATGGGCGGAGGGCAGCAGCTTCGCCACCGGGCCGGGCTTGGAGCGCATCACGTAGCTGCGTTGCGGCGTGACGAGCTTGTAGGTGGGGTTGGACTGCCCGCCCTTGAACATCTCCACCGTCAGCGGGCCGCGGAAGTCCTCGAGGTTGCGCTCCAGCCAGGCCGTCAGCGCTTCGGTGTCGAAGGCGTGCTTTTCGGAGACCGGCCGGGTGCCGATGAAATGGTCGTAGGTGTCGCTCATGGCGGCTCAGTGTTCCGTCTCGACGATGCGCATGAGCGCGTCGCGGTCGCGCACCACCAGGCCGCCCGGCTCGATGCGGATCACGTCCTCGCGTTCCATCGCCTTGAGTTCCTGGTTGACGCGCTGGCGCGAGGCGCCGAGCAGCTGCGCGAGTTCTTCCTGCGCGAGCTGCAGGCCGATGCGCACCTCACGGCCGTCCGACAGCGAGGGCACGCCGTAGCTGCGCACCAGGTGCGCCAGCTGCTTGGCCAGCCGGGCGCGCAAGGGCAGGGTGTTCAGGTCCTCCACCAGGCCGAACAGCTGGCGGATGCGGCGCGCGTGCAGGCGCAGCAGCGCTTCGTAGAGCTCGACGTGCGTCGCGAGGATTTTCTGCACGTCGGCGCGCGACACCATCAGCATCGTCGTGTCCCCGTGGGCATAGGCATCGTGCGTGCGGCGTTCGCCGTCGAACATGGCGACGTCACCGAACCAGATTCCCGGCTCGACGTACGTCAGCGTGACCTGCTTGCCGGTGATCGACGTCGAGCTGACCCGCACCGCACCTTTGGCCACGGCGCTCCACGACTCCGCCGCATCGCCGCGGGCGCAGATCAGGTCGCCGTCCTTGAACCGTTTGACGAAGGCGCATCGCAGGATGTCGTGGCGCAGGGAGGGGGAAAGGGAGGAGAACCAGCGGCCGTTGTTGATGGCCGCGCGTTCCTCGATGGTAAGAATGGGGTCGTCCATGGTCTGTCCTGTGAGCGACTGCGCCGTCGCCGATTGTCGCGTGGGGGACGGCTCAGTCGTAGCGCGGCGGTTGCCTGGAGAGGAAGGCTTCGATGCCGATGCCGCCGTTGGCGTGGTGCAGGTTGCGCACGAAGTGGTCGCGCTCGCTGGCGAGATGCCGCGTCAGCGGCGCTCCCGCTGCGTCGGCCAGGAGCTCCTTGACCGAAGCCATGACGTTGGGCGCGCGGTCGTTCAGCCGCGCCGCCAGCGCCATCGCTTCCGCCAGCGCGCCACCGGCGAGGGTCACGCGGTTCACGACGCCGAGCTGGTGCAGGCGCTCGGCGGAGATGCGCTCGCCGCACATCAGCAGCTCGCTCGCGAGTTGCCGCGGCAGCGCATGTGCCAGGCTCCAGCTGCCGCCGCCGTCCGGCGACAGGGCCACGGTGCTGTACGCCATGACGAAGACCGCGTTGTCGGCGGCGACGATGAGGTCGCAGGCCAGCGCCAGCGAGAAGCCCGCGCCGGCTGCCGCGCCTTCGACGGCGGCGATCACCGGTTTCGGGAAGGTGCGGATCGCCTCGATCCAGCCGTGCAGCCCCTCGATGGACTGGGCCTGCACCTCCGGCGGCTTCTGCCGGTTGTCGCGCAGGCGCTGCAGGTTGCCGCCCGCGCAGAAGGTGGTGCCCGCGCCCGTGATCACCACGCTGCGCACCTCGGGGTTGCTGTCGGCCGCGTTCAGGGCTTCCACGCCCGCGGCATAGATCTCCGGCCCCAGGGCGTTGCGGTGTTCGGGGTTGCTGAGGGTCAGCACCATGGTGCGCCCCTCGCTGGTGCTGCGCAGTTCTGCGGGCATGTTCAGGATTCTTCCTGCAGCAGCGACAGGCCGATCGCGCCGCGGCGGCGCAGCCAGGGGCTGGGGCGGTAGCGCGGGTCGCCGTAGACGGTCTGCATGTTGAACAGCACTTCCAGGATGTTGGTCGGGCCCCAGCGGTCGCCCATCGCCAGGGGGCCGAGCGGATAGCCGAGGCCCAGCGTGACGGCGGTCTCGAGGTCCTTCGGCGTGCAGATGCGCTGCTGGCAGATGTCCGAGGCGATGTTGACGATCGTGGCGACGACGCGCTGCGTGACGAAGCCGGCCGAATCGCGGATCACGCTGACCGGCTTGCCGTCGCGCGCGAACAGCGCATGGGCCGCATCGCGCATGTCGGCACGCGTGGCGGGGTTGGTGGCCAGCACGCGGCGTTTCGTGGCGGCATCCTCGACGAGCATGTCGATGCCGACGGTGCGCGCGGGGTCCAGGCGCTCCACGACCGCCACCGTCGTGACGTCGAACCCGAGCGGTGCCACCAGCGTGAGGGCCTGCGCCGATGCGGACTGGCCGGTTTCGACCCGGGCGCCCAGGTCCTTGAGCAGCTGGAACAGCTCAGGCCGGCGCGCGGCGCGCGTGGACACCCACACCGGCGGCAGTTCGTCGACCTTCGGGGCCGGGGGTTCGGCCGGTACCTGCTGCTTGCCCTCGGGATAGCGGTAGAAGCCTTCCCCGGTCTTGCGCCCGAGCACGTTGCCCGCCAGCCGCTGCGCGGTCATCACATTGGGTCGGTAGCGCGGTTCGTCGTAGTACTGGCGGTACACCGATTCCATCACCGGGTGCGAGACGTCCAGGCCGGTCAGGTCCATCAGTTCGAACGGGCCGAGCTTGAAGCCGACCTGGTCGCGCAGGATGCGGTCGATCGTGGCGAAATCGGCGACGCCCTCGCTGGCGATCCGCAGGGCTTCCGTGTTGTAGCCGCGGCCCGCGTGGTTGACGATGAAGCCCGGCGTGTCCTGCGCCTGCACCGGCGTGTGGCCCATCTGCCGGGCGTACGCCGTGAGTCCTTCGCAGACGTCCGGATCGGTCTTGAGGCCGGCGATGACCTCCACCACCTTCATCAGCGGGACGGGGTTGAAGAAGTGGTAACCGGCGACGCGGCCGGGGTGTTTCAGGCCGGCGGCGATGGCCGTGACCGACAGCGACGAGGTGTTGGTGGCCAGCACGGCGTCGGTCGTCAGGATCGCTTCAAGTTCGGCGAACAGCGCCCGCTTGACCTCCAGCCGCTCGATCACGGCCTCCACCACGAGGTCGCAGCCGGCGAGGTCCTGCAGGCTGCCGGCGGGCCGCAGCCGCTCCTTGGCCGCCTGCACGGCTGCCGCCTCCATGCGGCCTTTCTCCAGCAGGCGGTCCCATTGGGTGCCGAGTTCCTGCAGGGCGCTCTGCACGGCCGCGGGTTGGGTGTCATACAGCAGCACGGTGCTGCCGGCCTGGGCGGCGATCTGCGCGATGCCGCGTCCCATGGCGCCGGCACCAGCCACGCCAATCGTCTTGTAACGGGTCTCCATCGGCGGATTATCGTTGCCGGCAGGCGTCGCTTCCGCGCACGGCGCCCTTGCCACCCAGCAGGCCTTGCCTAAGAATGGCACCCCAATGTTGCACCCAGTTACTTTCCGCACCCTGGCTGTCGCGTGCGGAGCATCGCTGGCGTGCCAGGCCCCGGCCCTGACCCTCGGCTCCGCCGCCGGCGGCGTGCTGCTGGGCCGGCCGCTCGAACTCAGCGTCCCCGTCACCCTCGATCCCGGCGAGGACTCGCCCTGTGCGAGCGCCGAGCTCCTGCACGGCGAGAGCCGCGTGCGGGCGCCGTCGGTGCAATGGGTCCCTCGTGGCGGCGGCGAAGGCGTGCTGCGCATCGCCTCGCCGCTCCCCGTGTACGAACCGGCCGTCACGCTGAACCTGCGCGTGGGCTGCCGGCAGGCCACCCAGCGCAGCTACGTCCTGCTGGCCGAAGTGCCGGCGCGGAACGAAGCCAGTGCCCCGCTCGTGCCTGCGCCCGTGCCGCAGGCGCCCGTCGCCAGTCCCGCGCCGACGGTGCCGGCACCCGCAGCCGCGCGGCTGCGGACCGAACCTGCCCTGCCGGCGTCACCGCCGGCAGCAAGAGCGCCCGTGCCGGCCGCTCCCGCCGCCCCGCGTGCCGCGGCGCGTGCGCCGGCACCCGCGCAGTCCCGCCTGGAGCTGACCACGCCGGAGGGCCTGCCGGAAGGCAACCCGGTCCTGCGCATGACCGCCAGCCTCCTCACCGCCGTGACGGGCGACGCGGGCCGGCGTGAAGCCGCCGCCGCACTGTGGCAAGCGCTGCAGAAGACCCCGGACCAGGCGCTGCAGGAGGCACTGCGGCTGGAGAACGCCGAACGCGAACTGAAGTCGCTGCGTGCCTCCAGCCAGCAGAACGCAGCCGCGGTGGCCCAGATGCGTGCGCAGGTCGAACAGGCGCGCGACCAGCGCAGCAGCGTCACCTGGCTGGTGATGGGCCTGTCGGCGGCGCTTGCCGCGATGCTGGCCGGTCTGGCCTGGCGCTGGCACCGCGCCAGGCGCATGGCGCGCGTGGGCCGCTGGTTCGCGGACCAGCCCGGATCGCCGGCGGACACGCACGCGGGGGAGCCAGGGAGCACGGGCGGCATGGCCGCGGCGGCCGCGCCCGCCGCGACGGCACGTCCCGCCAAGGCAGCGAAGGCCGGTCTGGTCGCGCTGCCCGCACCCGCCGCGACGGCAGCACCGGCTGCACCGGCCGCCTCCACTGCGCCGAAGAAGACGGGCAGGGCCCGATCCGGCCCACCCTCTACCTGGGGTCCGGGCGACGAGTACCAGACCAGCCGCGGCGGCAGCGTCCGGATGGTGGGCGTGGAGGAACTCCTCGACGTGCACGACAAGGCCGACTTCTTCCTGTCGATCGGCGAGCCCGAGCAGGCGATGGCGGTGCTCGAGGCCCACGTCCACGACCAGGTGGACACCAGTGCGCTGCCCTGGCTGGACCTCTTCGAGCTGTACCACCGCCTCGGCAAGCGGACGGAGTTCGAGCGGCTGCGCCGCGAGTTCGGCGAGCACTTCACGGTGCAGGTGCCGGAGTTCGAGCAGTTCGACCAGCCGAGCGCGCCGCTCGAGAACTATGGCCGCGCCTTGAGCCGCATCGAGGCCCTGTGGGGCACCCCGCGCGTCCTGGACGTGATCGAGGAAGCCATCTTCCGCAAGCCCGGTCTGCCTGGCGCGGAGCCGTTCAGCCTGGAGGCCTACCGCGAGCTCGTGCTGCTGTACCACGTGGCGCGTGAACTGATGCCCGAGGGAACGCGGGCGGCCCCGGGCACCGGCACGTCGGACACTTCGCTCCAGCCCTTGAACGCCCTCGACATGCCGGTCCGCGCTGCGGAGGACCCGGAGGCGCTGCTGATCCCGCCGTCCACGCCGCGGCTGGGCGTCGACATCGACCTCGGCGATGCAGGACCGGCCGAACTGCCCCCGCTGGAGTTCGACATCAGCGAGCGCAGCCCACTGGACGCGCCGCCGGGCCGGCGCCGCTGAGCGTTCGCTTCAGCGACCCTGGCGCGCGTACCGGGCCGCCAGGGCGCTCGCGGCCATCGCGGCCAGCAACGCGGCCAGCCCGGCCCAGTGCAGCGAATCCATGCCGCCGCGCACGATCAGCCATCCGCCCGCGGCCGCGCCGATGGCCTGCCCGGCGTAGATCGCGGACGAGTTCAGTGCGACCGTCGCCGAGGCCAGCGCCGGCGCGATGCCGACCAGCCGCGCCTGCTGCGCCGAGTTGGAGGAGAAGCACCCCAGCGCCCAGGGCACGTTGACGATCGCCGCCAGCCACAGCGAGGTGCCCAGCGGGAAGAGCGCCAGCGTCACGGCGATGAGGCCCAGGCCCACCATCACCGCCGCGGGCGCGCCGACCCGGTCGATGTAGCGCGCCATCAGCATGTTGCCGGCCAGGCCGAAGGCGCCGAACCACATGAACAGCAGGCCCAGCTCGCCGGGCGTCGTCCCGAGCTTCTGCTTGAAGTAGGGCGCGAAGTAGGAGAACAGCACGAACTGGCCGGCACCGCACAGCACGGTGACCAGCACGCCGGTCATCAGCGCCTTGGAGCGGAAGGTTTCCTTCCACGCGGCCAGCGAGAGGGCAGGGGGCTTCACGCCGTCCGGCACGGTGCGCCAGACCCAGACCGCACTGACAACGCTGAGCGCGGCCACGACCCAGAAGGCGCTGCGCCATCCGAAGGTGCCGCCGACGAAGGCGCTGATCGGCATGCCCAGCACCGAGGCGAGCGACCAGCCGAGGAAGATGAAGGTGATCGCCCGGCCACGCTGCTCCGGGGGCACCAGCATGCCGACCGAAGCCGCGGCTTGCGGGGTGAAGATCGCCGGCGGCACGAGCGCGAGCACGCGCAGCGCGAGCAGCCAGGCGAAATCCGGCGCGAAGGCGCAGGCCGCGTGCAGGACGGCGTACCAGGCCATCGACAGCGCGAGCAGACGGCGGCGGTCCCAGCCGGCGACGAAGGCCGCCATCAGCGGCGCACCGACGCACATCAGCAGGGCGCCCACCGAGATCAGCTGGCCAGCCGTGGCGACCGACACTTCCAGGCTGCTGCTGATCTCGTTGAGCGTCCCGGCCACGGACATCACGCCCGTGCCGATCACGAAGTTGCCGAACAGGAGCGTCCAGAGCACCGGCGGCATCGACGTGCCGGGGACGCCGCGCCCGGCGCTCAGTGCCGTCATGCGGCGTTCAGCGACGCACCTGCAGTGCGCCGGGGTTGACGATGTTGGTCGGCGTGCCGCGGATGAAGTTCACGACGTTGTCGAATGCCGCGCCGAAATACAGCTCGTAGCTTTCCTGCTCCACGTAGCCGATGTGCGGCGTGCAGATGCAGTTCTCCAGCCGCAGCAGCGCATGGCCCTGCAGGATCGGCTCGCTTTCGAACACGTCGATCGCCGCCATCCCGGGACGGCCGCGGTTCAGTGCGGCGATCAGCGCCTCCGGCTCGATCAGCTCGGCGCGCGAGGTGTTCACCAGCAGCGAAGTCGGCTTCATGCGGTTCAGGTCCTCGAGCTTCACGATGCCGAAGGTTTCCTCGTTCAGGCGCAGGTGCAGGCTGAGGACGTCGCTTTCGGTGAAGAGCGCTTCGCGGCTGGGTGCCGCGACCAGCCCGTCCGCTTCCGCCTTGCTGCGGGCTTCGGGGCTGCCCCAGACCACCACGCGCATGCCGAAGGCCTTGCCGTAGCCGGCGACCAGCTGCCCGATCTTGCCGTAGCCCCAGATGCCCAGCGTCTTGCCGCGCAGCACCATGCCGACCCCGAAGTTGGGGGGCATGGACGCGGACTTCATGCCCGACTGCTGCCAGGCGCCGTGCTTGAGGCTGCTGATGTACTGCGGCAGCCGGCGCATGGCCGTCATGATCAAGGCCCAGGTGAGTTCCGCCGGAGCGATCGGCGACCCCACGCCCTCCGCCACGGCGATGCCGCGTTCGGTGCAGGCCTCGATGTCGATGTGCGCCCCGACGCGCCCGGTCTGGGAGATCAGCTTGAGCTTCGGCAGCTTCTCCACCAGCTGGCGGCTGATGGCGGTGCGCTCGCGGATCAGGACGATCACGTCGGCGTCGCGCAGCCGCACGGAGAGTTGCCCGATCCCCTTGACGGTGTTGGTGAAGACCTTGGCCGGATAGGCTTCCAGCTTGGACGCGCACTGCAGCTTGCGGACCGCGTCCTGGTAATCGTCGAGGATCACGATGTTCATTTCCTCGATTGTGCCTCGGGCGCCGACCCGCCGCCGGCAAGGCTGTCCGGCCGGCGCTAGCATGCGGCCTTTCCACCGAAGAGAAAGAGGGATTCCATGGCGATGTCGATGTACGCGGCGAGCGTGCCGGTCTTCCAGCACATGCTGCGCAACCTGCAGCACTTCCTGGACAAGGGGGAGGCGAACGCGCAGGCCCGCAAGTTCGAAAGCGCCGTGCTGACCACCGCCCGGCTCGCCCCCGACATGCTGCCTTTCACGCGCCAGGTCCTGATCGCCTGCGACGCGGCGAAGCTGTGCGTGGCGCGCGTCTCCGGCGTGGAAGCGCCGAAGTTCGAGGACAACGAGCAGACCTTCGCCGAGCTGAAGGCGCGCATCCAGAAGACGCTGGACTACCTGGGCAGCGTGCCGGCAAGTGCGCTGGACGGCACGGAAGACAAGGAGATCACCTTCCCGGTCGGCCGCGACAAGACGCGCACCATGACCTCGCAGGCCTATCTCACCACCTGGGCGCTGCCCAACTTCTTCTTCCACGTGACGACGGCCTATGCGATCCTGCGCCACAACGGCGTGGACCTGGGCAAGTCCGATTACCTGGCCGGCGCGCAGCGCTGAGCCCTTGTCAGCGGCCGCGGGCCTCCTGCGCGGCCAGGCGTTCGAGTTCCGCGCAAACGTCCGCCATGCGGCCGGAGATCACCATGCGGCCGGCGCCTGCCCGCGGCGTGCTCGGTTCGAACACCCGCACCACGCGCAGCGGCTTGGCCGGCATGCGTGCTGCGGTTTGCGGCACGGGCCGTGGCGGCGTCGCGCGGACGGCGACGCAAGGCACGGGCGCGGGGCGCGGGGCGAACCAGGCGGCGAACTCCTGCAGTGCGGCGAACAGGTTGGCGAGGGGAAGGAATGCGGTTGCCATGTGACAGCTCCTGGATTGGTTTGGCACACAGGCAGGATTCATTCGGGAATGCGGCGGCCGCAGGGTGATGGCGATGCCTCGCCATACGCCTGCCACCTGCGTCGCCGCGGGGGGTTACATGAGCATCGTGTTGCGGATCAGCCCGACCGCGATACCCTCGACTTCGAAGGGCTCGCCGGGCTCCACCACGATCGTGGGGTAGTCCGGGTTTTCCGCGTGCAGCTCGATGAGGTGCTTGTTGCGGCGGAAGCGCTTGACGGTGACGTCTTCACCGAGGCGCGCCACGATGATCTGGCCGTTCTTGGCGTCGCGGGTGGCCTGCACCGCGAGCAGGTCGCCATCCATGATGCCGGCGTCGCGCATCGACATGCCGCGCACCTTGAGCAGGTAGTCGGGCCGGCGCTGGAACAGCCCGCTTTCGACGTAGTAGGTCTGGTCGACGTGTTCCTGCGCGAGGATCGGCGAGCCCGCCGCGACACGGCCCACCAGCGGCAGCGCCAGCTGCGCCAAGCCCTGCAGCGGCAGCTGGAACTGCTTGATGCGCGACTCGTGGATGGAACGCAGCGCATCGCCCTTGAGCCGGATGCCGCGCGAGGTGCCGCTCACGAGTTCGATGACGCCCTTGCGCGCGAGGGCCTGCAGGTGTTCTTCGGCCGCGTTGGCGGACTTGAACCCGAGTTCGGCCGCGATCTCGGCGCGCGTGGGCGGCGCGCCCGTGCGCGCGATGGCGCTCTGGATCAGGTCCAGAATCTGTTGCTGGCGGGCGGTCAGCTTGGGCGTTTCCATCATGGCGGGCTCCTCGGAGTGCGCTGCAGGGAAGGTTTACTGTGTTGATATCCAGTATCTGTATTTTTGAACAGTTTGGGCGGGAATGCAAGTGAGCGGGCAAAGAATCGTGGTACTGGGCACCGGCGGGACGATCGCCGGGCGGGCGACTTCGCCGGCGGACGCGGTCGGCTATCGGGCGGCGGAGCTCGGGATCGCGGAACTGCTCCAGGGTGTCGGGGCCGCCGAAGGCCTGCAACTGGTGGCGGAGCAGGTCGCCCAGATCGACAGCAAGGACATGGACTTCGCGGTCTGGCGCGATCTCGCCGCGCGCTGCGCGCACTGGCTTGCGCAGGCGGACGTGGCGGGCATCGTGGTCACCCACGGCACCGACACGATGGAGGAAACGGCCTTCTTCCTGCAATCGGTGCTCGCACCGGCGAAGCCCGTCGTCCTGACGGGCGCCATGCGCCCGGCAACGGCCGCGGCACCGGACGGCCCGGGCAACCTCGCCGATGCCGTGCTCGTCGCGTCCACGCGCGGGGCCCAGGGCGTGAGCGTGGTGTTCGCCGGCGCCGTGCACGGGCCGGTGGACGTGCGCAAGGAACACGGCACGCGGCTCGATGCCTTCAGCTCGGGCGACGCCGGCGTGCTCGCCTACGTCGAAGCTGGAAGGCTGCGCCAGTTGCGCGCCTGGTTGCAGGGCGCGCCTGCGCGCGCGGTGGCCACCCTGCCGGAGCCGGCCCGCTGGCCGCGAGTGGAGATCGTCACGAGCCACGCCGGCGCCGGCGGCGCGATCGTGCGCGCGCTGGTCGCCGATGGCGTGCAGGGCCTGGTGGTCGCCGCCACGGGCAACGGCACGCTGCACCACGCGCTGGAGGAGGCGCTGCTGCAGGCACAGGACCGCGGCGTCGCCGTGCGGCGCAGTTCGCGTTGCGCGCAAGGCCGCGTGCTGGCGCATGCCGCGGACCGGCTCCCGGCGGCGGGCGGGCTCTCGCCGTTGCAGGCGCGCATTGCCCTCATGCTGGAGCTGATGGCCTGATGTTCGCCGGCCTGCAGACCCATCCGTGGGCCTACCCGGCCCTGGAGATCGTCCACATCTCCGGCATCGCGCTGCTGCTGGGCAACCTCGTGCTGCTGGAGCTGCGCGTCTTCGGGCGGGGTGCGGCGCTGCCCGTGCTGCCGCTGGCACGGCTGGCGCTCGGCACGGCGGTGGCCGGCTTTTCGCTCGCGGCCGCATCCGGCCTGGCGATGTTCGCGTCGCAGGCCGGCGAACTGCTCGCCAACCGCGCATTCACCCTGAAGATGCTGCTGCTTTTCACGGCCGGTTGCAATGCGGCCTGGTTCCACGCCCGCGGCTCGCTGACGCGCTGCGACACTGTCGCGAAGCTGCTGATGGTCACGTCGACCCTGCTCTGGCTCGCCGTGCTCGCCTGCGGCCGCTGGATCGCCTACCAATGAACAGGAGTACCCGATGATGAAACGCCGACCTTTCCTGATCGCCGCCGCGGCGCTGCCGCTGGCCGCGCGTGCCCACCACGGCTGGAGCAGCTTCGACCAGGACCGCCCGCTGTTCCTGCAAGGGCGCGTCGCCTCGGTGAAGTGGCAGAACCCGCACGCCGAACTGGTGCTGGAACTGCCGACGGACTACCGCCTGCCTGCCGACCTGGCCACGCGGCCGATCCCCGCGCAATCCGCTTCCGTCGACGGCAAGGCGCTGCTGGCCAAGGCCGCGGCGCCGACGCGCAAGGACCGGCGCTGGGAGATCGAACTGGCGCCGCTCACGCGGCTGGAAGCGTGGAAGGTCGAGCCGATCAAGGCGGGGGCCACGGTCGGCGTGCTCGGCTTCACCTTCAAGGAAGAGAAGGGCGAGCCGATCCTGCGCGCGGAGTACCTGTTCGTGGACGGCAAGGCCTACGGGCTGCGGTCCAGCCCGGCCTGAGTCAGCTCGCCAGCGCCTTCAGCGCCCGCGCGGTGATCTCCTCGACGGTCCCCATGCCGTCGATCTTGCGCACGCGGGGCGCCTGGGCCGGGTCGGCCTTGGCCCAGCTGGCGTAGTACTCCACCAGCGGGCGCGTCTGGTCGGCATAGACCTGCAGGCGCTTTTGCACCGTCTCCTCGCGGTCGTCGTCGCGCTGGATCAGCGGCTCGCCGGTCTCGTCGTCGCGGCCTTCGACCTTGGGCGGATTGAACTTCACGTGGTACGTGCGGCCCGAGGCGGGGTGCGAGCGGCGGCCGCTCATGCGCTCGACGATGGCCTCGAAGGGCACGTCGATCTCCAGCACGCAGTCGATCTTGACGCCCGCGTTCTTCATCGCCTCCGCCTGCGGGATGGTGCGCGGGAACCCGTCGAAGAGGAAGCCCTTGGCGCAATCGGGTTGGGCAAGGCGTTCCTTCACGAGGCCGATGATGATGTCGTCGCTGACCAGCGCCCCCGAGTCCATCACCTTCTTCGCGGCCAGCCCCAGCGGGGTGCCGGCCTTGACCGCGGCCCTCAACATGTCGCCGGTGGAGATCTGCGGGATGCCGTACTTCTGGCAGAGAAATGCGGCCTGCGTGCCTTTGCCGGCGCCAGGCGCGCCCAACAGGATCAGTCTCATGGAGTCCTCGGATGGTTCAGAATCGCTCGGCACTGCGGGCCGCGGCCGCAGGGCCCGCCTTCGCGCCTGTTGGCCGGGAGGATAGCACGCACCCCTCGCGGGGAACTTACGCGAACAGGCGCCGCACGCGCTCCAGGTCCTCGGGCGTATCGACCCCCGCGCCGGGTGCGGTGGAAGTGACGTGCACGGCGATGCGGTGGCCGTGCCAGAGCGCGCGCAACTGCTCGAGCGCCTCGCACGATTCGACGGGCGCCTGGGGCAAGCGCGGGAAGGCGCGCAGGAATCCGGCGCGGTAGCCGTAGATGCCGACGTGGCGCAACGGCGCCGGATCGGGCAGCGCCTGCACGCCGGCCGCGAAGCCGTCGCGCCACCAGGGGATCGGCGCGCGGCTGAAGTACAGCGCCAGTCCGTCGGCCTGCAGCACGACCTTCACCACGTTCGGGTTGGTGAACTCGCCCACGCTGGCGATGGGATGCGCCGCGGTGCTCATGCTGGCCTCGCGCCGCTGCTGCAGCAGCCCGGCGACGGCATCGATCAGCGCGGGGTCGATCAGCGGCTCGTCGCCCTGCACGTTGACCACGACGTCGTCGCGGTCCAGGCCGAGCTGCTCGCAGGCTTCGGCCAGCCGGTCGCTGCCGGAAGGATGGTCGGGCCGCGTCAGCACCGCGCGCACGCCGTGTTCGCTGCAGGCATCGGCGATGCGTTTGCTGTCCGCAGCGACGATCACCTGGCCGGCGGACGACTGCTCCGCGCGTTGCGCAACGCGCACGACCATGGGCAGGCCGGCGATGTCGGCCAGCGGCTTGTCGGGCAGGCGGGTCGACGCCAGCCGCGCCGGGATCAGGACGGTGAAGCTCACGCGCGGATCAGACGAGCGGGGTGCGCGGGGGCAGGCGCTCGAGCTCCTCGTCGCTGAGCGTGCGGGACTCTTCCTCGAGCAGCACCGGGATGCCGTCGCGGATCGGGTAGGCCAGGCGGGCGCTGCGCGAGAGCAGTTCCTGGCGTTCGCGGTCGTAGTCCAGCGGGCCCTTGGTCACCGGGCAGACGAGCAGCTCAAGGAGGCGGGGATCCATGCGGCGATGATAGCCGCGCGTCCAGCAGGCGGTCGAACGGCCGCCAGAACGAATCGGGGATCGCCAGCTGCAGCGGCACCGCCCAGGCGTCGGGCCGCAGGCGCCACAGCTTCACGGCGTCCTTCTCCGTGCAGAGGAGCACGGCGTCGCGCGGAAGCCGGTCCGCGTCGGCGAAACCATGGTGGTCCGGCAGCGCGTGCGTCACCGCGGGCTCCAGGCCCGCTTCGCGCAGCATCGTGAAGAAGGTGTCCGGCCGGGCGATGCCCGCGAGCGCGTGGAAGGGCGTGCCGCGGAACTCCACCAGCAGCCGCTTGGTGCCGTCCGCGCGCTGCGCGAAGGCGGCCAGGGTGCGTTGCATCGCATGGCCGGGCACACCGCGGAAACCGCCGTGGGTCAGCACGAAGTCGACGGGCCGCGGCCAGGGTTCGCGCAGCGGCCCGGCCGGCAGGAGGAAGCCGTTGCCCACGCCACGCGCGTCGAAGACGCACACCTCGATGTCCCGCGCCAGGGCGTGGTGCTGCAGGCCGTCGTCGCTGACGATCACGTGCGTGCGTGGATACGCCTGCAGCAGCGCTTCGGCGGCTTCGGCGCGCCGCGCGGCGACGAACACCGGCACGCCGGACCGGCGCCGCAGCAGGAGCGGCTCGTCCCCCGTGCGGGCGGGGTCGTCGTCGGGCCGCACCTCGTGGCAGCCGCCGTCACTGCGGCCGTAGCCGCGCGACACCACGCCCACGGACAGTCCGCGGCCGCGCAGGTGTTCCACCGTTTCCAGCACGACGGGTGTCTTGCCGGCGCCGCCGGCGACGACGTTGCCGATCACGACCACGGGCACCCGCGCGCGATAGCGCTTCTTCAGGCCGCTGGCATAGAGGGCATGGTGAAGGGCGACGAGGCCCCCGTACGCGAGCGACACCGGGAGCAGCGCCCAGGCCGCCGCGCGGCGCCGCATCCAGGTGCGCTGCAGCACCTCGCGCACGCCTACTTCGCCCCGGCTTGCGCGGACGATTGCGTGGCGAACGTGATCTGCGTGAGCCCGACCCGGCGGGCCGCTTCCATCACCGTGATCACCGACTGGTGCGTGGCCGCCGCGTCGGCGCTGATGATCACCACGGATTCCTTGCCGGCCTTGGCCGCCTCGAGCAGGGACGCCGAGATGGCATCGGGCGTGCGGCCGGCCACCGGCTGCTTGTTGATCATGTAGCGCCCGTCGGCGGACACGGCCACGACGACTTCCTTGGGATAGTCGCGCTGCGCCTCGGTGTCGGCCACGGGCAGCTTCAGCTGCATCTCGGTGAACTTGCTGTACGTGGTGGTCAGCATCAGGAAGATCAGCACCACCAGCAGCACGTCGATGAACGGGATCAGGTTGATCTCCGGTTCTTCCTTGGCGCGGGGACGGAAGTTCATGCCCTGCGCAGCTGGACGAGGTGGCGGGCGAAGCGTTCCGAGGCGAGCTCCAGCGTGAGCAGGTACTCGTCGACGCGGCCGCGGAAGTAGCGCCAGAAGATCAGCGCCGGGATCGCGACGATCAGGCCGAAGGCCGTGTTGTACAGGGCGACCGAGATGCCGTGCGCCAGCTGCGCCGGGTTGCCGCCCGGGGCCCCGCCGGCGGTGGGGGCCTGCGAGCCGAAGATCTCGATCATGCCGATGACGGTGCCCAGCAGCCCCAGCAGCGGCGCCGCGGAAGCGATGGTGGCCAGTGCGTTCAGGTAGCGCTCCAGCCGGTGGGCGACCGCGCGGCCGCTGCTTTCCATGCTGGCGCGCAGGTCGGCCTCGCTGCAGCGGGGATCGGAGTTCAGCGCGCGGAAACCGCTGGCCAGGACTTCGCCCAGCGCCGAGTTCTGCTCGAGCTGGCGGACCACATCCGGCGACGGCACCGAGGTCCGGGAGACCGCCAGCGCTTCGTCGAGCAGCTTGGGCGGGGCGATCTTGCCCGTCTTGAGGCTCAGGAAGCGCTCGATGATGAGGGCCATGGCCAGGATGGAGCAGGCAACCAGCGGCCAGATCGGCCAGCCTGCGGCTTGTATGATCGAAAGCAAAGGGGGTCTCCGCCGGGGTCTCAGAACTGCTTCGGAGGCGCGTTTTCCGCGCCTTGCGTGCGGCGGATTATCGCGGTGTTTCATGGTGTAGGACGTGATGCCGTGGCCGTAGGACGACACTCACAAAAGTTGTGGATAACTTTGTTGAGAAATCCCCCTCCCACCCCCGCCAGCCCGCGCCGATGCTTCACCGTGACAGATCGATGACCAAATGAGCAGGAAATTCTCTTTTGGAATCAAGCACTTGCTCGGAAAAATCAGCGTTTGCGCGGAAGCGATGGGGCCCCAGCCAGCGCATCGCGCGCTGTGGATGAATTTCCATCGGGTTTACCCTTGATCGAAGGCAGTTTGTTGACGGACGGCGATCCCTTCCCCGCGCCGGCCCGGCGGGTGTGGGCCGTGGGCGCGCTTTGCCGCGCGGTGGCCGATGCGCTGGAGGCGCGCTTCAACCCGGTGGCGGTGCGGGGCGAGATCTCCGGCTTCTCCCGTGCGGCCAGCGGCCACTGCTACTTCCAGCTCAAGGACGCGCAGGGGCAGGTGCGCTGCGCGATGTTCCGCCGCTCGGCCGGCATGCTCACCTTCTCGCCGCGCGACGGCGAGCTGGTGGAGGTGACGGGTCGCCTCGGCGTCTACGAGCAACGCGGTGACCTGCAGCTGGTCGTGGAGAGCATGCGGCGGGCCGGGCAGGGCGCGCTGTTCGAGCAGTTCCTGCGCCTGAAGGCCCTGCTGGAAGCGGAAGGCCTGTTCGATGCCGCCCGCAAGCGCGAGCTGCCGTTGCTGCCGCGCGGCATCGGCATCGCCACGTCGCTGGGCGCCGCGGCCCTGCACGACGTCGTGACCTGCCTGCGGCGGCGCGCGCCGCACGTGCCGGTGGTCCTCGCCCCTGCGGCCGTGCAGGGATCGCAGGCGCCGGCCGAACTCGTGGGCGCGCTGGAGTCGCTCTACGGCGTGGCCGCGCAGGGCACGATCGACGTGATCCTGCTGGTGCGCGGCGGCGGCTCGATCGAGGACCTCTGGGCGTTCAACGACGAACAGCTGGCACGCACGATCGTGCGCAGCCCGGTCCCTCTCGTGAGCGGCGTCGGCCACGAGACCGACTTCACCATCGCGGACTTCTGCGCCGACCTGCGGGCGCCGACCCCGACCGCCGCCGCGGAACTGGCCGCGCAGCCGCTGGAAACCTGGGTGTCCGCGCTCGGGCTGCTGCACGAGCGCCTGCAGGACGCGACTTGGCGCCGGCTCGACCGCGCCAGCCAGCGCCTCGACCAGGCCGCGGCGCACCTCGGGCGGCCGTCGACGCGCACGGCCCAGCAGCACCTGCGCATCGAGCGGCAGGCGCAGCGCCTGCGGTTCGCACTGGGTGCGCGCGGCCAGCGCGCGCACGACCAGCTCGCGCGCGCGGAGGAGCGCCTGCGTGCCGGCCTGGCCGAGCGCATGGCCCGGTCGGAGCGCCGCGTGGAACGCCTCGAGATGCGCCTGCAGCTGCTCGACCCGCGCCTGGTGCTGCAGCGCGGCTATGCGCTGCTGACCGATGCGGCTTCCGGCCACGCGATCACCAGTGTCGCGCAGGCGCAGCCCGGGCAGGCGGTGCGGGCCGCCCTTGCCGATGGCGAGGTTGATCTGCGCGTGCAGCCCGGCCCCGGCGCTCCCGCCTAGAATCGGCCCGTTCGATACCACAGCCCACAAGGAAAGAAGAGCCATGGAACACGTCCTGCCCCCCCTGCCGTATCCCATCGACGCGCTGGCGCCCCACTACTCGCAGGAAACCCTCGAGTACCACCACGGCAAGCACCACAACGCGTACGTGGTGAACCTGAACAACCTGCAGAAGGGCACCGAGTTCGAGAACATGCCGCTGGAGGACATCATCAAGAAGTCCTCGGGCGCGATCTACAACAACTCCGCGCAGGTGTGGAACCACACCTTCTTCTGGAATTGCATGAAGCCCAATGGCGGCGGCGAGCCCACCGGCGCGCTGGCGCAGGCGATCAACGCCAAGTGGGGCAGCTACCAGGCCTTCCGCGAGGCCTTCGTGAAGTCCGCCGTCGGCAACTTCGGATCGGGCTGGACCTGGCTGGTGAAGAAGCCGGACGGCACCGTCGACATCGTCAACACGGGCGCGGCCGGCACGCCGCTCACCACCGCCGACAAGGCGGTGCTGACCGTCGACGTGTGGGAGCACGCGTACTACATCGACTACCGCAACCTGCGGCCCAAGTTCGTCGAGACCTTCCTGGACAAGCTGGTCAACTGGGACTTCGCCGCGAAGAACTTCGGTTGAGCGTCCTCCCCGCGGAGGCGGGGAGCCGGAGTCGAAAGAAAGGGCCGCGTTGCGGCCCTTTTCTCATGGATGCCCTGGGTCCCCGCCTGCGCGGGAATGACGAAGGCTCACTTGAACGGCTGTCCGGCCAGCTTGTCGCCCGCCTTGATGCCCTTCCGGGCGAACCACCCCTTGTTCATCTCCAGCACGTAGCGCACCGGCTTCACGGAGCAGTGCGAGTCGAGCGTCTGGGGGGCCATTTCGTCGATGTTGACGATCGTGCCGTCGTCCGCCACGAACGCGATGGACAGCGGCAGCAGGGTGTTCTTCATCCAGAAGCACTGCTGCGAAGGCATCTCGAAGACGAACAGCATGCCTTCGTGCTGCGGCATCTCCTTGCGGTGCATCAGCCCCGTCATGCGCTGGTCCGGCGTGGCCGCCACCTGGGCGTCGATCTGGTGCATGCCGGCGGCGAGCTTCACGCGCGGCAGGTTCATCTGCGGTTCCTGGGCGGAAGCGGCGGCAGCCGCGAAGGCCAAGGAGAGGGCGAAGGCAAAAGGCTTGAGCATGGGAAGCATTGTCGCAAGGCGGACGTGAAAATGCCCGCGCGCGGCGGGCATCGTCAGCGAAACGAAGCCGGGATCAGGACTTCTTTTCGGCCTTGGCGTCGGCCTTGGCATCCTTCTTGGCGGTCTTCTTGGTGGACTTGGCGGCCTTCTTCTCCGTCTTGGCGGCGGCCTTGTCGTCCTTCTTGGCTTCGGCCTTGGCGGCCGGAGCAGCCGGGGTCGCGGGAGTGGCCGGCGTCGCGGGCGTGGCCTGCGCGAACACGGCGGCGGAGAACAGGCCGGCGATCAGGGCGGCGAGGAGCTTGCGCATGGGAGGTCCTTTCGGTGGTTCCGGGTGGTTGGGCCGCCGGGGGACCCCGGTGGGCCTTCACGTAACGAGGCGTTCGCCGGCGGCGTTGACCCCGCCTTCGTCCTTCAGGGTATTCACCGAGGAACCCGCACCAAAGAAAAAGCCCGCCGGAGCGGGCTTTCGCGAGAACTTCCGAAGTCGATCAGGACTTCTTCTCTTCCTTCTTGGCTTCTTCCTTCTTGGCGGCGGCCTTCTTGGTCGACTTCTTCTCGGTCTTGGCGGCGGCCTTCTCTTCCTTCTTCTCCGTCTTCGCAGCGGCCTTCTCTTCCTTCTTCTCGGTCTTGGCGGCGGCCTTGTCTTCCTTCTTGGCTTCGGCCTTGGCGGCCGGCGCAGCCGGGGTCGCGGGCGTGGCCGGGGTCGCGGGGGTCGCCTGGGCGAACACGGCGGCGGAGAACAGGCCGGCGATCAGGGCGGCAAGCAGCTTGGACATGGTTTTTTCCTTCAGGGTCTGTTTTGGAAATCGCCTGACGGGTGTCAGACCTCCCGCCAACGCGGCAGTCCGCCTGCCGGTTGACACGGCCGTGTGCGGCAAGGCCGTGGCGGAGGCGGCAAAGTTTCACCGCTAGAATTTCCCTCATGGCCTACCAGCACATCAAGGTCCCTTCCCAGGGCCAGAAGATCACCGTCAACGCCGACATGTCCCTGAACGTGCCGGACCAGCCGATCATCCCGTACATCGAGGGCGACGGCACCGGCGTCGACATCACGCCGGTGATGCTGAAGGTGGTGGACGCGGCGGTCGCGAAGTCCTACGGGGGCCAGAAGAAGATCCACTGGATGGAGATGTTCGCCGGCGAGAAGGCCACCCGCGTGTACGGCCCCGACGTCTGGCTGCCCGACGAGACCCTGGAAGCGTCGCGCGAGTACGTGGTCTCCATCAAGGGCCCGCTGACCACGCCGGTGGGCGGCGGCATCCGCTCGCTGAACGTCGCCCTGCGGCAGGAACTCGATCTTTACGTGTGCCTGCGCCCGATCCAGTACTTCAAGGGCGTGCCTTCGCCGCTGAAGGAACCCGAGAAGACCAACATGGTCATCTTCCGCGAGAACTCGGAGGACATCTACGCCGGCATCGAGTACGAGGCGGGCACCGAGAAGGCGAAGAAGGTCATCGACTTCCTGACGAAGGAAATGGGCGTCAAGAAGATCCGGTTCCCGGCCACCTCCGCGATCGGCATCAAGCCGGTGTCCATCGAGGGCACCGAGCGCCTGGTGCGCAAGGCCTTCCAGTACGCGATCGACAACGACAGGCCCTCGGTGACGCTGGTGCACAAGGGCAACATCATGAAGTTCACCGAAGGCGGCTTCCGCGACTGGGGCTACGCCCTGGCCAAGAAGGAATTCGGCGCGGTGGAGATCGACGGCGGCCCCTGGATGAAGTTCAGGAATCCGCGCACCGGCAAGGACATCACCGTCAAGGACGCGATCGCCGACGCCTTCCTGCAGCAGATCCTGCTGCGCCCGGCGGAGTACAGCGTGGTCGCCACGCTGAACCTGAACGGCGACTACATCTCGGACGCGCTGGCCGCGCAGGTCGGCGGCATCGGCATCGCGCCCGGCGCCAACATGAGCGACTCCGTCGCGATGTTCGAGGCCACCCACGGCACGGCGCCCAAGTACGCGGGCAAGGACTACGTGAACCCCGGCTCCGAGATCCTCTCGGCCGAGATGATGCTGCGCCACATGGGCTGGACCGAAGCAGCCGATCTGATCATCAGCTCCCTCGAGAAGGCGATCCTGTCGAAGAAGGTCACCTACGACTTCGCCCGCCTCATGGACGGCGCGACGCAGGTCAGCTGCTCGGGCTTCGGCCAGGTGATGATCGACCACATGTGAGCGCCGCCGCCCTCGCGCCAAGCCGCCCCGGGGCGGCTTTTTTCTTGCCCGGAAAGCCCATCCCGTTCCACAGCCTAAAATAGCGGCTCGCATCGTGGCGCCTGCGCCCCCCACAACCTTCCAGAGAGACACCCCTTGGCTGCCGACCGTTCCAAGATCATCTACACGCTGACCGACGAAGCGCCGTACCTGGCGACGCACTCCTTCCTGCCGATCGTGCGGACCTTCGCCGCGGCCGCAGGCATCGAGGTGGTGGAGAGCGACATCTCCGTGGCCAACCGCATCCTCGGCGAATTCCCCGAGTTCCTCTCCGAGCAGCAGAAAGTGGCCAACACGCTGGCGGAGCTGGGCAGGAAGACGCTGCAGCCGGATGCCAACATCATCAAGCTGCCGAACATCAGCGCCTCGCAGAACCAGCTGGTGGGCGCGATCCGCGAGCTGCGCGCACGGGGCTACATGGTTCCCGAGTATCCGGAGAGCCCGAAGACGGACGAGGAGAAAGCCATCCGCCAGCGCTACGGCAAGGTGCTGGGCTCCGCGGTCAATCCGGTGCTGCGCGAAGGCAACTCCGACCGCCGCGCGCCGCGCGCCGTCAAGGAGTACGCACGCAAGAACCCGCACAGCATGGCGGAGTGGAGCCAGGCCTCGCGCACGCACGTCTCGCACATGGTCGGCGGCGACTTCTACGCCAGCGAGAAGTCGATGACGCTCGACAAGGCGCGCGACGTCAAGATGGAGCTGGTGACGAAGTCGGGCAAGACCATCATCCTCAAGCCGAAGGTTTCGCTGCTGGAAGGCGAGATCATCGACTCGATGTTCATGGGCAAGAAGGCGCTGATCGCCTTCTACGAGAAGCAGATCGAGGACGCCAAGAACACCGGCGTGATGTTCTCGCTGCACGTGAAGGCCACCATGATGAAGGTCTCGCACCCCATCGTGTTCGGCCACTGCGTGCGCGCTTTCTACAAGGAAGCCTTCGAGAAGCACGGCAAGCTGTTCGACGAGCTGGGCGTGAACGTCAACAACGGCATGGCCAACCTGTACGACAAGATCTCCGCGCTGCCGCAGTCGCAGCAGGACGAGATCAAGCGCGACCTGCATGCCTGCCTGGAGAACCGTCCGGCGCTGGCGATGGTGGATTCGGCCAAGGGCATCACCAACTTCCATTCGCCCAACGACGTGATCGTCGACGCCTCCATGCCGGCCATGATCCGCGCCGGCGGCAAGATGTACGGCGCCGACGGCCGCCTGAAGGAAGTCAAGGCGGTGATCCCGGAGTCGACCTTCGCCCGCATCTACCAGGAGATCATCAACTTCTGCAAGTGGCACGGCAACTTCGACCCGAAGACCATGGGCACGGTGCCCAACGTGGGCCTGATGGCGCAGCAGGCCGAGGAATACGGCTCGCACGACAAGACCTTCGAGGTGCCGGAAGACGGCGTCGCCAACATCACCGACCTGGCCACCGGCGAGGTGCTGCTGACGCAGAACGTGGAGCAGGGCGACATCTGGCGCATGTGCCAGGTCAAGGACGCCGCGATCCGCGACTGGGTGAAGCTGGCCGTCACGCGCGCCCGCAACTCCGGCATGGAAGCGGTGTTCTGGCTGGACAACTACCGTCCGCACGAGTCGGAACTGCGCAAGAAGGTCGCGAAGTACCTGGCGGAGCACGACACGAACGGGCTCACCATCAAGGTGATGAGCCAGGTGCGCGCCATGCGCTACACGCTGGAGCGCGTGATGCGCGGCAAGGACACCATCAGCGTCACCGGCAACATCCTGCGCGACTACCTGACCGACCTGTTCCCCATCATGGAGCTGGGCACCAGCGCCAAGATGCTGTCCATCGTGCCGCTGATGGCGGGCGGCGGCATGTACGAGACCGGCGCGGGCGGCTCGGCGCCGAAGCACGTGCAGCAGCTGGTGGAGGAGAACCACCTGCGCTGGGATTCGCTCGGCGAGTTCCTGGCCCTGGCGGTGAGCCTCGAGGACGAAGGCCTCAAGACCGGCAACGCCAAGGCGAAGGTCGTTGCCGACGCGCTCGACGCCGCCACCGGCAAGCTGCTGGAGAACAACAAGGGCCCGTCGCCCAAGACCGGCCAGCTGGACAACCGCGGCAGCCAGTTCTACCTGACGCTGTACTGGGCGCAGGCGCTGGCCGCCCAGGGCGAGGACAAGGAGCTGGCCGCGCGCTTCGCGCCGCTGGCCACAGCGCTCGCGGACAACGAGCAGAAGATCGTCGACGAGCTCAATGCGGTGCAGGGCAAGCCGGTCGACATCGGCGGCTACTACTTCCCGGACCGCGCCAAGGTCACCGCGGTGATGCGCCCCAGCGAGACCTTCAACAAGGCGCTGGCGGCCGCGCAGGCCTGAGGCGCCCCTCCCGCCGCGCCGGCTCCGGCGCGGCGCGGCCCTACCGGCCGCCCTCCTGCAGCGGCGGCGGCACTTCCTCCGGCGCGTTCGCCCGGCCGCGGAACAGGGCGGCGCGCGCCAGCAGCACCGTGGTGACGGGCGCCGTGATCGACAGCAGGACGATGATCAGCCAGGCGTGCAGCGACAGCACGCCCTCGTGTGCGGTGAAGTGGACCACCGTCGCCAGCGTCACCAGCCAGCTCCCCAGCGTATAGGCGAGCGAGGGCGCGTGCATGCGCAGGAAGAAGTCCGGCAGGCGCACCAGGCCGATCGCGCCGACCAGCGCCAGCAGCCCGCTGCCGACCAGCAGCGCGGCGACCAGGACGTCGCTCATTCGATGACCTCCCCGCGCAGCAGGAACTTGGCCAGGGCCGCCGATCCCACGAACCCGAACAGCGCCATCAGCAGGGCGCCTTCGAAGTACATGCGGCTGTCGTAGCGGATCGCCAGCACCATCATCGCGAGCAGCGCCACGATGAACATGAAGTCGAGGGCCAGCACGCGGTCCTGCGCGCGCGGGCCGCGGAGCACGCGCACCAGCGCCAGCACGATCGCGACGGCGTACAGCACCAGGGTGGCGGCGACCGCCCAGGACAGCAGGGGGGTCATGGTTCGAAGATCTCCTTCAGGGGGGCTTCGTAGCGCGTCTTGTAGCGCTGGATGAAGTCCTCGTCGCCGGCCTCGTCGAAGACGTGCAGGCGCAGCTGCGAGCGGTCGCGCGACAGCTCGGCCCAGACCGTCCCCGGGACGACCGTGGTGATGCAGGCGAGCGCGGCCAGCGCGAAGGGGTCGCGCAGCTCCAGCGGGACGACGAGGAAACGGGCGCGCGGTGCGCGGCGCCGCGCCAGGAGCACGCCGCCGGCGACCTGCAACGCGGAGACGATCACGTCGCCGCCCACGCGCAGCACCAGCCGCAGCAGCACGCCCGGCCGCGCGATGCGCCCGGCGGCGGGCCGCAGCGGCGCCATCAGCCAGGGCATCAGCCAGCCCACGAGCACGGCCAGGAACAGGTGCCCAGGGGACAGGGAGCGGTTCAGCAGCAGCCACATGGCGGCGAGCGCGAGCGAGAGGAAGGGCGAAGGCAGCCAGCGCTTCATGGCTTCACCTGCGACGGGTACGGCAGCGGTCGCGCCGACAGCACGGTGCGGATGTACTGCTGCGGGTCGTGCAGCGCGTCGGCCGTGTCGCGCATGTAGCGCAGCGCCGGTTCGGCCGCCACGACCAGCGCCACGCACGTGCCGAGCAGCAGGGCCACCGGCGCGGTCTCCGCCACCCGCAGGCGCGTGGCCGACTGGTCCTCGGGACTCCAGAACAGCCGCATGCCGATGCGCGACAGCGCGATGGCGGCGAGCAGCCCGGAGAGGATCTGCAGCGCGAACAGCGCGCCCCGGCCGCCGTACGGACCGGCGCCGGACGGCAGTTCGAGCAGTGCGTCAAGCATCGCCACCTTGGCGACGAAGCCGGAAAGCGGCGGCAGGCCCGCCAGCACCAGGGTCGCGAGCATGAAGGCCAGGCCCAGGAAGGCCACGGCCGCGGGGATCGCCCGGCCGATCAGCACCGTCTGGTCGTCGTCGAGGTTGGCGTCCGCGTGGCGGTCCGTCTCCGCGAACGCCGGCAGCCGCACGTCGGTCACGACCGCCGACGGCAGGTCGACTTCCAGGGCCCGCGCGCGGTCCATGAGTTCGACCAGCAGGAACATGGCGCCGGCCGCGAGCGTCGCGCTGGCCAGGTAGAAAAGCGCACCCGCGGTCAGCGCGGGATCGTCGAAGCCCGTCGCCGCCACCAGCGTCCCGGACGACGCGATGATGCTGTAGCCGGCCAGGCGGGCGAGACGCTGCGAGGCCATCATGCCCACGGCACCGAACGCGAGCGTGGCCAGGCCGGCCCAGACGAGCACGTGGCCGCCGAACAGCGCCGAAGCGCCCGCGCTGGCGGGGAAGCAGAGCGTCCAGAGGCGGAGCACCGCGTACGCGCCCACCTTGGTCAGGATCGCGAACAGGGCGGAAACCGGCGTGCTTGCCGCGGCGTAGGCGGGAACGAGCCAGAAGTTCAGGGGCCACACCGCGGCCTTGGTGAGGAAGGCGACGCCCAGCAGCGCCGCGGCCGCGTGCAGCAAGCCGCGGTCGGACGCCGGCACGGCGGACAGCTTGGCTGCCACGTCCGCCATGTTCAGCGTGCCGGTGACGCCGTAGAGCAGGGCCACGCCGACCAGGAACAGCAGCGAGGCGAAGAGGTTGACGGCGATGTAGTGCAGCCCCGCCCGCACCCGCGGCCCGCCGCCGCCGTGGAGCAGCAGCCCGTAGGACGCGGCGAGCAGCACTTCGAAGAACACGAACAGGTTGAACAGGTCGGCCGTGAGGAAGGCGCCGTTCAGGCCCATCAGCTGCATCTGCAGCAGCGGGTGGAAGTGCACCCCGGCCCGGTGCCAGCGCGCCAGCGAGAACAGGAGCGTCGCCAGCCCCGCGGTGGCCGACAGCACCAGCATCAGGGCGGAGAGGCGGTCGACGACCAGCACGATGCCGAAGGGGACGCTCCAGTTGCCGGGGAGGTAGACGCCGAAGGCGCCGGGAGTGGCGGCCCGGTCCACCCAGAGCAGCAGCGCGATGGCCGTGGCGAGCATCAGCACGCACGACAGCAGGCTCAGCGCCGCCTTGGCGCGCCGGCGCCGTTCGCCCAGGCCCGCCAGGAGCGCGGCGAAGGCGAGCGGCAGCAGCACCGGCAGCACGATGAGATGTGCCATCGAGAGCTGCATCACGGCCGCTCCTCCTCACCGTCCACGTGGTCGCTGCCGCTCAGGCCGCGCAGCGCCAGCAGCACGACCAGGAACAGCGCCGTCGTCGCGAAGCCGATCACGATCGCGGTGAGCACCAGGGACTGCGGCAGGGGATCGGAATAGTCCTGGAGCGTCGGCTGCAGGGCCGCCTGCACGATCGGCTCGCGGTCGATGGCGAGGCTGCCCACGCTGAAGATGAACAGGTTGACCGCGTACGAGAGCAGCGACAGGCCGACCAGCACCTGGAAGGTCCGCGGCCGCAGCACCAGCCACACGCCGGCCGCGGCGAGCACGCCGATCGCGAGGGAGATGACGATTTCCATCAGCTGGTCGCTCCCGGGCCTTGTTGCGGGCGGCGCTGCGCGCGCAGCGACTGGTGGGCCAGCGCGGTCAGCAGGAGCAGCACCGAACCCAGCACCACCGCGAACACCCCGAGGTCGAAGAAGAACGCGCTCGGCAGGTGGATCTCGCCGAACAGCGGCAGCTGGAAATGCGCGGTGTGCGAAGTCAGGAAGGGATAGCCGAACGCCAGCGCGCCGAGGCCGGTGGCGAGCGACAGCAGCAGCCCGGCGGCGATCCAGCGCGGCGGCCGCAGGTTCATGCGGGCCTCGACCCAGTGCGTCCCCCCCACCATGTACTGCGCGATGAAGGCGATCGCCATGACCAGCCCGGCGACGAAGCCGCCGCCCGGCTCGTTGTGGCCGCGCAGGAAGAGGTGCAGCGCCAGTACGCCGGCCACCGGGAGCAGCAGCCGCACCAGCACGGCGGGCACGATCAGGTAGCCGCGCTCGTCGTCGCCCGTCTGCCGCGGCCGCACCAGGTCGCTGCGCGCGTCCGGCGCGATGCGCTGCTGCTGGGGCGGCGGCGCGATCGTCTCGCCGGGGGGCCGGAAGCGACGCAACAGCGCGTAGACCGTCAGGGCCACGGCGGCCAGCACGGTGATCTCGCCCAAGGTGTCGAAGGCGCGGAAGTCCACCAGCATCACGTTGACCACGTTGGTGCCGCCGCCTTCCGGCAGCGCGCGGGCCAGGAAGAAGGGCGAGATGCTCTGCGGCGCCGTGCGCGTGAGCATGGCGTACGAGAGGGCCGCCAGCCCCATGCCCGTCGCCGCCGCCAGGGCGAGGTCGCGTCGGCGGCGCCACGCCGCGCGCGCGGCCTGCAAGGGATGGTCGCGCTCCAGCCGCTTGGGCAGCCACCGCAGGCCCAGCAGGAACAGCACCGTCGTCACCGCTTCCACCGCCAGCTGCGTCAGCGCGAGATCGGGCGCCGAGAACCACGCGAAGGTGAGGCAGATCACGAGGCCCACGCCCCCGAGCAGCGCGAGCGACACCAGCCGGTGGTACTTGGCCTGCCATGCGGCGCCGATGGCGCAACCCGCGCCCGCCACCCAGAGCAGCACGAATTCGAGGCTGGCCGGGACCCGGGCACGGTCGCCCCATTCCAGCGGGACGATCAGCGCCGACCCGAGGCCGGCCGCACCGGACACCACCAGCAGGCAGAGGACCTGCGGCTGCAGCCGGCGGGTGCCGGCCCAGCGCAGCAGCGTGCGCGCCCGGCCGGTCAGCCAGGCGAGGCCCGTCTCGAACATGTGCTGCCCGTCGAGGGCGCCGAGCAAGGGCGAGCCGCGCTGCTTGCGCTGCTTGAAGCGTTGCGCGTAGCGCAGGTACACCGCCAGGCCTCCGGCGAGGGCGACCAGGCTCATGACCAGGGCCGGGTTGACGCCGTGCCAGACGGCGAGACTGAACTCGGGCAGCCGCCCGCCGACGACCGGCCTTGCCGCGGCCTCGAGCGCCGGCCCGATCACCAGCGCGGGCGCGACACCGACCACCAAGCAGGCCAGCACGAGCAATTCGACCGGCACGCGCATCCAGTGTGGCGGCTCCTCGGGCTCGCGCGGCAGGCCCACCGGCCGCGGGCCGAAGAACACGTCGTGCCCGAAGCGCAGCGAGTACACGACCGCGAAGATGCCGTACAGCGTGGCGAGCGCCGGCAGGCCGTACTCCAGCCAGGGCTGGCCGGTGACGAACACGGTCTCGGCGAAGAACATCTCCTTGGACAAGAAGCCGTTGAGCAGCGGCACGCCGGCCATGGCCGCGCAAGCCACCATGGCCAGCGTGCCCGTGTAAGGCATGAAGCGGAACAGGCCGTCCAGCCGGCGCATGTCGCGCGTGCCGGTCTCGTGGTCGATGATGCCGACGGACATGAACAGCGAAGCCTTGAAGGTCGCGTGATTCATCATGTGGAACACGGCCGCGACGGCCGCGAGTTCGCTGTTCAGCCCGAGCAGCAGCGTGATCAGCCCGAGGTGGCTGATGGTCGAATACGCCAGCAGCCCCTTCAGGTCGTTCTGGAACATCGCGACGTAGGCGCCCAGCAGCAGCGTCGCGGCGCCGGCGCCGCCGACGATCCAGAACCAGGAGTCCGTGCCGGCGAGCACGGGCCACAGGCGCGCCAGCAGGAACACGCCGGCCTTCACCATCGTCGCGGAGTGCAGGTAGGCGGAGACCGGCGTCGGCGCCGCCATCGCGCGCGGCAGCCAGAAGTGGAAGGGGAACTGGGCGCTCTTGGTCAGCGCGCCCAGCAGCACGAGCAGCAGCGCCAGCGGGTAGAGCGCATGGGTGCGGATGCGGTCGCCCGCGGCGAGCACGACGTCCAGGTCGGTGCTGCCGACGATGTGGCCGATCAGCAGCACGCCGGCCAGCAGGGCCAGCCCTCCCGCCGCCGTCACGGTGAAAGCCATGCGCGCGCCGCGCCGCGCGTCCTTGCGGTGGTACCAGTAACCGATCAGCAGGAAGGAGAACAGGCTGGTGAGCTCCCAGAACACGACCAGCTGCACCAGGTTGCCCGACACGACGACGCCCAGCATCGCCCCCATGAAGCCCAGCAGCAGCGAGTAGAAGCGCTTGGCCGGGTCGTCGTGCGAGAGGTAGTAGCGTGCGTACAGGACCACCAGCGCGCCGATGACGGTCACCAGCAGCGCGAACATCCAGGCGAAGCCGTCGATGCGCACCACGATGTCCAGCCCGAGGCTGGGCAGCCATTCGACCCGCTCCGTCAGCACGCCGCCGTGCCGGACCTGGGGGAACAGCAGGGCGATGGGCGCCGCCGTGGCGAGCGCGACGAAGCCCGACCAGGCCGCTTGCGCATTGCGGGCGCGCGTGGGGAAGAGGGAGGCGATGGCCGCGCCCGCGAAGGGCAGCAGCAGGACCAGCAGCAGCGACATGGGTGCCCCGAGTCTAGGGGCTGGCCGCCGGCCCGGGACTCAGCTCACTTCTGGGCGTGCTCTCCGCCGTGGCCGCCGGCCGCGTGGAACTGGGGCGCGCGCACCTTGGGTTGGCGCTGCGGGCGGTCGGGCGCCGAGGGCTGGGTCTGGATGGGGCCGGGCTGCTGCTGGATGTTCTGCGCGAGCTGGCCCTTCGGACCTTCCTGGATGTCGAAGCTGACGCGGGAGCCCTGCTTCAGCGTCTTGAAGCCTTCCATCGTGATCGCGGAGAAGTGCGCGAAGACGTCCGAGCCGCCTCCGTCGGGCTCGATGAAGCCGAACCCCTTGGCATCGTTAAACCATTTGACTGTGCCGGTCGGCATGATGCTCGCCCCCGTTTTTTGTTCCCTCAAGTGCGGGCGAGTGTCCTTGAAGCCAGCGCGACTGTCAATAATTTCACTTATCCGGCGCGACTGGCGGCGGAAGCGGCAAATTCCTGCCCGGCCGCACGCCGGCGTGCTTCAAAAATGGGGAGCATCGATCCTTGTCGCTTGAATGTGACGGCAGCGTCACCAATTCACCTTGGGTCGGCGGGTGCGATTCCCGCTCGATAGAATGATTTTCATGGCCAGTCGTACACCCCTCCCGCCCCCGGCCGGTCCCGTCATCCGGCCGTCGGACGACGACGGCGGTTCGGTGGTGGCAGAGCGGAAAACCCAGAAGACCAAACCCCCGCAGATGTACCAGGTCGTCATGCTGAACGACGACTACACGCCCATGGAATTCGTGGTGGTGGTCATCCAGGAGTTTTTCAACAAGGACAGAGAGACGGCGACACAGATCATGCTGAAGATCCACCTGGACGGAAAAGGGATCTGCGGCGTCTATTCGAGGGACGTCGCGGCGACCAAGGTCCAGCAGGTGCAGGAGGCCGCCCGCCAGGCGGGGCATCCCCTGCAGTGTGTGAGTGAACCGGTGGAGTAAGCCGGGACTCAGAGGAACAGAGTACGTTTTGAACGACAGGCAGAAGGAAATCTCATGATTGCCCAGGAATTGGAAGTCAGCCTCCACATGGCCTTCGTGGAAGCGCGTCAGCAGCGCCACGAGTTCATCACCGTGGAGCATCTCTTGCTGGCCCTGCTGGACAATCCCAGCGCGGCCGAGGTGCTGCGCGCGTGCAGCGCCAACATCGACGACCTGCGCAAGTCGCTGGCCAACTTCATCAAGGACAACACGCCGCAGGTCGCCGGCACGGACGACGTGGACACCCAGCCGACGCTGGGCTTCCAGCGCGTCATCCAGCGCGCGATCATGCACGTGCAGTCCACCGGCAACGGCAAGAAGGAAGTGACCGGCGCCAACGTGCTCGTCGCCATCTTCGGCGAGAAGGATTCGCACGCCGTGTACTACCTGCACCAGCAGGGGGTCACCCGTCTCGACGTGGTGAACTACATCGCGCACGGCATCAAGAAGAGCGACCCGCCCGAGCCGGCCAAGAGCGGCGAGAACACCGGCTCCGAAGGCGAGGAGGGCGGCGAGAAGAACGAGAAGGCCTCGCCGCTCGAGCAGTTCACCGTCAACCTGAACCAGCAGGCCAAGGACGGCAAGATCGACCCGCTGATCGGCCGCGAGTACGAGGTCGAGCGCGTGATCCAGATCCTGTGCCGCCGCCGCAAGAACAACCCGCTGCTGGTGGGCGAGGCGGGCGTGGGCAAGACCGCGATCGCGGAAGGCCTGGCCTGGCGCATCGTGCAGAAGGACGTGCCGGAGATCCTCGCGGACTCGAACGTCTACTCGCTGGACATGGGCGCGCTGCTGGCGGGCACCAAGTACCGCGGCGACTTCGAGCAGCGCCTCAAGGGCGTGCTGCGCTCGCTGAAGGACAAGCCGAACGCGATCCTCTTCATCGACGAGATCCACACCCTCATCGGCGCCGGCGCGGCGTCGGGCGGCACGCTGGACGCGTCCAACCTGCTGAAGCCGGCGCTGTCCTCGGGCGCGCTCAAGTGCATCGGAGCGACGACGTTCACCGAGTACCGCGGCATCTTCGAGAAGGACGCGGCCCTGTCGCGGCGCTTCCAGAAGGTCGACGTGGTCGAGCCGAGCGTGGAGCAGACGATCGAGATCCTCAAGGGGCTCAAGAGCCGCTTCGAGGAGCACCACAGCGTGAAGTACGCCGCCGGCGCGCTGCAGGCGGCCGCGGAGCTCTCGGCCAAGTACATCAACGACCGCCACCTGCCGGACAAGGCCATCGACGTGATCGACGAGGCCGGCGCCGCCCAGCGCATCCTGCCGGTGAACAAGCGCAAGAAGACCATCTCCAAGGCGGAAGTCGAGGAGATCGTCGCCAAGATCGCGCGCATCCCGCCCGCGTCCGTCTCCAACGACGACCGCAGCAAGCTGCAGACGCTGGAACGCGACCTGAAGTCGGTGGTGTTCGGCCAGGACAAGGCACTCGACGTGCTGGCGGCCTCCGTGAAGATGGCGCGCAGCGGCCTCGGCCGCGGCGACAAGCCGATCGGCGCCTTCCTGTTCTCCGGCCCCACGGGCGTCGGCAAGACCGAAGCGGCGAAGCAGCTGGCCTACATCATGGGCATCGAGCTGATCCGCTTCGACATGTCGGAGTACATGGAGCGGCACGCGGTGTCGCGCCTGATCGGCGCGCCCCCGGGCTACGTCGGCTTCGACCAGGGCGGCCTGCTCACCGAAGCCATCACGAAGAAGCCGCACGCGGTGCTGCTGCTCGACGAGATCGAGAAGGCGCATCCGGACATCTTCAACGTGCTGCTGCAGGTGATGGACCACGGCACGCTGACCGACAACAACGGACGCAAGGCCGACTTCCGCAACGTGATCATCATCATGACCACGAACGCGGGCGCCGAGACCATGAACAAGTCCGTGATCGGCTTCACGACGGAGCGCAGCCCCGGCGACGAGATGGCGGACATCAAGCGCCTGTTCACGCCGGAGTTCCGCAACCGCCTGGACGCCATCGTCAGCTTCAAGCCGCTGGACGAGCAGATCATCCTGCGCGTCGTCGACAAGTTCCTGCTCCAGCTGGAGCAGCAGCTCGCCGAGAAGAAGGTGGAGGTCACCTTCACCGACAGCCTGCGCAAGTACCTGGCGAAGAAGGGCTTCGACCCGCTGATGGGCGCGCGCCCGATGCAGCGCCTGATCCAGGACACGATCCGGCGGGCCCTGGCGGACGAACTGCTGTTCGGGCGCCTGACCGAAGGTGGCCGCCTCACGGTGGACATCGAGGTCAAGACCGACGACAAGGGCGTCGAGACGCCGGACGTGCAGCTGGACATCCAGCCGCTGCCGAAGAAGGAAGGCAAGGCCAAGCCGGAGCCGGAGGAAATCTCCAGCGACGGCCAGTAAGCCTCGCCCCCTCCTCGAGAAAGCCGCCTTCGGGCGGCTTTTTCATGGCCGTCGGTTCAGCCCTGGAGCCGCTGCAGGATGGTCTTCCAGTGCCGGGGCTCGACCGGCGTGATGGAGAGGCGGTTGCCGCGCTTGAGCACGACCAAATCCTGCAGATCGGGATCGGCGCGCAGCTCCGGGAGCGTCAGGTTGCGCGTCTTCTTCTGCACCTGCACGTCGACCAGCAGCCAGCGCGGCGCATCCTGCCTGGACGCGGGGTCGAAGTAGGGCGACTTCGGGTCGAACTGGGTGGGGTCGGGATAGGCGGTCGACGCGACGCGTGCAATGCCGACGATGCCCGGCTCCGCGCAGCTGGAGTGGTAGAACAGCACGCCGTCGCCCACCTTCATCGCGTCGCGCATGAAGTTGCGGGCCTGGTAGTTGCGCACGCCGGTCCACGGCACGGTGGAGCGGGGCGCGGCGAGCGCGTCGTCGACGGAGACCTCGTCCGGTTCGGACTTCATCAGCCAGTAGTTCATGGGCAGGGGAAAGGATGTCTTCCTAGAATGCAGCTTTCCGCGCCCGCTGTCCACGCTCCATGGCTCCTTCCACTCCTCCCCTCCAGGTCACGGTGCTCGGCGCCGGTGCCGTCGGCTGCTTCTACGGCGGCATGCTGGCCCGCGCGGGGCACCGCGTCACGCTCGTCGGCCGCCCGGCGCACGTCGACGCGGTCCGGCGCGAGGGGCTGCGCATGGAGACCCGCATGTTCGATGAGCAAGTGCGGCTCCAGGGGGTGATCCGGGCCGCCGACGCGCCGCCGGCGGACGTCGTGCTCTTCTGCGTCAAGTCGATGGACACCGAGGGCGCCGGCCGGGAGCTGCGCGCCACCTTGCGCCCCGACACCCTCGTGCTCTGCCTGCAGAACGGCGTCGACAACGCGGACCGCCTGCGCACCGTGCTGCCGGAGCACGAAGTCGCCGCCGCCGTGGTGTACGTCGCCACCGAGATGGCCGGGCCGGGCCACCTGCGCCACCACGGGCGGGGCGAGCTGGTGATCGAGCCGGCGCGGACGGCCGACCGCGTGGCGCAGGCTTTCGCCGCCGCCGGCGTGCCGACGGAGGTTTCGCCCGACGTGCGTAGCGCGCTCTGGTTCAAGCTGGTCCTCAATTCCGCCTACAACGCGATCTCGGCCATCGCGCAGAAGCCCTACGGCGAGTGCGTGCCCGCGCCGGGCATCCGCCAGGTCATGCGCGACGTGGTCGACGAGTGCCTGGCGGTCGCTGCCGCCGAAGGCATCCGGCTGCCCGCCGACCCCCATGCGGCGGTCGACAAGCTGGTCGCCAGCATGCCTTCGCAGCTTTCGTCCACGGCGCAGGACCTCGCGCGCGGCAAGCCCACCGAGATCGACTTCCTGAACGGGCACGTCGTGCGGCGCGGCGAGGCGCTGGGCGTGCCGACGCCGGCGAACCGCGTGCTGTGGGCGCTGGTCAAGCTGGTGGAGCAACGCGGGCCGACGCCGGCGTGAGTTCCCGCTGGATCGTCCCCAACCTCGTCGCGCAGCTGGCCTTCGGGCTGCTCGCGATGACGATCACGCTGCCTTCCATGCAGGACTGGCCGGCCACTTTCGGCAGCGGCCAGGCGGCGGTGCAGCTGACGTTGAGCGGCTACATCGCGGCCTACGGCATCCTGCAGCTGGTCTACGGGCCGCTGTCGGACCGCTTCGGCCGCAAGCCGCTGCTGCTGTTCGGGCTCGTGCTCGCCGGCCTGGCGTCCGTGCTCGGCGCCCTGGCGCCCAACCTCGCCGTGCTGACGCTGGCGCGCGTGCTGCAGGGGGCCGGCGCCGCGGCCGGCATGGTGGTGGGGCGCGCGATGGTGCAGGACCTGTTCGCGGGCAGCGAGCGCACGCGGGTCATGGCCTTCGTCGGCATGGTGATGGGCGTGTGCCCGCCGACGGCCACGCTGCTGGGCGGGCACCTGCACGTCAGCCTGGGCTGGCGCGCCAACTTCGTGGTGATGGCCGTGCTGGCGGCGGTGCTGCTCGTGCTGGCATGGCGGGGCCTGCCCGCGGTGCCGCCGCGGCGCGACGCCGCGCGCGGCACGCTGCTGGCGGGCTACGCGCGCCTGCTGCGCGAGCCGCGCTTCCTGCTGTACGTGACCATGATGGCGTGCACCACCGCGACCTTCTACACCTTCCTGGGTGGCGCGCCGCTGGTGCTGAAGTCGTACGGCGTCACGCCGGACCGCATCGGCTGGTACATCATGTGCATCCCCATCGCCTACATCTTCGGCAACCTCTGGACGACCCGGCTGGTGCGGCGCACGAGCGACCGCCGCATCATGGCCCTCGGGCAGGCCTGGACCCTCACCGGACTGCTCCTCGTGCTGGGACTCGGCCTGTGGGGCACCGCTTCGCCCCTGGCGCTCGCGCTGCCGCTGGCCCTGCTGGGCATCGGGCACGGGCTGCTGGCGCCGCCCACGTTGACGGGGACCGTTGGGCTCATCCCCGCGCTTGCCGGCGCGGCGGCGGCGGTCGCCGGCCTCATGCAGCAAATGAGCGGCGCCTTCGGGTCGTTCGTGGTCGGCCTCGTCTCGCACGAGACGCAGGTGGGCCTGGCCGTGGTGATGCTGGCCTGGGCGAGCGCCGGCCTCGTGGCGCAGGTCGCGCTGCACCGCACGCCGCGCAGCACCTGACACGGCGACGTCGCTTCGTCCCCGCTGCAAGCATGGCCTCGGCGACGCCATGCAGAATGGACGGCTTCACACGCCCCCGGAGGCTGCCATGCTCTCGCCCGACCTCGCGTCCGCCCGCCGACGCGCCTTCCGCCAGCTGCACGCGTCCGGCTGTTTCGTGCTCCCGAACCCCTGGGACGCGGGCAGTGCCCGCTACCTGCAGCAGCTGGGCTTCAAGGCGCTGGCCACCACCAGTTCCGGCGTCGCCTGGCGCCATGCGCAGGCCGACGGCCAGATGGGCCTCGAGGACGTGCTGGCGCACCTGCGCGAGATGGTGGCGGCGACCGACCTTCCCGTGAACGCCGACTTCGAAGGCGGCTACGCGGCGGACGCCGAGGGCGTCGCACGGAACGTGCGGCTCGCCGTCGAAACGGGCGTGGCGGGCCTGTCGATCGAGGATTCCACCGGCGATCCGCAATCGCCCTTGCGCGGCATCGAGGAGGCGGTGACGCGGATGCGCGCGGCGCGGGCAGCGATCGACGCGACCGGCGGCGAGACCCTGCTGGTCGGCCGCGCCGAGAACTTCATCGTCGGCCGGCCCGACCTGGACGACGCCATTCGCCGCCTGCGCGCCTATGCCGAGGCCGGCGCGGACTGCCTCTACGCGCCCGGCATCCGCACACGCGAGCACATCGCCGCGGTCGTGGCGGCCGTGGCGCCGAAGCCGGTGAACCTGCTGGTCGGCTTCACCACCGACCTCACGATGGACGACATCGCCGCGCTCGGGGTGCGCCGCGTGAGCGTCGGCGGTGCGATGGCGCGCTCGGCCTGGGGCGGCTTCATGCGCGCGGCCCAGATGATCGCGGCCCAGGGACGCTTCGACGGCTTCGCGGACGCCGCCTCGGGCGCGGAACTCAACGGCTTGTTCCGCCGGGCCTAGGCGCGGCGAGCCACTGCCGCAGCTTGCGGTGCACCACCGGGCTGGAGAGCAGGTCGAAGTGGTGCGCACCCCGCACCACGAGCGTGTGACCGGCGGGGAACGCGAGTCGATGGTCCGCGTGCGCGTGCCGGCCGAGCGCGCTGTCGACCGCGACCAGGCCGTCGCCCGCAGCGGCCTTGCCGCGCCCGAGGGCGCCGGCGACGGCGTGGCAGGCCACGCCGGCCGGCAGCGGCACCGGCGTGCGCGTGTCGCGACGCACGAAGCGCCCGTCCTGCCAATCGGAAGCGAGCAGGTTGCCGTGCCGCAGGTCGGTGATGCCATCGCTGCGCAGGCGTCCCAGCCGGGTGAACGGGGCGAGGTAGGGGCTCGTGCCCAGCACCTCGTGCAGCCAGTTGCCGCCGCGCTCCAGCGCGGCGCCGTGGTGGGGCGTGCCCAGGAAGACCATGTGTCCCAACCGGCGCGGCCAGGCCATGCCGGCCTGCTGTGCCTGGTGAACGGCGCTGCGGGCGACCAGCCCGCCCATGCTGTGGCAGAGGATGGCGATCTCCTCCACCGGCACCGGCCACTCCGCGAGCAGCGCTTCGAGCCGGGCCGCGAGCTCCGCGCCGTTCTCCGACACGTGCCGGCCGGAGTTGTAGCGCAGGTAGACCGGCGTGCGATCCAGTCGGGCCGCCAGCGCCTGGCCGTGGTCGTGGCCGCGGTGCGTCCATTGGGCTTCCGCCATGCACAGGCCGTGCACCAGCAGCAGCAGGCGGGGGCGCGGCGGTCCGGCCACGCGCAGTTCCATGGCGATCGCCAGGGGATTGGCGGTGCGCGCGAGATGGTCGCCGACGATGCCGTTGAGGGCGGCGCGCACCGCGAGCAGGCGCGGGCCTTCGGGCGCGACGGCATCGCTTTCCGGCCCGGCCGGCCACAAGGCGTCGAGCCCGCCGAGTGCAGCGTCGATGCCGGCGCCCACGAGGCTGCTCGCGCCGCGCACCGAGCGGTAGACGAATCCGGTGATGCCGCGCGTGGGTTGCTCCCGCGCCTCGCCCAAGGGCGGGCGCAGGCGCGCGATGCTGCCGTGCAGGCCCTCCGCCACGCGCGTGACGCCGTGCACGCCTTCCACGGCCAGCCGGACGGCGCCCCGCACGTCCGCGATGCGGGGCGGCCGGTTCTGGCGCGGAAGGGGCGTCATCGGGGACCTCAGGGCGCGTTGCGGTGGCGCAGGAAGAACTCCGCCATGGCGCGCGAGGCATCGGGACCGCGGGGATCCGTGAACGAGCCCTCCGCCCGGCCGCCCGACCAGGCGTGCGGTCCGCCCGCCACGCGCCAATGTTCCAGCACCGCCTGGCCGCCGGCGTCCACCCACTGCACCCGCGCCGCGGCGCGGCCGCGCCCGTCCACCGCGACGTCCCGGCGTTCCAGCGGCACGCCGGCGGCGCGGTGCGCGGCCAGCTGCCGGTCGATGACGGCGTCGCCGTTGCCCGCGGCGACCGTCGTATCGGCGGTCCCGTGGAAGACGACGGTCGGAATCGCGGCGGTGGACCGCGAGGAGCCGCGCAGGTTGGCCTTGCGCATGGCCTGGAAGGCGGACGGCATGTCGTGGGCCGCGCGCGCCGGCAATCCGGAATGGACGCCGACGGCGGCGAACAGCTCGGGGTACTGGTCCGCCAGCGTGGCTGCCATCGCGCCGCCGGCGGACAGGCCGGCGACGTAGACACGGCCCGGATCGCCGCCGTGCGCGGAAAGCACCGATCGCACGAGCGCCGCGATCATCCCGGGTTCCCCGCCGTCGCGCCGCTGGTGCTGCGGCTCGAACCAGTTCCAGCAGCCCATCTGGTTGGACTTGCGCCGCTGCTCCGGATACAGGACCAGGAAACCTTCGCCTTGGGCGACCTCGTTCATGGCGGTGCCGCGCGCGAAGTCCTCGGCATCCTGCTTGCAGCCGTGCAGCATCACCACGACGGGCAGGAGCAGCGCGGGGTTCGCCCGGGTCGGCTCGTACAGGCGATACCGCCAACGGTGGCCCTCGTGCGCGAACACGTGCGACGTGAACGACGCTTCGCGCGCGCCCGAGGCCGCCGGGGCGGGCGTACCCAGCCGCTGGGCATCGGTGCCCAGCTCGCGGAAGGGCACGTCGCTCACGTCCGGAGCCCTCTCCGCCGCTTGGTGCGGATCGCGCGCGGGCCGCGCCGCGGTGCCCGCGAGCGTGCTCTGGATCAGCTCCGTTGCCTCGCGCAGGCGCCCTTCGCGCGTCAGGAGTGTCGCGCGAGCCAGCGCTTCAGCCGTACTGCCCATGGCCAGTTCCCCGATAGGTTGTTGCACTGCACCATATCAGGCGGCCGTGCCGAATCACAAGGCGGGCCCGAAATATTCCTCCCGGCCTACACCGCGGTGGCCGCCTCCGGCGTGGCGGAGCCGCTCGCGGGGACCAGCGGCAGGTCGAGGACGAAGGTGGCGCCGCGGCCGGGCCCGTCGCTGTGCGCCGTCAGCGTGCCGCCCATCTGCCGGGCCGCCAGCGCGCTGCTGTGCAGGCCGAAGCCGTGGCCGTCCTTCCGCGTGGTGAAGCCGTGCGCGAAGATCCGCGTGAGGTTTTCGGGCGCGATGCCTTCGCCCGCGTCGCTGACGCTGAAGCGCAGCGTGTCGCTGCCGAAGCGCCCCACGTGCAGGGTCATTCGGTGCTCGCCCTGCTGCGCGCTGGACATCGCCGCCTTGGCATTGCTGATGAGGTTGACGAGGATCTGCAGCACGCGGCCGCGGTCAAGGGGCACCGGGGGCAGGTCCGCATAGTCGCGGATCACCGTGATCTGGTGCCGCGCCAACGCGGTGCCCTGCATGCTCAGCGCATCCTCGGCCAGCTCGGAGGGCTGCACAGGTTCGATGACGTTGGCGGCGCTGGCATGCGACTGCTGCGTGGCCACGATGTCCTTGATGTGGTCCACGCTCTTGATCAGGCGGTCCACCTCCTGCAGCATCCCGTCCCGCTCGTTCGACAGCGCCTCGGATACCGCCGCCAGGTAGCCGGGGAGCATCCGTCCCTTGTCGTCCGCCGTCAGGTACTGGCCGAGGTTGCCGGCATGGGCCTGCATCAGCTGCATGGCGCGGGCCAGGCCGGCCACCCGCGAATTGCGCAGGGTGGACCCCACCACCCCGGCCGAGACGTTGACGCTGTTCAACACGTTGCCGACGTTGTGCAGCACGTTGGTGGCGATCTCCGCCCGTCCGGCGGCGCGCGCGGTCGCGAGCAGTTCGCTCTGCGCCTCGCGCAGGCGCGCCGTGACTTCCTCGTTCTCGCGCAGCGCGGCTTCGGCCTTGCCGTTGGCCTCGCTGAGTTCCTCGGCCATGCGGGCGCGGGCTTCCAGCAGTTCGTTGCGCTCCTGCTGCAGCGTGAGCTCGCGTTCGGCGCGCTGCCGCTCGTCCTGCTCGTGCGCCAGCACGCGGCGGGTCTCCGCCAGGCGGGCCGTCCGCACGGCGACGTCCTTCTGCACGCGCCCGAGCACGACGTGGATGAACGCGGTAAGCGCGATGCCGATGGCGGTGCAGGCGGCCAGGACGATCGCCAGCGAGGTCATGGCGTCCCGGTCGATCTCGGTGACGTCCTTGATCATCACGACCTCGCCCACCACCATGCCCCGCGTGTTCTTCAGAGGCCGCGCGACCACCTGCGCCACGGTACCGTCGCCTTTGACGCGGAAGCGCGCTTCCGCCGCCTGGCGGCCGGTCCGGGAAAGGTGGGCCCTGACCTGTTCCGGGACCTTCGCGACGGTGCGGCTGAGGACCACCACCTCGGGGAACTCGTCCCACTGCGTCTTGCGGGACTTGTGCGCGTTGGCGGTGATCCATTTCCCGTGGTCGATCAGCGCCTTGTCCATCACGACCACGATGTCCGCGTGCAGGGCCTTCTGGATGCCCGCCATGAGGTCCTCGAACTCCACGCCCATCTCGAGGAAGCCGATGGTGCGGCCCGCCACCACCCATGGCGTGGCGACGCGGAGGGTGTAGCTGCCGTACGGACCCTGCTCGTAGCCCGAATGGAACCCGCCCGCGGTCTGCGCCTGGCGCAGCACGAAGCGGTCGATGCGGTCGTCGAATTCACCCGGGCGGTGCGCACGCAGCAGGACGGTGCGGTCGGGGCGGATGAAGTACAGGTGGGAGATGCCGTTGCGCGCGCGGATGCCCTGCATCAGCGGCGCGCTGGCCACGGCGAGCCCGTCGCGGTCGCCGGCGGCCATGGCTTCCTGCAGCCGCGGGTCGGCCATCACCAGGAGCATGAGCGACTTCATGGCGTCGACGTCGTGGGCGGTCCGCTCCTCGAGCATCACGCCCAGGCTCTCGTCGGCCTGGGCGCTTTCGTGTTCCTCGTGGTGCAGCTGCGCCACGACCAGCACGACCGCACCGACGCCGAGCGCCAGCAGCAGGCCCAGGCACAGCGGCAGCAGCACGCGCAGGCGCAGGCCGGAAACGATCGACTTGGCATCCTCCTGGAGGGCGGAGGCGAGGGTGGCGGGAGCGGTCATGCTCTCTGTTCCTTCCGGAGGCGTTCAGGCACCCAGGGGTGCGGCCGCGCGGGCGGCGATGCGCGGCGGGATCCATTGCAGGAGGACCCGCCACATGCCGCTGACGTCCAGCGGCTTGGCGATGAAATCGTCCATGCCGGCGTCGATGCAGCGCTGCCGGTCCGGAGGCAGCACGCTGGCCGTCATTGCGATCACCGGCAGGTGCCGCAGGCCGGGCAGGGCGCGGATGGCGCGCGTGGCCTCCATGCCGTCCATGACCGGCATGTGCATGTCCATCAGCACCGCGTCGAAGCTCGCGCGCTGCACGGCCTCCACCGCGGCCTGCCCGTCGGCGGCGACCTCGACCTCGAGACCCACCTTGCGCAGGAAGGCGCAGGCGACGACCTGGTTGACCTCGTTGTCCTCCACCAGCAGCACGCGCCCGCCCTGCAGCCGGGCCCGGGCTTCGGCCTGTTCGGCCGCGCGCGACGCGGCATCGGTGGCGGAGAGGGCCATCGGGTTGGGCGGCGAAGCGGGACCGGACGCCTCGACCACGCCGACGTCGGCCGTGAACCAGAAGCAGCTGCCCTGGCCCGCGATGCTCGTCACCCCGACGTCGCCGCCCATCAGCGTGGCCAGTGTCCGCGAGATCGCCAGCCCGAGGCCGGTGCCGCCGAAGCGGCGGGTGGTGGAAGTGTCGGCCTGCTGGAAGCGCTGGAACAGGCCGCGCTGGCCTTCCTCGCTGATGCCGATCCCCGTGTCGGTGACGGCGAAGCGCAGCACCGCCCGGGGCCCGCTGCGCGAGGCCAGGCCCACGGACACGGTGATGCGGCCGCGCTCGGTGAACTTGACGGCGTTGGAGGCGAAATTCATCAGCACCTGCGCCAGGCGAAGCGGATCGCCCACCAGCCGGGCGGGCACTTCGGCCGGCACTTCGAACAGCAGCTCCAGCCCCCTCGCCGCGCACTTCTGCGCCACGGTGTCGCGCACGCGGTCCAGCACGCCCGCCAGCGCGAAGGGCACCGATTCCAGCTGCAGCCTGCCCGACTCCACCTTGGAGTAGTCGAGGATGTCGTTGAGGATCCCCATCAGGTGCTCGCCCGAATCGTGCAGGCGCGAGAGGTGCTCGTGCTGGGACGGCGTCAGTTGCGTCTGCAGCAGCAGCGACGACAGGCCCATCACCGCATTCATCGGCGTGCGGATCTCGTGGCTCATGTTGGTGAGGAACTCGTCCTTGGCACGCGTGGCCCGCTCCGCGGCCTCCTTGGCGGCCTGCAGCTCGCGCGTCCGCTCGCGCACGGTCTCCTCCAGCTCCCCCAGCTGGCGCGCGAGCCGGCGCGCCAGGTCCCACTTGGCCGTCAGCGTGCGGGCGAGCTGCGCCACTTCGATCATGTCGAAGGGCTTCTTTACGATCAGCAGCCGGTCCTGCACGTCCAGCCGCTGCAGCACCGTCTCCCAGGGATGGTCGGAGTAGGCGGTGCAGATCACGACCTGCAGGTGCGGGTCGGCGGCCCAGACCCGCTCGATGGTCTCCACCCCGTCCCATCCGGGCGGCATCCGCATGTCGACGAATGCGACGGCGTACGGGCGGCCGTCGCGGATCGCCGCCTCCGTCATCGCCAGCGCTTCCTGTCCCTGGTACGCCGAGTCGATCTCGAAGGCCTCCGCGGCCTTCGCCACCGGTTCGCCGAAGAGCTCGTCCTCGAGCTGGCGCAAGGCGTCCGGCGTCGAACCGGCCTGCAGCGATCGGCGGAAGTCCTGGTGCATCGACGGCATGTCGTCGACCACCAGGATGCGGCGGTTGGTGGGGTACTGCATGGAGGGATCTAGTGCGCCGGGGTGGATGCCACCGGGCCGGACGGGAAGGAAAGGAAGAAGGTGCTGCCGGCACCCGGAATGGACGTGCACCAGGCGCGGCCGCCGTGCCGCGCGGCGACGCGTTCGACCGTCACCAGGCCGACGCCGGTGCCGGGATAGTCGTGCTCGTGGAGCAGCCGCTGGAAGGTGCGGAACAGCCGGTCGGCCTGCGCCATGTCGAATCCGCAGCCGTTGTCGCGCACGGAAAGCACTTCGCAGCCATCCGGCCCGAGGGTGACGCCGATCTCGATGCGCGCGGCTGCGCGGCGGCCGGTGAACTTCCAGGCATTCTCCAGCAGGTTGCGCACGGCGATCCGCACGAGGCGCGGATCGCCGGATACCGCGATGCCTGCCTCCACCTCGATGCTCACGTCGCGGTGCGGTGCGGCCTGGCGCAGTTCGGCTGCGTGCTCCGCGACGAGCCGGCCGATCTCCACGCGCTCCAGGTGCAGTTCCGCGCGATCGATGCGCGTCAGGGTCAACAGCCCGGCGACGAGTTCCTGGCCCAGCGCGGCGTGGTTCTGGATGTGTTCCAGGTACTTCCGCGCGGCGGGCGTGCCGGCGTCCAGTTCCTTCTGCAGCAGGTGGCAGAAGGAGGAGATGAGCGCCAGCGGCGAACGCAGGTCGTGCGACACGGCGCGGGCAAAGGTCTTCAGGTCCTCGCCCCGGTCGCGCAGCGTGCCTTCGGCGATGCGCAGGTGCTCCACCTCCAGCTCCTGCTCCTGCGCGCGCCGCTCCACCTGGCGCGCCAGCGACCACTTGGTGCTCAGCGTGCGGGCGAGCTGGCTGACCTCGATGAGGTCGAAGGGTTTCTTCAGGATGACCAGGCGGTCCTGCACGTCCAGCCGTTCCAGCAGGTCGTGCCAGGGATGGTCGGAGTAGGCGGTGCAGATGACGACCTGCAGCTGCGGATCCGCCTGCCACAGCCGTTCCACGGTCTCCATGCCGTCCCACCCGGGCGGCATGCGCATGTCGACGAAGGCGACGGCATAGGGCTGGCCCGCCGAGACGGAGGCCTCCACCAGCGCCAGCGCCTCGGCGCCCTGGTACGCCGACGACAATGCGAAGCTCCACTCGGCGCGCGGGCCGGAGCCGAACAGCACGCTCTCCGCGGCTTCCAGGGGCGCATGCAGGTCCGGCGCGAGGATCTTGCGGAAGTCCTCGTGGATGCTCGGCGTGTCGTCGACGATGAGGACGCGACGGTTTTGGGGGTACTGCATTCCAAGAATCCGTCCAACATCGCGCGCCCATGGTCGAGCGCGTAACAACTTGATTCTAGGAAGGCGGGCCGCGTTTCGCTTAGGCGAATGGCGCGCCGGAACGAGGGGAAGCGCCTAACCCGATGGTGCGCAAAGGCGAGGCGGATGCACGCCTAAGTTCGCATCAGCCGCCATGCACCGGGCTGGTCGGCTCGGGGCTGGCCGTCTTGCCCAGGGGATCCTCCTGCGGATCGAGCACCGCCAGCAGGTCCGACGTGGTGCGCAGGATCAGGTCCGCGCCGGCCGCCTGCAGTTCGTCCTCGGTGCCGAAGCCGCACAGCACGGCCACGGTCTGCGCGCCGGCGGACCTGCCGGTCCGCACGTCGATGGTGGTGTCGCCGATCATCAGGCACTGCGCGGGGTCGACGCCCATTTCCTTCGCCGCGTACAGCAGCGGCTCCGGATGCGGCTTCATGCGCCGGGTGGTCTGCGCGCCGACCACCGCGGTGAACAGTCCGCGCACCCCATAGTGCTCCAGGAACCGCTCCACGCGCGGCGCGGAGCCGGTGGAGATCGTGCACATCGGATAGTGCCGCGCCAGCACCTGCAGCATCTCCTGCACGCCGGACACCATCTCGTGCGGGACTTCGTCGATCGCTTCGGGGTTGCGCGTGTGGCCCGGATCGGCGCCGCGGCGCTTGACGGCCTGCAGGCGCGCCCGGAGCTTCGCGACCGGGACGTCCAGGCCCAGCTGGTCGAGCAAGGCATAGGCGCCGTGCACCGGTGTCTCCATGCCCATGACGATCTGCCGCGCGACGCGCTCGCCGCGGCGGCCGCTCACGCCGGGGATCGCGTCGATGGCCTTCGCGAGCTGGGCGACGATGTGGTCGTCGGTGTCGGAGATCGTGCCGTCGACGTCGAAACACAGGGCGCGCACGCGCTGCAGGTCGAGCGCCATCGTCAGTTCGCGGGCGCCGCCCGCCAGATGGTGTTGCCGACGTCGTCCGCCACCAGCAGCGCACCCTTGCCGTCGAGGGCCACGCCCACCGGCCGGCCGAAAGCCTTGCCGTCGTCGCTGAGGAAGCCGGTGAGGAAGGGCACCATCGGGCCCGCCGGCTTGCCGTTGGCGAAGGGCACGAACACGACGTCGTAGCCGGCCAGGTCCTTGCGGTTCCAGGAGCCGTGCCGGCCGATGAAGGCGCCGCTCGCATAGTTCGGCGGCATGCGCGCGTCGGAGAACGCCAGTCCCAGCGGCGCGACGTGCGCGCCCAGCCCGTAGTCCGGCGCGATCGCCTTGGCCACCATCTGGGGGTTGGGCGGCTGCACGCGCGTGTCGACGGTCTGGCCCCAGTAGCTCCAGGGCCAGCCGTAGAAGGCGCCGTCCTTGACCGAGGTGAGGTAGTCGGGGACCAGGTCGTTACCGAGCTCGTCGCGCTCGTTCACCACGGTCCAGAGCGACTTGGACTGCGGCTCCCACCCCAGGCCGTTCGGGTTGCGCAGGCCGGTGGCGAACAGGCGCTTGTTGCCGGTGGCGCGGTCGACCTCCCAGATCGCGGCGCGGCCTTCCTCGGACGCCATGCCGTTGTCGCCGATGTTGCTGTTCGAGCCGACCGTGGCGTACAGCTTGCTGCCATCGGCACTGGCGATGATGTTCTTCGTCCAGTGGTGGTTCGCGCCGGAGGGCAGGTCCGTCACCTTCGCTGGCGTCGCGGAGACGCTGGTCTGGCCGGCCTGGTAGGGCACCTTCACGATGGCGTCGGCATTGGCGATGAACAGCTCGTTGCCCACCAGCGCCATGCCGAAGGGCGAGGTCAGCCCGGAGAGGAACACCTGCTTCACCTCGGCGACGCCGTCGCCGTCGGCATCCCGCAGCAACGTGATGCGGTCGGCGCTGGGCACGCCGGCGCCGGCGCGCTTCATCACCAGCTCCATCGCCTTGCCGCGGAGGCCCTCGGCGTGCACGTTCTTCGCGCCTTCCTTCGGCTTGGGGCTGTTGCTCTCCGCCACCAGCACGTCGCCGTTCGGCAGCGTGTAGACCCAGCGCGGATGTTGCAGCCCCGTCGCGAGGGCCGTCACCCGGAAGCCGGCCGGCGCCTTCGGCATCGCGCCCTGGGGCCAGCCTTCCGCCGGGGCGATGTTCACGGTGGGGATGGGAATCAGCTTCTTCTCGGGGGCCGGCAGCTGCGGGCTCGGCCCGACACCGGGGGCCTGGGCGAATGCGGCGCCGGCGCAGAGCAGCACGGCGGCCGCGGAAGGGGGGAGGGCACGGCGGAGGTTCATGCCGGCAGTGTGGTCGGGCCGGCGCGCACGGGCCTGTAGGCCAAGGGCGTGAAAACCTGAACTCAGCCCATCCACTGCGGCAGCAGTCGCACCAGCGCCATGCCCGCGAGGCCTTGCACGGTCACGTAGTGCCAGAAGAGGGCGGTGTTGTCGAGCGTGGCCCGCGCGTCCTGGCGCAAGCGACCGGACCACGAACGGGCCAGCACGTAGCCGCCCATCACCAGCAGCACGGCGCCATGGAAGCCCTGCCAGCTGAGCAGCGCCGCGACGGTGGCACTCCACGCATCCGCGCGCGGGGACAGTCCCGCCTGCGCGTGCGACACGATGTCCAGGACCGCGCCTCCGACCGTGGCGCAGAAGGCGAACAGCACCGCTGCGCGGATCCATCCTTGCGCCGCCCCGCGCAGGCGGCGCACGGCGAAGGCCATGGCCGCCGAGCCCGCGAGCAACAACGCGGCGAGCCACGGCCCGCCGGGCGGCAGGGCGGCGCCGGGCGGCGGGCACACTTCGAGCTTCATCGAGACGTGGATGTGCGCGAACCCCAGCGACGCGAACACCGTGGCGTCGACCGCGATGAGCACCACCATCGCCCACCACGAATGCGAGCGCCATCCGGTCGCCACCGTCGGCACCGAAACGCCTTGGCCGATGGTGGCGTGTGCGGCGGGCAGCGGCCGGTCCGATCCCCACAGCCACCAGACGACCGCGGCGATGGACACGACGCCGCAGGCGATCGCGGTGAAGTACCAGGACACCGTCAGCAGCAGGAAGAAGCCCGCGGTGCCGGCGGCCGCCAGCACCGGCGACCAGCCGTCCCCGGGCAGGCGCAGCAGGTGGCGGATCTCCGCCTTGCGCGGGCTGGTCACGAGGGTTTCGCGGCCGCCGAACACGGTGCCGGGCAGCCAGTGCTGCCCCGCTTCCACTTCCTGCGACAGCGCCGGCCGGTCCCACAGCGGCGTGCGCGATTCGATCTGCGGGATGCTGCGCACGCCGTAGCAATCCTGCGGCAGCCATTCGAGGGAATCGGCCTGCCACGGGTTGCCCTGGTCCTGCGCCTTGCGCAGCAGCGTGCGGGCCAGGTCCACCAGGAACAGCAGCACGCCCGCGGCGAGCACGAAGGCGCCGAGGGTGGCAAGCACGTTCCACAGCGTCCAGCCGACATCCGCCGGGTAGGTCCACACCCGGCGCGGCATGCCGGCCAGGCCGGCGATGTGCATGGGAAAGAAGGCGAGGTTGAAGCCGCCGAACATCAGGCCGAAGCTCCAGCGCCCGAGGCGTTCCGAAAGGCGGTGGCCGTTCACGGCCGGCGTCCAGTAGCACAGGCCCGCGAACAGCGGGAACACCATGCCGCCGATCAGCACGTAGTGCAGGTGGGCGACGATGAAGTAGCTGTCGTGCACCTGCCAGTCGAAGGGCAGCACCGCCACCATCACGCCCGTGAGCCCGCCCAGCACGAAGATGAAGTGGAAGCCGAGCAGGAAGAGCGACGGCGTCTCCAGCCGCACGGTGCCTTTCCAGAAGGTCGCGATCCAGGCGAACACCTGCACGCCGCTCGGGATGGCAATGGCGAAGCTCGCGGCGGACGTCGCATAGAGCGCCAGCGGCCCGAGGCCCGCCGTGAACATGTGGTGCATCCACAGCAGGAAGCTGATCGCGCCGACGGCGGCCAGCGCCCAGACGATGGCGCGGTAGCCCACCAGCGGCGTGCGCGCCATCACCGGCACCATCATCGACACCATGCCGGCGGCCGGCAGGAAGATGATGTAGACCTCCGGGTGGCCGAAGAACCAGAAGAGGTGCTGCCACAGCAGCGGGTCGCCGCCGCGGTCCGGCAGGAAGAAGGGCCAGTCCAGCGCGCGTTCCAGTTCCAGCAGGATCGTGCCGGCGATGATGGCGGGGAAGGCGAACACGATCATGAACGCCGTCACCAGCATCGCCCACGCGAACAGCGGCATCCGCATCAGCGTCATGCCAGGGGCGCGCGTCATGAGGATGCCGATGATGAGTTCGATGGCGCCGGCGATCGCCGAGATCTCGATGAAGCCGATGCCCAGCAGCCACCAGTCGGCGCCTGTGCCCGGCGAATGCACCTTCGACGTCAGCGGCGGGTACATGAACCAGCCGCCGTCGGGCGAGGCGCCGAAGAAGATCGTGCAGAAGAAGACCAGCCCGCCGATGAAGTAGGCCCAGAAGGCGTAAGCGGACAGCCGCGGGAAGGGCAAGTCGCGCGCGCCGAGCATGTTGGGCAGCAGGTAGACCGCCACGGCCTCGACCACCGGCACCGCGAACAGGAACATCATCACCGTGCCGTGCATGGTGAAGAGCTGGTTGTAGGTGGCCGCGTCCACCAGGGTGTTGCCGGGCACGGCGAGCTGCGCGCGCATCACCAGCGCCAGCACCCCGGCCAACACGAAGAACAGCAGCGCCGTGCCGATGTAGAACAGGCCGATCACGGTGTTGTTGACCGAACTGATCTTGCGCCAGCCCTTGGGCGTGCGCCAGGCGCGCACCAGGTCGTCGAGTTCGTTCGCCGGCCGCGGCAGCGGGTTCGGAAGGCGCCGCCCTTCGGTCATTGCAGCGCCCCCAGCCATTCCGCCATCGCGGCGAGCGCCCGCGGCTCCAGGCGGTCGTAGGACGGCATGCGTGCGCCGGGCTTGACCTGCTGCACGTGGGCGATCCAGCGCAGCCGCGCCTCCTGCGTGTTCGCCAGCGTCCCGGCGGCCAGCGTCGGGCGGCTGCCCACGTGCGTGAGGTCGGGCCCGAGCCGCGCCTCTTCGCTGACGCCCCGCACGGTGTGGCACGCGTTGCAGCGGGCCGCCAGGAAGGCATCGCGGCCCTCGGCCTGCACCGGCGTCCGCGCGGCGCGTGCCGGCTGCGCCTGCGCGGCGAGCCAGGCATCGAACTGCGCCGGCTCCAGCGCGACCACGTGCAGCGCCATCAGGGCATGCTGCTCGCCGCAGAATTCCGCGCACTGGCCGCGGTAGCTGCCCGGCCGGTCCGCCGACAAGAGCAGGTGCTGCATGCGGCCGGGCACCATGTCCATCTTGCCGGCGAGCTGCGGCACCCAGAAGCTGTGGATCACGTCCTTGCTCGCCAGCGCGAGGTACACGGGACGCCCCACAGGGATCCGGATCTCGTTCGCGGCGAGGACGTCCGCGCCGGTGGCGGGATCGCGGTAGCGCACTTCCCACCACCACATGTGCCCGGTGACCGCGACGACCAGTGCGCCGGGCGGCGGCACCGGTTTCCATGCCGGGCTCATCGGCAGGCTCCAGGCGAACAGCGCCGCGACGACGACGCCCGGGAACAGCACGCCGCCACCGACGAGCCAAAGCATCGGCCGCACGCGCCCGGCACGTGCCCGCAGCGACCGGGCCAGCAGCGCCATGACGATCGCCAGGACGGCGAAGCCCCCCACGATCAGCACCCAGCTGACCGTCCCGATCGCGCGGGCGGCCTCGCCCGCGGGCTGCAGCACGCCCACCGTCATTCGAGCGAGAACAGGTAGGCGGCCATGGCGCGTGCGTCGGCGTCGCCCACGCCCATGTCCGGCATCGCAGTGCCGGGCACCAGCGCGCGCGGTTCGGCGATCCAGCGCGCGAGCAGCTCGGGCCGGTTCGGCACGCGGCCGGCGATGTAGCTGCGGCGGCTCCAGGCGGCCAGCGGCTGGGCCACGCCACCGCCGGCCGACGCGACGCCGGGGATCGCGTGGCAGGCCCCGCATTGGTACTGCGACAGCAGGACACGGCCGCGGTCGACGCGCTGCCGGTCCGGCGCCTCGGCCCGTGCGGGCTGCAAGCTCGGCAGCAGGGCCACGATCAACGCGCAGGCGGGAGCGAACGGCGAAGGCATCGGCGCATTCTGGCCCCCGTGCGTGCATCCGTGGGCCAGAATCGCCGCGAATGCGCAAGAGATCGGTCCTCCTGACGGCCCTGGCGACCACGGCGGCGCTCGGGCTGGCCGCCGCCCTCGTGGCCGCGGCCGTCATTTTCGGCGGGCTCTACGACGTCGGCGCCACGCGCCAGCATTTCCAGGTCACGCACACGGTGCTCGAAACCGCGATGCGGCAATCGGTGCGCCTGCGCGCGCGCAACATCGCGGAGCCGCCGCTGTCCGACGAGCGCATGGCGCTGCGCGGGGCCGCCTGCTTCCGCGACAAGTGCGTGCAATGTCACGGGGCGCCGGGGGTGCCGCAGCACGACATCGGCCAGAGCATGCAGCCGCTGCCAGGGCCGCTGGTGGATGCGCGCAGCCATTGGCGGCCGCGCGAGCTGTACTGGGTGACACGCCACGGCATCAAGATGAGCGGCATGCCGGCCTGGGAGTACCGGCTGGAAGAGCAGGAGCTGTGGGACCTGGTGGCCTTCATGCAGCGCCTGCCGGACCTGGATGCGGGCCGGTACGCGGACTGGCTGCGGCGTGCGCCCGCGGCACCGTCGTGCGGGCGTGGCGCCGCGACCGCCATCGCTCCGGTGGCCGTGGTGGACGTGGAGCGTGGACGCGAAGCCCTGCACCAGTACGCGTGCAGTGCCTGCCACCGGATTCCGGGGGTGACGGGTTCCCAGGCGCAGGTCGGGCCGCCGCTGAAGGGGATCGCCGGGCGGCGGCTGATCGCGGGCACCTTGCCGAACACGCCGGAGAACATGGCGCTGTGGCTGCTGCAGACGCAGCAGCTCAAGCCGGGCACCGCCATGCCGCAGATGGGTGTCGCGCCGCAGGACGCGCGCGACATGGCGGCGTACCTGGCGACGCTGCGCTGACCTTCAGGTGATCGCGCGCGGCCGCGTGTCGAGCGCGGCGAGTTCCACCAGGCCGTCGAGCACCGCCTCGGCGGCGGCGAACAGGTACTGGTTGAGGTCCCGGTCCACGGTGGCGCATTCGTGCACCACGAGGTCGCGGTGGCGCACGGCGACCTCGAAGGCGGACCAGTGCTCCGCGCCGAAGTGCGCCGCGGGACGGCCGGCATCGCGCAGGCGCAGGACTTCCTCGACGAGTTCCGCGGGACCACTCACGCGGAACTGGCGGTGCCGCATCTCCGCCGTGCTGGCCGGCCGGCCGGAGGAATGCACCACCAGCGAACGCGCCAGCGCTTCGACCGCGGACACGACGGTCACCAGCCGCATCGAACCGGTCTCGCCGTGCGCCGACGCCAGCCGTTGCCGGATCATGCGCAGGCGCGCCGCCGGCGTGGCGAGCGCGCAGGCGCGCTGGAGTTCGTCGACGTGGTCGTGCAGGTCCGCATGCATGCTCGGCAGTTTAGGCCGCCGTGGTCGCGCCGATGGCGCAATTCAGCACGGTTTGGACGGATTGCGGCGCCGGCTGTCGCTGCGGAGCGTCAGGTGCCGGCGGCCAGCGCCTGCAGCACGTCGCCGATGGCGCCGGAGAGCGACCGCACCATGCCGTGCGCGTCGGTGGACGGCGCCGCGCGCAGCCGCGCTTCCGCATCCGCCGCCGCCGCCGACAGCGCCGACGCCCCCACGTTGGCCGCCATGCCCTTGATGGAATGCATCAGCCGGCACAGTTCCTCGCCAGCGGGCGGCGCGGTGTCCAGCTGCGCGCGGGCGCTTTCCAGGTTCTGGACGAACACCGGGAGCACCGAGCGCAGCAGGTCCTCGTCGCCGCCGAGCCGCTCCAGCGCGCCGGCGCGGTCGAACACGGGCAGCGCGTCCGGCGCCGGGGCCGCCGCCGGCGCGATGCCTTCCTCTTCGGCCGAGCCCGGGCGCACGTGCCGAAGGATGGTGCCGATCACCTGCTCGATCACGAAAGGCTTGGGCACGTGGTCGTTCATCCCCGCCGCCAGGCAGGCATCGCGGTCGGTGTCCATCGCGTTCGCGGTCATCGCGATGATGGGCAGGGCCTCCGCGTCGAAGGTCCGGCGCAGCTCGCGCGTGGCGGAGAGGCCGTCCAGCACCGGCATCTGCACGTCCATCAGGACGGCGTCGTACCAGGTGCCGGCCAGGCACGCCTGCACCGCGGCGCGGCCGTTGTCCACGATGTCGACACGCGCGCCGTGCCGCGCCAGCAGCTCCCTCGCGATCTGCTGGTTGACCAGGTTGTCTTCCGCCACCAGCAGGTGGATGCCCTGCAGCGACTGCGGCGACGGCGCCGTCTTTGCCGGGGCCGCCAGGGCGGGGCCGCCGGCCTGGTGCACCTGTTCCAGCGCCTTGCGCAGCATGCCCGCCGTCACCGGCTTCACCAGGAAGCCATCCAGCAGGGCGCGTTCGCCGGGCGCGCGTTCGTCCAGCATCTCGCGTCCCTGCGCCGTGACCATGATGACCAGGGGCGGCCGGGAGGGAAGCGGCAGCGCGCGGATCCGGTCGCAGGTCTGCCAGCCGTCCAGGCCCGGCATCATCCAGTCGACGAAGACCGCGTCGTAGCTGCGGCGCCGCGCGGCCGATTCGCGGATGCGTTCCACGGCGCTCTCGCCGTCGGCGGCGGTGTCGACCAGCCAGTGCGCGCCGCGGCACAGGGCCGCGAGCGTGTCGCGCGCGACGGCGTTGTCGTCGACGATCAGGACGCGCCGCTGGCGGGTGGACATGTCGTCCTCCTCGCGGGCGGCCGGCGCCTGCACCACCGGCAGCGTCACCGTGAACCAGAAGCGGCTGCCGACCCCCGGCGCGCTCGACACCTGCAGGCTGCTGCCCATGAGTTCGGTCAGCCGGCGGCAGATGCCGAGGCCCAGGCCGGTGCCGCCGAACTGGCGGGCCGTCTCCTCGGTGGCCTGCATGAAGTCGGAGAACAGGCGCTGCTGCTGCTCCGGCGACATGCCGATGCCGGTGTCCTCCACGCTGAACTCGATGCCTGCTTCGCTCTCGGTGCGGGACGCCAGCCGGGTGCGCACCACGACTTCGCCGTGCTCGGTGAACTTGACGGCGTTGCCGCCGAGGTTGATGAGGATCTGGCGCAGCCGCATGTCGTCGCCGAACAGGCCGTCCGGGACCAGCGGGTCGAGGTCGTACAGGACCTCGATCGCGCGGTCCTTCACGTTGCTGGAGAGGATCACCGACAGGTCGGCCAGCAGGCGCTCGAGCGAGAACGGGCGCCGGTCCAGCTGCATCTTGCCCGCTTCGATCTTGGAGAAATCCAGGATGTCGTTCAGCAGGCTCAGGAGGGCGCGTGCGGCGCCTTCCGCCTTGCCCGCGTAGTCGTCCTGCCGCGGCGTGAGTTCGGTGCCGCGCAGCAGCGTCAGCATGCCGAGCACCGCGTTCATCGGCGTGCGGATCTCGTGGCTCATGCTGGAGAGGAAGCGGCTCTTGGCGCCGCTGGCGAGCAGCGCCTCCTCCTTGGCCTTGACCAGCGCGGCTTCCTCGCGCTTGCGCGCGGTGATGTCGCGCGCGATGCCCAGGAGGCCGATGCACTGGCCGGTCTCGTCGCGCATGGCGACCTTCACCACTTCGGCGACGCGCAGTTCGCCGTCGGGCCCGAAATCCACTTCCTCGGACGTCACGGGGCCTTGCGCTTCGAGCGCGCGGACGTCGGCCGCGGCGTGGTGCCGGCCCCTTTCGGCGCCGAACACCTGCTCCGAGGTGCGGCCCAGCACCTCGGCTTCCGGCACCCCGTGGTAACGCTGGTGCGCCGGGTTGGTCAGCAGGTAGCGGCCTTCGACGTCCTTGACCCAGACCCGGTCCGGCAGGTTGCTCACCAGCGCCGCCAGTTGCGCCTGCTTGTGGGCCAGCGCCTCCTGCATCGCGGCGTGCGCCGTGATGTCGGTGAAGGTGCGCACGACGCCGCCGTCGGGCAGCGGCCGGGTGACCACGTCGAAGGTGCGGCCGTCCGCCGTCTTGCGCACGTAGGCCTGCGGCCCGCGCAGGGGCGCCAGGCGGTCGCCCAGCGCCACGAAGCCCCGGGCCGTCGCGTCGACGAGCTCGAAGTTGGGGCCGAAGTCGCCGCGCTCGGCCTGGAAGCGCACCACTTCGTCCATGGTCGGCTGGGTGGCCAGCAGCGCGCCGGGCAGCTGCAGGAGCTCCTGGAAGCGGCGGTTCCAGAACACGAGCCGGCCGGTCGGGTCGATCGCCGAGATGCCCTGGCTCATGCTGTCCAGGGTGATCTGCAGGGCACGCGATTTCTCCGCCAGGGCCCCTTCGGCCGCGACGTAGGCGGTGACGTCCGAGTACGTGCGCACGGCCCCGCCGTGCGGCAGTGCCTGGGTGGCGATCTCCAGCACCTTGCCCGCCCGGGTGCGGCGCAGGTAGGAATGCGTCGCGAAGATGTCGACGGCGGCTTCCGGCGCGTCGCCGGACCGGCCGGCCGGGTCGTCGGCGAGGAAATCGCCGCGTTCCTGCTGGAAGCGCACGAGGTCGAGGATGCGCGCGCCGCCGGCCAGCAGCTCCTGCGGCAGGTCCAGCAGGTCGAGCGCCTGCCGGTTGAACAGCAGGATGCGGCCGTCCGCGTCGTAGTGGATGATGCCGCGGCCGGCGTTGTCCAGGGTGAGCTGCAGCGCGTCCTCGAAGCGCTTGAGCGCCGAGATGTCGATCAGCGCGTGGAACACGGAGCCGTCGCTCGCCGGCCGCGCGATGACACGGCACCAGCGGTCCTGCGGCAGCGGCAGCTCGAACGGCGCGCCGGCATATCGGAGGCTCTCGTGCAGCGCGGCGGCGCCCTCCTTGCGGCGGCGGTGCGCCGGGTCGCGCGAGGCATCCCAGGCCGCCGCGTACGCGGCCTCGATGGTCGCACCCAGCAGCTGGCTGCGCTCCTGCGCGCCGAACAGTGCGCAGAAACTGGCGTTCACCCAGACGATGCGGCCGTCCCGCCCGCTGACCACCAGCGCTTCCGGCACGTACTCCAGCATCTGCGCGCCGAGGTCGGCGGTGAAGTCCGCCTGTCCCTCCGCCTGGGCCGGCAGCGCGTCCAGCGCCCGCCACACCTGGATGCGGCCGAAGCCGGGAAAGGGCAGGGACGCGGCCTTCAGGCGCAGGCCGTGGTGGTCGAATTCGAAGGGCTGCGATTGCGCCTGGTGGCGCGCGACGCCGGCGGCGATGTACTTGTCGATGTGCCGCGCCTCGCGGGCGTCCAGCCGGCTTTCGTAGAAGCGCCGCAGCTGGTCGGCGTAGTGCTCGCCCTGGCGGATGCGGCCGGCGTGCTCGGGGATCATCCGCACGAAGGTGCGGTTCCAGGCCACCACGCGGTCCTGCAGGTCGAACGCGCACAGGCCCACGTCGATGCCGTCAAGGACTTCGGCCTGCACCTGCAGGTGCGCGAGCCAGTCCGCCGGGCCGGAAAAGGAGGGGGTGGATGGGGCCGGGTTCACGGTCTTGGGCACTGCGAGCCGGCATGATGCCCGGAATCGGGCCGCGGCGGGCCCATGGCGGGCGGTGCGTGCGCGCAGAAGTTGCGGTGGCCGTGAAACAAAACGACATGAACCGCGACGGGCGCGAGATGCTCGCCCGGCGCGGTGCACGCACCATGCGGGCTCCGTCACACCTGGAGCGAAGCGATGCGACCCTGGATCAAGAGAACCCTGTTCGGCCTGTTCGGCGCCACGGTGGCCCTGGGCGGCCTCACGGCCTGCGGCCACCGCCACGGCCACGAACGCCTGTCCTCGATGAGCGTGGAAGACCAGGCGCAGCTGCGCCAGAAGGTGGTGGACCGCGTCGCGCGCCGCCTCGACCTGGACCCGGAACAGAAGCAGCGGCTGGACACGCTGGCCGTGCGCCTGAACGAACAGCGCCTGGCGCTGCGCGGCGCCGGCGACCCGCGGGCCGAAGTGCGGTCGCTGGTCGCGAGCGAGCGCTTCGACCGCCAGAAGGCGCAGGCGATGCTGGGCCAGAAGATGGCGGCCGTGCAGGCGGGCAGCCCGGAGGTGATCGCCGCTTTCGGCGACTTCTTCGACAGCCTGAACCCCTCCCAGCAGGCGCAGGTGCGCGACTTCCTGCAGCACCGGCACCATGGCTGGTGGCGCCGCGGCTGACCGGGCCACGGCGTGGCTGGCCTGCGCGGAGGCGCTGCGCCCGGTGACCCGCGAGCCCGCCACCGAACTGCTCACGCTGGTGTGGGGGCCGCGCTTCGACCGGGACCATGCGCTCGCGCTGCTGGCGCGCCTGCCCCGGCGCGACGGTGCGCTCGCCGGCGCCATGCAGGCACTGGCGGAGCACTTCGACAGCCTGGCGCCGCTCGACCAGCAGGCGCTGCGCCGGCACATCCTGCGCATGCATGACAATGCCGCATGCCGCGAATCCTGCTGATCGACGACGACGCGCAGCTGGGCGAACCGCTGGACGCGTACTGCCGCCGCTTCGGCTTCGAGGTGACGCAGGCCACCCGCCCCAGCGAGGGCCTCGCGCGGCTGCGCGCCGGCGGCTTCGACGCCGTCATCCTGGACGTGATGCTGCCGGAGCAGGACGGCTTCGCGGTGTGCCGCACGATCCGCGCCGAAAGCGACGTGCCGGTGGTGATGCTCACCGCGCGCGGCGAGGTGACAGACCGCGTGGTCGGGCTCGAACTCGGTGCCGACGACTACCTGCCCAAGCCCTTCGAGCCACGCGAGCTGGTCGCCCGCCTGGCGACGGTGCTGCGGCGTCCGCGCAGCGTGCCCGCCGACGCCAGGCTGCGCTTCGACGGGCTCGCCATCGACCCGGTGGCGCGCAGCGTCGAACGCGAGGGCACGCCGGTGGAACTCACGGGAACGGAGTTCGAACTGCTGCTGTTGCTGGCGCGCGAGCCTGGCCGGGTGTTCACGCGCGACGACATCCTCAACCGCCTCCGCGGCCACGACGCGGAGCTCTACACCCGCGCCGTCGACATCGTGGTGAGCCGGCTGCGCCGCAAGCTGGAGCCGCTGGCGGCGATCAAGACCCTGCGCAACGCGGGCTACGCGCTGTCGCTGCGGCCGCTCCCCCATGCGTGACCCCTGGCACCGGCGCGCCGGCCGCCGCCTGCGCCATTCGCTGAAGGCCCGGCTGGTCACCGTCTTCCTGGTCCTGGCCTTCGCCCTGAGCGGCGCGTTCATGTTCGGCATGCAGAACGCGCTGAGCATCGGCTGGCGGGATGCGGTGAAGCCATTGATGACGGACTACGTCGACCGGCTGGCGGCGGACATCGGTTCTCCCCCGTCGGTCGAACGGGCGCGCGCGCTCACGCAGCGCCTGCCGGTGACCGTGCGCATCGCCGGAGCGCAGGTGAACTGGGAAAGCCATGCGCGCGAAGATGTCGGCGGCGGTTGGCGGGGCCATGACCGCTGGGCCGGCGAGGAGGGGCTGCTGGTGCGTGCCACCGCCGACGGCCACCGCGTCGAGTTCGGCCTCGACGTGCGCCCGTGGCGCGACCGGCCGCGGACCTGGGGCTGGTTCACCCTGGCGGCGCTGCTGCTCTTCACGCTGCTCGCCTACAAGGTCGTGCGCCGCCTGCTGCGCCCGCTGGACGACATCCGCGCCGGCGCGCAGCGCTTCGGCCGCGGCGACTTCAGCCAGCCGATCCCGATCCGCCGCAGCGACGAGCTCGGCGACCTGTCCGGCGACGTGAACGCCATGGCCCGCAGCATCCACGAGATGCTGGAGGCCAAGAGGGCACTGCTGCTGGCGATCAGCCACGAACTGCGCAGCCCGATCACGCGCGCGCGCTTGCACGCCGAATTGCTGCCGGAAGAGGGCGGGGCCGCGGTGCGGCGCGAGGCCCTGCTGCGCGAGCTGCAGGAGATGACCGACCTGGTTGCCGAGTTGCTGGAGAGCGAGCGCCTCGGACGGGGCCACGCGGCGCTGCACCGCGAGGAGGTCGCATTGGCGGAACTGGTGCGCGAGGCGACCCGTGGCGCGGCGGTGGCCACCGAAGTCGAGCCCGGCCTGCCGGCGCTGCAGCTGGATCGCGCGCGCATCCGCCTGCTGCTGCGCAACCTGGTCGACAACGCGCTGCGGCATGGCGCCGGCACGCAGCCGCCGCGCGTGCGGGTCGCGCGTGACGACGGTGCCATCGTCCTGGCGGTGCGCGACTTCGGGCCGGGCGTGGAGGATGCCGCGCTGCGCCAGCTGGCCGAGCCGTTCTACCGTCCGGACGTGTCGCGCGAGCGGGCCACGGGCGGCGTCGGGCTCGGCTTGTACCTGTGCCGGCTCGTGGCGCAGGCGCACGGCGCGGCCTTCACCGTGCGGAATGCACAGCCGGGGCTGGAGGTGGAAGTGCGGTTTCCGGGGCGATGACCATGGGAAGAAATGAACAACCCTCCGACCTGGTGTCCCGTCTCGAGCGGCTGCGCCCCAAGCCGGAGGTGCCCAAGCCCTCGCGCAAGCTGAGGATCCTGCGGTGGTGCTGGCTGGCGACGTACTTTGGGTTCCTGTTCGGGACGCCGCTGCTTGCGGTGTGGCTGCAATGGCAGATCCATTTCGGCACGCGCACTGCCACGCAGTCGCTGGTGCTGGCGCTCCCGATCTGCGTCTTGGTGGTGGGTTCGCTCCTCTGGACCATGAAGAAGCTCGACATCCGGCCTGAAGGGGAGGGCACGCTGGCGTCATCCCGGGGTTGGAACCTTTACCTCCTCTGGGTCCTCGGCTTCGCGATGTCGTGGATGGCCGCCTACCTCATGCTCGTCGCCGTGGCGGTGCTCCAGAGCCCCGGCGAAAGCACCCGCTTCTACCGGGTGACGAGCGTGGGGGTATGCGGATGGGCGGAAGATTGCAGTTGCTACCTGAAGGCCGCCGTCCAGGGGCACCCGGCTCTCGACGGCGGCGTCTGCATCGAGGATGTCCACCCCGAGCCCCTCGTGGAGGACACCCTGGAGATCTCGGGACACTTCACGCCACGCGGCGTCTACATCACCGACATCTCGAACGCATCCCGGCGTTGACCCGGACCTACTGCGGTTCCCGCCGGAAGTCCGTTCGTCCCGGCCTTCCGGCGACATGCAGGGCGGACGCTGCAGGCGGCGCTTCCGCGACGAGCCTGCCCTTGCGCCACACCTTCAGCCGCGTCGCCCGCAAGCGGACGGCTTCCACCACGTCGCCCGCCTGCAGCAGCACGAAGCTGGCGTCGCAGCCGGCGTTCAGCCCGTAGTTTTCGAGATGCATGACGCGCGCAGCGTTCGCCGTCACGGCTTCGAAGCACGCATGGATGCCCTTTCGGCTGGTCATCTGGGCCACGTGCAGGCCCATGTGCGCCACTTCCAGCATGTCGCCCGAACCCATGCCGTACCACGGGTCCATCACGCAGTCGTGGCCGAAGGCGACGTTCACGCCGGCCGCCATCAGCTCTGGCACGCGCGTCATGCCACGCCGCTTCGGATAGGTGTCGTGCCGGCCCTGCAGGGTGATGTTGATGAGCGGGTTGGCGACCACGCTCACCCCGCTTTCCGCGATGAGCGGCAGCAGCTTGCTCACGTAGTAGTTGTCCATGCTGTGCATGGAGGTGCAGTGCGAGCCGTTGACGCGGCCCTGCAGTCCGAGCCGCTGCGTCTCTAAGGCGAGGGATTCGATGTGGCGCGACATCGGGTCGTCGGTCTCGTCGCAGTGCATGTCGACCAGCTTGCCGCGTTCCGCCGCGATCTCGCACAGCAGCTGCACGCTGGCGGCGCCTTCGCCCATGGTGCGTTCGAAGTGGGGGATGCCGCCGACCACGTCGACGCCCAGGTCCAGCGCGCGCGTCAGGTTCTCCACGCCGCCCTTCGTGCGCAGCACGCCGTCCTGCGGGAAGGCAACCAACTGCAGGTCGAGGTAGCCGGCGACGCGCTTCTTGACCTCCAGCATCGCTTCCACCGGCAGCAGGCTCGGGTCGCTGGTGTCCACGTGGCTGCGGATCGCCAGCAGGCCGCGCGCGACGGCCCAGTCGCAATAGGCGAGGGCGCGCGCGACCATGTCCTCGGCCTTCAGCAGCGGCTTGAGTTCGCCCCACAGCGCGATGCCTTCCAGCAGCGTGCCGCTTTCGTTCACGCGCGGCAGGCCGTAGCTGAGCGTCGCGTCCATGTGGAAATGCGGGTCGCAGAAATGCGGCGCGAGCAGCTGGCCGGCGGCGTCGACCGTTTCGCGCGCGGGCGCGGCGAGCTGCGGCGCGACGGCGGCGATGCGCCCGTCCTGCACGGCAACGGACAGGCCGGTGCGGCCGTCGGGCAGGGTGGCGTTCGTGATGAGGAGGTCGAGCATGGTGGAAGGATAGCGCCGGCCGAGGGCCATGACTTCCGGGGTCATGGACCCGCGGCGTGGCGGGGCGGAGAATCACCCCATCCCATCCACCCCAGGAGCTTGCAATGAACATGCCCGCCATCACCGCCCTCGTCGACCAGTGGCTTGCCGCCTATGCCGACGCCGACACCGCCCGCCGCACGGACGCGATCCGCGTGGCCTGGCACCCGCAGGGCCGGCTGGTCGACCCGCCGATGGAAGCCCGCGGCCACCAGGCCATCAACGACCAGGCCGCCACGCTGCTGGCGCAGTTCCCCGGCCACCGGTTCGAGCGCACCACCGAGGTCGACGCGCACCACCAGTTCCTGCGCTACGGATGGCGCCTGCTGGATGCCGCCGGCGCGGTGCGCCTCGAAGGGCTGGACGTCGCGGAGCTGGACGCGGACGGCCGGCTGCTGGGCGTGGTCGGCTTCTTCGGCCCGCTGCCCTCGCGCTGGTGAACGGTCAGCGTTCGCCCTTGCGATAGGGCTTCATCAGCGCCTGCGGATAGGCGGCCCGGCGCGCCACCAGCACCAGCGCCAGGATCGACAGCGCGTACGGCAGCATCAGGTACAGCTGGTAGGGCAGGACCGCCGCGCCGGACTGCTGCAGCCGCAGCTGCAGGGCGTCGAAGAACGCGAAGAGCAGGGCGCCGGCGAGCGCCTTGCCCGGCCGCCAGGAGGCGAACACCACCAGCGCCACGCAGATCCAGCCGCGGCCGTTGACCATGTTGAAGAAGAAGGCGTCGAAGGCCGACAGCGTGAGGAAGGCGCCGGCCACCCCCATCAGCGCAGAGCCGGCGACGATGGCGAGGCTGCGGGTGGCGAGTACCGGGATGCCCTGGCTCTCGGCGGCCTGCGGGTTCTCGCCCACCATGCGCACGGCCAGGCCGGCGGGCGTGCGGTACAGGAACCAGGCCAGCGCGGGCACCAGCAGCAGCGCCAGCAGCGTCAACGGTGTCTGCGCCGACAGGATCGGGACGCCCAGTCCTTCCATGGGCGCGAACGGCTTCACCGTCGGCGGCGTGCTGACCTTCGGGAAGCTCACGCGGTAGGCGTAGTAGCTCAGTGACGTCGCCAGCAGCGTGATGCCGAGGCCGGAGACGTGCTGGGAGAGCGCGAGGCCGACGGTGAGCCACGCGTGCAGCGCGCCGAACACCATCCCGGTGCACGCCGCCACCGCGACCCCGCCCCATAAGGGTAGGCCGAGGTAGACGGCCAGCCAGCCGCTGAAGGCACCGGCCACCATGATGCCCTCGATGCCCAGGTTCAGCACCCCCGCGCGCTCGCACAGCAGCACGCCGAGCGTGCCGAACACCAGCGGGGTCGCGATGCGCAGCACCGCGATCCAGAGCGACTGGGTGCCCAGCAGGTCGAGGAGTTCGCTCACGTGCGGCGCACCCGGTATTGCGCCAGCAGGCCCGCCACCAGCACGGCGATCAGCGAGGCGGACACGATGACGTCGGCGATGTAGGTCGGCACGCCCACGACGCGGCTCATGCTGTCGGCGCCCACCAGCATGCCGGCGACGAACACCGCCGCGCCCGCGATCCCCAGCGGGTGCAGCCCGGCCAGCATCGCGATCACGATGCCGCTGTAGCCGTAGCCCGGCGACATGTCGAGCGTGACGTAGGAGGTGCGCCCCGCGACCTCGATGCCGCCGGCCAGGCCCGCCAGTCCGCCCGACAGCAGCGCGACCCACACGATGGTGCGCACCGGGCGCACGCCCGCGAACGCCGCCGCGCGCGGGTTGGCGCCAAGCGCGCGCACGTCGAAGCCGAACACGGTGAAGCGCAGCAGCACCCAGCAGGCGACGGCGAGTGCGATGGCGCCCAGCAGCCCGGTGTGCAGCCGCGTGCCTTCGAGCAGGCGCGAAAGCTCCAGCTCGCCCTGCAGTGCCACGCTCTGCGGCCACCCCATGGCGGTCGGGTCCTTCATGGCCCCGTCGAGCAGGGCGGAGACGCCCAGCAGCACGATGAAGTTCAGGAGCAGCGTGGTCACGACCTCGTCGACGCCAAGCTTCGCCTTCAGCAGGGCCGGCCCGAGCAGCAGGAGCGCGCCGGCCACCGCAGCGGCGACGAACATGAGGGCGGCGAGCACCGGCAGCGGCCAGGCGAGGCCGTCTCCGCCATGCATGCCGCCGACGGCCACGGCGGCCAGCGCACCGGCATAGAGCTGCCCTTCGGCGCCGATGTTGTAGAGGCGGGCGCGGAAAGCCACGGCCGCGGCCAGCCCGGTCAGGATCAGCGGCACCGCACGGGTCAGCGTCTCGCTCCAGGCGAACAGCGAACCGAAGCCCCCGCGCACGATCGCGGCCCAGGTCGGACCGACGGGGGCGCCCGCCCAGAGCACCAGCAGCGAGCTCACGGCGAGCGTGAAGGCAACGGCGCCGAGCGGCGCGAGGGCCAGCGCCACGGGCGACACGGCGGTGCGGCGCTCCAGCCTCATGCGTTCGCGGCTCCTGCCATGGCCAGCCCGATGGCCTCGCGGCTCCAGGCGCCTGCCGGCCGCGCGTCCGTGAGGACACCTGCATGCATCACCGCGACGCGGTCGCCCAGCGCCAGCACCTCGTCGAGGTCGTCGGAGATGAGCAGAACGGCGGCGCCGGCATCGCGCGCGGCCAGCAACTGCTTCTGGACGTAGGCCACGGCCCCGACGTCCAGGCCCCAGGTGGGCTGGTGCGCGACGATCAGGCGCGGTGTGCCGCCGTCCGGCGCCAGCAGCGCACGGCCGAGAATCAGCTTCTGCATGTTGCCACCGGACAGCGACCGCGCCGGTGCGTCGAGCCCGGCACCGCGCACGTCGAAGGCGGATGCGATGGCGCGGGCGTGCGCCCGCGCCGCCGCTCGGCGGACCCAGGGTCCGCGGCGGAACGCCGGCGTGCGCAGGCGCTCGGACACCGCGTTCTCCCACACCGGCAGGTCGCCGATGACGCCGGTGCCGTGCCGGTCTTCCGGGATGCGCGCGACGCCGTCCGCCGGCAGCTCCATGTGGCCCGCGTCGGCCTGGCGCAGGCCGCACAGCAGGTCCGCCAGCGTGCGCTGACCGTTGCCCGAGACACCGGCGATCGCCGTGATCTCACCCGCGCGCAGCGCCAGCGACACGCCGCGCAGCCGCTCGCGGCCGCTGCCGGCCTGCACTTCGCGCAACTCGCAGACGACGGCGCCGGCCGCCGTGGCGCGGCTCGCCTGGGGCAAGGTGATGTCCTGGCCGACCATCCACCGCGCCAGCTCGGTCGTCGTGGTGCGGCCCGCCTCGGCCCGGGCCACCACCCGGCCGCCGCGCAGGACCATGACGCGTTGCGCCACGCGCAGCACTTCGTCCAGCTTGTGGCTGATGAAGATCACGGACAGGCCCTGCGCCACCATGCCCTGCAGCGTGGCGAACAGCGCCTCGCTCTCCTGGGGCGTCAGCACCGCCGTCGGTTCGTCGAGGATCAGCACGCGGGCACCGCGGTACAGCGCCTTGAGGATCTCGACCCGCTGGCGGGCGCCGACGGACAGGTCGGCCACGCGCGCCTCGGGATCGACGGGGAGGCCGAAGCGCTGTTCGACCTCCAGCAGCTTCGCGCGGGCCGCGGCACGGCGGCTGAAGGGTTGCCACAACGGCTCGGTCCCCAGCACCACGTTGTCCAGCACGGTGAGGTTGTCGGCCAGCGTGAAGTGCTGGTGCACCATGCCGATGCCCGCGGCCAGCGCGGCGCGCGGCTGCGCCGGCGGCAGGACGCGCCCATCGACCTCGATGCGGCCGGCGTCGGCGGCGTAGTGGCCGAACAGGATGGACACCAGCGTGGACTTGCCCGCGCCGTTCTCGCCGAGCAGGGCCAGCACCTCGCCGGCGCCGAGCTCCAGCGAGATGCCGTCGTTGGCGAGCAGGGGACCGAAGCGCTTGGTGATCCCCTCCATCCGCAGCACCGGGGCTGCGGCGCTCACTTGGCCGTGGACTTCGGCTGGCTGTCGTCCACCTTCACGGTGAACTTGCCGGCCAGGATCTCCTGCTCGCGCGCCTTCACCTTGGCCACCAGGTCGGCCGGGACCTTCTTCTCGAAGGTGCCCAGCGGCGCCAGCTCGGAGCCCTTGAACTTCATCATCGAGTACTGGCCGTAGTCCTCGTGCTTGAACTTGCCGTCCTTCACGGCCTTGAGCGCGCGGTCGATCGTGGGCTCCATGTTCCACAGCGCGGACGCGAACACCGTGTCCGGATACTTGTCCTGCGTGTTGATCACGTTGCCCACGGCGAGCTTGCCGCGCTCCTTGGCGGCATCGGAGACGCCGAAGCGCTCCGCGTACAGCACGTCGGCACCGCGGTCCACCATGGCGAAGGCGGCTTCCTTGGCCTTGGGCGGGTCGAACCAGCTGTTGATGAAGGTGACGGTGAATTCCACCTTGGGGTTCACTTCCTTCGCCCCGGCCATGAAGGCGTGCATCAGGCGGTTGACCTCGGGGATGGGGAAGCCGCCCACCATGCCGATCTTGTTCGACTTCGTCATGCCGCCGGCCAGCATGCCGGTCAGGTAGGCGGGTTCCTGGATGTAGTTGTCGAAGACGCTGAAGTTGGGCGCCTGCGGCTTGCCCGAGGAGCCCATGAGGAAGGCGACCTTGGGGAAGTCCTTCGCCACCTTGCGCGCGGCGGCCTCGACGGCGAAGGACTCGCCGACGATCAGCTGGTTGCCGGCCGTGGCGTACTCGCGCATCACGCGCTCGTAGTCGGCGTTGGCGACGTTCTCGCTGGCCTTGTACTCGATCTCGCCGCGCGCCTGCGCCGCGTTGAGCGCCTTGTGGATGCGGCTCACCCACTGCTGCTCGAAGGGCACGGTGTAGATGGCGGCCACCTTCAGCTTCGCCTGCGCGAAGGAGAAAGTGGGGGCTGCGGCCAGGGCGGCGGCGAGCGCGATCAGGTGGCGGCGGTTCGGGCGCATGCGTTCATCTCCTCGGGGTCGTTGGGATCACGGGTCCTTGCAAGCGTCGTGCCAGTGGGCCGACGCTATTTCGTTCCGAACATCCGGTCGCCGGCGTCGCCCAGGCCCGGCAGGATGTAGCCGTGCTCGTTCAGCTGCCGGTCGATGGCGGCGGTGTAGATCGGCACGTCAGGGTGGGCCTTCTGCAGCGCGGCGATGCCTTCCGGGCAGGTGAGCAGGCAGACGAACTTGATCGTCTTGGGGTTCAGTTCCTTCAGGCGTTCCACCGCGGCGATGGCGGAGTTGCCGGTCGCCAGCATGGGGTCGACCACGATCACGTCGCGCTCCTCCATGTTCTGCGGCATCTTGAAGTAGTACTCCACGGCCATCAGCGTCTTGGGGTCGCGGTACAGGCCGATGTGGCCGACGCGGGCACCGGGGACGACGCTCAGCATGCCGTCCAGGATGCCGGTGCCGGCGCGCAGGATGGAGACGAACACCAGCTTCTTGCCGTCGATGACCTTCACGCGGGTCTTCTCCAGCGGGGTTTCCATCTCCACTTCCTGCATCGGCACGTCGCGCGTGACCTCGTAGGCCATCAGCATCGACAGCTCGTTGAGCAGGCGCCGGAAGGTGTTGGTGCTCGATTCCTTCTTCCGCATCAGCGACAGCTTGTGCTGCACCAGCGGGTGGTCGATCAGGTGGACGTTGGGGCCTTGCATGGCTGCGTTCTCTTTCTTTCTCTTTCTCTCAAAACACGGTGCCGTCGCTGGCGACCTTCAGGGGCGGCAGGCCGCCGCGCTCCTTCTGCGCCAGGGCACGGCCGGCGGCCCAGGTGCCGCCTTCCAGCACGCTGGCGAGCGGCAGCCGGTCGGCGTCCAGGTGCAGCAACTTGCGCACCCGCACGGCCAGTTCGTCCAGCAGCGAGACGGTCAGTGCCCGCCATTCGACGATGAGCTCGTCGCCCGGGTGCCAGGTCTGCTGCACGGCCCCCGGGTCGCGCAGGCGCAGCACGCCGGTGTCCAGCAGCAGGCCGCCGTTGCGGTATTCGGGCAGGGCGGTCAGCTGGTCGATCCCGCGCAGGCCGACGCCGCCCCAGGCGAAGGGTTCCAGCAGCGAATAGGTCAGCCACTGAGACAGCTTGTGGAAGGGCACCCAGCCGTCGGTGAGGCCCTCGCCGCGCACCGCGGAGTGCCGCCAGCAGTCGCCCAGCGGTACGCCGTCGATGGCGTTGGCGGCCGGCCAGATCCCGTTGCAGGCCAGCAGCACCTGCGACAGGATGTCGTGCGCGGCCACGTCGGACGTGGGCGGCGACTCGGGCGCCGGCGCGACGATCAGGTCGAAGAGGCCGGCCGGGCGCGCGACCTGCTGGCCGAAGATCTCGGGCTGCTCCTGCATCACTTCGCCCAGCCGTCGCAGGAGCACGGCGCGGCCCTCGAGTCCCACCATCGGGTTGGCGGCGCTCACCTGGAAGGCAGCCGCGAGGCGGTCGGTGACCAGGGCGCGCAGGCCTTGCGCGTCCGCCTGCAGCGGGTGGTCCTTGTCGCTGGAGAACATGCCGCTGGTGAAGGCGTGGAAGCTGGCGACGGCCAGGCCTTCCGACCGCGTGAACGTCTGGCCGCTCGCCGGTTCGACGTACTTCCAGTCCGGGCCGGCGCCGGCGTCGAGCAGCACGCTGACGAAGGCGAGGTCCACCATCGCACGGGCGCGCACCGCCTTCGGAACGTTGCCGAGCAGGCGGTCGAGGTCGGCGCGGCGGTCGACGCCGCCCGCTTCGAAATGGCGCCAGCGGCTGTGGAAGGGCACGTGCAGCTTCGGGTAGCGCTGGCGGGTCGCCTCCGCGGTCGCGCGGGCGGCATCATCGAGCGCGCCGTCGTTCACCTCGTACCAGGCCGACTGGCCGGCACGGGCGCGCGCCAGCAGCTGGCCGCAACGCTCGCGCACGGCGCCGGTGGTGCGCAGCAGGCGGGCAGCCTCCTCGGCCTCGAGGTTCCCGCCGACGAAATGCGCGTCCTGGCGGTCGCGGCTCACAGCGTCCGCCCCTTGGTCTGCTTCAGGGCCTCGGCGTCCGGCACCACGCCGGGCGTGAAGTAGCCGGCCGCCTTCTTGGCGTCCATCTCCACCCGCGCGTCGGCGGGGATCAGGTCTTCCGGGATGTCCACGCGCACGCCGACCTCGATGCCGGAGCCGGTGATCGCGTCGTACTTCATGTTGCTCATAGAGACCAGGCGGTGGATCTTCTTCACGCCCAGCCAGTGCAGCACGTCCGGCATCAGTTCCTGGAAGCGCATGTCCTGCACGCCGGCCACGCACTCGGTACGGGCGAAGTACTGGTCGGCGGTGTCGCCGCCGACCTGGCGCTTGCGCGCGTTGTAGACGAGGAACTTGGTGACCTCGCCGAGCGCCCGGCCTTCCTTGCGCGAGTAGGAGACCAGCCCCACGCCGCCGCGCTGGGCACCCTGGATGCATTCTTCGATGGCATGCGTGAGGTAGGGGCGGCAGGTGCAGATGTCGGAGCCGAACACGTCGGAGCCGTTGCACTCGTCGTGCACGCGGGCCGTGAGCTCGACCTCCGGGTTGGCGAGGTCGTGCGGGTTGCCGAAGATGTAGACGGTCTGGCCGCCGATGGGGGGCAGGAACACTTCGAGGTCGCTGCGCGTGACGAGCTCGGGGTACATGCCGCCGGTTTCCTCGAACAGCACCCGGCGCAGGTCGGATTCGGAGCAGCCGAAGCGCTTCGCCACGCCCGGCAGCCACCACACCGGCTCGATCGCCGCCTTGGTCACGCAGGCCGCGCCGCCTTCCAGCAGGATGTTGCCGTCGGCCTTCAGGCGGCCCTTCTGGATGGCCTCGATCACCTCGGGCAGGATGACGTGCGCCTTGGTCACGGCGATGGTCGGGCGGATGTCGTAGCCCGCGGCCAGTTCGGCGGCGAACACTTCCGAGACCGTCGCGCCCCAGGGATCGAGGCTGACGATCTTGCCGGGCTCCGACCACTGCGGATACGGACCGATCGTGTCCGTCGGCGAGGTGTTGGTGAGGTCGGCCCGGTGCTCGCGGCTCAGGGCACCGGCGGCCACCGCCAGTGCCCGGTACACGCTGTACGACCCACTGTGCGTGCCGATCACGTTGCGGTGCGCGCGTTTGGTGGTCGTCCCCACGATCGGGCCGCGTTCGACGGGCGTCGCCGCGCCCCACTGGATCGGCAGGGCGCCGTGGCCGCCGGCGTGGGAGGTCAGGCGGATGTGGCGCGGGGCAGGGGTCTCGGGAGTCGCCATGGGATTGCTCGTGGGCCAAAGACCCACTCTAGCAAAGACGGTGCCGCGGCGACGGATTACCGGCGCCGGCTGCCGCCCAGGAGGCTGCCCAGCACGCCCCGGGCGATCTCGCGACCGACCGAACTTCCCACCGTCCGGATGGCCGACTTGGCAAAGCTTTCCACCAGGCCTTCGCGCTTGCCGCCGCGCGGCCCGGTGGAGCCGAACAGCACGTCGCCGAGCCCGCCCATGAGGCCGCCTTCGGCCGGCTTCGCGCCCGGGTTCGCGGAAGCCGCGGTGCCCGCGGGTGCCGCCGCCGCTCGCGCCTTGAGGATCTCGTACGCCGACTCGCGGTCCTCGGTCTTCTCGTACACGCCTGCCACGACCGACCCGGCCAGCAGCGCCTTGCGCTGCTCCGGCGTGATCGGCCCGATCTGGCTGCCCGGCGGCAGCACGTACAGCCGCTCGGTCAGGCTGGGCCGGCCCTTGGCATCCAGGAAGCTCACCAGCGCCTCGCCCACGGCCAGTTCCGTGATGGCCGCGGCGATGTCGAGGCCGGGCTTGGGCCGCATCGTCTCCGCCGTGGCCTTCACGGCCTTCTGGTCGCGCGGGGTGAAGGCGCGCAGCGCGTGCTGCACGCGGTTGCCCAGCTGGGCCAGCACGGAGTCGGGGATGTCCAGCGGGTTCTGCGTCACGAAGTACACGCCGACGCCCTTGGAGCGCACCAGCCGCACGACGAGCTCGATGCGCTCGACCAGCACCTTGGGCGCCTCGTCGAACAGCAGGTGCGCCTCGTCGAAGAAGAACACCAGCTTCGGCTTGTCGGGGTCGCCCACCTCGGGCAGCAGCTCGAACAGCTCCGACAGCATCCACAGCAGGAAGGTGGCGTACAGCCGCGGGGAGTTCAGCAGCTTGTCCGCGGCCAGGATGTTCACGACGCCGTGGCCGTGGCCATCGGTCTGCATGAAGTCCTCGATGTTCAGCATCGGCTCGCCGAAGAACCTGTCGCCGCCCTGCGACTCGATCTGCAGCAGCCCGCGCTGGATGGCCCCCACGCTGGCGGCGCTGATGTTGCCGAATTCCGTCGTGAACTGCTTCGCGTTCTCGCCCACGTACTGCAGCATGGCGCGCAGGTCCTTCAAGTCCAGCAGCAGCAGGCCGTTGGCGTCGGCGATGCGGAAGACGATCTGCAGCACCCCCGCCTGCGTGTCGTTGAGGTTCAGCATGCGCGACAGCAGCAGCGGGCCCATGTCGCTCACCGTCGCCCGCACCGGGTGGCCTTGCTCACCGAACACGTCCCACAGGGTGGTCGGGCAGGCAAAAGGCTCCGGCGCGGCCAGGCCGCGCTCCTTCAGCACGTCCGCCAGCTTGCCGGAGACGCTGCCTTTCTGGCTGATGCCGGTGAGGTCGCCCTTGATGTCGGCCAGGAAGACCGGCACCCCCAGCCGGCTGAAGCTTTCGGCCAGCCGCTGCAGGGTGACGGTCTTGCCCGTGCCCGTCGCGCCGGTGACCAGCCCATGGCGATTCGCCAGACCCGGCAGCAAATGGGCTTCGGTGGCACCGTTCTGGGCGATCAGCATCGGTTCGGGCATGGCGTGAAAAGTAGAATGGGGTCAGCAATAGGTTAACGCAGAAGAGCAAGGAAGCATCCGTGGCCGGTCACAGCAAATGGGCGAACATCCAGCACCGCAAGGGGCGCCAGGACGAAAAGCGGGGCAAGGTCTGGACGCGGGTGATCCGTGAAATCATGGTCGCGGCCCGCCAGGGCGGCGGCGACCTCTCGGCCAACCCGCGCCTGCGCCTCGCGGTGGACAAGGCCAAGGCGGCCAACATGCCCGCCGACACGATCAAGCGCAACATCGACAAGGCCACGGGCAACCTCGAGGGCGTCAACTACGAGGAAATCCGTTACGAGGGTTACGGCATCGGCGGCGCGGCGATCATCGTCGACACCATGACCGACAACCGGGTGCGCACGGTGGCGGAGGTCCGGCACGTCTTCAGCAAGTACGGCGGCAACATGGGCACCGAGGGTTCGGTGGCCTTCCAGTTCCGCCATTGCGGCCAGCTGATCCTCGCCCCGGGGACGAGCGAGGAGGCGGTGATGGAAGTCGCGCTGGAGGCGGGCGCCGAGGACATCGTGACCGACGAGGACGGCGCCGTCGAGGTGCTGACGGGCCCGGGCCAGTTCGAGGCCGTGAAGAACGCGCTGGAAGCGGCCGGCCTGAAGCCGGAGGTCGCCGAAGTCACCTGGCGTGCCGAGAACACCATCCCGCTGGCCGGCGACGACGCCGCACGCATGCAGAAGATCATCGACATGCTCGAAGACCTCGACGACGTCCAGGCGGTCTTCCACAACGCGGAAATCTCCGAGTGAAGGTCCTCGTCATCGGCGGCGGCGGCCGCGAACACGCGCTGGCCTGGAAGCTGGCGCAATCGCCCAAGGTGCAGGCCGTCTACGTGGCGCCGGGCAACGGCGGCACCGCGCTCGATCCGCGGCTGGAGAACGTGCCCATTACCGACCTGCGCGAACTGCGCCAGTGGGCCGAGCTCGAGAAGATCGCCCTGACGGTTGTTGGCCCCGAGGCGCCGCTGGCGGCCGGCGTGGTGGACGAGTTCCGCGCGCACGGCTTGCGCATCTTCGGCCCGACGCAAGCGGCGGCGCAGTTGGAAAGCTCCAAGGCTTTTTCCAAGGCCTTCATGGTGCGGCACCAGATCCCGACGGCGGAGTACGAGAGCTTCACCGACGCTGCCCTGGCGCACGCGTACGTCGACCGCAAGGGTGCGCCGATCGTGGTCAAAGCGGATGGGCTGGCGGCCGGCAAGGGGGTCGTCGTGGCGATGACCGCCGCCGAAGCGCACGAAGCGATCGACTTCATGCTGCTGGACAACAAGCTGGGCGTGGCGCACAACGCCGGCGGCGCCCGCGTGGTGATCGAGGAGTTCCTGCAGGGCGAGGAAGCCAGCTTCATCGTGCTGTGCGACGGCCGGAACGTGACGGCGCTGGCCACCAGCCAGGACCACAAGCGCCTGCAGGACGGCGACCAGGGCCCGAACACCGGTGGCATGGGCGCGTATTCGCCGGCGCCGGTGGTGACGCCGGCCGTTCATGCCCGCGCGATGCGCGAGATCATCCTGCCGACCATCCGCGGGATGGAAAAGGACGGCATCCCCTATACGGGCTTCCTCTACGCCGGACTGATGATCGACGCCAAGGGCCAGTGCAAGACGCTGGAGTTCAACTGCCGCATGGGCGACCCCGAGACGCAGCCGATCATGATGCGGCTGAAGTCCGACCTGTTCGACGTGATGATGGCCGCCACCTCCGGTGGCCTGGACCAGGTCGAACTGGAATGGGACCGCCGCGTGGCGCTCGGGGTGGTGATGGCGGCCGGCGGCTACCCGCTGGACCCGCGCAAGGGCGACGTCGTCCAGGGCCTGCCGCGCGACACCGACGATGCGGTCGTGTTCCACGCCGGCACCGTGGCGAAGGACGGCCAGACGGTCACCTCCGGCGGCCGCGTGCTGTGCGTCACCGCGCTGGCCGACACCGTGAAGCAGGCCCAGGTGCGCGCCTACGAGACGCTGCGCGGCATCCGCTTCGAGGGCGCGCAGTACCGCCGCGACATCGGCCACCGCGCTGTCAAATGAACGATCAAATGATCCATGTCCGCGGCTGGCTCACCGGCCTGCAGCAGCGCATCGTCGAAGCCGTGAGCGAAGTCGATGGCAAGCCCTTCCGCGCCGATGCGTGGAAGAAGGAGCCGGGAGAGCCGCTGCAGGGCGAGGGCGTCACGATGATCCTGGAAGAGGGCAACGTGTTCGAGCGCGCCGGCTGCGGGTTCTCGCACGTGCGGGGCAGCAAGCTGCCGCCCTCGGCGACCCAGCACCGCCCGGAACTGGTCGGCGCCGCGTTCGAGGCGATGGGCGTGTCGCTCGTCTTCCACCCCCGCAACCCCTTCGCGCCGACGGTGCACATGAACGTGCGCATGCTGGCCGCGCTGCCAGAGGGCGCGCCGCCGGTGTACTGGTTCGGCGGCGGCATGGACCTCACGCCCTACTACGGCTACGAAGAGGACGCGGTGCACTTCCACACGGTCTGCCGCGACAGCCTGCAGCGCTTCGGCGAGGACAAGTACCCGCGGTTCAAGGCCTGGTGCGACGACTACTTCTTCCTGAAGCACCGCAACGAGCCGCGCGGCATCGGCGGCATCTTCTTCGACGACCACTTCGAGGACGGCTTCGACCGCAGCTTCGCCCTGCTGCAGTCGGTGGGCGACCATTTCCTGGCCGCCTACCTGCCGATCCTGCAGCGCCGCAAGGGCCTGCCGTACACGCCGCACGACCGCGACTGGCAGCTGCTGCGCCGCGGGCGCTACGTCGAGTTCAACCTGGTCTGGGACCGGGGCACGCATTTCGGCCTGCAGTCGGGTGGCCGCACCGAATCGATCCTGATGTCGATGCCGCCGCATGCGCGCTGGGCCTACCAGCACGCCCCCGAGCCCGGTTCGCGCGAGGCCGAGCTGCTGGAACGCTATCTGGTCCGCAGGGAGTGGGTTTGAGCGGTGCGCCGATGCGCGTCGGCATGTTCGGCGGCGCCTTCGACCCGCCGCACCACGCCCACCGCGCGCTGGCCGAGGCGGCGATGGCCCAGCTCGGCCTGGACCGGCTGCACGTCGTCCCCACGGGCGACGCCTGGCACAAGAGCCGCGCATTGACGCCGGCCGCCCAGCGGCTGGCCATGGCGCGGCTGGCCTTCTCGACCCTGCCGCGCGTGGAGGTCGACGACCGCGAGCTCAGGCGCAGCGGACCGACCTACAGCGTCGACACCCTGCGCGAGCTGCAGGCCGAGCATCCCGGCGCCCTCCTGTACCTGCTCATGGGCGAGGACCAGGCCGCCGGTTTCAGCCGCTGGCATGCCTGGGAAGAAGTGGCGCGGCTGGCGGTGCTGTGCGTGGCCGGCCGTGGCACCGGCGAGGGCATTTCCGCCCTGCGGGCCGTGCCGGGCGTGCGGCTCCAGGCCATCGCCATGCCGCCCATGGCCGCGAGTTCCACCGAAATCCGGGCCCGGCTGACAGCGGGGCAGGACATCGCCGATCTGGTTGACCCAGCCGTTGCCAGTTATATTGAATCCCATCACCTTTACCGACCCACCTGATGACGACTGAAACCGCCGCGAAGAAGGACACGCAGAAACTCCAGAGGGCCATCGTCGACGGCCTCGAAGACGTGAAAGGCCAGGACATCCAGGTCTTCAACACCGAGCATCTGTCGCCCCTGTTCGAGCGGGTCATCGTGGCGTCCGGCACGTCGAACCGCCAGACCAAGGCGCTCGCCTCCAGCGTGGTGGACGCGGTGCGCGAAGCCGGCTTCCCCAAGCCGCGCATCGAGGGCGAGGACAACGGCGAATGGATCATCGTGGACTGCGGCGCCGCCGTGGCGCACATCATGCAGCCCGCCATCCGCCAGTACTACCACCTCGAGGAGATCTGGGGCGACAAGCCGATCCGGCTGCGCCTCGGTGCCCCGAAGCCCGCCATGCCGGCGGTGAAGGCGGCCGTCCCCGCGAAGAAGGCGGCGCCGCCGTCGCTGCGCCGCAGCAGCGCGGTAAAGACCGCGGAGCGCGATGCCAAGCGCGAAGCCGAAGCCGCGAAGAAGGCGCCGGCGAAGAAGACCGCGGCCAAGAAGGCCCCGGCCAAGTCGGCGACCGCCCGCAGCGCGGCCGGCAAGGCGGCCCTGAAGCCGCCGGCACGGAAGGCGCCCGCCAGGACCGCCGCCAAGAAGAAGCCGGCGCCGCGCTCCTGACATGCGCCTGCTGGTGGTCGCGGTCGGCCAGCGCGTGCCGGACTGGGCGCAGGCCGCCTGGGACGACTACGCCAAGCGCTTCCCGCCCGAGATGCGGCTGGAGCTGAAGGCGGTCAAGACCGAGCCGCGCGCCTCCAAGACGCTCCCCACCTTGCTGGCCGCCGAACGCGAGCGCATCGAAGGCGCGATCCCCAAGGGGGCGCGCGTCGTGGCGCTCGATGAGCGCGGCACTCCGCTGACCACCGTGGCGCTCGCCGCGCGGCTGAAGGCGTGGCAGCTGGAGAACGACTGCGTCGCGCTGGTGATCGGCGGGCCGGACGGGCTCGACCCCACCTTCCGGCAGGCGGCGCACGAACGCATCCGGCTGTCCGACCTGACGCTCCCGCATGCCATGGTGCGCGTGCTGCTGGCCGAACAGCTGTACCGCGCCTGGTCGATCCACACCGGGCACCCGTACCACCGTGAGTGACTTCGTCTACCTCGCCTCGCAGAGCCCGCGCCGGCGCCAGTTGCTCGAGCAGCTGGGCGTGCGCTACGAACTCCTGTTGCCCGACGAGAGCGAGGACACCGAGGCGCTGGAGGAGGTCCGCGGCGGTGAAGCGCCGGCGGCGTACGTGCGGCGGGTCACCGGGCTGAAGCTCGATGCCGCCGTGGCCCGCCTGCAGCGCCGCGGCCTGCCGCCGGCGCCCGTGCTCTGCTCGGACACCACCGTCGCCCTCGGCCGGTCCATCTACGGCAAGCCCGCCGATGCGGGCGACGCGGCGCGCATGCTGCGCGAGCTGGCCGGCCGCACGCACCGGGTGCTGACGGCGGTGGCCGTGCAGGCCGGAAGGCACCAACTGGCGGCCCTGAGCGATTCGCGCGTGACCTTCGCGCCGCTGAGCCCGGCGCAGGTCCGTGCGTATGTCGCCACGGGCGAGCCCCTGGGCAAGGCGGGCGCGTACGCGGTGCAGGGCCGTGCGGCCGAGCACATCGCGCGCATCGCGGGGTCGTACACCGGCATCATGGGCCTGCCGCTGTTCGAGACGGCGCAACTGCTGCGCCAGGCTGGCCTGCGCTTCTGAGCGCCGCGGCTCAGGAGCCCTGCAGTTCGACCGCCTCGGGCACGAGCCCGATGATCTCGCCGGCAGCATTGCGCACCGGCCGCAGCGCGAAGTCGAAGCGGCGGCGGCCGACCGGCAACTGCACCTCGATCTCCTGCCGGATCGATTCGCCGCGCGCGGCCCGGGCGACGAGCCCCCGCACGGCTTCCGCGGCGCCCGGCGTTCCCTCGAACCAGGGTGTCTCCCAGAACGGCCGACCCACGACGTCCGCCAGGCTGCAGCGGATGTCCGCGAGCGAACGCGCGTTGGCGTCCCGCAGGGTGCCGTCCACGTCCATGAAGCCCTGGTAGCTGAGGCTGGTCTCGAAGGTGGTGCGCAGGCGGTCGGCGACGACGCCCTGTGCCACCAGCGCCTCGGACAGCTCCTTCGTGCGCGCGCGGACCTGGGCCTCCAGCGTTTCCGTCATGCGCCGCAGCGCCGTGCGGGCGCGCTGCTCCGCCTCGACGGTCGCTGCCAGGCGCGCGCGTTCCTCGCCGAGCTGCCAGTTGGTGATCCGCAGCGCGGACTCCGCGCGGGCGCGGTCGGTCACGTCCGTCACCAGGATGAAGATGCCGTCGACGGCGCCGCCGGCGTCCTGCACGGGCTGGAACACGAAGTCCAGCAGGCGTTCCTCGACCGGACCGCCCGGCTCCAGCTGCAGCCGCACCGGCAGCGAGCTGCCCAGGAAGGGCTTGCCCGCGTACACGGCGTCGAGCACCTCGATGTAGCCTTGCTCCACGACCTCCGGCACGCCTTCGCGCACCGTCTTGCCCACCAGGGCGGTCTTGCCGACGACGCGCAGGTACGCGTCGTTGGCGAACTCGTAGACGTGCGTCGGCCCCCGCAGCAGGGCGATGCCGGCGGGGGCCTGCTGGAAGACCTTGTGCCAGCGCGCCAGCTCCTGCTGCCGTTCGCGCCGTGCGTGCACGATCGCCGTCACCTCGTTGCCCTGGTTGAAGACGCCGCGCACCGCGTGGCTGCCGTCGCGGATCGGGGTGAAGCTGTAGTTCCACCAGGTTTCGCGCGGGCGGCCCTGGCGCACCATCGGCAGCATCTGCTCGTAGTAGGCGAGTCCCTCGCCGCTTTCCATCACCTGCAACAGCTGCGGCCCGACGATGGGCCAGATGTCGTCCCAGCCCTCCCGTGCCGTCTTGCCGAGGATCCAGGGGTGCTTCTCCGCGGGGATTTCCGACCAGGCGTCGTTGTAGAGGACATGCAGGTCCGGTCCCCAGTAGATCGCGGTGGGGAAGCTGGAGTTGAGGCACAGCGCCATCGCCATGCCCAGCGCTTCCGGCCACGCGCGCGGCGGGCCGAGCGGATGGTTCTCCCAGTCGAACGCGCGCAGGCGTTCGCCCATGGCGCCGCCTCCCTGGAGGAAGTGGGGAATGGCGGGCGGCGAGGTCAAGGAGGGCGGCGTGCGGAGGAGAACGGGGCAGTCTAGCGCTCCTGCGTTATCCTGTGCCGAGGTCAGGACTCCACAAGAACACAATGCAGCAGGACATCCTGGTGAACTGGTCCCCGCAGGAGACGCGGGTGGCCATCGTCGAGAACGGCGCGGTGCAGGAGCTCCACGTCGAGCGCACGCTGGAGCGCGGCCTGGTCGGCAACGTCTACCTCGGCAAGGTGGCCCGGGTGCTGCCCGGCATGCAGTCGGCCTTCATCGACATGGGCCTGGAGCGCGCCGCCTTCCTGCACGTCGCGGACGTCTGGCAGCGCCAGCCCGACGGCGAACCGCCGGCGCCCGCCCGCAACGGGCAGCCGCAGGTCCCCATCGAGAAGCAGGTCTTCGAGGGCCAGTCGCTGATGGTGCAGGTCATCAAGGACCCGATCGGCACCAAGGGCGCGCGGCTGTCCACGCAGATCAGCATCGCGGGGCGCCTGCTCGTCTTCCTGCCGCAGGACGACCATCTCGGCGTCTCCCAGAAGATCCCGTCCGACCAGCGCGATGCCCTGCGGCGCCGGCTGACGAAGCTCGTCGGCGACGCCGGGGGCGGCTTCATCCTGCGCACCAATGGCGAGGACGCGACCGACGAAGAGCTGGCGGAGGACATCGCCTACCTGCGCAAGACCTGGGCCCGCATCCGCGAGGCGGCCACGCGCGTGCCGCCGCCGGCCCTGCTGCACCAGGACCTGAACCTGCTGCAGCGGGTGCTGCGGGACCTGGTGAACGAGGAGACGCAGACCATCCGCATCGACTCGCGCGAGCAGTTCGCCTCGCTGGCCGAGTTCGGACGCGAGTTCATGCCCAAGGCGGCGGCCAAGCTGCAGCTGTACAAGGGCGAGCGGCCGATCTTCGACCTCTACGCGGTGGAGGAGGAGATCGCGCGGGCGCTGGGCCGGCGCGTGGACCTCAAGTCGGGCGGCTACCTCATCGTGGACCAGACCGAGGCGCTCACCACCGTGGACGTCAACACCGGCGGCTACGTCGGCTCGCGCAATTTCGACGAGACCATCTTCAAGACCAACCTCGAGGCGGCGCAGGCCATCGCGCGCCAGCTGCGGCTGCGCAACCTGGGCGGGATCATCATCGTCGACTTCATCGACATGCAGCGCGAGGACCACCGCGAGCAGGTGCTGGGCGAGTTCCGCAAGCAGCTGGCACGGGACCGCGTGAAGACCATGGCAGGCGGCTTCTCGCAGCTGGGCCTGGTGGAGATGACCCGCAAGCGGACTCGCGAGTCGCTGGCGCACATGCTGTGCGAGCCGTGCCCGCTCTGCCAGGGCAAGGGGACGGTGCGCACGCCGCGCACCGTGGCCTACGACATCCTGCGCGAGATCCTGCGCGAGGCTCGCCAGTTCAACCCGCGCGAGTACCGCGTGATCGCGGCGCCCAAGGTGATCGAGCTGTTCCTGGACGAGGAGAGCCAGCACCTGGCCGGCTTGTCGGACTTCATCGGCAAGCCGATCTCGCTGCAGAGCGAAAGCGCGATGGGGCAGGAGCAGTACGACATCGTCCTGCTCTGAGCGACCTCAGAAAACGTTCTCGCCGTCCAGGATCCGCTGGTACAGCACGAGGTGGTTGCGGGCGCAGACCGCCGAGGAAAAGCGCTCCATCGCCCAGTTGCGGCAGTCCTGCGGCCGGCAGCGCGCCGCGTGCTCCAGCGCCGCACCGAACTCCGTGTCCTCGGTGAACAGCGCCCCGGCCTGCGGCGGGACCAGCTCCGGCATTGCGCCGCGCGGCGTCGCGATCACCGGCGTTCCGCTCAGCAGCGCCTCGACGACCACCAGGCCGAAGGGTTCGTCCCAGGCGATCGGGAAGAGCAGGGCGGTGGCGTCCGCGAACAGTTCCGCCTTGCGGGCGCCGCCGACTTCGCCGCGGAAGGAGATCGAGGGATGCAGGCTCCGCCAGAAGCCGCCCACCTTCAGCAGGTCGAGGCGGTAGCCGCCGGCGACGACCAGCTTGCGATGGTGCGCGCGCGCGAGCCGCAGCGCGCGCGGCGCGCCCTTGACCCGCCGGCGCACCTTGGAGAAGAACAGCAGGTGGTCCTGCTTGGCGGCGCGGAAGGTGAACTCCGCGGGGTCGACGCCGTTGTGCACGAAGGTCTTCAGTCCGTGGCGCCGCGCATGATCGGCGCTGATGCCGATGGTGCGCGCCGGCTGCGGCTGCGGTTCGTTGCCGTGTAGGGTGTACAGCCACGGGCGGGGAAAATCGTCCGGCGGCGGCCAGCCGTGGAAGTGGTAGATGTCGGCGGGGGGCAGGCGCTGCAGGACCTCCGCCGCCGACTCCGCGGCGATGCACGCCACTCCGGGCAGCGCGCTGCCGCTGCGGGCCACCAGCGTGACCGCGTGCCCCATCGCCGTGAGGTCCTGCGCCAGCCACTGCACCACGCGCTCGATGCCTCCATACAACGGCGGCGGGATGCGCGCGTTGGAGACCAGGCAGATGCGCATCAGGCGACCAGCTTGTAGTGCTTGTGGCTCAGGTCCCAGCCGAACGCGCGCTCCAGCTTCATCGACAGGCGGTGCTTGCGCTCGCGGCGCGTCAGTTGGTGCGCCGGGTTCAGCGCGAAGCGCTGTTCCGCCTCGGTGGCCAGCCACTCCCGGATCACGGCCGGATGCGTGCCGGTGAAGGGCTCCAGCGCCAGCGGGTCGATCCGGCCGTAGTCGTGCTCCGGCGCCTCCTTGCCCCAGTACTTGCTGACCTGCTGCACCTTCTGCTGCATGTACGCCAGCTTGCGCACGTGCCCGTAGTGGTAGATGTGCGCGTCGGCCAGGGCGGCGCGGGGATAGTGCGGGCGGCGGTGGCGCGAGGTCACCAGCCAGTACTGGCCGTCGGGCGCATAGCTGCGGATGGTGTTGCGGATCAGCCGGCATTCGCGCCGGTACCAGGCCGGGCTGGTGGCGATCTGCTCCGGCACGCCGTAGAAATGGAAATAGTCGAAGACCAGCGCTTCCACTTCGGGGTTGGCGTGGTGACGCGCGACGCTGGCCCGGATGCGTTCCAGCTCCGCCTCGTGCACCAGCTCGTCGCCCTCGAGGTAGAAGGCCCAGTCGCCGGTGCAGGCGTACTGAGCGATCATCTTCTGCTGCGCGTAGACGAAGCCGCGGTCGGCCATGCGCTCGTTCCAGAGCGTCTCGATGATCCGCAGCTTGGGGTCGCCGATGGCCCGCACGCGCTCCAGCGTGTCGTCGCTGCTCTTGCCGACGGCGATGACGAACTCGTCCACCAGGGGCAGCAGCGAGCGGATCGAGGCCTCGAAGGGAAAGCCCAGTTCCACGCCGTTGCGGATGAAGGTGAAGCCGCTGATCGAGGGGACGCTCACGGGATCGCTCCTTCCGGCGCCGCATCCTCGAAGCCGGTCTGGTGCAGGCGGGCATAGAGCCCGCCGCGAGCCAGCAGTTCGGTGTGCGTGCCCTGTTCGACGATGCGCCCGCGCTCCATGACCACCACGCGGTCGGCGTGCTCGATCGTGGAGAGGCGGTGCGCGATGACCAGCGTGGTGCGGCCGGCGACCAGCCGCCGCAGCGCCTGCTGCACCAGGCGTTCGGATTCGGTGTCCAGCGCCGACGTCGCTTCGTCCAGGACCAGGATGGGCGCGTCCTTGTAGAGGGCACGGGCGATCGCCAGGCGCTGGCGCTGGCCGCCGGAAAGCGCCGAGGCGTTGTGCCCGAGCAGCGTGTCCATGCCGTCCGGCAGGCTGCGCACGTGCTCGCCGAGGTTCGCCGCGTCCAGGCATTCCTGCACCCGCGCCCGGTCGACGGACCGTCCCAGCGCCACGTTCTCGGCCACGGAAAGGTTCAGCATCACCGTGTCCTGGCTGACCATGGCGATCTGCCGGCGCAACGCATGGACGCTCCAGTCGGCGACGTCGCGCCCATCCAGCAGCACGCTGCCCGCGCGGGGCAGGACGAAGCGGGGCAGCAGGTTCACCAGCGTCGTCTTGCCCGCGCCCGAAGGGCCGACCAGCGCCACGACCTCGCCCGCGCGGATGTCCAGCGCCAGGTCGTGCAGCACCGGCGGGCGGTCTTCCTCGAAGCCCACGGTGACGCGGTCGAAGCGGATCTCGCCGCGCGCGCGTTCGCCGGCGTGCGCACCTTGCGGCTCCGGCGTCATCTCTTCCAGCAGGTCGAAGCCGCGTTCCAGCGCGGCCAGGCCGCGGGTGATCGGGTTGGCGAGCTCGGACAGGCTCTTGAGCGGCGCCACCAGCATCAGCATGCAGGTGACGAAGGCGACGAAGCTGCCGACCGTCTCGCCCGAGGTGCTGCTTTGCCACAGCGCCAGCGTGATCACCGCCGAGAGCGTCATGGCCGCCATCATCTGCGTGAGCGGCGTCATCGCCGCCGACGCCGTAGTCGATTTCATGTTCAGCTGCCGCAGCGCCTTGCTGAGGACGCCGAAACGTTCCTGTTGGCCCGCCTGCGCCTCGTGCAGGCGGATGACGCGATGCGCCAGCACGTTTTCCTCGATGACGTAGGCCAGGCGGTCGGTGGCGTCCTGCGTGTCGCGGGTGATGCGGTACATGCGGCGCGTGAAGGTGCGCATCAGCCAGACGACGGTGGGGAACAGCACCGCCACGAACAGCGACAGCTGCCAATTCAGGTACAGCAGGTAGCCGAGCAGCGCGATGAGGGTCAGGCTGTCCTTGGCCAGGTTCAGCAGGGCGTAGACCAGCTGCTGCGCGCCGTTCTGCACCTCGTAGACGATGGTGTTCGACAGGTCGCTGGCGGAATGCCGCGCCAGCGCGGCGAACTCCGCCGTCTGCATCCGCTGGAACATGTCGCCCCGCAGTTTCATCAGGCCGTCGTTCGATACCTTCGCGAGGGCGACCTTGGCGATGAACCCGCTGAAGCCGCGCACGAAGAACAGCAGGATCAGCGCCACCGGCACCAGCCACAGCGGGATACCGTCCCGTTCGAAGCCCTTGTCCAGCAGCGGCTGCAGCAGCGCGGGCAGCATCGGTTCCGTGGCCGCGCTTGCCAGCGACGCGAGAGCCGCCACCACCCAGGGCCAGCGCGGGCGCAGGAAGTACGCCTTGAGCTGGTCGGCGATGCGCCCGGTGAGGAGCTGCGCCAGGACGTTCGTCTTCATCCGGCGCCCCGCGGTTCGTCCCAAGGGAAGAAGGCCAGCACCAGCAGCGCCAGCGCATGGAAGTGGCCGGGCACCATGTCGATGGTGAGGGAGTTGACGACGGCGCTGCTCAGGGCCGCGATCAGGTAGTAGCCGAGGATGTGGCGCTGTTCGCGCGAGGGCTGGGCCTTGCCCGAGCGGACCGCCGCGGCGTGGACCGCCAGGTACAGCGTGAGGCCGACCACTCCCAGCGAGCCGAGCAGGTGGAGGTACTCGTTGTGCGGATGTCCGTGTTCCTTCTGCAACCGCGTGCCGCCCAGCGCATTGTCGTGCGCCACGAAGCGCTCCCGGTACGCCGATTCGCCGGTGCCGATCCAGGGAGACTCGCGCACCACCTCCAGGGCGACGTCCCAGAAGCGCAGGCGCAGCGCACCCGACGTCTGGACCTCGCCACGCCGTTCGACCGGCATCGATGTGAACTCGCGGACATCCCGGAAGACGCGTCCCGCGCTGTCCTGGACCGCCGGCGTCGCGAGCAGCGCAAGCACGGTGGCCACCGATGCACCCGCCAGCAGCAGCCGGCGCCGCAGCGACAGCAGTTTGAGGTGGAGCAGGAGGTACATCAGGCCGCACAGAACGAACGCGACCTGGCTGGTGCGGCGGGCGGTGGCCAGGAACAGCACCGCCGTGGCGGCCACGGCGACGGCCAGGTACCACCCCCGCCGCCGGCGGTCCTGCCACGCGAGCTCGAAGGCCGCGAAGGTCGCCGCCACGAAGACCGGGCCGGCGAGGTCGGGCGCGCGCAGGAAGAAGTGATAGACGAACTGGTGCAGGCCCGGCGGCAGGTGCAGCTTGTACGAGCCGATCTGGGTCGGGTAGAAGAGGTGGCCGAGCGTCAGCCAGCCCGCGAGGGCGATCACGATGAACAGGAGCAGGCCGGCAGCGGCGGCGGCGACCACGGCGCGGCGGTGGCGCGGCGCGGCGAAGAGCGGCGCCCAGAGCACCACGAAGGCGAGCGTGCGGAACTGGTCGAGCGCCTTCAGCACGTCCGCCGGCGGCCGCGTCGAGATCGCCTCGCGCAGCAGCAGCCAGGCGTAGAAGGCGAAGACCGCGACGCAGACGGGATGGCGCAACAGCCCGAACGGGCGGTACCGCGCCCAGGCGTAGAGCGCGGCCAGGGAGAGCACGCCGGCCAGGACGTTGGTGGCCGCAGTGGACACGAAGATGGCGCAGGTGAACAGCGCCAGCAGCGCGCCGATGACGGGGCTGCCCTGGTCGAAAGCGCCCGGTCCGCGTTCCAGCGGCGGCACGCCGGCCGGGCGGAGCACGCCCACGTTCACGGCTGCGGGCGCCGGCCGGGCGCAGCGGAGCCGCGCCGGATGCGGCGGCGAGGGGTGGGGCCGGGTGGATGGACGGCGGTGGTCACGCGCGCCATGCGTGAGGGGGGATGCAGCAGATTGGGGAACACGGGGTGCCGTACCCGCACGTCGAAAACGCTGCAGTTTACCTGATCGTTACCTGCCCCCCTGCCGGCTCAGCCTCGCGTGGCTGCTATCCTTTTGGGGGCTACACAACACGACACACCGCATGAACCGAACCGACCATCTCCTCGCGCGCCGCACGCTGCTGGCCTGTGCCGCGGGCGGGTGGGCCCTGCCGGCCTTGTCCCAGTTCCGGGTCGAAGTCACCGGCGTCGGCCTCACGCAGCTGCCGATCGCGATCGCGCCTTTCCGCGGCGAGGACGGCCTGCCCCAGAAGATCGCGGCGATCGTCCAGGCCGACCTGGAGCGCAGCGGGCAGTTCCGCGCCATCGATGCGGGCGCTGCGGGCGGACTCGACGAGACCAGCCGTCCCGACCTGGGCCCCTGGCGCCAGAAGTCCGCGGACTCGCTCGCCGTGGGCAGCGTTTCCCGCCTGGCGGACGGCCGCTACGACGTGCGGTTCCGCCTGTGGGACGTGGTGCGCACGCAGAGCCTCGCGGCCGACGGCTTCGTGGTCGTCGCCGCCGACCTGCGGCTGGCCGCGCACCGCATCGCCGATGCCATCTACGAGAAGCTCACGGGCGAGAAGGGGGTGTTCTCCACGCGCATCGCGTACGTGACCAAGAACGGCCCGCGCTACAACCTGTGGGTGGCGGACTCCGACGGCGAGAACTCGCAGTCCGCGCTGGCCAGCAACGAGCCGATCATCTCGCCCGCCTGGTCGGCGACGGGCCGGCAGCTGGCCTACGTCTCGTTCGAGTCGCGCAAGCCCGTGGTCTACGTCCACGAGATCGCCAGCGGCACGCGCCGCCTGATCGCCAACTTCCGCGGCAGCAACAGCGCGCCAGCCTGGTCCCCGGACGGCCGCACGCTGGCTGTCACGCTCACGCGCGACGGCGGCTCGCAGCTGTACACGATCGCCTCCACCGGCGGCGAGGCGAGGCGGCTTACGCAGTCCAGCGGCATCGACACCGAACCGATCTACGCGGCCGACGGTCGCACGATCTATTTCGTCAGCGACCGCGGCGGCGCGCCGCAGATCTACCGCATGCCCGCGGGCGGCGGCGATGCGCAGCGCGTCACCTTTACAGGGACTTACAACATATCGCCCGCCCTCAGCCCGGACGGCAAGTGGCTCGCCTACATTTCCCGCATCAGCGGAGCGTTCAAGCTGCAGGTGATGGACCTCGCCGGCGGCACCGTGCAGTCGGTCACCGACACCACGGCGGACGAAAGCCCGAGCTTCGCGCCCAACGGCCGCCTGATCGTCTACGCGACGCGGCAAGGCGGGCGCGAGGCGCTGATGACCACCACCCTCGACGGCAAGATCAAGGCACGGCTGGCCGGGCAGGGCGGCGACATCCGCGAGCCCGACTGGGGCCCTTTCCAGCGCTGACCCGCGCATGAACACATTCAGGAGGTTTTTGGAATGAAGAAGCGTGTGATCCTGGCCCTCGCACTGGCCGCTGCACTGGCCGGTTGCGCCAGCGGCGTGAAGCTGGACGACGTGCCGGTGGAAGACCGCCAGGGCGGCGCCGTCGCCCCGGGCGGCACCGGTAGCCCCGGCGGCGCCACGCAGGTCGCGCCGGTGCAGGCCGACAGCGCGGCCGGCACCGCCGCAGGTCCTGCCAACGTCGCGCGGATCGTCTACTTCGACTACGACAGCTACGTGGTCAAGCCCGAGTTCCAGTCTCTGATCGAGGCGCACGCGCGCTTCCTGCGCGCCAACACCGGCCGCCGGATCGTCATCGAAGGCCACACCGACGAGCGCGGCGGGCGCGAGTACAACCTCGCCCTGGGCCAGCGCCGCTCCGAGGCCGTGCGCCGCGCGCTCGGCCTGCTCGGCGTGCCGGATGCGCAGGTCGAAGCGGTGAGCTTCGGCAAGGAAAAGCCCGCGGTGCCCGGCTCCGACGAGGCTTCGTTCGCACGCAACCGCCGGGCGGAGATCGCTTACCGATGAAAGCCATGCAACGTCCCGCGCTGGCGGCGCTCGCCGCCGCGGCCCTGTTCACCGGCGGAGCGCAGGCCGCGCTGTTCGAGGACGACGAGGCCCGCCGCGCCATCCTCGACCTGCGCCAGCGCGTCGAGCAGCAGCGTGCCGCCAACGCCGAGGAACTGCGCCGCGCGAACGAGGAGAACGCCACCCTGCGCCGCAGCCTGCTGGAACTGCAGAACCAGATCGAGCAGCTGCGGGCCGAGCTCGCGCGCATGCGCGGGCAGGACGAGCAGATCGCGCGTGACCTGGCCGACGTGCAGAAGCGCCAGCGCGACATCGCGCAGGGCGTCGACGAACGGCTGCGCCGCTTCGAGCCGGTGCAGGTGACCGTCGACGGCCGCGAGTTCAGCGTCGACCCCGCCGAGCAGCGCGAGTTCGAAGCCGCGCTTGCGCTGTTCCGGCAAGGCAACTTCGCGGGGGCCCAGGGCGCCTTCGCCGAGTTCATCCGCAAGCATCCCACCAGCGGCTACCGCCCGACGGCGCTGTTCTGGCTGGGCAACGCGCAATACGCCAACCGGGACTACCGCGGCGCCATTGCGAACTTCCGCGCGCTGCTGCAGCAGGCGCCGGACCATCCGCGCGCGCCGGAGGCGGTGCTGTCGATCGCCAACTGCCAGATCGAGCTGAAGGACGCCGCGAGCGCGCGCCGGACGCTGGACGACCTGGTGAAGGCGTATCCGCAATCGGAGGCGGCGGTGGCCGCGCGGGAGCGGCTGGCGCGACTGCGGTAGGAGTACCGGGACTGCCTCGTCCTTTTGGCGGAGGCAGTTGCATCGTGTTGCAGAGTGAGAGCGGCCCCCGGGCCGCTCTTTTCATTGGCCAGCGCGTCTTTCCCCCGGGCGCCCGCCCACCCGCGCGTGTCAGGAACAAGTCGCGCGAACAGGCATTTGGCTTATTGCCCGCTGAGGCAGCCCTTCGTAGCATCCGCCGGACTTTCAAGGGGGGATCGCCGCAACGCGGCGACAACGGATTGTCCAAGTCGACACAGCGCGCGAGGGCACATGGCAATCGACTGCGCTCCATCTTCGCCGCCGGGGCAGGCGCGCTAACGATGCTGAGCGCTTGCGCCGACACGGTGACCTGGCAGGAAGAGGTGCTTCTGAACGACGGCCGCACCATCGTCGTCACGCAGAAGCGCCGCTGCGAGGCTGGCCGCCCGCGCGACCCGGTCCAAGCCACATGCCTGGCGCGCGAATCCTGGCTCACCCTGAAGCTGCCCGAGTTTTCCGGCGGTGACATCGTCTGGCACGAGAGCCTGAAGCCCATGCTGCTCAACGTTCACGAGGGCAGGCTTTACGTCGTCGGACGTGCGCCGACCACGCGCGAACTGCGCGCCTACGGCGCAACCAATCCGCCGTATTTCGGCTTTCGATGGAACGGCGGGCGCTGGGAGCGCATTCCGTTCTCGGAAATCCCCGTGGCCATCTATGCCGCGAACCTGGTCATCGAGAGCGTGCCCACGCGCGCGACGAAGTTCCTGACGTTGCAGCAGAAGAACAGCGTGGAAGAGAACGGCAACCCCGTGTTCTCCGCCTACCTGCGCCGGATCGACCCGCGCCACACCACCCCATCGCAATGAAACCGCCCTCCAGGAGGACCCATGGTTAGCAAGGAAGAGTATTCGCTGCTCGCGGCCGCCGCGTATAACGACGCGCGCGGCGAGGACAACCGGCTGGACGTGACTCCCCTCGGATGGGTTCTCTTCGATTCGCGCTCGGACACTTCGAGCAATCCGCTGCTCAGCGGGCTCTCGGTGAATGCCTACAGCCGGGGCAACGACATCGTCATCGCCTGCAAGGGAACGGACTTCCTGACGAAGACCAACATGGGGCAGACGATCAGCGACCTCGGCGCCGACGTTGCTCTGGGCCTGGGGATGAACATCAGCTCGCAGCAGCTGTTCGAAGCGGCGCTCTTCTACCAGAACATCAAGCGCGACTACCCGGACGCGAACATCACCTTCACGGGCCATTCACTGGGCGCCGGCCTCGCCTCCATCCTTTCAGTCTGGTTCGGCAAGGAGGCAACGGTGTTCGCGGACGCTCCTTTCGAGCTCACCGCGAAGAACCCGGTGGTGATGGCCAAGACGGCGGCGTACCTGGCGCTGCACGGACACGTCGACGGCGCATTCGCCACCTTCATGGCCACCTATCTGGTCAACTACTCCGCGCGGGAGGCCCTCGTCACCAACTACTACGTGGAGGGCGAGGTCCTGAACGACCTGTTCACGAACAGGCTGCCGTTCGTGGTGGGCACCAACAACATGATCGACGTCGGCACCAACACGTTGGCATCCGACACGCTGCACTCCATCGTGCTGCATTCGGCGATGCTGAACAGCACGCCCTTGCGCCTGGCCACCATCTCCTTGCCGACGCTGCTGGACCGCATGTTCGACAGCAAGCTGTATGCGTTCGACCTCTACACCGAGAAGGGCGACTTCCTTACCAAGCTGCTCAAGTCGCACATCCCGGCGATGGGTGATGCGGGCGCGCACAGCCTGCTCACCCACTTCGGCCTCGACATGGGCAAGCTGGGGACGAACGTCGGCGGCCTCACGACGGCGGCCCAGAACGCGATCATTGCCCAAGGGATGGAGTGGTATTACTGGCAGGGCCAGGATTACGCGGGCCAGGAGCTGTTCACGACCGATGGCTTCGTGCTGCAGTACGCCATCCCCGACGTGGATTCGAGCGGCCATTCCATGAACAAGGCCTCGCTGTACGTGTCCGGCTGGCTCGACCCGCTCGTAGCCCTGGATGGGGGACGACCGACGACCTACAAGTTCGAGCAGTGGAACGTCGTGACCAACGCCATGGGCGCGACGGCCGGCGCGCAGGCGGACGCCAAGACCCAGATCTTCGTGGGTGCCGAGGGCGTCGACACCCTCACGGGCGGATCCAAGGACGACATGCTGCTGGGGGCGGACGGGAACGACTTCCTGAACGGCGGCGCCGGATCGGACCACCTGTTCGGCGGGTCCGGAGATGACACGATCAACGGCGGCGCCGGTGACGACTGGCTGTTCGGCGGCATCGGGTCGGACACGTACAAGGTGGACAGCGGCCAGGCCGGCGACGTCATCCAGGACACGGACGGCATGGGGATCGTCACCGTCGACGGCACGCAGCTGACGGGCGGCAAGAAGACAGGCGACAACGCCTGGATCAGCGACGACAAGAAGTGGAAATACATCCTCACCGGCAGCGGTGACCTGATCATCACCAGCGACACCGGCGTCGACAAGATCGTGATCCGCGGTTGGCAGGCCAGCGGCGGCGACCGCCTGGGCATCGAGCTAGAGGACGAGGAAGCGCCGGACGACACGCCGCCGCCGGTCAACATCATCAACGGCGACATCATCGCCATATCGGTGGAGAACACGGGTGGGCCGATCGTCCGCTACCGCGCGGACGGATCCACCTACGTCGTGGTCGAGAGTGGCGCCCAGCGGTTCGTGCGCGACGGGCTGGGCAACCTGGTGCAGGGCAGCGGTTTCACGGTGGTGAACAACACGCTCTTCGGTTCCGACGGACGCGACATCATCAACGGCATGGTCGGCAACGACCTGCTGGGCGGCAAGGGCGGCAACGACGAGGTCAACGGCGGGGTCGGCGACGACATGATCGGTGGCGGCGACGGTGACGACGTCATCAACGGCGGCGACGGCAATGACTACATCAGCAGCGCGGGCGGCATCATGTCGGACCGCCAGCAGTACGGCCCGAACGACATCTGGGGCGACTGGGGGCGGCCGGTCGGCGTGGAACTGCTCGCGAGCGGGTCTATGTGGGGCGCCTATCCGGGCGAGGAAGTCACGATCTGGAACGGCATCACCGAGACGAGCACGGCCGACCAGAACGACACGATCGACGCCGGCGCCGGCGACGACTGGGTGATGGCGAGCTGGGGCGACGACCAGGTGGACGGCGGCGCCGGCAAGGACAACATCGATGGCCTGGCGGGCGACGACCTGCTGGAAGGCGGCGACGGCGACGACAGGATCGACGGCGACGGCATCGTCAAGGTCGGGTACCTGAACACGGTGGGCGCCGCGAACCACGGCAACGACTACGCCGACGGCGGCGCCGGCAAGGACGTGATCAGCGGCGACGGCGGCAACGACGACCTGTTCGGAGGGGCGGACGACGACCAGATCTTCGGCGACGTTGGCGTGGCGACGGACAGCGAATACTTCGTGCCTTTCGAGTTCCACGGCATGGACTACCTCGACGGCGAGGAGGGGGCCGACTACCTGGAAGGTGGCGCGAAGGACGACACCCTCTACGGCGGCGACGGCAACGACAACATGTGGGGCGACCAGTCGGCGACCCGCCTGGTTGGTGACCAGGCCACCAACATGGCGGCGTGGGGCGACGACTACCTCGACGGCGAGGACGGCGACGACCAGCTCGTTGGCGGCGGCAAGGACGACACGCTCTTCGGCGGCATCGGCAACGACGCGCTCTGGGGCGACCAGAGCAACATCGCCCTCGACGGGGCGGCCAACGGCGAGGACTACCTGGACGGCGAGGAGGGCGACGACGTCCTTGTGGGCGGCGGCCGTGACGACCTGCTGTTCGGCGACGTCGGCAACGACAGCCTGTACGGCGACGACACCGAGGAGAATCTCGCCATCGCCCACCACGGCAGCGACTACCTGGACGGCGGGGAGGGCAACGACTACCTCGACGGCGGCGGCGGAGACGACGTCCTTGTCGGCGGCGACGGAGACGACACGCTGATTGGCGGTGCCGGTGCCGACTACTTGGAAGGAGGCGCGGGCAACGACTCCTACGGCATCGACAGCGAGGACGACATCATCGTCGAAGCGGACGATCCGCCGCCTCCCGACCCGTCGTCGCAATCGATGATGATGAGCGCTGCCGGCGTGACGGCGACGGCCGCTCCCGCCATCGACACGGTGCGTGCGGCCATCGACTATTCCCTGGGTCGCAACATCGAGCACCTGGTGCTGACGGGCGAGGGCAACATCTCCGGCACCGGCAATACGCAGCACAACGCGCTGTTCGGCAACAGCGGCAACAACGTCCTGACCGGATGGGTGGGCAACGACTACAACGTCGGCGATGCCGGCGACGACACCTACGTCTTCCGCCGCGGTGACGGCCAGGACACGATCAGCAACCTGGACTTCCTGAGCGACGCGGCGCGTCCCGAGCGGGTGCAGGCCTTCGACACGCTGCGCTTCGACGGCATCGCCGCGACCGACGTCATCGGCACGCGCACCGGCGACTCGCTGTTGTTGCGCATCCGGAATTCCGAGGAGTACGTGGTCGTCTCCAACTACTTCGCGGCCGACGTGACGGTGGGGGACATCACGTCCGACCACCGCATCGACCGCGTCGAGTTCGCCGGCGGGGTCTCGTGGGACCAGGCCCAGATCCAGGCCGCCGTGGACCGCGCCGCCAACAACCAGGGCCCCGTGGTCTCGGGCCAGGTCCCGCCGGTGCAGGCGCGCGCCGGCGTGCAATTCAGCTACACCGTCCCGGCCGGCGTGATCACCGATCCGGACCCCGACGACGCGATCACCTACCGCGTCGAGATGGTCGACGGCTCCCCCGTCCCCGCGTGGCTCTCCTTCGACGGGGAGACCGGGACCTTCGCCGGCACGCCGGACGAGGGGTCGGTCGGCCAATTGCAGTTCTGGCTCTGGGGCACGGACAACTACGGTGCCGCGACGGCCACTCTCGTGCAGATGCAGGTCGCGGAACCGAACCACGCACCGACGGTGGCCGCTCCCCTGCAGGACCAGCAGGTCATCGAAGGCCGCGGTTTCAGTTATGTCGTGCCTGCCGGCGCCTTCGTCGACGTGGACGCGGCCGACACGCTCACCTTCAGCGCAACCCTGGCGGACGGCAGCGCGCTGCCTTCGTGGCTGGTGTTCGACGCGCAGACCCGCACCCTCAGCGGTACTGCAGAAGGCGCGGGCACGCTGAGCGTGCGCGTGACGGCCAGCGACGGCAGCCTCACGGCCTCCGACGTGTTCGACCTGGCCGTGCAGCCGAACCTGGCGCCCGTGTTGTCGGTGCCGCTGTACGACCATGAAGCGCCGCGCGGCCAGGCCTTTGTTTACACCGTGCCGGCGAACGCGTTCACCGACGGCGAGGGCGACCTCCTGGCCTACAGCGCCACGCTGGCCGACGGCAGCGCGCTGCCCGCCTGGCTCTCCTTCGATGCGCAGACGCGTACGTTCAGCGGCATGCCGCAGGGCACCGGAACGATCAGCGTTCGGGTGGTCGCGAGCGACGGCCGCAGTGCCGCCTCCGACGTGTTCGACATCACGATCCCGCCCGGCGACGCACCGGTGCTCACGCTGCCCCTGCAGGACCAGCAGACGATCCAGGGCCAGCCCTTCAGTTATGCCGTCCCCGCCGGAACCTTCGTCGATCCGGATGCCGACGCCCTCACGTACACGGCCGTCCTGGCGAACGGCAGTGACTTGCCGTCATGGCTGGTGTTCGACGCCCTGGCGCTCACGTTCAGCGGCGTCGCGGAAGGCACCGGCACGATCAGCGTACGCGTGATCGCACGGGACGGTGCCAACCTCAGTGCGTCGGACGTGTTCGAACTGACCGTGCAAAGCCCGCCGGTGTACGGGACGGAAGGCGACGATGTTCTCCAGGGCGCAACTGGGGCCGACGTGCTGCATGGCCTCGGCGGTGCCGACACGCTGCTGGGCGGAGCGGGCAACGACGAACTCCACGGCGGCGACGGCAGCGACAGCCTGTACGGCGAGGCCGGAGACGACGTGCTGTACGGAGGAGGCAGCTACGACAATGTCCTCGACGGCGGCGACGGGCACGACAGGATCTACGGCCACGCGACCGTTTACGCCGGCGCCGGCAACGACATGCTGGACGCATCGGGCACGCTCTACCTCGGCAGGGGGAACGACACGGTCGTCCTGCGCGAGGGCCGCTCCTCTGCCAGCATCTACGACACCCCGCTGGCTGGCGAGCTCAAGACGCTGCACTTCGCCGGCGACCTGGGCCCGGAGGACGTCGCCATCTGGCGCAATGGCAATGACCTCTGGCTCGGCTGGGGCGCACCGAATCCGCTGCCGGGCCAGTACCTCCCTTATCACGGCATCGTGTACGGCTTCTTCACCGTGCCGGCCTCCGCCGGCAAGTACCAGGTGACGTTCGAGTCCGATCCCGGGACCGTCTGGTCGCACGCCATCCTCCTGGAGAAGCTGAACACTCCCACGCAAGGCTCCGACACGATCGAGGGCACCGCCGGCAATGACGTGATTGACGCCTTGGGCGGGACGGACACGGTCCGGGGCAACGGCGGCGACGACGTCCTCCTCGGCGGCGCAGGCGACGATTCGCTTTACGGCGGCAACGGCAACGACACCCTGAACGGCGGCGACCAGTGGGACACGCTGGAAGGCGAGGCCGGGGACGACGTGCTGTCCCACGGCTACTACATGCGCGGCGGCACCGGCCGCGACACGTATCGCATCTTCGAGGGACCCAACCACACGAACGGCGCCTCGATCACGGCCGGCAACGACCTCGGCGACACGGTCATCGTCGGCGGCGGCTTCGGTTCGGCGGACGTCCTGGTGCAGCGCAACCTGGCCGGCTCGGAGTTCCTGCTGATCAACCGCATCACGGGCGAGAAGGTCTACCTGAACGGCTTCGTCACGGCGGCGGGTACCACCGCGCGCTATGCCGAAGTCCGCTTCGAAAGCGAACCCGGCACCGTATGGACGACCGCGCAACTCATCGCCCTGGCGATGACCGGCGGATCGGGCAACGATCGCATCTGGGGCCTCACGGACGTGTCGAACCAGATGTCCGGAGGCGCGGGCGACGACCAGCTTTATGGCGGGCAGCTCGCGGACGTCCTCGACGGCGGTTCCGGCCAGGACCTCCTGAGCGGCGGTCTCGGCAACGACGTCTACCTCTTCGGGGCAGCTTCCGGCGTCGACCAGGTGACCGACACCTCGGGGACGAACACGGTGCGCCTGGCAGCCGGTGTCACGGTCTCGGACGTGCTCCTGGTGCGGACCGGGCAGACGGCATCCGGCGCCATGCACGCCGACGACTCGCTGATCGTCATCATCCAGTCCACCGGGGCCCGGCTCACGTACGACCAGTTCTTCCGGGCGGGCGGCACGGGCAGCATCGAGTTCACCGACGGGTCGGGGACCGTCTGGTCGCATGCGGACATCACCACCCTCGCGGGTGCCAGCGTGACGGGGGCGGCAGACACCTTCACCGGGACCTCGGGCAACGATCTTTTCAACGTGGACAACGCGTCGGACGCGGTGGTCGAGGCGGTGGATGGGGGCATCGACACGGTGCGCAGCACGGTCTCGTACACGCTCGGCGAGAACGTCGAGAACCTCGAACTGGTCGGCCCCTATGCCTTCAATGGCACGGGCAATGCCGCCAACAACGTCCTCTGGGGCAACGCCGCGAACAACGTGCTGCGCGGGGCAGGCGGCTATGACACCTACCACGGCGGCGCGGGGGACGACGTCTACTACCACTCCTCGATCCGCTTCAACAGCGCCTACCAGCTGTTCAATGCTCCGGTGCCCGACATCCACGAGAACGCCGGCGAGGGCTACGACACCATCGTGACGGACGCGTTCTCGATGACGATGGCCGACAACGTCGAGCGCCTGCTGGTCCCGACCCTGATGGACATCTGGTCGTTCTCGTACTACCCGAACGACGTGCGCGAGTACCGGTACTACGGCAACGGGCTCGACAACGTCATCGACCTGCGCGGCCCCGACTTCACCGAGTTCAGCGGCGTGCCGGTGCGCATCGACGGCGGCGCCGGCGCGGACGTGATGATCGGGGGCACCGGCTACCTGGTCACCTACGGCGTGGACAACGCCGGGGACGTGATCCAGCACACCGGGGGCGGCATTGCCGCCGTCGAAAGCAGCATCACGTACACGCTGGCGGGCAACATGACGAACCTGAAGCTGACGGGTTCCGACGCCATCGAGGGCTACGGCAATGCACGGAACAATGTCCTGCGCGCCGACGCCAACACCGGCGCCAACCGGCTGGAGGGCTTCGGCGGCGACGACACCTACCACATCGACTTCGGCGACACGGTGGTGGAGGCGGCGAACTCGGGCATCGACAAGGTCGTGCTCGAAAGCTGGGGCAGTACAGCGCCCGTGGCCGAGATCCATCTCGACATATGGGGCAGCGTTGAATCGGTGGAACTCGGGGCGAACCTGGGGCACGTGAACCTCATCGGCAATGCGCAGGCCAACACGCTCTATGGCTCACTGGGCTTCAACACGATCCAGGGCATGGGCGGGGACGACATCCTCTCCAACCTCAACCCGGCGCACGTGCCGTACAACAGCTTCTACGGCTACTACCCGTGGCCAGGCGGCATCGACCACCTGGACGGGGGTGATGGCAACGACACGATCTACAGCTACGGGGCGAGCGACGTCATCCTGGGCGGCGACGGGAACGACACCGTTTACATCCGCGACGCCTCATTCGCCAAGGTCGACGGCGGCGCGGGCAACGACACCGTCACGCTCGACTTCACCGGCTCCAATCCCGCGTCGTATTCCGGCGGCGGCGTGTCGATGCTCTTCGGAGCGGGCAGCGGCAACGACGTCCTGCGCAACTACAAGCCCCGCACGCCGGAGCAGTGGGCGATGGACCGCAGCATCCGCGGGGAAGTGAAGCTGGCAGAGGGCACCGATGCGACGGCGCTGCGGTTCACGCGCGACGGCGCCGACCTGGTCGTGGGCCTGCAGGGCCATCCCGACACGCTGCGCATCCTGCAGTTCTTCGAGGATGCCGAGAGCGACGCGATCGTCTCCTCCGTCGACGCCATCCGCCTGAACGACGGCACCATGATGACGCGGGATGCGATCTTCGCGGCGCTGGGCTCGACCAACCTGGAGGTGGCTACCGGGGGCGACGACGTCCTGGTCGCATCGCTCGCGGGCGGCACCGTCGTCGGCCTGGCCGGCAACGACCTGCTGATCGGGCAGGCGGGGGGGGACGAACTCCACGGCAAGGACGGCAACGACACCCTGTTCGGCGGCGGCGGCGCAGACACGCTCGTCGGGGGCGAGGGCGATGACCGCCTGGTCGGCGGCCACGGCGCGGACACCTACCTGTTCTCCGCGACATGGGGCGCCGACATCATCGACGACTCGAACCGTGCGGAATCGCACTACTCCGGCGGCGCACTGGTGGACGATGGCGCGGTGGACACCGTCACGTTCGACGCATCCATCGCGGTGGCCGACGTGGCCATCGGGAAGGTGGACGACGACCTGGTGCTGACCCACGGCCCGTCCGGGGCCACCCTCAGGATCGCGGGCTTCTTCGGTTGGCAAGGCTCCGCCGTCGAGCGCTTCGTGTTCGCCGACGGAACCGAGTGGAGCATCGCGGACATCCACACCGCGCTCAGCACGACCACCGGCACCGAAGGGAACGACGTGCTGAGCGCCTGGCAGGACGGCGGCACGGTCCACGGCCTGGGCGGCGACGACGAGATCCACGGCAGCTGGAACAACGACTTCCTGTACGGCGGCGACGGCATCGACACTCTGTACGGAAACGATGGCTACGACCTGCTGGATGGCGGCGCCGGTGCCGATGCGATGTACGGCGGCTGGGGCGACGACACCTACGTGGTGGACGACACCGGCGACGTCGTCACGGAGGACCAGGACGGCGGATGGGACACGGTGCAGTCCTCCGTGACGGCCACCCTGGGGGCCTATGTGGAGAACCTGCACCTGGTGGGCAGCGGCCACATCGATGGCACGGGCAACGGCATCGCCAACGAGTTGTTCGGCAACGACGGCAACAACCGGCTCAACGGCCTGGGTGGCGCGGACTCCCTGTATGGCGGCCTCGGCAACGACACCTACGTGCTCGGGACCGGCGACCAGGCCTACGAGGACGAGAACGCGGGCATTGACACTGTGGAGTCCTCCGCCACCCACACCCTCGCTGAGCACATGGAGAACCTCACGCTCACCGGCACCTCCACCATCCACGGCACCGGCAACGCGCTCGACAATGTGCTCTCCGGCAGCGGCAATACCCGCGCCAACACCCTGACAGGTGGTGCGGGCAACGACACCTACATCGTGGGCTCGGGCGACAACCCGGTGGAGGCCGCGGGGGGCGGCACGGACACGGTCCACGCGAACCTGAGCTGGACGCTGCAGAACGAGGTGGAGAACCTGCTGCTGCTCGGCTCGGGGACGATCACGGGGACGGGCAACACGCTCGCGAACGTGATCACCGGCAACTCGGGGAACAACACGCTGACCGGCCTGGCCGGCAACGACACGCTCAACGGGGCGGGGGGCACCGACACGATCGTCGGCGGCGCGGGCAAGGACACCTTGACCGGTGGCGCGGGCGTCGACACCTTCGACTTCAACGCGCTCAGCGAGTCCGGCGTCGGGGCCGCCAACCGCGACCTGATCCTGGACTTCCTCCAGGGCACCGACAAGATCGACCTTGCCACCATCGACGCCCGCACCACCACCTCGGGCGACCAGGCGTTCTCGTTCATCGGCACGGGCGCGTTCACGGCCGCGGGGCAGCTCCGGTACACGACCAGCGGCGGCAACACGATCATCCAGGGCAACGTGGATGCGTCGCTCGGCGCCGATTTCGAGATCGAGCTGGTGGGCACGGTGGCCCTGGTCGCGACGAACTTCGTGCTGTGACCGGCGGGCGGCGTCGCCCTGCGCACCCGCGCCGGGCCTGCGCTCCCTAGAATGCCGCCATGCCGGAGCTGAACGCAATGGCCGCCGGGAATCTCCCGGCGGCCTTTTTCCTCTCATGACGCACCTGGACGAAAGCGCCGACCTGCGGCGACGCTTCGGCGGGCTCGAGCGCCTGTACGGCATGGACGGCGCGGCAGCGATCCGCCGCGCCCACGTGGCGGTGGTCGGCATCGGCGGGGTGGGCTCCTGGGCGGCGGAGGCGCTGGCGCGCAGCGGCGTGGGGACGCTCACCCTGGTCGATCTCGACCACGTCGCCGAGTCCAACATCAACCGCCAGGTCCATGCCCTCGACAGCACGGTGGGACAAGCCAAGGTGCTGGCCATGCGCGAGCGCATCGCGCAGATCCATCCCGGCTGCGTGGTGCATGCGGTCGAGGAGTTTGCCGAGCCGTCCAACTGGCCGCAGTTGCTGCCCGCCGGCGTGGACGCCGTGATCGACGCGTGCGACGAACTCAAGGCCAAGACGGCCATGGCCGCCTGGGCACGCGAGCGCAAGGCGCTCTTCATCTGCTGCGGTGCGGCCGGCGGCAAGCGCCTGGCGCACAAGGTCGACGTGGACGACCTGGCGCTCACGACGCACGACCCGCTGCTCGCCCAGTTGCGCTACCGCCTGCGCAAGTTCCACGGTGCGCCGAAGGAGGGCAAGCGCATCGGCATCGCCTGTGTCTTCAGCCGCGAGGCGGTCGCTCCGCCCGATCCCTCGTGCGCCATCGAGGGCGACGGGTCGCTGAACTGCCATGGCTATGGTTCGGTGGTGAGCGTCACGGCGACTTTCGGGCAGTGCGCGGCCGGATGGGTGCTCGATGGCGTGGCCACGCGAAAGCCCGAAAAGTTGACGCTATAATCGCGGGCTTTGCTGCTCGCAAGACAGCAAAAACAGGCCGGGACGTTAGCTCAGTTGGTAGAGCAGCGGACTTTTAATCCGTTGGTCGCAGGTTCGAATCCTGCACGTCCTACCACCGTTTGGCGCGCATCGCGCCGAATTGCGGTTTCAGCGCACCATGTGCATGTAGCCGCCGTTGGCGGCCCGCAGCACCGAGGACAGTTCGACCGCGTTGCGGGCGATCCAGACACCCTCCACCTCCACCGTGAAGTCTTCCCTGGAAGCCTCCGTGAAGAACCGCACGTGGAGTTCCGCGATGTCGGGTCCGAGCGCATCGTTGCCCTGGAAGCCGAGCCTCCCTGCAGGCATGAGCTGGAGAGCAGACGCTCGACGTCATCGGCCGGCCGCTGGCCTGCTCGACGGTCCGCCATAATCGGCGTCGATGCAGAGAATCAGGGGCTTCGACGGCCTGCGGGCCTTGGCGGTGCTGAGCGTGATCGCCTTTCATGCGGAGGCCTGGCGCCGCATCGGCCTGCACGACGGCCTTGCGGCGCTGCTGAACAACCTCGGGGTGCCGTTGTTCTTCGTGCTCTCCGGTTTCCTGATCACGTCCCTGCTGCTGGCGGAGACGCGCCACAGGGGTTCGGTCGACGTGTGGGCGTTCTATGCGCGCCGCGCCTTGCGCATCCTTCCACTGTACCTGCTCGCCCTGCTGCTGCTGTTCGCACTGGAATACTTCCAGCAGATTCGACTGAGCCGCTGCACCTGGGCGCATGCGGTGACGCACACGCTGAATTTCGCCGGCCAGAACTGCCAGTTCGCCGCGTTGAGTCATTTCTGGTCGCTGGCGGTCGAAGAGCATTTCTACCTTTTCTGGCCGCTCGCCTTCCTCGCCGGCCCCCGGTTCGCATTCGTCGTCCTCCTGGTCGTGGTCGCCGTCTGCCAGGGCATGCTCTGGACAGGTGTCCTCGCACCCTTCGAAGCCACGCACGACCCGAGCCGCTGGACCCTGCCTGGCGTCCTGCCGATCGCCGTCGGAGGGATCGCGGCGTTCTATGTCGAGAGCTCCCTGAGCAAGGCCGCCTTCGTCACGCGCGCGCGCCTCGTGGTGCTAGCGGTCGCGTGCGCGGTGGTGTACTTCGAGCGGTTGACCGCCACCTGGTATGCCGCCATCGCGTGCATCCTGCTGTTCGTCTACTACAACCAGGACGGCGTCCTCACTCGCCTGCTGGAGTGGCGTCCTCTCGCCTTCCTCGGCACCATCAGCTATGGCCTGTACGTCTGGCAGGGAGTGCTGGGCGGCAACGGTGCGTACCGCGAGTTCCCGAATTTCCCGCCGCCGCTCGAGATCGGCTTGCTGCTCACGTTCGTGGTGGCGCCCGTGAGCTATTACTGCTTCGAGCGGCCCATCATGCGGCTGAAGAAGCGGTTCCGTCGCGCGCCGGACCTCCAGGGCCCCGGACCGGTCGTTGCCGCTGTGGACGGCCGGTCGCCTTCGTCCGTCTGATTCGGTTGGTCGCCGCGCTCAGGACGCGCCCGGGGCGCTCTTCTGCAGGCCTCAGCGCTGCGGCTGCAGCCGCGGCCGCACGAAGCCCGCGCGGTCGCGCAGGGCCCGCCACGCTTCCAGCGACACGAGGCGGCCCAGGCCGCCATCGCGCGCCACCCAGCACTCCTCCGCCTGCGCGCGCCAGCCGCCGGCCAGCAGCGCGCAGGCCTCCGGGGAAGAGGCCGTGGCCGGTTGCACCGGGCCGAGAGGGGGTTGCCAGCGGGGATCCATGGGATCAGCGTGGTTCGCGGCCGGCCCGGCGTCTGGAAGAGCGCGGCCTGTCCGGCTGTACGACGGGGACCACACCGCGTGCCGGTGGGGGCTCCAGTCCTGCGTCTCGGCAGACGCGCACGCAATCACGGATGTGCGCTTCGCCGACGGCGCGCATCGCCTGGTAGCCGATCAGGGCGGACACGGCCTGCCCACCGAGCGGGATGTACTTGGCCGCCTGCTTGATGGCCAGGCGCTTGCCGATGGCCAGGGCCACCTTGCGAACCACTTCGTTGGTCACGATCTTGCCGATCACGGTCGAGCCGATCGCCTCGGCGGCGCTTTCCACCTCTTCCTGCTGCGGTTTCGTCAGCGACGCCAGCTGTTCCGGCGTCAGGCCGAACTCCGCGTTGATGGAGGTGATCAGGCGCGACAGCAAGGCGGCATCCGCGGCCCAGCCCACGCCCGGGATGGGGATCGCGCTGGTGGCCGCGCCCGCCAGCGAGCGCTTGTGCAGCAGCTTGCGGGCGCGCTCCACCGCGGCGGCGAGGTTCGCGTCGCCGCCCGCCAGGTCGAGCGCGGATGCGGCCATCGTTCAGCCCGCCTGGGCGGCTTCCGCCGCCTCGATGTCGCCCGACAACGCCAGCCAGCGTTCTTCCAGCAGGGCCAGGTCGTCGCCGATCGCCTTCAGGCGCCGGCCCGCTTCCGCGATCTCGGGCGGCGGGAGGGACTGCGCCATGCGGGCCTCGAGCGTGGACTTCTCCGCTTCGAGCGCCGCGATGCGCTGCTCGGCCTGCTCACGCTCCTTCTTGAGCGGCTTCAGCCGCGCCGACAGCTGCTGGCGCTGCTGGGCTTGCGCCTTGCGCTGCTCCTGGGGATCGGCGCGCGGCTCCCTGGGTGCCGGCGGCGGCGCGACGACGGGGGCGGGCGCTGCGGCGGCGGGGGGCGCCGAAGCGGCGCGGGCTTCCTCGCGCAGGCGCCGCGCTTCGTCCAGGAGATAGCGCTGGTAGTCGTCGAGATCCCCGTCGAACGGTGCGACACCGCCACGGCCCACCATCCAGAACTCGTCGCAGACGGAGCGCAGCAGCGCGCGGTCGTGGCTGACGAGCATCACGGTGCCCTCGAACTCGTTCAGCGCCATCGCCAGCGCCTCCCGCGTCGCCAGGTCTAGGTGGTTGGTCGGCTCGTCCAGCAGCAGCAAATTGGGGCGCTGCCACACGATCATGGCGAGCACCAGGCGCGCCTTCTCGCCGCCGCTCATCGTGCCGACCGACTGCTGCACCATGTCACCGGTGAACAGGAACTGGCCGAGGAAGTTGCGCAACTCCTGCTCGCGCCCGGCGGGGCCGACGTCGCGCGCCAGGCGGAACATGTGTTCCAGCGGCGTGTCCTGCGGGCGCAGCACGTCCAGCTCCTGCTGCGCGAAGTAGCCGATGGCCAGGCCCTTGCCCTCGGTCACGCTGCCCGCCAGCGGCGGCATGGTGCGGGCGATCGTCTTCACCAACGTCGACTTGCCCTGGCCGTTGGCGCCCAGGATGCCGATGCGCTGGCCGGCCAGCACCGAACGGTTGACGTTGCGCAGGATCACCCGCGTGCCCTCGTCCGTCGCGTATCCGAAGCTCGCGTCGCTGATGGCCAGCATCGGGTTGGGCAGGTTGGCCGGTTCCTTGAACTCGAACGTGAACTCGGCGTCGGCCAGCACCGGCGCGATCTTCTCCATGCGCTCGAGCGCCTTCACGCGGCTTTGCGCCTGCTTCGCCTTGCTCGCCTTGGCCTTGAAGCGGTCGATGAACTTCTGCAGGTGGGCGATCTTCTCCTTCTGCCTGGAGAAGGCCGCCTGCTGCTGCTCCAGCTGCTGTGCCCGCATCAGCTCGAAGCCGCTGTAGTTGCTGCCGTAGCGGGTGAGCTTCTGGTTCTCGATGTGCAGCGTGACGCCGGTCACCGCATCGAGGAACTCGCGGTCGTGGCTGATCACGACCAGCGTGCCGGGGTAGCGCTGCAGCCAGGCTTCCAGCCAGACGAGGGCGTCCAGGTCCAGGTGGTTGGTGGGTTCGTCCAGCAGCAGCAGGTCCGACGGCGCCATCAGCGCGCGCGCCAGCTGCAGGCGCATGCGCCAGCCGCCGGAGAAGCTGTCCACCGGGCGATCGAGCTCCTCGGGCTTGAAGCCGAGCCCCAGGATCAGGGCTTGGGCCCTCGGCACCGCGTCGTGTTCGCCGGCGTCGGCCAGGTCGGAGTGCGCGTGCGCGATGGCCATGCCGTCGTCCGCCGCTTCCGCCTGGGCCAGCTGTTCGCGCAAGGCCATCAGGCGCGTGTCGCCGGCCAGCACGAAGTCCGTGGCGGGTTCGTCGGTTTCCGGCATGTGCTGCGCGACCTGCGACAGCTGCCAGTGCGCGGGCACGGAGAAATCGCCCGCATCCTCGTGCAGGCTGCCGTTCAGGAGGGCGAACAGGGTGGACTTGCCGGCGCCGTTGCGGCCGACCAGGCCCACTTTTTCACCGGGATTGAGGGTGACGGACACGCCGTCGAGGAGCACCTTGGCGCCGCGGCGCAAGGTGACGTTGCTGAGCTGGATCACCCAGGGATTTTCGCACCCTCGCCGGAAAGCGATTCGCGCGTCAGCAACAGCACCTGGTCGGCGCCCGCGCTGGTCTCCAGCCACACCGCTTCGAGCATCGGGAAGGCGGCCTCGAAATGCGCGCGTTCGTTGCCGATCTCGAGCACCAGCACGGCCTGCTCGCTCATGCGCGAAGGCGCGTCGCGCAGCAGGGCGCGGACGAAGTCCATGCCGTCCGCGCCGCCGGCCAGCGCCAGCTCGGGCTCGGCGCGGTATTCGGCGGGCAGTTGCGCCATGCTCGCCGCGTTGACATACGGCGGATTGCAGAGGATCAGGTCGTAGGGGCCGGGCAGGGCGGACAACCCGTCGGACACCCGCAGCCGGACGCGGTCCTGCAGCCGGTGGCGTTCCACGTTGATGAGCGCCACTTCCAGCGCCTCCGTCGAGAGGTCGGCGGCATCCACCTCGACGTCCGGATACGCCATGGCCGCGAGCACGGCCAGGCTGCCGTTACCGGTGCACAGGTCCAGCACCCGCACCGTGCGCTCCGAGAGCCAGGGGTCGATGGCGCCATCGGCGAGCAGTTCGGCGATGAAGCTGCGCGGCACGATGGCGCGTTCGTCGGCGTAGAAGGGGATGCCCTGCAGCCAGGCTTCGCGCGTCAGGTAGGCCGCGGGCTTGCGGGTGGCGATCCGTTCCGACACGAGCGCCTGTACCTCGCGCAGTTCCTGCGGATCGAGCTCCCGGCCGGCGTGATCGTCCAGCGCGTCGAGCGGGAGGCCCAGGCTCCAGAGCACCAGCCAGGCCGCCTCGTCGTAGGCGTTGGTCGTCCCGTGGCCGAAGGCGACGCCGGCGGCTTCCAGGGCGGACGCCGCCGCCTGCACGGTCTCCGCGAGCTTCATGGCGCCAGCCGGTCCAGGTGCTCCAGGGTGCGGCGGTAGATGTTCTTCAGCGGATCGAGGTCGGCCACGCGCACGTGCTCGTCGATTTTGTGGATGCTGGCGTTGAGCGGGCCGAACTCGATCACCTGCGGGCAGATGCGCGAGATGAAGCGGCCGTCGCTGGTGCCGCCCGTCGTGGAGAATTCCGTCTCGATGCCCGTTTCGCCGCGGATCGCCGCCTGCACCGCGCCGACCAGTTCGCCGGGCGTGGTCAGGAACGGCTGTCCCCCCACCGTCCAGGCCAGGTCGTAGTCGAGGCCGTGGCGGTCGAGGATCGCGTGCACGCGCTGCTGCAGGCCCTCGGCCGTGCTCACGCTGGCGAAGCGGAAGTTGAAGTCGATGACGACGCTGCCCGGAATGATGTTGCCTGCGCCGGTGCCGCCGTGGATGTTGCTGATCTGCCAGCTGGTGGGCGGGAAGTAGTCGTTGCCGCGGTCCCACTCGGTGCGCGCGAGTTCATCGAGCGCCGGCAACGCCTGGTGGATCGGGTTCTTCGCGAGCTGCGGATAGGCGATGTGGCCCTGCACGCCCTTGACGGTCAGCTTGCCGGTCAGGCTGCCGCGGCGGCCGTTCTTGATCATGTCGCCCAGGCGTTCCACGGAGGTCGGCTCGCCGACGATGCAGAAGTCGAGCTTCTCGCCGCGTTCTTCGAGCTTCCGGCACACCACCACGGTGCCGTCGACGCTGGGGCCTTCCTCGTCGCTGGTGAGGAGGAGGGCGATGCCGATCGATGGGTTGGGGTTGGCGGCGAGGAACTCCTCGACGGCGACCGTGAACGCGGCGATCGACGTCTTCATGTCGGCCGCGCCGCGCCCGTACAGCTTGCCGTCGCGGTGGCTGGGCACGAAGGGATCGCTGCTCCACTGCTCCAGCGGCCCGGTGGGCACCACGTCGGTGTGTCCCGCGAAGACGAGCGTGCGCCCGCCGCGCCCCGGGCGCTTGGCCCACAGGTTGGTGACGCGGAAATCGGCGGGGCCGCTGGCGATGGTCTCGCAGGCGAAACCCAGCGGCGCCAGGCGTGAAGCGAGGATCGCCTGGCATTGCCCGTCCTCGGGCGTGACGGAGCGCTGCGCGATCAGCTGCTCGGCGAGGTGGAGTGTCCGGGACATGTCCCTAGTGTTTCACGTCCAGGGTGATCTCGGTGAAGGAGGGCTCGTCGTCCAGGTCGATGTCGCTGTCGCCGTTGTTGCCGGCGTTCTCGGCGCGCTGCTGGTCGGCGCTGTTGTTCTGCAGCCGCCACTGCAGGTTGGTCGGCGAATCGGCGTAGGCCAGGCCTTCCTTCTTGTCGACGATGCCGTCCATGATGAGGCGCGCGATGTCCTGCTCGAAGGTCTGCGAGCCTTCGGCCATGGACTTCTCCATGGCTTCCTTCACGCCGGAGAAGTCGCCCTTCTCGATCAGTTCGGACACCAGCTTGGTGTTGAGCATCACCTCGACGGCCGGCGCGCGCCCGCCGGAAACGGTGCGCAGCAGGCGCTGCGACACGATGGCCTTCATCGCCGCCGCCAGGTCGCCCAGCATCGTCGGGCGCACTTCGACGGGATAGAACGACAGGATCCGGTTCAGCGCCTGGTAGCTGTTGTTGGCGTGCATGGTCGCCAGGCAGAGGTGGCCCGACTGCGCGTAGGCGATCGCCGCGGACATGGTTTCGCGGTCGCGGATCTCGCCGATCAGAATGACGTCCGGCGCCTGCCGCAGCGCGTTCTTCAGCGCGGTCTGCAGCGACTGCGTGTCGCTGCCCACCTCGCGCTGGTTCACCACCGACTTCTTGTTCCGGAAGATGAACTCCACCGGGTCCTCGATGGTGAGGATGTGGCCGCTCGTGCTCTCGTTGCGCAGGTCCATCATGGACGCAAGCGTCGTGCTCTTGCCCGCGCCGGTGGAGCCCACCATCAGCAGCAGGCCGCGCTTTTCCATGATCAGGTCGGCCAGGATCATCGGCACCTGCAGCGAGGCGAGGGGCGGGATCTCGGTGGCGATGTAGCGGATGACCGCCGCGATGGTGCCGCGCTGGCGCATGGCGGAGAAGCGGAAGTTGCCCGCGCCTTCCACCGCATGGGCCATGTTCAGCTCGCCGCTGGCATCGAGTTCGTCCATGCGGTGCGCCGGCAGCACTTCGGCCAGCAGCGTGCGCGTGGCGTCCGGCGGCAGCAGCTGGTTGTTGATCGGCAGCGTCTGCCCGTTGATCTTGATCATCGCCGGCGCGTGCGCCGACAGGTACACGTCCGATGCCTTCTTCTCGGCCATCAGGCGCAGGATCCGCTCCATCGTTCCCATTGCCATCCTCTACTCCTCGTTTCGTGTCATCCCCGCGGCGGCGGGGACCCGGGGCGTCCCGGATTTCCCCTGCGCCGGAACGACGGAATCTCAGTCCCGCAGCAGGTCGTTCAGGCTCGTCGTCGAGCGCGTCTTCGCGTCGACCTTCTTCACGATGATCGCCGCGTACAGGTTGTAGCGGCCGCCGTCCTTGGGCAGGCTGCCCGAGATCACCACCGAGCCCGCCGGCACGCGGCCGTAATGCGTCTCGCCCGTGGCGCGGTCGTAGATCGGCGTGCTCTGGCCGATGTACACGCCCATCGAGACGACCGAGTTCTCCTCGACGATCACGCCCTCGACGATCTCGGAGCGGGCGCCGATGAAGCAGTTGTCCTCGATGATCGTCGGGTTCGCCTGCAGCGGCTCCAGCACCCCGCCCAGGCCCACGCCGCCGGACAGGTGCACGTTCTTGCCGACCTGCGCGCAGGATCCCACGGTGGCCCAGGTGTCGACCATGGTCCCTTCGTCCACGTAGGCGCCGATGTTGACGTAGCTGGGCATCAGGATCGCGCCCTTGGCGACGAAGCTGCCGCGGCGCGCCACGGCAGGGGGCACGACGCGCACGCCGGTCGCGGCCATTTCCTCGGGCGTGAGGTGCGAGAACTTGGTGGGGACCTTGTCGAAGAAGGCGAGGTCCCCCGCCTTCATGACGACGTTGTCGTTCAGGCGGAACGACAGCAGCACCGCCTTCTTGATCCACTGGTGCACCGTCCACCGGCCCACGCCTTCGCGGCTGGCCACGCGCAGCTTGCCCGCGTTCAGTTCGGCGATCACGTGTTCCACCGCCTCGCGCACCTCTTTCGGCGCGGAGGTGGCGGAAAGGCTGGCGCGGTTGTCCCACGCGGTGTCGATGGTCTGCTGGAGCTGCTGGGTCATGGGGTCTGTTTCTGGTTGTCTCGAACGAACTGCACGATGCGCCGGGCCGCCTCGAGGCATTCGGCGGTGTCGGCCACGAGGGCCATGCGCACGCGCCCGGCGCCGGGATTCACGCCCTGCGCTTCGCGCGCGAGGTAGCTGCCCGGCAGCACCGTCACATTGTATTGAGCGAGCAGGTCGCGGGCGAACGCGGTGTCGCTTCCGCGCACGCCGGCCCACAGGTAGAAACTGGCGTCGGGCAGGCGAACGTCCAGGACGTCCCGCAGCAGCGGCGTGACTTCGGCGAACTTGCGACGGTACTGCTCGCGGTTCTCGACGACGTGCTGCTCGTCGTTCCACGCCGCCACGCTGGCCGCCTGGACGATCGGGCTCATCGCGCTGCCGTGGTAGGTGCGATAGAGCAGGAACTGCTTGAGCAGCCGCGCATCGCCGGCCACGAAGCCGCTGCGCATCCCCGGCACGTTGCTGCGCTTCGAAAGGCTGGTGAAGGCCACCAGGCCGGGAAAGCCGCTGCGTCCCAGCTTCACCGCCGCCTCCAGGCCGCCCAGCGGCGGCTCGTCGCGGAAGTAGATCTCGCTGTAGCACTCGTCCGAGGCGATCACGAAACCGTGGCGGTCCTGCAGCGCGAACAGCTTCTTCCACTCCTCCAGCGGCATCACGGCGCCCGTGGGGTTGCCCGGCGAGCAGACGAAGATCAACTGGGTCTTCGCCCACACCGCTGCCGGAACGCTGTCCCAGTCGACGGCGAAATTGCGCGCCGGATCACTGGGCGCGTACCAGGGCTCGGCCCCGGCCAGGAGGGCCGCGCCCTCGTAGATCTGGTAGAACGGATTGGGGCACACCACGACCGCCGGGCGCGTGGGGTCGATCACCGTCTGCGTGAAGGAGAACAGGGCTTCGCGCGAGCCCGTGACCGGGAGCACCTGCGTGGCCGGGTCCACCGGGAAGCCGTAGCGCCGCTCCAGCCAGCCCGCGCAGGCCTGCCGCAGTTCCGGCGTGCCCGCGGTGGGCGGATAGCCCGCCAGGTCGCTTCCCGGCGTCTCCATGGCCTGCGCGAGGGCTTGCTTGATGAAGGCCGGGGTGGGGTGCTTGGGTTCGCCGATGCCGAGGCTGATCGGGCGCATCTGCGGGTTCGGCGTGACGCCCGCGAACAGTTGCCGCAAGCGCTCGAAGGGGTAGGGTTGCAGCCGGGACAGCAGGGGATTCATGCGGCAATTATCGGGGCGACTTTTTCCCTCCTCTTCCGGGCTTGAAGTATCGTTTGGGTGAACCGACCGTACAGGGATTCGGCATTCGCGCAATAGATCGATACTGCGCGACCCCCCATGGGCACAGTCCGTCGCACAAGCATGTGCTTGGGCCTCCACCGATCTCCATGAAGATCTCTTCGCTTTCCGCCATCGCCTTCGCCACCTTTGCCTTGGCCGGCTGCTACGTCGTCCCGATGCAGCCCGCGCCGGCGACGACGACGGTCGTCGTGCCGTCCGCGCCTGCCGGGCCGGTGACCTTCAGTGCCAGGCTGTATCCGGCCAACGAACTCGCCAGCGGCTACGGCATGGTGGCGGCGGTGGTGACCAACGACCTGAACGGCCGCGGCCATTTCTCCACCGCCATCCAGGGCGAAAGCTTCACGGGCGAGGCCACGCGGGTGGCCGGTTCGGCGCGGGACGGCGTGGCCAACGGCGCCGGCAACCGCGGGAGCTACATCAGCTGCCGCTACACGATGAACAGCGCGACGCTGGGCACCGGCAGCTGCCGCATGTCCAACGGCGCCACCTTCACGATGCACGTGGGCAGCTGACGGAGCTGCCAGGTCACAGCACAACCGGCTGGAACTTGAGGTGCCCGACGTACTGCAGCGCCTGGTGGCTGCGGACGGAGGGCACGTCGCCTTCGCGCATGTGGAGCAGGTCCCCGGGCGTCAGCAGCCGCGGGTCCGCGGAAGTCAGCGGCAGGCCAGCCCGGTTGTACGCCTCGAGCACGAACTGCGAGCAGAAGAACCGGTCGTTGCGGCCCAGCCCCAGGTGCACGGCGCCCAGGCCCTGGACGCAGAAGTCGCGCACGAGCGAAGGCGCCAGCGGCAGCTCGCACAGCTTGCGGTCGATGGCGAAGGGCGCCTGCAGCATCACGCCGACCAGGTTGTATTTCTGCCCCACCGTTTCCTGCACGAAGGCCTGCATGCGCTCGACGTGCGCGCTTTCGACGCGGGGATGACGGAACGCCACCACGGTGGACTCTTCCTCCAGCACGCGGTCCATGCCGCGGCGCCGGATGCCTTCGCCGACCGCTTCGGCGACCTGCGCGTCGCCCACGTACAGCGCGGCGTGGCTGACCGGGGTCATCGTCGCCAGCCGGATGCCCAGGGAGGCCATGCCGTTGGTGGCGGACAGGATGATGTCGCCGGGCAGGAGCGCGCCGGCACCGACGGCCAGGCCACCGTTGTGCGGGTGGAGGCCGGGGTTCTGCACCTGCAGGCGCGGCGCGGAGGGCGGGCTGCCCTCGTCGTAGAAGCGGGTGGCGCACCCGGCCAGCAGGGCCAGCGGTGCGGCGGCAAGGAGTTGTCGGCGGTTCACGCGCCGATTCTAGGAGCCCGCCCCGGCGGCCACGCCCAGCATCGCCATCAGTTCGCGCGCGTTGTCGGGCGCATGCCGCTTGTCCGTGTTGTCGAAGTAACAGTAGACGTCGCGGCTGCCGCGGGGCCGCGCGCGCGTCGGGCAGATCAGGCGGGCGTCCGCCGGCTCGCGGCCGTGGCGCCAGTCGTCGATGAAGCGCGCCCAGCGTTCGAGCTCTTCCTGCGAGTAGCGGCTGTTGTACAGCTCGGTCGAGCCGTGCAGGCGCATGTAGATGAAGTCGGACGTGACGTCCTCGTACAGCGGCCACGGCTTGGGGGTGTCCGCCACCACCCACGCAATGCGGTACTTGCGCAGCAGCCGGATGAAGTCCGGGTCGACGAAGCTGTCGTGCCGCACTTCCACCGCGTGCCGGATCCGCCGGTTGCGGCCCGGCCGCAGCGCGGCCCGCCCTTCCAGCCGCTGGTCGTGCCGCTGGGCGATCTTCGCGGCCTCGTGCGTGCTGGAAGGCAGCATGCGGAAGAAGGCCTCGAACACTTCGGGGTGGAACCGCAGCATCGGCGGGAACTGCCACAGCACCGGCCCCAGCTTGTCGCCCAGTTCGAACAGCCCCGAGGCAAAGAAGTTGGCCAGCGCCACGTCGACGTTGCGCAGCTTCAGCATGTGCGTGATGTAGCGGCTGCCCTTGATCGCGAACACGAAGCCGGGCGGCGTGTCGCGGGCCCACATGGCGTAGCTGCTCGGGTGCTGCAGCGAATAGAAGGAGCCATTGAGTTCCAGCGAAGGGAACACCCGGGAAGCGTGCTGGAGCTCGCGCGCCTGCGCGAGCCCCGGCGGATAGAAGTGTCCGCGCCACGGGGTGTAGCGCCAGCCGGACACGCCGATCAGGACCTTGCCGCTCATGGCACCTTTGTGCCACGGGCGCAGCCGGCCGGGGTGCGCGTTCAGCGCATCCCGGTGCGGGAAGGCGCCGCACGGCCGGTCACCGCGCGCTGGAAGACCTGGTCGATCGAGATCACCGCGGCCATGCCGAGCGCGGCGACCGCGACCACGGCGGACAGGTCCATGGCGCTCACCAGGCCGAAACCGCTGGGCGGCACCACCCGGTTGGCGGTCGTGCAGATGAACTCGGCGGCGTTCATGCCCGTGTAGTGCATGGCGCAGACCGCCACGGCCATCAGCACCGACGCCACGGCGCGGAAGCCGAACGACCCGGTGTGGAAGGCGAGCCAGAGGGCGGCGGTGGCGGCGCCGATCGCGATCGCCGCCGAGAGGGCGACCACGCCCATGTCCCAACGGATGAAGCCGCCGAAGCGGAGCCCGAACATGCCCAGGTAGTGCATCACCACGACGCCGAAGCCGAGGAGGACGCCGGCCAGCAGCACCCGCCCGCGCTGCTCGGGAGCGCGGGCGACGTAGCCGAGGGCCACGGAGCTGGCCCCGATGGCGGCCACCAGCGAGACGAGCGTTTCCGGCATCGAGTAGCTGCTGGCCACGTCCATCTGCAGTGCCAGCATTCCGATGAAATGCATGGACCAGACGCCGATGCCGCCCAGCGCGACGCCGGCGGCGATCGTGTTGAACAGGCTGAAGACGCCGGCACCCCGGCGGATCCGGGTGGCGGCGGTCAGCGCGACAAAGGCGCCGAGGACGGAGATGGCGAAGGAGACGGCAACGTACGAGGGCTGCCAGGACGTGACGACGGTGGGGTTCATTGCGGTTCCGTTGGGTGCTTGAACCGGCCATACGCAGGCTCTGCAGCCGCGGATGCAAATGGTTACGAGCCATGTCCGCTTCCGTGAAATCGATCACGCGGCAGCCGCGATGCCTCCCGTTTCAGCGGTAACGGCCGGGCTCCCGGGCCCGCTCTCCCCTGCGGTTATCATTTCCGCCACACCGACGCCGGCTCGGCAGCGCCGCGCGACACCGTCGCGCAGGCTGCCACGCCGGCGTCCTCATTCGCGACAGAGGGCGAGGGGCCGTGCGTCTCACATCGATCAAGCTTTCCGGGTTCAAATCGTTCGCCGAACCCACGAACTTCCTGCTGCCCGGGCAGCTGGTGGGCGTGGTGGGGCCCAACGGGTGCGGCAAGTCCAACATCATGGATGCGGTGCGCTGGGTGCTGGGCGAGTCCAAGGCCAGCGAGCTGCGCGGCGAGTCGATGCAGGACGTGATCTTCAACGGCACGACCACGCGCAAGCCGGCCTCGCGCTCCTCCGTCGAACTGATCTTCGACAACGCCGACCATCGCGCCGGCGGCCAGTGGTCCCAGTTCGCCGAGATCGCGGTCAAGCGCGTGCTGACGCGCGACGGCACCTCCAGCTACTACATCAACAACCAGCCGGTGCGCCGGCGCGACGTGCAGGACGTGTTCCTCGGCACCGGCCTGGGCCCGCGCGCCTACGCCATCATCGGCCAGGGCACGATCAGCCGGATCATCGAGTCCAAGCCCGAGGAGCTGCGCCTGTTCCTCGAGGAGGCCGCGGGGGTCTCCAAGTACAAGGAACGCCGCCGCGAGACCGAGAACCGGCTGCACGACACGCGCGAGAACCTCACGCGCGTCGAGGACATCCTGCGCGAGCTGAACGCCAACCTCGAGAAGCTGGAGAAGCAGGCCGAGGTCGCGGAACGCTACAACCGCCTGCAGGCCGACGTCACGCTCAAGCAGCACCAGCTGTGGTTCCTCAAGCGCTCGGAAGCCGAGGTCGACCAGGGGCGCATCAAGGCCGACGCGGACAAGGCGGTCGTCGACCTGGAAGCCCGCGTCGCGGACCTGCGCCACATCGAAAGCGAGCTGGAGACGGTGCGCCAGGCCCACTACGCGGCCGGGGACCAGGTCAACCAGGCGCAGGGCCAGCTCTACGAAGCCAGCGCCGAAGTCGGCCGGCTCGAGGCCGAGATCCGCTTCGTCGTCGAGGGCCGGCAGCGCGTCGAACAGCGCCTGCTGCAGCTGAAGGAGCAGACCGCCCAGTGGGCCACGCGCAAGGAAGAGGCCGAGGCCGAGACCGAGAACCTCGCCGCCCAGACCCTGGAGGCCGAGGAGCGCGCCGCGCTGCTGGCCGCGCAGGTCGAGGAACAAGGCCTGCAGCTGCCCGACCTGGAGGAGGCGCTGCGCCAGGCGCAATCGCGCTCTTCCGAGCAGCGCGGCGCCGTCGCGCAGGTGCAGCAGCAGATCCAGGTGCTGGCCGCCGACCAGCGCAACATCGAGGAACAGTCGCGCCAGTTGAACCAGCGGCGGGAGCGCCTGGCGGCCGACCGCAATGCGCTGGCCGCGCCGGACGAGGCCAGGCTGGTCAAACTGCAGGCGCAGCTCGCCGCCGCCCAGGAAGCGGCCGAGACGGCCGATGCGCGCCTGCACGAACTGCAGGACCAGGTGCCGCAGCTCGACGAGGAGCGACGGGCCCGGCAACAGGACGTGAACACGCAGGGCGCGCGCCAGTCCGACCTCTCGGCCCGCATGGAAGCGCTCAAGGCGCTGCAGGAGAAGGTGCGCACGGACGGCAAGCTGCAACCGTGGCTCGCCAAGCACGGGCTCGGCGGGCTGCAGGGCCTGTGGAGCCGCATCCACGTCGAGCAGGGCTGGGAGAACGCGCTGGAGGCAGCGCTGCGCGAGCGCCTCAACTCGCTGGAGGTGTCGCGGCTGGACATGGTGCGGGCCTTCGCGGGCGACGCGCCGCCGGCCAAGCTGGCCTTCTATCACGCACCCGCCGCCGCGGCGCCGGAGACCGCCTCGGCGCTGCCGCGCCTGGCCGACCTGCTGCGGCTGAACGACGCCGGCCAGAAGGCGCTGCTGTCCGACTGGCTGCACGGCTGCTATACGGCGCCGTCGCTCGAGGAAGCGCTCGCCGCCCGCACCCAGTTGCAGGCCGGCGAAGCGATCTACGTGAAGTCCGGCCATGCCGTCACCGCGCACAGCGTCAGCTTCTATGCGCAGGACTCCGAGCAGGCCGGCCTGCTGGCCCGCCAGCAGGAGATCGAGAACCTCGAAAAGCAGCTGCGCGCGCAGGCCCTCATCACCGAGGAATCGCGTACGGCGCTGGTCCGCGCCGAAGCCGCCTATTCGGACGCCTCGCAACGCCTGGTGACGGCGCGGCGCGAAGCCGCCGAAACACAGGGCCGCGCCCACGAACTGCAGGTGGAGACGCTGCGCCTGACGCAGCTGGCCGAACAGACGCGGGCCCGCAGCGAGCAGATCGCCGGCGACCTGGCCGAAGTGGACGCGCTGCTGGAGGAACTGCAGGAGCGGCGCGTGTCGGCCGAAGGCCGCTTCGAGGAACTGGACATGCAGCTGGCCGACAGCCAGGAACGCCATGCCCAGCTGGACGAACGCGTCATCGAGGCCGAGCGCAAGCTGGCGGAGGCGCGCGAGCAGCATCGCAGCCTGGAGCGCCAGGCGCAGGAAGCGCAGTTCTCGCAGCGCGCGCTGGAAGCGCGCCGCGGGGAGCTGCAGCGCGCCATCGAGACGGCGACGCAGCAGGCCACGTCCATCACGCAGGAAGAGGAACGCGCGCGCAGCGAGCTCGCGCGGCTGACCGATGCCGCGGCGCAAGCCGGCCTGCAATCGGCGCTGCAGCTGAAGTCCGAACGCGAGCAGGCGCTGGGCGCCAAGCGCAGCGAGTACGACGACCTCACCGCGAAGCTGCGCGCTTCCGACGAGCGCCGGCTGCAGCTCGAGCGCGAGCTCGACCCGCTGCGCCAGCGCATCACCGACCTGCAGCTGAAGGAGCAGGCCGCGCGCCTCGGCCTCGAGCAGTACACGCAACTGCTCGCCGACGCGCAGGCGGATCTCGAAGCCGTGGCCCGGTCGATCCAGGACGGCAACGTGCGCTTGTCCGGCATGCAGTCCGAGATCGACCGGCTGCATCGCGAGATCGCGGCGCTCGGCGCCGTGAACCTGGCCGCCCTGGAGGAACTGAGCACGGCGCGCGAGCGCAAGCAGTTCCTGGACGCCCAGTCCAAGGACCTGAACGAGGCGATGACGACGCTGGAAGACGCCATCAAGAAGATCGACGGCGAGACGCGCGAACTGCTGGGCAGCACCTTCCAGACCGTCAACGAGCACTTCGGCCGCATGTTCCCGGAGCTGTTCGGCGGAGGCAACGCCAAGCTGGTGATGACCGGCGAGGAGATCCTCGACTCCGGCGTGCAGGTGATGGCGCAGCCGCCCGGCAAGAAGAACCAGACCATCCACCTGCTGTCCGGCGGCGAGAAGGCGCTGACCGCCATCGCGCTGGTGTTCGCCATCTTCCAGCTCAACCCGGCGCCCTTCTGCCTGCTGGACGAGGTGGATGCGCCGCTGGACGACGCCAACACCGAGCGCTACGCCAAGCTGGTGAGCAGCATGAGCAAGGAAACCCAGTTCCTCTTCATCAGCCACAACAAGATCGCGATGGAGATGGCCGAGCAGCTGATCGGCGTCACCATGCAGGAGCAGGGCGTGTCGCGCATCGTGGCCGTGGACATGGAATCCGCGGTCTCGATGGCCGAGGCCGTCTAGGGAACCCGCCGCGTGTCGGGTTTCACCCTCGGACTCGTGATCCTGGGCGGGCTGGTGCTCGCCGCGCTGGTCGCCTGGAACGCCTGGACCACGCGGCGCAACATGCCGCGCCAGGCGCAGGCACCCGTCGTGGCCGAAGCGGCCGTGCAGCCGGAGGAACGCAGCGAACCGGTCTTCGACGTTCCGCTGTCGCCGCCGCCCCCGGAGAAGAAGCCGGGTCTCGACGCCCTCATCGACGTGATCGCACCGATCGCCGTCGATGCGGCGGTGTCCGGCGAGGCCGCACTGGCGGCGCTGCCGCCGACCCGCCGCGCCGGCAGCAAGCCCTTCGCCATCGAGGGCCGCAACGAAGCCACGCAGGACTGGGAGACGCCGCGCGCCGGCCAGCGCTACACCGCGTTCCAGGCCGGCGTGCAGCTCGCCAACCGCAGCGGCGCGCTGAACGACATCGAGTACTCGGAATTCGTAATGAAGGCGCAGGCCTTCGCCGACGCGGTCAACGGCGCCGCCGAGTTCCCGGAGATGCGCGACGAGGTCGCCCGCGCGCGCGAGCTCGACCAGTTCGCCAGCACGCACGACGCCCAGCTCGGATTCACGCTGCGCGCGCGCAATGCGGCCTGGAGCCCCGGTTACGTGCAGCAGAGCGCGGCGCGGCTGGGGTTCGTGGCCGGCGCCATGCCGGGCCGGCTGGTGCTGCCCGCCGGCGTGCAGGGCGGGCCGCCCGTGCTGGTGCTGGCCTTTTCGACCCAGGCGGCGCTGGCGGAGGATCCGGCGCACTCCGCCATCCGCGACGTGACCCTGAGCCTCGACGTTCCGCACGTGCCGCGCAGCGAGCAGCCCTTCATGCGCATGCGCGACGCGGCGATCGCGCTGGCGGCCTCCATGGACGGCCTGATCACGGACGACGACGGCCGGGTGATCCCGGCCGAGGCGCTGGATGCGATCGGCTCCGACCTGGAGCAGCTGTACGACACCCTGGATGCGCGTGACCTCTCGGCGGGCTCGGTCCAGGCGCGCCGGCTGTTCTCATGAGCGCGCCGGCCAAGGTGCAGGAGCGCGTCGACGCGCTGCGGGAACTGCTGCACCACCACGCCCACCAGTACTACGTGCTGGATGCGCCCGAGATCCCGGACGCCGAGTACGACCGGCTGTTCCGCGAACTGCAGGCGCTGGAAGCGCAGCATCCGGAGCTGCTGACGCCCGACTCGCCGACCCAGCGCGTGGGCGGCAAGGCGCTGGAGGGCTTCGCGAAGGTGCGGCACAAGGTGCCCATGCTGTCGATCCGCACCGAGACGGACATCGAGGCGAGCGGCGCCCGCAACTTCGACGCCCGCGTGCGCCGTGAACTGGCCCTCAAGGAGGGCGATCCGCCGCTCGAGTACGTCGCCGAACTCAAGTTCGACGGCCTCGCCATCAGCCTGCGTTACGAGGCGGGCGTCCTGGTCCAGGCGGCCACGCGCGGCGACGGGGAGATCGGCGAAGACGTCACGCAGAACATCCGCACCATCGGGCAGATCCCGCTGCGGCTGCGCGCCGCGCCGCCGGTGCTGGAGGTGCGCGGCGAGGTCTACATCCGCCGCGACGATTTCGAGCGGCTGAACGAGCTCCAGCGCGACAAGATCGCCAAGGGCGCCAGGAACGAGAAGACCTTCGTCAACCCGCGCAATGCCGCCGCCGGCGCCGTGCGCCAGCTCGATCCGAACATCGCCCGCCAGCGTCCCCTGAGCTTCTACGCCTACGGCTGGGGCGAGATCGAAGGCGGGCCGGATTTCCGGACGCACCACGAGGTGCTGCAGGCGCTGAAGGCCTGGGGCTTCCCGGTCTCCGACCGCGTGGCCGTGGCGAGCGGCGCCGACGACCTGATCGCCTACCACCAGGCGGTCGGGCGCGACCGCGACAGCCTGCCCTTCGACATCGACGGCGTGGTCTACAAGGTGAACAGCCTGGCCCTGCAGAAGCAGCTGGGCTTCGTCACGCGCGAGCCGCGCTGGGCCGTCGCGCACAAGTTCCCGGCGCAGGAGCAGATGACCACCGTGGAGTCCATCGACGTCTACGTGGGCCGCACCGGCAAGCTGACGCCGGTGGCGCGCCTGCAGCCCGTGTTCGTCGGCGGCGTGACGGTGACCAACGCCACGCTGCACAACGAAGACGAGGCCCGGCGCAAGGACGTGCGGGTCGGCGACACGGTGATCGTGCGCCGGGCGGGCGACGTGATCCCGGAAGTGGTGGCGGTGGTGCCGGACCGGCGCGCCGCCGGCACCGAACCCTTCACGATGCCGCGCACCTGCCCGGTCTGCGGCGCCGCCGCCGTCCGCGAGGAGGGCGAGGCCGACTACCGCTGCACCGGCGGGCTGTTCTGCAGCGCGCAGCGCAAGTTCGCGATCCTGCATTTCGCCCAGCGCCGGGCACTGGACATCGAGGGCCTGGGGGAGAAGCTGGTCGACCAGATGGTCGAGGCCGGCGTGATCCGCACCTTGCCGGACCTGTACCGCCTGGGCCTGGCGAACCTGGTGGCGCTGGAGCGCATGGGCGAGAAGTCCGCGCACAACCTGCTGGCCGCGCTGGAGAAATCCCGGCAGACGACGCTGCCGCGCTTCCTGTACGGCCTGGGCATCCGCCACGTCGGCGAGACGACGGCGCGCGACCTGGCGCGCCACTTCGGCAAGCTGGACGCCATCATGGAAGCCGGGGTCGAGCAGCTGCTGCAGGTGCCCGACGTGGGCCCGATCGTGGCCGAGAGCGTGCACGCGTTCTTCCAGCAGCCCCACAACCGCGAAGTGATCGAGCAGCTGCGTGCCTGCGGCCTGCACTGGGAAGAGGGCGAACCGGCGGCGCAGGCGCCGAAGCCGCTGTCCGGAAAAACCTTCGTGCTCACGGGGACGCTGCCGAGTTTGTCACGCGACGAAGCGAAGGAACTGCTGGAGGCCGCGGGCGCGAAGGTCGCCGGCTCCGTCAGCAAGAAGACCGACTACGTCGTTGCCGGCGCCGAGGCCGGCAGCAAGCTCGAAAAAGCGCGGGAGCTCGGCGTGGCGGTGCTCGACGAAGACGGGCTGCGACAGCTGCTGTCGAGCTGAGCGTGAAGGTGTAAGCACGCTGTCTCGCTGCCGCGACAGGAGAAAAATTCGCTATTTGCAAGCGCTCGCGCAGTTCTTACATTTCAGCCTCTCCAATGAAGAGGTATCGATGCGCCGCCGTTTGTTGAAGTTGTTCTTGCTGGTCTCCGCGGCAACTGCTCTCCCCGTTCTCGCCCAGAAGGCCGCTCCCGGCCCCATCCTCGTCGGCCAGAGCGCCGGCATGAGCGGCGGCCAGGCCGCCTACAGCACCGACGTCAAGCAGGGCATCGAGGCCTACTTCGCCGCCGTCAACAAGGCCGGCGGCGTGAATGGCCGCCCGGTCAAGCTGGTCACCCTCGACGACCAGGGCAAGAAGGACAACGTCCTGGCCAACACCAAGAAGCTGGTCGAAGGCGAGAAGGTCACCTCGCTGATCGGCTACACCAGCGGCGCCGGCGTGGAAGCGACGCTGGCGTACCTCGATTCGCAGAGCGTCCCGATGCTGTCGCCCGTGACGGGCAACATGGGCATCCGGGCGCAGTTCCACCGCAACCTGTTCCACACGCGCGCCGGTTACGACGACGAGATGCGCAAGGTGGTGAGCCACCTCGCACTGACCGGGGTGAGCAAGTTCGCCATCGCCTATCTCGACGACGTCGGCCCCGCGAACCCGCAGGCCATGCACGGCGCGCTCGAACTCGCCAAGCTGAAGGCCGTGGCCGCCGTTCCGCTGAACCGCAACGCCACCGACTTCAATGCGCAGGTCGACAAGCTGCTCGAGGCGAAACCCGAGGTCGTGCTGTTCATCAGCAACGGCACGCCCATCGTCAAGATCGTGCAGGGCATGCGCGCGAAGGGGTACGGCGGTCAGTTCGCCACCAGTTCGTTCTCCGGGCTCAAGGTCATCGACGACCTAAAGGCCACGGGCGTGGGCCTGATCATGAGCCAGGTGCTGCCGCCGCCGACGCGCGTGCACCTCAAGCTGGTCAAGCAGTACCAGGACGACCTGAAGGCGTTCGCGCCCGACGCGAAGCCGAACTACACCAGCCTCGAAGGCTACGTGGCGGCGAAGGTGCTGGTGGAAGGCTACCGCCGCGCCGGCACCGACACCCCCGAACGGCTGGTCGCTGCGCTCGAGGAGATCCAGCGTCTCGACCTGGGCGGCTACGAGATCAACTTCTCGCGCAAGAGCCACGACGGCTCCCGCTTCGTCGACACCGGCGTGGTCGGGCGGGATGGTGGCCTGCGCTTCTGAAGGCAGTTGTTCCGGTTTTGAGAGAGGGAGAAGTAAAAATGTTTTCCAAACGTATCCTGTCCGCCGCCGTCCTGGTGGCCGCCGGCGGCGCCGCGCTGCTGGTCCATGCCCAAGGCACGGCGCGCAACGAACCCATCCTGCCGCTGCCCGATGCCGTGACCGACGTCGAACCGGCCAAGGTGAAGCTGGGTGGGAAGCTGTTCGCCGACCCGCGCTTCTCCGCGGACGGTTCCGTGTCCTGCCAGTCCTGCCACCTGCCGCACGCGGGCGGCGCCGACCCGCGCCGGCACTCGGTCAGCGCGTTCGGCAAGGTGCGCCCCCTCAATTCGCCGACCATCTTCAACGTCCGCTACAACACGGTGGGGCTGAACTGGACCGGCCGGACCAAGGACCTCGACGCCCAGATCAAGGGTTCGGTCGGCAATGCCGACACCATGGCCCACGACTGGGGCAAGGTGATCCAGGTCCTGGCGCAGGACCAGGCGATCGCGTCCGAGTTCAAGGCCGCCTTCGGCGGGGACAACCCGGTGAACCAGGCCAACGCGTCCGAAGCGATCGTCGCCTTCGAGAAATCCCTGGTCACGCCCTCGCGCTTCGACGACTGGCTCAAGGGCAAGGACAGCGCCATCACCGCGCAGGAAAAGGCCGGCTACGAGAAGTTCAAGGCCTACGGCTGCGTCGCCTGCCACAACGGCATCAACGTGGGCGGCAACAGCTTCATGAAGATGGGCCTCACCGGCAACTACTTCGCCGACCGCGAGAAGAAGGGCCGCGGCGCCGAGGTGGACGTCGACAAGGGCAAGTTCGCGGTGAGCAAGAAGGAGGAGGACATGTACGTCTTCCGCGTGCCTTCGCTCCGCAACGTCGCCCTCACGGCGCCTTACTTCCACGACGGCGCCGTGCCGACGCTGGACGAGGCCATCGACCTGATGGGCCGGTTCCAGCTGGGTCGCGAGATCCCGCCGGCCGACCGCCAGGACATTGCCGCCTTCCTGAACGCGCTGGGCGGCAAGCAGCTGGAGCAGTCGGCCAAGCGCTGATCCAGCAGGGCTTCGGCCCGCCGGCGACCGGCTAGCGGACGGCGTCCCCGGGACGCCGCTCCGGCCGGCGCCACAGCCACAGGAGGATCAGCGCCATGCAGGCGATGATCGCCCAGACCGCCGGCAGCCAGCGGTCCGGCGTGACGTACAGCATCATGCAGGTGCTGCCGGTCATCATGACGGACGTGATCCACTTGGCCCGGCGCGGCACCACGCCGGCTTCGTACCAGTCGCGCAGCAGGTGCCCGAACCGGGGATGCTGCAGCAGCCAGCGGTGCAGGCGCGGCGAGCTGCGCGAGGCGCACCAGGCCGCCACGATCAGGAACGGCACCGTCGGCATGACCGGCAGGAACAGGCCGATGAGGCCCAGCAGGACGAAGATGCCCGCCAGCGTCATCAGGAACCAGCGGGCAGGAGCCGACAGGGCGCTGCCCGGGACTTGGGTTTGCATGTCCCGCAAGATACCAGTTGCAGCGCTGCCGCGGGCGCTATCCTCGGCCCCATGGCTGTACGACAAATCCTGAAAATGGGCGATCCGCGCCTGCTGCGGACCGCCCAGCCGGTGCGTGAATTCGGCACGCCCGCCCTGCGCGAACTGGTGCGGGACATGGAAGAGACGATGAAGGCTGCCAACGGCGCCGGCCTCGCGGCACCGCAGATCGGCGTCGACCTGCAGCTCGTGATTTTCGGCACCGATGCCCCGAACCCGCGCTATCCCGATGCCCCGCCGGTCCCGCGCACCGTGCTCCTCAATCCCGAGATCACGCCGGTGGGCGACGCGGAAGAGGAGGGCTGGGAGGGCTGCCTGTCCGTTCCGGGCCTGCGGGCGGTGGTGCCGCGCTGGCAGCGCATCCGCTACACCGGCCGCGACCTCGAAGGAAGGGCCATCGAGCGGGAGGCCGACGGTTTCCACGCCCGGGTGGTGCAGCACGAGGTCGACCACCTGTTCGGCAAGCTGTATCCCATGCGCGTGCGCGATTTCACGAAGTTCGGCTTCACCGAGGTGTTGTTCCCCGGGCTCGACGCGGCGGACGACGACTGACCGTGGCCCGGCGTGCGACGGGCGCGCCCGGAAAATAAACCCGCGGCGCAGGGCAAATCCCTGTCACCATGGGCCTCCATGGATCCCATGGCGAGGGATCCCATGACTTTCTTTCTCTGGTGCGCCATCGGCGCCCTGGCCGGCGGGCTTGCCGGAGTCCTCATGGGCACGCGCGGGCTCATCCCACGCCTCGAGGAAGTCGCCGTCGGCGTCTTCGGTGCCTTCCTGGGAGGCGAGTTCCTGGCCACGATGGTCGCGGGCCCGGCACCGGAAGGCGGGTTCCGCATGGCTGCGTTCGTCACCGCCGTGGCCGGGGCCCTGGCGCTGCTGGCGCTGCTGAAGGTCATGCGCAAGGCCGTCGGACCGATGCGCAACGGCAAGAGCGCGCTGCGCAAGCGCTGAAGGCGCCTCAGCCGGCCGCGATCGCGTCCAGCAGCTCGGTCTCGATCTCGATCTGCTTGCGGTTCTGCTGCAGCTCGTTGCCGTTGATCAGGAACATGTCCTCGACCCGCTCGCCGAGCGTGCTCACCTTGGCGAGCTGCAGGTTCAACTTGTGCTGGGCGAGCACGCGGGCGATGGAATAGAGCAGGCCGACGCGGTCGCTGGCGGAGATGGACAGCAGCCAGTGCGTCGCCTTGTCGTCCGGGCGCAAGTCCACCCGCGGCGGGATCGGGAAGCTCTTGACCCGGCGGGACACCCGTCCGCGGCTGGGCGCCGGCAGCGGCCCCGCCGCCGCAATGGTCGCGCACAGCTCCGACTCCACCATGCTGCACAGTTCGCGGTAGTGGTCCGGCATCATCGCCGTCACCACCTGGAAGGTGTCCAGCGCATAGCCGTTGGTGGCGGTGTGGATCTTGGCTTCGAGGATGCTGAAGCCGGCCTGCTCGAAGTAGCCGCAGATGCGCGCGAACAGGTCGGTCTGGTCGGGCGTGTAGACCATGACCTGGAGGCCCTCGCCGACCGGCGAGATGCGGGCGCGCACGACGACCTTGCCGCTGCCGACGTGGCGCGACGCATGGCGCGTGTGCCAGGCGATGTCGGCCGCCTCGTGGCGCATGAAGTAGCCGACGTCCAGCGTGTCCCACAACTTCTTGTGCGCCTCGAAGGGCAGGGCGAACAGCTGCAGCTGCACCAGCGCCTCGCGCTTGCGCGCCTCGACGTCGGCCCTGGGGTCCGGCGTGCCGCCACCCAGCGCGCGCAGCGTGTAGCGGTACAGGTCCTCCAGCAGCTTGCCCTTCCAGGCGTTCCACACTTTCGGGCTGGTGCCGCGGATGTCGGCCACGGTCAGCAGGTACAGCGCGGTGAGGTAGCGCTCGTTGCCCACCCGCTTCGCGAACGCCTCGATCACCGCCGGGTCGCCCAGGTCTTCCTTCTGGGCCACCCGGCTCATGGCCAGGTGCTCTCGCACCAGGAACTCGATCAGCTTGCAGTCCTCGACGTCGATCGCGTGCTGGCGGCAGAAGCGCCGCACCTCGCGCGCGCCGAGGTCGGAGTGGTCGCCGCCCCGGCCCTTCGCGATGTCGTGGAACAGCGCCGCGGTGTAGAGGATGTACGGCTTGTCCCAGCCCGCCGCCAGCTGCGAGCAGAACGGATATTCATGCGCATGCTCCGCGATGAAGAAGCGGCGCACGTTGCGCAGCACCATCAGGATGTGCTGGTCCACCGTGTAGACGTGGAACAGGTCGTGCTGCATCTGGCCCACGATGCGGCGGAACACCCAGAGGTAGCGGCCCAGCACGGAAGTCTGGTTCATCAGCCGCATCGCGTGCGTGATGCCGCGCGGCTGCATGAGCATGGCGCGGAAGGTGGCGTGGTTGGCCGGGTCGTTGCGGAAGCGCGCGTCCATCACCTTGCGCGCGTTGTAAAGCGCGCGCAGCGTCCGCGCCGACAGGCCCTTCACCCCGGGCGTCGTCTGGTACAGCAGGAAGGTCTCGAGGATGGCCTGCGGGTTCTTCAGGTACAGGTCGTCGCTGGCGACCTCGATCATCCCGGCCTTCTCGGAGAAGCGCTCGTTGATCGCACGCGCTTCCGCGGCGGCGGGGTTCAGCCGCTCCTCGATGTTGAGCAGCAGGATCTGGTTCAGCTGCGCCACGGCCTTGGCGGCCCAGTAGTAGCGCTTCATCAGCCGCTCGCTGGGGCGCTGCAGCATGCGGCCATCGGGCCGGACGACGGCCTTGTAGCCGAAGGATTCCGCCACCGCGTTCTGCATGTCGAACACCAGCCGGTCCTCGCGCCGGCCGGCCACGACGTGCAGCCGTGCGCGGATCGTGCTCAGCAGCGCTTCGTTGCGCTTGATCTGGCGCGCCTCGAAGGCGGTGGCGAGCCCGCGCCGCGCCAGTTCGTCCCAGCTCTTGCCGAAGCCGGCCGCATTGGCCACCCACAGGATCACCTGCAGGTCCCGGAGGCCGCCGGGTGATTCCTTGCAGTTCGGCTCCAGCGCGTACGGCGTGTTCTCGAACTTGGTGTGCCGCTGGCGCATCTCCAGCGTCTTGGCCACGAAGAAGGCCCGGGAGTCGACCTGGGCGCGGAAGCGCTCCTGGAAGGCGAGGAACAGCTTGCGTGAGCCGGTGAGCAGGCGCGCCTCGAGCAGCGAGGTCTGCACGGTGACGTCGCCGGCCGCCTGCGCCACGCATTCCTCGACGGTCCGCACGCTGGAGCCGATCTCCAGGCCGGCGTCCCAGCAGCTGCCGATGAAGTTCTCCACCCTCTGCTTGAGCAGGGCGTCCTGCTCGCAGGAAATCCCGTCCGGCATCAGAAGCAGGACGTCGACGTCCGAGTGCGGGAACAGTTCGCCGCGGCCGAAGCCGCCGCAGGCCACGAGGGCGACGCCGGCGGGGAGGCCGGCGTGCTCCCAGAGCTTCTTCAGCGCCTCGTCCGCGGCCTGGCCCAGCGCCTGCAGCAGGCCCTTGATGCTGCGCACCGCGGCGGCATCCGCTTGCAGGGTGTGCAGCAGTTGGGCCTTGCGCGCCTTGTAGGCGTCGCGGACCAGGCCCACGTCATTCCCGCGCAGTCGCGAATCCAGGGCGCCCGAACCCGGGAAGCTCTGGATCCCCGCCGGGGCGGGGACGACGCCGGACTTGGTCATCCCTTCACGAAAGCAGGCGGCGGCGGGCTGCCGGCCGACAGGGTCAGCACCTCGTAGCCCGATTCGGTCACCAGCACGGTGTGCTCCCACTGCGCCGACAGCGAGTGGTCCTTGGTGACGATGGTCCAGCCGTCGTTGCCGAACTCCTTCACGTCGCGGCGGCCCGCGTTGATCATCGGCTCGATGGTGAAGGTCATGCCGGGGCGCAGTTCTTCCAGGGTGCCCGGCTTGCCGTAATGCAGGACCTGCGGCTCCTCGTGGAAGGTGCGGCCGATGCCATGGCCGCAGAACTCGCGCACCACGGAAAAGCCGTTGCTTTCGGCGAACTTCTGGATCGCCCAGCCGACGTCGCCCAGGCGCACGCCCGGCTTGACCTGCACGATGCCGTGCCACATCGCCTCGTAGGTGACCTGCACCAGGCGCCTGGCGGCGATGGAGGCCTCGCCGATGATGAACATGCGGCTGGTGTCGCCGTACCAGCCGTCCTTGATGACGGTGACGTCGACGTTGACGATGTCGCCCTTCTTCAGCGGCTTGTCGTTCGGGATGCCGTGGCACACCACGTTGTTGACCGACGTGCACAGGGAGGCCGGATAGGGCGGGTAGCCGGAGGGCTGGTAGCCCAGCGTGGCCGAGATGCTGCCCTGCTTCTTCATGAACTCGGCGGCCAGCCGGTCGATCTCGCGGGTGGTGATGCCCGGCTTGATGAAGGGCGTCAGGTGGTCCAGCACCTCCGCCGCCATCCGGCAGGCGACGCGCATTCCCTGCAGTTCTTGTTCGTCTTTGTACGTGATGCCCATGTCCGGGATTATCCCAGAGGGTCCAAACCCTCGCAGGTAGAATGCCGGGCTACCACGGCCCCAGTCAGCGGCCGTGGACGCCACTCCCCAGACAGGTTTCAGACAGTGTCCCTGCACATCACCGAGTTCGAGGGCGGCCAGGCCCTCAGCGGCTTCCGGATCCAGCAACTCCTGCCCCGCCTGCAAGCGGTGCACCCCAAGGTGAGCGGGCTGTCGGCCCGCTTCGTGCACCTGGTGGCGACCGACCACGTGCCGACGGCAGCCGAGCGTGAGCGCCTTGCCGCCTTGCTGACCTATGGCGAGCCCCACGCTGGTGCGGACGAAGGCCCGCTGCTGGTGGTGACGCCGCGCCTGGGCACCGTGTCGCCCTGGGCGTCCAAGGCCACCGACATCGCGCACAACTGCGGCCTGGCCGTCCGGCGCGTGGAACGCGTCGTCGAGTACCGCGTGCAGGTCCAGGGCGGCTGGCTGGGCCAGCCGCAGCTGCAGCCTGCGCAACTGCAGGCGATCGCGGCGCTGCTGCACGACCGCATGACGGAAAGCGTGGTCGCGCACCGCTCCGAAGCGGCCCGCCTGTTCACCGAGCTGCAGGCCCAGCCCATGGAGCACGTCGACGTGCTGGGCGGCGGCCGGGCCGCGCTGGAGGAGGCGAACCGGCGCTTCGGCCTGGCGCTTGCCGACGACGAGATCGACTACCTGGTGCAGGCTTTCACCGGGCTGGCGCGCAATCCCAGCGAGGTCGAGCTGATGATGTTCGCGCAGGCCAACAGCGAGCACTGCCGCCACAAGATCTTCAACGCGACCTTCGCCATCGACGGCGTGCCGCAGGAAAAGAGCCTGTTCGGCATGATCCGCAACACGCACCAGGCGCATCCGGAGCACACCGTCGTCGCCTATTCCGACAACGCGGCCGTGATGGAAGGGCACGCCGTCGAGCGCTTCCTGCCGGAGGCGGACGGCACGTGGCGGAAGTCGCAGGCGACGCACCACGTGCTGATGAAGGTGGAGACGCACAACCACCCGACCGCCATCTCGCCCTTCCCCGGCGCCTCCACGGGGGCCGGCGGCGAGATCCGCGACGAAGGCGCCACCGGCCGCGGCGCCCGGCCCAAGGCGGGCCTGACCGGCTTCACGGTGTCGAAGCTGTGGGACGGGAAGTTCGGCAAGCCGGAGCACATCGCCAGCCCGCTGCAGATCATGACCGAGGGCCCGCTGGGCGGCGCCGCCTTCAACAACGAATTCGGCCGGCCGAATCTGCTCGGGTACTTCCGCGAGTACGAGCAGGAGGTGGCGGGCGTCGCCCGCGGTTACCACAAGCCGATCATGATCGCGGGCGGCCTCGGCGCCATCGACGCGCGCCTGACGCACAAGATCCCGTTCCCGGCCGGCACGCTGCTGGTGCAGCTGGGCGGCCCGGGCATGCGCATCGGCATGGGCGGCGGTGCCGCCTCCTCGATGGCGACGGGCACCAACACCGCCGAACTCGACTTCGATTCCGTGCAGCGGGGCAACCCCGAGATCCAGCGCCGCGCACAGGAAGTCATCAACCAGTGCTGGGCGCTGGGCGACCGCAACCCCGTGCTCGCGATCCACGACGTGGGCGCCGGCGGGCTGTCGAATGCCTTCCCCGAGCTGTCGAACGACGCCGGGCGCGGCGCGCGGTTCGACCTGCGCAAGGTGCCGCTGGAGGAATCCGGCCTCGCGCCCAAGGAGATCTGGTGCAACGAGAGCCAGGAGCGCTACGTCCTGGCGATCGCGCCGGACGCGCTGGAGCAGTTCCGCGGCTTCTGCGAACGGGAGCGCTGCCCCTTCGCCGTGGTGGGCGTCGCCACCGAGCAGCGCCAGCTGGTGGTGGCGGACGAGGGCGCCGACACGCCGGTGGACATGCCCATGGACGTGCTGCTCGGCAAGCCGCCCAAGATGCACCGCGACGTGCAGGCGGTCCGTCGCACGGCGCCGGAACTGGACCTCACGGGCGTGAGCCTGCAGGACGCCGTGATCCGCGTCCTGAGCCATCCCACCGTCGCTTCCAAGCGTTTCCTGGTGACCATCGGCGACCGCACGGTGGGCGGCCTGTCGCACCGCGACCAGATGGTGGGCCCCTGGCAGGTGCCGGTGGCCGACTGCGCCGTGACGCTGGCGGACTACCGCGGCTTCGCCGGCGAGGCGATGAGCATGGGCGAACGCACGCCGCTCGCGTCGGTGGATGCGGCGGCCTCCGGACGCATGGCCGTCGCCGAGGCCATCACCAACCTGCTCGCTGCGCCGATTGCACTGCCCCGCGTCAAGCTTTCCGCCAACTGGATGGCCGCCTGCGGTGAACCCGGCGAGGACGCGGCGCTGTACGAGACCGTCCGGGCGGTCGGCATGGAGCTGTGCCCGCGGATCGGCGTCGCCATCCCCGTCGGCAAGGACAGCCTGTCCATGCGCACGCAGTGGAGCGAGGGCGGCGCCGTGAAGAAGGTGACGTCCCCCGTCAGCCTGATCGTCAGCGGCTTCGCCAGCATCGACGACGTGCGGCAAACCCTCACGCCGCAGCTGGAGGCGACCGAGGACACGACGCTGGTGCTGGTCGACCTGGGCCGTGGCCGCAACCGCATGGGCGGCAGCATCCTGGCGCAGGTGCTGGAGCAGCCCGGCGGCGCCGTGCCCGACCTGGACGACGCGCAGGACCTCGTGCGGCTGGTGGACGCGGTCAATGCGCTGCGCGCGCAGGGCCGCATCCTCGCGTACCACGACCGCAGCGACGGCGGCCTGCTGGCGGCCGCCTGCGAGATGGCCTTCGCCGGGCACGTCGGCGTGTCGCTGAACGTGGACCTGCTGGTCACCGAAGGCGACGGCATCAGCGACAGCCGCGCCGAGTACGGCGATGCCAAGAACTGGGCGAGCCAGGTCGGCGCCCGGCGGGAGGAACTGACGCTCAAGGCGCTTTTCAGCGAGGAGCTCGGCGTGCTGCTGCAGGTGCGCACCGCCGAGCGCGACGCCGTGATGCAGGTGCTGCGCGCCCATGGCCTGTCGAAGCACAGCCACTTCGTCGGCAAGACGCGGCCGGCCGGTTCCACCATCGAGGTCGGCAAGGGCGAGGTCCAGGTCTGGCGCGACACCAGGACCGTGTTCAGCGCGAAGCTCGCGGACCTGCACCAGGTGTGGGACAGCGTCAGCTGGAAGATCTGCCAGCAGCGGGACAACCCCGCCTGCGCGGACAGCGAACACGCGGCCGCGGGCGACCCGGCGGATCCGGGCCTGCACGTGTTCCTGCCGGAAGGTTTCCCGTCGCAGCAGGCTCCCGCCGTGAACCTGGCGCGCCCCCGCGTGGCGATCCTGCGCGAGCAGGGCGTGAACTCGCACGTCGAGATGGCCTATGCATTCACCGAGGCGGGATTCGAGGCGGTGGACGTACACATGACCGACCTGCAGTCCGGCCGCCACGACCTGGCCCGCTTCCAGGGCCTGGTCGCCTGCGGCGGCTTCAGCTACGGGGACACGCTGGGTGCCGGCATCGGCTGGGCCCGCAGCATCACCTTCAACGCGGTGCTGGCGCGCCAGTTCCAGGCCTTCTTCGGCCGCGCCGACACCTTCGGCCTCGGCGTGTGCAACGGCTGCCAGATGTTCGCGGAACTCGCGGACATCATCCCCGGCGCACAGGCGTGGCCGCGCTTCACGACCAACCGCAGCGAGCGCTTCGAGGCGCGGCTGGCGATGGTCGAGGTCCTGGAGTCGCCCAGCCTGTTCTTCCGCGGCATGGCGGGCGCGCGCTTGCCGATCGCGGTGGCGCACGGCGAGGGCTATCCCAACTTCGCGCAGCGCGGCGACGAAGCGTCGGTCGTGCGCACCCTGCGGTTCGTCGACAACCACGGCCAGCCCACCGAACGCTATCCCTTCAATCCCAACGGCGGCGCGGGCGGCCTGACCGGCGTGAGCACGCCGGACGGGCGCTTCACTGCCCTGATGCCGCACCCGGAACGCGTGTTCCGCAACGTGCAGATGTCGTGGACGTCCGGCGACCGCGCGGCGCACAGCCCGTGGATGCAGATCTGGCACAACGCGCGCCGGTGGGTCCGGTGATGCAGCAGGCGCCGTCACTGCGCGAACCGGACGCGCAGGGTGCGCCCGTGCGCCGTTTCAAGGACCCCGCGTACCGGCCGCTGGCCGCGGATCTCGCTGGCGTGCGCGCCGAGATCGATCGCCTGGACGACGCCATCGTGCGCCTGCTGGCCGAGCGCGCGATGTACGTGAAGGACGCCGCGCGCTTCAAGCGGGACGCCTTCCAGGTGAGTGCACCGGCGCGGCAGGCGCAGGTGTTCGCGCGCGTGCGCGCGCTGGCCGAAGCGCACGGACCGACGTTCAACGGCGGCTTCGAGGGCCTGCCGGACGTGGTCGAAGCGGCGTATCGCGCCCTCGTGGCCGGTTATATTGCCTGTGAACAAACGTACTTCGGGCAGACCGAGCCCGTGGATCCCCCTCCCAAGGAAGACCCGCAGTGAACAGAAGACGCCTCCTGAAAGCCATCGCCGCCGCCGCCTCCACCACGCTGCTGGCCAGCCCGTGGACGGCCGCCCTCGCGCAGGCCGACTACCCGAACAAGCCGATCCGCCTGCTGGTGCCCTTCGGCCCCGGCTCCACGCCCGACGTGTTCGCGCGCACCGTGAGCGAGCACGCCAGCCGCACGCTCGGCCAGTCGATCGTGATCGAGAACCGCGCCGGCGCCGGCGGCAACGTCGCCACCAACCAGATGGCCAAGGCGGCGCCGGACGGCTACACGATCGGGGTGTCGATCACGGGCCCGCTGGTGAACAACACGCTCATCTACGACAACCTGCCGTACGACCCGTTCAAGGACCTGCAGCCCATCACCTTCGGCGTGCACCAGGGCAACGTGCTCGCGGTGAGCAGCGCCCTGGGCGTGAACAGCATGAAGGAGCTGATGGCGCTGCTGCGTGCGAACCCGGGCAAGTACAACTACGCTTCCGTCGGCGTCGGCACGCTGTCGCAGCTGAGCGTGGAAGCGATCAAGGCGCTGACCAACAGCTACGTGGTGCAGGTGCCGTACGCCTCGTCGCCGGCCGCCGTCATGAGCGTGCTGCAGGGCGACACCCACATGGTCAGCCTGGCGCCGCTGGCGGTCATGCCGCAGGTGCAGGCCGGCAAGATGAAGGTGCTGGCGGTTTCCACCGCCAGACGGCTGCCGCAGCTGCCGGACGTGCCGACCTTCCGTGAGTCCGGCGTCGCGCTGGATGGCAGCGCGTGGATCGGCATCGTCGGGCCGGCCGGCATGCCGGCCCCGGTCGTGGCCAGGCTGAACCAGGCTTTCGTCGGCGCCATGCGCGACCCCGCGGTGCTGGCCAAGCTGCGCGCGCAGTACATGGAGCCGGAGCCCGGCACGCCGGAACAGTTCGCCGCCTACATGCGGGAGGAACGCGCGAAGTGGGGGCCGGTGATCAAGCGCGCCGGCATCAAGGCGGAATGAGAGAAGCGGCCCGCGGGCCGCTTTCTTCTTTGCCCTGCCGGCGTCAGTAGCCGACAGCGCCGCCGTGGCGGCGGTTGTCCGCGGCCCCCTTGTAGACCGGGAAGCCGTTGGCGTCGTACTCCACGGCGATGCCGCTCAGGCCGCTCGTGAGGCCGGTGGCCTGCGCATTGCCGGTCGTGCTGCCGAAGTCCGTGCGCAGCGTGTCGAGGAGCGTGGCGATCGGCTTGCCCGCCTCGAGTTCGGCGATGCCGTTCTGTCCGGTCCAGTTGTCCGCATTGATCGCCGCCTGCAGGTCCAGGCCCGCCACGTGGTAGCCGAGGAAGGCCTTGACGATGTAGTCGGGGATGGGGCCGCCGCCCGCCGCGCCCCAGACGAGGCGCATGCGCCCTTCGGCGTCGAAGGCGATGGCCGGCGCGATCGAGCTGCGCGGGCGCTTGTGTGCCGCATAGCCGTTCACGTCCAGGCCGGGGGTCGAGGCCGAGAAGTTCGACATCGCGTTGTTCACCATCATGCCGGCGGCCTCGATGTGCGCGCCCCAGTGCGTGTTGATCGTGGTGGTCATCGCCAGGCCGTTGCCGTAGCCGTCCACGATGGCCAGGTTGCTGGTGGTGTTCCAGTCCTCGCTGCGGCGTCCGGCCTCGGCGAGCATCGTGGCCGCGCGCTGCCGCACCGCCCGGCGCTGGGCCGCCGGCACGGTGAGCGCGGCCATGGTGTCGTAGCCCGCGGGGTCGGTAGCGGCGAAGGCCGGCACGCCGTCGGCGACGCCTCCGGCGGTGATCGTCCCGCGCGCGGTGCCCGTCATCAGCGCGGCCCGGGCATCGAGGTAGGCCGGCGACAACAGCGCCGCGACGCGCGCGTTGACGTTCGAGTAGGCGGGATCGCCGACCACGTTGCGGCGGTCGGCGTTGGCCAGGCGGCTGGCCTCCGTGGCGAGGTGCACGAACGTGGCCGCCCCGATCCCGCCCGCGGCATTGCGCGCGTCCTTGCGTTCCAGCAGCCCCAGCGTGTAGAGCGTCACGACCCCGCCGAAGGAGGGCGCGGGCTGCGTGTAGACGGTCATGCCGAAACGTTCGCCCACCAGCGGCCGGCGTTCCACGGCGCGGTAGGTGCCGAAGTCCGCGGTGGTCATCAGGCTGGGGATGGACGCGATGGTGGATGCGATGGCGGGGTTCGCCGCCGTGCCGGGCGAAGGCAGGATCGATCGGCAAGGCAGCTGCCCGCCGGCGATCTTCGCCACCACCGCCTGGACGATCGGGCCGGCGGGGTCGTAGAAGGCGGCCGCTCCACCGTCGCGCACCAGCTTCATCGTATCGGCCAGCGGCTGGTTGCGGATGGTGGTGCCGACCGGCAGCGGGCGCTGCTGCGTCGCATCGGTCGCGTCGCAGTAGCGCGCCTTGATGTCGGGATACTTGCAGCGCGGCGCGCCCTTCACCGTGCCCGCCGAGTTCGACCACGCCGACACGCCGGTGCCGACGCTCAGCGGATTGCCGTCCTCGTCGTACTCCTGGCCCACGGCGTAGAGGGTCTTGTACATGTAGGGCGTCATCGGGAAGCCGTTCTCGGCCAGCGCGATCGCGTCGTCCCACAGGGCGTTCCAGGGCTTGCGGCCATGGGACTGGTGCACCAGGTCGAGCACCTTCAGGGTGCCCGGCACGCCGACGGCGCGTCCGGAGAGGTTGGTGTTGCCCTGCTGCGAGGAGATGCTCGCGCCGGCGGTGAGGCCGCTCTTGCACAGGTTGAAGCCGCCCGTGGTGGACACGTCCTGGGCGACCGCCTTGTAGATGTCGGGCACGCCGCCGGTGGTCGCCGGCGCGGCCGAGAAGCCGTCGAAGGTGCGGACCTTCCGGGTCGCCGCGTCGTAGTAGGTGATGACGCTGCCGCCGGCGATGCCGGAGGCGAACGGCTCGGCGACCCCGAGCACGGCCTGCACGGCGACCGCGGCGTCGATGGCGGACCCGCCCTGGGCCAGCACCTTGCAACCGGCGGCCGACGCGCTCACGTCCGCCGAGGTCACCATCATGTTCGTGCCGGCGATCCCGACCGTCTGGCCATAGGGCGCGCCTTGCTGCGGCTGGCACAGCGACGGGTCGAACTTGACGGCGCGCACGGGCGGTTGCGGTACGGGGGCCGGCGCCGGCGCCTGCGCGACGGGAAAGCTCTGGGGATCGCCGCCGCCGCAGGCGGCGAGCGTGCACAGCAACGACAAGGCGAGCGCCTTGCGGGTTCCGGACTGCATGGGGGTACTTCTCCGTGGGGTTGAATTCGAATGCCCGCGGGCAAGCAAGCCGCGGGCCTGTCTCCTGCGGCCTGTCGCGCGCTCAGCGCGCGGGGCAGGCGCGACGGCGCGTCGGCATCAGAAGTCCATCTTCTGCCCGGGCTCCGGCACCAGCACGCGCGGGCCCGCGCCGCCGAGCGCCTGGATGAACTCGGCCGGCGTGCCGCGAAGCTGCGGCGTGGTGCCGTAGTGGATGGGGATCGCGTAGCGCGGGCGGATCATGTCGCGCACGGCCATCGCGGCGTCCTGCGGGTTCAGCACGAAGTGGCCGCCGATGGGGATCAGCACGACGTCGGGCCGGTACATCTCGCCGATCAGCTTCATGTCGCCAAAGATGCCCGTGTCGCCCATGTGCCAGACCTTGAAGCCGTTCTCCATCTCGATGATGAAGCCGACCGGCTCGCCGCCGACGTGCACCTCGTCCTTGCCCGTCGCCGGGTTCTTGTACGCCAGCTCCGACGAGTGCTCGGCGCGCACCGCGGTGATCTTCGGGCCGGTCGGCCCGAAGGGCGCGATGGTGCCGCCCTTGCCGAAGCGCGGCGCCAGGTCGGCCGGCAGGATGCCGAGCGTGGCCACCGTCTGGTTCATGCCCGCCGGCCCGTACATCGGCACCTTGTGCATCTGCGCCAGGGCGGGCGCGTCGGCGAAGTGGTCGAAGTGGCCGTGCGTGACCAGGATCAGGTCGACGCGGCCGAGCGCCGACAGCTGCTTGAAGGCGGCGGGCGTCTTCGGGTTGCTCGTGAGCCAGGGGTCGATCACGATCACCTTGCCGCCGGGCGTGGTGATGCGCGTCGTCGCCTGGCCGAGCCACAGGACTTCGGTCTTGCCGGCCGCCAGCGGCGTGCCCGCGGCCGTGACCTGCACGGCGGGAGCCGGTTGCATGGAGGACGGGGTGGGGCCGCCGGCGCAGCCGGCCAGCGCGATCGCTGCAGTCGTGGCAAGCAGCAGGGTGCGGAGTTTCGTCATGGGGGCGCTCCTTGTTGTTGGCATGCCAACCGGCGGCGGGCACCCGGCGGATTGGAACGCCCGTCCCGGACGGCGTCAACGGGGACAGCCACTACACTGCGGCGCGTGCTGGACCCCAACCCTCGCGGCCGCTACGACCGCATCGACGCGCTGCGCGGCGCCGCCATCGTCTGGATGACGGTGTTCCATTTCTGCTTCGACCTCGCATGGCTCGGCTGGACGCGCGAGGACTTCTACCGCGACCCGTTCTGGATCGTGCAGCGGACCTGCATCGTCAGCCTGTTCCTGTTCTGCGCCGGCCTGGGCCAGTCGGTGGCGGTCGCGCAGGCGCAGCGGTGGCCGCGGTTCTGGCGGCGCTGGGGACAGGTCGCCGGCTGCGCGCTGCTCGTCACGGCCGGCTCGTACGTCATGTTCCCGCGCAGCTTCATCTCCTTCGGCGTGCTGCACGGCATCGCGGTGATGCTGGTGCTCGTCCGGCTCACCGCCGGCTGGGGCCGCTGGCTGTGGCTCGCCGGCGCGGTGGCGATCGCCCTGCCTTTCCTCGCGCCCGCGGCGCACGCGGCGTGGCCGGAACTCGAGGCGCTGAACGCACGCTGGCTCAACTGGCTGGGCTTCGTCTCGCGCAAGCCGCGCACCGAGGATTTCGTGCCGGTCCTCCCCTGGCTCGGCGTGATGTGGTGGGGCATGGCCGCGGGACAGTGGCTGCTGCGGGAGCGCCGCGACTTCGTGCAGGGCAGGGTGCCGCGTGCCCTCGCACCGCTGGCCTGGCTCGGCCGTTGGAGCCTCAGCTGGTACATGCTGCACCAGCCCGTGCTCATCGGCATGCTGATGTTGCTGCGCGCGTCCTGACAGGGCTGTCGGCATCTGCCTACAAGGCGGGGCACACGGCGCACGTACCGTGGACGGACGGCAATTCCGCCGCCTCTCCGACGTTCCCCGATGCCCAAAACCCCCAAGGCGGCCGCGCCCGCCAAGAAGAGCGCTGCCAAGCCGGCCGCGAAGTCCGCAGCCCGCAACACCGACAGCGGCCCCAGCAAGGTCGATCCCGCCGCGCCGCACGACCTGCCCGCCCGCAAGATGCTCGAAGTGGAGGAACTTGCCGCCGCGATGGACAACTCGGCGAACAAGGCCGCCGAACATGGCTTCGCCAACGGCACGCGTCCGCTCGCGGGCACCACCGTCACGCCGCCTTCGAGGCTGCCCGGCGGCAGCACGCTGTCGGAAGAGAACAGCTCCGAAAAGACCGGCAGCGTCGCCCCCGAAGGAACCAACTCCACCATCGAGCCGCTGGACCGCGTGCGCGTCGACTCCACCGGCCGCGTGCTCACGACCAACCAGGGCGTCGCCGTCGCCGACAACCAGAACTCGCTGAAGTACGGCGTGCGCGGACCGGCGCTGCTGGAAGACTTCATCCTGCGCGAGAAGATCACGCACTTCGACCACGAGCGCATCCCGGAGCGCATCGTGCATGCGCGCGGCTCCGGCGCCCACGGCTTCTTCGAGTGCTACGAGCCGCTCACGGACATCACCCGGGCGGCGCCGTTCCAGGCCGCGGGCAAGGTGACGCCGGTCTTCGTCCGCTTCTCCACGGTGCAGGGCGAGCGCGGCTCCAAGGACACGGCACGCGACGTGCGCGGCTTCGCCGTCAAGTTCTACACCGACGAGGGCAACTGGGACCTGGTGGGCAACAACATCCCGGTGTTCTTCATCCAGGACGCGATGAAGTTCCCGGACCTGGTGCACGCCGTCAAGCCGGAGCCGCACCACCAGATGCCGCAGGCGGCGAGCGCGCACGACACCTTCTGGGATTTCGTGTCGCTGATGCCGGAGTCCACGCACATGCTGATGTGGGTGATGTCGGACCGCGCCATCCCGCGCAGCTACGCCACCATGCAGGGCTTCGGCGTGCACACCTTCCGGATGGTGAATGCCGAAGGCGCATCCGTGTTCGTCAAGTTCCACTGGAGCCCGGTGGCGGGCACGCACTCGCTGGTCTGGGACGAGGCCGTGAAGATCTCGGGCGCCGACCCGGATTTCCACCGGCGCGACCTCTGGGAGCGCATCGAGGCGGGCCACTACCCGGAGTACGAACTCGCGCTGCAGGTCTTCACCGAGGAGCAGGCGGAGCAGTTCAGCTTCGACATCCTGGACGCAACGAAGATCATCCCCGAGGAACTGGTGCCGCTGCGGCCCGTGGGGCGCATGGTCTTGAACCGCAACCCGGACAACTTCTTCGCCGAGACGGAGCAGGTTGCGTTCTGCACGGCGCACGTGGTGCCGGGCATCGATTTCTCCAACGACCCGCTGCTGGCCGGCCGCATCCACTCGTACGTGGACACGCAGATCTCGCGGCTGGGCGGACCGAACTTCCACGAGCTGCCGATCAATTCGCCGATCGCGCAGGTGCACAACAACCAGCGCGACGGCATGCACCGGCAGGCCATCCACCGCGGGCGCGTGAGCTACGAGCCCAATTCGCTGGCCGGCGGCTGCCCCTTCCAGGCCGGCGCGGCGCAGGGCTTCGTCTCGGTGCCGGCGCGCATCCGCGCCGACGAGGAGCAGGGCAAGGTGCGCGCCAAGCCGGAGAAGTTCGCGGACCACTACACGCAGGCGCGGCTGTTCTACGAAAGCCAGACGCCGGTGGAGCAGTGCCACATCGCCAATGCCTTCCGCTTCGAACTGAGCAAGGTCACCGTGCCGGCCGTGCGCGAGCGCACCGTCGCGATGCTCCGCAACGCCTCGGAGGAACTCGCGATGAAGGTCGCCGACGGACTGGGCATGGACCCCATGCCCGCACCGCTGCCGCTGGCGCTGCCCGACCCGGCCACGCCGGAAGTCACGAAGTCGCCCGCGCTGTCGCTGATGGCGCGGCCCGGCGACGGCACGCTGCGCGGCCGCAAGGTGGCGCTCATCGTGGCGCCGGGCGTGGAGGCGGAGCCGCTCAGCGCATTGCAGGCCGCCTTGCTGGAGCACGGCGCCGTCGGCCGCCTGGTCGGGCCGCGCATCGGCGCCATGGCCACGGCAGGCGGGGACGTCGTCAACGCGGATGCTTCCATGGAGAACGAGCCTGGTTTCCTGTTCGACGGCCTGGTGCTGCCGGACGGCGCCGAGGCCGTCGCCGCGCTGGCGCAGGACGGGCACACCGCCGAATTCATCAAGGACCAGTTCCGCCACTGCAAGCCGATGCTGGTGCTCGGCGCGTCGCGGGAACTGCTGACGCATGCCGGCGTGCCGCTGGCCATGGACAAGAGCCTGGTGCAGGGCGGCACCGGGCTGATCATCGCGGAGGAGGGCCAGGAGGCCGCCGCGATCGAGGCCTTCCTCGAGGCGATGGCGAAGCACCGCCACTTCGGCCGCGAGATGGACCCGCCGCTGATCTGAACACCACCGACTGGACACCCCATGAACGAACTTGCCCCCAAGGACGCCTGCGACCTGCTGGACGCGGACCACATCGCCGTCAAGCACCTCTTCGTCGAATACGCGCGGCTGGCGATGGCGGCGCCCGCCGCGGCCGCCGACCGCGAGCCCCTCGCCCGCAGGATCTGCAGCGAGCTCACGGTGCACGCGCAGATCGAGGAGGAGATCTTCTACCCCGCGCTGCGGGAGGTCGTGGACGACCCCTCGTTGCTGGACGAAGCGGAGGCGGAACACCAGCAGGCCAAGGACCTGATCGCGCAGATCGAGGCGGCGCCGCCCGGCCCGGCGAAGGACGATCTGGTCAGCGAGCTGGCACGGGCGATCGAGCACCACGTGAAGGAGGAACGGGACGACCTGTTCCCCAAGGCGCGCACGTCGCTGGACCTGGATGCGCTGGGCGCGCAGCTGCGCGAGCGGCAGCAGGAGCTGGAAGGGGCCGCGGCCTAGGCGAAAAAAAGGCGGCCTCGCGGGCCGCCTTCCTTGCCGGGTGCCGCGTGCCCGCTTATTCGACCTTCGCGCTCTTGCGCAGGTTTTCCTGGAAGGCGGCGAGCTTCTGCTGCTGCAGCTGCTGGGCGATCTGCGGGCGCACTTCTTCCAGCTTGGGCAGCTGCGCCTCGCGGATGTCGTCGACGCGGATCACGTGCCAGCCGAACTGCGACTTCACCGGTGCGGCCGTGGTCTCGCCCTTCTTCAGCTTGATCATGGCCTCGGCGAACTCCGGCACGTAGCTGGCCGCGGTCGCCCAGTCGAGGTCGCCGCCGTTGGTGCCCGACCCCGGGTCCTTGGACTGCTTCTTGGCGAGGTCCTCGAACTTCTGGCCCTTCTTCAGGTTGGCGATGACGGCCTTGGCCTCGTCTTCCTTCTCCACCAGGATGTGGCGGGCCTTGTATTCCTTGCCGCCGTTGGCCGCCACGAACTTGTCGTACTCGCCCTTGATCTCCGCGTCCGTCACCGGGTTGTTCTTCTGGTAGTCCGCGAACAGCTCTCGGATCAGGATGGTCTGGCGGGCCAGTTCCATCTGGTTCTTGAAGTCGTCGGAGGCGTCGAGCCCGCGCTTGGAGGCTTCCTGCATGAAGATCTCGCGCGCGATCACTTCGTCCTTCAGCTGCGCCTGCATCTCGGGCGGCACCTGGCGGCCGGCCTTGGCCAGCTGCTGCGACAGCAGGTCGACGCGGGCCTTGGGCACCGGCTTGCCGTTGACGATGGCGACGTTCTGGGCGGCGGCGGGCAGGGCGATGCCGATGGCGGCCGCGGCGGCCGCGGCCAGGAGGACTTTCTTCATGGGGTTTCCCTTGGGAGCGAGATGAGCGAGATCAGGTTTCAGAGCGTTTCGATCGCCAGCGCGTGGACCCCGCGGTCGCGGTCGATATAGTCGCGCAGGGCATCATACACAAGGCGATGGCACGCGACTTTCGGCCGGCCGGCGAACAGCGGCGAGGCGATCCGCACCCGGAAATGGGTGCCCTGGCCCGTGCCGTCCTGCCCGGCGTGACCCAGGTGCGCAGCGCTTTCGTCCAGCACTTCGACCCGCGTGGGCGACAAACGTTCCGCCAGCCGCCGGCGCAGGTCGTCGGCGGTGATCCCCGTGCCCGTGGAGGAATTCACGAGTCGCCGGCTCCCGCTTCCTTCGGGTCCTTCATGTGCCGGCCGAGATAGAAGGCCTGGCCGACGACGAACAGGGCCATCAGCCCCAGGCCGCCGAACAGCTTGTAGTTCACCCAGGTGTCGGTGTCGAAGTTGAAGGCCACCCACAGGTTGAGCACGCCCATCAGGGCGAAGAAGCCGACCCAGCTCCAGTTCATCGCGCGCCAGGCGTGGTCCGGCAGTTCCATCTGCGCGCCCATCAGCGACTTCAGCAGGTTCTTGCGGAAGAACAGCATGCCGCCCGCGAGCGCGCCGCCCATCAGCCAGTACAGGACCGTCGGCTTCCACTTGATGAAGGTCTCGTCGTGCGCCAGGATGGTCGCGCCGCCGAACACCACGATGATGCCGAGGCTCAGCCACTGCATCGGCTCGATCTTCCCGGTCGAATACTTCAGCCAGGCGATCTGGGCGACGGTCGCCACGATCGCCACCCCGGTCGCCACGTAGATGTCCCACAGCTTGAAGGCCGCGAAGAAGAGGACGATCGGAAAGAAGTCGAGCAGCAGTTTCATCAGTTCGGGTTCCCTTCGGGCTGGAAGTCCAGCGAGGCGGAGTTCATGCAGTAGCGCAGCCCGGTCTCGGTCGGGCCGTCCGGGAACACGTGGCCGAGGTGCGCGCCGCATTGTGCACAAACCGTCTCCGTCCGGACCATGCCGTGGCTGGTGTCGCGGATCTCCTTGATGGCTCCCGGCACCGCCAGCGAGAAGCTGGGCCATCCGCAGCCGGCATCGAACTTGGTGCCGGAGTCGAACAGCTTGTTGCCGCAGCAGATGCAGTGGTAGCTGCCGTCGGCCCACACACGCTCGTACTTGCCGGTGAAGGGCCGCTCCGTCGCGGCGTGGCGGGTCACCTGGAAGGCGCCCGGCTCGGCGCCTTTCTGGGCGAGGAGGGCCTTCCATTCGGCCTCGGATTTGCGGATCGGGAAATCGTCGTTCATGAGGAGCAGCTGATCTCGATGTGGGTCGCCCAGTCGGGCGGGAAGCCGGCCTTCGCCTCGTGGGCCGGATGTTCGTCGAACGGCGACTGCACCAGCGCCAGCAGGTCGTCGACGCCGGAGAAGTCGCCGAGTTTCGCCTGCCGGATGGCCAGTTCGCACAGGTGGTTGCGCAGGACGTACTTGGGGTTGGTCCGCAGCATCGCAACACCCGCCGCCGCGCGGTCCGCCGGCAGGCGTGCTTCGTAGGTCGCGAGCCAGGCGTCGAAGCCGGGGCGGTCGAGGAACAGGTCGCGCACGGGCGCGGCGTCGCCGCCCGCCACGAAGTGGGAGAGCCGGCGCCAGAAGATCGGGTAGTCCACGCGGTCCGCGGCGAGCAGCTGCAGGGTCGCTTCCAGCAGCTCGCGGTCGCCCTCGCGCGCATCCGCCAGACCCAGCTTGGCGCGCATGCGCGTCTCCAGCTCGCGCGGGAACACCGCCTTGTACGACTCCAGCGCCGCCAGCGCGAGCTCCTGGTCGCCGATCAGCGGCAGCAGCGCCTGGCCCAGGCAGAACAGGTTCCAGTAGGCGACGTTCGGCTGCCGGTTGTACGCGTAGCGGCCGTTCTCGTCGCTGTGGTTGCAGACGTGGTTCGGCACGAACGCGTCGAGGAACTGGAACGGGCCATAGTCGACGGTCAGGCCCAGGATGCTCATGTTGTCCGTGTTCATCACGCCATGGCAGAAGCCCACGGCCTGCCAGTGCGCGGCCATGGCCGCGGTCCGCTCGCTGACCTGCTCCAGGAAGGCGGCGTACGCGTTGCCTGCGAAACGGTCGGTGGCGCGGCACTCCGGATAGAAGGTGTCGATGACGTAGTCGGCGAGGCGCGCGAGCTCCCCGAGCTGCTCGCGCGACGAGAAATGCTCGAAGTGGCCGAAGCGCACGAAGCTCGGCGCCACGCGCGTCACGACGGCGGCCGTCTCGACCTCCTCTCGCCGCACCGGTTGCGGCGATCCGGTCACGACCAGCGCCCGCGTGGTCGGGATGCCGAGGCCGTGCATCGCCTCGGAGCAGAGGTACTCGCGGATGCTCGAACGCAGCACGGCCCGGCCGTCGCCCATGCGGGAGTAGGGCGTGCGGCCCGCGCCCTTCAGCTGCAGTTCCTGCACGCCATGCGCGGGCGTCTCGATGCCGCCCAGCAGGATTGCCCGCCCATCCCCCAGCTGCCCGGCCCAGACGCCGAACTGGTGGCCGCTGTACACGCTGGCCAGGGGCCGCGCGCCCTCCGGCACGGCGTTGCCGGTGAAGGCTGCGATGCCGGAGGGGTCGGCGAGCAGCGCAGGGTCGAGGCCCAGTTGCGCCGCCAGATCGCCGTTCAGGGAGACGAGGTGCGGGGAGGGCAGCGGCGTCGGCCGCAGGTCGGTGAAGAAGGCGGGGCCCAGCGCCGCGAAGCCGTCCCGCCACGGCCGGCCCAGATCCAGCGCGGCGGGCGCGGCGACGGTGTCGGTCATGCGTTGCATTGTCCGATGCCGTGGCCGCAGGCGGGGCCCGTAGGGCTTTTGCCTAAGCTGAGCTGGCAGGCGACTCGTATCATTCCGTTGCCGAGTTCCGGTTCCAGGAAACGGCTTGGGAGGACAGAGGAAATGAGCGACTTATCGCCCCTGGAGCAATCGTTCGGCCTGATGCCGCAGGGCCTTCCGCCCGACTGCTACGAACCGCCGCCCCTGGTCACCGAACTCCAGCCCGAGGACGTCGCCTTCCGCCGCCTGCGCGGTGCCTCCGAGATCTCCCGCATCACGCACTTGCGCCGCGAAATCGCCCTGCCGGCTGCCGCCTTGGGCGACCCCGGCTTCGCCGCGCGCGAAAAAAAAGAGACGAGATCGGTCTGGTCGGCTCCTTCCTGCGCCACGGGGAATACATCGGCACGATCCGCCTGCTGCCGATGAACCAGGGCCTCGCGCCTTGCGAGCCGCTGGTTGCGCGTCACAATATCGATGAAATGCTTTGCTCCCGCGCCTGGGAGGTCGGGCGACTGGTGCTGGCCTCGCGCTACCGCAGCGGCCCCGACGCCCTCAAGCGCTGCCTGTACCTCACGCTCGTCTACCTGCTCGCCAACACCGACGTGGAAAACCTGTTCGCTTCCTGCACGCCGGTGCTCAGCCGCCTCTATCGCCGCTTCGGCTTCAGCGTCGCCGTGAAGGACGCGAGCTGCGACGCCGAGGGCAGCTACTCGCTGATCCACGGGACGGTGCCCAGCGTGCTGCGTGCGCTGGCCGGCACCGATGCCGAGAAGCGCGCCGCCGAGGACTTCCTCGCGCACCGCTACGGGGAGGCGCTCGCATGCTGAACGCGCTGCGCCGCGTCTTCAAGCACTACGAGGACTACCACGCGTACGGCCCGCCGCGCCTGAAGGCCATGGGTTACCTGGGCGCGTTCACCTACGTGGTGTTCTATTTCCTGCGCTTCACGCGGCCCAACCCGAACCTGTTCGACGACCTGCCGGCCCGTGCGCTGGCCGTGCTGCTGTTCCTGCTGATGGGGATGCGGGAGTTCTGGCCCGATCGGCTGAAGCCCTACTACATCCGCTATTCGTACTTCGTGCTGCTGTACTGCCTGCCGTGCTTCACCGTGCTGGTGGCGCTGCAGCGCGGCGGCGGCGTCGCGGCAATCTCCAACGCCTTCATCATCCTTTGCTTCCTGGTGCTGCTGACCGACTGGCGCAACACGCTGGTGATGCTGGTGGCGGGCACCGCGATGGCGGCGTTGATCTACGTGGCGACGACGGCGAACCCGAAGGTGCCGATGGACCTGATCGCGCAGCTGCCGGCCTTTGCCCTGATCGTGATCGGCGGCAACCTGTTCAAGGCGGACACCGAGCGCATCGACGCGGAGCGCAAGCTGCGCGCCACGCAGGCGCTGGCCGGTTCGATCGCCCACGAGATGCGGCATCCGCTGTCGCAGCTGAAGCACAGCCTGGAAGGCATGCAGGACCTGCTGCCCGCGCCCGGCGGCCCGCAGGCGGCGCTGGAGCCCGGCCAGCTGCAGGCGCTGTACCGCCACCTGGGGCACGGCGAACAGGCCGTCAAGCGCGGGCTGCAGGTCATCTCCATGACGCTGGACGAGGTGAGCGCGCGGCCGATCGACACCTCCGCCTTCCGCTACCTGTCGGCCGCCGAGGTCGTGCAGCAGGCGGTGGAGGAATATGGCTACGAGAGCGAGGAAGCCCGCGACAAGGTGCTGGTGAAGATCGAGAAGGACTTCACCTTCCGCGGCGACGAGACGGCCTACCTGTTCGTGCTGTTCAACCTGATCAAGAACGCGCTGTACTACCTGAAGCCGTTCCCCGACACGCGGGTGACCATCATCGTGGGCGACCACCAGGTGCGGGTGCGCGACAACGGCCCCGGCATCGCGCCGGAGGTGCTGCGCGGCCTGTTCGAGCCGTTCCGCTCGGTCGGCAAGTCGGGCGGCACCGGCCTCGGCCTGGCCTACTGCCAGCGCGTGATGCGCGCCTTCGGCGGCGAGATCGAATGCGATTCGGCGCCGGGCGAGTTCACCGAATTCAGCATGCGCTTCCCCGCCATCAGCGACGAGGAGCGCGAACAGCATCGCCTGGCCGCCGTGGCGGACGCGCGCACCATGCTGGCCGGCAAGCGCGTGCTGATCGTCGAGGACGACCCGATCCAGCGCATGGCCACCCGGCAGAAGCTCGGCCCCCTGGCGCTCACCACCGAGCTCGAGGAAGCGGCCGACGGCCAGGTCGCGTTGGGCATGCTCGCCCGGCGCGCCTACGACGTGGTGCTGCTGGATCTGCACATGCCCGGGCTCGACGGTTACGCCGTCGCCGAGAAGCTGCGCCGCGACCCGGGGCCGAACCAGGACGTGCGCATCGTCGCCTACACCAGCGAGCCGGCGCACCTGGCCCGCGCCAAGGCGCTCAAGTGCGGCATGGACGGCTTCGTCAGCAAGCCCTGCGCCCAGCTGCCGCTGCTGGCCGCCCTGCAGCAGGCCGTGCAGAACCAGCACGGCAAGGGCAGCACCGCGCGCCTGGCCGGCCGCCGCATCCTGGTGGCCGACGACAGCGCCTTCAACCGCAAGGCCGTCGCGGCCTACCTGCGCAACACCGCCGCCATCGTCATCGAGGTCGAACACGGGCAGGCGGTGCTGGAGCAGCTGCACGCGCAGGACGGCATCTCGGCGGTGATCGTCGACCTGCACATGCCCGGCATGGACGGCCTGGAGACCACCCGCGCGATCCGCGCCTCGCTCGAGGCGTGGTCCACGATCCCCGTGATCGCCCTGACGGCGCGCTCCGACGAACCCGCCGTGGCCGCCGCCACCGCGGCAGGCATGAACGCCTTCATCGTCAAGCCGGTGGACGCGCAGGTCCTGTACGACACGCTGGCCCGGCTCGTCGCCCCGGGCGCCGCGCAGACGCCGGTGACCGAAGCGGCCCTGCCGCCGGAGCCTCCGCCGCAGGAGGGGCTGCTGAACCTGCAGCGGCTGGAAAGCTACCGCCGCCTCGGCATGCTGGAGGAACTGATCGCCGACTACGTGCCGGAGATGGCGCGGCTGGTCGACAAGCTGCAGGGGGCCGTCGCCGGCGCCGACGTGCAGGGCAGCATCGATGCGCTGCATTCGCTGCTCGGCATGAGCGGCGAGGCCGGCGCGCAGGCGCTGTACCAGCAGGTGCGGCGGCTGTACGTGCCGCTGCTGGAGGAGGGCGAGTGGCCTGCCGGCAGCGCCTGGCTGCCGGAACTGCAGGCGCTGGCGCGCCGCACGGAGGAGGCCCTGCGGGCCTACTGCGACACCGCGTCGCGTTCCGCCGCCTGAAGGCGCGCCATGCAGGCCCACGAGCTTTCCGGCGAACCGCCGTGCATCCTGTTCGTCGACGACGAGCCGAGGTCGCGCAAGTGGTTCGCCCGCGAGTTCGGCGACGAATTCCGCGTGCTCACGGCCGGCGGCGCCGACGAAGCGCTGGCGATGCTCACGGAACGCCGGACGGAATTCGGCGTGCTCGTGACCGACTACCGCATGCCGGACCGCGACGGCATGAAGCTGCTGCGCACCGCGCAGCGGGATTTCCGCCACGTCGTGCGCCTGCTCGCCACCGCCTACGCGGAGAAGGATGTCGCCATCGCGGCGGTCAACCAGGGCAAGGTGCTGCGCATCCTGGAGAAGCCGCTGGACGGCGATGCCACCCGGGAGGCCCTGCGCGAAGCGCTGGCCCTCTACCGCGCACAGGCACTGGAGCGCGCGGTCAACGAAGGCCGCGTGGCGGCGCTGCGCGAGGCGCTGGGCTTCCTGGCCCATGAACTGAACACGCCGCTCGCCACGGTGCGCGGCTACGTCGGCTCCGTGGCTTCGCGCTACCTGCCGCCGGGGCCGGACAGCCCGCCGGGCATCGCGCAGTTCACCGAGGAACATCCGGGCGAGCTGCGGCTGGCGCTGGAGCGGGCCGAGCGGCGCGCCCTGTATTGCCAGTCGCTGGTGTCCACCTTCGTGCAGTCCGCCCGCGATGCCTATCCCGACGCGGTGCCGCAGTCGATCCGTGCCAGCAGCCTGGTGGAGGCGCTGCTCGACGAATTCCCCTTCGAGGAGAACGAGCGCGCCTTCGTGACGCTGGACGTGCGGCGTGACTTCCGCCTGCCCGGCCGGCGCGACCTGCTGTACCTGGTGCTGTGCACCCTCGCGAAGAATGCGCTGCAGGCACTTCGCGGACGCCCCGAGGCCCGGCTGGTGCTGGAGGTGGGTTGCGCGGCCGATGCACCGGCCGGCCAGCGGGCCTGGCTGCGCGTGCGCGACAACGGCCCCGGCATCGCGCCCGACGTGCTGGCCAAGCTCACGCGCGAGCCCGTGACGACGCGCGCCGCGGCCGGCGGCAGCGGCATGGGCTTGATGTTCTGCCAGCGCGTGATGCAGGCGATCAACGGTTCGATCCAGGTGGAGTCCACCCTCGGCGAAGGCACCGTCGTGACGCTCTACTTCCAGCCCGCCGGCCTGCCGCCCGCCTGAGCGCCCGCGCGCCGGTTTAGGATTCGTCTCCGGATCCACCAAAGCACTTCCCGAGGAGACACGACGATGCTGGGCCTCATGCAGAGCCAACCGCTGCAGATTTCCGCGCTGATCGAGCATGCCGAGCGGCACCATGGCGACACCGAGATCGTCTCGCGCCGCGTCGAGGGCGACATCCACCGCTACCAATGGAAGGACGTCGCCCGCCGCGCCCGCCAGGTGGCGAACGCGCTGGACGGCATGCAGCTGCTGTTCTCCGACCGCGTGGCGACGCTGGCCTGGAACGGCTACCGCCACCTGGAGCTGTACTTCGGGGTGAGCGGCTCGGGCCGCGTGCTGCACACCATCAACCCCCGCCTGCATCCCGAGCAGGTCGCCTGGATCGCCAACCATGCCGAGGACCAGGTGCTGTGCTTCGACCTGAGCTTCCTGCCCATCGTGCAGGCCGTGCACGCGAAGTGCACCACCATCCGGCAGTACGTCGCGCTGTGCGACCCCGACAAGCTGCCGAAGGACACGGGCATCCCCAACCTCGTGAGCTACGAGTCGTGGATCGGCGGCCAGCCGCTCACGTACCAGTGGCCGGTGTTCGACGAGAACTCCGCCTCCAGCATGTGCTACACGAGCGGCACCACCGGCAACCCCAAGGCGGCGCTCTACAGCCACCGTTCGACCGTGCTGCACGCCTATGCGGCTGCGCTGCCGGACGTGATGAACCTGTCGGCGCGCGACGCCGTGCTGCCCGTCGTGCCCATGTTCCACGTCAATGCGTGGGGCATCCCGTACTCCGCCGCCCTCACGGGCTGCAAGCTGGTGTTCCCCGGCGGTGCGCTGGACGGCAAGTCGGTGTACGAACTGGTCGAGGCGGAACAGGTGACCTTCGCCGCCGGCGTGCCGACGGTCTGGCAGATGCTCCTGGGGCACATGAAGCCGGGCGGCCTGCGCTTCTCCTCCCTCAAGCGCACCGTGATCGGCGGCTCCGCCTGCCCGCCGGCGATGATCCATGCCTTCCGCGAGGAGTACGGGGTCGACGTCCTGCACGCCTGGGGCATGACCGAGATGAGCCCGCTGGGCACGCTCTGCACGCTGAAGAACAAGCACCTGGCGCTGCCGCCCGACGAGCAGATGAAGATCCGCCTGAAGCAGGGGCGCGCGATCTTCGGCGTGGACCTGAAGATCGTCGGCGACGACGGCCAGGAGCTGCCGTGGGACGGCAAGACCTACGGCGACCTGTACGTGCGGGGCCCCTGGGTGGTGCGCGAGTACTTCAAGGGGGAGGGCGGCGACCCGCTGGTGGACGGCTGGTTCCCCACCGGCGACGTCGCCACGATGGACCCGGACGGCTACATGCAGATCACCGACCGCAGCAAGGACGTGATCAAGTCCGGTGGCGAGTGGATCAGCTCGATCGACATCGAGAACATCGCGATGGCGCACCCGGCCGTCCAGATGGCCGCCTGCGTGGGCATGCGGCACCCGAAGTGGGACGAACGGCCGATCGTCGCCGTGGTCAAGAAGCCGGGCGCCGAAGTCACCCGCGAGGAGCTGCTGAAGTTCTACGAGGGCAAGATCGCCAAGTGGCAGGTGCCGGACGACGTGGTGTTCGTCGAGAGCATCCCGCTCGGCGCCACCGGCAAGATGCTCAAGACGCGCCTGCGCGAGCAATTGAAGGACTACCGGCTGCCCACGGCGTGAGAGGGGTGTCGCCAGAGCGATAGAAACGGGGGGGATTAGGGGCAATCCCTGAGCGGGAGGCCCCTGCGGAAAAGCTACCCTGCGCCTGTCTTGCAAAGGAGCAATCCCGTGAAATTCGCCGTTACCGCCGTCGCACTGTCCACCCTGTTCGCCTGCGCCCTGGCGCAGGCCCAGACCGCGCCCCGCGCTGCCGCCGCTCCCGCCGCGGCATCGGCCACCAAGGGCCAGGTCGTGAAGATGATGTGGATCGACCCGCTCACCGGCCTCATGGGCCCGGTCGGGACGAACCAGCTCAAGAGCCTGCAGTTCCTGGCCGAGAAGTTCAACGCCAGCAACCCCGCCGGCGTGAAGTTCGAGGTGCAGGGCGTCGACAACAAGCTGAGCCCGGCCGAAAGCCTCAACGCGCTGAAGGCCGCCATCGACCAGGGCGTGCGCTACGTGCTGCAGGGCAACGGCTCGTCCGTGGCCGGCGCGCTGATCGACGCGATCGACAAGCACAACGCGCGCAACCCCGGCAAGGAGGTGATCTACCTCAACTATGCCGCGGTGGACCCGGACTTCACCAACAGCAAGTGCAACTACTGGCACTTCCGCTTCGACGCCGACACGTCCATGAAGATGGAGGCCATGACCACCTTCATGAAGGACAAGCCGGACGTCAAGAAGGTCTACCTGCTCAACCAGAACTACTCGCACGGCCACCAGGTCGCCAAGTACGCCAAGGAAACCCTGGCCCGCAAGCGCCCGGACGTGCAGATCGTCGGCGAGGACCTGCACCCGCTGGCGCAGGTACGTGACTTCGCGCCCTACGTCGCCAAGATCAAGGCTTCCGGCGCCGATACCGTCATCACGGGCAACTGGGGCTCCGACCTCTCCCTGCTGATCAAGGCCGCCAACGAAGCCGGCTTCAACGGCAAGTTCTTCACCTACTACACCAGCGTCACGGGCACCCCCAGCGCGCTGGGCACCGGCGGCGAAGGCCGCGTGTTCCAGGTCGGCTACGGCCACCCGAACATGACGGGCCAGATCCAGACCTGGGCCAACGAGTTCAACACGCGCTTCAAGGACGACCTGTACACGCTGGCCTTCTCGCACGCGTTCTCCGCCCTGAGCAACGCCATGGCCAAGGCCGGCTCCACCGACCCGGTGAAGGTCGCGGCCGCGCTGGAAGGCCTGAAGTTCAACAGCTTCAACGGCGAAGTCGAGATGCGCAAGTCCGACCACCAGCTGCAGCAGCCGCTGTACATGACGGTGTGGCAGAAGGCCGGCGGCAAGTTCGCGTACAGCCCGGAGAAGACCGGCATGACCCTCGTGCCGGTGAAGGAGTATCCGAGCTACGTGTCCAGCACGCCGACGACTTGCCAGATGCAGCGCCCGAGTTAAGCTCCCGCTTCGCCGGACCATCCGGGGGCCCCCTGCGGTGAACGTGGCGGGCCCCTTGCCTTGCCTGAGGCCGCCGCGGCGGCACCAACCAACGACCTCATGGAATTCTTCGTCATCTCGACGCTGAACGGGCTCAGCTACGGGCTGCTGCTGTTCATGCTCAGCTCGGGCCTCACGCTGATCTTCAGCATGATGGGCGTGCTCAATTTCGCGCACGCCAGCTTCTACATGGTGGGCGCGTACGTGGGCTACACGGTCGCGCGCCTGGTGGGCTTCTGGCCCGCGCTGGTCATCGCGCCGCTGGTCGTCGGCCTCCTGGGCGCGGCCTTCGAGCGGACCTGCCTGCGCAAGGTGCACAAGTACGGCCATGTGCCGGAACTGCTGATCACCTTCGGTCTGTCGTACGTGCTGCTCGAACTCGTCCAGCTGGTGTGGGGCCGCACGGCCGTCGAATTCACGCCGCCCGCCGCGTTGCAAGGGGCGGCCTTCACGCTCGTGCAGCATTCGACCGAAGGCTTCCGCCTGGTCTGGGGCACCGCGCCGGCAGCGCTCTGCAACGCCGCCGACGCCACGGTGCGGGTGGTCTGCTCGCCGTTCCCGGCCACGCGCGGCTTCATGATGCTGACGGCGGTGTTCATGCTGGCGGCCCTCGGCCTGTTGCTGGCGAAGACGCGCATCGGCATGGTGATCCAGGCGGCGCTGACGCACCCCGACACGGTGGAGGCGCTGGGCCACAACGTGCCGCGCGTGTTCATGCTGGTGTTCGGCGCCGGTGCCGCGCTGGCGGGCCTGGCCGGCGTCATCGGCGGCAGCACCTTCGTGACCGAGCCGAACATGGCCCTCACGGTGGGCTCCATCATCTTCGTGGTGGTGGTGGTCGGCGGCATGGGCTCGCTGGCGGGCGCCTTCGTCGCGTCGCTGCTGATCGGGCTGATCCAGACCTTCGCGGTCGCGCTGGATCACTCGGTGGGCTCGCTGCTGCAGGGGGCGGGCGTCGCGCTCAGCCCGGCCGCGCAGGGCAACACCTTCCTCAAGCTGACGATCTCCCAGGTGGCGCCGATCCTGCCCTACCTGTTCCTCGTCCTCATCCTGATCTTCAGGCCGCGCGGCCTGCTCGGAACGCGGGAGGGCTGAGATGGCGACGCTTTCAGACACCGGCATCGGCTCCGAAGCCGAACGCGAGAACCGGCGCGTGGGCGTGCCCATGGACCTGCCAGGCAACGGCGCGGGGCGTGTCCCCGCCGGGCGCGCCGCCCGGGGCCAGTACTACGAGTTCCGCCCCTACAACGTGGCCCGCATCGTGATCTGGACCGCCTTCGCGCTGGTCCTCGCGGTGGCGCCCATGCTGTTCACGAGTGGGCTTGGCATCACCATCCTGTCGCAGATCGGCATCGCGATCATCGCCTGCCTCTCGTACAACATGCTCCTGGGGCAGGGCGGCATGCTCAGCTTCGGCCACGCCGTCTACACCGGACTTGGCACGTACTTCGCCATCCACGCGCTGAACGCCGCCACCAAGGGTCAGCTGCCCATCCCCGTGAGCCTGCTCCCGCTGGTGGGCGGGCTGGGCGGCATGGCGATCGCCATCCTGTTCGGGTACGTGACCACCAAGAAGTCGGGCACGCCGTTCGCCATGATCACGCTGGGCATCGCCGAACTGATCTTCGCGATGTCGCTGATGTTCTCGGAGTTCTTCGGCGGCGAAGCGGGCATCTCGGCCAACCGCGTGGTGGGCAAGCCGTTCTTCGGCATCACCTTCGGGCCGGCGATCCAGGTCTACTACCTGATCGCGGTGTACACGTTCATCTGCGTGGCCGCCATGTACGCGCTGACGCGCACGCCCCTGGGTCGCATCCTGAACGCCGTGCGCGACAACCCCGAACGCGTGGAGTTCATCGGCTACGACACGCAGCGCGTGCGCTACCTGGTGTTCATCCTGGCGGGCTTCTTCGCCGGCATCTCGGGGGGCCTGTCGGCGCTGAACTTCGAGATCGCCACGGCGGAAGTGGTGGGACCGGCGCGCTCCGGCGGCTACCTGCTCTTCACCTTCCTCGGCGGCGCCACCTTCTTCTTCGGGCCGATCATCGGCGGCATCCTGATGGTGCTGGCCTTCGTGCTGTTCTCCGAGTTCACCAAGGCGTGGCTGCTGTACCTGGGCCTGATCTTCATGTTCATGGTGATGTACGCCCCTGGCGGCATCGCCAGCCTGATCATGATGAACCTGCGGGTGGCGGCGTTCGGCCGGCTGAAGGAGCTCTGGGTCAGCTACCTGGCGCTGGGCGTGACCGCGCTGCTGGTGCTCCTGGGCGCGGCGGCGATGATCGAGATGGTGTACCACCTGCAGCTGAACGTGGCCCTGGGCGACACCGTGCGCTTCCTCGGCGCCGACCTGAACGTCAAGAGCGTGGACAGCTGGTTCGGCGCGGTGTTCGTGCTGCTCACCGGCCTCGGGTTGTTCGAGCTGGTGCGGCGCCACTTCCTGCGCCAGTGGGGCGAGATCGAGGAGTTCATCGAGAAGGAAATGAAGCGGAGGGAAACGCTGTGAGCACGCCCGCCCTGGAACTGCGCGACCTGCGCAAGAGCTTCGGCAAGACCGAGATCATCCGCGGCTGCAGCCTGAAGGTGGAGCAGGGCGAGCGCGTCGCCGTGATCGGCCCCAACGGCGCCGGCAAGTCGACGCTGTTCAACCTGATCAGCGGCCGCTTCCCCGCCAGCAGCGGGGAAGTGCTGCTCAACGGCCACCGCATCGACGGCAAGAAGCCGTTCGAGATCAACCGCCTCGGCCTGTCCCGCAGCTTCCAGATCACCAACATCTTCCCCAAGCTGTCGGTGTTCGAGAACCTGCGCTGCGGCGTGCTGTGGAGCCTCGGCTACCGCTACACCTTCCTGAAGTTCCTGGCCGACCTGGACGACGCCAACGAGCGCGCCGAGCAGCTGATGGAACGCATCCGCCTGCACAAGAAACGCGACGTGCTCGCGGTGAACCTGACCTATGCGGAACAGCGCGCGCTGGAAGTCGGCATCACCATCGCGGGCGGCGCCAACGTGATCCTGCTGGACGAGCCCACCGCGGGCATGAGCCGCGAGGAAACCCGCCGCTTCATCGAGCTGATCAAGGAAGTCACCGTGGGCAAGACGCTCCTGACCGTCGAACACGACATGGGCGTGGTGTTCGGCCTCGCCGACAAGATCGCGGTGGTGGTCTACGGCGAGATCATCGCCTTCGACACGCCGGAGAACGTGCGGGCCAACCAGAAGGTGCAGGAAGCCTACCTGGGCTCCGTGGTCGCGCAGGCACAGGCGGGGGCGCACTGATGCTCACCGTCGGCAACCTCCACGCCTACTACGGCAAGAGCCACGTGCTGCACGGGGTGCAGTTCGACGTCGGCCAGGGCGAGATCGTCGCGCTGCTCGGCCGCAACGGCTCGGGCCGCTCCACCACGGCCAAGGCCATCATGGGCATGGTCGAAAGCACCGGCGACGTGGTCTGGAAGGGCCAGGCCATCGGGGGCCGCAAGCCCTACGAGATCGCCCACCTGGGCCTGGGCTACGTGCCCGAGAACCGCGACATCTTCCCCAAGCTCACGGTGCACCAGAACCTGATGCTGGGGCAGAAGAGCGCGCGTCAGAAGGGCCGCTGGGACTTCGACGACATGTACGGGATGTTCCCCCGCCTGAAGGAACGCCAGCACACCGAAGCGGGCGTGCTCTCCGGCGGCGAGCAGCAGATGCTGACCCTGTGCCGCACGCTCATGGGCGACCCGGAGCTCATCATCATCGACGAGCCGACCGAGGGCCTGGCGCCCAAGATCGTCGAGCTGGTCGGCGAATACCTGAAGACGCTCAAGACCCGTGGCGTGTCGGTGCTGCTGATCGAGCAGAAGCTGACCATCGCCATGGCGATCTCCGACCGCGCGCTGGTGATGGGCCACGGCAGCATCGTCTTCCAGGGCACCCCGGAATCGCTGCGCGCGGATGCGTACATCCGCAAGGAGTGGCTGGAGGTATAAGCTCCGGCCTGAAGGCCCATGTCCCCCAGCGGACATGGCGCCGTTGCACTGCAACAATGCCCCCCTACAATCGCAAAAAAGAACGACCGTTCTTTTCTCATCAAAGGAAAGCAGCATGACGGCTGAATACAAGGTGCACGGCGACGTCGCCGTGGTCACGATGAACAACCCGCCGGTCAACGGTCTCGGCTACGCCACGCGCACCGCGATCACCGACGGCCTGAACAAGGCGAACGCGGACCCGGCCGTCAAGGCGATCGTCATCACCGGCGCGGGCAAGGCCTTCTCCGGCGGCGCCGACATCAAGGAGTTCGGCTCGCCCAAGGCGACGGCCGAACCGAACCTGCTGTCCGTCATCCTCGCCTGCGAGAACTCCGCCAAGCCGATCGTGGCCGCGATCCACTCCGTCGCCATGGGCGGCGGCCTCGAGCTTTCGCTCGGCTGCCACTACCGCATCGCCGCGCCCGGCGCCAACATCGCGCTGCCCGAAGTGAAGCTGGGCCTGATCCCCGGCGCCGGCGGCACGATGCGCCTGCCGCGCGTGCTGGGCGTCGAGCCGGCGCTGAACATGATCGTCAGCGGCGAGCCGGTCAAGAGCGAGATGCTCGCCCAGCTGCCCGGCCAGAAGCTGTTCGACAAGATGGCGTCCTCGCCCGAGGCGCTGCTGGAGGAGGCGATCGCCTTTGCCCGCTCGGTCGCCGACACGCGCCCGCTGCCGCTGGTGCGCAACCTGCCCAGCAAGCACCCGATGGGCGACGCGTACTTCCAGTTCGCGCGCAACATGGTCAAGGGCATGGCCAAGAACTTCCCGGCACCCGCCAAGTGCGTCGACGCCGTCGAGGCGTCGACCAAGAAGAAGTTCGACGAAGGCATGGCCTACGAGCGCGAGATCTTCACCGCGCTGATGTTCACCCCCGAGTCGCGGGCGCTGCGCCACCTGTTCATGGCCGAGCGCGCCGCCAGCAAGATCGCCGACGTGCCGGACGACACGAAGCAGCGCGAGATTAAGAAGGTTGCGGTGATCGGCGCCGGCACCATGGGTGGCGGCATCTCGATGAACTTCCTGAACGCCGGCATCCCGGTGACCATCCTCGAGATGAAGCAGGAGGCCATCGACCGCGGCCTGGCGACCATCCGCAAGAACTACGAAGGCCAGGTCAAGAAGGGCAAGCTGAAGCAGGACAAGTACGAGCAGCGCATGGCGCTGCTCAAGCCGACGCTCTCCTATGAAGAGATCGGCGACGCCGACCTCGTGATCGAGGCAGTGTTCGAGGAGATGGGTGTCAAGGAGACGGTCTTCAAGAAGCTGGACGAAGTGATGAAGAAGGGCGCGATCCTGGCGTCCAACACCTCCACGCTGGACCTGGACAAGATTGCCTCCTTCACCAAGCGGCCGGAAGACGTGGTCGGCCTGCACTTCTTCAGCCCGGCCAACGTCATGAAGCTGCTGGAAGTCGTGCGCGGCAAGAAGACCGGCAAGGACGTGCTGGCCACAGTGATGGCGCTGGCCAAGAAGATCAAGAAGACCGCGGTCGTCTCCGGCGTCACCGACGGCTTCATCGGCAACCGCATGATCGAGCAGTACAGCCGCCAGGCCGGCTTCCTGCTGGACGAAGGCGCCACGCCGCAGCAGGTGGACCGCGCCATCGAGAGGTTCGGCTTCGCCATGGGCCCGTTCCGCATGGGCGACCTGGCCGGCAACGACATCGGCTGGGCGATCCGCAAGCGCCGCGCCGCCGAGCGCCCGGACATGAAGTACAGCCGCACCGCCGACAAGCTGTGCGAGCTGGGCCGGTTCGGCCAGAAGACCGGCGCCGGCTGGTACGACTACCAGGCCGGCAAGCGCGACGCCATCCCGTCCAAGCTGGTCGAGGACATGGTCGCCGAGCACCGCAAGTCGCTGGGCATCGAGCCGCGCAGGATCTCCGACGAGGAGATCGTGCAGCGCCTGGTGTTCGCGCTGGTCAACGAGGGCGCGCGCATCCTGGAAGAGGGCATCGCCGCCCGCGCCAGCGACATCGACATGGTCTACATCACGGGCTACGGCTTCCCGATCCACCGCGGCGGCCCCATGCTGTACGCGGACCAGGTCGGCCTTTTCAACGTGGTCCAGGCCATGAAGCGCTTCCAGGCCAACCCGCGCGACGACGCGAAGTTCTGGGAGCCGGCGCCGCTGCTGATGAAGCTGGCCAGCGAAGGCAAGACCTTCAGCTGACCCTCGGAAGGCCCCGGCGGGGCCGCCGAGGGTCATCCCCGCGCAGGCGGGGATCCAGCCCCCACCCATGATCAAGCGCCTGTTCCTCGTCCTCCTTGCCGCCGTGCTGTTGCTGGTGGCGGCCGTGGCCGCCAACACGCTGCGGCAGGGTTCGCGCCAGGTCACCGTCGCGCCCGCGCCGCCGCTGGCGGTGGACACCGCCGCCGTCGCCGACAAGCTGGCCGGCGCGATCCGCTTCCAGACGGTGCCCAGCCAGGACGACCCGGCGTTCAACGCCGGCGAGTTCCGCAAGCTGCACGCCTTCCTGGAGCAGCGCTTCCCGCAGGTGCACGCGAAGCTGCAGCGCGAGTTCATCGGCGAGCTGAGCCTGCTCTACACCTGGAAGGGCAGCGACGCCGCGGCCAAGCCGGTGATGCTGATGGCGCACAACGACGTCGCGCCGATCGCGCCCGGGACGGAGGCGAGCTGGGAAGTGCCGCCGTTCTCCGGCCAGGTGAAGGACGGCTTCGTCTGGGGCCGCGGTGCCTGGGACGACAAGGGCAACCTGATCGCGCAGCTGGAGGCGATCGAGCTGCTGCTCGCCTCCGGCTTCCAGCCGCGCCAGACCGTGTACCTGTTCTCCGGCGCCGACGAGGAAGTGGCGGGCCAGCGGGGCGCGAAGCAGGCGGTCAAGCTGCTGCAGGACCGCAAGGTGCGGCTGGACTGGGTCATCGACGAAGGCCTGGTGCTCACCGAAGGCGTGGTGCCCGGCCTGGCGGCGCCTGCGGCCCTGGTCGGCGTGGCGGAGAAGGGCTACACCTCGATCCAGCTGAAGGCGACAGCGAAGCCCGGGCATTCGTCCATGCCGCCGGTGCCGGAAGCCACTGCCGTCGGCCAGCTGGTGGCGGCGCTGCGCCGGCTGCAGGACGAGCAGTTCCCGGCCGAACTCAAGGGCGTGGCACGCGAGCTGTTCGCCACTCTCGCGCCCGAGATGAGCGGCATGCAGCGCGTGGCGCTGTCCAACCTCTGGCTGTTCGGCCCGGTGGTGGAAGGCCAGCTCGCGAAAGGCGCGAGCACCAACGCCATGATGCGCACGACCACGGCGCTCACCATCGTCAACGCCGGCAACAAGGAGAACGTGATCCCCGGCGTCGCCGAGGCCACGGTGAACTTCCGCATCCTGCCCGGCGACACGCGCGAGAGCGTGATGCAGCACGTGCGCAGCAAGGTGGGGGAGGGCTTCGAGCTGAAGGAGTGGCCGGGTGCGGTCGACCCCACGCCGGTCACGTCCACCGACGCCCCCGCCTACCGCCTGCTGGAGCGCACGCTGCGTTCCCTGTTCCCGGACACCATCGTCGCGCCGGGCCTCTACATCGCCGGTTCCGATTCGCAGCACTTCGTGCCGATCGCCGACAACATCTTCCGCTTCTCGCCGGTGCGCGCGAAGCCCGAGGACCTGCCGCGCCTGCACGGCACCAACGAGCGCATCGCCGTGGGCAACCTCGGCGAGCTCGTCCGCTTCTACCACCAGCTGCTGCGCAACCTGAACGCGCCGGCTCCCTGATCCGAACCCGTCTGAAAGGCAATCCACCATGACCAACGCCGTCATCGTCTCCACCGCCCGCACCCCCCTGACCAAGAGCTGGAAGGGCGCGTTCAACATGACGCACGGCGCCACGCTCGGCGGCCACGCCGTCAAGCACGCGCTGCAGCGCGCCGGTGTCGCGCCCGACGCCGTCGAGGACGTCATCATGGGCTGCGCCAACCCCGAAGGCGCCACCGGCGCCAACATCGCGCGCCAGATCGCGCTGATGGCGGACCTGCCCATCACCGTCTCCGGCATGACGGTCAACCGCTTCTGCTCCTCCGGCCTGCAGACCATCGCCATGGCGGCGCAGCGCGTGATCGCCGGCGAGGGCGACGTCTACGTCGCCGGCGGCGTGGAGAGCATCTCCTGCGTGCAGCAGGAGATGAACCAGCACATGCTGCGCGACCCGGCGCTGGACAAGAAGAAGCCCGAGATTTACTGGTCGATGCTGCAGACGGCCGAACAGGTCGCCAAGCGCTACAACATCAGCCGCGAGGACATGGACTTCTACGGCGCGCGCAGCCAGCAGCGCGCCTGCGCGGCCCAGGCCGAGGGCAAGTTCGTGGACGAGATCGCACCGATCACCGTCAAGGCCGGCGTGGCCGACGCCGTGATGGGCCTGATCACCAAGGAAGTCACCGTCAGCAAGGACGAGGGCCTGCGTGAGGGCACCACGGCCGAAGGCATCGCCGGCATCCGTCCCGCGCTGCCCGGCGGCGTGATCACCGCCGGCAACGCCAGCCAATTCTCCGACGGCGCCGGCGCCTGCGTGGTGGTGAGCGAGGAGTACGCCAGCCGCAACAACCTCAAGCCGATGGGCCGCTTCCTCGGCTTCGCGGTGGCCGGCTGCGAGCCCGACGAGATGGGCATCGGCCCCGTGTTCGCCGTGCCGAAGGTCTTGAAGAAGCTGGGCCTGACCGTGCAGGACATCGACCTGTGGGAACTGAACGAAGCCTTTGCCGTGCAGGTCATGTACTGCCGCGACAAGCTGGGCATCCCGGACGACCGACTCAACGTCAACGGCGGCGCCATCGCCGTCGGCCACCCGTACGGCGTGTCCGGCCAGCGCCTGACCGGCCATGCGCTGATCGAAGGCAAGCGCCGCGGCGCCAAGCGCGTGGTGGTGACCATGTGCATCGGCGGCGGCATGGGGGCGGCGGGCGTGTTCGAAGTCCTGTAAGGGAAGGGAAGGCATGTCTTCCCTTCGCCCCACCCTCGACTTCCTCCTCTACGACTGGCTGCAGGCCGAGCGCCTGAACGGCCGCGCCCGATTCGCCGACCATTCGCGCGAGACCTTCGACGCGGTGCTGGACACCTGCGAGCGGATCGCGCGCGAGAAGTACGCGCCTTTCAACCGGTTGATCGACACCGAGGAGCCGCGCTTCGACGGCGAGAAGGTGATCCTGCCGCAGGCGACGCACGAGGCGCACCGCGCCTACGTAGCCTCCGGCATGGTGAGCGCCGCCCAGGACTACGAGGAGGGCGGCATGCAGCTGCCCTACACGATCGAGGCCGCGGCGGGCACCTTCTTCGGCACGGCTTCGGTGAGCATGGGCTCCAGCCTTCTCACTAAGGGCAACGCCAACCTGCTGATGGTGCACGGCACCGAGATGCAGAAGGCCGTGTTCGCGCGCAACGAGTTCGGCGGGCGCTTCACCGGCACCATGTGCCTGTCGGAACCGCAGGCCGGTTCCTCGCTCTCCGACATCGTGACGCGAGCGACGCCCGACGGCGGCGATTTCGAGGCCGATCCGCTCGGCGCGCGGTACCGCCTCAAGGGCAACAAGATGTGGATCTCGGCCGGCGAGCACGAGCTGGCGGAGAACATCATCCACCTGGTGCTGGCGAAGATCCCGGGCCCGGACGGCAAGCTGGTGCCGGGCACGCGCGGCATCTCGCTGTTCATCGTGCCGAAGAAGCTGGTGGACAGCGACGGGCGGCTCACGGGCGAGCGCAACGACGTGGCGCTGGCCGGCCTGAACCACAAGCTCGGCTGGCGCGGCACGACCAACACGCTGCTCAACTTCGGCGAAGGCAAGTTCCCCGTGCGCGGCGGCGCGGGCGCCATCGGCTACCTCGTGGGCAAGCCAGGCGAAGGCCTGCGCTGCATGTTCCACATGATGAACGAGGCGCGCATCGGCATCGGCATGGCGGCGACCTCGCTGGGCCTGGCGGGCTACTACGCGTCGCTGGCCTATGCGAAGGACCGGCCGCAGGGCCGTCCGGTCGGCCCGGCCGGCAAGGACCCGGCGCAGCCGCAGGTCCGCATCATCGAGCACGCCGACATCAAGCGCATGCTGCTGGCGCAGAAGTCGTACTGCGAAGGCGCGCTGGCCCTGCTGCTGTACTGCGCCCGCCTGGTCGACGAGCAGCACACCGGCACGCCGGAGGCGGCCGACGAGGCGCGCCTGCTGCTGGAGGTGCTCACGCCGGTGGCCAAGAGCTGGCCCAGCGAGTTCTGCCTGGAGGCGAACTCGCTCGCGATCCAGGTGCACGGCGGCTACGGCTACACGCGCGACTTCCCCGTGGAGCAGTACTGGCGCGACAACCGCCTGAACATGATCCACGAAGGCACGCACGGCATCCAGGCGGCCGACCTGCTCGGGCGCAAGGTGGTGATGGAAGGCGGCAAGGGCCTCGCCCTGCTGGCCGGTCGCATCAACGCGACGATCGAGAAGGCCATCCAGCGCCCGGACCTCTCCGAGCATGCCAATGCCCTCGGCCAGGCGCTGCAGAAAGTTGGCGCCGCCACCAAGTCGGCGTGGGCGACGGGGAACCCCTCCGATGCGCTCGCCAATGCGGTCCCGTACATGCAGGCCTTCGGCCACCTGGTGATCGCGTGGACCTGGCTCGACGTGCTGCTGGCGCTGCCGGCAGGCAGCACGCGGTCCGCCGACGAGGGCCGCGTGCGCGCGACGCGCTACTTCTTCCACTACGAACTGCCGAAGATCCCGGCCTGGCTGCGGGCCGTGGAGACGCGCGACCCGACCTGCGCCACCATGCCCGAGGAGGCGTTCTGATGGCCAGCGCCCGCGCGCTCGCCCGCCTCGATGCCCTCGTGTGGACGCTGATCTTCGGCGGCCTCTTCATGGTGATCCTGGGGATCGCCTCGCACGACGAGGCCGCCATCGCCGGCTGGAGCCTCAGCGTGCTGGGGGGCATCGCCACCGCCGCGGGGGTCGTGCTGATCTTCGTGCGCTCCCGCCTGCCGGAGGCGCCGGCGCCGGGCGCACAATCCCCCCAACGACCCCCGGAGACCAAGAGATGACGCGCACGGTGCAGCAACTGTTCAACCTGGAGGGCAAGACGGCCCTCGTCACCGGAGGTTCGCGCGGCCTGGGCCTGCAGCTCGCCCATGCCCTCGGCGAGGCCGGCGCCCGCATCATGCTCAGCTCGCGCAAGGCCGACGACCTCGAGGAGGCGACGGCGGACCTGCAGGCCGCGGGCATCGACGCTCGCTGGATCGCCGCCGACTGTTCGCGGGAGGAAGACATCCGCCGCCTGGCCGACCAGACGCTGGAGCGGATGGGCGACGTGCACATCCTGGTGAACAACGCGGGTGCCGCCTGGGGCGCACCGGCCGAGGACCACCCGGTGGAAGCCTGGGACAAGGTGATGAACCTGAACCTGCGCGGCTACTTCATCCTGAGCCAGCACATCGCCAAGCGCAGCATGATCCCGCGGCAGCAGGGCCGCATCATCAACATCGCCTCCATCGCCGGCCTGGGCGGCAACCCGCCGGAGATGAACACGCTGGCCTACAACACGTCCAAGGGCGCGGTGATCACGTTCACGCAGGCCCTGGCCTGCGAATGGGGCAAGTACCGCATCAACGTCAACGCGATCTGCCCGGGCTTCTTCCCCAGCAAGATGACGAAGAACACGCTCGAGCGCATCGGCGACGAGCTCGCCGCGCGCGCGCCGCTGCGCCGGCTGGGCGACGACGAGGACCTGAAGGGCACGGCGGTCCTGTTCGCGTCCGACGCCGGCAAGCACATCACCGGCCAGTGGCTGGCGGTCGATGGCGGCGTCTCGGTGGTGACCGGAGGCTGAGGGCCGTGGCGACACCCAAGCTGTTCGGGGTGGAGATCCCCTTCGTCGACCATCTCGGCTTCGAACTGGTGCGGATGGAAGGCGGCGCCTCGGAACTCCGGTACCTGCCGAAGCGCGAGCACATGAATTCCTTCCTCGTCACGCACGGCGGCGCCATCATGACGCTGCTGGACGTGACCATGGCCACGGCGGCGCGCAGCGTCGACCTCGAGATCGGCGTCGTCACCATCGAGATGAAGACGACCTTCATGCAGCCCTGCCAGGGCCTGCTCACCGGCAGGGGCCGGCTGATGCACCGGACGAAATCCATGGCCTTCACCGAGGGCACCATCCACGACAGCGAAGGCCGGGCGTGCGCGCATGCCACCGGCACCTTCAAGTACGTCAAGCGGCCGGCGCCCAGCGCGCCGGCCAACGCGATCTCCACCGACTAAGGAACGGCCATGCCGCAGAACAAGCAGATCCTCCTGGACAACCGCCCGCAAGCCGAAGCCAGCGCCTCGAACTTCAAGCTGGTGACCACCGAGACGCCGCCGCTGCACGACGGCCAGGTGCTCGTGCGCCACCATTTCCTGAGCCTGGACCCTTACATGCGCGGCCGCATGAACGACGCCAAGAGCTACGCCGCGCCGCAGCCGCTGGGCGAGGTCATGCAGGGCGGGACGGTGGGCGAGGTCGTGGAAAGCCGCAGCCCGAAGTTCAAGGCCGGCGACAAGGTCGTCGGCATGGGCGGCTGGCAGGAGTACAGCGTCGTCGCCGCCGACCAGCCCGGCGCGCTGCGCAAGGTCGACACGACGCACGTGCCGTTGTCGCACTATCTCGGCGCGGTCGGCATGCCGGGGGTGACCGCCTGGTACGGCCTGGTGAAGATCATCCAGCCGAAGGAAGGCCAGACCATCGTGGTCAGCGCCGCGAGCGGCGCGGTGGGCAGCGCGCTGGGCGCGCTGGCCAAGGCGCGCGGCTGCCGCGCGGTCGGGATCGCCGGCGGACCGGACAAGTGCAAGTACGTCACCGACGAACTCGGCTTCGATGCCTGCATCGACTACAAGCAGCACGCGGACGCGGGTTCGTTGTCCAAGGCGCTGAAGCAGGCCTGCCCGGACGGTATCCACGGCTACTTCGAGAACGTCGGCGGCATGGTCATGGATGCCGTGATGCTGCGCATGAACGCCTTCGGCCGCATCGCGCTGTGCGGCATGATCGCCGGCTACGACGGCAAGCCGATCCCGATGGCCTACCCGCAGCTGATCCTGACCAACCGCCTGACGGTGGAAGGCTTCATCGTCAGCGAGCACATGGACGTCTGGCCGCAGGCGCTGCAGGAACTCGGCACGCTGGTCGGCACCGGCAAGCTGCGCCCGCGCGAATCCGTGGCGCAAGGCCTGGAGTCGGCGCCGGAAGCCTTCCTCGGCATGCTCAAGGGCCGCAACTTCGGGAAGCAGCTGGTGAAGCTGGCCTGAGCGCCATGGACGCGACGCACGAAGTCTTCAACCAGCCCGAGCCGCTGGTCGACACCAACCTGTTCGAGACGAACCGGGCGTTGCGCGACGCATTGCGTTTCAATGCACCGCAACTGGACACCGCGCCGCTGTCGCGCCTCGGTGCGCTGGCCGGCAGCGGCGCGATGCAGGTCCATGCGCGCCTGGCCAACACCCACACCCCCGAACTGCGCACGCACGACCGCTTCGGCCGCCGCATCGACGAGGTGGAGTTCCACCCCAGCTACCACGCGCTGATGGGCGCCGCCGTCGGGGCGGGCCTGCACGGCACGCCCTGGGCGGAGCAGGGCGCAGCGTCGCCGCACGTGCTGCGCGGCGCCGGCTTCATGCTCTTCACCGAGCTCGAGCCTTCGGTGCTGTGCCCGATCTCCATGACGTACGCGGTGACGCCGGCCTTGCGCAGCAATGCGGCGATCTATCGCGACTGGGCGCCCCGGCTCACCAGCCGCAGCTACGACCCCGCGTTGAAACCCTGGCGCGATAAGCCCGGCGTGACCATGGGCATGGGCATGACGGAAAAGCAGGGCGGATCGGATGTACGCGCCAACACGACCCACGCCGAACCCGATGGCAGCGACGACTGGGGCCAGCGCTTCCGCATCACCGGCCACAAGTGGTTCTTCTCGGCGCCGATGTGCGACGCCTTCCTGGTGCTGGCGCAGACCGCCAGCGGCCTGAGCTGCCTGTTCCTGCCGCGCGTGTTGCCGGATGGCAGCCGCAACGCCTTGCGCATCCAGCGCTTGAAGGACAAGCTGGGCAACAAGGCGAACGCGAGCTCCGAGGTGGAGTTCCATGGCGCCTTCGGCTGGCTGGTCGGCGACGAAGGCCGGGGGGTGCCGCAGATCCTGGAGATGGGCACCATGACGCGCCTCGATTGCGCGCTCGGCACCAGCGGCCTGATGCGGCAGGCCCTGGCCCTCGCCCTGAACCACACGGGCCAGCGCATGGCCTTCGGCAAACGCCTCGCCGAACAGCCGCTGATGCGCAACGTGCTGGCCGACCTGGCGCTGGAGAGCGAAGCATCGACGATGCTGGCGCTGCGGCTCGCGCGCGCGTTCGACCGCCGCGGCGACGCGCAGGAAGCCGCCATGGCGCGCCTGCTGACGCCCATCGCCAAGTTCTGGATCTGCAAGCGCGGCAGCCATTTCGCGCAGGAAGCCATGGAATGCCTGGGCGGCAACGGCTACGTGGAAGAAGCAGGCGAGGGCATCATGGCCCGCATCTACCGCGAGATGCCGCTCAACTCGATCTGGGAAGGCGCCGGCAACATCATGGCGCTCGACCTGTTGCGCGCGCTGCGCAAGGCCGACGCCGCCGCGGCGCTGGCGCAGGAGCTCGCGCCCGCGCGCGGCGCCCATCCGGCCCTGGACAAGCTCGCCGCCAGCCTCCCGCTGCGGGTGGAGGAGATGGCCTCGGAAGTCGAGGCAAGGCGGCTGGCGCAGGACGTCGCCCTGGCCGTGCAGGCCGCGTTGCTGCACCAGGCATCGACGCCGGCGGTGTTCAGCGCCTTCTGCGATTCGCGCCTGGGCGGGGACTGGGGCCAGGCCTTCGGCACGCTGTCCGGCCGGACCGATTTCGACGCCATCCTGCAACGCGCGCTGCCGAACCGACACGACGCATGAACGACCTGATCCTGCACCACTACGCCAGCTCGCCGTTCTCCGAGAAGCTGCGGCTGATCCTGGGCTACAAGAAGCTGCCGTGGAAGTCGGTGCTGGTGCCGGCGATCCTGCCCAAGCCCGACGTCGTGGCGCTCACGGGCGGCTACCGCCGCACCCCGGTGCTGCAGGTCGGCGCCGACATCTACTGCGACACCGCCCTGATCTGCGACGTGCTGGAGCACGTGCGGCCGGAGCCCACGCTCCACCCGCCGCACCTCAAGGGCGTCTGCCGGATCTTCGCGCAGTGGGCCGACACGACGCTGTTCTGGGCCGCGATGGGCTACAACCTGCAGCCCAGGGGCGCCGCGCACATCTTCGCCAAGGCGCCGCCCGAGGCCGCGAAAGCCTTCGCCGAGGACCGCAAGGCCATGTCCACGAACATGGTGCGGCTGCGTCCCGGGGACGCGACCTCGGCCTATCGTTCGTACCTGCGGCGCATCGCGAACATGGCGGACGAGCACGACTTCCTGTTCGGCATGGAGCCCTGCGTGGCCGACTTCGCCGCGTACCACGGCATCTGGTACACGCGCAACCAGGTGCCGGTGCTGGCCGACATCCTGAACGCCACGCCTTCGGTGGGCGAGTGGGCCCAGCGGGTGGAGGCGATTGGCCACGGCGCCATGACGCGCCTGACCTCCGCCGATGCCATCGCGATCGCTGCCGCGAACGACCCGCAGCCGCCCGGCGCCAACCTGCTGGTGGACAGTGCCTTCCAGGACGACCACGGCATTCCGCTCGGCACGCGCGTGACGATCACGCCCGAGACCTTCGGCAGCGAACCCACCGAAGGCGAACTGATCGCGGCCACGCGGACGCACTACAGCCTGCGGCGCCAGGATGCGCGCGCCGGCCTGGTGCACGTGCATTTCCCCCGGCTCGGCTACGTGCTGCGGGCGGCCGCCTAGGAGCCCCCATGGCCGCGGTGCGGGGCTGCTGCCTGTTCGACACCGCGATCGGTGCCTGCGGCATCGCCTGGACGGACGACGCGCTGGCGGCGGTGCAGTTGCCGGAGACCACGCGCACCGGGACGCGCGACCGCATGCTCCGCCATTGCGGCGCCGTGCCGGAGACCGAGCCCCCGCCCTTCGTCCAGGCTGCGATCGCGCGCATCCGGGCGCTGCTCGAAGGCGCGCGCGACGATCTCGCGGACGTGCCGCTGGAGCTGGAAGGGGTCCCCGAATTCCACCGCAAGGTCTACGCCGTCGCGCGCTCCATCCCGCCCGGCGAGGTGTTGACGTATGGCGAAGTCGCGAAGCGGCTCGGCGAGCCCGGTGCATCGCGGGCCGTCGGCCAGGCGTTGGGCCACAACCCGTTCGCGCCCGTCGTCCCCTGCCATCGGGTCCTGGCCGCGGGCGGCCGCCCCGGTGGCTTTTCCGCCGAGGGCGGCGCCCATACGAAGCTGCGGATGCTGGAAATAGAAAAGGCCCGGTTCGGCGGCGAACCGGGCCTGTTCGACTGACGCCGGGCGGACCCGGTCAGAACCAGCGGCGCCAGCCGGATTCGGCCGGCCGGTCGCCCGCCGCGGCGGCACGATCGCGTTCCTCGCGGATGCGTTCGTCGCGCAGGCGCTCTTCCTCGCGCATCTGGGCCTGGTGCGCCTGCTCGCGCGCCTGCTGCGCCTGGGCGTGTTCGTGGACCGTGCTCGGGTGCGCCGCGTCCTCGCGCACCGGCACGTGCTGGGTCACGGGTGTCTGCCCCACGACGGGACCGCGGCCCATGCCCATGCGTTCGAAGCGGCTCTCGAGCCGGTGTTCGAACTCGTTCAGCCGGGCCGCCAGGGTGCGGTTGATCTGCTCCAGCTGCGCCCGGAGTTCACGCTGGTTCTCCAGCCGCGCCTTCTCCATCTCGGAGACGGCGATGCCGTCGCGGTCGCGCAGTTCGCGCAGGTGCGTGTCGATGTGCGTGCGCAGTTCGGTGAAGCGCGAAGCTTCGGCCTTGTCGGCCAGCGCACGCTGGGCCTCCAGCTCCTTCATGTGGTGGCGCGACTCGAGCAGCGTCTGGGTGCGCATGGTGGCCGCCGAAAGCGCGAACACCACCAGAGCGAGCGCGAGCAGGCCGAGGAGGATCGCACCAAGCGGCGCGTCCGCCACGACGAAGCCGAACCACAGGGGGGCGGGACGGATCACTTCGGACCAGTTGAGGGCGGCGAAACCGGCGATGAGCAGGATCGCCACGACGAGCAGGACAAATCGTGAGCGCATGGAGCCTCCTAGGGGACGTTTGTCAACCATTCTCTGCAGTGGGGCCGCAACACGTGTCAGCGGGGACGCTGTCTGGCTGTACGAGGCGTGTGGCAAACTCGCGCGCTTCCATCGTTCCTGAGCAGTAAACCCACGATGCAAAAAATCCTGCGGCAGATCGCTGCCGAACTCCGCGTACAGGAGAACCAGGTCCGCGCCGCGGTCGACTTGCTGGACGGCGGCGCCAGCGTCCCCTTCATCGCACGCTACCGCAAGGAGGCCACCGGCGGCCTCGACGACGTGCACCTGCGCGAACTGGAAGCCCGGCTGGGTTACCTGCGGGAGCTGGAGGAGCGGCGCGAGGCCGTGCTCAAGAGCATCGGCGAGCAGGGCAAGCTCACGCCCGAACTGCAGGCGGCGGTCGAGGCCGCCCCCACCAAGCAGGAACTCGAAGACCTGTACCTGCCGTACAAGCCCCGGCGCCGTACCAAGGGCCAGATCGCGCGCGAGGCGGGCCTGGAACCGTTGGCGGACCTGCTGTGGGCCGATCCGACACGCGATCCGTCCGCCGAAGCCACCGCTTTCGTGAAGAAGGAAAAAGGCGAGGGCGGGGAGGATTTCACGACCGTGGCCGCCGTGCTCGACGGCGTGCGCGACCTCCTCTCCGAGCGCTGGGCCGAAGACGCCGCGCTGGTCCAGTCGCTGCGCGAGTGGCTCTGGACCGAAGGGCTGCTGAAGTCGAAACTGGCCACGGGCAAGGACGAGAACCACCCGGACGTCGCCAAGTTCCGCGACTACTTCGACTATGACGAGCCGATCGGCCGGGTGCCGTCGCACCGCGCGCTGGCGGTGTTCCGCGGACGCGCCCAGGACATCCTCGAAGTGAAGCTGGTGCTGCCGGTGGAGCCCGAGCCCGGCCAGCCGTCGATCGCCGAAGGGAAGATCGCCCTGCACCTGGGCTGGAGCCACCAGAAGCGGCCGGCCGACGACCTGCTGCGCAAGTGCGTTGCCTGGACCTGGCGCGTGAAGCTGTCGCTGTCCACCGAGCGCGACCTGTTCGCCCGCCTGCGCGAGGACGCGGAGAAGGTCGCCATCAAGGTCTTCGCCGAGAACCTGCGCGACCTCCTGCTGGCGGCGCCGGCCGGGCCGCGCGTGGTGATGGGCCTCGACCCCGGCATCCGCACCGGTGTCAAGGTCGCCGTCGTGGACGCGACGGGCAAGCTCGTCGACACCGCGACGGTCTACCCGCACGAGCCGCGCCGCGACTGGGACGGCGCGCTGCACACGCTGGGCCAGTTGTGCCGCAAGCACGGCGTGAACCTGATCGCCATCGGCAACGGCACCGCCAGCCGCGAGACCGACAAGCTGGCGGCCGACCTGATGAAGCGCATCGACGGCATGCAGCGCATCGTCGTGAGCGAAGCCGGGGCGTCCGTGTATTCCGCGAGCGAGTACGCGTCGCAGGAGATGCCGGACGTCGACGTGAGCCTGCGCGGCGCGGCGAGCATCGCGCGCCGGCTGCAGGACCCGCTGGCGGAGCTGGTGAAGATCGACCCCAAGTCGATCGGCGTGGGCCAGTACCAGCACGACGTCAATCAGAGCGAGCTCGCGCGCACGCTGGAAGCCGTGGTCGAGGATTGCGTGAACGCCGTCGGCGTGGACCTCAACACGGCCAGCGCGCCGCTGCTGTCGCGGGTGTCCGGGCTGTCCGCTTCCGTCGCGCGCTCCGTGGTGCAGTGGCGCGAGTCGAACGGCGCCTTCCGCAGCCGGCAGCAGCTGCTGCAGGTGAGCGGCCTGGGCGCGAAGACCTTCGAGCAGAGCGCGGGGTTCCTGCGCATCCGCGGCGGCGACAACCCGCTGGACATGACCGGCGTCCACCCGGAAACCTACCCCGTGGTGGAGAAAATCCTGGCGCACGCCGGCAAGCCGGTGCAGGAACTGATGGGCCGCGCCGAGATGCTCAAGACCCTGAAGCCCGAGCTCTTCGCCAACGAGAAGTTCGGCGTGATCACCGTGAAGGACATCCTGGGCGAGCTCGAGAAGCCCGGCCGCGACCCGCGTCCGGACTTCAAGGTCGCCCGCTTCAACGACGGCGTGGACGACATCGCCGACCTGCAGCCCGGCATGGAGCTGGAAGGCACGGTCAGCAACGTGGCCGCGTTCGGCGCCTTCGTCGACCTGGGCGTCCACCAGGACGGCCTGGTGCACGTCAGCCAGCTGTCGCACAAGTTCGTGACGGACGCCCGCGAAGTCGTGAAGACCGGCGACATCGTCAAGGTGAAGGTGCTCGAGGTCGACCCGGTGCGCAAGCGCATCAGCCTCACCATGAAGCTGGGCGCGCCGGTGCAGCGGCGCGACGGCCCGCGCGAGAACCGCTTCGAAGGGGCAGGGCGTGGTCAACGCGCCACGAACAATCCGGCGATCGGCAGCGCAATGCAGGGTGCGTTCGCGAAACTGCAGGGATTGCGCAAGTAGCGCACCAAAATAGCCCGCATGCTGGCAATTCGTTCCCGCGGATGACGGGCGGCCCCGGTTCGCCCCCGGTGGCTGCCAGCGTCCTGTTCCTGCGCCTGCGCTCCGCCTCGCAGGACGGCGACGGCGACCGCGCCGGCTTGCCGGCGGCCCTCCGTTCCGCCGCGGACGGCTGGGACCCGCAGCGGCGCGTCGTGCTGGAAGCGCCGGATGGCTTCGCGATCGTCGGTGACATCCCGCCGCTGAAGGCGCTGGAAGCGGCGCGGCGCGCGCGTGCCGTGCTGCCGCAGGACGCACTGGGCGTGGCCCTGCACCACGGCAGCGTGCACACCGAGCCCGGACACGACGGCCTGCGCGTCGCCGGCGAAGGGCTGGACACGGCCGAGGCCCTGGCGGCGTTCCCGGCCGCGCATCCGATCCTGGCCTCGCAGGCGTTCCGCGATGCCCTCGAACGGCAGGCGCCCCGTGCCGCCGAAGACCTCCGGGCGGCCGGCGAGATGATGGATGCGCAGCGGCAGACCCATCCACTGCACGTGTTCGATCCGGCGGCGGCCAGCGCGCGCCGCCTGCGCCGCAACCTGCTGGCGGGCGGCGGCGTGCTCGCGGTGCTGGGCCTGGGCTGGGCCGCGCGGATGGCGCGCCTGCGCTACGAGGCCGCCCGGCGGCCCGCCGTGATCCGCTTCGACATCCGCCCGGACGGCGAGGTCCATGTCGACGGCCAGCACGTCGGGACCACGCCGCCGCTGGTGCAACTGGCGCTGCCCGCCGGACCCCATGCGATCGAGGTGCGGCACGGCAAGGCGCAACCGCTGCGCCTGGAAGTCCACCTGCAGCCCGGCGAGGAGATGGAGTTGCACCACGTGTTCCCCCCGCCGGCACCGGTGCCGCGCCGCGCGCCACGTCCTGCGGTCCCCCAGCGCGAGCCGACGGCGCGCGAGAAGCTGGAGCGCGCCATCCAGAAGTACAAGTTCTGGTGAACGGCATGGGCGGCACGATCCCCTTCACCCATCTCGGACGCTACCGCGTCGTGCGCGAGCTCGGGCGCGGCGCCATGGGCGTGGTGTACCTGGCGGAAGACGATGCGCTGCAACGGCAGGTCGCCGTCAAGACGCTGCTGCTGCCCGACGACGCGGCGGAGCGCCGGCACCTGGAGGCGCGCTTCCAGCAGGAGGCCAAGGCGGCCGGGGGCCTGAACCACCCGAACATCATCACCATCCACGACCTCGGGCGCGAGGGCGACTGGCTCTACATCGCCATGGAGCTGCTGCAGGGCGTGGAACTGCGCGACCGCATGGCCGGCGAGCTGCTGCCGCTGGACGAGGCGCTGGACATCGCCGCGCAGGTGGCCGCGGCGCTCGGTGCCGCGCACCAGCGCGGCGTGGTGCACCGGGACATCAAGCCCGGCAACATCATGCTGGTGGGCGGCGGCCACGCGAAGATCATGGACTTCGGCATCGCCCGCATGAAGACGTCGCAGGTGCGCACGCAGAGCGGGACGATGATGGGTTCGCCCAAGTACATGTCGCCCGAGCAGGTCGGCGGCCACCCGGTGGACCACCGCAGCGACATCTTCTCGCTCGGCTCGATGCTGTACGAGATGGTGGCGGGCGTGCCGGCCTTCTCGGGCGAGAACCTCGGTCACCTGCTGAACGCGATCCTGCACGGCCAGCCGCCGCCGGCGAGCCAGTTCCGCGCCGGGGTGCCGGCGCGGCTGGACGACATCATCGGCCGCGCCATGCAGAAGAATCCGGCGGCGCGCTACCAGGATGCGGCGGAGATGGCCCGCGACCTCGGCGAGTGCCTGGTCGGCCTCGGGGGCACCCGCAGCATCCCGCCGCGGGCGGCCGTGGCGAATGTCGATCCGTACGCCACGACCGCGATCACGCCCGTGCCGGAGCTGGCATTGCCCGAGGCGAACGGCCTGCCCCTGGCGAGGCAGTTCGAATCGTCCACCGGCTTGCGCCGCCTGGTCGAAGGCACGCAGCCGGAGGGCGGTCCCGCCCGTGCGCGCAGCTGGGGCTGGGTCGCCTGGCTGTGCGCCTACCTCGCCGCGACGGCCGCAGCGATCGCCATCGCCCTGAAGTAGCCACGCGGCGCTGCCTAGAATCGGGCGCATGCCTGCATTGCGCATCTACGCCGGCCCGCTGGCCCGGCAACACATCGCACGGGACGGATTGCAGGCGGACGCGATCGGTGCCGTGCCGGCCGCGGCCGGCGGACCGAAGGGACTGATCCTCGGTCCGCTCGACCGATTCCTGTTCGGCGACTGGCTGCCGCGAAGCGATCATGCGATCCATCTCGTCGGCGCGTCGATCGGCGCCTGGCGGATGGCGACGGCCTGCCTGCGCGATCCCGTGCAGGCGTTCGAACGGCTGGAGCGCGACTACATCGCGCAGGATTACGACCTGCCGCCCGGCCGCAAGACCCCGACCGCCGCGCACGTGTCGCAGCGTTTCAGCGAAGGCCTGGAAGCCTTCTACGGCGGGCGCGTGCGCGAGGTGCTGGAGCACCCGCGCTTCCGCCTGCACATCGTCACGGCGCGGGGGCGGCACGTGCTCGGACGCGAGCACCGCATCGCCACGCCCCTGGGCTACCTGGGCGCGTTCCTGAGCAACACGCTGCACCGCAAGGCGATGGGGGCCTGGCTCGAACGCGTGGTGTTCTCCGCGCGCGAGTCCGGGGATCCCTGCGCACTCCCGTTCGACCCGCGCGACTTCCCGACGCGCCAGGTGGCGCTGGACGAGGCCAACTTCCATCCGGCCCTGCAGGCAAGCTGCTCGATCCCGTTCGTGCTGCAGGCCGTGCACGACATCCCCGGCGCGCCGCGGGGCGCCTACTGGGACGGCGGCATCACCGACTACCACCTGCACCTGCAGTACCGATGCGGCCCGGGACCAGGACTGGTCCTCTACCCGCATTTCCAGAAGGCGGTGGTGCCGGGCTGGCTCGACAAGGGCCTGCCGTGGCGGCACCGCGCGACGCCGTTCCTGGACCGGATGATCGTGCTGGCACCGGACCCCGAATGGGTGCGCGGGCTGCCGAACGGCAAGCTGCCGGACCGCAAGGACTTCGCGCACTACGCGAACGACCTGCAGGGACGCATCCGCGCCTGGACCACGGCGGCGGCGGCGAGCCGGCAGCTGGCCGACGAATTCGCCGCGTGGCTCGAACGCCCCGACCTGCAGCGCGTGGAAGCCCTCTGAGCGGCTAGAGCGACTCGTCCAGCATCCGCACGTAGTCCTCGCGGCTCGCCTCGCGCGGATTGGTCTTGTGGCAGTGGTCCGCGAGGGCGCCCTGGATGATGCGGTCGTACATGTCGCGCTGCACGCCGAGTTCGGCCAGGCCGGAGGGAAGGCCCAGGCGCGCGCTCATGTCGCGGATGGCGTCGGGGATGTCGCCGGCGGAGGACAGTCCCATCGCATGCGCCATGCGCTCCAGCCGCCGCTCCTTCTGCACGGACGGCGCCTGGGCATTGAAGCGGACCACCACCGGCAGGAACATCGCGTTGAGAGTGCCGTGGTGCAGGCGCGGGTCCACGCCGCCCAGGCTGTGGCTCAGCGAATGCACGCAGCCGAGGCCCTTCTGGAACGCCATCGCACCCTGCATCGAGGCGCTCATGAGGGCGGCGCGCGCGTCGCGGTCGCTGCCGTCGCGGGTGGCGCGCTCGATGTTCGCCCAGCCGCGCTCCAGGCCGTCGAGCGCGATCCCGTCGGCCGGCGGGTTGAAGGCAGACGCCATGAAGGTCTCCATGCAATGCGCGATCGCATCCATGCCGGTGGCGGCGGTCAGCTTCGGCGGCAGGCCCAGCGTGAGTTCGGGGTCGCAGATCGCCGTCTTCGGCACGAGGTGCCACGAATGGAAGCCGAGCTTGCGGTGGTCGTCCACGATGATGATGGCGCCGCGCGCGACCTCGCTGCCGGTGCCGCTGGTGGTGGGCACGGCGATCAGCGGGGCGACCTTGTCGGTGATGCGGGGCGAGCCTCCCTCGATGGTGGCGTAGTGGGTGAGGGGGCCTTCGTGCGTCGCGGCGATCGCGACGCCCTTGGCGCAGTCGATCGCGGAACCGCCGCCCACGGCGACCAGGCCGTCGCAACCCTGGGTCCGGTAGATCTGCGCAGCCGCCCGCACGGCCGCTTCGGTCGGGTTCGACGGCGTCTGGTCGAACACCGCATGCGGCAGGCCTTCGAGCGCGTCGAGCGCCTTCTGCAGCACGCCCGCCGCGCGGACGCCCGCGTCGGTGACAACCAGCGGCTTGCTGATGCCGACGCGCTGGCATTCCTGCTTCAGCAGCTTGATCGCGCCGAAGTCGAACTGGATCTGGGTCACGTAGTAGATGAAGGCCATGGTTCGCGTCCCTTAGGATGGGGACCTGACTGTAAGCCAGCGCCCGGCGCGGCGCTGCCATCCGCGTGACATTCCTTTCGCAGTATCCCGAGCTCACGCCCGCCATGCGCTCCGTGCTCGAGCGCATGGCCCGGGCCGGCCATCCACCGCTGTACACGCTGTCGCCAGCGCAGGCGCGGACCGCCTACGAGGCCGGCGCCGGCGTGCTCGAGGTGCCTCGTCCCGCGTTGGCCCGGGTGGAGGACCTGGCGATCCCGGTGCGCGACGGCGGGCGCATCCCGGCCCGGCTCGTCGCGCCAGCCACGGCGCCCGGCCTGCCGGTGCTGCTGTACTTCCACGGCGGAGGGTTCACCATCGGCAGCATCGCTTCGCACGACACGCTGTGCCGGGTGCTCGCCCACGGCGCCGGATGCGCCGTGTTGTCGGTCGGCTACCGCCTGGCGCCGGAGCATCGCTTCCCGACGGCGGTCGAGGACGCATGGGACGCGCTGAAGTGGCTGGTGCGCGAAGGCCCGGCACTGGGCCTCGACACCGCGCGGCTCGCCGTCGGCGGGGACAGCGCCGGCGGCACGCTGGCGACCGTCTGCGCGACGCTGGCGCGCGACGCGGGCCTCGCGCTGGCGCTGCAAGTCCTGTTCTGTCCCGGCTGTGCCGGCCGGCCGGAGGCGCCGTCGCACCGGCGCTACCACGAAGGGCTGGTGCTCGAGCAGGCCCACATCGAATACTTCTTCGGCCAGTACATCGACGCGCCGGACCGCGACGACTGGCGCTTCGCCCCGTTGAACACGCCGGACCTGGAGGGCGTGGCGCCCGCGTGGTTCGGCCTCGCCGAATGCGACCCGCTGGTGGACGACGGATTGCACTACGCGGATAAACTGCGCGCAGCCGGCGTCGCGGTGGACCTGGAGATCTACCGCGGCGTCACCCACGAGTTCATCAAGATGGGCCGCGCGCTGCCGGAAGCCCGGCAGGCGCACGCCGACGCGGCGGCGGCCCTGCTACGCGCCTGGCACACATGAAGAGAGAAGAGTTCCGTTTCTTCCACCGCCTGCGGGTCCGCTGGGCCGAGGTGGACATGCAGAAGATCGTCTTCAATGCCCACTACCTGATGTACTTCGACACGGCGGTGGCGGACTACTGGCGCGCGCTGGCAATGCCCTACGAGGAGTCCATGCACCGCCTGCAGGGCGACATCTACGTGAAGAAGGCGACGGTGGAGTTCCATGGTTCGGCCCGCATGGACGACCACCTGGACGTGGCGATGAAGTGCGAGCGCGTCGGCAACTCGTCGATGCTGTTCCGCGGCGCCATCTTCCGCGCCGAGGACCTGCTGATCACCTGCGAGCTGCTGTACGTGTTCGCCGACCCGGCGACGCAGACATCGCGGCCGGTGCCGGCGGTGCTGCGCGAGATGCTGGCGGGCTACGAGGCGGGCGAGACGATGCTGCAGGTGAAGACCGGCAGCTGGCGGGAGCTCGGAACGGACGCCGGGCACGTCCGCACCGAGGTCTTCGTCAAGGAGCAACGCATCCCCGCCGACCTCGAGTGGGACGCGGCGGACGAAGGCGCGGTGCATGCGGTGGCCTACAACCGCCTCGGCATGCCGGTCGCCACCGGACGGTTGCTGCCGGCGCGTGACGGCGTGGCGAAGATCGGCCGGATGGCCGTGCACCAGGTGCTGCGCGGATGCGGACTGGGCGAGCAGGTGCTGCGCGCCCTGGCGCAGGAGTCGCAGCGCCGCGGCGACCGGGCGATCGAGCTGCATGCGCAGCGGACCGCCGCCGCCTTCTATGCGCGCCTCGGCTTCGCGCCCGAGGGTGAGCCTTTCGAGGAAGCGGGGATCCCGCACATCACGATGCGCAGCGGCCTGCCGCTGGCGCGCTGATCGCGGCTAGATGTCGGCCAGCAGGAGATAGGGCAGGGGCAGCAGCTTCAGCGACGCCCCTGCGGCACTGCCCGCGTGCAGGTCGCCTGCGTTAACCGCCGCCAGCTGCAGCGAGGCGATCGCATCCCATCCGCCCTCGGGACAGGGGGCGGCCTGGACGATGGTTCCCACGGGCTGCTCGGCGTCGCCCGCCTGGAACACCTCCTCGCCCGCGGAGAGCACGCCTTCCGCGTGGACGACGAACGCCCGCCGCTTGAGCGTGCCGCGGAACTGGCTGCGGGCCACGACCTCCTGGCCGGGATAGCAACCCTTCTTGAAGTTGACCCCGCCGACCGATTCGTAATTGAGCATCTGCGGCACGAACGCTTCGACGACGGGGACAGTGATCGTCGGCACGCCACTGCGGACCTCGCTCCAGGCCCACAGCGCGGGGTCCATGGCCGGGCCCGGCGGCACCGGCGTGCCGGCCGGTGCCACCCAGAGCGCGCGCGCCTGGTCCTCCGCCGGATAGAGCCGCACGACCTGGCCGCCGGCGGCATCGGCCAGGGACCACGGCGCCGGGCCGATCGTACCCATGGCGTGCAGGGGTTCCCCGGCGACGCCGGCGAACGCGAAATCCCCGCTCGCGTCGCTCAGCTTGACCTTCGCCCGCAGCACGAACATGGACAGCCGCTTGAGCGTGGCCGGCAGCAAGTCGCGGCTGCACACGAGCAGGATGTCACCGTCCGGGCGGCGGAAGGCGATGAAGCTGGCCAGCATGCGGCCCTTGGCATTGCAGAAGGCGGCGAGCCGCGCCTCGCCGGTGCCCAGCAGGGCGAAGTCCTGCGTCAGCTGGCCGTGCAGGAAGGCGGCGGCGTCCTCGCCTTGCGCGCGGATCACGCCGAGGTGGGGCAGGGGGGCGATACCGTGGAGGGGGTGGGGCATGGCCAGAAGTTATCATGGGCCGCTGTTCCACAGACCCATCAGGGACGTGCGCCGCTTCTTCACCACCCTGTTCGTCCTGGCCCTGCTGGCCGCGTTCGGCGCCGCCGGCGCCGGCTGGTGGTGGGTGCACCACCCGCTGCCGCTCAAGGCCCCGACCGTCGACCTCTCCATCGAGCCGGGCACGCTGCCGCGGGGCGTGGCGCAGGCCGTGCAGGATGCCGGCGTGCAGGTCGACCCCCGCCTCCTCTTCCTGTGGTTCCGTGTTTCCGGGGAGGGCCCGCGCATCAAGGCCGGAAGCTACGAGCTGGAGCGCGGCGTCACGCCGCGGCGCCTGCTGGACAAGCTCGCACGCGGGGAAGAATCATTGCGGGCGGTGACCCTCGTGGAGGGGTGGAACATCCGCCAGCTCCGCGCGGCCCTCGCGAAGGCCGACCAGCTGAAGCCGGACACCGCGAAGCTGACCGAGCCCGAACTCATGAAGCTGCTCGGGCGCGACGGCGTGGCCGGCGAAGGCCGCTTCTTCCCCGATACGTATACCTATGCGAGGGGCTCCAGCGACGTCAAGGTGCTGCAGCGCGCCTTGCGGGCGATGGACAAGCGCCTGGCGCAGGCCTGGGCCCAGCGCAGCCCCGCGTCGGTGCTGAAGACGCCGGAGGAAGCACTGATCCTCGCGAGCATCGTGGAGAAAGAGACCGGCAAGGCCTCGGACCGCACAATGATCGCGTCGGTGTTCCAGAACCGCCTGCGCGTGGGCATGCCGTTGCAGACCGATCCGACCGTGATCTACGGCCTGGGCGAGAACTTCGACGGCAACCTGCGCAAGGTGCACCTGCAGACCGACTCGCCCTACAACACCTACCTGCGCGCCGGCCTGCCGCCGACGCCGATCGCGATGCCCGGCAAGGCTTCCCTGCTGGCGGCAGTACAGCCCGCCGAAGGCAAGTTCCTGTACTTCGTGGCCAAGGGCGACGGCAGCAGCCATTTCAGCGCGTCGCTCGACGAGCACAACCGGGCCGTCAACCGGTACCAGCGCGGGCAATGAGCGAGGGGCTCTTCATCACCTTCGAAGGCATCGACGGCGCCGGCAAGTCGACGCACATCGATGCGCTCGCCGCGGCTTTCCACGCCGTGGGGAGGAAAGTGGTGCTGACGCGGGAGCCGGGCGGCACGCCGCTGGCCGAGAAGCTGCGCGGCCTGGCGCTGAACGATCCCATGGATCCTCTCACCGAGGCCCTGGTCATGTTCGCGGCGCGGCGCGACCATCTGCTGCAGGTGATCGAGCCCGCGCTCGCGCGGGGCGACGTGGTCCTGTGCGACCGCTTCACCGACGCGACCTTCGCCTACCAGGGCGCCGGGCGGGGGTTCGACCTGCAGGTGCTGGCGACGCTGGAACGCTGGGTGCAGGACGTGCCCGCCGCGCGGTCCTTGCGGCAGCCGCACCTGACGGTCTGGTTCGATCTGGATCCCGCCATCGCTGCGCAGCGACTCGCCGGCGCCCGCGTGCCGGACCGCTTCGAGTCGCAGCCGCAAACTTTCTTCGCCCGCGTGGCGCAAGGCTACGCCGACCGCGCCGCGGGCGATCCGCAGCGCTTCCTGCGCATCGCCGCGGACCGGCCCCGCGAGCAGGTCTGGTCGGCGGTGGAGCAGGGCGTGCGCGCCCGGGGCTGGCTGTGACGGCGCCGTGGATCGCCGCGCAACTGCGCCAGTTGCTGGCGCAGCGCGGGCACGCCTGGCTGCTGCAGGGGCCTTCGGGCCTGGGACAGTACGACCTGGCCCTCGGCCTCGCCCGCGCCTGGCTGTGCGACCGGCCGACGGAGCAGGGCGCCTGCGGCCAATGCGAAAGCTGCCACCAGGTGGAAGTTCGGGCCCATACCGACCTCGCGGTCTTGATGCCGGAAACGGCGATGCAGGTCCTGGGCTGGCCGCTGGCGGAGAAAGCGCAGCAGGAGCTGGACGACAAGAAGCGCAAGCCGAGCCGCGAGATCCGCGTCGACGCCATGCGCGACGCACTGGAGTTCGCGCAGCGCACCAGCGGCCGCGGCCGCGGGAAGGTGGTGCTGGTCTACCCGGCCGAGCGCATGAACCAGGTCACCGCGAACGCCCTGCTCAAGACGCTGGAGGAACCCCCGGGCGACATGCGTTTCGTGCTGGCCAGCGAGGCGGCGCACCAGTTGCTGCCGACCATCCGCAGCCGCTGCCTGGGCCACACGATGACCTGGCCCGGACTGCCGGAGGCCGTGGCTTGGCTGGAATCGGAAGGCGTGCCCGCGACCGCCGCGCCTGGCCTTCTGCGTGCCGCGGGTGGCCGTCCGGAAGACGCGCTGCGGCTGCACGGAGCGGGCCTGGACGCGAAAACCTGGGCCCTGTGGCCCAAGGCGTTGGTTCGGGGCGACATGGGTGTGCTGTCCGACTGGGGACCGGCGCAGGTCGTGGAGTCGTTCCAGAAGCTGTGCCACGACCTCATGGCGGTGCGTTCCGGCGCTGCCCCGCGCTTCTTCGAAACGGCCGATCTCCCAGCGGCGGCCTCGGCCGACGCCCTTACCGGCTGGTGGCGCAGCCTCACGGCCACCGCCAGGACGGTGGAGCATCCCTTCAACGCCGGACTGCTGGTGGAAGACCTTGTGGCGCAGGCGCGCGCGGCCCTAAACTCGGGGCAGAGCCGTCCATGAGCACACCCGCCGCCCCCGCCACCAACACGCCGCGCCCCAGCGTCATCCAGCTGGCCATCAAGGAGAAGGCCGCGCTCTATGCGGCGTACATCCCCTTGTTCTCCGACGGCGGCGTGTTCATCCCGACCACGCGCGACTACAAGCTGGGCGACGACGTCTACGTGCTGCTGTCGCTGCCGGAAGACCCGCAGCGCTACCCGGTGGCCGGCAAGGTCGCCTGGGTCACGCCGGCGCGCGCCGCGGCCAACCGCACCCAGGGCGTGGGCGTGCGTTTCCCCTCGGACGACAAGTCCAAGCTGCTCAAGGTGAAGATCGAGGAGATCCTCGGCGGCCACCTCGCTTCCGAGCGCCCCACCCAGACCATCTGAGTCCGTAAAATCAGGGTCCTGCAGCGCCGCCGGCCACCGCCGCGCGGCGCGTTTCGCTTTTGCGCCATGTACGTCGACTCGCACTGCCACCTCAGCTTCCCCGAGCTTTCCGAAAAGCTGCCCGAGATCCGCCAGGCCATGGCAGCGGCGGGCGTCGACCGCGCGCTGTGCATCTGCACGACGCTGGAGGAGTTCGAGGAGGTCCACGCGCTGGCGATGCGCTACGACAACTTCTGGGCCTCGGCCGGCGTGCACCCGGACAACGAAGGGATCGCGGAGCCGACGCTGGACAAGCTGCTGGAGCTCGCGGCGCGGCCCCGGGTGGTGGCGATCGGCGAGACCGGCCTGGACTACTACCAGATGGAAGAACGCAAGGGCGGCCGCAGCGTGGCCGACCTCGAGTGGCAGCGGGACCGGTTCCGCACGCACATCCGGGCGGCACGCGCCTGCGGCAAGCCGCTGGTGATCCACACCCGGGAAGCTTCCGCGGACACGATCGCGATCCTGAAGGAAGAGGGCGAGGACGGCTCGCCGGGCGCGGCCGGCGGCGTGTTCCACTGCTTCACCGAGACCGCCGACGTCGCGCGGGCGGCGCTCGACCTCGGGTTCTACATCTCCTTTTCCGGCATCCTCACTTTCAAGAGTGCCGCGGACCTGCGCGAAGTGGCCCGCTTCGTCCCCGAGGACAGGCTGCTGATCGAGACCGACAGCCCGTATCTCGCGCCGGTGCCTTACCGGGGCAAGACCAACAATCCTTCCTATGTGCCGTACGTGGCCGCCCAGGTCGCGCAGCTGCGCGGGATGGCGCCGGAGCATGTCGGGGCGGTCACCAGCCGCAATTTCGAGACCCTCTTCAGCGGGGTGAAATCATGAGAATTTACCTGAAGATTGCAGTCTATCTCGTTCTGGCAATTGGACTTTCCTTCGCCAAGGCGGGTTCGTACGAGGACTTCTTCGCAGCCATCAAGCGCGACAACCCCGAAGCCATCACCGATCTGCTGAAGCGCGGCTTCGACCCCAACAGCCTGGACCCGGCCGGTCGCCACGGGCTGTTCATCGCGGTCCAGGAAGGTTCACTCAAGGCGGCGGAAGCGCTGATCGCCTGGCCGAAGACGAACGTGGAATGGCGCAGCCCGAAGGACGAGAGCCCGCTGATGATCGCCGCCTTCCGTGGCCACACGGACATCGTGCGGAAGCTCATCGCGCGCGACGCGCACGTGAACAAGACGGGCTGGGCGCCGCTGCACTATGCGGCGACCGGCGGACACGTGGAGATCATCGCGATCCTGCTGGAGGAGCACGCCTTCATCGACGCCGAGTCGCCCAACAAGTCCACGCCGTTGATGATGGCGGCCATGTACGGCTCGCCGGAGTCGGTGCGCTTGCTGCTGAAGGAAGGTGCGGATCCGATGATGCGCAACGAACTGGGGATGTCCGCGGTGGATTTCGCGCAGCGCGGCAACCGCAAGGATGCCGCCGACCTGATCGCGGGCGCGATCCGCAGCCGGCAGCCCCGGGGCCGCTGGTGACGCCAGCCCCGGGAGGTGCTGGCCGCTTACTTGGCGGCGCAGGCGTTGATCAGTTCGACGCCGGCGGACATCGTGCTGGTGTCGGCGCGGCAGCGCGCGATGTCGGCGTAGTGGCCTTGCACCAGCACGCCGGGCGGGCTGTAGCGCAGCGTGGCCTGGGCGCCGAAGCCGGCGGCCGGAGTCGCCTGGCACCGCGCGCCGCGGCCGGCGATGCCTTCGACGCGGCGGCAGAACGCATCGTCCGGATAGTCGAACTGCCGGATGACGTTGCCGCTGGTGTCGCGGTACACCAGGTGGCGGCCGGCGGGAGCCGATGCCGAGGCCGAAGCCTGAGGTGCGGTGGTCTGGGAGGCGCAGCCGGCCAGGACAGCGGCGGCGACGAGGATGGAAATTCGTGCGATCAAAGGATTCTCCCTGTGGTCCTTGCCGCGGGCCCACGCCGCGGCGCCACGCTTTTTACAAGCGATTGCGCCCGCCGGGTTGCCACCGTAACGGCAGATCACACTGATACGATGCGTATTATGTCGAATAAAGGTTAGAAGTGGCACGGCAGATCTCCGATCTGAAGCTCCGGCTGCGCGCGGCCGGCGCCGGCCCGAGCCATGAGCATCGGGTCCTCCGGCTCTGGTCCCAGGCCTTGCCCCAAGCCAGCGGCCGTCGCCGGCCAGAGAACTTCCTGCCGCAAACCTTGCTCGCGGCCTTGCCGGAGATCGAGTCCGACCTGGCGGCGCTGGCCCGCCTTCGGTCCGCCCATCCGGCTGCCGACGGTTCCGAACGCCTGCTCGTCGAACTCGGCGACGGGCAACTGGTGGAAAGCGTGCTGCTGCCGCGCGACGGCCTCTGCATCTCTTCCCAGGTCGGTTGCGCGGTCGGCTGCGTGTTCTGCATGACCGGGCGCGACGGGCTGGTGCGGCAGTTGGGAAGTGCCGAAATGGTCGCGCAGGTCGCCCTGGCCCGTCGCCGCCGCGCCGTCAAGAAGGTGGTCTTCATGGGCATGGGCGAACCGGCCCACAACCTGGAGAACGTGCTCGAAGCGATCGATCTGCTGGGCACCGCCGGGAACATCGGCCACAAGAACCTGGTGTTTTCGACGGTCGGCGATCCCCGGGTCTTCGAGCAACTGCCGCGCGGGAGCGTCAAGCCGGCGCTCGCGCTGTCGCTGCACACCACGCATGCGGACCTGCGCGAACGCCTGTTGCCGCGCGCGCCGCGCCTCACGCCCGACGAGCTCGTGGCCGCCGGCGAGGCGTACGCCCGCGCCACGGGCTACCCGGTGCAATACCAGTGGACGCTCCTCGAGGGGATCAACGACACGCCCGACGAATTGGAGGGCATCGTCCGCCTGCTGCACGGCAAGTACGGCGTGCTGAACATGATCCCGTTCAACAGCGTGGACGGCCTGGACTTCCGCCGCCCGAGCTGGGAACGCGCGGCGGAGATCGCGCGGACGCTGCACCGCCGCGGCATCCTCACCAAGTTGCGGCAGTCCGCCGGCCAGGACGTGGACGGCGGCTGCGGCCAGTTGCGCGCCCGTGCCGGACGGCGGCCCGCGGTCCGGATCGTTCCGGCCGCCTGAGGCGACTCAGTCCACCGCGGCGTGCCGCTGCACGCGTTCGGAGACGCGCTGGCGCAGGCGCAGGCGGGCCGCATCCGACAGCATGCGTCCCGCCCACCGGTAGACGTTGAATTCCCGGACGGTGCTGCGCAGGCTGGCCATCCGCTCGCGCTGTTCCGCCGCCGGCATGGTCAGCGCCTGGTGCAGCGCGTCCGCGGTTTCCTCCACGTGGTACGGATTGACCACCAGGGCTTCAGGCATCTCCCGCGCCGCGCCCGCGAACCGGCTGAGGACCAGCACGCCGCGCTCGTCGTCCCGCGCGGCGACGAACTCCTTGCACACGAGGTTCATGCCGTCGTGCAGGCTGGTCACCAGGCACACGTCGGCGGCGCGGTACAGCTTGTTCACCTCGTCGTGCTCATGGTGCTGCGCCAGCAGCCGGATCACGGGCGCGCCCTCGCGGCCGAACCTCGCGTTGATCCGCTCGGTGGCGCGGTGGATCCTTTCCTGGAAGGAGCGGTACTCGTCCAATGCGCCCCGCGAGGGCGCAGCGACCTGCACGAAGGTGAAGCGCTCGCGCCATTCCGGATGCTTCTCCAGCATCCGTTCGACGGCGTTCAGCCGCTCCAGGATGCCCTTGGTGTAGTCGAACCGGTCCACGCCCACGGCCAGGTGGTGGTCCGGCGGGATGCCCAGCCGCGCGTAGACCTCCGCCCTGCTCTGCGCCGGCGTCGGCCAGCGCTTCGTCTCTTCCTCCGCCGGCCATTCGATGGAGATCGGGTAGCTTTCCACGAGGGTCTGCTCGCCTCCGAAGGTGATGGTGGAGTGCTCGTGTTCGATCCGCGCCTCCATGTAGCGGTCCACCGTCTCGATGAAGTTCTTGCAGTGGTAGCGGGTGTGGAAGCCCAGGATGGTGCTGCCCAGCATGCCTTCGAGGATCTCCGTGCGCCACGGACAGATGCCGAAGGATTCCGGATTCGGCCAGGGGATGTGCCAGAAGGTCAGGATGGTCGCGCGCGGCAGGCGCTTGCGCACCATCGCCGGCAGCAGGGCGAAGTGGTAGTCCTGCACCAGTACGATCGGGTCTTCGCTGCGGGCCTCCGCGACCACTGCATCGGCGAACAGCTGGTTCACGTCGCGGTAGTGCTGCCAGTCCGCCTCGCGAAAGACCGGCCGCACGTGCGCGACGTGGCACAGGGGCCAGAGCCCTTCGTTGGCGAAGCCGTAGTAGTAGCCCTGCTCCTGTTCCCCGGTGAGCCAGAGGCGCCGCAGCAGGTAGTCGTGCTGGCCCGGCGGCAGGGGCACGCGGTCGTGCTTGTCCACCGCCTGCCGGTCGGCCGTGCCGCTGCCGTGCGCGATCCACGTGCCCGAGCAGGCCCGCATGACCGGCTCCACCGCAGTGACGAGGCCGCTGGCCGGACGGCGCACGACGACCTTGCCGTCCTCGAGCTGGTGGAGGTAGGGCTCCCGGTTGGACACCACGATGACCTGGTCGCCGCGCAACTGCGTGTGCAGCAGGGACTGCAGCCGCTCCGGGCTCCAGACGGCATCGGGTCTCTGCGCCCGCCGATATTCGTCTTCCAGGTCCCGCAGGCGCTGGCGCAGGTCCGCGGCGAGCGGGGCGAGTTCGGGCGCCCCGGGCAGCAGCGGCCGGACGAGCCCCTCCCCCCGCAGGAGCGCGCGCGTTCCCGAGATCCAGCCCCGCCAGCTGAGCTGGGCCACTACCACGGTCACCAGTGCGAACGCCGCCCCCAGGCCTGCGATCAGGATGATCAGGTACTTGCGCGTGTCCTGGCTGCGGCGCTCGATGAAGCTCAGGTCGTGCAGCAGCACCAGGCTGCCCATCGGCCCGGCTTCGGACATCACGGGATGGACGCTCACGTGCACCGGACCGCCGTTGAGCTGGAGCGCCGGGTCCTTCCCGCCGGCCAGCGCATTCGCGCCGGCGCAGCTGAGGTCCTTGGGGAACTGTTCGGTGCGATGGCCGACCTCCTGCGCTTCCGAGCACCAGGCGATGGCCACCAGGCGCTCGTCCTGCAAGGCACGCTCGAACAGGGACTCGATGCGGCGCGTGCGCGAATATTGCAGCGCATCGGCCACGGATTCGGACAGGGCATTGGCGACCAGGTTGCCGCGCATGTCCAGGTCGCGCGCGAACCAGCGCAGCGTCAGCTTGTCCATGACGGGCACCGCCAGGTAGGCGGTCGCCACGAGGATGAGCAACAGCGGCACCAGGAAGCGCAGCTGCAGGCGGAAGGTCTTCATGCCCGGTCGTGGCCGGTGGGGCGGTCCATTTGCATGGAAACAAATGTACCGCGCCCGGAAGGATGGGCTGCGCGCTACCGGCCGTCGCTCCCGAGAGGGATCCGGGCGCCTCGCGTGTCGCCGTCGAGTTCGGCGATGAGCAGGTCGAGGTCGCGCTCCAGCCGCGCCAGGGTCCGCTTGTCGAGGCGGCCGAGCACTTCCGGCAGCACCCCGGTGAACGGGCCGGGCGCCTTGGCCAGGGCCCGGGCTCCCTTGGGCGTCGACCTGAGCTGGACGGCCCGGCGATCCGTGCCCGCGCGTTCCGCGACCACCAGCCCGGCGTCGAGCAGGCCGCGCAGCAGGTTGCTGGCGGTGGACTGGTGGATGTCCATGGCGCGCGCGAGGTCGCCGACGCCGATGCCCGGTCGCTCGCGCACGATGCTCAGGGCCCAGAGCTGCGCCCCGGAAACGCCGGCCTTGGTCTCGACCGCTCGGAAATGGGTCTTCACCGCATTGAAGACCAGCCGGAACCGCCGCAGCACCCGGATTGCGGGGTCGGCGGCGTCTTCCACCGGCGCCTTCCTTCTTGGAGTTGGAGTTTTCTGGGTCGCCATGTGCAAATGGTAGCCGCCGGTCGCCGGCCAAAAAAAAGCCCCCTTTCGGGGGCTTCGGGAAGGTCCCGGAGTTCTCGCTCGCAGCATGGTGCCGCGCGGGCATCTTAGCATTTGCACAAATGCGATCAAGCGCGGCCCCGGGCGGCCGGCGTCAGCTCGCGCGGACCTGCCGCTCCACCTCCTGGCGCTTCATCCTCAGGTAGCCATCGCGGTCCACCTCGCGCAGCTGGCGGGGGAACCGCTCGGTCGCGTCGAACCAGCCGCGCAAGCGGTGTTCCAGTTGCTGGCCCGGGGGGCTCACCAGTGAATCCAGGTACGCGTCGATCGCCATGTAATAGCGCATCGTGTTGCGTTCGGCCACCCCGCGCATCCCGCCCACGTAATCGGCGCCGGCGCGTGTGAAGCCGACCTTATCGCGGCCGATCGTGTTCAGGTACAGGGTCATGGCCATGCTGCTGGCACCGCCGTAGCTGAACGCGTAGCCCATGTGCAGCAGGGTCTTGCCGCCGTCCATGGGGACGGCCTCGGCGATCAGGCGGTAGTCACTGGTGTCGTAAGGACCTTCGGCGGCGTCCATCTGCACGGAGACGTAGTCCTGCCGCACCTGGGGCGGCTGCCAGCGGAAGGACAGCAGCGTGGCGGCGTGGACGGCCTGGGGATGCTTCTTGCCCACCCGCACGTCCACCCGGGTGGCGCCCGCCGCGTCGTGGCTGCGGCAGTACTTCGTGTTGAGGTGCAGGATCAGGATCTCGCACCACTGGGCCGGATCCGACAGTGCTTTCGCCACCGCGGCGTGCGGATGGTCGATGACCGCGAAGACCTCGCCGTCGACGCGGCGGGCCGATTCCTCGGACTGCAGCACCAGCGGCCCGCCGAAGGGGTTCTGCGCAAGCTGCGGTGCCAACGCGGTATGGCGAGCCCGCAAGGCGGACGGACCGAGGAGGCCGGCGGCCTGCGCGGACAGGGGAAGAAGGAGGATCGCGGCAAGCGCGGCGGTGGAGTGTCGCCAGTTTCTCATCGGCAGAAGATGGTGGTCGCCCGCCCGGACTCAAGCGGGGCGGGAAGCCGTCGATTGCAGCAGGTCGATCACCTCCTGGTCGCGAAGCTGGGGAAACGATTCGTAAAAGAGGCTGACGGCACCGAAGCGCCGCGGCACCTCCAGGCACACGACCTCGTCGGCATGCTCCGACACCAGCTGGATGCCTTCCGGTGAACCGACGGGCACGGCGCAGACGAGTCGTAACGGTGCCTGCCGCCGGACGGCGTGCAGCGCGGCGACCATGGTCGCGCCGGTGGCCAGACCGTCATCCACCACGATTGCCGTGCGGCCCTGGGCGGAGATCGCCGGCCGGCCGGGCGTGTAGAGCCGGCGACGGCGCGCCAGCTCCTGCAGCTCCAGGGCTTTCTGCTCCTCCAGGTAGGTGGACGATGCGCGGACAGACGCCGCGTGCGGCGCCAGGTACATCCAACCGGACTCGTCGATGGCCCCGACCGCGAATTCGGGCGCACCCGGCGCATGCAGCTTGCGCACCAGCACGAGGTCGAGGTCGCCTCCGAGCCTTTGCGCGAGCACGGCGGCGATCGGCACGGCGCCCCGGGGGATCGCCAGCAGCAACGGATGGCTGCCCGCATGGGCAGCAAGCGCCCGGCCCAATTGCTCCGCGGCGTCGCGTCGGTCCTTGAACACGATGGCCTCCCGATGGCGCGCCGCCGGACGCGCCCGCGCCATTCTCCCGCCGCTGGAGGCCCGGCGCTAGACTCCGCCCAGCAAGCACACCGCCCTCGAACAAGCATGACCCCCCTCCTCCTGCTGGCGCTGCCCGGCGCGGAAGCCCTGGCAAGGCAGCTTGCCGGCCACCTCCACTGCGCCTGCGAGGCTGTCGAGCTCCACTGCTACCCGGACGGGGAAGCCGGCGTCCGGCTGCCCGTCGAACCCGGCGGCCGGCCGGTGGTGCTCGTCGCCCACCTCGACCATCCGGATGGCAAGACGCTGCCGTTGCTGTTCGCGGCGGACGCGGCGCGCGAGCTCGGGGCAGCCGGCGTCAGCCTGCTGGCCCCTTACCTGCCGTACATGCGGCAGGACGACCGCTTCCGCCCGGGCGAGGCGATCACGTCGCGGACCTTTGCGCGCGTGCTGTCGGCGACGTTCGACGCGGTCGTGACGGTGGATCCGCACCTGCACCGCTGGCCGAGCCTGGACGCGATCTACACCACGCGCACCCGTGTCGTGGCGGCGGCGCCGGCGATCGCCGACTGGCTGGCCCGCGAGGTCCCGCGGCCGGTGATCGTGGGGCCGGATGCGGAAAGCGAGCAATGGGTCGCCGCGGTCGCCGGCCGCCTGGGAGCGCCGCACGTGGTCATGACGAAGGTGCGGCACGGGGACCGTGACGTGCGCGTCACCCTGCCCGAAGGCGCGGCCGGCGAGGACCGCACGCCGGTCCTGCTGGACGACATCATCTCGAGCGGCCACACGGTGGCGACCGCGGCGCGCGTGCTGCGCGACGCCGGATGGCCGTCGCCGCTGTGCGTCGGCGTGCACGCCCTGGTCGACGAAGCGGGAATGGCGCTGCTGAAGGAAGCCGGCGTCGGCCGCGTCGTCAGCTGCGACACCGTGCCGCACGCCACCAACGCCATCGGCCTGGCTCCACTGCTGGCCGAGGCGGTGCGCGAGGTCTGCGCGGCCGCCTGACGCTCGGCGTCAGTGCACGCGCAGGTCGAAGGCGCGCTGCAAGCCTTCGAGGTCGACGATGCGCACGTGCTTCTTGTCGACGTCCAGCAGCCGCTGGTGCTGGAACGCCGAGAAGGTGCGGCTGACGGTCTCGAGCTTCATCCCCAAATAGCTGCCGATCTCGGCACGCGACATCCGCAGGTGGAACTCGCTCGCCGAGTAGCCGCGCGCCTTCAGGCGCTGCGAGATGTTCAGCAGGAAGGCCGCCAGGCGCTCTTCCGCGTTCATGCTCCCCAGCAGCATCATCAGGCTGTGCTCGCGCACGATCTCGCGGCTCATGAGGCGCGAGATCACGTGCTGCAGGTCGGTGCTGCTGGCGGCCAGCTCGCTTAGGTGGGCGTAGGGAATGGCGCAGATCTCGGCGTCTTCGAGGGCGATCGCGCTGCTCGCCAGCTGGCCGGAAGCCAGGCCGTCCAGGCCCAGCAGCTCGCCCGCCATCTGGAAGCCGGTGACCTGTTCACGGCCGTCCTTGAGCGTCAGGTGCGACTTGAAGGTTCCGCTGCGCACCGCGTAGATGAACTGGAACTTCTCGCCCTCGTGGTACAGCGCCTGGCCTTCCTTGATGCGGCGGCGGGCGAACTTCAGCCCGTCGAGCCGCTGGACGTCCGTGCCGGTCAACCCGCAAGGCAGGCAGAGGTCCTTCAGGTGGCAGGTGGAACACAGCGTGGTGATCGTGGCCGTCGGCGCAGGCGCTTCGGCGAGCGCCTGGCGGGGCACGATGCGGATGGGAGCGGTGGCGGCGCGGAGCGTGGCGGTTTGCATGTGGGGTCCCTCGGTGATCTTTTTCAGTGAACGGCGCGACGGCCGGCTTCGGCGACGGCGACGGTGAGCTGGTCGAATTCGGTGCTCTTGTCCAGGAAGCAGGCGGCGCCTTCGTTCAGGTAGCGCTTGCGGTAGGCCGGCGCCGAGTTGTTGCTGAACACGACGAAGGCGACCTGCCGGTCGGCGTCGCGCACCGCCTTGAGCACCTGCAGGCCCGTGCCGCCTTCGAGCTGGTGGTCCAGCACGACGACGTCCGGGTGCGTGTCGAGGATGCCGCTGATGCAGGCGGCGGGCGTGGCGGCCTGGCCGATCACGTCCATCCGGGCGGTGGCCAGCAGCGCGTTGACGCGCTCCCGGATCTGGAGCGAGTCGTCCGCGAGGAAGACCTTGATGGAGCCGTTCGAAATCATGGAACGAACTATCGCGAAAGGACGGCCGGCGCGACATCGGCGTGCGCTGAAACGAAGGCTCGGAGGACTCCGAATCGGGACCGTCCTGCGGACTAGGCGCGCTAGGAATCGTCCGAGGGAGGGTCCTGGAAGATGAGGTCTTAGGTATTCATCCCGGCGCCGGTTTGTGGGTTGGAACCCGACCAGCGGCGTGCAAAGATGGTGCGAACTGCTTCATTTCGCCAACTTCGTCACGACCCGCGGGTTGTCAACCCCCGTACGAATGAACTACCTTCATCACCTCCTGGGACAAAAGTCGTTGTGGCGAGGTGGTTTGAATGCGTTTCTTCAAGGGAACCCTGCGAAACAGCATCTACGGATTGCTGGGGAATCCCGTGGCCCCGTCGGATTCGATGCTGGAAACCAGCGCCGAAGACATCCGCGAAGCCATGCTCGCCCTGCTCGGCGAGAACGGCACGCGCCAGTTCGCGAACGTCACGCGCCGCATCCGCTATGCCAACGACATCCAGGGCCTGTGGTACCTGCGCGGCGACCTGATGGCCGCCCTCGCGGCGATCGAAGGCGAAGCCACGGCTCGCCAGCAGGTCCAGAAGATCACCCGCATGTTCCACGGGCTGCTGCCCGGCAGCTTGACCTCCCGCCCCAGTCCCCTCATGGGCTGATGCCGCGCCACCCTAGTGGTGGTGGCGGTGCAGGTGTCCCCAGATCAGGAATGCGTCGCGGCCCTCTGCCGCGAGCGTGACCTTGGCCCCGACCGGCAGGCAGACCTTCGTGGGCACGTGCCCGAACGGCAGCCCGGTCAGCACCGGCGCCTTCACTTCGTTGCGCAGCCAGTCCACGACCGACTTCAGCTTGAAACCCTTGTCGTGCGGCACCGGCACCCAGTTGGTGAAGTGCCCCAGGACGATCGCCTTCTGTCGCTCCAGCACGCCGGCATAGAGCAGCTGCGTCAGCATCCGCTCGATCCGGTACGGATGCTCCGAGACGTCCTCCAGGAACAGGATCCCGCCCTTGATCTTCGGCATCCAGGGCGTCCCGGCCAGGGCGGCCACGATGGCCAGGTTCCCGCCCCACAGCACGCCCTTTTCCTGCAGCGGCGCCTCCCGTCCTTCCGCGGCCGGCAGTCGCCAGCCCGAGCCTTCTCCCTGCCCCTCGACCAGGTCCTCGAAGCAGGCCTGCATGATCTCGTCGGGTTCGCCCTCCACGCCGAAGTCCTCGCCCACGGCCGGACCGGACCAGGTGGTCCGACCCGTTTCCGCAAGCACGGCGTTCTGGAACGCGGTGAAGTCGCTGAGGCCCACGAACTCGGTGCCATGGTCGATCGCCCTGGCGATGGCCTTGTAGGGCAGGCGCGGCAGCAGGCGCGTGAGGCCGTAGCCGCCGCGCGTGATCAACGCGATGTCGGCGCCGCTGGCCGCGGCGCGTTCGATGGCGGCGAGTCGGGTGTCGTCGTCCCCCGCGAAGCGCATGTGGGTGGCAAAGACGGCCGGATCGAGTTCGACCTCGTGGCCCAGGGCCTTCAGCCGGGCGATGCCGCGCCGCACGGCAGCCTTGTTGCGCACGGCGCTGGAGGGGGAGAAGAGGTAGATGCGCTTTTTCGTCACGGGCGGAAGTATCCCACCGCCTTGCGTGCGATCTCCTCGCCATGCTCCTGCACGAAGTGTCCCGCCTGCGGGAGCACCATCGGCTCGGGACAGCCGCGGATCTGCGCGCGCAGCGCGTCCATCACGGCCGGGCCGAGCACGGGGTCCTGGGCGCCGATGGCCATGAGCGACCGGCCTTCCCAGCGTTGCGAGAGGAAGTCGCGGGCCTGGCGCGAGATGGCGGCGCCGCCGGCGTCCGGGCGCGCAGGGACCATCGGCGGGAAGGCGCGCAGCGCCGCGCGGTGCCCGGCATCCGGGAAAGGGGCCGCGTACGCAGCGCATTCCTCCGCACGCAGGTGCGGATTGCCCCGGGCGAACAGGCGCGCCACGTCGAACTCGGGATTCTTCGCGCACATGTCGCGCCAGGCGACGAAGCCCAGGCTGAGGGGCACGTCGCCCGTGGCCAGCGTCGTGTTCATCACGAGCAGCCCTTCGTAGCGCGCCGGGTCTTCCATCGGCAACGTCAGCCCGAGGAGCCCGCCCCAGTCCTGGACGGCCAGCACGACGTGGCGCAGGTCCAGTCGCTCCACGAACTCCAGCAGCACCTGCCGGTGCCATTCGAAGCTGTGCGCCGCATCGCGCTTGGGCTTGTCGCTCTTCCCGAAGCCCACCAGGTCCGGCGCGACCACCCGGTCGCCCGCTTCGAGGAACACGGGGATCATCCGGCGGTAGAGATAGCTCCAGGCCGGGTTGCCGTGCAGGCACAGCCAGGTGCGCGGTGCATCGCGCGGCCCTTCGTCCAGGTAGTGCATGCGCAGGCCGGCCAGGGACGGCAGGTCCGCGATGTAGTGTGGAGCCCAGGGGTAGCCGGGCAAGTCGCGGAAGCGATCGTCCGGCGTGCGCAGGGCGTCGTCCCGCAGGGGCTGGGCGCCGGCGCGCGCCTCCTGCCGGCGCGCGCGGAAGAACTCGGACAACAGCGCTCCGCATTCCTGCGCCAGGACGCCGCCCTGCACCTGGGTCTGGTGGTTGAGGCGCCTTTCGCCGAACAGGTCCAGCACGGAGCCTGCCGCGCCCGTCTTCGGGTCGGACGCCGCGAACACCACGCGCCCCAGGCGGGCGTGCATGATGGCGCCGCTGCACATGGCGCAGGGCTCCAGCGTGACGAACAGCTCGCAGCCGTCCAGCCGGTAGTTGCCCAGCGCCTGCGCCGCCTGCTGCAGTGCACGGATCTCCGCATGGGCCGTGGGGTCGTGGCTTCCCACGGGCGCGTTGTGTCCGCGACCGACGATGCGCCCTTCGTGGACCACCACCGCGCCGACCGGCACTTCTCCCGCGGCCAGCGCCAGCCGCGCCTGCGCCAGCGCTTCCAGCATGAAGCCCTGGTCGCGCGTGGCGGGGTTCACTTGTCGTTCTCGGGCATCGGCCTGGCCTGCTGCATCAGGCCCTGCACCGCCTGCTCCACCTGCTGCACCTGCTGCCTGGGCGTCCCGACGGGGGCCGCGGCCTCCGCCGGCGCGCCCGTGCGCGGCTTCGCGCCCGCGGAGAGCTGCTGCTTCGCCAGCACGCCCACGATCGCCACCACGACCAGAAGTCCCAGCACACCGAAGATCGCGCGCATCACCTTGCCTCCATTCCGAGCCGGTCCATCCACTCGGCGAGTTCGCGCTCGGCCGGCCCGCCCGCAGCATACGACGCGCGCATGCGCGCATGCGATTCCGCCCGGTGCTGGTTCAGTTTCAGCTTGCAGGCCCACTCCAGCACCCGCAGCTCGAAGCCGACGATGCCGGCCAGCATCTTGTGCTGGAATTCCTCGCCCAGGTCGCGCCACTGCTGCGCGAACGGCGGCTCGTGGTCGCCGATCAGCTTCTTGAGCAGCCTGTCCTTGGCGAGCGGCTCCTCCACGAGCCGGGCTTCCACCTTGCAGTGCACCGTGAGGTAGTTCCAGGTGGGCACGCGATGCAGGTCGGGATAGACCTCCGGCGACAGGTAGGCATGCGGGCCCAGGAAGGTGGCGAGCGCCCGCGGGCGGGCCTGCAGGTAGCGCCAGTGGGCGTTCGGCCTGGCGCAATGGCCCCAGAGCACGAAGCCGCCGTCCTGCTGCTCGAGGTGCAATGGCAGGTGCGTGACGTAGGGAAAGCCGCTGTCGTCCGTCGAGACCAGGCTCGCGAACGGGTAGCGGCGCATCAGCTCCGCGGCGATGGCGGGATCGTCGGACTTGAACTGCGGCGGCTGGTACATGGCGCCCTCCTCGCCTGCCACTGTAGCGCCGGCGGCCGAGTTCCCGCGTGCGAATTCCGCATCACTGCGATGCGCGCCGGCTCATTCCCACTCGATGGTCGCGGGCGGCTTGCTGCTCACGTCGTAGGTGACCCGGTTGATGCCGCGCACCTCGTTGATGATGCGCCCCGACACCTTCTTCAGCAGCGCGTACGGCAGCTCCGCCCAGTCCGCCGTCATGAAGTCGCTGGTCTGCACCGCGCGCAGCGCCACCACGTAGTCGTAGGTGCGGCCGTCGCCCATCACGCCCACGCTCTTGACCGGCAGGAACACGGTGAAGGCCTGGCTGGTCAGGTCGTACCAGCTCTTGCCGGTGTGCTCGTCGCGGAAGTTCCGCAATTCCTCGATGAAGATGGCGTCGGCGCGGCGCAGCAGGTCGGCGTATTCCTTCTTCACCTCGCCCAGGATGCGCACGCCCAGTCCCGGGCCGGGGAAGGGATGGCGGTAGACCATCTCCGGCGGCAGGCCGAGCGCCACGCCCAGCTCGCGCACTTCGTCCTTGAAGAGGTCGCGCAGCGGCTCCAGCAGCTTGAGTCCCAGCTGTTCCGGCAGCCCGCCGACGTTGTGGTGGCTCTTGATCGTGACGGCCTTCTTGCTCTTGGCGCCGCCCGACTCGATGACGTCGGGGTAGATGGTGCCCTGCGCCAGCCACGCGACGTGGCGGGCATGCGTCTGCTTGATCTTGGCCGCCTCCGCCTTGAAGACGTCGACGAACAGGCCGCCGATGATCTTGCGCTTGGCTTCGGGCTCGCTCACGCCGGCCAGCTTGCCGAGGAACAGGTCCGACGCATCCACCCGAACGACCTTCGCGTGCAGCTTGCCGGCGAACATGTCCATGACCATGTCGCCTTCGTCCAGGCGCAACAGGCCGTGGTCGACGAACACGCAGGTGAGCTGGTCGCCGATCGCGCGGTGGATCAGCGCCGCGGCGACCGACGAATCGACGCCGCCCGAAAGCCCGAGGATCACCTCTTCGTCCCCGACCTGCTTGCGGATGGCCTCCACGGCTTCGGCGATGTGGTCGCGCATCACCCAGTCTGGCCGCGCCTTGCAGATGCCCAGCACGAAGCGCTCCAGGATCGCGCGGCCCTGCACCGTGTGCGTGACCTCCGCGTGGAACTGGATGGCGTAGAAGCGCCGCGCCTCGTCCGCCATGCCGGCGATCGGGCAGCTGTCGGTGGACGCCATCAGCTTGAAGCCGGGCGGCATCTCCACGACCTTGTCGCCGTGCGACATCCAGACGTTCAGCATGCCGTGGCCTTCGGGCGTGGTGAAGTCGGCGATGTCGCGCAGCAGTTCCGTGTGGCCGCGGGCACGGACGGCGGCGAAGCCGAATTCGCGCTTGTGGCCGCCTTCGACCTTGCCTCCGAGCTGGTGGGCCATGGTCTGCATGCCGTAGCAGATGCCCAGCACCGGCACGCCGAGCTCGAACACCGCCTGCGGTGCCTTGTCCGTCGTCTCCTCGTACACGCTCGCGTGGCTGCCGGAGAGGATCACGCCCTTGAGCGAGCCATCGGCCGCATAGGCACGGATCCACTCGTCCGAGACGTCGCAGGGGTGCACTTCGGAGAGGACGTGCGCCTCGCGCACGCGGCGCGCGATCAGCTGCGTGACCTGGGAGCCGAAGTCGAGGATGAGGATCTTGTCGTGTTGCATGGTCAGGCCAGGTCGGTGATCAGGGGGTGTTCGAGAACGAGGCAGGCGCGCTGCAGGGCGCGGTCCATCGTGACGAGGGGGGCTTTGAGGTCGACCGCGACCTTCAGGTACGCGGCGTCGTAGGGCGTGAGGTTCAACGATTGCGACCAGTCCCAGAATTCGAGCGGCGACACGCGCAGCGGGGCGAGCGCCACGGGAAGCCGGCTGAGGAGCCGCAGCACGTGCTGGTGGGCCGTGGGCGTGAAGCGGCCCCGCGCGAGCGCGCGGCCGGCCGCGTGCAGCGCCTCGAGCGGGAAGATCGCCGCACTGGTGGCGCTCTCCTCCTCGGTCATCACGCGCACGAGTGCCTGCGACACCCGGTCGCCGCCCTCGTCCGGGAAGACCCAGCTGGCGAAGGCCGACGCGTCAACGACCAGCACGCGGCACCTTGGGATCGTCGGTCCAGGCTTCGCCGCGGCCGTCGCGTTCCCGCTTGTGCTCGGCCCAAAGTTCCTGGAACCCGCCGCCTTCGCGCCCGACCTTGCCGCGCAAGGCGTCGAGTTCCGCCTGGATGGCCTGGCGGCGCGCCTCGATGCTGGGCTGCTCGGTTTCGGGTTCCTTGATCAGGCGGATGACGCGCTTGCCGTGGCGGGTGAGGACGACCTCTTCCCCCTGCTCCACGGCACGGATGAGCTCGGAGAGCTGGCTCTTGGCCTGATGGATGGGAACGGTCTGCATTCTGGCTCGACTGATCGTTGATCTGGCCAGATTCTAACGACTTGCAGAAAAAAGGGCCAGAAACTTCTGGCCCTTTTTTCGATCTCGCTGGATCAGTCCGCGCGGTAGTTCGGCGCTTCCTTGGTGATCTGCACGTCGTGCACGTGGCTTTCGCGCATGCCGGCCGCCGTGATCTGGACGAATTCCGCGCGCGAGCGCATGTCCTCGATGTTCGCGCAGCCGCAGTAACCCATCGCGGCGCGCAGGCCCCCGGCCATCTGGAACACGATGGTGACGAGCGAGCCCTTGTACGGCACGCGGCCTTCGATACCCTCGGGCACCAGCTTGTCCGCATTGGGGTTGCCGGTGCTGGATTCCTGGAAGTAGCGGTCGGCGCTGCCCTGCTGCATCGCGCCGATCGAGCCCATGCCGCGGTAGCTCTTGTAGCTGCGGCCCTGGTAGAGGACGATCTCGCCAGGCGCTTCTTCCGTCCCCGCGAACATGCCACCCATCATGACGGTGCTCGCCCCTGCGGCGATCGCCTTGGCGATGTCGCCGGAATAGCGGATGCCGCCGTCGGCGATGAGCGGCACGCCGCTGCCGGCCAGTGCCGTCGCGACGTTGTCTATCGCGGTGATCTGCGGCACGCCCACGCCCGCGACGATGCGCGTGGTGCAGATCGACCCGGGGCCGATCCCCACCTTGACGGCGTCGGCGCCGGCCTCGACCAGCGCGCGGGCGGCGGCGCCGGTGGCGATGTTGCCGCCGATCACGTCGACTTGTGGATAGTTCTGCTTCACCCAGCGCACGCGGTCGATCACGCCCTTGCTGTGCCCGTGCGCGGTATCGACCACGATCGCATCGACGCCCGCCTTCACGAGCGCCTCCACGCGCTCCTCGGTGCCTTCGCCCACGCCGACGGCGGCGCCGACGCGCAGCCGCCCGCTGGCGTCACGCGCCGCGTTGGGAAAGCTGGTCTGCTTGGTGATGTCCTTGACGGTGATCAGGCCCTTGAGCTCGAACGCGTCGTTCACCACGAGCAGGCGCTCGAGCCGGTGCTTGTTGAGGAGCGCCTTGGCCTCGAGGGCGCTGGTGCCCTCGTTGACGGTGATCAGCTTCTCGCGCGGCGTCATGATCTGGCTGACCGGGACGTCGTAGCGCGTCTCGAAGCGCAGGTCGCGGCCGGTGACGATGCCGACCACCTTGCCGCCATCGAGCACCGGGAAGCCGGAGATCCCCAGCTGCTCCTGCATCGCGATGACCTGCCGCACGGTGTGCTGCGGCGTGATCACGACCGGGTCGCGCAGCACGCCGGATTCGTAACGTTTCACGCGCGCCACTTCGGCGGCCTGCTGCTGCGCGGTGAGGTTCTTGTGCACGATCCCCATGCCGCCCTCCTGGGCGATGGCGATCGCCAGGCGCGCCTCGGTCACCGTGTCCATGGCGGCGGACACGAGCGGTAAGTTCAGCTGGATGTTGCGGGAGACGCGGGTGGCGAGGGAGGTGTCCTTGGGCAGGACCTGGGAGAACGCCGGCACCAGCAACACGTCGTCGAAGGTGAGCGCTTTTCCGAGAAGGCGCATGGGAAGGCTCCAAAAGAAGGATTGTACCCGCGTGCAATTTCGCACGGCCGGCGTGGCGCCGGCGCACCACGATGAGGGATAAGGTGGGGGGCTTTTGCGCCCTGCCGGGCTAAACTGGCTGCATGAAGATCGCCCGCCTTGCCCTCCTCGCCATCGCATGTTCCGTGCCGCTCGTTGCCGCCGCGCAGTGGCAGTGGGTCGACAAACAGGGCCGCCGGGTGTTCAGCGACCAGGCGCCGCCGCCCGACATCGCGCCGGACCGCATCCTGAAGCAGCCGGGCCAGCGCGGCGCGGTGGCGCCCGCCGCCGCACCGGAAGCCACCTCCACTGCGGCCGCTGCCGGCACCGCCCTGCCCAAGCCCACCGGCAAGGATCCCGCCCTCGAACAGAAGCGCAAGCAGGCCGAGGCCGAGGAAGCGATCAAGAAGAAGGCCGAGGAAGAGAAAGTGGCCGCCGCCCGCCTGGAGAACTGCAACCGCGCGAAGGCCAGCAAGGCCACCTACGATTCCGGCGAGCGGGTCGCCCGCGTCAACGCCAAGGGCGAGCGCGAGTTCATCGACGATGCCACGCGCGCCGCGGAGTCCAAGCACATCGCTTCCGTGATCGCCCGCGAGTGCGGGCCGCAGCCTCAGTAACCCGGTTTCGCGCCGGGCCGCCGCTTCGCGAACAGCCCGGCCGCCCGGGTGCCCTGCTTGCGGAAGCGCTCGCGGCGGGCCACCTTCGGGTCCACCAGCAGCGGCCGGTACACCTCGACGCGATCCCCATCGCGCACCGCCTGGTCGAGGGCGCAGCGCCGGCCCCAGACCCCCAGTTCCAGCCCCGAGACATCCTGGCCCGCGCACACCTGCGGCCATCCGCTGGCGAGCACGGCGTCACGCACGCTGGCGCCCTCCGCCAGCTGCAGCGTCCACTCCAGCACCTCGCGCGGCGCCGGCGAGTACAGCACGGTCACGCGGGGCATCGCTTCAGCCGTAGACCTGTTCGGCGCGCTTGACGAAGGCGTCGACCAGGCTGCCGGCGATCTTGTCGAACACCGGCCCCACCAGCGTGGCCAGCGCCGTGCTCTTGAAGCTGTAGTGCATCTCCAGCGTGACCTTGCATGCGCGCTGCCCCGGCTGGCCGAGCGGCTGGAACTTCCACGCGCCATCGAGGTGGGAAAAGGGCCCGTCGACCAGCTTCATGCGGACCTCGCGCCCGGCGACGTGCGTGTTGCGCGTGGTGAAGGTCTGGTGGATGCCGGAGAACGCGATGCCGATTTCCGCCTTCATCCCGTCCGGCTCGTGGGCGAGCACGCTGGCGCGGTCGCACCACGGCAGGAACTCGCAGTACTTCGGCACGTCGGTCACCAGCGCGAACATCTCTTCGGCGCTGTACCAGATGAGCACGGACTTGTGGACGGTTTTCATGGAGAATTGCGGGCCCGCGCGGCATTGTAGAGAGCCGTCGCCGACCCCACCTGTCAGTCCATGGCGACAAAAAAAGAATCACCCTCCCGCATCGCCGACAACAAGAAGGCCGCGTTCAACTACTTCTTCGAGGAGCGGTACGAGGCCGGCGTGGTGCTGCAAGGCTGGGAAGTCAAGGCGTTGCGCGCGGGCAAGGTGCAGCTCACCGACGGCTACGTCGTGATCCGCGACGGCGAGCTGTTCCTGATCGGGTGCCAGATCAACCCGCTCAAGACCGCCTCCACGCACGTCAGCCCGGATTCGGTCCGCACCAAGAAGCTGCTGCTGCACAAGGACGAGATCCGCCGCCTCGTCGGCAAGGTGGAGCAGAAGGGCTACACGCTCGTGCCCATCCAGCTTTACTGGAAGGAAGGCAAGGTCAAGGCGGAGATCGCGCTGGCCAAGGGCAAGGCCGAACACGACAAGCGCGACACCATCAAGGACCGCGAGGGCAAGCGCGAGGTCGAGCGCGCCATGAAGGAAAGGCACCGCTGATCGGTGTTTTCCCGCGCGGGGAATAAACCGGCCCCCGCCGGCGTTCATGCAGGCAGGACCACCACCGGAGACCTCCATGCGCACCACCCTCGCCGCCCTCGCCTGCGCCGCGCTGCTCGCAGCCTGCGCCACCACCACGCACGTGCCCGCCCGCATGGCCGACGGCGTCTTCGTCGGCCCCAACGGCATGACCCTGTACACCTTCGACCGCGACGCGGCGGGCTCGGGCAAGTCGGCCTGCAACGGCCAATGCGCCGTGAACTGGCCCCCGCTCATGGCATCCGCCTCGGACCAGCCGGCCGGGGACTGGACCATCGTGACGCGCGACGACGGGGCCCGGCAGTGGGCCTTCCGCGGCAAGCCCGTGTACTACTGGGTCAAGGACGCCCGCCCCGGCGACCGCACCGGCGACGGCGTGAACAACGCCTGGCGCCTCGCGCGGCCCTGAGCCGGCGCGCGGACCGGCTCTTGCCGCATGGGGGACGCGGGCACGCCTTCCGGACTGGTCGGGCACATCCCCGACCTGCGCCGCTATGCGCGTTCGCTCACCGGCGACGCCTGGGCCGCCGACGACCTCGTGCAGGACACCCTCGAGCGTGCCTGCGACCGCTGGCAGCTCTGGGCCGCCGGCAGCGACCTGCGCGCCTGGCTGTTCACGCTGATGCACAACCTGTTCGTCGATGGCGCCCGCCGGGCCCTGCGCCAGCAGGCGCAGCGGGTGGACGTGGACGACGCGGCGGGCGAGCTGGTCGCACCGGCCGGCGGCGCCGACCAGGCCCTGGACCTCCAGCGTTGCCTGCTGCGGCTGCCGGAGGAGCAGCGCGAAGTGCTGCTGCTGGTGGCGTTGCAGGACCTCTCGTATGAGGACGCCGCACGCGTGACAGGCGTGCCGATCGGCACGGTGATGTCGCGCCTGTCGCGCGCGCGCAGCCGCCTGCGCGAACTGATGGACGGGCGGCAGCCGCCCGCGGCCGGCCAGCCCGCGCTGCGCCGGATGAAGTGAAAGTGGACGAGCGATGAAAGAGGACCCCGACCTGCTGCGCGACGAAGCCGAACTGCACGCCTACGTCGACGGCCGGCTGGATGCCGCCGCACGGGCGGCAGTGCAGGCCCGGCTTGCCGCGGATCCGGCAGCCGCCGAAACGGTGGCGGCCTGGACGCGACAGAAGGAGGCCTTGCGGGCGCTGCACGCGCCGCTGTTGCAGGAACCGGTCCCGCCCACCCTGCGCGAGGCCGCCGAGCGGCTGCAACACCGCGGCAGCAATGTGCAGCGCGTTGCGCGTTGGGGCGGCCTCGCCGCGTCGGTGCTGGTGGCATTTGCCGCCGGCTGGGCCGGCCACCAGCAGTGGCAGTCGCGCCTGGACGGGCAGCTCCTCGCCGGCACCCGTGGCGCCAGCGAGTTCGCGCGGCAGGCGGTGCTGGCGCATTCGGTGTACCTGCCGGAGGTGCGGCATCCGGTCGAAGTCGACGCCTCGCAGCAGGACCACCTGGTGCAGTGGCTGTCGAAGCGGCTGAACCGGCCCTTGAAGGTGCCGAACCTGCAGGCGGTCGGCTACGAACTGGTGGGCGGCCGGCTGTTGCCGGGCGACAAGGGCGCGCGGGCGCAGTTCATGTTCCAGGACGCCGCCGGCGAACGCATCACGCTCTACGTCGGCGCCATCGACGACCCGAACCTGAAGGCGGCCGGCGGCGCAACGGCGTTCCGGTTCGGGAGCGAAGGGGCGGTCGCCACGTTCTACTGGGTCGACGAGGGCTTCGGCTATGCGCTGGCGGGCAAGCACCCGCGGCAGAAGCTGCTCACGCTGGCGGAGCACGTCCACCGGCAGTTGTGAGCTAGACCAGCGCCCGCAGCGGATGCGCGTGAACGGGCCACGGGCTGGCGAAGAACGCTTCCACCATCCCGGGCGTGACGTCCTCGATGCGCGCCGGATCCCAGCGCGGCGCGTGGTCCTTGTCGATCGCCAGCGCGCGGATCCCTTCGAAGGTTTCGCCGGCCGCGCCGGGGCGCAACTGGAAGCAGTGCCGCACCATGTCGCGTTCCATGCGCAGGTCGTCCGCGAGCTTCATGTGGCGGGCCCGGCGCACGTGCTCCAACGTGACGTGCAGCATCAGCGGCGAACGCTTGCGCAGCAGCGCCGCCGTCTCGGTCGCGAACGGGGACGGGTCCGCCTCGAGCGCCGCGACGATGGCCCCGACCGTCGGCAGGCCGAAGAAGCGGTCGATGTCCGCCCGCCGCGCCGCGAGGGCGCTGGCGCCGCCGTCCGCGGGCGCCTGCGCAACGCGTTCGCGCAGGCGGGCGAACGCCTCGTCGTCGCCAAGATCGTCCCACAGTGCCGGCACCTCGGACGAGGCCACGACGATGTCGGCCAGGCGCGCCGTCACCGCGTCGTGGCCTCCGATCAGCTGCCCCGTGAGCGCGAGGTACTCGCCGATGCGGCCGGGACAGCGGGAGAGGAACCAGCCGCCGCCGACGTCCGGGAACAGGCCGATGTTGGTCTCCGGCATCGCCATCTTCGTGCGTTCGGTGGCGATGCGCAGGCTGGCGTCGCCGCCGTGCGCGGAAATGCCCATGCCGCCGCCCATCACGATGCCGTCCATGAAGACCACGTAGGGCTTCGGGTAGGCGTGGATCAAGTGGTTGAGCGTGTATTCCTCGGTGAAGAAGTCCTCGAGCCGGGGATCCCCGGCGAGCACCGCCTGGTGGAAGAAGCGGATGTCGCCGCCGGCGCAGAAGGCACCGAACGGACCTTCCCTGCCCATGCCGCGCAGGGCGACGCGCTCCACGCGCGGGTCGTCGCGCCAGGCGAGCAGCGCCACGGTGAGGTCGCGGATCATGTCCAGCGACAGCGCGTTCAGTGCCTTCGGCCGGTCCAGCGTGACGAGGCCGGCGCTGCCGCGCACCTCCGTACGGATGTGGCTCATGCCCGTTGCCTCCACCCCACCAGCTCGTTGGCCACCAGCGCGCCGATCACCAGTGCCCCGCCGGTGAGCACCGTGGGCCCGGGTGCTTCGCCGGCGCCGAACCACGCCAGCAGGATCCCGAAGATCACCTCGAGCAGCGCCAGCAGGGAGATCTCGGGCGCGGCGAGCACGCGCGCGCACATCACGGCCAGCGCACACGGAATGGCCAGCTGCACCAGCCCCAGCAGCGCCAGCAGCGCGATGTCGTGGCCCGACGCCTGGAACGGCATCGCCAGCGGCAGCGTCGCCAGCGAGGAGATCACGGCACCGACCAGCACCGCCGGCACCAGGTCGATGTTCTCGCCGCGCGCGTGGGCGCGCTGCGTGATCGTCCAGTTGATGCCGCCGGCCAGCGGCACGCAGAGGGCCACCAGGGTGCCGGCCAGCCCGCCGCCTTCGACCTGCGTGCCGTACATGTAGGCAATGCCGGCCCCCGCCACCAGGATGGCGGCCCAGGTGCGCGGCGGGATCCGGTGCCCGATGAACACGCGGGCGATCAGCGCCGTCAGGAACGGGCCGATGGCCATGGTCACCAGCACGTTCGCGACGCTGGTCAGCGTGAGCGCCACCATGAAGGCGGTGAACATGACGCTCCAGCAGACGCCGGAGAGCCACAGCGACGCGCCCGCGTGGCGGATCTTGCTGAAGACGACGCGGCCCTGGAAGAAGGGCAGGATGACCAGCAGCGAGAGCACCGTGAAGAAGCTGCGCCAGAAGGTCACTTCGAAGCTTTGCGCCTGTTCCAGGTGCCGGGTCACGACCCCCGCGATGGACCACATCAGGGTCACCGCCACCATGAGGAATACCGCGCGGGTGTGGGTGAGTTTCATCAGCACGAGATGGTAGCGGGACCAGGGAGGACCCCATCCAGTGCCACCGCGGAACCGGCTTTGCCGGGCCGCTGGTGGCGCCCCCTCGGGGGGAGGCGGCCGCAGGCCGCTTCGGGGGGGACCAGTTACGCGGCTTCGCGCAGGGCGCGCTTGCGCTCGTGCTCCTTCAGGAAACGCTTGCGCAGGCGGACCGACTTGGGCGTGATCTCGACCAGCTCGTCGTCCTCGATGAACTCCACGCCATATTCCAGCGTCAGCTCGATCGGCGGCGTGATCTTGATCGCGTCTTCCTTGCCGCTGACGCGGAAGTTGGTCAGCTGCTTGGTGCGGGTGGCGTTGACCACCAGGTCGTTGTCGCGGTTGTGGATGCCGACGATCATGCCTTCGTAGACCGGGTCGTTCGGCTTCACGAACATGCGGCCGCGGTCGTCCAGCTTGCCGAGGGCATAGGTGAAGATCTCGCCGTCGTCCATGGAGATCAGCACGCCGTTCTTGCGGCTGGCGATCTCGCCCTTGAACGGCTCGTAGCCGTCGAAGATGTTGGAGATCAGGCCCGAACCGCGCGTGAGGTTCATGAACTCGTTGGAGAAGCCGATCAGGCCCCGCGCCGGGATGCGGTACTCCAGGCGGACGCGGCCGCGGCCGTCCGGCTCCATGTTCACCAGCTCGCCCTTGCGCTCGCCCAGCGCCTGCATCACGCCGCCCTGGTGCTGGTCCTCGATGTCGGCCGTCACCAGTTCGATCGGCTCGTGCTTCTCGCCGTTGATGGTCTGGAACACCACGCGGGGCTTGGACACCGCCAGTTCGTAGCCTTCGCGGCGCATGTTCTCGACCAGGATGGTCAGGTGCAGTTCACCGCGGCCCATCACTTCGAACACGCCTTCCTCGTCGGTTTCCTTGACGCGCAGGGCCACGTTCGACTGCAGTTCCTTCTGCAGGCGGTCCCAGATCTGGCGGCTGGTGACGTACTTGCCTTCGCGGCCGGCCAGCGGGCTGGTGTTGACGCAGAAGTTCATCGTGAGCGTCGGCTCGTCGATCTTCAGCATCGGCAGCGGCGCCGGGTTGTTCGGGTCGGTGATGGTCACGCCGATGCCGATCTCCTCGATGCCGTTGATCAGCACGATGTCGCCGGGGCCGGCTTCCTTCACCTGCACGCGCGTCAGGCCTTCGAAGGTGAGGACCTGGTTGATCTTGCCCTTGAGCGACTTGCCGTCCGGGCCTTCCATGACCAGCACTTCCTGCATGGGGCGCAGGGTGCCGGCGTTGATGCGGCCGACGCCGATGCGGCCCACGAAGCTGGAGTAGTCCAGCGCCGAGATCTGCAGCTGCAGCGGCGCCTCGGGGTCGCCCTTGTGCTCCGGCACGTGCGACAGGATGGTGTCGAACAGGGCCGACATGTCCTTGCCCCACTGCTCGCCGGGCGTGCCCTCCTCCAGCGAGGACCAGCCGTTGATGCCGGAGGCGTAGACCACCGGGAAGTCCAGCTGGTCGTCGGTGGCGCCGAGCTTGTCGAACAGGTCGAAGGCCGCGTTGACGACCTTGTCGGGGTTCGCGCCCGGCTTGTCGACCTTGTTCACCACCAGGATCGGGCGCAGGCCCAGGGCCAGCGCCTTCTTCGTGACGAAGCGCGTCTGCGGCATCGGGCCTTCCTGGGCGTCGATCAGCAGCACCACGCCGTCGACCATGGACAGCGCGCGCTCCACCTCGCCGCCGAAGTCCGCGTGGCCGGGGGTGTCGACGATGTTGATGTGCGTGCCCTTCCAGCTGACCGCGCAGTTCTTGGCCAGGATCGTGATGCCGCGTTCCCGTTCGATGGCGTTGTTGTCCATGACGGTGTCGACCACCTTCTCGTGTTCGGCGAAGGTGCCCGACTGGCGCAGCAGCTGGTCCACCATGGTGGTCTTGCCGTGGTCGACGTGGGCGATGATGGCGATGTTTCGGATTTGCGTCATACGTTCTCTGGCTCGGTCGCGCCGAGGATTTGCTGGATTTCGATCGGGCTCAGCAGGCGGGAGGGGATCAGTTCCCCCGCCTTCGCATGGGCCGTGCCCAGGAGCGCCGGCGGCGCCTTCCCGTACACGGCGATTCTTTCGGCGTCGCGCCAGGCGCCGCGCCGGCGCAGGCCGCTCAGGAAGCGGCCGGCATCTTCCGCGCCGAGCGTGACGCGGTCGTGACCGGGCAGCAGCGCGTCCACGGGCAGCAACCGGGCCTGCCTGTCTGATTCGGGCAGCGCCTCGAGTTCCGACAGCGTCAGGCACTGCGAAGCAACGAACGGGCCGGTCGCGATTCTCCGCAGCGACACCAGGTGGGCGCCGCAGCCCAGGGCCTGCCCGATGTCCTCGCCCAGGGTCCGGATGTACGTCCCCTTGCTGACCTTGGCCACCATCTTCAGCAGCGCCGGCCCGGCCAGCGACAGCTGCAGGTCGAACACCGTCACGTCCCGCGCCGCGCGATCCACCTCGATGCCGGCGCGCGCGTACTCGTACAGCGCCTTGCCGTCCTTCTTCAGGGCACTGTGCATCGGCGGCACCTGCGTGATCGCTCCCGTGAAAGCCGCCTGCACTTCCGCCAGGCGCTCCGGCGTGATCGCCGGAACGTCGCGCCGCGCTATCACCTCGCCCTCGGCGTCCCCGCTCGCGGTGCGCACACCGAGCTGCGCCACCGCCTCGTAGGTCTTGTCCGCGTCCAGGTGCAGCTGGCTGAACTTGGTCGCCGCCCCGAAGCACAGCGGCAACACGCCGGTGGCCATCGGGTCCAGCGTGCCGGTGTGGCCGGCCTTCTCCGCCCGCAGCAGCCACTTGGCCTTCTGCAGCGCGTCGTTGCTGGAGAACCCCAGCGGCTTGTCGATGAGCAACACCCCATGCACAGGGCGCCGCTGCACCCTGGTGCGTGGCGCGTTCACGTCCTAGTCTTCCTTGGAACGGGAGGAGACCGCCTTGGCGATCAGGGCGTTCATGTCGGCCGCGCGCTCGGTGGTGCGGTCGAACTGGAAATGGAGCGTCGGCACCGTGTGGATGTGCAGGCGCTTGAACAGGTGGTTGCGCAGGAAGCCGGCGGCCTGGTTCAAGGCCTCCGTGGTCTCGTCCGGGTCGCCCACCAGGATGCTGAAGAACACCTTGGCGTGGGCGTAGTCGGGCGTGACCTCCACGGCATTGATCGTCACCATCCCCACCCGCGGGTCCTTCAGTTCGCGCGCGATCAGCTCCGACAGGTCGCGCTGGATCTGGTCGGCGACCTTGAAGCCGCGGTTGGGGGTGGATGACTTCTTCTTCATGGGGCCTGCGCCCGTCCGCTCACAGCGTCCGCGCGATCTCCTTGACTTCGAAGAACTCGAGCTGGTCGCCTTCCTTGATGTCGTTGTAGTTCTTCAGCTTGATGCCGCACTCGAAGCCTTCCTTGACCTCGCGCACGTCGTCCTTCAGGCGCTTGAGCGACTCCAGCTCGCCGGTGTAGATCACCACGTTCTGGCGCAGCAGGCGGAAGTGGGCGTTGCGCGTGACCTGGCCGGAGGTGACCATGCAACCCGCGACCGTGCCGATCTTGGACGCCACGAACACGGTGCGGATCTCGGCGGAGCCGATGACCTCTTCCCGCTTCTCCGGCGCCAGCATCCCGGACATCGCCGCCTTCAGTTCATCCACCGCGTCGTAGATGATGTTGTAGTAGCGCAGCTCGATGCCGTTGCCTTCGGCCAGCTTGCGCGCACCGGAATCGGCGCGCACGTTGAAGCCGATGATGATGGCCTTGGAGGCGATCGCCAGGTTGACGTCCGACTCGCTGATGCCGCCGACGGCGGCATAGACCATCTGGACCTTGACCTCTTCGTTCGACAGCTTGAGCAGCGATTGCGCCAGCGCTTCCTGCGAGCCCTGCACGTCGGCCTTGACGATGATGGGCAGCGTCTTCACCTCGCCGGCGGTCATGTCCGAGAACATGTTCTCCAGCTTGGCGGCCTGCTGCTTGGCCAGCTTCGTGTTGCGGAACTTGCCGGCGCGGTAGGTCGCGATCTCGCGCGCGCGGCGCTCGTCGGACATCACCATGAACTCGTCGCCGGCCTGCGGCACCTCGGTCAGGCCCTGGATCTCCACCGGGATGGAGGGACCCGCCGACTTGATGCTCTTGCCGTTCTCGTCCAGCATGGCGCGCACGCGGCCGTAGGTCTGGCCGGCCAGCACCACGTCGCCCGTCTTCAGCGTGCCGGACTGCACCAGCACGGTGGCGACCGGGCCGCGGCCCTTGTCCAGCTGCGCTTCGATGACGAGGCCCTTGGCCATCGCGTCCACCGGCGCCTTCAGCTCCAGCACTTCGGCCTGCAGCAGCACCTGCTCCAGCAGGTCGTCCACGCCCTGGCCCGTCTTGGCGGACACGGGCACGAACGGCGACTCGCCGCCGTACTCTTCCGGCACCACTTCCTCGGCCACCAGCTCCTGCTTCACGCGGTCGGTGTTGGCATCGGGCTTGTCGATCTTGTTGATCGCCACGACGATCGGGACGCCGGCCGCCTTGGCGTGCTTGATGGCTTCCTTCGTCTGCGGCATGACGCCGTCGTCGGCCGCCACCACCAGGATGACGATGTCGGTGGCCTGGGCGCCGCGGGCACGCATGGCGGTGAACGCCTCGTGGCCCGGGGTGTCCAGGAAGGAGATCACGCCACGCGGGGTCTCGACGTGGTACGCGCCGATGTGCTGCGTGATGCCGCCGGCTTCGCCCGCCGCCACCTTGGCGCGGCGGATGTAGTCCAGCAGCGAGGTCTTGCCGTGGTCGACGTGGCCCATGACGGTGACGACCGGGGCGCGCGGCAGCGCCTCGGCGCTCGTCGCGCCGACGTCTTCCTCGGTGAAGGCTTCCGGGTCGTCCAGCGCCGCGGTCAGCGCCTTGTGGCCCATCTCCTCCACCACGATCATGGCGGTGTCCTGGTCCAGCGACTGGTTGATGGTGACCAGCTGGCCCATCTTCATCAGCACCTTGATGACCTCGGAGGCCTTGATCGCCATCTTGTGCGCGAGTTCGGACACCGTGATGGTCTCCGGCACGTGCACTTCGAGCACGCGCTGCTCGACCGGCGCGGCCTGCTGGTGGTCGTCGCGGTCGCGGTGGTCGCGCCGGCCGCCACGGGGGCCGCCGCGCCACGAATTGCGGCCGACGCCGCCGGACGTGTCGCCGCGGGTCTTGATTTCCTTCTTCTTGGCCGGGTCGTTCGCCCAGCTGGAGGACAGCTTGGCGGACTTCACTTCCTTGCCGGCGCCCGGGCCGGTGGGCGCGGGGGCGGACGTGCCGGGGCGCGGCGCCTGCGCCGGCGGCTTGTGCAGCGTGCCCTTGACCGCGGGCTTGCCGGGTTCCGGCGCCTTGGCGACCGGCTTCTCGGGCGCCTTGGCGACCAGCACCTTCTTGGGCGCGCTCATCATCGAACGGATGGCGGCGGCCTCGGCTTCGGCCTTGCGGCGGCGTTCCTGCAGGTCCTTGGCGCGCGAGGCTTCCTCGTCGGCACGGGCCTTCGATTCGGCGGCGGCCTTGTCGCGCGCTTCCTGGGCGGCCTTCTCGCGGGCTTCGGACTGGGCCTTGGCCACGGCCTGGGCGGCTTCGGCTTCCGCGGCCTTGGCCGCGCTGGCACCGGCCTTCTCGCTCGAGTAGGCCTCCGCACGGGCCTGCGCCTCGCGCTCGCGTTCGGCCAGGGCACGCGCCTCTTCGGCCGCGCGCTCGCGGGCTTCCTGCTCCTCGCGCTCGCGGCGCTTGGCCGCGAGTTCCTCTTCCTGGCGGCGGATCAGCTCGGCCTGGCGGCGGGCTTCCTCCTCGCGGCGGGCCAGTTCGGCCTCGTCCGGGCCGGACGGGGTGGCCTGCGCGGGCGTGTCGGCTTCCACCACGGCGGTGTCCGAGCCTTCGTCACGCTTGATGAAGGTGCGCTTCTTGCGCACTTCCACCTGGATCGTGCGCGCCTTGCCGGTGGCGTCCGCCTGCTTGATCTCGCTGGTGGACTTCTTCACCAGGGTGATCTTCTTGCGTTCGGGCGTGGCGGTGCCGTGGCTGGCCTGGAGGTAACCCAGCAGCTTCTGCTTGTCGGCGTCCGACAGCGGATCGGTCGGCGCGGACTTGGACACGCCGGCGCTCTTCAGCTGTTCCAGCAGCGTCTCGGGCGATTTCTTGAGTTCGTTGGCGAACTCGGCGACGGTGGTACTCGACATGTGTTCTCAGTTCCTCCCATCACTCATGGGCGGCCGTGGCCGCGGCGCCGGTGAACCAGTGTTCACGCGCTTTCATGATCAGGGTCTTGGCCTCGTCCGCGGACTGGCCGGTGATGTCTGTCAGTTCGTCGACGGCCAGGTCGGCCAGCTCGTCGCGGGTGTGCACGCCGTTCTCGGCGAGCTGTGCGATCAGCTGCGGGTTCAGGCCGTCGAGGTCGCGCAGGTCCTGCGAGACTTCCTCGACGCTTTCCTCGCGCTGGATCTCCATCGTCAGCAGCGCATCCTTGGCGCGCGTGCGGAGTTCGTTCACCGTGTCCTCGTCGAAGGACTCGATCTCCAGCATCTCGGAGATGGGCACGTACGCCACTTCCTCCAGGCTGGTGAAGCCCTCGACGATCAGGATGTCGGCGATCTCCTCGTCGACGTCCAGCTTCTCCATGAACAGCTGGCGGATCGTGGACTGCTCCTCGGCCTGCTTCTGGGCCGACTCGTTGGCGTCCATGATGTTGATCTTCCAGCCGGTCAGCTCGGACGCCAGGCGCACGTTCTGGCCGCCGCGGCCGATGGCGATGGCGAGGTTCTCCTCGTCGACCACCACGTCCATCGCGTGCTTCTCCTCGTCGACGACGATGGAGGTCACGTTGGCGGGCGCCAGCGCGCCGATCACGAACTGCGCCGGGTCCTCGGACCACAGCACGATGTCCACGCGCTCGCCGGCCAGCTCGTTGGTGACCGCGTTGACGCGCGAACCGCGCACGCCGACGCAGGTGCCGATGGGGTCGACGCGCTTGTCGTGCGAGACCACGGCGATCTTGGCGCGCGAACCCGGGTCGCGGGCGCAGCTCTTGATCTCCAGCAGGCCCTGCTCGATCTCGGGCACTTCCTGGCGGAACAGCTCGATCATGAACTCGGGGGCCGCGCGCGACAGGATGATGGGCGCGCCGCGCAGCGTCAGGTCGACTTCCATGATCATGGCGCGGACGCGGTCGCCGTTGCGCAGGTTCTCCTTGGGGATCATCTCGCCGCGGCGCAGGCGTCCCTCGACGCGGCCGCTCTCGACGATGATGTCGCCCTTGTCCATGCGCTTGACGGTGCCCACGAAGATCTTGTCGCCGCGCGACATGAAGTCGTTGAGCAGCATCTCGCGCTCGGCGTCGCGGATCTTCTGCAGGATGACCTGCTTGGCGGCCATGGCGCCGATGCGGCCGATCGGCAGCGACTCGATGCCTTCCTCGATGTACTCGCCCTCTTCCGCGTCCGGCACGCGCTCGCGGGCGTCCATCAGCAGTTCCTCGGCGTCGGGGTTCTGCAGGCCCGCGCTGTCGGGCACGACCAGCCAGCGGCGGAAGGTTTCGTAGTCGCCGCTGTCACGGTCGACGGCCACGCGGATGTCGACCTCGCCCTGGTACAGCTTCTTGGTGGCCTGGGCCAGGGCGGCTTCCACCGCGCCGAACACCACGTCGCGCTCGACGTTCTTCTCGCGCGAGATGGCGTCCACCAGCATCAACAGTTCGCGATTCATATCCCTACTCCTGAACCCCGGCGCGCTTGCGCCCCTTGAAATCAACGATCGGCGCCAGGCGAGCATCCTTGAGCTCGTCCAGCGTGAAGCCGAGCACCTGCACGGGCACGGCTTCCTTCTTCTTCTTCGACACCCGCGCGCCCGGCTTGGCCTCGGGTTCGTCGGTCCAGCTCACCTGCCAGCCCGACCCTGCCTTCTCCAGCGTGCCGCGGAACTTGCGGCGGTTCGGCGCCACCTGCCCGGCGGCCGCCGCGCCCATCGGCGCCTTCAGCGTGATGTCGACCACCTCGCCGGCGAACCGCTCGAAATCCTGCTCGTGCCTCAACGGGCGGTCGATGCCCGGCGACGACACCTCGAGGCGCTTGTAGTCGACCTCCTCGACTTCCAGCGTGTACTGCAGCTGCCGCGTGACGCGCTCGCAGTCCTCGACGTTCACGAACCGCTCCTCGGCACCCGCTTCCGGGCGCTGCCACGGAAAATCGATCGTCACGCGCAAAGTGCCACCGGCGGAGCGTTCCAGCTCCACCAGTTCGTAGCCCAAGCCGGCCACGGTCTGCGCGACGAGATCTTGTAGTGCCAAGTGAGTGTCGTTGAACCAAAAAAAACGGGCGGTTGGTACCCGCCCGTTTGGTCGTGAAGCCGGTATTGTAGCCTTGTGTGACCCGGCTCGCAAGGCAGCAGGGGCTTTGCGGCGCCTGTCAGGCCGCGGCGGCCACCAGCGTGCGCGTGTACGGGTCGCGGGGCGACTGCAGGACCTCTTCCACCGGGCCGGATTCGACCACCCGGCCGTCCTTCATCACCAGCACCTGGTGCGCCATGGCCCAGATCACGTCGACGTCGTGGGTGATCAGCAGGTACGTCAGTCCCCTCTCACGTTGCAGCCGTTGCAGCAATTTCAAGACCTGCTTCTGGATCGTGACGTCCAGTGCGCTGGTCGGCTCGTCCAGCACCAGCACCTGCGGCTCCACCACCAGGGCGCGCGCGATCGCCAGCCTCTGCCGCTGGCCGCCGGAGAACTCGTGCGGGTAGCGGCCCAGCAGGCCCGGGAACTGGGCTTCCGTCAGGCCGACCTCCTCCAGCACCGGGATCACGCGGTCGCGCCGCTGGGCCAGGCTGAGCCCGGGCTCGTGCACCAGCAGGCCTTCGCCGACGATTTCCTCCACGGTCATCCGCGGCGAAAGCGACGAGAACGGGTCCTGGAACACCACCTGGACCAGCCTGCGGATGCCGCGGTTGCCGGCGCTGTCCGGGCCCCACTGCCTGCCCACGACCTGCAGCGCGCCCCGGTGCGGAAGCAGCCCCAGCGCGGCGAGCGCCATGGTCGATTTGCCGGAGCCGGACTCCCCGACGATGCCGAGCGTGCCCCCGGGCGGCACCTCGAAGGCCGCCCCGTGGACGGCCACGAACTCGCCCTTGCGGAACCAGCCCCGCAAGCCCGGCAGCGGCGTCGGATAGCTGACCCGCAGGTCCTGCGCCTGCATCACCGGGGCCTCACCCGCGCGCGGCTCGGCGACGTCCCGCGGCGGGCGGCTGTCGATGAGCTTGCGGGTATACGGGTGCTGCGGCTGCTGGAACACGGCGCCGACCGGGCCCTGCTCCACCAGGTGCCCGCCTTCCATCACCGCCACCCGATCGGCGAAGCGCCTGACCAGGTTGAGGTCGTGGGTGATCAGCAGGACGGCCATCCCGGTCTGGCGCTGCAGATCGGCGAGGAGCTCCAGGATCTGCCCGCGCAGGGTCACGTCGAGCGCGGTCGTGGGCTCGTCCGCGAGCAGCAGGCGCGGCCGGCAGGCCAGCGCCATGGCGATCATGGCGCGTTGCCGCTGGCCACCCGAAAGCTGGTGCGGATAGGTGGCGGCCCGGCGCGCCGGCTCCGGGATGCCAGTGGCGGCCAGAGCCTCGACCGCGGCGTCCCAGGCCTGGCGCGGGCTCAGTCCCTGCTTCATCTGCAGCACCTCCGCGATCTGGTCACCGATCGTGTAGACCGGGTTGAGGGCTGTCATCGGCTCCTGGAAGATCATGGCGATGTCGTCGCCGCGAATGCCCAGGAGTTCGCGCTCCGAAGCCTGCACCAGGTCGACGGGCGCCGCCCCGGCCTGCGGCGGCGCCAGCCAGGCCGAGCCGGTGATGCGCGCGTTGTGCACCAGCCGCACCAGGCTGAGCGCCGTGACGGTCTTGCCCGAACCGGACTCTCCCACCAGCGCCAGCTTCTCGCCCGGCGCGATGGCGAAGTCCACGCCGTGGACGACTTCCTTGCCGCCGAACGACACCCGCAGGTCCTTCACTTCCAGCAGCGGCGGCAGGCTCACGTGCGGTTCGTTCATGCGTCCGCCTTGCGCGGGTCGAGCGCGTCCCGCAGCGCGTCGCCCATGAAGGTCAGCAGCAGGAGCGTCATCACCAGGACGGCGAAGGTGGAGAGCGAGATCCACCAGGCGTCGATGTTGTTCTTGCCCTGGCTCAGCAGTTCGCCGAGGGACGGCGTGCCGGGCGGCACGCCCAGGCCGAGGAAGTCCAGGGAGGTCAGCGCCAGGATGGCGGCGCTCATGCGGAACGGCAGGAAGGTGATCACCGGGGTCATGCTGTTGGGCAGGATGTGCTTCCACATGATCCGGCCGTTGCCCACGCCCAGGGCACGCGCGGCGCGCACGTAATCCATCTGCCGGTTGCGCAGGAATTCGGCGCGGACGTACTGCGACAGGCCGACCCACCCGAACAGCGACAGCAGGATCAGCAGCAGCGCCACGCTCGGCGCGAAGACCGCGCTGAAGATGATCAGCAGGTACAGCTCGGGCATCGAATCCCAGATCTCGATGAAGCGCTGGAACGCCAGGTCCGTCTTGCCGGCGAAGAAGCCCTGGATCGCGCCGGTGACCACGCCGATCACCACGCCGATGGCCGTCAGTGCCAGGGCAAACAGGACGCTGAGGCGGAACCCGTAGATCAGTTGCGCCAGCATGTCGCGTCCACGGTCGTCGGTGCCCAGCAGGTTCTCGCGCGAGGGCCTGGAGGGGTTCGGCTCCCTGGCGAAGTAGTTGAGCGTCTTCGGGCCGTAGGGGTTGGGCGGATACACCGACCAGTTGTTCCCCTTGCGCAACTGCTGCCGGATGAAAGGGTCGTGGTAGTCCGTCTCGGTCAGGAAGTCGCCCCCGAAGGTCGTTTCCGGATAGCTGTGGACCAGGGGAAAGTAGAACCGGCCTTCGTACCGCACCACCAGCGGCTTGTCGTTGGAAAGGACCTCCGCGAACAGGCTCAGGACCACCAGGGTGACGAAGAGCACCAGGCTCGAGAACCCCAGCCTGTTCTTGCGGAAGCGGCGCCAGGCACGGCGGGCGGGGGAGACGTGCACCCACGCGGCCGGTGCCGGCATGGCGGCTGCGCCGCCGCCCTGGGTCTGGCCGGCGATGGACTCCATTCCGGGCAGCGGCGGAACCGGCTTTGCCGGGCCGCTCGCTGCGCCCCCCTCCGGGGGGAGGCGGCCTTGGGCCGCTTCGGGGGGGTCAGTCAAATTTGACACGGGGATCGACCCAGACGTACAGGAGGTCGCTGAGCAGCTTCGTGAGCAGGCCGAGCAGCGTGAAGAGGTAGAGCGTGCCGAGGACCACGGGATAGTCCCGCCGGATCACGCTCTCGTAGCTGAGGAGGCCGAGGCCGTCCAGCGAGAACAGGGTCTCGATCAGCAGCGAGCCCGTGAAGAAGGCACCCAGGAAGGCCGCGGGGAAGCCGGCGATGATGGGCATCAGCGCATTGCGGAAGACGTGTTTCCAGAGCACGCGGCGCTCGTCCAGTCCCTTGGCGCGGGCGGTCAGCACGTACTGCTTGCGAATCTCCTCCAGGAAGGAGTTCTTCGTGAGCATGGTGGTGACGGCGAAGCTGCCCACCACCATCGCCGTGACCGGCAACGTGATGTGCCACAGGTAGTCGACCACCTTGCCGCCGAAGCTCAGTTGCTCCCAGTTGCTGGAGGTCAGGCCGCGCAGGGGGAACCAGCCGAGTTGGCCCCCGAACACCACCAGCAGCGCCACGCCCAGCACGAAGCCGGGGATGGCGTAGCCGACCAGCACCACGAGCGTGGTCACCAGGTCGAACCGGGAGCCCGCCCGGACCGCCTTCGCCACGCCGAGCGGTACGGCGATCAGGTAGCTCAGGAAGAAGGTCCACAGGCCGAGGCTGATCGAGACCGGCAGCTTCTCGCGAATGAGCTGCCAGACATCCTTGTTCTGGAAGAAGCTGCGGCCCAGGTCGAAGCGCGCGTACTGCCCCAGCATCTGGAAGAAGCGTTCGTGCGCGGGCTTGTCGAATCCGTACAGGGCCTTGATCTCCGCAAGCCGCTTCGTGTCGACGCCCTGGGCCCCGCGATAGCTGAAGCCGCCGCCCTCCCCCCCTCCGCCGGTGGTGGCGCGCGCCTCGGCCAGGTACTGCTCCACGGGTCCGCCGGGGACGAACTGCGTGACGGCGAAGGTGACCAGCAGCACGCCCAGCAGCGTGGGCACCATCAGAAGCAGGCGCTTGAGGATGTATGCCGCCATCAGCCGGGATTTCCGTTGGGGCCCGCGGCGCGGCCGGGCCGGGCCCACCAGGTGTCGATGACCCAGGCTTCACCCTGGCTGTAGGGCGGCATCGCCGGCGTGGGCTGCAGGCGCCAGGCGTTGTAGACCATCCGGTGGGTACCCGCCGTCCACTGCGGGATGAGGATGTGCGAATACATGACCACCCGTTCCAGGGCGCGGCACGCGGGCAGCAGTTCCGCCCGGGTGTCGGCGCTCGTCATCCGCCGCAGGAGCTCGTCGACGGCCGGGCTCTTGATGCCGGTGTAGTTGCCCGAGTCCTCGACATCGGCGGCCTTGCTTCCGAACAGGTCGACGTAATCCTGCCCGGGCGTGTGCGTTCCGAGGATGTTGAGCGAGATGATCTCGAACTCCTTCTTCTGCAGCCGCTGCTGGTACAGGGCGAAGTCGACCGGCCGGTAGTTCAGCGTGATGCCGAGCTTGCCCAGGTTGCGCATCCACGGCGTCATCACCCGCGCGCCGCTCTCCTGGCTGTCGAGGTACTCCAGCACCAGGCTTTCTCCCTTCGCATTGCGAAGCGCGCCGTCGCGCACCTCCCAACCGGCCTGCTTCAGCAGCCCGGCGGCCTTGCGCAGGTTGTCGCGCAACGAGGAAGTGCCGTCCGTGCGCGGAGGTTCGTACGCCGGGCCGAAGACCGCGTCCGGGACCTTGCCACGCCAGGGTTCCAGCAAGGCGAGCTCCTCGGGCCCCGGCGTTCCCTGCGACTTGCAATCGGTGTTGCCGAACAGCCCCTGCACGCGCTGGTACGCGTTGTAGAACAGCTGCCGGTTCATGTACTCGAAGTCCATCGCGAGCGCGAGGGCCTCGCGCACGCGCGGGTCCTGGAGCTTCGGGTTGCGCGTGTTCAGGATGTAGCTCTGGAAGCCCGCCGGCAGGCGGTGGCGGAACTCGCCCTTGACCAGCTCGCCGGAGTTGAACTTGCGGCCGGTCATCTGGCGCGCCCAGTCGCGCGAGATGTTGATCCGCATGAGGTCGAACTCGCCGGCCTTCAGCGCCTCGAGCCGCGCCGTGGGATCGGTGTAGATCTTCACCGTGATGCGGTCGAAGTTCGACGTGCCACGGCGCACGTTGACGTCGCGCGCCCAGTAGTTGGGGTCGCGGACATAGGTGATGTCCTTGCCGAAGCGCACCGGCCCGATCTTGTAGGGGCCGCTGCCGATGGGGATGTCCATCACCACCTGGTCGAACGGCTTGGCCTTGCCGTTCTCCATGCCCCACTTGCGGCTGAAGATGGGCAGGCCGCCCACGGTCAGGGGCATTTCGCGGTTCTTGCGCTTGAACCGGAACCGCACCGTGCGTTCGTCCACCACTTCGACGGCCACCAGGTCCTCCAGCACCGTCTTGTACGCCGGCGAGGTGTGCGGGCCCAGGAGCGTGTCGAAGGAATGCTTCACGTCCGCGGCCAGCACCGGGTCGCCGTTGTGGAAGCGGGCCTCGCGGCGCAGGCGGAAGGTGGCCGAGAGCCCGTCGGGCGGGACCTCCACGTCCTCCGCCAGCAAGCCGTAGCCGGCGCCGACCTCGTCGGCCGCCCCGGACAACAGGCTGTCGAACATCAGCCCGGAAAGATAGGCCGGCGGTGATCCCTTGATCGTGAACGGGTTGTACTTGTCGAAGGTCGAGTAGCGCAGGTTGCTCACGAGCCGCAGCTCGCCGCCCTTGGGCGCCTGCGGATTGACATAGGCGAAATGGGGGAAGCCCGGCGGCTGCTTCAGCTCGCCCCACAGCGCATAGCCATGGGCGCCCCACGCGGCCGGGCTGAGCGCCAGGGCCAGCAGTAACGGGAAACCTCGCATGCGACAATTCTGCCGAGTTTTCACCGAAGAGAGAGACATGGGATTCCTGACTGGCAAGAAATTCTTGATCACGGGCGTGTTGTCCAACCGGTCGATCGCCTACGGCATCGCCCGCGCCTGCCATGAGCAGGGCGCCGAACTCGCCTTCAGCTACGTCGGCGAGCGCTTCAAGGATCGGATCACCGAGTTCGCGGCCGAGTTCAATTCCAGCCTCATCTTCGATTGCGACGTCGGTGACGACGCCCAGATCGCCAAGCTCTTCCAGGACTTGTCCGCGACCTGGCCGAAGTTCGACGGCTTCGTCCACAGCATCGGGTTCGCGCCGCGCGAAGCGATCGCCGGCGACTTTCTCGAGGGGCTGTCGCGCGAGGGCTTCAGGATCGCCCACGACATCAGCGCGTACAGCTTCCCCGCGATGGCCAAGGCGGCCCTGCCCTACCTGAACGAGAAAGCGGCCCTGCTGACGCTCACGTACCTCGGGTCCGAGCGCATCGTCCCGAACTACAACACCATGGGGCTGGCCAAGGCCTCGCTGGAAGCGTCGGTGCGCTACCTCGCCGGCGCCCTCGGGCCCAAGGGCGTGCGCGTCAACGGCATCAGCGCCGGCCCGATCAAGACCCTGGCCGCTTCGGGCATCAAGGACTTCGGCAAGCTGCTGAAGGTGGTGGCCGATGTCGCGCCCCTGCGCCGCAACGTCACCATCGAGGACGTCGGCAACGTGGCGGCCTTCCTGCTGAGCGACCTGGCCGGCGGCGTGACGTCCGAGATCACTTACGTCGACGGCGGCTTCAGCCACACCGCCATCGCGGTCGAGGAGTGACGCGGGCGCGGTGGGCCGCGCCCACCGCCGCGCTCAGTCCTTCACGCAGTCCGCGTAGTAGCGCACCGCCCCGGTCTTCTCGTCCACTTCGCTCACCAGGCCGTGGATGTCGGTGCCGAAGCCGGGGCACTCGGCGTTGAAGGCCCGCGAGAACTTCAGGTAGTCGACGATCTTCCGGTTGAACACCTCGCCCGGGATCAGCAGCGGGATGCCCGGGGGATACGGCGTGATCAGGCTGGTGGTGATCCGGCCTTCCAGCGCGTCGATCTCCACCCGCTCGGTCTTGCGGTGCGCGATGTGCGCGAAGGCGTCGCTGGGCTTCATCGCCGGCTGCAGCTCGCTCAGGTAGATATCGGTCGACAGCTTGGCGATGTCGTACTTGGCGTAGAGCTCATGGACGTACTGGCACAGGTCGGCCAGCCCCATGCGCTCGTAGCGCGGGAACTGCTGGCAGAACTCCGGCAGGATGCGCCACATCGGCTGGTTCTTGGCGTAGTCGTCCTTGAACTGCTGCAGCGCCGACACCAGCGTGTTCCAGCGGCCCTTGGTGATGCCGATCGTGAAGAGGATGAAGAAGCTGTAGAGGCCGGTCTTCTCCACGATCACGCCGTGCTCCGCCAGGAACTTGGTGACGATCGCCGCCGGGATGCCGGTCTTGGCGAATTTCCCGTTCAGGTCCAGGCCGGGCGTGACGATGGTGGACTTGATCGGGTCCAGCATGTTGAAGCCTTCGGCCAGGTTGCCGAAGCCGTGCCATTTGGCCGAACGGGCCTCGCCCTTGATGATCCAGTCGTCGGCCCGCCCGATGCCCTCTTCCACCAGCTTGTCCGGGCCCCACACCTTGAACCACCAGTCCTTGCCGTACTCCTGGTCCACCTTGCGCATGGCGCGGCGGAAGTCCAGCGCCTCCATGATGGATTCCTCCACCAGCGCGGTGCCGCCGGGCGGCTCCATCATCGCGGCGGCCACGTCGCAGCTGGCGATGATGGCGTACTGCGGGCTGGTCGAGGTGTGCATCAGGAACGCCTCGTTGAACAGGTGGCGGTCCAGCTTGTTCTCCTCGGCGTCCTGCACCAGCACGTGGCTGGCCTGGCTGATGCCGGCCAGCAGCTTGTGGATGGACTGCGTGGAATAGACCAGCGACTTCTGCGGCCGCGCGCGCTTCTTGCCCATGGCGTGGAAGCTGCCGTAGAAGGGGTGGAAGCAGGCGTGCGGCAGCCAGGCCTCGTCGAAGTGCAGCGCCTCGACGTAGCCGTCGAGCATGCCCTTGATGGTCTCGGTGTTGTACAGGACGCCGTCGTAGGTCGACTGCGTCAGCGTCAGGATGCGCGGCTTCACCGTCTCCGGGTCGACCCCGGCCAGCAGCGGGTTGGCCTTGATCTTGGCCCGGATCGATTCGGGCGTGAACTCGCTCTGCGGGATCGGCCCGATGATGCCGAAGTGGTTGCGCGTGGGCCGCAGGAAGACGGGGATCGCCCCCGTCATGATGATCGAGTGCAGGATCGACTTGTGGCAGTTGCGGTCGACCACCACCACGTCGCCCGGCGCCACCTCGTGGTGCCAGACCATCTTGTTCGAGGTGCTGGTGCCGTTGGTGACGAAGAAGCAGTGGTCGGCGTTGAAGATGCGCGCGGCGTTGCGCTCGCTGGCGGCCACGGGGCCGGTGTGGTCCAGGAGCTGGCCCAGTTCGTCCACGGCGTTGCAGACGTCCGCCCGCAGCATGTTCTCGCCGAAGAACTGGTGGAACATCTGGCCCACCGGGCTCTTGAGGAAGGCGACGCCGCCCGAATGCCCGGGACAGTGCCAGGAATACGAGCCGTCCTCGGCGTAATCGAGCAGCGCCTTGAAGAACGGCGGCTGGATGCCCTCCAGGTACGACCGCGCCTCGCGGATGATGTGGCGCGCCATGAACTCCGGCGTGTCCTCGTACATGTGGATGAAGCCGTGCAGCTCCCGCAGGATGTCGTTGGGCAGGTGCTGCGAGGTCTTGGTTTCGCCGTAGACGTAGATCGGCACGTCCGGGTTCTTGCGGCGCACTTCGGAGATGAAGGCGCGCAGGTTCACCACCACCGGGTCGACGCCGTCGGGGCCGGCGGTGAACTCCTCGTCGTCGATCGACAGGATGAAGGCGCTGGCGCGGCTTTGCTGCTGCGCGAACTGCGACAGGTCGCCGTAGCTGGTGACGCCCAGGACCTCGAAGCCCTCCGCCACGATCGCTTCGGCCAGCGCGCGGATGCCCAGTCCGGAGGTGTTCTCCGAGCGGTAGTCTTCGTCGATGATGACGATGGGGAAACGGAACTTCATGCGGCGTCCAGGAGGGCTAAAAGGGCAACGAGGGGCGAAGTGTATGAAATCCGCAGCGGCTTCACCGCCACGGATGAGTTTTCGCCCACAATGCGGGCCAAAAGGAGGGCACATGGCGGAACCGACACTCTGGTGGCTGCTGGCCGGCGCGGCCGTGGCGATCGAACTCCTCACGGGGACGTTCTACCTGCTGATGCTGGCCATCGGGCTGGCGGCGGGCGCCGTGGCGGCCCACGCCGGCACCTCGATCCCGACGCAGCTGGTGATGGCCGCCCTGGTCGGCGGCGGCGCGGTCGCGGCCTGGCACGTCGTGCGCCGCCGCCATTTCGCCGGCGCGGCGGGCGAGAACACCAACCTGAACCTCGATGCCGGCGAGGCCGTGCACGTGGAGGCCTGGACGGCCGAGAACACATCGATGGTCCGCTACCGCGGCACCACCTGGACCGCCGTCCCTGCCGGCGGCACGCCGCAGGGCACGGGCGCGCACCGGGTGCGCGAGGTGAGTGGCAGCCGCCTGGTCGTCGAGAAGATCTGATCCAAGAGGGAAGAAAAGCATGGAAATCGCACTGGTCCTGTTCGTCATCGCCGTCATCTTCGTGGTGCGCGCGATCAAGGTCGTCCCGCAGCAAAACGCCTGGGTCGTGGAGCGCCTGGGCAAGTACCACGGCACGCTGACGCCCGGCCTGAACTTCCTGATCCCCTTCGTCGACAAGGTGGCCTACAAGCACAGCCTGAAGGAGATCCCGCTCGACGTGCCCAGCCAGGTCTGCATCACGCGCGACAACACCCAGCTGCAGGTGGACGGCATCCTGTATTTCCAGGTGACCGACCCCATGCGCGCGTCCTACGGGTCGTCCAACTACATCGTGGCGGTGACGCAGCTCGCGCAGACCTCCCTGCGCAGCGTGATCGGCAAGCTCGAACTGGACAAGACTTTCGAGGAGCGCGACATCATCAACGCGCAGGTGGTCCAGGCCATCGACGAAGCTGCCCTGAACTGGGGCGTGAAGGTGCTGCGCTACGAGATCAAGGACCTGACGCCGCCCAAGGAGATCCTGCACGCCATGCAGGCGCAGATCACCGCCGAACGCGAGAAGCGCGCCCTGATCGCCGCTTCGGAAGGCCGGCGCCAGGAGCAGATCAACATCGCCACCGGCGAGCGCGAGGCGTTCATCGCGCGCTCCGAGGGCGAGAAGCAGGCCGAGATCAACAACGCCCAGGGCGAGGCGGCGGCGATCCTGGCGGTGGCGGAAGCCACGGCGGCGGCGATCCGGCAGGTCGCCGAGGCCATCCGCCAGCCGGGCGGCGAGCAGGCGGTGCAACTGAAGGTCGCCGAACGCGCCGTCGACGCCTTCGGCAAGGTGGCGGCCGACGCGACCACCACGCTCGTCATCCCGGGCAACATGAGCGAGGTCTCCGGCCTCATCGCGTCCGCCATGAAGATGATCTCCGGCACCCGCACCTCCCCTGCTGGCGCCACAGCGTCTCCCAACGCCGTTCCTTCTCAGATGTCGTCCGAATGGGGGCGCGACGCCCGGTAGGAGTGGTTCAGCGGGCTGGGACGCGAGCGCAGCCCGCTCGGCAGCATGTCCTCGAACAGGGCGCCCAGCCCTTCCAGCTGCTCGCGCGCCGCCATTTCCCCGTGCGTCCGTGCCAGCAGCCCCATCAGCTCCCCCCGCATGAACCAGAGCGCCTCGAGGTCCGCGTAGCGGATCCGCCGCGCCAGCTTCTCCGCGCGGTCGCTGCCGTCCATGTCGACCATCGCCAGCATCGTCTGCCGGATGTTCTCCGTGCGCAGCGAGTGATCCGAGGCCGCGGGCCTGGACACGCCCACGCTGAAGATCGCGTAGATGCTGCTCCGGAGGTCCTTGGTGTTGAACCAGCGCATTTTCTTGTCCTCTCGAAATCAGGCTCCGCCTCGTGGGGCGGGCTCGTTATGGGGGAACTGCAGGTCCAGGAGTTCGGCGACGGCAAGGTCGGCGAAGCGTCCGGACACGGGGGAAGCGGGGGCGATGTCGGCCAGGCGGCCGAAGGTGAAGAGCACGCGGCCGTCGCTGCCGTCGGTGGCCGGCACGCCGTAGGTGACGCGGCGCAGTTCCTCGGGCGCCACCTTGCCCAGGAAGCTGCGCGTGACCAGGATGGCGCCGAGCCGGCTCGCGCGTGACAGCTGTTCCGCGCGGTCCGCGGCGTCGCCCAGCACGCGCAGGCTGCCCTGTTCCGCGGGCCCCATGCCGCCGATCCATTCCTGGCCTTCGTCCAGGCCGACGTTCATCGACAGCTCCACGTCCCAGCTCTTGCGCTGCTTCCAGCGGCGGCTGACCTGGCGCAGCGCGTCGCGGCTCTGTTGCGCGGCCAGCAGCGCGTTCCACAGGTAGCTGCCGCCGCCGGCCGGCAGGAAGTAGCAGACGAGCACTTCGCCCGATTGCGTGCCGCGCACCCCCCCGTGGCGACGGAAGATCCGGTCCAGCTCGGCCCAGATCTCGTTGAGGAGCTCAAAATATTCCTGCGCGGTCAGCCGGACCCACAGCGCATGCGCTTCCTGCAGGGTGGCCACCAGCACGGCGACCGGCGTCAACGCGGGAGCGGCCTGCGGCGCCGGAGCGCTCGGCGCCTCCTCGGCGAGGGCGCCGTAGACGAACAGCACGCCGTCACGGAACTGCACGGCGTACACCAGGCGCGCCGGCGCGGCCGCCGAACCGGGGATGCGCAGGTGGCTCACCAGGCGCGGCTCCTGGTCCCGGACTTCGCGGTACACGTTTTCGACGGCGGCAGCGTGGTGCTGCGGCAGGTCCCGCAGCAGGTCGCCGGCCGCGGCGGAGCGCTGGCGGGCCATCTCCAGGTGGAAACGCAGCAGCGCGTCGCGCCCGCCGGCGGCATCGACCGCCAGCAGGTGCGGCAGGATGCTGCCGGCCCCTTCGCGCGTCACGCCGGCCAGCGGCGACAAGCCGCTGGCGCGCGCATCGTCGTTGGCCCACACGATCCGGAGCCCGTGGTCGACCAGGTAGGCGGCGCCGCGGCCCTGGGGCAGCCACAGGCGCAATGCGGGGTCGATCGGGGACGCCGGCGCGGGCGCCGCCAGCGCGGCGGCCGGCACGCGCGCCGGTGCGGATGCGATGGGCAGGGACGCGATGGGCGCGGACGCGGGAGTCACAGGGGACTCGGGCGCCGCGGGCGGATGCGCCGAGAGGTGCTCCGCGATGCGCGAGATGGTCCAGCCCTCGCGCTTCAGTCGCTGGATGACCTCGATGCGCGCGATCGTGTCGTCGGGGAAGTAGCCGATGCGGGGCGCCGCACCATCCCGCGGGCCCGGCGGCAGGACCTGCGGCCGCGGCACCAGGCCGCTGGCGATGTAGTTGTTGAGAGTGGCACGCGAGATGCCGGTCCTCTCGATGATCTCCTTGCTGGTGAGCAAGAGCGCCTCGTCGGTAGACTGTATGGACAGACTATGCGACTGCGCAAATGGACAGTCAACTTACACAGTAGACAGTTGTACACACTGCGCAACAGCTCGCGACGAACGGTAAGCGGAAGCCTGCGCGTCACTCGGAACACACCACCCCGACGTCGATACAAGTTGGCCCCGCCACTGTCCAAGACTGTCTAACTTCCTCTTGTCTGTCTAGTTAACTTAGACAGATGAGCCTATTGCATCCTGCGCTGTCACCTTCCGCAGGTTCGCGCGTCCAATGGACTCCCCCACCCCACCCAGGAGCCTTCCATGGATTTCCAGACCCTGCTGCGCACCGCCGTCGTCCTGCTGGCCATCACGGCGGCCGGCGGCCTGGTGCTCGCCGGCATCCGTTTCAGCGGACGTCCCCATCCTCCGATCTCCATCGCGATGGTGCACGGGCTGCTGGCCGCGGCCGGACTCACGCTCCTGCTCTACGGAGCGCTGGCCCGCGGCTTGCCCGGCATGGCCTGGGCCGGGCTCGTGCTGCTGCTGGTGGCGGCGCTGGGCGGCGCGGTGCTGAACCTGCGCTACCACTGGCAGCGCATCGCCCTGCCCGTTTCGTTCGTCCTCGGTCATGCTGCGGCCGCGGCGATCGGCCTGGTGATGGTCGCGTTGGGCGTGTGGAACGCCTGAGGGCGCGGCCAAGAAAAAACCCGCCGGTGGCGGGTTTCATCATCGTGCTGGCGGAGAGGGCGGGATTCGAACCCGCGGAGGGCTATTAACCCTCACACGCTTTCCAGGCGTGCGACTTAAACCGCTCATCCACCTCTCCAGCAAGCCAGCGATTGTAGCAGTGGAAATTCACGCGGCCGTCGTGGCCGTCGCGTTGCGGCGCGCCTCCTGCGGATTCGCGAGCATCGACAGCAGCAGGTTGACGTCGGCCGGCTTGACCATGTGGAAGTCGAAGCCCGCCTGGGCCGAGCGCGTGCGGCTCTCGGCTTCGCCATAGCCGGTCAACGCGATCAGCAGGGCCTCCTGCGACTCCGGCTGGCTGCGCAGGCCGTGCGCGACCTCGAAGCCGTTCATCCCGGGCAGGCCGATGTCCAGCAGCACCACGTCGGGCCTGAACTCCCGCGCGATGCGCAGGGCGTCCTGGCCCTCGTGCGCCATGCGCACCTCGAAGCCCTCCATCTCCAGCAGCGTGAGCAGGGTCTCGGCCGAGGCGGCCAGGTCGTCCACCACCAGGATCCGCGCCGCGGCGCCCGGTGCCACGTGCACCGGCCGATGCGTCACGGACGGCAGCGGGCCCGCCGGCTGCGTGGACACGCAGGCCGGCAGCGCGATCGTGACCTGGGCGCCCTTCCCCAGGCCTTCGCTGGTCGCCCAGACACGGCCTCCGTGCAGTTCCACGAGGTGCTTGACGAGCGTGAGGCCGATGCCCAGCCCGCCCTGCGAGCGGTCCAGCGACTGGTCCGCCTGCGCGAACAGGTCGAACATGTGGGGCAGGAATTCGGGGGCGATGCCGGCACCCTGGTCCTTCACCGCGATCTGCAGTTCGCCGTCGCGGTAGCTCGATTCCAGCGCGATGCGGCTGCCTGGCGGCGAGAACTTGCAGGCGTTGTTGATCAGGTTGGACAGCACCTGCGACAGGCGCACGGCGTCGCCGTCCAGTTCGATGGGTACCCTGGGGAGCACGACGTCGAGCACCTGGTCGCGCGCGCCCAAGCGGGGCGAACTGGCCTCCACCGAGCGCTCGATCAGCGACACGAGCTGCAGCTTCTCGGGCTTGACCGCCACCTTGCCCTGCACGATGCGGGAGACGTCCAGCAGGTCGTCGATCAGCCGCGCCATGTGTTCGGCCTGCCGCCCGATGACGTCCCGGGCCCATCCCAGCTTGGGCGGCAGTTCCTCCGCGCTCGCCAGGATGTGCACCGCGTTGCGGATCGGGGCCAGCGGGTTGCGCAGCTCGTGCGCCAGCATGGCCAGGAATTCGTTCTTGCGGCGGTCGGCTTCCTGCACGGCCGAATAGAGGCGCGCGTTCTCCATGGCGATGGAGGCGCGGCTGGCGAACTCGCGGATCAGCGCGGTCCGGGGCGAGTCGAAGAAGGCCTCGTCGCCGACGAGGGCGAGCGCGCCGCGGATCTCGTCGCCCGCCATCAGCGGGCAGACCGCGGCGGCCCGGCCGTTGCCCTTGCGCCAGAGCCGGAACTGCTTGTCGCGCAGCACCTGGTCGGCCACCGACCGCAGGTCCGGCCCCACCGCCTCGTCGAAGGCGACGTGGTCGTCCGCCTTGGGCGCCGGATGCATCTCCAGGCGGCGGACGCCGCCTTCCTTGTCCGGGATGCCCAGGACGGCGCGCTGGCCGAGCATGGGCACGCTCAGGTCCAGGATCGCGGCGACCGTGTCGTCGAGGTTCAGCGACCGGGACAGCACCTGGCTCGCCTCGGCCAGGTAGTCGGCGCGGTGGATCGCCTCCTCCGCTGCCGCCCGCGCGGCTTCGGAACGGGCCAGTTCCTCGCGTTGCTGCGCCTGCTTCTGCAACTGCCGGTTCATCCGGAACAGCTCGCAGAACACGCGCACCTTGGAACGCAGCACCTCCGGCACCACCGGTGACGGGATGTAGTCGACCGCGCCCAGCGCGTAGCCGCGCCTGGCCTGCAGGTCGTCGACGTAGGCCGTGATGAAGACGATCGGCGTCTGGGCCGACTTCTTGTACTGCCGGATCAGGCTGGCGGTCTCCAGGCCGTCGATGTCCGGCATGTTGACGTCGAGCAGGATGACCGCGAATTCCATCTCGAGGATGTACTTCAGGGCCTCCTGCCCGGACCGGGCACTGACGATGTTCTGGTCGAGCTCGTCCAGGATGGTGGTGAAGACCACGTGCTTCTCCGGCAGGTCATCCACCACGAGGATGTTGACCTTCTCCGGGGCCTCCTGCTGCTGCGGGTTCGCAGTGCTCGTCACCAATGCTCCTGTAGTTACTGCTGCAGCCAGGCGCGCAGCACCGACAGCAGGTCCGGCGTGTTCACCGGCTTGGCCAGGTAGTCCCAGGCCCCCGCCTCGATGCATTTCTCCCTGTCGCCCTTCATCGCCTTGGCCGTGACCGCGATCATAGGCAGGTTCCGGCCCTGCGGGAGCTTGCGGATCTCCTTCATGGTGGCCATGCCGTCCATCTCCGGCATCATGATGTCCATCAGGACCACCTGGATGCCGGGGTCGTTGGCCACGCGGTTGATCGCCTCGCGGCCATTGTCGGCCCAGACGATGTCCATGCCGTGCTCTTCCAGCACCGTGGCCAGGGCGAAGATGTTGCGCATGTCGTCGTCGACGATCAGCACCCGCTTGCCGGCCAGCGGCTTGGCGGATTCGTAGACGTTGTCGATGACGTTGCGCTTGATCTCCGGCAGGCGCGCCAGGCTGCGGTGCAGCGCGATCAGGGTGGCGTCGAACAGCTTGGGGGCGCCCTGCACTTCGTGCACGGTGATGCCCTCGTCCGAATGCCAGGCCTGGCGCGCGCCGGCGTCGCCCCGGTACAGGATCAGCGGCAGGGGGCCGATGCTGGCCTGCCCGGCGAGCGACCGGCGCAGTTCGCGGGTGTCCGCGCCGGCGAAGCCGTCCTCCAGCACCACCGCATCGAAGCGGCCGTCGTCCAGCGCCTGCTGCAGCTGCGCGGCCGTGGCCACCACCGTCACGTCGATCTGTTCGCCCTCGATCTGGGCCAGCAGGTCGTTGCGGACCGACTGGTCTTCCACGGCGACCAGGAGGCTCTTCTCGGTGCGCGCCAGGTAGTTGTGCAGCTTCTCGAGCATGCCGTCCAGGACTTCCTTGGAGCGGATCGGCTTTTCCAGGAACGCCAGCGCGCCGGACTTGAAGGCCCGGTCCTTGCTGTCGTCGGTGGAGATCACGCACACCGGCACGTGGCGCAGCGCCAGGTCGTGCTTGATGCGGTCCAGCACCCGCCAGCCGGCCATGTCGGGCAGGTGCATGTCCAGCGTGACCGCGGACGGCTTGTGCTGGCTGGCCAGCGTGAGCGCACCGGCCCCCATCGTGGTCACGAGGCCCTTGAAGCCCTTGGCGCGCGCGGCATCCAGCAGGAAGCGCGCGAAGGCCAGGTCGTTCTCCACGATCAGGAGCACCTGGTCGCTGGGCTGGATGTTGTCGCGGTCGTCGTTGGCCACGTTGTCGGCGGCCAGCAGCTCGTCGCCTTCGACCTCGACTTCGACCGCATCCTCGACCTCGGCCGCCGCGGACGGCACCGGCGTCGGCAGGCGCTTGGGCACCGGGGCCACCGTCTGGTCGCCGCGGTAGTCGGTGGTGACCCGGCGCGTCGTGCGCGTGGCCATGTAGACCAGCGGCAGGTACAGGGTGAACGTGGAGCCCTGCCCCGGCGCGGACACCAGGCGGATCTCGCCGCCCAGCAGCTTCGACAGTTCGCGCGAGATCGCGAGGCCCAGGCCCGTGCCCCCGTACTTGCGGCTGGTGGAGCCGTCGGCCTGCTGGAAGGCCTCGAAGATGATCTGCTGCTTGTCCGGCGAGATGCCGATGCCGGTATCGGAGACCGAGAACGCCAGCACCTGCTGTGCGCGGTTCAGGTCCTCGTTGTCCGGCGCCCAGCCCGCGAACACCTCTTCCACCGTCAGCGTGACGTGGCCCTGGTGCGTGAACTTGAAGGCGTTGGACAGCAGGTTCTTCAGGATCTGCTGCAGGCGCTTGGCGTCCGTGACCATCGAGGCCGGCAGGTTGAGGCCGGTGCGGACGGTAAAGTCCACGTTCTTGGCTTCGGCGACGTGGCGGAAAGTCCGTTCCACGTACAGCTGCAGGTCGGACAGGCGCAGCTCGTTGACGTCGACCACCACCGTGCCGGACTCGATCTTGGACAGGTCCAGGATGTCGTTGATCAGCATCAGCAGGTCGTTGCCGGACGAATGGATGGTCTTGGCGAACTCCACCTGCTTCGGCGTGAGGTTGCCCTCCGGGTTCTTGCACAGCTGGTCGGACAGGATCAGCAGCGAGTTCAGCGGCGTGCGCAGCTCGTGCGACATGTTGGCCAGGAACTCGGACTTGTACTTGGACGTCAGGGCCAGCTGCTTGGCCTTTTCCTCCAGGGCCTGGCGCGCCTGCTCCACCTCGGAGTTCTTGCGCTCCACCTCCTGGTTCTGGTGCGCCAGCAGGCGGGCCTTCTCCTGCAGTTCCTCGTTGGTCTGCTGCAGTTCCTCCTGGCGGGACTGCAGTTCCTGCGCCAGCGACTGCGACTGGGCCAGCAGGTCTTCCGTCCGCATGTTGGCTTCGATCGTGTTGATCACGATGCCGATCGATTCCGTCAGCTGGTCCAGGAAAGCCTGGTGGGTCGGGTTGAAGCGTTCGACCGACGCCAGCTCGATGACGCCGCGGACCTGGCCTTCGAAGATGATCGGCAGCACCAGCACGTTCAGCGGCGCGACTTCCGTCAGGCCGGAGGCGATCTTCAGCGTTTCGGGGATGCTGGAGGTCAGCGTGATCTTCTTCTTGTCGAACGCGGCCTGGCCGACGAGGCCCTGTCCCAGGTCGACCTCCTTGCCGTAGGCGCCATGGCCGTCGGACGCGTACGACGCCATCAGGCGCAGCTTCGGCTGCTCCTGCGTGTAGCGCAGCACGTAGAACTCGGCCTGCTGCGCGCCCACCACCGGCGCCAGCTCCGACAGGATCAGGTGGCCCACCGCGACCAGGTCGCGCTGGCCCTGCAGCATGCGCGAGAACTTGGCCAGGTTGGTCTTCAGCCAGTCCTGTTCCGTGTTCACCTGCGTCGTGTCGCGCAGGTTGCGGATCATCTCGTTCACCGTGTCCTTCAGCGCGGCCATCTCGCCCAGCGCCTCCACCGTGATCGAGCGCGTCAGGTCACCCTGCGTCACGGCCGTCGCCACCTCGGCGATCGCCCGCACCTGCGTCGTCAGGTTGGCGGCCAGCTGGTTCACGTTCTCCGTCAGGCCCTTCCAGGTGCCCGAGGCGCCCGGCACCTTGGCCTGGCCGCCCAGCTTGCCTTCCACGCCCACCTCGCGCGCCACGGTCGTCACCTGGTCGGCGAAGGTGGCCAGCGTGTCCGTCATGGCGTTGATGGTGTCGGCCAGCGCGGCCACTTCGCCCTTGGCTTCCACGGTCAGCTTCTGGTCGAGGTCGCCGTTGGCCACGGCCGTCACCACCTTGGCGATGCCTCGCACCTGCGACGTCAGGTTGCCGGCCATGAAGTTGACGTTGTCGGTCAGGTCCTTCCAGGTACCCGCCACGCCCTGCACGTAGGCCTGGCCGCCCAGCTTGCCTTCGGTGCCCACTTCCCGCGCCACGCGCGTCACCTCGGCGGCGAAAGAGGAGAGCTGGTCCACCATCGTGTTGATGGTGTTCTTCAGTTCCAGGATCTCGCCCTTCACGTCCACCGTAATCTTCTTGGAGAGGTCACCGGCGGCCACGGCCTTCGTCACGTCCGCAATGTTCCGCACTTGCGCGGTCAGGTTGCCGGCCATGAAGTTCACGTTGTCGGTCAGGTCTTTCCAGGTGCCGGCCACGCCCTGCACGTAGGCCTGGCCGCCCAGCTTGCCTTCGGTACCCACTTCCCGCGCCACCCGGGTCACTTCCGAAGCGAAGGAGCGGAGCTGGTCCACCATCGTGTTGATGGTGTTCTTCAGCTCCAGGATTTCACCCTTCACGTCCACCGTGATCTTCTTGGACAGGTCGCCCGCGGCCACGGCGGTCGTCACTTCCGCGATGTTCCGCACCTGCGCCGTGAGGTTGCCGGCCATGGAGTTCACGGAATCGGTCAGGTCCTTCCACGTGCCGGCCACGCCCTGCACGTCGGCCTGGCCGCCCAGCTTGCCTTCGGTACCCACTTCGCGCGCCACGCGCGTCACTTCGGAAGCGAACGAACGCAGCTGGTCCACCATCGTGTTGATGGTGTTCTTCAGCTCCAGAATCTCGCCCTTCACGTCCACGGTGATCTTCTTGGAGAGGTCGCCGGCCGCCACGGCCTTCGTCACGTCCGCGATGTTCCGCACCTGGGCCGTCAGGTTGCCGGCCATGAAGTTCACGTTGTCGGTCAGGTCCTTCCACGTGCCGGCCACGCCCTGCACGTCGGCCTGGCCGCCCAGCTTGCCTTCGGTCCCCACCTCGCGCGCCACGCGCGTCACTTCCGACGCGAACGAGCGCAGCTGGTCCACCATCGTGTTGATGGTGTTCTTCAGCTCCAGGATCTCGCCCTTCACGTCCACGGTGATCTTCTTGGAGAGGTCGCCGGCCGCCACGGCCTTCGTCACGTCCGCGATGTTCCGCACCTGGGCCGTCAGGTTGCCCGCCATGGAGTTCACCGAGTCTGTCAGGTCCTTCCAGGTGCCGGCCACGCCCTGCACGTCGGCCTGGCCACCCAGCTTGCCTTCCGTGCCCACCTCCCGCGCCACGCGGGTCACTTCCGAGGCGAACGAGGAAAGCTGGTCCACCATCGTGTTGATGGTGTTCTTCAGCTCCAGGATCTCGCCCTTCACGTCCACCGTGATCTTCTTCGACAGGTCACCGGCGGCCACGGCCTTCGTCACGTCCGCGATGTTCCGCACCTGCGACGTCAGGTTCCCGGCCATGAAGTTCACGGATTCGGTCAGGTCCTTCCAGGTACCCGCCACGCCCTGCACGTCGGCCTGGCCCCCCAGCTTGCCTTCCGTACCCACCTCGCGCGCCACGCGCGTCACTTCCGAGGCGAAGGAGGAGAGCTGGTCCACCATCGTGTTGATGGTGTTCTTCAGCTCAAGGATTTCACCCTTCACGTCCACGGTGATCTTCTTCGAGAGGTCACCGGCCGCCACGGCGGTCGTCACTTCCGCGATGTTCCGCACCTGGGCCGTGAGGTTGCCGGCCATGGAGTTCACGGAATCGGTCAGGTCCTTCCACGTGCCGGCCACGCCCTGCACGTCGGCCTGGCCGCCCAGCTTGCCTTCGGTACCCACCTCGCGGGCCACGCGCGTCACTTCCGAAGCGAAGGAGCGCAGCTGGTCCACCATCGTGTTGATGGTGTTCTTCAGCTCCAGGATCTCGCCCTTCACGTCCACCGTGATCTTCTTGGAGAGGTCACCGGCGGCCACGGCCTTCGTCACGTCCGCGATGTTCCGCACCTGGGCCGTCAGGTTACCGGCCATGGAGTTCACCGAGTCGGTCAGGTCCTTCCAGGTGCCGGCCACGCCCTGCACGTCGGCCTGGCCGCCCAGCTTGCCTTCGGTCCCCACCTCGCGCGCCACGCGCGTCACTTCCGACGCGAACGAGCGCAGCTGGTCCACCATCGTGTTGATGGTGTTCTTCAGCTCCAGGATCTCGCCCTTCACGTCCACGGTGATCTTCTTGGACAAGTCACCGGCCGCCACCGCCTTGGTCACGTCAGCGATGTTCCGCACCTGCGAGGTCAGGTTGCCGGCCATGAAGTTCACGGATTCGGTCAGGTCCTTCCACGTGCCGGCCACGCCCTGCACGTCAGCCTGGCCCCCCAGCTTGCCTTCGGTCCCCACCTCGCGCGCCACCCGCGTCACTTCCGAAGCGAAGGAGCGCAGCTGGTCCACCATCGTGTTGATGGTGTTCTTCAGTTCGAGGATCTCACCCTTCACGTCCACGGTGATCTTCTTGGAGAGGTCACCGGCGGCCACGGCCTTCGTCACTTCGGCGATGTTCCGCACCTGGGCCGTCAGGTTGCCGGCCATCGAGTTCACGGAGTCGGTCAGGTCCTTCCAGGTACCCGCCACGCCCTGCACTTCTGCCTGGCCGCCCAGCTTGCCTTCGGTACCCACCTCGCGCGCCACCCGCGTCACTTCGGCGGAGAAGGTCCCGAGCTGCTGCACCATCTTGTTGATGGTCATGGCCGTGCGCAGGAACTCGCCTTCCAGCGCGCGCCCGTCCGCCTCCAAAGCCATCGACTTGGACAGGTCCCCCTGCGCCACGGCACCGATCACGCGCGCCACTTCGGACGTCGGGTGCACCAGGTCGGAGATCAGGGAGTTGATGGATTCCGCGGAATCGCGCCAGAAGCCGCCCTGGCTCGGCATCGCCGCGCGTTCCTTCAGCTTGCCTTCCTTGCCGACCACGCGCGAAAGGCGGGCCAGCTCCTGCGACATGCGCACGTTCTCGGCGACGACGTCGTTGAAGGCGTCCGCGACCTTGCCGAACAGGCCGGTCCAGTCGTGCGGCAGGTGCGCGTCGGCACTGCCCTTCTTCAGTTCGGTGAGGCTGGAAAGCAGCGTGCGGGTGCGGTCGGAAGCGAGCTCGACTTCGTCCAGCAGGCTGTTCACGCTGGCGACGTTCTCCTGCCAGAAGCCCGTCAGCTTGTCGTCGGCGACGCGCTTGACGGTGCGGGCGCCCGTGTTCGGTGCGGCGGCGACCGTCTTGAGCTTGTGCGAGGTGCGCGAGGTCTGCGAGGAAAGCTCATTGAACTCCGCGGCGATCTTTCCGTAGAGCCCGTCCCATTCGGTCGGCAGCGTAACGCCGTGTTCGCCACGCCGGAAGGCCGAGAGCGCCTTCAGCACCAGTTTCAAGTCGCCGTCGCGATGCTCGGCCGAAGGCACTTTCGCCAGAACTTCCATGTCTTCCCCCATTGGTAAGCAACTGTTGGCACGCCAACAGAACGAGGGAGGGTACCGGGTTCACGATGGCCGTTCAACCCGACAGGAAAGCGGGATCGCCCACAAACCCAATACTGGCGCGGGGTGTAGGACGGCGCGCACAGGAAAACCTCCAGCGGGCCTACAGCAAGCGTGCGTGGATGCGACGCCGTGACCAGGGCACCAACCAAGCTCTGCAGGCCCTCCTGCTGCGACACATGCGGTTACCGCGGATCAGCATGCCCGGACGACGGCACAAAGAAAAAGGCCGCCTCGCGGCGGCCTTTTCCGTGCGTCGAGCGGCTTACTCGATCGGCTTCTTCGCGCCGCCCTTGTACGAGTACAGGGTGGTGGCGGCGTTCTTCAGCTCGCCGTTCGGCTCGAACGCGATCTTGGCGGTGACGCCCTGGTACTGCGTCTCGATCAGCTTGGGCATGTAGACCTTCGGGTCCGCCGAGTTGGCACGCTTCATCGCGTCGACCAGCACGAACGTCGCGTCGTAGGTGTACGGGCTGTACACCTGGAACTGGTTCGGGTACTTCTGGTCGTACTTCTGGCGCCAGGCGGTGCCGCCGGGCATCTTGGCGATGGAGGCGCCGCCTTCGGCGCAGATCACGTTGTCCAGCGTCTTGGCGCCCGCGGCCAGCTTGATGATCTCGCTGGTGCAGATGCCGTCGCCGCCGAAGTACTTGACGTTGGCCATGCCCAGCTGTTCCATCTGGCGCAGCATCGGGCCGGCTTGCGGGTCCATGCCGCCGTAGAAGATGGCGTCGGGAGCCTTGGCCTTGATGGCGGTCAGGATCGCCATGAAGTCGGTGGCCTTGTCGTTGGTGAACTGCTCGTCCACCACCGTCATGCCCTTGGACTTGGCGGTGTTCTTGAACACCTCGGCGACGCCCTGGCCGTAGGCCGTGCGGTCGTCGATGATCGCGACCTTCTTCAGCTTCAGCGTGTCGGCGGCGTACAGGGCCAGAGCGGCGCCCAGTGCGTTGTCGTTCGCGATGATGCGGTAGGTGGTCTTGTAACCGGGCTTCGTCAGCGCCGGGTTGGTCGCCGCGCCGGTGACGTGCGGGATGCCGCAGTCGTTGTAGACCTTGGACGCCGGGATGGTGGTGCCGGAGTTCAGGTGGCCCACCACGCCCGCGACCTTCGCGTCGCACAGCTTCTGGGCGGCGGCGGTGCCCTGCTTCGGATCGGCGGCGTCGTCTTCCGCCTGGATCTCGAAGCGCACGGCCTGGCCGCCGATCTGGATGTTCTGCGTGTTGAGTTCCTCGATCGCCATCCGGACGCCGTTCTCGTTGTCCTTGCCGTAGTGCGCCTGCGCACCGGACAGGGGAGCCACGTGACCGATCTTGATGACGTTGCCGCCGGCCGCGGGGGCGGCAGCGGTCGGGGCGGGAGCGGGCGCGGCCGCCGGGGCGGGCGCGGGGGCCGAGCTGGTCGCGGGAGCCGGCGCCGGTGCCGGTTCTTCCTTCTTGCCACAGCCTGCCATCAACAGAACCACGGCAGCGGTCACGCTACCCAGTACCAAACCTCTCCGCATAGCACCTCCAGTGAAAAATGAGAGTTGAATTTTGCTCAAGCGCGGCACATTAACGCAAAACGCGTGCCTCTTCCATAGGTAAAACGAAGGGACGGGCCGGGGCGCAACAGCGCGGGCCTTCAGGGACCGCGCGGCGCGCGGGCCTGCATCTCGTCGGCCACCGCTTCCGCCACGACTTCGCGCACCACGACTTCGAGGCGTTCCCGCAGCATGGGCGTGAGCAGCCTGCTCTGCTCGAGCACCACGCTGGCGATCGCCTCGCGCAGGCGGCGCTCCAGCACCAGGTCCACGCGCTGGAGCACCCGCTGGGCGATCTGCTCCTGGGACACCGCCACGTTGCCCGCGGGCGCCAGCGGCGCGGGCCCGGAATGCACGACTTCGGTGAGCGTTGGCACGAAACGGGGCGGCGTGCGGCTGGCCATCAGGCGGACTCCCGCGCGGCGAGGTCGTGCCGGGTGATCGCATAGCCGCGGTCGGCATAGTGCTTCCAGCGGCCGCGCGCCTGCTGCCGGTCGCCGTCGTCGGTCGCCACCAGCTCGATCAGGCGCTCGAAGCGCTCGAAGCCTTCCGGCACCGGGCCGCCGAGGTTCACCAGCACCTGCTGGTGCGGCGTGCCGCGGGGCGACGCCGCCAGCAGCACCGGCGAGGCCGCGACCACGGACGGGTCGGCTTCGGCCACGCTGCAATGGGGGATGAACTCCAGCGGCGAGAAGGTCCACAGCTGCGTGTCGAGGCTGCGCAGCGCCTCGGGCTCGCCCGTGACCACCACCCGCGAGCCGGTGCCGTGCGCCTTGCGCAGCAGGCGGCACGCATAGGCCAGCTTGTCCGGCACGTTGAAGTGGAACGCGACCTCGGTCATGCGTCAGGCGGCAGCGCGCGAACGGCCCTTGGCCGGCTTGGCGGCCTTCACGGCCCGCGGCGGCGCGTCCTTGGCGGAGGCATTGCCGCCTTCCTGCGACAGCAGGTATTCCAGCAGCAGTCCGACGGGCCGGCCCGTGGACCCCTTCGCGGAACCGCCCTTCCAGGCCGTGCCCGCGATGTCCAGGTGGGCCCAGGGATAGTTCTGGGTGAAACGGTGCAGGAACTTGGCCGCGACGACGGCGCCCGCGGCGCGTCCCGCCACGTTGGCCACGTCGGCGAAATTGGTCTTCAGGCCTTCCGCGTACTCGTCGTCCAGCGGCAAGCGCCAGCACGGGTCGAGCGCCGCTTCGCCGGCGGCCGCGAGCTGCTCCGCCAGTGCGTCGTCGGTGGCGAACAAGCCGCTGCGCACGCCGCCCAGGGCCACCACGCAGGCGCCCGTGAGCGTGGCGATGTCGATCACGGCGCGCGGCTTGAAGCGTTCCGCAAAGGTCAGCGCGTCGCACAGGATCAGGCGGCCCTCGGCGTCCGTGTTCAGCACCTCGATGGTCTGGCCGCTCATGCTGGTGAGGATGTCGCCCGGCTTGTACGCGGAGCCATCCAGCATGTTCTCGCAGCTCGGGACCAGCCCGACGACGTTCAGCTTCGGCTTCAGTTCCGCCAGCGCCCGGAAGGTGCCGAGCACGCTGGCCGCACCGCCCATGTCGAACTTCATCTCGTCCATCTCGGCGGAGGGCTTGATCGAGACGCCGCCGCTGTCGAACGTGATGCCCTTGCCCACCAGCACGATGGGCGCCTCGGACTTGCCCGCGCCGTTGTAGCGCAGCGTGATGAAGCGCAGGGGCTCCGCGGAACCCTTGGCCACGCTCATGAAGGACCCCATGCCGAGCCGGGCGACTTCCTTCGGGCCGAGGACCTCGACGGCGAAGCCGTGCGCCTTGCCCATCTTCTGCGCCTCTTCGCCCAGCCGCGTGGGGGTGGCGTAGTTCGGCGGCAGGTTGCCCAGCTCGCGGGCGAATTCGATGCCCACCGCCGCGGCCTTGGCACGCTGGAAGGCCTGGCGCTGCGCGCCGGCATCGGCCACGCCGACCACGACCTTCTTCAGTTCGCGGCCTTCGGGCTTGGACTTGGTCGCCACGTACACGTAGCTGCTTTCGGCGGTACCGCACACGGCGGCGCGGACCGCTTCGGCGCCGGCGGCCCGCGGCAGCAGGATGACCAGCTTGCGGGCGGCCGAGGACCGCAGCACGCCGGCGGCGGCCTGGACCGCGGCCTGCACGCGCTTGCCCGACCCGTCGCCGCAGCCGGCCAGCACGACGCGCGTCGCGGCGATGCCCTCGCTGCGGTAGGCCTGCAGCATCTTGCCGGGCTTGGGTTCGAGGTCGCGGGCCGAGAGGGCGGCGCCCACCAGGCGCGAAACGGGGTCCTTGCCGGCCTGGAAACCTTCCGTCACCAGGACCAGGAGCACGTCGCACTTTTCGGCGGCTGCACCCGCGAGGTCGAGGGTCTTGAGTTCGAAGTCCATAATCCCTTGTTGTTCACGCGCACAAGGCGCCTGCAGCCGCCGATGTTATTCCATTCAACCGTCCGCAAGGAGCTGGCCCGCAGTTTCGGGGCCTCGCTCGTCGTGCTGGTCACCATCATCGTGACCATGACCCTGATCCGTACGCTCAGCCTCGCCAGCCGCGGCAGCGTGAACCCGGAAGAAGTCCTGATGGTCATGGGCTACACCGTGCTCGGCTACCTCCCCACGGTGCTGACGCTGTCGCTCTTCATCGCCATCGTCGGGACGCTCTCGCGCATGTACCGGGACAGCGAGATGGTCATCTGGTTCTCCGCCGGGCGGGGCCTGTCGTCGCTGGTGCGCCCTCTGTTCGCGTTCGCCTGGCCGGTGCTGGTGGTGGTGGCGCTGCTGGCCCTGGTGGTCTGGCCCTGGGCCAACCAGCAGACGCAGGAACTGAAGGAACGCTATGGCCGCCGCGGCGACCTCGAGCGCGTCGCGCCGGGCCAGTTCCAGGAGTCGGCCAGCGGGCGCCGCGTGTTCTTCCTGGACAAGGACACGCCGGACAACAAGTCGGGCCGCAACATCTTCATCTCGACCCTGGAGCGGGACCGCGAGACGGTCACCTCCGCGCGCAGCGGCCGCGTCGAGACGATCGGCGACGCGCAGTTCCTGCTGCTGCAGAACGGCCAGCGGATGGAGAACTCGCTCAAGGGCGACGGCATGCGCATCAGCGAGTTCGAACAGCACGGCAGCCGGGTCAAGGACAACGACTGGCTCGGCGGCGGCGAAGGCCCCACCAAGGCACGCTCCACCCTCGAACTGGTACGGGAGCCCACCGCGCAGAACCGGGCGGAACTCGGCTGGCGCCTCGGCCTGGCGCTCGCCGCCATCAACTTCGTGCTGCTGGGGGTCACGGTGTCCAGCGTCAACCCGCGCGTGGGCCGCAGCGGCAACCTGGTGTTCGCCCTGTTCTCCTTCGTCGTGTACTTCAACCTGCTGAACCTGGGCCAGAGCTGGATCTCGAACGGGCGCATGGGCCTGGCGCCCTTCCTCCTGCTGCTGCATGGGGGCACCTTCGCCTTCGCGGCCTTCTGGCTGGCCAAGCAGCACAACAACTGGGGCTGGGCCGCGCTCGTGCGCCGCGTATCGGGGCGCGCGGCATGAAGACGATCCGGCGCCTGATCTACGTCGAGGTCCTGCAGGCGGTGGCTTTCGTGAGCCTCGGCTTCCTCGCGCTGTTCTTCTTCTTCGACTTCGTCGACGAACTGCCCAACCTCGGCCGCGGCCTGGAGCCCTACCGGATGACGCAGGCCCTCGTCTACGTCGGGCTGCGGCTGCCGAACCACCTGTACGAGCTGCTGCCCATCGCGGTGCTGATCGGCACCATCTTCGTGATGGCGCGCTTCGCCCAGAGTTCGGAGTACACCATCCTGCGCACCAGCGGTCTCGGCCCCTGGCGGGCGCTGCGGACGCTGCTGGTGCTGGGCGCCGGCTTCACCGTCCTCACCTTCGCCGCCGGCGACTACCTCGCGCCGCTGGCGGACCGCACGGCGCAATTGCTCAAGGCGCGCTTCTCGGGCGGCATTTCCGTGGGCACCACCGGCGCGTGGCTGAAGGAGCGGCAGCGCTATCTCTCGTACAACGTCAACGTCCGCTCCCTCACGCCGGAGGGGCAGATGCGCGAAGTGCGCATCTTCGAGGCCGATTCGCGTGGCCACCTGGTCTCGATCACGCAGGCGAAGCGCGGCGTGTTCGGCGAGGCGGCATGGGTGCTGCAGGACGTCGAACGCACCGAGTTCAACGTGGGCGACGGCGTTTCGCGCGTCGACCAGGCGAAGATGGCCACCCTGCGGTGGCCCACCGAGATCACGCAGGAGATGGTCTCCGTGGCGCTGCTCAAGCCCGACCGCATGAGCACCATCGCCCTGTTCCAGTACATCCGCCACCTGGAGGCCAACGGCCAGACCTCGCAGCGCTACGAGATCGAGTTCTGGCGCAAGGTGTTCTACCCCCTGTCCTGCATGGTGATGGTGGTGCTCGCCCTGCCCTTCGCGTACCTGCACTTCCGCTCGGGCGGCATCACGAGCTACGTGTTCGGCGGGGTGCTGATCGGCATCAGCTTCTTCCTCCTGAACAACGTGTTCGGCTACATCGGCAACCTGCAGAACTGGCTGCCGTGGGTGGCGTCCGGGGCGCCGGGCCTGATCTACATGCTCGTGTCGCTGGCCGCCTTCGGCTGGCTCGTGCTGAGGCGCTGACGCCGATGTCCTCCGCGATCATCCTGTTCGGCCACGGTTCGCGCGACCCCCTGTGGCGCCTGCCGATGGAAACGGTGGCCGCCCGGCTACGCCACCTCAGCCCCGGCACCCCGGTGCGCTGTGCCTTTCTCGAACTCGAGGCGCCCGGCCTGCCCGAAGCGGCCGGCGCGCTGGTCGCCGAGGGCGCGAGCCGCGTCACGATCGTGCCGATGTTCCTGGGCACGGGCCGCCATGCGCGCGAAGACCTGCCGGCGCTGGTCCGGCAGCTGGAAACCGAGCATCCCGCCGTCGCCTTCGTGCTGCAGAAGCCGGTGGGAGAGGACGGCCGGGTGCTGGAACTCATCGCAAAGATTGCTTTGGAATAACAACCGAATGCATAATGAATTTCTTTCTTAGAAGAAATTCGATATGAATCTGCATCAGTTTCGCTTCGTGCAGGAAGCGGTGCGGCGGAACCTCAACCTGACCGAGGCGGCCAAGTCGCTGCACACCTCGCAGCCGGGGGTGTCCAAGGCCATCATCGAACTCGAAGAGGAACTGGGCGTGGAGATCTTCGCGCGCCACGGCAAGCGGCTCAAGCGCGTGACGGAGCCGGGCCAGCACGTGCTGAAGAGCATCGAGCTCATCATGCGGGAGGTCGGCAACCTCAAGCGCATCGGCGAGCAGTTCAGCGCGCAGGACAGCGGCACGCTGTCCATCGCCACGACCCATACGCAGGCGCGCTACGTCCTGCCGGTGCCCGTGGCCAGGCTGCGCGAGGCCTACCCCAAGGTGAACGTCAGCCTGCACCAGGGCTCTCCCGACCAGGTGGCGCGCATGGTGCTGGACGAGATCGCCGAGATCGGCATCGCGACCGAATCCCTGTCGGACTACCCGGACCTGGTCACGATGCCCTGCTACGAATGGCAGCACGTGCTGGTGCTGCCTGAGGCGCATCCGCTGGCGAAGAAGGAGCGCATCACGCTGGAGGACATCGCGTCGGAGCCGCTGGTGACCTACCACCCCTCCTTCACCGGCCGCACCCGCATCGACACCGCCTTCGCGCAGAAGAAGCTGCAGCCCCGCATCGCGCTCGAGGCGATCGATTCGGACGTCATCAAGACCTACGTCCGGCTGGGCCTGGGCATCGGCATCGTCGCGGAGATGGCGGTGCACGACGACGTCGGCAGCACCAACGGCGACCTCGCCGTGCGCCCCCTGGGCCAGCTGTTCGGGCAGAACCTTGCCCGCGTCGCGTTCAAGCGCGGCGCTTACTTGCGAAACTTCGTCTTCCGCTTCGCGGAACTGCTGTCGGACCGCCTCGACCGCAACCTGATCGCCCGCGCCATGACGGGCCACGCCAACGACTACGAACTGTGACTCCCCCCGAAGCGGCCTGGAGAAAGCCGGCTGTCTATCATTGCCTCATGAGCACTCCCGCACTCGAAACGAAGTTCCCTTCCATCGGCACGACCATCTTCACCGTGATGTCGGCCCTGGCCGCCGAGAAGGGCGCGGTCAACCTGGGCCAGGGTTTCCCGGATTTCGATTGCGACCCGAAGCTGGTCGAAGCCGTTGCCGAAGCGATGCGCAAGGGGCTGAACCAGTACCCGCCCATGACGGGGGTGCCGGTGCTGCGCGAAGCCGTGGCGAACAAGGTCGAGGCCCTCTACGGCCGCAAGTACGACCCGGCGGCGGAGATCACGATCACCGCGGGCGCCACGCAGGCGATCATCACCGCCATCCTCTCGATCGTGCGGGCCGGCGACGAGGTGATCGTGCTGGAACCCTGCTACGACAGCTACGTGCCCAACATCGAGCTCGCCGGCGGCAAGGTGGTGCGGGTGCCGCTCACGCCGCGCACCTTCCGGCCCGACTTCGCCCGCATCGCCGCCGCGCTGACGCCGCGCACCCGCGCGATCGTCGTCAACACCCCGCACAACCCGAGCGCGACCGTCTGGACGCGGGAGGAGATGCTGCAGCTGCAGGACCTGCTGGCGCCGACCGGCGTGTTCGTCATCAGCGACGAGGTGTACGAACACATGGTGTTCGACGGCCAGCTGCACCAGAGCGTGGCGCGCTTCCCGGGCCTGGCCGACCGCGCCTTCATCGTCTCCAGCTTCGGCAAGACCTACCACGTCACCGGGTGGAAGATCGGCTACGTGGCCGCCCCCGCCGCGCTGACGGCGGAGTTCCGCAAGGTGCATCAGTTCAACGTGTTCACCGTCAACACCCCGATGCAGCATGGCCTGGCCACCTACATGGCCGACCCGCAGCCCTATCTCCAGCTGCCGGCCTTCTACCAGCGCAAGCGGGACCTCTTCCGCGAAGGGCTGGCGCGCACCCGCATGGCGCTGCTGCCGTGCGAAGGCACCTATTTCCAGTGCGTCGACATCTCCGGCATGAGCCGCATGAAGGAAGCCGAGTTCTGCAAGTGGCTGACCACGGAGATCGGCGTCGCTGCCATTCCGCAGTCCGCCCTCACGGTGGACGGCGACGACCAGGGCATCGTGCGCTTCTGCTTCGCCAAGAAGGACGAGACGCTGCGCACGGCCCTGGAACGGCTGGCGAAGCTCTAGCAGTCAGCACTGGATCGGGTTGCGGCAGAACTTCTCCAGCTCGCGCACGACGCTCTGGCCCGCCACCGGCTGCTTCGCCTTCGGGCCCACGTCCAGGCTCAACTTCATTTCGTACTTGCGGAAGAAGGCATCGAACAGCTCGCCCCCGAGCGTGGCATAGGCGGTCAGCGTGTCGGCTTTCGCGTCGTGCGCCAGCAGCACGGCGCACAGGGGCTGGCGCGCGGGACCGGAGAGCACCTGCGCACCCTTGGCGGGGTCGTACTGGCTGTGCTCCGCGCAGCAGTGGATCAGGCCGTCTTGCACGCCTTGCCGGGCGCGCGTCTTGCGAAAGCTGATGAAGCTCACGTCCTTCGTAGGGTAGACCAGCTGGTGCGCGCAGATCGCCGAGAAGGCGACGATGCTGCGGTTGCGGCCCACGCCGCCCGGCCAGCTGTAGGCGTTCCGGTCCTCCGTCGTCAGCGCGTGCGGCGCCACCGGCCGGCCCAGCTCCAGCAGGAACACGGGCGTCGCCTCGAAGGGGTAGTGGAAGACGTAGTTCGCCTGTGGCTTCAGGCTGCCGGCGCGCACCGGGTCGCCGCGCTCGTCCACCAGCACCGCCCGGGCGTACGCCTTGGGCTTCGCGTCGGCGGCCCAGGCCGGAAAGGCCACCGCGGCGCCGAGGCCGGCCGCACCCGCGGTGCATTCGAGGAAGCTGCGTCTGTCCATGCTGGGACCTCCGGATCACCGGCTTTGTACCCCAGCTGGCACCGCCGCAGGGCGCTTGCGCCCCCTGCTTCGGGTAAATCTCAGCTATTGAGCTGGGCCCAGACCTTGTCGAGGCGCTTCACGCTCACCGGCTGCGGCGTGCGCAACTCCTGCGCGAACAGGCTCACCCGCAGCTCCTCCAGCAGCCAGCGGAAGTCCTCCATGCGCTCGTCCGCCACGCCCTTGCGCTCGCCGACCAGCCGCCAGAACCGTTGCTCCTGCGGCCGGAGTTCGGCCATCCGCGCGGCATCGCGGCCAGGGTCCGCGCGCAGTTTCTCGAGCCGCAGCACGATGCCCTTCAGGTAGCGTGGCACGTGCTGCAGCCGTGGCCACGGCGTGCCGGCCAGGAAACGCTTCGGCACCAGCCGCTGCAGCTGCTGGGTGGCGTCCGCCGTCGTCTCCGGCTGGATCTTCGTGTCCTTGATCTTGCGGGCCGCGGCCGCGTACTCGGTGAGGATCGTCGCGGCCAGTCGCGCGACTTCGTTGGCGATCAGCGTCAGCCGGCCCCGGCCTTCGTCGAGGCGGCGCTGGAACTCCGCCGCGGTGTCGGGCAGCGGATCGAGCAGGAAGGCGCGATCCAGCGCGACCTCGATCACCTGTTCGCGCAGCTCCTCCGACGTCCCCAGCGGCATGAAGGCCACGGCCATCTTCTGCAGGTCCGGGATGTTCTTCTCGAGGTACTTGAGGGCATCCTTCAGCTGCAGCGCGAACAGGCGGCGCAGGCCGGCCCGGTGCTTCGCGGCGGCGACCTCCGGCTCGTCGAACACCTCGATGCGCACGGCGTCCCTGTCGTCGATCAGCGCGGGAAAGCCGACGAGGCTGGTGCCACCCTTGCGGATCTCCATCAGTTCCGGCAGCTCGCCGAAGGTCCAGGCGGTATAGCGCTGTTCGGAATTCCCTCCGCCTCCCGCCTGCGGGAGCCTGGGAGGGAGGCGCTCCCTGTCCTTCGCCGCCACCGCAGCGTCCCCGCCCTGCCCTTGCCCGGACGGGGAGGCAGGAGACGCCACCTTCAGGCCCGCCAGCGCCTGGAACGCACCCCGCGCCTTGGCCCCGAGTTCCGCCTTCAGCGCCGCGAGGTTGCGCCCCATCCCCAGCTGCCGGCCGTGCTCGTCGACGATGCGGAAGTTCATGAACAGGTGCGCGGGCACCATGTCCAGCTTGAAATCGGTGCGCTTCACGTCCAGGCTGGTGGCGTCGCGCACTTCCTTGAGCAGGGCATCCGTGAGGCTGCCGTTCGCCCAGCGCTCGGGCGCCGACAGTTTCTCGGCCAGCCGGGTCGCCGACTCCGGCAGCGGCACGAAGCGCGAGCGCGGCTTCTGCGGCAGGCTTTTCAGCAGCGCCTGCACCTTGTCCTTCAGCATGCCCGGCACCAGCCATTCGGCGCGGTCCTCGTTCACCTGGTTCAGGACGAACAGCGGCACGGCCACCGTGACACCGTCGCGCGGGTCGCCGGGCTCGTGCAGGTAGCTGGCGGCGCAATCCACGCCCCCGAGCTTCACCGTCTTCGGGAAGGCGCTGCTGGTGATGCCCGCCGCCTCGTGCCGCATCAGCTCCTCGCGGGTGAGCTTCAGCAGGTCGGGCCGGCCTCGGCCCGCCTCGCGGAACCAGCGCTCGAAGGTCGCGCCGCTGTAGACGTCCTTGGGCAGCTGCTGGTCGTAGAAGGCGTAGATCAGCTCCTCGTCGACCAGCACGTCCTGGCGGCGCGACTTGTGCTCGAGCTCCTCGACCTGTTTCACCAGCTTCTGGTTGGCGGCCAGGAAGGGCAGCCGCGTCTCCCACTGGCCGGCGACCAATCCTTCGCGGATGAAGATGTCGCGCGCGCCGTGCAGGTCGGCCCGCGCGAACGGCACGCGGCGGCCGCTGTAGATCACGAGGCCGTACAGCGTCGCGCGCTCCAGCGCCAGCACCTCGGCGGCCTTCTTCTCCCAGTGCGGGTCCAGCAGCTGCTTCTTCAGCAGGTGGCCGGCCACCTCCTCCACCCATTGCGGCTCGATGTTGGCGATGCCGCGGCCGAAGAGGCGCGTGGTCTCCACCAGTTCCGCCGCGACGATCCAGCGGCCCGGCCGCTTCTTCAGGTGCGCGCCGGGATGGCGGTGAAACTTGATGCCGCGCGCCCCGAGGTAGGCCTCGTCGTCCTCCAGCTTGAAGCCGATGTTCCCGAGCAGGCCGGACAGCATCGCCTTGTGCAGCTGCTCGTAGCTGGCGGGCTGGTCGTTCAGGCGCCACTTGTGCTCGGTGACCACGGTCAGCAGCTGGCTGTGCACGTCGCGCCATTCCCGCACCCGCCGGACGTTGACGAAGTTCTGCCGCAGCAGCTGCTCGTACTGGCGGTTGGAGAGGCGATGGTCGGTCCCGTGGCCGCCGCGCGCCTCGTCCAGCCATTGCCACAGGCGCAGGTAGCCGGAGAACTCGCTCTTCTCGTCGTCGAACTTGGCATGCTGCTGGTCCGCCTGGGCCTGCAGTTCCATCGGCCGGTCGCGCACGTCCTGCAGCGACAGCGCCGAGGCGATGACCAGCACCTCCTGCAGCGCACCGCGCGTGCGCGCCTCGAGGATCATGCGGCCGACCCGCGGGTCCAGCGGCAGGCGCGCCAGCTCGGCGCCCATGGGGGTCAGGGCGTTGTCGTCGTCCACCGCCCCGAGCTCGTTGAGCAGCTGGTAGCCGTCGGCGATCGCCCGGCCCGAGGGCCGGTCGATGAAGGGGAACTCCTCCACCGCACCCAGCCGCAGGGACTTCATGCGCAGGATCACGCCGGCGAGCGAAGACCGCAGGATCTCCGGGTCGGTGAAGCGCGGGCGCCCGCTGAAATCCTGCTCGTCGTACAGCCGGATGCAGATGCCGTTGGCCACGCGGCCGCAACGCCCCGCGCGCTGGTTGGCGGCGGCCTGGCTGACCGGCTCCACCAGCAGCTGTTCCACCTTGCTGCGGAAGCTGTAGCGCTTGACCCGCGCAGTGCCCGTGTCGATCACGTAGCGGATCCCCGGCACCGTGAGCGAGGTCTCCGCCACGTTGGTGGCCAGCACGATGCGCCGGCCGCCGTGCGTGTCGAAGACGCGGTCCTGCTCGGCCTGCGACAGGCGCGCGAACAGCGGCAGCACCTCCGCGTTGCGCGTCAGGACGTCGTGCGACAGGTGCTTGCGCAGGTGGTCGGCGGCCTCGCGGATCTCCCGTTCACCGGGCAGGAACACGAGGATGTCGCCGGGCGCGTTGCCGCGCCAGAGTTCGTCGACCGCATCCGCGATCGCGTCGTTCAGGTCGAACTCGCGGGACTCCGCGAACGGGCGCCAGCGCTGCTCCACCGGGAACATGCGGCCGGACACGTGGATCACGGGCGCAGGTCCGGTCGGCGAAGCGAAATGCTGGGCGAAGCGTTCGGCGTCGATGGTCGCGGAGGTCACCACGACCTTCAGGTCCGGCCGCCGCGGCAGCAGCTGCCGCAGGTAGCCGAGCAGGAAGTCGATGTTGAGGCTGCGCTCGTGCGCCTCGTCGATGATGATCGTGTCGTACGCGTGGAGCAGCGGATCGGACTGCGTCTCGGCCAGCAGGATGCCGTCGGTCATCAGCTTGACCGAGGCGTCGCGCGCCAGCCGGTCCTGGAAGCGCACCCTGTAGCCCACCACCTCGCCCAGGGGCGTGTCCAGCTCCTGCGCGATGCGCTTGGCGACGCTGGACGCGGCGATGCGGCGCGGCTGCGTGTGCCCGATCAGGCGGCCCTTGCCGTCCGGTGCGTTCAGCTTGCCCCGGCCCAGCGCCAGCGCGATCTTCGGCAACTGGGTGGTCTTGCCCGAGCCGGTCTCGCCGCAGACGATCACCACCTGGTGCGCCGCCATCGCGGCCATGATCTCCTCGCGCCGGGCGGAGACCGGCAGGGATTCGGGGAAGGTGATGTTCAGGGCGGAAGGCAAGGCGGCACGCGAGCGAAACCCGCGATTATCCGTCGCCCGCCGCGCTCAGGCCGGCATCGACGCCGGCGCGCCCGGCACGCCGTGGGTCTCTTCCGTCAGCTCCGCGATCTGGCCGGAGGCCGGATCGAAGAAGGCGAGCCGGCCGGGATAGCTCCACGCCGTGCGGGCCATCGCCCGCGCGGTCGACACCGCCTGCGACGGCCGGGCCTGCGTGCTGGTGCCGAGCACACCCACGCCGAGGTCGGCCACCCAGGCGGTGCCGGCGGCCTCGAGGCCGGCCATGTCGCGGCTCGTGCTGAGCGCCACCGGCCGCGACAGCCGATCGCGGATCTGGCGCGCCAGCTGCGCCAGGCGGTCCACGTCCGCCGCATGCGGCACCAGCAGCAGGAACCCGTCCTCGCCGAGACGGCCCATCTCGACGTTCTGCGGCACGCAGCGGCGCAACCGCCCCGCGCAGACGAACAGGGCGTGGTTGAACGCGGCGCGTCCGTGCAGGTTCTCCAGCGCATAGAGGTTGGCGATGGAGACCGCGAGCACGCCGATCGGCCGGGCCTCCGCGTTGCGGCTGAAGAACACGTCGCCCACCATCTGCCCGGTCTCGCTGTGCGAGCGCATGCGCGTCACGGGGTCGTAGCTGGGGCCGTGGGCGAGCACCTCGGACAGCTCCAGCAGGTAGGAATAGCGGGACCACAGGACGGTGGCGATCACGCAGAGGTAGGCGACGCCGGCGACGGCGCTGACGGCATGGACCGGCCAGGCGGTGGTGCGGCTGAGCGCGATCCAGCTCAGGCCGGACACGGCCACCAGCATGAAGCCGATGCTCAGGACCGCGGACCAGCCGGCGCGGTCGCCGCGGAGGGCGCCGCGGGCCGCCGTCACCAGCATGGCGGCGCCGACGGCAAAGGCAAACACCGAGCTGGCGGCCAGCGACTGCGCCGGCTCCAGCGCCCATCCCGCGGCCAGGACCCCGAACCCGACCGCCAGCAAGGCCACCACGCCGCTGCGGGCCACCGCGGTCTGCCGCAGCATCCCCATGGTGGACATCAGCATGAGCGCGAGACTCACGGAAGTGAAGACCGCCACGTGCGCGAGCACCCGGGCTTCGGCGGCGTCGGGCAGCGGCAGCCAGCCGAGGTAGGCGACCACGAAGGCGGCCGAGATGACGGAGGCCAGGCCCGCCATGAGCGCGACCTTGCGGTGGGAGCGGATGAACGCGGCGAGCGAGATCACCAGCATCAGCGTCGCCGTGCAGAAGAATGCGCCCCAGAAGCCGGCAGCCACCGTGTCCATGGCGCGACGATAACAGGCGGCGCGTGGGCCGCCCAGCCGTGGCGAGGCTAGGCTAGGCGGGCTGCGGGGCCGGGGCGTCCTGCGGGAGTTCGGCGATCTGCCCGCGTTGCGCGTCGAAGAACGCGATGCGGGCCGGATAGGTCCAGGCGGTGCGCGCCATGGCGCGCGCGGTGGCCACCGCATGGGCGGGGCGCGCCTTGGTGGTGGTGGGCAGCACGCCGATCCCGACGTCGGCGATCCAGGTCGTGGCACCCGCCTCCATGCGCCCCGGCTCCCGGCTGGTGCTCAGCGAGACCGGGCGCGCGAGCTTGTCACGGATCTGCCGTGCCAGCTGGTCCAGCGCACGCAGGTCCTCCATGCTGCGCGTGAGCAGCAGGAAGCCGTCGTCGCCGAGCCGCCCCATCTCGATCGTGTCCGGCACGCAGCGGCGCAGGCGGCCGGCGCAGATGAAGAGCGCGTGGTTGAAGGCGGCGCGCCCGTGCAGGTTCTCCAGGGCATAGAGGTTGCCCACGCAGACGGCCAGGACGCCGACCGGCCGCGCCTCCGCTTCCCGATGGAAGAAGATGTCGCCCACCAGCTGGCCGGTCTCGCTGTGCGAGCGCATGCGGGTCACGGGGTCGTAGCTGGGGCCGTGCGCCATCACCTCCGACAGCTCCAGCAGGTAGGAGAAGCGGCTCCACGCCGCGGCCGCCATCATCATGAGGTACCCCATGCCGGCGCCGGCGGCCAGCGCATGCGCCGTCCAGGGCGCCTCGCGGTGCCACGCCATCCAGCTCAGGGCTGCCAGGCCCGCCAGCAGCAGTCCCATGCCGGAGACCGTGGCGCGGCCGAGACGGTTGCCGGCGCCGGCACTGCGCCAGGCCACCACCAGCAGCACGAGGCTGTTCGCGCACATGAAGGCCCAGCTCGCCGCCAGCGCTTCTTGCGCCTGCAGCGTCCAGCCCGCCGCCAGCACGGTGAGGCCCAGGCCGGCGTAACCCCAGCCGATCCGCCGGAAGGCGACCCGCGTGCGCACCAGTCCGAGCAGCGAGACGAGCAGCGGCGACAGGATCGCCGTGGCGGCCATGGACGCGTGCGCCAGCACCCGCGCCTGCACGTCGCCGCCGGCCGTCAGCCACCCCAGGTACGCGGCGACGAACGCGGCGGGCACGACCGCGGCCAGGCCCGCGAGCAGCGCGACGCTGCGGCGGAACCGGATGAAGGCGGTGAGCGCCACGCCCAGCATGAGCGCGGCGGTGCCGAAGAAAGCGCCCCAGAAGCCGGCGGCGATCGGATCCATGGCGCGGAACGATAGCGCAAAGCACCGGGGGTGTCCCTTAAACTGTCGCGCTGATCCTCCACCCGCCGTCGATGTCCGCCATCTTCAACTTCACCTTCGTCCCGTGGTTCCGCTCGGTGGCGCCCTATATCCACATGCACCGGGGCAAGACCTTCGTGGTGGGCATGGCCGGCGAGGCGGTGGCCGCGGGCAAGCTGCAGCACATCGCCCAGGACCTCGCGCTGATCCAGAGCATGGGCGTGAAGATCGTGCTGGTGCACGGCTTCCGGCCGCAGGTCAACGAGCAGCTGCAGGCCAAGGGCCACGCCGCGCGCTACTCGCACGGCATGCGCATCACGGACGAAGTGGCGCTGGACTGCGCGCAGGAGGCCGCCGGCCAGCTGCGCTACGAGATCGAGGCGGCGTTCAGCCAGGGGCTGCCCAACACGCCGATGGCCGGCTCCACGGTGCGCGTGATCTCGGGCAACTTCATCACCGCCCGGCCGGTGGGCATCGTCGATGGCATCGACTTCCGCCATTCCGGCCTGGTGCGCAAGGTCGACGTGGGCGGCATCAGCCGCACGCTCGACTTCGGTGCCATGGTGCTGATCTCGCCCTTCGGCTTCTCGCCGACGGGCGAGGCCTTCAACCTCACCATGGAAGAAGTGGCGACCAGCGTCGCCATCGCCCTGCAGGCCGACAAGCTGATCTTCCTCACCGAGATCCCGGGCGTGCGCGTGAAGCCGCTGGAGGCCGAAGGCGAGGACAACCCGATCGACACCGAACTGCCGCTGGCCGCCGCGGAGCAGCTGCTCGCGGGCCTGCCCGCCGCGCAGAACCCGACCGACACGGCCTTCTACCTGCAGCACTGCGTGAAGGCCTGCAAGGCGGGCGTGGAGCGCAGCCACATCATCCCGTTCGCCGTGGACGGTTCGCTGCTGCTGGAGATCTACGTGCACGACGGCATCGGCACCATGGTGGTCGACGAGAAGCTGGAGGAGCTGCGCGAGGCGACCGCCGACGACGTGGGCGGCATCCTGCAGCTGATCGAACCCTTCGAGCGCGACGGCACGCTGGTCAAGCGGGACCGCACCGAGATCGAGCGCGACATCTCCAACTACACCATCATCGACCACGACGGCGTGATCTTCGCGTGTGCCGCGCTGTACCCGTATCCCGAGGCGAAGACGGGCGAGATGGCGGCGCTGACGGTTTCCCCGCAGAGCCAGGGCCAGGGCGACGGCGAGAAGGTGCTGCGGCGCGTGGAGCAGCGCGCCCGCGCGATGGGCCTGGAAAGCATCTTCGTGCTCACCACCCGCACCATGCACTGGTTCCTCAAGCGCGGCTTCGTCCAGGTCGATCCCGACTGGCTGCCCGACGCGCGCAAGCGCAAGTACAACTGGGACCGGCGCAGCATGGTCTTCGTCAAGAAGCTCGTCTAGCGCGCCGCGCCGGCGCCGCCTTCCTACGGCCGCAGCGCCGGCGTCCGACAGCCACGGGGCCCGGCCGCCTTTAGCTTGGCGGCATGGGCCTCTTCTCCACCCGCGACGACACCCTGCTGCAGGCACTGCGCCCCCACCTGCGCGCCCTGCCCTCGTCCGCCGCGGCGGACGACCTCCTGGTGCAGCAGCTGGGGCGCGCGAAGCTCGCCCTGCTGGGCGAAGCGTCGCACGGCACGCACGAGTTCTATGCCGAGCGCGTGGCGCTGACGCAGCGCCTCGTGCGCGAACATGCGTTCAACGCCGTCGTCGTGGAAGCCGACTGGCCGGACGCCTGGCGCGTGAACCGCTACATCCGCGGCGCCTCGGACGACCGCAATGCGAAGGCGGCGCTGTCCGGCTTCGAGCGCTTCCCGACCTGGATGTGGCGCAACACCGTCGTGCACGATTTCGTGGAATGGCTGCGCGACCACAACCGCGAACTGCCGCCCTCGCGGCAGGTCGGCTTCTACGGCATGGACCTGTACAGCCTGTACAGCTCGATCCGTGCCGTGCTCGGCTACCTGGACCGCGTGGATCCGGAAGCGGCGCAGCGCGCGCGCAGCCGCTACGCCTGCTTCGACCATTTCGGCGGGGACAGCCAGGCTTATGGCCATGCAGCGAGCTTCGGCATGCAATCCAGTTGCGAGGACGAGGTCGTGCAGCAGTTGCGCGAGATGAACCGCCGCGCCGCCGAGCTCCTCGCCGCGTCGGGAGCGGACCGCGCGGACCTCTTTTTCGCCCAGCAGAACGCACGGCTGGTGCGCAACGCGGAGGAGTACTACCGGACCATGTTCCATGGCCGCGTGTCGTCCTGGAACCTGCGCGACAGCCACATGGTCGAGACGCTGCAGGCGCTGGAGAAGCACCTGGCCGCGCAGGGCACCGCGCCGAAGATGGCGGTGTGGGCCCACAACTCGCACCTGGGCGACGCCAGCGCGACGGAGATGGGCGACCTTGGGGAATGGAACGTCGGCCAGCTCGCGCGCGACCGCTGGGGCGAGGCGGCGGTGCTGGTGGGCTTCAGCACGCACCATGGCACGGTGACGGCGGCTTCGGAGTGGGACGGCGCAGCGGAACGCAAGCGGGTGCGCCCCGGCCTGCCCGGCAGCTACGAGGACCTGTTCCACCAGGCCGGGGAGGAGCGCTTCTGGCTGCCGCTGCGCGGGAACGCGGCCCTCGCAGAGGTGTTGAAGGACAGGCGGCTGCAGCGCGCGATCGGTGTCATCTACCTGCCGAACAGCGAGCGCCAGAGCCACTACTTCCACACACGCCTGGCCGACCAGTTCGATGCCATGGTGCACATCGACGCGACCGAAGCGGTGGCGCCGCTGGTGCCCGAACCTACCTGGCACGCCGGCGAACCGGCCGAAACCTACCCCACCGGGCTCTGAAGGCTCAGGCCGCGATCGGGGCGCTGGCGGAGCGGCGGAAATCGTCGCGCGGGCGCAGCTGGCGGACCACCAGCACGATGCCGACGACGGCGAAGAACACGAACCAGAGGAACGACCAGTTGGCGATGGAGCCGCCGAGGAAGGTCCAGTCGATCCTGGTGCAGTCGCCGCTGCCGCGGAAGATCATGGGGATCGCTCGGCGCAGCGGAAAGGTTTCGATCATCCCGTAGAAGTCACGGCCGCAGGACGCGATCTCCGGCGGGTACCACTGCAGCCAGCTCTGGCGCGCGGCGACGAAGGCGCCGAAGCCGGAGAGCAGCACGATGAGCCCCGAGCCGGCGATGTGCGCGCCGCGGGAACGCAGCAGCGCGGCCACGACGGCCACGAGGCCCACCAGGGCCAGGGCGTAGCGCTGCACGATGCACATCGGGCAAGGCTCCAGCCCCACCACGTGCTGCAGGTACAGCCCGAAGGCCAGCAGGGCCACGCAGGCCGCGGCCACCAGGGCCAGGATGCGCCGGGGCGCGTTGTCGAACCACTTCAGGAACATGCCGACTTTCTTTCCCTCACGCGCGAGGACCGGCCTTTCCGGTCTTCAGGTCGCGCTGTCCACGAACACCCGGGCGCGTCGCGGCGTCACCACCAGCGTCTCGCCCTCCCGGAAGCCCATCTCCCGGAACTGGTGCGCGGGAATCTGCGCCTCGATGATGGCGTCCACGCCCCGATTGTCCACGGCTTTGTTCCCCTCGGCCGGCAGGAGTTCCAGCCGGGCGACCGGACCGACCACGATCGCGCGTTCGAGCCGAGCAACGATGCCTCCGGGCCGACCGGCGGCATCCAGTGCCCCGCCCGGGACGTAGCGCGCCACGTCCAGGTCGTGCGGCCGCACATAGGCGAACGCCTTCGCGTTCTGGGCATCCGCGTGCTCCGGCGACGCCAGGTTCAGGCCGTGGAGGTGCACCTCGCCCTGGTGGGCACGCCCCTGGAACAGGTTCACATCGCCGAGGAAGCCATACACGAACGGGCTGGCGGGGTGCTCCCAGACCTCCTGCGGCGAACCCACCTGTTCGACATGGCCGGCGTTCATCAGCACCACGCGGTCGGCCACTTCCAGCGCCTCCTCCTGGTCGTGCGTGACGAAGATGCTCGTGACGTGCAGGTCGTCGTGCAGGCGGCGCAGCCAGCGGCGCAGTTCCTTGCGCACCTTGGCGTCGAGGGCGCCGAACGGCTCGTCGAGCAGCAGCACCTTGGGCTCCACCGCGAGCGCCCGGGCCAGCGCGATCCGCTGCCGCTGGCCGCCGGAGAGCTGGGAAGGGAAGCGATCGGCCAGCCAGTCCAGCTGCACCAGGTTCAGGAGCTCGTGCACCTTCTGCTTGATCTGCGCCTCGCCGGGACGCTGGCCGCGCGGCTTGACGCGCAGGCCGAAGGCGACGTTCTCGAAGACCGTCATGTGCCGAAACAGCGCGTAATGCTGGAACACGAAGCCGACCTGGCGCTCGCGGACGTGCACGTCGGTGGTGTCCTCGCCGGCGAACAGGATGCTGCCGCGGTCGGCGCTCTCCAGGCCGGCGATGATGCGCAGCAGCGTCGTCTTGCCGCAGCCGGACGGCCCCAGCAGCGCCACCAGTTCGCCGGAAGCGATGTCCAGCGAGACGTCGTCCAGCGCGCGGAAGTCGCCGAAGTTCTTGCTGACGTTGCGGATCTCGATGCTCATGCGAACTTCTCCTGGGCGGGTATGGCGGCTCGCGGCTGCTCGGGCGGCAACGCGTTGGCCGCCTTCATCTCGCGTTCCTGCTTCCATTCGGCCACCGACTTGATGACCAGCGTCACGAGGGCCAGCAGCGCCAGCAGGGAGGCCACCGCGAACGCGGCCACCGACTGGTATTCGTTGTAGAGGATCTCGACGTGCAGCGGCATGGTGTTGGTCTGGCCGCGGATGTGGCCGGACACCACGGAGACCGCGCCGAACTCGCCCATGGCGCGCGCGTTGCACAGGATCACGCCGTAGATCAGGCCCCACTTGATGTTGGGCAGCGTGACGTACCGGAAGGTCTGCCAGCCGGTGGCGCCCAGCACGATGGCAGCCTGCTCCTCGTCGTTGCCCTGCGCCTGCATCAGCGGGATCAGCTCGCGCGCGATGAACGGGAAGGTGACAAAGATCGTCGCCAGCACGATGCCCGGGACGGCGAACACGATCTTGATGTCGTGCGCCGCCAGCCACGGCCCGAACCAGCCCTGGGCGCCGAACACCAGCACGTAGATCAGGCCGGCCACCACGGGCGAAACCGAGAACGGCAGGTCCACCAGCGTGGTCAGGAAGGCCTTGCCGCGGAACTCGTACTTGGCGATGCACCAGGCGGCCGCCACGCCGAACACCAGGTTCAGCGGCACGGCGATGGCCGCGGTGATCAGCGTGAGGCGGATTGCGGCCCAGGCGTCGGGTTCTCGCAGCGCTTCGAGGTAGGCGCCGAAGCCCTTGCGCAGCGCCTCGGTGAACACCGCCGCCAGCGGCAGCACCAGGAACAGCAGCACGAAGACGAGCGCCACGCCGATCAGCGTGTTGCGCACCCAGGGCGACTCGGTCGTCGCGATGCGCTTGCGCGCGCCGGCGCTCATGCTCCCGCCCTCCGCCGCTGCCAGGCCTGCAGCGCGTTGATCACCAGCAGCAGCACGAAGGAGAACAGCAGCATCACGGAGGCGACCGCGGTCGCCCCGGCGTAGTCGTACTGTTCCAGCTTGCCGATGATGATCAGCGGCGTGATCTCCGAGACCATCGGCATGTTCCCGGCGATGAAGATCACCGAGCCGTACTCGCCGATCGCGCGGGCGAAGGCCATCGCGAAGCCGGTGAGCAGCGCGGGGCCGATCGAAGGCAGGATCACGCGGGTGAAGGTCTGGAGCCGGGTGGCGCCCAGGCACATGGCGGCCTCTTCCAGTTCCTTTTCCGACTCCTCCAGCACCGGCTGCACCGTGCGCACCACGAAAGGCAGCCCGATGAAGATCAGCGCGATCACCACGCCGTTCGGGTTGAACGCGAGCTGGATGCCGAGCGGCTCCAGGTACTGGCCGATCCAGCCGTTGCCCGCCAGCAGCGCGGTCAGCGAGATGCCGGCCACCGCGGTCGGCAGGGCGAACGGCAGGTCCACCAGCGCGTCGACGATGCGCTTGCCCGGGAACTCGTAGCGCACCAGCACCCAGGCGAGCAGCAGGCCGAAGAACACGTTGACCAGCGCGGCAAGAAACGAGGCACCGAAGGTCAGGCGATAGGAGGCCAGCACGCGCGGCGAGGTCACGGCTTGCCAGAACTGGTCGAAGCTGAGCGAGAAGGTCTTGAAGACCAGCGCCGACAGCGGGATCAGCACGATCAGGGACAGGTACAGCAGGGTGTAGCCCAGGGTCAGGTTGAACCCGGGCAGCACCTTGCGGTTGCCGACGCGCGAGCCCGCGCGGGGGGATGGGGAAGGCGCCGCCGCCGTTCCCGGCAGCGGCGCCGCGAGGGCGCCGGTCATGTCAGTGCGTCACTTGACGGTGTAGATCTTGTCGAACTGGCCACCGTCGTTGAAGTGCACCTTCTGCGCCTGCGACAGCGAGCCGAAGTACTTGTCGACCGGGAAGAGCTTGATCGGCTTGAAGGTCGCGGCGTACTTCTTCAGCACCGCTTCGTTGCGCGGGCGGATGTTGTGCTTCGCGGCGATCTCCTGGCCTTCCGGCGTGTAGAGGAAGTCGAGGTAGGCCTTGGCCAGTTCGGCCGTGCCCTTCTTGCCGACCGTGCGCTCGACGATCGCGACCGGGTTCTCCGCGACGATGCTGGTCGAGGGATAGACCACGTCCACCTTGCCGTCGCCGAATTCGCGGTTCACCGACTCCACCTCGGATTCGAAGGTGATCAGGACGTCCCCGATGTTCCGCTGCAGGAAGGCGGTGGTCGCGTCGCGGCCGCCGCGCGCCAGCACCGGCACGTTCTGGTACAGCCTGGCGACGAACTCGGCCGCCTGCGCATCGGTTCCGCCGGTCTCGCGCACGTAGCCCCAGGCCGCCAGGTAGGCATAGCGGCCGTTGCCGCCCGTCTTCGGATTGACCACGACCACCTTGACGCCGGGCTTCACCAGGTCGTTCCAGTCCTTGATGCCCTTGGGGTTGCCGTTGCGGGTCAGGAACAGCATCGTCGACGTCGTCGGCGCGGCGTTGTTCGGGAAGCGCTTCTGCCAGTCCTTGGCCACCACGCCCTTCTCCGCGAGGAACTCCACGTCGGTCGTGGTGTTCATGGTGACGACGTCGGCTTCGAGCCCGTCGGCCACCGCGCGCGCCTGCGCGCTGGAGCCGCCGTGCGCCTGTTCCACCTTGGCGTCCTTCCCGCTGGACTTCTTGTACCAGGGCACGAAAGCGGCGTTGATGTCCTTGTAGAACTCACGGGCGACGTCGTAGGAGACGTTCAGCAGCGTCTGCTGCGCGGAAACCAGGCCGCTGGCGGCAAGGGCGATGGAAGCGAGGAGGACTTTGAGGGGTTTCATGGTCTGCGGGCAAAGGGAGAGCGCGGCCCCGGATGCGGGGCCGTGCCGGCACGGACGCCGGAGGGTTACTTGTTCGGCTGCGGCGTCAGGCGCAGGTAGGGCTTGACCGCGCGGAACCCTTGCGGGAAGCGCTCGGCGAGCTCCTTGGGGTCGGTGATGCTGGGCACGATCACCACGTCGTCGCCCTGCTTCCAGTTGGCCGGCGTGGCCACCTTGTGGCTGTCCGTCAGCTGCAGCGAGTCGATCACGCGCAGGATCTCGTCGAAGTTGCGGCCGGTGGACGCGGGATAGGTCAGCGTCGCGCGGATCACCTTCTTCGGGTCGATGATGAACACGCTGCGCACGGTGGCGTTCACCAGCGAGTTCGGGTGGATCATGTCGTACAGCGTGGCGACCTTCTTGTCCGCGTCCGCGAGGATCGGGAAGTCCACTTCGCAGTTCTGGGTCTCGTTGATGTCCTTGACCCAGGTCCGGTGCGAGTCGACCGGGTCGACGCTGACGGCGATCGGCTTCACGCCGCGGCGGGCGAACTCGCCGCCCAGCGCGGCGGTCTTGCCCAGTTCGGTGGTGCACACCGGGGTGAAGTCGGCGGGGTGCGAGAACAGCACGACCCAGGAAGCGCCCGCCCATTCATGGAAGCGGATCGTCCCCTCGGTGGATTCCTGGACGAAATCGGGAGCGGTGTCTCCGAGGCGCAGGGTCATCGTGATTCTCCTTTCTGGCTTGAAAAGGATTGTGGGGACGGCTCCTTCATCCACCAACGAATATATCGTTGTTAATTAATGGGTCATCCGGAATAAGGCGGCCTCAAAGCAGCGGCCGGAGTTCGCGCGCAGACTCCAGCAGCAGAGGCAGCAGGTCCTTCCGCATCGCCTGCGGTTCCAGCCTCTGGCGCGGCGCGACGGCGTTCAGCGCGGCGACCGTCCGCCCTTCCATGTTCCGCAGCGGCACGGCCAGCGCATGCACGCCCAGCTCGTGCTCCTCGCTCGCCACGCACCAGTCCTGCTGGCGCACCTGGTCGACGAGCGCCTTCAGGGCGCGTGGCTCGACCACCGTATGCGCCGTCAGCCTCGGCAGTTCCCGGCCCTTCAACCACGCCGCGAAGTCCCCGCGGTTCTTGGCGGCCAGCAACACGCGTCCTGTCGAGGTCGCGTGCGCGGGCAGGCGGGCGCCCAGGTGCAGCCCGTAGGCCAGCAGCCGGGCGGTGCCGCTGCGGGCGACGATCACCACCTGGTCGCCGTCGAGCACCACGACCGAGAACGATTCGCCGGTGAGACCCGCCAGCCGGTCCAGCGTGGGCTGCACGGCACGCGGCATGCGCGCGGAGGCGAGATAGCTTCCTGAAAACCGCAGCACCTTGGGGGAAAGCCAGAAGTAGCTGCCGTCCGTTTCAAGGTATCCCAGGTGGGCCAGCGTCAGCAGGTGCCGGCGCGCCGCCGCCCGCGTCAGGCCGGCGCGCTCCGCCGCGAGCGTGGCGTTCAGGCGCTGGCGTTGCGTGTCGAAGCTCTCCAGCACCGCCAGCCCCTTGGCGATGCCCGCGACGTAGTCGGCCTTGGCGATCATCCGGATTCCTTGCGCGATGATCGCGCAACTTGCGCAATGATCGCACAGCCGCCGCCCTGCCCCCGTGCGGGGCGGCGGCCCGGCGCCTAAGCTCGCTCCGAAGGAGACAAGCACCATGAACCAGCGTACCCAGGTCGCCATCATCGGCGCCGGGCCCTCGGGCCTGCTGCTCGGCCAGCTGCTGCACAAGGCCGGCATCGACAACGTGATCGTGGAGCGGCAGAGCGGCGACTACGTCCTCGGCCGCATCCGCGCCGGCATCCTCGAGCAGGTCACCGTGGACCTGCTGCGCGAGGCCGGCGTGGGCGAACGTGTCGGACGCGAAGGCGTCGTGCACCACAGCATCGAGCTCGTGTTCGCCGGCACCCGCCACCCCATCGACGTCCACGGCCTCACCGGCGGCAAGGTGGTCACGGCGTACGGCCAGACCGAGCTCACGAAGGACCTGATGGAGGCGCGCGCGGCGGCCGGACTGCAGACCGTCTACGAGGCGGCCGACGTCAGCCTGCACGGCCACGACGGCGATGCGCCGGTCGTGCGCTACCGCAAGGACGGCCAGTCCCGCGAACTGCGCTGCGACTTCATCGCCGGCTGCGACGGCTTCCATGGCGTGAGCCGGGCCACGGTGAAGGACCACGTCACCGAATTCGAGCGGGTGTACCCCTTCGGCTGGCTGGGCGTGCTGGCCGACGTGCCGCCGGTGTCGCCGCACGCCATCGTCTACGGCAACAGCGAGCGCGGCTTCTCGCTTTGCTCCATGCGCAGCATGACGCGCAGCCGCTACTACGTGCAGTGCCCGCTCGACGACAAGGTCGAGGACTGGAGCGACCAGCGCTTCTGGGACGAACTGCGCCGCCGGCTGGACCCGGAGCTGGCGCAGAAGGTCGTGACGGGGCCGAGCATCGAGAAGAGCATCGCGCCGCTGCGCAGCTTCGTCGCCGAGCCGCTGCGCTTCGGCCGGCTGTTCCTCGCCGGCGACGCGGGACACATCGTCCCGCCCACCGGCGCCAAGGGACTCAACCTGGCGGCGACCGACGTGAAGTACCTGTCGTCCGCCTTCATCGAGCACTACGCGGAAAGAAGCGATGCCGGCATCGACAGCTACTCGCAGCGCTGCCTGCGCCGCATCTGGAAAGCCGAGCGCTTCTCCTGGTGGCTGACCAACCTGATGCACCGCTTCCCCGACACCGACGGCTTCGGCCAACGGGTGCAGGAGGCGGAACTGGACTACCTGGTGAATTCTCGCGCGGCCTCCACCGCCCTCGCGGAGAACTACGTGGGGCTGCCGCTCTAGGCGCGCAAAAAAATGGCGGCCCGGAGGCCGCCTTGCGCGGGCGCTGCGCGTTCAGTCCGCGAACTTGCCACCGGCCCGGATGACCGGGCCCCACTTGTCGATCTCCGCCTTCAGGTGCGCCTGCAGCGCCTCCGGCGTGTTGGTGCGGTCGTCGACGATTTCCGCGCCGAGGTCGTCCATGCGCTTGACGACGTCCGGGTCCTTCAGCGCCGTGCGCACGGCCTGGTTCATCCGGTCGACGATCGCCTTCGGCGTGCCCTTGGGCGCGTAGACGCCGTGCCAGACGACGACCTCGAAGTCCTTCAGGCCCTGCTCGTGCAGCGTCGGCGCCTGCGGCAGCACCTTCACGCGGCTCTTCGTGGTCACGCCATACAGCTTGACGGTGCCGCCCTTGATCTGGGGCACGGTCTGCGTGGTCTGGTCGCACATCACGTCGACCTGGCCGCCCAGCAGCGCGTTCATCGCCGGGCCCGTCCCCTGGAACGGCACCTCCGTCAGCTGCACGCCGATGGCGCGCTGGAACATCATGCCGCACAGCTGCGAGACGGCGCCGAGGCCGGCCGTGGCCAGGTTGATCTTCTCCTTGTTGGCCTTGATGTAGGCGACCAGTTCGTTGAAGTTGCTGGCCGGGAAGTCCTTGCGCGCCAGCAGCGTCATGGGGACTTCCACCGCCTGCGACACGAACTCGAAGTCCTTCAGCGCGTCGTACTGCAGCTTGCGGTACAGCGCGGTCGACGTCGCCATGCCGTTGTGGTGGATGAAGAAGGTGTAGCCGTCGTTCGGCGCCTTCGCCACGTACGCCGCGGCGACGTTGCCCCCGGCGCCCAGCTTGTTCTCCACCACCACCGTCTGGTTCAGGCTCTTGGTCATGGACGCGGCGAGCGTTCGCGCCACCACGTCGGTGGGGCCCCCGGCGGCGAACGGCACGACCAGGGTGACGGGCTTGGCCGGCCAGGCGCCCTGGGCCTGGGCGAATGCTGCCGTGGCGAGGGCCAGCAACGCGATCGTGGTGCGCTTGAACTGCATCGTTTGTCTCCTGTGGATGGGCATGCCGGCAGGTAGCCGGTCGCGCGGCCAGCGTAGCCCGGCCGCTCGCGCGGCCGCATCGGGGTGTACCCCAGCGCGGCCGCTCTGCTAGCCTTGCGGCCCATGACCCACGCCTCGCCGCCCCTGCAAGGACTGCGCATCCTCAGCCTCGCGCTCAACCTGCCCGGGCCCGCGGCGCTGATGCGCTGCCGGCGCATGGGCGCGCAGTGCGTGAAGGTGGAGCCGCCCTCCGGCGACCCGATGGGGCACTACAACCGCGAGGCCTATGCGCAGCTGCACGAAGGCGTGGAGGTGCGGCGGGCGGACCTCAAGTCGGCCGAAGGACAGGCGGCGGTCCACGCCGCGCTGGGCGAGACTGACGTTCTCCTGACGTCGTTCCGTCCTTCGGCGCTGCGCAAGCTCGGGCTCGGCTGGGAAGCGCTGCACGTGCGCTACCCGGCATTGAGCCAGGTGGCGATCGTGGGCGCGGCCGGCGGGCGTGCGGAGGAGCCGGGGCACGACCTGACCTATCTCGCGGAGAACGGACTGGTGACGGGGCTGGAGCTGCCGTCCACCCTGTATGCCGACATGGGCGGGTCGCTGATGGCGGCCGAAGCCGTCCTGCAGGCCGCGTTGCGCAAGCTGCGGCCCGCATCCGGCGGCGCGTACTTCGAGGTCGCCCTCTCCGATGCGGCGGGCTACCTCGCCCTCCCGCGGGCATGGGGCCTCACCCAGCCGAGCGGATCCGTCGGCGGCGCGCACGCGGCGTACCGCGTCTATCCGTGCCGGGACGGCCGCGTCGCGGTGGCCGCGCTGGAGCCGCACTTCGCCGCGGCGCTGCGCGAGGCCGCGGGCGTGCAAGGCAGCGACCCGGCCGTGATGTTCGATCCGGCCGCGCGCCAGGCGATCGCCGCGTTCTTCGCGACCCGCACCCGTGCCGAACTCGACGCGCTGGCCGTGCAGCGCGACCTGCCGCTGCACACGCTGCCGGCCTAGGCGCTCTGGAGCAGCGACGCGAGCTCCCGGTCCTTGTCTTCCCACAAGGCGGTGAGCCAGCGCTGGAAGTCGCGCCGGAAGGCGGGGTCGGCCGCATAGTCCCGGCTGGCGAAGCCCTCGGGGATGGGGACCTCGCGCAGGCGCAACACGATGCGCGGCACGCGTCCGCAGAGGAAGTCCCAGAACGTCGGCACGCCGGCGGGGTAGACGATGGTCGCGTCGACCATGGACTGGAAGCGTTCGCCCATGGCGTTCAGCGTGAGCGCCATCGCGCCCGCGCGCGGCTTCAGCAGGTGCCGGTAAGGCGAGCCTTGCCGCCGGTGCTTGTCCGAGGTGAAGCGCGTGCCTTCCGCGAAGTTCATGACGCTGGTCGGCGCGCGCGCGAAGCGGCGGCAGGCGCGCAGCGTCGCCTCCTGGTCCTGGTGCCGCAGTTCCGGCCGGCGCCGCAGCGCTTCCTTGCCGTGCCGCTTCATGAACGGGAAGCCCAGCGCCCACCAGGCCAGGCCGATCACGGGCACGTAGATCAGCTGCTGCTTCAGGAAGAACTTGAGCAGCGGAATGCGGCCGCGCAGCGCGTGCTGCAGGACGAAGACGTCCACCCACGACTGGTGGTTGCAGTTCACGAGGTACCAGCCCTGCGGCCGCAGGCCTTCCAGGCCCTGCACGTCCCATCGCGTGGGCAGCAGGAGGCGCATCCACCCGCTGTTGCAGGCCACCCAGCCGTTGGCGAAGGCATGGAGCACCGCGTCCACCCTGCGCTGCACGGAGGGGACGGGCAGCAGCAGCTTGAGCAAGGCGCCGGCGAACACGGGAAGGCACCAGAACACGGTGTTCAGCACCAGCAGGAGGAGCGCCGCGGCGCCACGCAGGAGGGAGAGCATGCCCAGGTTCCGACCGAAAGCCGCATGTTCGCCGCTGGCGGCGAACCGGGCCTTGCGTCACGTCAAGGAATGCGGCGCCCTCGCCGCCGCGCTCAGCGCGGCTTGCGCGGCGGTTTCGCGGCGCCGGTCACGCGCGGCGGCAGCCCCGTGTGCTGCGTCAGCACGCGGCCCTTCGCCGGCTGTCCCGGCGTGGAGTTCTTGCGCCGCGGGCTCGCGTAGCTGCCATCGCTGATCGGCTGGTACGTCGGCACCAGGTGGTGCTTGCCGTTGCCGATCAGGTCGGCGCGGCCCATGGCCTTGAGCGCTTCGCGCAGCAGGGGCCAGTTGTTCGGGTCGTGGTAGCGCAGGAAGGCCTTGTGCAGCCGCCGCCGGCGTTCGCCGCGCACGATGTCGACGCCCTCGCTGTCGCGCGTCACCTTGCGCAGCGTGTTCCTGCCCGAGTGGTACATCGCCGTTGCCGTCGCCATCGGGCTCGGGTAGAACGTCTGCACCTGGTCGGCGCGGAAGCCGTTGCGCTTGAGCCAGACCGCGAGGTTCATCATGTCCTCGTCGCTCGTGCCGGGGTGCGCGGCGATGAAGTACGGGATGAGGTACTGCTTCTTGCCGACCTCTTCCGAGAATTTCTCGAACATCGCCTTGAAGCGGTCGTAGCTCCCGATGCCCGGCTTCATCATCTTCGACAGCGGGCCGGCTTCGGTGTGCTCGGGGGCGATCTTCAGGTAGCCGCCCACGTGGTGCTGCACCAGTTCCTTCACGTACTCCGGCGACTGCACCGCCAGGTCGTAGCGCAGGCCCGAGCCGATCAGGATCTTCTTGATGCCCTTGAGCGAACGCGCGCGGCGGTAGATGTCGATCAGCGGCCCGTGGTCGGTGTTCAGGTTCTGGCAGATGCCCGGGTACACGCAGCTCGGCTTGCGGCAGGCCGCCTCGATCTCCGGCGTCCTGCAGCCGATGCGGTACATGTTGGCCGTCGGGCCGCCCAGGTCGGAGATCACGCCGGTGAAACCCGCCACCTTGTCGCGGATGTCCTCGACCTCCTGGATGATCGAGTCCTCGCTGCGGCTCTGGATGATGCGGCCCTCGTGCTCGGTGATCGAGCAGAAGGTGCAGCCGCCGAAGCAGCCGCGCATGATGTTCACCGAAAAGCGGATCATCTCCCAGGCCGGGATTTTCGCGTCGCCGTACACGGGGTGCGGCGCGCGCGCATACGGCAGCCCGAAGACGTGGTCCATCTCCGCGGTCGTCAGCGGGATCGGCGGCGGGTTGAGCCAGACGTCGCGTTCGCCGTGCGCCTGCACCAGCGCCCGCGCGTTGCCCGGGTTGGTCTCCAGGTGCAGCACGCGGTTGGCGTGCGCGTAGAGCACCGGGTCCGCCTTCACCGCCTCGTAGGACGGCAGGCGGATGACGGTGTGGTCCCGCGGCGGCGGCCTGAGCTTCACCTTGGGATTGGGGACGAACTGCAGCGGCGCGCCTTCGGCTGGAAGCAGCGCACCGCTGCCCTCTTCCTTCTTGCAGGTCTCGCCCTGCGCCTTGGCCTGGTCGGCGGTGGTCAGGTAGGGATTGACGTGGTCCTCGACGCGGCCGGGCGTGTCGACGCCGGTGGAATCGACCTGGAACCAGCCTTCCGGCGTGGAGCGGCGCATGAAGGCCGTGCCGCGCACGTCGGTGATGTCTTCGACCCGCTCGCGGGCGGCCAGCCGGTGCGCGATCTCCACGAGCGCGCGTTCGGCGTTGCCATACAGCAGCAGGTCGCACTTGGCGTCCAGCACGATGCTGTGGCGCACCTTCTCCGACCAGTAGTCGTAGTGGGCGATGCGCCGCAGGCTGCCTTCGATGCCGCCGAGGATGATCGGCACGTCCTTGAACGCTTCGCGGCAGCGCTGGCTGTACACGATGGCGGCGCGGTCCGGCCGCTTGCCCCCCACGTCGCCCGGCGTGTACGCATCGTCGCTGCGCAGCTTCCGGTCCGCCGTGTAGCGGTTGATCATGGAATCCATGTTCCCCGCCGTCACGCCCCAGAAGAGGTTGGGCTTGCCCAGGACCTTGAAGGGTTCGGCGCTGTGCCAGTCCGGCTGCGCGATGATGCCGACGCGGAAGCCCTGCGCTTCCAGCACGCGGCCGATCACGGCCATGCCGAAGCTCGGGTGGTCGACGTACGCGTCGCCCGTGACCAGGATGACGTCGCAGCTGTCCCAGCCGAGCGCCTCCATCTCCTTCCGGCTCATCGGCAGGAAAGGCGCAGGGCCGAAGCGATGCGCCCAGTACTTGCGGTAGCTGGTCAGCGGCTTCGCGGCGCGCGCGAAAAAGGAAACGTCGACAGGGGCGTTCATGCGTCTTTCGGGGGACCGGGGATTGTAGGCGCCGCCCCCGTTCCGGCCCGCGGCATGGTTATTGCCGTGGCTCGGCCGCCGGCGTGTCGAGGCAGCGGTCGCGGGCACGCTGGACGAGGGCGAGCACCTCCCCGGCATGCTCCTGCCGGGCCATCAGCGCCAGCGCCAGCATGGCCAGCAGCAGCTCGCTCCGCTCCGGCCCGACCTCGCCGAGCGCATGGCACAAGGCGGTGTAGCTGCGGTCCAGGTCGGCGTCGTTCATGGCGTGATCCGCTTCCCGCGGAGGCACGCCAGCACGGGGGCCGCATCGATGCCGTGCCAGCGGCCCATGACGTAGCCATCGGGCCGCACGAGCACCATGGCCGTGGACTTGCCGCCCGGCACGCCGTAGCGCGCGCGTGCCTGCCCGTGCACGTCGGCCTCCGGCGCGATGTCCAGCACCGCGATGCCGTGCCTCGCCAGGTCGGCGACCGCATGGGGCAACGGCCCATCCCCGAACACCAGGCAGGTGAAGTCGGTGCCGAAGCACTGGCTCAGGTGGAAGCTGCCCTTGGGCCCCTGCAGCAGGGCTTCGGGTGCCGGTTGTCCCGGGGCGGCCTGGGCGCTGGTCCAGGGGCCCTGCTCCGCGACGTTCAGCACGGAGTCCGCATACGCCACCGGCGCCGACTGGCGCGGGTTGATCAAGGAGCGCACGGCCGGCTCGTCGAGCGCGAGCCGCAGCGTCGCCTCGCGCAGGAGGCGGAAGCCGAAGTCCGGCGGCGCCATGAATTCGGTGCTCTTGGCGCCGTAGGCGATGTTCTCGCGCGCGGCCTGCACGCGTTCCTGCGAGTAGGTGTCCAGCAACGCAGGCTCCGCGCCGCCGTCCAGCACGAGCGCCAGCTTCCAGGCCAGGTTGGCCGCGTCGTCCAGGCCGGAGTTGAGGCCGCGGACGCCGAAGATCGGCACCAGGTGCGCCGCGTCCCCGGCGAACAGCACCCGGCCGGCGCGGTAGTCCGGCAAGGTGAGGCACTTGGCGTTGTACATGGAGGACCAGAGCAGGCGCCAGGGCGCCGTCTCGCCGATCATCTCCAGGTGGCTCTGCACGCGGGGCAGGATGTTCTCCGGCTTCAGGGCCTCGTCCGGGTCCTCATCGTCCCGCAGCTGGTAGTCGATGCGCCAGACGTCGTCGGGCTGCCGGTGCATGAGCAGCGTGGAGCCCGGGTTCGAGGGCGGATCGAACCACGCCAGGCGTTCGACGGGCCTGCGCGTGGGCTGCACGATGTCGACGATGACGTAGCGCCCCTCGTACTGGGTGCCTTCGAATTGCAGCCCGAGCTGATCACGCACCGTGCTGCGCCCGCCGTCGCAGGCCACCAGGTAGTCCGCCCGCACCTCGCGCCGCCCGGCCGCGCCGTCGATGTCGACCCGCACCTCGCCCGCGTCCTGCCGCAGCCCCGTGACGCGGCTGGACCAGGCCACGGTGCAGAGCCCAGGCACACGCTGCAAGGCGGCGTGCACGAAGGCTTCGACGTGGTACTGCTGGATGTTGACCATGGGGGCGAAGCGCTGCGTCGGCTCGTGCGGCATCTCGAAGTGCAGCACCTCCCGGTCGCGCCAGTGGCTGCGGCCGCCGGTCCAGGGCAGCGCCTTGGCGGCCAGTGCCGGGCCGGCGCCCGCCGTCCAGAGGATTTCCTGCGAACGGCGCGAGATGCAGATCGCGCGGCTGCCGGTGCAGTAGCCCTCGTCCGCCTCGACGACCAGGCTCGCCACGCCATGCCGCGCCAGCAGCGCGGCGAGGGTGAGGCCGACGGGCCCGCCGCCGGCGATGAGAACCGGAACGGTCTCCGGCAGCGCTTGCGTGGCGGGCACGCGTCCTCCTGTGGTTGCGGACGCCACTCTACCCGCTGGCCGCCGCGCTCCGGCGGTCGCGCTAGCGGTCCTTGTCCTTGGGCAACTTGCCGCGCGCGGCGTCCAGCTCCCAGGGACTGGATTCCACGTTCGGGCCGTCGGGGTAGGACGCCGGTCCCTGGGTGACGCCGCTGCGCGGCCGCGCCCCGGGGACGCCGGCAGGCACCTGCGCGCCGGCTTCGTCGACGACGCCGGCGCCCGTGGGCGGCTGCTGCGTCGCCTGCGTGCCCAGCGTCTTGTTGCCGCACCCGTCGGCATTGCCCGGGTTGTCGTTGCTGCCCCGTCCGGCGTCGGGGCCGATGCTCGTATCAGTGCTCATGCGGCGAATCTAGGGCGCCGCCCGTAGCGACCGTGCAGGGTGCGCAGCCGCTGTCGTGTAGGACGTGCCTGCCGCGCGGCTAGACTGCTCCACCCAACGCACACCCCGATGACGCCTACCGACCCGACACAACCCTCCGAAGTCGTCGCCTTCTGGCGCGACGCCGGACCGCAGCAATGGTTCCGCCGCGACGACGCCTTCGATGCGCGCTTTCGCCAGCGCTTCCTGGACGCGCACGAAGCGGCCGCCTCCGGCGCGCTCGACGGCTGGCTCGCCACGCCCGAAGGTGCACTGGCGCTCGTGCTGTTGCTGGACCAGTTCCCGCGCAACGCGTTCCGCGGCACGGCCCGGGTCTACGCCACCGATTCACGCGCACGGGCAGCGGCGGACCAGGGCATCGCGCGCGGGTTCGATGTCGAGGTGGATCCGCAGCTGCGGCCGTTCTTCTACCTGCCGTTCATGCATTCCGAGGACCCGCGCGACCTGGACCGGGCGGTCGCCCTGAACACGCCGGTGGGCGGGGAATCGCTGCGTTTCGCCATGCACCACCGGGACATCGTGGCGCGCTTCGGGCGCTTCCCGCACCGCAACGCCGTCCTGGGCCGCGCGAGCACGGCCCAGGAGGATCGCTTCCTGGCCGAAGGCGGGTTCTCAGGCTAGCAGGATGTCGACGCCGTCGATGGCGGCGTCGAGGGCCAGGGAGGAGAGGTCGACCTCGGAGTCGCTGAACTCCATCGCCGGACGGGAGTCGGCGCGCAGCCGCACGCTGATGCGCGTGGGGTTGTACGTCTCGGGGGAAATGACGATGCGGCCCGGTGCCGCGCCGGCGGCCACCTTGGCGGCCCGCGCCGGCTGGTCACCGAGGGGCGTGCACCAGAGGCGCCCCTGCGCACGGAAGAAGGCCAGCATGCAGGGGCCGCTCACCACGCCGATGCGCAGCGGCACTTCCTGCGCGGCACGCTGCAGCTCGATGGCCATGCGCACGGCCGCACCCGGGTCCTCGAAGGTCACGAGCGCGGTGGCGTTCACGTAGGGGTCGAGCCGGCCGCCATGGCGGGCGTTGAGGCGCTGCAGTTCCTGGTAGAAGCGTTCGGTCACCGTGCCCTGGCCACCGGCCGGTACTTCGGCATCGGCATGGACCAGGGTAAGCAGGCGTTCCTCGAAGCGGATGGAGTCACGCTCGGCGCCGAGGAACAGGTTCTTCCAGACCGCCGGCGGCAGCTGGTGCAGCACCTTGTCCGAAAGGGCTTCGAGCAGCAGCGGTTCCTGGCTCGGTTCCATGTGACATCTCCCATCGCGAAGTAACCGAATGAAACCACGGCCGTGCTCCGCCGTGCTAGGGAAAAGCGGCCCGGCGGTTAAGGAATTTCCCTAGATTTTCCGCTTGGGGGAAGGCGCTGTCAGGCGATCGAGGTCCAGCTCGACCCAAGTCGGCGCATGGTCGCTCGCCTTTTGCTCGCCGCGGACCCACCGGTCGACCCCCGCCGCTTTCAGGCTCGGTGCGAGCTTGCGGTTGAGCAGGAGGTGGTCGATGCGCAGGCCCGAGTTGTGCTCCCAGTGCTGCCGGAAATAGTCCCAGAAGGTGAACACCGCCTCGTCGGGATGCACGTGCCGGAGCGAATCCGTCCAGCCCTGCGCCAGCAGCCGCGCGTAGCAATCCCGGGTCTCGGGTTGCAGCAGCGCATCCTTGCGCCAGGAGCGGGGGTTGTAGATGTCGAAGTCCGTGGGCACGACGTTGTAGTCCCCGCACAGGATCACGGGATGCGGCGAATCCACCAGCGTGGCGGCGTGGGCGATCAGGCGTTCGAACCAGGCGAGCTTGTAGTCGAACTTCGGTCCGGGCTGCGGATTGCCGTTCGGCAGGTACAGGCAGCCGACCACCAGCCCGTTCACCGCCGCCTCGAGGTAGCGGCTCTGCTCGTCGGCCGCATCGCCGGGCAGCTCGCGCCGGATCTCCAGCGGATCGGTGCCGCGCGCGAGGATGGCCACCCCGTTCCAGGACCGCTGTCCTTTCCAGAGCGCGCCGTAGCCGGCATCGCGCAGTTCGCGCTCCGGGAAGCCCTCGTCGAGGGCCTTCAGCTCCTGCAGGCAGGCCACGTCCGGCTGTTCGCGCTCCAGCCATCGCAACAGGTGGGCGAGCCGGGTCTTGATGCCGTTGACGTTGAAGGTCGCGATCTTCATGGGCGGCAGCATCCTACAGAACGGCCGGCCACGGGGAACCTAGACTGCAACGTCCTAAGGCTTCGTGCGGCGCCGGCTGAACGCCTCGGCTCCGCCGCTGCCGCCTCCATCGGGAAAATCATGCGGATCCAGCGGCCCCTTCTTCTTCCCCTGCGGTGCCTCGACGATGGTGCTGGCGGAGTTTTCGCCGTGGTCGGGCTTGGCGGGGACCGAGGAGGTGGGACGCTCGCCGAGCTTCGCACGGCTGGAACGGGTGTCGCTGGACTTCATGGTCCGACGCTAACGAATGCCGCTGGCGTGGCCTGTCGGACAAGCCCGCGAAGCGCCCCATGAAGCGGGCCGCGCCGCTGCTGCTGGCCGCGTGCGCCATGCTGGCCTTCGCCCAGGACGACGATCCGCTGAAGTCGCCGGCCTGCGCCGCCGCGCTGGACACCCTGCAGGCGGCGCGCGGGAACGCGAACGCCGCCGGCGTGGAAAGCGCGCGCGCCGCGGCCGCGGCGGCATGCCTGGGCACGTCGGAGAGGTCCACCCGTCCGGCACGCATCGCGCAGCCCCCGGTGGCCGTGCCCGCACCGCGCATCGAGCCGCCGCAGGCTGCCGCGCCGCCGCCCGCGCCCAGGCTGCCGCCTCCTCCCGTGGCCATCGAGCGCGCACCTTCGCCGGCCCTGTGCGACGCCGGCGGCTGCTGGACACCCGATGGGCCGCGGCTGCGCCACGTGCCGCCCGCCATCGCCGGTCCCCAGGGCCCGTGCACCGCGCAGGGCGGCACCGTGTATTGCCCCTGACGGCGCGCCCTGCAGCCATTTCCCGTGCCGTCCTACAGCTTGCCCGCAGCGGCTCGCCTACCGTGGCTGGGCTGCCAAAGGAATCCGCATGCCCGCACCGACCAGTTCCCGTACCCTGTGGAAGGGCGCCATCAGCTTCGGCCTGGTGCACATCCCCGTGACGCTGCACTCCGCGACCGCGGAGAACCGCATGAAGTTCAACCTGCTGGACAAGTCCACGATGACGCGCGTCGGCAACCAGCAGGTGAACAAGGCGACCGGTGAAGCCGCGGCCAAGGAGGAGATCGTCAAGGGCTTCGAGGTCGAGAAGGACCAGTACGTGGTGCTCTCGCCGGACGAGATCAAGGACGCCCTGCCCCGCTCCACGCAGACCATCGACATTGAGTCCTTCGTCGAGCGCGAGCAGGTCCCCAGCGTCTACTTCCACAAGCCCTACTACGTCAGCCCCGGCGGCAAGGGTGGGCAGAAGCCTTTCACCCTGCTGCGCGAGACGCTGGAGCGCACCGGCAAGGTCGCCATCGCGCGCGTGGTGATCTCGACCAAGCAGCACCTGGCGATGCTGCTGCCGCACGGCAAGGGCCTCGTGCTGAACCTCCTGCGCTGGGCCGACGAAGTGCGGGACACCGCCGGCCTGGCCTGGCCGGGTGAGGACGTGAAGGTCAGCGCCGCCGAACTGAAGATGGCGGAGCAACTGGTCGACGCGATGGCCGCCGACTGGCAGCCCGACCTGTTCCATGACGAATTCCGCGAGAAGCTGATGGCGCTCGTCGAACGCAAGGCGAAGGAAGGCGGGCTGCGCGCCGTCACGCCCCTGCCGGGCGAGGACGTCCAGCCCACGGCCGAGGTCATCGACCTCACCGAACTGCTGCGCAAGAGCCTGAAGGGCAATGCGGCACCGGCCCCGGCGTCCGCGGCGGCGAAGAAGGCGCCGCGCCGCGAGACGGCCGCCAACGACGAGGCCGAACCGGTGCGCAAGGCGGCCGCGCGCAAGACACCGGCCACGGCACGCGCGACCGCGAAACCGGCCACGCGCCGCAAGAGCGGTTGACCGGCCGGAGGTCCCCCATGCGGTACCGGGGCGTGCTCGTGCTGGCTGCCATGGTGGCCCTCTCGGGCTGCGGCGACGAGCTGCCGAAGAGCGCCGGCGTCAACAACACGGCGGTCCTGGGCGGTTACGCGCCCGGGCAGGCCCGCACGCCCGAAGGACAGGTGCTCACGGACGGGCGCGGCCAACCGATTCCGCCCGCGCCCGTCCCGGCGGGGGTGCAGGCCCAGGCCGTGCGCTCGGCCGAAGAGGGAGCGCTGGCCGTGTGGGTGCAGGAAGGCCATGTCGTGGCGTCAGGATGGACGCGCGACGGCGGATGGACCCCGCCGCAGGCGCTGGAAGAGATCTACGGCGTGGCGAGCGATCCCCAGGTCGCCGGCAATGGCCGCGGCAGCGCCATGGCGGTGTGGCGACACACGGTGGGCAGCATCCACAGCCTGCGCTTCAGCCGCTTCGACACCGCGTCCGGATGGAGCGTGCCCGACGTGATGCCCGGCGCCCTGCCGCGCCCGGACGTGAGCGGCCCGGGTGACCCGACGGTGCCGCGCCTGCAGATGGACGCGGAAGGCAACGTGGTCGCGCAATGGCCCAGCGGCTTCGCGGCGGACGAGGTGCAGACCGCGCGCTACCTGGCCGGCCAGGGTTGGAGCGCCGCCAGCAGCGAACGCATGGCGGCGAACCCGGCCGCGCCCCTGGCGCGCTGAGCGCCTCAGGCCCGGGCGCGCGTGCGGGGCTGTTCGGAACGGGCCTGGGCCACCAGCCAGTCCGCGAAGGCGCGCGCATTCGCGTCGTCCGCGGCCTGCGGCGACAAGGTCACGAAATAGCCGCGGCTGGACGCCGCCGCGCCGCGGAACGGGGCCACCAGCTTCTTCGCCCGCACCAGGTCGGCGAGCAGGGGCAGGCGCCCGATCACCACCCCATGGCCGGCGACGGCCGCTTCCACCGCCTCGGAGTAACGCAGGAAGCGCAAGGTGCGCGTCATGCGCGGCGCCGGCAACCCCATGAGCCGCAACCACGGCTCCCAATCCGGCAGAGGTGCATCGTGCTCGATCGTCAGCAGGGTGTGGTGCTCCAGGTCGGCCGGCGTGGCCAGGGGCCGCCCGGGGTCGCGCAGGAGTCGCGGCGCGCACATCGGTTGCACCTGTTCCTCGAACAGCATCGGGCCCTCGCCCTGCGCGCTGGGGACGAAGCGTACCGCCAGGTCGACGTCGCTGCGCTGCAGGTCGACGATCTCCAGCGTGGCCGCGATGCGCACGTCCACGTCGGGGTGGACGGCGGTGAAGTGGGCCAGGCGCGGGATGAGCCAGAAGGAAGCGAAGCCCGGCGTGCACGTCACGGTGAGCGGCCGCCGGGTCCCCGTGCTGCGGACCCGGGCCGCCGCGTCGCGCAGCCGCTCCAGGCTGTCTTCGACGGCGCGCTGCAGGATCCTGCCCGCCTCGGTGAGGAACAGCGCGCGGTGGCGCCGCTCGAACAGCGCCGCACCCACGCTCTCCTCCAACTGCTGCACCTGGCGGCTGACCGCGGACTGCGACAGCGACAGCTCCGCGCCGGCCTGCGTGAAGCTCAGGTGCCGCGCTGCCGCCTCGAAGGTGTGGAGCAGGTCCAGCCGCAGCTGGCGGGAACGGGGCAGCTCCTGCCCATTCGCATTCGCGAAATGCATCCGAGGCATGCAAATTCACCGTTCTCCCAGTGGTCGGGCGGCCAGTATATTGATTCCCACACCGCATGCGAAGGAGCACGCCATGGTCCAGGGTCCCACCGTTTCGCTGCCGCCGAGGCAGCTGTTCGAACTTCCCGACGCCGCGTCGGCCCGCATCCTCTGTACTGCCGGGTGCCTGTGGGTGACGATCGACCACGATCCGCGCGACGTGGTGCTGCACCCCGGCGAAAGCTTCGAAGGCACGGCAGGGCGACGCGCCCTCGTGTATGCGCTGGAGCCTTCGGCCTTCGTGCTGGCGCCGGCAAGCCAGCGCGCCATCGGCCACGCGCACGGAAGGGACCGGGCGCGCCGCACGGCGTTCGTCTGGGGATGTGCGTAACCTTCACATGTTCTGCAGTCCCCGTTCGGGACGCGCGCGAGGCGGCGTCCTACAAACCGCCGGGCCGGCAGATGACACGATCGCAGGATGGCGCTTGCGCCCAGCCTGAACCGTGTCCCGAACTTGAAGTCTCCTTCCGTCCACCCACGCCCCGCCTCCCCTGGCCCCTTGTCCGCGCTGCGGACCGCAACCCGCGAGCACCACGACCGGATCGACCGGCTGGTCAACCTCACCCTCCTGCAGGACCGCGAGCATTACGCCACGGTGCTGCAGGTGTTCGACGCCTTCCTGCGCGCCTGGGAGCCCGCCGTCCAGGCGGCGCTGCCCGGCCGGCGTGAATGGCTGCAGGCGCGTTCGCGCCTGCGCTTCCTGCAGCACGACCTCCGGGTCCTCGGCATCGCCGCCCTGCCCGCGATCGCGGCACTGCCTGCCTTCGCGAGCCCCGCGGCCGCCTGGGGCTCCGTGTACGTCATGGAAGGCTCGGCGCTCGGCGGGCAGGTGATCACCCGCAGCCTGGCGGCCGCCGGCCTCGGCCCGCACACGGGCGCGGCCTACTTCCATGGCTGGGGCGAAGCGACGGCCGGACTGTGGCGCGACGCGCGCGCCCTGCTCGAATCCGAGCTCTCCGACCCCGTCGCGCTGGACCACGCCTGCGACGGCGCCCGCGGTACGTTCGACTCCCTGACCCTCCTCCTCGAGGCCGCACTGCATGAGCGCACTTCCGCTGCCTGACCTCTCGCAGTGCGCGACGGAGCCGATCCGTGTGCCCGGCGCGATCCAGCCGCATGGCCGCATGGCCATCCTCGCGGCAAACAGCGGCCGGCTGCTCGCGCACAGCGCCAATTGGCCCACCCAGGAAGCCGTGCACCAGGCGCTGTCCACGCTGCCCATCGACACCGGGCGGCTGCAGGCCGGCAGCGGGCCCGCCTGGATCGGCACCCTGCCCCTCGACGGCCGCACCTACGACGTCGCGGCGCACCGGCAAGGCGAGTTGGCCATCGTGGAATACGAGCCCGGCGGCCCGGCGGCCAGCATGCACGCCCCGATCTACACGGTGGCGCGCGACCTCCTGCCGCAGGTGCAGCAGGCGGAATCGGTCGTGGCGCTGTGCCAGCTGGTCGCCCGCGAGATGAAGCGCCTCACGGGATTCGGCCGCTGCCTGGTCTACCGCTTCGACGGCGACGGCCATGGTGAAGTGCTGGCGGAGCGCCTCGACGAGGGCTACCACTCCTACGACGGCCACCGCTTCCCGGCGACCGACGTGCCGGCGCAGGCGCGGGCCCTGTACCTCGTCAACCACATCCGCCTGATCCCGGACGCCAACTACGAACCCGTGCCGCTGGTGGCGGCCGACTCCGGGTTCGCGCCGGCGGCGACCGACCTCACCTTCGCCGGGCTGCGCAGCGTCTCGCCCGTGCACCTCGAGTACATGCGCAACATGGGCACGGCCGCATCGATGTCGGTGTCCATCGTCTCGCGCGGCCGCCTGTGGGGCCTGATCTCCTGCCACAACCACGAGGCGCGGCACCTGTCCTTCCAGACCCGCGTCGCCTGCGAACACCTCGGGCGCCTGCTGTCCCTGCAGATCCAGGCGCAGGAGGACAACTCGGAAAGCGCCCAGCGCCTCGCCCTGCACCAGCGCGTGCTGACGGTGGTGGCGCTGATGGCGGAATCCGACGGTACCCTGCAGCGCCTGGCCTCGCCCGAACTCGACCTGCCCCAGCTGTGCGAGGCGGCCGGCGCGGCGGTGGTCCTGAACGACACGTGCTGGACGATCGGCCAGACGCCGCACGCGGACCACGTGCGCCAGTTGGCGCACTGGGTCGCGGCGCGCGGCGGCGACGTGTTCTGCACCGACCGCCTGCCGGAGGTCTACGCCGAGGGCGAGGCCCTGCTGCCCGCGTGCGCCGGCGTGCTGGCCGTCTCGATCTCCCAGGTGCACCGGCACGTCGTGCTCTGGTTCCGGCCCGAACTGGTGCAGACCATCCGGTGGGCGGGCGATCCGCGCAAGACGCTGCCGGCGCAGGGGCGCATCCACCCCCGCCAGAGCTTCGACAGCTGGCAGGAACGCGTCCGCGGCCGCAGCGCGCCCTGGCAACCGGCGCAGCAGGCCGCGGTCGGCGAACTGCGGCAGGCCCTGCTGTCGCTCGTGCTGCGCCGGGCGGAGGAACTTGCGGGCCACGCCATCGAACTCGGGCGCGTGAACAAGGAGCTCGAGGCCTTCAGCTACACCGTCTCGCACGACCTGCGTGCGCCCATGCGCCACATCGCCGGCTACGTCGACCTGGTGATGGAGGACAACCGCGACAAGCTGGACGACCGCGCGCGCCGCTACCTGCGTCACGTGAAGGACGCCGCCTCGTACGCGGGCCAGCTGGTCGACGCCTTGCTCGACTTCTCGCGGCTCGGGCGCTCCGGCCTCAAGCCGGGATGGATCGATGCCTCCGCGCTGGTGGAGGACCTGGTCGACGAGACGCGGCAGCAGGAACGGGGCCGGTCGATCGAATGGCACGTGGAACCGGGACTGCCACGGCTCTGGGCCGACCCGCTGCTGCTGCAGGTGGCCTTGCGCAACCTGCTCGGGAACGCCGCGAAGTACACGCGCGGCCGCGACCCCGCCCGCATCCGCGTCACGCCGGTGCAACTGCCGGAGGGCGTGGGCCTGGAGGTCACCGACAATGGCGTCGGTTTCCCGATGAAGTACGTCGGCAAGCTGTTCGGCGTGTTCCAGCGGCTGCACCGCACGGAAGACTTCGACGGCACGGGCATCGGCCTGGCCAACGTGAAACGGATCGTCGAACGCCATGGCGGCACCGTCTGGGCCCGCGGCGAGCCCGACAAGGGCGCGACCTTCGGCTTCGTGCTGCCGCCGCCCGCCCCCAAGAACAACGACGCCGTCACCGGCACACGCTCAGAGGAGTCTTCCTGATGCTCAAGCCCATCCTGCTGGTCGAAGACGACCCGCGCGACCTCGAACTCACCCTGGTCGCGCTGGAGCGCAGCCAGCTGGCCAACGAGGTCATCATCGTGCGGGACGGCGAAGCCGCCCTCGAATACCTGACGCGCACGGGCGAGTACGCCTCGCGCGCCGAGGGCAATCCCGCCGTGGTGCTGCTGGACCTGAAGCTGCCGAAGGTGAACGGCCTCGAGGTCCTGCAGACCGTCCGCGCCACCGAACCGCTGCGCAGCGTGCCGGTGGTGATGCTCACCTCCTCGCACGAGGAGACCGACGTGCTGCGCAGCTACCAGCTGGGCGTGAACGCCTACGTGGTCAAGCCCGTGGAGTTCAAGCAGTTCGTCGAGGCCATCGCCGACCTGGGCATCTTCTGGGCCGTGCTGAACGAACCGCCGCCGGGCTCCCTGCGCACGAGGCGCAGGCATGACTGAGCTGGCGGAGGCCGACGCGCGGCCCCTGCGCGCCCTGCTCGTCGAGGATTCGCGGCTGGACGAGGAGCTGCTGCGGGTGCAGCTGGAGCGCGCCTATCCCAACGTCGCACTGCACGTCGAGCGCGACGAAACGGGGTTCCTGGCCGCGCTGCGCGGAGGTCCCTGGGACCTGGTGCTGTCCGACTACGAGTTGCCGGGGTTCACGGGCGCCGACCTGCTGGAACACCGCAACCAGATCGCGCCCGGCGTTCCCTTCGTGTTCGTCTCCGGCGTGATCGGCGAGGACAATGCCGTGGAACTGCTCAAGCGCGGTGCCACCGACTACGTGAGCAAGTCGCGGCTGGCCCGCCTGGCCCCGGTCCTGCGCCGGGCGCTGCGCGAAGTGGACGACCGGCGCGGGCGCGAGCTGGCGGAGCGGCAGCTGCGGCAGGCGGACCTCACGTTCGCGCGGGTCGTCGACGCCCTGCACGACTATGCGGTGATCCTGCTCGACGAGGAAGGCCTGGTGCGCTCCTGGAACCGCGCCGCGCGGGACGTCTTCGGCTACGAGACCGCGGAGGTGGTGGGTCGCTCCGCCGCCGTGATCTTCCCGGCGGACGACCAGCCGGAGGCGGCGCTGCGCGAGGAGATGCGGCGGGCGCGGCTGCAGGGCAAGGCCAGCGACAACCGGTGGCTGGTCGCCCGCGGCGGACGCCGGCTCTGGGCGGAAGGCGTGCTGACGGCTCTCGAGTCGGAGGACGGACGTCCCGGCGGCTACTGCAAGGTGGTGCACGACGGGACCGAGGACCACCTGGCGGCCGAAGCGCTGCGCGCCGCGAAGGACGAGGCGGACCGCGCCAATCGCGCGAAAGACCGCTTCCTGGCCGTGCTCTCGCACGAACTCCGGACGCCGCTCGCCCCCATCACCACGGCGGTGCACGTGCTGGAGAAGACGGCCCGCCTGGACGACCGGCACCGCGACCTGTTGCCCATGATCCGCCGCAACGTGGCGCTGGAAGCGCGTCTGATCGACGATCTGCTGGACCTCACCGCGATCGGCGCCGGCAAGGTGAGCCTGCACCGCGAGCGCGTCGACATGCACCAGCTCACGGCGGCGGTCCTCTCGATGGTGGCCGAGAGCCTGGAACAGAAGCGGGTGACGCTGGAGCTGGACCTGGATGCGCGCCACCCCTACGTGGACGGTGACCAGGCGCGCCTGCAGCAGGTGCTGTGGAACATCCTCCGCAACGCCGTGAAGTTCACGCCCGAGGGCGGGCGCATCCTGATCCGCAGCACGGACGAAGGCGGCGAGTTCACCTGGAGCTGCAGCGACTCCGGCATCGGGATCTCGCAGGAAGCGCTGCCGCGCATCTTCAGCCCGTTCGAGCAGGCCGATGCCGACGTGGCGCGCAGCTACGGCGGCCTGGGCCTCGGCCTGGCCATCGCGCAGGGCCTGGTGCAGCAGCACGGTGGCCGCATCGCCGCGAACAGTGCGGGGCGCGACCAGGGTTGCACGTTCACGCTCGCCCTGCCGCTCGCGCAGGAAGGGCCCGCCGCCGAGCCGGCGCGCATCGAGGCTCCCGCCGCGGACGCCGCCCGCAAGCGCCTGCTGCTGGTGGAGGACAACGTCGATGCGGCCCAGGCGCTCGCGCTGTGCCTGGAGGAGTACGGCTACCTCGTGCACCACGCGGCCACGTGCGCCGACGCGCTGCAGGCCGCGCGGGAACAGGAGTTCGACGCCGTCCTCACCGATCTCGGGTTGCCCGACGGCAGCGGCATCGACATCGGGCACGCGCTGTCCAAGGACCTCCCGGTGCTGGCGCTCAGCGGCTACGGCGCGTTGCAGGACCGGGAGCGCTCGGCCGCGGCCGGCATCGTCGCGCACCTGGTCAAGCCGGCGGACCCTGCGGTGGTCCACGCGAAACTGACCGAGGTGCTGTCGGGCCAGGCCCTCGGCGCGTAGGCTGGGGCGAAGCCCGGCCGGGGGCGGACGGCGGACGGTGCTTGCAGCCCGGGTCTTACAGCCGGGCTTTGCGGCGGCTCCCACAATGCACGCATCAACAACCCAAAGGGAGTCTAGCCATGCGTCAAACCGCTTTCATCCTCGCCGGCATCACCGCCGCCTCCTTCGCCCTGGTGGGCTGCGACGTGCAGAAGACCGCCGACGGCAACGTCGACGTCCCGAAGTACGAAGTCTCCAAGAGCAAGGAAGGCGACGTGACCCTGCCGAAGTACGACGTGACCACGCCCGACGTGAACGTCACGACGGAAAAGAAGGAAGTGGACGTCCCGAAGGTCGGCGTGTACACCGAGAAGGAAACGCTGTCGGTGCCGAAGATCGACGTGACCACCGCCGACGAGAAGAAGGGCCAGAGCAACTAAGCTCCCCTCTTCGGGTGAAAGGGCCGGCTTGCCGGCCCTTTTTCATTGGCGCGCCTGCTCGCGACGCCGGCCGCGTAGGACGGCGCCCTGCGGCGGGCGGCACGCTTTCCGGCGCCGGCGTGGGACAGGTCCTCCACCTGATCCGCAGCAACCTCCGGCCGCTGGCGAAGCCTTAGACTCCGGCTGCCCCGCACCTTGTTCGGGGCCATTCCAGTCCGTGCCACATTCGCCCATCGTTGCCAGCGTCCTGCTCGTGGACGACAAGCCCGCCAACCTCCTCGCGCTCGAGGCGGCACTGGACACCCTCGGGGTGAACATGGTGCGCGCGGTTTCCGGCCCGCAGGCGCTGGCCGCCCTGGAGCGGCAGGACTTCGCCGCGGTGCTGCTGGACGTGCGCATGCCGGGCATGGACGGCTTCGAAGTGGCGCGCGAGATCCGCGCCCGCCCGCGCTCGCGCTTCACGCCCATCCTCTTCGTCACCGCCGGCGACGACCCCGACGAAGCCATGATGTCGGCTTACGCCCTCGGCGCCGTCGATTTCCTGGCCAAGCCGCTGCGCAGCGAAGTGCTGAAGGCCAAGGTCGGCGTGTTCGTCGAGCTGTATCGCAGCAAGGAAGAACTGCGCGCGCGCGACCGCCGCGACTTCGAGCAGCGGCTGGAAGCCAAGGACGCGCGCTACCGGGCCCTGTTCGAATCCATCGACGAAGGCTTCTGCGTGATCCAGCTGCTGCGGGACGCGAGCGGCAAGGTGCGCGACTACCGGATCGACGAAGCCAACGAGGCCTTCAGCATGCACACCGGCGTGCAGGACCCCGTGGGCCGCAACATCAGCGACCTCGTGCCGGAGAGCCAGGGGCGGTGGCTCGACATCTACGACCGGGTCGCGCGCACCGGCGAGGCCACCCGCTTCGTCGAAGAGGAAAAGGCGATGCACCGCTGGTTCGACGTCTATGCCTTGCGGCTGGGCCCGGACGGCAGCGACCTGCTGGCCCTGGTGTTCTCGGACATCACCCAGCGCCTCACCGCCGAGAACGACATGCGCCGGCTCAACGAGGAACTGGCGCAGGCCAACCGGCGCAAGACGGAGTTCCTGGCGACGCTCGCGCACGAACTGCGCAACCCGCTGGCGCCGCTTTCCAACGGGCTGCACCTGATGCGGCTCGCGGGCGGCAAGCCCGAGATGCTGGAGCGCACCCGCCAGATGATGGAGCGCCAGGTGCAGCACATGGTGCACCTGGTCGACGACCTGCTGGACGTGGCGCGCATCAGCACCGGCAAGGTCGAACTGCGGCGCCGGCGGATGGACCTCAAGGAAGCCGTCGCCACGGCCGTCGAGACCAGCGCCTCGCTGATCGACGCCGGCGGGCACAAGCTGCACGTGGAGCTGCCGGCGCAGCCGCTGCCCATGGATGCCGACCCGACCCGCATCACGCAGGTGGTGAGCAACCTGCTGAACAACGCGGCAAAGTACACGCCGGAAGCCGGCCGGATCGACCTGCGTGTCGCGGTGCACGACGGCGAAGCCGTCCTGACGGTGACCGACACGGGCATCGGCCTCGCCCCGGACGCGCTGTCGAAGGTGTTCGAAATGTTCGCGCAGGTTCCCAACAGCACCGGCAAGCCGCAGGGCGGGCTGGGCATCGGGTTGTCGCTGGTGCAGAGCCTGGTGGCGATGCACGGCGGCAGTGTGTCGGCCTCGAGTGCCGGGATCGGCCAGGGCAGCACGTTCACCGTGCGTTTGCCGCTGGCGAAGGGAGACGAGATGACGACGGAAACGAACGCCGCGCAAGCGGCAGGCAAGCCGGGCCAGCTGCAAGTGCTGGTGGTGGACGACAACACGGACGCAGCCGAGAGCCTGGGGGTGCTCCTCGACATCGAGGGCCACGCGGCGCACATCGCGCACACCGGCGCCGCCGCCTTGCAGGTGGCGCAGTCGCACCCGCTCGACGTGGTGTTCCTGGACATCGGGCTCCCGGACATGACCGGCTACGACGTGGCCAAGCGGCTGCGCATGCTGCCGGGCATGCAGAAGACGATGCTGGTGGCGCTGACCGGATGGGGCACCCAGGACGACCGGCAGCGCGCGCGCGATGCGGGGTTCGACCGCCACCTGACGAAACCGGCGGAACTGCCCGCGGTCGAAGAACTGCTGCGCCTGGCCGCGGAGGCGAAAGCCGCGGCCTAGAGCCGCGCGAGCAGTCCGCGCGCGACCGCCTCGAGCTCGCGCGCCACCGCCGCCACGGAGGCCGCGGGATCGGCCGCCTGCCGCGCCTGCTGCCAGGTGGCGGCGAGTTCGTTACGGCGCGCCGCCACCGACGCGACCACTTCGCTGCGCCACGCGGCGGGCCCCTGCGCATCGCCCTCGGGGACGCGGCGGTGCGCGACGGACAGGTAGGCCAGCAGCAGGTTCTCGGTCACCGTTTCCAGCAGCTCGTCACCGAGCTGCACCAGCGGCTGCCCGGACGGGGTGCTGCGGTTCTTCCAGGCGGCCGCGACATAGGCCGCCCCGCCGCCGATCATGGCGCCCAGCGCGGTGGCGGCGCCGAGGGTCAGCCCGCCGGTGATCAGGTCGATTCCCGCGCCCATGGCCGCGCCCGTCGCGGCGCCCGCCATGCCGGCTTGCGGCGTGTCCACCACCTGCTGCTCCTCGAAGCCGCCCTGCACGCGCGCCGCGGGCAGCGGCGCCACCGGCGTGCCGCTGCGGTGCAGCTGCACGAGCTCGGCCACCACCGCCGCCTCGCCGTCGCGCAGCCGCTGCAGCAAGGCGACGCGGGCGCCGTCCCGCGCGCGCTGCGCCGCGTCGCGCTCGGCGGCGTTCACCAGGTGGCGCAGTCCCACGGCGCTGCTCCCGACCTCCTCCACATCGCGCGCGGCGCGCACCAGCTCCGCCGCCAGCAGCCGCATGGCCTCGCCGAAGCGCACGGCATGGCGGTCGCTCCACGTGGCGGACAGCCGCTCGAAGCCCGCGCGCTTGCTGGGCGGCAGCCGCGCCGCCACCGCCTCGAGCAGGCGTGCGTCGCGCATCCAGTGCGCCGTGCAGTCCGCCAGCGGCAACACGTCCGCCGCCAGGGCGAGGCGCTGCGCGGCCGAACGGTGGTGCTCCTCGTCCCCCGGCGCCAGCACCAGGGTCGGCTGCGCCACCCAGTGGAGCAGCCGCGCCGACGCCTGGAGGTCGCCGATCGATGCGGGCAGCAGGAGCATCAGGTCGGTCTCGGCCAGCGTGGACTGCACCGCGTCGCGCTCCTGCGGCCGCGGCGCGGCGCGGAAGCGCCCGAGCAGGTCCTGCAGCCAGGCCTGGGCCGCCCCCGGTCCGCCCGCCTGCGCCGTGACGGCTGGTGCAGGGGGGTGGAATCCCGGCGGCACCTGGAACAGGCGCAGCACGTCCCCCTTGGCGGTCGCGAGAACGGTCCACGCGCTGCCGTCCCGCGGCCGCGGATGGTCCGCCACCTCGTGCAGCAGGCGCAGCAGCACATCCCTCGCGGGGCCCTCCCCCACCATGCCCAGCGTGATGCGCGCCGGGCTCACGCGCGCGAGCACCTGCACGTAGTACGCATCGCGCAGGTCGATGCGCACGGCACGCGCGAGCCGGCGCCTCCGCCATGCGGACCACGCCGCCAGCAGGACCCGCGGCAGGACGACCACCAGCGCCAGCAGCGCGACGTACATCCACACCCAGCGCGCCGCCTCGCCGGCGGCGACGGCCGCACCGGAGCGGAACGCCATGCGCTGCAGGTCGGCGGCCGAGAAGGCCTCGAACGGCAGCAGCAGGACCACGGGCGCGAACAGGACGGAGAGGAAGGCATGCACCTGCCCCAGGTCCAGCAGCGTGCTTTCCCAGCCGACGCGGTACTCGCGCACGACGCCCCCGAGCACGATGGAGAACGCCAGCCCCAGCGCCCAGCCCGCCGCGCTCAGGTGCAGCAGTTGCTTCCACCACAGGGCCTCCTGCGCACCGGCAACCTGCGTCCAGTGCCCATGGAAGCGGGCGAGGACGTCGGTGCGCAGGCGGCCGGTGCGGCGACCATGGCCCGGGATCCCGGCCATCCAGCGCTGGGCGGCGGCCAGTGGCGCGCGCGTCCCCCACCGGGTGGGCACCAGGGTGCCCACGAGCAGCAGGACGTAGACGGCGAGGTTCCAGGCGAGCACCCCCAGCAGGGGCGGCGACAGCATGTTGACTTGCTGCGGGTTGTCGATGCGGTCGATGGCGGCGCCGAGCAGGCACGCGGCGACGGGAAGAGCGGCCAGCACCCAGCCTCGCCAGGGATCGGGGTCTTGCAGGGCCGCGATGCGCGGGTTGCGGTTCTCGACCGCCGCGAGCATGCGGCGGGCGCGCTGCTGCAGGTACCGCGCGAAGTCGATGCCGCCGTTGGCGGTGGGGTGGCTGGAGGCCAGCGCCTCGCGTTCCAGCTGCTCGCGCTCCACGGCGCTCAGCAGCTTGCCTTGGGGATCGGCATCCTCGATGGCACGGACCAGGACCAGCTGCCGGGCACTGGCTTCGTCGAGGTGCAGGATGCCGTCTTCCACTTTCGCAGGAGTCTAGGGCGCGCCCGCCCGGCCCGCGGGCACCGTCACAAGCGGTAACCGTTGGCGGTCAGCGCGCCTGGCGCAGGAATCGGCGCACGTTGTCCGGGTCGTGGCCGACGTAGGTGACGGCGTGTTCCAGCTCGTCCTCGCTGCAGCCGAGCCAGTTGCACCAGTTGCGGCGCTCCCAGTCCGGCTCCAGGTGGATCAGCAGTTGATCGGATCCCATCTTGTTCAGGTCTTCGGACATGGTCAGTTCCTCCTAGCCGATGTCTCCAGACTAGGCGGGCGGCCCGGCTGCCGCGGCAGGAAAAGGCTGCGCCACGCCGTGCGCCCACGGTCCCGCCAGTTGTAGGACTGCCGATGGGCCGTCGTCCGCCGTCCTGCCCGCGCGCTGGCCGTGCGACTACAAGCCGCGGCCTGCCCATGCCCGAGCATGGCCCCATCACAAGGAGCAGGACATGCTGGTGCGCAAGCTGATCGCCTTCGCCATCACCTCCGGCCTCGCCAAGAAGGCCTGGGACCATTACCGCGACCCGAAGCGGCGCCTGCCGGGCGACCCGGTCGACATCACCGAGGTGGTGGCCCGCCCCGTTTCTTCCGCGGACCCGCTGGAGCGCCGCACCCCCCGCCGCGGCGCGCGCCGCCGCCGCGAAGGCCCGAGCTCGTAACCGAAGGGTTACTCGGGGCCGTTAAACTGCCCCGATGAAAAAGACACTGCTGATCCTCGCCCTCGCCGCTGCCGCCTCCGCTTCGGTGCAGGCCCAATCCACGCCCGCGAAGAAGGAACTCGTCGCCCGCATCCTGAAGATCCAGCAACCCGCCATCGACAACATGGCGCGCGGGCTGGTGACCGAGCCGCTCGGCCCGCTGATGGAAAGCGCGGAGTTCGCGCTGCAGCAGCGCGTGGCCGCCGACAAGCGCGAGACGGTCGCGAAGGAAATCCAGGCCGACGCCAAGAAGTACGCCGACGAGACCACCGCGATCGTCCGCGACCGCGCCAACAAGCTGGCGCCGACCACCATCGGCCCGATGCTGGAAGAGAAGTTCACCGAGGACGAACTGAAGCAGGTCGTCACGATGCTGGAATCGCCCGTGCTGGCCAAGTTCCAGGCCGCGGGCGGCGACATCCAGCGCGCCCTCGTCGAGAAGGTCGTCGCCGAAACGCGCAGCCAGGTGGAGCCGCGCCTGAAGGCACTCGAAGCGTCCATGGCCAAGCGCCTGGGCGTGCCGCCGCCCAATGCCGCCGGCAGCGCACCGGCCGCCGGCGCCAAGCCCGCGCCCAAGAAGTAAAAAAAAGGGCGCCCCCGCAGGGGCGCCCGTCCCACTCCTCGCAAATCCTGTCTACGCGGCCGCGTCCGGCGTGGCCTGCGCGTTCGGTGCGCCGTTGAGGCCCACCTTCGCGTCGAACGTGAAGCACGCCGCCTCGAAGGCGCGGATCTCGTGCAGCGCCTCCTTGAGGCTCATCTCGCCCGCATCCATCAGCTTGCCCGCGAGGTGCTCGGTCAGCGGCTTCAGGCGCGCCAGCGTCGCCTTCGTCTCGCCGTAGAGGCGCTCGCTCTGCATCTCCATGATCGTGCGCGTCTCTTCGTCGACCGTGCGGTTGTTGCCGTCGTTCAGCGCGCCGAAGTTCAGGCGCGTCTTGCGGTACATGCCCATCTCGGCCACCGCGTGGTGCAGCAGCTTGGTCACGCGCGTGATGTCGTTGTGCGCGCCGTTGGTGGTGCCCTCCTCGCCGAAGAACAGCTCCTCGTTGGCCATGCCGCCCAGCAGGACGCGCACGTCGTGCTCGATGTCGGCCTTGGTCTTGAGCAGGTTCGAGCCCTGCTTGTGGAACACGAAGCCCAGCGCGTTGTTGCGCGGGTTCGCCTTCAGCGAGATCTTGATGGTCTTCATCTCCGACTGGAGCTTCTCCCAGTCGCTGCCGGCGCGCTTGCGCTCCAGCTCGAAGTCCACCAGGAAGTGGCCCCATTCGTGGATCGCGATGATGCGGCGGTCGCGCTCGCGCTCCTTCGTCGTGTTGGTGTTGACGTTGCCCACCATCACGCGCTCGGCGGCGCGCATCAGCGTCTCGGCGTCGATCAGCTCGCCCGCCTGCACGGCGCTGATGCCGGCCTGGTTGACGATCGTCTCCAGGTCGGCCGGGCTGCGGCCCTCGGTGATCTCGACGAAGTGGCGCAGGTCCATGCTGTCGGCGACCTTGTCGGAACGCTGCGACAGGTAGTGCTGGATGATGGCCAGGCGCTCTTCCTTGTTCGGCAGGCGGAAGTCCACCTTCATCTGGAAGCGGCGCAGCATGGCCTCGTCCATCGGCATGGACTCGCTGTTGAAGTTGGAGGCGACGATCCAGATGATCTCGGCATCGTTCTTCGTGCGCACGCCGTCCAGGATGGCCAGCAGCGAGTTCTGCGTGTCGTCGTCGAACTTGCGGTGGCCGCCGCGCTTCATGAACAGGTCCTGCGCCTCGTCCAGGAAGACGATGCAGCGCTTGCGGCGCTTGGCGATCGACAGGATGCGCGCCAGCGTGTTCGAGCCGCCCGCCACGTAGCCGGTTTCCAGGTTCGCGGCGGAATGGAACAGGATCGGCAGGCCGAGTTCCTTGGCCAGGTAGCTCGCCAGCTTGGTCTTGCCGGTGCCGGCCGGGCCGCTGAACATCACGTTGAACGGCTTGTTGATGCCGTATTCGGCGTAGGCGGCGCGGCGCTCGTACTGGTCCTTGATCTGGCGGACTTCGGACTTGATGTCGTCCATGCCGACCAGGTCCTCGATGGAGCCGTGCACCTGGTTCGGCTCGATGAAGCGCAGCGACTTGAACTGCCCCTTCAGGTGGAAGGCCAGGAAGCCCAGCAGGCCGATCGTGAGGGCCGCCGACAGGGCGCCGCTGACGCCGGCCTTCCAGCCGTCCTTCTCGGACTGCGGCCGGGCCCCGGCGAAGCGCTCGTCCAGGCGCTCGAGCATCTGCATGCTGCTGGCGGTCAGCTCGGCGCGCGGGATGAACACCATCTTGCTGCCCCAGGCGGCGTGGACGGCCTTGTCCGCGAAGATCTTGGTCTCCATGTCGCTGGGGTAGTAGGCGTACTGCTTGCCCTGCGATTCGATCAGGATGATCCGCTCGGACACGTTCCACATCAGCGGCTTGTAGATGACCGTGATGCGCTCGACGGCGTTGGCTTCCAGGAAGCCCAGCACGGAGCCGGTGCCGAACACCACCGGCAGCTTCTCGTCGAGGGTCCAGAGCGCATCCGCGCCGGACTGGCCGGCCATGGCCTTGACCTGCTCCGCCACGGCGGCCTGGCGCTGCCAGACGACCAGGGAGTACGTGGCGGTCACCGGGATCAGGATCGCCACGGCGATGACCAGCAGCTTGACGGCGGTGGTCTGGATGGCGAACCAGTCGGAAAGCCGCCCTCCCCACTTGCGCACGCTGAGCCAGGGGCTCGGCGTGGGCGCATCGTCGGGCGCCTCCACGTTGTCTTTGTTGGCGGACAGATCGGACATGGTCTTCCTGCGAGGAAAAGGCCGCCGCGCACGCGCGCGTCAACCGTGGAAATGCTGGCGAAGGGGCCGGACTGGGGAGCCCTCTTCTGTCAGAGTCATCCTACAGAAAGGGTTCCGGAGAGGCGAGTTCAAAAAATGCCTAGTGGCGGAGCTGCCATGGGCCACGTGACAAATTCACGAAAGCCTGTGTTGGCATTTCGCTGCACGGGCAGCACGAATGCGGCATCCGGGAACCCGGCATGCGGTTTGCAAGTCGTAGTCAGGGAGCCGGGTTCTTTTTCAAGTTTCTTTCCCGGCTACTTATCCCTCGGAGCCCCAAGGCCCCGGGGGATTTTTTATTGTGCCCGCGCGGCCCGGCGCCGGCTGGCCGGCGACCGATCGCCCCTGCATGGTGCAGTGCCAAACTACGGCTCCATGGCCAAGCTCGAAAAACTCCGCAGCCAGCGCTGGCTGGACCGTGACGACTTCCGCTCGTTCAACCATCGATCGCGCGTCATGCAGATGGGGTACGACCCCCGGGACTGGGAGGGCAAGCCGGTCATCGCCATCCTGAACAACTGGTCCGACTACAACCCCTGCCACCAGCACTTCAAGCACCGCGTGGAGGAGGTCAAGCGCGGCGTGCTGCAGTCGGGCGGCTTTCCCCTCGAACTGCCGACCGTGTCGCTGGGCGAGAACCTGATCAAGCCGTCCGCCCTGCTCTATCGCAACATGCTGGCGATGGAGGTGGAGGAGATGATCCGCGCCTATCCGGTGGATGGCGTGGTCCTGATGGGCGGCTGCGACAAGACGACGCCCGCCATGCTGCTGGGCGCGACCAGCGCCGACCTGCCGGCGATCTTCCTGCCCGCCGGCCCCATGCTGCGCGGCATGTCGCGCGGCCAGACGCTCGGCTCGGGTTCCGACGCCTTCAAGTACTGGGACGAACGCCGCGCCGGCACCATCACCGAGCCGCAGTGGCAGTCCATCATCGGCGGCATCGCCCGCAGCGCCGGCACCTGCATGACGATGGGCACGGCAAGCACGATGACCTCCATCGCCGAAGCGATCGGCATGGCGCTGCCGGGCTCCGCCTCCATCCCGGCGGTCGACGCCGGCCACCAGCGCATGGCGGCGCAGTGCGGCCGCCGCATCGTGGAGATGGTGCGCGAGGACCTGCGGCCGTCGGCCGTGCAGACGCGCGAGGCCTTCCTGAACGGCATCACCGTCGCCATGGCGCTGGGCTGCTCCACCAACGCCATCATCCACGTGATCGCGCAGGCGCGCCGCGCCGGCCAGGACATCTCGCTGGCCGATTTCGACCGCATCAGCCGCGACGTCCCGGTGCTGGCCAACATCCGCCCGAACGGCACCAGCCAGTACCTGATGGAGGACTTCCACTACGCCGGCGGCCTGCCGGCGCTGATGCAGCGCCTGCGCCCGCACCTGCGCCTGGACCAGGTGACGGTGACGGGCCGGACCGTCGCCGAGAACATCGAAGGCGCCGAATGCTTCAACGACGACGTGATCCGCCCGCTGGCGAATCCCGTCTACCGGGAAGGCGCCCTGGCGGTGCTGCGGGGCAATTTGGCACCCGACGGCTGCGTGATCAAGCCTTCCGCCATGAGCGAGAAGTTCCTGCGGCACACCGGCACGGCGCTGGTCTTCGACGACTACCCGAGCATGAAGAAACTGATCGACGACGAGCAGGCCGACGTGACGGACGACCACGTGATCGTCTTGCGCAACGCCGGACCCAAGGGCGGCCCGGGCATGCCGGAATGGGGAATGATCCCGATGCCCGTGAAGCTGCTCAAGGAAGGCAAGCGCGACATGCTGCGCATCAGCGACGCGCGCATGAGCGGCACCAGCTACGGCGCGTGCGTGCTGCACGTGGCGCCCGAGGCCTTCATCGGCGGCAACCTGGCGCTGGTGAAAACCGGCGACCGCATCTCGGTCGACATCCCGGCGCGGCGCATCCACGTGGAAGTCTCCGACGAGGAACTCGCCCGGCGGCGCGCGGCCTGGGTTGCGCCGCCGCCGCGGTTCGCCCGCGGCTACGGGTGGATGTTCACCCAGCACATCCTGCAGGCCGACCAGGGCTGCGACATGGATTTCCTGCAGGCCTCGTTCGGCGAGAACGCCGGGGAGCCCGACATCTTCTAGCGCGCGGCGGCCCCCGCCGCCTGCCAGAACGCCTCGGCCCGCGGCCCCAACGGGGCGGGGTCGCGGTACAGGCGGATCTCGATGGGGATGCGCCAGTGGGCCGGCCCGGCCACCTGCAACCGGTCCTGCCCCAGTTCCTCGCGCACGAGCGATTCGGGCAGCCAGGCCAGGCCGCGCGCGTCGAGCGCCATGCTTTTCAGCACCGATGCGAGGTGGGCGGTGAAGACCGGCTGCAGTCCCGCGGCGGCGAGTTCCGCACCGAGCGCCCGGCGCACGATGCGCCCCAGGCCGGATTCGTCGCTGAAGCCGAGCAGCGCGCGGTCCGGCGCGCCGCGGGCCTGCACCGGCAGCAGCATGTCGTGCCCGATCGGGATGGAAGGGAAATCGCGTGCGACCGCCGCTGCGCCTTCACGCGCCGGAGCATGCGCGACGACGAACTGCACGTCGCCCTGCGCGAGCAGGTCCTCGCAGCGTTGCAGCACGTCGGACACCAGCCGGACCGGCCCGCCCCCCGCGTCACGCTCCAGCGACTGCAGCCAGCGCGGGACGAAGCTGAACGACAGGGCATGCGTCGCCGCCAGGCGCAGCGTCGCGGCACCGGCCTGCGCCACCGTGCGCGCCTCGCCCGGCAGGCGCGCCACCCGCGCCAGCACTTCCACGGCTTGCGGACGGAACCACTCGCCGGCGGCGGTCAGCCGGGCCGGCTGGCTGCTGCGGTCGAACAGTTCGGCGCCCAGCCACTCCTCCAGCGCCCGGATGCGGCGGCCGAACGCGGGCTGCGTCATGTGCCGCTCCTCGGCGGCGCGGGAAAAGTGGCCGCTGGCGGCCAGCGCCAGGAAATCCTCGAGCCAGGACAGGTTCATGGGCAGTGCCTTGGCGGCATCAAGCGGTAGAAAACGGGCATTGGCGCGCGGGCGCCGCCCTGGCGATGATGCGCGGCTGCCAAAGGAGTCCCCATGAAGATCGTCGACATCCGCGAGAAGACCGTCCCCATCAGTTCGCCCATCCGCAACGCCTACATCGACTTTAGCAAGATGACGCTGAGCCTCGTCGCCGTGATCACGGACGTGGTGCGCGACGGCCAGCCGGTGGTGGGCTACGGGTTCAATTCCAATGGCCGCTATGGCCAGGGCCAGCTGATGCGCGAGCGCTTCCTGCCGCGCATCCGGGAAGCCGAAGCCGACACGCTGCTGGACGCACGCGGTGTCCTCGACCCGCACAAGGTGTGGGCCACGATGTTCCGCAACGAGAAGCCGGGCGGCCACGGCGAACGCTCGGTCGCGATGGGCACCATCGACATGGCGCTGTGGGATGCGGTGGCGAAGATCGAGGAGAAGCCGCTGTTCCGGCTGCTGGCCGAGCGCTACGGCGACGGCACGGTCAACCGCAGGGTGTTTGTGTATGCCGCCGGCGGCTACTACTACCCCGGCAAGGACGACGCGCAGCTGAAGGACGAGATGCGCAGCTACCTGGACCGCGGCTACTCGGTGGTGAAGATGAAGATCGGCGGCGCCTCGCTGGACGAGGACCTGCGCCGGATCGACTCCGTGCTGTCCATCCTGCAGGACGGGCAGCGCCTGTGCGTGGACGCCAACGGCCGGTTCGACCTGGACACCGCGATCGCCTACGCCAAGGCGCTCTCCCACTACGACCTGTTCTGGTACGAGGAAGCCGGCGACCCGCTCGACTTCGAACTGCAGGCCACGCTGCGCAGCTACTACCGCAACCCGATGGCGACCGGCGAGAACCTGTTCTCCATGCAGGACGCCCGCAACCTGGTGCGCTACGGCGGCATGCGGCCGGACCGCGACTTCCTCCAGTTCGACTGCGCGCTGTCGTACGGCCTCGTCGAGTACCTGCGCACGCTGGAGATGCTGAAGGAACACGGCTGGTCGGCCAGCCGCTGCGTGCCGCACGGCGGCCACCAGATGTCGCTGAACATCGCTGCCGGACTGGGACTGGGTGGCAACGAGTCGTACCCCGACCTGTTCCAGCCCTACGGCGGCTTCCCCGACGGGGTCCAGGTCGAGGACAGCCACGTGGTGCTGCCGGAACTGGCGGGCATCGGCTTCGAGGGCAAGGCGGACCTGATCCGCGAGATGCGAGCACTGTCGCGCTGAACTTGCCGGCAGGCCGGCTCCCGCTGTAGGACCATGCCGCTTCCTTGTAAACCGTTGCCACAGCAGCGGACTTGCGTCGCACACTCCCGGCGCAGGGAAGCAGTACAGGGAGAGCGACATGGAAAGGATCTCGGGCCCCGTCAACGGGTTCTATCTCGCGGCCTACGCGGCACCGAACGCCGACGGCGACGCGTTCTGCAGCTACGCGAAGGTCTGCTGGACGAAGCCGGAGAGCTACTGGGACGCCGACTGCGCCTTCAAGATCTTCGGCGGCGAGCACCACCACGACGCGGAAAGCGCCCTGGCCGCCGTGGCCCATGACGCGCGCAACGAGATCACCTGCCTGCCGCGGCATGCGCGCTCCCTCGCCGAACAGCGCCAGCGCGACCAGATCCCGATCCCGCGGCTGTTCGTCACGTCCTTCTTCCGGCACCGGCTCACCTGAGCCGCCGCTGCTGATTTCGTAGCACCGAACCCACACCGGCCGCCCGCATGGACGCTTTTGCTGGACGCGACGCGGACGAAGCTATGAAAATCGTAGCGATGGCCGCGCCCATGCCCACCTACTACGACGTGCTGCAGGTCGCGCGCGACGCGAGCGCGGCCGAAGTCCGCACGGCCTACCGCAAGCTCGCGCAGAAGTATCACCCCGACAAGATGCCGGACAACGCGAACGCCGTGCGGGCGATGACCGCCATCAACGCCGCGTACGAGGTGCTCTCCGACCCGCACCGCCGCGCCGAACACGACCTCTGGATCCGCCGCGCCGAGCGCACGCGCCAGCCGCTGCCGCCCGTCCCGCAGGGACCGCAGAGCCTGTGGGCCATCCTCCATCCCGCCACCAGCTGGCCGTGGTACCTGCTGTCCGCCACGGTGCTCGGCGCTTTCGGCACGGTCGCCACGGCGGTGTACCTCACCGCCATGCCGGCGCGCGCTGCACCGCTGCCCGCCGCCACCACGCCCACCGCGGCGGCGTGCCAGGCGGCCCCCGCACCCAAGCACTGCGCCCCCCGCTCCTGATCCATGGCAGAGGCGCACGGCGCAGGCCGGACGCCACTGACGGGCAGATACGCAGCGCGCCGATGCCGCGCCGGCCCGCGAGGCCGCACCTTGTCTTCATCCCAAGGACAAGGAGCGACACATGCAACGCAAGACTCTGCTGGCCGCCGCCCTCGCCGGTGGCGCACTGATGGGCCTTTCCTCCGTGGCCAGCGCCGCGCCGGCCATCGTGGCGTCGGCTTCGGCACCCAGCCACATCATCGTGCAGGCGCCGCCGCCGCCGGTGTTCGAGAACGCACCCGCGCCGCGGGCAGGCTGGGTCTGGGCGCCCGGTCACTACGAGTGGCGCGACGGCCGCTACGTGTGGATGAGCGGCCGCTGGATCGAGGACCGCCCGGGCTGGGAGTGGCAGGAAGCGCGCTGGATGCAGCGCCCCGACGGCTCCTGGTCGCTGGTGGGCGGCCAGTGGATCCGCAGCGACAACGTGACCTACGACGACCGCGACCGGCGCGGGCCCAACGGCGACATGGACCGTGACGGCGTGCGCAACGCGGACGACCGGGACCGCGACGGGGACGGCGTCGCCAACCGCGACGACGACTTCCCCAACAACCCGAACCGCAGCTGACGCCCGGTGCGCCGCGTCAGGGGTTGATCTCCGGCCGGCGCATCCACGCGTCCAGTTTCTCGAAGGTCAGCGTCCAGCCATGGGCGTGGCCTTCGCGCGCGGCGCGGTCGAAGAAGCGCTCGTGCCGGAAGTCGAGGCGCGTGCCGCCGCCGTCGGGGTGCAGTTCCACCGTGACGAGCGACACGCGGTCCGGCGTGCTCTGCCAGGCCCAGGTGAACACGAGGCGCCCGTGGGGCACGACCTCCTGGTATTCGCCGGCGACCTCGTGCTCCTCGCCGTCGGGCGTGCGGAAGCGGATGCGGTAGCTTCCGCCGCGCCGCACGTCCATGTCCGCCCGCAGCACCGAGTCCGGTTCGCCCGGACCGAACCAGGCGCTCAGCGCTTGCGGGTCCGTCCAGGCGCGCCAGACCCGCTCCGGGGCGGCGGGGTAGCGGCGGGTGATGCGGAGTTCGGGCCTTTCCTCGAGCCGGCCGGTTTCCATGGCTGCACTTCCTCCTCGTGGTACAGGTAGCGCCCCAGCGCATCGAGCCGGGCATTCCAGAACTTCTCGTAGTGGGCCAGCCACATGGCGGCATCCTCCAGCGCACCCGGCGCGAGTTCGCAGCGCACGGTCCGGCCCTCCTTCGCACGCACCAGCAGCCCGGCATCCTCCAGCACGCGCAGGTGCTTCATGAAGCCGGGCAGCGACATGCCGTGCGGCTGCGCGAGCTCGGTGACGCTCGCCGGTCCCCGCGTCAGCGTGTCGATCACGCCGCGCCGCGTGGCGTCGGAGAGGGCCCAGAAGACCTGGTCCAGGACGGCGTCGTCGGCCATCGCAGCGGCCCGCTCAGGCCTGTGGCCGCGGCAGGGGCTGCAGCAGGCTCAGGCGGTTGCCCTCGGTGTCGATGAATGCGACGTACTGGCCGATGCCGGGGATCTCCATGGGCGTGCCCAGGACCTCCCCGCCCGCCTTGTCCACCGCCTGCATCGAACGGCGGATGTCCGCCACGCCGATGACCACCGACGGATGCTGCCCGGGCATGTCCGGGGAACGAGGGAAGAAGCCGCCGTTGATGGCGCCGCGCGGCGCATCCGGCACCGCGTCGGCCTCCGCGGTGGTGGCCAGCACGTAGCGGCCCATGTCCTCGCCGAGCCTCTGCAGCTTCCAGCCGAACACGGCCTCGTAGAAGCGCGCGATGCGCCCCGCGTCGTCGTACGGCATCTCGAAATGAACCACGGGATCCATGGGTGGCCTCCTCACTTGCCTTCGTGCGCCCGCTTCAGGGCGGCGATGTCCAGCTTCTTCATCTGCAGCATGGCGGCGAAGGAGCGCTCCACTTTCGCGGGGTCGGGGTCCACGAGGTACTGGAGCATTTCCTGCGGCACCACTTGCCAGGACACGCCGAACCTGTCCTTCAGCCAGCCGCATTGCTGCGCCCGCGGGTCGCCGCCTTCGCCGAGGCGGCTCCAGAAATGATCGATCTCCTGCTGGTCCTCGCACATCACCTGCAGCGAAAGCGCCTCGTTGAACGTGAAGACGGGCCCGCCGTTCAGCGCGGTGAAGCGCTGGCCGGCCAGCTCGAACTCCACGGTCAGCACCGAGCCCGCCTCGCGGCCGTGGATCTCGCGCCCGGCCTTCGGGTAGCGCGTCACGAGGTGGATGCGCCCGCCGGGAAACACCCCGGTGTAGAAGCGCGCGGCCTCCTCCGCCTGGTGGTCGAACCAGAGGCACGGGACGATCTTGGAAACGATCTGCATGGGATCTCCTGTCATGGCAGCCGCCTCGCGGCGGCCCCTTTAGTTAACCGACAGGTTTAGTTTAAGCGCACGCGTCCGGCTGTCAAGCGAGGGACGTAACGGACCGTGAGCCCGGCCGTCAGGGCGCGCCGAGGCCCGTCGCCTGCCTGGCGTGGAGCTTGGCGGCGATGTATTCGCCGTGGGTGACGTGCAGCAGGCCGGCCACCTTGGAGATCACGTGGTTCTCGTTCTCGCCGAGCGCGCCGTCGGCATAGGCCACCAGCCACATGAACTCGATGATGCGCACCTTCTGCGGCTGGCTGAAGCGCTCGTTGAGGGTGGAGGTGAAGGCGAAGAAGTCGTTGGCGGCGCGCGCCTTCTCCTCCGCGATCTCCATCAGCCGCGCCAGCTCGTCGGGACTGAGCGTGAACTTGCGCCGCAGCGCGGCCAGCACCGCTTCGCGTTCGGCGGGTGCGACATCGGGCTCGGCCCGCATCACCTCCACCAGCAGCACGGCGGTGGCGAGTTGCAGGGCGTGTTCCTCCTCGGCCGCGCTGGCGGGCGTGGCGGGAACGAGCGAATCGAAAAGGTCCTTCAGGGCGCGCAGCATCGCCCTATTTTGCGCCCAGCCCCATGGCCCGCGTGATCACTTCCTTCATGATCTCGTTGGTGCCCCCATAGATGCGCTGGACCCGGGCGTCGGCGTATGCGCGCGTGATGGGGTATTCCCACATGAAGCCGTAGCCGCCGTGCAGCTGGACGCATTCGTCCATCACCTTGCACTGCAGGTCGGTCGTCCAATACTTCGCCATGCTCGCGGTCGCGGTGTCCAGCCTGTCCTGCAGCACCAGTTCCAGGCACTTGTCGACGAACACGCGCGCGACCTGCACTTCGGTCTGCATCTCGGCCAGCTTGTAGCGGGTGTTCTGGAAGGCGGCCACCGGCTGGCCGAACACCCGCCGGTCCTTCACGTACTGCACGGTCCAGTCGATCGCCGCCTGGGCCGAGGCGACCGCCGTGACGGCGATCTGGATGCGCTCCCAGGGCAGCTGCTCCATCAGGCAGATGAAGCCGCGGTTGCGCATGGCCTCGCCCCCCAGCAGGTTCTCCGCGGGCACGCGCACGTTGTCGAAGAACAGCTCCGACGTGTCCTGCGCCTTCAGGCCCAGCTTCTTCAGCCGCTTGCCCTTGCTGAAACCCGGCATCCCCTGCTCCACCAGCAGCAGGCTGGTGCCCTTGGCGCCCGCGGCCGGGTCCGTCTTGGCGACCACGACCACCAGGTCGGCATGCCAGCCGTTGGTGATGAAGGTCTTGCTGCCGTTCAGGAGGTAGCTGCCGTCGGCCTGCAGGAGCGCCGTGGACCGAATGCCCTGCAGGTCGCTGCCCGCCGCGGGTTCGCTCATGGCGATGGCACCGACCATCTCGCCGCTGGCGAGTTTCGGCAGGTAGCGCTGCTTCTGCGCTTCCGTACCGTAGTGCAGGACGTACGGCGCCACGATCTCGCTGTGGAGGCCGAAGCCGACGCCGCTGAAACCGCCGCGTGCCAGTTCCTCCATCTGGAGCACGGAATAGAGCTTGTCGACACCGGCGCCGCCGTAGGCCTCCGGCATCGTGGGACAGAGGTAGCCGTTGGCCCCTGCCTTGCGCCAGAGCTCGCGATCCACGTAGCCGGCCTCCTCCCACGCCTCGTGGAAGGGCGCGACTTCCTTGTCGACGAACTTGCGGAAGGCGTCGCGGAACGCCTCGTGGTCGGGAGAGAAGAGCGTGCGGTCGATCATGGGAGGTCCGGATGCGTGGGAGCGGCCGCGACGGCGGCGCGTGCGCGACGGACTTTAGCGGATGTTCCCGCACGGTCGAGCTGCGGAGCTTCGCCCGCGTGCACGCCACCCGCGTGCGATCGGCGCAGGCCCGCAGCTACCGGGGCAAACCCTGAGTGGCGTTTGCCACCAAGGCGTCACTGCGACGAGAAATGAACTGCTACAACGTCGATCCGCATTACCCAAACAGGAGACAAGACAGATGAAGCTCGCGACCCGTCCGTTGGTTCCCTTTCTTCTGACCGCCTTCACGGCCGCCGTGCTGACCGCCTGCGGCGGCGGCGGCGACGACGGCGCCACCCCGATCGCGCAACCGGAGGCGACGCGCGCGCAGGACACCCGCACGAGCTTCGCGGTCGTCCCGTTCGACAACACCACGGCCTATCCGGACTACGAAGCCGGTGCCGGCGGCAAGGCGAGCTTCACGGCCCTGGCCGGGACCGACACCGACCGCTGGACGGGCACGCTGGGCGGCGCCGGCTACCGGGTCGAGGTGCCGCGCAACTGGAACGGCAAGCTGGTGATGTATGCCCACGGCTATCGCGGCACGGGCGACGCCCTCACGGTGTCCAACCCCAGCGTGCGCAAGTACCTCATCGACAACGGCTACGCCTGGGCGGCCTCCAGCTATTCGAAGAACTACTACGACGTGCGCGCCGGCGTGGAGGACACCAACGCGCTGGCGAACGCCTTCCAGCAGATCGCGCGGAACAACGGCCGCCTGCTGGCGACGCCGACGAAGGTCTACATCACCGGCCACTCGATGGGCGGGCATATCGCCGCCGCGGCGGTCGAGGCGGAGACCATCGCCACGGCCAACAACGTGGTGCGCTATGCCGGCGCGGTCCCGATGTGCGGCGTGACCGGCGACATGGCGCTGTTCGACACCTTCACCGCGATGCAGGTGGCGGCCCAGGCGGTCGCAGGCGTGCCGAACCATCCGCTGACGCGATGGAACGAGATCGCCGCGGACGTGAACGCGAAGCTGTGGCTGACGGCGCCCGGCGCGGGATCGCCGATCGTGCCGACCCCTGTGGAAGGCGAGCGCTTCGTCAGCATCGTCAAGAACCTTACCGGCGGCGAGCGGCCGCTGTTCCGCCTGGCGCTGCAGCGTGGCGGCTCCTTCCCGTCGGCCTACGGCACCTTCGGCGGCGACGGCACGGTGACGGGCATCCTGAACTCCTGGGGAACGGACACGAGGGCGTTCACCTACACGATCGACGGCGACACGGTCAACACCAGCGCCATCAATGCCGCGGCGCAGAAGGTCTCCGAGACGCCCGACGCGAACCGCCTGCGGCGCGACGGCCTGCGCTGGGTGCCGCAGGTCAACGGCGAGTTCAGCGTGCCGGTGGTGGCGATCCACACGCTGGGCGACCTGTTCGTGCCGTTCAGCATGATCCAGGCCTACCGCCAGCGCGCCGAGGCCGAGGGCAACGGGGGCCGCCTGGTCACGCGTGCGATCCGCGGCATCAGCCACTGCGACTTCACGGTCAGCGAACAGGTCGAGGCGGTGGACGCGATGCTCAAGTGGGAAGGCGGCGGCGCCAAGCCCACGGGTGACGACGTGACCACCGCTGCCACGGTCGCGGCCCCCACGTATGGCTGCACGCACACCCGCGCGGCCGTGGGCGGCACCGACACCGGCACGACGGTCGCCCTGCGCAACCTGATCGGCCTGGCCGGCGGCGCCTGCCCCGCCCCCTGAGCGCCAGCGAGAGGAGGCACGAGGGCCCGGCCGGACAGCTGTCCGGCCGGGCCCTTGTCCTTCCGGGGCCGGGCCGCGTGCACGCGCGCCCCCTGTCCCTATACTGGCCGTGACCCTCGAGGAGATGACATGGAAGCTTTCGTATACGACGCGATCCGCACGCCGCGCGGCAAGGGCAAGAAGGACGGCAGCCTGCACGAGGTGAAGCCCGTCAACCTGCTGGCCGGCGTGCTGGCCGAACTGCAGCGGCGCAACGACTTCGACACGGGCCAGGTGGACGACGTCGTGATGGGCGTGGTCTCGCCGATCGGCGAACAGGGCTCGGTGATCGCCAAGGTCGCGGCGCTCAAGGCCGGCTGGGACTGGCGCTGCTCCGGGGTGCAGCTCAATCGCTTCTGCGCTTCCGGCCTCGAGGCCGTCAACATGGCGGCGCAGAAGGTGCGCTCCGGCTGGGAGGACCTGGTCGTGGCCGGCGGCGTCGAGAGCATGAGCCGCGTGCCGATCGGCTCCGACGGCGGCGCCTGGGCGCAGGACCCCGAGACGAATTCGGCCACGGCGTTCGTGCCGCAGGGCATCGGCGCCGACCTGATCGCGACGCTGGAAGGCTTCCGCCGCGAGGACGTCGACGCATTCGCGCTGGAATCGCAGAAGCGCGCCGCTCGGGCGCGCGAAGGCGGCTTCTTCGCCGGGTCGGTGGTGCCCGTCAAGGACTTCCTGGACCAGACGATCCTGGCCGAGGACGAGTTCATCAAGCCGCACACGACGATGGAAGGGCTGGCCTCGCTCAAGCCGGCGTTCGAACAGCTGGGCGCCATGGGTTTCGACCAGGTGGCGATCGGCCGCTACCCCCAGGTGGAGCGCATCGCTCACGTCCACCATGCGGGCAATTCCTCCGGCATCGTCGACGGCGCCGCCGCCGTCCTCATCGGCAGCGAGTCCGCGGGCAAGACGCACGGTTTCACGCCGCGCGCGCGCATCGTGGCGGCGGCGCTGTCCGGCGCCGACCCGACGATCATGCTCACGGGCCCGATGCCCGCCGCCCGCAAGGCACTGGCCAAGGCCGGCCTGACCATCGACCAGATCGACCTGTTCGAGGTGAACGAGGCGTTCGCCGCGGTGCCGATGAAGTTCATGCGCGAGATGGGCGTGCCGCACGAGAAGGTCAACGTGAACGGCGGCGCGATCGCCATGGGCCACCCGCTGGGCGCCACGGGCGCCATGCTCCTGAACACGCTGATCGACGAACTGCACCGGCGGCAGCTGCGCTATGGCCTCGCCACGCTGTGCGTGGGCGGCGGCATGGGCATCGCGACCATCGTCGAACGCGTCTGAGGCCGCCATGAAGACCATCCGCTACGAACTCGCCGACGGCATCGCCACCCTCACCTTCGACGAGCCCGGCTCGCCGGTCAACACCATGTGCGCGCAGTGGCAGGAGGACCTGACCGCCGCCGTGCAGCAGGTGCTGGCGGACAGGGAGGCGATCCGCGGCATCGTGCTGGCCTCGGCCAAGTCCACCTTCTTCGCCGGCGCCGACCTCAAGGGCACGATGCGGCTGCAGCCGCAGGATGCGCAACAGGTGTTCCGCGAGATCGAGCAGACCAAGAAGAACTTCCGCACGCTGGAGACCCTGGGCAAGCCGGTGGTCGCCTGCCTGAACGGCGCGGCGCTGGGCGGCGGCTGGGAGGTCGCGCTGGTCGCGCACCACCGTGTGGCGGTCGACCACCCCAAGATCCAGTTCGGCTTGCCGGAGATCACGCTCGGCCTCATCCCCGGCGCCTCGGGCATCACCAAGATGACGCGGCTGCTGGGCCTGCTCGGCGCCCAGCCCTACATCCTGGAAAGCCAGCTGTTCTCGCCGCGCGAGGCGCTCGACCTGGGCCTGGTGCACGAACTCGTGCCCGACGCGGAAGCGCTGCGCCCTGCCGCGCTCGCGTGGATCGCGGGCCACCCGCAGGCGCAGCAGCCCTGGGACGCCAGGGACTACCGCATGCCGGGCGGCACGCCCAGCCATCCGAAGATCGCCGGCATGCTGGCGGTCGCGCCCGCGGCGCTGAAGCAGAAGACCCGCGGCCTCTACCCGGCGCCGGAATACGCGCTGGCCTGCATGGTGGAAGGGGCGCAGGTGGATTTCGACACCGCGCTGCGCATCGAGAGCCGGTATCTCGCCAAGCTGATCGTGTCGCCGGTGGCGAAGAACATGATCAACACCTTCTTCTTCCACATGAACGCGATCAAGTCCGGGCAGTCGCGTCCGAAGTGGGAAGGCCGGTACCAGCCGCAGAAGGTGGGCATCCTGGGCGCCGGGATGATGGGTGCGGGCATCGCCTATGCGCAGGCCAGCCGCGGCATCGCCACCGTGCTGAAGGACGTCTCGCTGGACAAGGCGGAAGCCGGCAAGGCCTACAGCGCCAGGCTCACGCAGGCGCGCGTCGACAAGGGCCGCCTGGGCCCGCACGACCAGCAGGCGCTGCTGGCGCGCATCACGCCGACCGAATCGGTGCGCGACCTGGAGGGCTGCGAACTGATCGTGGAGGCGGTGTTCGAGAACCGCGAACTGAAGGCGCGCGTGACGAAGGAGGCGGAGGCGCTGCTGGCCCCCGGCGGCTTCTTCGCCAGCAACACTTCCACCCTGCCGATCACCGGGCTGGCCAGGGCCAGCGCGCGGCCGGAGAAATTCGTCGGCATCCACTTCTTCAGCCCGGTCGACAAGATGAAGCTGGTGGAGATCATCCGCGGCCAGGCGACCGACGACGAGACGGTGGCCCGTGCCTACGATTACGTGCAGGCCCTCGGCAAGCTGCCGATCGTGGTGAACGACAGCCGCGGCTTCTTCACCAGCCGCGTGTTCGGCACCTTCGTGATGGAGGGCGCCGCGATGGTGGGCGAAGGCATCCCCGCGGCGGTCGTGGAGCAGGCGGGCGTGCAGGCCGGCATGCCGGTCGGGCCGCTGGCGGTGCTGGACGAGACCGCCCTCTCGCTGTCCGTCCACGTGCTGGACCAGACCCGGGCGGACATCCGCGCCGAAGGCGGGACGTACATCGCCACGCCCGGCGAGCTGCTGGTCGAGCGGATGGTCAAGGAGTTCGACCGCAACGGCCGCGCGGCGGGCGGCGGCTTCTACGAATACCCGCAGGAGAAAGGCGCCAGGAAGTTCCTGTGGCCGGAACTCAAGGCGCTGTTCGAGCGGCCCAGCGTCGCCTGGGACCTGCAGGAGCTGAAGGACAGGCTGCTGTACCGGCAGGCGATCGAGACGGCGCGCTGCCTGTCTGAAGGCGTGCTCACCAGCCTGCACGACGCCAACATCGGCTCGATCTTCGGCATCGGCTTCCCGGCCTGGACCGGCGGTGCGATGCAGTTCATCTACGGGACGGGCATCGATGCCTTCCTGCACCGCGCGGAGGTCCTCGCGGGCAAGTACGGCCCCGGCTTCGCCGTCTCGCCCCAGGTCAAGGACACCCTCCGGCGCCACGCGCCGCGGTACTGACCATGGACCGCGCTCCCGGACTCCCCGCCTTGTTCGCGGGACAGCGCGAGGCCTTCGCCCGCGAGCCCTACCCTTCGCTCGCCGTGCGGCTCGACCGGCTGGCCCGGCTGCGCACGCTGCTGGAAAGGCATGGCGATCACCTCGCCCAGGCCATCTCCGCGGATTTCGGCAACCGTTCCCTGCACGAGACGGCCATCGCGGAAACGTTCATCGTGCTGGCGGCCATCGCGCACACCCGCCGGCACCTGAAGCGCTGGATGAAGGCGCGGCGCGTGCCGACCTCGTTCCACTCCCTGCCGGGAACGAGCCGCATCCTGCCCCAGCCCGTCGGCGTGGTGGGCGTCGTGAGTCCCTGGAACTACCCGCTGCAGCTGGCATTGGCCCCGATGGTGGCGGCCCTGGCCGCGGGCAACCGCGTGCTGGTGAAGCCCAGCGAACTCACGCCCGGGTTCGCGGGCCTGCTGGCGGAACTCGTCTCCGGCGCCTTCGCCCCCGACGAGGCGGCGGTCGTCCTCGGTGACGCCGACGTCGGCAAGGCGTTCGTGGCCCAACCTTTCGACCACCTGTTCTTCACCGGCTCCACGGCGGTCGGGCGCCAGGTCGCCCTCGCGGCGGCGGCACACCTCACGCCGGTGACACTGGAGCTGGGGGGCAAGTCTCCGGCCCTCGTGGACACCGGGGCGGACCTGCAGGAAGCGGCGGCACGGATCGCCGCGGGCAAGCTTTTCAACGCGGGCCAGACCTGCATCGCGCCCGACTACGTGCTGTTGCCGCGCGGGCAGGAGGAGGCCTTCGCACGCGCCTACCGGCAGGCGGTCCTGCGCATGTATCCGCGGCTGGAGGAGAACCCGGACTACACCAGCATCGTCAATGCGCGCCACTACCAGCGGCTCGAAGGCCTGGTGCAGGACGCGCAGCAGCGCGGCGCCCGCGTGCTGCCGATCGCGCCCGAAGGAGAGTCCGCCGACCCCGCGCGGCGCAAGCTGCGTCCGGCCGTGCTGCTGGAGGTCGCCCCGGACATGGCGGTCATGCAGGAGGAAATCTTCGGCCCGCTGCTGCCCGTGCTGCCCTACGACAGGCTCGACGACGCGATCGCCTTCGTGAACGCCCGTCCGCGGCCGCTGGCGCTCTACTGGTTCGGCCACGACGCCGCCCGCCGGCAGGCCGTGCTGACCCGCACCGTCTCCGGCGGCGTCACGGTGAACGACGTTCTCCTGCACATCGCGCAGGAGAACCTGCCGTTCGGCGGCGCCGGCGAAAGCGGCATCGGCGCCTACCACGGCGAGCACGGATTCCGGCTCTTCTCCAAGGAGAAGCCAGTCTTCATCCAGTCCCGCCTGGCCGGCAACGCCTTGCTGCGCCCTCCGTACGGCCCGGCGACGGAACGGGTGCTCCGGCTGCTGCGCAAGCTGGTCTAGGGACGCACAGGCCGCAGCCGGCCGCGGAATCGTTGACTCCGGCAAGTATCTGGCCGACACTCGCCGCATGCCCGCCCAGACCGTCGCCCCGTCCGACGTGCGCGCCGTGCGCGCCTTCAACCGCTTCTACACGCAGCGCATCGGCATCCTCAAGCGCTACCTCGACACCGATTTCACGCTAACCGAAGTGCGGGTGCTCTACGAGCTGGCGCACCGCCCGCCGCTCACCGCGCGGGAACTGGTGCGCGACCTGGAACTCGACGCCGGCTACCTGAGCCGCATCCTGCGGCGCTTCGAGGACAAGGGCTGGCTCGCCCGCGAGCGCAACGCCGAGGACGCGCGGCAGCACCTCCTGCGGCTGACCGAAGCCGGCTACGCCACCTTCGCCCCGCTGCAGCAGAAGTCGCGCGACGAAGCGGCCGACCTGTTGCGCACGGTGGCGCCGCCTGCGCGTCCCCGCCTGATCCAGGCGCTGGACACCGTGCACCGGCTGCTGGAGCCGCCGGCGGCGGATGCCCGCCGCATCGTGCTGCGGGACCCGCGCCCCGGCGACATGGGCTGGGTGGTGCAGATGCACGCGGAGCTCTACGCGCGGGAATACGGGTGGAACTCGGAGTTCGAAGCGCTCGTGGCGGAGATCGCCGCCCGCTTCCTCCGCGACTTCGATCCCGCCTGCGAGAAAGGCTGGATCGCCGAAGTGGACGGCGAGCGCGCCGGATGCGTGTTCCTGGTGCGCAAGTCGGCCACCGTGGCACAACTGCGCCTGCTGGCGCTGCAGCCGGAGGCGCGGGGCCTCGGCCTCGGCGGGCGGCTCACGGACGCCTGCATCGCCTTCGCCCGCGACAAGGGCTACCGCAGGATGGTGCTGTGGACGCAGGCCAACCTGGCGGCCGCGCGTGCCATCTATGCCTCGCGCGGCTTCGTGCTGAAGGAAAGCGTGCCCAACGAGGCGTTCGGGAAGAAGCTGGTGAGCGAGACCTGGGAGCTGCGGCTCTGAACCTGGCCCTGCTCGCGGCCGCCGCCACCGGCGTGCAGGTCGGCGCCGCCATCGTCGCCTCTCGCTTCGTGGTGGCGGACGTGCCGCCGCTCACGCTGGCCATGCTGCGCTACGCGATCGGCTTGGCCTGCCTGCTGCCGTTCGCGCTGCCGGCGCTGCGCACGCTGCCCCGTGGGCTGCCACTGCGCGACCTCGCGGCGATGGCCGCCCTGGGCACCGGCCAGTTCGGGATCCTCATCGCGCTGCTGAACTGGGGCCTGCAGAGCGTGGCGGCCGCGCCCGCGGCGCTGGTCTTCAGCCTGTTCCCCCTGATCACGCTGCTGCTCGGGGCCGCCCTCGGCCGCGAACGGGTGACGGGCGCCCTGCTGGGCGGCGTGCTGCTGTCCATCGCGGGGGTCGGGCTGGCCCTCTCTTCCAGGCTGCAAGGCGCGGGCGGCGGCAGCTGGTGGGGCGAGCTGGCGGTGTTCGCCGCGGCCTGCGTCGGCGCGCTGTGCAGCGTGCTGTACCGGCCCTACCTGCGGCGCTACCCGACGCTGCCGGTCTCCGCGTTCGCCATGCTCGCCTCGGTGCTGTTCCTGTCCCTCGCCGCGGCGACCGAGAGCTGGCCGGCGCGCGTGGTGGCGATGGATGCGCGCGCATGGGGCGTGGTGGCGTTCATCGGCGTGTCCAGCGGCATCGGCTATTTCTGGTGGCTCTACGCACTGAAGCACGAGTCGCCCACCCGGGTCACCGTGTTCCTGGCGCTCAACCCGGTGACGGCCGCCCTGCTCGGCTGGCCGCTGCTGGGTGAGCGGCTGCCGCCCACGACCTTCGCCGCCCTCGGCTGCATCGCGGCGGGGCTTTGGCTCGCCACCCGGCGCACGGCGTCGGCGAACCGACAGCCTGCCCCGGGATAATCGCGCCATGCCTGCTTCGACCGATGCCGACGGGGCGCCGCTCGCGCGGCCCCGCTCCTGCCGCGACCTCTTCGTCTCCTTATCGGTGCTGGCGCTGCAGGGCTTCGGCGGCGTGCTGGCCGTGGTCCAGCGGGAGATGGTCGAACGCAAGCGCTGGATGACGCGCGAGGAGTTCGTCGAGGAATGGGCCGTGGCGCAGATCATGCCGGGCCCGAACGTCGTCAACCTCTCGATCATGCTGGGCGCGCGCTACTTCGGCTGGCGCGGTTCGCTTGCCGCCGTGGCGGGCATGCTCACGTTCCCGCTGCTGGTGGTGCTCGCGCTGGCGCTGGTGTACGCGGAGTTCTCCGCCAATCCCCAGGTGGCCGGCGCGCTGCGCGGCATGGGCGCCGTGGCCGCCGGGCTGATCACCGCGACCGGCCTGAAGCTGCTGCCCGCGCTGCGCAGGAACGCCCTCGGGGTGCCCCTGTCGGCGCTGTTCGGCGTGCTGGTGTTCGTCGCGGTGGCCTGGCTGAAGCTGCCGCTGCTGGCCGTGCTCCTGGTGCTGGGCGGCATCGCCTGCGTGCTGGCGTACCGGAGGCTCGCATGAACCCGATCGTGATGCAGGGCCCCGACTGGCTCGCGCTGCTGGCGCACTACCTCTCGCTGTCGATGCTGTGCGTGGGCGGCGCGATCGCCACGGCGCCGGACATGCACCGCTTCCTGGTGCAGGAGAAGGCCTGGTTGACGGACCCGCAGTTCAGCGCCTCGATCGCAATCGCGCAGGCGGCGCCGGGGCCGAACGTGCTCTTCACCGCGCTCATGGGCTGGAACGTCGGCCTCAATGCCGGCGGCCTCTGGCCCGCCTTGCTCGGGATGGTGCTGACCCTGGGCGGCATCATGCTCCCGAGCTCGCTGGTGGTGTACTTCACCTCGCAATGGAGCCATCGCAACCGCGACCTGCGCGCGGTGCGTGCGTTCAAGCAAGGCATGGCGCCGCTGGTGGTGGCACTGCTGATCGCCACCGGGTTCATCCTCGCCACCGCGCAGGGCTACGCGTGGAGCCACTGGCCCGCGTGGCTGCTGGCCGCCGTCACCACGGTCATCGTGTGGCGCACCCGCGTCCACCTCTTGTGGCTGCTGGGCGCGGGTGCGGTGCTCGGCTGGTTCGGCTTCGTCTGAACTCAGGACGCCACGTCGGGCAGCAGTTGCGGGAGCGCGCCCGCGGCCGTCTCGCGCAAGACCGCATCGGCAGCGTCGTCCAGTTCGCTGGGATGCGGATTGACGATGACGACCCGGCCGTGCGTGGCGCGCGCGAGGCCCGCGGCGGGATGGACGACGCCGGAGGTGCCCACCACCAGCATCAGGTCGCAACCGGCCGCGGCCTCCGCCGCCGCCGCCAGTTCGGCCCGGGGCAGCATCTCGCCGAACCAGACCACCGCCGGCCGGCGCAGGTTGCCGCAGGCTGCGCAGCGCGGCGGAGCACCCGCCACCGTGTTCGCGGGCGTGCAGCAGGCGCGGGGCGCGTCCAGCCAGCGGTCCTCGGCGATGTTGCCGTGCAGGGCCAGCACCTCCGGGGAGCCCGCCCGCTGGTGCAGCCCGTCCACATTCTGCGTGACGACCGTGAGCCGCCCGGGATGCCGCTGCTGGAAGGCGGCGATCGCAAGATGGCCCGCGTTCGGCTGCACCCGGGCGATCATGGCGCGACGGGATGCGTACCACTCCCACACCAGCTTCGGGTCGGCGCGGAACGCCTGCTCCGTCGCCAGGTCTTCCGGCCTGAACTTCGCCCACAGGCCCGTCTGCGCATCGCGGAAGGTGGGCACGCCGGACTCCGCGCTCATCCCGGCGCCGCTCAGCACGACGATGCGCCGGGCGGCGCGGACCCAGTCCGCGACCTGCTGCATCACAGGCGCTGGCGCACGGCCTCGTACAGGCAAATGCCGCTGGCCACCGACACGTTGAGGCTCTCCACGGCACCCAGCATCGGGATGGAGACGAGCGCGTCGCAGGTCTTCTTCGTCAGCTGGCGCAGGCCCGCGCCTTCGGCGCCGAGCACCAGGGCCGTCGGGCCCTTCAGGTCCGACTGGTACAGCGTCTGCGTGCCCTCCTCCGACAGCCCCAGGCACCAGATGTTGCGCTCCTTCAGCTCGCCCAGCGTGCGCGCCAGGTTGGTCACCATGAAGTAAGGCACCGTCTCGGCGGCGCCGCTCGCCACCTTGGCGACGGTGGCATTGAGGCCGACGGCGTGGTCCTTGGGCGCGATGACCGCATGCGCGCCGGCGCCGTCCGCCACCCGCAGGCACGCGCCCAAGTTGTGCGGGTCGGTCACGCCGTCCAGCACCAGCAGCAGGGGCGGCACCGCGATGCCGTCCAGCAGGTCGTCCAGGGAGTTCGTCACCGGCAGCGCCTCGACGCGCGCCACCACGCCCTGGTGGCCGGCGCTGCCCGCCAGCCGCGACAGGCGCAAGGCGTCGGCCTCGATCGTCTTGAGCCCGGCCTCCTGCACCTTCTGCAGGAACTGGCGCATGCGCGCGTCCCGGCGCGCCGTCTCGACGTAGATCTCCAGGATGGATTGCGGCGCGGTGCGCAGGCGCACGCCGACCGCGTGGAAGCCGAACAGGACTTTGGGGGAGGACATCGGCGGGATTATCCCGCCTGCCCCGTCCGCCTTAGGTGGCCTCGGCCACCCGTCCCGCTTCGATGGTGATGCGGCGGCGGCAGCGTTCGGCGATGCCGCGGTCGTGCGTGACCAGCACCAGCGTCGTGCCCAGTTCCTGGTTCAGGTCGAACATCAGCTGCATCACCGTCTCGCCGGTGGCGAAATCCAGGCTGCCGGTCGGCTCGTCGGCCAGCAACACGGCCGGCTGCACCACGAAGGCACGCGCCAGCGCCACGCGCTGCTGCTCGCCGCCCGAGAGGACCTTGGGGTAATGGCCCAGGCGCTCGCCCAGGCCGACGCGACCCAGCATCTCGGTGGCGGCCTTGCGGGCGTCCTTGCGGCCGGCCAGCTCGAGCGGGAGCATCACGTTCTCCAGCGCCGTCAGGTTCCCCATGAGCTGGAAGCTCTGGAAGACGAAGCCCACCTGCCGCGCCCGCAGCTCGGCCCGGGCGTCCTCGTCCAGCGCGAACAGGTCCTGTCCGGCCAGCCGCACCGTGCCGCGGGTGGGCGTGTCGAGGCCCGCGATGATCGACAGCAGCGTGCTCTTGCCGGAACCGGACGCGCCCACGATGGCGGCGGTCTCCCTCCGGGACAGCGAGAAATCGATATCGCGGAGAATGTCGAGGGTACCGGTCGAGTCGGTGACCGACTTGTGGACGTGTTCGACGGAGATGATGGGTTCTGACATGCGTGGTGGTTCGTGGAAGCGGCGTGACTTTATCGCCGCCGGCTTAGCTGTGCCTTATGGGGCCGTCCTGCCGGCGATGGCGGCGGGCACGCCGGTGATCCTCGTCGTCGGGGATTCGCTGAGCGCCGAGTATGGCCTGAAGCGCGGCACCGGGTGGGTCGCCCTGCTGGAGCAACGCCTCGCCCGCGAGAAGATCCCGGGGAAGGTGGTCAACGCCAGCATCAGCGGCGACACCACCTCGGGCGGCCGGTCGCGCCTGCCCGCCCTGCTTCAGCAGCACCGGCCGACCCACGTCGTGCTGGAACTCGGGGGCAACGACGCGCTGCGCGGCCTGCCGCTGGCGATGACGGAGGACAACCTCTCGCAGATGGCGCAGGCAGCGCGCAAGGCCGGCGCGCGCGTGCTGGTGGTCGGGATGCAGGTTCCACCCAACTACGGCAGCGACTACGCCAACCGTTTCTCCGGCCTCTTCGCCAAGGTGGCGAAGGAGCAGCAGGCCGGCCTCGTGCCCTTCCTGCTGGCGGGCGTGGCCGACGGGGCCGACCCGACCAGGCTGTTCCAGGCCGACCGCATCCATCCCCGCGAGGAAGCGCACCCGAAGATGCTGGACAACGTCTGGCCGGAACTGAAGAAGTTGCTGAAATGAGCGTGCGGCCGATCGCCGCGGCGGATGCGATCGCGCGGCTGGCGGAGTTCGACGCCGTCGTCGATGCCCGCAGCGAGGGCGAGTTCGCGGAGGACCACCTGCCGGCGGCGGTCAACTGGCCGTCGCTCAACGACGCCGAGCGGCACGAAGTCGGCACCACGTACAAGCAGGTCAACCCCTTCGAGGCGCGCAAGCGCGGCGCCGCGCTGGTCGCGGCCAACATCGCCCGCCACATTGAACGCGAAGTGATGGACAAGCCCAAGGGCTGGAAGCCGCTGGTCTACTGCTGGCGCGGCGGCCAGCGCAGCGGATCGCTGTCGCTGGTGCTGGGCCAGATCGGGTTCCAGGTGCACGTGATCGAGGGCGGCTACAAGGCCTTCCGCGGCGCCCTGCTGGAGCAACTGCCGGTCCTGGCGCGGTCGCTGCAGTACCGCGTGGTGTGCGGACCGACCGGCTCGGGCAAGACGCGCCTGCTGCAGGCGCTGGAAGCGGCGGGCGCCCAGGTTCTCGACCTGGAAGGACTCGCGAGCCACCGCAGCTCCGTGCTGGGGCTGATCCCCGGCCAGCCGCAACCGACGCAGAAGCGCTTCGACACGCTCGTCTGGGAGAAGCTGCGCGGCTTCGACCCGGCGCGGCCCGTGTACGTCGAAAGCGAAAGCAAGAAGGTCGGCAACGTGGCGGTGCCCGAGGCGCTGATGGCGGCCATGCGGGCCAGCCCCTGCCTGCGCCTGGACCTCGCCGACGACGAGCGCGTGCAGCTGCTGCTGGAGGACTACGCCTTCTTCAGCCGGGATACCGACCTGTTCTGCCGCCGCCTCGACGCGCTGGTGCAGTTGCGCGGGCGCGAGCAGGTCAAGGCGTGGCAGGACCAGGTGCGCGCCGGCGCGATCGAGCCGGTCGTGCGCGAGCTCCTGTTCAAGCACTACGACCCCGGCTATGCGAGCTCGACGCTGCGCAACTTCAAGGCCTTCGCCGACGCGCGTCCCCTGGCGCCGCGGGACCGCACGCCCGAAGCCATGCAGGCGCTGGCGCGCGAGATCGTCGCCGCCGGCTAGGCTGCTGCCGGCTCCGGCCAGGCCACGGCGTCCCGGTAGGCATGCCACGTGGCGTGCCCCAGCCACGGGCCGACGAACAACAGCCCGAGCGACCCGGGCCAGAGCGCCAGCAGCGTCAGGCCGGCCACGACCAGGCCCCAGGCCACCATCACCGGCAGGTTGTCGAGCACCACGCGGAAGCTCGTGAGGCCGGCGGTGACGGCGTCCGTGTCGCGGTCGAGGATCATCGGCACCGAGACCACCGTGGTGCAGAACACCAGGGCCGCGAAGATGCCGCCCACGGCCAGGTACACCGCGACGAACTTCCAGTTGCGCGGGTTGAACACGGCCTCCAGCACGCCCGCGGTCGACGGCATGCCGGTGTCGAAGAACACGGCGAACACGACGAGGGAGGCGCGGCCCCAGAGGAGCTCCAGCACCGTGAGCACCAGGACCAGCAGGCCCATGCTGCCCAGGCGGCGGTCCCAGCAGGTCAGCGATGCCCCCAGGCTGGCGGGCTCCCCCTGCTCCGCGCGCCGGCTCGCTTCGTACAGGCCCATCGCGAGGAAGGGGCCGACCAGCAGGCAGCCGGAGATGATGGTCATCGTGTACTCGGGCTTGTGCCGGAAGACCGCGGCCAGCGCGATGGCCATCGCCCAGAAACACACGCCGTAGAACAAGGCGATGCCGGGCGCGGCCCGCAGGTCCCGCGCGCCGCGCGCCAGCCAGCGCAGCGGCGCGGACGGATGCAGGCGGCGGACCACCGGCCGCGGCGGCGCGGCGGTCGGCGCGGCCGGTTCGGTGCTCGAGAGTGTCATGACGGTCAGGTCCCCCCGCCGCAGGGTAGCGGGCCGGCGGCCGCCGGCCCATCGGGGATCACCCGGGGCCGTGCAGCGCTCCCAGCGCCTGGGCGAGATCCGCCTGCAGGTCCTCGACGTCCTCCAGGCCGACGGAGAACCGCACGAGCACGCCCTTGTGCTTCCAGGTGCCCAGCGCGGCGCTGCGCATGGACGGAATGTCGTAGGGCACCGCCAGGCTGACCGGGCCGCCCCAGGAATAACCGAGCTTGAACAGCTTCAGTGCGTCGCAGAACGCTTCGACGCGCTCCGGCGCGTGGCGCTCGTCGAACACCACGGAGAACAGGCCGGCGGCAAGTCCGTCCGCGCCGCACATCGCCTTCCAGTGCGCGTGGCCGGGCGAGCCCTCCAGCGCCGGATGCAGCACCTGCACAATCTCTGCGCGGGCCTGCAGCCAACGGGCGAGTTGCCGGGCGGCGCGGTCGTGCGCCCGGTAGCGGACGTCCAGGCTGGGCAGCGAACGCAGCAGGAGTTCGGCGTCGTTGCCGGCCACGCCCCAGCCCAGGCGCATGTGCGCCAGCTTCATCTTCTGGTGCAGGGCCTCGTCGCGCGTGACGATGCTGCCCATGAGGACGTCGCCGCCGCCGCTGGGGTACTTGGTCAGGGCGTGCACGACGATGTCGGCGCCGCTGCCGGGCACCGAACGATCACCCTGGCCGAAATCGAAGCCATTGAAGGCGAGGCCGGCGCCCCAGGTGTTGTCCAGGGCGACGGTGACGCCGCGGCTGCGGCAGATGTGCGCGAAGTGCGCCACCGGCCCGAACTCCATCGTGACCGAGCCCGGCGCCTCGATCCACACGAGCTTCGTCTTCGGCCCGATGCGGCGCTCGAGGTCGGCGGGATCCATCGGGTCGTAGAGCTGGTGCGTGATGCCCCAGTTCTTCAGCTCCCCTTCGGCCAGCGCCTTGCTGGGCCCGTACACGTTGTCCGGCAGCAGGATCTCGTCGCCCGCGGACAGCAGCGCCAGGTTCACGTGCGCGATGGCGGCCAGGCCGCTGGGCACCAGGATGCAGTGCCGGCCGCCTTCGAGGGCGGCGATGCGCTCTTCCAGCACGAAGGTGGTGGGCGTGCCGTGCAGGCCGTAGGTGTAGCCCTTCTTCTGCCGCCAGTCGCGCGAACGGATCGCGGCCACGTTCGGGAAGATCACGGTGGACGCCTTGTGGACGCCCGGCTGCGGCGCGGCGAACCCGGCGGGCGGCTGGTAGGGATGGTGGATGAGGTCGGTGACCGGCTTCGGCATGCGTCCATCTTAGCGGCGGGTGCTACATTGGCCCGATGCTCGCTTCGCGGCCTCCCGTCCCGCAGCTGCGGTCGTTCGTGCGGCTGCTGTGGGCGACCGCGCCCGCCGGCGCCACGGGGAGCGGCGCCTTCCGGGAGCACGTCCTGCCCACGGGCTGCATGCACCTGGCGCTGCGATGGTCCGGCCCGCCGTTGCGCGTGTACGCCGGCGATGCGGGCCCCGAAGGCCGGGTGCTCGGGCATGCCGTGGTCGGCGGCGTCCGCACCAGCTTCTACGCCCGGGAAGCCGGGGTCGCCGCCGCGTCGGCCGGCGCCTTGCTGGAGCCCGGCGCGGCACGCGCGCTGTTCGGCGCGGGAGCGCAGGAGTTCACCGGCCGCCACGAAGCGCTGGACAACCTGTGGGGCCGGGACGCCGGGTTCTGCATGGAGCGGCTGCAGGCCGCGACCGATCCCGCGCACGCCCTGGCCCTGATGGAAGCCTTCCTGCTGGAGCGCCTCGCGCCCGGTACCGGACTCCACCCGGGCGTGGCGGCGGGCCTCGCCTCGCTGCGGCACGGCGGCCGCGTGGAGGACGCAGCGCGCGCCAGCGGCTTCAGCCACCGCCACTTCGTCGCGCGCTTCCGGGACGCGACGGGCCTCGCGCCCAAGGCCCATGCGCGGGTGCTGCGGATGCAGTCCGCCCTCGGCGGCCTCGCGCGTCCGGGCACGGCCCTCGCCGACGTGGCACTCGCGGCCGGATTCGCGGACCAGGCCCACTTCAGCCGGGAGTTCAGGGCGTTCGCCGGGGTGACGCCGACGCAATGGCTGCTGGCGCGGCCGCTGCACCCCAACCATGTGCCGGTGGCTGCCGCCGCCTGAGGTCAGTTTTGTTCAAGACGGCCCGCCCGGCGTTGCCTAGACTGGCGCGAACAAGGAGACCCACGATGGCCAAGCGCGAACTGTTCGCCTACCTGCACGTGCGCGATGCGGCGCGTGCGCTGCGCTTCTATGCCGAGGCATTCGGCGCCAAGGAGTTGTTCCGGCTGACGGAGCCGGGCGGGCGCATCGGCCATGCGGAACTCGATTTCGGCGGGCCGGTGCTGATGGTCAGCGACGAGTATCCGGAGATGGGAATCCAGGGTCCGGCACCCGGCGCACCGACCTCCGTCTCGCTCCACCTGCACGTCGAGGACGCCGATGCCACCATCGCCCGGGCCGTGGCCGCGGGCGCGACACTGGAGCGCCCCGCGCAGGACGAGTTCTACGGCGAAAGGTCCGGCGTGGTCCGCGACCCCTTCGGCCACCGCTGGAACGTTGGGCATGCCATCGAGGACGTCACCCCCGGGGAGATGCAGCGCCGCTATGACGCGTTGATGAAGGGCTGAGTGCCGCCGCGCGTCGGCGCGCGCGTTCCTCCTGTCCGGCGCGGAGCAGCGCGGGCGTTTGTCCTACGACAAGAAGATAAGGACTGTGTACGATGTAACCACATGTGCACAGATCTCCTTAGCCCCCGGACGGGCCTTCCCGCATGAGCGCCTGGAAATTGGGTGTCCACGGGCTTCCATCCGCCGAGGCCGGCCTGGTCCGTGCCCTCCTCAGCCTGGTCGGCAGCGGCGATCCGGGCTGGCGTTGGACCTTCGCCGCCGCCGGTCCGTGTGACGTCCTGCTGGCGGACGCCGCCGTCCCCTCGCCGGGCGAGGCGCAATCCGAACGACAGGCACGTGCCCTGTTGCTGCTGGGGCCCGCCGGGTCGCCGGCTTCCCAGGAGCACCTTCAGCGACCGCTCCGGCCGAACGAACTCGAATCGGCGCTTCGCCGCCTGGCGTCGGTCCTGGGAATGGAAACCGACGCGCCCGCAGCCCCGGCGGGCGCCAACGAGCCGCCCACGCTGGCCAACGCGCGCTTCAAGCTGCTTCGCTGGCCCCCGGCCGCCTTGCTGCGCGGCGAAGTGGCCCGCCTGCGCATGGCCACCCAGCTCTCGCGGCGCTTCCTGTCCGTCGCGGAGCTGGCGACGCTGACCAACCAGGAGCCAGGCCGGTGCCTGGTGTTCCTGCAACTGCTGCAAGGCTTCCAGCTCCTGCAGGCCGAGCCGGCCACCGCACTTCCCGCGTCCGGCACCGCCGCGACCGCGCCGCCCGGGGGCTGGGCGCTCGTGCGCAGCATCCGCCGGCGCCTGGGCCTCTGACATGCGGGAACACAAGATCCTTTTCACCGGCACGATGGGCGCCGGCAAGACCACCGCGATCGGCGCGGTGAGCGAAGTCCCGCCCGTGGTGACCGAAGTCGCGAACAACGATGCTTCCGTGGCGAAAGCGACCACCACCGTCGGCTTCGATTTCGGCCTGCTCACGCTCGACAACGGCGACCGCTTGCGCCTGTTCGGCACGCCGGGACAACTGCGGTTCGACTTCCTCTGGAAGATCCTCGCCACGAACGCGCTCGGCATCGTCGTCCTGGTGGACAACTCGCGGCCGGCGCCGCTCGAGGACCTGCAGGCCTACGTGGACGGTTTCGCCGAGCAGTTGCGGCGCCTTCCCTGCGTCGTCGGCGTCGGACGGCTCTCCACGCACCCCTCTCCCGGGCTGGACGCCTACGCGGAGCACCTGGGACGGCAGGGCCTGGCCGTGCCGCTGCTGGATGTGGACGTCCGCCGGCGCGACGACGTGGTGCTGCTGCTCGACACGCTGCTGGCCCAGGTCGAAGCCGACCTGATGGGGATGGACGAATGACCGGTGTTGCGAGCATGGGCGTGACGGAAGCCCTCCGGGCGCTGGCGCGCCAGGAAGCGGAGGCCATCGCCCAGGACATCTCGGGCGTGCGCGCCGTCGTGATCGCCACGGGCGACGGCTTCGACATCGCGTCGGCCGGACGCGGCGCGGTCGATCCGCAACGGATCGCGGCGCTGGCGAGTTCCATGTCCGCCATCGGCGCCGTGGTGTCCGCGGAGGCCGGCCTGGGCCGCAGCACCAGCGTCACGGTCGGCACCGACGACGGCTTCGCGGTCGTGCACGCGGCGACGCACCGCGGGATGGACCTCGTGATCAACGTGATCGCCGGCCCCGATGCACTGCTCGGGCAGGTGAACTACCGGACCGCCGCGGCCGCGCGGTCGCTTTCGAGCGCATGAGGCCCGAAGTCCGTGAATCGCTGCGGGCCATCGCCGCGCAGCCCGGCATCCGCGGTTGCGCGCTGGTCGACCTCGCCACCGGCATGGTCCTGCACGGCGAGGGTGCGCCGGAACTGGTGCCCATCGCCGAGGCGTCGTCGGACTACTGGCGGCTCTGCGCCCGTCAGGAGGGCGTTTTCGGCGTGCTCGGCGCGCCGCGCGCCCAGGTGGTGATCCATGCGCTCGGCCGCGTGACCATCGTGCGCTGCGGCGACGGGCTGCTGCTGGTGACCTTGTCGCGCGAGGCCGAAGCGGTCGACTGGAACCGCTGGAAGCGCGCGGCTCAGGAACTGGCCCCCCTGGCGGCGGGCCTGTGAATTCCCGGGCGCCGGCCGATTGCGTTGAGGCCGCGCCCATCCCTTCATACGCAGACGACACAAGGAAAACGAAATGGCGACGATCAAGCAAACCCTGGACGAACTGCTGACCCTCGATGGCGCGCTGTGCGCGGCGATCGTGGACTCCTCCAGCGGCATGATGCTGGGCTCCGCGGGCACCGGCGTGGACCTCGAAGTGGCCGCAGCGGGCAACACCGAAGTGGTGCGCGCAAAGCTGAAGACGATGCGCGCGCTCGGCCTGAACGACGTGATCGAGGACATCCTCATCACCCTCGGCAAGCAGTACCACATCATCCGCCTGTCCTCGCGCAAGGAAGGCGTGTTCCTCTACTACGTGCTGGACAAGCAGCGTGCCAACCTCGCCATGGCCCGGCGCAAGACGGCGGACGTCGACAAGGACCTGAACTTCTGAGCGGTTCGACGCGCGGCCGGCACACCGGGGGACGTGGCGAACGCCGTCGCGGGAAGCGTGACTTCCTGCCGCCCGCCGCCGTAGCGACAGGCCGCCGCACGCCCCCGCGCGCCGCCTGGCCGCTATCCTTGCGCCGGTTCCAACCACGGGTCGCGCATGCTGCTGGATTACTCCCCCGACGACATCGACGTGCGGATCGCCGACCTGCTGGTCGCGACCGCCGATGCCTCCGACGACGCCCTCGATGCCCGCGTGCAGGAGGTCCTGCGCCTGCTGCGGGACCGGCTCGCGATGGACGTGGTGTTCGTGTCGCGCTTCGAGAACGGCCGCCGCACGTTCACGCACGTCGAACAGGCCGCGAACGCGACGCCGATCGCGCCGGGCCAGTCCGATCCGCTGGAGGAGAGCTGGTGCCAGCGCGTGGTGGACGGCCGGCTGCCGGAACTCGTCGCCGACGCCCGTCCCTACGTGGAGCGGCGTGCCGTGCCGCCCGCGCCGTTCCCGATCGGATCGCACCTGAGCACCCCGGTGCCGGCCGGCGATGGCCAGCCGCTCGGGACGCTCTGCTGCTTCAGCTTCACGCCGCGCGAAGGCGTCGGCACCGCCGACATCAAGCGCCTGAAGTACGCCGCCGAACTGCTGTCGGCCAAGCTGGCGCCGAAGCGGCGCCTCACGGCCGACGACATGGAACTGCAGCCGATCGAACGCGCGGACGCACCCCGCCGGGCGTGAGCCGCCGCGGCCGCCGCCGTCAGACCTTCCACTTCTCCAGCAGCTTCTCCGGCCGCATGTTGTCGTAGCTCTCGAAGGGCTGGTGGATCCAGGGGTTCGTCGGCAGGAATTCCACCGAGTAGTCGGCGGTGAACTTCGACAGGCCCTTGGTCCACAGGACCGCCGTGCGCAGCTCGGTCACCTTGGTGTACTTGGTGCGGAGCATCTCGACGACGCGGTTCAGCGTGTGGCCCGAGTCCGCGAGGTCGTCGACCAGCAGCACGCGGCCGGCGATCTCGCCGCGCGGCGTGGTGATGTAGTGCGCGATGTCCAGGTGGCCCTGCACCGTGCCGGCCTCGGCGCGGTAGGAGCTCGTCGACATGATCGCCAGCGGCTTGTCGAAGATCCGCGAGAGGATGTCGCCGGGCCGCATGCCGCCGCGCGCCAGGCACAGGATGGTGTCGAACTCCCAGCCGGACTGGTGGATGCGGATCGCGAGCTTTTCGCAGAGGTTGTGGTACTCGTCGTAGCTCACGTACAGGTGCTTGCCGTCTTCCGTCAACATCGTCGGGTTCCTCTGCGTCTCAATCGGCCAGGTAGGGGTGGCGCATCATGATCGTGTGGTCGCGATCCGGGCTGGTCGAGATGATATCGACCGGCACGCCGGTCACCTGCTGGATCCGCTGCAGGTACAGGCGCGCGTTCAGCGGCAGCTTGTCGTACTGGGTCACGCCCACCGTCGACTCGCTCCAGCCTTCCATGGTTTCGTAGACCGGCTTGCAGCGCGAGATCTCGTCGGCGCCCAGCGGGAGGATGTCGGTGTGCTCGCCATCCAGCTCGTAGCCGGTGCACAGCTGCAGTTCCTTGATGCCGTCCAGCACGTCCAGCTTGGTGATGCACAGGCCGGACAGGCCGTTGACCTGCGCACTGCGCTTGAGCAGCGCGGCGTCGAACCAGCCGCAGCGGCGTGAACGGCCCGTGGTCACGCCCTTCTCGGCGCCCACCGTGGAGAGGTGGTGGCCCACGGTGCCGGGGGTTTGCCAGTCGAGTTCCGTGGGGAACGGGCCGCCGCCCACGCGGGTGCAGTAGGCCTTGGTGATGCCCAGGATGTAGTGCAGCATGCCCGGCCCGACGCCGGCGCCCGCCGCCGCATTGCCCGCCACGCAGTTGCTCGAGGTGACGTACGGATAGGTGCCGTGGTCCACGTCCAGCAGCGTCCCCTGCGCGCCCTCGAACAGCAGGTTGTCGCCGTGCAGGTGGGCCTCGTTCAGCTCGCGCGACACGTCGGCCATCATCGGGCGGATCTGCTCGCCCTGGCGCAGCGCCTCGTCCAGCACCTGCTGGAAGTCCAGCGCCTGGCTGCCCAGGTATTGGGTCAGCACGAAGTTGTGCAGGTCCAGCAGTTCCTTCAGCTTGACGGCGAAGCGGCCGGGGTCCTTCAGGTCCTGCACGCGCAGCGCGCGGCGGGCGATCTTGTCCTCGTACGCCGGCCCGATGCCGCGGCCGGTGGTGCCGATCTTCTCGGTGCCGCCCTGCTCCCGCCGCGACTCGCGCGCGATGTCCAGCGCGGCGTGGAAGGGCAGGATCAGCGGGCAGGCCTCGCTGATGCGCAGGCGCGAACGCACCTCCACGCCCGCCTTTTCCAGGCCCTCGATCTCCTCCAGCAGCTTGGCCGGCGACAGCACCACGCCGTTGCCGATGTAGCACTTGACGCCCGGGCGCATGATGCCGCTGGGGATCAGGTGCAGCGCCGTCTTCACGCCGTTGATCACCAGCGTGTGGCCGGCGTTGTGGCCGCCCTGGAAGCGCACCACGCCCTGCGCCATCTCGGTCAGCCAGTCGACCAGCTTGCCCTTGCCTTCGTCGCCCCACTGGGTGCCGACCACGACCACGTTGCGGCCCTTCGTCTTCGTCATGACTTCGCTCTTCTCGGGGAAATGGAATGGGATCAGAGGGCGCGCACGACCCAGCGGCCGGCGGCCTGCACCAGCTCGCGGTCGCAGTCGAACTCGTCGACCTCGCTCTCGTGGCCCGGCAGCACGCAGACCACCGTCTCGCCTTCGCGGCGCAGGCCGGCGATGGCCGTGCGCAGTTCGGCGGCGTCCGGCCCGGCATCGAGCCAGGGCGCGCGGATGGCGGCCTTCAGCGGCCGCTTCGCCACCACGCCCAGCAGCTCCTTCACGTCGAGGCTGAAGCCGACGGCCGGACGGTTGCGGCCGAACACGGCGCCGACCTCGTCGTAGCGGCCGCCGCGCGCGAGTGCGTCGCTGGCGCCGGGCGTGTAGATGCCGAAGCGCACGCCGCTGTAGTAGGCGTAGCCGCGCAGGTCCGCCAGGTCGAAGCGGATGCGCGCGCCCTCCACGTGCCGGGCCAGCCACTGGAGGTGTTCGACGGCCTGCCGCACCAGCGGCGAATCCGGCAGCACGCGCAGCGCTTCGTCCAGCACCCTCGCATCGCCATACAGGCCGATCAGGGCTTGCAGGCCGGCCCGCTGGGTCGCAGGGAAATCCTTCGTGAGCAGGGCGAGCTCGGTCGCGTCCTTGGTGGCCAGCGCGGCATGCACCGCGGCCAGCTGCTCCGGGGCCTGGTCGACGCCGGTGAGCAGCGCGCGGACGACGCGCGCATCGGCCATGTCCACCGTCAGCGGCCCGACCTGCGCGGCCCGCAGGCAGTCCAGCGCGAGCAGCAGCACCTCGAGGTCGGCTTCGAGCCCCGCGTGGCCGTAGATCTCGGCGCCGAACTGCAGCGGCTCGCGGGTGGCGTGCGGGCGGTCGGGCCGCGTGTGCAGCACCGGGCCGCAGTAGCAGAGGCGCGTCACGCCGCGGCGGTTCAGCAGGTGCGCGTCGATGCGGGCGACCTGCGGGGTCGTGTCGGCGCGCAGGCCGAGCGTGCGGCCGGAAAGCTGGTCGACCAGCTTGAAGGTCTGCAGCCCCAGCGCCTCGCCGGTCCCCGTGAGCAGCGATTCCAGGTGCTCCAGCAGCGGAGGCATGACCAGCTCGTAGCCGTAGCCTCGCGCGGTGTCCAGCAGCTCGCGGCGCAGTTCTTCGATGTGCCGGGCCTCGGAGGGCAACACATCGGCGATGTGATCCGGCAGGAGCCAGGCGGACATGGGAAAGCGTGGGCTGTTAAAACCGTGATTCTACCGGGCCGTTCCGGCCCGCCGCCCGGCCGCCCCGCCGCGGCCCGCCCGGTCAGTCGCCGGGCGCGGCGCGGCGCAGCACCACCAGCGGCCGCCGGCGGCGAAGGCGCAGCCAGGACACCAGCCCGCCGGCCACCGTGCCGAGCAGGTGGTTGCGGCGCACCGACCACGGTGCATCGCGCAGCGGCAGCGGCGCGAAGGCGAAATCCGCGAAGCGGGCCGCCAGCCGTGGCGAGGTGATGACGTGCACGGGATGCGGCGCGTCGTGGAGGACGGCCTCGACCAGCCTCCACGCGAGCCCCGCGCCGCGCGCCTGCGGCCCGACCACCAGCGAGCCGAGCTCCGCCGCGCCGTCACCGTGCAAGCGGACCTGCACGGCGCCCAGCAGCTGGCCGGCGCGCTCCGCGACGTGGAAGCGTGGCCAGTCCAGCCCGTGGGGGTTCATGTGTTCGGCGTGGACGAGGGCCCGGATGGCGGGCTGGTCGTCCTCGCGCGCGCGGCGCAGGCGGATAGCGGAATTGGCGTCCATGCCCGGCATGCTCCGGGCCGCGCCGCCGGCCGTCTTGCAATTCCGCGACCGCACGCAGGCGGGATCGCGAACTACAGCACGAAGTAGAGCGTGACGAGCCCGAGCAGGATGCTCGTGAGGCCGAAGAAGCGCAGCTGCCCGTCGCGCAGCTGCAGCAGCCGCAGGAAGGTCTGCCGCCAGCCGCCCGGCGAGAGGAAGGGGAACAGCCCTTCCAGCACCAGCATCAGGGCCAGCGCCGCCCAGAAGACGTCGCTGTCCACTGCATCAACGGCGCGGTGCGGCCGGCGCGGGCGCGGCGGCGGCACCGCCACCGGAGAGGCCGCCGCGGTAGGTGCGGAAGAACTCCACGCCCGCCGGGTCGAGCACCATCACGTCGCCCTTCTTGTTGAAGCTCTTCTTGTAGGCCTCGAGGCTGCGGTAGAACTGCGCGAACTGCGGATCGCGCCCGAAGGCCTCGCCGTAGATCGCCGCGGCCTGCGCGTCGCCCTGCCCCATCACGGTTTGCGCATCGCGGTACGCATTGGCCACGGTGACCTCGCGCTGGCGGTCGGCATCGGCGCGGATCTTCTCGCCCTCGGCGGCGCCGGTCGAACGCAGCTCGTTGGCGACGCGGCGGCGCTCGGCTTCCATGCGGCGATAGACCGATTCGGTGATCGCTTCGACGTAGTCGACGCGCGTCAGGCGGACGTCGACGATGTCGATGCCCCAGGGCTTGGCGCCCTTGACCACGTCGGTGACCTCGCGCTTGACGTCCGCCATCATCACTTCGCGGCCGGTGGAGAGCAGCTCGCGCACCGAGCGGCGGTTGATCTCCTCCTGGAAGGCGTTGCGCACCACGCGATTGAGCTGGTTGGCGCCGGCCGATTCGTCGAGGCCCACGTTGCGGATGTAGGCGAGCGGGTCGGTGATGCGCCAGCGCACGTACCAGTCGATCACCACGCGCTGCTTCTCCAGCGTGAGCATCGGCTCGGCATCCACCGAGTCGAGCATCAGCAGGCGCTTGTCGATGTAGCTCACGTTCTGGAACGGGGGCGGCAGCTTGAATTTGAGCCCCGGCTCGCTGATCACTTCCTTCACCTGGCCGAGCGCGTAGACGATGCCGAACTGGCGCTGGTCGACGACGAACAGCATGGAGCTGAGCAGCGCAAGCGCCACCAGCAGAGACGTGACGATCAATCCGATTCGGTTCATCAGCGCGTCTCCCGATCACGGCCACGGGCGTTGTTGGCGTCGCGGGCGCGCGCGTCCGAGGGCGCGGGGGCGGACGGCACGGCCGGCGGCGTGCCCTGCACGCCCGGGTCGGCCGGCGCCGGCGTCGCGGCGGCGCCGCCCTGCGCGACCTGCTGCAGGATGCGGTCGAGGGGCAGGAACACCATGTTGCCGCCCTGGCGCGACTCGACCAGGACCTTGGTCACGTTGCTGTAGATCTGTTGCATGCTGTCGAGGTAGAGGCGGTCGCGCGTGACCTGGGGCGCGCGCTGGTACTCGACCAGCAGCGACTTGAAGCGCTGCGAGTCACCGGTGGCCTGCGCGACGATGCGCGACTTGTAGCCCTCGGCTTCCTGCAACAGCCGCGAGGCGGTACCCGTCGCGCGCGGGATCACGTCGTTGGCATACGCCTGCGCTTCGTTCTTGGCGCGCTCGCGTTCCTGGCCGGCGCGCAGCACGTCGTCGAAGGCCGCCTGCACCTGCTCGGGCGGGCGCACGCCGCCCTGCTGCAGGTTGATGCCGACGACTTCGACGCCGATGCCGTACTGGTCCAGGATGCGCTGCATCAGCGTGCGCACGCGCGGGGCGATCTGGTCGCGCTCCTCGGCGAGGGCGGAGTCCATCCGCATCTTGCCGACCACGTCGCGCACGGCCGTCTCGGCGGCCTGGACCACCGACTCCTGGGGGTTCTTGCTGTTGAACAGCCAGGCGCGCGCGTCGTTCAGCCGGTACTGCACGGCGAACTTGATCTCGACGATGTTCTCGTCCTGCGTCAGCATCGCCGACTCCTTGAGGCCGGTGGCGCGCACGACGTTGTCGCGGCCCACGTCCACGGAGCGGATCTGCGTGACCTGCACCACCTCGTGGCGCTCGATCGGATACGGCAGGCGCCAGTTGAAGCCGGCGCCGACGGTGGAGTGGTAGCGGCCGAAGCGCGTCACGACGGCCTGCTGGCCTTCCTGCACGATGAAGAAGCCGGTGCCGAACCAGATGATCACGACGACGATCGCGATCAGGCCCGCGCCCACGCCGGCGCTCTTCATGTCCGGCTGGAAGTTGCCGCCGCCCCCGCCGAAGCCGCCATTGCCGCCGCCACCGCGCCGGCCTCCGAACAGGCCGCCCAGCTTGCGGTTGAAGTCGCGCCACAGCTCGTCGAGGTCGGGCGGCCCCTGGTTGGGGCCCTTGCCTTCGGGACGCTGGCCGTCGTTCTTGTCTTCGCCGCGGCCCCAGCGGGGATCGTTCAGGTTGAACATGCCCCGGATGCGGCCTCTCAGCCCGGCAAAGGTCAGGCTGCGGGAAAGAAGGTTCATTCGATGGGTACTCTTGTTGTCAGCAGCCGCATTGTGCCCAAACAGGATGAGGTCAGGATGAGGTAGGGGCGGCGGTGTCCGCCTCGGCCGCCGGCCGGGCCGCGGCCACGATGCGCACCAGCTCCCGGCGAAGTTCCGACAGGCCGTCGCCCGTCAGGCTGCTCGCGAAGACCCGCGGCACCTGCCTGCCCTCGACCTCGAACAGGTCCACCAGCCGGCGCGGGCGCCCGGCGGGGTCCAGCGCGTCGGTCTTGTTGAAGACGACCAGCTGCGGCACGTCGCCGGCGCCGATCTCGTGCAGCACCCGCTGGACTTCCGCCATCTGCTCGGGGTAGTGGGGGTTGGCGGCATCCACCACGTGCAGCAACAGGTCGGCATCCGCCGCCTCCTGCAGGGTGGCCTGGAAAGCGTCGATCAGCCCGTGCGGCAGGTCCCGGATGAAGCCGACCGTGTCCGACAGCGAAACCGACCGGCCGGTGCCGCCGCTGGCGCCCTCCTCGTCCTGCAGGTAGAGCTGGCGGGTGGTGGTGTCCAGCGTCGCGAACAGCTGGTTGGCCGCGTAAGCGCGCGCCTTCACCAGCGCGTTGAACAGTGTCGATTTGCCGGCGTTGGTGTAGCCGACCAGCGAGATGGTGAAGGTCTCGCGGCGCTCGCGCTGGCGGCGCTGGGTGGCGCGCTGCTTCTTCACCTTGGCCAGCCGCTCGCGCGTGCGCTTGATGGCGTCGTCGATCATGCGGCGGTCGAGTTCGATCTGCTTTTCGCCCGGGCCGCCGCGCACGCCCGCACCGCCCGTCTGCCGCTCCAGGTGGGACCAGCGCCGCACGAGCCGGGTGCTCAGGTACTGCAGGCGGGCGAGCTCGACCTGCAGCTTGCCGTCGTGGCTGCGGGCGCGCTGGGCGAAGATCTCCAGGATGAGGAGCGTCCGGTCGTTGACCGGCAGGCCCATGTGCCGCTCCAGGTTGCGCTGCTGGGCGGGACTGAGCGACTGGTCGAACAGGATCTCGCTGGCGCCGGTTTCCTCGGCCAGCTGCTTGATCTCGTCGGCCTTGCCCTTGCCGACGAACAGCGCAGCGTCGGGCGCCTTGCGCTTGGCGGTCACGCGCGCCACCGGCTCCATGCCGGCGGTCTGCGCGAGCTGCCCGAGCTCCTCGAGCTCGGCGTCGAAATGGGGCAGCCCCAGGTCCACCCCCACCAGGAGGGTGGCGGCGGCCGGGCGTTCGGGAGATGCGGTCAAACCGGGAACCAGGAGGAACGGGGGAAACGCCCGCCGCGGCGGGTGGGGGTGCGGTACGGCGTCAGGTGGCGGGGCTTTCCCCGCCTTCGGCCGGCGAGAAGTTCACCGCCCGGCCGGGCACGATGGTGGAGATGGCGTGCTTGTACACCATCTGCGTCACGGTGTTGCGCAGGAGGACAACGTACTGGTCGAAGGACTCGATCTGCCCCTGCAGCTTGATCCCGTTGACCAGGTAGATGGACACCGGCACGTGCTCGCGGCGCAGCGTGTTCAGGAAGGGGTCTTGTAGTAGCTGCCCTTTGTTGCTCACGATATTCTCCGTGTTCTGACGTTGTTGGAAGTTGCACATTACCACAGCGACCGCCTTCGGCGGGCGAACCCAGGCAACCCATCTGCAGCCGCCGGGGCGGAAATCAAGACCGCCGGGCGCCGGAAGGCGGCGCCGTGGCCCTACTCCTTGTCGGCGTAGGGATTCTTGGAGGTGCGCAGCTCGATGCGCAGCGGCGTCCCGACCAGGTTGAATTCCTTGCGGAACCGGCCTTCCAGGAAGCGCTTGTAGGCGTCCGTCACGTGTTCCAGCGAATTGCCGTGCACCACGATGACCGGCGGGTTCATGCCGCCCTGGTGGGCATAGCGCAGCTTGGGGCGGAACATCCCGGCGCGCTTGGGCGACTGGAACTGCACCGCCTCCAGCAGCAGCCGGGTGAGCACCGGCGTGGTCATCTTCGTCATCGCGGCCTTGTGCGCCTGCGCGATGGACGCCCACAGCGGGCCCAGGCCCTGGCGCTTCTTCGCCGAGATGTAGTGCAGCTCGGCGAACTTCAGGAACGCGAGGCGCTGCTCGATCTGCCGCCGCACGAGTTCGCGGTTGTAGTCGTCGACGGCATCCCATTTGTTGATCGCCAGCACCACGGCGCGACCGGACTCGAGGATGTAGCCCGCGATGTGCGCGTCCTGGTCCGTGACGCCCTGCGTCGCGTCCAGCAGCAGCAGCACGACGTTGGCCGACTCGATGGCCTGCAGCGTCTTGACCACCGAGAACTTCTCGATCGCCTCGAACACCTTGCCCTTGCGGCGCAGGCCGGCGGTGTCGATCAGCTCGAACTTCTGCCCGTTGCGCTCGAACGGCACGGAGATCGCGTCGCGCGTGGTGCCCGGCAGGTCGAACGCCACGAGGCGCTCCTCGCCCAGCCAGGCGTTGATCAGCGTCGACTTGCCGACGTTGGGGCGGCCGGCGACCGCCAGCTTGATGATGCCGCTCTGCTGTTCCTCGGCGGCGTCATCCTCCTCCGGCAGGTTCAGGGGCTCGAAGGCGGCGTCGACCAAGCTGCGGATGCCCTGCCCGTGGGCCGCGGACACGGCGTGGATCTCGCCCAGGCCCAGCTCGTAGAACTCGGCCAGCTGCACGCCTTCCAGCATGCCTTCGGCCTTGTTCGCGGCCAGCACCGTGGGCTTGCCGAGGCGGCGCAGGTAGTTGGCGATGTCGTGGTCCTGCGCGGACAGGCCGGCGCGCGCATCGACCACGAAGACGACGACGTCCGCCTCGGCGACGGCCTGCTGCGTCTGCTTGGCCATCTCCTTGTAGATGCCCGACTCGGCCGTCGGCTCGAAGCCGCCGGTGTCGATGACGATGAACTCGTAGCGGCCGTGGCGGGCGTTTCCGTAGTGCCGGTCGCGGGTGAGGCCCGCGTAGTCCGCCACGATCGCGTCGCGCGACTTGGTCAGCCGGTTGAACAGCGTCGATTTCCCGACGTTGGGGCGGCCCACGAGGGCCATCACCGGCTTCATTGCAGACTTTCTTTACTGGGGGACGAACCCGTACACGCCCCCGTTGCGGGTCACGACGATGAGGGTGTTGCCGGCCGCCACCGGGGCGGAGGCGATGGCCGAGCCGTCCGTGGACAGCCGGGTGAGCAGCGTGCCGTCCTCGCGGTTGAGCATGTGCACGAAGCCGAAGTCGTCGCCGACCACCACCGAGCGGCCGAGGGCGAGGGGCGTCCCGAGGCCGCGGTGCAGCAGGCGCTCGTTCACCCAGGCGCGCTGGCCGCTGTCACGCCGCCAGGACACCACGCGGCTGTCCGATTCGGTGCCGAACACGTTGGCGCCGTCGCCATGCACGCCTTCGGCGCCGTTGGCGCGCTGGGTCCAGGCGAGCTGGCCGCGGGCCGTGTCGACGCAGCCGACGGCGGCCTGGAAGGCACGGGCGCAGACCGAGTCGCCGACGCGGCTGACGCTGCCGACCAGGTCGACCAGCCGCTCGATGTCGTTGATGCCGCGCGCGGTGGCGATCGGCGCTTCCCAGCGGATGCTGCCGTTGAGGGGGTTCAGGCCGGCCAGCCGGCCGCCCTGCCCCACCACCAGCGTGTCGCCCACGGCGAGGATCACGCCGGCCTGGCGCAGCACCAGCGGCTCGCCCGGGCGGGCCTGGTTCCACAGGCGGCGCCCCGTCGCGCCGTCGAAGGCCGTGACGGAACGGTCGCCGCCGAGCACGAAGACGCGCGCGCCGGCCACCAGGGGCGGCGTGTACGAGAGCGCGCCCAGCTTCTGGCGCCACAGTTCACGGCCGCCGCTGAAGGTCACCAGGTCGTTGTCGCGGGTGACCACCGCGGCGGTGGTCCCGTCGAAGCCGACCCCGGCGGCCAGCGCCGACCGCGCGCTGGCGCGCCACTGCTCGCGGCCGGTGGCGGCGTCGAGCGTCACCACGGTGCCGTCGCTCGCGGCGAGCGCGGCGGTGTTGCCGCTGACGGCAACGACCATGGGGAAGTCCACCGTTCCCAGGCGCGCCGTCCATGCCTGGCGCACGCCGAGCAGATTCGGGTTGGCCTGCAGTTCGGCCGGCTTCGGTTTCTCCGCGGCGGTGTTGAAGAACGGCAGCGAGAAGGACGGCGGCAGCACGGAGCAGCCCGCCAGCAGGACCAGGGTGGCGACCGCCGAGGCGGCACGCAGGGAAGGAACCAGGTTCAGCACGTTCATGACTTGGCCGTCTCCGCGGGCGCCTTGAGGGTCTGGACGTCCACGCCCAGCGCGGTCAGCTTGACCTCGACGAGGCTGCGGTACTGGGCGTCGGCGCCCAGCCCCTGCCAGGCCTTGGTGTACTCGGCCTTCGCCTGGTCGTTCTTGCCTTGCAGCTTGAGGATGTCGCCGCGACGGTCCGCCGCGAGCGGCTCGAAGGCGGCCGGCATGTCCGTGAGCTGCTTCAGTGCCTCGTCGTAGGACTTGGCTTCGACCAGCAACGCGGCCAGGCGCAGCCGGGCCAGCGCCTGGTAGCCCTCGTCGCCGGCCTTCTCGGCCACGCCCTGCAGCGCGGCGCGCGCGGCATCCGCCTTGCCCTGCTGCACCAGGAACTTGGCGCCCAGCAGGGCGGCCTGCTGCGCGTACGCCGTGCGGCCGAACTTGTCCTGCACGTCCTTGACGGCCTGTTCCACGCGGGCGGCGTCACCCGAGCCGACGGCCCGCTCGACCTCGTCGTACAGCACGGCGGCCTGCACCGCCTGCTGCCGCTGCCAGTACTGCCAGCCGTTCCAGGCGGCGAAGGCGCCGAGCACGGCGATGAGGAACCACGTGATCAGGTTCCCCCACTGCTTCCAGAAGTGCTTGAGCTCGTCAAGCTGTTCCTGTTCTTCGAGGTCGAGATGTCTTGCCATGTATGCCCGGTGGGGTGCGTTGTGCTGCCCGGTTGTGACGGGCGATTGTAGTTACCTCAGCGAGGCGGCCCAGGAAGCCGCGTCGGCGAGCGGCCGCAGCGCCTGCGCGCCGGTGCCGTCGCGCAGGGACTTCACCGTGACCTGCCCTTGCGCGAGCTCGTCGGGGCCGAACACCAGCGCGTAGCGCGCGCCGCTGCCGTCCGCCTTCTTGAACTGCGACTTCATGCTGCCCGGCCCGTCCGGTCCGCCGGCATGCTGCACCACGCGCACGCCGGCGGCCCGCAGGGCTTCCAGCGTGGCGGCGACCTGCGGCAGCGGAACGCCGGCAGGGACGACCGCATAGGCGTCGGGCGCGTGGTCGGGAACGGCGACCTTCAGCTCCTGCAGCAGCAGGAGCAGGCGCTCGATGCCGAGGCCGAAGCCCACCGCAGGCGCCGGCTTGCCGCCCAGCTGCGCGATGAGGCCGTCGTAGCGGCCGCCGCCGCACACGGTGCCCTGCGAGCCGAGCTGGTCCGTGACCCACTCGAACACCGTCAGGTTGTAGTAGTCCATGCCGCGCACCAGCCGCGGGTTCACGCGGTATTCCAGGCCGACCGCGTCCAGCATCGCGCGCACCGCGTCGAAGTGGGCCCGCGAAGCCTCGCCGAGGAAGTCGATCAGCCTGGGCGCGCCTTCGATCACCGGCTGCATCGCCGGCACCTTGCTGTCCAGGATGCGCAGCGGGTTGCTGTGCAGGCGGCGCTGGGCCTCGGCATCCAGCACGGTCGCGTGCTGCTCCAGGTAGCGCACCAGCGCCTCGCGGTGCGCCTTGCGCTCCTCGGGCTGGCCGAGCGAGTTCAGTTCGAGCCGCACGTCGCGTCCTTCGACCAGGCCGAGCTCGCGCCAAAGGGCACGTGCGACCAGGATCATCTCGGCATCGACATCGGGGCCGGCGAAGCCCAGGGCCTCGACGTCGAGCTGGTGGAACTGGCGGTAGCGGCCCTTCTGCGGACGCTCGTGGCGGAACATGGGACCCACCGTCCACAGGCGCAACGGGCCGTTGTACAGCGCGTTGTGCTCGATCATCGCGCGCACGATGCCCGCGGTGGCCTCGGGGCGCAGCGTGAGCCGGTCGTCGTTCATGCTGTCGACGAAGGAGTACATCTCCTTCTCGACGATGTCCGTCACCTCGCCCAGCCCGCGCACGAACAGCGCCGTGGGCTCGACGATGGGCGTCAGCAGGTACTGGTAGCCGTAGCGGGCGAGCACGGTGCGCACGACCGATTCGAACCACTGCCACAGCGCGGAATCCGGCAGCCGCTCGGTGCGCGGCACCGACGGCGGCAGGATGTCGTTCATGCCCTTGACGGCAACGATCTTCTCCGCCTTCTTCGCGGCGGTGCTGGTTTCCATGGTCATGGCGCTCAGGCGGATTCGGCGACCGGGGTGCCGAAGCGCTTCTCGATGTAGTTCTCGACGATCTGGTGGAATTCGGCGGCGATGTTCTCGCCGCGCAGGGTCAGCGCCTTCTGGCCGTCGATGAAGACGGGCGCGGCGGGCGCCTCGCCCGTGCCGGGCAGGCTGATGCCGATGTCGGCATGCTTGCTCTCGCCCGGGCCGTTGACGATGCAGCCCATCACGGCCACCTTCATCTTCTCGACGCCGGGGTACTTGGCGCGCCAGACGGGCATCTGCGCGCGCAGGTAGTCGTCGATCTGCTTGGCGAGTTCCTGGAAGGTGGTGCTGGTGGTCCGGCCGCAGCCCGGGCAGGCCGTCACGCTCGGCACGAAGGTGCGCAGGCCCAGCGACTGCAGGATCTCGGAGGCGATGACCACCTCCTGCGTGCGCGGCTCGCCCGGCTGCGGCGTGAGCGACACGCGGATCGTGTCGCCGATGCCCTCCTGCAGCAGGATGCCCATGGCCACGGCGGAGGCGACGGTGCCCTTGGTGCCCATCCCGGCCTCGGTCAGGCCCAGGTGCAGCGGGTAGTCGCAGCGCTTCGCGAGTTCGCGGTAGACCGCGATGAGGTCCTGCACGCCGCTCACCTTGCAGGACAGCAGCACCTGCTCGTGGCGCATGCCCAGTTCCTCGGCGAGCTGCGCCGACTGGATGGCGGAAGTGATCAGCGCCTCGTACATCACCTGGCGCGCCTCCCAGGGCTGCGCGCGCGCCGCGTTCTCGTCCATCAGCTGCGCCAGCAGTTCCTGGTCGAGGCTGCCCCAGTTCACGCCGATGCGCACCGGCTTGTCCCAGCGCAGCGCGGCTTCGATCATCTGCGCGAACTGGCGGTCCTTCTTGTCGCCCTTGCCCACGTTGCCGGGGTTGATGCGGTACTTGGACAGCGCCTGGGCGCAGTCCGGGAATTCGGTCAGCAGCCGGTGGCCGTTGTAGTGGAAGTCGCCGATCAGCGGCACGTCGATGCCCATGCGATCGAGCTGCTCGCGGATGTACGGGACCTGCTGCGCGGCCTCCGGCGTGTTGACCGTGATGCGCACCAGCTCGGACCCGGCCAGCGCGAGCTCCTTGACCTGGATCGCCGTCCCGATCGCGTCCACGGTGTCCGTGTTCGTCATCGACTGCACCCGCACGGGCGCGTCGCCGCCGACCGTCACCACGCGCGAACCCCAGGTGACGCGCGCCTGGCGGGAGCGGCGCGCCAGGGGCGCGGCGGGAGCGACGGGAAGGCAGGGACCGGACATGGTGGGAATCACTTCACTTCGAAACGGGCGACGTTGTCGCGCGCGAGGGGCGCCAGGCTGAACGGCTTGCCACGCACCTGCACGTCCGTCTGCGCGGCGTCGCCAACGGTGACGGACAGTGGCAGCGTGCCACCGACCCCGGCGCTTTCGCCGGGGCCCATGAGACGCCGCAGCACCGCGATGCCCCGGGCATCCGTCACCTGGATCCACGACGGCCCGCGGGTACGGAACACCACGAGGGCGTCCGGCGCCACCGGCACGGCCACGGCGTCCGCGCTGCTCGCAGCCGCGGGCATCGCGGCGGTGCCCGCGGCCTGCGGTGCGGCGGCAGGGACCCCGCCCGCGGGCAGGGGGGTGGCCACCGTCCCCGCCGGCGCCGCGCTGGCGGGTGCCGGCAGCGGCTGGGCGCCGGGCGTGGCCGCCGGGAACGCCGCGACGGCGTTGTTCTCCGGCGCGGCCGAGGCCGGACGCGGCGGCACGCCGGACGCCGGCTCCGGACGGTTCGCCTGCGTGATCGTGTCCAGGCCCTGCTCGACGAGCGGCAGGAACAGGATCACCAGCGCGCCCGCCACCAGCGCGGCCACCGTGAAGAGGACCGGCCGGGAGACGTGGTGCAGCACGCCGGGAGGGGCCGCGTCTCCCGGGGCGCGGAACGGCGCGTTGATGCCTTCCGTGTCCGGCACCAGGCGCGGCTGCGACGTCTGCGGCAGGCGACCGAGCACCGCCTGCGGGTCGATCTTGAGGGTGCGCGCGACGCTCGAGGCCAGCGCCCGGACGAACACCGCGTCGCCCAGCAGGTCGTAGCGGTCTTCCTCCAGCGCCTCCAGCTTGCGCACCGGCACCTTCAGGTTGGCCGCGAGCGTGTCGACGTGCAAGCCCGCCGCCTCGCGGGCCTCGCGCAGCAGCGACCCGGCGGTCACCCCGTCGGCCACCGTCCCCTCACTCATCGAACGCCCTCCGGTCGAGCGCTCCACGTTCGCGGGACTGCGGGAAACGCTTGCGCAGCTGGTCGCTCAGCTGGCTCATGGCGGCGGTGTCGTTCAGGCGCTGTTCGACCTTGATGCCGAGCCACAGCGTTTCGGCGTTGGCGAGCTCGCTGTTGTTGAGCCGGCGGATGTAGAACTGCGCGCGCGGGAACTCGCCACGCTGGAACAGGATGCGGGCGAGGTTGTAGCCCGTGATCGGGTTGCCGGCGTCGAGTTCGTAGGAATGGATCAGGCTCTGCTCCGCCTCGGCGAGCCGGCCGGCGCGGGCCTGGCACAGGCCCATGGCCATGTACGACTTGGAGCGGCCGGCATAGACCGGGTTGGCCAGCGCGCGCTGGAACGAGAGCTGCGCCTCCGGGTAGCGGGCGAGCTGGCACTGCATCCAGCCGTAGTTGTGGTGCGTGTCGGGGTCGCGCGGGTTGAGCGCGAGCGCGCGGCGGAAGCTGTCCTCGGCCTGCGCGTTGTCGCCCAGCCGCTGGTAGATCAGGGCCCGCAGGTTGTAGGCGTCGGACAGCGTGGGATCGGTCGCGATGACCTGCTTGAGCTCCTCCAGCGCCACGTCGGTCTTGCCTTCGGCGTAGTAGTTGCTGGCGAGTTCCAGGCGGATGCGCGCGCGACGGCGGTTGTCGGGCTCCTCGCCGGCCGTCACCACGTCCTGTTGCTGCTGCTGCGTGGCGCAGCCCGCGAGCAGCGTGAGCGCGGCGGCGGCTGTCGCCAGCGCCAGCCAACCCGAAAAGCGGCGTTGCGCCGCCATGGCCTTCGTCATGATCCCCTATGCCTCCTTCGTGGCTGTGTCCGCGGGGACCGGCTTGAGCATCACCGTGCGCTGCTGCGCGATGCGCCGGTCGACCCGGGTGCGGTCCTTCACGTCTCCGGCCAGCTGGCCGCAGGCGGCATCGATGTCGTCGCCGCGCGTCTTCCGCACCGTCGTGACGATACCAGCATCACTCAGGATTTTCGCGAAAGCCTGCACGCTCTGTTGCGGCGAACGCACCAGGCCCGAGGCGGGGAAGGGGTTGAAGGGGATCAGATTCAGCTTGCACGAGACGCCGCGGCCGCGATGGCGCTGGACGAGGTCCGCGAGCTGGCGCGCGTGTTCCGGCTGGTCGTTGACGCCATCGAGCATGCAGTACTCGAAGGTGATGAAGTCGCGCGGCGCGTGTTCGAGGTAGCGGTTGCAGGCATCCAGCAGTTCCGCGATCGGGTACTTCCGGTTGAGCGGCACCAGCTTGTCGCGCAATTCGTCGTTCGGCGCATGCAGCGAAACCGCCAGCGCCACGGGGCAGTCCTCGCCCAGGCGGTCCATCATCGGCACCACGCCCGACGTCGACACCGTCACGCGCCGGCGCGACAGGCCGTAGCCGTGGTCGTCCAGCATGACGCGCAGCGCCGGAACCAGCGCGGCGTAGTTCTGGAGCGGCTCGCCCATGCCCATCATCACCACGTTGGAGATGACCCGCTCGCCGCCGGTCCGCAGGTGGGCGCGCAGGAAGTGCTCGGCAAACCAGAGCTGCGCGAGGATCTCGCCGGTCGTCAGGTTGCGCGAGAAGCCCTGGTGCCCGGTGGAGCAGAAGCGGCAGCCCACGGCGCAGCCCGCCTGCGAAGACACGCAAAGCGTGCCTCGGTCGAGAACTGACGGCCCCCGTCCGCCGACGGCGGACGCCCCCGGAGGGGGCGGTACGGCGCCTTGGGGCGGCCCGGCGTCGCCGTACTCGGGAATGAACACGGCCTCGACCGCGTCGCCGTTGCCGACGTCGAACAGCCACTTGATCGTGCCGTCGGCGGATTCGTGCTGGGAGAGGATTGCCAGCCCCTCGATGCGGGCGCTGCCTTCGAGCTTGTCCCGCAGCGACTTCGCCAGGTCGGTCATCTGGCCGAAGTCGCGGGCGCCCTTCTGGTGGATCCAGCGGAACAGCTGGGTGGCGCGGAAGCGCTTCTCACCCAGCGAGGCGCAGAACGCGGCCAGACCCTCGAGGTCGTAATCGAGCAGGTTGGCCGTCATCGCATGGGTCTTTTAGCGGGAGTAGATGTTCATCGCCGGGAAGAAGAAGGCGACTTCGTTCTTCGCGGTCTCGGCGGCGTCGGAGCCGTGCACCGCGTTGGCATCGATGCTGTCGGCGAAGTCGGCGCGGATGGTGCCCGGCGCGGCCTTCTTCGGGTCGGTGGCGCCCATGAGGTCGCGGTTCTTCAGGATGGCGCCCTCGCCTTCGAGCACCTGGATCATCACCGGGCCGGAGATCATGAACTCGACGAGGTCCTTGAAGAAGGGACGCTCCTTGTGCACGGCATAGAACTGCTCGGCTTCCTGGCGCGACAGGTGCGCCATGCGGGCGGCGATGACCTTCAGGCCGGCAGCTTCGAAGCGCGCGTAGATCTGGCCGATGACGTTCTTCGCCACGGCGTCGGGCTTGATGATGGAGAGGGTGCGTTCGATGGCCATGCTGTTTCCTGAGCTTGATGTTTTAGGGTTTTGCCGGAGGCGAAAAGTTCGGCAAAGCCCGCAATTCTAGCGGGCCTGCCCTCGCCTTCCGTGACGAAGGGGTGTCCGGCGCCTTCCGGGCGCCGGCCCCCGGAGTTATCGGCCGCCCCGGCCGCCGCCGCGGCGGGGTCCGCCCCGGCCCCCACCGCCGCCGGGCATGCCGCTGCCCGGGCCGCCGCGGCGCTGGCGGTTGAAGCTGTCCGCGCCGATGTAGCCCACCGAGGTCTTCATCGGATCCGGCTGGCCGCCGCCACCGCCCTGGCCACCGCCTCCGCCGGACTTGCGCCGGCCCTGGCCCTGCGCATTGCCCTGCTTGCCCGGCGCGCCGCCCTGCGGCCGCGGCCCCTCGCCGCGGGTCGGCCCGCCGCGGCGCTTGGCGTTGCGCCCGCCCTTGCCGCCGGCGTCCGCCTCGCGGGGATGCTGCGGCCGTGAAAGGCCGCCGGCCGCCTGCGTCAGCGAGCCGATGTCCCGCTCGTCCAGCTCCATGAAGGCGCCGCGCTTGAGGCCGCGCGGCAGCACCATGGCGCCGTAGCGGATGCGGATGAGGCGGCTGACGGCGTGGCCCACCGCCTCGAACAGGCGGCGCACCTCGCGATTGCGCCCTTCGCTGATCGTGACGCGGTACCAGACGTTGGAGCCCTCGCCGCCGCCTTCCTCGATGGAACCGAACTGCGCGCGGCCGTCGTCGAGGTCGACCCCGTCCAGCAGCCGCTGGCGCTCCTCGTTGCTGAGCGCGCCCAGCACCCGCACGGCGTATTCGCGCTCCAGGCCGAAGCGCGGGTGCATGAGCTTGTTGGCGAGCTCGCCCGAATTCGTGAACAGCAGCAGGCCCTCGGTGTTGAGGTCCAGCCGGCCGACCGACTGCCACTTGCCCTGCTGCAGCTTGGGCAGCTTGCGGAACACGGTGGGCCGGTTCTGCGGGTCGTCGTGGGTGACGACCTCGCCGACGGGCTTGTGGTACGCGATCACGCGCGGCGGCGGCGGCGCGATCCGCACGCGGATCGGCTTGCCGTTGACCTTGATCTGGTCGCCGAACTGGATGCGCTGGCCGATGTGGGCGGGCTCGTTGTTGACGGAGATCCGCCCCTCCATGATGAGCTGCTCCATCTCCAGCCGCGAGCCGAGGCCGGCCTGGGCGAGCACCTTGTGCAGCTTGGGGGTCTCGGGCTGCGGCGCCAGCACGCGCTTGGCGGCGCTCGTGTCGGGCGCCTCCTCTTCGGCGTCGAAGCGGCCGGTGATGACGTCCTCGAACCGCACGGGCACGGCGGCAGGCGCCGGCGCGCGCCGCGCCCGCTCCTGGCCCGGCTGGCGGTCCTCGCCGTCCTCGGCGTCGTCGTCGCCTTCCTCGTCCTCGCCGCGGCCCTCGTCCGCCCCTTCCTCCGCCGCCCGGGCCGCCGCCTCCCTCGCCTCCTCGCGGGCACGTCCTTCCTCGGAATCGTCATCGGGCGTGCGCGCCATCGCGTCGGTGGGATCGTTCATGCTTCAGGTCTCTACGGCTGGTGTGGCGTCGGGATCGCCCAGGTCGTCGCCGCCGGAGGCGGTGCGTGTCGCGTCATCGGCCGTGGACTCGCCGGCTTCCGCGGTTTCCATCGCCAGTTCCGGCTGCGGCGCCGCCGCCTCGGCCAGAGCCTCGAAGGCGCCGCCCGGCTGGGCCGGGTTCTGCAGTTCCGGCAGCTGGTCGAGCGAGGCGAGGCCGAGGTCGTCGAGGAACTGGCGCGTGGTGGCGTACAGCGCCGGCCGGCCCACCGCCTCGCGGTGGCCGATCACCTCGACCCAGCCGCGGTCTTCCAGCTGCTTGAGGATCTGGGTGTTGATGGTGACGCCGCGGATGTCTTCCATGTCGCCGCGCGTGACCGGCTGGCGGTACGCGATGATCGCCAGCGTCTCGAGCGCGGCGCGGCTGTAGCGCGGCGGCTTCTCCGGGTGCAGGCGGTCGAGGTACTCCCGCATCTCCGGCCGGCTCTGGAAGCGCCAGCCGCTGGCCACGCAGACGAGTTCGACCCCGCGCTGCGCCCAGTCGTTCTGCAGCTCCCCGAGCAGTTCCTTGATGGTGTCGGCCCCGAGCTCGTCGCCGAACAGCACGCGCAACTCGCGCACGGGCAGCGGCTGCTGCGTGCAGATCAGCGCGGTCTCGAGGACGCGCTTGGCATCCACCGTATTCATGGTCTCGTCCTGGAAGTGGCGCTCAAGAGAGCGCTGCTCGTCTGGGCCAAGGGCTGTGGTCGTGGTCGTCGCCGCGGTGTCCCCTCCAGGGCAGCTGCGGCGCGGGGCCGGTGCCGGTCACGCCCCGCGGGCGTCGGCGACTGGCTGGCTCGTGAGCCATTCGGATTCATTGTATCGCAGGCCCCACGCCGCCCACGCGGCCCGCAGGTCGGGCGGCAACGGGGCGTGGAAAGCCAGCGGCGCCCCCGTGACCGGATGCGCGAAGGCCAGGCGGAACGCGTGCAGCGCCTGCCGTGCCAGCGCGCCGGCGGCGGCCCCTCCGTAGAGAGGATCCGATGCGATGGGGTGGCCCACGTGCGCCAGGTGCACGCGGATCTGGTGCGTGCGCCCCGTCTCCAGCGTGCACAGCAGCCCGCAGCCTTGCGTGCCCTGCGCCAGCAGGCGCACCACCGTGGCGGCGGGCTTGCCGGGGTGCCGCTGCAGGTCGACCACCGCCATGCGCAGGCGGTTGCGCGGGTCACGCCCGATGGCGGCGTCGATCCGCCGCACGTCCGGCCCTTCCCAGCGGCGGTGGGCCAGCGCCAGGTACTGCCGCGAGACCTCGCGCGCCGCGATCATCGCGACCAGCCGGTCCATCGCGGCGCGCGTGCGCGCCACCACCATGAGGCCGCTGGTGTCCTTGTCCAGGCGGTGCACGATCCCCGCGCGCGGCAGCTGGCGCGCGCCGGCGTCCCGCGCGAGCAGCGCGTTGAGCAGCGTGCCGCTCCAGTTGCCGGGCGCGGGGTGCACCACCAGGCCGGCCGGCTTGTCGACGACGAGCAGGTGTTCGTCCTCGTGGACCACCGACAGCGGCAGCGCCTCGGGCAGGAAGGCCTGGCTTTGCGGCGTGGGCCGCAGTTCCACCTCCCCTGCTTCGCCGGCACGGACCTTCTGCGACGCCTTGGTGGCGGGACGGCCCTGCAGGCGCACCGCGCCGGATTCGATCAGCTGCTGCAGGTAGGAGCGCGAGAACTCGGGCACCAGGTGGGCGAGCGCGCGGTCGAGCCGCTCGCCGTGCAGGGACGCGCCCACCGTGAACGGACGGGTCTCCGCCTCGGCACCGGGTTCCTCCAGCAGGTCCTCGGTGGCGGGATGCGATGGGTCGGTCGATATAATGGCTCGCCCTTGGAAAGAGAGTTGCGCGTGCTTGTTCGAGCCAAATTATCGGTGGTCCCTGTCCTGCTGGCCGCGTCGCTGCTGGCCGCCTGCTCCTCGACGAAGGAGGACGACCGCACCGCGACCTGGAGTCCCAACCGCATCTACGCGGAAGCCAAGGACGAGATCAACTCGGGCGGCTTCGACAAGGCCGTCCCGCTGCTGGAGAAGCTGGAGGGCCGCGCGGCCGGCACGCCGCTGGCGCAGCAGGCCCAGCTCGATCGCGCCTACGCCCACTACAAGGCCGGCGACCAGGCGCAGGCGCTCGCCACGCTGGACCGCTTCATCAAGCTGCACCCGGCCAGCCCCGCGCTGGACTACGCCCTGTACCTCAAGGGCGTCGTGAACTTCAACGACAACCTGGGCATGTTCTCCTTCATCACGCGGCAGGACCTGTCCGAGCGTGACCAGAAGGCCGCCAAGGAGTCGTTCGAATCCTTCCGCGAACTCGTGACGCGCTTCCCGGATTCGCGCTACTCCCCCGACGCCCGCGCCCGCATGACGTACATCGTCAACTCGCTGGCGCAGTACGAAGTGCACGTGGCGCGCTACTACTACAACCGCGGCGCGTACGTGGCGGCGATCAACCGCGCGCAGTCCGCCCTGGCCGACTACCGCGACGTGCCCGCGCTGGAGGAAGCGCTCTTCATCCTGGTGCGCTCCTACGACGCGCTGGGCATGGCGCAGCTGCGCGACGACGCGCGCCGCGTGATGGAGAAGAACTATCCGCAGAGCGAGTACCTCTCGCGCGGCGGCAAGAAGGAAGACCGGCCCTGGTGGAAGGTGTGGTGACCTGAAGACCCGTCATCCCTGCGCAAGGCGGGGATCCAGGGCTTTCGAAGGAAGAAGCGGCCGCCGGCCGCTTTTTTCATGCCCTGGATTCCCGCCTTCGCGGGAAGGACGGTGGCCTTACCCGCCCAGCCGCCCCAGCGCCTCGTCGAACTCGGTCTCGTCGTTCAGCCTGCGCATCGGCGGCAGCGCCGCCATGAGGCGCCGGCCGTAGGACATCTGCACCAGCCGGGTGTCGCACACCACCAGCAGACCCTGGTCGCTCTCGCGGCGGATCAGCCGCCCCGCACCCTGCTTGAGCGCCACGGCCGCCTCGGGCACGAAGTAGTCGTTGAACGGGCTGCGGCCCTGCAGCTCCAGCCGCTGCCCGCGCGCCTCGACCAGCGGGTCGCCCGGCGGCGGGAAGGGCAGCTTGTCGATGACCACCAGCTGCAGCGCCTCGCCGGGCACATCCACGCCTTCCCAGAACGACGCCGAGGCCACGAGGATGCAGCCGGGCCGGCCCTCCGCCGCGCCTTCGCGGAAGCGCTCAATCAGCCGGCGCTTCGGCCATTGGCCCTGCACCAGCACCTCGATGGCCGCGGAGCCCTGGAAGCGCGCCTGCAGCTGCTCGCCGATGGCGCGCAGCGCGCGCAAGGTGGTGGTGAGCACCATGGTGCGGCCGCCGATGCGCTGCGCGGCGCGCTGCGCGAGCGCGGCCACCGCGCCGCTGTGGGCGGGATCGTTCGGGCGCGGCAGCTGGCGCGGGACGTAGACGGCGGCCTGCGACGGATAGTCGAAGGGGCTCGCCACCCGCAGCACTTCCGCGTCGCCCAGCCCGCAGGGCTCGGTGAACCAGGACAGCCGCGCGTCGTCGCCGAGCGTCGCGGAGGTGAAGACCCAGGCGCGGCGCGCCGCAGCTTCGGCCTCGCCGCCGGTGGCGCCGGACTTCAGCAGCTTCTGCTGCACCGCCTCGGCGATGTCCAGCGGCGACTCCACCAGCCGCAGGTGCGTGGAGACGTCGACCCAGCGCACGGCGCCCGGCTCGGGCTCGCGCGTGAACGCGGCCAGGCGCTGCGCGAGCAGCGCGGCGCGTTCGTGCAGGCGCACGAAGTCCGGCGCGATCTCGCTCACGGTGCCCAGTCCCTCGGCCGCCTGCGCCAGCGAGCGTTCCATCTGCTCCAGCGCGCCGCCCCACATGCGTTCATCCACGCCTTCGGGTGCGGCGCCGGTCCAGCGCAGCCGGCTGCCCGGCGTCGCGCGCCCCACCACCAGCCGCAGGTCGCGGGCCGCGCGCTCGGTCGCGGCGGCGAGCTGCTGCCAGTCGACCAGCCCCCGCGCGAACTGCAACCCCGCGCCCAGCATGTCGCGGGTGAAGTCCAGCACCTGCCCGGTGCCGGCCTGCTGGCCCAGGAACTGCACGCCGGTCTCGTTGAGCTGGTGCGCTTCGTCGAAGATCACCACGCGCACGGTCGGCAGCAGTTCGGCCATGCCCGACTCCCGCACCGCGAGGTCGGCGAAGAACAGGTGGTGGTTGATGACGACGACGTCGGCGGCCAGCGCCTCGCGGCGCGCGTTGTTCACGTGGCAGTTGCGGAACTTCGGGCACTGCGAGCCGAGGCAGTTCTCGCGGGTGGATGTGACGAAGGGCAGCACGGGCGAGCGCTCGTCCAGCCCGGGCATCTCGGCGAGATCGCCGGTGCGGGTGCCCTGCGCCCATTCCTCGATCTTCGCGAGCGTCCGCACCGCGGTCCGGTCCGGCAGGTTCGCATCCTGGCGGGCCATCTCCAGGCGATGCGTGCACAGGTAGCTGCCCCGACCCTTCAGCAGCGCCATCCGCACGGGCAGGCCCAGCGCGTCGGCGAGCCGCGGCAGGTCGCGGGCGAACAGCTGGTCCTGCAGGGTCTTGGTGGCGGTCGACAGCAGGACGCGCTCGCCGCTCAGGAGCGCAGGCACGAGGTAGGAGAAGGTCTTGCCGACGCCGGTGCCGGCCTCCACGACCAGCGCGCCGCCCTGCTCGATGGTGCGCGCGACCGCCGCGGCCATCTCGGTCTGGCCGGACCGCGGGCGGAACGCTTCCGCGGCCCGCGACAGCACGCCACCCGGCACGAAGGCCTCTCGGGCGAGGTCCTCCAGGCGCTGGGTTCCCGCACCCGGCCAGCCCGCCGCCGCGTCGCCCATGGGTCCCGAGTGGTGCGCGGACGACGGGACTGCCGAATCCGTCATCAGGCCGGTTCTTTGGGGTCGAGCACGAGTTCGAGCCGCGCGATCTCGTCGCGCAGCGCGAGGCGCCGCTTCTTCAGGCGGCGCATCATCAGTTCGTCCACGGGGGTCTGCTGCGCGGCGCGATCGATCATCGCGTTCAGGTCCGCGTGCTCCATGCGCAGCTCGATCAGGCGCCGTTCGGGGGAGTGCAGGTTCGTGTCCAAGATGAAAAAGCGGGGCGCCGCTGCGAGAGGCTTCGATAATACGCCGTTCACAGGCAATAATCGAGTGATCTCATCCTTGGGAAACACGCGCACTCCATGACCAGCAAGGGCTACCGCCTCACGGCGTCGACCGGCATCCACAAGGGTGACCGCGAATACCAGCAGGACCAGATCGCGCTGATCTCGCATCCGCGCACCAACGGCTGCGTGCTCGGCGTGGTGGCCGACGGCATGGGCGGCCGCAGCGGCGGGCGCAAGGCGTCCGACCAGGTGATGATGACGTGCAAGCAGCTCTTCGAGCGCTACTCGCCCACCGCCGACGACACGCCGGCGATCCTCAAGCAGATGGTGCAGGAGTCGCACCTCGTCATCAAGCTCACCGCGATCTCCTCCGAGCAGGAACCGCACAGCACCATCGCCGCCTTCATCATCAATCCCAACGGCGAATGCCACTGGGTGCATGCCGGCGACTCGCGCATCTACCACTTCCACAGCAACCGGCTGGTCAAGCGCACCATGGACCACTCGTACGTGCAGACGCTGGTGGACCGCGGCGAGCTGACGGAGGAGCAGGCCAACGTCCACCCGCAGTCCAACATCCTCATGGGCTGCCTCGGCGCGGAAGACGACCCGCCGGCCGAAGTGCACTTCATCGAGCAGCTGCGGCCGGGCGACACGCTCCTCGCCTGCAGCGACGGCGTGTGGCACTACTTCAGCCCGGAGGAACTCGGCTCCGTCCTGTCGTCGCTGTCGCCGCGCGAGGCCAGCGAGTTCCTGATCGAGAAGGCCCGTTCGCGCGCCCACGGCGGCGGCGACAACCTGTCGCTGCTGATCGTGAAGCTGGAGCCCCTGGGGACCTGAACCGGCCGCGGGCGCCCTCGCCCGCCCGGCATTTCACTGCGGGACGGGCAGGGGCGCGGCGGGCTTTTCGCGCCGGGCCAGCTTCTCGCGCACTTCCTTCTTGTGTTCCTCGGCCTCGCGCACGCGCTGCTCGTAGGCCGCCCGGTTCCGGACCGCCTCATCGGCGCTGACGGTGGGCGCCTTGGGCGCTTGCGGCGCCCGCGCGGAGCCCTGCGGGCCGGACGGACCGCCCGCTTCCCTGGGCGCACGGGGATCCTTCGCGCGCTCCGCCTGGTCCCCGGCGCGCTTGCGCGCCTTCTCGGCGGCACGTTCCTCGCGTTCCTTCTGGTCCGCGAGGGCGCGCGCGCGCCGCTGCTCCGCCGCTTCCGGCGCTTCGGCGGAGTTCTTCTCCTCCAGGGCCTGCAGGCGCTCGGCCGCGCGGGCGCGCCGGTCCGCCTCGTTCAGCGCGCGTTCCTGGCGGCGCAGGTCGGCCAGCGCGGCATCGTGGGCACGCTTGGCCTTGTCGACGCAGTCGGTCACGGCGAACCGCGCGTTGCAGTCGCGCTTGGCGGCCGCGAAGCGTTCGTCCTCGGCGCGGCGCTCGGCTTCGATGCGCACGCGTTCGGCCTGGGCGTCCAGGGCCTGGGCGGAAGCGGCGGCGCACAAGGCAAGGGCGAAAGCGGCAAGGTGTTTCATGTCAGGCGGGTGTCGACGGTGCGGTGCTCCAGCCCCAGGAACTCCGTGGATTGCATCTCGTTCAGCCGCGAGACGGTCCGGGGGAATTCATGGGCCAGGGCGCCCTCCGTGTAAAGCTCTTCCGGCGGCACTTCCGCCGAGAGGATCAATTTGACACGCCGATCGTAAAGGACGTCCACCAGCCAGGTAAACCTGCGTGCCTCGGAGGCATTCCGTGCGGACATCCTCGGCACGTCGCTCAGCAGCACGGTGTGGAACTGCGTCGCGATCTCCAGGTAGTCGTTCTGGGACCGCGGCCCGCCGCAGAGCGTGCGGAAGTCGAACCACACGGCCCCGCCGGCCTTGCGGCGCGCCCGGATCTCCCGGTGCTCGATCTGCAACACCGGGTCCTCGTCGTGCGACTCGGCCAGGCGGGTGAACGCGTCGTTCATCTCGGCATCGGCCTGGGCCCCGAGCGGCGTGTGGTAGAGCTTCACCTGCTCCATCGTCCTCCGCCGGTAGTCGACGCCGTTGTCGATGTTGATGACTTCCAGCTTCTCGTTCAGCAGCGCGATGGCCGGCAGGATGCGGTCGCGGTGCAGGCCGTTCGGGTACAGGTCGTCCGGCCGGAAGTTGGAGGTGGTGACGAAGCCCACCCCGTTGTCGAACAGCGCGTCCAGCAGCCGGTGCAGGATCATCGCGTCGGTGATGTCGGCGACGTGGAACTCGTCGAAGCAGATGAGCCGGTAGCGCTTCGCCATGCGGGCGCCGAGCGCGTCGAGCGGGTTGACGGTGCCCTGCAGCTCGGCGAGCTCGCGGTGCACCTCGCGCATGAACTCGTGGAAGTGCAGGCGCGTCTTCTTCACCACCGGCACGGCCTGGAAGAAGCAGTCCATGAGGAAGCTCTTGCCGCGCCCGACGCCGCCGTACATGTAGACGCCGCGCGGGATGTCGGGCCGGTGGATCAGCTTCTTGAAGACGTTGGAGCGCTGCTCCTTGTACTGCGTCCACTCGCTGGCGCAGCGCTCCAGGGCGTCGATCCCGCGCAGCTGCGCGGGATCGCTCCGGTAGCCCCTCGCCTGCAGTTCGGCTTCGTAGACGGAGCGGACGGAAGGCACCGGGGCTTCGGGCTCAGAAGTTCAGCGTGCGCTTGTCGACGGCCAGGGCGGCTTCCTTGGTCGCTTCGGACAGCGACGGGTGCGCATGGCAGATGCGGGCGATGTCCTCGCTGGACGCCTTGAACTCCATCGCGACCACCGCTTCGGAGATCAGCTCGCTGGCCATGGGGCCGACGATGTGCACGCCCAGGATCTCGTCCGTCTTCGCATCCGCCAGGAACTTCACCATGCCGGTCGTGTCGCCCAGCGCGCGGGCGCGGCCGTTGGCCATGAACGGGAAGGTGCCGGCCTTGTACTGCACGCCGTCGGCCTTGAGCTGCTGCTCCGTGCGGCCGACCCACGCGATCTCGGGGCTGGTGTAGATGACCCACGGGATGGTGTTGAAGTTGACGTGCCCGTGCTGGCCGGCGATGCGCTCGGCGACGGCCACGCCCTCTTCCTCCGCCTTGTGCGCCAGCATGGGGCCGCGCACCACGTCGCCGATCGCCCAGACGTTCGGCAGGTTGGTCTTGCAGTCGCCGTCGACGACGATGGCGCCGCGCTCGTCCAGCTTCAGCCCGACGGCTTCCGGCTGCAGGCCGACGGTGTTCGGCACCCGGCCGATCGACACGACCAGGTGGTCGGCCTGGAGGTCCTGCGCTTCGCCCTTGGCATTGGTGTACGAGACCGACACGCCGGCGCCCGTGGTCTTGACCTGGCCGACCTTCACGCCCAGCTCGATCTTGAGGCCCTGCTTGGTGAACGCCTTGTGCGCTTCCTTCGCGATCTGCTCGTCCACCGCGCCCAGGAAGGTCGGCAGCGCTTCCAGCACCGTGACCTCGGCACCGACGCGGCGCCACACGGAACCCATCTCCAGGCCGATCACGCCCGACCCGATCAGCACCAGCTTCTTCGGCACGGCGGGGATGCGCAGCGCGCCGTCGTTCGACAGGACCTTCTCCTCGTCGAAGGGCACGCCGGGCAGCGCGCGCGGGTTGGAGCCCGTGGCAACGATGACGTGCTTGCCGGTGATCGTCTCTTGCGAGGCGCCCGACACCTGGATCTCGTAGCCCTCGGCGCCGGCCTTCGCGAACGAACCGCGGCCGTGGAAGAAGCTGACCTTGTTCTTCTTGAACAGGAACAGGATGCCGTCGTTGTTCTGCTTCACGACCTGGTCCTTGCGGGCCAGCATCTTCTGGATGTCGATCGACAGGCCGTCGATCCGGATGCCGTGGTCGCCGAAATGCTTGGCGGCTTCCTCGTAGTTCTCGGACGACTGCAGCAGCGCCTTGGACGGGATGCAGCCCACATTGGTGCAGGTGCCGCCCGGCGCAGGCTTGCCGTCCTTGTTCTTCCACTCGTCGATGCAGGCGGTGTTGAAGCCCAGCTGCGCCGCGCGGATGGCGGCGATGTAGCCGCCGGGGCCGCCGCCGATGACGACCACGTCGAAATTCTTGGCCATTTTCTTCCCAGTCAGTCGGGGACCGAGCACCGCTTCGCTCGTGGTCCGTCCCCGAAATTCATCAAATGTCGAACAACAGGCGCGCCGGGTCTTCCAGCGCTTCCTTCATCGCGACCAGGCCCAGCACGGCTTCGCGGCCGTCGATAATGCGGTGGTCGTACGACATGGCGAGGTAGTTCATCGGGCGGATGACGATCTGGCCGTTCTCCACCACCGCGCGGTCCTTGGTCGCGTGCACGCCGAGGATGGCCGACTGCGGCGGGTTGATGATGGGCGTGGACAGCATGGAGCCGAACACGCCGCCGTTGGAGATCGAGAACGTGCCGCCGCTCATCTCCTCGATGCCCAGCTTGCCGTCACGCGCCTTCTGGCCGTACTCGGCGATCTTCTTCTCGATGTCGGCGAAGGACATCTGGTCCGCATTGCGCAGGATCGGCACCACCAGGCCGCGCGGCGAGCCCACCGCGATGCCGATGTCGAAATAGCCGTGGTAGACGATGTCGTTGCCGTCGACGGACGCGTTCAGCACCGGGTACTTCTTGAGCGCGTGCACGGCGGCCTTCACGAAGAAGGACATGAAGCCGATCTTGACGCCGTGCTCCTTCTCGAACTTCTCCTGGAAGCGCTTGCGCATCTCCATCACCGGCGCCATGTTCACCTCGTTGAAGGTGGTCAGGATCGCGTTGGTGGATTGCGACTGCAGCAGGCGTTCGGCGATGCGGGCCCGCAGGCGCGACATGGGCACGCGCTGCTCGGGGCGCTCGCCGAGGTCGGCGCCGGCGGACGGCGCGGAGACCTGCTGCAGCGCCGGGCGCGGAGCTGCGGCGGGCGCGGGAGCCGGAGCGGCCTTGGCGGCCGTCCCGGACGCCAGCGCGCCGATCACATCGCCCTTGGTCACGCGGCCGTCGCGGCCGGTGCCGGCGACGGAGCCGGCCGGCATGTTGTTGTCGGCCATCATCTTCTGGGCGGCCGGCATGGCCACGTCCGACTTCGAGCCGCCCGCGGGGGCTGCAGCCGGAGCGGAAGCCACGGCGCTGGGCGTCGCCTGCGCCGGCTTGGCGGCGGCGGGGGCGGCGGCGCCGGCCTTGCCTTCGCTGTCGATCTTCGCGATCACCTGGTCCGAGGTGACCGTGCCGCCGTCGGCGATCACGATCTCCGCCAGCACGCCCGCGCTGGGCGCCGGGACTTCCAGCACCACCTTGTCCGTCTCGATCTCGATCAGGATCTCGTCCTGGGCGACGGCCTCACCGGCCTTCTTCTTCCACTGCAGCAGGGTCGCTTCCGCGACCGATTCGGAGAGCTGCGGGACCTTCACGTCAACGATAGCCATTTGTTCTTCCTGTTCTGTTTTTCAGCGCGTGCGGTGACCGGCCGTCAGGTCCGCGTCGACCGCGCGCAGATATTTCCGCGCGCGAAGCGCGGCGGAAATATCGCTACTTGGTGAGGACGAAGCCCTTCAGCTTCGCGAAGGCCGCATCCACCAGCGCCTTCTGCTGCTCGGCGTGCAGGTGCGAGTAACCCACCGCCGGAGAGGCCGATGCGGCGCGGCCGGCATAACCCAGCTTCTGCCCCTCGGCCATGTTCTCGTGGATGTTGTGCTGGATGAAGAACCACGCCCCCTGGTTCTGCGGCTCGTCCTGGCACCACACGATGTCGCTGACGTTGGGGTACTTCTTCAGCTCCGCCGCGAACGCCTTGTGCGGGAAGGGGTACAGCTGCTCGACGCGGATGATCGCCACGTCGTCGGCGCCCTTCTCCTCGCGCTTCTTGGCGAGGTCGTAGTAGACCTTGCCCGAGCACACGACCAGGCGCTTGACCTTGTCGGCCTTGAGTTCCTTCGTCTCCGGGATCACCGTCTGGAAGGTGCCCTTCGTGAACTCCGACAGCGGGGAGGTCGCGTCCTTGTTCCGCAGCAGCGACTTGGGCGTCATGATCACCAGCGGCTTGCGCAGGTTGCGGATCATCTGCCGGCGCAGCAGGTGGAAGATCTGGCTGGCGGTGGTCGGCTGGCACACCTGGATGTTGGTGTCGGCCGACAGCTGCATGAAGCGCTCCAGGCGCGCGGAGCTGTGCTCCGGGCCCTGGCCTTCGTAGCCGTGCGGCAGCATCAGCGTGATGCCGTTGACGCGGCCCCACTTGACCTCGCCGGAGGCGATGAACTGGTCGATCACGACCTGCGCGCCGTTGGCGAAGTCGCCGAACTGGGCTTCCCAGATCACCAGCGTGTTGGGGTCGTTGGAGGCGTACCCGTACTCGAAGCCCAGCACCGCCTCTTCCGACAGGATGGAGTCGATGCACACGAACGGCGCCTGGTTGTCGGCGACGTGCTCCAGCGGCAGGTAGGTGCCGATGTCCCAGCGCTCGCGGTTCTGGTCGTGCAGCACGGCGTGGCGGTGCACGAAGGTGCCGCGGCCGACGTCCTCGCCGGACAGGCGCACCGGGTAGCCGGAGGCGACCAGCGAGGCGTACGCCATGTGCTCGCCCATGCCCCAGTCGACGTTGACGTCGCCCCGGCCCATGGCGGCGCGGTCTTCCAGCACCTTCTTCACCAGCGGGTGCACCGTGAAGTTCTCGGGCACGGTGGTGATGCGCTCCGCCAGGCGCTTCCATTCGGCCAGCGGGATGGCGGTGTCGGCCGCGTCGGTCCACTTCTTGCCCAGGTACGGCGCCCAGTCGACGGCGTACTTGCTCTTGAAGTTGGACAGCACCGGGTCGACCGTGTGCTTGCCCTGGTCCATGGCGGCGCGGTAGGCCTTGACCATGTCGTCGCCCAGCGACTCGCCCAGGCCCTGCGCCGCCAGCTTGTCGGCGTAGAGCTTGCGCGTGCCGGGGTGCGCCGCGATCTTCTTGTACATCAGCGGCTGCGTGAGCGAGGGCGTGTCCTGCTCGTTGTGGCCCAGCTTGCGGAAGCACACGATGTCGACCACCACGTCCTTGCCGAACTCCATGCGGTATTCGATCGCCAGCTGCGTGGCCAGCACCACGGCCTCCGGATCGTCGCCGTTCACGTGCAGCACGGGGCACTCGATCATCTTGACGACGTCGGTGCAGTACAGCGTGGAACGCGCGTCGCGGGGGTCGGAGGTGGTGAAGCCGATCTGGTTGTTGATGACGATGTGCACCGTGCCGCCCGTGAAGTAGCCACGGGTCTCGGCCAGGGCCAGCGTCTCCATCACCACGCCCTGGCCGGCGATGGCGGCGTCGCCGTGCACCAGCACGGGCAGCACCTGCTTGCCCTGCGCATCGGCGCGGCGGTCCATGCGCGCGCGCACGGAGCCCTCGACCACCGGGTTCACGATCTCCAGGTGCGAGGGGTTGAAGGCCAGCGACAGGTGCACCGGGCCGCCGGGGGTGCTGACGTCGGAGCTGAAGCCCTGGTGGTACTTCACGTCGCCGGCCGGCAGTTCCTCGGGCGCGGAATGGTCGAACTCGGCGAACAGGTCCTTGGGCATCTTGCCCAGCGTGTTCACCAGCACGTTCAGGCGGCCGCGGTGGGCCATGCCGATCACGATCTCCTGCACGCCCTTGGCGCCGGCCTGCTGGATCAGTTCGTCCATGGAGGCGATGAAGCTCTCGCCGCCTTCCAGCGAGAAGCGCTTCTGGCCGACGTACTTGGTGTGCAGGAAGCGCTCGAGGCCTTCCGCCGCGGTCAGGCGGTCGAGGATGTGCTTCTTCTTCTCGGTGCTGAACTGCGGCTTGCTGCGGATCGATTCCAGCTTCTGCTGCCACCAGCGCTTGTGGCCCTGGTCGCTGATGTACATGTACTCGGCGCCCAGCGTGCCGCAATACGTCTCGCGCAGCGCGTTGAGCAGCTCGCGCAGGGACATGTTGTCCTTGCCGAAGAAGGTGTTGCTGGTGTTGAACACCGCTTCCTGGTCGGCGTCGCTGAAGCCGTAGAAGGACGGGTCCAGCTCGGGGATGTTCTCGCGCTCGGTGCGCTTAAGCGGGTCGAGGTCGGCCCAGCGGCAGCCGACGTTGCGGTACGCGGCGATCAGCTGCTGGGCGGCGGTGCGCTTGCGGGCCAGTTCCAGGTCGCCGCCGGCGGCGACGACGACGCGCGTGCCGCCCTGCTTCGCGCGCTGGGCGAAGGCATTGACGACGGGCAGGTGCGGGACGTCCTTGGCATTGGTGCCGTCGACGGCGGGGACGTTCTGGAGCGCGTCGAAGTATTCGCGCCAGTGGTCGGGGACGCTGCCGGGATTGGCGAGGTAGTTCTCGTACATCTCCTCGACATAGGGCGCGTTGCCGCCGAAGAGATAGGAATTGCCTCGATAGGCCGTGTAGACGGAGCTCTGGTCGCTCATCGTTCGCTACTTTCCGCTCCCCTGCAGGGAGCATTGAGCTGGTTAGGAAACCTTCCGCGACACGGCTGAACCGGTTGGCGGATGCGACTGTGGCTGGAAGGGGCCTTGGTTGCGAACGCGATTGTGCCACCTATCGGGAGGCACTGCCAACGCCGGGGCGGCTCAGCGTTGCACCAGGTCCCGGATCTGCTGCAAGGCGGCCGGGTCCTCGATGGTGGTGAGGTCGCCGGCGTCGCGGCCCTCGCACACCGCCTGGATGGCGCGGCGCAGCAGCTTGCCGCTGCGCGTCTTGGGCAGGAGCGTGACGAACCGCACGCGTGCGGGCCGCGCCACCGAGCCCAGCTGCTGGTCGACGAGCTTCATCACCTCGCCCTCCAGCTTCAGGCGCGCGGCATCGTCGGTGAGCGCCGAGGCATCCTTCGGCACCGCGAAGGCCATGGCCACCTGGCCCTTGAGCGGATCGGCCACGCCCACCACGGCGACCTCCGCGACGTTGGGATGGCTGGAGATGCTCTCCTCGATCTCGCGCGTGCCCAGGCGGTGCCCGGCGACGTTGATCACGTCGTCGGTCCGCCCGAGGATGTAGAAGTAGCCGTCGGCGTCCCGGATGCCCCAGTCGAAGGTGCTGTAGACCTGCCGGCCCGGGATGCTCGACCAGTACGTCTGGACGTAGCGGGCGTCGTCACGCCACACCGTCTGCATGAAGCCGGGAGGCGTCGGCCCTTCGATGACCACGACCCCCTTCTGCCCCGGTTCGGTGAGCTCTTCCCCGGTGCCCTCGTGCACCAGGCGCACGTCGTAGCCGTACATGGGCACGCCGGGGCTCCCGAACTTGCTGGCCTTCTTCTCGACGCCGTTGGCGATGGTCAGGATCGGCCAGCCGCTTTCGGTCTGCCAGTAATTGTCGATGATGGGAACGCCCAGCCCGTCGCTGATCCAGCGCGCCGTGGGCTCGTCCAGCGGCTCGCCGGCCAAGAACAGGGCCTTCAGGCTGGAAAGGTCGTGCTTCTTCAGGAAAGCGGGGTCCTGCTTCTTCAGCACGCGCACGGCGGTCGGCGCGCTGAACATGCCGGTGACCTTGTATTTCTCGACGAGGCTCCACCAGATGCCGGCATCGGGGCGGATCGGCAGGCCTTCGTACATGATGGTGGCCATGCCGGCGATCAGCGGGCCATAGACGATGTAGCTGTGGCCCACCACCCATCCGATGTCGCTGGTGGAGAAGAAGGTCCCGCCCGCTTCGCCCATGAAGATGTGCTTCATGCTGGCGGCGAGCGCCACCGCGTAGCCACCCACGTCGCGCTGCACGCCCTTGGGCTTGCCCGTGGTGCCGCTGGTGTAGATGGTGTAGCTGACGTCGGTGGCATCGAGCCAGGCGCAGGGCACCTGCGCCTGCGCGTGCCGATCGGCCAGGGTGGCCCAGTCGTGGTCGCGCCCGGCGACCTTCTCCATCGACGCGAGGCCGCGGTCCACCAGCAGCACGGCCTGCGGCTTGTGCGCGGAGAGCCGGATCGCCTCGTCCAGCAGGGGCTTGTACGCCAGCACCTTGCCGCCGCGCGAGCCCGCATCGGCGCTCACCACCGCCTTCGGGGTGAAGTCCTCGATGCGGGAGGCGAGCGACACCGAAGCGAAGCCGCCGAACACGACCGAATGGATCGCACCGAGCCGCGCGCAGGCCAGCATGGCGAACGTCGCCTCCGCGGTCATGGGCATGTAGACCAGCACGCGGTCGCCGCGGCCGACGCCGAGCGACTGCAGCACGGCGGCCATGCGCTGCACTTCGTGGTGCAGCTCACGGAAGGTGTAGGTGCGCTCCTGTTGCGTCTCCGTCGAAACGTAGATCAGGGCGGGCTGGTCGGCGCGCTCCGCCAGGTGCCGGTCGACGGCGTTGTGGCACAGGTTGGTCTGGCCCCCCGCGAACCAGCGGACGAAGGGCGGCTGGTCCGCGTCGCAGATCCGCGCCGGCGGCACGTGCCAGTCGACCAGCCTCGCCTGCTCCGCCCAGAAGGCGTCGCGGTCCTCGAGCGAGCGGCGGTGGAAATCTGCGTAGGCCATGCGGTCTCCTGTGGGTGCCGATTGTGGGCACCCGCCTTGCCGTCGGCTGACGCGGAGCCCGCGCCTATTTGACGATGCTCAAGATTTCGCGGAAACGGGGATGTCCCGCATCGCGCAGCCACTCGAACGCCACCATCTCGGTGGTCACCAGTTCCGCGCCGGCGCCGGCCAGCCGGTCGAAGGCGGCGTCGCGGCTGCGTTCGCTGCGCGAGCCGCAGGCGTCCGTCACCACCCAGACCTCCAGCTCCTCCTCCAGCAGGCCCAGCGCCGTCTGCAGCAGGCACACGTGCGCCTCGCACCCCGCGAGAACGATGCTTTCGCGACCGGGAGCCGGTGCGGGCGCGGCCTTCTGCAGGTGCTTCGGCAGGCTGCGGGCATTGCCGCCCTGGGCCCTGGGCGCCGGCTTGAGCCGGGGCAGCAGCAGCTCCGTGGCGTCGAAGGCCATCTTGGACACCACGCGGCCCGCCACCAGCGGCTGCAAGGCGTCCGCGGTCGGGCCGAGGCCCTCCGGGTTTTCCTCGGTGGCCCAAAGCGGCACCTGCAGGAGCTGCGCGATGCGCGCGAGCCGCACCGCGTTCGCCAGCACGAGGTCGCCTTCGTGGAGGGCGGGGAGCAGGCGCGCCTGGTAGTCGACCAGCACGAGTTGCGATTCTTCGGCGTCCAAAAGCATGGGTGTTCCTTTGCCGCGATTATTCCAGCAGCGTTTAGGGAACATGCCTAAGCGGAGCGCCGCCAACGCGACGGTACACTCGTTCGGCCACGCCATGTCCAGCCGCGCTTCCCCCGATACGAAACCCATCCGGCTGCTGTGCGTCGAGGACAATCCCGACGACGTGGAGCTGATGGGCATCGCGCTGGAGCGCGCCGACCCCGGCCGGCGCTACGAACTGCACCGGGTCGACAACGCCGCGAGCTTCGTCGCCGCGCTCGAAGCCGAATGGGACGTGATCCTGTGCGACTTCAACCTCCCCCGCTTCTCCCCGTACGCGGCCCTCCAGATCCTGGTGACGCGGCGCGCCAACGTGCCCCTGATCGTGCTGACCCGCGCCATCGGCGAGGAGGCCGCGGTGCACGTGCTGCGCTGCGGCGCCAAGGACTACCTGACCAAGGACAAGCTGGGCACCCTGCCCCAGATCATCGGCCGCGTGCTCGAGGAGCGCCGGCGCGCGCAGGAAAAGGAACGGCTCGACCTGGAACTGCAGGGCGCCTATGCGCGCCTGAAGGAGCTTTCCGCGCGCTTCGTGCTGGCGCAGGAGCGGGAGCGCTCGCACATCTCGCGCGAGCTGCACGACCAGCTCGGGCAGACGCTGACCGCGGTGGTGATCCACCTGCACGCAGCCGACCGCGCGCCGGACCGCGAGGCCGCGCGCAAGCACAGTGAAACGGCGGCCGAACTGGCGAACGGCGCCTTGCAGCAGCTCAAGACGCTGTCTTTCTCGCTGCGGCCGGCGCAGCTGGACCTGCTGGGCCTGGTGCCCGCGGTGCAGTCGGCCATGCAGCGCATCGCCGAGCCCGCGGGCCTGGCCTGCGAACTCACGGCGCGGGGAAGCGAGCCGGCCCGGCTGGAAGAGAATGCCGCCGTCACCGTGCGCCTGGTGCAGGAGGCGCTGACGAATACGGTGCGTCACGCCCAGGCTTCCCGGGTGCGCGTGCGCCTGCGCTTCCTGCCGCGCGGCCGGATCAGCGTGCTGGTGCTGGACGACGGCAAGGGTTTCGACAAGAAGGCGGTGCTCAACGGTCATCAAAGCGAACGGAACATCGGGCTGTACGGCATGATCGAGCGGACCGAGCTGGCGGGAGGGAGGCTCCACATCCGGACGCGGCGCGGCCGCGGCGTGGCGGTGCGGGCCGTGCTATGAACGAGGACACCAAGGGACATCCATGATCCCCAACCTGAACAAACCGATGCCCATCCAGGTCGTCCTGGCCGACGACCACGACCTGGTGCGCTCCGGCATCAAGGCCCTGCTCTCCACGGTGGAAGGCGTGCAGGTGATCGCCGAGGCCCGCAACGGCAGCGAACTGCTGGCGCTGCTCGAATCCGTGAAGCCGGACGTCGTGATGACCGACATCTCCATGCCGGGCATGGACGGCATCACCGCGATCGCGGAGATCCACACACGCTTCCCGGACGTGCGGGTGATCGTGCTTTCCATGTACGACACCGTCGACTTCGTGAAGCGCGCAGTGGCCAACGGCGCCTGCGGCTATCTGATGAAGGACGCCCCGCCCTTCGAGCTGGAACAGGCCCTGCGCAGCGTGATGGCCACCGGCAGCTACTTCAGCGCCGCGGTGGCGCAGCGCCTGCTGCAGCCGTCCGAGCCCACCGTCGACGACGAGCTCACCACCCGCCAGGTCGAGATCCTGACGCTCATCGCGCAGGGCAAGTCGGCCAAGGAGATCGCCTTCGAGCTCGGGCTGAGCCCGAAGACGGTGGACGTGCACCGGGCGCGCATCATGGAGCGGCTGCGCCTGAACGACATCGCCAGCCTCACGCGCTATGCGGTGCGCAAGGGGCTGGTGAAGGCCTGACCCTTCACTGCGGCACGACGCGCACCAGCTTGCCGTTGCCTTCGTCCGTCAGCAGGTAGAGCAGCCCGTCCGGCCCCTGCCGGACGTCACGCACCCGGCCGACGTCCTGCAGCAGCTTGTGCTCGCGCACGACCTTTCCGTTCGCGATCTCCAGCCGCGAGAGGTAGCGGAACTTGAGGGCGCCCACGAACAGGTTGCCGCGCCAGCCCGCGCCGTAGCGTTCGCTGGTGAGGAAGGCCATGCCGCTGGGCGCCATCGAGGGGGTCCACTGGTGCAGCGGCTGCTCCATGCCCGCCCGCTCGCTGATGCCTTCGCCGATCCTGCCGCCGCCGTAGTTCTCGCCGAAGGTGATCACCGGCCAGCCGTAGTTGCGGCCCGCCTGCGGCACGTTGATCTCGTCGCCGCCCTGGGGACCGTGTTCGTTCATCCAGAACACGCCGTCGGGCGACAGGGTGGCCCCCTGCGCGTTGCGATGGCCGTAGCTCCAGATCTCGGGCAAGGCGCCGGCGCGGTCCAGGAAGGGGTTGTCGCGTGCCGGCGTGCCGTCCTTCTGGATGTGGATCACCTTGCCGTGGTGGTTGTCCAGGGTCTGGGCGTCTTCCTTGCGCGAGTTGCGCTCGCCGGTGGTGAGGAACAGCGTCCCGTCACGCGCCTCCACGATGCGGCAGCCGAAGTGCATGCTGCTGGCCACCTTCGGCTTGCCGCTGAAGATCACGCGCACGTCCTCCAGCCGCGTGTCGTCGGCGGCGAGCCGGGCGCGCGCAAGCGCCGTGCTGTTGCCGCCGCTGCCCGGTTCGGAGAAGCAGAAGTACAGCGTGCGGTTGGAGGCGAAGGCGGAGTCCAGCACCAGGTCCAGCAGGCCCCCCTGCCCGCCGGCGGCCACGCGCGGCACGCCCTGCAAGGGCTCGCCCAGGCGCCCCTGCGCGTTAACGATGCGCATGCGTCCGGGCCGTTCGGTGACCAGGAAGCGGTTCCCCGGAAGGAAGGCCACGGCCCAGGGATGTTCCAGGCCGCTGGCGACGGTTTCCGGCCGAACGGTCTGCGCAGCGGCCCCGGCGGAGAACGAAGCTGCGAAAATCAGCGCCGCGCAGGACGCGGCGAGCGGGCCCCAGAGCCGGCCGGCCCTCCTGGATCGAATGAGCATGTTCATGGTGGCAAACATTGTTTCCCACCTCTCCGCCACGCGGGGGAAACGACGCAAATTCGATACAAATCAAGAACTTGGAATGAACTCTTCACTTGACGTCCGGGCCGGCCGGAAGCTAACCTCCGCGCCCATGAAGCAATGGTTGAGCTTGTGCGCCGTGCTGGTCGCGACCGGGGCGCAAGCCTTGCCGCCCGCTTCCGCCGAAGACGACGTCGGCCGCTTCATGGCCGAGAAGCGCCTGATCGACCGCATCGAGGAAGTCCGCGAAAAGGTGGGCGACCGCGTGAGCGAAGGCGCGAGCCGCGTCGCCCACAAGGCATCCGACCTGGTCGTCACGGCCATGGGCTTCCTGGGCGTGCCCTATCGCCGCGGCGGCAACTCGGTGGAGACCGGTTTCGACTGCAGCGGCTTCGTCAAGGCGATGTACGAGCAGACCCTGGGCCTCATGCTGCCGCGCCGCGCCAACGAGCAGGCCGCGGCCACGCAGAAGATCGACAAGCAGGAACTGCAGCCGGGCGACCTGGTGTTCTTCAACACGCTGCGCCGCACCTTCAGCCACGTCGGCATCTACATCGGCGACAACAAGTTCATCCACTCGCCCAAGCCGGGTGCACAGGTGCGCGTGGAGGACATGCGGGTGCCCTACTGGTCCTCGCGCTTCGACGGTGCGCGCCGGGTCACGCCCACGGCCGCCGCCAACGCCGCGCAGCCCGAAGCGGCCGCGCAATGAGCGCCGCGGCGCAAGCCGCTTCCCACCGAAACGAGACCCCGGCGAACTGGCCCTGAGGCCTACTTGCGCTGCGGCGGCACGTCCGTGCAGGTGCCGTGGGCGATCTCGGCGGCCATGCCGATGCTCTCGCCGAGCGTGGGGTGCGGATGGATCGTCTTGCCGATGTCCACCTCGTCGGCCCCCATCTCGATGGCCAGCGCCACTTCGCCGATCATGTCGCCGGCATGCGTGCCGACGATGCCGCCGCCCAGGATGCGGTGCGTCCCGGCGTCGAACAACAGCTTGGTGAAGCCTTCGTCGCGCGTGTTGGCGATGGCTCGGCCCGAGGCCGTCCAGGGGAAGTGCCCCTTCTTGATCGCGATGCCCTGCGCCTTGGCCTGGTCCTCCGTGAGGCCCACCCAGGCGACCTCCGGGTCGGTGTAGGCCACGCTCGGGATCACCCGCGCGTCGAAGCTGGACTTCTCGCCGGCCGCCGCTTCGGCGGCGACGTGCCCCTCGTGCACGGCCTTGTGCGCCAGCATGGGCTGGCCGACGATGTCGCCGATGGCGAAGATGTGCGGCACGTTGGTGCGCATCTGGATGTCGACCGGGATGAAGCCGCGGTCGCTGACGTTCACGCCCGCCTTCTCGGCGCCGATCTTCTTCCCGTTCGGGCTGCGGCCCACCGCCTGCAGCACGAGGTCGTAGACCTGCGGCTCCTTCGGCGCCTGCTCGCCCTCGAAGCGCACCAGGATGCCGTCCTTCGTCGCCTCGGCACCCACCGTCTTCGTCTTGAGCATGATGTTGTCGAAGCGCGGTGCGTTCATCTTCTGCCACACCCGCACCAGGTCGCGGTCGGCGCCCTGCATCAGGCCGTCCAGCATCTCGACCACGTCCAGGCGGGCGCCCAGCGTGGAATACACCGTGCCCATCTCCAGGCCGATGATGCCGCCACCGAGGATCAGCATGCGCTTGGGCGCGGTGGCGAGTTCCAGCGCGCCGGTGGAGTCGACCACGCGCGGGTCCTTCGGCATGAAGGGCAGGTGGACGGCCTGCGAACCCGCCGCGATGATCGCGTTGCGGAAGCGGATCACCTGCTTCCTGCCCGTGCCCTCGGAGCCGGTGCCGGCGGTCTCTTCCACCTGCAGGTGGTGCGCATCCAGGAAGGTGCCGTTGCCGCGCACGGTGGTCACCTTGCGCATCTTCGCCATCGCGGTCAGGCCGCCGGTGAGCTTGCCGACGACCTTGTCCTTGTGCGCCTTGAGCTTGGCGCGGTCGATCGTGGGCTGGCCGAAGCTGATGCCCAGCGCGTCCATGTGGCGCGCCTCGTCGATGACGGCGGCCACGTGCAGCAGGGCCTTCGAAGGGATGCAGCCGACGTTCAGGCAGACGCCGCCCAGCGTGGCGTAGCGCTCGACCAGCACCGTCTTCATGCCGAGGTCGGCCGCGCGGAACGCGGCGGAGTAGCCGCCCGGTCCGGCGCCGAGCACCAGCATCTCGCATTCGAGATCGACGCCGCCGGAATAGGAACCTGCCGGGAGCGGCGCCGTCGGCGCCGGCGCCGTGGCCGGTGGCTTCGCTCCCTCTCCGCCCTGCGCAGAGGGCTGGGGCGAGGGGCTCGCGGCCGCCGCACCTTCCGCGGCCTCCACGGTCACCAGCACGCTGCCCTGCTTGACCGCGTCACCGACCTTGACCTTCACTTCCTTCACCACGCCGGCGTGCGTCGACGGGATCTCCATCGAGGCCTTGTCGCTCTCGACGGTGACCAGCGACTGCTCCAGCTTCACCGTGTCGCCGGGCTTCACCAGCACCTCGATCACGGACACGCTCTCGAAGTCCCCGATGTCGGGGACCCGCACTTCCGTCTGTGCCATCACTTGGCCTCTTTTGGTTCTTTGGCGTCTTTGGACTTGATCGTGAAGATGTCGCAGGGTAGCTCGGAGTTGCGGTCGAACTCGCAACCCGCGGCGATCCCTGCTTCCGCGACTTCACGCGCGGTCTTGGCCCGGCCGTAGGCCGCGTGCATCGCGCCCAGCGCGAAGCTGCGGCCCGAGCCGATGCCCCAGAACTCCTTGAACTCGAACACCTCGCGGTAGCTGTACAGGCCGTAGATGCCGCTCGCATTGGCGATCACCACGCTGAACTGGCTGGACTCGTACGGGTCGCTGTCCTCCTCCTTGGTCTGCAGGAAGAAGTTGTCCTTGAGGTACGGGTGCAGCTTGGTGAAGGTGTCGAACACGTCGTCCTTGCTGCCCAGGCGGAGGATCTCGCGGGGCATGGACCCCATGGCCTTGCGCAGCACCGGGAAGTGCGCGACGGTGCCGGCCATGCCGATGTAGCTGGGCCCGTCGTCCGTGTCGACCTTGAAGATCTTGGTGTTGTCCTCGTAACGGTGCGCCAGGCGGGTGTCGCCGAAGGTCACCAGGGTGTCGGCCGCGATCGCGATCTGCCCGGCTTTCTTCACCACCACTACAGTTGTCATCGATGTTCTGGTTCTTAGAGGAGCACGCGGCGGAAGTCCGCCAGGATCTGTCCAAGGTACGCATTGAAGCGGGCCGCGGAGGCGCCGTCGACGACCCGGTGGTCCCACGACAGCGACAGCGGCAGCATCAGCCGGGGCTGGAACTGCTTGCCGTCCCAGACGGGTTCCGTCTGGCTCCTGGACACCCCGAGGATAGCGACTTCCGGCGCGTTGATGATGGGCGAGAAGTACCTGCCGCCGATGCCGCCGAGTGAAGAAATCGTGAAAGTGGCGCCGCTCATGTCCGCAGGGCTGAGCTTGCCGTCGCGCGCCTTCTTCGCGAGCTCTGCCGTCTCCTGCGCGATCTGGACGATGCCCTTCCGGTCCGCGTCCTTGATGACCGGCACCATCAGGCCGTTCGGCGTGTCGGCGGCGAAGCCGATGTTCCAGTAGTTCTTGTAGACCAGGTCGTCGCCGTCGAGCGAGGAGTTGAAGTCGGGGTACTTCTTGAGCGCGGCAACGCAGGCCTTGACGAGGAACGCGAGCATGGTCAGCTTGATGCCGGCCTTCTCGTTCTCCTTGTTCAGCTGCACGCGGAAGGCCTCGAGCTCGGTGATGTCGGCGTCGTCATGGTTGGTGACGTGTGGGATCATCACCCAGTTGCGGTGCAGGTTGGCGGCGCTGATCTTCTTGATGCGCGGGATGGGCTTGCGCTCGATCGCGCCGAACTTCGCGAAGTCGACCTTGGGCCAGGGCAGGAGGCCGAGGGCCTCGCCGCCGCCGCCGGCCGGCGCCTTGCCGGCCGCCGCCTTCGTGCGCGCCTCGCCCGACATCACCGCCTTGGTGAACGCCTGCACGTCCTCCTGCGTGATCCGGCCCTTGGGCCCGGACCCCTTCACTTCCTCCAGCGGCACGCCGAGCTCGCGCGCGAACTTGCGCACGGACGGCGACGCGTGCGGGAGCGTGCCCGTGGGTGCGGTCGGGTCGTGCGGCGGCAATGCGGCGGTCGGCGGCGTGCGCTCGCCGGTGGCCGGTGCCTGACTTTCCCCCTCGCCCCTCTGGGGAGAGGGCTGGGGTGAGGGGCTCGCGGCGACTGCGCTGCCCTGCCCTTGCAGCACCGCCACCAGGTCGCCGATGTTCACGGTGTCGCCGACCTTGACCTTGAGTTCCCGCACCACGCCGGCCGCGGACGACGGGATCTCCATCGAAGCCTTGTCCGATTCGACGGTGATCAGCGACTGCTCCACCTTGACGGTGTCGCCGGGCTTGACCAGCACTTCGATGACCGACACGTCCTTGAAGTCGCCGATGTCGGGGACGCGGACCTCGATCGCCTGGCTCCCTCCCCCGTTGGGGGAGGGTTGGGGTGGGGGCGGTACGACGGCAGGAGCGGGTGCGGGCGAAGGGGGTGCCCCCACCCTGCCCTCCCCCGGCGGGGGAGGGGAAAGAGAGGCCGCCGCCGCCGCCTCGATCACCGCGATCACCGTGCCCTCGGCCACCTTGTCGCCGAGCTTGACCTTCAGTTCCTTCAGCACGCCGCCGTGGCTGGAAGGAATTTCCATCGAGGCCTTGTCGGACTCGACGGTGAGCAGCGACTGTTCCGCCTTGATGGTGTCGCCGGGCTTCGCCAGCAACTCGATGACGGCGACTTCCGCGAAGTCCCCGATATCGGGGACCTTGATCTCGACCAGGGCCATGTTTCTTGTTCTCCGTGGCCCGTGCGCGGGCCTTCTCGTTGTAGCGCGATTCTCAGGCGAACAGCGGGTTCACCTTGTCGGCCTTGATGCCGTACTTGTGGATGGCCTCGGCGGCTTTCGCCACCGGCAGCTCGCCCTGCTCGGCCAGCGCCTTCAGCGCGGCGACGACGATGTAGTGCCGGTTCACCTCGAAGTGCTCGCGCAGCTTGCTGCGGAAGTCGCTGCGGCCGAAGCCGTCGGTGCCCAGCACCTTGTAGGCGCGTCCACGCGGGATGAAGGCGCGGATCTGGTCGACGTACTGCTTGATGTAGTCCGTGGAGGCCACCACCGGCCCGCCGTGGCCTTCGAGCTGCTGCGCCACGAAAGGCACGCGCGGGTTGGCCGTGGGATGCAGCAGGTTGTGGCGCTCGCAGTCCAGCCCGTCGCGGGCCAGCTCGTTGAAGCTCGGGCAGCTCCACACGTCCGCATGCACGCCCCAGTCCTTCGCCAGCAGCGCCTGCGCGGCAATGGACTCGCGCAGGATCGTGCCGGAGCCGAGCAGCTGCACGCGCAGCTTGCCGGCATCGCCCGGCTTGCACAGGTACATGCCCTTGACGATCTGTTCCTCGGTGCCGGGCTGCAGGCCGGGCATCGCGTAGTTCTCGTTCAGCAGGGTGATGTAGTAGAAGACGTTCTCCTGCCGCTCCACCATGCGCTTCAAGCCGTCCTGCATGATCACGGCGACCTCGTGCGCGAAGGTCGGGTCGTAGCTCACGCAGTTCGGGATGGTCTGCGCGATGACGTGGCTGTGGCCGTCCTCGTGCTGCAGGCCTTCGCCGTTGAGCGTGGTCCGGCCCGAAGTGCCGCCCAGCAGGAAGCCCCGCGCCTGCATGTCGCCGGCGGCCCAGCAGAGGTCGCCCACGCGCTGCAGCCCGAACATCGAGTAGTAGATGTAGAACGGGATCATGATGCGGTTGCTGGTGCTGTAGCTGGTCGCCGCCGCGATCCAGCTGGCCATGCCGCCCGCCTCGTTGATGCCCTCCTGCAGGATTTGGCCCTTCTGGTCTTCCTTGTAGTAGGAGACCTGGTCGCGGTCCTGCGGGGTGTACTGCTGCCCCTGGTGGTTGTAGATGCCGATCTGCCGGAACAGGCCTTCCATGCCGAAGGTGCGGGCCTCGTCGACCAGGATCGGCACGACGCGCGGGCCGAGCTCCTGGTCGCGCAGCAGCGCGGTGAGGAAGCGGACGTATGCTTGCGTGGTGGAGATCTCGCGGCCTTCCGCGGTCGGGTCGGTGACGGCCTTGAAGGCCTCGAGGCCGGGCACCTTCAGCTGCTCGTCGGCCTTCGCACGGCGCTTCGGGAGGTAGCCGCCAAGCGCCTTGCGGCGCGCGTGCAGGTACTCCATCTCCGGCGTGTTCGCTTCCGGCTTGTAGAAGGGAATGTCGGCCAGCTTGTCGTCCGGGATCGGGATGTTGAACCGGTCGCGGAAGGTGCGGATGTCGTCGTCCGCCAGCTTCTTGGCCTGGTGGGCGATGTTCTTGCCCTCGCCCGCCTTGCCCATGCCGAAACCCTTGACGGTCTTGATCAGCAGCACGGTGGGCTGGCCCTTGTGGTTCACCGCGCGATGGAAGGCGGCGTACACCTTCTGCGGGTCGTGGCCGCCGCGGTTGAGGCGCCAGATGTCCTCGTCGCTCATCTTCGCGACCATCTCCAGCGCCTTGGGATGGCGGCCGAAGAAGTTCTTGCGCACGAAGGCACCGTCGTTGGCCTTCATGGCCTGGTAGTCGCCGTCGAGCGTCTCCATCATGATCTTGCGCAGGATGCCTTCCTTGTCGCGCGCCAGGAGCGGGTCCCAGTAGCTGCCCCAAATCAGCTTGATGACGTTCCAGCCGGCGCCGCGGAATTCGCCTTCCAGCTCCTGGATGATCTTGCCGTTGCCGCGCACCGGGCCGTCGAGGCGCTGCAGGTTGCAGTTGACGACGAAGATGAGGTTGTCGAGCCCCTCGCGGGCGGCGACGCCGATCGCGCCCAGCGACTCGACTTCGTCCATCTCGCCGTCGCCGAGGAAGGCCCAGACCTTGCGGTTCTCGGTGTTGGCGATGCCGCGGGCGTGCAGGTACTTCAGGAAGCGCGCCTGGTAGATCGCCATCAGCGGGCCCAGGCCCATCGACACCGTCGGGAACTGCCAGAACTCCGGCATCAGCTTCGGGTGCGGATAGCTGGACAGGCCCTTGCCGTCCACTTCCTGGCGGAAGTTGAGCAACTGCTCCTCGGTAATGCGGCCTTCGAGGAAGGCACGGGCATAGATGCCGGGGGCGCTGTGGCCCTGGATGAAGAGGCAGTCGCCGCCGCGCTCCTCGGTTTCGGCATGCCAGAAATGGTTGAAGCCGGCGCCCAGCATGGTCGCCAGCGACGCGAAGGAGCTGATGTGGCCGCCGAGGTCGCCGCCGTCTTCCGGGTGCAGGCGGTTCGCCTTCACCACCATCGCCATCGCGTTCCAGCGCATGTAGGCGCGCAGGCGTTCCTCGATCTCGAGGTTCCCGGGGCAGCGCTCCTCGTCCTCGGGCTCGATGGTGTTGACGTAGCCGGTGGTGGCCGAGAACGGCAGGTCGATGCCTTCCTGGCGCGCCTGCTCCAGCAGCTGTTCCAGCAGGAAATGACCGCGCTCCCGGCCCTCCGTGGCGATGACGGCGGACAGCGCCTCCAGCCATTCGCGGGTTTCCTGCGCGTCGGCATCGTTGGCGGCCGAGCCGAACAGGTGATCGGGCTGTGCGGACATTCTTGTCTCCTGTGATCCGGTGAATTTAGTACGGGTTCGCGCTGCGCGGGCGCGGCGGGAGTGTCGCACAAAGCCCGCGCTGTTTCAAATAGCGCAGCTACGTTTCATAATGCGGATTCATGTGAACGACGTGGCGGGCCCGGACGTTGGTCACGATGAGGGCGCGCCCTACACTCCAGCATCCATGCAAGACTCTCCCGCTTCGGAACTGCCTTCCGAAGGCCCCATCCCCGACTGGTGGCGCCACTGGTGGCGCCGCCAGACCCCGACCCGCCAGGACCGCTACGCCATGCTGGCGCCGCTGGCCGCCGTGCTGCTGTTCCTGGCCGCCATCGTTTCTGCCTTCTGGTACCTGCGGCTCGAGGAGATGGACCGCGAACAGGAGGCGGTGAAGCGCGACGTCGAATACGCGCAGCAGCGCATGCGACTGCGCCTGCTGGAACGGCAGGAACAGCTGATGCGCATCGCGCGCGACATCTCCAACAAGGAGGTCGACGCCGAGGAGTTCATCGTGCGGGCCGAGTCGATGATCGCGCAGTACCCCGAGCTGCTGATGCTCACGTGGATCGACGAGCGCCGGAAGATCACCGCCAGCTACGCCGCGCCCAGCCTGCACAGCAACCAGATCCGCGCCAGCGGCGAGGTGCTGCGGCCGGGTGAGACCGAGACGATGTACAGCCTGGCACGTGACCTGCAGCAGCCGGTCTACTCGCAGCCGGCGGCCGGCCCCGACAGCTCCGGCCTGCTGCAATTGCACGTCCCGCTGGCCGACCAGGGCAAGTTCGGCGGCGTGATCCTGGGCGAGTACTCCATCGACGGCCTGCTGCGCTACGGCGTGCCGGCGGAGATCTCGGCGAAGTACGCCGTGGCCCTGCTCGATGGCAAGAACCGCGTGCTGGCGGGCACCTCGGTGCCGCCGCGCAACCCGGCAGGACAGCTGCTGCCCTGGGCCTCGCAACCCAACGACTACGAGGTCCCGGTCTCGCCGGTCGGCAACGGCCTGATCGTTCGCGCGCAGGCCTACCGCACCGGCCTGGGCGTGATCGGCAGCGGGCTGTTCTGGCTGGTGGGGGCGCTCTCGGCGATGACGGCGTGGATGCTGATCGCCAACTGGCGCCACACGCGCCGGCGCATGCAGGCGCAGCAGGCGCTGATGGCCGAGACCAACTTCCGCCGCGCGATGGAGAACTCCATGCTCACCGGCATGCGGGCGCTCGACATGCATGGCCGCATCACTTACGTGAACGCCGCGTTCTGCCAGATGACGCAGTGGAGCGAAGCCGAACTCGTCGGCCGCACCCCGCCCTTCCCGTACTGGCCGGAAGAGGACCGCGACCTCCTGATGGCGCGGCTGGAGGATGAACTCAAGGGCCGCACCATCCAGGGCGGCTTCCAGGTGCGCGTGAAGCGCAAGGACGGCACGCTGTTCGACGCGCGCCTGTACGTGTCGCGGCTGGTGGACGCCAAGGGCAACCAGACCGGCTGGATGACGTCGATGACCGACATCACCGAGCCCACGCGCATCCGCGAGCAGTTGCAGGCCTCGCACGAACGCTTCACGACGGTGCTGGAGGCGCTCGATGCCTCCGTGTCCGTGGCGCCCCTGGGCAGCGAGGAGCTGTTGTTCGCCAACAAGCTCTATCGCCTGTGGTTCGGGGGACGGGCCGGCGGCCACCTGCAGATGGTCGCCACCGCCGGTATGAGCCAGCCGCGCCCCAACGACGAATCGCTGGACCATGTGGACCACTTCGTCGGCCTGCCCACCAACACCCTCACCAGCGCCGGCTCCGAGAACGCCGAAATCTTCGTCCCGGAACTGGGCAAGTGGCTGGAAGTGCGTTCGCGCTACCTGAACTGGGTGGACGGCCGCCTCGCGCAGATGGTGATCGCGACCGACATCACGGCGCGCCGCACGGCGGAGGAGCTCGCCGCCGCGCAGGCCGAACGCGCGCAGTCGGCGAGCCGGCTGATCACGATGGGCGAAATGGCCTCCAGCGTGGCGCACGAACTGAACCAGCCGCTGACCGCCATCACCAACTACTGCAACGGCCTCGTCTCGCGCATCAAGAGCAAGCAGATCAGCGAGGACGACGTGCTGGCCGCCCTGGACAAGACGGCGCGCCAGGCGCAGCGGGCCGGCCAGATCATCCAGCGCATCCGCACCTTCGTAAAGCGCAGCGAGCCGAACCGCACGCTCTCCGACATCAACGTGATGGTCACCGAGGCGCTGGAACTCGCCGAGATCGAGCTGCGCCGGCGCAACGTCCGCCTCTCGCACTACGTGGCCGCGCGCCTGCCGCACCTGATGGTCGACCCGATCCTGATCGAACAGGTGCTGGTGAACCTGCTGCGCAACGCCGCGGAGGCGATCGAGCAGGCCGGCCGGCCCGCGGGCCGCCGCAGCGTGGAGATGCGCGTGGTGCCCAAGCAGATCGACGAACAGGCGGTGGTGGAGTTCTCGGTGCTCGATTCCGGCCAGGGCCTCGCGCCCGAAGTCATGGAACGTTTGTACGAGGCCTTCTTCTCCACCAAGGCCGAAGGCATGGGCATCGGCCTCAACCTTTGCCGCACCATCGTGGAGTCGCACCAGGGCAGGATGCAGGCGGAGAACATCTACAATGGCAGCGAAGTCGCGGGTTGCCGGTTCTCCTTCTGGATTCCTGTCTCCGGCGCTACGAATCCGATAGTGGGCAAGGACGCGGGGGTGACCATCACATGAGCCTGATTCCGAAGAAGGGCACGGTCTACGTCGTCGACGACGACGAGGCGGTGCGCGACTCGCTGCAGTGGCTGCTGGAAGGCAAGGACTACCGGGTGCGCTGCTTCGACTCCGCCGAATCCTTCCTCGCCCGCTACGACCCGCGCGAGGTCGCCTGCCTGATCGTCGACATTCGCATGGGCGGCATGACCGGCCTCGAACTGCAGGACCGCCTGGTGGAGCGCAAGTCGCCGCTGCCCGTGGTCTTCATCACCGGCCACGGCGATGTCCCGATGGCCGTGAACACCATGAAGAAGGGCGCGATGGATTTCATCCAGAAGCCCTTCAAGGAAGACGAGCTGGTGAGCCTGGTCGAGCGCATGCTCGAACGCGCCAAGGACACCTTCGCCGAGTTCCAGAGCGCCGCCAGCCGCGACGCCCTGCTCTCCAAGCTGACCTCGCGCGAGGCGCAGGTGCTGGAACGCATCGTGGCCGGCCGCCTGAACAAGCAGATCGCCGACGACCTGGGCATCAGCATCAAGACGGTGGAGGCGCACCGCGCCAACATCATGGAAAAGCTCAACGCCAACACGGTGGCCGACCTGCTGAAGATCGCGCTCGGCCAGCAGCCGCCGAAGTCGTAAACCCTTTCGCCGCAACCTCCGTACGCCCGCACCCGCGGGCGTCGTTCCTCATGACCGCACAACTCATCGACGGCAACGCCCTTGCCAAGCAGATCCGCGAGGAAGTCGCCGGGCGCACGCAGGCCCTCAAGGCCCGCGGCGTCCAGCCGCGCCTGTCCATCCTCCTGGTCGGCGAAGACCCGGCCAGCCAGGTCTACACGAAGCACAAGGTCAACGACAGCACGCAAACCGGGCTGGAAGCCACGCTCGAGACCTACCCCGCCACGCTGCCCGAAGCGGACCTGCTGGCGCGCATCCGGGCCCTCAACGAAGACCCGTCCGTGCACGGCATCCTGGTGCAGTTGCCGCTGCCGAAGCACATGGACAGCCACAAGGTCATCGAGACGATCTCGCCGGCCAAGGACGTCGACGGCTTCCACGTCGCCAGCGCCGGCGCGCTGATGGTGGGGCAGCCGGGCTTCTGGCCCTGCACGCCCTACGGCTGCCTGAAGATGCTCGACGCGATCGGCTACGACCTCACGGGCAAGCATGCGGTCGTGATCGGCCGCAGCAACATCGTGGGCAAGCCGATGGCCCTGATGCTGCTCGGGCGCGACGCGACGGTGACCGTGTGCCACAGCCGCACGCGCGACCTGAAGTCGCTCACCCTGCAGGCCGACGTCGTGGTGGCCGCAGTCGGCAAGCGCAACGTGCTCACGGCGGACATGGTCAAGCCCGGCGCCGTGGTGATCGACGTGGGCATGAACCGCAACGACGAAGGCAAGCTCTGCGGCGACGTCGACTTCGCCGGCGTCCAGGACGTCGCCGGGTGGATCACGCCGGTGCCGGGGGGCGTCGGGCCCATGACGCGCGCCATGCTCCTGGTCAACACGATCCAGGCGGCGGAGCGCGCGGCGGCCTGAGCCGCGGCTAGTCGCCCCAGAAGGACCAGCCCTCCCCCTCGAACTCGTCGTCCAGGCCGAAGGGGTCGTCCGGCTCCTCCTCGAACAGCCAGCAGCCCTCCTCGGTGGCCTTGCCGGCGGCCGGACGTGCCGAGCAGCACGGTCCAGGCAACTTTACGGATCAGGTTCATCAGGGCCTCGCGGGTCTTCGTCCAGTGTTCGCCCCCACCTTAGGCCGCGCACCATGAACGGACCCTGAACGGCCCGGCCATATGGCGCCGATCGCGATTCCCAATCCCGCACGGCATTGAACGCGCGGCCGCTGCCGCAAAATGGTTGCCATGAGCAACCCCCTCCTCGACTTCAACGACCTCCCGCTGTTCGACCAGGTGCGCCCGGAACACGTCGGCCCCGCCATGGACGAGCTGCTGGCGCAGGCGGACCGTGCCCTCGCGGCCGTCACCGCACCCGAGTTCCCCGCCGACTGGACCGCCATCGCGCGCGTGCTGGATGTCGCCACCGAGCGGCTGGGACGCGCCTGGGGCATGGTGGGCCACCTGAACGCGGTGGCGGACACGCCGGAACTGCGCGCGGCCTACAACGAGGCCCTGCCGCGCGTGACGGAGTTCTGGACCCGCCTGGGCTCGGACGAGAAGCTCTATGCGAAGTACAAGGCCGTCGATCCCAGCCGGCTGAAGCCGGAGCAGCGCCAGGCGCACGAGAACGCGCTGCGCAACTTCAGGCTGTCCGGCGCGGAGCTCACGGGCGCGGCCAAGGAGCGGTTCGCGCAGATCCAGGAACGCCAGGCGGAGCTGAGCCAGAAGTTCAGCGAGAACGCGCTCGACGCCACGGACGCCTTCGCCTACTACGCCGCCGAACCCGAGCTGGAAGGCGTCCCGCCGGACGTCGTGCAGGCGGCGCGCGCCGCCGCGGCGGCAGAGGGACGCGAGGGCTACAAGCTCACGCTGAAGATGCCCAGCTATCTCCCCGTCATGCAGTTCGGCCACAACCGCACGCTGCGCGAGCGCCTGTACCGCGCCTACGTGACGCGCGCCAGCGACCAGGGCGACCCGAAGTTCGACAACAGCGCGCTGATCCGCGAGATCCTGGCCCTGCGCCAGGAGGAGGCGCGCCTGCTCGGCTACCAGAGCTTCGCCGAGGTCTCGGTGGTCACCAAGATGGCGGACTCGCCGCAGCAGGTCATCCAGTTCCTGCGCGACCTGGCGATCCGCGCCCGTCCGTACGCGATCAAGGACCTGGACGACATGCGTGCCTTCGCGCGCGAGCAACTGGGCATCGCCGATCCGCAGGCCTGGGACTGGCCCTACATCGGCGAGAAGCTCAAGGAGGCCCGGTATGCCTTCAGCGAGCAGGAGGTCAAGCAGTACTTCACCGCGCCGAAGGTGCTGGCGGGCCTGTTCAAGATCATCGAGACGCTGTTCGAGGTGGAGATCCGCCGCGACCACGCGCCCGCCTGGAACGCGGGCGTCGAGTTCTATCGCATCGAGCGCGGCGGCGAACTCGTCGGCCAGTTCTACCTCGACCCGTCCGCCCGCACCGGCAAGCGGGGCGGCGCCTGGATGGACGACGTGCGCGCGCGCTGGCTGCGCCCCGACGACGGCCGCCTGCAAACGCCGATCGCGCACCTGGTCTGCAACTTCGCCGACGGCGTGGACGGCAAGCCGCCGCTGCTCACGCACGACGACGTCATCACCCTCTTCCACGAGTCCGGCCACGGACTGCACCACATGCTCACGCGCGTGGACGAACGCGACGTGTCGGGCATCAGCGGCGTCGAGTGGGATGCGGTGGAACTCCCCAGCCAGTTCATGGAGAACTTCTGCTGGGAATGGGGCGTGCTGAAGCACATGACGGCGCACGTGGACACCGGCGAACCGCTGCCCCGCGCGCTGTTCGACAAGATGCTGGCGGCCAAGAACTTCCAGAGCGGACTGGCCACGCTGCGCCAGATCGAATTCGCGCTTTTCGACATGTTGTTGCATTCGCAACACGATCCCGCCGCCGACTTCATGCCTCTTTTGCAACAGGTGCGCGAGGAGGTATCCGTGCTGCACCCGCCCGCGTTCAACCGCATGGCCCACACCTTCAGCCACGTGTTCGCCGGCGGCTACGCCGCCGGGTACTACAGCTACAAGTGGGCGGAAGTCCTGAGCGCGGACGCCTACGCCGCCTTCGAGGAAACCGCCGGACAGGATGGCACGCCCAGCGTGCAGACCGGCCGGAAATACCGCCAGGCGATCCTGGAGGCGGGCGGCAGCCGGCCGGCGATGGAGTCCTTCAAGGCATTCCGCGGACGGGAGCCCACGCTGGATGCCTTGTTGCGCCACCAGGGGATGGCCTGAGAGAATCGGACGAGCAAAACCATATTGGGGGAACTGCCGATGTCTTCTGTCCGTCTGGCGGCGCTGGCCGCCGTCATGGGCTGCGCCACGCTCTGGGCCGCCGCCGCGAATGCACAGGTGTTTCGTGTCGTCGGGCCGGACGGGAAGGTGACGTTCACGGACAGGCCGCCGCCGGATGCGAATGCGAAGCCCGCCCCCACCGTGGCCCTCCCCGGGGGAGGCGGCTCCGCCACCGCGGCACTGCCGCTCGACCTGCGCACGGCCACCGGGCGCTTCCCGGTGACCCTCTACACGTCTTCCGACTGCGCCCCCTGCGGCAGCGCCCGCACGTTCCTGCAAGGCCGTGGCGTGCCTTTCACCGAACGCACGGTGACTTCCAACGAGGACATCCAGGCCCTGCAGCGGCTGGCCGGCCAGGCCACGGTGCCCTTCGCGACGATCGGCGGGCAGCACGTGCGCGGATTCTCGGATGCGGAATGGGGCCAGTACCTCGACGCCGCCGGGTACCCGAAGGTTTCGAAGCTGCCTGCCAACTGGCGCAACCCGGAGCCGCGCCCGCTGGTCGTGGTGCAGGCCCCTGCCGTGCCGGCGGAATCGCCGCAGGCCCAGCAGGGCACCCCGGCGCAGCCCGCGCAGAACACCGCGGCGCCGCGCGCGCCGAGCGACCGCTCGCCGGCCAACCCGGCCGGCATCCGCTTCTGAGGGCGGCCTAGAACTCCAGGGTCTGCACGCCGCCCTCGGTCGCGAGCAGGCAGACCGCGGCCTTCTGGTGGGCGAAGACGCCCACCGTCACCACCCCCGGCCACTGGTTCACGTCGCTCTCGAACGCGAGCGGATCGCGGATCTGCAGGCCGGTGACGTCCAGGATGTGCTGACCGTTGTCGGTCACCAGCGGCTGGTCGTCCTTCATCCGCACCTGCGCATGGCCGCCCAACGCCTGGAACTGCCGCACGATGCGCTGCGTGGCCATGGGGATCACTTCCACCGGCAGCGGGAAGCGGCCGAGGAATTCGACGCGCTTGGATGCGTCGGCGATGCAGACGAAGCGGCGGGACTGCGCGGCGACGATCTTCTCGCGCGTGAGGGCCGCGCCGCCGCCCTTGACCATGTGGCCGCGGCCGTCGATCTCGTCGGCGCCGTCGATGTACACCGCGAGTTCGCCCACCTCGTTGGCGTCGTAGACGCGGATGCCCAGCGCGCGCAGGCGCTCGGTCGAAGCATTGGAACTGGACACCGCCCCGGGGACGCGGTCCTTCATGGTGCCGAGCGCCTCGATGAACTTGTTGACCGTCGACCCCGTGCCGACGCCCACGATCTCACCCGGCACGACGTACTTCAGCGCCGCCTGCCCCACCAATGCCTTGAGTTCATCCTGCGTCACGCGACAATCCCCGGTTAGCCTTCGTTGAAGAAGCCAGGATTATCGGATGCCTCTGCTGCCCTACGCCCTCGCCCGCCCCTTCCTGTTCGGGCTGGATCCCGAAACCGCCCACGAGCTCACGCTCGGCTCGCTCGCGCGCGCCCAAGGCACGCCGCTGCGCTGGGCGTATTGCAACGGCTTCGTGCCCGACCCCGTGGAGCTCGCCGGCCTGCGCTTTCCCAACCGCGTGGGGCTGGCCGCCGGCCTGGACAAGAACGCGCGCTGCATCGACGCCCTGGGCGCCATGGGCTTCGGCTTCGTCGAGGTCGGGACGGTCACGCCCAAGGCCCAGCCGGGCAACCCGCGCCCGCGCATGTTCCGCCTGCCCGAGGCGCAGGCGCTGATCAACCGCCTCGGCTTCAACAACGACGGGCTCGATGCGTTCGTCGCCAACGTGCAGCGCTCGCGCTTCCGCCAGCAGGGACGGCTGCTCGGCCTGAACATCGGCAAGAACGCGGCGACGCCGATCGAACAGGCGACCTCCGACTACCTGGCGTGCCTGGCGGGCGTGTACCCGCACGCCGACTACGTGACGGTCAACATCTCCAGCCCCAACACCAAGAACCTGCGCGCGCTGCAAGGCGACGAGGCGCTCGACGCCCTGCTGTCGGCGATCGCCGTGCGCCGGGAAGAGCTCGCCCGCACGCATGGCCGCCGCGTGCCGGTGTTCGTCAAGATCGCGCCCGACCTCGACGAAGCGCAGGTGGAGGTGATCGCCGCCACGCTGCGGCGCCATGGCATGGACGGCGTGGTCGCCACCAACACCACCATCGCCCGCGACCGGGTGCGGGGCCTGCCGCACGCGGAGGAAACCGGCGGCTTGAGCGGCGCGCCGCTGCTCGAGGCCAGCAACCGCATCATCACGCAGCTGCGCGCCGCGCTGGGCAGCGGCTACCCCATCATCGGTGTCGGCGGCGTGCTGAGCGCGGACGATGCACTGTCCAAGCTGCGCGCCGGCGCCGACGTCGTGCAGATCTACACCGGGCTGATCTACAAGGGGCCCGCCCTCGTGGACGAGACCGCGCGCGCCTTCCGGCACGAAGCGGCGGCCCACGCCTCCGCCGCTGCGCGATCCTGACCTGATCGCAAGTGTCCGCGGTCACGTCGTGACAGCGCGCCACGGGCCGCCGTGCCATCGCTCACGCTGCGGCGGATCCTGTGCGCCGCCGCACTCCACGACGAGGTTTCGCGCCGAATAATCCGGCCCCTCCTGCGTCTCGATTGGAGAGTGGTTCGATGAAGATTCGTATGGGCGTCCTCGCGGCAGTGGCGCTGGTCCTTTCCGCATGTGGTGGTGGCGGTGGTGGCGCCAATGGCGGTTCAGGTGCCCCCCTTCCCGGCACGCAGGCTGCCGTGGGCATCGCCATCGTCCCCGGCGACGTGACGGTGACGCCCGGCGGTGCCCAGGGGTTCACCTGCGCGGTGAACGGCACGGACAACACGCAATGCACGTGGAAAGTGCAGGAAGGATCCGCCGGCGGCAACATCAGCGCGGGCGGCAACTACACCGCGCCCGCGGCCGACGGCACCTTCCATGTCATCGCGACGGCGGTCGCCGACCCGGCCCGGACGGCCACGGCCACCGTGCGCGTCAGCGCCACTGCCACGCGCCAGCCCTGGGTCACCGGCTACTACGCCGGCTGGTACTGGCCGAGCAGCTCGCCGGCCGACGTGGACATGTCCGCCATGACGCACTTCGTCTTCGGCCGCGTGGCACCCGGCTCCGGCACGCTGCACGGGAATCCCGGCGACGTGATGCCGGGCGCCGGCAGTGCCCACCGCGCCGGCGAGCAAGGCGCCCCCGATCCGGCGCGCAGCGTCGAGGACTATCTCGTCCGCCGCGCGCACGCCGCGGGCACCAGGGCGCTGCTGATGGTCGGTGGCGCCGGTGACGGCGCGGGCTTCCTGCGGTCCACCGCCGACGGCGTGCGTCCCACCTTCGTGCGCAACCTGGTCGACTACGCGATCGCGCACGACTACGACGGCATCGACATGGACTGGGAGGACGAGCTGGGCGCCAACTCGCTGGGCCTGCCCGCGGCCGAGACCTACCGGCGCCTGCTCGCGCTGATGCGCGACCTGCGCATCGAGGCGAACACGCGGGCGCGCTACCAGTCGCCGAACGCGCCTTTCATCCTCACCTTCCCGGGCTACGCCAAGAACCTCAACATCAACCAGGTCCAGCCCTGGGAGGTGGAGGTGGCGAGCCTGTCGGACCAGTTCAACCTCATGAGCTACGGCATCGGCACCGCGTCGGACGCGCAGGGCTGGCATTCCTGGTTCACCAGCCCGATCTCGGGCAAGTACGGCAACGCGCCGGTGGACCTGGCCAGCAGCATCGACGCCTTCGTCGCCAAGGGCGTGCCGCGCGGCAAGCTCGGGATCGGCATGGGCTTCTACGGCATCTACTACGGCAATCCCGCGGAGATGGATCCGACGGCGCCTCCGCTCGTGACGGGGCCGCGCCAGGAGCTGCGCGGTGCCCGCCTCGAGGCCGACGACAACGCGCTCGCCTACAACGTGCTGGTGGAACTGGGCTACCTGGACCACGGGACGTATGCGTACGACACGGAGGCCCAGGCGGCCTACCGCACCTACACGGGCCCCGCCTACCCGCGCGGGTTCCGCCCCGCCATCGCTCCGCACGACGGCCGGTCGGCGGCAGGCTTCCTGTCGTACGAGAACGGGCAGTCGATCGCGGCCAAAGGTGCCTGGGTGCGAAATCCGCAGACGGCCGTCGGCGGCGCCATCGTCTGGACGATCAACTACGGCTACCTGCAGGGCAACGGCCCGCACGGCAGCGGCGGCAGCAACCCCCTGCTGGCGGCCGTGAAGTGCAGCTTCCTGCAGCGGGGCTGCCCCGCCCCGGCCACGCCCTGAAAGTTCAGGGCAGCAGCAGCGCGCGCGACAGTTCCCCGATCGCCAGCGCGCTCGTGAGGCCGGGCGATTCGACACCGAACAGGTTCAGCAAGCCGGGCACGCCGTGGTCCGCGGGGCCGTCGATGCGGAAGTCCGGCGCCTTCTCGCTGGCCGTGTGGATCTTCGGCCGCACGCCGCTGTAGCTGGGGGTGAGCGCGCCGTCCGGCAGTTCCGGCCAATAGCGCCGCACCTCCGCATAGAAGCCGTCGGCCCGCGCCGGGTCGACGCGATAGTCGATCTGTTCCGGCGACTGCACGTCCAGCCATTCGATGTCGGGACCGAACTTGGCCTGCCCGCCCAGGTCCAGCGTCAGGTGCACGCCGAGCCAGGCGTCCGCCGGCGCGGGGTAGATCAGGTGCGTGAAGGGCGAGCGGCCGGCGAGCGCGTAGTAGTTGCCCTTGGCGAAGGACTCGCGCGGCACGAAGCGGGCATCCAGCCCTTCGAAGTTCCGCGCCAGGGCGCAGGCGTGCAGCGACGCGGCGTTCACGAGGAGGCGGCAAGCGAGTTCGCTGCCGTCGGCCAGGCGCAGCACGTGCGGCTCGCCGCTGCGCGAGGACAGCGTGGCGGCGGCCACCCTCGACCCGAAGGCCACCGTGCCGCCCGCCCGCTCGAGGTCGCCCTGCAGCGCCAGCATGAAGCCATGGCTGTCCACGATGCCGGTGGTGGGCGAATGCAGCGCGGCGATGCAGCGCAGCGCCGGTTCCATCGCATGCGCCGCCGCCGCATCCAGCCAAGCGGCCGGCACGCCATTGGCCGTCGCGCGCTCCTGCAGGCCGCGCAGCGCGGCGACCTCTTCTTCGCTGTTGGCCACCGTCAGCTTGCCGCAGCGGCGGTGGTCCACGCCGTGCGACGCGCAGAGCGCGTACAGCAGTTCCTTGCCGCGCACGCACAGGCGCGCCTTGAGCGTGCCCGGCGCGTAGTAGAGGCCGGCGTGGATCACCTCGCTGTTGCGCGAACTCACGCCCTGCCCGATGCCGTCCTGCGCTTCGGCCACCACCACTTCGCGGCCGGCCTGCGCCAGCGCGCGCGCGACGGCCAGGCCCACCGCGCCGGCGCCGATGACGACGGCGTCGACGGTGTCCATCACAGCTGCCGCGGATCGGTGGCGAGCAGCGCGCGCACCAGGTGCTCCAGGTCGGCGCGCAGCTTCGCGAAGCCGGCGTGCGGCTCCAGCGATGCCTCGTCCATGTACAGCTTGCGGTTCACCTCGACCTGGATGCTGTGGCGGTGCCGCTGCGTGTCGCCGTGGCGCCGCACCAGTTCGACGCCCTTGTACGGGTGGTTGTATTCCACCGTGTAGCCCCTGTCCCGCAGCAGGTCGCACACATGCCGCGACAGGGCCGGCGAGGAGGTCGTCCCGGTGCGGTCGCCGATCACGAAATCGGCATGCACCAGGCCCGGGAACTCGGTGGCGTGGCTGGAGGACACCGCCGGCATCGAGTGGCAATTCAGGTGGATGCTGTAGCCGTGCCGGGCGTGGGCGGCGGCAACGGCATCCGCCACGGCCGCGTGGTACGGCTGCCAGCAGCGCTCGATGCGCGCCCGCACCTCGCCGGCGGTGAGCTTGCGGTCGTAGATGTCGACGCCGTCATCGGTGCAGCGCCACACCAGGCCCTTGCCGAGCCGGACCTTGGACAGCAGCACCGGGTCGGTCTCCAGCGCCTCGTCCCAGGCATCCTCGAGCAGGCCGACGTCGAGTTCCGTTACGTTGCGGTTCACGTCGAGGTAGCTGCGGGGGAACAGGGCCTCGATCCAGGCCACCCCGAGCGCGGGCGCGAAGTCGTACAGCTTCTCGACGTGGGTGTCTTCGGCGCGGCGCAGCACCGCCATGTCGCAGGCGGGCCGGAAGTCCGCGGGATAGGCGACGCCGCTGTGCGGCGAATCGAGCACCAGCGGGGCGGTGCCCGGCAGGTAGCGAATGAATTCCATCTTGCGATTGTCGCGCAGCGGCGCCGCGCCCACCCCTCACGCGGAGCCGTGCTCCTTGCGCAGCAGCCTGGCCGCTTCGACCATCGCCACCAGCTTGCCCTGCGCCACTTCGCGCGGCAGGTACTTCATGCCGCAGTCCGGCGCCAGCACCACCTGCTCCGGCCGGATGTGCTCCAAGGCGCGGCGGATGCGGCCTGCCACCACCTCGGGCGTCTCGACCTGCATGTCCGACAGGTCCAGGCAGCCCACCAGCACCTGCTTGCCGCCCAGTTCGCGCAGGACCCGCGTGTCCAGGTTCGACTGCGCCGTTTCGATGGACACCTGGCCGCAAGTGCAGCCGGCGAGTTCCGGCAGGAAGGAATAGCCGCTGGGGCGGGCGTGGATCACCGCCGCATAGCCGAAGCAGATGTGGACGCAGGTGGTGCCCTGCACGCCCTCGAGCGCCCGGTTCAGCGCGGCCAGGCCGTACTGGCGCGCCTTCTCCGGCCGCGCCTGCATGTAGGGTTCGTCGATCTGCACGACGTCGGCGCCCGCGGCGAACAGGTCCCGGATCTCCGCATTGACGGCGACGGCATAGTCCATCGCCGCCTCCTCCTCGCTGCCGTAGAAATCGTTCTGCGCCTGCTGCAGCATGGTGAACGGCCCGGGCACCGTGATCTTCGTGCGGCGCGTGGTGTGCCGCTTCAGGAACATCAGGTCCTCCACCTCGACCGCGTGCCGGCGGCGGATCCTGCCGACGATGCGCGGCACCGGGTTCGGATGGCCCGACCGGTCGAGGGCGGTGCCGGGGTGGTCCAGGTCCACCCCGTCCAGTGCGGTGGCGAAGCGGTTGGAATAGCTCTCGCGCCGGATCTCGCCGTCGGACACGATGTCGAGCCCGGCTTCCTCCTGCGCCTGGATCGCCAGCAGCGTCGCATCGTCCTGGGCCTGAGCCAGCCAGGGCTCCTGCAGGCGCCAGAGCTCCCTGGCCCGCACGCGCGGCGGGAAGCGGCCTGCGAGCTTCTGCCGGTCGATCAGCCACTCCGGCTGGGGATAGCTGCCGACGATGGTGGTGGGAAAAAGCATGCCTTCTCCTGTGCGGGTCCGCGCAATCTGGCACAGCGTCCCGGGCGGTGCAAGGGGGCACGGTCGGGGTTGACGGTGCCGGTGCCGTGGCCTAGCGGCTTGCCGCCGCCGTCGCCCGGGGCCTACACCAGCTTCGTCCTCGCGGTGCCGTCCGCCCTGCGGCGGCTGGGTAGAGTGCCGGGAAGGAAACGCACATGCGCCCATCCACGAAGAAGACCCTTGTCCTGTCGACCTTGCTGCTCGCCCTGGTGGCGGGCGGCACGCTGATCCCGCTCGCCTGGAACCAGCGCGAGGCCGCACGCCAGCAGCCCTCCGCGGTGGCAGTGGCGCCCGCGCCGGCCGCAGCCGAAGCCGAGCCGGCCACCCCGGCGCCGCCTCCCGGTACGGAACAGGTCCCGCCCGAGGAGGCCGAGACCGACCGCAGCCCGAATGCCGCGTCCCCCGGCGGCCCGGTGCTCTCGTTCGGCCGCGCACAGGGCCTGCACCAGACGCCGGATCCGCTGCGCCTGAACTCCAGCGCCGCGCTGGTGGTCGACCAGGCGAGCGGCGAAGTGCTGGTGCAGAAGAATGCCCAGGCCGTGCTGCCGATCGCATCGCTGACCAAGCTGATGACCAGCGTGGTGGTGCTGGAGGCGAGGCAGCCGATGGACGAGGTGCTGACGATCACCGACGAAGACGTGGACCGCGAACGCCACAGCCGCTCGCGCCTGAAGGTCGGCAGCACCCTCACGCGCGAGGAGGCGTTGCACCTGGCCCTCATGTCCAGCGAGAACCGCGCCGCGCACGCGCTCGGCCGCACCTATCCCGGCGGGCTCGAGAAGATGGTCGCCGCCATGAATGCCAAGGCCCGCCAACTCGGGATGCAGAACTCCAGCTTCGTCGATCCGACCGGCCTGTCCAACGCCAACAGGTCGACCGCACGCGACGTTGCGCTGCTCGTGAAGGCGGCCGCGCAGAACCCGCTGATCGCGCAGTTTTCCACCACGCGCCAGCACGTGGCCGACCTCGGCAGCAGCAGGTCGCTGCAGTACATCAATTCCAACCGGCTCGTGCGCAACGCCAACCCGGGCTGGGACATCGAACTGCAGAAGACCGGCTACATCGTCGAAGCCGGCCGCTGCCTCACCATGGTGACGGAGGTCGCGGGCCGCAGCCTCATCCTCGTGCTGCTCGATGCGGAGAGCAACGGCACCCGCATCGCCGACGCGGAGCGCCTGCGCCGCTGGGCCGTGGCGCAATGGGGCGGCCCGGAGGCGGTCGCCGCGCTGAAGGCGGAGTCCGCCCGGCCCCGCAAGGCCGTGGTTGCGAAGAAGAAGGACAGCCCGGACGAGCGCAAGCGAGGGGTGAAGACGGCCTCTGCGAAGAAGAAGGACGGCAAGGCCGCGTCGCGCAAGGACGGCAAGGCCACGGCCGTGGCGAAGAAGGAACCGGCCGACCGCAAGAAGGTCGCGACCGCGAAGAAGGGCGGCGACGGCCGCGTGCGGCAGAGCTTCGCCGCCGCGAAATCCGATTCGAAGAGCTAGCCGGCAACGTCGAGCCAGGCGCACAGCGCTTTCGCCTCGGGGCGAAGGCGCTGTCGCACTTTGGTGTTCGTTTCCGATCCCCTGCTGAAAAAGAATCGCCTGGAGGGCGGATCCACCCCTCTTCCGCAGGAATATGCACGCGCTGAGCTTCGAACTCTCGCGGGTCCTACAGGTCCATCAGAAGCCTCCTACAGGAACGTGCTTCAAGGACTACAGGACACATGCAAATCAAGAAATCCTTCCCCGTCTGGGCCTTCGCCGGCATCGGTGCCGCCATCGCCCTCTCGAGCCAGGTTTCCACGGGTTCTGCATCCGCCCCCGTTGCCGCTGCAGCCGCGAAGGTGCAGGCCGCCGCCGCCAAGGCCGGCCCCGTGGCCCGCACCGTGACCGCTGCCGCCGCCGTGGCCGCCACGAGCCCGGCGGCGCCCGCCGCCATCCGCTTCGCGACGCCCGCCGCGAAGGCCGCCGTCCAGGTCGCCTCCGAAGACGCCCTGCGCAAGCAGATCAAGTTCGAATCGGTGAAGTACGCCGGCAAGAGCATCCAGACGCTGGACGAGGAATCGCGCCTGCTGCTCGTCCAGGCCGCGGCCGCGAAGGCGGGCCTGCACCAGGTCGGCCTGACCTACCACGACGTCTATGGCGTGATCGACGCCGAGACCTCGTGGATCCCGCGCACCGGCATGGGCAAGAACGGCGTCGAAAGCATCGGGCTGGCCCAGTTCGAGCCGCGCACGGCCAAGGGCCTCGGCCTGAAGGACCCCAACGACCCGGTGCAGGCCGTGTACTTCGCCGCGGTGAACATGAAGCACGGCGCCGAATGGGCCGCCGACAGGATCGCGCACCTGAAGCTCACGCCCGAAGAGCGCGCCGCCAAGCTGCGCGAGGGCGTCTCCGTCTACTACAACCTGTCGGTCAAGGGTCGCAACAAGTGGGACGGCCTGAACACGGCCAAGCTGCCCATCGAGACGCAGCGCCACATCCAGAACGTGCGGGAAGGCCGCGAGGAAGCCAGCGAGCTGGCGCAGAAGCTCAGCACCTGAGCGACGGCCGCGCCCCAATGGAAAACGCCACCCGGAGGTGGCGTTTTCGCTTGTCTGGTGGGTGATGCAGGGTTTGAACCTGCGACCCCTGCCGTGTGAAGGCAGTGCTCTACCGCTGAGCTAATCACCCGGTTTTCCCGGTGCGGGAAGCCCGCGATTATGCCATAGGCGAAAAGGGCACCTGACGCCACACTGTCTTGCCGCCCGAAGCCTTGTCCAGCTGCTTGAGGACTTCCTCGTGGGCCGCCGCCTCCTGGTCGTTGGCCAGCAGCACCGGCAGCGTGAACTGGCGCAGGTCGACGCGCGTCACGATGCCGGACACCGCATGGGCGTCGGCCTCGTCGATCAGCAGGGCGTCCTGGCCGCGCGTGAGGTTGATGTAGACGTCGGCCAGCAGTTCGGCGTCGAGCAGCGCGCCGTGCAGCGTGCGGCCGGAGTTGTCGACGCCGAGGCGGTCGCACAGCGCGTCCAGGCTGTTGCGCTTGCCGGGGTACATCTCCTTGGCCATCGCCAGCGTGTCGGTGACCTTGGCCACCCGCCCGGTGAAGGGGCTGCGCCCGATCAACTCCAGTTCCTTGTTCAGGAAGCCGATGTCGAAGGCGGCGTTGTGGATGATGATCTCGGCGCCCGCGACGTACTCCATCAGTTCGTCGGCGATCGCCGCGAACTTGGGCTTGTCGCGCAGGAACTCGTTGCTGATGCCGTGCACCTTGAGCGCGTCCTCGTGCGAGTCGCGTTCGGGGTTCAGGTACCAGTGCTTGTTGTGGCCCGTCAGCTTGCGCGCCACCAGTTCCACGCAGCCGATCTCGATGATCCGGTCGCCGGCTTCGGCGGAGAGGCCCGTGGTTTCCGTGTCGAGGACGATCTGGCGCATCGCCGGGATTATGCTTGAGGGCATGTTCGACCTCACCGGGAAAATCGCGCTCGTCACGGGCGGCAATGGCGGCATCGGCCTGGGCATGGCGCAGGGGTTGGGGCGCTGCGGTGCCTCGGTGATCGTGGTGGGCCGGAACGCGGAAAAATCCGCGGCGGCGTTGCGCGCACTGCAGGCCGAACGCGTGCAGGCGGCCGCGTTCGAGGCCGACGTCACGGACGAAGCCGGGGTGCAGCGCCTGTTCGACGCCGTGGAGCGGCAGCACGGGCGCCTCGACATCCTCGTCAACAACGCCGGCACCACGGTGCGCAAGCCGCCCGAGCAGCTCTCGCTGGACGAATGGCGCTCGGTGATGGACGTGAACCTGACCAGCGCCTTCCTGTGCTGCCGCGCGGCGCACCCGCTGATGCTGCGCGCCGGCGCCGGCAAGATCGTCAACATCGGCTCCATGCTGTCGATCTTCGGCGCGCCCTATGCCTCGGTGTACGGCGCCAGCAAGGGCGGCATCGTGCAGTTCACGCGGTCCATCGCCACCGCCTGGGCGAAGGACCGCATCCAGGCCAACGCGGTGCTCCCCGGCTGGATCGACACCGACCTGACGCAGGGCGCGCGCAGCCAGGTGCCCGGCCTGTACGAACGCGTGTTGGCCCGCACGCCTGCCGGGCGCTGGGGCCAGCCGGCGGACCTCGCCGGTGTCGCCGTGTTCCTGTGCAGCGCGGCGAGCGACTTCGTCACCGGCACGGCGATCCCGGTGGACGGGGGTTACTCGATCGCCTGAGGCCGCGCGGCCGCGGCGGGCAGCCGCACGCCGCCCTCCACCACCGCCAGCAGCGGTCGCTGCTCGCACGAGGCGGCGGCGGCTTCGCGCTTCGGCCCCGCCACGCAGGCGAGCGGAGGCGCTGCTTCGGGCTGCGGCAGCGGGATCGCGGCCTGCAGTGCCGCAGCGTCCGGAGCGCCCCCTGCGGGAGGCGGAGAAACCGGCGGCACTTGCGGGTCCGGCGGCAAGGGCGCCGCGGTGACCACCAGCGTCCCGGGCGTGAAGCCGATCGCGTAGTTGCCGCCGACCGCCGCCAGCGTGCCCTGCGTGATGGCATACGGCCCGGCCGCCTCGCCGGGAGCGCGCTGCAGCCCGCCGGTGAGCGCGCCGTCCAGCGTGTCGCCGGCCACCAGCCCCGCCACCCGGAAGGTCAGCGCAGGGTCCGGCGTGCCGGCCACCTTGGCCTGGTCGTCCGCGGCGACCGCGAGCGGCGCCGGCGTGATGTCGGCGGTGAGCGGTGCGGGCGCGGCGAGCACGTAGTTGCCGGCATCCGCGCCCTCGAGCGCCGCGCCGGTGACGGTGACCGCCTTGCCGGCGCCGGCGTTCCGGTCCGAGAAGCGGCCCTCCACGCCTGCGGTCGACACCGTGACGGCGTCGCCGGCGACGACACCGGCCAGGCCCGCGGCCGTCGTGTCCAGCACGGCTGCGGTCGTGCCGTCGTACACCTTGTCCCGCGCGGCCATCCCCGTCAGCGACAGGGACGCCGGCGTGATGCTGGCCGTCGTGGTTCCGGTGGCCGGCGCCAGCACGTAGTTGCCGGCGCTGCCGCCGGTGAGCGCACCGCCGGAGAGCGTGACCGTCTTGCCCGTGCCCACGTTCCGGTCCGAGAACGTGCCGGACAGGCCCGCGGCCGCGAAGCCGACGGCATCCCCGCCGACGATGCCGTCGACGACCGCCGCCGAGGCGTCCAGGGCGGCCGCGGTGCCGCCGTCGTACACCTTGTCGGCCGCGGTGACCCCGCTGACGGTGACGGTCTTCGGGGCGATCGTGAGGGTGCCGGGGGCGTAGGTGATCAGGTACCCCTGCTGGTTGGAGTACAGGCCGCCCACCGTCAGTCCGTAGGTGCCCGCGTTGCGCGCGCCTTGCGCGGCGCCGCCGAAGGTCGCGGTGCCCAGCAGGTTGGCATCCGGGCTCACCGAATAGGAAACGCCATTGCCCCCGGACCACGAAGTGCCGTCATAGGTGCGCGCCGCATCGTTGGCGGTCACCGTCAGCGGCGTGAGGAAGGCGCGCAGCAGCGGCCGCGTGTGGCCCTCGTACTGGACCCAGGTGCCGGCGAAGTCCAGGCTCCCGAACTGCGACTGCGAAAGCATCTGCGCGGAGGTGCGCCGCGTGACGCCGCCGTTGTAGTTGGAACCCACCGCATTGGGCAGGCCCGAGGCGGGGCCGTCGTAGAAGTTGCCCGAGAGCGTGCCGAAGGCCCCGGCGCCGCCGAAGCCGCCGCGGCGCACCGAGTCGTTGTCCACCGCGCCGGTGGCGTACGAACGCGAGATGCTGGCGCCGAACTCCTGGATGCCGAAGAAGCCGCCGGCGCCTTCCGCCCCGATGCCGTCGAAGACCGGCAGGCGCGCGCGCACGGCACCGGTCGCATAGGCGTCGCTGATGGTGCCGGCGTTGATGCCGACGAACCCGCCCGCGCCCCCGTGCGTGGCGTTCACCGAGCCGGTGGCGTAGGCCACGGTGATGGTGCCGCGGTTCTGCCCGGCGAAGCCGCCGGCGCCTCCTTCGCTGGTGATGTTGCCGCTGGCCCAGGCGCGGGTGATGGTGCCTTCGTTCAGGCCCACGAACCCGCCGTTGGTGCTGCCGTTCACGTCCCCCGTGGCGTACGCATCGCTGACCGTGCCGAGGTTCCATCCCACCAGGCCGCCGGCGGTGTAGCCGTCCACGACGGAGTCCGACCACACGTTCGAGAGCGTTCCGGCGTTCTCCCCCGCGATCGGCCCGGCCGAGAAGCCCTTGAACGATCCTCCCAGCACGCCCACGTTGGCCACGCTGCCCGTCACGCCGACGGCGCCGAAGAGTCCCACGCCCGGCCACCAGGGCTCGTCGATGTGGAGGTTGCGCACCACGTGCCCGGCGCCGTCGAAGCGGCCCGCGAAAGGGTCGAAGGAATTCCCGATCGGCCGGAAGCCGGCGCCCATGTTCCACGTCCGCGCCACCGCCGCGTCGATGTCGCCGGCCAGGCGGTAGTGCTGCGCCAGCGTGCCGGTGTTGCTGCCGATGCCCTGCAATCCGTAGACGTCCGCGATGCGGTACGGGTCCGCCGCGCTGCCGTCGCCGCCGGTGGCACGCAGGAACGACCCGCCGGCGACCTGGAAGTCGGCGACGTTCAGCGCCGGCAGCGAGGCCGCGAGCTGCCGCCACGATCCCTGCCACAGGTAGAGGCCGCCCACGGAGACGGGGGCGGATACGGTGATCTCGTTGCCGACCTCGAACAGCAGCCCGCCGTTCGGCCCGTCGATGGCGGCCTGGATCGCGACGTTGCGGTTGGCACGCAGCGTCAGCCAGCCGGTCCCGGTCCACTGGATGGAACTCAGCACCGTGATGTCGCCGGCGTCCCCGCCGCCGCCGTTCGTGTCCTGCTCGACGCCGGTGCCGGCATCGAGGGCCGCCGAGATCGTGGCCGCTGCGGCCGCGTCGATGGTGATGTCGGTGGGGTCGACGAGCCAGCGCCCGCCCGGCCCGGCCAGCACCCGCGCGCCGGGCTGGATGCGCACGCGCGCGCCGGACGTCTCCACGAAGCCCGCGGCGCCGCCCTGCGGCGCCGACACGTCCAGCGTGCCGCCCACCTGCACCGTGCCGCCTTCGAACCCGCCGAGCAGTTGGATGGTGCCGCCACGATCCTCCAGCCGGCGCGCCTGCACCAGGCCCGTGTTGTTGACGACGGTGCCAGCCAGCGCATCCGCCGCCCGCGCCGTCAGCAGCGCCGCGCCGCCATCGGCCTGCACGATGCCCCCGTTGTCGACCAGTGCGCCCAGCACGCCCTCGTCCACCGCCAGCCGCAGCAGTCCGTCCCCCGCGAAGTCGAGCGTGACCTTGCGCCCCGCCGCCAGTGCGACGCTGCCCCGGGGCGCGGCCACCGTTCCCGTGTTGCGCACCTCGCCCCCGACGAGGGCCACGTAGCCGCCGTCGGCGGCGCGCAGCATGCCCTCGTTGCGCACCGCGCCGCCCGTGCCACGCAACACCGTGCGTCCCGCCAGGAAGTCGGCGTCGGAAAGCGACAGGGTGGAGGCCAGCAGCCCGCCCACGCTCACCTGCGCGGTGCGCCCGAACAGCACGCCGTTGGGATTGAGCAGGAAGACCTGCCCGTTGGCATTCAGCGCGCCATGGATCTGGCTGGCCTCCGTGCCCGTCACGCGGTTCAGCGCGATGGCCCCGGCGCCGGGCTGCACGAAGTTCACGGTCTCGCCGGCCGCGATGCCGAAGGCCTGCCAGTCGATCGCCAGCCGCGACGATCCCTGCGTGATCGTGGTCACCGTTCCGTTGCGGGTGACGGCGCCCTGCCCCGCGGAGATCCGTTCGCCGACGGGTCCGGGCCAGGCGGGGAAAGCCGCGGCGACGGCCGCGGCCAGGAACAGGCGGCGATGGGGGAAAGCTCGGTTCATGCGTTCTCCATGCGGGATCAGAAGGTCCAGGCCGCCTGCAGCCACAGGCGGCCATCGCGGTCGGGTTCCGCCGTGGCGGCGGCGTGGCCCAGCTTGTGGGCGTAATACAGGCGCGCGTTCAGGCCGCGGCCGCCGGCCCAGGCCAGCCCCACGCCGGCGCCGGAGAGGCTGCGGCGGGCACCGCTGGCGCCGGGCCAGGGCTCGGCATTCGCCCGCCCGGTCGCCGCGTCGACGAACGCGATCCACTGCCAGGCGGACGTGACGTTGTGGCGCAGTTCGGCGGTGAGCAGGTGCGCGTGGTCCGACGGCGCTTCGCCTTGCGGGTAGGCGCGCACGCCGGCCACGCCGCCGAGCGGCAGCTTCTCGGACGAGTCCAGGTTGCCGCCGGCCCATTGGCCCGTGTAGGCGACGAAGAGGGTCGTCGACGGTCCCAGGGCCTGCTGGCGCGAAACGCCCAGGGCCAGCTTGTCGAAGCTGCCGGCGGTGCCTGCCGTGGCGTCGTCGACGGCACGTGCCGCCGGCGTGGGGAGGTCCAGCTCGCCGCGCGTGTAGGCCAGCGAGAACGTCCAGGCACCGGCGCCGCCGAAGCTGTCGCTGCGGTCGCCCGACCACCCCAGCGTGAGCGAGCGCAGCTTGCGCTCGGTGCTCGTGGCGACGCTGTCGATGTGGTCGCGCAGCTGCTTGTCCTCGAAGGCGATCTGCAGGTTCGCGTTGGCATGACGTGTGCGCAGCACCGGGTGGGCGACGAACACCGTGGCGACGCGGGCGGTGCCGTGCGCGTCCAGGCTGGCGAACTCCTCCCCCAGGCGGTAGCGCATCGTCGAAGCGGCCACGCCGACGCGGGTGCCGTCGCGGCCCACGCGCAGCTGGTAGGCCAGCCGGCCGTGGGCCAGGCCACCGTCGCTGGCGATCGCCCGCAGCGTCACCAGGTCGCCCGCACCGGAGGGATTGTTCACGAGCAGCGTGGCCCCCAGGCGGCCGCGCCCGGTGCTGCGGCTGCCGAAGTTGTCCGCCTCCACGCTGCCGGCGAAGCGCTCGCCGGGCGCCACGTCCACCACCAGCTCGCTGGTCCCGACGGAGGCGCCGGGCTGCAGCGTCGAGCGCACCGCGATGCCGGGAACGTCGGCGGCCAGCAGCAGCGCGCGCTCCAGCGCCGCGTCGGTCACCACGGTGCCCGGTTCCAGCGCGGCGAGCGGCAGCGAGCGCGGCGCATCCCCGCGCACGGTGACGGCGCCGAACCGTCCTTCCACCACCGCCAGCTCGAGGATGCCGTCGCGCACCTGCTGCGGCGGCAGGTAGGCCCGCGCCACGGTGTAGCCGCGCCGGCGGTATTCGCGGCTGACGCGGGCCGCCAGCGCCTCCAGCCCCGCCAGGTCCAGCTCCCTTCCGAGTGCGTCCTGCACCAGCGCCTGCAGCTCGGCATCGGGGATGCGGCTGTTGCCGGTGAACCGCACGCCGGCGATCCGCACCGTGCCATCGGGTGAGGCTCCGGCCGGCGCCGGCAAGGGCGGCGGTGCGGGCAGCGCGGCACCATTGCGGGGCGTGAGGGGTGCGGCGGGCGGCCGCAACTGCTGCAGCACGCTGCCGGCGTCGGGCGCGACCTGCGCGTGCGCCGTCGCCAGCAACGCGCCGGGAAGCAGGAGGAGCTTGAACGCTTTCATGGGCCGCGATGGTGCTCAGGCGCCCATGCGCACGCTTCCCCGATTTCGGGGAGCGGCGACCGGCGGCGTGCGCCCTCCCCGGATCCGGGGAGCGCAGGCCGCGTGTTTTCGGTTCCAATGCGGGCCAGCCATGTCGATCCTGACCGTGACCCTCGTCGACGACGACGCCCCCATGCGCGAGGAGTTCGCGCGCATGGTGCAGGCGGACGCCGGCCTGCGCCTCGTCGAGGCCGTCGGCTCCTGCGCCGAGGCGCGCCGCAGCTTCGCCTTCGCGCAGCCGGACGTGGCCCTCATCGACCTGGGGCTGCCGGACGGCGACGGCACCGAGCTGATCGCGGAGCTCGCGCGCCGCGCGCGCCACACCAGCATCCTGGTGGTGACCGTGTTCGGCGACGAGGCGCACGTGGTGCGCGCACTGCAGGCGGGCGCGCACGGCTACCTCCTCAAGGACACGCCGACCGCGGAGTTCGGGCGGGCGATCCGCTCGGTCGCGGAGGGCGCCTCGCCGCTGTCGCCGCAGGTCGCGCGCTACCTGCTGCGGCGTTTCGCGCGTCCCACGGCGCAGGAAACGCCGGAGCTCTCCGAGCCGCTCACGCCGCGCGAGCAGGACGTGCTCAAGGCCATCTCGCAGGGCTTCTCGGTGCCCGAGGCGGCGCGGCGCCTCCAGGTGGCGCCGTCCACCGTGGCCGCGCACATCAAGAGCATCTACAGCAAGCTCTCGGTGCACTCGCGCGTGCAGGCGGTCAACCTGGCGCGGGCGAAGGGGCTGATCTAGTGCGCTGGCGGGCCGCCGGTGCGGCGCTGGCCGCCGTGCTCCTCCTCGCCGCTCCCGTGGCGCGCGCCGCGGAGGCCGTCAAGATCGACACCGCGCGCGCGATCGCCGCCTCCGCCGCCCGGCCTGCCGACGTCGACTTCGCGGCAGCGGACGCCGTGCGCCTGCCGGACAACTGGCGCCGCACGCGCGCGGGCTTCGCGGGCGTCGTGTGGTACGAGGTCGCGCTCGACCCCGCGCTCGCCGCGCTCGGGACGCGCGAGGGACTGGCGCTCACCGTGCCGCGGATGGCGGACGGCGGCGACCTCTGGCTGAACGGCGAACGGCTGGACGTCCGCGCCGCCGGCGAATTCACGCGCAACCGCACGCCATGGATCGACATCCCCCCGCAGCTGCTGAAGGAAGCCGGCAACCGGCTGCTCGTGCGGGTGCGCGGATCGGCCGACGCGCGCGGCGGGCTCTCCGAGCTCGCGCTGGGCGGGGCCTCAGCCCTGCGCCCGGGCTACGAGTTGCGCCGCCTGTTCCAGAACGGCATCCCGCAGACGCTGACGTTCTCGGTCGTGATCTGCGTGTTCGGTGCGATCCCCCTCTGGCTGAAGACGCGACGGCGCATGGACTTCCTGTTCGCGCTGCTCTGCATCGCCTGGCTTCCGCGCGCCTTGCTGATCCTCGCGCCATCCGCCGGCACGCCCAGCCAGTGGGGCATGCTGCTGGCGCACGCCAGCACCCTGCTGTCGAACGCACTGATCGTCGTGCTGATGCTGGAGCACAGCCGCTGGCAGGGCCCGTTCTGGGACCGCTACCTGCGCGTGTTGTGGGGCGCCGTGGTGGCGTGCTTCGCGGCCGGCGCGCTGCTCGCAGCGCTCGGGGAAATGCGCCCGACCTATCTCGCGCTGTTGCTCTGGCCCTACTTCAGCCTGGCGCTCGTGCCGGTCGGTGCGCAGGTCCGGCAGGCCTGGCGCACGCGGCGGCGCAGCGACGTGTCCATGGCCGTCACGCTGGTGGCCTGGTGCGTGGCGGTGGCGCACGACTTCGGCGTCGGTCTCGACAAGACAGCCTTCGACGCCCTCTTCTGGGCACCGACCGCCGCGCTCCTGGTGCTGCTGAACCTGATCTGGCGCACGCTCGAATCGCTGGCGCTCAAGCGAGGGACCGCCGACCACGAGATCAGCCAGGCCGTCGCCGAGGAGCGGCAGGCCGTGCTGCTGGCCGAACGCAACCGGCTGCTGCACGACCTGCACGACGGCCTCGGCAGCCAGCTGATCACGGCCTTGCGCATGACCCGCCGCGACGAGGTTCCACGGGAGGAAGTCGCGCGCGTGATCGAGGATTCGCTGGAGGACATGCGCCTGATCATCGACTCGCTCGACCTGGAGGAGCACGACCTGCTGCCGCTGCTGGGCAACCTGCGCTACCGGCTGGAGCCGCGGCTGAATGCGCTGGGCGTGGCACTGCACTGGGACGTCGAGGTGCTGCCCGAACTCGACTACCTGTCGCCGGAGACCGGACTGTCGATCGTGCGCATCGTGCAGGAGTCGGTGAACAACGCCGTGCGCCACGGCGGCGCCCGCAACATCACCGTCCGCGTGCGCGCGGCCGGCGACCGCATCGAACTGACGGTCGCCGACGACGGCCGCGGTTTCGACCCGGAGGCCGCGCCGGCCGCGGGGGCGCCGCGCCGCGGGCTCGCGGCCATGCGCATGCGGGCGCAGAAGCTCGGCGGCGCGCTGTCGCTGGCCAGCGGCGAGAGCGGGACGCAGGTCACCCTGGCGCTGCCCCTGCAGCGCTGACGCCGCGGGCGGCGGCCGCAGATGTCCCATGAAATGTCCCATTGACAGGACAAGACGCGGGATCGAGCATCCGCTTCCATGGCGGACGCCCTTCCCCTGCCCAAGTACCACCAGATCTACCTGGTGCTGCGCGAGCAGTTGCACGAAGGCCGCTTCGCGGCGGGGCTGCCGGGCGAACTGGCGCTGATGCGGCAGTTCGGCGTCGCCCGCGTCACGGTGCGCCGCGCGCTGCAGGAACTGGCCGGTGAAGGCCTGATCGCCCGCGAGCGCGGCCGCGGCACCCGTCCGATCACGGACGCCGACGCGGCGGCCCGCCAGACCCGCGCTGCCGCCGCGCGCACCAAGACCGCGCAGCTCACCGGCCTGCTCGAGAACCTGGTCAGCACCAGCCTGAACACGACCGTGCGCGTGCTGGAGGTGAGCCGCATCGCCGCCGGCAGCGACGTGGCGCAGGCCCTCGCCCTCCCGCAGGGCGCGGACGTGCAGAAGGCGGTGCGCGTGCGCTCCACGCGCGAAGGCCCGCTGTCGCACATCACCACCTTCGTGCCGGGCGACCTGGCGCGCCACTTCGGCAAGCGCGAACTCGCGAAGAAGCCGATCCTGGTGCTGCTGGAGGAGTCGGGCGTGCGCGTCGGCGGCGCGCGCCAGACCATCTCCGCCCGGCTGGCCGACGCGCAGGTCGCACCGCACCTCGGGGTGGCCGTGGGTTCCGCGCTGCTCGCCGTGCGCCGCCTGATCCACGACGAGGACGGCCGGCCCGTGCAGTGGCTGCACGGCCTCTACCGCCCCGACCGCTACGAGTACCAGATGCAGCTGTCCCGCGTCGGCGACATCGCCGCCAAGGTGTGGGTCAGCCGCGCCATGTCCGCGCAGTTCCACTGAAACGTCACCAGGAGAACCGTCCCATGAGTGCATCCTCGAACCGCCGCAAGTTCATCGCGCAGGCCGGCGCCGCCGCGTCGGCCCTCGCGTTCCCGCTGGTGGGCGGCGCGCAGCCGCGCGCCGTCAAGGTGGGCGTGCTGCACCCGGTGACCGGCGCCCTCGCCTACTCCGGCCAGCAATGCCGCGAAGGCGCACTGATGGCCATCGAGGACATCAACCGCGCGGGCGGCATCAAGTCGCTGGGCGGGGCGAAGATCGAGGCGCTGCTCGGGGATGCGCAGTCGACGCCGGCCGCGGGCACCGCGGAGATCGAGAAGATGAACGAGGCCGGCGTCAGCGCGGTGGTGGGCGCCTTCGCCTCGGCGATCTGCCTGGCGACGACGCAGGCCGCGGCCAAGTACAACCTGCCGCACGTGGTCGACGTCGGCGTGGCCGACCAGATCGTCGAACGCGGGCTGAAGAACACCTTCCGCTTCGGCCCCGGCTACCGCAAGTCCGCCGAGATCGCCATGGCCAACCTGCACGTGCTGAACACGGCCGCGGGCAAGCCGGCGAAGTCGGTGATGATCATCCACGAGGAGTCGCTGTTCGGCACCGGCACGGCCAACCTGCTGGCCCGCGAGCTGCCCGGCTACGGCTACGAGGTCAGGGAAGTCATCAAGCACGCCAACCCGACGCGCGACTTCAACAACATCGTGCTGCGCATGAAGGCGGTGAACCCGGACATCGTGATCCCGGCCAACTACTACAACGAGTACGCGCTGCTGGTCCGCACCATGCAGCAGCAGAAGGTGACGCCCAAGGCGATCTATTCGGTGCTCGGCGGCGCGGCTTCCAGCTACAAGTTCGTCAAGGAGTTCCCGGACGCGGCCAACGGCATCATCGACTGCAACCACTGGTTCAACCCCAAGGACAGGCGCAGCGCGGAGATGCGCAAGCGCGTCGAGGCGAAGAACCTGTTCTTCAGCTACGAGGTCTTCATGACCTACACGGCCATGCGCCTGCTGGCGGATGCGATCGAGCGCGCGAAGTCCACCGACCGCGCCGCCATCATCGCCGCGCTGGAGAACAGCACGTTCAGCGACCACATCATGCCGTACGGCCCCACGAAGTTCGTGAACGGCCAGAACCAGGGCGCGCAGCCGCTCATGACCCAGGTGGTCAAGGGCGACATCAAGGTGATCATCCCGCGCGACTACCGCGAGGCCGACCCGGTCTTCCCGCTCAAGGCCTGAGCGCGCGCCGCCGCCCGTGTTCGACTTCGGCATCCTGTTCCCCGCGGTCCTCAACGGGCTGACCACCGGCGCGGTGTACGCGCTGGTGGCGCTCGGCCTGACGCTGATCTACGGGGTGCTGCACATCATCAACTTCGCGCACGGCGCCGCGCTGATGATGGCGCTGTACGGCGTCTACTTCCTCAAGCAGGGCCTGGGCATCGACCCCTACCTCGCGCTGCTGCCGATGGTGCTGGTGATGTTCGCGGCGGGCTACGCGCTGCAGCGCGGCATCGTCAACCGCGCGAGCCACGGCAAGGACGAGAACATCCTGCTGGTCACGCTCGGGCTGTCGATCGTGCTGGAGAACATCGCCCTGCTCGCCTTCAAGTCGGACACGCGCACGATCGAGACGCCGTACACGCTGGCGACCGTCGCGATCGGCCCCGCCATGGTGTCGGTACCGAAGCTGGTCGCCTTCGGCGGCGCCCTGGTTGCATCCGCCGTGCTGCTGTGGATCGTGCGCGCCACCGACCTGGGGCGCGCGATCCGCGCCGTGGCGCGTGAGAAGCAGGGCGCACGGCTGGTCGGCATCGACGTCGACCATGTCTACGCCATGAGCTTCGGCATCGGCCTCGCCTGCCTGGGCGCCGCCGCCTGCTTCCTGCTGCCGGCGTACTACGTGAACCCCCAGGTGGGGAACGGCTTCGTGCTGGTCGCCTTCACCATCGTCGTGCTGGGCGGCATGGGCAGCTTCGCCGGCGCGCTGGCCGGCGGCCTGCTGATCGGGGTGGTCGAATCGCTGGGCGGGCTCTGGTTCGGCGAGTCGCTGGGCCAGATCGGCATCTTCCTGCTGTTCATCGCCGTGCTGCTGTTCCGGCCGCAGGGGCTGTTCGGGGCCAGGGCATGACCGCGTCGCCGCGCAAGGACCTCGTGCAGATCGCCGTGTTCGCGGTGGCGATCGCCGTCCTGGCGTCCGTCACGCGCTCCGGCGTCATCCTGAACCTGACCATGATGGCGCTGTACGGCTGCCTCATGGCGCAGGCCTGGAACATGCTGGGCGGCTACGGCGGCCAGTTCTCCTTCGGCCATGCCCTCTTCTTCGGCACCGGCGCCTACCTTCAGGCGATCGCGCAGCTGCAGTGGGGCATGAACCCCTGGGCCGCGCTGCCGCTGGCGATCGCGCTGGCGGCGGGCGTGGGGCTGTTCGTCGGCGCCCTCTCCTTCCGCTATGGCCTCAAGGGCTCCTACTTCGCCCTGGTCACGCTGGCCTTCGCCGAAGTGTTCCGCATCGTCTCGCTGTCCGTGCCCTTCACCGGCGCCGGCGTCGGCCTGATGGTGCCGCTGCGGGAAGGCGCGGCCAACATGCAGTTCGGCGACCGGCGCGGCTACGTCCTGCTGGCGCTGGCCCTGGTCGTGCTGGGCCTGCTCGTCACCAGCTGGCTGCGGCACTCGCGTTTCGGCGCCTGGCTGCAGGCGGTGCGCGACAACGAGGATGCGGCGCGGGCCATCGGCGTCGACCCGTTCCGCGTGAAGCTGGGGGCGATCGCCCTGTCCGGGGCCTTCATGGGGGCGGCGGGCGCGTTCTACGTGCAGGTGTTCCAGTACCTCGACCCGGCCATCGCGTTCGGCCCGCACACCTCGGTGGAGGCGCTCGTGGCCGCGATCGTCGGCGGGCTGGGCAGCCTCTGGGGTCCCGTGCTCGGGGCCGTGGCGCTGCACCTGCTGGCCGACCTGACGCGCAACCTGTTCGGCAACCTGCCCGGCATCAACATGATCATCTACGGCACCGTCCTGGTCGTGATCGTGATGTTCGCGCCGCGCGGCGTGCTGGGCATTGGGCAGTCCGTCCGCGGACTGTGGTCGCGCGCCCAGCCGAAGGCCGCCGAACCCGGGGAGGCCGCCCGTGGCTGAGCCCCTGCTGCGCCTGCAGGCCGTGTCCAGGTCCTTCGGCGGCCTGGCCGCCGTGCAGGACGTGTCGTTCGACGTTCCGCCCGGCAGCCTCAGCGCCCTGATCGGCCCGAACGGCGCCGGCAAGACGACGTTGTTCGCCCTGATGTCCGGGTTCCTGCGGCCCGACCGCGGCAGCGTCCTGTTTGCCGGTGCCGACATCACCGGCCAGCCGCCGCACCTGAACGCACGCCGCGGCATGGCCCGCACCTTCCAGATCGTGCAGCCCTTCGCGGCCCAGACCGTGCGCGAGAACATCGCCGTCGGCGCGCATCTGCACTGCGCCGGCCGCACGGAAGCGCTGGACGAGGCGGAGCTGGTCGCGCAGCGCGTCGGCCTGGCGCCGCAACTGGACAAGCCGGCGGGCGACCTCACCGTGGCCGGCCGCAAGCGCCTCGAACTGGCGCGCGCGCTCGCCACCAGGCCGCGCCTGCTGTTGCTGGACGAAGTGCTGGCCGGCCTCAATCCGCAGGAGGTGGGCGAGATGGTGCCCGTGGTGCGCGACATCGCCGCGGGCGGTGTCACGGTGCTGATGATCGAGCACGTGATGCAGGCCGTGATGAACCTGGCCTCGCAGGTCTGGGTGCTGGCGCAGGGACAGCTGATCGCTTCCGGCACGCCTGGCGAGGTCACGCGCGACGCCAGGGTGATCGAGGCCTACCTCGGGCACGGCACGGCCGAGCGCCTCGGGCGCATGGCCGCGGGAGCCGCGCAATGAGTGCCCCGCTGCTCCAGGTGCAGGGACTGCGCAGCGGCTACGGCGCGGTGGAGGTGCTGCGCGGCGTGGACCTGGAAGTACGGCCCGGCGAGATCGTCGCGCTCCTGGGGAGCAACGGCGCCGGCAAGACCACCTTCAACCACACCGTCAGCGCCCTCGTGGCTGCGCGCGCCGGCAGCGTGCGTTTCGACGGACGGGACATCACGCGCGCGCACTACCGCAGCGTGGTCGGCGCGGGCCTGATCCAGGTGCCGGAAGGCCGCCGCATCTTCCCCAACCTGTCCGTGCTGGAGAACCTCGAGCTCGGCTCGTTCACCCGGGCCCGGCACCACCGCGCGGCCAACCTGGAGCGCGTGTTCTCGATCTTCCCGCGCCTGAAGGAGCGAACGCGCCAGATGGCCGGCACCATGAGCGGCGGGGAGCAGCAGATGCTGGCGATCGGCCGCGGACTGATGGGCGAGCCGCGGCTGCTGATCCTGGACGAACCGTCGCTGGGTCTTTCGCCGCTGCTCGTGGAGGAGCTGTTCGGCCTGATCGGGCGGCTCCACGCCGAAGGTCTCGCCATCCTGCTCGTGGAACAGAACGTCGCGCAGTCGCTGGAGATCGCGCAGCGCGCCTACGTGATGGAGAACGGCGCGATCCAGTTCTCGGGCAGCAGCGCCGAGCTGCTTGCCACCGACCGGCTGCGCCAGGCCTACCTCGGAGTCTGAAGATGAAGTTGCAACGCAGGACGTTCGTCGCCACCGTGGCCGCCGCGGGCCTGCCCGCATGGGCGCAGGGGACACCGGTGCGCATCCTCGTGGGCGCGCCGGCCGGAGGAACCACGGACACCATGGCGCGGACCCTCGCGGCCGAACTCGGGCGCGCACTGGGCCGCACCGTCGTGGTGGAGAACCGGCCCGGCGCCGGCGGCAACATCGCCGCGGAGATGGTGGCGAAGGCGGCACCGGACGGCAACACCCTGCTCATGAGCTTCACCAGCCATGCGATCAACGCCAGCCTGTACCCCAGGCTGCCGTTCGACCCGGTGCGCGACTTCACCCCGCTGACGATGGTGTCGACCACGCCGGCGCTGCTGGTGGCGCATCCCTCCGTGACGGCGAACAACCTGCGCGAGCTGCTGGCGCTGGCGAAGTCCCGGCCCGGCCAGCTGAACTTCGCGATCGGCGCCCTCGGCTCGTCGGTGCACCTGGCCGGCGAGGCGTTCAAGATGATGTCCGGCACGTACATCGTGAACATCCCCTACAAGGGCACCGCGCCGGCCATCCAGGACGTGCTGGCCGGCCAGGTCGAACTGATGTTCGCCAACGTCGGCAACGCGCAGTCGCACGTGCGGGCCGGCAAGCTGAAGGCCCTGGGCGTGACGAGCCCGCAGCGCCTGCCCGCCTTCCCCGACGTCCCCGCCATCGCGGAAGTCCTTCCCGGCTACCAGTCGAGCGCGTGGTTCGGCCTGTTCGGCCCGGCGCAGATGCCGCCCGAGCTGGTCAAGCGCGTGAGCGACGCGGCCCGGCAGGCCGTCGCATCGCCCGAGGTGAAGAAGCGCATCGAGTTCGAAGGCGCCACGCCGGTCGGCAATGCGCCGGACGCGTTCGGTCGCTTCGTGCAGGAGGAGATCACCCGCTGGGCGAAAGTCGTGAAGTACTCGGGGGCCAAGCCGGAATGAGCGGCGGCCAGACCCTCGCGCAGAAGCTGATCGCCCGCGCCGCGGGCCGGGACAGCGTGCGCGTGGGCGAGGTCGTCACCTGCAAGGTCGACCTGGCGATGTTCCACGACTCGTCGGGGCCCCGGCGCCTGCAACCCATGCTGGAACAGCTGGGCGCGCAGATCTGGGACAAGTCGCGCGTCGTGCTGGTGATGGACCACTACGTGCCCGAGCGCAGCGACGAGGCCCGGCGCATCGTGCGCATCGCCCGCGACTGGGCGCGGGACCAGCAGCTCCCGCACGTCTACGACTCGGTCGGCATCTGCCACGTCGTCGTGCCGCAGCACGGGCACATCCGGCCCGGCATGTTCTGCGTGGGCGGCGATTCGCATTCGCCCACCGGCGGCGCCTTCGGCGCCTACATGTTCGGCATCGGCAGCACCGAGATGCTGGGCGTGGTGGCCACGGGCGAGATCTGGGTGCAGGTGCCGCGGACTCTGCGCATGCGCTGGGACGGCCGGCTGGCGCAGGGTGTCGCGGCGAAGGACATGATGCTCGCGATGATCGGCCGCTTCGGCATGAACGGCGGCGCCTACCAGGCCGTGGAGTTCGCCGGCGAGGCCGTCCGCGCGCTGCCGATGCACGAACGCATGACGCTGTCGAACATGAGCGCGGAACTCGGCGCGCAGGTCGGGCTGGTCGCACCGGACGAGGTCACGCGCGCCTGGCTGGCCGGCCACGGCGCACCGGACGTCGAGACCGCGGGGTGGTCCACGGATGCGGACAGCTTCTTCGAGGAGCACGCCTTCGACGCCGGCGCGCTGGCCCCGCAGGTCGCCGCGCCTTTCAGTCCCGCCAACGGGGCGGCGGTCGCCGAGTTCGCGGGCACGCAGGTGCACGCCGCGTACATCGGCGCCTGCACGGGGGCCAAGCTGGACGACCTGCGCTTCGCCGCCGAGGTATTGCGCGGGCGCAAGGTCGCCGCCGGCGTGCGCCTGATGGTGGCGCCGGCCAGCCACGCCGACCGCGACACGGCCGCGGCGGAGGGCACCCTGCAGGCGCTGGTGGACGCCGGCGCCGAGCTGTTGCCCAGTGCCTGCGGCATCTGCGCCGGCTACGGCGACAGCTTCGCGGGCGGCGAGACCGTGATCTCCAGCACGGCCCGCAACTTCAAGGGCCGGATGGGCCCGCCGACGACGCAGGTCTACCTGGCCTCGGCGTACACGGTCGCCGCGTCGGCCGTTGCCGGCCGCATCGCCGACCCGAGGGAGCTGCTGGCATGACCCGGCATCGCGTGTGGCGCCTGCCGGGCGATGTCGACACCGACGCGCTGGCGCCCGGCACCTGGATGCAGCACGGCGTGGACGTCATCGCGCAGCATTGCCTGGAGGCGCTTCGGCCCGACTTCGCCGGGGGCGTCCAGCCCGGTGACGTGGTGGTGGCGGGGCCGAACTTCGGCATCGGCTCGTCGCGCGAGCAGGCCGCCGCCGTGTTGCGGCACCTGGGGGTGGCGGCGGTCATCGCACCGTCCTATGCCGGCCTGTTCTTCCGCAATGCCTTCAACCTCGGCCTGCTCCTGCTCACGTGCGAGCAGTGCGAGCGCATCGCCGAAGGCGAACGCATCGCCTTCGATGCCCGTGCCGGCACCGTCACGCGCCCTGGCGGCGAGACGTTGCAGGCCCAGACCATCCCGGCCTTCCTGCTCGACATGGTCGACGCGGGCGGCCTGCTCCCCCAGTTGCAGCAACGCTTCCAGACGAGGACGGCTCCGTGAACACTCCCCCCTATGACCTCCTGATCAAAAACGTGCGCGTGGTGCGCCCGCACGGCAACACCGTCCATGCGTCCGACATCGCCGTGAAGGACGGCACGTTCGCCCGCGTCGCCCCCGGCATCGCGCCCGACCAGGCGAAGCAGGTCCAGGACGGCCGCGGCCTGCTCGCCTTCCCCGGCGTGGTGGATGCCCACATGCACAGCGGCATCTACTCGCCGCTGGCGGAGGACGCGGTCACCGAGTCGAAGGCGGCCGCGATGGGCGGCGTGACCTCGAGCCTGAACTACTTCCGCACCGGGCAGTACTACCTGAACAAGGGCGGCTCCTACGCCGACTTCTACCCGGAGGTGCTGGAGACCAGCCGCAACCGCTTCCACGTGGACTACGGCTACCACCTGGCGCCCATGGACCGCAAGCACATCGAGGAGATCCCGATGCTGATCGAGAAGCATGGCGTGTCCAGCTTCAAGATCTTCATGTTCTACGGCTCGCACGGGCTGCACGGCGCGAGCAACTCGCAGCGCGAGTTCCTCATGATCGGGGAGGACGAGCGCTACGACTATGCGCACTTCGAATTCATCATGCGCGGCGTGCAGGCCGCCCGCGAACAGATGCCGGAACGTGCGCACCAGATCTCGCTCTCGCTGCACTGCGAGACGGCCGAGATCATGACCGCCTACACGAAGATCGTGGAGCAGGACAAGTCGCTCTCAGGCCTGGCCGCCTACAGCGCCTCGCGGCCGCAGCACTCCGAGGGCCTGGCGGTGTTCATCGCGAGCTACCTCGCCAACGAGACGGCACTGCCCAACATCAACCTCCTGCACCTGAGTTCGCGCAAGGCGGTGCAGGCGGCCATGATGATGGCCGACGTCTTCCCGCACATCGACTTCCGGCGCGAAGTCACGATCGGCCACCTGATGCTGGACATCCACTCGAAGGCGGCGGAACTCGCCAAGGTGAACCCGCCGATCCGGCCGCGCGAGGACGTCGAGTTCCTGTGGCAGGCCCTGCTGGCGGAAGAACTGGACTGGGTCGTTTCCGACCACGCCTGCTGCCGCCACGAGACCAAGGTGCCCAGGCACTACTTCGGCAACATCTGGATGGCCAAGAGCGGCTTCGGCGGGACGGAATACCTGTTGCCATCGCTGGTGAGCGAAGGCACGCGCCGCGGCATGGGCTACAACCACATGGCCCGCGTGACCAGCTGGACGCCGGCGCAGCGCTTCGGGCTCAACCGCAAGGGCGACATCGCCGAAGGCTTCGACGCCGACCTGGCGCTGGTGGACCCGGCGAAGACGTGGACCATCCACGCCAAGGACTCGCCTTCCACGCAAGGCTACACGCCCTTCGAGGGCATCGAGCTGTCCGCGCGCGTGGAAGCCACCTGGCTGCGCGGCGAGCAGATCTACGCGCACGACCGCGGCGTGATCGGCCAGCCGCGCGGCCAGTACCTGTTCCGACCGACCGCCTGAGCGAAGGCCATGGCCGCGCAAGCCCGGATCGTCCGCGCCGAGCGCATGCCGGCATCGGTGCACGTGCCGGTGGCGATCGTCGGCGCCGGCGCCTGTGGACTGGTCGCCGCCATCGCCCTGCGCGACGCCGGCGTCGACTGCGTGCTGCTGGAGCGCGACGCCGTGCCCAGCGGCTCCACGGCCCTTTCCTCGGGCTTCATCCCCGCCGCCGGAACCGGCGCGCAGGCGGCGCAAGGCATCGTGGACAGCGTGGAGGGCTTCGCGCAGGACGTGCTCGCGAAATCGAAGGGCACCGCGGCGCCGCACCTGGTGCAGGCCTACACGCAGGCGGCGGCGCCGGCGCTGGACAGCCTGGCGGACCACGGCCTGCGGTTCTCCGTGCTCGACAACTTCCTCTACCCGGGGCACCGCGTGCACCGGATGCACACGCTGCCGCAGCGCACCGGTGCCGCGCTCGTCGCGGCGCTGCACGACGCCGCCACGCGGGCGGGCGCGGACGTGCTCGCGTCGGCGCACGTGGTCGAACTCTGGGTGGGCGCCGACGACCGCATCCTCGGCGTCGGCTTCCTGCGGCCGGACGGCACGCTGGAGCACCTGGCGTGCGACGTGCTCCTGCTCGCCTGCAATGGCTTCGGCGGCAATCCGGCCCTCGTGCGCGACCTGCTGCCCGAGATGCGCGAAGCCACCTTCGCGGGACACGCGGGCAACGACGGCAGCGCGATCCTCTGGGGGCAGGCCCTCGATGCCGCGCTCGCCGACCTCGGCGGCTACCAGGGCCACGGTTCCTGGGTCGTGCCGCAGGGCGCGCTCATGACCTGGGCGGTGATGATGCAAGGCGGGGTGCAGCTCAATACGCAGGGCCAGCGCTTCCACGACGAGAAGCTCGGCTACTCCGAGGCCGCGGTGGAGGTGCTGAGGCAGCCGGGCGGCGTGGCGTGGAACGTCTTCGGCGACGCGCAGCTCGCATTGGCGCGCGAGTTCCCGGACTTCCGCAACGCGGAAGGCGCCGGCGCGCTCCGCACCGCGCGGGACACGCGCGAGCTGGCAGCCGTCCTCGGATGCGAGGAAAGCGCCCTGGCTCCCGAGATCCACCGCTTCGGCCCCCCATTCCACGCGGTGCGCGTGACGGGCGCCCTGTTCCACACGCAGGGAGGCCTGGACATCGACGCCCGCTGCCGCGTCCGCAGGCGCGACGGCGCGCCCTTCCCCAACCTGCTGGCCGCGGGCGGCGCGGCGCGCGGCGTGAGCGGCAACGCGGTGTGGGGTTACCTTTCGGGCAACGGTTTGCTGAGCGCCGTCGCCGGCGGCTGGATCGCCGCGCAGACCGCGGTGCAACTCGCGGCGAAGGAGGTGAAGGCATGACGGCCCCCTTGAAGGACCTGCTCGCCCGGCCGCAGCCGCTGCTGGCGCCGGGCATCTACGACGCCTTGAGCGCGCTGGTCGCCGAACAGGCGGGCTTCGAGGCGCTCTATCTCTCCGGCGCCTCGATCGCCTACACGCGCCTGGGCCGCTCCGACATCGGTTTGACGACGGCGACGGAGGTCGCGCAGACGCTGGCCCACGTCACCGACCGCGTGCGGCTGCCCGTGATCGTCGACGCCGACACGGGCTTCGGCAACGCGCTGAACGTCCAGCGCACGGTGCGCGACTTCGAGCGCGCCGGCGCCGCCATGGTGCAGATCGAGGACCAGGGCTTCCCCAAGCGCTGTGGCCACCTGGACGGCAAGACCGTGGTTCCGGTGGAGGAGATGTGCGGCAAGCTGAAGGCGGCGCTCGATGCCCGCCGCAGCAGCGCCACGTTGATCCTGGCACGCACCGACGCACTGGCCGTGGAAGGCCTGGACGCCGCCCTCGAACGCGCCGAGCGCTACCTCGCCTGCGGCGTGGACGCGCTCTTCATCGAGGCGCTGCGCGATCCGCAGCAGATGCGCACGGCCTGCGAGCGCTTCGCCGCGCGCGTGCCGCTACTGGCCAACATGGTGGAAGGCGGGAAGTCGCCGGTGCTCGGCGCCCAGGAACTCGGCGCGCTGGGCTTCCGCATCGTCATCTTCCCCGGCGGCACGGCCCGCGCGGTGGCGCATACGCTCCAGCGGTACTACGCCACGCTGAAGCAGGACGGCACGACGGCCGCCCTGCGCGGGGAGATGCTGGATTTCGACGGCTTGAACGGCGTGATCGGCACGCCGGACCTGCTGGCGCTGGGCCGCAAGTACGAAGGCTGACCGACGGTCAGTGCTTTTCCTTGGCGTGGTTGATGGAGTACTTCGGGATCTCCACCACCAGGTCCTTCTGCTCCAGGATGGCCTGGCAGGAGAGCCGGGAGTTCGGCTCCAGGCCCCAGGCGCGGTCCAGCAGGTCTTCCTCGTTCTCGTCCATTTCGTTGAGCGAGGCGAAGCCCTCGCGCACGACGACGTGGCAGGTCGTGCAGGCGCAGCTCATGTCGCAGGCGTGCTCGATGGCGATGCCGTTGTCCAGCAGCGCCTCGCAGATCGAGGTGCCCGCGGGCGCCTTCACTTCGGCGCCGTTCGGGCAGTACTCGGGATGCGGCAGGATCTTGATGACGGGCATGGGTTCTAGATGGCCTCGAGGTTCTTGCCGGCGAGGGCCTTGCGGATGCCTTCGTTCATGCGGCGCGCGGCGAAGGCTTCGGTGCCCTTGGCGAGGGCCTGCACCGCGGCTTCGACGGTGGCGGCATCCTCGCTGGATCTCGCGGTTTCGCGCAAGGATTGCATCAGCGCTTCGATCGCTTGGCGCTCGGCCGCTTCCAGCAGCTCGCCGTCGGCCTCCAGCGCGCTCTGCGTCGCGAGCAGCATGCGTTCCGCATCGACACGCGCCTCGGTCAAGGCGCGGGCCTTCATGTCCGATTCGGCCGTGGTGAAGCTCTCGCGCAGCATGGTGGCGATCTGCTCGTCCGAGAGGCCGTAGGACGGCTTCACGGCGATCTGCGCCTCCACGCCGCTGGTCTGCTCGCGCGCGGCGACGTGCAGCAGTCCGTCCGCGTCGACCGTGAAGGTCACGCGGATGCGCGCCGCACCGGCCGCCATCGGCGGGATGCCGCGCAGCTCGAAGCGCGCCAGGCTGCGGCAGTCGGCCACGAGGTCGCGCTCGCCCTGCACGACGTGGATGGCCATGGCGGTCTGGCCGTCCTTGAAGGTGGTGAAGTCCTGCGCCTTGGCGGTCGGGATGGTCTCGTTGCGCGGCACGATGCGCTCGACCAGCCCGCCCATGGTCTCGATGCCCAGCGACAGCGGGATCACGTCCAGCAGCAGCAGTTCGCCCTGCGGGTTGTTGCCGGCCAGCTGGTTGGCCTGCAGCGCGGCGCCCAGCGCCACCACTTCGTCCGGGTTCAGGTTGGTCAGCGGCTCGCGGCCGAAGAACTCCGCGACGGCGCGGCGGACCTGCGGCATGCGGGTGGAGCCGCCCACCAGCACCACGCCCTGCACTTCGTCCTTGGCCAGCTTCGCGTCGCGCAGCGCCTTGCGCACCGCGCCCAGCGTGCGCGCCGTGAGTTCGCGCGTCTCCAGCTCGAAGTCCTTGCGCGACACGGCGACCTCGACGGAGCGCCCGCCGACGGCCACCGGCACGGTGACGGTCTCGGTCTCCGTGAGCTGCTCCTTCACGCGGCGCGCCAGCATCTTGATGGCGGCCTTTTCGGAGGCGGTCTCGGCCTGCATCTTCGCGCGCTGCAGCATCCAGTCGGCCAGCGCCTGGTCGTAGTCGTCGCCGCCCAGGGCCGAGTCGCCCCCGGTGGACACCACCTCGAAGACGCCGCGCGACAGGCGCAGGATGGAAATGTCGAAGGTGCCGCCGCCGAGGTCGTACACGGCGTAAAGGCCTTCGCTGCTGTTGTCCAGCCCGTAGGCGATCGCCGCGGCGGTCGGCTCGTTGATCAGGCGCAGCACGTTCAGGCCCGCGAGCTGCGCCGCGTCCTTGGTCGCCTGCCGCTGGGCATCGTCGAAGTACGCCGGCACGGTGATCACGGCGCCATACAGGTCGTCGTCGAAGGTGTCCTCGGCGCGGAAGCGCAGCGTCGCGAGGATCTCGGCGCTGACTTCGACGGGCGACTTGCGCCCCTCGCGCGTCTGCACCATCAGCATGCCCGGCTCGTCGATGAAGCGGTAGGGAAGCTTCTCGCGCCCGCCGATGTCGGCCAGGCCGCGGCCCATGAAACGCTTGGCGGAGGCAATGGTGTTCTCGGGGTCCTCGGCCTGGGCGGCATGCGCCTCGAAGCCGATCTGGCGGCGGCCCTCGCCGAGGTAGCGCACCACGGACGGCAGCACGACGCGGCCCTCGGCGTCGGGCAGGCATTCGGCGACGCCGTTGCGCACGGCAGCGACCAGCGAATGCGTGGTGCCGAGGTCGATGCCGACGGCGATGCGGCGCTGGTGGGGGTCCGGCGAGGCGCCGGGTTCGGAGATCTGCAGCAGGGACATGGTCAGCCCGCTATTGTCCCAGCTGTGCGAGCCGGGACGCGATGTCCTCGCCAAAGCGCTCGATGAACATGAGGGCTCTCACCTGCCGGGCCGCGGCGGGGGCGTCGCCCTCGAGGTCGAGCAGCTGCGCGATCCGGGCCAGCATCTCGCGCCGGCGCGCCGTGACGCGGTCGGAGAGCTCTTCCAATTCCTGCTCGCCCGCGGCTTCGTCGAGCGTCTCGCGCCACTCCATCTGCTCCATCAGGAACTCGGCGGGCATGGCGGTGTTGTTCTCGGCGTCGATCGGCGCGCCCTGCAGCTCGCAGAGGTAGGACGCGCGCTTCAGCGGATCCTTGAGGCGCTGGTAGGCCTCGTTGATGCGCACGGACCATTGCAGCGCGGCGCGCTGGGCCGAGGCGCCCTGCGCGGCGAAACGGTCGGGGTGCGCCTCGCGCTGCAGTTCCTTCCAGCGTGCGTCGATGGCGGCGCGGTCCTGCGCGAAGCGCTGCGGCAGGCCGAACAGTTCGAAATCGCTGGACTGGAGGTTCACCGGGTCAGACGCGGAAGGACTCTCCGCAGCCGCAGCGGTCCCGCTCGTTCGGGTTGTTGAACCTGAAGCCCTCGTTCAGGCCTTCGCGCACGAAGTCCAGCTCGGTGCCGTCGATGTAGGCCAGGCTCTTCGGGTCCACCAGCAGCTTCACGCCGTGGTTCTCGAACACGACGTCCTCCGGCGCGACTTCGTCGACGTACTCCAGCTTGTACGCCAGCCCGGAGCAGCCGGTCGTCTTCACGCCCAGCCGCACGCCGACGCCCTTGCCCCGCTTGGCGAGGTAACGCGTGACGTGCCGGGCCGCGGCTTGGGTCAGCGAGATGGCCATCGTCAGTGCTGCGTGCCTTCGGCGGCGGCCGCCGGGTGCTTCTTCTTGTAGTCCTCGACGGCCGCCTTGATGGCGTCTTCCGCGAGGATCGAGCAGTGGATCTTCACCGGCGGCAGCGCCAGTTCCTCGGCGATCTGCGCGTTCTTGATCGAGGCGGCCTGGTCGAGCGTCTTGCCCTTGACCCATTCGGTCACCAGGGAGCTGGAAGCGATGGCGGAACCGCAGCCGTAGGTCTTGAAGCGGGCATCCTCGATCACGCCAGTCTGCGGGTTGACCTTGATCTGCAGCTTCATCACGTCGCCGCAGGCCGGCGCGCCCACCATGCCGGTGCCCACGCTCTCGTCCCCCTTCTCGAAGGAGCCGACGTTGCGGGGGTTCTCGTAGTGCTCGACGACTTTTTGCGAATAGGCCATGTTGTGTACTCCTGGATCTCTCTCGGGTTCAGTGCGCGGTCCACTGGATGGTGTTCAGGTCGATGCCGTCCTGGTACATCTCCCACAGCGGGCTCAGCTCGCGCAGCTTGGCGACGTTCTGCTTGATCGTGGTGATCGCGTAGTCGATCTCTTCCTCGGTCGTGAAGCGGCCGATGGTCATGCGCAGGCTGCTGTGCGCCAGTTCGTCGCTGCGGCCCAGGGCGCGCAGCACGTAGCTGGGCTCCAGCGAAGCCGAGGTGCAGGCGGAACCGGACGACACCGCCAGGCCCTTGATGCCCATGATCAGCGACTCGCCTTCGACGAAGTTGAAGCTCATGTTCAGGTTGTGCGGCACCCGGTGCTCCAGGTTGCCGTTGACGAAGACCTGCTCGACGTCCTTCAGGCCTTCCAGCAGGCGCTTCTGCAGGCGCCGGGCGTGCTCCAGGTCCTTGTGCATCTCTTCCTTCGCGATGCGGAAGGCCTCGCCCATGCCCACGATCTGGTGGGTGGGCAGCGTGCCGGAGCGCATGCCGCGCTCATGGCCGCCGCCATGCATCTGCGCTTCCAGGCGCACGCGCGGCTTGCGGCGCACGTACAGGGCGCCGATGCCCTTGGGGCCGTAGGTCTTGTGCGAGGCCAGGCTCATCAGGTCGACCGGCAGCGTCTTGACGTCGATCTCCACCTTGCCGGTGGCCTGGGCGGCGTCGACGTGGAACAGCACGCCCTTCTCGCGGCAGATCGCGCCGAGGGCCGGGATGTCCTGGATCACGCCGATCTCGTTGTTCACGAACATGACGGAGGCCAGGATGGTGTCCGGGCGGATCGCCGCCTTGAACCCTTCGAGGTCCAGCATGCCGTCTTCCTGCACCTCGAGGTAGGTCACCTCGAAGCCCTGGCGCTCCAGCTCGCGCATCGTGTCCAGCACGGCCTTGTGCTCGGTCTTCACCGTGATCAGGTGCTTGCCGCGCGTCTTGTAGAAGTGCGCGGCGCCCTTGAGCGCCAGGTTGTTGGACTCGGTGGCGCCGGAGGTCCAGACGATCTCCCGCGGGTCCGCGCCGATCAGGTCGGCCACGTTCTGGCGCGCCTTCTCCACGGCTTCCTCGGCTTCCCAGCCCCACGCGTGGCTGCGCGAAGCGGGGTTGCCGAAGTGCTCGCGCAACCACGGGATCATGGCGTCGACCACGCGCGGGTCGACCGGCGTCGTCGCGCCGTAGTCCATGTAGATCGGGAAATGGGGCGTCATGTCCATTGCTGGCTTCTCGCTGGCTCTACGGTTGCTCTTATTGCTTGGCGAAGCTGTTGCCCAGCGCGAACACCGAGTTCGGCGCGTTCACGCGGATGGGCTTGACCACGGGGGCGCTGGAGATCGCGCGCTTGGTGGCCGGCTTGTCCTCCACCTGCACGCCCTTGGCGAGCTGGTCGTCGACGAGCTTCTGCAGGGTGATCGAGTCCAGGAACTCCACCATGCGCTGGTTCAGCGCCGACCACAGCTCGTGGGTCATGCACTGGCCGCCCTCGCCATGGCAGTTTTCCTTGCCGCCGCACTGGGTGGCGTCGATCGGTTCGTCGACGGACACGATGATGTCCGCCACGGTGATCTCGGCGGCCTTGCGGCCGAGCGTGTACCCGCCGCCCGGGCCGCGGGTGGACTCCACGAGTTCATGGCGGCGCAGCTTCCCGAACAGCTGCTCGAGGTACGACAGCGAGATGTGCTGGCGCTGGCTGATGGCCGCCAGGGTGACGGGTCCGTTGTTCTGGCGCAGTGCCAGGTCGATCATCGCGGTGACCGCAAAGCGGCCTTTGGTCGTGAGACGCATCGCTAGCTCCTTGCTGCTTGCTTGCCTTACCTGCCGCGGCACCCGCCACGCCAGGCCGTCTCCACCCATGCTCCGGCATCCTTGCCGGCCCTCGCCCGGCATCGCGTGCCGGACTGCTTTTTTTGACTTCCCTGGGTTCCTGACTGTTTCCGTCAAGTATACACGAAGACCCAGCGCGGCGCTCGGGTACTCAGGTCTTTCTGCGGTGCACCAATGCCTCAGGCACCGAGCTCGGTCCGGATGTGGCGCAGCAAGCCTTCGGACGCCGCCTCGATCTGGTCCAGCACCAGCTCGAAACCCTTCGGCCCACCGGCATACGGATCGGGCACGACCTCGCCCATGCCGTCGGGCGCGAACGCCATGAAAAGCCTGAGCTTGTCGTCGGCGCCGGGCGGACAGATCTCCTGCAGCAGCGCGAAGTTCTCGTGGTCCATCGCGAGGACGAGGTCGAAGCGGTCGAAATCGCCCTCGGACACCTGCCGGGCACGATGGCCCGACAGGTCGTAGCCGCGCTGCCGCGCGTGCGCCGTGCTGCGGTCGTCCGCCGGCCCGCCCACGTGGTAGTCGTGCGTCCCGGCGGACGCCACCTCGATCCGCCCGGCAAGTCCCGCCTCGCGCACGGCGTGGCGGAACACCCCCTCCGCGGTCGGGCTGCGGCAGATGTTGCCCATGCAGACCATCAGCACCGAGTAACGGCCGCTCATTTCTTCTTCGCCGCGTCGATGGCGACCACGTTGTCGTGGACGACGGCACCGAAGGCCTGCTCCTTGAGCACGGCCAGCTGGTCGCGGACACGGGCCGCCTTCTCGAACTCCAGGTTGCGCGCGTGCTCCAGCATCTGCTTTTCCAGCTGCTTGATCCGCTTGGAGATGTCCTTCTCGGTCATGTCCTCGACCATCGCGCGCTGCAGTTCCTGCTTCTCCTGTTCCTTGCTCGCCTTCTCGCTGTAGACGCCGTCGATGAGGTCGCGGATCTGCTTCTGGATGCTGCGCGGCGTGATGCCGTGCTCCGTGTTGTGGGCGACCTGCTTCGCACGCCGGCGCTCGGTCTCGTCGATGGCCTTCTTCATCGAGTCGGTCATCTTGTCGGCGTACAGGATCGCCTTGCCGCCCAGGTTGCGGGCCGCGCGGCCGATGGTCTGGATCAGGGAGCGCTCCGCCCGCAGGAAGCCTTCCTTGTCGGCGTCGAGGATGGCCACCAGCGACACCTCGGGGATGTCCAGGCCTTCGCGCAGCAGGTTGATGCCGACCAGCACGTCGAACTGGCCCAGCCGCAGGTCACGGATGATCTCGACCCGCTCCACGGTGTCCACGTCGCTGTGCAGGTAGCGCACCTTCACGCCGTTGTCGCTCAGGTAGTCGGTCAGCTGTTCGGCCATGCGCTTCGTGAGCGTGGTGATCAGCACGCGCTCGTTCCTGTCGACGCGGATGCGGATCTCCTGCAGCACGTCGTCGACCTGGTGGGTGGCCGGCCGCACCTCGATCTCCGGGTCGATCAGGCCGGTCGGGCGCACCAGCTGCTCCACCACCTGGCCGGCGTGCGTCTTCTCGTAGTCCGCCGGCGTCGCCGAAACGAAGATCACCTGGCGCATGCGCGTCTCGAATTCCTCGAACTTCAGCGGCCGGTTGTCCATGGCCGAGGGCAGCCGGAAGCCGTACGCCACCAGCGTCTCCTTGCGCGCGCGGTCGCCGGCGTACATGCCATTGAGCTGCCCGATCATCTGGTGGCTCTCGTCCAGGAACATCAGCGCGTCCTTGGGCAGGTAGTCCGTCAGCGTCGACGGCGGGGCGCCGGGCGGCGCGCCGGACAGGTGGCGCGTGTAGTTCTCGATGCCCTTGCAGTGCCCCAGCTCGGCCAGCATCTCCAGGTCGAAACGGGTCCGCTGCTCCAGGCGCTGCGCCTCGACCAGCTTGCCTTCCTTGACGAAGAAGTCCAGCCGCTCCTTGAGCTCCTGCTTGATCGACTCGACGGCGGACACGACCTTCTCGCGCGGCGTCACGTAGTGGCTGGACGGGTAGACCGTGAAGCGCGGCACCTTCTGGCGGATGCGCCCGGTGAGCGGGTCGAACAGCTGCAGCGACTCGATCTCGTCGTCGAACAGCTCGATGCGGATCGCCAGCTCGCTGTGTTCCGCCGGGAAGATGTCGATGGTGTCGCCGCGCACGCGGAAGGTGCCGCGCGAGAAGTCCTGCTCGTTGCGGTTGTACTGCATGCGGATCAGCTGGCCGATCACGTCGCGCTGGCCGATCTTGTCGCCCACCCGCACGATGAAGCGCATCTGCGTGTAGTCCTCCGGGGCTCCGATGCCGTAGATCGCGCTCACCGTCGCCACGATCACCGTGTCGCGCCGCTCCAGCACGCTCTTGGTCGCCGACAGGCGCATCTGCTCGATGTGCTCGTTGATCGAGCTGTCCTTCTCGATGAACAGGTCCCGCTGCGGGACGTACGCCTCGGGCTGGTAGTAGTCGTAGTAGCTGACGAAATACTCCACCGCGTTCTTGGGGAAGAACTCGCGGAACTCGCTATAGAGCTGCGCGGCCAGCGTCTTGTTCGGCGCGAACACGATCGCCGGGCGTCCGAGGCGCGCGATCACGTTGGCCATGGTGAAGGTCTTGCCGGAGCCGGTCACCCCCAGCAGCGTCTGGAACACCTCGCCGTCCTGCACGCCCTCGACCAGTTTCTCGATGGCCTGCGGCTGGTCGCCGGCCGGCGGGTACGGCTGGTACAGCTCGAACGGCGAGTCCGGGAAGGTGAGGAACTGTCCCTTTTTGTCCTCGTGCTGGGCCTCGGTGGCCTCGGGTATTGCGCTCATGCCGGGTAATCCCTAGTCGAACCATTAAAATTGCGGGCAGCCGGCCAGCTTACGACAGGCCGCAAGTCTTTGCCACCGCCCCTTCCAAGGAAGCCCATGTCCCTCTTCAACGCCGTCGAAATGGCGCCCCGCGACCCGATCCTGGGTCTGACCGAGCAGTACAACGCCGACACCAACCCGAAGAAGGTGAACCTGGGCGTGGGGGTCTACTACGACGACAACGGCAAGCTGCCGCTGCTGGAGTGCGTGCAGAAGGCCGAAGAGAAGATGATGGCCGCCCACGCGGCCCGCGGCTACCTGCCCATCGACGGCATCGCCGCCTATGACGCCGCCGTGAAGAGCCTCGTATTTGGGGCCGAGTCCGAGCCGGTCAAGAGCGGCCGCGTCGCCACGGTGCAATGCATCGGCGGCACCGGCGGCCTCAAGGTCGGCGCGGACTTCCTGAAGAAGCTGAATCCCGCCGCCAAGGTCCTGATCAGCGACCCGAGCTGGGAGAACCACCGCGGCATCTTCACCAACGCCGGTTTCACCGTCGAAACCTATCCCTACTACGACGCCGAGAAGCGCGGCATCCACTTCGACGGCATGCTGACGGCGCTGGACCGGGCACCCGCCGGTACGGTCGTGGTGCTGCACGCCTGCTGCCACAACCCGACCGGCTACGACCTGACGGAACAGCAATGGGACCAGGTGGTTGCCGTCGTCAAGGCGCGCAAGCTGGTCGCCTTCCTCGACATGGCCTACCAGGGCTTCGGCCAGGGCATCGCCGAGGACGGCATGGCCGTGCGCAAGTTCATGGCGTCGGGCGAGGACTTCTTCGTCTCCACCTCGTTCTCCAAGAGCCTCAGCCTCTACGGCGAGCGCGTGGGCGCCCTGTCCGTGCTGTGCCAGGACAAGGAAGAGGCCACGCGCGTGCTGTCGCAGCTGAAGATCGTGATCCGCACGAACTACAGCAACCCGCCCACCCACGGCGGCCAGATCGCGGCGACCATCCTGAACACGCCGGAGCTGCGCGCCCTGTGGGAACAGGAGCTCGGCGCCATGCGCGTCCGCATCAAGGAAATGCGCGGCGCCATCGTCGAGAAGCTCAAGGCGGCCGGCGTGAAGCGCGACTTCAGCTTCATCACCCAGCAAGTCGGCATGTTCAGCTACTCCGGCCTGACCAAGGACCAGATGGTGCGGCTGCGCGACGAGTTCGGCGTCTACGGCATCGACAGCGGGCGCATCTGCGTGGCCGCCCTGAACAGCAAGAACATCGACTACGTCGCCGCCTCGATCGCCAAGGTGGTCCAGTAAGGCCGGCAGCCCCGCAGAAAGCGGCCTGCGGGCCGCTTTTTTCATGGCTGCCCTTGTCGGCGGCTGACGCCGGCGTGGCATTGCTGCTCATCCGGGAATCCACCTTGTGCGGCCAGGGCCCCGCCCTGATATATTGCACTGCAACAACCGGATACCGCATGCTCTACCAGATCTACGAAGCGCAACGCTCCCTCATGGAGCCCTTCGCCGACTTCGCGCAGGCGGCGTCGAAGCTGTACAGCAATCCGTTGTCCGTCTTCGGGCAGAACCCCTTCGCCCAGCGGATGGCGGCCGGCTACGACCTGATCTATCGCCTGGGCAAGGACTACGAGAAGCCCGAGTTCGGCATCAAGACCGTCAAGGTCGACGGCGGCGAACTGGCGATCCACGAGCGTGTGGAGATCGACAAGCCCTTCTGCGAACTGCGCCGCTTCAAGCGCTTCTCGGACGACCCGGCCATCCTCAACCGCCTCAAGGGCCAGCCCGCCGTGCTGGTCGTCGCGCCGCTGTCGGGCCACTACGCGACCCTGTTGCGCGACACGGTGCGCACCATGTTGCGCGACCACAAGGTGTACATCACGGACTGGAAGAACGCGCGCACCGTGCCGCTGGACCAGGGCGCCTTCCACCTCGACGACTACGTCAACTACGTGCAGGAGTTCATCCGCCACCTGCAGGCCGAGTACGGCAACTGCCACGTGATCAGCGTGTGCCAGCCCACCGTGCCGGTGCTCGCGGCGGTGTCGCTGATGGCGTCCCGCGGCGAGACGACGCCGCTGACGATGACCATGATGGGCGGGCCGATCGACGCCCGCAAGTCGCCGACCGCGGTGAACAACCTCGCGATGAACAAGAGCTACGAGTGGTTCGAGAACAACGTGATCTACCGCGTTCCGACCAACTTCCCGGGCGCCGGCCGCCGCGTGTACCCCGGCTTCCTGCAGCACTCCGGCTTCGTGGCGATGAACCCCGACCGGCACCTGTCGAGCCACTACGACTACTTCAAGCACCTGATCGCGGGGGACGACGCCAGCGCCGAAGCGCATCGCAAGTTCTACGACGAGTACAACGCCGTGCTCGACATGGATGCCGACTACTACCTGGAAACCATCCGGGTCGTGTTCCAGGAGTTCCGGCTGGTGAACGGCAACTGGGACGTGCGCAACCCGCAGGGCGAGCTGGAGCGCGTGCAGCCGCAGGACATCACCACGACGGCGCACTTCACCATCGAAGGCGAACTGGACGACATCTCCGGCAGCGGCCAGACGGAAGCCGCGCACGCCCTGTGCCACAACGTGCCCAAGGCGCGCCAGAAGCACCTGGAGGTCAAGGGCGCGGGCCACTACGGCATCTTCAGCGGCCGCCGCTGGCGCGAAGTGGTCTACCCCCAGGTCCGGGACTTCATCCTGCAGTTCAACGCACCGCCCGCCGCGGAGCGCAAGCCGGCTTCCGCCCGCAAGAAGGTGGCCGCCGAACGCAAGGGCGCCACCCGGGCGCGGGCGACCGCCCCCGTGCGCGCGCGCGGCAGGTGAGCCCGCAGGCGGCGCGGCTGCACGCCGCCCTGCCCCAGACCCAGTGCACGCGCTGCGGCTATCCGGATTGCGCCGGGTATGCCGAGGCGATCGCCTCCGGCGAAGCCGCCATCAACCAGTGCCCCCCGGGTGGCCAGGAAGGGGTTGCGCGGCTCGCGCAGCTGACAGGGCGCCCGGAGCTCCCGCTGAATCCCGGCAACGGCGTCGAAGGCCCGCGGCGGATGGCCGTCATCGACGAGGACTGGTGCATCGGCTGCACGCTGTGCCTGGACGCCTGCCCCACGGACGCGATCCTGGGCGGCAACAAGCACATGCACACGGTGATCGAGCCTTACTGCACCGGCTGCGAACTGTGCGTGCCGGTCTGTCCGGTGGACTGCATCGCGCTGGAGAACGCCACGGGTGACCGCACCGGCTGGAAGGCCTGGGGCGAGGCGCAGGCGGCCGAGGCCCTGCGCCGCTACCAGGCACGGCTCGCGCGCAAGGTGCAGGAAGACGCGGACCATGCCGCGCGGATGGAGCGCAAGGCGCAGCAAAAGCTGGCGGACCTGCCCGGCCTGACCCAGGGCGCCGAGGGTGCGGAGCTCGCACGCAAGAAGGCCGTGATCGAGGCGGCGCTGGCGCGGGCGCGGGCGAAACGATCCGCGTAGTCGGGCGAATCAACCCAGCGCGTCGTTCACCTGTTCGTTGAACTCGGTCTGGTTCAACGCACTGTCGATCTCGCGCGGCAGCGCGTCGCGCACGGAGAACACGCCCAGGATCCTGCGGTCCGGCGCCACGATCGGCAGGTGGCGGAAGCCCCGCTCGAGGAGGATCAGGACGGCGTCCGAGACCTTCGTCTCCGGCGGCACGCAGGTCGGATGCGGCGTCATGACCTGCGCCAGCCGGGTCTCCTTCGGGTCCAGTGCCCGCGCCAGCACGCGCGTCATCAGGTCGCGCTCGGTCACGATGCCCAGCAGGCGGTCGGGCGGTTCCATCACCAGGACGCTGCCGCAGTTGGCGCGCGTCATGGCGCACGCGGCATCCCACACGCTGGCCTGCGGCGCCAGGCTCAGGACGTGGCGCTTGGGGATGGACTGGAACACGGTGCGATCGGGCATGGCACCTCCTGGCGGACGCCGGGTCAGCGGAGCGAAGCGTTGATCTTCTGGAGCACGCCGGCGCCGGGACAGAGCTGCGGCGCCTCCAGCGTGTTGAGGGGGCGGGCGGTGGTGTTCATTGCCGTGTGCAGGTCGGTGGCGAGCGGGTCCACGTACAGGAGCCCGGTGAGCACCTCGCCGCGTGCGTGGTGCGCCTGCATGAAGGCCATGGCGGCGTAGCGGTCGGTGGGGTCGTACTCCGGGTGCAGGCTGCGCAGGCGCAGGAGCGAACCGTCGTGCTGCCGGACGTCGACGCGCTGCCCGGGCGCCGCCTGGGTGGTGATCTCCTCGCGCGGCGTGATGAAGTCGATCCGGCTGACCGCCTCGTTGTGCTCCCGCACGTAGTCGTAGCTCTTGGTGCTGCCCGGATGGTTGTTGAAGGCGACGCACGGGCTGATCACGTCCAGGAAGGCCGCCCCGCCATGGGCCATGGCCCCCTTGATCAACGGCACCAGCTGCGCCTTGTCGCCGGAGAAACCGCGGCCGACGTAGGTCGCCCCGAGCTGCAGCGCCATGGCCACCAGGTCCACCGGGCTGTCGCTGTTGACCGCGCCCTTCTTGCTCTTGCTGCCGCTGTCGGCGGTGGCGGAGAACTGCCCCTTGGTCAGCCCGTAGACCCCGTTGTTTTCCACGATGTACGCCATGCGCACGCCGCGCCGCATCGCATGCGCGAACTGGCCGAGGCCGATGGAGGCGGAGTCGCCGTCGCCGGAGACGCCCAGGTACAGCAGGTCGCGGTTGGCGAGGTTCGCGCCGGTCAGGACCGAGGGCATGCGGCCGTGCACGGTGTTGAAGCCGTGCGAGGCGCCGAGGAAGTAGTCCGGCGTCTTGGAGCTGCAGCCGATGCCGGACAGCTTGGCCACGCGGTGCGGCTCGATGTCGAGTTCCCAGCAGGCCTGGATGATGGCCGCCGAGATGGAGTCGTGGCCGCAGCCCGCGCACAGCGTGGAGATCTTGCCCTCGTAGTCGCGCCGGGTGTAGCCGACCCGGTTCTTCTCCAGCGTCGGATGGTGCAGCGGCGGCTTGGCGATCCAGGTCATGCGGCCAGCTCCTTCAGCGCCTGCACGTGCGCGGTGATGGCCTGCGTGATGAAGCGGGCGGTGATCGGCGTGCCGTCGTAGTGCAGCACCTTCACCAGCCGGGCCGGATCGACTTCCAGTTCGTTGACCAGCAGCGACCGCATCTGCGCGTCGCGGTTCTGCTCCACCACGAACACCCGCTCGTGCCCGGCGATGAACTCCGCCACCCCGTCGGAGAAGGGAAAGGCGCGCAGGCGCAGGGCGTCGACGTGGAGCCCTTGCGCGGCCAGGACCTGCAGGGCCTCCTGCATGGCGGGGCTCGTCGAGCCGAAGTGGATGACGCCCAGCCGGGTCTCCGCCGCGGCACGCTGGAGCACCGGTTGCGGCACCAGGCCCGCGGCGGTGCGGAACTTGCGCAGCAGCCTTTCCATGTTGTAGATGTAGTCCGGCCCGCGCTCCGAGTAGCGTGCATACGGGTCGCGCGTCGTCCCGCGGGTGAAGTACGCGCCCTGGGTCGGGTGGGTCCCCGGCAGCGTGCGCCAGGGGATGCCGTCGCCGTCGACGTCCTTGTAGCGCCCGAAGTCGCGGCCGGCCTCCAGTTCCTGCGCGCTCATCACCTTGCCGCGGTCGTAGTCGCCGCCCTCCTCCCAGGCGAAGGGACGGCACAGCCGCTGGTTCATGCCGATGTCCAGGTCGGTCATCAGGAACACCGGCGTCTGCAGGCGGTCGGCCAGCTCCAGCGCCTTCGCCGCGTGCTCGAAGCATTCATGCGGGTCCTCGGGGAACAGCAGCACGTGCTTCGTGTCGCCATGCGAGGCGTAGGCGCAGGAGAGGATGTCGGCCTGCTGCGTTCGCGTCGGCATGCCGGTGGAAGGGCCGCCGCGCTGCACGTCGATGATCGTCACGGGAATCTCGGCGAAGTACGCCAGCCCGATGAACTCCGTCATCAGCGACACGCCGGGACCGGACGTCGCCGTGAAGGCGCGCGCGCCGTTCCAGCCCGCGCCGACCACCATGCCGATCGAGGCGATCTCGTCCTCGGCCTGCACGATGGCGTAGCGGTTCTGGCCCGTGTCGGGATCGACCCGCAGCTTGCTGCAGTAACGCTGGAAGGCCTCCGCGACGGAGGAAGACGGCGTGATCGGGTACCAGGCCGCCACCGTGGCCCCGCCATAGACGCAGCCCAGGGCCGCGGCGCTGTTGCCGTCGACGAAGATGCGGTCACCCACGCGGTCGGCCCGGCGCACCCGCAGGCCGAGCGGCTGCAGCTGCTCCTGCGCGAACTCGCGCCCGAGCTGCAGCGCCTGCACGTTGGACGCCAGCAGCTTCTCCTTGCCCCGGTACTGCTCGCCGAACAGCTTCTCGATCTCGGCGGGGTCGATGTCCAGCAGCACCGACAGCGCGCCCACGTACACGATGTTCTTGAACAGCTGGCGCTGCCGCGGCTCCGCGTACACCGCATTGCAGATCTCGGTCAGGGGCATGCCGACCACGTGCACGTCGGGCCGGAATTTCGCCGGCGGCAGCGGCCGCGTGTTGTCGTAGAAGAGGTAGCCGCCGGGCGAGATCTCCGCGACGTCCGCGTCCCAGGTCTGCGGGTTCATCGCGACCATCATGTCCACGCCGCCGCGCCTTCCGAGCCAGCCGTCCTCGCTGACCCGCACCTCGTACCAGGTCGGCAAGCCCTGGATGTTGCTGGGGAAGATGTTGCGCGGGCTGACGGGAACGCCCATGCGCAGGATCGCCTTGGCGAACAGCTCGTTCGCGGACGCCGAGCCGGAGCCGTTGACGTTGGCGAACTTGATGACGAAGTCGTTGACGGCCTCGATGCGGTTCATGCCGGGACCTCCGGTGCGGCACGGGCGGGTGCGCGGCCGCGGCCCTTGGCCAGCGCGCCCTGGAACAGGAACTTCTGCATGTCCCAGGCCCCCGTCGGGCAGCGCTCGGCGCAGAGGCCGCAGTGCAGGCAGACGTCCTCGTCCTTTACCATCACGCGGCCGGTCTTGAGTTCGCCGGAGACATAGAGGTCCTGCGCGAGGTTGAGCGCCGGCGCCTTCAGCCGGTGCCGCAGTTCCGGCTCCTCGCCGTTGGCGGTGAAGGTGATGCAGTCCATCGGGCAGATGTCGACGCAGGCGTCGCACTCGATGCAGGTCTCCTGGTTGAAGACGGTCTGCACGTCGCAATTCAGGCAGCGCTGGGCCTCGCGGAACGCCGTCGCCGGATCGAAGCCGAGTTCCACCTCCACCCGGATGCTCGCCAGCGCCTTCTCGGCCGCCGCCCACGGCACCTTGAAGCGCGGATCCAGCGAAGTGTCGTTGTCGTAGCTCCACTCGTGGATGCCCATCTTCTGCGACATCAGGTTCACCGTCGGCGCCGGCCGCACCTGCAGGTCCTCGCCGTTCAGCAGGCGGTCGATCGAGACGGCCGCCTCGTGCCCGTGCGCGACGGCGGTGATGATGTTCTTGGGCCCGAAGGCGGCGTCGCCGCCGAAGAACACCTGCGGGACCGTCGACTGGTGCGTCCGCGCATCCAGCTGCGGCAGGCCCCACCGGTCGAAGGCGATGCCGCAGTCCCGCTCGATCCAGGGGAACGCGTTCTCCTGCCCCACGGCGATCAGCACCTCGTCGCAGGCGAAGACCGCATCGGGCTCGCCGGTGGGCACCAGCCGGCGCGTGCCCTGCTCGTCGTGCTCCGCGCGCACCACCTCGAAACGCATGCCGACCAGCCGCCCGCCCTCGTGCAGGAAGGCCTTGGGCACGTGGAAATTGACGATCGGGATGCCCTCGTGCATGGCATCCTCCTTCTCCCAGGGGGACGCCTTCATCTCCTCGAACCCGCTGCGCACGACGACCTTCACGTCGGTGCCGCCGAGCCGGCGTGCCGAACGGCAGCAGTCCATGGCCGTGTTGCCGCCGCCGAGCACGATCACCCGCCGGCCGATCCGGGTGACGTGCCCGAACGAGACCGAGGCCAGCCAGTCGATGCCGATGTGGATCTGGGCCGCCGCTTCGCGGCGCCCGGGCAGGTCGAGGTCGCGTCCGCGCGGCGCGCCGCAGCCGACGAAGATCGCATCGTAGCCCTGGGCCATCAGCGCTTTCATGGACGCGATGCGCTGCCCGGGCACGAACTCGGCGCCGAGGTCCAGCACGTAGCCCGTTTCCTCCGCGATCACCGACTCGGGAAGGCGAAAGCGCGGGATCTGCGTCCACATGAAGCCGCCCGGTCGCTGCTCGCCATCGAAGATCGTCACGTCGTAGCCCAGCGGGGCGAGGTCGCGCGCGACCGTCAGGGAGGCCGGGCCGGCGCCGACGCAGGCCACGCGCCGGCCGTTGCGCGGCGCGCGCTGCGGCATGCGGTGGCGCACGTCCTCCTTCAGGTCGGCGGCCACGCGCTTGAGGCGGCAGATCGCGACCGGCTCGGGCGCAGTGGCGCCGCCCTCTTCCACCCGCCCCCGCCGGCACGCCGGTTCGCAGGGGCGGTCACAGGTGCGGCCGAGGATGCCGGGAAACACGTTCGACACCCAGTTGACCATGTAGGCGTCGCCGTGGCGGCCCTGCGCGATCAGCCGGATGTACTCGGGGACCGGGGTGTGCGCGGGGCACGCCCACTGGCAATCCACGACCTTGTGGAAGTACGCCGGGTCGGCGATGTTCGTCGGCTGCAAGGAGGCCTCCTGACGGGTGGCCCGGTCGGGGCCGCGGCCCAGTCTACGCCTGCGGCGGCGGCGCTGCCTACTCGGTGGATTCCACTAGCCGCCCGGGCAGCGTCAGGTGCCGTCGCCGGGCAGCGGCACGCGCAGGGGCTTGCCGCTGCGCGTGAGCCACTTGGCGGCGAAGTTCAGGTCCGAAAGCGGCTCGCCCAGGACCCGGCCCTGCGCCTGGTCCCAGTTGTTCCTGCGCAGGAAGGCCAGCTGCTGCGCGGTGTCGACGCCGCAGGCCACGCAGTTCACGCGCAGGCGGCGCGCCAGGTCTCCCATGCCGAGCAGCATGGCCTGCACCGCGGCGTCCTTCTCCAGGTCGGCCATGAAGGAGGCGTCGATCTTGATCTCGTCGCACATCAGCTTGCGCAGGTGCCCGACCGAGGCCGTGGCGCCGAACCGGTCCAGCGCGATGCGCACGCCCTTCTTGCGCAGCCCCGGCAGGTGCGCCGCCTCCCGCGGGGGCAGGTTCTCCAGGGCGGTCACGTGCTGCAGTTCCAGCGACAGCATGTTCAGCTCGATGCCGCTGTTCACTGCGGCGCTCACCAGGTAGCCCAGGTCGCGCGGATGCATGTTGGCCAGGGACACCTTGATGCCGGTCGGCACCGGCTGCAGGCCCGCCGACTTCCAGTGCTTCACGTGCTTGTGCAGCTGGTCGAACAGCCACTCGGTGATCGCGACGTCCATGTCGGTCTGGCCGGCCAGGTCCATCAGCTCGTCGCCCTCGATGATCCGCCCGGACGAATGCTTCCAGCGCACGATGGCCTGCGCCGCCACGACGCGCCCGCTGGCGAGCTCCACCCGCGGCTGGTACATCAGCTCGATCTCGTCGCGGCTGATGCAGTGCCGCAGCTCCGCGCTGAGGTCGAGGCGGCTCATGGCCTGCTCGTTGAAGCGCGGCGAGAAGAACTCGTAGCGGTTGGTGCCGGCCTGCTTCGCGTGGCGCAGCGCCAGGCCCGCGTTGCGGATCAGCACGTCGGCGTCCATGCCGTCGTTGGGGAACACCGAAACGCCGATGCTGGAAGTGACGAACACCTCGGGCGAACCCTGCCGCTGGAAGCTGACGGTGGCCTCCTCGAGCAGCTTGCTGATGAAGGCGGCCGCACTGTGCACGCCTTCCATGTACGGCACGATGACCGCGAACTCGTCGCCGTCGAAGCGATAGAGCGTCGGGTTCTGCTGCTCGGACGCGAGCTCGCCGCCGGCTTCGGTCTGCACGCAGCTGGCGAGGCGCTTGGCGATGCGCTGCAACAGCTGGTCGCCCACCACGCGGCCCAGGGCATCGTTGATGCGCCCCAGCGCGTCCACCCCGATGTGCAGCAGCGCGCCGGCACTCCCGGCCGCCTTGGCCTGGGAGAGGACCTCGGCGGCCATCTTGCGGTAGCGCTGCTTGTTGGGCAGGCCGGTCAGGGCATCGTGCTGCCCCAGGTACTCGCGGTAGGCGTTGGCGGTCAGCGTGTTGCGGATGCGCAGCCCGAGTTCGCTGGGATCCACGGGCTTGGACAGGAAGTCCATGGCGCCGAGCGCCAGCGCCTTGAGCTTCACCTGCGGGTCCGTGCTGCTGGTGAGCACGATCACCGGCACGTGGCGCAGCGCGCTGTCGTCCCGCATCGCCGCCAGGATCTCGAGGCCGCTCACCTTGGGCATGCTCAGGTCGAGCAGCAGCACGCCCGGCACCGCCTTGCGCATCATGTCCAGCGCGTTCTCGGGCTGGTCGGTGTTGACGAAATGGCGGTAGCCGGCGTCCATCAGGAAAGCCTGCGTCATCTCGATGTTGAGGATCTCGTCGTCGACCATCATGATCAACGCCTGCGACAGGCTCTGCGTGGAGCGATGGCGCCACAGCATGTCCTGCGGCGACAGCGCGCGCAGTTCCTGCTCCGTCAGCTTGTCCTCGCCGGGCACGAACACGGTCGGCTGCGTCGACAGGGTGTCGCGAAAGCCGCCGCCGCTGGGCGCCCCGGAAGACGAGTCCTTCTCGATCATGGCTGCATTGTGCCGCGCACTAGCTCGTGGCGGCTTGCGGCACCTCAATCAGGTCCGCCATCCGGGCCAGGCGTTGCAGCACGCCATCAGCCGCCGGCTGGTCGCCGGCCTTCGCCGCGGCCTCCATCTCCCGCGCCGGGTCGGTGAACGCGTCGTACCCGACCGTGCCGGCGGCGCCCGCCAGCCAGTGGGCCAGCCGCCCGACCTCCTCGAGGTCCCCGGAATCGACGGCCGCCCGGGCCACCCCCAGCTGCTGCTGCAGGCGGGCCGCGAACTTGCGGACGATGGGCACCAGCCTGGCGTTGTCGGCGAACCGGGAGCGGATCGGACCTTCGGCCAGCGGCAGGTCGATGATGTCCGCGAAGACGGGGGCCGCAGCCGCGGTGTCGGCGGCTTCCGGGATGCCTCCGAGGAGCTGCGCCACCTGCTGCAGCAGCGCATCGATGTCGACCGGCTTGGTCAGGTAGGCGGTGCAGCCGGCCGCGAGCACTTCCTCCTCGAAGCCCTTCATGGCATGGGCCGTCAGCGCCACCACCGGGACCTGCAGCCCGCGCCGGCGCAGCTCGCGGGTGGCGGCATGCCCGTCCAGCACCGGCATCTGCATGTCCATCAACACCAGGTCGAAGCTGCCGGCGGCGAGCTTGTCCAGCGCGACCTGGCCATTCTCGGCCTCTTCCACCCAAAGGCCGTTCTCGGTCAGCACCAGGGACAGCAGTTCCCGGTTCTCCGCGCCGTCGTCGACCACGAGCACGCGCGCCGACGGGATCTTCCAGCGGGTGCGCCGCTGCGCGGCGGACGCCGTGGCCGCCTGCGCCAGCTGCGCGGCGTCCAGCATCCGCACGCCGTCCAGCGACCCGGTGGCGAAGGTGAAGATCATGGTGGTGCCGACGCCCGGCTGGCTGGTGGCGTTGAGGTCGCCCCCGAGGGCGCGGGCGAGCTTGCGGCTGATGGCCAGGCCCAGGCCGGTGCCGCCGAACCGCCGCGTGATGGAGGCATCGGCCTGCGTGAACGGGTCGAACATCGATTCGACCTTGGCCGGCTCCATGCCGATGCCGGTGTCCGTGACTTCCACGGTGTAGGCATTGCCGTTGCACGCGAGCAGGACCTCCACGCCGCCCTGCTCGGTGAACTTCACGGCATTGGACAGCAGGTTCAGCACCACCTGCCGCAGCCGCGCGGGGTCCGACTGCACCTGTTCCGGCACCGGCGTCAGCAGGCGCATGGACAGGCGGATGCCCTTTTCCTGCGCCTTCAGCCCCAGCTCCGAGAGGGCCGCCTGGATGACGGCGTGCGGCGCGCAGCCGATCTTCTCCACGGTCAGCTGGCCGGCCTCCACTTTCGACAGGTCCAGGATGTCGTTGATCAGGCCCAGCAGGTGCTTGCCGCTCTGGTGGATGGTGTCGAGGTAGCGGGACGACTCCCGCTCGCTCTTGCCGAAGCCGCGCTTGAGCAATTCGGTGAACCCGAGGATGGCGTTCATCGGCGTGCGGATCTCGTGGCTCATGTTGGCCAGGAACTCGCTCTTGGCCCGGTTGGCCGCCTCCGCCTCCTCCTTCGCCGAGCGCAGTTCGACGCGGCTCTCCTCCAGCAGCGTGATGTCCTCCAGGCTGATCAGCACGCCCGAGGCCTTGCCGCCGGTGGCCAGCACGGGCGAGCAGTTGACGACGAAGCTGCGCGGGCGGCCCGCCGTGTCCAGCAGCTTCAGGTGCAGGTCGCGCTGCACGGCGCCGGTCTCCAGTGCGGTCGCCCATGGATGGGTGCCGGGCGCGAGCGGCTGGCCCTGGTCGTCGAGCCACGGGATGGAGGCCACCGGCGCCCCCATCATCTGCTCGTTGGCGCGCCCGAGCAGCTTGACGAAGGATTCGTTGGCCAGCACCACCTCCTGCTTGCGGTCGATCACCAGCAGGCCCTCGGTCAGGGAGTCCAGGGCGGAGCGCACGCGGCCGGGGATGGCCTTCGAAGGGTCGAGGTGGCGCAGCACGCGGGCCAGGTAGACCTGGAACCCGAGGAAGCAGAGGACCGAGCAGAAGGCGAGCAGCGGGATCAGCGGCGTGGACAGCAGGCCCGCGATGCCGGGTGGGGCCAGGGGCGCGAAACGCAGCTCCAGCTGGCCCCAGGGTTGGCCGCCGGCCTGCAGGTTCACCTGGATCTGCGCCTGGCTGGCGCGCTCGTGGTCCATGGGCACCCAGTGCCGCAGGTGGTCACCGACCGCGAGCACCAGCTTGCCATCGTGGCTGCGCAAGCCGATGGAGCGCAGGTCGGCATTGCGCTTCTGCACGAAGCGCAGCACGTCCTCGAGCACCCGCGGCTCGCGGCTGCCGAGGATGGCCGTGCTCGAAGCCGCCAACGATTCGGCGAGGGCCACGCGTCCGTCGCGCACCGCCGCGTCCCGGTCGGGCACCAGGCCGAAGAAGGAGGCGGCCAGCAGGGCCGTGCTGACCAGCGACACCAGGCCCAGCGAGATGTAGGTGCGGGTGTTGAGCAGCTTCATCCGAAGCCCCGCAGCGAGTTGCGCGGGTCGTGGCGGTCGTCCTGCCAGGGTTCGTCGTCCTCACCCTCCTCTTCGTCCACGCGCGCCAGCACCGGCAGCGGATCGAGGATGCGCCACGCGGGCAGCGCCGAAAGATAGCTCGCCACCAGCACGCCGCCGCGGATCAGCCAGAGCACGTATACCAGCGACAGGCCGAGCGAGACGCTCGCGACCGAGATGCTCACCGCCTGGTCCAGCTTCAGGTCCTCGCGTACCGATTCACGCAGGCGATCGAGCTCCGTGGCGAAGGCCGGCGAGCGGAGGGATCGCTGCAGTGCGTCGAGGCGCGAGCCCTCGTCCCCGCCCTGGCTGCCCAACCCGGACAGGAAGAGGTCCGCCGGTGCCTGGGTGGCGACGAGGTCGAGCCCGGCGCGGTCGAACACGACCGTGTCCAGCACGCGCAGGCTGCCGACCTCCGGGGTGCGAATGGATCCGGTCTCCACCAGGAAGCCGGAGGTGGCTCGCGTGGCTGCGAGGGTCGTGTCGGGCACGACGAACAATTCGGACCCGACGTCGCCCGTGCGGCCCGGGGCCGCGGGTGCGGCCGGCGCAGGAGCGGCAGCCGCGGGGGCCGCGGGCGCGGCCGCCGGTGCCGGCGCGGGTGCAGGACCGGGCGCGGGCGCTTCGGCGGTCGGCGCGGGGG
>NZ_JADDIV010000004.1 GCF_015070875.1 Ramlibacter pallidus
CGCCGCCAACGCCTGCACCGGCGCCGGCGCCGGCGCCACCGCCACCGGCACCGCCGCCGACCCCGGCACCGCCGCCGACGCCTGCACCGGCGCCACCACCACCACCACCACCGCCGCCGACGCCTGCACCGGCGCCCGCTCCGCCGCCGCCCCCGGCACCGCCGCCGACGCCGCCGCCGACACCCTGCGCGAACGCGACGCCGAGCGCCCCCGCCAGCGTGGCGGTGAGCAGCGTCATCTGCATCTTCTTCATCTTGCTTTTCATCTTGGCTCCCTGGATGGACCTGACACGTTGATTGGGCCGCCCCGCGCACCACTGCGCGGCGTCGGCGCATGACCCACTCACCCCGCCGCCCGGAAGGATCCGGCACGTAGGTGAAGCAGGTCCATCGTGCGGGGCGCGTCCGCGCGGTTTCGTCGGCACCTCCCCGTGCGCGCTGTACGCGCGCGCCGACAGCTGCAGCCCGCTGCGCACCGACACGGGGCGTGAACGCCGGTAATTCGACACGCCGCATCCACCATGCCTCTGCAGCTATCTTTACAGGAGCGCGCCCGCGTGGAGCGGGCAACCGGTAGCATGCGCGCAGCCGAACTCCGAGGTCCCCGCATGTTCCGTTCCTTCTTCCTCTCGCGCCGCTGGATGCCGTGGTCCGTGCTCGGCACGCTGCTGATCCTCGCGGCGACCTGGTACCGCGTGCAGCTGGACGTGCAGATCAACGAGTGGTTCGGGACGTTCTACGACCTGGTGCAGAAGGCCCTGTCGACGCCGGGCAGCATCACGCTGCCGCAGTACTGGCAGCAGCTGTCCACCTTCCTGTCGATCGCGATGATCTACATCACGGTGGCGGTGCTGGTCGACTTCTTCGTGAAGCACTACGTGTTCCGCTGGCGCCAGGCCATGAACGACTACTACATGGCGTTCTGGCCCAAGCTGCGCACCATCGAAGGCGCCGCGCAGCGGGTGCAGGAGGACACCATGCGCTTCGCGCGGATCGTCGAGAGCCTGGGCGTCGAGCTGATGCGCAGCCTGATGACGCTGGCGGCCTTCCTGCCCATCCTGTGGGGACTCTCGGACAAGATCACGTCGATCCCCGTCATCGGTTCCATCCCGCATTCGCTGGTGTGGGTCTCCATCGGCTGGGCGCTGTTCGGCACCATCCTGCTGGCCGCGACGGGCGTGCTGCTGCCGGGGCTGGAGTTCAACAACCAGCGGGTCGAAGCGGCCTACCGGAAGGAGCTCGTGTACGGCGAAGACCACGCCGACCGCGCCACGCCGGCGGTCGCGGCTTCACTGTTCCAGCACGTGCGGCGCAACTACTTCCGCCTGTTCTTCCACTACCTGTACTTCGACGTCGTGAAGTGGTCCTACCTGCAGGTGAGCGTGCTGGTGCCCCTGATCGCGATGGGGCCCACCATCGCGGCCGGCGTGATCACGCTGGGCGTCATGCAGCAGATCGCCCGTGCCTTCGACAAGGTGACGGAATCCTTCCAGTACCTCGTGCTCAGCTGGGGAACGATCGTGGAACTGATCTCCGTCTACAAGCGGCTGCGCGCCTTCGAGCGGCGCATCCACGACGAGCCGCTCGACGACGCGCTGCCGGGGACGGCCGAGGCCTAGGCGGAGGCCATCGCGCGCAAGGCCTCCGCCGTCGCCGCGTCGGCGGGGAAGAAGGTCTCCAGCGCCAGCTCCTCCAGCGTGACGTCCACCGGGGTGCCGAAGATCGTCACGGTGCTGATGAAGTTCAGGGTGCCCGCCGGCGTGCGCAGGCGGAAGGGCATGGCGACGCCGAGCACCTCGCCGTCCAGCCGGGTGTGCTCGCCGCCTTCGGGAACCGGGTAGGCGCGCAGTTCCTCCAGCAGCGCCTGCAGCGCGGCGTCCCCGGTCACCTGCACCTGCCGCCGCAGCCGCTCGAACAGGTGGTGCCGCCACTGCCCGAGGTTCACGATCTGCGGGGCCAGGCCCTGCGGATGCAGGCTCAGGCGCAGCACGTTCACCGGGGGCTGCAGCAGCGAAGGATCGACGGCGGCCAGCAGCGGGCCCACCATCGCGTTGGACGCCAGCAGGTTCCAGTGCCGGTCGACCGCGAGCGCGGGGTAGGGCTCGTGGCTGCGCAGGATCAGCTGCACGGCCTCGCGCGCCGTCGCCAGCGCCGGATCGTCGAAGGGCCGCTCGCGGTACATGGGCGCGTAGCCGGCCGCGATCAGGAGCGCATTGCGTTCCCGCAGCGGGATGTCCAGCCGCTCGGCGAGGCGCAGCACCATCTCGCGGCTGGGCACCGAGCGGCCGGTCTCCACGAAGCTCAGGTGCCGCGTCGAGATGTCCGCTTCGCCGGCCAGGTCGAGCTGGCTCATGCGGCGCCGCTGGCGCCACTGGCGCAGGTGGTCGCCGAAGGTGAGGCTGGTCCCGGCGGGCGCGGGCGAGGCGAGGGCGAGGTCCATGGCCGCGATGGTAGTCGCGGCCGGGGGCGCCTTCCATGACCTCCGAGGTCATGGACCGGCCGTGGTCCCGCGACGAAAGTGCGGGCCTCACCACCCAAGGAGCTGCCATGAACCTGATCGCCTCCCCCCGCTTCCTTCCCGCCGTGCTCTGGGCCGATGCCGCATCGGGCCTGGCCACCGGTGTCCTGCAGGTGGCGGCCGCGCCGGTGCTCGCCGGCTGGCTGGGCCTGCCGCAGGGGCTGCTGTCCGCCAGCGGCTACGCGCTGTTCGCCTATGCCGCGTTCGCCGCGTGGCTGGCGCGCGGACGGCCCGTGTCCCGGGGTGGCGTCGTCCTGCTGGTCCTGGCCAACCTCGTGTGGGTGGCCGGTTGCGTGGAACTGCTGTTCACGGGGGCCGCCGCCACCTGGCTGGGGCAGGGCTGGCTGCTCGTGCTGGCCGTCGCGGTCGGCGCCCTCGCGGCCCTGGAATGGGCGGGCCTGCGCGGCGCGCGGCGCACGGCCTGGGCCTGACCCGGGGCGGGTCAAGGCGCTTCTTGTATGCTGGCAGGCCCGCGCACCCGCGCCTGCCCGCCGACGAGAGACAGCTTCCATGACCCGCGTTTTCAACTTCAGTCCCGGTCCCGCCACGCTGCCGGAGCCCGTACTGCGCCAGGCCGCGCAGGAGATGCTGGACTGGCGCGGCTCCGGGATGTCGGTGATGGAGATGAGCCACCGCGGCAAGGAGTTCATGTCCATCCACGCGGAGGCCGAGGCGACCCTGCGCGAACTGCTGGCCATCCCCGCGAACTACAAGGTCCTGTTCATGCAGGGCGGCGCGATCGGCGAGAACGCGATCGTGCCCATGAACCTGATCGGCCGCACCGGCCGCGCCGACTACGTGCTCACCGGCGACTGGTCGAAGAAGTCGTACAAGGAAGCGCGGAACTTCGGCACGGTCAACGTTGCCGCCACCGCCGAATCCTCGAAGTTCACGGCCATCCCGGAGCAGGCCGCGTGGAAGCTGGACCCCGGCGCCTCCTACGTGCACATCTGCTCCAACGAGACCATCGGCGGCGTGCAGTTCCACTGGACCCCCGACACGGCCGGCGTGCCGCTGGTGGCCGACATGTCCTCGGACATCCTGTCGCGGGCCCTCGACGTGTCGAAGTACGGCCTGATCTACGCCGGCGCGCAGAAGAACATGGGTCCGTCCGGCCTCACCGTGGTCATCGTGCGCGAAGACCTGCTGGGACACGCGCTGCCCGTGACGCCTTCGGCCTTCAACTACAAGACGCAGGCCGAGAACGACTCGATGTACAACACGCCGCCCACCTACGCGATCTACATCATGGGCCTGGTGCTCCAGCACGTGAAGGCCACGGGCGGGATGCCGGCGGTGGAAGAGCACAACCGGGCCAAGGCGCGCCTGCTCTACGACTTCCTGGACGGCAGCAGCTTCTACCGCAACCCCGTCGCGAAGGAAGACCGCTCGCTGATGAACGTGCCGTTCTGGCTGAAGGACGCCGCGCTGGACGAAGCCTTCCTGAAAGGCGCGCAGGCCCGCGGGATGATCCAGCTGAAGGGCCACCGGTCCGTGGGCGGCATGCGTGCCTCGATCTACAACGCCATGCCGACCGAGGGCGTGCAGGCGCTGGTGCAGTACATGAAGGAATTCGAGAGCCAGCATGGCTGAGGGGCCTTTCGGGATCCTGGTTCTCAACCAGATCTCGAAATCTGGCCTCGAGCGGCTGCCTGCCGGCCGCTACCTCACGGGCAAGGACCTCGCGGCGCCCGACGCCATCCTGGTCCGCTCCGCCGACCTGCACGGCACGCAGATCCCGCCAAGCGTCTGCGCCGTCGCCCGCGCCGGCGCGGGCACCAACAACATCCCGGTGCAGGCGCTCAGCGCCCGCGGCATTCCGGTGTTCACGGCCCCCGGCGGCAACGCCAATGCGGTCAAGGAGCTCGTCCTCGCCGGCATGCTGATGGCGGCGCGCAACCTGGGCGCGGCCCAGCGCTTCGTCGACGGGCTCGATGCGGGGCGTGCCGACCTGGAACAGGCCATCGAGGACGGCAAGAAGGCGTTCGCCGGGTTCGAACTCGCCGGCCAGACCCTGGGCGTGATCGGCCTCGGCAAGGTCGGCAGCATGGTCGCCGATGCCGCCATCAAGCTCGGCATGCAGGTGATGGGCTACGACCCGGAGATCACGGTCGATGCGGCCTGGAGCCTGCCCTCGCAGGTGCAGCGCGCCGCCAGCGTCGAGGACGTGCTGAAGAACGCGCGGCTGGTGAGCCTGCACGTGCCGCTGGTGCCGGCCACGCGCCACCTGGTGCACGCCGAGAACCTGCGGCTGATGCAGCCCGAGGGCGTGCTGCTGAACTTCTCGCGGCAAGGCGTCGTGGACGATGCCGCTGCGATGGCCGCGCTGGACGGCCGCCAGCTCGGCGCGTACGTCTGCGACTTCCCGCATGCGGCGATCCTGCGGCACCCGCGGGTGATCGCGCTGCCGCACCTGGGCGCCTCCACGCGCGAGGCCGAGGAGAACTGCGCGGTCATGGTGGTGGACCAGCTGCGCGACTTCCTCGAGCATGGCAACGTGCGCAATGCGGTCAACTTTCCGGCGGTCAGCATGCGCCGCGAGTCTTCCTGGCGGGTCGCCATCGCCAACTCCAACGTGCCCAACATGCTCGGCCAGATCTCCACCGCCATGGCGCAGGCGGGGCTGAACATCCACAAGATGGTCAACAACTCGCGGGGCGAGATGGCCTACACCCTGGTCGACGTCGATTCCGCGGTCGCCGCCGATGTGCTGGACCGCTTGCGGGCCATCGCAGGCGTGCTGGCGGTGCGTTACCTGCCGCTACCGGCCTGAGCCGCCCCTGCGCGCCCGCCGGCTGGCGACTGGCGGCACAATGGCCCAAAGCAACAACGAGAGGCCGAGCATGAACAACACCTTCGCCAACACACTCCAGACCTTCAAGGCCGGGCTGGGCAAGAGCGGCAGGTTCTACTCCCTGCCCGAGCTCGCCAAGACCTTCCCCAACGTCCGCCGCCTGCCGTTCTCGATGCGCATCGTGCTCGAGTCGGTGCTGCGCAACTGCGACGGCCGCAAGGTCACGGCCGAGCACGTGGCGCAGGTCGCCAACTGGCAGCCGAACGCCGAGCGCACGGACGAGATCCCCTTCACCGTGGCCCGCGTGGTGCTGCAGGACTTCACCGGCGTGCCGCTGCTGGCCGACCTGGCGGCCATGCGCAGCGCCGCCCAGCGGCTGGGCAAGGACGTGGGCCGCATCGAGCCGCTGGTGCCGGTCGACCTGGTCGTCGACCATTCGATCATGGTCGACCACTACGGGACGAAGGACGCCATCGACCTCAACATGCAGCTGGAGTTCCGCCGCAACCGCGAGCGCTACCAGTTCATGAAGTGGGGCATGCAGGCCTTCAAGACCTTCGGCGTGGTCCCGCCCGGCTTCGGCATCGTGCACCAGGTGAACCTGGAGTACCTGGCGCGCGGTGTCCACCAGCGCGACGACGGCGTCTGCTACTTCGACTCGCTGGTCGGCACCGACAGCCACACGACGATGATCAACGGCATCGGCGTGGTGGGATGGGGCGTGGGCGGCATCGAAGGCGAGGCGGCGATGCTCGGCCAGCCGGTGTACTTCCTCACCCCCGACGTCGTCGGCTTCGAACTCACCGGCAAGCTGCGCGAAGGCTGCACCGCCACCGACCTGGTGCTCACGGTCACCGAGATCCTGCGCAAGCACAAGGTCGTCGGCAAGTTCGTCGAGTTCTTCGGCGAGGGCACGCGCAACATCGCGGTGCCGGACCGCGCCACCATCGGCAACATGGCGCCCGAGTACGGCGCCACCATGGGCTTCTTCCCGGTCGACGAGCGCACCCTGGAGTACTTCGAGGGCACGGGGCGCAGCAAGGACCAGATCAAGTACCTCGAGGCCTACTGCAAGGCGCAGGGGATGTTCGGCGTGCCGATGCCTGGCGACATCGACTACTCGCAGGTGGTGCGGCTGGACCTGGGCGACGTCACGCCCAGCCTGTCGGGCCCGAAGCGTCCGCAGGACCGTATCGAGCTCGGCAAGGTGGCCAGCACGTTCACCAGCCTGTTCTCCAGGCCGGTCCAGGAGAACGGCTTCAACCAGTCGGCCGACGTGCTGCTGACGCGCCACCTGGTGCAGCGGCCCGGCATCGAGAAGATGGACGAGCGCCTGCCGGCCGACAACCCGCCGGTGCCGATCGGCGCGCCGCGTTTCGAGCGCGAGATGCAGGACAACAAGCCGACGCTCCCGGCGGCGCATGCCATGTCGGTGCCGCACGTGGAGGTGGGCGACATCACCATCGGCAACGGCGACGTGCTGATCGCGGCCATCACCAGCTGCACCAACACGTCGAACCCGGGCGTGATGCTCGCCGCCGGCCTGCTGGCGAAGAAGGCCGTGGAGAAGGGCCTGAAGGTCAAGCCGCACATCAAGACCTCGCTCGCCCCCGGCTCGCGCATGGTCACCGAGTACCTGCAGGACGCGAAGCTGCTGCCGTACCTGGAGCAGCTGGGCTTCACCCTGGCCGGCTACGGCTGCACCACCTGCATCGGCAACTCGGGCGACCTCACGCCGGAGATCAACGAGGCGATCAGCCAGAGCGACCTGGTGTGCGCCGCCGTGCTCTCCGGCAACCGCAACTTCGAGGCGCGTATCCACCCGAACATCAAGGCGAACTTCCTGGCGAGCCCGCCGCTCGTGGTGGCGTACGCGCTCGCCGGCACGGTGCTGAAGGACCTGATGACCGAGCCGGTGGGGCAGGGCGCCGACGGCAAGGACGTCTGGCTCGGCGACATCTGGCCGACCAGCGACGAGATCCACAAGTTGATGCGGCACGCCATGAACGCCAAGGGCTACCGCAACAACTACGGCAAGGTGAAGAGCGACCCCGGCGAGCTGTGGGGCGGCATCCAGGGCGTTTCGGGTGCCACCTACAACTGGCCGACCAGCACGTACATCGCGGAGCCACCGTTCTTCGCCGACTTCGCGATGGAGCCGCCGGCCGCGAAGCCGGTGCAGTCGGCCGTGGGCGGCTCGCCGCAGGCGATCCGCGACGCCCGCATCATGGCCCTGTTCGGCGACTCGATCACCACCGACCACATCTCTCCTGCCGGCTCCATCAAGGACACCTCGCCCGCGGGCAGGTGGCTGCTGGAGCACGGTGTGCAGAAGCCCGACTTCAACAGCTACGGCTCGCGCCGCGGCAACCATGAAGTGATGATGCGGGGCACCTTCGCCAACGTGCGCATCAAGAACCTGATGCTGCCGCCGGGGCCGGACGGCTCGCGCGAGGAGGGCGGACTCACGCTGTACCGCCACCCGGATGGCCGGGCCGAGAAGATGTTCATCTACGACGCGGCGATGAAGTACATCGCGGAGAACCGCGCCACCGTGATCCTGGCGGGCGAGGAGTACGGCACCGGCTCGTCGCGCGACTGGGCGGCCAAGGGCACCCAGCTGCTCGGCATCAAGGCGGTGGTGGCACGCAGCTTCGAGCGCATCCACCGCAGCAACCTGGTCGGCATGGGCGTGCTGCCTCTGCAGTTCCAGGGCGACATGAGCTGGCAGGCGCTGGGCCTCACGGGCGAGGAAGTGATCGACATCGAGCCGGACCCGCAGCTGCGTCCGCAAAGCCAGGCCGCGATGGTGATCCGCCGGCCGGACGGCTCGCGGCAGGAGGTCAAGCTGACGCTGCGCATCGACACGGCGATCGAGGTCGACTACTACCGCCACGGCGGCATCCTGCCCTACGTGCTCCGACAGCTCCTGGCGTGAGCCGGGAAGCCGCAGCGTGAGCCGCGAACTGCTGGTCGCGGGCGGCGGGATCGGCGGGCTCGCCGCCGCGACGGCCGCGCGCCACGCCGGATGGGAGGCCCGCCTGCTGGAGCAGTCCGTGACCTTCGCCGAAGGCGGGGCCGGCATCCAGCTCGGGCCCAACGTCGTCCGCATCCTGCGCGAATGGGACCTGCTGCAGGGCGAGTTGCAGCAGCAGGTCTTCGCGCCGCAGCGGCTGCGCGTGCGCGACGGCGTGGATGGCGGCGAACTCGCGTCGCTGCCCCTCGCGGACATGGAGCAGCGTTACGGCGCCCCCTACCTCACGGTCCATCGCGCGGACCTGCATGCTGCACTGCTCGTCGCCGCCCGTGCGCAGGGCGTGCGCCTGCACACCGCGCGCAAGGTGACGGCGCTCGCGGAGCAGGAGGCGCTGGTGCGCGTGAGTGCCAGGGGCGGCGCCGACATGGAGGCCGAGGCGGTGGTGCTGGCGGAAGGCCTGTGGAGCGAATCGCGCAGCCTGGTCGCCGGCAATGGCGCGCCGCGGCCCACCGGGCACCTGGCCTACCGCGGGCTGGTGCGGCAAGCGGACCTGCCGCCGCCGCTGCGCAGCCACGAGGTTTCGGTCTGGCTCGCGCCGCGCATGCACCTGGTGACCTATCCGGTGCGCGGGGGGGATGTCCTCAACGCGGTCTGCCTCGTCGAGGGCCAGGTGCCCGGCGACCCGCGCGGCTGGGACCATCTCGCCGTGCGCTCCGAACTCGAAGCCGTGCTCGGTCCCGTTTGCGCCGGGGTGCGCGAGCAGCTCGCGGCGGTCCCGGAGTGGCGCCTGTGGGTGCTGCACGATCGCCCGCCGGTGCGCTCCGCCGACGAACTGGCGCGGGGCCGTATCGCGCTGCTGGGCGACACCGCGCATCCCATGCTGCCCTACCTGGCGCAGGGCGCGGGCATGGCGATCGAGGATGCGCGCGAACTGCAGCGGGTGCTGGCGATCGCCGACGACCGCATCGTCGATGTGCCGACCGCCTTCCGCCGCTACGCGCTCAACCGCTACCAGCGCGTCGGGCGCGTGCACGAGCGGTCCTTGCGCAACGCCACGATCTTCCATGCGGACGGCCTGCTGCGCCGCGCGCGCAATGCGGGCCTGCGCATGCTGGGCGCGCGGCTGCTGGACCAGCCCTGGCTGTACGGAGCCTAGAGCTCCGTGCGCAGCTGCCAGATCTCCGGGAACAGCACCACGTCCAGCATCTTGCGCAGGTAGCTCACGCCGCCGGTGCCGCCGGTGCCGCGCTTGAAGCCGATCACGCGCTCCACGGTGGTGACGTGGCGGAAGCGCCAGAGGCGGAAGGCATCTTCCAGGTCGGTGAGCTCTTCGCCGAGCTGGTAGAGGTCCCAGTTCGCGTCGGGCTTGCGGTACACCTGCAGCCAAGCCTGCTCCACTTCCTTGCTCGACTCGTAGCCCTGGGTCCAGTCGCGTTCGACGTGCGACGCCGGGACCGGCAGTCCGCGCCGCGCCAGCAGGCGCAGCGCTTCGTCGTACAAGGACGGCGCTTCGTAGGCCGCCTGCACGACGGCCAGCCGTCCGGCGTGGTGCTCGTGCGGCTTGAGCATCGCCGCGTTCTTGTTGCCCAGGCGGAATTCGATGCAGCGGTACTGCCAGCTCTGGAAGCCGCTGGAGCTGGCGAGGTAGGGGCGGATCGCGCTGTACTCCGGCGGTGTCATCGTCGCCAGAACGTCCCAGGCGTGGACCAGCTGCTCCATGATCCGCGACACGCGCGCCAGCATCTTGAAGGCCGGCGGCAGCTCGTCGCGCGAGACCGCGGCGATCGCCGCGCCGAGCTCGTGCAGCATCAGCTTCATCCACAGCTCGCTGGTCTGGTGCTGCACGATGAACAGCATCTCGTTGTGCTCGGGCGAGAGCGGCTTCTGCGCGTTCAGGATCGCATCGAGTTGCAGGTAGTCGCCGTAGCTCATGTCGCGGCTGAAATCCAACTGCGCGCGCTCGGACTGGACGATCTCTTCGGGTTTGGGCGTGCTCATGTTCAGGTCACCGCGTGCTGGCGGTTGAATTCGGGGCCGCGCCACTCGCCGCTTTCCAGCACCTGGCGCAGGTGTTCGGCGGCGTTCCACACGTCCTCGAAGCCGACGTACAGCGGCGTGAAGCCGAACCGCAGGATGTCGGGCCGGCCGGCGCGGAAATCGCCGATCACGCCGCGGGCGATGAGCGCCTGCACGATCGCGTAGGCGCCTTCCTCGCGCGTGAGGCACACCTGCGAGCCGCGCAGGGCGTGCTCGCGCGGGGTCGCGAGGCCCAGTCCGTGGCCGGCGCAGCGCTCTTCCACCAGCGCGATGAACAGGTCGGTGAGCGCGAGCGACTTGCGGCGCAGCGCCGGGATGCCGCCCAGCGGCTCCGCCGCGAGGAAGGCGTCGAGCCCGCATTCCAGCGCCGTCATGCTCAGCACCGGCTGCGTGCCGCACAGGTAGCGTGCGATGCCGGGGGCAGGGCGGTAGTCGGGCGTGAAGGCGAACGGCGCCGCATGGCCCCACCAGCCGGAAAGCGGCTGCCAGAAGCGGTCGGCGTGGCGCGGATGCACCCAGACGAAGGCCGGTGCGCCCGGGCCGCCATTGAGGTACTTGTAGCCGCAGCCCACGGCGAAGTCGGCACCGGCCCCGCGCAGGTCCACTTCGACGGCACCCGCGCTGTGCGCCAGGTCCCAGACCACCAGCGCGCCGGCAGCGTGCGCCGCACGCGTGACGGCCGCCATGTCGTGCATCGCGCCGGTGCGGTAGTTCACGTGCGTGAGCATCAGCACCGCGGTGTCGGCGCCCAGGGCGCCGGCGATCTCGTGCGGCTCCAGCAGGCGCAGTTCGCAGCCGCGCTCGCGGCACAGGCCTTCGGCGATGTACAGGTCGGTGGGGAAGTTGCTGCGTTCGCTGAGCACCACGCGGCGCGCCGGCGCATCGGCCGCGACCATGGACAGCGCGGCGCTCAGCACCTTGAACAGGTTGACGGAGGTGCTGTCGGTGGCGACCACTTCGCCCGGCCCGGCGCCGATGACGCGGGCGATCTTGTCGCCCAGGCGCTGCGGCATCTCGAACCAGCCGGCGCTGTTCCAGGAGCGGATCAGCCCCTGGCCCCATTCCTCCCGCACGGCGCGGGCGATGCGTTCCGGCGCGGCCTTCGGCAGCGGGCCGAGGGAGTTGCCATCGAGGTAGATGATGCCTTCCGGCAGCGTGAAGAGCTCGCGCAGGGCACGCAGCGGGTCCTGCGCGTCGAGTGCGCGGCAGTCAGCAAGCGTCGTCATGCCGCCAGCTCCCGCAGCACGGCGCGCACGGGCGAGGCGTCGGCGGTCATCAGTTTGAGAGGCAGGGCGATCAGTTCGTAGTCGCCTTCGGGCACGTCGTCGAGCACCAGGTTCTCCAGCACGCGCAGCCCGCGCCGGCGGACCACCTGGTGGCTGTCGAGGGTCTTGCTCTCGGCGGGGTCGATGCTGGCCGTGTCGATGCCGACCAGGCGCACGCCGGCGTCCGCCAGCCGCTCGATCGTCTCCGGCGCGAAGGCCGCGAGCTGCGGATCCCAGCGGTCCACCGGCGCGCGGGCGTAGGTGCGCACCAGCACGCGCGGCGGCAGGCCGTCCACCGCGTGCGCGATCTGTTCCCACGTGACCAGCGGGCCCTTCGCGATCGCGTGGATCACGCGGCAGGCGCCGAGATACGTGTCGAGCGGGAGCGCGCCGACGGGCACGCCTTGCGGGTCGTAGTGCAGCGGCGCGTCGGCGTGCGCGCCCACGTGGGGCGACAGCGTGAGCGTGCTCACGTTCACCGGGCAGCCGGGCGCGATGCTCGCGGCCCATTGCTGCCGGTAGGGGGTGTCGCCGGGGAAGACCGGCGCGCCTTCCTGCACCGGCGGAGAGATGTCCCAGAGTCTTCGCATGCGCGAAAGTGTGCGCCGCGCGTTTTGGCCGTGGTGTCGGTTCGTTCCAACACCGCGCAATTATTTCAGGCCTAAAGCATCGGGCCTTCGAGCGGCGGCAGGCCGTGGCGCGCACGGGCTTTCTCGCAGCCGTAGCTGCCGGGCTCCAGCTCGCGGCAGGGGTTGGGCCGCCATTCGTAGATGCCGCAGGCGGCGCGTTCGCCCACCTTGCCCGTGAGCGCCGCGCAGCGGATCGGCACGTGGTCGGTGCCGCGCATGCGCCAGGTGTTGCCGGTCACCTCCACCGCGAGCCCGGCGGGCACGCGGCCCCCTTCGCTGTCGAGTTCGTAGACGGCGAAGTCCACGCGGTAGGCGGCGCAGCAGGCGCCGCAGCGCAGGCAGGGGTGGTCGGGGTCGGACATACGGTCGTCAACGGCAGGAGTGGCGCGCGCGTTGCGGCAAGGCTGTATGCAAATACAGCTATCCACCACCCCCAAGGAGGCATCCATGGAACTGCAGATCGCGCGCCAGATTATCGACACCCTCGCGCAGGGCATCCATCCCGTCACCGGCGAGGCCATGCCGGAAGACAGCCCTTACAACGCCCCGCCCGTCATCCGGGCGCTGCACGCGGTGTCGCGCGCGCTCGAGGGGGACGGTGCCGGGCCGTCCGCGCCGGCCAAGGTGCGGCGTGCCGCGCCGCCGAACGCGGGCAAGGCCTGGACGGCCCAGGAAGACGCCGCGCTGGAGACCGCCTTCGACGCCGGCATCGCGCTCCGGCAGGTCGCGCAGGAACTGGGCCGCACCACCTTCGCCGTCGAACAGCGTCTGGTGAAGCTGGGGAAGGTCGCCGCACCGCCCGGCGGCGGCCGCTACGCCGCGGGCGCTGCGGCCAACTAGGCTCAGCCCGTCACCTTGCCGAGCAGGAGGTACTCCATCAGCGCCTTCTGCACGTGCATGCGGTTCTCCGCTTCGTCCCACACCACCGACTGCGGGCCGTCGATCACGTCGGCCTCGACCTCCTCGCCGCGGTGCGCCGGCAGGCAGTGCATGAAGAGCGCGTCCGGCTTGGCGACCTTCATCATCTCGGTGTCCACGCACCACTCGGCGAAGGCCTTGCGGCGCTGCTCGTTCTCGGCCTCGAAGCCCATGCTGGTCCACACGTCGGTGGTCACCAGGTCGGCACCGCGGCAGGCTTCCATCGGGTCGCGGAAGACCTTGTAGCTGTCGCTGCTGCGGATGCCCGCGATGTCCTGGTCGACCTCGTAGCCGGTGGGCGTGCTCACGTGCACCGTGAAGCCCAGCAGCTCGGCGGCCTGCAGCCAGGTGTTGGCCATGTTGTTGCCGTCGCCGACCCAGGCCACCACGCGGCCCCTGATCGAGCCGCGGTGCTCGATGAAGGTGAAGATGTCCGCCAGGATCTGGCAGGGATGGAACTCGTTGGTGAGGCCGTTGATCACCGGCACGCGCGAGTGCTCGGCGAAGCGCTCGATCTTGTCCTGCCCGAAAGTGCGGATCATCACCAGGTCGACCATGCGGCTGATCACCTTGGCGCTGTCCTCGATCGGCTCGGCGCGGCCGAGCTGGCTGTCGCCGGTGGTGAGGTGCACCACCGAGCCGCCCAGCTGGTACATGCCGGCCTCGAAGCTCACCCGGGTGCGCGTCGAGGCCTTCTCGAAGATCATCGCCAGCGTGCGGTCGGCCAGCGGATGGTACTTCTCGTAGTTCTTGAACTTGCGCTTGATCACCGCGGCACGCTGGAACACCCACTCGTGCTCCTCGGTGCTGAAGTCGCTGAACTGCAGGAAATGGCGGATCGGCATGGTCATTCCGCGAGGAAACCCTTCACCAGCGGCGCGAGGATGGCGACGATCTCGTCGGCCTGGGCCTGCGTCAGGATCAGCGGCGGCAACAGGCGCACGACGGTGTCCGCGGTGACGCTGATCATCAATCCGGCATCGGCGGCACGCTGCGTCAGCACGCTGCACGGCCTGGCGAGCTCGAGGCCGAGCATCAGGCCCTGGCCGCGGATCTCGACCACGCCCTTGGCGCCGCCGAGTTCGCGGGCAAGCGCGCCCTTGAGGTGGGCGCCGACGCGCGACGCGTTCTCGAGCAGGCCTTCCTCCTCCATGATGCGGATCGTCTCGACCCCCGCGCGCATCGCCAGCGGGTTGCCGCCGAAGGTGGTGCCGTGGTTGCCGGGCTGGAACAGGTTGGCGGCGCGCGGGCCCGCCACGACGGCGGCCACCGGCACGCCGGAGCCCAGGCCCTTGGCCAGCGGCATCACGTCCGGCACGATGCCGGCCCACTGGTGGGCGAACCACTTGCCGGTGCGGCCCATGCCGCACTGGACCTCGTCGATCATCAGCAGCCAGTCCTTCTGGTCGCAGAGTTCCCGCACCTTCTGCAGGTAGTCGGCGCGCATCTGGTTGATGCCGCCTTCGCCCTGGATGGTCTCGAAGAACACGGCCACCACGTTCGGGTTGCCGTCGGTCGCGGCGCGCAGGGCGGCGATGTCGTTCAGCGGCACGCGGATGAAGCCTTCCACCAGCGGGCCGAAGCCCTTCTGCACCTTCTCGTTGCCGGTGGCCGACAGCGTGGCAATGCTGCGGCCGTGGAAGGCCTTCTCGTAGACGACGATCTGCGGCTTCTCGATGCCCCGGTCGTGGCCGAACTTGCGCGCCAGCTTGATGGCGGCCTCGTTCGCCTCCAGCCCGGTCGAGCCGAAGAACACGTTGCTCATGCCGGACAGCTCGACCAGCTTGGCCGCCAGCTTCTCCTGGTTCGGCACGTGGTAGTAGTTGCTGCTGTGGATGATCCTGGCCACCTGGTCCTGCAGGGCAGGCACCAGCTTCGGGTGGTTGTGGCCGAGGGTGTTGACGGCGATGCCGGCCAGCGCGTCGAGGTATCGCTTGCCGTTCACGTCCCACAGGTACACGCCGTCGCCGTGCGACAGCGCGATCGGCAGCCGCCCGTAGGTGTTCATGGTGTGGGGCGATGCCGCCTCGATGTGAGCCATTGCGCGCTTCCTCGTCGTCACAAATGAAAGCGGCTCAACGTGGTGTGAGCCGTTGGAGCACGATTGTAGGCACACGCATTGCGTGGCTTGTTTGAGAATTCCGCATCACACCGATGCGCCCCGACAGCCTGCCGACAGGTGCGCGGTGTCCAATCCGGCTGCAACTCTTATATAAGATAGAATACTTGTGCGCCGCAGCAAGCCACCCTTGCCACCGGCGCCAGAGCAACCCACCCATGGTCTCCAGCAACGCCAAGGAAGTGTTCATCCAGGGGGTCACCCGGGATGGACGCACGTTTCGTCCCAGCGACTGGGCGGAGCGCCTTGCCGGCGTCATGAGCTCTTTCCGCCCGGGCGGCGCCCAGCCCGGCAGCCACCTCAGCTACTCACCCTGGTGCGTGCCGACCGTCATCAACGGCATCAAGTGCGTGATCGTCCACAGCGACCTGCGTTCCCACGAGCCGATGGCCTGGGACTTCGTCCTGAACTTCGCCAAGGACAACGACCTGCAGGTGGGCGAGGCGTGCCTGCTGCCGGAGCGGGACAAGTAAGGTCTTGCGTCATTCCCGCGCAGGCGGGAATCCAGGGCTCCCGCACCGTGGGCCGCAGGCCCGCTCCAGACGCACCCCGAATGCGGAAGCCCTGGATCCCCGCCTCCGCGGGGATGACGGGCGCTGTGGATCGGATCGACCAACAAAAAACCGCCCGAAGGCGGTTCTTGCTTTTTGCTTTGCTGGCAGCGCACCCGGTTCAAACGGCGTGGGGCTCGCGCCTCACGGGCTGGACCTGACGCTGTGGTGTCAGGCGGCGGCGGCTTGAAGGCCCTTGACCTTCGCCGAGAGGCGGCTCTTGTCGCGAGCGGCCTTGTTCTTGTGGAAGATGCCCTTGTCGGCAACCGTGTCCACGATGGATTGGGCCTTGGCGAAGAGTTCGGTCGCCTTGGCCTTGTCGCCCGCGGCGACGGCCTTCTCGACGTTCTTCACCGCGGTGCGGTACTTGGAGCGCAGGGACGTGTTGGCAGCGTTGAGCTTCACGTCCTGGCGGGCGCGCTTGCGGCCGGAGGCCAGGCGCGGGTTCTTCTTCTTGGGTTTTCCAGAAGCCATTGATGTTCCTTAGGTGTCTGAGGATGATGCCAGCAAAGCCCGCGATTATAGCCCGGCCCCTTGACCCCGCCCTCCAGTGGGGAACCCGCGGCTACACTCGCCGCGGTGAGCCTGTTCAAAGCCGCCTCCACCATCTCCGTCCTGACGCTGGCTTCGCGGGTCACCGGCCTCCTGCGTGAATTCCTCATCGCCGCGGCCTTCGGTGCCTCGGCCATGACCGACGCCTTCAACGTCGCGTTCCGCATCCCCAACCTGTTCCGCCGCCTGTTCGCCGAGGGGGCCTTCAGCCAGGCCTTCGTGCCGGCCCTGGCGCATTCCAAGGAGCGGGACGGCTTCGAGCCCACCAAGCGCCTGATCGACAGCGTGGCCACCATCCTGGCCTGGGCGCTGCTGCTCACCTGCGCGATCGGCGTGATCGCCGCGCCCGTGCTGGTCTGGGCGCTGGCCAGCGGCTTCCAGCGCGACCCGCGCCATTTCGAGATCGCGGTGCTGCTCACGCGCTTCATGTTCCCCTACATCGGGTTCATGTCGCTGGTGGCGCTGGCCGCCGGCATCCTGAACACCTGGAAGAAGTTCGCGGTCCCGGCCGCCACGCCGGTGCTGCTGAACGTCTGCGTCATCCTGGCGGCCTGGCTGCTGGCGCCTCGCCTGCAGGCGGCCGGCGTCGAGCCGATCTACGCGCTGGCGGTCGGCGTGATGGTGGGCGGCGCGCTGCAGCTGGGCGTGCAGATCCCCGCGTTGCGCAAGCTCGGCCTGCTGCCGCGGGTCGGCCTCGGCTGGAGCCGGCTGAAAGAGGCCTGGCACGACGAGGGCATGCGCAGCGTGCTGCGCACCATGGCGCCGGCGCTGCTGGGCGTGGGCGTGGCGCAGATCTCGCTGCTGATCAACACCCAGATCGCGTCCTGGCTGCCCGCCGGCAGCGTCAGCTGGCTGAGCTACGCGGACCGGTTGATGGAATTCCCCACCGCCATGCTGGGAGTGGCGCTCGGCGTCGTGCTGATGCCGCAGCTGGCCTCGGCCAAGGCCGCGGACGACCCGGATCGCTATTCCGCGATGCTCGACTGGGGCTTGCGCCTGGTGCTGCTCCTGAGCGTCCCCGCGGCCGTGGCCCTGCTGGTGTTCTCCGGGCCGCTCGTGGCCACGTTGTTCCACTACGGCGCCTTCACCGATGCCGACGTGCGCCAGGTCTCGCTGGCGCTGGCGGGCTACGGCGTCGGCCTGCTGGGACTGGTGGCGATCAAGGTGCTGGCACCCGGCTACTACGCGAGCCGCGACATGCGCACGCCGGTGCGCATCGCGATCGTGGTGCTGGTGCTCACGCAGCTGATGAACATCGCCTTCGTGCCCTGGCTGCAGCATGCGGGGCTGGCGCTGTCGATCGGTGTCGGCGCCTTGATCAACGCCACCTGGCTGCTGGTGGGACTGATGCGCCGCGGCAGCTACCGGCCCAGCCCGGGCTGGGGCCTCTTCGCCGTGCAGGTGCTCGCCGCAACGGCGCTGCTGGGGGTGTTCCTGACCTGGGGCGCGCACAGCTTCCCCTGGGTGCAGTGGCGGGCGCAGGGCTGGCTGCGCGCCGGTGCCATGGCCGGCATGCTGGCGGCGTCGGCTGCGATTTACTTCACCGCGCTGGCCCTGGCCGGCGTGAAGCTGCGTCAGTTTGTCACGCGTTGACCACGCGGGGAGCGAAGCTGCGGGCGTGCGGTTGACGCCGGCTGGCCCGTCCATTACAACGGCTGCATGACGTCGCTCCAATTCACTGCACCGACTCCGCTGGAATACTTCCGGATGCTGGTGCAGAGCGACGAGCATTTCCCGCTGCTCGAAGCGGCCGCCAGCGTCGCCCAGGACGAATACCCCGACCTCGACCTGCAGGTGGTGCTGGGCGACGTCGACCAGCTGCTGTCCCGCCTGAAGCGCCGCATCCCCGCGGACGCCGCGGCGCTGCAGCGCCTGCGCACGCTCAACCAGTTCTTCTTCCGCGACCTGAGCTTCGGCGGCAACGTCAACGACTACTGCGACCCCGACAACAGCTACCTGAACGTGGTGCTGCGCACCCGGCGCGGCATCCAGATCTCGCTGGCGGTGCTGTGGATCGAGCTGGCGCAGGGCATCGGACTGCACGCGCGCGGCGTCTGCTTCCCCGGCCACTTCATGGTCAAGGTCAACCTGCCCAAGGGGCAGGTGGTGATCGATCCGTTCACCGGGCAGTCGCTGTCGCGCGAGGAGCTGTCGGAGCGCCTGGAGCCGTACAAGCGGCGCAGCGGCCTGGTGGACGAATTCGAGGTGCCGCTGGGCCTCTACCTGCAGGCCGCGCCGCCGCGCGACATCCTCGCGCGCATGCTGCGCAACCTCAAGGAGATCCACCGCGCGCAGGAGGACTGGCAGCGGCTCATCGCCGTGCAGAACCGCCTGCTGGTGCTGCTGCCGGATGCCTGGGCGGAGTACCGCGACCGCGGCCTGGCGCATGCGGAGCAGGGCCACACCTCGCGGGCCGTCGAGGACCTGGAAACCTACCTGGTGCACGCGCAGGACGCGCTGGACATCGACGCCATCGCCGACCGGGTGGCCGACCTGCGCCGCGCCAAGCAGTGAGCGCCTAGGCGGTGCGCAGCGCCTGCTGACCCGGGTGCAGCGGCCGGGCGCCGAGCACGGGCACGCGGTGGGCGTTCAGCACCGGTTCGCGCCGGACCTCCGGCACCGTCACCGGCATCAGCACCGGCCGCATCCAGTCGATGATCGGCTTCCACTGGGCCATGTCGGTTTCGACCTTCTCGGGCGGCAGGTCGAACAGCGTCAACCCCCGTTCCAGGCTGCGCACGTAGTTCTGCGTCTCGCGCAGGACGCCGATCATGGGAACCTTGTGCTCGCCGGCCCAGGCGCGCAGCACGTCGCCGGCGCTGGTGCGGCCATCCACCCGCATGCCGACCGTGGCCAGGCGGCACTGGCCCTTGGCCACGCGGGGCAGCGTCGCCAGTTCCTGCAGGCAGGCCGCGGCCGATTCCCGGTCGAACACCGAGGGGCAGACCGGCAGCACGATCGCATCGGCGAACATCACGATGCGGGCCAGTTCGAAGCCATGCAGGCCGCCGGGCGTGTCCAGCACGACGTGCGTGATGCCGGTGGGCACGCGCAGCACGTTCTTCTGGTCGATGACCCAGGGGGCGATGGCGGGCAGGGAAGGGTCGCGGCGGCGCAGCCACCCGCGGCTGGACTGCTGGCGGTCGACGTCGCCGAGCATCACGGAGAGGCCCTCGCGGGCGCACCACGCGGCCATGTGGGCGGCGAAGGTGCTCTTGCCGCTCCCTCCCTTGCGGTTGACGACCGCGACGACGGGCATGCCATCCTCCCTGAGTGGAAGGACAGTGTGGCGGCTCCCGGCCGCCAAGTCCACCGGGCGGGCGACCGGCGTGCTGCGCCTTTTGTAGCGGCGCAACGCCGCCGCCGCTCGTCCCCCGGCGGCTGCCGCTCAGGCGACCGTGACCGCCGGTCCGGTGCCCCGGGCGCCGATGCGGCCGATCTCGTGGACCGACTCCCCGCCGGCCTGCAGGCTGGCGGCCACCGCCTTCGCTTCGTCCGGTGCCACGACCACCACCATGCCGATGCCGTTGTTGAAGGTGCGGTTCATCTCGTGGTCGTCGATGGCCGCCGTGGCCTGCAGCCAGGCGAACAGCTCGGTGCGCGGCCAGCTGCCCTGGCGCAGCTGCGCGGCCATGCCGTCCGGCAGCACCCGCGGGATGTTCTCCAGCAGGCCGCCACCGGTGATGTGGGCCAGCGCCCGGATGCCGGCGTGCTTTTCGAGGGCGGCGAGCACCGGCTTGACGTAGATCCGGGTCGGCGCCATGACCGCCTCGCGGAAGGGCTTTCCGTCCAGCGTGGCCGGCAGCTGGCTGCCCGCCCGTTCGATGCACTTGCGCACCAGCGAGAAGCCGTTGGAATGCACGCCGCTGGAGGCGAGCCCCAGGACCACGTCGCCTTCGCGCACGCCCTGGCCGGCCAGGATCTTCGACTTCTCCACCGCCCCGACGGCGAAGCCGGCCAGGTCGTACTCGCCCGCCGGGTACATGCCGGGCATCTCCGCCGTCTCGCCGCCGATCAGCGCGCAACCGGCCAGTTCGCAGCCGCGGGCGATGCCGCCCACCACCGCCGCGGCCGTGTCCACGTCCAGCTTGCCGCAGGCGAAGTAGTCCAGGAAGAACAGCGGTTCGGCGCCCTGGACCAGGACGTCGTTGACGCTCATGGCCACCAGGTCGATGCCGACCGTGTCGTGCATGTTCCACTCGAAGGCGAGCTTCAGCTTGGTGCCGACGCCGTCGGTGCCGCTCACCAGGACCGGCTCCTTGTAGCGCTTGGGCACCTCGAACAGCGCGCCGAAGCCGCCGATGCCGGCGAGCACGCCCTCGCGCATGGTCTTGCGGGCCAGCGGCTTGATGCGTTCGACCAGCGCGTCGCCCGCGTCGATGTCGACGCCGGCGTCCTTGTACGAGAGGGGAGTGGAGCTCATGGGGTGGGAGGGCAACGGTGAGGCGCGGCCCGATAGAATTTGCGGTTGATTTTACTTGCCGGCCGTTCCAGCGCCGGCGCCCATGAAGCAGCTCACGCTCGACATCGGCCTGGCGCGCGCGCCCAGCCTCACTTCCTTCCTCGCCGGCCCCAACGAGGCGGCGTGGAAGCACCTGCAGCTGTGGGCGGGCAGCCCCACGCGCTCGCCGGTGCCCACCTACCTGTGGGGCGCGGCGGGCAGCGGCAAGACGCACCTGCTGCGGGCGGTGCGCGAAAGCCTGCGGGAGCAGGGCGCCACCGCCGGCTGGCTCGACCCCTCCATGGCCGAGCCGCCCGAATACGACGAGCGCTGGGCGGTGGTGCTGATGGACGACGTGCATGCCTACAGCGCGGTCCAGCAGCATGCGGCCTTCGCCTGGTTCGTCCAGGCGCAGACCCTGCAACGCGGGGTGCTGGCGGCCGGCCTGCTGCCGCCGGCGGACCTGGCACTGCGCGAGGACCTGCGCACCCGCCTCGGCTGGGGCCACGTGTTCGAGCTGCACGTGCTGGGCGAGCCGGAGCGGCGCGCCGTGCTGCGCCAGGCGGCCGACGCCCGTGGCGTCTTCCTCGGCGACGACGTGATGGACTTCATCCTGCACCGCTTCTCGCGCGACCTCGGCAGCCTCATGCAGCTGCTGGAACACCTCGATGCCTATGCGCTGCAGACCCAGCGCGCCATCACCATCCCCCTGGTCAAGTCCATGCTGGAGAACGAGTGAGCTTCACGCGCCAACGCATCGCGCTGTTCGACCTGGACCACACGCTGCTGCCGATCGACTCCGACTATTCCTGGGGCGAATTCACCCAGCAAATCGGCTGGACCGACCCGGTGGAGTTCAAGCGGCGCAACGATGATTTCTATGCCCATTACGTGGCCGGCACGCTGGACGTGCACGACTACGTGCGCTTCGCGGTGGAGGCGCTGCGCCAGCGGGGCGAAGCGGCCTACCACGAGGCGCATGCGCGCTTCATGCGCGAGTGGATCCAGCCGAACCTGCGTCCGGCCGCCCTCGACCTGGTGCGCGGCCACCAGCGGCAGGGCGACGCGGTCGCGATCGTGACCGCGACCAACGAGCTGGTGACCCGCCCGATCGCCGCCGCCTTCGGCGTGCCGGAGCTGATTGCCGTGGAGCTGGAACGCGACGCCGGTGGCTGGATCACCGGCGAGATCGCCGGCGTGCCCTCGATGCGCGACGGCAAGGTGGTGCGCGTCACGCAGTGGCTCGCCGCCCGCGGCCTGGACTGGGCCGACGTGGAGACCACCTTCTATTCGGACTCGATGAACGACGTGCCGCTGCTCGAGCGCGTGGACCATCCGGTCGCCACCAATCCCGACCCCCGCCTGCGCGTCCTCGCCCTCGAGCGCGGCTGGCGCATACTCGACCTCTTCGGAAACCCATGATCAAAAAGTTCATCGACAAGCTGCTGGCCGGCCGTCCCCGGCCCAAGTTCGGCAAGCGGCAGGAAGTGGGACCCGAGGAGCATGCGATCGACCCGACGCTGGTCGACGAACGCGCGCTCAACGTGGTCCACACGCTCAAGGAAGCGGGCCACGAGGCCTACATCGTCGGCGGTGCCGTGCGCGACCTGCTCCTGGGCCTGCGGCCGAAGGACTTCGACGTCGCCACCAGCGCGACGCCGGAAGAGGTCAAGAGCCTGTTCCGGCGCGCTTTCATCATCGGCCGGCGCTTCCGCATCGTGCACGTGGTGTTCGGCCGCGGCCGCGAACACGAGGTGATCGAGGTCTCGACCTTCCGCGCCTACCTGGACGCCGCCGCCGCCGAGGCCGTGAGCGGCAACGAGCGCACCAGCAAGAGCGAACTCGCGGGCATGAAGCACGCGGTCGATGCCGCGGGCCGCGTGCTGCGCGACAACGTCTGGGGCCCGCAGGAGGAAGACGCCGCGCGGCGCGACTTCACCATCAACGCGATGTACTACGACCCGGAGCGCCGGATCGTGGTCGACTACCACGGCGGCATCGTCGACGCCAAGAAGCGGCTGCTGCGCATGATCGGCGACCCCGCCACGCGCTACCGCGAAGACCCGGTGCGCATCATCCGCGCCGTGCGTTTCGCCGCCAAGCTCGCGGCGCTCGGCTTCAAGTTCGAGGCCAAGACCAAGGCCCCGCTGCTGCCCAGCCTGTCGCTGCTGAACGAGGTGCCGCAAAGCCGCCTGTTCGACGAGATGCTCAAGCTGCTGCAGACGGGCCATTCGCTGGCCACCATCGAGCAGCTGAAGCAGCTGGGCATGGCGCGGGGCATCTATCCGCTGCTGGACCTCATCGTGGAACGGGCCGAACAGCCGTTCGTGCGCGCCGCGCTGCAGGACACCGACCGCCGCGTCGGCGAGAACAAGCCGGTCGCCCCCAGCTTCCTGCTGGCCTGCGTGCTCTGGTCCGACGTGCGCGACGGCTGGGCGCAGCGCCTCGGCCGCCGCATGCACCCGTTCCCGGCATTGCAGGAAGCGATCGACGAGGTGTTCGAGTCCCGCATCGGCGACATCTCCGGCCGCGGCAAGCTGGGTGCGGACATGCGCGAGATCTGGATGATGCAGCCGCGCTTCGAGAAGCGGACCGGCAACACGCCCTTCAGCCTGGTGGAGCAGCCGCGCTTCCGCGCCGCCTTCGACTTCATGCGCCTGCGCGCCGACGTCGGCGAGGTCGACGTGGTGCTGGCGGACTGGTGGCAGGAGTTCAGCCAGGCCAGCGACCAGGTGCGCGAGGACCTGGTGGCGCAGCTGCGCGATGAACTGCAGAAGAACCAGCGCCGCGTGCGCAGCGCGCGGCCCAAGCCGATCGGCGACGAAGCGGGCGAGGCCCGCGAACCTCGCGAGGCCCGCGAGCCGCGGGAGCCGCGCGAAGCCCGGCCGCCGCGTCCGCCGCGTGACGTGCAGGCCGCCGGGCCGGGTGAAGACGCACCGGCCGAAGCCGAGGTGGACGGCGCCATGGGCGATGCGCCGCGCAAGCGCCGGCGCCGGCGCCGCAAGTCGGCAGGGCAGGGCGGCGGCGGCGGCGAGGCGCCCGCGCAGGGCGGCGGCGATACCGGCGACTGAACCGCCATGCGCGAGGCGGTGCAGGCCTTCGTCGGCCTTGGCGCGAACCTCGGAGATCCCGGGCGGACGCTGACGCAGGCGCTGTCGGCGCTCGCGACCCTTCCCCGGACGCGGCTCGTCGCGCACTCGCGGCTCTACCGCAGTGCGCCCGTCGGCGCCGGCGGCCCCGACTTCCTGAACGCCGTCGCCGAACTCTCGACCCGGCTCACGGCCCCCGAACTGCTGACCGCGCTGCAGCAGCTGGAGCACGCCGCCGGACGCGAACGGCCGTACCGCAATGCGCCGCGCACGCTGGACCTCGACCTGTTGTTGTACGGCAGCGCGCGCATCGGGAGCGCCGCGCTGACCGTGCCGCATCCGCGCCTGCGCGAGCGGGCCTTCGTGCTGCTGCCCTTGCGCGAGCTGGCGCCGCACCTCGTCTCCGACGCAGACCTTGCCGCCGTGGCCGGCCAGCGCATCGCCCCATTACCTCCCACGTCATCGCCTTCATGAGGGGAACGCTGCACCATGCGTGCAGGTTCAACGAAAGAAGGAGAGCACCATGACAGACACCGGACTCATCGCCGTCGCTTGCGGTCTCATCATCGGCCTGGGCGCCATCGGCGCCTGCCTCGGCATCGGCGCCATGGGCGGGCGCTACCTCGATGGCGCGGTGCGCCAGCCCGAGATGATGGAACCGCTGCAGACGAAGATGTTCCTGCTGGCCGGCCTCATCGACGCCAACTTCCTGATCGGCGTGGGCGTGGCGATGATGTTCGTGTTCGCGAACCCCTTCGCGAAGTAAGCTCGGGGCCGATGCAAGGCCCCTTCCTCGAACCCCTGCGGCCCGGCGACGGGCCGTATTCGTTGCGCACGCTCACGCTGCCGCCGGCACGCGAGATCCTCGTGCTGGCGCCGCACCCGGACGACTTCGACGCGATCGCGCTCACGCTGCGGCACCTGCAGGCGCAGGGTCATGCCCTGCACGTCGCGGTGCTGACCCGCGGGACCGGCGGCGTGGAGACCGGCTTCGAAGGAGCGCGCGACGATGCGGAGAAGGCGGCCTTGCGCGAGGCCGAACAGCGCGAGAGCTGCGCGCTGTTCGGGCTGCCGCCGGACCGCCTGCAGTTCCTGCGCCTGTGGGAAGGGACCGACGGCGGCCACGCCCGGCTGCTCGCCTGGATGGCGGAGCGGAAGGCGGCGCACCTGCTGTTCCTGCCGCACGGCAACGACAGCAACCGAACGCACCGGCGCACGTTCGAGGCCGCGCGTGCCGTGGCCGCGGATCTCGGGCTGCATGCGTGGGCCTGCCTGAACCAGGATGCGAAGACGGTGGCGATGCGCGTCGACCTGTATCTCGGCTTCGGCGAGGAAGAGGCCGCGTGGAAGGCTCGCCTGCTGCGCTGCCACCGCTCGCAGCAGGAGCGCAACCTGCGCACGCGCGGCCAAGGCTTCGATGCCCGGGTGCTGGAAGTGAACCGGCAAGCCGCGCGTTCGCTGGCCATCGACGCGCCCTACGCCGAGGCGTTCGAGCTGCTGCCGGCCGCGCAGGGCTAGGTCACCGGCTTCAGAACCACCGCACGACGCCGGACTGCTCCGCGTTCTGCGGGTTCGAACCGGCGTCGCGCACGCGCTGCATCGCTTCGTTCGCCTCCAGGCCGAGCGCCTTCAGCACGCAGGCGGCCACCGTGCCGGTGCGCCCGATGCCGGCGGCGCAGTGCAGCAGCACGCGGTCGCCCTGGCGGACGCCCTGCGCGAGCGCTTCGACTTCGCGCCGGAAGCCCGCCGGATCGTCGGGCACGCCGAAGTTGCGCATCGGCAGCTGCAGCCACCGGAACGGCAGCCGGCCGCCCGCGACGGCGGCGTGGTATTCGGGCGAGAGCTCCTGCATCTCGGGGCGCGGCGTGAGGCACACGACCACCGACAGTTCGCACCCCTGGGCCTGCTGCTGGAAGCTGCCCCAGGACGTGAAGCGTCCCGGCATGGGGCCGAGCCAGAGCTGGCCGGGCAGGTCGGAAGGCAGGCGGACGCGACGAAGGGACATGCCGCCATTGTGGCGGCATGTCCCTCGCGGTGGCGCCTCGCGTCAGCGGGGCAGCGGGTACCAGAAGGCCGGGCTGCGGGAAATCTCCACGCCGCGCGGCGCCAGGGCCCACAGCTCGAGCACGGAGATCGTGCTGCCCTGCGCGTACTGGTTCACGCCGGTGGCGTTGTCGCAGTGGGTGTCACCGACGCTGAGGGTGGTGCAGGTGATCAGCGCCTTGCGGGCGGACTGGGGCACCGTCACCCGGTCGTCGAAGGCCGGTCCGCGCAGCGGGCCGGAGCCGTCGGGGTCGGGCCCGCGGCCGTACACGGAGATGCTGGTGGGGGCCGCCGCGCCGGCGGGAACCGTCCAGAAGTCACCGCCGCCGGCGACGCTCAGGTCCGCCGTGTTGGGTGCCGACGCGCTGGGCGGGCCGAACAGGGCGACCCCGTAGGTCGACGTGTCGGCGCGGATCTCGTCCTTCGCCTGCGGGGTCAGGTCGGCCATCGGCATGAGCGCGGCTTCCGCCAGCGTCGGCGCGCGGGAGATCGTGCGGTGGTGCTGGACCACGTTGGCCTGCGCGGCGTCGGCATGGAAGAACTCCAGCTTCCAGGTGCCTTGCTCCGGCACGGCCTTGATGCGGTCCTCGGTGTAGGCCGGCGCGGCCCAGTTGAACCCCGTCTCGAAGTCGGAGGGCGCGCCCGGCTGCGAGGCCGACTTGAAGCGGCCCGCCAGCATCAGCACGCTGGAGTTGGACAGGCTGCCGTCCCCCCGCACCGCGGCCAGCTCCGTGCGGCCGGCCAGCGGCTTGAAGGTGAACTTCTCGCCGTTGGGCGCGGTGACCTCGACCTTGCTGAACACGGGCGTGCCGGACACGACCTGGTTGGCGATCCACACGTTGTAGCCGACCCCGAGGTAGCTGGCCTGCGCCTGGTTCAGGAACTCGCGGTCCACCACCCACGGCCGCACGCGGGCGTTGTAGGCGTACTGGTTGCCGACCAGCTTCAGCGTGCCGCCGGCAGTGCGGGCGACCAGGGTGTCGTGCGTGACGGCGCCGGCGGCGTCGCGGCTGCGGTAGCTGAAGACGACGTCGGCCTCGGCGTTGTTGCGCAGGAATTCCAGCTGGCCGTTGTCGAACACCACGCCCGTCGCGCCGCGGCGGAACAGGCCCGCGAAGGCGCCGTTGTTGTTCGCATCGCGCCCCACGCGGAAACCGTTGTTCAGGAAGTTGGCAGGGTCGTCACCCACGAACAGCGTGCGGCAGGCCGGGGCGACGACGTCGGCGGCGGTCCCGGTGACGTTGGTGGAGCTGGAGGTCGCGCCGTTCACGCGCTGCTCGAGCGGCACCGCATAGCACGCGGTCAGGCGCGTGGTCAGGTCCGCGATCATCTGCGCGATGCCCACCGGGGGCAGGGTGCCGGGCGCGATGTCCGGCAGCGGCGCGGGCAGCTCGCCGTTGCTCGTGAACGGCAGCGTCACGGGATCGTCGCTCGCCACGCGCACGGCGATCTCGATGTTGGAGAAGGTCCCGGAAGGCCGGATGCTGACGCTCAGCGAGTCCAGCACGCGGTCGTGGCCGGTGCCGTCCGCGCTGAAGGTGCCCGTCAACGGGTCCACCGGGTTGCCCACGGCGTCCACCAGGGGCTGGAGGACGGCGACCAGCTCCTCGACTTCCTTCGCCAGGCGCTCGGGGGTGACCTGCGAAGGGTCGGTGCGCAGGCTGCGCGGGTCGCCGTCGGGCGACAGCCGCGCGGCGATCACCGTCGTGAGCGGCGTGATGTTCAGGCGGGTGCTGCGCGTTTCGGCGAAGGTGCTCACCAGCGTCACGTCGTCGCGCACGGCTTCCAGCACCAGAGGGGCCGGTGTGTCGGCCGGGATGGTGAAGGTGTAGCTCCCGTCGGCGCCGACGTCCGCGGTCTGCACCGCACGGCCGTTTCGGTCGTAGAGGGTGACGACCGCGCCGGCGAACGGCGCACCGGTGGCCGCGATGCCGGCGATGTCGGCCTTTTCGGGTGCCGGCGGCGTGTCGCCGCCCCCGCCTCCGCCCCCGCATGCGGCCAGCGCGCATGCGAGGAACGCTGTTCCAAGCAACCTGCAGATCATGATGAGCCCCTTTCGAATGGACGTCCGTGGTGGACGCGGCGGACGATAGGCGGGCCTGCGCGCCGGGACGTCCGCAATCGGGATGACATCGCCGCCAGGCGGAGCGCGGATGCTGCGGAAGGTGGAGGGCGCCTCACCGGAAGGACGGATGGGGCGAACCTCCGGTGCGGCACGGCGCGATCAGTCCCGCAGCGCGCCCACCAGCGGGGGCAGCCGCGCGATCATGTCCAGGAGTTCGGCGATGCTCGCGGCGCCCGTCTTGTCGCGGATGCGCGCGATGTGCGTGCGCACCGTCGAAAGCGCCACCCCCTGCCGCTGGGCGATCGTGCCCGGGCGCAGGCCGGTGGACAGCGCCAGCAGCACCGCGGCTTCCGCCTGCGTCAGGCCGTACCAGCGCGCGAAGCCGTCGGCCGAAAGCGTTTCGCACGCGGCGCTCTTGCCCAGGACGACAAGCGACAGGGGGCCGGCGCCCCCTCCGGCCATCGGCACCACGGCGAGCATCCACCGGCGCTCGCCGTGCTGGAAGGTGAGCATGCGGCGCAGGCCCTGGTCGCGGCTCGCGGCGAGTGCCGCCGCCAGCAGGGCGTCGTCCTCCGCGCTGCGCGCGTACAGGTGGCCGCCCGCCAGCCGCAGCGGGTGGCCGCCGGCGAGCTCGCGGCGTGCCGCGTGGTTCAGGTGCGCGACCGAGAAGGCGGAAGACAGAAGGATGACGCCGTAGTCGATCTCGTCGAGCACCCGCGTGATGCAGTGGGCCAGCGGCGCCGGGTCCGCCGTGTCGGGCGCGTCGGGGAATGCGGGGTGCGGGTAGCGCCGCGATCCGGGTGCGGCCGGAGGGGAGAAGAGGGTGCCGTCCACTGCCTTGCCTTCGTTGTTTCGGGTGGCGCAAGGCTAGGCGAGGCAGGCCGCGCGCGGCTCGTCCAGGCGCACGAACAGCGCCGGGCCGGACGGCGGGCCGGCCATCGGCCGGGAGGCGGGCGCGCACTCATACGAACGGCCGATGCCGCGCACTTGCCGTTCGTGGACCGCGCCGGGAGAATGCCCCCGAACAACGGAAGTCCGCATGAAACTGCTCCTGGTCGACGACCATGCCCTGTTCCGCACCGGCATGGACCTCCTGCTGCACCACCTGCATCCGGAGATGGACGTCCTCCACGCCTCCTCCGTCGTCGAAGCGCTGGCCACGATCCGCCGCGAGCCGGCCATCGACCTCGTCCTGCTCGATCTCCACATGCCGGGCATGACCGGCCTCGACGCGCTGCTCCACATGCGGCAGCACGAGACGCCGCCCATCGTGGTGCTGTCCGGCAGCGAGGACCTGCAGGTCGTGTGGAAGGCCATCGACGCCGGCGCCATGGGCTTCATCCAGAAGCAATCGGATGCCGAGACGCTGCGTGCGGCGCTGAGCGTCGTCCTGAACGGCGGCATCACCATCCCGCAGGTCTGCCTGACGGAGACGGGGCGGCGGGCGGCGCACGCGCGCGACCTCACGCCGAAGCAGCGCATGCAGGAGCTCGGCGTGTCCGAGCGGCAGATGCAGGTTCTGGCGAAACTCGCCTACGGCAAGCCGAACAAGGTGATCGCGCGCGAGCTGGGGATCAGCGAAGCCACCGTCAAGACGCACCTGTCGGCCGTCTTCGACGCCCTGAAGGTCAGCAACCGCACGCAGGCGGTTTTCGCGCTGGCGCGGCTGGAGATCGGCCCGCAGGAGCTCGAGGCTTGAGCGGCGGCGCCGCCGCCGCCGGCGTCCCGCCCGAGGCCGACGTCCCGCTGCTGCGCGAGCGCGTGCGCCTGCTCGCCGAACAGTCGTCCGGCGCCGCGGTGTCCACCTTCGTCGGCGCCATCCTGATTGGCGTCGTCCTTGCCTCCGAGGCGTCGCGCTGGCAGGTGGCGATCTGGATCGCGGCGTACCTCGGGCCGGCGATCCTGCGCATCCGCTTCAGCCGCCGCGTGCTGCGCAACGAGGTCGCGCCCGATGCCGCGGCATTGCGGCGCTACCTGCACTTCGCGCTGTTCAACGGCGCCTGGACCGGCGCGCTGCCGCTCGCCTTCTTCGCCGCGCTGTCGGTGGAAGCGCGCGCCGCGCTCACCGTGATGTCGCTGCTGTCGCTCACCGCCGGGGCCGCGACCTTCGCCTCGTACCGCACCGGCTACCTGTGCGTGCTCGCGCTGGCGCTGCCGCCCCTGGTCTTCGACTGGGCGGTGCTGGGCGACGGCCCGTCCTGGGTGGTCGTCGTCACGCTGGTCGTGTTCGGCGGCCTGATGGTCAGGCTGTCCCGCCACCTGGGCGAGGTCTTCGAGCGTTCCGTGGAGATCCGCTTCGAGCGCGAACGCGTGGTGGAGCAGCTGCGCCGCGAGAAGGCGCACACCGAGCTCGCGCGCCAGAAGGCGGAAGAAGCCAGCCGCGCGAAGTCGCGTTTCCTCGCCAGCGCCAGCCACGACCTGCGCCAGCCGGTGCACGCGCTGGGCCTCTTCAGCAGCGTGCTCGGCGCCACCGCGCAGACGCAGCAGCACCGCACGATCGCCAGCAACATCGCCGCGGTCAGCGACATCCTCAAGAAGCTGCTGGACAACCTGCTCGACATCTCCCGCCTCGACGCCGGCATCGTGTCGGTGGCGGTGCAGCCCGTGGCCGTCAAGCCTTTCGTCGAACGGCTCGCCGCCGAGACGGCGGGCGTGGTCTCCAACCGCCCGATCGAGGTGATGGCCACGGCGGCCGACGTTTCCGCCGTGTTCGATCCGGTGCACGTCGAACGCTGCCTGCGCAACCTGCTGGACAACGCCTGCAAGTTCACGGTGCAGGGCTGCATCACCCTCGGGGCGGCGCGCGAGCACGACCGCCTCGTGTTCAGCGTCTCCGACACGGGGCAGGGCATTCCGGCGGAGCAGCTCGGGCTGGTCTTCGAGGAGTTCTACCAGGTCGGCAACACCGAGCGCGACCAGAGCAAGGGCCTCGGCCTCGGCCTGTCCATCGTGGCGCGGCTCGCCGCCCTGATGGGCGGCGAAGTGCACTTGCAGTCGACGCCCGGGCAGGGCAGCACGTTCGCCCTGAGCCTGCCGTTCACGGCCGCGGACGAGGTCGGCGTGGCGGGCGAGGAGCAGCTTCCGGGCAGTGTCGACCTGCAGGGGCGGCGGGTGCTGGTCATCGACGACGAGGCGCTGGTGCGCGCCTCCATGCGCGAACAGCTGCGCGCCTGGGGCGCCGAGGTCGACGAGGCCGACGGCCTGGTGCAGGCCCAGGGCGTGCTGGCGCAGCAGGCGGAGGGCGAATGCCAGCTGTGCCTGTGCGACCTGCGGCTGCGCGACGGGGAGGACGGCATCCGCACCGCGCAGGCGCTGCGCGTGGCGCATCGCGGGCTGCCTGTCATCCTCATCACTGGGGACACGGCGCCGGCCCGGATCGAGCAGGCTGCGCGATCGGGCCTGCCGCTGCTGCACAAGCCCGTGCGCCCGGCCGTCCTGGCACGGGAGATCGGGGTTGCATTGAGGAGGTGAGCATGTCCGGGTCGATCTCGCAGCCGTTTTCCGACTGGTTCGAGGAACAGGGCGTTCGCGGCCAGGACCCCGTCCATGTCGACGCCGTCGTGATCGGTTCGGGCTACGGCGGCGCGGTGGCCGCGCTGCGCCTGGCCGAGGAGGGACGCTCCGTGCTCGTGCTCGAACGCGGCTCCGAGTTCCTCCCCGGCGACTTCCCGAACGACTTCGGGCAACTGCCGAAGTTCGTCCGCGCCAACGGCTTCGACGGCACGATGGGCAGCGTGGGTGGCCTCTTCGATTTCCGCATCGGCCAGGGCATGGTCTCGCTGGTGGCCAACGGCCTCGGCGGCGGCAGCCTGATCAACGCGGGCGTGATGATGCGGCCCGACGCCGACGTGTTCGCCCAGCCCGGATGGCCGGCGGAGATCCGCCATGGCCTGGACGACCGCCTGTGCACCCCGGGCGGCGAGCGGCTGGGCCTGCGCGCGGCCTTCGCCCGGGCCCAGGGCATGCTGCAGGGGGAGATCTTCCGCGACCCGCCCGCGCCGGGCGGTGGGCCGCCACCCGCTTTCTCCGTGCTGCCCAAGGCCGAGACCCTGCACCGCATCGGCGGCGCGATGCAGCGCGGCACCGCGGACGTGCGCGGCAAGCCGGACCGGGAGGTGGACTTCCGCGCCCGGCGCGCCCGCCTCACCATCGCCATGGACAAGTGCCGGCATTGCGGCGACTGCTTCACCGGCTGCAACGTCGACGGGGCGAAGAAGACGCTCACCACGAACTACCTGGCGGATGCGCGGGCGCGCGGCGCGGCCCTGGTGACGTCCGCCTTCGTCTACGCGATCGTGCCGGTCCTGGCCAAGGGGAAGGACGAGGTGAAGGAGTGGATGCTGAGCGTCCTGCCCGCGGAGAAGGAACGCCACGCGCTGCGCCGCAGCCAGGCCGTCTTCGGCGAAGGGCGCAAGCTGCGGGCCCGCCTCGTGGTGGTCGCGGCCGGAACCTTCGGCAGCACGGAACTGCTGGCGCGGTCGCGGCAGATCCATTCCTTCTTCTCCCTGTCGCCGGCGCTGGGCACGCGCCTGAGCGGCAACGGCGACAGCCTCAGCGTGCTGGCGGACCGGCGCGAGCCCGTGCACGGCGTCGGCGCCGGCGCATCGCCGTCCGCGGCCCCCGTGGGCCCGACCATCACGTCCGTCCTCGACCTGCGCGGACGCCGCGAGATCGACCAGCGGGTGGTGGTGCAGGATGGGGCGGCGCCCGGCGCGCTGGCGGGCGTGTACCGCGAGTTGCTCGCCACCGCGTGGAGCCTGCGCTTCCTCGCGCGGGCGCCGCGGGCGAACGCAGGGGCGGAGCCGCTGGCGGCCACGCGCAAGCTGTCCGAACACACCCAGATGCTCCTCGTGATGGGCCACGACGGTTCGCGCGGCCGGCTGGTGTGGCTGCCCGAGATGGACGGCGTGGTGCCGTACTGGGAACACCCCGAACGCGAGCCGACGTTCCGGCGCCAGCAGCAGCTGTTCGACGCCGCGCAGGACGGCGACGGCGTGCACCTGCACCCCCCGACCTGGCAGATGATCCGCCCCGACCTGTCGGCCGCGGCGGATGGCGAGCTGCCGCCGGCGACGCTGATGAGCGTGCACCCGCTGGGCGGCTGCCCGATGGGTGACCGCTTCGAGGACGGCGTGGTCGACCACGCGGGCCGCGTCTGGCGCGCACCGAACCGGCATTGGGACAACCTCTACGTCCTGGACGGCTCCATCGTCCCCACCTCGCTCGGCTGCAATCCGCTCTGGACGATCACCGCGCTGGCGGAGCGCGCGATGGCGTACCGCCGCCGCGGCGGCGCCTTGAAGATCCCCGCCCCGGGTGCCCGCCCCGCAGGGGGGACCCGCAGGCCGCAGGCGGTCGCGCGCGCTTTCGAGGCGCCCATGCGCATCGACCTGATCGAGCGGCTCGAGGCGAAGAGCCTGCGTTTGCGCGGACGCCTGCGCGCGGCCCTCGGCGTCGACGAAGTGGAGAGCGACCTCGCGCTGTCCATCGGGTCGGCGGACTGGTCCGCGGTGTGGGATGCCCCGGGGCACCGCATGGAAGCGATCGAGGGGACGCTGCGCCTGGTCGAAAAGACGGCCCGGAAGCCTCGCCGCCTGGCGTACGCGGTGGACGGCGGCCACGTCGAACTGTTCAGCCGCGACCCGCGTTTCGCGAACTTGCGGCGCGTCCTGCGCCTGCTGCCGGTGGCACTCACGTGGCTGGTCCTGCGCGGCTGGCGCGATTGGCGCGAGGCCAGGCGCCGGCCGGGCGAGACGTCGCTGTCGTGGAAGGCCGGCGTCCTGGTCGCGTGGCTGGCGACCGAGGTTCGCTACGTCCGCTACGACCTGCACCTCGCGCCGGTGGGCAGGGCGAAAGGGGCGCCCGCCGACCTGTGGCTGCGGGGCACGAAGAAGATCACCTACGCCGCTTCGTGGACCGAGATCGCCTGCCACGCGTGGCAGCGTCTCACGGGTGCCCGGCGCGCCGGCGTCCCGGTGCGTCCCGGCGACTTGCGCGCGAGCCTGCTGGACCAGCTGACCTGCCCCGACCTGCGCCTGGACACGCGGCGCCGGCCGGCGTGGTGGCCGCGCGCCTGCAGCGACGCCGCCGGCCGCTTCGACTTCGACCTGCAGCAGGCGCTGCAGCGCACGCCGCTGCGCGTCCTCGGCGGCGGCGACAGCACCTCGGCCGCCTTCTCCGCGTTCGCCTATCCGGCTTTCGTCGCGCGCTACCTGCTGCAGTCCCGCCTGCTGGAGTTCCGCCTGCCGACGTACTCGGACGACCCCGCGCGCGACACCGCCTCCGACCTCGATGTCGGGCTGCGCGTGGCCCCGGGCCGGCCCCTGCTGCAGCCGGCCGAGTTCGTGCTGCGCGTGCCGGCGGGTCTCTCTTCCAGCGACGACGGCACCGAGCGCCCCGCGCGCGACCGGCTGCAACTGCGCCTGTGGCGCTATGCGCGGCCCGGCGGGGCGCCGGACTGCCAGCAGGGCAGCTGGTGCGGCCAGCCGGTGCGGCGCGCGAAGTCCGTGCTGCTCACGCACGCCTTCGACATGTCGGGCCTCTCCTTCACCTTCAAGACCACGCAGCGCAACCTGGCGGAACACTTCTACGCCCAGGGCTGGGAGGTCTGGATCCTCGACTCGCGCATGAGCTCGCGCACGCTCGCCGGGATCGAGCCCTGCACGGTGGACCAGCTGGGCCTCATCGACGCGCCCGCCGCGGTCGACTTCATGCTGCGCACCCTCGACAAGGAACTCGCCGTGCATGGCGCGGCGCCGCTGCAGGTCTACGGCTTCGGGCAATGCATGGGTGCTGCCTCCTTCCTGATCGGGCTGCTGGGCGGAAAGCTCTCGCACGGCATCCCGGCCGCGGCGGCGTTCGCCGACGCCCGCGGCGACCTCCCCCTCATGCCGAAGCTGGCCGGCCTGGTGACGTCGCAGACCCATCCCTTCATCGTGGGCTCGCGCGCCGCGCAATCGAAGATGTGGGTGCCGGCCTTCGTGCGCGACCTCGCGGGGCGGACGATGCTGCCGCTGGGCGTGCGCGGTCCGGTGGCTTCCGTCGTGGAGTCCCTGGCGGACCGGCTGTTCGCGGCACTGCCGGTGCCGGACGGGGAGCGCTGTCCCGAAGAGGGCCGGGCCCACCACGCCGACGACGACTGCGCGACCTGCCGCCGCATCCGCTTCCTGCTGGGCGGCATGTACCTCCACCGCAACCTGAACCTGGCGACGCACCGCGAACTGCCGCGGTTCTTCGGCGCGGGCAGCATCCGGCTGTTCGCGCAGGGCGCGAAGTTCTTCCGCTACGAGCGCCTGTGCTCGGAAGACGGCTTCAACGTCTTCGCGACCGACGATGCGATGCGGCGCCACCTGGCCATGCCCGTGCGCTTCGTGCACGGTGCCCACAACGACCTGTTCGACGCGGAAAGCGCGCGGCGCTCGGCCGATGAATACGCACGGTTGCATCCGGGCTGGGCGCAGCGCTACGGCGTGGGCGGCACCGGCCGGGTGTGCGACATCCTCGAAGACTACGGCCACGTCGACGTGCTGCTCGGCGAGCACGCGGGGGTGCGCCGGCCCGGCGAGGCTGCGTGCGCCTACGAACGCATGGCGGCATTGCTGGAGGCGGAATGGGCCATGCCGCATGCGCACCCGCTGCCGCCCCCGGCGGTGCCGCCGGCGCAGATCCGCGTGCACTTCCCGAAGTCGGGGCCCTTCCTCGGCCCGCTGCTGGACGTGGGGGGCAAGCGCACGGCCGGCATCTCCTTCGTCGTGGACGACATGGAGGCAGTCCCCCACGGCGCGGTCGCGCTGGTGCAGGAGTGGGACCGTCCCGCCACCGCGCGGGCCGTGCCGCTCGCGATCCGCAGCATGCCCGTGGCCGTCCCCGCGCGCGACGGGAGCTACCAGGTGCCGGCGCGCGACCCGCTGGTCGGCGTGCGCGTCGCCCACGGGCGCATCGACGTGTCCGGCTTCACGCCGGGGCGGCACCTGCTGGTGAAGTGCTTCGCGTACGCCTTCGACGGGCCGGCGCTGGCCCTGCCGCCGGTGGCCGTGCTGGAGCAGGCGGTGGCGGCGGCCGAACAGTGGGAGCGCGACCGGCGTGCCGAGTCCGAGCGCCCCTTCCCGCCGACGCTGTCGCAGCGCCTGCGCTTCCCGCGCCACCGCTTCACCATGAAGGCCAGGCTGTCGCGGCACGTGCTCGCGCAGCCGCAGCCGGGCGATCCCGTGCGCGTCGCACTCGGGTGTTGCCGCTACCCCGGGTTCCCTTTCGAGCGCGAGCGCGCGGACGAAGCCCTGTTCCGGCTGGAGCAACTCGTGCGCGGCCGGCGCGGGCCGGCACGGCCGGAGCTGCTGTTCATGCTCGGGGACCAGATCTATGCCGACCGCACCGCGGGACTGGTCGATGCACTGAGTCCGGTGGAGCGCTTCCTGTTCCGCCACCAGGAGGCGTTCACGACCCGCGCCGCGCGCCGCCTGTTCTCCAGCGTGCCCACCCTCTGCGTGCCGGACGACCACGAGTTCGTGGACGCCTACCCGCTCGGGCGGCCGCTGCTGCGGCGCGCGTCGCCGCGCACGCGGGCCGAGAAGCGGCAGGCCCGCCGCCGCGAACGGGCGGCGCGCGTCTTCGCGGCCGAGACCCTGTCCGCCTACCAGCTGGCCCAGCTGCCCGATACCGCGCGGCGGTTCGGCTACTGCGAGGTCGAACGCGGGGGCGTGCGCTTCTTCGTCCTCGATACGCGCACCTGGCGCCGCCGGCAGCGCAACGGCGAAGTCCGCACGCTGCACTGGATGGCGCGGCACGCCTTCGCACGTTGGGTGCAGCGGTGCGCCGCCGACGGCGTCCTCGCTTGCCTGGTGACGGGCAGCGTCGTCGCGCCGGGCCTGCACCCCGGCGCCGACCCGGCCAACGCGGGCCCGCAGGACACGATGCAGGCCGCACCGGCGGAGCGCGCATGGCTGCTCGGCCAGCTGGCCCAATGGGTGCCGGGGCGTTTCGTCCTGGTCTCGGGCGATTACCACGTCAGCTTCGCCGGGGAGATCTGCCTGGCGGGCCGGCGCATCGGCGCGGCGATCGTGGCGCCACCGCTGCACGCGCCGCTGGTGTACGCCAACGCGAGGCCGGAAGACCTCTTCCTGCCGGAGCCGGTCCCCACCCCAGCGGGCTTGCTGAGCGTGCAGGCGCTGCCTGGCGCGCCCCCGCGCGACGGGTCCGGCTACGGCGCGCTGGAGTTCGTCCCCGTCGGCACCGGCTGGGAGGTGCGTTTCGGCGGCGAACTCATCGACCTGGAGCAGGGCACCGGCTGGCAGCAGGTGCAATGGCCGGCGATTACCTTGCCGTAGCGGGGCCCGCGCCCTTCACGGCCTGAAGCTGCTGCGCTGCTGCGTCACGGCGAGCTCCGATACCGGCGCCGCGCGGTGGCCCCATGCGCTGCGCAGGTACGTGACGACGGCCGCGACATCCGCATCGGACAGCGTGGTGGCGAAGGGCGGCATGCCGAAGGGCCGCGGGTTGCCGCGGGTGGCGGGTGCGTAGCCGCCGTGCAGCACGACCTGCACCAGGTTCGTCGTCTCGGGCATCGTGACCGCGCGGTTGCCGGCCAGCCGCGGGTAGGCGCCCTTCACGCCTTCGCCCTGCGCGCCATGGCAAGTGGCGCAGTGCTGTTCGTACAGCTTGCCTCCCCGCTGCAGCACGTCGGGCGCCGCCCGCGGCGTTTCGCGCGGGTCGCTGTCGCCGGGCGCCGGAGGCAAGGCCTTCAGGTACACCGCCATGGCCCGCAGGTCGGCCGGCTCGAGGTACTGGGTGCTGTGCAGCACGACCTCGGCCATCGGGCCGGAGACGCTTGCGCGCGGGGCGGTGCCCGTGCCGAGCAGCTGCACGATGTCCTGCAGCGGCCAGTCGGCCACGCCGGCCTCCGTGGCGGATGCCAGGGACGGGGCATACCAGTTCTGCATCGGGATCAGGCCGCCGGACAGGTCCATCACGTCGCGCGTGCCGCCCAGCGCGTTGCGCGCGGTGTGGCAGGCGCCGCAGTGGCCCAGGCCCTGCACGAGGTAGGCGCCGCGATTCCATTCGGGCGTGCGCGACGGGTCCTCGGCGAAGGTCTCGGGCTTGAAGTAGAGGATGCGCCAGACCGCCAGCGCGGCCTGCGTGTTGTACGGCCAGCGCAGGCGGTGCGCGCGGTTCGGCTTGTTGATGGGGGGAAGGCTGCGCAGGTAGTCGAACAGCGCGTCGGAATCGGCGGCCGTGACGCGCGTCGTGTGCGTGTACGGGAAGGCCGGGTAGAGCAGCCTGCCGTCGCGGGAGCGCCCCTCGTGCAGCGCCCGCCGGAAGTGCCCCGCCGACCAACGGCCCAGGCCGGTCTCGGCATCGGGGGTGAGGTTGCTGGCGTACACCGTGCCGAACGGCGTCTCCAGCGGCCGGCCGCCGGCGTACGCCGCACCGCCGCGCTCGGTGTGGCACAGCATGCAGTTGCCGGCACGGGCGAGGTAGGCGCCGCGCGCCACCTGTTCCGGCGCGGGCGGGGTGCGTGGCGCGGTGTCCAGCACGCGCTGCGCCCCCTGGAAGCTGTAGAGCCAGACGATGCCGGCCAGCACGGCCACCAGAACCAGCAGGAACAGCAGGAAGCGCTTCATCGGCCCGTCCCCGCCACCGGCGGCTGGGCGGAGCCGCAGCGCATCGGCGGCGGCTCCGGTGCCGCCGCCGGCTGCGCCGTGCGGCCCTTGCGGCGCGGTGCCGCCTTCGCCGGGACCGGGCCGGCCGCCACCGGCTTCGCATCCTTCGGCAGCGGTTCGGACGCGAGCCACGCGGTCACCGCGGACAGGTCTTCGGGCGCCAGCCGGCGCGCGATCTCGCCCATGCAGTCGGGCGGCAGCGCCCGGCGCTGCCCCGTGCGCCACGCGCCGAGCTGCGCGTTCAGGTAGTCGCGCGGCAACCCGAGCAGCCCCGGCGTGTTCGGCTGCACGCCGGTGAGCGTCTTGCCGTGGCAGGCCGCGCACGCCGGGATGCGGCGCTCCGCGTCGCCCTGCAGCGCGAGTTCGCGTCCGCGCTGCAGGACTTCGGCGGGAAAGGCAGCCGCGTGCGGCGCAGGGTAGGGGAGGTCGAGACGCGCGAAGTGCTGCGCCATCTCGTAAAGGTATTCGTCGGACAGCGTGTCCAGCAGTCCGGCCATCAACCCGTAGTGCCGCCGGCCTTCGCGGAAATTGAGCAGCTGGTTGTACAGGTAGCCGGCCGGCTTGCCGGCGATGCGCGGGTAGTAGCCGTCCGGGCCGGCGCGCCCCTCGCGCCCATGGCACACCGTGCACGCGAGGGTGCGCTGCGCCATGTCGTCGCGGAACGGGGCGGGCTGCGCCGAGGCCCCCGTGGCGAGCCACAGGGCAAGGGCGAACGAAAGAAGCAGGCCGCGCATGGGGCGCGACTATGCCATTGTTGGCAGCCGCACACCGTGTCGTCGGCGCGCGGACGACATGGTCATGGTCCGAGTCCTACAACCTGCTCGGGGTGCGGCTCCTAAGGTGGCCGCATGAACCTCTACCGACGTTCGAGCAAGCCGAAGCCGCAGGCCGAGACGCCTCGCGCACGGCGCCGGCCGCCCGCGGGCGGCGAGGGCACCAACGCGGTCCAGCACAAGCCGGACCCGAAGGCGGAGCCCATCCCCGACGGCGAGCACAAGTACGTGCCGCGCAGCCCGTACCGCACGGGCAACTACTAGCGCCGCTGCGTTCAGCCCCCGAGTTCGATGTCGGACCGGGGAAAGGCCACGCACGGCAGCACCCAGCCGCCGGTGCGTTCCTCGGGCAGCAGGCCGGGCCACGGGATCCGGTAGGCAACCTCGCCACGATGCAGCGGCTGCAGGCAGGCACGGCAGGTGCCGTTGCGGCAGGAATTCGGCAGACCTTCCACGCCGGCGAGCAGCGCGGAAGCCAGCAGCGTGCGTCCCGCATCGGCCTCGAAAGTGGTGCCGGCCGGGCGCACCGTCACGCGGAACGGGCCGTCGTCCGGCCCCTTTTCGGTCATGGCCTGATCATAATCAGCGCGACAACCACAACGGCAACCCTCCCATGGCCACCAGCCTGCTCGCGCTCCTCGACGACATCGCCACCATCCTCGACGACGTTTCCGTCCTCACCAAGGTGGCGGCCAAGAAGACGGCGGGCGTGCTCGGCGACGACCTGGCGCTGAACGCGCAGCAGGTCACCGGCGTGCTGGCCGACCGCGAACTGCCGGTGGTGTGGGCCGTCGCCAAGGGATCGATGGTCAACAAGGCCATCCTCGTCCCCGCGGCGCTGGCCATCAGCGCGATCGCCCCCTGGGCGGTGACGCCGCTGCTCATGGTCGGGGGCGCCTTCCTCTGCTTCGAAGGCGCCGAGAAGCTGGCGCACAAGTTCCTGCACAGCCGGCAGGAGGACGAGCAGCACCACAAGGAACTGATCGAGGCAGCCGCCAACCCGCAGGTCGACATGAAGGAGTTCGAGAAGGAAAAGATCAAGGGCGCGGTGCGCACGGACTTCATCCTCTCCGCCGAGATCATCGTCATCAGCCTCGGCACCGTCGCCGACCAGGACTTCGTCACGCGCGTCGCGGTGCTCGTCGGCATCGCGCTGCTGATGACGGTGGGCGTGTACGGGCTGGTGGCCGGTATCGTGAAGCTGGACGACCTGGGGCTGCACCTGACGCGGCGCGCGTCCTCGGCGGCCAAGGCGATCGGCCGCGGCATCCTCCGCGCCGCGCCGTGGATGATGAAGTTCCTCTCCGTCGCCGGCACCGCGGCGATGTTCCTGGTGGGCGGCAGCATCCTGGAACACGGCATTCCCGCGCTGCACCACCTGGCCGAGGGCATCACCTCGGGCGCGGGCGCCTTCAGCGTGCCGGCCGGCATGCTGGTGGATGCGGTGGTTGGCCTTACGGCGGGCGCGATCCTCGTGGCCCTGTATGCCGCCATCCGCAAGATGCGCGGCAAATCGGCCCTGCCTGCGTGAAGACCCTTAGGGCGGTTGCTCATGCGTAGGCACCCTCCTACGCTGCCTCGCGCGGTGCGCGGATAAGCGCAGGGCGACCCGCACCGAACAATGGCTCTTCGATAGAGGGAGAGCCGCCATGCCTGAAATGCAGCCGTCCACGCCGTCCGATGCCGCCATGCCGGTGTCCATGGCCGCCATGCCCACGTTCGACGACATCGACTACGCCCTCGGCTGCGAATGCGCCGACCCGTCGCTGCAGATCGAGCGCTGGGGCCAGGAAGCTTCCGGGCCCGGCGAAGCGAACTAAAGCGCGAAGCGGCACTCCTACAGCGGGTGCCTGAACTGCCGCACGCGCCGCCGCCGCGGCGCTGCCTAAGCTGGCGCCTCCAGCCGGGAACCACCGACCATGCAAGACCCCCACCGCCAAGACACCCCGCGCGAGGACGCCCCGTCCGCCGAGTTCACCGATGCCCTCAAGAAGGGCGTGCTGATCGGCATCGCGCTGCTGGTGGTCCTGATCCCGGCGCTGCGCATGGTGCAGAAGCCCGAGGCGCCGCAGCCTCCGGCGCAGGTGGCCGTGGCGCCGCCGGCCCCCGTGCCCCCACAGCCGGAGAGTCCCGCCGCCACGCCGGAAGGTCCGGCCCTGCCGGCCCCGAGCAAGCCGGGCATGCGGCTCGCCGACTTCCGCGGCGAGGAACCGACGGCGGATGCGCGCCTGGTCGCCAACTGGGCGGTGCACACCCGCAACCACAAGCAGAACGCCTTCGTCGTGATCGACAAGAAGGACGCGCGCGTCTACGTGTTCGCGCCGGACGGCAAGCTGGTGGAGAGCGCGCCGGCCCTGCTGGGGTCCGCCCGCGGCGACGACTCCTTCCCCGGCATCGGCGACAAGCCCCTGTCGGCGATCAAGCCCTTCGAGAAGACGACCCCGGCCGGCCGGTTCATCGCCGAACCGGGCCGCAACACCAGCAACGAGGACATCGTGTGGGTCGATTACGACGCCGCCGTGTCGATGCACCGCATCCGCCCCACCAACGCCAGCGAACGCCGGCTGGAGCGGCTGGCCTCGCTCACCGTCGACGACAACCGGGTGTCCTTCGGGTGCGTCAACCTGCCGGTCTCGTTCTACGAGAACGTGCTGAGCCCCACCGTGCAGAGGCACGGCGCCATCGTCTACGTGCTGCCGGAGGTCAAGACCGTGCAGCAGGTGTTCGGTGCCTACGACGTGCTCGCGCCGCAGAACCAGGCCGGCCGCGAGCGCGAAGGCATGCAGCGGGTCGCGCTGCAGCAGGCCCGCTAGCCCGGCTGTTACCTTTCCACCTCTTGCGGCGCCACGGCCGCGCTTGCTAGCATCTCCCACTGTCGAGCCACGAGAGCTCGGCAGAGGGGACTCGGATGTTGGATCGGCGCCGGTGGCTGCGGACTGCAGCCGGTGGGACGGCTTGGGTTTGGGCTGCGGTCTCGCAGCCTGTTCTCGCCGCCTTGCGGGAGTTCAGTGCGGCGGAGCCGTCACAACCGGCAAGACACCTCGTGACCTGGGCGCTGAAGACCGGCGATCCGCGCGGCCGGCCCTTCGCCGTCGTCGACAAGCGCGCGGCGCACCTCTACGTCTTCCATGCCGACGGCCGCCTCGCCGGCCATTCGCAGGCCCTGCTGGGCAGCACCATCGGCGACCACACCGTCCCGGGCGTCGGGCAGCGTGCCCAGACCGGCGACGTCGGTCCGGACGAGCGCACCACGCCGGCGGGCCGCTTCGAAGCCATGCCGGGCCACAACGACAAGGGCGAGCACGTGGTGTGGGTGGACTACCAGAGCGCGTTCGCGATCCACCGGCTGCGGCCGGGCTTCGCCTACAAGGCCCGCTCCACGCGCCTCGCCCATGGGGATGCCAGCGACAAGCGCGTCTCGTGGGGCTGCGTCGTCGTGCCGGTCGCGTTCTACACGGACGTGGTGGAGCGCGTGCTCGGTGCCGGCCGCAGCGTCGTGTACGTGCTGCCGGAAACGCGATCGCTGCAGCAGGTGTTCCGCGCGCTCGACGAAGTCTGAGCCGATGCGCCTCCGTCCGACATGCGGGTGCGGGCGGCACTGACGTTGCCTCAGCGGCGTCTCTCTATCTTGGGGGTCTGGCATCAATGCCAGGGAATTAGCACCCAACACCAAGGAGAGTCCTGACATGTCCTCGCTCAAGATCCTGACCGCCGTCGCGGCCGCCGCCACTTTCAGCCTGGCTTTCGCCCAAGGCACCCCGCCCCAGCCGGCGTCCAACCCCGCCGTGGGCCAGGGCCAGCAGAGCTCGCAAAGCACGCCCATGGGCTCCACCGGTACCCCCGGCGGCAGCGGCACGGCTGCGCAAGGCTCCACGGCCGGCAGCACCGCCGGCAGCACGGGCACGTCCTCCGGCACCATGAGCTCCGGCTCCACGGCCGGCGCGACCTCCGGCAGCGGCACGATGTCTTCCGACACCGGCGCCACCACGACCCGCCGCGCCCGCGCCGACCGCAACTAAAAGCGGAACGCAGACCATGAAAAAGCGCGGGACTCCCGCGCTTTTTTCTTGGCTGGACGCAACCTCAGGTCAGGATCTGCTTGCCTTCGGGCGTGACCACGCACCCGCTGATGCGCCACTGGTTGTCCTGCTGGCGGTTCAGCAGGTAGGTCAGGGACCAGGACGCGCCTTCGACGTCCGTGATGCGCACCTTCTGCATCGCGATCGTGCCGTCGGTCTCCGGCTTCAGGAACAGCACGGTCGCCGGCTGCATCAGCATGGGATATTGCTCGCGCACGGTGTCGAGGAAGCTTTCCGCCGTGCCGAACTGCGTGCGCAGGTCCGGGTCGGCCAGCGCGAACGCGCGCGTGGCGTCCTGCGCCGACAGCGCCTGCAACTGCTGCTGCACGACCTGCTGCACCACCTGCACCGATGCGGCCCGGGGCGCGGCCGCCTGCGGCGGCTCGGAGGTGAAGACGCCGGCGAACAGCACGGCAGTGAAGATCAGCGACCACGCGGTGGCCGGGGTGCGGAGGCCGAACCGGTGCTTGCGCAGCGGCGTGGACGGAGATTGGGAGTCGATCTGCACGAGGACCTCAGCGGATGTGCCACGAAGCGGCAAGGGTTTGGACGTGCTGCACCCCGGCACCGGCCGGGACTTCCGCGCGCGCCTTCAGCTGCATGCTGGCGGCCGCCAGGGCGATGCCCACGAGGGTGAAGAAGCGCATCATCAGGGGGCTCATCGAAGCTCCGGGCGGGTGGATGTGTGACGCCAGTCAGGGTAGGTCCGCAGCGGGATGCGCCCTGTAGGCGAAGCTCCCGGTGGCACGTGGGAGCCGCAAGCGCGGCGTTGAGGGTGGCTGGACAAGGGGGCCGGACGCGGGAAAAGTGCGCAGGCTCATGCAGCCTTCCGCAGTGCGCAGGCTCATGCAGCCTTCCGCAAGGGGAAGCCAGCCGGCCCACTGGACAATGTTCTCGCTTGTTCGCCTGCGGAAGCGGAAAGCCCGATACCTGTCGTCAAAGCGCGGAAGCCGGCTGGCTTTGCGTGATTGGAGGCCCCGGGGCTCGGAACGTGCGCAGGCGGCGCGCGCGAGCGCCTGTAGGCCGCCGCAGGCCCGGGTTGTGGGAGCCGCAGGCCGCTTCAGTCGCCGGTCAGTTCGGCCAGGCCTCCGTCCGGCTCGAAGCGCCGGTTGCGCCACGACAGCCGTGTGGGGCCGGGCAGCAACTGTTCGGCCTCGGGGTGCCAGGGATCGCCGGGGTAGCAGAGCACGCGCACCCCGTCCACGTCGTTGGGCTGCGGACGAATGCAGGGCGGCCGGCGCGCGCGGGCCGCCGCGAACACCCCTGCGACGCTCCGGTGGCGTGCGAGATGCGCCAGGCTCATGATCTGCGGCGGCGCCAACTCGATGCCGCCGTGCCAGTACTGGCGCAGCGCCTCCCGCGGCGGCAGCCACAGGCTCTCCGTGGCCTCGTGGTCGTCGTGCACGGGATGCTGTCCCGGCGGAACGGTCGCGACGAAGAAGCGCGTGTCAAAGCGCTTGCGCACGACGCTGGAGATGGTGGGCGTGACCCAGCGTGACCAGGGCAGCAGGGCGCTCGCCGTGAGCGTCACACCCAGCGGCGCCAGCACCGCGTCGAAGCGCAGCCCCCCGCGCAATGCCGCCCACGCCCGCGCCGCTTGTTCGGGCGTGGCATCGGCCAGCAGCAGGCCGGTCTCCTCGAACAGCTCGCGGACGGCGGCGACGAAAAGGCCGGCCGCTTCGCCGGGTGGCAGATCGGGTTCGCCCAGCAAGGCATGCAGGTCTGCGGGCGTCCGGTCCAGGCGCGTGGCCCATGCGGCGTCCTCCGGGTCCAGCTTGCCGCCCGGAAACACGAACGCACCGGCCAGCACGTCCGACTGCGCGTGACGCCGCAGCAGGAACACCTCCAGCCCACCCGGGCCGTCGCGCAGCAGCACCACCGTCGCGGACGGCGCGGCGGGCCCGTGGTTGTGGAAGGTCTGCAGCTCCATGCCCGCAGGCTAGCAGGCGCGGGCGCCGCGCGCACGCCAGGGCGCGACACGCGTCGTATGCTCGCCGCATGCCCGATTTCAGCGAAGCCATCGTCCACGCGCAGTCCCACGAGGTGCCGTGGCCGCGCGACCCGTCCGCCGACCCTGCGCACTGGGGCGTGCACCACGCGGACGCGCCGCCATTCAACGTGCTGCGCGGGCCGGTGCACGCGCGCGGCGGCGTTTCCGGCGTCGTCTTCCTGCGCGGCGAGGAGGCCGCGAGCTGGGGCGAACCGGCGCGTGCCGACCTGACGTTCAGCGTGGCGAAGACCTACCTCGCGCTGCTGGCCGGCGTGGCGCACGCGCGCGGCCTGCTCGATCCGGCCGAAACCATCGCTTCGCGCCTGCCCGGCATCGGCTTCGACGATGCGCACAACCGCGCGATCACGTGGGCGCACATGCTGGAGCAGACCAGCGAGTGGCAGGGCAGCTGCTTCGGCATGCCCGACGAGGTGGAGCACCACCGCCGGGTTTCGCACGACCCCAAGCCGCCACAGGGGCGCAAGGGCGAGCGCCGGGACCTGCAGGCGCCGGGCCGCTACTGGGAATACAACGACGTGCGGATCAACCAGCTGTCGCTGGCGCTGCTGCACCTGTTCCGCCGTCCCTTGCCCGAGGTCTTCCGGGAGGCCGTGCTCGCGCCGCTCGGCGGCGGCGAGGGGTTCCGCTGGGTCGGCTACGACGACGCATGGGTGGAGATCGACGGGCAGCGCATGCCCTCCGTCCCGGGCGGCAGCCACTGGGGTGGCGGCGTGTCGATCAGCGCGCGCGACCAGGCGCGCATCGGGCAACTGCTGCTCGACGACGGCGTCCACGCCGGCCAGGCCTTGTTGCCGCCCGGCTGGGTGCGGCGCATGCAGCAACCCTGCGCGATCGCGCCGTTCTATGGCTGGCTGGCCTGGCTGAACCGGGACGGCGCAATGTTCGCCGACGCGACGCGCGAGAGCTGGTTCATGGTCGGCGCCGGCGGGCACTACGTGTGGATGGATCCCGTGCACCAGGCGGTCGTCGTGGTGCGCTGGCTGGACCCTGCCCGCGCACCCGGCTTCGTGACCCGCGTGGCACGCGCCCTGCGCGGCTAACCGCCGCGCGCGCGCATCCGTTCCTCGATCAGCTGGCGCGTGGCGCGCACTTCGCCGGCGAACGGGCTCTGCGTGTCGTCGGCGCGGCGGATGAGCGCCAGCGCCTCGCCGTGGCGGCCCTGGTCGGACAAGGTCTGCGCCAGGTTGTTCAGCACGATCACCGATTGCGGGTGCCGCTGCAGCGCCGTGCGCAGCACGCGCGCCGCCTCGTCGAGCGAACCGCGCGCATGCAGCTGGTTGGCCAGGCCGACGGCGGCCGGCAGGCTGTCCGGCCAGCGTTGCAACGCCGCCGTGTAGCCGCGGACGGTCGCTTCCGCGTCGCCGCCCCGCGCCAGGCCGAGCAGGGCGTCGAGCCAGCGCTGTTCGGTGGCGGTGGCGGGGATGCGGTCCGGCGGCACCACCACCATCGCCCAGTAGCCGCCCGGGATCCAGGTGCGTTCGAAGGCGGTGAACGACATCTGCTGGCGCTGCTGCAGTCCCGAGCGCAACAGGATCGTGCCGGTCTCGTAGTCGAAGCCGTTGACGACGGCGTAGTGCCATTGCGTGAGGAGAGGCCCGATGTCCTGCAGCACCACCACGGGATGGCCGGCGGCGACTTCGCGCAGCAGGTCCGCGTAGCGCGGCTCCAGCCGGTAGCTCACGCGGCCATGGCGGCGCGGCGTGGCCAGCATCTCGAGCTGGAGGCTGCCGCGGCGCGCCGGCAGCCAGACCTCGTCGACCAGCGCCTCGGGCCGAATGCCCTTGCCGGCGTGCGTGAGCACGGTGGCGAGCGCGGCGGGGCCGCACTGGAACTCGTCCTGGGGGAAGAAGGGGACCTGCGACAACTCCACCGCCCGCGGCACGCCGTCAGGCCATTGGGTGCGCAGGTCGACGGTCTGCGGGATCAGCGACGCGCAGCCGGACAGCGCCAGCACGGCCGCCCACAGGGTGGGCAGCCGCGCGCCGCGGAACAAGCGCAGGAGAGCCTGCATCCGCCCTTACTTGCGGATGGCGTAGTACCAGATGAGGGCGGCGACCAGCACGATCGCGACCCAGCCCCAGGTGCTGATGTCGCCGGCGGCCGGGCCGTGCTGGATGTCCTGCGCCAGCGCGTGCACTTCCGCATCGCTCATGGCACGGATGCGTTCGCGGGCAGCCACCGGGTCGACGCCGGCGGACTGCAGCTGCGCGACGACCTCGGCACGGTCCAGCGAGCCGAGCACCAGCGCCCGCTCGGGCGTCATGGTGGCCGCGGCCGCCTGGTCGGCCCCGATCAGCCCGGCCTGCGCGGTCTGGAACGACAGCGCCAGGACGGAAACCACCAGCGCACGACAGGTCGTTTTCTTGAAAGCGAAGTTCATGGAAGCGCTCCTTGGATGTTGTCCGTGCCCGGCGGGCGCCGTAACGCGGAGCGCAATTTACGCATGCAGGACGCAGGCGTGGTGTAGCGCTTCACCAAGGAGAAACACGTTGGTACAAGTGTTGCGGGCCGTGTCGCCGCCCTTGAAACCACGGTCGGGCTGCGCCGCGCGCTGCGCGGCGCCGGCACGGTCAGGACTGCGGCGGAACCACGTCCTCCAGCACCTCCGGGTCGCGCCGGATGGTGTCGCGCACGCGGTGCTCGCGGCGGTCGAGCTTGCCGAAAGCGTGGTCCAGCGCATGCGACAGCTTGTCGGCCGCGCCGCGGAAGGCGAGGTTCTGGTCGGGTGCGTAGTTGGTGACGGCGACCGGCGCGCGGCCGTTCACCCGGGCTTCCATCATGCAGCGCTTGTCGACACCGCCGCCCTTGCCCGCATGGTTCTCGTCGGTCATCTGCACCTCGATGCTGGTGATGTCCTGCTCGAAGCGCGCGAGATGCTCGTTGAGGTAGTCGCTGGCCCAGCGCTCCAGGGTTTCCTTGTTCTCGATGTCGTTGCTCGTGTTGACTTGCACTTTCATGCGGATTTCCTTTCGCGTTTGCATCCACTCTGCGCACCGATGCGCGACCGGGCAAGTCGTCCTGCTTTGATTGGCCTGTCGGACGCGGCCTGCCCTTGCGGGGCAGTATGCTCGCGCCGCAAGGAGAACATTGCACATGCTGGACCTCATCGAGGCCGAATCGGGCCCGAACCCCACCGCGACCATCCTGATCCTGCACGGCCTCGGAGCCGACGGGAACGATTTCGTGCCGATCGCGCAGGAACTGCGCCTCGAAGGCGTCGGCCCTGTGCGCTTCGTCTTCCCGCACGCGCCCGTGATGCCGGTGACCATCAATGGCGGCTACCGCATGCGCGCCTGGTACGACATCCTCGGCACGGAGCACCAGGGCGTGCAGGACGAAGCCGGCCTGCGGCGGTCGCAGCAGCTGGTGGAGGCGCTGATCGCGCGCGAAAAGGAACGCGGCATCCCGGCGCATCGCATCGTGCTCGCCGGCTTCTCGCAGGGTTGCGCGATGGCGCTGCTGACCGGCCTGCGACAGCCCGAGCGCCTGGCCGGCATCGTCGGGATGTCCGGCTACCTGCCGCTGGCGGAGAAGACCGCGGCCGAGCGCAGCGAAGCGGGCAGGGGCACGCCGATCTTCCTGGCCCACGGCACGCACGACAACGTGATCGAACTCGCCCGGGCCACCGCGTCACGCGACGCGCTGAAGGCGCTGGGCTACGACGTCGAATGGCACGAGTACCTGATGCCGCATTCCGTGTGCCCGGAGGAGATCGAGCACCTCGATGCCTGGCTCGTGCGGGTGCTGTCCGCCGACTGACGCCCGCGGACAGCCTCGCGGCCTACGCCACGGCCGCGCCGGACGCGTAGCCTCGGGAGCATCCAAGGAGAACAAGGAGCTTTCGATGAACCACAATCCCTTGCTGGGCCAGGTGCTCGGCGGACTGATCGGGCAGGCCATGAGCCGTCGCGGCATGGGCATGCCTGGTGGCGGCGGCATGGGCGGCCTTGGCGGCATCGCGATGGGCAGCGTGCTGGGCGGCATGCTCGGTGGCCGCCGTGGCCCCATGGGCCTCCCGGCCGCGCGCGGCGGCAACGCGAGGAACGCGCTGCTGCTCATGATGCTGCCGATGGCGATGCGCTGGGTGCAACGCAACGGCGGCGTGGGTGCCGTGCTCGATCGCTTCCGGCAGAAGGGCTACGCGGGGCAGACGCGGTCCTGGGTGGACCGCGGCGACAACCAGCCGCTGGACGAGCAGGCCGTCGAACAGGTGGTCGGGCACGACGAACTGCGGCAGATGGCGGAGCGCCTCGGCGTGCCGGAGCAGGAGGCCGCGCAGGCTTTCGCGGAAATCATGCCGGAGATGGTGGACCAGCTGACCCCGGCCGGGGAGTTGCCGCAGCAGGCCGACGCCGTGCTGGAGGAAGCAGGCCAGACGCTGGAGCGAGAGATCCAGGACGTCGACTTCCGCGAGATCCGCAAGACCTGAGGGCCGCGGCGGCGGGCTAGACCTCGCCGCCGAAGGTCTTGATCAGGTTGGCGATGTACTTGTCGACCAGCTTCTCGAATTCGGCAGCGACGATCGGCTCGACCACCATCTTCATCAGGCCGGGCACGGGCACGTCCACCGTGCCGTCGATCTTGAGCACCAGCTTCGTGGACTTGCCCTTCTGGTCGGTGACTTTCCAGCTGCCGCCGACGAGGGCGTTGCCCACGCCCTTCACCGGCGTCCACTTCACGGAACCCTTGGCCTTGTCGACGGCATACTTGCTCGCGTAGACGGTCTGGATGTTCACCTGCGCCGTGCCGACCTTCTGCATCTCCCACTGGTAGACGCCGTCACCGAGGTCGGTGAGCTTCTCCACCTTCGGGAAGTGCGAAACCGAACGGGGCACGTCCGACAGCACGGCGAAGACTTCGTCGAACTTGGCCTTGACCTCGAATTCGTAGCCGAGGTCGATGTGCACGGTCACCGTCATGGGCGGTCTCCTGTTGGGATGGAGCGTATTCTGACGCGCTGCTGTCCGGGATTCAGGGCGAGGTCGTGGGCCGGGAGAGTTCGCGCTGCTTGCCCGGACCCCCGGCCCGCCCTGTCACTGGTAGCAAGAATTCAGGCGCGCCGCGCGCGCCACTCCGCCGCCCGCGACACCGCCGTGCGCGCCACGCCGACGAACGCATCCACCGCGCGATCCGCGCCCGTCGTCGAGACCTCGACGCCCTTGACGTACCACCGCGATAACACGTCGCGCGCGTGGCTCGCGTTGCGGCGCGTTTCCTCCGACAGCTTGGGGCTGGACTCGGCGAAGGCGCTGTCCCAGCGCGAGCGGGCGAAGGTGCCCAGGCGGTCGCTGCTCTCGCGCAGCTGGCCGACGGCCTTGTGCGCCTGCGTGTCGAAGCCGGCCAGCCATTGCTCGGCGGCAGCACGGAAATCGTTGTTGTCCATGGGAGTTCTCCTGTCTGGGGGGATGGCCGGATTGTCCGGACGCGGGCTAGGGCTCGCGACCTAAAGGGGCGCCGCGCGCTAGAGGTGCGTCCCTAGCACGAACCCTCAACCCGTGCTTGGGCCGGCACGAGCAGGTTTTCGGCAAAGGTGTTAACTTCGCACGCGAATCGACAAGCCGTCCCCGAGGGCGCGACACCTGAGATCCATGAGCAACCTGCAAGAAGGCTTGAACACGCTGGCGCCCGCGCGGCTCCAGGGCATCCGGCGCGGCATCGAGAAGGAAAGCCTGCGCGCGACGCCCGCCGGCGTGCTGGCGCTCACGCCGCACCCGACGGCGCTGGGCTCGGCCCTCGCGCACCCCAACATCACCACGGACTACAGCGAGTCGCAGCTGGAGCTGATCACCGGCGTGCACGCCAGCGTGGAGCAGTGCCTGGAAGAGCTCACGCAGGTGCACCAGTTCGTGTACCGCGCGCTCGGCGATGAACTGATGTGGGTCAGCAGCATGCCGTGCACGCTGCCGGCGGACGAGACGATCCCCATCGGCCGCTACGGCGCATCCAATGTCGGCCGCGCGAAGAGCGTGTACCGCATGGGTCTCGCGCACCGCTACGGCCGGCGCATGCAGACCATCTCCGGCATCCACTACAACTGGTCGCTGCCCGGCGTGAGCGATGCCGAGTACTTCGGCTTGATCCGCAACTTCCGGCGCCACGCGTTCCTGCTGCTGTACCTGTTCGGCGCCTCGCCGGCCGCCTGTTCGAGCTTCGTCACCGGGCGCAAGCACGAACTGCAGACGCTCACCACCGGCACCGTCTACATGCCCTACGGCACGTCTTTGCGCATGGGGCGCCTGGGCTACCAGAGCGACGCGCAGGCGAGCCTCGCCGTCAGCTACAACAGCCTCGAAGGCTATGCCGCGTCGCTGCACGAAGCGCTCACCCAGCCGTACCCCGCCTACGAGGCGATCGGCATCGTCAACCCCGGCGGCGAGTACAACCAGCTGGCCACCAGCCTGCTGCAGATCGAGAACGAGTTCTACGGCACCATCCGGCCCAAGCGCGTGATCCGCCCCGGCGAGCGCCCGCTGCACGCCCTGCGCGAACGGGGCGTCGAGTACGTGGAGGTGCGCCTGATGGACCTCGATCCCTTCGTGCCGATCGGCATCAAGGCGCAGACCATCCGCTTCCTCGACGTGTTCCTGCTGCACTGCCTGCTGTCCGGGAGCCCGCAGGACAGCCCGCAGGAGATCGCGGCGCTCGGGCGCAACCAGCACCGCACCGCCGCCTATGGCCGCGACCCGGCGGTCCTGCTGGAGCGCGACGGCCGCGAGGTGAAGCTCACCACCTGGGGCGCGGAGATCGTGGAGCAGTGCGGTCCCATCGCCGCGATGCTGGACCAGGTGCACAAGACCACCGACTATGGCGATGCGCTGCGTGCGGCCCAGGCCCTGCTCGAGAACCCGGACATGCTGCCGTCGGCGCGGGTGCTCTCCGCGATGGCACGCGAGCACCAGAACGCCTTCTCCGCCTTCACGCTGGCGCAGTCGGAGCAGGCCAAGTCCAAGCTGCTCAAGCTGCCCTACGGCGGGAGCCTGCACGCGCGCATGGAGGCGGTGGTGCAGCAGTCCGTCGCCGACCAGAAGGCGGTCGAGGCGGCCGACGCGCTGCCGTTCGAGCAGTACCGCCAGCAGTACATCTCCCCGGAGCGGCTGGGCCTCGGCCAGGCCGCCGTCGCGCCGGCGCTCGCTGCCGTCTGACGCTGCCATCCGGCCGCTCGGGCACCCCGGCGGCGCGCGGCAGCTGCGTGCGCGAAGAAGTACAATCTTCGCGTTTCCGGGGGCCGGGACGTCGCGCGGCGCGGCGGGCCCCCCAGCAAACCCGCTTCTCCTGCTGCAGGGCCTGGTTGCCGGTTTGCAGCAAGATCCGGCTTCGGCCGGCCCGTGGATCCAGCCAGATGCAACCCCCAGGGAGGGCGCCGCGCGGAGCGGCGAGTGCACCGGCTGTGCGCTGAGGACATCGAATGGCGAAGGAAGAACTGATCGAAATGAACGGCCGCGTGGCCGAAATCCTGCCGGACTCGCGGTACCGCGTGATCCTGGACAACGGCCATGAGCTCGTGGCTTATACCGGCGGCAAGATGCGCAAGAACCACATCCGCATCATCGCCGGCGACATCGTCAGCCTGGAACTGTCGCCGTACGACCTGACCAAGGGGCGCATCATGTTCCGCCACCTCCCCAACCGCGCCAGCACGGGCGCACCGCCGCAGCGGCGTCGCTGAGGCGCAGGACGGCAACGAAAAAGCGGCCCGCGGGGCCGCTTTTGCTTGGGCGACGCAGCGCGCTCTACAGGCTGGCCGGGCGCGTGGGCGCGAACCCGTCGCCCTTGGCGGGCGCATGGTGGCGCCGCATGTCGTCGTCGCGCAGCGCCAGCAGGCGCTCGAGGTCGGCGCGCACGTCCTCCTGCGGCTTCGGGATCATCACCGGCCCTTCGATGATGTCGCCGTGGCTGCTGATCGGCGCCGGCTGGGTGGGGTCCGGGCGCGGCTCCGGTGCCGTCCAGCTGTTGGCGTGCGGCAGCGGCGGGCAGATCGAGCGGTCGTCCAGGGCGAACTGCCACGACATCCCGACCAGCCACTTGCTCGCCTGCGGGTCGAGGATGTTGAGCCGGTGCAGGAAGTCCTGTTCCAGCGCGGGCGCGTGCAGCATCAGCCGCGGCTCCCAGTGCCGCACCAGGAAGCGCATGTGCATGCCCGCGTCCTTCTGGCTGGTGCTGGTGCGCAGCATCTCGGCCGACAGCCAGGTGGCGGGGATGCCATTGCGCAGCATCAGGTCGCGCAGGGCCACGCGCAGCACGTCCTTGCGGATCGAGTTCACCGAACCGCCGCTCTGCGTCGCCTGCGAATGGCCGAACTGCATGCTGGCCGCGGGCCCGGACGGGCGCGGGGCCTTGGCCGCAGGCGCGGACTTCTTCCCCATCAGCAAACCGAACATGCCCATCCCCTGCCCCTCGTGTCGCAAAGATGCATCTTACAGTTTGATGCAATTCGCCCGAAAGTACGCCTGGCGGTCCGGGCCTCCCGCTCATCGGGAAACGGCGGCGACAAGCGGCGGCCTGCGCTGCGGCTAAAGTCGGCGGCTTTGCACACAGGACTGGGCAATGGCATTGGATTTCAGCGGCCGCGTGGCCATCGTCACGGGCGCGGGCGGCGGCCTCGGCCGGCAGCATGCACTGGCGCTGGCGGCAAGGGGCGCGCGCGTGGTGGTCAACGACCTCGGCGGCGGCGTCGACGGGTCGGGCGGATCCGCGAGCGCGGCGCAGAAAGTGGTCGACGAGATCCGCGCGGCCGGGGGCGAGGCGATCGCCAACGGCGCGTCGGTCACCGACGCCGCGGCCGTCGAGGCGATGGTGCAGCAGGTGATGGACGCGTGGGGCCGGGTGGACGTGCTGGTGAGCAACGCCGGCATCCTGCGCGACAAGAGCTTCGCCAAGATGGACCTGGCCGACTTCCGCCTGGTGCTGGACGTGCACCTCATGGGCGCCGTGCATTGCTGCAAGGCCCTGTGGCCGGTCATGATGGCGCAGAAGTACGGCCGGATCGTGCTGACGACGTCCTCGTCGGGGCTGTACGGCAATTTCGGCCAGGCGAACTACGGCGCGGCCAAGATGGCGCTGGTCGGCCTGATGCAGACGCTCGCCATCGAAGGGATGAAGCACGACATCCGCGTGAACTGCCTGGCGCCCACGGCCACGACGCGGATGACGGAAGCGCTGTTCCCGCCCGACATGCTGGAGCACTTCGGCCCGCAGGCGGTCGTCCCGGCGATGCTGGTGCTGGCCTCGCAGGAAGCGCCGACGCGCACCACGCTGTGCGCGGGTGCCGGCGGCTTCGAAGCCGCGCATGTCACGCTGACGCAGGGCGTCCACGTCGGCACGGGTGCGGATGCGCCCGAGCGGCTGCTGGCGCAGATGGACGCAGTGCGCGACCGGCACGGCGAGACGGTGCCGGGGAGCGGGGCGGAGCAGGGCGCGAACGAGATGCGCCTCGCCCGGGCCCGCCAGGCCTAGCGGCGCTGCAACACGAACTGGTCGCCGATGCGGACCCAGCGATGGTCCCGCGGCGGGCGCTGCAGCCCGTAGTCGCGCCAGTTGTTGATGTACACACGGTTCTGCAGGCCCGGCGCCACGCCGCCCAGGATGTAGGGGAGGCCGTCGCGGCCGAAGTTGCGGTAGTCCGGCTGCGGCACGGCCGGCACGCCACCGGAATAGCCCAGGCGGTCGGCCTGGTGCCGGTAGCGATCTTCGTCCGTCACCAGCACTTCGGCCTGCGCGACGGAAGAGAAGGCTCCGAAGGCCGCCAGGGCGGCCGCGGCAAAGGCGATGGTCTTCGATTTCATGGGGGCTCCTTCGGTGCGGCCACGCGGAGCGCGGCCGGCTGACGCTTCATCACAGATGGGGGCGCGGCGTCCGTCGACCACCATCGCCCGTGCAAAGCAGGGTGACCGGATGTACGCGTCCCCGCTGTAGGGCAGGAGGGCGCGCGCCCGGGTCACCCTTCGCGTCATTGCGTCAGAAGATTGGCGATCAGGCCGGTCGCGACCGCTACGAGCAGGAAGTCCGATCCGACCTGCACCCACTGGTGGCCGTACGGCGGCGCATAGAGGCCGGGGTAGGCATTCCAGTTGCTCACGTGGTAGCCGTGGTTGCGGTACTCGTGCGGCAGGTAGCCGCCGCGGTGGTAGCGCAGGACGTGGCTGCGGTAGGCCGGCTGCGAGTACACGTAGCTGGGCTGCTGGTAGACGTGGCGCGGCTGTTGCACCGCCGCGTCATACCCGCGGTCCCACGCGCGGTCGACGCGCTGCCCCTGGCGGTCGCGGCGGTCGTCACGGCGTTCCGCCCGGAACTCGCGGCGGTCCTCCCGCTGTGCCTGGCGCGCTTCGCGGCGATCCTGCCGCAGCTCGCGCTGTTCGGCACGCTGCTCGCGGTCGCCGCGGCGCCCGCCGTCCTGCGCGATGGCCAGGCTGCTGAACCCGAAGGTGCCGGCCAGCGCGGCACAGAGGATGGCTTGTGCTTTCATGGTTTCTCCAAAGTCGATGGAGCCATCGTGCGCCCCGCGCATGTCGTGGGGGCGAAGGTCCCGCCCCTGCCGTGCAAAGCCGCGTGACCGAATGTGCGCGGCTCAGGCAGCCGGCATGCGCGCGCGTTCGAGGTCGCGCACGAAGGCATCGAACGCCGCGGGCTGCTGCGGGGGTTCCATGCGCAGCAGGGCGGAAGGATGCAGCGTCACCAGCACGCGCAAGCCGTCCGGGCGCTCGAACCATTCGCCCCGCTCGGTCAGGACCGCCACGGGCCGGCCCAGCAGCGACCGCGCGGCGGTGGCCCCCAGCGCCACCAGCGCCCGCGGCTGCACCAGGGCGATCTCCTCGTCGAGCCAGTGGCGGCAGGCCGCGGCTTCCTGCTGCGTGGGCGTCTTGTGGATGCGGCGCTTGCCGCGCAGCTCGAACTTGAAGTGGCGCACCGCGTTCGTGACGTACACGTCCTGCCGCGCGATGCCCAGCTGTGCCAGCGCGCGGTCGAACAGCTGCCCCGCCGGTCCCACGAAAGGCCGCCCGCGCAGGTCTTCCTGGTCGCCGGGCTGCTCGCCGACGAACATCAGCCGCGCGTGCAGCGGTCCTTCGCCGGGCACGGCCTGCGTGGCCAGCGCGCCGATGGGGCATTCCCGGCAGGCCTGTGCCGCCTCGCGCAGCGCCGGCAAGCCGCCCGGCGCCACGATGGGAGCCGGCCGCTGCGGCGCTCGCGGGATGCGCCGCAACGGGACGGTCGCCGGTTGCTCGATCATGGTGGTGCTGCGTTCCTGCGCGAGCGCCGCCAGCGGTGCGATCAGCTGCGCCTCGGGCAGGTTGCGCCAGTACTTGCGCGGCATCTCCTTCTGCATCATCTTCATCTTCAGCCGCGCAGGGTTGAAGATGCTCTGATAGTAGGTGAGCCACAACTGCTCGCCGGCATCGGCGGGCGGCGCATCGCCGCGGCTCGCGCCCGGGCCGAAGTGCAGCTGCCGCCGGTCCCATTCGACGCAGCGCTCCGGCGTCAGGATGGCCCAGCGCATGTTGGCGAAGCGCCGGCGGAACCAGGGCGCGTTGGCCTCCACGATGTGGTGGTCCGGCTCGAACCACGCGACGTGCAGCGGGTCCAGTGCGTTGTCGTTGTCCTGCACCTGCCGGAAGCGCACGAAGGCGTGCATCTTGTGGATGTCGCGCCGCACGGCCTGCGCCATCTGGCGCGCCTGCAGCATGTCGGCGTCCAGCGGATCGTGGCGCAGGCCCGGCTCGTGCACGAGCCGCCAGAGCAGCCGGTACAGCAGCGCGAACCGTTGCGGCTCGCGGTGCAGGACCACCGTGTGGCACAGCTCCAGGAAGGCGGCGGGCACGCTGACGCCGGTCTCCGGCGGCGGGTCGTCGGTCGCGTCTTCCGGCGCATCGGCGAAGAGGTCGTCGTGGCCGGTCCCGACGGACCAGTGCACGTCCTGCGGCGGCACGCGGCGGGCGAGCAGCGCCCGCGCCTCCCGCCGGAAACCTGGCAGGTCCGTTTCGTTCGCCAGCCGCACGTGCATGGTCAGAACAGCGACGCCTGCTGCACCGGCAGGGGGATGGCGCGCGCCACCGCCTCGGCGACGTCGGGCGCACGCGAAGGCCGATGGTCCGCCAGCAGCACAAAGGGCAGCACCTTCTGCACGGGCACGTGCAGCCGTTTCAGGTCCTCCGAGCGCACGCGGCGCACGCGGCGCGCGAGCAGCAGGCGGTCGACCGCCTTCACGCCGAGGCCGGGCACGCGCAGGAGCAGCTCGCGCGGCGCGCGGTTGAGGTCCACCGGAAAGCGTTCGGGGTGCGCCAGCGCCCACGCCAGCTTGGGGTCCACTTCCAGCCGCAGCATGCCGCCGGTGCGCTCCGAGGCGATCTCGTCGGCCGCGAAGCCGTAGAAGCGCATCAGCCAGTCGGCCTGGTACAGGCGGTGCTCGCGCACCAACGGCGGCGCCTGCAGCGGCAGGGAAGAGGATGCGTCCGGGATGGGGCTGAAGGCGGAGTAGTAGACGCGCTTGAGGCGGTAGGCGCCGTACAGCTGCGCGCTCGTGGAAAGGATGGTCGCGTCGTCGGTCGCATCGGCACCCACGATCATCTGCGTGCTCTGGCCGGCCGCGGCGAAGCTCTTCGCCGGTGCGCGGGCGGGGCGCGCCTTCGGCATCGAGACGATCGACACGCGCCGGGCGTCCTGTGCTTCGGCTTTCGCATCGTCGATGTGCACGCGCAGGCGGGCCATGGAGCGCTTGATCGCCGCCACGTCCTTCTCCGGCGCCAGTGAACCAAGCGACTGTTCGGTGGGCAGCTCGATGTTGATCGAGAGGCGATCGGCGTAGCGGCCGGCGCGCTCCAGCAGCTCGGGCGCGGCATCCGGGATGGTCTTCAGGTGGATGTAGCCGCGGAAGTCGTGCTCCTCGCGCAGCCGGCGCGCGACCTCCACCACCTGCTCCATGGTGTAGTCGGGGCTGCGGATGATGCCGCTGGAGAGGAACAGGCCCTCGATGCAGTTGCGCCGGTAGAAGTCCAGCGTGAGCTGCACCACCTCGTCGACCGCGAAGCGGGCGCGCGGCACGTTGCTGCTCACCCGGTTCACGCAGTACAGGCAGTCGTACTGGCAGAAGTTGGTCAGCAGGATCTTCAGCAGCGAGATGCAGCGGCCGTCCGGCGCATAGCTGTGGCAGATGCCCATGCCCTCGTTCGAGCCGAGGCCGCGGCCTTGCGTGGAATCGCGCTTCACGCCGCCGCTGGAAGCGCACGAGGCGTCGTACTTGGCGGCATCGGCGAGGATCGCGAGCTTGTCCTGGAGGTTCACTGGATGATCGTACAGTGTTCCTCGCGGCGCGAACGCCGGCGCGGCAAGCCGGCGGCCCGTCGTGCCAACTATTCCCGCGCCGGGCAACCGTTCAGGCTTGCGCGGGACTGACGCGCAGGCCGATCCAGGTGGCGCCGATCACGACGTTGATCGGCACGGCCAGGGCGCTGGGGACGTAGAAGAAAGCGGAGAGGGCCGGCGCGTGCAGCAGCATCTCGATGCCCATGCCGAGCGAGTACATCGAAACGCCGCACCACACCCAACGCCGCATGTACGTCGGCAGCCAGCGCGCCTGTTCGCGGTTGAATCGCCACGCCGCGGCGCGCTCGATCAGGTTGCCCCGGTTGACGTCCTTGAAGAGCCAGCCGAAGAAGAAGTACCGGTACAGCAGCGTGCGGAAGGGCATGGTGTGCTCACTCTGGCTGGCATGTTCGGTCCTTGTAGCGCCAGGAACCGTCCGTGTCCATGCTGAATGCGTGTAGGAACGTGCATGCCCGCGCTACGTTTGCACACGGATGGTGCGCCTTCAGTCGCGCAGCAGCCGCGCCTTCACCGCCTTGCCCTTGATGCGTCCGCCGTCCAGCCGCTGCGCCGCTTCCCTGGCGATGCCGCGCTCCACCGCCACGTAGGTGGAGAATTCGTTGACGTCGATCTTGCCGACCTGTTCCCGCGTGTAGCCGAGGTCCGCGGTGAGGGCGCCGAGCACGTCGCCGGGCCGGATCTTCTCCTTGCGGCCGCCCTGGATGTGGATGGTGGCCATCGGCGGCTGCAGGCGGCCGTCGCCGGTGGGCTGCAGTGAGGACAGCGGCGACCATTCGCTCGGGCGTCCCTGCAACTGCTCGATCCGCCCCACGGCTCCCATCTCGTCCAGGCTGGCCAGGTTCAGCGCCAGGCCTTCGGCGCCGGCGCGGCCGGTGCGCCCGATCCGGTGCACGTGCACTTCCGCGTCCGGCGGGATGTCGACGTTGATCACGGCCGACAGCCCCTGGATGTCCAGGCCGCGCGCGGCCACGTCGGTCGCGACCAGCACCGAGCAGCTGCGGTTGGCGAAACGCACCAGGACCTGGTCGCGGTCGCGCTGTTCCAGGTCGCCATGCAAGGCCAGCGCGCTGATGCCCTGCGCCTGCAGCAGCTCGGCCAAGGCGGCACAGCGGGCCTTGGTGTTGCAGAAGGCGAGGGTGCTTTCCGGCCGGAAGTGGGCAAGCAGCTTCGCCACCGCGGGCAGCCGCTCCGCTTCGGTCACTTCGTACCATCTCTGCACGATCGTGCTGCCGGCATGCTGCGCCTCGACCTTCACGGTCACCGGCTCGCGCATGAACTGCGCGGCGAGCTTCGCGATGCCTTCGGGGTACGTGGCCGAGAACAGCAGCGTCTGCCGCCCGGCAGGGCAGTTGCGCGCGACGGCCACGATGTCGTCGAAGAAGCCCATGTCCAGCATGCGGTCGGCCTCGTCCAGCACCAGCGTGCGCAACGCGTCCAGCCGCAGGCTCTCGCGGCCGAGGTGGTCGAGCACGCGTCCCGGCGTACCCACCACCACGTGCGCGCCCTTTTCCAGCGAGGCGAGCTGGCCGCGCAGCGGCACCCCGCCGGACAGCGTGACCACCTTGACGTTGTCCTCCGCGCGTGCGAGGCGGCGCGTCTCCTGCGTCACCTGGTCGGCCAGTTCCCGCGTCGGGCACAGCACCAGCGCCTGCGGCGCGAAGCTGCGCACGTCGAGCCGTGACAGGAGCGCCAGCGCGAAGGCGGCGGTCTTGCCGCTGCCGGTCTTGGCCTGCGCGATCACGTCCTTCCCCGCCAGGGCATGCGGCAGGCTGGCGGCCTGGACGGGGGTCATGGTTTCGTAACCCAGGCGCTGGAGGTTCTGCAGTGCGGCGGGCGGGAGGGACAGCGTCGAGAAGCGGGTAGCGGGTGTTTCGGCCATCCCGCATCATTTCACAGCGGTGCATCCGCTGACGCCGTCCTACAGGCGGCCGCCGCGGCAGCGGCGAGCATCGTGCTTCCATTCCACGGGAGCACTGCCATCGCGCGCCGCCGCGTCGAACTGCCCGCGGCCGCGGTGCCGGCCGAACTGCCCGACAGCCTGTCGCCGGAACTGGCGACGCTGGTGGACAAGCCCTTGCCGGGTGACTGGCTCTACGAGATCAAGTTCGACGGCTACCGCATGCTGGCACGCATCGATGCGGCCAACGACGTGCGCATCGTCACCCGCCGCGGCAACGACTGGACGGGCCGCTTCCCCGCGCTGCGCAGGGAGCTCGCCGCGGCGAAGCTGCCACCGGGCTGGTACGACGGCGAGATCGTGGTCCTCGACCAGGCCGGCAAGCCCACCTTCCATCGCTTGCAGAACGCCATCGAGGGCGGCGACAACGACGACATCGTGTTCTACCTCTTCGATGTTCCCTTTTGCGCGGGACACGACCTGCGCCGCGTGGCGGTCGAGGAACGCCGCGCGGTCCTGCAATCGGTGCTGAAGGAGACGGCCCGCCTGCGCTTCAGCCAGGAAGTGGACGGCGATGCGGCCGCGATCCTTTCGTCCGCGTGCCGGCTCGGCCTCGAAGGCGTGATCGGCAAGCGGCGCGGGTCGCCCTACGTGCAGCGGCGCTCGGACGACTGGATCAAGCTCAAGTGCGTGCAGCGGCAGGAGTTCGTGATCGGCGGCTTCACCTGGCCGGACGACGCGCGGCCGTCGGGCATCGGGGCCCTGCTGGTCGGGCAGCGCGATGCCGACGGCGTGCTGCAGTACGCGGGCAAGGTGGGCACCGGCTTCACCGGCGAGATGTCCGCCGCCCTGCGGCAGCGCCTCGACGCCATCGCACGGAAGAAGCGCCCGTTCGCCGGGCCCACCGGGCATGACCGCCATGCGACCTGGGTGGCGCCGGACCTGGTCTGCGAGGTCACCTACAACGAATGGCCGGAAGGCGGCAGCCTGCGCCATGCCTCGTTCAAGGGCTTGCGCGAGGACAAGCCGGCGGCGGCGGTGGTCCGCGAGCGTCCGGCGGCGCCCGCCGTCCTGCAGGTGACGCATGGCAGCCGCATCGTCGATCCGACCACCGGCCTCACCAAGCTGGATGTGGTCCGCTACTACGCGAGCGTCGCCGCGTGGGTGCTGCCGCACCTGCGCGGCCGCCCCGCGTACATCAAGCGGGCGCCCCTCGGCATCGCGGAGCCCATGGTGTTCCAGCAGCACCCGGAAGGCCTCAAGGGCCTGCACGGCACCGACCCCGCGTTGTGGCCCGGGCACGATCCGGCGATCGCCTTCGCGCGGGCGGAGGACCTCGTCGCCGCCGCGCAGCTGGGCATGATCGAGCTGCACACCTGGAACTCGACGGACCGCGCGATCGACCGGCCGGACCGCCTGGTGTTCGACCTCGATCCCGGCGAAGGCGTGGCCTGGCCGCAGATGCAGGAAGCGGCGCTGCTGATGCGCACGCTGCTGCAGGAGCTGGGCCTGCAAAGCTGGCTGAAGACGACGGGTGGCAAGGGCCTGCACCTGTTCGTGCCGGTGGCGCCGGAGTTCGGCTACGAAGCGGCCAAGGACTTCTCCGAGGCGGTGGTGCAGCACATGGCGCGCACCATCCCGCAACGCTTCGTGGCGAAGTCCGGGCCGCGCAACCGCGTCGGGCGCATCTTCATCGACTACCTCCGCAACGGCTGGGTGCAGTCCACCGCGGAGGCGTATTCGGCCCGCGCACGCCCCGGCCTCGGCGTGTCCATGCCCGTGCGCTGGGACGACCTGCCGGCGCTGACCGGTGGAGCCCACTGGACGCTCGTGGACGCCCCTGCCCACCTTGCCTCGCGCAAGGCGGACCCGTGGGAGGCTTACTGGCGCACCCCGCAATCCCTCGCCGGCGCGATGCGCGCGCTCGGCTTCCGTCCCCCCTACCCAGGAGAACCCATGGCAGCGAAGAAGAGCAGCAGCAAGTCCGGCAAGCCCGGCCTGTACGCCAGCATCCACGCGAAGCAGGAACGCATCGCCCACGGCAGTGCCGAGAAGATGCGCAAGCCGGGCGAGAAGGGCGCCCCCACCGCCAAGGCCTTCAAGCAGGCGGCGAAGACGGCGAAGAAGAAGGACTGAGGCCGGCGATCAGACGGTCGCGTCGACGGCCGGCTCGCCCGGCTGCAGTTCGTCCAGCTCGATCTCGACCTGCGTCGCGCCGTCGAGGTTCAGCGACGGGTCGTCGCGCGCATCGGCCACGGCGGTGAACTGGCCGTCGAGCCACAGGAAGCGCAGGTGGCCGCCCAGGTCGCGCAGGGCTTGCTCCTCGGTGGAGAAGCCTTCGCCCACCTGCTTGTTGCCGTCGAGGAAGTAGCGCAAGCCGCCCGCGTCGGCGCGTTCCAGGCTCCCCAGGTCGATGACCTTCTGGTCGCGGTTGCGTGCGTAGATGCGGCCGCCCGCGGCGTAGAGGGTGTAGGGCTGCCGTGCGCGCTGCGCATCGTTCTGTTCTGCCATGTCGGTGCTCCTTGCGAGCCTCCAATCTCCCGCGGTGGTGCCGCCCGGGGTGTAGGACGCGGCCGCCGCAGCGGCTCAGAGCTGCAGGCCGAGCACCAGCAGGCCGGCCACCACCAGCAGCAAGCCGGCCTGCTCCATGAAGGAGAGCTTCTCGCGCAGGAAGCGGCGCGACACGAGGTAGCTGAACACGACCTCCACCATCCCGAGCGTGCGCACGTTGGCGGCGGTGGTCAGCGCGAAGGCGGTGAACCAGCCGATCGAAGCCAGCGCGCCCGCGGCGCCGGCGATGGCGGACACGCGCCAGGCCGTCACCGTCGCCGCCAGCGCCGCCCGCGAGCGCCACGCGAGCCAGCCGCCGAGCAGCAAGGTCTGGATCGTCTGCGCCAGCAGCACGCCCCAGGCGCCCGCGAGCCACGGCGAGCTGTCGGGAAGCTGGAGCGCGGCACCGCGGTAGCCCACCGCGGACAGCGCGAAGCCCGCGCCCGAACCGAGTCCGTACCAGGCCGCGCCGCTGGTCCAGGCGCGGCCGTCGAGCCGCGCGCCCTTGGCCGGCAGCGACAGCATCACCACGCCCGTGGTCGCCAGCGCGATCGCCGCCAGCGTGACCGCGCCCGGCATCTCTCGCAGGAAGAGGGATCCGAACAGCGCGACCTGCAGCGCATCGGTCTTGGAGTAAGCCACCCCGACCACGAAGTTGCGCTGCTTCATCGCCGCGAGGAGGAACGCCGTGGCCGCGAGCTGGCCGAGGGCGCCGAGCAGCAGCCAGCCGAAGTAGCCGGCAGAGAACGCCGGCAGCGGTGCGGCGGTGGCCGGCAGCACGTGCAGCAGGAGCACCCAGGCGGCGGCGAAGGGGATGCCGTAGAGGAAGCGGGAGAGGGTGGCGCCGAGGGTGCCCGCCTGTGCGACCAGCGAGCGCTGCGCCGCGTTGCGTGCCGTCTGGGCCAGGGCCGCCCACAGGACGATGGGGACCCAGATCCAGGCGGCCGCGGCGGTCAATGCGTGCAGGTGGCGCCGGCGGCGCGCGTGAAGAACTGGCCCTTGGCGAGCGCCAGAACGCCGGTCGCGCCGATGATGCGCAGCTCATCGCCCTGGGCCAGCAGTTCCATGGTGTGGTCGCGCTGCGGGTCCGTGCGCACCACAGCGCCGTCGACGCGGCCGGTAATCTCGCGCACCTTGCCGCGCCGCACCAGCCGGCCTTCGAGGCGCTGGTACTGCTGCGCGATCTCCAGGGTGAAGTCCCGCAGCAGGCCGGCACCGCACCAGAGGCCGTCGACCGTGACCGGTGAACGCAATGCAACCTGTTCGGCGCGTTGTGAAGCAGGGACGGACGGCGAGGCGGCGGCCAGCGAGGCGGCGGACAGCGCCAGCCCGGCCGTCGCCAGGGAGCGGGACAGGTACAGCATGGCGTGACCATAGCATCGGGCGATTTGCCCGGCACGCCAGGGGGGACAAGCCCGTTGCGCCGAGGTGACTCAGCGGGGCGGCTGCACCGGGCGCGCCCGCGCCACGCCCGCCCGCGCCGGCCGGCCGAAGTACAGGCGGTCGGACCAGGTGGCGAGCCACTGCGGCTTGTAGGCCACCAGCAAGCTGACGATGGCGCAGGTCCACGCCGCCTCGCCCATCGCGAGCAGGCCGATGGCGATGCGTTGCAGGTCGCCCGTCGGCCCGGCGAACGACTGTGCCAGCGTCGCCGCGGCCAGCCCGCAGCCACCGAGTGCCACCATCGGGACGAAGAAGGCGCGGCCCAGCATGTAGGCGACCGGGTTGGGCCCGAAGGCGACGCGCACCAGGTGCCCGAGGCCGAGGACGAGGGTGGCCGGGACCAGGCCCGACCAGACGACCAGCGACAGCGCGTCGGCGAAGCTGGCGCCGGTACTCACCACGGTGCTGAAGCCCGCGAACGTGACGACGGCGACGGCGAGCGGCCAGCCCACCAGCAACACCGCCAGCGGCGCGCCCGACCAGTGCAGGGGCAGCGGCAGTGTGGCGAGGCCGGGCCAGGCCCACAACCACGCGAGCACGACCGCCAGCGCCAGCATCGGCGTGGCCAGCGGCACCTTGCCCTGCACCGGCCGCAGCAGCCGCCACGGCCGCACCAGCAGCGTCGCCGCCCAGGCGAGTGCCAGGAGCATCAGTTCCAGGCCGAAGGCAGCGTCCATGTCAGGCGGGCTGCACGCGGATCTTGCCTTCGCGCACGTAGCGGTCGTACTCGTCGCGCGTGATGGCGGCCGAGCCGGCGTTGCCTTCGCCGTCGGTCCAGCCGAGGGTGACGCTGTCGTCGGCCACGTCGATGTCCACCATCCCGTCGGGAATGGGCATCAGCACGCCGTCGCCCGCGCGAAAACACACCTCTCCCCGGATCGTTGCATGCTGCGTCATCGTGGCCTCCTGTTCACGTAGGGGGCAGTGTCCGGGGACGCGGCCCAGCAGCCCTGTCAGCGGACAGCCCGTGTGCTTGCCGGACAGCCGTTGCGGCGAGAATGGCAAGGATGAGGAGACCCTTGCGCGATGCGGGCGCGGTGCTGGCGATCGTGCTGCTGACCGGCGCGCTGCTGGTGTCCGCGCTGCTGTACCAGCGCGAGATGGCGCTGCGCAACGGGATGCAGCAGGCGAACTCGCTGTCGCGGGTGATCGCCGAACAGACCGCGCGCACCTTCCAGTCGGCCGACCAGCGCCTCCAGCTGGCCGCGCTGCGCCTGCGCGCGCTGGAGGACAGCGGCGGCGCGCATCCGGACGCGGTCCGCGCCCTGCTGGCGGCCGAGCAGAAGGCGCTCCCGCTGCTGACGGCGCTGTGGCTGACCGACGGCGAAGGCCGCGTCGTGGAAGACTCCCGCGGCGCCGGCAGCCGCGGCGGCATGCGCGCCGACCGCTCCTACTTCCACGTGCACCGCGAGCGGCCGGAGACGGACTTCCACATCGGGCCCGCGATCCTGAGCCGCATCACGAACCGCTGGATGGTGACCGTGTCGCGGGCGATCCGCGGGCCGGACGGCAGCCTGCGGGGCGTGGTGGTCGGCGCGGTGGAGCCCCCTTACTTCGAGCAGCAGTGGCAGGGCGTGGACATGGGCCGGTCCGGGGTCATCGCGCTGCACCATCGCAACGGCCAGGTCGTGGCGCGCTCGCCTTCGGAGCCCCGGATGGTCGGGGCCGACATGTCCGGCACGCGCCTGTTCCGCGACGAGCTGCCGCGCGCCGGCGAGGGCGTCTTCGTGCGCCCTTCGGTGATCGACGGGGTCTTGCGCGTCACCGCCTATCGCGAGCTGCCGGCCTACCCGGAGCTGGTGGTCGTGGTCGGCTCCGGCTACGACGAACTCCTGGCGCCGTGGCGCCGCTTCGCCACGCTGACGGGCGCGGTGTGGGCCGCCGCGGTGCTGGTGGCCATCGCGCTCGCCTGGCAGCTGCGCCGCCACTCGCGCATCCGCGAACAGTCGGAGCAGCGCTTCCGCCAGCTCGCGCAGGCGGTGCCGCAGATCGTCTTCATCGCCGACGACCGCGGCGCCGTCCGGTTCGTCAGCCAGCGCTGGACGGAAGTGACGGGGCGCACGCAGGAGGAAGCCATGGGCACGCGCTGGCAGCAGGCCGTACACCCGAGGGACCGCGAGCGCATGGTCGAACAGCTGGCGGACGGCATGGCCCGCGGCGGCGACCTGCAGGTCGAGCACCGGCTGCGCTACCGCGACGGCAGCTACCGCTGGCAGCTGTTGCGGGCGGTGCCGGTGCGGGAAGGCGATCCCGCCGCCGTCGCCTGGTTCGGCACCGCCACCGACATCGACGCCCTGAAGAAGGCGCAGGAACGCCTGCATGCGCAGGCCGAACAGTTGCGCATGGCGGGGCGCCTCACCCGCATGGGCAGCTGGCGCGTCGACATGTCCACGCAGCGGGTCATGTTGTCCGAGGAAGTGGCGGCGGTGCTCGACCTGCCGCCGGACGCGCAACCCGCGCTGGAGGAGCTGGTCGCCATGCTCACGCCGGAGGGCGTGGGCGTCAGCCTGCCGGCCATCCGCCGCTGCATGGAGGACGGCGAGTCCTTCGACCTCGAGGTGGAGATGGTCACGCCGGCGCGGCGTCACGTCTGGATTCGCACCGTCGGCGAAGCGATCCGCGACGAGAACGGCACGATCACCGGGATCCAGGGCGCCCAGCAGGACATCACGCTGCGCGTGCTGATGATGGAGGAGATCCGCCGGCTCAACGCCAGCCTGGAGGAGCGCATCGCCCAGCGCACCGGCGAGTTGACCCGGCAGGAGGCGCTGTTCCGCACGCTGGCCGAACAGGCACCGCTGCCCTTCTGGACGGTCGACCCGCGCGGCAACGTCACCTTCCTGAGCCGCGCCTGGTACGAGCTGGCGGGCGGCGCCCCGCCGGACTGGCTGGGCGAGGAGTGGATGCGACTGATCCACCCCGACGACGTCACGGCGGTGCAGCACAACTGGCTGCGCAGCGTGGTGAGCGGCGATCCGTACACGGGCACGCGGCGCATCCGGGCGCGCGATGGCCGCTACCACACCATGACCTACCGCGCCGTGCCCGTGCGCGACGACGAAGGCAAGGTGCTGTTCTGGGTCGGCGTGGACACCGACATCACGGACCTGATGGCGAACGAGGCGGCGCTGCGGCTGGCCAACAAGCAGCTGGAGTCCTTCTCCTATTCGGTCTCGCACGACCTGCAGTCGCCGCTGCAGCGCGTGGGCTCCTTCGCGCGGCTGCTGCGGCAGGAGCTCGGCGACGCGCCGCAGGAGCGCGCGCTCCACTACCTCGCGCGCATCCAGGCCAATGCCGAGACGATGACGCAGTTGATCGAGGGCTTGCTGGCGCTGGCGCACGTCTCGGAGGTCGACGTGATCTCGGCGGTCGTCAACCTGAGCGACATGGCCACGGAGATCCTGCAGCGCCTGCAGTCGGAGCAGCCGCAGCGCCGCGTGCAGTGGCGCGTCGAGCCGGGCCTGGCCGTCATGGGCGACGTGCGGCTGATGCGGTCGGTGCTCGAGAACCTGCTGGGCAACGCCTGGAAGTTCACCTCCGGCCGCGACGATGCGGAGATCGTGGTCGGCGGTTCGCACGCGCGCGGCGAGTACTGGGTGCTGGACAACGGCGTGGGCTTCGACATGGCCTACGCCGACCGCCTGTTCGGCACCTTCCAGCGGCTGCATGGCGCGGACGAGTTCCCCGGCACCGGCATCGGGCTGGCGACGGTGGCGCGTGCCATCACGCGGCAGGGTGGAAGGGTGTGGGCGCGCTCGGGCCCCGGGCAGGGCGCGACCTTCTCGTTCACGCTGCCGCCGGCGGCGGCCCCGCGCTCAGAGTGAGGGTGGCCGCGTGTGCGCCCACTCGGCACCGGCAGGGGGTGCCTTCTGGGGCGCGGCCGAAGGTGCGGGGACGGCGGCGCGCTGGTCGCCGAACACCAGCCGCGCGATGCGGCCGGCGCGGCCGACCAGGAAGCGCACCAGCGAGCGCACCAGGATCGCGCCGTTGAACGGGATGTAGGTAAGCAGCCCGTGGCCGCTCTCGTAGCCCGGGTTGTTCGTGACGTAGAAGCGCGTGTCGGGCCGCCGGCTGGTGTGCCAGCGCGTGCGCTCCTCCGCCGATTCCAGCGTGACCCAGTCCACGCGCCGCAGCAGCGGGTTGGCGGGGTCGATGCGCTCCAGCTCGAACGCCTGCGCGAGTTCTTCCATCCGCTGCATCACGTTGGCCGGGATCTCGCGCGAGGCATGTGGGTAGATCACCGGCGCGTAGTGCGAGAGGAAGGTGTAGCTGCTGGGATGGGTCAGCGCCGCGAAGATGCAGAAGCGCCGCCACGGCTCGCTCGCCCACAGGCGCAGCAGCCGCAGCACGGCGTAGACCATCGTCAGGTCGCGCCCGCGCGCGGCGCGCAGCGTGCCCGCTTCCATTCGGATCACGGTGGAGGCGCGCCCGGCGACGCGCATGTGGAAGGCGTGCATCGACGTGTAGCCCACCAGGCTGCCGGCCCCGTTGTGCTTGACGTAGATCCAGGTACGGAACGCAGGCCGCTCGATCACGTAGTCGCGGAACGCTTCGAACGCGAGGCCGCTGAAGATCTGGCAATGGACCGCGAACAGCTCGCGCGCGAGCGTTTCCCGCGCCGCGGGGGGCATGTCGTGGACGGCGTGGCAGGTGATGCGGGAGAGCGAGGCCATGTTTAGGGTTTTTTCCTAGTATGGCAGAGGATTACGATTTGCAACAGATGCCGTTGGTCCAGTCTTGATGGAGCGGGTGACCCGGGCCATGTACAGAGGCGAACCGACGGCGGCGACGGTGCGTAACAAAATTCACGGGCAAGCGTGTTGCGGCTGAAAGTTCGCCCGATCCGCGCTACCAAACGTGAACCAAAGCTGTCATTTCGGTGGGCTTGTCGAAGTCGGGCCTCGTGGTTCGTCATGCCTGCAAGGGCACGGACAGGCCGTTGCCCGCACACGGAGACTGCCATGCCCGACCTCGACAGCTACCTCTTCTTCAACGGCAACTGCGCCGAAGCCATGCGCTTCTACGAACGGACGTTCGGCGGACAGCTGGAGCCCCTCCTGAAGTATGGCGACCGTCCCGAGGAGCCCGGATGCGCGGGCGGTGCTCCGGCGCCCGACCTCGTGATGCACGCCTGCCTGAAGCTCGGCGGGCGCATGCTCATGGCATCCGACATGCCGCCCGGGCAAGGGCAGGCGACACCCGGCGCCTTCGCGCTGGCGCTGAACTACCCCACGGCGCAGGAGGCCCGGCGCATCTTCGACGCCCTGTCGCAGGGCGGCAGCGTCACCATGCCCATGGGCAAGACCTTCTGGGCCGAAGCCTTCGGCATGCTGACCGACCGCTTCGGCGTCCCTTGGATGGTCGGCGGCGGCGCACAGGCGGCATGATCCGGCGGACGAGCGGTGCCGCTGTTGGGACGGCGCATCGCGGATACCTCTTGTAGCGGCCTGCCCGGCCGTGGCGCGCCTAGCATGGCGGCCATGAAGCGAGCACGGACCTGGACGGCGATGCTGGGAGCGGCCACCCTGTGGGCGGCGGCCGGGGCATCGCACGCGCAAGTCGACCGGGCCTACAAGTGCTGGTCGCGCAGCGGCGTCACGTACAGCCAGGTCGCCTGTCCCGGCGGCCGCCAGGTCGGTTCGACGGTCCGCACCCGGACCGACAAGTCCCAGCCCGTCCCGCAGGACCGCGCCCGGATCGCCAGGCGCGCGGTGCTCAGCGATGAGCAGCGCGAGGAGTGCCGGGCGCTCGACACGCACATGGCGGAGCAGGAATCCGAGCTCAAGGCCAAGGGCGATACGGCCACGCTGGAAGACGAGATGCCCCTGGTGCGCAACAAGAAGCGCTACCGCGAACTGCGCTGCTAGGCGAGGAAGCGCGGCGCCGCCGCGTCGGGAAAGCCGGTCACCGGCGCCGCGGACCACACGTCCCGCAGCACTTGCGCAACGGCCTCGACGAGCTTGCGCACATCCTCCCGCCCCGCGTCGTGCATCGCCTCGGCCACGATCAACACTTCCGCCGTGCCGTCGCGCACCGCCGACAGGCCGCTTTGCCGGTGGGTCCAGCGGCGCGCGTGCGCATTGCCTGCCGCATCCACGAAGCTCACCTCGCCGGCGTCGGGATGTTCCACTTCGCCGGCAAAGCTCAGGTAGCGCTCCGTCCCGTCCGCAGGGCGCACCTGCAACGGCCCCGCGATCCTTGCCGCGTCCAGCACGGCGATGGGGATGGCGAAGGCCATGGAGATCGCGTTGCACACGTCGATCAGTGGATGGATGCGCGGCATGGCGCCTTCCGTCCGCAGCCGGCGCAGCAGCGACTCGGAGGCGCAGCGGTACTGCGTGGGCTTGAGGCCCATGCGCGAGAAGGTGCGGCGCCAGGCCTGGATCTCGGGCAGCGCCGATTCGCTGCCGGCGGCCTGCAGGCGCGCCATTGCGAGCGCTTCGTAGCGGGCGATCGGCGCGGACGCATCCGCGTCACGCCGGATGCCGCGCGCGGACAGGGCGCCGGCCGCGAGTTCGGGATACTGCTGCCAGAGCGCGGGGTGGTGGCTGAAGTCCATGCCGCAGTGTCACCGGCCCCGCCGCTGCCGTCTTGAACGCTATTGCAGCGGGCGCGCGGCGCGCTGCCAGGCCCCGGGCGTGAAGCCGAACTGGCGCACGAACGCGCGCGTCATGTGGCTCTGGTCGGCGAACCCGGTCGCGGTGGCGGCTTCGGCCAGCGGCGTGCCTTGACGGATGAGGCCGCGCGCGCGCTCGGTGCGTTGCTGCTGCAGCCAGCCATGCGGCGTGCAGCCATGCACGGCGGCGAACCGCCGCAGCAACTGGAAGCGGCTGGTGCCGGCTTCGTCCGCGAGTTCGGCGAGGGTGGGCGCCGAGAGCAGGTCGTCGGCGAGCCTTTGCCGCACGGCCGCGAGGGCCGGGGCGGCGTTCTCCAGCGCGATGTTGCGCGTGCTGTGCCTGGCAAGGAGGAGGCCGCTGGCGTGCACCAGCGCTTCTTCGCAGGCCAGCGCTTCGGCGCCTTCGTCCCGCCATGCGCGCAGGGCGGCCAGCAGCCGGCGGATCGCGTGCATCAACGCCGGGTCGGCGAGCACGGGCCGCGTGATCGCGATGTCGCCCCTGCCGCCGGGGTCCATGCCCGCGAGCACCGGGGGCTCGACGTATACGGTGCACCAGCTCCGGCTGGGCGCGCCCAGCGGACGGCCATCGTGGATTTCGCCCGGGTTGGTGGTCACCACGTCCCCGGCATGCGCGTCGACGGTGCCGCGGCCGCTGCAGGAACGGTGCGCACCGGCATCGACGAAGCCGAAACCATGGGTGCCGTGCGAATGGCGGCCGTAGTGGCGCTCGCTGCGCACCACCGCGGCGAAGACGCCGGGCCACGGCGAGGCCAGCACCTCGCACCGGTGGAACGGCGCCGCGGCCATCGCCTACTTGTTCTTCAGCTTGCCCTTCGGCATCACCGTGGTCATCGGCGGGGTCGGCCGGTCGGAGGTGCTTTCCTTGGGCGGCGAGGTGTCCTTCTTGGGCTTCTTGGCCAACTTGTTGCTGCGCTGTTCACCCTTGGGCATGGGAGCTCCTCCTTGATGCGCGAACTGTAGCAGCCGGCCAAGCCCCCGGAGCCGGCGTGCCGTGCGGCGGATGCTAAGCTGCCGCTTTTCCCCTTTGCGGAGCCCGCACCCATGCCCGGATTGCTGCCCAACGTCGACCCCGAAGGCCTGCTCGAATTCTCGGTGGTGTACACCGACCGCGCGCTGAACCACATGTCGCGCAGCTTCCAGGGCGTGATGAAGGACATCTCCTCGATCCTGAAGGAGGTCTACAACGCGCGCTCCGCGATCCTGGTGCCCGGCAGCGGCACCTTCGGCATGGAGTCCGTGGCGCGCCAGTTCGCCAACGGCAAGGACGTGATGGTGCTGCGCAACGGCTGGTTCAGCTTCCGCTGGACGCAGATCTTCGACATGGGGAACATCCCCGCGTCGTCCACGGTGCTGAAGGCGCGCAAGCAGGGCAGCGGCCCGACGTCGCCGTATGCGCCGGCTCCGATCGCCGAAGTGACCGCCGCGATCCGCGAGAAGAAGCCGGCGGTGGTGTTCGCGCCCCACGTCGAAACCGCCAGCGGCATGATCCTGCCGGACGACTACATGCGCCAGGTCGCCGACGCGGTGCACGAGGCCGGCGGGCTGTTCGTGCTGGACTGCATCGCCTCGGGCGCGATGTGGGTCGACATGCAGGCCTGCGGCATCGACGTGCTGATCTCCGCGCCGCAGAAGGGCTGGAGCAGCTCGCCGTGCTGCGCGATGGTGATGCTCTCCGAGCGCGCCCGCGCCGCGATCGACGCGACCACCAGCAGCAGCTTCGCCATGGACCTGAAGAAGTGGCTGCAGGTCATGGAGACCTACGAGGGCGGCGCCCACGTGTACCACGCCACCATGCCGACCGACGCGCTCACCCGCCTGCGGCAGACCATGGTGGAGACGAAGGCGTACGGCTTCGCCAACGTGAAGGCGGAGCAGGAAGACCTGGGCCGCAAGGTGCGGGCCCTGTTCGAAAGCCGCGGCTTCCCCAGCGTGGCGGCGGACGGCTTCAAGGCGCCGGGCGTGGTGGTGAGCTACACGACCGACCCCGACATCCAGAGCGGAAAGAAATTCCTCAACGAAGGCCTGCAGACCGCGGCCGGCGTGCCGCTGCAATGCGACGAGGGCCCGGAGTTCAAGACCTTCCGCATCGGCCTCTTCGGCCTGGACAAGTGGCACAACGTCGACCGCACGGTGAAGTCGCTGGCCGACGCGCTGGACCGCATCGGCGTGCCGGCGCAGAAGAAGGCGGCCTGACCGTCCTTCCCGCGCAGGCGGGAACCCAGGGCATCCGGAAAGAGCGGCCACGGCCGCTCTTCCTCATTCCACGACGCGCCCCTTCGCCACCGCCGTCCTCCCCACGACGACGTGGAAGTCTCCGCCGGCCCGCAAGTGGGGCAGCGCGGTGGCGGGGTGAAGCAACTCCAGGCCGATGACCTGCTTGCCCGGCGCGGCCAGCATCTCCACGAGCGGGCGTTCGAGCCGCGCGGTGAAGGCGTGCTGTCCCTTCACGACCATGAAACGTGCGTCGCCGGCGGTGAGCGGCGACGCCACGTGCGCCGGGATGCCCTCCGTCTCGATCTCCGCCCGCAACTGCGGCGTGAATGCGCTGCCCGGCGCGAATGCATTTGCGGGCCGCGCGTCCGGCTTGCGTGGCATCTTGCGGACCAGGTACGCCACGAGGTTCCCCACTGCCGGCAGCCAGAGCACGAGGAGCAGCGTGCCGACGTCACGCAGCGTGGAGGGGTTGGGCGCGAAGTGGCGCACGACGAGCCCGGCGATCGCGAGCGCGAGCAGGGCGGCCATGACGAGCCGGCGGCCCGCGGAGGTGACGGTGAAAGCCATCGGGCATTGTGCGCCGCGCGCGAATCCCGAAGAAAAAGCGGCCCGAAGGCCGCCGCTGCGTGCGTGGCGCGGCTTACTGCATCTGGATCTGCTTCTTCAGGCCCGAGATCTCGTCGTGCGCGCGCTTCACGGCCTGCTGCGTCTGCGGATCGACGCTGTTGCCCGCATTGCGGCAGGCCTGCATGGCGCGGTCGCCTTCCTGTTCCATCTGCATGACGGCGTTGCGCAGGCTCTCCTGGCCCTGCTGCTGGCCGCTGTCGGCCTGCTGCTGCGCCTGGCGCGCCTGCTGGTGCAGCGAGTCGACGGACTGGCGCAGTTCGGCGGGCGCGTTGCCCTGTTCGACGGCGCGCTTGGCTTCGTCGACGCATTCCTCGATGCGGTGGATGCTCTGCTTGAGTTGATCGGCTTGCATGGTGTGGCTCCTGTCGATGAGGCGGCGGGGTGCCGCCCACAGACACCATTGCAGCGCGCCTGTTCTACGACAAGTAGCGGCGCAGGGGGCTGCCGCATGTCGGCGCGTTTCGACTCAGCGGCAACGCGGCGCCCGTGGCGCGGAGATCCCCTGTCGCCCACACGATTTCGTGGCGGCTGCGCCGGGTGCACCATCGCACGTGCACAAGGAAAGGCCGACCATGCCAACGACCCCGACCACCCCGCGCATCCCCCCGCTGCAGCCGCCGTACGACGCGGAACTGCAGGCGCTCCTGGCGAAGATGACACCGCCCGGCGCGCCCGAAGTGCTGGCCTTGTTCCGCGTGCTTGCGCACCATCCGGCGCTGGCGGAGCGCATGACCGGCTGGGGCGGATTTCTCCTGGGCCGCAAGGCGCTGCTGTCACTGCGCGACCGGGAGGTCGTGATCGATCGCGTCTGCGCGCGCTGCGGCGCGGAGTACGAGTGGGGCGTGCACGTCGCGGCATTCGCGGAGGCGGCCGGCTTCAGCGCGGAGCAGAGCCGCGCGATCGCCGATCCGGCCGCGGACCTGGCCGTGCTCACGGAACGCGACCGCTTGCTGGTGCGCATGGTGGACGAGCTGCACGAGGGCTCGGACGTGTCCGATGCCCTGTGGTCGGACCTTGCGGCGCACTGGACGCATCCGCAGCTGGTGGAACTGCTGATGCTGGCGGGCTGGTACCGCGCGATCAGCTACGTCTGCCGCGCCGCGCGCGTGCCGCTGGAGACCTGGGGCGCGCGGCTGCCGCGCTGATCAGAAGCTCAGGCTGGCTGCGCCGGCCTTCAGCTTCTCGTGCACCACGCTTGCACCGGCGATCGTCACGCCTTCGATGAAGTCCTCCTGCGTGTAGCCGCGCGACTTGACGCAAGGCGGGCAGGCCACGACGCTGCCGCCGCGGCGCATGAAGTCTTCCATCAAGGCCTTCAACGGGTCGAGGGGCGCCACCTGGGTGAGGTCCACGCTGCGCTTGCGCACCAGGTCGACGGCGCTGCTGGTGAGGAAGGCCGTCACCCTGAGGCCGGAAGTGATGCCGCCGCAGGCGATGGTGGAGGCGACGGACGACAGTTCATGGTCGGCGCCGCGGGTCATGAGGACGACGAGTTCGCGGGAATCGGTGGTCACTGGAATGCTCCTGGGGGGTGTGGGGTCCGGGAGCCCGCATGTTCCGCGTCGCGGGTGGCCGGCGTCCTGCCCCGGCGTCCTGGGTTCTTGACCGATCGTCCGCGGGCGTGGACAGTCCGGCGGATGGATGCCTTGTCCGACGTGCTGCGCACGATCCGCCTGGAGGGGGCCCTGTTCCTGAACGGTGATTTCCGCGAGCCCTGGTGCGTGGCGGCGCCGCCCGCGGTTTCGATGGCACCGCTGCTGCGGCCCGGCGCCCGCCACCTGGCCATCCTGCACATGGTGATGGAGGGCCGCTGCTGGATCCAGATGCCCGATGGCGAACCGGTGTCCCTGGAGGCGGGGGACGTGGCCGTGCTCCCGGCCGGCGACGCCCACCTGGTGGGCAGCGGAATGCAGCATGCGCCCGTCAGCCTGCAGCACGTGGTGCCCGTCAAGCTGCCGGAAGTGGCGCAAGTCCGCTACGGAGGCGACGGGGAGCCCTGCGCGCTGGTGTGCGGCTGGTTCGCCTACGAACGCGACGTGCCCAACCTGCTCCTGGCCGCGCTGCCACGCCTGTTCCGGGTGGCGGTCGGCGGCCGGGACGCCGGGCCGTGGCTGGAGCAGTCCATCCGGTACGCGACCCGGCAGGCGGCGGCGCGCGAACCCGGCTCCACCGCAGTGGCGGCCAGGGTGGCGGAGTCGCTCTTCGTCGAGTCCCTGCGTGCGTACGTGGAGACCCTGACGGCGCAAGAATGCGGGTGGCTCGCCGGGCTTCGGGACCCGCAGGTCGGCCGCTGCCTCGCGCTGATGCACGCCGAACCGGCGCGCGACTGGACACTGGAGACGCTCGCGCAGGCCGCGCACACTTCGCGCAGCGTGCTCGCCGAACGCTTCAGCGGTTTGCTCGGCACGCCGCCCATGCACTACCTGCGGCGCTTGCGGCTCGGGGTCGCCGCCCGCATGCTGGCGCACGAACGCGCGACACTGTTGCAGGTGTCCCAGGCGGTCGGCTACGACTCCGAAGCCTCCTTCAGCCGCGCATTCAAGCTCGAGTACGGCGTCCCGCCCGGCTCATGGCGCAGCGGGGCAAGGGGCCCTGCGGACGCAGCCGCCAACCCTCCGCGGCCCGGGGTTTCTGGCAACCCATAGGTTGCATTTCTGCACGCGTCGATCCAGAATGGGCGATAGGCAACAGATTGGTTGCCAATCAAGGAGAACGCATGGACACGAAGACCGAAGCCGGCGACCGCATCGAACGCAGCGTCGTCATCGCCGCACCCCGCTCGCGCGTTTGGCGCCTGATCACCGACGCCGAGGCGTTCGGCCACTGGTTCGGCGCGGACCTGAAGGGCCAGGTGTTCGCGGTCGGCCAGCGCACGCAGGGCCCCATCACGATCCCGGGCTACACGCACATCCTGTTCGACGTCATCGTCGAGCGGCTGGAACCCGAGAGCGTGTTCTCGTGGCGCTGGCATCCCTACGCCGTCGATCCGAAGGTCGACTACAGCAGGGAAGAGCGTACGGTGGTCACCTGGACGCTGCAGGATGCGCCCGGTGGCGGCACGCTGGTGAAGACGGTGGAGTCCGGCTTCGACAAGGTCCCGCCGGGGCGGCGGCTGGAAGCCTTCCGCATGAACAGCGGCGGCTGGGACGGCCAACTGGAGAACATCCGCAAGCACGCCGAGACTGCATGACGAAACTGGCCGCTTCCGAATTGGCGAACGTCTTCTTCGCCCTGGGCGACGCGACGCGCCTGCGCCTCGTCGCCATCCTCTGCGCAGGCGGCGTCTATTCGATCGCCCAGCTCACCGCCAACACCGACCTCACCCGGCAGGCCATCACCAAGCACCTGCAGGTGCTGGCGGATGCGGGGCTGGTGAAGGACCTGCGGATCGGACGGGAACGGCTTTGGCAGTTCGACCCGACGCAGGTGGAGGAGGCGAGGAAGTCGCTGGAGGTGATCGGGCAGCAGTGGGAGATGGCGCTGGCGAAGCTGAAGGCGTTCGCGGAGAGGGACTAAGCACCCTTTCCCGCCTTCGTCACTTCGCCCAGCCGTCCTTCAGCCCCGTCACCCGATTGAACACGGGCCGGCCTCCACCATGGTCCTTCCGGTCCGCCACGAAGTACCCATGCCTCTCGAACTGGAACTTCTCATCCCCCTTCGCCCGGCCCAGTGACGGCTCCACATACGCGGTCACCACCTTCAGGCTGTCCGGATTCAGTTCGTCCAGGAAGTCCTTCTCGCCCGTGCCCGGCTGCGGCACGGAGAACAAGCGGTCGTACAGCCGCACTTCCGCCTTCACGCCATCCGCCACGCCGACCCAGGTGATGTTGCCCTTCACCTTCACGGCGTCCGCGCCCGGCGTGCCGCTCTTGGTGTCCGGCACCAGCGTCGCCTGCACTTCCGTGACCTGGCCCGATGCGTCCTTCGTGGCGCCCGTGCACTCGATCACGTGCCCGTACTTCATGCGCACCTTGTTGCCCGGGAACAGGCGGAAGAATCCCTTGGGCGGCGTCTCTTCGTAGTCGGTGCGCTCGATCCACAGCTCGCGGCCGAACATGAACTCGCGCTTGCCGCGCTCCGGCGCATGCGGGTGCACGGGCGCGGAGCAGGGGTCCAGGTGGCCGGCGCCCATCGCCTCGTCCCAGTTGGTGATGACCATCTTCACCGGGTCCAGCACCGCCATCGCGCGCGCCGCCTTCGGGTCCAGGTCGTCGCGCAGCGCGATCTCCAGCGTCGAATAGTCGATCCACGAATCGGCCTTGCTCACGCCGATGCGGTCGGCGAAGAGCTGCAGGCTCTCCGGCGTGTAGCCGCGGCGGCGCAGGCCGACGATGGTCGGCATGCGCGGGTCGTCCCAGCCCGTCACGTGGCCCTGGTCGACCAATTGCTTCAGCTTGCGCTTGCTGGTGACCACGTACGTGAGGTTCAGGCGCGCGAACTCGTACTGCCGCGGCTGCGGCGTGTTGATCAGGCCGCCCTCCGCCAGGCGATCGAGCAGCCAGTCGTAGAACGGCCGCTGGTCCTCGAACTCCAGCGTGCAGATGCTGTGGGTGATGTTCTCCAGCGCGTCCTCGATCGGGTGCGCGAAGGTGTACATCGGGTAGATGCACCACTTGCCGCCGGTGTGGTGGTGCTCCGCATGCTTGATGCGGTAGATGGTCGGGTCCCTCAGGTTGATGTTGGGGCTGGCCATGTCGATCTTCGCGCGCAGCACCGCCTTGCCGTCCTCCAGCTTGCCGTCGCGCATCTCGCGCAAGCGCTGCAGGTTCTCGTCGATGCTGCGGCTGCGGAAGGGGCTGTCGGTGCCGGGCTTGCTGAAGTCACCGCGGTTGACGCGCATCTCTTCCGGCGTCTGCTCGTCGACGTACGCGTGGCCCGCCTCGATCAGGTACTCGGCGGCGCGGTACATGAAGTCGAAGTAGTCGCTGGCCTGGTACAGGTGGCTGGTGCCGTGCGCGTCCCAGTCGAAGCCGAGCCAACGCACGGCATCCTTGATGCTCTCGACGTACTCCACCTCCTCCTTCTCGGGGTTGGTGTCGTCGAAGCGCAGGTGGCAGATGCCCTGGTAGTCACGCGCCAGCCCGAAGTTCAGGCAGATGCTCTTGGCATGGCCCACGTGCAGGTAGCCGTTGGGTTCGGGCGGGAATCGGGTGCGGATGCGCGCCGGGTCCGGCTCTCCCATGCGGTGGTGCGCCGCATCCCCGGGCCCGCCGCCCCAGTGCCGCTGCCGGTAGGTACCTTGTTCCAGGTCGCGCTCGACGATGCCGCGCAGGAAGTTGGACGGCTTGGGGGCGTTTTCTTTTTCGGTCGGGGAAGCCATATGCGGACGATTTTGTCATGGCTTGTTGCAGTGCACCGAAAGCGGGACTTGCGCGCCTTTCGGACGAAGCGTCGGCATCCGGGGATGAACGGCGCGGCGGGTTACGTCCGGCAACGCATTTGACTGCGACGCCCCTAGGCAATCCTTCACGGCTTGCGTTCAATCACGCCACAGGTTCCGGGAAAACCCGGGACACCCCAAGCAGGACCCTGAAATTGAAAACCTCTCGCGCTATCACCGCTTTCGCAGCACTGGCCCTGGCCACGCTGGCCGGCGCCGCGCAGGCCCGCGACAACGTGTACTGGTCGATCGGCATCGATGCCGCCCCCGGCGTCTCGGTCGGCGTCGGCAACCACCGGCCCGTCTATGTGGCGCCGGCGCCGGTCTACGTCGCGCCGGCCCCGATCTACGTGGCACCGCGGCCGGTGTACGTGGCCCCGCCCGTCTACTACGTGCAGCCGGCGCCGGTGTACTACGGCCAGGGCTACGGACACCACAGGCACAAGCGCCACAAGCATCACCGGCACCATCGCCACCATCACTGACAAGCGCGGGACGGCCCCTCAGGGAGTTGCAGCAACGGACAGGCAGAAAAAGAAGTTTCGGTTCTCCAAGCGATTGGCCCCGGGCCCACAAGCCGGGGCCTTCTTTTTGGGCCCTTGGCTTGGTGGGTGGGTCGCGCCGTCCCGCGTTGAAACCCGTGGCCGCCGCATCAGCGGTGGTGTTCGTCCTTGCCCGCTTCGGGCTGCTGTTCCGGTGTCGGGTAAGGCTGGGGGAGCAGGGATTTCAGCTTCAGCTGGTCCCGCAGGTGGGGACGCACGCTGTCCGCCCCGTAGCCGCTGTGGCCCTTGGCCGTGGCGCGCTCGACGAATCCGCGCGTCCGGCCGGGCCCGTTGCTCCTCCGGCCGCCCGGCGCAACGCGCCGGTCGTCCGGCTCGCTCGCGCTGTTGGGTTTGCCGTCTTTCATGTCTGTTGTTCCTCTGAGTGTTAACAGAGTACGGGCGCAGCAACGCTTTACATGACGGCCGTGCCCGGCCTTGGGCGTCGGACTTCATCGACCGAGCCGTAGGCGGACCCGCAACGGGGACGGGCAAAAAAGAACCCCCAGGGGTTGAGCCTGGGGGTAACAATGCCAGTCGCGGGACGGAGGGCCGGACCAGCTCACCCCGGAGGAGGAGGGGACTCAGAGGAGTCGGGGTGATCGGGAGACGGAACGCGCTGCTTCGGTCTGTCGGTGAAGGGGCGCCTTCCGTGCAATTCGATGCCTTGTAGTAGAAGGGCCGGCCGCGGTACGCCTTGTAGGACGCCGCCCACAGCGCCTGCCGGACGATTCCCCCTTTGCCTGGTGCATCGCAGGCCCCGGGGGCGAACTCACGCGCCCTTGTAGAAGATGTAGTCGGCCTGGTAGCGCACCACCTGCTTGGTGCCGAGGTTCGCAGCGCCACAGGCGGCCGCGGGCGCCACACCGCCTTGCGTGGCCACGCGCTGGATGTAGGTGACGCCGTTCATGGCGCCGTTGCCCATGGCGGGGTTCGCCCTGACCAGCTGCAGCGGGATGCTGCCCGCATCGGCCGGTGCCACGGCGACCTGCGTGGCCGTGACGCGCGATCCGTCCATGTTCTCCCAGGTGGCGGGCGGGCCGAAGTAGCGGCCGACCTGCTTGCCGGCGCGGTCCATCAGCTTGGCATCGGGGCCGACGAAGAACCATTCGTGGCCCCCCCCCGCCTTCACGCGGCATTCGTAGGTGATCTCGCCCACCCCCACCGTTTCCATCGCCACGCGGTGCCCGGACGGCACCTGCACGGCGGCCGGCAGCATCGCCTGGTCGTAGGGACGGGACATGGCCATCGGGCCGGAGGCACAGGCGGCGAGCGTGGCGCAGCAGGAAGCTGCCAGGATGAGGCGTTGCATGGGGGATCTCCTGATCGTTGCGAAGTGACGCGGCTTGCGTCCGCCACGGATACGCAGGAAAACCCCGCGCGGATTCAACCGCGGCTACATCGCCTTGAAGAGATGCGCGTACAGCCGGCTCACCGGCAGCCGCTCCTTGCGGCCGCGCAGGGCGAGGTGCAGCTTGCCGCCCTCGTCGCGGTGCACGCTTTCGATGGCCGTGGCGCGCACCACCGTGCCGCGGTGCACCTGCCAGAAGAGCTGGGCGTCGAGCTGGGGCAGCAGTTCCTTGAGCGGCGTGCGCACCAGCACTTCGCTGGCCGCGCAGACCACGCGCACGTACTTGTCGGCCGCTTCGAAATACACGACTTCCTCGACCGGCACCATGCGGATCGTGGTGCCCACGCCGGCCTGGATCACCTTCAGGTGCGGTTGCGGGGTCGGTGGGGTCCCGGCCAGCAGGTGGCGCAGCTGGCCCAGCGTGGCTTCGAGGTCGACGCCGCCGGCGGTGCGTCGTGCCAGCACCTGTCGGACCTTCTCCACGGTCCGCGCCAGGCGTTGCGGCTGCACCGGCTTCAGCACGTAGTCGACGGCCTGGGCCTCGAACGCCTGCACCGCGTACTGGTCGTAGGCCGTCACGAAGACGAGCGCCGGGAAGGGTGCGTCCTGCGCCCACGCATCCGCCAGTTCGGCGGCGGCCTCCAGCCCGCCCTGGCCGGGCATGCGGATGTCGAAGAACAGCACGTCGGGGCGGTGCTGCAGGGCGGCCCGCACGGCGGCGGCGCCGTCGCCGACGGAGGCGACCACCTGCAGCTCCGGCCACGCGCGCGCCAGCTCCGCCTGCAGGGCCTGCGCCAGCAGCGGTTCGTCTTCGGCGAGGACGGCGGTGGGCTTCATGCGATCGGCAGCAGGATGCGCGTGCACGCGCCGTGCGCATCGCGCGTGAAGTCGATCACGGCGCGGCCGGCGTACAGGGTCGCGAGCCGCTCCCGGATCTGCACCAGGCCGAAGCCCTTGCCGGCGGAGCCGGCGGCGTCGCCGACACCGGTGTCCGTCACCTCCAGCAGCAGCCGGTCGCCGTCGCGCGCGGCGCGCACCGTGACCTGGCCGCCCTCCACCTTGGGCTCGAGGCCGTGCAGGATGCTGTTCTCCACCACCGGCTGCAGCAGCAACGTGGGCACGCGCAGGCCGGCCAGTTCCGCCGGCAGCTCGATGGTGGAACGCAGGCGCGGCCCCATGCGGATCGCCATGAGCTCCAGGTAATCGCGCAGCCGGTCGAACTCCAACTGCAGGGGGTGCGTGGTGGCGCGCGACGCATCGAGCGTGGCGCGCAGGTACGCGATCATGTGGTCCAGCATCTGCTGCGCACGGCCGGGATCCACGGCGATCAGCGCCCGCAGGTTGGCCAGCGTGTTGAACAGCATGTGCGGTTCCAGCTGCGATTCGAGCAGCTTGAGCCGGGCCTCGCCGGCGTGACGTTCGGCTTCGCCGATGCGCCGCTCGAGGTAGGCGCTCTTGTTGCGGCTGTAGAACCAGTAGCTGCCCGCGATGCCCGCCAGCAGCGTGATCAGCAGGCCGCTGCGCAGGTGCGTGCCGGAGGAACTGCTCCCCGCCGGGATCAGGCCGAGGGAGCGCATCACCGCGTCGCCGCCGATGTTGCCCACGAGGAAGCCGGTGACGATGCCGCCGACCACCAGCATGCCGCCTTGCCAGCCCGCGGGCCAGCCCGTCTCGGAAGCGGTCGGCAACAGGTGCCGCCCGAGGTCGATCACCGCCCAGATCGTGCAACCCGTGAACAGCGAGTACGCCACCAGCGGCGGGTAGGGGCGGTCGGGCGAGAAGGCGTACTGGATGGTGGCCACCGCGAGGCAGAAGGCGATGGTCTGCAGCAGGTTCTGCAGCTTGGAGATCCAGTCGATCTTCATCGACGCGCCGCGCGGTCCTGCTCGCGCCGCAGCCGATCGCGCTCGCGCTGCACCAGCTGCTCGCGCCACGCGCTGCCGCCGCCCAGCACGAAGACCGACAGGCCGTGCAGCACGAGCCCCAGTCCCCATCCGAGCACCGGGTACGCCGACCAGGGCCGGCTGCGCAGGCCGAACTGCCAGGCGGCGAACATGCCCACGTTCACCACCAGGTACACCGCGGCGTGGACGTACCAGCCCAGCTTGGCGCCGGCCCGCTTGCGCGCGAGGCGGTCGATGTCGTCTTCGGAAAGCTGGGGCATGGCGAGCGGATTCTAGGGGAGCGGGTGGGTGTTTCACCACGGTTCGGGGTTGGCCTGCAGGCGGCGGCGCTCGCGCTCCACCATGCCTTCGTAGGCGCTGCCGCCGGCGACGAGATAGACCACGACGCCGTGGATGGCCAGGCCCAGGCCCCAGCCGAAGGCGGGGAAGACGGCCCAGTGCCGTCCGCTCAGGTAGGACAGCGCGGCGAGCATCAGGTTGACGGCGATGTAGACGCCGGCATGGATGTACCAGCCCATCTTCATGCCGGCGCGGCGGCGGGCGAGGCGTTCGAGTTCGGTGTCGGCGAGTGCGGTCATGGCTTTCTCCTTGGGTGGGGGCGGGGGATCGGTTCAGAGCAGGCCGAGCTGCGCCCAGACCTGCTGGCCGAGGTAGCGGCGCGGCAGCAGGGTGAAGGCGCCGGCGACGATGCAGGCCCAGAAGTACAGGTGGCGCATCACCAGGCGGTGACCGGCGATGTCGCGGTGGGCGAGCTTCCAGAAGGCGCCGAACAGGCCCAGGAGGGTCGCCGGCACCAGCAGGTGGATCGGCGTGTAGCCGCCGATGTTGGGCAGTTCGAAGTCGCGGATGAACACGGCGGAGGTGGCCGTGACCACCATCAGCGTCACCCAGGCGTAGCCGAAAGCGCGGTGCAGGCGCGGCCGCGGCCGGGCGCCGCGGCGGGCCCAGAGGGCCACGGGGCCGATGGCCACCGCCGCGATGGCCACCGCCGCGATGGCGGCGGTCATGTGGACGGCGATGACGGGGGTGAGTTGCATGGTGCGCTCCTCGTGTCTGCGATGGAGCGCACTTTGCGCGGTGCCGCCCCGCGCTGCGAGCCGGGTGCGACGAAATGCGGGAAACGCGCCGCGAACCGGGCGCTGGCCGCCGTCAGCGGCGGCCGGTGACCGGGCTCAGGCCCAGATGCGGCGGTACTTCTCGGCCAGCTGTTGCTGGCGCAGCATGATCTTCGGCACGTCCGGGTGCATCGGGTTGATCTCTTTCATCGCCCAGCGATAGAAAGACTGGGCAACCATCACGTGGAGCAGTTCGAGGATTTTCATAACCGCTGATGTTGCCGCCGCCCCGATCGCGCCCTGTAGGTTCCGTGCGCGACCATGGATGCAGCTTTCCGACACGCCCTGTCAGACGGAAGCTGTGGCTGAGCTACAGACCCGCGCCGCTCCGGGCTCCGCCGCGACAGGGATAATCCGCCCTTTTGTTCGGGGAGCTTGCGTGGACATCGTGTTGCTGGTGAAGGCCGCCATCATGGGCATCGTCGAAGGGCTCACGGAGTTCCTGCCCATCTCCAGCACCGGCCACCTCATCCTGACGGGGCACCTGCTGGGCCTGCATGCCGAGCGCGACAAGGTGTTCGAGATCGCCATCCAGACCGGCGCGATCCTGGCCGTGATCCTGGTGTACTGGCAGAAGATCCGCAGCACCATCGTGGCGCTGCCGACGCAGCGCGAGGCGCAGCGTTTCGCGGCCAATGTGCTGGTGGCGTTCTTCCCCGCGGTGATCCTGGGGCTGGCCTTCGGCAAGATGATCCAGAACAACCTGTTCACGCCGGCGGTGGTCGCCACCAGCTTCATCGTCGGCGCGTTCATCATCCTGTGGGCCGAGAAGCGGCCGCACCCGAACATCCGCATCCACGAGGTGGAGGAGATGCGCTGGACGGATGCGCTCAAGCTCGGCCTCGTGCAGTGCTTCGCGCTGATCCCGGGCACCAGCCGCAGCGGCGCGACCATCATCGGCGGGATGCTGCTGGGCCTGTCGCGCAAGGCGGCAACCGACTTTTCCTTCTACCTGGCCATCCCGACGCTGATCGGCGCGGGCGTGTACAGCCTGGTCAAGGAGCGGCAGCACCTGTCGGTGGACGACCTGCCGATGTTCGCCGTGGGCCTGCTGTTCTCTTTCGCGAGCGCCTGGCTGTGCGTGCGCTGGCTGCTGCGCTACATCTCCACGCACAGCTTCGTGCCGTTCGCGTGGTACCGCATCGCCTTCGGCATCATCGTGCTGGTGACGTCCGCGACCGGCTGGGTGCAGTGGTCGGCGAAGTGAGCAGGCGCCGCGCGCGATAGCGCTTCCAGCGGCCTTCCGGCTGCGCCAGCCGGTCGGCCACGATGCGCAGCACCTCGGGGTGTGTCGGCATGCCCAGATGGCTGGCCTGCACGGCGACGTTCTCCACCATCGGCCCCTTGCGTTCCAGGCAGCCGCGCCAGCAGACGACGCCGTCGCTCTCGCTGTAGATCGAGGTGGTGGGCACCGGCAGGCGCTCGCGCAGGCGGGCCTGCAGCTCGGGCGTCAACTGCGAGGCGTCGCCGCCCAGCCAGCGGAACACCGTGCCCGCATGGTTCGCGGTACCCAGCGCGCCGAAGGGCGTTCCCAGCGTGACGACCTGCCGCACGCTGCCCGGGCAGCAGCGGGCGATCTCGCGGGCGTAGATGCCGCCCAGGCTCCAGCCCACCAGGCTCACCTTGCGGCCGTGGCCGGCATGCAAGGCACGCACGCGTTCCACGAGGGCCGGCAACCAAGCGTCGAACATGCCCTCGGGTCCGCGGTTCACGCCCAGGTCCCAGTCGTGCACGGTGAAGGCGCAGCTGGCGAGATGGTTGCGCAGCGCGGCGGTCGACAGCGAACCGGCGCCGAGGCCCGGATAGACGATGACGGGATGGCCGTCGCCCTGCACCGGGGCGAGATGGCCGACCCGGGCGGCGAAGAAGTCGAGGGCGGCGCGCAGGGGCTCGGTGGCCAGCAGCGCCAGCGAGGGCGCCTGGAAGGCCAGGGCAGTCGATGAAGGCATGCCGCCACTGTGGGCCCGCAGCCCGTCCCTGTCTGTGGTCTGGCGGGGAAGCGCCTTGTAGTCCGCTCCCGGCGCCGCGGTAGGACGTCAGGCCGGCAGCGCCAGCAGCGACGCTTCGACGGCCGCGGCCGTCGCCACCGGCTTCTCCATCGGGAAGAGGTGGCTGCCTTCGAGCATCGTCATGCGCCCGTGCGTGAGCTTCCCGGTGAGCGCGGTGCCCACCTGTTTCATCTCCTCGGACTGCAGCCCGCCGATGAAGGCCGCCGGGCAACGGAGGGGATGGCGCTGCAACATGCCCGCCAGGTTGTCGGGCAGGGTGTTGTAGATGGTGGTCTCGATGTCGCGGTCGAAGCTCAGCACGCGTTCGCCGTCCTCGTCGTGCGTGCCGTGCGTGATGTAGTCGGCCAGCACCTGCGGGTCCCAGCGCGCGAACGCCTTCTTGTGCCGGAAGTGCTCCATCGCCGCCTCCTTCGTGGGCCAGCGGTTCTTGCGCTTGCGGCTCACCGCGCCCGGCGAGATCGACCCGACCAGCTGCGTGTGCTTGGCCGCGCGCAGCGCGTGCGCCTTCCAGCCCCCGATCAACGGCGAGTCGAGCAGCAGCACGCCGCGGGCGAGGCGCGGATGGCGCGCGGCGCACATCAGGCTGAGGAAGCCGCCGAGCGAATGGCCCACCAGGAAGGCCGGCTCTCCTGCCTTGTCGACCTCGCGTGCGGTGAAGTCGTGCAGGTGCTGGACCAGGTGCGGCCAGTTGTTCGTGGCCGGGTATGCGTCCTCGTGGCCGTACTTGTCGATGGCGCGCACCAGGAAGCCCCGTGAACGCAGGTTCCGGAACAGCAGGTTGTAGGTGCCGGCGGGAAAGCTGTTGGCGTGCGAAAAGACGATCAGGGACACTAGATCAGCTTCTCTTCCGGCCGCGTGATCTTCTTCAGCGGCTTGCTGCGGCCGCCCGCGTGCGTGCGCAGCGGCGTGTCGGTGTGGGATTCGTCCCAGACCGGGTCTTCCAGGCTGTCGAACACCTCGCGCAGCTTCTGGCCCCAGCTCTGGTGCAGCATGCGGTAGTAGGGGTTCTGCATGTCGATGCAGACCACCTTGTCGGTCTGGAGCCGGTCGGCCTCGTAGACGACCAGGTCCAGCGGCGGGCCCACCGACAGGTTCGACTTCATCGTCGAATCCATCGACACCAGCGCGCACTTGGCCGCCTCGTCCAGGTCGGTGTCGGGCGTCAGCACGCGGTCCAGCACCGGCTTGCCGTATTTGTACTCGCCGATCTGGAAGTAGGGCGTTTCGGGCGTCGCCTCGATGAAGTTGCCCGCCGAGTACACCTGGAACAGGCGCATGCCCTCGCCGGCGATCTGGCCGCCGATGATCAGGTTGACGTTGAACTCCACCCCGGCGCGCTCCAGCGACTTGGCGTCGCGCTCGTACACGTGCCGCACGGCCTGGCCCAGCACCCGCACCGCGTCGAACATGCTCCTGGCGTTCCAGATCGTGATGGGCTGGTCGGAATCCTGCTCCTTCAGCTGCTCCACCTGCAGGAGCTCGCGCACCGACTGCGAGATGCTCAGGTTGCCTGCGGTCAGCAGCACCATGAAGCGGTCGCCCGGCTTCTCGTAGATGATCATCTTGCGGAAGGTGCTGATGTTGTCCACGCCTGCGTTGGTGCGCGAGTCGGAGAGGAACACGAGCCCCGCATTGAGCTTGATGCCGACGCAATAGGTCATGACTGGATCATTTTCTTGAGGGTGTAGAGCGCGTCGAGCGCGTCGCGCGGCGTCAGGGCGTCCGGGTCGAGGGCGGCGAGCGTCGCTTCCAGCTTGCTCGGCGCGCGGGCCTCCGCGGCGGGCGGTGGTGCGAACAAGTCTACCTGCTCGCGGCTCTGCTCCTGGTGCTTCTCCAGCGCGGCCAGCGCATGCCGTGCGTGGTTCACCACGCCGGTGGGCATTCCGGCCAGCTTCGCCACCTGGATGCCGTAGCTGCGGCTCGCCGGGCCCGGCTGGATCTCGTGCAGGAAGACGATGTCGGCGCCGGACTCGGTGGCACCCACGTGCACGTTCACGGCGCAGTGGTGCTTGGCGGGGAATTCCGTCAGTTCGAAGTAGTGGGTGGCGAACAGCGTGAACGCTTGGGTCTTGTCGTGCAGGTGCGCAGCGATGCCGGACGCGAGCGCGAGGCCGTCGAAGGTGGAGGTGCCGCGGCCGATCTCGTCCATCAGCACCAGGCTCTGCGCGGTGGCCGCATGCAGGATCTGCGCTGCTTCCGTCATCTCCAGCATGAAGGTGGATTGCGCGTTCGCCAGGTCGTCGGCGGCGCCGATGCGCGTGTGGATCGCGTCCATCGGGCCGAGCCGGCAGGCCTGCGCCGGCACGTACGAGCCCATCGCCGCCAGCAGGCAGACCAGCGCCACCTGCCGCATGTAGGTCGACTTGCCGCCCATGTTCGGGCCGGTGATCACCTGCATGCGCTGCTTCGGGCCCAGCCGCGTGTCGTTCGGGATGAAGGCGCCGCCGTGCGTCTCCGCCAGCCGCGACTCCACGACGGGGTGGCGACCCTGCGTGATCTCGATGCCGGGCTCGCGGATGAACTGCGGCCGACACCAGTTCAGGTTCAGCGAGCGTTCGGCGAGCGCGCACAGGGCGTCGACGCTTGCGAGTGCGCGGGCCAGCCGCGTGAGCGCCGGCACGTGGTCCTGCAAGGCATCGAGCAGGTGCTCGTAGAGCCACTTCTCGCGCGCCAGCGCGCGCTCCTGCGCCGACAGCGCCTTGTCCTCGAAGGCCTTGAGTTCCGGCGTGATGAAGCGCTCGGCATTCTTCAGCGTCTGGCGGCGGCGGTAGTCCGCCGGCACCTTGTCCAGCTGGCCCTGCGACACTTCGATGTAGAAACCGTGCACCCGGTTGAACTGCACGCGCAGGTTGCCGATGCCGCTGCGCGCGCGTTCGCGGCCTTCCAGCTCCAGCAGGAAGCCGTCGCAGTTGTCCTGGATCGCGCGCAGTTCGTCCAGCTCCGGATCGTGGCCGGGGGCGATCACGCCGCCGTCGCGCACCAGCGCCGAAGGGTCTTCCTTGAGCGTCGCGGCCAGCCGCTCCGCGCATCCGGCCGGCGGTTGCAGGTCGGACGCGGCGTTCGACAGCAGTCCCGGCAGCCCTTGCAGCAGCGCGGCCAGCTGGCGCGACTTGCCCAGGGCCAGGGCCAGGCCGACCAGCTCGCGGGGGCGCACCTGGCGCAGCGCGATGCGTGCCGTGATGCGTTCCACGTCGCTCACGCCCTTGAGTTCGCCGCGCAGCTTCTGCCACAGGCCTTCGCGCAGTCCGGTGATCGCATCCAGCCGCAGGTTGGCGACGGTGCGGTCGCGCATCGGTTCCAGCAGCCAGGACTTGAGCATGCGGCTGCCCATGCCGGTCATGCACGTGTCCAGCAGGGAGAAGAGGGTGGGGCTGTCCTCGCCGCGCAGCGTCTGCACCAGTTCCAGGTTGCGCCGCGTGGCTGGAGGCAATTCGATGCGTTCGCCGTCGCGCACCACCAGCAGCTGCTGCACGTGCGACAGCGCGCGGCCTTGCGTGTGTTCGGCATAGGCGAGCAGCGCGCCGGCGGCGGCATGCGCGTGCGCGAGTTCCTCCGCGCCCCAGGACGAAAGGCTCGCGGCCTTCAGCTGTTCCAGCAGCTTGCGCTGGCCGAGGCCGGACTCGAACTGCCACTCGGGCCGGGCCGTGACCGGGATCGACGCGCGGGCCGCCTGCAGCCGCTGCGCGAACGCCGGCGTGACGTCCGCCGAATGCAGCAGTTCGCTGGGGCCGACGCGGGCGATCCAGTCGGCCAGGGCGTCGGCGTCGCATTCCGCCAGGTGCAGCGCGCCCTGGGTGACGCTCAGCCACGCCAGGCCGACCTGGTGCTTCGCGCCCTGGTGCACCGCCAGCAGCAAGGCCTCGGATTTCTCGGTGAGCAGCTCGGTGTCGGTCAATGTTCCCGGCGTGACGACGCGGACCACCTTGCGTTCGACCGGGCCCTTGCTCGCGCCGACCTCGCCGACCTGCTCGCAGATCGCCACGGACTCGCCGCTGCGGATCAGGCGGGCCAGGTAGCCCTCCACCGAATGGAAAGGCACGCCGGCCATGACCACGGGCTCGCCGGCGGACGTGCCGCGGCGCGTGAGGGTGATGTCCAGCAGCCGCGCGGCCTTCTCCGCGTCGTCGTAGAACAGCTCGTAGAAATCGCCCATGCGGTAGAACACGAGCGTGGACGGATGCTCAGCCTTGATGGCCAGGTACTGGGCCATCATCGGCGTGTGCTTGCTCAGGTCGGGCGTCTGGGCGGGGTTCTGGCTCATTCCGGGGGGATTATCCCCGCCGGGCCTCGCGGGCCCTGCGTCAGGCGTGCGCGCGGACGCCCCAGGCGCTCAGAAGTCCCAGCCCGCTCAGCGCCAACGCCACACAGGCGCCGCTCGGCCAGTCCAGCGCCCACGACAGCCCCAGTCCCGCCAGGCAGGCCACGACCGCCAGGCCAATGGAGCGCGCCAGTGGCCAGCCGCGGCGCGTCCACAGCGCCGGCCCGATCAGCAACGCGAACACCAGGTACAGGCCCAGCGCCTGCACGACCACGCTGAGGGCCAGCGCGAACAGCGGATAGAAGACGGCATCGCGCTGCAGCAGTCCGCGCCGCAGCACGAGCAGGGCGACCATCACCGCGGCGCCGATCGCCAGCAGCAGCACCGACGACCAGGGCGCCCACAGGACGTCCGCGGCGAGCAGCGCGGTGAGCCGTTCGCGTCCGTGCGGATCGAAGGCGACGGCGACCACCGAGGCGCTGGCCGCCATCACGTAGACGAGGCCGATCAGCGCTTCCCGCTGCTGCGGCCACTGGCGCGCGAGCCACCACACCAGCCCGCCTCCCGCCAGCGCCGAGACGGCCGCCGCGGCCATCGCGTGGGCCGGCTGCGCATCGTGCAGCAGCATGCCCGCGCCGAGCACGCCGCAGGCCGCCACCTGCGCCACGGCGAGGTCGATGAAGACCACGCCGCGGGCGAGCACCTGCGCGCCCAGCGGCACCAGCAGCAGGCAGGCCGCCAGCAGGGCGGCGGTGGGCGCGGCGAGCCAGGCGAAGTCGGACACGGCGTCAGCGGCCGGCCAGCAGGCGGTCCAGCAGGTGGTCGTAGAGGCCGGCGAGCGTCTCCGCCGGCGCCTCCTCGGTGACGGTGGACGGCAGCTGCAGCACCGTCACGCCGGCCCCGAGCTGCTGCGCCAGCCATTGCGCGCCGCGCGGGTCCTGGTACGCCGAGACGACCACCGCGCGCGGCGGTGCGCTGCGCACCTGCTCCAGCACTTTCTGCAGGTGGCCGGGCGTCGGCGGTACGCCGGGCTTGGGTTCGAGGTCGGCGACCTGCTCCATGCCCACCCAGCGCCAGAGGTACGCGAAGGTGCTGTGCTGCGCCACCACGCGCGTGCCGCGCAGCGGTGCGGCGCGCCGTTCCCATTGCGCGATGCGTCCCTGCCAGTCGGCCTGGAAGGCCGCCAGGCGCGAGCGGTAGCCGGCGGCCCCCGACGGGTCCACCTGCTCCAGCCGCTGGGCGATGGCGGCCGCCATGTCGGCCATGCGCCGCGGGTCGAGCTGCACGTGCGGGTTGCCCGCCGCATGGACGTCGCCGTCGAAGACCCCGCCCGCCGGGCGCGGGTCGATCAGCTTCACGTGGTCGGCCGCATACACCATGCCGGGCGCGCCGTCCTGGACCTTCGGGTTGCCGGCGCGCTGCTGCAGCATCGGCAGCCAGCCGGCTTCCAGGGCCGCGCCGGTGCACACGGCGAGGTCGGCCTTGCGCAGTTGCGCGATGAGGCTGGGACGGGCCTCGATGTGGTGCGGGTCCTGTCGCGCGTGCGTGGCGCTGCGCACGTCGGCCGACGGCGCGAGCTGCCGCACCAGCGCGGCCCATTCGGGCTCGCAGGTGAAGACGGTGAGGGCCTGCGCGGCACCGGCGCCCCAGAGGGCGAAGGCGGCCAGGGCGGTGCGGAGCACGCGTGCGCCGCGTTCAGAAGGAGTGGGATGCATGGGCGCCGAAATTGAGGATGTACTGGAGTTGCACCGCGTGCGTCGCGGCCTCGAAGCCGCCGCGATCGCGCTGGTGGGTGAACTGCACGCGCACGGTCTGGCGGTGCGAAGGCTTGTAGGCCAGCATCAGCGCGGTCTCGCGCAGTCGGCCATCGTCGAAGTGGTCCTCGTGCGGCTGGCGCACGCGCAGCAGGTCGTGCCGCACCCCCACCTCCCACTCCGGCGCGAAGCGCCAGACGGCACTGAGGTAGGTGGCGTGATGCTGGTCGGAGCTGGTGGCGAAGCGGTTCAGGCGCGTCACGCGCGCGTGCTCCAGGCTCACGCGCACCTGCTGCCGGCGGTTGTTGCCCTCCGGCGCCCATTTCCACGCCAGCTCCGCCAGCCACATCCGGCGGCCGCTGAAGGCGGCGCCGTGGGCGTGCGCATGCTCTTCGTGCTCCGCCCCGTGCTCTTCGTGTTCTTCTTCCTCTTCGCCTTCCTCGTGCGCTTCCACCGCGGCTTCGCGGCGGTTGTGCAGCAGGGAGAGTCCCGCCTGCCAGCTCTGGCTGCGGCCCAGGTCCCCGCCGATGCGGCTGGAGAGCACGACGGCGCCCGGACGGCGGGACGACGCGGCCTCGCGCACCAGCTGCTTGCCGCGGAACACCTCCAGGCCCAGGCGCAGGTAGAAGTCGGTGGGCGCCGTCCAGTTCACGCGCAGGCCGTCGTCGAACCAGTGGTTGCCCAGGAAGGCGCGGTATAGCAAGGGGCGCTGGATGAAGTCGTCGCTGTGCGGATGCTGTTCGTTGAGGTAGCCGATCTGCGAAGAGAAACGGCCGGCGCGCAGTTGCAGTCCGGCCGGCAGGGTGCGCGTCTGGATCCACGCCTCCTCCAGCTCGACCTCGAGCTTGCGCTCGTCGGTGTGGGCGGCGGCGGTGCCCTGCGCCTCGAGGTGCGTGCCCAGCGGGCCGCGCACGCTGACGTCGCTGTGGCCAAGGCCGAGGCCCTTGTCACGGCTGCCGAGCGCCAGTTCGCGCGAACTGGCGGAGAGGTCGAGCACGGCGCCCGCCTGCCAGCCGGTGGCGGCGGGTTGCGCGAAGGCCGCGGTGGCGGCCGAGGAAAGGAAAACGGTGCACGCGGCGCGGCGGATGGCCGTCGCCATGCACGGAAGGACCCGGAAGGTCTGCATGAGGAAACTCGCTGAAAGGGGACGGAGGTCCTGCCCGCGGCGGCGGGACAGGGGCCGGGAACGGGTCAGCGAGAGGCGGGCGGGCCGCGGGCGTCGAAAAGCGCGGCCCAGCGGGCGACGAACTCCGCGTGCGTGAGGACGATGAAGGTCGCCGGGACGAGCGCCGGCAGCGCGACCAGCGGCGCCGGGGCGCAGCCGGGCTGCCCCAGGACGTCGAACAGCCGGCAGTCGGAAGTGTCGGCGTGGGTGCTGAAGAGGTCCTGCACGGCGGCGGCGGCGCTGCTTTCGGCGGCTACCGCCGTGAGCAGGGGCGAGCCGTGGCGCCAGCCCTCCGTCGCCGAGCCGTGCAGGCTGCGGTGCACCCAGCCGAGCGTCTGCGCCAGCACCAGCACGAGCAGCAGCATGGCGACGGCGATGCGGCGCGGGGTGCTGGGCGGGGCGGACAGGGCAGGCATGTTCGGACTCGGGGCACGAAGCTTAGCAGGCCTCGCGTGCCGCGGAGCGTTCGCGGACGTCGGCTACGCGGGTTCGGCCGCCGCCGCCGGGGCCGGGGCCCGGACCACCGGCAGGCTCTGCGGGTGCTCGCGCGCGAGGAACGCGAGGACGCCCTCGCGCACCTTGCAGCGCAGGTCGAACGCCTTGCCCGAGTTGTTCGCCGACACCAGGACGCGCACCTGCATGGCCCGCTCGCTGGCGTCCGTCACCTGCACGTTGAACACGCGACCGTCCCATTCCGGCGCGGCCTCGACGATGCGCTTCGCTTCCGCACGGATCGCGTCGAGTGGCGCGGTGTAGTCCAGGTAGAGAAACACGGTGCCCAGCAGGTTCGAGCCGGTGCGCGTCCAGTTCTCGAACGGGTTCTCGATGAACCACTGCAGCGGGATGATCAGCCGGCGCTCGTCCCAGATCTTCAGCACGACGTAGGTGCCGGTGATCTCCTCGACCCGGCCCCACTCGCCCTGAACGATCAGCACGTCGTCGATGCGGATCGGTTGCGAGAGCGCGATCTGCAGGCCGGAGATCAGGTTGCTGAACACCGGCCGCGCCGCCAGGCCGGCGATGATGCCCAGCAAGCCCGCGGACGCCAGCAGGCTGGCGCCCAGCTGGCGCATGCCCGGGAAGGTCATGAGCACCATCGCCGCGCCGCCGATCAGGACCAGCGTCTGCGCGCTGCGCGAGAGTACGCGGGTCTGCGTCTCCACCCGCCGCGCGTGCAGGTTGTCCTCGACGTTCGAGGGGTGGCGCGCGATCAGGCCGTCGGCGATGCCGCCGATCAGCCCCATGAGGAAGGCGGTGAGCGCGATGATCAGGAGCACGCCGTTGACGTGCCGCACCGCGCCGATGGAATCCAGCGTGTCCGGCGCCGCGGCCCACACCAGCTGCATCGCGAGCAGCGGCGCGGCGAAGCCCGCGGCGCGCTGGGTGCGCTCCAGCATCGCACTGAGCACCTGCGCGTGCTCGCGGACCAGCACGCGGCGCAGCACGGCGCGTGCCGCGTGGTGGAGGGCGAGGGCGACGAGCGCTGCCGCGAGCGCCGCCAGCAGGGCGGCCATCCACGGATGGCCCTGGAGCAGGGGCAGCATGCGCGCGGGGTCAGTCGTCCGAAACGGGCCCGTCGTCGATCTGCGTGCCCGGCTGCAGGGAGGGCTCGACCAGGTTCGGCGTGTTCTGCCGCAGGTCGGCCTTCTCGCCGGCGCTGGCGAACTTGCTGTACTTGCCGAGGATCGCGACCAGCTGGCCGTAGACCTTCGGGTTGCCGGCCACGCACTCGCGCTGTTCCAGGAAGTCGGCTTCGCCGGTGAAGTTGCCGATCAGGCCGCCGGCTTCGGTCACCAGCAGCGAGCCCGCGGCGACGTCCCACGGCGACAGGCCGGTTTCGAAGAAACCTTCGGTGTAGCCGGCGGCGACGTAGGCGAGATCAAGGGCCGCGGCACCGGGCCGGCGCAGGCCGGCCGTGCGCTTCATGACGTCCGACATCATGCGCAGGTAGATGTTGAAGTTGTCGCCCGGGCGGAAGGGGAAGCCGGTGGAGACCAGCGACTCCTTCAGCTGCGTGCGCTTGCTCACACGCAGGCGGCGGTCGTTCAGGTACGCGCCGCGGCCGCGGGTGGCGGTGAAGAGGTCGTTGCGGGTGGGGTCGTAGATCACCGCCTGCTCCACGCGGCCGCGCACCAGCAGCGCGATGCTGACGCAGTAGACCGGGAAGCCGTGGATGAAGTTGGTGGTGCCGTCCAGAGGGTCGATCACCCACACGTGGTCGGAGCTGGCCTTGCCGTGCTCGCGGCCGGACTCCTCGGCCCAGATGCCGTGGTCGGGATAGGCGGTCAGCAGCGTCTCGATGATCGCGTTCTCGGCCGCGTGGTCGATCTCGGTCACGAAGTCGTTGGTCTGCTTCTGCGAGATGCGGACCGCCTCGACGTCGAGGGCGGCGCGGTTGATGATCGCGCCGGCGGCGCGGGCGGCCTTGACGGCCACGTTGAGCATGGGGTGCTGGTTGGACGACATGGGTTGTGCGAAGAGCCTCGCCGGGTGCGGCGGAAGACAGGCCGCCGATGCGGACTGCCACGTTGGCCCCATTTTAGCGGCGGGGGTGTCGGCCGCGCGCGGCGAGGGACTCCCGGGCGCGTCCTACGTCCAACCACGTACCCGACAATCGGTGCCATGGCCACCCGCTTCGTCCTGATCCAACCCAGCCACGCCGGCAACGTCGGTGCGGCCGCGCGCGCCCTGAAGGTGATGGGGTTCGACGATCTCGTGCTGGTGCAGCCGCGCTGGGACGACGTGCTGGAGCGCGACGAGACCGTCGAACGCGCCAGCGGCGCCGTCGACGTGCTGCGCAAGGCCCGCGCCGTCGACACCCTGGAAGAGGCGCTGGACGGCATGACGCATGTCTGCGCCACCGTGATGACCCCGCGCGACTTCGGTCCGCCGACGTACACGCCGCGCGAGCACCTGGGGCCGGTCGCGGCGCAGGGCCACGGCGTCGCCTTCCTGTTCGGGTCCGAGCGCTATGGCATGCGCAACGAGGACGTGTACCGCTGCCATGCGGCGCTGCGCATCCCGGTGTCCCCGGACTACGGTTCGCTGAACCTGGCCGCGGCGATCCAGGTGATCGCTTACGAATGGCGCATCGCGCTGGGCGGCTTCGGGGCGCCGTCCGTCGCCGCTGCGCCGGTCGCCGACGCGGCCGCCGTGGCGGGGATGCTGCGGCACTGGGAGGAGGCGCTGGTCGCGATCGGCTTCCTGGACCCCGCGGCCCCCAAGAAGCTGATGCCGCGCCTGAACCAGATGTTCAACCGGGCGCAACCGACCACCGAGGAAATCCACATCCTGCGCGGTGTTGCCAAGGCCATGGCCGAAGCAGCGAAAAAGGCAAAGCCTTAGACTCCTCCGGACAGAAGCAAAGAACCTCATGTTCAGCCGCCTGCGTTCCGACATCCAGTGCATCCTCGACCGCGACCCTGCCGCGCGCAGCAAGTGGGAGGTGCTCACGTGTTACCCGGGACTGCATGCGATCGTGCTGCACCGGGGCGCGCACTGGCTGTGGCAGCGCGAACTGCGCTGGCTCGCACGCTTCCTCTCGCAGTTCGCGCGCTGGATGACCGGCATCGAGATCCACCCCGGCGCCGTCATCGGCCGGGGCGTGTTCATCGACCACGGCATGGGCGTCGTCATCGGCGAGACCGCCGAAGTGGGCGACGGCTGCACCATCTACCAGGGCGTGACGCTGGGCGGCACCTCGCTGTACAAGGGCGAGAAGCGGCACCCCACGCTGGGCCGGAACGTCGTGGTCAGCGCGGGCGCGAAGGTGCTGGGCGGCTTCACGGTCGGCGACGATGCCAAGGTCGGCAGCAATGCCGTCGTGATCAAGCCCGTGCCCCCCGGCGCCACGGCGGTGGGCATCCCCGCGCGCATCATCCAGGCCGAAGACACCGCCCGCCGCGAGGAAGCGGCGGCGAAGATGGGCTTCTCCGCCTACGGCATCACGGCGAGCGACGACCCGCTGTCGCAGGCGATGAAGGGGCTGATCGACAACGCCTCGGCGCAGGAGCACCAGATCGCGCTGCTCTGGCAGGCGATCGAGAAGCTCTCGTCGCAACGGCAGGCCGGGGACTGCGTGCCGCTGGACGCGCAGGTCACCGAGCAGTTCGAGAAGGAGAAGCTGACGCAGCTGGTGGGGAAGTAGCTACTTCACCCGCACCGCGTTCTTCGGGCGGAACGCCTTGCAGACCTCGTCGTTCGTTTCGAGGTACGGCCCGCCGATCAGGTCGATGCAGTAGGGCACCGCGGCGAAGATGCCCGGCACGACCTGCCTGCCGTCTTCCTTCAGGCCTTCCAGCGTTTCCTGGATCGACTTCGGCTGCCCGGGCAGATTGATCACCAGCGTGTTGGCGCGGATCACCGCCACCTGGCGCGACAGGATGGCGGTGGGCACGAAGCGCAGGCTGATCTGCCGCATCTGCTCGCCGAAGCCCGGCATCTCCTTGTCGGCGATGGCGAGCGTCGCCTCCGGCGTGACGTCGCGCTTCGCCGGGCCGGTGCCGCCGGTGGTGAGCACCAGCGCGCAGCCGGCATCGACCAGTTCGACCAGCGTCGCGCTGATGCGCTCCTGCTCGTCGGGGATCAGGCGTTCGTGGAAGGTCAGCGGGTTCTTCAGCGCGCGCCCGAGCCAGTCCTTCAGCGCGGGCAGGCCCTTGTCCTCGTAGACGCCGGTCGAGGCGCGGTCGCTGACGGAGACGATGCCGATGGTGACGGGGTCGTGCTCACTCATGTTCTTCCTGCTCCAGCTGGTCGCGCACCATCTGGAAGATCTCGCGATAGGCCCGGCCGCGGCGCGGTGCCTGCCCGCGCGAGACTTCGTCCGCGCTCGGCGCGCCGTCCTTGCGCGCCTGGCGGACCAGCGCGCGCAGCTGCTGCGAGTCGGTTGCGGGGTGCGCCTGCAGCCACGCGTGCACGGCCTCGTCGTCGGCGATCAGGTCGTCGCGCCATTTCTCCGCCGCGTGCAGCGCCAGCGTCTGCTGCGCCGAACCGCTGCGTTGTTCCTCCAGCGCGTCCCGGACGAATTGCAGCGCCTCCGGCTCGAGCTGGCGCATCAGCTTGCCGACGTACTGCAATTGCCGGCGCCTGCCTTCGAAGTTCGTGATGCGGCGCAGCTGGTCGAGGGCGGTCAGCAGCGACTCCGGCAGCTCCAGGCGTTCCAGCAGGTCGGCGCGCAGCGTGAGCAGCGCTTCGCCGACCTTCTGCAGTTCCAGGCTTTCCTTCTTCAGCTCGGTCCGGCTCGGCTCGCCACCCGTCTGTTCCGCGCGCAGTTCGAGATCGAGCTCGCTGCCTTCGGCGACGAAGTGGCCTTTGACGAAGTAGCCTTTTTTGGGTTTGCGGGACATGGGGGGAGTGGAGCCGAAGGGAAGCGCGGCCGTGGCGTGCCGTGTTGCGCAAGTATCATAGCCCGCCATGAACAAAGCCCCCGCGCGAGCGCCATCCGGTTTCAGCTACAGCCGTGCCGATTTCGAGGAACTGGTGGACTTCGCCCTGGCCCATGCCCGCACCCTGGGCGCCACCGACGCGGGCGCGGAAGCGTCCGAAGGCTGCGGCCTGAGCGTGTCCGTGCGCAAGGGCGAACTGGAGACGGTCGAGCGCAACCGCGACAAGTCGCTGGGCGTCACGGTCTACGTCGGCGCGCGGCGCGGCAATGCGAGCACGTCCGACTTCTCGCGCCCGGCGATCGAGCGCACGGTCCAGGCCGCCTACGACATCGCCCGCTTCACCGCGCAGGACCCCGTGGCGGGCCTGCCCGAGCCCGACGACATCGCACCGCCGGATGCGCAGCCCGACCTCGACCTCTTCCATCCCTGGGACGTCACCAGCGAACAGGCGGCGGAGCTGGCGATCCGCTGCGAGCGCGCGGCCTTCGCCACCGACGCGCGCATCACCAACAGCGAAGGCGCCGGCGTGTCGGCGCAACAGAGCCACTTCTTCAGCGCCCACACGCATGGCTTCCGCGGCGGCTACGCCAGTTCGCGCCACTCGATCTCCGTCGCGCCCATCGCCGGCCGCGGCGACGACATGCAGCGTGACGCGTGGTACAGCTCCATGCGCTCGGCCTCCGAGCTGGCCTCGCCGGAATCCATCGGCCGCTATGCCGCCGAGCGCGCGCTGGCGCGCCTGAAGTCGCGCAAGATCCCCACGCGGGAGTGCCCGGTGCTGTTCGAGTCCCCGCTGGCCGCCGGCCTGCTGGGCGGCTACGTGCAGGCCACCAGCGGCGGCGCGCTGTACCGCAAGAGCACCTTCCTGCTCGATGCGCTGGGCAAGCAGGTCTTCCCGGACCACATCGACGTGCTGGAAGACCCGTTCGTGCGCCGCGGCAAGGGCAGCGCCGCTTTCGACGAGGAAGGCGTGCGCACCCGCGCGCGCAAGGTGGTCGATGCCGGGCGGGTCGAGGGCTATTTCCTCAGCAGCTATTCCGCGCGCAAGCTGGGCATGAAGACCACCGGCAACGCCGGCGGCTCGCACAACCTGTCGCTCACCTCGCGCCGCACGCAGCCGGGCGACGACCTGGTGCAGATGCTGAAGAAGCTGGGCACGGGGCTGTTCGTCATCGAGCTGATGGGGCAGGGCGTGAACTACGTGACGGGCGACTACTCGCGCGGCGCGAGCGGTTTCTGGGTGGAGAACGGCGAGATCGCGTTCCCCGTGCAGGAGATCACCATCGCCGGCAACCTGCGCGACATGTTCATGTCGATCGAGGCCGTCGGCGCCGACGTCTACAACTACGGCGCCAAGACGGTGGGGTCGATCCTGGTCCCGCGGATGAAGGTCGCCGGCTCGTAATCGGCCGACGGGCCGCGCATCAGTCCGCCGCGAGCGCGTCGCAGCGCTCCCGCACCCATGCATGCAGCTGCTGGACGGCGGGCGAGAACTGCTTGCGGTGCGGGCACACGAGGTGCAGCGGCGCCGGCTCGCCCTGCACCTGCGGCAGCAGCCGGACCAGCCGCCCGGCCAGCACGTCGTCGCGCACGTCGAGCCAGGACTTGTAAGCGATGCCATCCCCTTCGAGCGCCAGACGGCGCGCGACGTCGCCGTCCCCCGCCTGCAGCGATCCGCGCACCCGCACCTGCCGCCGGTGCCCGTCTTCCACGAAGGTCCACTGGTCGTGCGCGCGCTCCCCGCGCGTCCAGGGCAGGCAGTCGTGCTGCGCCAGCTGGTCCACGCTCGCCGGCGTGCCGCGGCGCGCCAGGTAGCCCGGCGAGGCGACCAGCACGCGCCGGTTGGCCGGCGCCAGCGGCAGCGCGATGAAGCTGGCGTGGGTGCTGGGGCTGTAGCGGAAGGCGACGTCCACCGGCTCGCGGAAGACGTCGCTCACCTGGTCGGAGAACACCAGCCGCAGTTGCAGCGCCGGGTGGCGGCGGCGGAAGGCGGCCAGCCAGGGCAGCAGCACGTTGCGCCCGAAGTCGGAGGGCGCCGCGATCTGCAGCATGCCGTTGAGCGCACCGCCGGGCATGGACCGCAGCCTTTCATGGCCGTCGCGCAGCGCCTGCAGCGCCTCCTGGGCGTAGGGCAGGTAGCGCTCGCCCTCCGCGGTCAGGCGCAGGCTGCGGGTGGACCGCGCGAACAGCCGCACGTCGAGCGCGCGCTCCAGGCGCTGGATGGCGGCGCTGACCTGGCCGGGCAGCAGGTCGGCTTCGCGAGCCGCGCCGGAAAAGCCACCCAGCGCGGCGGAACGGACGAACAGGCCCAGGTCGTCGAGACGGATCATCTTCACGAATCCAATGAAAGTGCTTCCCGATTTTCCGGCTTTTTCAATGGAACGCCGCAGCCCACCATGCAGGCCTGTTCCAACCCCAAGAGAGAGGAAGCCGCCATGAAAGCCATCGTGTACGCCCGCCACGGCCTGCCCAGCAGCCATCCCGAAGCCCTGTTCGACCTCGAGCTCCCCGCGCCGACGCCGGGTCCCCGCGACCTGCTGGTGCGCGTGCAGGCAGTGTCGGTGAATCCGGTGGACACCAAGGTGCGCGGCAGCAGCCCGGTGCAGGAGCCCCGCGTCCTCGGGTGGGACGCCGCCGGCGTGGTCGAGGCGGTCGGTTCCGGCGTGACGCTGTTCCGGCCGGGCGACGCCGTCTTCTATGCCGGGGACATCCGCCGTCCCGGCAGCAACAGCGAACTCCAGCTGGTGGACGAGCGCATCGTGGGCCATCGCCCCCGCTCGCTGTCGCCGTCGGATGCCGCGGCGCTGCCGTTGACGTCGATCACGGCGTGGGAGCTGCTGTTCGACCGCCTCGGCGTGCCGGAAGGTGGTGGCGAGGGCCAGAGCCTGCTGATCGTCGGCGCCGCCGGTGGCGTGGGTTCGATGCTGACGCAGTACGCGCGGCGGCTCACGAAGCTCACCGTGATCGGCTCGGCGTCACGGCCGGAGACGGCGGAATGGGTGCGGGCGCTCGGTGCCCACCACGTCGTCGATCACGGCCGGCCGCTGGCCGCGGAACTGCGCGCCGCAGGGCTGGCGTCCGTCGACCTGGCCGCGAGCCTCACGCACACCGATGCGCACTTCGCCCAGCTCGTCGAGGCGTTGCGGCCGCAGGGTCGGCTGGCGCTGATCGACGATCCGCAGTCGCTCGACGCCAGGGCGCTCAAGTCCAAGAGCCTGTCGCTGCACTGGGAGATGATGTTCACGCGGTCCCTGTACGAGACGCCGGACATGGTCCGGCAGCACGAAGTGCTCGAGCGCGTGGCGGCCCTGGTGGACGAAGGCGTCGTGCGCACCACGGCCAGCGAGCACTTCGGCACGGTGAACGCCGCCAACCTGCGGCGGGCGCACGGCTTCGTCGAAAGCCATCGCGCCCGCGGCAAGGTGGTGCTGGAAGGGTTCTGAAGGCGGCGGCTCAGCCCGCCAGCGCCGCCTTGACCGCGGCGCTCACCTGGCCCATGTCGGCCTTGCCGGCCAGGCGCTGCTTGGCCGCGCCCATCACCTTGCCCATGTCGCCCGGGCCCTTGGCCCCGACTTCCGCCACGATGGCCTTCACTTCGGCGGCCACTTCGTCGGCGGACAGGCGCGCGGGCAGGTAGGCCTGCAGCACGGCCACCTCGGCCTGTTCCTTGTCGGCGAGGTCCTGCCGGCCCGCCTTCTGGAAGGCGTCGATGCTGTCCTTGCGCTGCTTGAGCAGCTTGTCGACGATGCCCACCACCGCGGCGTCGTCGAGCTCCACCCGTTCGTCCACTTCCTTCTGCTTGATGGCCGCGGTGAGCATGCGGATGGCGCCCAGGCGCTCCGTCTCCTTGGCCCGCATGGCGGCCTTCATGTCTTCGGTGATGCGTTCCTTGAGCGTGGTCATGTGGTTTCCTCGGGTGGAATGGAAAAAGCCCGGCTGGGCGTCCCCAGGCGGGCTTTTCGAAGCGGTCGCGGGCCGGGGCTCAGTAGAGCTTCTTCGGCAGCTGCATGCTGCGCACGCGCTTGAAGTGGCGCTTCACGGCGGCGGCCTTCTTGCGCTTGCGTTCGGCGGTCGGCTTCTCGTAGAACTCGCGCGCGCGCAGTTCCGTCAGCAGGCCCAGCTTCTCGATGGTGCGCTTGAAGCGGCGCAGCGCCACGTCAAACGGCTCGTTTTCCTTGACACGAATGGTCGTCATGACTTCCAGAATATTCAGGTGGCAGGTGAAGATCGAGGACACCCGCCGATGTTTCCCCCGCCTGTGGTTTCGATCAGGCCGGCGAGGGTTTGCCAGCAAAGCCCGCGATTATAGCCGCCCTCCGGAATCCGGCAACCGGCGGGCCGGTGGCGGCGGGTGTCCTGCGGGCAAAGTCGCCGCTGCCGAGCCAGCTGCCGGGACGCCCCTTGCTACGATGGGGGCCGCATGCAAGCCGGTCCCAGCCCCGTCCCGCAGGACGTCAACCTCGACAATTGCGACCGGGAGCCCATCCACATCCCCGGACACATCCAGCCGCACGGCGCCTTGCTCGCCTTCGACCGTGGCGGCGTGCTGCGCTGGGTGAGCGGCAATGCGTCCGAAGTGCTCGGCGTGGCGCTGCCTGCGCTCGGCGAACGCCTAGGGCTGGCCCATTTCGACGGCGAAGCCGTGGTGGCGCTGGCCGTCGCCGGCGAACTGGCCACCGCCCCCGAAGCCGGCGCCGTTCCCCGCCAGCACGACGTGGCGCTGGCCGGCCGCTACTTCCACCTGATGCTGCACCACTCCGGTGAACTGCTGGTCGCCGAGTTCGAGCCGCAGGCCCCGGACGACGATGCCGCGGCCTTCGCGATCCAGGCGCACCGCGGCCTCGACCGCCTGCGCCGCGCGAAGAGCCAGCAGGAGCTGCTGGAGATCGCGGTCCAGGAGGTGCGGATCCTCACCGGCTTCGACCGCGTGATGGCCTACCGTTTCCGGCACGACGGCAGCGGCGAGGTCGCCGCCGAGGCACGCGAGGCTTCGCTGGAGCCCTTCCTCGACCGCCGCTATCCGGCGGCCGACATCCCGGCGCAGGCGCGGCGGCTCTACATCGCCAGCACCCTGCGGCTGATCGCGGACGTGCGCGCACAACCTGCGCCGCTGCTCGGGCGCGAGCCGCAGCCGCTGGACCTGTCGCATTCGGTGCTGCGCAGCGTCTCGCCGGTGCACATCGAATACCTGAACAACCTGGGGGTCGGCGCCTCCATGAGCGTGTCCATCGTGATCGGCGACGCGCTCTGGGGAATGATCGCCTGCCACCACGGCACCGCGCGGCACGTGCCCTACGGGCTGCGCATGGCGTGCGACGTTCTCGCCCAGGTCCTCGCGGCGCGGCTGCAGAGCCTGGAGGCGGCGGAGCATGGCCGGCGCATCGCGCGGGCAGCCAGCCTGCGCAGCCGCATGGTCGAAAGCCTGCTGGTCACCGACGACACGGTCGCAGCGCTGGCGCCGTCCGCGGCCGAAGTGGCGCTGGCGCTCGACGCGGAAGCCGTGGTGGTGGCCGAGGGCGGCCGGCTGGCGCTGCACGGCGGCATCGAGGAGCCGGCCGCGCGCGCCTTGCTCGGGTGGCTCGAAGCGCCCGACGTTCCGCTGCAAGGCGGGCTGCTCGCCATCTCCGGCCGCGCCGCCTTGCCCCCGGCACTGGCGCAGGCACTCGGTCCCTGGTGCGGCATCCTCGGCCTGCGGCACGACGAGGCCACCGCGGGCTGGGTGCTGGTACTGAGGCGCGAACAGGTGGAAACGATCGCCTGGGGTGGGCGGCCCGAGAAGCACTACGTCAACGGCCCGCTGGGCCCGCGCCTGACGCCGCGCGGATCGTTCCAGGAGTGGCGCGAGACCGTGCGGGACACGGCGGTCCCCTGGAGCCCCACCGACCTGGAGATCGGCAGGCAGTTGCTGGATGAACTCGGGCGCGCCAGCGCGGCGCGCCATGCGGAGCTGGTGCGGGCGCGCAACCAGCTGCTCGCGGTGCTGGGCCACGACCTGCGCAATCCGCTGCAGGCGATCTCCATGAGTTCGCACCTGCTGGAGCGGGGCGCGGACACGGCGAAGGTCGGGCAACGCATTCAAAGTGCCACGAGCCGCATGCAGAGGCTGATCGGGCAGGTGCTGGACATGTCGCGGCTGCAAAGCGGCCTGGGGCTCGGCTTCGCCATCCGGGAAGTGGAGCTGCGCGAACTGGTCGAAGCGCTGGCCGACGAAGTCACGGCCGCCCTGCCGGGGACCGTCATCGACCGTCGCCTGCCCGAGGCGCTGCGGGCCCACGCCGACCCGGATCGCCTGTCGCAGCTCCTGAGCAACCTCCTGTCCAACTCGCGCCACCACGGCGCGGCGGGACGCCCCGTGACCGTGCAGCTGGAACAGGACGGCGACCACGTGGTGCTGCGGGTGCGCAACCCGGCGCCACCGATCCCGGAGGACGTGGCGTCGCAGCTGTTCTCGCCCTACAAGCGCCAGTCGGTCGGCAACACGCGCAACAAGGGCGGGCTCGGGCTGGGCCTCTACATCGCCCACGAGATCGCCCGCGGGCACGGGGGCTCTCTGGCGTACACCTACGAAGACCCGGACGTCGTGTTCACGGCGCGCTGGCCGGCGCGCCCGCCCGGTGCGGGGACGGACTAGCGGGATGCCGCCAGCGCCTGCGCGCAAGCGAAGCCGCTGGCCCAGGCCCACTGGAAGTTGTAGCCGCCGAGCCAGCCGGTCACGTCCACCACTTCGCCGATGAAGTACAGCCCCTTCTGCGTGGACTCCATCGTCTGCGACGAGAGGCTGCGCGTGTCGACGCCGCCGGCCGTGACCTCCGCCTTGCGGTAGCCCTCGGTGCCGGTGGGCACCAGCTCCCAGCGCGAAAGCCGTTCGGCCAGCTGCTGCAGTGCCTTGTCGCCGGCCTCGTTGACGGGCCGTTGCCACGCACCCTCCTGCTGCGCCCAGGCTTCGGCGAGCCGGGACGGCACCCACTGCGCCAGCTCGTTGGCGATCAGCTTGCGCGAACGCGCCTTCGCGGCGGTGAGGGCTTCGGGCAGGTCGACGCCGGGCGCGAGGTCCACCCGCAGCGGCGTGCCTTCCCGCCAGTAGCTGGAGATCTGCAGCACCGCCGGTCCGCTCAGGCCCCGGTGCGTGAAGAGCAGGTCCTCGTCGAAGGCCATGCGCTCCTTCTTCGCGCCGGTCTCGATGCGCACCGGCAAGGCGAGGCCCGCCAGCTGCGCGAAGGGCTGCCAGTGCGCGCCGTCGAACGTGAGGGGCACCAGCGCCGGCCGCGGCGCCACGACGCGCAGCCCGAACTGCTGCGCGAGGCGGTGGCCGAAGTCCGTCGCGCCGATCTTGGGGATGGACAGGCCGCCGGTGGCCACCGCCACCGAGCGCGTGGTGACCGCGCCCCGGTCCGTGTCGAGCGCGTAGCCGTCGCCGGTCGTGCGCACGGCGCGCACGCCGCACGGCTGCCAGTGCGTCACGCCGCCCGCGGCACATTCGGCCAGCAGCATGCGGATGAAGTCTTCCGAGGAGCGGTCGCCGAACAGCTGCCCCTTGTGCTTCTCGTGGAAGGGGATGCCGTGCTTCTGCACCAGCGCGATGAAGTCCTGCGGCGTGTAGCGCGCCAGCGCCGAGCGGCAGAAGTTCGGGTTCTCGCCCAGGAAGTGCTTGTGCGGCGCCCGCGGGTCGAGTTCGCGGTTGGTGAAGTTGCAGCGGCCGCCACCGGAGATGCGGATCTTCTCGGCCACCTTCTCCGCGTGGTCCACCAGCAGCACCCGCAACCCGAGCTGGGCTGCCACCCCGGCGCAGAACAGGCCGGCCGCGCCGGCGCCGATGACGACGGCGTCGAAGGAAGGGGGGCTGGCGTCGGGCATGGGCGCGGATTATCCGGTCGCCGGCAAGCTGGCACGGAAACCCCGCGCTGTTCCGCCGATCGGATCGTGCCCCGCGCTCCTACGATGCACGCACAACACCAGGAGAAGAGCGAGATGAAGAAGGCCTTGATGCTGCTGACCCTCGTCGCCGCCGCAGCCGGCGCCGCCCAGGCGGGCACCTATGCGGTTCGCCAGGAATCCTCCTGCCCGATCGTGTCGGCGGGCGAGCTGGCGCAGGCGATCCAGAGGGCGGGCAAGGTGAACAACCTCGACCTGCCCAAGGACATGCAGCTGCGCGGCGAACTGCATTGCGCGGCCGAGGGCAGGCGCTACGTCTACACCTTCCGCGCGTCGATCGAGAAGCAGGTGTCGGACGGCGAGCAGCTGCGCTGGGCGCCGGTGGCGCACGTGACGGGCTTCGGCAGCACGGGCGGCCGCACGGCGCTGCTGCGCCAGGTGGGCTTCACCGTCAGCGACGTGATCCGGCAGGAACCGTAGGAAGGATTCAGCGGGCCGCGGCAGCGGCCTGCTGGTGCCGGCCCGCGAGCAGGATGGAGAGGTGGGCCTGCTGCAGCGCGCCTTCGCGGCCGGGCTGCAACATGCTGCGCACGCCGGGCAGTTCGTCCAGGCGGAAGGCGCAGAGCACGAAGTTGCTGGCCGCCAGCTTCACCACCTCCGCCAGGGTCATGCTCCCCAGCAGGTCGGCCATCTCGGCGCTGATACCCAGGCGCAGCATGGCGCCGGCCCGGTCCTCCCGCAGCAGCTTCTGCGCCAGCAGCAGGTAGGTCAGGTTCAGGTCCGCGATTTCCTTGGTGGCGTCAGCCGCTTCCATTGACACGCTCCTCGCCGGAATGGCTTCCGGTCCTCTGCAAGGAGTGTGACATCTAGTTACGTTGAGTAAATCGCCGTTACTCGGGGACGAGCGGCCGCGAGCGTGAAGAAATGCTCAGGCGCCGGCCGCCAGCAGGGGGCGGCGCTTCTTGCCGGCGCGGGCCGGCGGGCGGCACAGCACGCAGACGTAGCTGTTGTGGTTCTCGTAGGCGTGCGCCACGAACTGGCCCCCACACTGTGTGCAGGCCGCGAGCTGGACCTGGTCACTGTCGAAGAAACGCACCAGCGTCCAGGCGCGGGTGAAGTCCAGCTCCGAGTCCTCGCCGAGCGCCTTGGCCTGCTGCTGGTACAGGCGGAAAGCCTTGATCAAGGCGTCCAGGCGATCGTCGGCGTGCGGGAGCATGCAGCGGTAGATGTTGTAGAACATCGACGCGTGGATGTTGGCCATCCAGGTCATGTACCAGTCCACCGAGAAGGGCAGCAGGCCCTTGGGCGGCGAGACGCCCTTGATCTCCTTGTAGAGGCGCACCAGCCGTTCGCGGCTCAGGTCGACCTCCGCCTCGAGGAACTGCAGGCGCGCGCCCAGGCCGATCAGCGTCACGGCAAGCTGCACCTGCCGTGCCTCCTGCAGCACGCTCTTCTGGCTCATCCCCGCTCCTTGGTTGGATGAGTTGTATTCTTATGTAACGGAAGGAAGGCGGCAAGGAGCCGCCGCCGCGCCGTTGTCGCAGCGCCTCAGATCGGCGGGAAGGCCCACTCCTCCTGGCGGCGCAGCCCGCCCAGCAAGGCCATGAACTGCGGCCGGAGGAGCTGCACCAGCGCGTCTTGGTCGCCGCGGATGCGGCTGGCCAGGACCACCACGCGCGCCATCTCGTCGGGCGTGAGGTCTTCGGGCGGCGCGCGCCGCAGCTGCTCGTACAGCTCGGTGCAGCGCGCGTCGAGGGCCGGCAGGTGCTCCCATTGCCGGTCGCGGGCCAGCGCGACGAGGTGCGCCAGCGTGCCGGCGAGCTGCTCGTAGCGCGCGAGGACTTCGCTGGTGCCCACCCCGGTGGCGATTACTTGTAGATGCCGCCGCAGACGATGTGGTCGTCCAGGCGCTCGCAGTAGGCGGTCTTCGGCTCGATCTTCTTGCTGACCGGGTTCACGAACTTGTAGTCCGTCCAGAACGTGCCCTTGGACTTGGCGAACTCGACGCGCTCCTTGATGTATTCCTTGCCGTCGATGTCCTTGATGTCGATGAAGTTCTTGCCGACCATCTTCTCGTTGGTGCCGTGCGCCACGCAGGTGCCGTCGATGCGGTGCACCGCCAGGTACAGGTCGCGGTCGTGGAATTCCTTGCTGTCCCGGCGGGTGATCTCGGCCAGGCCCTTTTCCAGGCCGTTGGCCTTGATGTAGGCCACGCCCCGCTTGACCATGGCTTCGGCTTCCTTGGCGTTCGCGGCGGGCTCGTTGGCGGCCCAGGTGGCGCCGGCGGCGGCGACGGCGGTCGACAGCGCGAAGGCGATCTTCAGTGCGGTTTTGTTCATTTCCCTCTTCCTCTGGGTTGGACTGGTCACCAGGGATTCTGGGGTGCCGGCCGCCCGCCCGATCGGCCGAACAAGGGGGCCTTTCGCCCCCAGCTCGCGCAAACGGAGGGGGCTCAGGCGGCGCGCACGCGCGCCGCGGCGGCCGCGGCCACGCCGCGGACCACGTCGCCGACCACGATCACCGAAGGACTGGCCAGGCCCTCGCTTGCGATCGTCTCGGCCAGGTGGCCGAGCGTCGTCACCGCGTGGCGCTGGTCCGGCATCGAGGCGCGCTGGACGATCGCGACCGGGGTCTGGGGCGGCAGCCCGGCCAGCAGTTCACGCTGGATGCGCCCGGCACTGCGCACGCCCATGTAGATCACCAGCGTCAGGTGCGCATCGCGTGCCGCGGCGGCCAGCGCCTTCCAGTCCGGCGCATCGGCGCCGCTGCGCGCATGGCCGGTGAGGAAGACGACGCCCTGCGCGTGGTCGCGGTGCGTCAGCGGCACGCCGAGCGACGTCACCGCCGCCAGTCCCGACGTGATGCCATTGACGACTTCCACCTCGATGCCGGCGGCGCGCAGGTGTTCGACCTCCTCGCCGCCGCGGCCGAAGATGAAGGGATCGCCGCCCTTGAGGCGCACGACGCTTTCGCCTTCGCGCGCCGCCATCAGCATCAGCTTCTCGATGAACGCCTGCGGCGTGCTCTTGCAGCCGCCGCGTTTGCCGACGTAGACCACGCGCGCCGTCTTCGGCGCGTGGTCCACCACCTCGCGGCTGACGAGGTCGTCCACCAGCAGCAGCGAAGCCGACTGGATGGCCTTCAGCGCCTTCAGCGTCAGGAGTTCCGGATCGCCGGGGCCGGCGCCGACGAGGGTGACCTTGCCAGTGTTCATGCGCCAGCCATTCGCAAGATGTGTTCCACCTGCAGTCCCATCGACTCGGGCACGGGCTTGCGGCCGTCCAGCACGTCGCGGATGTAGGCGGCCGTGGTTTGCGGGTCCACTTCCTTCGGCAGGTCGGGCAGGTCGGTCAAGGTGCCCCTGCGGCCTTCCTGCAGCGGCAGCCGCGCGCCGCGCACGAAGCCTTCCATCTGCGGCAGGCGGCGCGCGTCGGCGACGACTTCGCCCTCGGTCCCGCGCAGCAGCAGGGCCGTGGTCCCCATGCGCTCGAACACGGCGCCCATGGACACCGCGTACTCCGGATGCGTGTAGCTGCTGACGACCACCGACGGGCCTTCGCACGGGTCCATCAGCTTGACCAGGCTGTGCGCGCTGTTGCGCAGGCCGATCGCCTTGCGGGCGTCCAGCAGGCGCTTGAGGCCGGGACACAGCAGCTCGGTGGGCAGGAAGGCGACCTGGCCGTCGCGCAGCACCGGCACCTCGGCCGAAGGCTGCACGTCCAGCATCTCCAGCACGTCGCGCACCAGCACGCGGGTGGATTCGGTGGCGGCGCCGTGGATGGCGACCGGCAAGCCGCTGCGCGCGACGAGTGCGGCCAGCAGCGGCGTCAGCACCGGCAGGCGGCGCGCGCCGTTGTAGCTGGGCAGGACGACGACGGCCCGACCGCTGGCGGAGGACACCTTGCGCAGGCGCGCGTCGGTGGCATCGAGGAAGCCGCACATCTCGTCCGGCGTCTCGCCCTTGACACGCATCGCGATGCAGAAGGCGCCGATCTCGAGGTCGCTCACCTGGCCGTCGAGGATCTGCCCGAACAGGTCGGCCGCCTGCTCGCGGGCGAGCGGGCGCGCGCCCTGCTTGCCGCGGCCGATCTCCTTGAGGTACTGGCTGATGCCCATCTGCGGCGATTGTCCCAGAGGCTTGATGACCGCTGGCTATAAGGCGAATCAGGCCGCCTGCCGCAAGGGAACCAGCGCACGGACCATGCGCTTGAGCTCGGGCACGCAGGAGCCGCAGTTGGTGCCGCAGCGCAGGCCGGCCTGCAGCGAGGCCAGGCGCTCGTCGGGCGTCCCGTCGGCGGTCGACAGGTGGCGCTCGATGGCGGGCGCCTCCACGCCGAAACAGCTGCAGACCTGCTTGCCTTTCGCCTGCAGGGCCACCGGGGCCTTGGCGCCGGGCGACAGCAGCAGCCGCCCATAGGCCTGGGCCGGCAGCTCCTGCACCAGCAAGGCCTTGAGCCAAGCTTCGGCGCTGGTGTCGCCCGCCAGCAGCACGGCTTCCAGGCGCAGGTCCGCGCCGTCGCGGCACACACGGATGCTGCGCCGCTGGCCCTTGCGCTTGTCCGCATAGCGCAGCGTCTCGGCGCCGGTGAGTCCCAGCACCTGTTCCAGACGCTGCAGCAGCTCCTCCGGCGGCGCCTCGTAGGCGGCGGCGCGGAACAGCAGCCCGCTGCGCTCGCGCGCCGCCGCCTGTTCCAGCGGCACGTTGTTGGCGAAGGGCACGCACGAGGCGAACGGGAAGGCGGCCATCAGGCCCTTCAGCGGTTCGCGCGCCGCCAGCGCGCCGTCCGGCAGCCAGCCCACCGCCAGCAGCGTCCACGGCAGTTCGGCCTTCAGGATCTTCACGGCCGCGTGCTTCAGCTCCGGCTGTTTCGAGGTCGGGCAGTACGCCGAGGTGGTGATGGCGTTCACGCCGGCCAGCGGTTCGCCCGTGCTCGAGAGACCGCCCAGGTATTCGCTGCCCCAATGCATTGCGATGAAGGCTTGGCTGGGGCCCAGTTCGGTGCTGGCCTGCGCCGGCAGCACGATCGACCCACGCTTGGAGGTGACGTGCACCAGCTCGCCCTCCTTCAGCCCGCGCCGCGCGAGGTCCTGCGGGTGCATCTGCACCACCGGCTCGGGCACGTGGCCGAAGAGCCGGCCCAGCGTGCCGGTGCGGCTCATGCCATGCCACTGGTCCCGCAGCCGGCCCGTGGTGAGCGAGAAGGGATAGCGCGATTCGCGCGGCTCCGCCAGCGGCTGGTAGGTGACGGCGGCGAAGCGGGCCTTGCCGTCCGGGGTCGGGAATACGCCGTCGGCGTAGAGCCGCGCGCGGCCCTCGGTCGCGCCGGCGGGGAAGGGCCATTGCTGCGGCGACTGCTCCAGCAGCGCGTAGCTGAGCCCGGTGATGTCCAGGTCGCGGCCACGTGTCGACTCGCGGTGCTCGCGCCAGATCGCCTCGGGTGTCGTGTACGGAAACAGCGAAGCCGCGCGCGGCGGCAGCCGTTTCTCGAGGCGCCGGCCGAAGTCGACCACGATGTCCCAGTCGTGCCGCGTGCTGCCGGGCGCCGGCACGGCCGCGCGCACGCGGCTGATGCGGCGCTCGCTGTTCGTGACGGTGCCTTCCTTCTCGCCCCAGGTGGTGGCGGGCAGCAGCAGGTCCGCGTAGTCGCAGGTGGACGTGGTCGCGAAGGCTTCCTGCACCACCACGAACTCGGCGCGCTCCAGTGCGCGGCGCACCACCTTCTGGTCCGGCATCGATTGCGCGGGGTTGGTGCAGGCGATCCACAGCGCCTTGATCTCGCCGTCGGCCGCCGCCTGGAACATCTCCACGGCGGTCTTGCCCGGCTTCTCGGGCACGGCGGGCACGCCCCACAACGCCGCGACTTCCGCGCGATGCCGCGGATCGGCGAGGTCGCGGTGCGCGGACAGCAGGTTGGCCAGGCCGCCGACCTCGCGGCCGCCCATGGCGTTGGGCTGGCCGGTCAGCGAGAACGGGCCCGCCCCGGCGCGGCCGATCTGCGCGGTGGCCAGGTGCAGGTTGACCAGCGCGGCGTTCTTGGCGGTGCCGCTGCTCGACTGGTTCAGGCCTTGGCAATAGAGGCTCAACGTGGCCGGCGAGGTGGCGAACCACTGCGCCGCGGTGAACAGGTCTTCCTTGCGGATGCCGCAGGTCTGGGCCACGAGGTCGGGCGTGCAGTCGCGCACCACCGCCTTCAGCGCCTCGAAGCCGCTGGTGTGGTTCGCGATGTAGTCCGGCTTGGTCCAGCCTTCCCACAGCATGATGTGCAGCAGGCCGTGGAACAGCATCACGTCGGTGCCGGGCTGGACCGGCAGGTACAGGTCGGCCAGCTCGGCGGTGTCGGTGCGGCGCGGATCGCAGAAGATCACCTTCAGGTCCGGCCGGGCGGCCTTGGCGTCCTCGATGCGGCGGAACAGGATCGGGTGCGCGAACGCCGTGTTGCTGCCGACGATGAAGATGCAGCCGGCGTGGTTCACGTCGTCGTAGCAGCTGGGTGGCGCGTCGGCCCCCAGCGTGAGCTTGTAGCCCGCCACCGCGCTGCTCATGCAGAGGCGCGAGTTGGTGTCGACGTTGTTGGTGCCGATCAGGCCCTTGGCCAGCTTGTTGAAGACGTAGTAGTCCTCGGTGAGCAGCTGGCCGGAGATGTAGAAGCCCACCGAATCCGGCCCATGCGCGCGGATCGTCTGCGCGAAGCGGTCGGCGGCGACCTCCAGCGCGACGTGCCAATCCACGCGCAGCGGCTTCTCGTCGCGGCGTTCGCGCAGCATCGGGTGCAGCAGGCGGGTCTGCCGCGTCACTTCCGCCGATGCCGTCAGGTGCAGCGTCGATCCCTTGGTGCACAGCCGGCCGAAGTTCGCCGGATGGTCCGGGTCGCCGCGCACGCCGGTGATCTGGCCGCCTTCGGACTGGATGACCACGCCGCAGCCCACGCCGCAGTACGGGCAGGTGGACTTCGTTTCCTTCACGCCCGGCGGCATTTCACTCCCCGTGCGGGGCCTGCACGCCGAAGGTGGCGTCGCCGAGCGCGCCCTTCGAGGCGCACGGGCCCGCCTTCGGTGCTTCCACGTCGAGCGCCAGCGTCGCCAGCTCCACCGGGTCGAGCAGCACGTGGCCGCCCTCGATGCGGCAGGAGAAGCGCTGCGTGCAGCCTTCGTCCGGGCCCTTGGCGCAGCCGTCGTCCAGGCCGATCGTCCAGTTGTGCAGCGGGCAGGCCACGCTGGTGCCGAACACGATCCCCTGCGACAGCGGGCCGCCCTTGTGCGGGCAGCGATCGAGCAGGGCGAACACCTGGTCCTCGCCGTTGCGGAACACCGCCACGTCCATGCCGCGCGGCCGCGCGACGCGGCGCGAACCGAGGACGGGAATGTCTTCCACGCGGCAGATCACCTTCCAGTCGTTCATCTTCATGCTTCCTGCCCCTCGGCCTGCAACTTCGTGAACTGCCGCGTGTCGACGGCGGCCTGCTCCTGCTGGAACCACGGATCGGGTTCGCCGTCCAGGGCGAACTGCAGCCGCTCCCACAGCGCCTTGCGGCCGGCGTGGTCCTCCAGGACCTTTTTCTTCACGTAGTCCAGCCCGACGCGGTTGATGTAGTGCACCGTGCGCTCCAGGTACCAGCCTTCCTCGCGATAGAGCTGCAGGAAGGCGCCGCTGTACTCCAGCACCTCCTCGGAGGTCTTCACCTTGCAGAAGAACTGGCCGGCCTCGGTCTTGATACCGCCGTTGCCGCCAACGTAGAGCTCCCAGCCGGAATCGACGCCGATCACGCCGACGTCCTTGATGCCCGATTCGGCGCAGTTGCGCGGGCAGCCGGACACCGCCAGCTTCACCTTGTGCGGCGCGTACATGCGCCAGAGCGCGCGTTCCAGGTCCTTGCCCATCTGGGTGGAGTCCTGGGTGCCGAAGCGGCACCACTCGCTGCCGACACAGGTCTTCACCGTGCGCAGCGCCTTGGCATAGGCATGGCCGGACGGCATGCCGATGTCCTTCCACACGTTCTGCAGGTCTTCCTTCTTCACGCCCAGCAGGTCGATGCGCTGGCCGCCGGTGACCTTGACCGTGGGGATCTGGTACTTGTCCACGACATCGGCGATGCGCCGCAGTTCGGCCGCCGTGGTCTCGCCACCCCACATGCGCGGGATCACCGAATACGTGCCGTCCTTCTGGATGTTGGCGTGGCTGCGTTCGTTGATGTAGCGCGACTGCGGGTCGTCCTTGGCCTCCTTGGGCCAGGTGGAGATCAGGTAGTAGTTCAGCGCCGGGCGGCAGGTGGCGCAGCCGTTGGGCGTGCGCCATTCCATGAACTTCATGGTGTCGGCGATCGTGACCAGCCGGTTGGCGCGCACCGCGTCGCGCACGTCCTGGTGGCTGTGGTCGGTGCAGCCGCACAAGGCCTTCTTCTTGGGCGCCGCGGAGTAGTCGCCGCCGGCGGTGAACATGATGATCTGCTCCACCAGCCCGGTGCAGGAGCCGCAGGAGGCGCTGGCCTTGGTGTGCTTGCGCACCTCGTCGAGCGTGAAGAGGCCTTTCTCCTTGATGGCTTTGCAGATGCTGCCCTTGCTGACGCCGTTGCAGCCGCAGACCTCGTCGCCGTCGGCCATGGCCGCGGCCTTGTTCTGGCCCTGGTGGCCGGCGTCGCCCAGGTTGGACTCGCCGAACATCAGCTTGTCGCGGATGTCGCCGATCTTGCGGCCCTCGCGCAGCAGCTTGAAGTAGTAGCTGCCGTCCACGGTGTCGCCATAGAGGCAGGCGCCGACCAGCTTGTCGTCCTTGATCACCAGCTTCTTGTAGACGCCGGCGAAAGGATCGCTCATCACGATCTCCTCGGTGCCGTCACCGCCCATGAAGTCGCCCGCCGAGAACAGGTCGATGCCGGTCACCTTCAGCTTGGTCGAGGTGAGCGAGCCGGTGTAGCGGCCGATGCCGAACTGCGCCAGGTGGTTGGCGGCCACCTTGGCCTGTTCGAACAGCGGCGCCACCAGGCCGTAGGCGATGCCGCGGTGCGCCGCGCATTCGCCCACCGAATAGATCCGCGCGTCGGTGACCGTCTGCAGGGTGTCGTGCACCACGACGCCGCGGCTGCAGAACAGGCCGGCCTTCTCGGCGAGCTCGGTGTTGGGGCGGATGCCGACCGCCATCACCACCAGGTCGGCGTCGACCTGGGTGCCGTCCTTGAACTTCACCGCGGACACCCGGCCGCTGTCGCCCGGGACGAGTTCCTGCGTCTGCGCGCCGATCAGGAACTTCAGGCCGCGGTCCTCCAGCGACTTCTGCAGCAGCTTGCCGGCCACGTCGTCGAGCTGCCGTTCCATGAGCCACGGCATCACGTGGACCACGCTCACGTCCATGCCCCGCTTCATCAGGCCGTTGGCGGCTTCCAGCCCCAGCAGGCCGCCGCCGATGACCACCGCCTTGCGGTACTTCTGCGCGGCCTCGATCATCGCGTTGGTGTCGGCGATGTCGCGATAGGCGATCACGCCCGGCAGGTCCTTGCCCGGCACCGGCAGGATGAAGGGGTTGGAGCCGGTGCACAGCAGCAGCCGGTCGTAGGGCTCCTCGGTGCCGTCCTCGGCCCGCACGACGCGGTGGACACGGTCGATCTCCACCACCTTCTTGCCGGCGTGCAGCCGGATGTGGTTCTGCTCGTACCACTCCCAGGAGTTCAGCACGATCTCGTCGAGCGTCTGCTCGCCCGCCAGCACCGGCGACAGCAGGATGCGGTTGTAGTTCGGGTGCGGCTCGGCGCCGAAGACCGTGACCTCGTACAGGTCGGGCGCGATCTTGAGCAGCTCCTCGAGCGTGCGCACGCCCGCCATGCCGTTGCCGATCATCACCAGTCTGGATTTCTTCATCGGGGACTCCTGTAATGCGTGAAGGTTCAGGCGCCGGCCATGGCGGGCTGGCGGCGGGCGCGGCCGCCGCGTTCGGCCCAGGTGCGGGTCCAGCGCGTCTGCATCAGGCGCATGACGACGAGCACCACCAGGGCGAGGCCGGCGAAGAGGAAGAAGCCCCAGGCGTAGCTGCCCAGGTATTGGCACGACAGACCCATCGTGCTGGGCACCAAGCCGCCGCCCAGCGCGCCGACCTCGCCGATCATGGAGCCGGCGACGGCGGTCGTCGCCGGCCAGCGCAGCGGCACGAGCTGGAACAGCGCGCCGTTGCCCGCGCCCAGCGCGGCGAAGCACACCATCAGCAGGACGGTGGTGAGCACCAGCGAATGGCCGCTGAAGCCCACCAGCACCAGCGAACCGCACACCGCCACCAGCACCACCGTCAGCGTGTTCAGGCCGCCCCAGCGGTCCGAGATCCAGCCGCCCACGATGCGCAGCGCGGCCCCCATGAAGGCCGCGAGCATCGTCAGCTGCCCGGCTTCGACCTTGCTCACGCCGAACTGCTCGAAGTAGTAGGAAGGCAGGAAGCTGGTCAGGCCGATGAAGCCGCCGAAGGTGACGCAGTAGATGACGCTGAACACCCAGCCGTCGTGCTCGAACAGGCAGGCCACGTGCTCGCGCAAGGTGCCGTGCTTGTTGACGTCGTCCGGCTCGCGGGCCCAGACCACCATGACGACCGCGGGCACGAGGATGCCGACCGCCGCCAGGCCGTACACCGCCTGCCAGCCGAGCCACTGGGCCAGGGGCGGCGCGAGCAGCACCGACACCGCGGTGCCCACGTTGCCGGCGCCCACGATGCCCATGGCCAGGCCCTTGTGCTGCGCCGGGAAGCTGCCGGAACCGAGCGAGAGCGCCACGCCGAAGCTGGCGCCGGCGATCCCCAGCAGCACGCCCATCGCCAGCAGGTCGCCGAAGGTGTCGACGAACAGCAGCCCGTAGGTCATGGCCACGCCGATCAGGCCCATCTCCACCAGCGTGGCCGCCTTGCGGCCGATGTACTGCGCGAGCAACCCCAGCGGAAAGCGCATCAGCGCACCGGCGACGATGGGGATCGACAGCATCAGGCCCATCTCCGCGGCGCTCAGGCGGTAGGCCTCCTTGATGAAGGGGGCCATGGCGCCATTGAGCACCCAGATCGCGCAGGAGAAGGCGAAGTAGAAGAACGCCGCGAACAGCGTGGGCAGGTGGCCGGACTGCAGGAAGGGTTTGGTGTCGCTCATCGTGTGTCTGGACCGGGGCGCAGCCGCGGCTCGCCCCCATGTGTTGGGTACAGGTCAGCACACCACGTTGTGCGCACGGCCGGCGGTACGATGCCCGGCCCGGGTGCGTCGTCACACCCGATGCCGTCTCCTTGCAGGGACCGTGCCAGCACGCTGGCATTGCGCTTGCACTGAACCCGTGCATCCGCCTGGAACCCCCCATGACCTCCGTCCTCCTGCTCTCCATGCCCGATCCCGGTGCACCGCCGCTCGCCGCCGACTTCGCCGCGGCCGGATTCGAGGTGCTCGGGACGGGGGATTGCGCCCACCTGGTGCGCGACACCTTGCGCGCGGCGCCCGAGGTGCTCGTGTGCTGGGCGCCGCGCCCCACGACGGAGCTGTTGCAGGCGGTCACCACCCTGCAGGCCCAGCAGGCCGTGCCGGTGCTGTGCTTCACGCAGGACGCCGGCGTCGAAGCGCTGCAGCAGGCACTGGAGGCGGGCGTGCACGCCTGGGTGGTGCAGGGTTACGCGCCGCAGCGGCTGCGGCCGCTGGTGCACCTGGCCATCGCGCGGGAAGCGCGCGAGCGCTCGCTGGTGGCGAAGGCGGCAGCGCTGGAGGAGAAGCTGGAAGACCGCAAGTGGGTCGACAAGGCCAAGGGCATCCTCATGCAGGTGCCGGACGTGAGCGAGGAACACGCCTTCCAGCTGCTGCGCACCGCTTCGATGCAGGGCAACCAGCGGGTCGGCGCGGTGTCGCGGCAGGTGATCGCGGCGGCGGGCGTCGCCGCGGCCATCAACCGCGCCGGCCAGCAGCGCATGCTGTCGCAGCGGCTGGTGAAGCTCTATGCGCTGGCGTGCAGCCGGACGGAAGGCGCGGCGGCAGCCCTGTTGATGCGCGAAAGCCTGCAGCGCGTCGACGACAACCTCTCCGCGCTGGGCCAGGACCTGTCCGCCGCCACTTTCGGCGACTTGGTGGCGGCCGCGCGAGAAGGCTGGCAGGCCCTGCGGGCGCTGCTGGTGCAGCCGCCGCGCGCGTCGGAACTGCAGCGGCTGGACGGGCTGGCGGACACCGTGCTGTCGCAGGCGGACGCGCTGGTCTCGGCCCTCGAATCCTCCGGCGTGGCGGCGCAGGTCGGCGTGATCAACGTCTCGGGCCGCCAGCGCATGCTCTCGCAGCGCATGGCCAAGCTGGCGTTGCTGCAGGCCGGCGATGCAGAGCCGGCGCGCTTCGAGCCGCTGCTGGCGGACACCGCGGCGGCCTTCGAGCAGGGGCTGGCCGCTCTGGAACGCGCGCCGCTGTCCACGCCGGAGATCCGCGCCATGCTGGCGCAGGGCCGCGCCGCCTGGGAGCGGCTGCGCGGTGCGGTCGCCCCGGCCCGGCAGGCCACGGGCCGCGTGGAGATCGCCGGCGCCAGCGAGGAACTGCTGGAGGTCTTCGACCGCCTCACCGCGTCGTACCAGCACAGCCTGCAGGTGCTGATCGGCTGAGGGGCGGTCTCCTAGGCGGCGGCCTTCTCCTTGCGCGAGAAGGCGCCGGCCCGGGCGCTGATCGGCTCCACCTTGCGCTGCTTCTCGTAGAGGAAGCTCAGGATCTCCTGGCGGCAGTGGTTGTACGTGGGGTCTTCGGCCAGCGCGATGCGGTTGCGCGGCCGCTCGAGCGGCACCGCGAGGATCTGGCCGATGGTGGCGGCCGGGCCGTTGGTCATCATCACCACGCGATCGGACATCAGCACCGCCTCGTCGACGTCGTGCGTGATCATCATGACGGTGTTGCCCAGCTCGGACTGGATGCGGATCACCTCGTCCTGCAGGTGCGCGCGGGTCAGCGCATCGAGGGCCCCGAAGGGTTCGTCAAGCAGCAGGACCTTGGGCTCCATCGCCAGCGCGCGGGCGATGCCCACCCGCTGTTTCATCCCGCCGGAGATCTGCGAGGGCAGCCGATCGAGCGCGTGCGACATGTTCACCATCGCCAGGTTGTGCAGGATCCAGTCCCTGCGCTCCGCCTTGGTGCGCGTGGCGCCGAAGATCTTGTCCACGGCGATTTCCACGTTCTGGTAGACCGTGAGCCAGGGCAGCAGCGAGTGGTTCTGGAACACCACCGCCCGGTCCGGCCCTGGCGCGTTCACCTCGCGGCCGTCGACGATCACGCCGCCCGAAGTGGCCTTCAGCAGGCCGGCCACGATGTTGAGCACCGTGGATTTGCCGCAGCCGGAGTGGCCGATCAGCGAGAGGTACTCGCCGCGCTTGACGTCCAGGTTGATGTTCTTCAGCACCGGGTTGCCGCCGTTGGCGCCGGGGAAGGTCATGTCGACTTGGGAGAGGGAGAGGTAGCCGTTGCTCATGGGGTGCCCTAGCTCGCGGCGGTGCCGCGGGTGACTTTCTTGCCGATGAAGGCGACGATGCGGTCCAGCGCGAAGCCGACCAGGCCGACGTAGACGAGCGCCAGGATGATGTCGCTGATGCGCGATGAGTTCCAGGCGTCCCAGATGAAGAAGCCGATGCCCACGCCGCCGATCAGCATCTCGGCGGCGATGATCGCCAGCCACGACAGGCCGACGCCGATGCGCAGGCCCGAGAAGATGAAGGGCGCCGCGGCGGGCAGCATGATCTTCGTGAAGTACTCGATGCCGTTGAGCCGGATCACCTTCGCGACGTTGCGGTAGTCCTCCGGGATGTTCCGGATGCCGATGGACGTGTTGATGATGATCGGCCAGATCGAGGTGATGAAGATGACGAAGATGGCGGACGGGTGGCCGTCGCGGAAGCCCGCCAGCGAGATCGGCAGCCAGGCCAGGGGCGGCACCGTGCGCAGCACCTGGAACAGCGGGTCGAGGCCGCGCAGCGCCCAGGTCGACTGCCCGACCAGAACGCCCAGGCTCACGCCGGCCAGCACCGCCAGCGAGTAGCCGTAGGCCACGCGCTTCAGGCTGGCGAGCAGCTGCCACGCGATGCCGACATCGTTGCCGCCGCGGTCGTAGAAGGGCTGGGTGATCAACTCCCAGGTGTCCTGCACCACCTTGCTGGGCGCGGGCAGGGCGGCGCCCGGGCGCGAGCCCAGCACCTCCCACACCAGGACGAGGAAGCCGATGATCACGAGGGGCGGCAGCACGTGCGTCATGAACACGCGGACGGCGTCGGTCAGCAACGCCACGGCGGGGCCGGGCTTGCGCGGCGCGCCCAGCGGCAGGGGCTGGATGGTGTCGGTCGTGTGCATGGCGGTCCTCAGGCGGCCTTGATGTTCTTGATCTCGAGCGAGTCGAGGTACTTCTTCGGGTTGGCGGGGTCGAACACCTTGCCGTCGAAGAACTTCTCGACGCCGCGCGAGGTGGAGGCCGGGATGTCCTTGGCGGCGACGCCGAGTTCCTTGGCGGCGGCTCGCCAGAGGTCTTCGCGGTTCACCTTCGCGATCAGCGCCTTGGTGTCGAGGTTCGCCGGCAGGTAGCCCCAGCGCTGGTTCTCGGTCAGGAACCACAGGTCGTGGCTCTGGAAGGGGTAGCTCGCGTGGTCCTTCCAGAAGCGCATCTGGTACTTGCTGTTCGCCTCCACCCGGCCGGTGCCGTAGTCGAAGTCGCCCTTGACGCGGTCGATCACGTCCTCGACCGGCGCGTTGATCCAGCGGCGGCGGGCGCAGATCTCGGCGACCTCCGTGCGGTTCTTCGGGTCCTCGCACCACATCTGGGCTTCCATCACCGCCTTGAGCAGCGCCTTGGTGGCGTTCGGGTTCGCCTGCACGTAGTCTGCGCGCATCGCGAAGGCCTTTTCCGGATGGTTCATCCAGAGTTCGCTGGTGGTCAGGGCGGTGTAGCCGATCTTCTGGTTGATCAGCTGCCGGTTCCAGGGCTCGCAAACGCAGAAGGTGTCCATGCTGCCCACCTTCATGTTGGCCACCATCTGCGGCGGCGGCACGGTGATGGTGTTGATGTCGCGGTTGGGGTCGACGCCGCCTGCCGCCATCCAGTAACGCATCCACATGTCGTGCGTGCCGCCGGGGAACGTCATGGCGGCGTTGACCGGCTTGCCGGTCTTCACGCGCTTGGCGAGCAGGGCCTTCTTGAAGTCCTTGTTGTCCAGGCCGACCTTCAGGTCCTTGTACTCGTTGGCCACCGAGATGCACTGCCCGCCCAGGTTCAGGCGGGCCAGGATCTGGATCGGCACCTGCACGTTGTTGGCCGTGACGGCGCCGGTCGAGATCAGGTAGGGCATGGGCGTCAGGATGTGCGCGCCGTCGATGCCGTTGCTCTTCGAGCCCAGCACCAGGTTGTCGCGCGTCGTGCCCCAGGACGACTGCTTCAGCACCTCGACTTCGGTCATGCCGTGCTTCTTGAAGAAGCCTTTCTCGTCGGCGACGAACAGGGGCGCGGCGTCGGTCAGCGCGATGAACCCCAGCTTGGCGGCCTTGGTCTCCAGCGCGGCGCCCTGCGCGCGCACGATGCCGGGGAAGAGGCCGGCGCCGCCCAGTGCCGCAGCGCCCTGCAGGACGGATCGGCGGGAGACCGTGGTGGATTTGCTTTGCATCGTTTGCTCCAGGTTGGGCGAGAAGAAAAAAGAAACGGCGTCCATCGCGCCGCGCACGGTGGTGCGCGGGGAGGGACGCCGTTGTCCGGATCAGGGGCGGGCACCGCCGTTGGCACCTGCTTCACGCGGAGATATGCAGGGACCGTGCCAGCGTTGGTGCACCGCAGCAGTGCGTGCTCAGCCGCCCGGCAGCACTTCCGCCAGCGACAGCACGGCCTGGGCGACGTCCACGATGCGCCGGTTCTGGTTCATCGCCATCTGGCGCAGCGCCTTGTACGCGTCCTCCTCGCTCAGGTGCCGGTGCGCCATCAGCAAGCCCTTGGCGCGCTCGACGACCTTGCGTTCGTTGAGGCTGGCGCGCACTTCGTCCAGCTCGTCGCCCATCGCCTGCAGGCGGCGCGCCTGCTCCTGCACCAGGGCGAGCACCGAGCGTTCGAGGTGCGGGCCGTACGCCGCGAGGGTGGCGGGGTCGGCGGCGCGCGCCTGGGCGGCGAAGGCCTCCAGCATGGTGCGCTGGTCCCGCAGTTCGGTACGGGCCTGCGCGATGCGCCGTTCGCACAGGCCGCGCAACCGGGCCGCCAGCAGGTCTTCCAGCGCCCGCATGCCGTCGATGCGGCGGGTGCACTGGGCGTACCACGCGTCGCTGAGCTCGGCGTCGAGCGCGCCCCGGGTGCCGAAGCCGAGGCGGCGCAGCCGCTCCAGCTGCGCCAGGGCCTCCGGATCCTGCGCCGCGCGCTCGGCCTGCAGCACCTCGGCGTCCGAGAAGTCGGTGAACACCTGCAGGCAGCCCTCCTGCGCGGCGACGAGGTGCCGCCAATGCTCCTGCCCGGCGGCATCGATGGTGCCGGCGGCGAAGGCCCGGGCGCCGAAGGCCCGTTCCTGCCCGGCGAATTCCTTGCCCTGCATGAAGTTGAAGAGCGCGACCAGCGCGCGCGAGATCTCCGGGTCCGTGGCGGCATCGGCGGCCTCGAACACCACCGCCAGCAGGGCCGCCACCAGCTTGTCGTAGGCGGCGGTCGCCTCGCCGGCGCGCAGCGCCTGCGCCGCGATGCGCTCGCGCAGCCGCGGCAGCCCGTCCAGTGCATGCAGCACCAGCGCGACCCGGCTGAAGAGGCGCGAGCCGTTGCGGGCGTGGGCATCTTCCGTGTCCAGGCCATCGAAGGCGGCCCGCACCTCCGCCTCGGCCGCCGCGCCGTCCGCCACCTGCTGCGTGCGCTGGCTGGCGAAACGCGCGCCGCGCGAGCTGAGGAAGATGTTGGCCATGCCGCGTTCCCGCTGCAGCGCGTGCACGAATCGGCCGATCACCCCCACCAGCGCGCTGGTGCGGGCCAGCTGCTCGAGTTCCGCGATCTCGCACTGGCGGGCGGCGAGCAGGAAGCGGGTGCCGGAGGTCATCCGGGCAGGTGCAGCAACAAGCATGCCGAGGCGGGGGAAAAGGCCCGGCCGCTACACTCGGACGCATGCTGGTGCTGGGAATCGAGTCCTCGTGCGACGAGACCGGGGTGGCCGTCGTCGAGGCCACCGGCCCCGGCGTGCCCGTGCTGCGCGCGCATGCCTTGCACAGCCAGGTCGACATGCACCAGGCGTATGGCGGCGTGGTGCCGGAACTGGCCAGCCGCGACCACATCCGCCGGGTGCTGCCGCTGGCGCAGGACGTGCTGGCCCGCTCCGGCTGCGCCCTGCCGGACATCGATGTCGTCGCCTACACCCGCGGCCCCGGACTGGCGGGCGCGCTGCTGGTCGGCGCGGGCGTCGCCTGCGCCCTGGGCGCGGCCCTGGGCAAGCCGGTGCTGGGCGTGCACCACCTCGAGGGCCACCTGCTGTCGCCTTTCCTGAGCCGCGATCCGCCGGAGTTCCCGTTCGTGGCCTTGCTGGTCTCCGGCGGCCACACGCAGCTGATGCAGGTCGACGGCGTCGGGCGCTACGCGCTGCTGGGCGAAACCATCGATGACGCGGCCGGCGAAGCCTTCGACAAGTCGGCCAAGCTCCTGGGCCTCGGCTATCCGGGCGGTCCGGCCCTGTCGCGGCTGGCGGAGCAGGGCGACCCCGAAGCCTTCAAGCTGCCGCGGCCGCTGCTGCACAGCGGCGACCTCGACTTTTCCTTCGCCGGGCTGAAGACGGCCGTGCTCACGCAGGCGAAGAAGCTCGGCGACGGGCTGGAAGCGCGCAAGGCCGACCTCGCGGCCGCGACGGAGGCAGCCATCGTCGACGTGCTGGTGCGCAAGTCGCTGGCCGCGCTGGATGCGAGCGGACTGCAGCGCATCGTGGTCGCCGGCGGCGTCGGCGCCAACCGGCGGCTGCGCGCGCAGCTCGACGCCGCCTGCGGCCGGCGCGGCGTGCGCGTCCACTATCCCGAGCTGGCCCTGTGCACCGACAACGGCGCCATGATCGCGATGGCCGCCGCCATGCGGTTGCAGGCCGGGGTGCAGGAGGCGCAGCCGTTGTATGCCTTCGACGTCAAGCCGCGCTGGCCGCTGCAGGAGCTGGCCGCCGCGTAACCGCCCCGTGCCGGCCAGCGGGACCGTGCGTCGTAGGGATGCGGCTCCCATGGTTCACCCGGAGTCTCGCGCGCGCGTGGCCCCCTAAGATGAAGCCATGAACGCGCACGCGCCATCGACCGGCTTCACCGATGCGGCTGCCATGTGGGACCGGCGCTTCTCCGAATCCGGCTACCTGTTCGGCACCGAGCCCAACGCCTGGCTGCGCGACCATGCGGACCTCTGGCACGCCGGGCAGCGGGTGCTGTGCGTGGCCGACGGCGAAGGGCGCAACAGCGTGTTCCTGGCCGACCGTGGCCTGATCGTCGACGCCTTCGACATCTCGGAGGTGGGCGTGCGCAAGGCGCGCGATTTCGCCCGCATCACCGGCGTGAAGGTCAATTTCGCCATTGCCGATGTCGCGCGGCTGTCCTGGCCCGAAAGCCTGTACGACGGCGTGGTGGCCATCTTCATCCAGTTCGCCGACCCCGAGCTGCGCCGGCGCATCTTCCACGGCATGGTGCGCTGCCTCAAGCCGGGCGGCTTGCTGGTGCTGCAGGGCTACACCCCGAAGCAGCTGGATTACCGTACCGGCGGGCCCGGCATCGAATCGCACCTGTACACCGCGAGCCAGCTGCGCGAATCCTTCGCGGGCATCGAGATCCTGGAGCTGCGCGAGTACGAGGCCGAACTGGCCGAGGGCTCCGCCCACCGCGGCCACTCCGCGCTGGTCGGCCTGGTGGCGCGCAAGCCGCTCGCCTAGCGCGCCTGGCCCCGCCCGAACCACTCGCTCCAGTAGTCCAGGCAGGCCTTGATCTTGGGCAGCCGGTGGCGCAGGCCGGCGGTGACCGCGTAGACCGGCACCGGGCGCAGGTCGACGAACTCCGCCAGCACGGGCACCAGCCGCCCCTCGCGCACCAGCACGTCACCCACCAGCGTGGCGAGCCGGCCGATGCCGAGCCCTTGCAGCACCATGGTGGCCGCCATGTTGGTGTCGTTCGCGCTCCAGCGGCCCTGCGCGTGGAAGGTGAGGGGCTCGCCACCGACGCGGAACGGCCACTCGTTGAGCAGGGGCACGGCGCTGTTGGTCACCAGCGCGTGTTGCGCCAGTTCCGCCGGCTGCAGCGGCAGGGCGTGCGCCTGCGCATACGCGGGCGCCGCATACAGCGCGCGCCCCAGCGTCCCGACCTGGCGTGCGACGACGGTGTCCGGCAGGCTGGTCGCCGTGCGGATCGCGATGTCGATGCCGTCGCGGGCCATGTCCAGCATGCGGTCGCCGATGTCCAGGTCGACCTGCAGGCGCGGATGCCGCGCGCCCAAGCCCGGCAGGCTGGGCACCAGCTGGTACTGGGCGACCACCGTGCTGGCCGCCACGCGCACGCGTCCGCTCGGCTCGCCCGAACGCTCGGCGAATTCGCCTTCGAGTTCTTCCAGCGTCAGGATCGCGCGGCGGCTGTACGCGAGGAAGGTGCGGCCTTCGTCGGTGAGCGAGAGGCCATGCGTCGAACGGTTCATGAGGCGCGCGCCGCAGGCCTTTTCCAGCCGCGCGAGCGTGCGCGAGACCTGGCTCACGGGCACGTCGCGCTCGCGCGCCGCGGCGGACAGCGAGCCCAGGTCGGCCACGCGGGCATAGAGGGCCAGTTCGTCCAGCTGCAGGTTGCGCATGCGCGGATGGTAGCCAGCCCCGGCGGGCCTTGCAGCGCGTGCAAAAGCACTTTGCGGCGGCCGGCGTTTCCCGCAGGGGGGCGGATTCCTAGAGTGGAGGCACCTTCCAACCCAGGAGCTTTCCATGCACCACCCGCACACCGAAGACTACGCCCGGCTGATGGCCGCGGCGCAACTGCGCGCCCACCGCCTGCGGCGCGAAGCGATCCAGGCGTTCTGGGACGAGGTCGCGCGGCGCCTGCGCGGCGCCTGGCGCACGCTGGCGAGGGGCTGACCATGCCGATGCTGCAACTGAAGGTCTCGCCCCCGCAGGATGCCCGCCGCCGCACGCTGCTCGCGCAGCGCATCACGGCCCTGACCCACGAAACCCTGGGCAAGCGCGTGCCGGTGACGGCGCTGGTCATCGAGGACCTGCCGAAGGACCGCTGGTTCATCGGCGCCGAGCCGCCGCCCGAGGCCGCCGCCTGGCTGGAGATCAGCATCACGCAGGGCACCAACACCAACGACGAGAAGCAGGCGTTCGTCGAGCGCACCTGGCAGGAGCTCGCGCAGCAGCTCGGGCCGCTGGCCGAGGCGAGCTACGTGATCGTGCGGGAGGTGCCGGCGACCGACTGGGGCTTCGGCGGCATGACGCAGGAGGCGCGCAAGAAAAGCAGAACGCCCGCGCTTTGAGGGCGCGGGCGCTGCGGCGGACGGGTGCGGCTTACTTGACTTCGATCGAGCGGGCCGTCACCACCGGCTTCTTCTTGGCCAGGGTGAGCGTCAGCACGCCGTGTTCGAGCTTCGCGCTGGTCGCCTCGGCATCGATCTCGGCGGGCAGCTCGTAGGCCGCCTTGTACTGGCGCGGGGCGTCGGCGACGGTCTGCACGCGGACCACGGTGCCGTCGACGTCGATGGTGAGCTGCTCACGCGCGACACCGGGCACGTCCAGCGACACGGTCCAGGCTTCCTCGGACTGCTCCACCTTCACGCCGGCCACGGCGGGCGCGAAGGATTCGTTCAGGAAGCGCTCGAAGCTGCGGTCGAAGGCGCGTGCGGGCACGTAGGCGCGGGTGCGAAGGGCGGGGGCGAAAAACATGGTTCCAACTCCTGTCTGTGATCGGGTGGGACTCGGCACGATCGGTGCCTGTGCGTCCCTTACACTGCGCGGCTTTCATTCGATCGCCGCCTGGTCACCATCTGCGCACCGGGCCGCGCATTTCAAGGGAACAGCACGCATGAAATATCCGCGCCGCGCGGTCTTGAAATCCCTCGCCGCGACGGCATTTCTGCCCGCCTTCGCCCGTGCGCAGCCGGCCGCGCCGGTGCGGCTGGCGATGATCGAAGGACTCTCCGGCGGCAACGCCAACGGCGGCGAGGCGGTGTTCCGCAACCTGGTGTGGGCCGTGGAGCGCGTCAACGAGCGCGGCGGGGTGCGCACCCGCGAAGGCGCGCGGCCGCTGCAGCTGGCGCGCTACGACAGCAAGGGGCAGATCGAGGAAGCGCTCACCGCCTTCCGCTCCGCCGTCGACGAGGGCGCGCGCGTGATCCTGCAGGGCAATTCGTCGGCGGTGGCCGCGGCGCTGATCGAGGCCGTGAACCGCCACAACGAACGCGACCCGCAGCGGCGCGTGGTGTTCCTGAACTACTCCGCGGTCGACCCGATCCTCACCAACGAGAAGTGCAGCTTCTGGCACTTCCGGTTCGATGCGCACGCCGACATGCGCATGGCGGCCCTGATGTCGGTGCTCCGCGAGGACCGCGCCGTGAAGTCGGCCTACCTGATCGGGCAGGACTACAGCTTCGGGCAGGCCGTGCTGCGCGAGGCGCGCCGGCAGCTCGCCGCGCAGCGCCCCGACGTGCAGGTGGTCGGGGACGAACTGCACCCGCTGCTGCGCGTGAAGGATTTCGCGCCCTACGCGGCCAAGATCCGCGCGAGCGGCGCCGACGCCGTGATCACCGGAAATTTCAGCGCCGACCTGACGCTGCTGGTCAAGGCGGCACGCGAAGCCGGGTTCGAGGGCCGCTTCTACACCTTCTACGGCAATGCGCTCGGAGCGCCCGCCGCCCTGGGCGAGGCCGGCATCGGCAAGGTGCTGGCGGTGGCCGACTGGCTGCCCAACCTGCCCACGCGCGAAAGCGAAGCCTTCTATCAGGCCTTCCGCCGCCGCTACCCCAGCCCCGCCGACGACTACGTGCACATGCGCATGCAGATGATGGTCGAGGCGCTGGCGCAGGCGATCGACAAGGCCGGCAGCGCCGACGCCCTGGCCATCGCTTCCGCGCTGGAGCAGGTGCGCGTCACCTTCGCGGGGCAGTCCGGCCACATGCGCGCCGCCGACCACCAGTTCCAGCAGCCGCTGGTGGTGGGCGTCATGGACCGCCAGGGCACGCCCGGCGTGAAGTTCGACGTGGAAGGCTCCGGCTACGGCTTCAGGGTGGTCCGCACCCTGGCGCCGATGCAGGCGGAAATGCCCCACGCGTGCAGGATGGCCCGTCCGGCGGGATACTGAGGCCCCATGCGCCAGACCGTCCAGAACCTCGAAGAATCCAAGATCCGCGAAGTCGCCAATGCCGGCATGGGGCGCAGCGACGTGCTGGCGTTCTGGTTCGGCGAAAGCGACGAGGTCACCCCCGACTTCATCCGCGAGGCCGCCATCGCCTCGCTGCGCGCGGGTGAAACTTTCTATGCCCACAACCTCGGCTTGCCGGAGTTGCGCGAGGCGATCGCTGCCTATGCTTCCCGGCTGCATGGCCACGTCGCCGCCGACCGCATCGGCGTCACCTCCGGCGGCGTCAACGCGCTGATGCTGGCCTGCCAGGCCGTGGTGGACGCCGGCGACGAGGTCGTGGCGGTCACGCCGGTCTGGCCGAACCTCACGGCGCAGGCGGTGATCATGGGCGCCAGGCTCAAGCGCGTGTCGCTGCAGCCGCGGGACGGCGCCTGGACGCTGGACCTGCAGGCGCTGCTGGACGCCGTCACGCCCGCCACCCGGCTGCTGATCGTCAACGCGCCCAACAATCCCACCGGCTGGACGCTCACCCGGGCGGAGCAGGAGGCGATCCTGGCCCACTGCCGCCGCACCGGCACCTGGATCCTGGCCGACGAGGTGTACGAGCGCCTGTACTACGAAGCCACGCCGAACGGCTGCGCCCCCAGTTTCCTGGACGTGGCCCGGCCGGACGACCGGCTGGTCGTGGCGCACAGCTTCTCCAAGAGCTTCCTCATGACCGGGTGGCGCCTGGGCTGGCTGGTGATGCCGCCGGACATGACCCACCACATGGGCAAGCTGATCGAGTTCAACACCTCCTGCGCCAGCGTGTTCACGCAACGCGCGGCCATCGAGGCGATCCGCCGCACCGACGAAGTGACGCCGCGGGTGGTGGCGCACCTGAAGGCCTGCCGCGACACCCTGGTGCCGCTGCTGCAGGCGTTGCCGGGGGTCGAGCTCAGCCCTGCGAAGGGCGGCATGTACGCCTTCTTCAAGCTCGACGGCTACGACGATTCGCTGGCGCTCGCCAAGCGGCTGGTCGCCGAGGCGGGGATCGGCCTGGCGCCGGGCAATGCCTTCGCGCCGGAGGCACAGGGCTGGCTGCGCTGGTGCTTCGCTTCGAAGGACCTGGCGCGGCTGCGCCAGGGCGTGGACCGGCTGGCCACCTGGCAGGCCAAATAGCCCCCCGGCGGGCGGGCCAGCCCGGTCCGCTATAATCCGCGGGTTCTGCTTTCCAGCAGAGCGCACGCAGGGCCGCAGTTCCGGCAGCCCTGCGCAAGTCAACAACTTTCAAGGACACACCATGACCGCCATCAACAAGGCAGAGGTCGTTTCCGCGCATGCGCGCGGCGCCAACGACACCGGCAGCCCAGAAGTGCAAGTCGCGCTGCTGACCGCCCGCATCAACGAACTCACCCCGCACTTCAAGACGCACGCCAAGGACCACCACGGCCGCCGCGGCCTGCTGCGCATGGTGAACCGCCGCAAGAGCCTGCTCGCGTACCTGAAGAACAAGGACGCCGAGCGCTACACCTCGCTGATCACCAAGCTGGGCCTGCGCAAGTAAGCGCCGGTTCCGCCACGAGACGCCTGAGACAGTTCTGACGACTGCTCAGGCGTTTTTCACTTCGGAGCGGCCGGACCGGATACGCGCTGTGTCATTCCTGGGGGGTTCGGGCCTCCCGAGCCCCGCAGGAATGGCATCGTGTTCGGCACCCCAAGCTCCGCCAACCGAGAGAAAGAGAGCAAGAACATGAGCATCTTCAACAAGGTCACCAAGACGTTCCAGTGGGGCAACCACACCGTCACGATGGAGACCGGCGAGATCGCGCGCCAGGCCTCCGGCGCCGTGCTGGTGGACATCGAGGGCACCGTGGTGCTGGCCACCGTGGTGGGCTCCAAGACCGCCAAGCCGGGCCAGGACTTCTTCCCGCTGACCGTCGACTACATCGAGAAGACCTACGCCGCCGGCAAGATCCCCGGCTCGTTCTTCAAGCGCGAAGCCAAGCCCTCCGAGCTGGAGACGCTGACCAGCCGCCTGATCGACCGCCCGATCCGCCCGCTGTTCCCCGAAGGCTTCTTCAACGAAGTGCACGTGGTGATCCACACCGTGTCGCTGAACCCCGAAGTCGACGCCGACATCGCCGCCATGATCGGCGTGTCCGCCGCGCTGTCGATCTCCGGCATCCCCTTCAACGGCCCGATCGGCGCCGCCCGCGTGGGCTACGTCAACGGCGAGTACGTGCTGAACCCGGGCCCGACGGCCCGCAAGATGTCCGACCTGGACCTGGTGGTCGCCGGCACCGAGGCTGCCGTGCTGATGGTCGAGTCCGAGGCGCAGCAGCTGTCCGAGGAAGTGATGCTGGGCGCCGTGGTGTTCGGCCACGACCAGGGCAAGGTCGCCATCAACGCCATCCATGAGCTGGTCCGCGAAGCCGGCAAGCCGGTGTGGGACTGGCAGGCGCCGGCCGAAGACGAAGCCTTCGTCGCCAAGGTCAAGGGCCTGGCCGAAGAGAAGATCCGCGCCGCCTACGGCATCCGCAGCAAGCAGGCCCGCACCCAGGCCCTGCGCGACGCCACCGCCTCCGTGCACGCGGCCCTGAAGGAAGAGGGCACCGCCTTCGACGCGATCAAGGTCGACAACCTGCTGTTCGAGATCGAGTCGCGCATCGTGCGCAGCCAGATCCTGTCCGGCGAGCCGCGCATCGACGGCCGCGACACGCGCACCGTCCGCCCGATCGAGATCCGCACCGGCGTGCTGCCCCGCACCCACGGTTCGGCGCTGTTCACCCGCGGCGAGACGCAGGCCCTGGTGGTGTCCACCCTGGGCACCGAGCAGGACGCCCAGCGCATCGACGCGCTGGCCGGCGAGTACCAGGACCGCTTCCTGTTCCACTACAACATGCCTCCCTTCGCCACCGGCGAGACCGGCCGCATGGGCTCCACCAAGCGCCGCGAAGTGGGCCACGGCCGCCTGGCCAAGCGCGCGCTGATCCCGCTGCTGCCGTCGAAGGAAGAGTTCCCGTACGTGATGCGCGTGGTCTCCGAGATCACCGAGTCCAACGGCTCCTCGTCGATGGCCTCCGTCTGCGGCGGCTGCCTGTCGCTGATGGACGCCGGCGTGCCGATGAAGGCCCACGTGGCCGGCATCGCCATGGGCCTGATCAAGGAAGGCAACCGCTTCGCCGTGCTGACCGACATCCTGGGCGACGAGGACCACCTCGGCGACATGGACTTCAAGGTGGCCGGCACGGTCAACGGCGTGACCGCCCTGCAGATGGACATCAAGATCCAGGGCATCACCAAGGAGATCATGCAGGTCGCCCTGGCGCAGGCCAAGGAAGCGCGCATGCACATCCTGGGCAAGATGCAGGAAGCGCTGGGCGAGGCGAAGACCGAGGTCTCCGACTTCGCGCCGCGCCTGTACACGATGAAGATCAACCCCGAGAAGATCCGCGACGTGATCGGCAAGGGCGGCGCCGTCATCCGCGCGCTGACCGAAGAGACCGGCACGCAGATCGACATCGCGGAAGACGGCACGATCACCATCGCCTCCACCGATTCCGGCAAGGCCGACGAGGCGAAGAAGCGCATCGAGCAGATCACGGCGGAAGTCGAGGTCGGCAAGGTCTACGAAGGCCCGATCACCAAGATCCTGGACTTCGGCGCGCTGGTCAACCTGCTGCCCGGCAAGGACGGCCTGCTGCACATCAGCCAGATCGCCCACGAGCGCGTGGAGAAGGTCACCGACTACCTGTCCGAAGGCCAGGTGGTGCGCGTGAAGGTGCTGGAGACCGACGAGAAGGGCCGCGTGAAGCTGTCCATGAAGGCGCTGACCGAGCGTCCGGAAGGCATGCCCGAGCGCGAGCCGCGCGGCGACCGTCCCCCGCGCGAACCGCGTGAAGGCGGCTACCGCGGCGAAGGCCGGGGCGATCGCGGCGACCGTGGCGACCGTGGCGGTGACCGTGGCGACCGTGGCGACCGCCAGCCGCGCGAATTCCGCGAGCCGCGCGAGCAGCGCGACCCGGCCCCGGTGCAGGAGAACGCCGGCAACGGCAACACCGGCAACTTCGGCGGCGGCAACGGCGGCAACGACCCGCAGTCCTGAGCGCCGCCGGCATGAAGGCCATCGAGATCACGCAGTACGGCGCGCCGGAGGTCCTGCGCGCGGGTGAGCGTCCCGACCCGGTGCCCGGCGCCGGCGAGGTGCTGATCCGCGTTGCCGCCAGCGGCGTGAACCGGCCCGACGTCCTGCAGCGCACCGGGAACTACCCGGTCCCGCCGGGCGCCTCCGACATCCCCGGCCTGGAAGTGGCGGGCACCATCGCGGGCGGCGACGCCCAGGCGATGGCCGCCGCCGGTTTCCAGGTGGGCGACCGGGTGTGCGCGCTGGTGGCCGGCGGCGGCTATGCGGAGCTCTGCGTGGCGCCGGTCGGCCAGTGCCTGCCCGTGCCGAAGGGGCTGAGCGACGTCGAGGCGGCTTCCCTGCCGGAGACCTTCTTCACGGTCTGGAGCAACGTGTTCGATCGCGGCCGCCTCCAGCCGGGCGAAAGCTTCATGGTGCAGGGTGGGACCAGCGGCATCGGCGTGACGGCGATCCAGATGGCCAAGGCCATGGGCGCGCGCACGGTGATCGCGACCGCGGGTAGCGACGAGAAGTGCCAGGCCTGCGTGCACCTGGGCGCGGACCATGCGATCAACTACAGGACGCAGGACTTCGCCGAAGAGGCGAAGAAGCTCACCGGCGGCAAGGGCGTGGACGTGATCCTCGACATGGTCGCGGGCGCGTACGTCGACCGCGAGGTCAAGTGCGTCAACGAGGACGGCCGCATCGTGATCATCGCGGTGCAGGGCGGAACCAAGAGCGAATTCAACGCGGGCCTGGTGCTGCGCCGCCGGATCACGGTCACCGGCTCCACGCTGCGGCCACGGCCGGTCGCCTTCAAGGCCGACATCGCGGCTGCGCTGAGGAAGCACGTCTGGCCGCTCGTCGAGGGCGGCAGGATCAAGCCCGTCATCCACAGCACGTTCCCGGCCGCGGAAGCCGCCAAGGCGCACGCGCTGATGGAATCCAACCAGCACATCGGCAAGATCGTGCTGACCTGGTGATCCGATGCCCGAGAAGAAACTCATCGCCGGCAACTGGAAGATGAACGGCAGCCTGGAGGCCAACGATGCGCTGGTGCGCGCGCTGGTTGCCGGGATGCGGGACGCGCGTTGCGACGTCGCCGTCTGCGTGCCGGCACCCTACCTGGCCCAGGTGCAGATGCTGCGCCACGGGGCGAAGCTGGACCTGGGCGCGCAGGACGTCTCGCAGCATGCGCAGGGCGCGTACACCGGAGAGGTGTCGGCCGCCATGCTGCGCGAGTTCGGCGTGCGCTTTTGCATCGTCGGCCATTCGGAGCGGCGCCAGTACCACGGTGAAACCGACGGACTGGTCGCCGAGAAGGCGAAGACGGCGCTGGCGCACGGCATCACGCCGATCGTCTGCGTCGGCGAGACGCTGGCCGAACGCGAAGCGGGGAAGACCGAGGAGGTGGTGAAGCGCCAGCTGGCCGCCGTCATCCACGTCAACGGCCACTGCATCAGCGAGATCGTCGTCGCCTACGAACCCGTCTGGGCGATCGGCACCGGCAAGACGGCCAGCCCGGAGCAGGCCCAGCAGGTGCATGCGTTGCTGCGCAAGCAGCTGGCGGCCGCGACGGCGCAGGCGGAGCGCGTGCACATCCTCTACGGCGGCAGCATGAATGCCGCCAACGCGGCGAGCCTGCTGGCCCAGCCGGACATCGACGGCGGGCTGATCGGCGGCGCTTCCCTGAAGGCCCCGGACTTCCTGCAGATCATCGCCGCCGCCAGCGCATGAGCGCGGCGCGCAGGCCACAACGAAAACTGGAGTGAACTAGAAAATGAATGCATTGCTGACCATCGTGCTCGTCGTGCAGATCCTGACGGCGCTGGCCATGATCGGCCTCATCCTGCTGCAGCACGGCAAGGGCGCGGACATGGGCGCCGCCTTCGGCGGCGGGGCCTCCGGCAGCCTGTTCGGCGCCACCGGCAGCGCCAACTTCCTCTCGCGCACGACCGCCGTGCTGGCCGCGGTGTTCTTCGCCTGCACGCTGTTGCTGGCGTACTTCAGCCATGCGGCGCGTCCGGCCGGTGCCGGCAGCGTGCTGGAAAGCGCGGTCCCGGCCACGGTGCCCGCGTCCGGCGCCGCCCAGATCCCGTCCACGACCGTGCCGGCGCAGCAAGGCCCGGCCACGACCCCGGCGACCACCGCGCCGGTGCCCGCCACGCCGGCTTCCGGCGCGGCGCAGAACCCGACCAAGTAGTGTGTCCGCGGGGCCCTCTGCACGGCAGTAGGGCATCCGATTCGGAGTACACTTAGTGGTTGTCCGGATGGCGCGCGTGAACATGCTTCGCGCAAGCCCTCATAGCTGCCGTCCGGGCGCGTTCACGAATAGCCGACGTGGTGAAATTGGTAGACACGCTATCTTGAGGGGGTAGTGGCGAAAGCTGTGCGAGTTCGAGTCTCGCCGTCGGCACCAAGACAACAGCCGGCCGGGCACTGCACCGGCCGGCAACCTGAGTCCGCGGACCGCTGCCCAGATGAACCTCGACCAGTACCTCCCTGTCCTCCTGTTCATCCTCGTCGGCATCGGTGTCGGCGTCGCGCCCCAGGCCCTCGGCTGGGTCTTCGCCAAGGGCATGGGCGTGCAGAAGCCCGATGCGGCCAAGAACTCCCCGTACGAATGCGGCTTCGAGGCCTTCGAGGACGCGCGCATGAAGTTCGACGTGCGCTACTACCTCGTGGCCATCCTGTTCATCCTGTTCGACCTCGAGATCGCCTTCCTCTTCCCCTGGGCGGTCGCGCTGAAGGAGATCGGCCCCGTGGGCTTCTGGGCCATGATGATCTTCCTGGCCATCCTGGTCGTCGGCTTCGTCTACGAGTGGAAGAAGGGCGCGCTGGACTGGGAGTGATCCCGCGCCGCGCCTCACCTGGAATACATCGCGATGGCAAACCAAGGCATTCTTGAAAAAGGTGTCGTGACCACGACCGTGGACACGGTCATCAACTGGGCCAAGACCGGCTCGCTGTGGCCCATGACCTTCGGCCTGGCGTGCTGCGCCGTGGAGATGATGCACGCGGGCGCCGCCCGCTACGACATCGACCGCTTCGGCATGCTGTTCCGCCCGAGCCCGCGCCAGTCCGACCTGATGATCGTGGCCGGCACGCTGTGCAACAAGATGGCGCCGGCGCTGCGCAAGGTCTACGACCAGATGGCCGAGCCGCGCTGGGTGCTGTCGATGGGCACCTGCGCCAACGGCGGCGGCTACTACCACTACAGCTACTCGGTGGTGCGCGGCTGCGACCGCATCGTGCCGGTCGACGTCTACGTGCCCGGCTGCCCGCCGACGGCCGAGGCGCTGCTGTACGGCATCATCCAGCTGCAGCAGAAGATCCGCCGCACCCAGACCATCGCGAGGGCATGAGCATGCAGCAAGCCAACCTCGCGGCGGTGGCGCCGGGCACCGAAGCGACCCTGCAGGCCGTGACCGCGGCGCTGGGCGACAAGGCCAGGGGCGTCGAGAACCGCCTGGACGAAGTGACGGTCACGGTCGGCGCGGCGAACTACCTCGAAGCCTGCCGCATCCTGCGCGAAGCGCCGGGCTGCCAGTTCGAGCAGCTGATCGACCTGTGCGGCGTCGACTACTCCGAGTACAAGATGGGCGACTGGGACGGCCCGCGCTACGCCGTCGTCGTGCACCTGCTGTCCGTCAGCCTCAACCAGCGCGTGCGCGTGCGCGTGTTCTGCGGTGACGACGACCTGCCGGCGATCGACTCCCTCACCAGCGTCTGGAGCGCCGCCAACTGGTTCGAGCGCGAGGCGTTCGACCTGTACGGCATCGTCTTCGAGGGCCACGCCGACCTGCGCCGCATCCTCACCGACTACGGCTTCATCGGCCATCCCTTCCGCAAGGACTTCCCGGTCTCCGGCCACGTCGAGATGATCTACGACGCCGAGAAGAAGCGGGTGATCTACCAGCCGGTCTCCATCGAGCCGCGCGAGATCACGCCGCGGATCATCCGCGAAGAGAAATACGGTCTCCAGTAACCATGGCCGAGATCAAGAACTACACCCTGAACTTCGGCCCGCAGCACCCGGCCGCGCACGGCGTGCTGCGCCTGGTGCTGGAACTCGACGGCGAGGTGATCCAGCGCGCCGACCCGCACATCGGCCTGCTGCACCGCGCCACCGAGAAGCTTGCCGAGACCCGCACCTACATCCAGACGCTGCCGTACATGGACCGGCTGGACTACGTGTCGATGATGTCCAACGAGCACGCCTACTGCCTGGCCGTCGAGAAGCTGCTGGGCATCGAGGTGCCGGTGCGCGCGCAGTACATCCGCGTCATGTTCTCCGAGATCACCCGCCTGCTGAACCACCTGCTGTGGCTCGGCGCGCACGGGCTGGACTGCGGCGCGATGAACATGCTGATCTACTGCTTCCGCGAGCGGGAAGACCTGTTCGACATGTACGAGGCGGTGTCCGGCGCGCGCATGCACGCGGCGTACTTCCGCCCGGGCGGCGTCTACCGCGACCTGCCGGACGCGATGCCGCAGTACCGCGCGAGCAAGGTGCGCAACCAGCGCGAGATCGAGCGCATGAACGAGGACCGCCAGGGTTCGCTGCTCGACTTCATCGACGCCTTCACCCAGCGCTTCCCCAAGTACGTCGACGAGTACGAGACGCTGCTCACCGACAACCGCATCTGGAAGCAGCGCACCGTCGGCATCGGCGTGGTCACGCCCGAGCGCGCGCTCAACCTGGGCTTCACCGGCCCCATGCTGCGCGGTTCCGGTGTGCTGTGGGACCTGCGCAAGACGCAGCCCTACGAGGTCTACGACCGGATGGACTTCGACATCCCGATCGGCAAGACCGGCGATTCGTACGACCGCTACCTGGTGCGCGTGCACGAGCTGCGCGAGTCCAACCGCATCATCCAGCAGTGCGTGGCCTGGCTGCGCGCGAACCCGGGCCCCGTTATCACCGACAACCACAAGGTGGCGCCGCCCGACCGCGAGAGCATGAAGTCCAACATGGAGGAGCTGATCCACCACTTCAAGCTCTTCTCGGAAGGCATGCGCGTTCCCGAGGGCGAAGCCTATGCCGCGGTGGAACACCCCAAGGGCGAGTTCGGCATCTACATCGTGAGCGACGGCGCCAACAAGCCCTACCGCCTGAAGATCCGCGCCCCCGGCTTCGCCCACCTGGCGTCGCTCGACGAGATGGCGCGCGGCCACATGATCGCCGACGCCGTCGCGATCATCGGCACCATGGACATCGTCTTCGGAGAAATCGACCGATGATTTCGGACAGCACCCGCGCGCGCTTCGACCGCGAAGTCGCGAAGTACCCGCCCGACCAGAAGCAGTCCGCCGTGATGGCGCTGCTGGCCATCGTGCAGCAGGAGCAGGGCTTCGTCACGAAGCAGAGCGAGGAAGAGATCGCGCAGTACCTCGGCATGCCGACGATCGCCGTGCACGAGGTCACGACCTTCTACAACATGTACAACCAGCGCCCGGTCGGCAAGTACAAGCTGAACGTGTGCACCAACCTGCCGTGCCAGCTGCGCGACGGCCAGAAGGCGCTGCAGCACCTGGAACGCAAGCTGGGCATCACGATGGGCGAGACCACGCCGGACGGCCTGTTCACGCTGCAGCAGAGCGAGTGCCTGGGCGCGTGCGCCGATTCGCCGGTGATGCTGGTGAACGACCGCACCATGTGCAGCTTCATGAGCAACGACAAGCTGGACCAGCTGGTCGACGGCCTGAAGGGAGCACAGGGATGAATGCCCAGCAAGTGCTTGCGCAGTTCCAGGCCACCGGCGTCCAGACCTGCTTCCACGACCGCCACATCAACCCGCAGATCTATGCGGGCCTGGACGGCACCAACTGGCGCCTGAAGGACTACGAGGCGCGCGACGGCTACAAGGCGCTGCGCAAGATCCTCGCCGAAGGCCTGACGCAGGACCAGGTGATCGCCACCGTCAAGGAATCGGCCCTGCGCGGCCGCGGCGGCGCGGGCTTCCCGACCGGCCTGAAGTGGAGCTTCATGCCCCGCCAGTTCCCCGGCCAGAAGTACCTGGTGTGCAACTCGGACGAGGGCGAGCCGGGCACGTGCAAGGACCGCGACATCCTGCACTACAACCCCCACATCGTGATCGAGGGGATGATCATCGCGGCCTACGCGATGGGCATCAACGTCGGCTACAACTACATCCACGGCGAGATCTTCCAGACCTACGATCGCTTCGAGGAAGCGCTCGAAGAGGCGAGGGCGGCCGGCTTCCTGGGCAACAACATCCTGGGCAGCAACTTCAGCTTCCAGCTGCACGCCTTCCATGGCTTCGGCGCCTACATCTGCGGCGAAGAGACGGCGCTGCTCGAGTCGCTCGAGGGCAAGAAGGGCCAGCCGCGCTTCAAGCCGCCGTTCCCGGCCAGCTTCGGCCTGTACGGCAAGCCCACCACGATCAACAACACCGAGACCTTCGCGGCGGTGCCCTGGATCATCCGCAACGGCGGCCAGGCCTACCTCGAATGCGGCAAGCCGAACAATGGCGGCACCAAGATCTTCTCGGTCTCCGGCGACGTCGAACTGCCCGGCAACTACGAGATCCCGCTGGGCACGCCCTTCAGCAAGCTGCTGGAACTGTGCGGCGGCGTGCGCGGCGGCCGCAAGCTCAAGGCGGTGATTCCCGGCGGCTCCTCCGCCCCGGTGCTGCCCGCGAACATCATGATGGACTGCACGATGGACTACGACTCCATCGCCAAGGCCGGCTCGATGCTGGGCTCGGGCGCGGTCATCGTGATGGACGAGACGCGCGACATGGTGGAGTCGCTGCTGCGCCTGTCCTACTTCTACATGCACGAGTCCTGCGGCCAGTGCACGCCCTGCCGCGAAGGCACGGGCTGGCTGTGGCGCGTGGTCGACCGCATCCACCACGGGCACGGCAAGACGAGCGACATCGACCTGCTGAACTCGGTGGCCGACAACATCCAGGGCCGCACCATCTGCGCGCTGGGCGACGCGGCCGCGATGCCGGTGCGCGCCATGATCAAGCACTTCCGCCACGAGTTCGAGGCCAAGATCGCCGCCGTGGCGAGCGCCCCCACCCCAACCCTCCCCCAGAGGGGGAGGGAGGAAACAGCATGATCGAGATCAACCTGGACGGGCAGCAGGTGTCCGTGCCCGAGGGCAGCATGGTGATGCATGCGGCCGAGAAGGCCGGCACCTACATTCCGCACTTCTGCTACCACAAGAAGCTGTCCATCGCGGCCAACTGCCGGATGTGCCTGGTCGACGTGGAGAAGGCGCCCAAGCCGATGCCGGCCTGCGCCACGCCCGTCACCAACGGCATGATCGTGCGCACGCGCAGCGAGAAGGCCATCAAGGCGCAGCAGTCGGTGATGGAGTTCCTCCTCATCAACCATCCGCTGGATTGCCCCATCTGCGACCAGGGCGGCGAATGCCAGCTGCAGGACCTCGCCGTCGGCTACGGTGGCTCGGCCTCGCGCTACGAGGAAGAAAAGCGCGTCGTGCTGCACAAGGACGTCGGCCCGCTGATCTCCATGGAGGAGATGAGCCGCTGCATCCACTGCACCCGCTGCGTGCGCTTCGGCCAGGAGATCGCCGGCGTGATGGAGCTGGGCATGATCCACCGCGGCGAGCACAGCGAGATCACCACGGTGCTCGGCGACACGGTCGACTCCGAAGTGTCGGGCAACATGATCGACCTGTGCCCGGTCGGCGCGCTCACCAGCAAGCCGTTCCGCTACAGCGCCCGCAACTGGGAGCTCTCGCGCCGCAAGTCCGTCAGCCCGCACGACTCCACCGGCGCCAACCTGCTGGTGCAGGTGAAGAACAACCGCGTCATGCGCGTGCTGCCGCTGGAGAACAACGACGTCAACGAGTGCTGGATCGCCGACCGCGACCGCTTCTCGTACGAAGCTCTCAACGGTCCCGAGCGCCTCACCACGCCCATGCTCAAGCAGGGCGGCGAATGGCGTCCCGTCGACTGGCAGACGGCCCTGGAGTACGTCGCCAACGGTGTGCGGCAGGTGCGCGAGCAGCATGGCGCCAAGGCCATCGGCACGCTGGCCAGCCCGCACAGCACGGTGGAGGAACTGTTCCTCGCCCGTGAACTGATGCAGGGCCTGGGCTCGCCCAACATCGACCATCGCCTTCGCAACGCCGAGTTCCCCGCGTTCGAGGGCGTGCGCTGGCTGGGCACGCCGATCGCGTCGCTCTCCACGCTGCAGCGCGTGCTGGTCATCGGCTCCAACCTGCGCAAGGACCATCCGCTGTTCGCCCTGCGCGTCCGCGCGGCCGTGCGCACTGGCGCGCAGGTGTCGGTGGTGCACGACCGCGACAACGACTGGGCCATGAGCATGGCCGGCAAGCTGATCGCGCCCGCCGGCCAATGGCTGCAGGCCCTGGCCGACGTGGCCACCGCGATCGGCGACAGCAACGGCGAGAAGTCGCCGCTGCAGGGCACCGCGACCGACGCCGCCAAGGCGATCGCCGCCTCGCTGCTGTCCGGCGAACGCAAGGCGATCTTCCTCGGCAACGCCGCGGCCCACCACCCCTCCGCCACCTCGCTGCTGGCGCTGGCGCAGTGGATCGGCGAGCAGACCGGCGCCAGCGTCGGCTACCTCACGGAGGCCGCCAACACGGTGGGCGCGCAACTCGTCCACGCGTTGCCGGGCGAGGGCGGACTGAACGCCGGCCAGATGCTGGCGGGCGGCCTGAAGGCCGTATTCCTGCTGAACACCGAACCCGAGTTCGATTCCGCCGCCGGCGCCCGCGCCGGCGAAGCGCTGGGCCAGGCCGACATGGTCGTGACGCTCAGCCCGTTCCAGGCCAACCTCGAATTCAGCGACGTGCTGCTGCCGATCGCGCCCTGGACCGAGACGCCCGGCACCTTCGTCAACGCCGAAGGCCGCGTGCAGAGCTTCCATGCCGTCGTCAAGCCGCTGGCCGAGACGCGCCCGGCCTGGAAGGTGCTGCGCGTGCTGGGCAACATGCTGGGCCTGCAGGGCTTCACCTGGGAGTCCGCGCAGGAGGTCCTGGTCGCCGCCCGCGGCGCAGCCGATGCGCAGCAGCCGCTGGCGCAGCGCGACAAGCTCTCCAACCGCACGGCCAAGGCGGTGTGGCTGGGCGACACCAGCGCGCGCCCGGTGACGGCTTCGATCTACCAGCTCGATGGCGTGGTGCGCCGCGCCCCGTCGCTGCAGCTCACCGCCGACGCGCAGGTGGCGCTGCGGCAGGCGCAGGAGGTGGCGGCATGATCGATGCGATCTACGGCTTCGGCAACGGCCTGATCGCCGCGCCGTGGTGGACGGGTGCCGGCTGGCCGGTGCTCTGGACGCTGATCAAGATCGTCGCGGTGGTGCTGCCCCTGATGGGCGCGGTGGCCTACCTGACGCTGTGGGAACGCAAGGCGATCGGCTTCACGCAGATCCGCCCCGGCCCCAACCGCGTCGGCCCGTTCGGGCTGCTGACGCCGATCGCGGACGCGCTGAAGCTGCTGACCAAGGAGATCATCCTCCCGACGGTCGCCAACAAGGGCCTGTTCCTGCTCGGCCCCATCATGACCATCATGCCGGCGCTGGTCGCCTGGGTGGTGATCCCCTTCGGGCCGGAAGCGGCGCTGGCGAACATCAACGCCGGCCTGCTGTTCCTGATGGCGATCACCTCGCTGGAGGTCTACGGCGTGATCATCGCCGGCTGGGCATCCAACTCGAAGTACGCCTTCCTGGGGGCGCTGCGGGCTTCGGCCCAGATGGTCAGCTACGAGATCGCCATGGGCTTCTGCCTGGTGGTGGTGCTGATGGTCGCCGGTTCGCTGAACATGACCGAGATCGTGCTGCAGCAGGACCGCGGCTATTTCGCGGGCCTGGGCATCAACTTCCTTTCGTGGAACTGGCTGCCGCTGCTGCCGATCTTCTTCGTGTACTTCATCTCCGGCCTGGCCGAGACGAACCGCCACCCCTTCGACGTGGTGGAAGGCGAGTCCGAGATCGTCGCCGGCCACATGATCGAGTACTCGGGCATGTCCTTCGCCATGTTCTTCCTGGCGGAGTACGCCAACATGTGGCTCGTGTCGATCCTCGCGGTCGTCATGTTCCTGGGCGGCTGGCTGCCCCCCATCGACGCGCCGGTGCTGAACTGGATCCCGGGCTGGATCTGGCTGTTCGGCAAGACCTTCGTCATGGTCACCATGTTCCTCTGGATCCGGTCGACCTTCCCGCGCTACCGCTACGACCAGATCATGCGCCTGGGCTGGAAGATCTTCATCCCGGTCACGCTGGTCTGGCTGGTCGTCATCGGCGCCTGGATGCAGACGCCCTACAACATCTTCAAGTAAGCCATGCTGTCCTCCAACACCCTGGCGACCCGTTCCACCGGCTTTTCGCTGCGGGACTTCCTCTCCAGCTTCATGCTGCTGGAGCTGTTCAAGGGCCTGCGCATCACGGGCAAGTACTTCTTCGCCCGCAAGATCACGGTGCAGTTCCCGGAAGAGAAGACGCCGCTGTCGCCGCGCTTCCGCGGCCTGCACGCGCTGCGCCGCTACGAGAACGGCGAGGAACGCTGCATCGCCTGCAAGCTGTGCGAGGCCGTGTGCCCCGCGCTCGCCATCACCATCGAGAGCGAGCAGCGCGCCGACGGCACCCGCCGCACCACCCGCTACGACATCGACCTGACCAAGTGCATCTTCTGTGGCTTCTGCGAGGAAAGCTGCCCGGTCGACTCGATCGTCGAGACCCACGTGCTGGAGTACCACGGCGAGAAGCGCGGCGACCTGTACTTCACCAAGGACATGCTGCTGGCCGTGGGCGACCGCTACGAAGCCGAGATCGCGGCCAACCGCGCGGCCGACGCCAAGTACCGCTGAAGCCGGCGAAAGAAAAGAACGATGGACGTCCGGACCTTCCTCTTCTACCTGTTCTCGGTGGTGCTGCTGTTCGCGGCCTTCCGGGTCATCACCGCGCGCAACCCCGTGTATGCGGCGCTGTTCCTGGTGCTCACCTTCTTCCAGGCCGCCGGCATCTGGATGCTGCTGCGCGCCGAGTTCCTGGCGATCTCGCTGGTGCTGGTGTACGTGGGCGCCGTGATGGTGCTGTTCCTGTTCGTCGTGATGATGCTGGACATCAACGTCGACGCGCTGCGGGCCGGCTTCTGGAAGCACTTCCCGCTGGCCGCCACGATCGGCGCGCTGATCGCGCTGGAGATGGCCGCGGTGCTGATGGGCGGCTTCCGCCCGACCGAGGAGCCGCGCGCCTTGCCGGGCGCGGCCGCTGCCGCGCAGGCCGGCGTGCAGTACTCCAACACCAAGGAACTGGGCAAGCTGCTGTACTCCGAGTACCTGTTCCCGCTGGAGATCGCCGCCGTGATCCTGCTGGTGGGCATCATCGCCGCCATCGCGCTCACGCTGCGCCACCGCAAGGACAGCAAGCACTTCGACCCGGCGCTGGCCGTGCGCGTGCGCGCCAGCGACCGCCTGCAGGTCATCAAGGTGCCGCCGACGCGGCCGGCCGAGCCGGCGGCCGCGGCCGCCGCGACCGGGGAGACCAAGGCATGACGCTCACCCTGGGACACTTCCTGACGCTGGGCGCGATCCTGTTCGCGCTGTCGGTCGTCGGCATCTTCCTGAACCGCCGCAACCTGATCGTGCTGCTGATGGCCATCGAGCTGATGCTGCTGGCGGTCAACATGAACTTCGTGGCGTTCTCCTACTACCTGGGCGACATGCACGGCCAGGTGTTCGTGTTCTTCATCCTCACGGTCGCCGCGGCGGAGTCCGCGATCGGCCTCGCCATCCTCGTGCTGCTGTTCCGCAACAAGGACAACATCAACGTCGAAGAACTGAACACCCTGAAGGGCTGACGCCCCGGGGCGCACAAGAAACATGGCTACCACCCTGAACGCAGCTACGCTGCTCGCCGTCCCGCTCGCGCCGCTCGCCGGCGCCGTGCTGGCCGGCATCTTCGGCACGACCTTCGGCGGCAACTGGATCGGCCGGCGCCTGTCGCACACGCTGACCATCCTGGGCGTGTTCATCGCCTTCGTCATCTCGGTGATGACGCTCAAGAGCGTGGCGGTCGACGGCGCGCGCTTCAACGAGACCCTCTACGAATGGATGGTCATCGGCGGGCTGAAGATGGAGGTCGGCTTCCTGGTCGACGGGCTGACCGCCATGATGATGTGCGTCGTGACCTTCGTTTCGCTGATGGTGCACATCTACACCATCGGCTACATGGAGGAGGACGAAGGCTACAACCGCTTCTTCGCCTACATCTCGCTGTTCACGTTCTCGATGCTCATGCTCGTCATGAGCAACAACTTCCTGCAGCTGTTCTTCGGCTGGGAAGCCGTGGGCCTGGTGTCGTACCTGCTCATCGGCTTCTGGTACACCAAGCCCACCGCCATCTTCGCCAACATGAAGGCCTTCCTGGTCAACCGGGTCGGCGACTTCGGCTTCATCCTGGGCATCGGCCTGATCGCCGCCTATGCCGGCACCCTGAGCTACGCCGAGACCTTCGCCAAGGCCGGCGACCTCGGCGGCCTGCCGTTCGGACTGGGCACCGACTGGCGCCTGATCACGGTCATCTGCATCTGCCTGTTCATCGGCGCCATGGGCAAGAGCGCCCAGTTCCCGCTGCACGTGTGGCTGCCGGACTCGATGGAGGGCCCGACGCCGATCTCCGCATTGATCCACGCGGCGACCATGGTCACGGCCGGCATCTTCATGGTGGCGCGCATGTCGCCGCTGTTCGAGCTGTCCGACACCGCGCTGTCCTTCATCCTGGTGATCGGCGCGATCACGGCGCTGTTCATGGGCTTCCTGGGCATCATCCAGAACGACATCAAGCGCGTGGTGGCGTACTCCACGCTGTCGCAGCTCGGGTACATGACGGTGGCGCTGGGCGCCTCCGCCTACTCGGTGGCCGTGTTCCACCTGATGACGCACGCGTTCTTCAAGGCGCTGCTGTTCCTGGCCGCCGGCTCCGTGATCATCGGGATGCACCACAACCAGGACATCCGCTGGATGGGCAACCTGAAGAAGTACATGCCCATCACCTGGATCACGTCGCTGCTCGGTTCGCTGGCACTGATCGGCACGCCGCTGTTCGCGGGCTTCTACTCCAAGGACAGCATCATCGAGGCGGTGCACTTCAGCAAGCTGCCCGGCGCCGGCTTCGCTTACTTCGCGGTGCTGGCGGGCGTGTTCGTCACGGCCTTCTACTCGTTCCGCATGTACTTCCTGGTGTTCCACGGCAAGGAACGCTTCGACCAGAACCCGGACGCGCATGGCCACCACCCCTCCGACGAGGAGCCCGACGTGCAGGGCCACGCCGTGCACGACGCCCATGCGAAGGACGACCATGGGCACGGCCACGGGGCGCACGAGCCGCACGAGTCGCCCTGGGTGGTGACCGCGCCGCTGATCCTGCTGGCCTTCCCCTCGGTCGTCATCGGCTTCCTCACCATGGGCCCGATGCTGTTCGGCGACTTCTTCAAGGACGCGATCTTCGTCGACGCCGCGCGCCACCCCGCGATGGCGGAACTGGCGAAGCTCTGGCACGGCCCGCTGGCCATGGTCGGCCATGCCTTCAGCACCCCCGTGCTGTACCTCGCCGTCGCCGGCGTGGCGCTCGCCTGGTACATGTACCTGGTGAACCCGGCGCTGCCCGCCGCCATCAAGCGCCGTGCCATGCCGCTGTACACGCTGCTGGACAACAAGTACTACATGGACTGGTTCAACGAGCAGGTGCTGGCCCGCGCCGCGCGCGGCCTCGGCCGCGGCCTGTGGAAGGGCGGCGACCAGGGCATCATCGAACGCGTCTTCGTCAACGGCAGCGCGCGCGCGGTGGGCCGGTTCGCCGGCGTGATCCGCTGGATCCAGTCCGGCTACATCTACCACTATGCCTTCGCGATGCTCCTGGGCGTCGTCGTGCTCATGACGTACTTCGTCAGCTGGCCGATGGTCCAGGACTGGCTGAAGAAGTAGGAGAAGAAAAAGAATGCAGACGGGACTCCTCAGCCTCGCCATCTGGACGCCGATCGCGTTCGGCGCCATCCTGCTGGCCCTCGGCCGCGACGACCAGGCCCGCACGGTGCGCTGGATCGCGCTGATCGGCTCGGTCATCAGCTTCCTGGTCACCCTGCCGCTGTACGCGCGCTTCGACCGCAGCACGGCCGCCATGCAGTTCGTCGAGCGCCAGCCCTGGATCGACCGCTTCAACGTCTTCTACCACCTGGGCATCGACGGCATCTCGTTCTGGTTCGTGCTGCTGACGGCCTTCATCACGGTGGTGGTCGTCATCTCCGCGTGGGAGGTGATCACGGAGCGCGTCAACCAGTACATGGGCGCGTTCCTGATCCTCTCGGGCCTGATGATCGGCGTGTTCACGGCGCTCGATGCCGTGCTGTTCTACGTGTTCTTCGAGGCCACGCTGATCCCGATGTACCTGATCATCGGCATCTGGGGCGGCCCCAACAAGATCTACGCGGCCTTCAAGTTCTTCCTGTACACGCTGCTCGGCTCGCTGCTGATGCTGGTGGCGCTGGTCTACCTGTACACCAAGTCCGGCGGCAGCTTCGACATCCTGACCTGGCACCGCCTGCCGCTGTCCTCGCTGGCGCAGACGCTGCTGTTCTTCGGGTTCTTCGCCGCCTTCGCGGTGAAGGTGCCGATGTTCCCGGTGCACACCTGGCTGCCCGACGTGCACGTCGAGGCGCCCACCGGCGGCTCCGCCGTGCTGGCGGCCATCATGCTGAAGCTGGGCGCCTACGGCTTCCTGCGCTTCTCGATGCCGATCGCGCCGGACGCCTCGCGCGAATGGGCCTGGCTGATGATCGCGCTGTCGCTCATCGCCGTGATCTACGTCGGCCTGGTCGCGATGGTGCAGCAGGACATGAAGAAGCTGGTGGCGTATTCGTCCGTCGCCCACATGGGCTTCGTCACGCTCGGCTTCTTCATCTTCAACGACCTCGGCGTCTCCGGCGGGCTGGTGCAGATGATCGCGCACGGCTTCGTCTCGGGCGCGATGTTCCTGTGCATCGGCGTGCTGTACGACCGCGTGCATTCGCGCCAGATCGCCGATTACGGCGGTGTCGTCAACACCATGCCGACCTTCGCCGCCTTCGCGGTGCTGTTCTCCATGGCCAACGCGGGCCTGCCCGCCACCGCCGGCTTCGTCGGCGAGTGGATGGTGATCCTGGCCGCCGTGAAGTACAACTTCTGGATCGGCCTGCTCGCCGCCACCGCGCTGATCCTCGGCGCGTCGTACACCCTGTGGATGGTCAAGCGCGTCTACTTCGGGCCGATCGCGAACGACAACGTGCGCGCGCTCACCGACATCAATGCCCGCGAATTCGTGATGCTGGGCATCCTGGCGGTCGCCGTGCTGTACATGGGCATCCACCCGAAACCCTTCACCGACGTGATGAACGCGTCCGTCGCCGGCTTCCTGAAGCACGTCTCGGCGTCCAAGCTCTGACGGGAAGCGGGAGAACCACACAATGATCGACAACACGAGCCTGGCGGTCGTCGCCCCCGAGATCCTGCTGCTGGTGATGGCCTGCGTCATCGCCCTGGTGGACCTCGGCGTGAAGAGCCGCCTGCGCAACCTCACCTACGGGCTGACGCTCGCCTCGCTGGCCGCGGTCGCCTTCCTGACCGGCAGCGAGGCCGCCACCGGCGAGACGGCCTACGGCTTCGGCCGCATGGTGGTCAGCGATTCCATGGGCAACTGGCTCAAGTGCTTCTCCACCATCGCGATGATGGTCTGCCTGGTGTACGGCCGTCCGTACGCGGGCGACCGCGACATGCTGCGCGGCGGCGAGCTCTTCACCCTGGCCATGCTGTCGCTGCTGGGCATCTTCGTGATGATCGGCGGCCACAACTTCCTGGTCATCTACCTGGGCCTGGAACTGCTCACGCTGTGCAGCTACGCGCTGGTGGCGCTGCGCCGCGACCACACGCAGGCCACCGAAGCGGCCATGAAGTACTTCGTGCTGGGCGCGATGGCTTCGGGCTTCCTGCTGTACGGGCTGTCCATGATCTACGGCGCGACCGGCTCGCTGGACATTGCCACGGTGTTCAAGGTGATCGCCGGCGGCCAGGTGAAGCACACCGTGCTGGTGTTCGGCCTGGTCTTCATCGTCGCCGGCCTGGCCTTCAAGCTGGGCGCCGCGCCCTTCCACATGTGGATCCCGGACGTGTACCAGGGCGCGCCGACGGCCGTCACGATCATGCTGGGCACCGCGCCGGAACTCGCGGCCTTCGCCATCGCCATCCGCCTGCTGGTGGAGGGCATGCTGCCGCTGGCGATCGACTGGCAGCAGATGCTGGTGGTGCTGGCCGTCTCGTCCCTGTTCGTCGGCAACCTGGCGGCCATCGCGCAGACCAACCTCAAGCGCATGCTGGCCTATTCGACCATCGGCCAGATGGGCTTCGTGATGCTGGGCCTGCTGTCCGGCGTGGTGAACGGCGACCCGGTGTTCGCCCGCAACGCCTACAGCTCCGCGATGTTCTACATCGTGACCTACGTGCTGACCACGCTGGCGAGCTTCGGCGTCATCCTGCTGCTGGCGCGCGAGGGCTTCGAGAGCGAGGAGATCGCCGACCTGGCCGGCCTGAACCAGCGCAGCCCGCTGTACGCCGGCGTCATGGCCGTCACGCTGTTCTCGCTGGCCGGCATCCCGCCGCTGGTGGGCTTCTACGCCAAGCTGGCGGTGCTGCAGGCGCTGGTGGTGTCGGGCAGCCCGTTCTACATCGGCCTGGCGGTGTTCGCCGTGGTCATGTCGCTGGTCGCCGCCTTCTACTACATCCGCGTGGTGAAGGTGATGTACTTCGACGCCCCGATCACGGCCACCACCGTCGCCGCGCCGGCCGAAGTCCGCGTCGTGCTGACGATCAACGGCGCGCTGATCCTGCTGCTGGGCATCCTGCCCGGCGGGCTGATGACGCTGTGCGCCCAGGCCATCGTGCGCATGCTCTCGTCCTAGCCATGTCGCAAACGGCCTCGACCTGGCTGGTGCTGGTGCTGGCCTTCCTGGCCGCCAACCTGCCGTTCCTCTCGCAGCGCCTGTTCGGCGTGCTGCGGCTCGCGCGCGGCAAGAGCCTGCCGGTGCGGCTGGCCGAGCTGGTGGCGCTGTATTTCGTGGTGGGCGGCATCGGGCTGGCGCTGGAGAACCATGCCGGCCAGATCGCGCCGCAACGCTGGGAGTTCTACGCCATCACGGGGACGCTGTTCCTGACTTTCGCCTTCCCGGGTTTCGTCTGGCGCTACCTGTACCGACCGCGGCACTGACATGGCCACCGACGACCGCCACCTGATCGAGCACTTCGTTTCCCGGGAGGAGGTGTTCAAGGGCCGCTTCCTGCACATCGTGCGCGACACCGTCCGCATGCCGGACGCCGGCAGCGCGACCCGCGAGTACGTGCTGCACCCGGGGGCGGTCGCCATCGTCCCCTTCACGGACGACGGGCGCATCGTGCTGGAACGCCAGTACCGCCACGCCACCCGCAAGGTGCACGTCGAGATCCCGGCGGGCAAGCTGGATGCCGGCGAAGGCGTGCTGGCGTGCGGCCAGCGCGAGCTGCTGGAGGAGACCGGCTACGTCGCCCGCGAATGGGCCTTCGCCTTCACGATGTACCCCACCGTGGCTTATTCCGACGAGGCCATCCATATCTGGTTCGCGCGTGGGCTGGAGCAGCGCGGCGCACGCCTGGACGAGGGCGAGTTCCTCGACGTGTTCACGGCGACGCCCGAGGAGTTCCTCGGCTGGTGCCGCGACGGCCAGGTGCAGGACTCCAAGACGCTGGCGGCCGCCGCGTGGATCCAGAACGTCGTCTCGGGGGCTTGGAAACTCGACTGGCAGCCTCCACCTTCGCAGCCATGAAGGTCCTCAACCTCCAGTGCGCGCACGCCCATGCCTTCGAGGGCTGGTTCGCGTCCGAAGACGATTTCCAGGGCCAGCTCGCGCGCGGGCTGGTCGAATGCCCGCTGTGCGGCGACGCGCGGGTCACCAAGATGCCCAGCGCGCCGCGCCTGAACCTGGGCGCCACCGAACCGGCGGCCGCGCCGGCGCCGAAGCAGGACCTGGTCGCGACGCCGAACGCGCAGGTCCAGGCCGCGTGGATGCAGCTGGTGAAGCAGGTGATGGCGAACACCGAGGACGTCGGCGAGAAGTTCGCCGAGGAGGCGCGCCGGATCCACTATGGCGAGACCGAGGAACGCGGCATCCGCGGGCAGGCTTCGGTGGAGGAGACCCGGGCGCTGCTGGAAGAGGGCATCGGCGTGTTGCCGCTGCCGCTGCCCAAGGGCCTCAAGGGCCCGCTGCAGTAGCGGCGGTCACGCCATGAACTGCAGCGCCGCCAGGCGCGCATAGACGCCGTCGCGGGCGAGCAGCTCCTCGTGCCGCCCCGATTCGACGATCTGCCCGTGGTCCAGCACCACGATGCGGTCCGCCTTCTGGACCGTCGCCAGCCGGTGCGCGATGACCAGCGTCGTGCGGTCCCGCATGGCACTTTCCAGCGCCGCCTGCACCATCCGCTCGCTTTCCGCGTCCAGCGCGCTGGTCGCTTCGTCGAGCAGCAGCAGCGGCGGGTTCTTCAGCATCGCCCGCGCGATCGCGATGCGCTGGCGCTGCCCGCCCGACAGCCGCACGCCGCGCTCGCCCAGGAAGGTGGCATAGCCTTCCGGCAGCGCCTCGATGAAGTCGTGCGCGAAGGCGCCGCGCGCCGCCGCCTTCACCTCCTCGTCGCTCGCTTCCGGCCGCCCGTAGCGGATGTTCTCCAGCGCGCTGGAGGAGAAGACGACCGGCTCCTGCGGCACCAAGCCGATGCGCCCGCGCAGTTCCTGCAGCCGCAGCTGGTCGATCCGCACGCCGTCGAGGACGATCGCGCCCTGCTGCGGATCGTAGAAGCGCAGCAGCAGCTGGAACACCGTGGTCTTGCCGGCGCCGCTCGGGCCGACCAGCGCCACCGTCTCGCCGGCGGCCACGTCGAGGCTGAAGGACGCGAGCGCCGGCGCCAGCGGCCGCGAGGGATAGTGGAAGCGCACGGCGTCGAAGCGCACGCTGCTGCCGGCGCGCGGCGGGGGCAGCGGCACGGGCCGCTCGGGCGAGGCGACGGGCGAGCGGCTGGCCAGCAGCTCCATCAGCCGCTCGGTGGCACCCGCGGCGCGCAGCAGGTCGCCGTAGACCTCGCCGAGCACCGCGACGGCACCGGCGAAGATGGCGACGTAGAACGCGGCCTGGCCGAGCTGTCCGGCCGTGATGGATCCCCGCACCACGCCCTCGGCGCCCTGGTACAGGCCCCACAGCATCAGCCCCGCGTTGGCGATGATGACGAAGGCCACCAGCACGGCCCGGGCGCGCGTGCGCCGCACGCCGGTGCGGAACGCGTTCTCCGTCGCCTCGCGGAAGCGGTCGGCTTCGCGGGCCTCGGCCGCATGGCTCTGCACGACCGGGATGGCGTTCAGCACTTCGGCGGCGATGGCGCTGGAATCGGCCACGCGGTCCTGGCTGGCGCGCGAGAGCTTGCGCACGCGGCGGCCGAAGAACATGGCCGGCAGCACCACCAGCAGCACCGCGGCCAGCACCAGGGTCATCACGTAGGGGTGCGTGATGACGAGCATCACCAATGCACCCGCGCCCATCACCAGGTTGCGCAGGCCCATCGAAAAGGAGGAGCCGACCACCGTCTGCACCAGCGTCGTGTCGGTCGTCAGGCGCGACAGGACTTCCCCGGTCTGGGTGCTCTCGAAGAACGCCGGGCTCTGGCGCAGCACGTGGGCGTAGACGGCGCTGCGCAGGTCGGCGCTGACCCGTTCGCCCAGCCAGCTGACGAGGTAGAAGCGGGCGGCGGAGAACAGGCCCAGCGCGACCGCGACGCCGAACAGGGCCAGGAAGTGGCCGCGCAGCGCAACCAGCCGTTCCCCGGGCGGCGCGGCCAGGCCGCCGTCGATCATGCCGCGCAGCGCGACCGGGAAGACGAGCATGGCCACGGCCGCCAGCAGCAGGAAGATGGCGGCCAAGGCCACGTGGCCGCGGTAGGGCCGCAGGAAGGGACGCAGGCCCGACAGGGACTGCGGGTTGCGCGGCGGCTCGGCGGTGGTCATCCGGGGAGTGTAGTAAGGGGGCTTGCGCCTTTCCCCGGACGCGGCGGCGCGCTTCCGCGCTACAGTCCCTCCATGGCTTTCACCGGCAAGAAGAAGACCCCGCCCGCACCGGCGCCTGCGCCCTCCGCTGCGCCCCCCGCCCGCGGGCTCGACCGTGCCTGGGAGGCGGGTGATTCGATCCCCGCGCCCGAGGCGATCGAAGGGGACGGCGACACCGCCTGGGCGCTGTGGAACGAGGTGGCGAACCAGGAGGAAGTGCGGTTCGCCGAAACCGCGCCCATGACCTCGCCGCCGAACTTCCAGAACACGCAGGAACGCGGCTGGGCCAAGACGGAGGCCGCGGGCAGCCAGGTCAGGCTGCCGCCGGTGCGCCGGCGCGAGCAGCCGCTGTTCACGCTGGAAGGCGCCATGCTGGTCGCCCGCCGCAACAACCGCGTCTGCCCGCGCCCCGACCAGTGGAACGCGCTCACGGCCCTCCTGCCCGAGCGCAAGACCCCGCGCGGCACCCAGCAGCCGCCCGCGCCGGCGACCGGGGAGGCCTGGGCCGTCACCCCGGCGCTGACCAAGCGCCTGTGCTTCCGCGAGCAGATCGAATGGGCGGAGCGCGAGGGCGTCCTCGAAACCGTCATGGCCTTCATGCAGCGCCTGAAGGAAGACGAGTGGCTCCACATGGGCGAAGAATAGGCATCCGTCCGTGGCATGCGGCACACTCGGCCGCATGGAGACGCAAGCCAATGCCGCCGGCCCCCTGCAGGGCCTCAAGGTCCTCGAGCTCGGGCAACTGATCGCCGGCCCCTTCGCCGCCAAGACGCTGGCGGACTTCGGCGCCGACGTGGTGAAGGTGGAGCCCCCCGGCGCCGGCGACCCCTTGCGCAACTGGCGCATGCTGAAGGACGGCACCTCCGTGTGGTGGCAGGTCCAGTCGCGCAACAAGCGATCGCTGGCGCTCGACCTGCGGCAACCCGAAGCGCAGGAGATCGTGCGCAAGCTCGCGGCCGAGGCCGACGTGCTGGTGGAGAACTTCCGCCCGGGCGCGCTGGAAGGCTGGGGGCTCGCGCCCGAGCGCCTGGTGGAGGCCAACCCGAAGCTCGTCGTGCTGCGCATCAGCGGCTATGGCCAGACCGGCCCCTACCGCGACCGCCCCGGCTTCGGTGTCGTGGGTGAAGCGATGGGAGGCCTGCGCCACCTCACGGCGGAGCCGGGCCGCGTCCCGGTGCGGGTGGGCGTCAGCATCGGGGACACGCTCGCCGCGCTGCATGGCGTGATCGGCATCCTGGTGGCGCTGCACGAGCGGCAGCGTTCGGGCCGCGGGCAGGTGATCGACGTCGCACTGTACGAGGCCGTGTTCAACTGCATGGAAAGCCTGCTGCCCGAGTACAGCGCATTCGGCGCCGTGCGCGGCCCCGGGGGAAGCGCCTTGCCGGGCATCGCGCCGAGCAACGCGTACCTGTGCGCGGACGGCGGCTATGCGCTGATCGCCGGCAACGGCGACAGCATCTTCAAGCGGCTGATGGCGGCGATCGGCCGCGACGACCTCGGCCGCGATCCCGGGCTGGCCGACAACGCCGGCCGCGTGCGGCGCGTCGAGGAGATCGATGGCGCGATCGGTGCCTGGACACGGACGCGCAGCGTCGCCGAGGTGCTGCAGGCGCTGGAGGCCGCCGCCGTGCCCGCGGGCCGCATCTACACCGTGGCCGACATCGCCGCCGACCCGCACTACGCCGCGCGCGGCATGCTGCAGGAGATCCGGCTGGACGACGGCGATCCGCTGCTGGTGCCCGGCGTCGTGCCCAAGCTCTCGCGCACCCCGGGAGCGCACCGCCGCAATGCGCCCGCCCTCGGGCAGGACACCGATGCGGTGCTGCGCGAGATCGGCCTGACGCCGGGGCAGGTTGCCGCGCTGCGCGAGCGCGGCATCATCGAAACCCCGCGTTGACCCCCCACCTCGAGGAGCCCCCATGAACCGTCGTCCCTTCCTGCGCGGCACGCTGCTCGCCGCGCTTGCCGGCCTGGCCGCGTCGCTGGCGGTCGCGCAGGCTTACCCGAACAAGCCGATCAACCTGATCGTGCCCAACCCGCCCGGCGGGCTGGTGGACACCTCGGCGCGCATCGTCGCGGATTCGCTCGGCAAGGTGCTGGGGCAGAACGTCGTGGTGGACAACCGCGGCGGCGGCAGCGGCAACGTGGCCTATGGCTTCGTCGCGCGCGCGCCGGCCGACGGCTACACGCTGCTGACCTCCTACTCCGCGTACCACGTGGGCAACCCCGCCCTGATGCCGAAGCTGCCCTGGGCGCAGAAGGACTTCACGCCCATCGCGCTCGTCACGGTCGCGACCAACGTCATCGCCGCGCATCCTTCCGTGCCCGCCGGCACGCTGCAGGAATTCATCGCGCACCTGAAGAAGAACCCCGGCCGCCTCAGCTACGCATCGCAGGGCAACGGCTCCGTCTCGCACATCGGCACCGAGATGTTCAAGGCGCAGACCGGCACCCGCATGGTCCACATCCCCTATCGCGGCTCCGGCCCGGCGATGCAGGACGTGCTGAGCGGCCAGGTCCAGGTGTTCATGACGACGCCGCCTTCGGTGATGGGTCACGTGCAGCAGGGCAAGCTCAAGGCCTTCGCGGTCACCGGCGCGCAGCGCCACCCGGGCCTGCCGAACGTGCCGACCACGGCGGAAGCAGGACTCAAGGGCTTCGAGCTGGAGTCGTGGGTGGCGATCTTCGCGCCCGCCGGCACGCCGCCCGAGGTCGTGAACCGCCTCGCGGCCGGCATCAAGCAGGGCCTGGAAACGCCGGAAGCGAAGGCGCGCGCCGACGGCGCCGGCATCGAGATCCGCTACCTGCCGCCCGCCGCGCTGGACGCCATGGTCAAGCGCGAGACCGAGTTCTGGGCCAGGACGATCAAGGCCGCCGGCATCACCGCCGACTGAGCGCCCCGCTCACGGCAGCGTGAAGGAAAAGCGCGCCCCTTCGCCGGGACGCGCCTCGGCGGAGATGCGGCCGCCGTGCAGCGTCACGATGCGGTGCACCGCGGCGAGCCCCACGCCGGTGCCGGGGAAGTCCGTCGCGTCGTGCATGCGCCGGAAGGGCTGGAACAGGCCCTCGGCCAGGCCGGCGTCGAAGCCGTCCCCGTCGTCCGCCACGAAGAAGCCGCCGCCGCGCTCGGGGGTTTCGCGCCCGAAGCGGATGTGCGCGAGCGGCCGGCGCGAAGTGAACTTCCACGCGTTGCCGAGCAGGTTCTCCAGCACCTGCCGCAGGAGCGCCGGATCGCCGGTGGCGGTGAGGCCGGGCTCGACCGCCGATTCCACCTGCCTCGCCGGGTCCGCTTCCCGCAGTTGCGCCAGCACGTCCTGCGCGATCGCGCTCAGGTCCAGCGCTTCCTTGCGCAGCGGCACGCGCGTGAGCCGCCCCAGGTCGAGCAGCGACGTGGTGATCTGCTGCATGCGGCGCGCGTTGGCCTGGATGCGCTGCAGGTAGTGCAGCGGCCTGCCTTCGCCGCCGCCGCGCACGGCGGGTTCCAGCGCATCCGCGAACCCCTCGATCGCCGCGAGCGGCGCCCGCACGTCGTGGGCGACGGCATACGAGAAGGTCTCCAGGTCCTGGTAGGCCTGCTGCAGCTGCGTCGTGCGCTCGCGCACCTGCTGCTCCAGTCCGGCGTTCAGCGCCTCCACTTCGCGGCGCGACTGGCTGAGGGCGATCGCGCCGCGCACGCTGTCGGCATGCAGGCGTGACAGCAGCAGGTAGGCGGCGAGCAGGGCGCCCGTCCCGAGGGCGAACACGCTCAGCAGGCGCAGGCGCCGGTCGCGGAAGGCCGCCAGCGCGTCGTGCCGCGAAGTCGCGACCCGCACGCCGAGGCCGGCGTCCGCCAGCGTGCGCGCGGCGACCAGGTGCGGCTGCCCGTCCACGAGCACGGTGTCGCCGGCGGGCCGCAGCAATCCCGCGAGCGCCGCGAAGCCGCCCTCCGCCTCCACGGCGCCTGCGCCGGAGCGCCAGGCCGCGCGGGCCTGCCCGTCGCTGCCGGCGAGCAGGACCGCCGTGTCGTCGGTGAGTTCCACCGACTGCATGATGCCGAGCAGCGTGCGCACCGGCGTGAAGGCCACCGCCAGCGCCAGCCGCTCGCGCGCGTCGTTCTCCAGCGGCAGTGCCAGGGGCACGTGCAGCGCACCGGCCGCGGGCAGCGGGCGCAGCACGGCCAGCTGGCCGCCGGGCGGCGTGGCCGCGCCGAGCGCGGCGCAGGTGGTGGGCGACAGCCGAGCGATGGAGGCGGGTGCGTCGAGGACGGACCCGTCGGGCAGGCACAGGCCAAGCCCCGAGAACGCGTCGTTCGCCTGCAGCCGGTCGGCCAGGCGTTGCTGCAGCATGTCGCGGCTGGCCCCGGCGGCGAGCTGGTCGCCCAGCAGCCGGTGCACGGCGAGCGCGTTGCGCAGCACCCTGCGCACGTAGTGTTCGACCGCGATCGCCAGGTTGGCGTCGCGCTGGGCCACGGTCCCCAGCGCCAGCCGGCGCTCGTGGGCGGTGTGTTCCGCGAACGCGGCCCATCCGAGCACGGCGAGCAGCAGGAACACGATGCGCAGGGCCAGCCGCCACTGGCGCGCGCCGCGGCGCAGCCGGCTCTCGTCGGCGTCAGGTTCCATGGCGCCCGGCCTGCTGCGGCGCCGGCATGGCCGTTCCTATTCCACCTTGGCGCCGGAGAACTTCACGATCTTCTCCCACTTCTCCGTCTCGGCCCGGTGCAGCGCCCAGAACTGTTCGGGCGTCCCGCCGATCGGCACCCCGCCGAGGTCGGCCAGCTTGGCCTTCATGGCGGGGTCCGCCAGCGCGGCGTTGATCTCGCGGTTCAGCCGCGCGACGACGGCCGGCGGCGTGCCCTTGGGCGCGGCTGCGCCGAACCACGCGCTGGCCTCGTAGCCGGGCACCGTCTCGGCGACGGTGGGCGTGTCGGGCAGCGCGGGTGAACGCTGCGCGCTCGTGACCGCCAGCGCGCGCAGGTTGCCGCCGCGGATGTGCCCGATGATCGAGGGCATGTTGTCGAACAGCACGTCGACCTGGCCGGGGATCAGGTCGACGATCGCCGGGCCGGCGCCCTTGTACGGGATGTGCTTCATGTCCACGCCGGTCATGAACTTGAACAGCTCGCCCGACAGGTGCACCGACGTGCCCGAGCCCGAGGAGGCCATGTTGATCTTGCCCGGGTTCTTCTTGCCGTACTCGATGAACTCGGCGACGTTCTTCGCCGGGAAGTTCTTCGTCACCGTCATCACGTTCGGCACGCGGATGATGCCGCCGACCGGCACCAGGTCTTCCAGGAAGTTGAAGGGCAGCTTCGGGTACAGCGTCGCGTTGATCGCGTTGGCGGGGTTGACCAGGTGGATGGTGTAGCCGTCGGGTGGCGCCTTGGCGGCCATCTCGGTGCCGATGTTGTTGCCGCCGCCGGGCTTGTTGTCCACCACCACCTGCTGGCCCAGGCGCTGCGACAGCCACGTGGCCATCAGGCGCGCCAGCAGGTCCGTGGTGCCGCCCGGCGGGTAGGGCACGATCCAGCGGATCGGCCGGTTCGGGTAGTCCGGCTGCGCGGAGGCCGGCACGGCGAGGAAGCTGGCAAGCAGGACGAGTCCGGAGACGAACGTTGGCAGCAGACGCATGGTGGCTCCTGTGGTGGCTGTCCCCGGCCACGTTACAGGCGCCGCCCGCCGCCTCCCATAGGGTATTCCGGTAGCTTCAGGTCACCGGCGCCGGATTGAAGAGCACCAGGGCGTTGTGCAGCTTCCATTTCTCCGCCCAGGTCTTCCTGCGGCCGCTGGCCACGTCGAGCATCAGGTGGAACAGCTCCCAGCCCACGTCCTCGATGGTGGCCTGGCCGTCGGCGATCTTGCCGGCGTTGACGTCCATCAGGTCGTGCCAGCGGCGCGCCAGGTCGCTGCGCGTCGCCACCTTGATCACCGGCACTTCGGCCAGCCCGTAGGGCGTGCCGCGTCCGGTGGTGAACACGTGCAGGTTCATGCCGGCCGCCAGCTGCAGCGTGCCGCAGATGAAGTCGCTGGCCGGCGTCGCCGCGTAGGTCAGGCCTTTCTGGCGCAGCTTCTCGCCGGGCGCCAGCACGCCCGTGATGGGCGCGGAGCCGGACTTGACGATGGAGCCCATGGCCTTCTCGACGATGTTGGACAAGCCGCCCTTCTTGTTGCCGGGGCTGGTGTTGGCGCTGCGGTCCACGGCGCCGCGCTTGAGGTACGCGTCGTACCAGGCCATCTCGCGGATCATCGCTTCGGCGATCTCGGGCGAGGCCGCGCGCGAGGTGAGCTGGTCCACGCCGTCGCGCACCTCGGTCGTCTCGGAGAACATCACGCTGGCGCCGGCGCGCACCAGCAGGTCGGCGCAGAAGCCCACCGCCGGATTGGCCGTGACGCCGGAGAAGGCATCGCTGCCGCCGCACTGCACGCCCACCACCAGTTCGCTGGCCGGCACCGTCTCGCGCCGGCGCGCGTCCAGCCGCTTCAGGTGCTGGTCGGCCTGCCGCATGATCGAGTCGACCATCGACATGAAGCCGACGTGCGCGTCGTCCTGCAGGCACACCACGTCCAGCTGCGCCTCGGCGCCGCGTTCGTCCACCACCGGGATGGTGCCGGGCGGCATCAGCCTTTCCGGCTGCAGCTTCTCGCACCCCAGGCTCACCATCATCAGCTCGCCGCCGAAGTTGGGGTTGAGGCTCAGGTTGCGCAGCGTGCGGATCGGGATCGCGGCGTCCGGCGCGTCGATCGCCACGCCGCAGCCGTAGCCGTGCTCCAGCGCGACCACGTCGTCGACGTTGGGGTAGCGGGGCAGCAGCTCGGACTTGATCCGCTGCACGGCGAACTCGGTCACGCCGGCCACGCACTGCACGGTCTGCGTGATGGCCAGGATGTTGCGCGTGCCGACCGAGCCGTCGGCGTTGCGGTAGCCCTCGAAGGTGTAGCCCTCCAGCGGCGGCAGCGCGCGCCGTGGCGCATTGGCGATCGGCAGGTTGTCCAGCCCGCGCGCATCGGGCATGCGCAGCAGGCGCTCGTGCACCCAGCTGCCGGCCGGGATGTCGTTCACGGCATAGCCGATCGTCACGTCGTAGCGCCGCACGGCGCTGCCCGCGGGCAGGTCGGCGAGGGCGACCTTGTGTCCCTGCGGCACCTTGTCGCGCAGCACCAGGCCGGACGGCAGGCGCGTGCCGGCGGGCAGTCCGCCGTCGTTGGCGACGATGGCCACGTTGTCGGCCGGGTGCATGAGGATGGTGAGGGGTTCGGTCATGGCGGGCGGGGAAGGTCGGCCCCGATTATCCCGCGCCCCCGGCATGCCTCACACGAGCAGGGCCACCCCGAAGATCCCGATCATCATGAAGGCCAGCACGAACTTGGCGAGCATGCCCGCCATGAGGCCGAGCCAGGTGGCGATGCCCACGCGCACCGCCTTGTTCTGGTCGCGCCGCGCCAGGTACTCGCCGGCCGCGGCGCCCACCAGCGGCATGAACAGCACGCCGACGATGCCCATGAAGATGCCCGCGACCGTGCCGATGGCGGCGCCGATGATCGCCTGCCGGCTGGCGCCGGCGCGCTTTGCGCCGAGCATCGCGGCGACGTAGTCCATCGCCCAGGCGATCACCGCCAGCACCGTGACGGCGGCCACGGCGAACCAGCCGACCCGCGTGAAATCGTCGATCCAGGCGCCGAGGACGATGCCGGCCAGCACCAGGATGGTCCCGGGCAGCGCGGGCAGCACGATGCCGGCCAGGCCGACCAGGATGAGGGCGATGCTGAGGAGCCAGAGCAGGGAATCGGTCACGGTGTCCTTTCGCGCAGGGCGGCTCAGGATAGCGGACCCAGTCGGCGCCGTGCGCGGCCCCGGGCAGGGTCGCACCCGAGGCGCGCCGCGGCCGGCTGCGGCTAGCATGCCCCGCACGGCCGCGATGGCCGCAGGCACCGACCTTTCCAGGAGACATCCCATGCATCGTCGCAGCATCCTCGCCGGCGTGGCCGCCGTCCTCGCCGCCGGCTCCGTGCTGGCGCAGGCCCCGTGGCCCGCCAAGCCCATCACCTACGTCGTGCCGTTCGGCGCCGGCGGCACCACCGACGTGCTGGCCCGGCTGGTGACGCAGAAGGCCGGCCCCGCGCTGGGCACCACCTTCGTGATCGAGAACAAGCCGGGCGCCGGCGGCAGCATGGGTTCGGACTTCACGGCCAAGGCCGCGCCGGACGGGTACACGATCCAGGGCGGCACGATCAGCTCGCATGCGATCAACGCGAGCCTCTATGCCAAGCTGCCGTACGACCCCATCAAGAACTTCCAGCCGATCACCATGATCGGGTCCATGCCCAACATCCTGGTGGTGCGGGCGGAGAGCCCGTACAAGACGGTGCAGGACGTGATCGCCGCCGCCAAGGCGAAGCCGGGTTCCGTGAACTACGCGTCCTCCGGCAACGGCACCTCGCAGCACCTGTCCGGCGTGTTCTTCGAGCAGATGACCGGCGGCAAGATGGTCCACGTGCCGTACAAGAGCAGCGCCGAGTCGCTGCAGGCCCTGCTGTCGGGGCAGGGCGCCGACATCATCTTCGAGAACCTCGCGCCCGCCATGCCGCACATCAAGGCCGGCAAGCTGCGGGCGCTGGGCGTCACCTCCGCCAGGCGCTCCTCCGCCGTGCCCGAGGTGCCGGCGATCGCCGAAACGCTGCCCGGCTTCGACGTGGTGTCCTGGCAGGCCATCTTCGCGCCCGCCGGCGTGCCCAAGCCCATCGTCGACCGCCTCTCGGCGGAGATGATCAAGGCGGTGAACGACCCCGAGGTCAAGGGCAAGCTGGTGGCGCAGGGCATCGAACCCGGCGGCATGAGCCCGGCGGAACTCGCCGCCTTCCAGAAGGAAGAGCTCGACAAGTGGGCCCGCGTGATCAAGGCCGGCAACATCAAGGTGGAGTGACGCCAAGAAAGGAGCCCGCGCGAGGCGGGCTCAAACTTTGTCGCTAGCGGCACGCTTCAGGGTTGCCAAGCGTGCAGGAGCGAATCTAGGCGAGTGCGGTGCTCATCCGGGTGGCTTACGTAGCCGCCCGTTGCCGCGGGGCATCACACCATCCACCGCGGGGACGCGTTGCCTTCGCCGTCCAGCTTGACCGGCACGGCCGGCAGTTCCGGCTCGGCTTCCGGCTCCGCTTCCGCAGGTTGGCGGCTCGGGATGGCCTCGGTCCAGGTCTGCACGTCCTCGGGCGTCATCGTGCTGGCCGGGGTGAGGCGTCCATCGACGTAGCCCAGGCGTTCGACGTCGTGCAGGTACTGTTCGCGCGACAGCAGCGTGCCGGCGCAGATGTGCGCGTCGATCGCCGGAGGCTCGCGGTTCTCGTCGGCCAGCTTCAGCAGCAGGCGGTCCATCACCCATTGCGGGATGCGGTGCCGTTCGCCGGGGTAGATGAAGCCGAACAGCGACAGGTGCGCGAGCAGCACGCGCCAGTGCGGCCCGAAGCGCTCCACCAGCTTCTTCCAGTCGATGCGCTCGGCATTGGCCTGGATCAGGTGCGCGACGTCGGCGCCGTCGTAGCGCTCGCGTTCCATGATGAAGGCCTTGGACACCAGCCCGTCTTCCATGTTGGCGATGCACACCGGCACGCCCAGGATCTCGGCCTGCGCGTTGTCCTCGAACCAGCGCCCGTCCACCGGCGTGAGGCCGTTGCCCGAGTTGAAGATCAGGTCGATGAAGTCCTCGCCGGCATAGACCTTGGCCAGCCAGTGCGGGTACGGCATCTCGGAACGCCACCCCTCCGCGTCCGTCAGGGCCACGATGCGCTCGTAGTCCTCGCGGCGGATGAAGAGGTCCAGGTCCTTGGTCGAACGGCGGATGCCCGTGTAGCAGGCATGCGCGAACGCGCCGCCCACCAGGAAGGGCACGCCGGCATCGGTCAGCACCTGCAGCGCGCGGCGGTAGAACGCCGCGGTGTCCGGCGCGACTTCGTCCTCGAGGGACGGGGCGAGATGGGCGGAGGATGACATGCGTTGCAGGTTACGGAGCGCCACCCGGCCCGCGCGTCGCCCGGGATGCCTAAAGAAGAGGAGACGGCGCCTCGCCCGGCGTCAGCGCGGGACTACACCCGCCGGTGCTGGCTGGACGATACGGACGGCCGCGTTCGCGTGCACCATCGGCAGCCATGGCCAAATCCGCGAGTACCGTCCGCTTCGCCGTCGTCGGCGACATCCACGTCACCAAGGACGCCGCCGGCCGGCTGCGCCCGTTCTTCGCGCAGGCGTCCGAGGCCGCCGACGCGCTGCTGCTGTGCGGCGACCTCACCGACTACGGCACGGCCGAAGAGGCGCACGTGCTGGCCGACGAACTGGCGTCCGTCTCGGTGCCCATCGTCGCCGTGCTGGGCAACCACGACTACGAGTCGGGCACGCCGGAAGTCGTGGTGGAGACGCTCACCCGCGCCGGCGTGCGCGTGCTCGACGGCGAGGCCTGCGAGATCGAGGGCGTCGGCATCGCGGGCGCCAAGGGCTTCGCCGGCGGCTTCGGCCGCGGGTCGCTGGGCGCCTGGGGCGAAGCCGTCATCAAGCAGTTCGTCCAGGAGGCGCTGCACGAGGCCATGAAGCTGGAGGCGGCGCTGGCCAAGCTGCGCACGCCGCATCGCATCGCCCTGCTGCACTATTCGCCGATCGCCGGGACGATCGAGGGCGAGCCGCGCGAGATCTTCCCCTTCCTCGGCAGCAGCCGGCTGGAGGAGCCGCTGCTGCGCTATCCCGTCGATGCGATCTTCCACGGACATGCGCACCGCGGGACGCTGGAAGGCAAGACGATCAACGGGGTGCCGGTCTTCAACGTGGCCAAGCCGCTGCTGCAGCGCAGCCGGCCGGACCAGCCGCCTTTCCACCTGTACGAAGTGCCGCGCGAGGTGACCGCCGGGGTCTAGCGCAGCGGCCTGGCCGTCGTCCCCGGCGACGCGCACATTCCGTATCCCGCTCGACCATGCACGGACGGTGTGGTTGGCGTTAGCATGCGCCCCTTCCCATCACGGGGCGGCGCAAGCCGCGGTGCCATGACACAGCCGTCCTCTCCAGGTTCGCAGGTGTCCGCAACGGAGGTTCGCGCACGCGGCCCGGCTGGGCCGGCCGCCGTCCTGGGCACCGGCTCGGCCGTGATGCTGATCATCGGCGTCGTCGTCGGCGCGGGGATCTTCAAGGCGCCCTCGATGGTGGCCGGCATGACGGGAAGCGTCGAGTGGATGTTCGGGGCCTGGGTGCTCGGCGGCGTGATCTCGCTCATCGGCGCCCTTTGCTACGCCGAGCTCACCACGACCTGGCCGCACGCGGGCGGCGACTACCACTTCCTGCGGCGCGCCTACGGCCCCACGGTGTCCTTCCTGTTCGCCTGGGCCCGCTTCTCGGTCATCGCCACCGGCTCCATCGCGCTCCTGGCCTTCGTGTTCGGCGACTACATGCAGCAGGTGCTGCCGCTCGGCACGTGGGGACCGTCGCTGTGGGCGGCGATCGCCGTGCTGGCGCTCTGGGGGGTGAACGCGCGCGGCATCCTCGCCGGGACCTCCACCCAGAGCTGGTTGACGACGCTGGAGGTGGGCGGCCTGGTGTTGCTGGTCGCGGCGGCGCTGTGGCTGCTGGGCGCGAGCACGCCGGCCGCGCCGGTGGCCGCACCGCCGGCGGCGACGCCCAGCCTGGGCGCCTTCGGCCTGGCGATGGTGTTCGTCCTCCTCACCTACGGCGGCTGGAACGAGGCCGCGTACATCAGCTCCGAGATGCGCACGCAACGCGACATCGTGCGCGCGCTGGTCTGGTCGATCTTGCTCATCACCGCCCTGTACCTGCTGGTGAACTGGGCCTACCTGCGCGGCCTGGGCTTCGCCGGCATGGCCAGGTCGGAGGCCGTGGCGGCCGACCTGATGCGCGCGGCCTTCGGCAACACGGGCGACAAGCTGATCTCGGTGCTGGTGGCCGTCGCGGCGATCACGTCCATGAACGCGACGATGATCGTCGGCGCGCGCACCCACTACGCCGTCGGCCGCGACTGGCCGGCGCTGCGGACGCTGGCGCTTTGGGACGGGCAGCGGGGCACGCCGGTGCACGGCATGCGGCTGCAGAACGTCACGGCGCTGCTGCTGGTGGCGCTCGGCGCCGCGACCGGCGGCGGCTTCCGCGCGATGGTGGAGTTCACCGCGCCCGTGTTCTGGCTGTTCTTCCTGCTCACCGGCGTGGCGCTCATCGTGCTGCGCCGGCGCGAGCCGGACCGCGAGCGGCCGTTCCGCGTGCCGCTCTACCCGCTGCTGCCGCTGGTCTTCTGCGCCACCTGCGCATACATGCTCTGGTCCAGCCTCTCCTACGTCTACAGCCAGTCGCTCGGGGGCTTCAACGCGGCCTGGATCGGGGTGGCGGTGCTGGCGCTGGGCTTCGTCCTGCTGGCCGTGGTGCGCGCGCGCTCCGCGGCCCCCGCCGTCTCTCCCGCTGCGCTCTGAAAGGAAGGTCCTCCATGCAGAACCGACGCGAGCTCCTGGCCTGGAGCGGATCCCTCTTGCTGCTGCCGTACGCGGCGGCCCAGACGAAGCGCCCCGCGCTCGACGTGCCCTACGTGCCCACCCCGCCGGAGGTGGTGGCCAAGATGCTCGAGATGGGCGCGGTCGCCAAGGGCGACGTGCTGTACGACCTGGGCTGCGGCGACGGCCGCATCGTCATCACGGCGGCCAAGCAGCACGGCGCGCGCGGCGTCGGCATCGACATCGACCCGGAGCGCATCAAGGAAGCCCGCGAGAACGCCCGCAAGGAGGGCGTGACGAAGCAGGTGCAGTTCCGCGTGGGCGACCTGTTCAAGAGCGACTTCTCCAGGGCGACGGTCGTCACGCTGTACCTGCTGCCGGTGATCAACCAGAAGCTGCGGCCGCAGCTGTGGCGCCAGCTGAAGGTGGGCACGCGCGTCGTGTCGCACGAGTTCGACATGGGCGACGAGTGGCCGCCGGAGCGCGTCGAGAAGGTGGACAACCGCCGCATCCTCTCCTGGACCATCAAGCCGGAGCACAAGCAGGCCTGAGCGCGCGCGGCCGGGCGAGAATGCAGGCATGAGCCCGAACGCCGACCTCGCCCGCGCCTTCGCCCCCACCGGCCGCCTGCGCGCCTCCATCAACACCGGCAACCCGATCCTCGCCGCGCCCGACGGCGCCGGCGGCGCACGCGGCGTGTCCGTCGACCTGGCGCGCGGCTGGGCCGAGCGGCTGGGCGTGCCCCTGGAGCTCGTCGTCTTCGACACCGCCGGCAAGTCCGTGGACGCCGTCACGAACGAACAGGCGGACATCGGCTTCTTCGCGATCGACCCGAAGCGCGGGGAGGGCATCCGCTTCACCGGTCCGTACGTGCTCATCGAAGGCTGCTACGCCGTGCGCGACGGCTCGCCGCTGCGAGCGAACGAGGAAGTGGACCGCGCCGGGACGAAGGTCGTGGTCGGCCAGGGCAGCGCCTACGACCTGTACCTGTCGCGCGAGCTGAAGCAGGCGACGATCCTGCGCGCGCCCAGTTCACCGGAGGTGGTGGAGTTCTTCCTGGCGCAGGACGCCGACGTGGCCGCGGGGGTGAAGCAGCAACTGGAGGCCGACGCGGCCGGGCGGGGCCTGCGCCTCCTGCCCGGGCGCTTCATGGTGATCCAGCAGGCGATGGGCTGCCCGCGCAGCCGCGGCGACGCCGCCGCGGCCGCGCTGCGGGCCTACGTCGAGGAGATGAAGCGCACCGGCTTCGTCGCGCAGGCGCTGGCGCGGCACGGGATCGCCGGCGCGGGCGTGGCGCCCGCCACGCCCTGAGGCGGACGACGGGTCGCCCGCGCCGGGAGGCCCGTCAGTCCGCCTTGAACCCGGTCGCCTTCACGGCCTTGCCCCAGGTGGCCGTGTCGGCGGCGATGATGCGCGTGAACTCCTCGCGCGTGGTGCCGGTCACGCGGAAGCCCGCTTCCTCCAGCTTCTGGCGCCCATCGGCCGAACGCACCGCCTTCAGGATGTCGGCCTGCAGGCGCGCCAGCACCTCCGGCGGGGTCTTCGCGGGCGCGACGACGCCGAACCAGGAGCTGAACTCCAGCGTGTTGTAGCCCTGTTCCTTCATCGTCGGGACTTCGGGGAGGGCGCCGGCGCGCACCGGGCCGGTCGTGCCCAGGGCCACCAGCTTGCCGCCCTTCACGTTGGGCGCCGCCAGGCCCACGCTGGCGAACACGGCATGGGTGTCGCCGCTGAACATGCCGGCGAGCGCGTCGCCGGTGCTCTTGAAGTGCACGGGCTCGGGCTGGAGGCCGACCGCTTCGCCGAACATGTAGGCGCCGAAGTGCCCCGGCGTGCCCGCGCCGAAGGTGGCCACGAAGAGCCCCTTCTGCTGCTTCGACCATGCCACGAAGTCCTTGACGTTGCGGGCCGGCACCTTTTGCGGATTCACCAGCAGCGCGAAATCGGCGCTGACCACCTGCGACACCGGCGCGAAATCGCGCGCGGGGTCGTAGGGCAGCTTGTTGTAGCTGCTGGGCGCGATGCTCAGCTGGCCGGTCTCGCCCAGCATCAGCGTGTAGCCGTCGGCAGCCGCGCGCGCGGCTTCGCTCGCCGCGATGAGCCCGCCGGCACCCGGCTTGTTGTCGACGACGACGCCGACGTTGCCCCAGCCTTCGGACAGCTTCTGGGCCAGCAGGCGGGCGACGATGTCGGGGCCGGTGCCGGCCGGGAAGCCGACGATCAGGCGCACCGGGCGGTTCGGGTAGGCGCCGGTCTGCGACCAGGCCTGCGGCGCGAGCGCGGCGGCGCACAGGCCGGCGATCAGCGTGCGGCGCACGATGCGGAGGGACGGGCGGGAGCGGTTCATGGAGAGGGTTCCTTTGTCTCGGTTCGGGTTTCTGGAAGGGATTCAGTCCGGCACCTGGATGTCGTCGCCGTAGGGCTCGAGGCTCTGGCCCACGCCGGTGGTCCAGGCGCGGGCGATCGCCGCCGCGTCCCAGCCGCCTTCGCGCAGCGCGATGCGCGCCTCGGCCGGGTGCGACCAGAGCGAGAGCTTGTCGCCGCCGATGCCGATGCACTGGCCGCTGACGTCGGCCGCGTGGCGGGAGGCGAGGAACACCAGCAGCGGCGCCACGTCCTCGGGCGTGCCCAGCCCGAGGCCTTGACGCACCTTGGCGGGCAGGGGCTCGCCGCGGGCGACGGCGTCGGCCAGCGGCGCCAGCGCGGGGATGCTCGCGACCATGGGCGTCATCGCCACCGGGACGATCGCATTGACGGTGATGTTCGAGCGCGCGCACTCCAGCGCCCAGGTGCGCGCCATGGCCGCGATGCCGGCCTTGGCCGCGGCGTAGTTGCCCTGGCCGAACTTGCCGCGCTGGCCGGAAATGGAGCTGACCAGCACGACCCGGCCACCCTGGGCCTGTGCGCGCATCTGCCGCACGGCGGCGCGGGCGCAGGTGAAGGTGCCGCGCAGGTGCGTCTGCACGACGGCGTCGAACTCCTCGTCCGACATGTTCCACAGCACGCGGTCGCGCAGGATGCCTGCATTGGTGCACATCAGGTCGAGCCGCCCGAAGCTGTCCACGGCGCGTGCCACCAGGCGGTCCGCGGCCTGGGCGGTTCCGACCGCGACGGCTTCCGCCACCGCGCGCCCGCCTTCCGAGACGATGCCTTCGGCGGCGCGTTGCGCAGCGTCGGCATCCACGTCGTTGACGACCACCGCGGCGCCGGCGCCGGCGAGCGCCCGGGCAAAGGCGAGGCCCAGCCCCCGTCCGCTGCCGGTGACGATCGCGACCTGGCCGGAGAGGTCGATGCGGTCTTCGTTCATGCCTGTTCCTCCATCAGCGGCCGGTGTAGCGCGGCTCGCGCTTTTCCATGAAGGCGCGCGGGCCTTCGCGCGCATCTTCGGAAGCCATCACGATGCGCTTGGCCCCGTCCTCGAGGACGAAGCCCTGTTCCAGCGGCACGCCGCTGGTGGTCCGTACCGTGCGCTTGACGGCCTGGACCGCGACCGGGCCGTTGGCGGCGATGCGCCGCGCCAGGTCCAGCGCCTTGGCCATCACGTCGGATGCCGCCACCACGTGGTTCACCAGGCCGATGCGGTGGGCCTCCGCCGCGCCGATCGGCTCGCCGACGAGAAGCAGCTCCATCGCCAGCGCATGCGGCACCTGCCGCGGCAGCCGCACCAGGGATCCGGCGAACGGGATCACGGCGCGCCGCACTTCCGGCCAGCCGAAGATGGCGGTGTCGGCCGCGACGCGGATGTCCGTGCCCAGCGCCATCTCCATGCCACCCGCCAGGCAGGCGCCGTTGATGGCGGCAACCAGCGGCTTGTCGATGGGGAACTCGCGCAGCGAGGAGGCCGCCATCACGAAGGGTTCGTCCAGCACGCGGCGGTCCCAGGCGTCGGCCGGGGCGCGGTCGCCGCTCAGGAGCGGCAGCATGGTGCCCAGGTCGCCGCCGGCGCAGAACGCCTTCTCACCCGCACCCGTGACGATGCCCACGCGCAGCGCGGGATCCTCGACGAAATCGCGCACGGCGTCGGCCAGGCGGCAGACGAGTTCCGGCGTCAGCGCGTTGCGGGCCGCGGGCCGGTTGAGCGTGAAGGTGGCGATCGGCCCGTCCTTCGTGTAGAGCAGCGGAAGCGCGCCGTCGTTCATGCCCGTTCCTTCAGTTCGGCCAGCAGCCGGTCGCGCAGCTCGAATTTGCGGACCTTCCCGCTCGGCGTGAGCGGATAGTCCGTGACGAAGCGGACGTACTTCGGCAGCTTGTGGCGGGCCATGTGGGCGCGGCAATACGATTCCACCGTGGCGGCGTCCAGCGCGTGGCCTTCGCGGCACTGGATGAAGGCCGCCGACTCCTCGCCCATGTAGGCGTCGGGGATGCCCACCACCTGCGCCTGCTGGATGGCGGGATGCCGCATGAGGAAGCTCTCCACTTCCGCCGGGTAGACGTTCTCGCCGCCGCGGATGATCATGTCCTTGATGCGGCCGACGATGCGGATGTAGCCCCCGGCGTCCATGGTGGCGAGGTCGCCGCTGTGCAGCCAGCCCTGCGCGTCGATCGCTTCGGCGGTCTTCTCCGGCATGCGGTAGTAGCCCTTCATCACGCCGAAGCCGCGCACCAGCAGCTCGCCCGGCTGCCCGTGCGGGACGGCCACGCCCGCGGCGTCGACGATTTTCACCTCCACGTGCGGCAGCGGCTTGCCCACGGTGGCGGACTTCAGCTCGAAGCTGTCGGAGGAGGGCGTGCCCGTCACCATCGGGCTGGCCTCGGTCATGCCGAAGCCGATGACCGGGTCGGCGCCGAAGCGTGCCTTGACCTGTTCCAGCACCGGCACCGGGATCGGCGTGCCGCCGGAGAGCACGAGCCGCAGGCTGGCGGTGTCGAACTCCGCCGCGCGCGGGTGCTGCAGCATCGCAATCAGCATCGTGGGGACGCCGTGCAGGATGGTGGCGCGCTCCGCCTGCACCAGCTCCAGCAGCTTCAGCGGCTCAAACTGGATCGCCTTGACCAGCGTGCCGCCGTGCGCGAGCAGGCCCAGCACGTCGAGCACGTTGCCCGCCGTGTGGAAGAAGGGCATGGCGGTGACCATGCGGTCGCCGGCGCGGAAGCCGGCACGGAATCCGAAAAGCCGCGCGTTGTTGAGGCTGCCACGGTGCGTGATCATGGCGCCTTTGGGAGCGCCGGTGGTGCCGCTGGTGAACTGGATCTGCGAGACGTCGTCCGGTCGCACCGCGGCTTGCCGGGCGCGCAAGGTGCTTTCCGGCACGCCGTCGCCAGCACGCACCACGGCATCGAAGCCAGGGAGGCCGCCGCCGGCGCCGAGCAGGACGGTATGGCGCAGCGCGGGGAAGTCCTTGCTGGCCACCGGCAGCAGCGACTGCGCATCGGCTCCCGCGAGTTCCGGAACCAGTCCGCGCAGCGTCTCCAGGTAGGCGTTGCCGCGGTGTTCGGCCTGCAGGAACAGCGTGTGGACTTCGGCCTGCCGCAGCAGGTAGCCGAGCTCCTCGCGCCGGGAGTTGGTGTTGACGGTGACGAGGACCGCGCCGACGCGCGGGACGGCCAGCTCGAGCAGCAGCCATTCGGGCACGTTCGTGGCCAGCACGGCGACCTTGTCGCCCGCCTGCACGCCGAGCGCCAGCAGCCCGCGCGCCAGCGCATCGACCCGGTCGCGCAATGCACGGAAGCTCAGCCGCAGGTCGAGTCCGTGTTCCGGATAGCGGTAGACCACCGCGTCCTGATCGCCGAAACGGTCCGCCTGCCGGTCGAGCAACTCGCCGACCGTGATGTCGAGCAACGCGTGCCCCTCGGTCTCCGCATCCCAGAAGGATGCATCCTTTCGTACTGCCATGCCGGTCCTGTTCGGGCGCGCAGGGTCCTGCGGCGCGACGGCGACTGTACTGTCGGGGACCCCGCCGCCTTGTCCTCCCAGAGGAGGACAGCCGCGCGGGTTGTCGTCTTCTGGGAGGACAGTCGCGCCGCGAACGGCGATCTACATTGGCCGCGCATCACCCAGAACAGGAGACACGAATGCGCGCATCCCACTTGTCCACGAACGCGAGCCTGCTCGTGCTCGCGGGGCTGCTCACGGCCTGCGGCGGCGGCAGCGACCTGGTCGTCGCCCCGCCCGCCGACCCCGGCACGCCGCCGCCCGATATCCCGGTGCTCACCGCGGCGCAGTCGCAGGCCTGGTGCGAGGCGCTGCCGGCGGCGCCCGGACTGGCGAACACCACCGTCACGACCGTCTACCACCCCGATGGCACGCGCCGCGTCGGCAACGTGCCCGCGGGCGACCTCCTGCCGGGCCACTGCGTCATCGAAGGCAAGATCGACGCGCGCGTCGGCGCCGACGGCAAGAACTACCACACCGGTTTCCGCCTGAGCCTGCCGGACAACTTCAACGGCCGCTTCCTGTACCTCGGTGGCGGCGGCAACGACGGTTCCCTGGCGGACACCTCCCGCACCGCGGGCATCTCCGGTGCCACGCCTTCGCCGCTGGGACAGGGCTTCGCGGTGGTCTCCACCGATGCCGGCCACCAGGGCGGTACCGCGGCGTCGTTCGGCGCCGAGGCGCAGGCCAGGATCGACCATGCCTATGCCGCGCACGACAAGACTGCCCGGGCCGCGAAGGCGCTGATCGCCAGCCGCTACAGCAAGCCGGCGTCGTATTCCTATTTCGCCGGTTGTTCGGGCGGGGGCCGGCAGGGCATGATGTTCTCGCAGCGCTTCCCCGACTACTTCGACGGGATCATCGCCGGCGCGCCGGCCATGCGCGTGTCCAGCGGCGCCACCGTCGCGGCGATGTGGAACCACATCAAGCTCACTGCGGCCGCGCCCCTGGATGGCAACGGCGCACCCGTGCTGTCCCAGGCGCTCTCGAGCGCCGACATGAATCTGCTCGGCGACGCCATCCTTCAGCAATGCGATGCCGCCGACGGCGTCGCCGACGGGATGGTCGGCAACACCACCAGCTGCAGCTTCGACCCGGTGGTGCTGCAGTGCGCCGGCGCCAAGACCGCCACCTGCCTGACCGCGAACCAGGTGGGGGCGGTGAAGGACGTGTTCGGCGGACCGCGCAACTCCTTCGGCATCGCCTTGTACACGGGCCAGCCCTGGGACAACGGGGTACGCGCCCCCGGCTGGCGTGCATGGACGCTCGGGTCCTCGACCACCGCCACCCCGAACTCCGCCTACGTCACGCTGATGGCCGATGCGCTGCGCCACGAGTTCTTCACGCCGCCGGACCCCGGCTTCGACATCCTGGCGTTCAACTTCGACCTCGACCCGCTGCGCATGGAGGCGTTCTCGCAGGTGTACGACACCTACCGGGACACCACGCTGGCGGCCTACCGCGGCAGCGGCGGCAAGCTGATGATCGTGCATGGCATGGCAGACCCGATCTTCTCGGCGACCGAGTCACAGCGCTACTACGACCAGCTGGTGGTGAACAACGGCGGGCTGGCCGCGACGAAGCAGTTCGCGCGCGCCTTCTACGTCCCCGGCATGAACCATTGCGCCGGCGGGCCGGCCACGGACAGCTACGACGCGATCCAGGCGATGGTGGACTGGGTGGAGAAGGGCGCCGCGCCCGACCGGATCCTGGCCAAGGCCCTGCCGAACAACGCCTGGTTCCCCAGCCGCACGCGGCCGCTGTGTCCCTATCCGCAGTTCGCCAAGTACAAGGGTTCGGGCAGCATCGAGGACGCCGAGAACTTCACCTGTTCCGAGTGAGCCCGCACGGTGAATGAAAGAGGCCGCTCCGGGAGCGGCCTTTTTTCACGGGACGCTCAGTGCAGGTCGGGCAATCCGGCCACCAGGGCGAACAGCTCGCTGCGGAAGTGGATGCCGAGCCGGTCGAAGGCCCGGTTGCGGTAGGTTTTCACCGTGGTCAGCGACAGGCGAAGGTCGGAGGCGATGCCTTCGTGCGTCATGCCGCGCAGCAGGCGCGCGCAGACGTCGAGCTCGCGGGCCGTCAGGCCGGCTTCGAGCAGCGCCAGCCGCTGGCGCGCGCCCTCGACCGTCCGTTCCTCGCGCGGCACCGGAGTGAGCGCGACGTGCTTGCGCGCAAGCGCCACGAGCGCGGGTGCGACCGACTCGAAGGCACACACCTGCGCGTCGGTGAACGGGTGCTGGTGCAGGTGGCGGTAGAGGTTCAGCGCGAACAAGGCGCCGTCGGGCTCGCGTCGCACCGCGGAGATGCGCTCGGCCATGCCGTGGGCTTCGTACACCCGCACGCGGTGTTCCACCGGCACTTCACCGGCGTCGACATGGCAAAGCACGATGTCCTGGTCGCCGGCGGCTCCCTCCAGGCTCTGGTCCTGCCGGTGCGGCCCGGACAGGTAGGCGCGCCAGCATTCCCGCGTGCGGTCCGGCACGCCGCGCGTGGCCGACATGAACAGGCGGGGTTCGCGGCTGCCGATCTGGTACACCGAAAAGGAGGCGGCGGGCACCAGCGGATGCACCTGGCCCAGCAGCACGCTGGCGAAGCCGGGCTGCCCGAGTTCGTCGATCATGCAGGCCAGCGCCTGCCCGGGCGCCGCCGGCAGGCCGGGAGCGGACGCGGTCCATTTCCTCATGCCGACATCATCGGGCATCCGGCGGCCGCGCAGGCTCGGCGCTTTCCCTCATCCCGCAGGCGCATGGCGACCCGCGCGCCGTGCGTCAGTCGTGCAGCGTGCGGACCTGCCAGGCTTCCATGGCGATGGCGTACGAGCGCATGCGCGCCTCGTGGTCGTAGACCTGGGACGCGATCATGAGCTCGTCGGCGCCGGTGCGCGCGACGAAGGCTCGGAGCCCGGCCCGCACCGTCTCGGCCGATCCGATCGCGGCGCAGGACAGCACGCTCTCGAGCAGGGCCTTCTCGGCCGCTCCCAGGGACTGGCGGTACCCGGGCAGCGGCGGCGGCAGTTTCCCGGGCCGGCCGCTGCGCAGGTTCACGAACGCCTGCTGCTGCGACGTCGCGAGCAGCTGCGCCTCTTCGTCGGTCTCGGCGGCGACCACGTTGAAGCCGAGCATCACGTACGGCTTCGGCCATCGGGCCGAAGGCTTGTAGCTCGCGCGGTAGATCTCGATCGCATCCATCATCTGCTGCGGCGCGAAGTGGGAGGCGAAAGCGTAGGGCAGGCCCAGCATCGCCGCGAGCTGGGCGCCGAACAGGCTGGAGCCCAGGATCCACACCGGCACCTTCGCGCCCTGGCCGGGGACCGCACGCACCGATTGCCGCGGCTCGTCGGACATGAAGTCGATCAGCTCCAGCACGTCCCGCGGGAATTCGTCCGGATCGCTCTGCAGGTTGCGGCGCAGCGCACGGGCGGTGGCCTGGTCGGAACCGGGCGCGCGGCCCAGGCCCAGGTCGATGCGGCCCGGGAACAGCGCTTCCAGGGTGCCGAATTGCTCGGCGATCACCAGCGGTGAATGGTTGGGCAGCATGACGCCGCCGGCGCCCACGCGGATGGTTCGGGTGGCGGCCGCCACGTGGGCGATGAGCACGGCGGTGGCCGCGCTGGCGATGCCCGGCATGCCGTGGTGCTCGGCCAGCCAGTAGCGGTGGTAGCCCAGGCGCTCGGCCTGCTGCGCCAGTGCCACCGTGTTGCGGAAGGACTGGCCCGCGTCGCCGCCCTGCACGATGGGCGCGAGGTCCAGCACCGACAGGGGCACGGCCCCTTGCTTGTCTGCTTCTGTCATGCGCGCATCTTGCCGCGCCGGGCGCAAGCCTGCCGGAGCAGGGTCAATGAGGGGGCGGGGTCAGGGGTTGCGGCGCAGCCACTCGTCGAACTGCCGGACCTCCGCCTGCTGCTGCTCGATGATCTTCTGCGCCATCTGCCGCACCTCGGGCGAGCTGCCGCGCTGCAGTTCCATCTGCGACATCTGGATGCCCTGCAGGTGGTGCATGCGCATCATGCGCACGAAGTCCTTGTCGACGTTGCCGGAGAGCGGCATGGACTGCATCTGCTGCATGCCGCCCATCATGTGCTGGTGCATCTGGTAGGACGGCGTGCCGGCCATGGAGCCATGCATGCCGCCATGCATGCCGCCGCCGTGCATGCCCTGCGCATGGTGGGCGCATCCGGACAGCAGGACCGCCGTAGCCGCGGCGAGGGGAACGAGCATCCTCATGACAGCCTCCCTGGAAGGTGCGCCACATCGTACGCCCGCCGGCGTCCCCCGTGTGGGGTAGCGGGCCGCGGTAACGGGTTCTTGCCGCCCCGCCGAGCGTGCGAAGTTGCGCGGCCGCCCGGTTGCGCATGGGCTACGCTTCGCCCCGAGGAGGCACCGTGACCCACGAGAAGATCCGCCTGGCGCTTGCGCCCATCCTGTTCTGCCTGGCCGGCGCGGCGAGCGCCCTGCAGGTCACCAGCGTCACGCCGCAAGGCGAGATCGCCCAGGTCCGCCAGGTCGTGGCCCGGTTCGACCAGGCTGCCGTGACCTTCGGCGACGCGCGCGCGCAGGCGCCGCTCACGCTGTCGTGCAGCGATGCGCAGGCCACGCGCGGCACCGGGCGCTGGAACAACGACCGCGAATGGGTCATGCAGTTCGACAACGACCTGCCCCCGGGCGTGAGCTGCACGCTGCAGGCGAAGGCGGGCTTCCGGTCGCCGTCGGGCAGCGACCTCGCCGCCGGCAGCTGGCGCTTCCACACGGGCGGTCCCTTCGTCCAGCAGCTGCGTCCCTCGGGCGGCCGCATCGACGAAGAACAGTTCTTCGTCCTCCAGCTCAATGGACCGGCCACGCTGGACAGCGTGCGTGCCGGCGTGAGCTGCAGCGTCGAAGGCCTGGGCGAGCGCGTTCCGGTGCGCCTCATCGAAGGCAAGCAGCGCGACGAGATGCTCAAGGCCATGCACCTGGACAAGGTTGCCGCCAAGGAGCCGCTGCGCTACGCCACGCTCACCTGCAACCGCCGCTTGCCGCCGAACGCGCGCGTGCAGCTGGTCTACGGCCGTGGCGTGGCGACGCCCTCGGGCATCGCCAACAGCGTGGAGCGCCGCTTCAACTTCCAGGTGCGCGAGCCCTTCGCCGCCAGCTTCACCTGCGAGCGCGAGAACGCGCAGGCCGCCTGCCTGCCGATCCGGCCGATGACGCTGGCCTTCAACGCGCCGGTGCCGCGCAAGCTGGCCGCGCAGGTGCGGCTGAAGTCGGACAAGCTGGACCTGGCGCCCACCTTCACCGAAGGCGAAGGGGATGGCGACGGCGTGGTCAACGCGGTCACGTTCCGCACCGTGTTCCCGGAGCGCACGCCGTTCCGGCTGGTGCTGCCCGGCGGCTTCCAGGACGCTTCCGGCCGGCCCCTGGACAACGCGGCCAGCTTCCCCCTGCAAGTCGCCACCGGCCCCATGCCGCCGCTGGCGAAGTTCGCGGCGGCGCCCTTCGGCATCGTGGAACGCTTCGCCGAGCCGGACAGCGGGCCCTTGCTGCCGGTCACGCTGCGCAACGTGGAACCGGCCCTGCGCACGCAGGCGCTGTCGCCCGGCAAGGTCGGCGAGCTCTCGCCGCGCACCGACGCCGAGATCCTGCGCTGGCTGCACAAGGTGGAGCGCTACGAGACCTGGTTCGTGCCGCGCAGCGAGGCGGCCCGCGACGTGCGGCAGCCGCTGCCGCGCGCGCTCGCGACGGAGGACAAGGACAGGGTGCAGGCGCGGATGCTCTCGCTGCTGGCGGGGCAGCCCGGCGTTCGCATGCTGGACCTGCCGAAGCCGGCCGGCAACGAGCCGCGTCCCTTCGAGGTGGTGGGCATCCCGCTCACCCCCGGCTTCCACGTCGTGGAGATCGCCTCGCCGGCGCTCGGCCTGGCGCTGCTGGACGACCGCCACGGCGGTCAGCGCACGATGTACGTGCGGACGACGGCCCTCGTGACCAATCTCGCCGTGCACTTCAAGCTGGGACGCGAGAACGCGCTCGCCTGGGTGACGACGCTGGACAAGGGAGCGGTCGTCCCGGGCGCCGCCGTTCGCGTCTCCAGCTGCGACGGCCGGGAGCTGGCCACCGGCGTCACCAACGCGCAGGGCATCGCGGAATTCAAGGACCTGAGCCCGGAACCGACACTCTGCGGCACGGGCGACGACGCCTACCGCCGCGCCTACTTCGTGAGCGCGCGGGCCAAGGATGCGAAGGGCGTGGAGGACCTCGCCTTCACCTTCAGCGATTCGCAGCGCGGCATCGAGCCCTGGCGCTTCAACGTGCCGACCAGCAGCGCGCCGCAGCCGGACCGTCGCTACCACACCGTCCTCGACCGGCCGCTGCTGCGCGCCGGCGAGACGGTGTCGATGAAGCACCTGGTGCGCACCGAGACGCGGCAAGGTTTCGGCGTGCCGGCGCGCACGCCCAGCGAACTGGTGGTCACGCACGTCGGCAGCGGCCAGGAGTTCACGCAGCCGCTGGTGTGGCGCAAGACGGCGACCGGCGGCCTCAGCGCGGAGAGCCGCTTCCAGGTGCCGCCCGCCGCCAAGCTGGGACAGTACGACATCTCCCTGCGCGGCAACGACGAGGGCGGCAGCAGCGGCGGCTTCCGCGTCGAGGAGTTCCGCCTGCCGGTGCTGGAGGGGCGCATCGCCCCCGCCGGCAAGGGCCCGCTGGTGGACGTGGCCACGGTGCCGGCCGACGTGCAGGTGAACTACGTGTCCGGCGGCGCGGCCGTGAACCTTCCGGTGCGCGTCTCGGCGATGGTGCGGCGCAAGGGCGTCGCGTTCGCGAACTACGATGAATTCAGCTTCCAGCCGCCGCGCGGCCAGGCGCAGCGGCGCGACGAGGACGCCGAGGGCGGCGACGAGGAAGGCAACGGGACCGACCAGCGCGTGATCGCCGACAAGCTGCCGCTCACGCTGGACCGCAACGGGGCCGGCAAGTTGACCCTCCCCGAAGTCCCGAAGTCGAAACAGCCGCAGGAGCTGGTGCTGGAGGCGAGCTACGCCGACCCGAACGGCGAGGTGCAGACGCTGCGGCACGTCGCCTCGCTGTGGCCGGCGGCGGTCGTGGCCGGCATCAAGACGGAAGGCTGGGCTTCGTCCAGCCAGAAGGTGCGCTTCCAGGCGCTGGCGCTGTCGCTCGACGGCCAGCCGGCCGCCGGCGTGGCGCTGGACGTGAAGGCGACCGCGCGCGTCACCACCACCAGCCGCAAGCGGATGGTGGGAGGCTTCTACACCTACGACAACAAGACCGAGCTCAAGGAGCTGGGCTCGGTCTGCAGCGGCAAGAGCGATGCGCGCGGACTGCTGCTGTGCGAGACGAAGATCGGCGAGCCCGGCGAGGTCGAACTGGTGGTCACGGCCACCGACGCGCAAGGCCACACCATCCAGTCCGGCGCCTCCGTGTGGGTCACGCGCCAGGGCGAGCTGTGGTTCGGCGGCGAGAACCACGACCGCATCGACGTGCTGCCCGAGAAGAAGGCCTACCAGCCGGGCGAGACGGCGCGCCTGCAGGTGCGCATGCCCTTCCGCCACGCGACGGCGCTGGTGACGGTGGAGCGCGAAGGCGTGATCCAGTCGCGCGTGATGGAGCTGCGCGGCGACGACCCGACGGTCAGCGTGAAGGTGGAGGAGGGCTGGGGGCCCAACGTGTACGTGAGCGTGCTGGCCCTGCGCGGGCGGCTGCGCGAGGTGCCCTGGTACAGCTTCTTCACCTGGGGCTACAAGGCGCCGCGCGAGTGGTGGACGGCCTTCTGGTTCGAGGGCCGCGAGTACGTGGCGCCGACCGCGCTGGTCGACCTGTCCAAGCCGTCGTACCGGCTGGGCGTCGCGGAGTTCCGCGTCGGCACGAAGGCGCACGAACTCGCCGTCGACGTCAAGGCCGACCGCGAAAGCTATCCGGTCCGCGGGCAGGCGCAGGTGACGATCCAGGTGAAGCAGCCCAACGGCCAGCCGGCGGCCAACGCGGAAGTGGCGCTGGCGGCCGTCGACCAGGCCTTGCTGGAACTGATGCCCAACGACAGCTGGAAGCTGCTGGAGGCGATGCTGCAGCGGCGTTCCTGGGGCGTGCAGACCGCGACGGCGCAGATGGAGATCATCGGCCGGCGCCACTACGGCCGCAAGGCGGTGCCTGCCGGCGGCGGCGGTGGCAAGAGCCCGCAGCGCGAGCTGCTCGACACCCTGCTGCTGTGGAACCCGAAGGTGGTGCTGGATGCGCAAGGGCAGGCGAAGGTCACCGTGCCGCTGAACGACGCGCTCACCAGCTTCCGCATCGTCGCGGTCGCCGACATGGGGACCGGCCTGTTCGGCACCGGGCAGGCGACCATCCGGGCGACGCAGGACCTGCAGATCATCAGCGGCCTGCCGCCGCTGGTGCGCGAGGAGGACCAGTTCCGCGCGCAGCTCACCCTGCGCAACACCACGACGAAGGCGATGAAGGTGGAAGTGGCGCCGCGCGCGACGCTGCTGACGCTGCAGCCGCAGACCGTGGACATTCCCGCCGGCGAGGCGCGCGAAGTGGCCTGGATGGTGAGCGCGCCCGCGCCGCTGGGGCAGGCGCGCACCGAGGCCATCCTGTGGGAGATCGAGGCGCGCGACACGCTCGGCGGCGCCCGCGACGCGCTCAAGGCGCGCCAGCGCATCGTGCCGGCCGTGCCGCTCACCGTGCAGCAGGCGACGCTGGTGCAGCTGGACGCGCCCTACGCGCTGGACGTCGCGCCGCCGGCCGGCGCGCTGCCGGCGACCGGCGACAAGCGCGGCGGCGTGCAGCTCGCCCTGCAGCCGCGCCTGTCCGAAGGCCTGCCGGGCGTGCGCGACTGGTTCGCCCGCTACCCGTTCACCTGCCTGGAGCAGAAGGCCAGCCGCTCGATCGGCCTGCGCGACGACAAGCTGTGGCAGGGGGTGGTGGCGCAGCTGCCGACCTACCTGGACGCCGACGGGCTGGCGAACTACTTCCCGCCGCGCGATGGCGAGGGCAACCGCGGCAGCGATGCGCTGACGGCGTACCTGCTCGCGGCCTCGCACGAGGCAGCGGCGCTGAACCCGGGCTTCGCGCTGCCCGACGATGCCCGCGCGCCGATGGAGCGCGGCCTGGTCGCCTTCGTCGAAGGCCGCATCCAGCGCGAGTTCTGGAGCCCGCGCAAGGACCTCGACGTGCGCAAGCTCGCCGCGCTGGAGGCGCTCTCGCGCTACGGAAAGGCGCAGGGACGCATGCTGGCCAGCATCACCATCGCGCCGAACCAGTGGCCGACGCATGCGGTGATCGACTGGCTGAACATCCTCAAGCGAGTGCAGGACGTGCCGCAGCGCGAACAGCGCCTGGCCGAAGCGCAGCAGGTGCTGCGCGCCCGCCTCAACTACATCGGCACCAAGCTGGTCTTCAGCACCGAGCGTGACGACTACTGGTGGTGGCTGATGGCCAGCGGCGACCTGAACACGGCGCGCCTGCTGCTGGCCGTGATGGAGGACCCGGCCTGGAAGGACGACATGGGGCGGCTGGCGGCCGGCTTCATCGCACGCCAGCAGCGCGGCGCCTGGCTCACGACCACGGCCAACCTGTGGGGCGGCCTCGCCCTGGAGAAGTTCTCGCTGAAGTTCGAGAGCACGCCGGTGGCCGGCGCCACGCGCGCGACGCTCGGCGCGGCCACGGGCGCCGTGGACTGGGCGCGGGTCGACCGCGCGAAGCCCTCGGACGCGCAGGGCGCCATGCACCAGGCCACGCTGTTCGGTGCGCCCGCCGCGGCCGGCATGCTGCGCAACAACACGATGCTGCTGCCCTGGGGCAGCGGCGGCGGCGCCCTGAACGTGGCGCACCAGGGCAGTGGCCGGCCGTGGCTCACCGTGCAGTCGCTGGCCGCGGTCGACCTGAAGGAGCCGTTCGCCGCCGGCTTCCAGGTGAAGAAGACCATCACGCCGGTGGAGCAGGCGGTGGCCGGGAAGTACAGCCGCGGCGACGTGCTGCGCGTGGCGCTGGAAGTCAACGCGGCCTCCGACATGACCTGGGTCGTGCTGACCGACCCGATCCCGGGCGGCTCCACCATCCTCGGCGGGGGACTCGGCCGCGACTCGCAGATCGCCACGCAGGGCGAGAAGCGCGCGGGCGGCGCCTGGGCCGCGTTCGAGGAGCGCAGCTTCGAGTCCTTCCGCGCGTACTACGAGTACGTGCCCAAGGGCGTGTTCAAGGTGGAGTACACGGTGCGCCTGAACAACGTCGGCGAGTTCGCGCTGCCGCCCACGCGGGCCGAGGCGATGTACGCGCCGGAGATGTTCGGCGAAGTGCCCAACGCGCGCATCAAGGTGGAGGCCGGCCGGTGACCCTGCGGCCCCTGGTGCTCGCCGCCTGCCTGTGCGCCGCGCCGGCGGCACAGGCGCTGCCGTCCTTCGACGAGGTGCGGCGCGAGCACCGTCCTTCCGACGCGCTGGTGGTCGACCGCCAGGGCGAGCTGCTGCACCGCCTGCGCAGCGACGACAGCGTGCGGCGCGGGCAGTGGGTCACGCTGGAAGACGTCTCCCCCGCCTTCCGCACGGCCATCGTGCTGTCGGAGGACCAGCGCTTCTGGCAGCACAGCGGCGTCGACTGGCGCGCGGCCTCCGCGGCCGCATGGGGCACGTTGTGGAACCAGCGCACCCGCGGTGCTTCGACCATCACCATGCAGCTGGCCGGCCTGGTGGACGGCGACTGGCGCCAGCGGCCGGGCGGGCGCAACGTGCCGCAGAAGCTGGGGCAGGCGGTGGCGGCCAGGGTGCTCGAAGCGCGCTGGCGCAAGGACCAGATCCTGGAGGGCTACCTGAACCTCGTGCCTTTCCGCGGAGAGATGGTGGGCATCGACGCGTTGTCGCGCAACCTCTTCGGCAAGGCCCCGCATGGCCTGGACGCGCAGGAGTCGGCCATCGCCGCAGCCCTGGTCCGGGCGCCGAATGCCGCCCCGCGGCAGGTGGCGCGGCGCGCCTGCGGCGTGCTCAAGGCCATGGAAGGCCGCGCCGACTGCGAGGCGCTGGACATGGCGGTGGAGGCGGCGCTGGGCCGCCGCGCCTTCGCCGCCAGCGAGGGCATGGCGCCGCACCTGGCGCGCCAACTGCTGCGGCAGTCGCCAGGCCAGGCGCGCATCGCGACCACCTTGCGCGCCGACGTGCAGCGCGTCGCGCTGGCCTCGCTGCGCCAGCACCTGCGGGAGCTGAAGGGCCGCAACGTCGAGGACGGCGCCGTCGTCGTGCTGGACAACGCCACCGGCGAGGTGCTGGCCTGGGTGGGGTCGTCGGGCGACCTGAGCCGGGCGGCGGAGGTGGATGGCGTCACCGCCCTGCGCCAGGCCGGATCGACGTTGAAGCCCTTCCTCTATGCGCAGGCGATCGCCGAACGCCGCATCACGGCCGCTTCTTTGCTGGACGATTCGCCCGCGCACATCCCGACGGCGGCCGGCCTCTACATCCCGCAGAACTACGACCATGCCTTCAAGGGCTGGGTCTCGGCGCGCACGGCGCTCGGCGCCTCGCTCAACGTGCCGGCGGTGCGCACGCTGGTGATGGTGTCGCCCGAAGCTTTCCACCGCACGTTGGGCGCGGCCGGCCTGCCGCTGCGCGAAGGCGGCGGCTACTACGGCTACAGCCTGGCCCTGGGCAGCGCCGAGGTCCCGCTGCTGGGGCTGGCGAACGCGTACCGCACGCTGGCCAACCAGGGGCGGTTCTCGGAGCCGCGCACGACGCCGCGCGCACCCGCCAAGCCCGTGCAGGCCATGGACGCCGGCGCGGCCTTCATCGTCGCCGACATCCTTTCCGACCCGAACGCCCGCGCCCGCACCTTCGGCACCGACAGCCTGCTGGCCACGCGCTTCTGGACGGCGGTGAAGACCGGCACCAGCAAGGACATGCGCGACAACTGGGCCGTGGGTTTTTCGCAGCGCTACACCGTGGGCGTCTGGGTCGGCAATGCCAGCGGGGCGGCCATGCATGCCGTCAGCGGCACGAGCGGTGCCGCGCCGGTGTGGGCGGCCGTGATGCGCCACCTGCACGCCGGCACGCCGTCGCAGGCGCCCCGGCCGCCCGCCGGCCTGGTGCAGCAGAAGGTGCGCTTCGGCGACGCACTGGAAGCGGAACGGGCGGAGTGGTTCCTCGCCGGGACCCAGCAGGAGCGCATGGCCCTGGACCGGCCTCCAGCCGCCCAAGCGGCGGTGCGCATCGCGGCGCCGGTGGACGGGACGATCGTCGCGCTGGACCCCGACATCCCGCCGCGGCACCAGCGGCTGCAGCTGCGCGCCGTCGGCGGCGATGCCCTGCGCTGGCGCGTGGACGGCAAGGAGTTCGCGCGCGGCGCGCAGGCCGGCTGGATGCCGTGGCCGGGGCGGCACGTGCTGCAGCTGGTGGACGCGCGGGGGAGGGTGCTGGACGAGGTGCGCGTGGAAGTGCGCGGGGCGGGCGTGAAGGCCGCCCGCAAGAACTAGAAGCGGAACTGCAGGTATTCGGGGCGCCGCTGCACGTCGCCGTAGGCTTCCTTGGCGCGGCGGATGCGCTCCAGGTCCTTGATCAGCGTTTCGAGCGCGGACTGGGCGCCCACGCCGCTGCGGCCGCGCGGCACGCGGTATTCGGGCGGCTTGACCTCGGGGTCCAGGTAGGCGATGCGTTCGGGCATGACGGCGTCCAGCCCCTATGGTACCGACACCGGGCCAGACTTGTCCACGCCGCGGGTGGACCCGAGGCGCCCCGGCCGGCCGGCCCGACCGCAGAATGGCCGGATGAAAACGCTCCTCCTCATCGCCCTGGTGGCCGGCCTGTCCGGTTGCGGCTGGTTCGACCGCAAGGTCACCGCCAACCTCACCGGTCACTCCGTGTCGTGCATCGACGGCGTGCGCTACCTGCAGTTCGCCAGCGGGGTGACCGTGCAGTACACGGCGGAAGGCCGCGTGCGCACCTGCTGAATGCGCGCTGCGGGCGCACGCGCAGTGCCCGGTGGGCCATCCTCCTACGCAGGCGTGCGACGCGCCGGCCTAGATTGGGCGTCGACCACAAGGAAGCAGACATGCCCAATCCCAACAACCGCATCAAGCAGACCGGCGACACACGCCTGAACGACGTGGGCTATGACCTGGGCGCCGACGACGACGTCGCGGCCGAACTCGACATCACCAGCGCGCAGTCGGAAGCGGCCGTGTTCCATCCCTCCGCCAGCGGCGTGCCGGAGGGCGAATCGCGCATGCAGCGTGCCCAGTCGACCTACCGCGGCTACCTGGCCGACGCGCAGGCGCAGGTGGAGGCGCAGCCCTTGGCCGCGCTGGGCGGGGCCTTCCTGCTCGGCTTCGTGCTGGCGCGCCTGACGCGCTGAGCGGGGCGATTCCCGCCCCGGGTGGGGCGAATGGCGGCGACGCATAATCCCGGGTTCACCCAAGGGACCGCCATGACCTACCCCAACACCCAGCTCTTCATCAACGGCGAATGGCAGGACGCTGCCGACGGCCGTTCGCTCGCCGTCTTCAACCCGTCCACCGGCAAGGAGATCGGCCGCGTGGCGCAGGCCTCCAAGGCCGACCTCGACCGTGCGCTGGCAGCCGCCCAGAAAGGCTTCGAGACCTGGCGCGACATGCCGCCGGCGGAACGCGCGAAGGTCATGCGCAAGGCCGCCGGGCTGATCCGCGAGCGCGCGGCCGAGATTGCGCCCCTGATCACGCAGGAGCAGGGCAAGCCGCTGGTGGAAGCCAAGGGCGAGACCCTGGCCGCCGCCGACATGATCGAGTGGTATGCCGACGAAGGCCTGCGCGTCTACGGCCGCCTGGTGCCCTCGCGCTTCAAGCCCGAGATGCGCCAGATGGTGGTGAAGGACCCGGTCGGCCCGGTCGCGGCCTTCACGCCCTGGAACTTCCCCATCAACCAGGTGGTGCGCAAGGTCGGCCCGGCACTGGCCGCCGGCTGCTCCATGCTGGTGAAGGCAGCGGAGGAAACGCCCGCCGGCCCCGCTGCTTTCATCAAGGCCTTCGCCGATGCGGGCATCCCCGCGGGCGTGCTGCAGCTGGTGTACGGCAACCCGGCCGAGATCTCCGGCTACCTCATCCCGCACCCGGTGATCCGCAAGGTGACCTTCACCGGCTCGACGCCGGTCGGCAAGCAGCTGGCGGCCATGGCCGGCCAGCACATGAAGCGCGTGACGATGGAACTGGGCGGCCACGCCCCGGTGATCGTCTGCGAGGACGCCGACATCGCCCTGGCGGTCAAGTCGGCCGGTGCCGCCAAGTTCCGCAACGCGGGCCAGGTGTGCATCTCGCCCACGCGCTTCCTGGTGCACGAAAGCATCAAGAACGACTTCGCGAAGGCCCTGGCCGACTACGCCAAGGGCATCAAGGTCGGCGACGGCCTGGCCGAAGGCACGCAGATGGGCCCGCTGGCCAACCCGCGCCGCGTGACGGCGATGGCGGAGCTGCACGAGGATGCCGTGAAGCACGGCGCGCAGGTGCTCACGGGTGGCAAGCGCATCGGTGACGCGGGCAACTTCTGGGAGCCGACCGTGCTGGTCGACGTGCCGCTGGAAGCGAAGATGTTCAACGACGAGCCCTTCGGCCCGGTGGCCGGCATCCGCAGCTTCAACAAGCTGGAAGAAGCCATCGCCGAAGCCAACCGCCTCTCGTTCGGCCTGGCCGGCTACGGCTTCACGAAGTCGCTGAAGAATGCCGACCTGCTGACGCGCCGCGTGGAAGTGGGCATGCTGTGGATCAACATGCCCGCCATGCCCAGCGCCGAGATGCCCTTCGGCGGCATCAAGGATTCGGGCTACGGCTCCGAAGGCGGCCCCGAGTCGCTGGAGGCGTACCTGAACGTGCGCTCGGTCGCGGTGATGAACGTCTGACGCGCCCCGTCGCGCAACGCCCCGTGATTCCCGCGCAGGCGGGAATCACGGGGCATCAGGAAGGCCGCCGCGAGGCGGCCTTTTCCGTTGCAGCGGCTTATGCCACCAGCTCCCCGTAGTCCTTCTGGTGCTTCTCGATGAACTTCGCGATGAAGGGGCACTGCGGCACGGCCTTGCGGCCGCTGCTCCTGACGTCGTCGAGGGCCAGCGCCGCGAGTTTGGAGCCCAGGCCCTGGCCTTCGAACTGCGGCTGCACCTCCGTGTGCGTGAACCGCACCGCGTTGCCTTCCAGCCGGTAGGCGGCGATGGCGGCGAGTTCGCCGTCGATGCGCAGCTCGTACTGCGCGGCCCCGCTGTTGTGCTTGAACTCCGGCGTGGCGCCCGTGGCTTGCTGTTGCTGCTTCATGCCGCCATGTTGCCGCAAACCCGGCGCGCCGTGGCCCCGCCCAGGCGGCTTGTGGCTAGCATCGGCGCATGGCCACCCAACCCCCGCCCGAGCCGCTGCCGCCCCTGTCTCCGCCGACCAACCCGCCCGGCGGCCCGAAGCCGATGCCCGAGCCGATGTAGCCGCCGGCCTCAGTGCGGCACGGGCTCGATCGCCGGCACGGACAGCTCCCGCCCGACCATCGCACGGGCGTACAGGTAGTTCAGGCGCGCCTGCTCGCTGAGCCCGTCGAGGTCGACGCGGCCATGGCGGTCGCAGGGAAAGGCGAACCCCCTGCCGTCGAACAGGGAGCGGAAGCACAGCTGGAATGCGGTCGTCGTTGCCTGGGACATGTCACCTCCTGCGTCCTGGGGCTCTTCCACCTTCAACGCGGCAGGCGGGAAGGCGGGCGACGCCGCGCTGCAAAGCTGCAGTGAAGACTGTGACGCCGGACTACGGGGTGGGCGCGGGCAGTGCGTCGAGCGGGCTGGCGGTGCCGCCCGCGGCGACCTTGAGGACGTGCGTGTAGATCATCGTGGTGCTCACGTCGCTGTGGCCGAGGAGCTCCTGCACGGTGCGGATGTCCGTCCCGGCCTGGAGCAGGTGCGTGGCGAAGCTGTGTCGCAGGGTGTGGGCGGAGACCTTCTTCTGGAGGCCGGCGCGCGCCGCGGCGGCCTTGATGGCGCGCTGCAGGCGCTCTTCGTGCAGGTGGTGCCGGCGCACCTCGCCAGTGGCGGGGTCGGTCGACATCGCGGGCGAGGGAAAGACCCAGAACCAACCCCAGCTCTGCCCGACCTTCGGGTACTTGAGTTCCAGCGCGTGCGGCACCTGCACGCCGCCCTGTTCGCGCAGTCGGTCGGTCTCCCAGACGCGGCGGGCGGCGGCGACTTGCGCCCCGAGCGCCGCGGCGAGCGAGCGCGGAAGCATCACCACGCGGTCCTTCCGCCCCTTGGCTTCGCGAACGACGACCACGTTGCGGTCGAAGTCGACGTCCTTCACGCGCAGGCGCATCGCCTCCATCAGGCGCATGCCCGTGCCGTAGAGGAGCCGCGCGACCAGTCCCATTTCGGGATCGAACGCCGCCAGCAATGCCGCGACCTCGCCATGCGCGAGGACAGCGGGAATGCGCCGCGCCGGTGCGGGACGCTGCAATGCCGTCATCCAAGGAAGTTCCATCCCGAGGACCTCCTTGTAGAGGAACAGGATGGCGCTGAGGGCTTGGCCGTGCGTGGCCGCGGAGACGTGTCGCTGGGTGGCCAGCATGGTCAGGAACGCCTCGACCTCCGGTGCTCCCATGTCGCGCGGATGCCGCATGCCGTGCCACCGGATGAAGAAGCGCACCCAGTACACATAAGCCTTCTCCGTGCGGAGGCTGTAGTGCAGATAGCGCAGGCGTTCCCGCAGCTGCACGAGCAGGCGCGGTGCCTGCGGCGGCACGTCGGTGGACGCTGCGGCAATCATCGCCCCTTTATACTGTATGAAAAAACAGCTTGCAAGCGCTTGCGTTCTCCGGAAAGGCCAGCAAGACTCCTGCGAGCGGATGAGCAGATGCCGCGACGCTTCTTATCCGGTGGTTTTATCCCGTACGGGCCAAGCTGGATTCGTGCGGGGTTCCAGGGCTCTTTTATTTGGCCCTGTGCAAAGGGAGGAAAGCCAAAATGGCCAGTCGAATCATCGACTTGCAACGCGCAAGTGCCCTGTTTTATCCGGCAGGTGCGGGGTTTGGGGTGGGGCGGATGCGGTCTAAATTACGTTATGCCGCAACCCCGTTGATGTTGGGATCCCTCTGCACGCGCAGCTAGATGCACCACGCCTCGTCCCCAGCGAAGCTCTCTTGCTGCGGTGTGGCGCGAGCTGCGAGCCTGGCATAAGCTGGCCCTTCGGCGGCCCCTTCTTAGGCAGCCGCGGTCCGTGCCAGCCGCCGCGCCTCCCTTCAAGCGCACGGCCATCCAACTCAATCGTGTGAGCGCCTCACCTTCGGTCGCCGTCGTTTCCAACGCCGTTGGATCAGTACGCCGCGACCCCTGGGAAAGCCTCAAAAGACTCTTGGCACGCACGAGTTCGGGTCACTAACAACCCCGACGCTTCCCTCTTAAAGGGCGCGTCAGTATCATGAGTTCGGTGAACTCCTCGGCGCTCGCGCATAACAGACCGGTCGACACGGACGTACTCGCGGCGGGCCTTCGCCCGCCTATGGTCCGCCGGTCACCTTCACGTTAGAGCTCACGATGCAGCCCTCTCAGCGACAACTGCTCCAAATTCACCTGATCGACGCTCTCAGGCATGCCCGTCTTTGGCTAGGGATCTTGGGAGTCTTTGCCCTGGGGCTGGCCTTGCTCGCGGTCACAAACAGTGTGGGCAATCCTGAATCTTGGTCGAGTGCGTTTCGCGCGCTCGCAGCGGCAGACTTCCTCTTGCCATATGCCGGGTGGCTGGCAGGGTTCGGAACCCTACTCCTGGCGTTGTGCGGGCTCTTGAGTGTCTTTCGTCCGAAAGTGGGCGATGAGCTCTAACAGGTCGGTCGACACGGACACGCACCGGCAGCGCGCCGCAAGGCGCGCGGGTGATTGTGCACCTCGCGGCGCGCTGCCGGTGCGTGCCGGTCACCTCCAACGTTAGACCGCAGAGGGACCGCCCACGCATGACCGAAACCGTAACGCTCTATCGCCCCACCGGCCCGGCGGAACTAGAACTGGTGCGCGCCAGTGGATTCAAGCGCTGGCCGCCGAGGCTGCCCGACCAGCCGATCTTCTATCCGGTTACTAATGAGGCCTACGCAGCGCAAATCGCGCGTGACTGGAACGTCAAGGCCAGTGGCTCTGGGTTCGTGACGAGGTTTCAAGTCAGAGCCGCCTTCATGTCACGCTATAAAGTTGAGAAGGTTGGCGGTGCCGCGCATACAGAGTGGTGGGTGCCGGCTGAAGACCTGGAACAACTGAATGACAACATTGTTGGCCTCATCGAAGTCGTCCAGGAGTTCAAGTGAAGGCGACGCTGCGGTCTAACAGGTCGGTCGACACGGACACGCACCGGCAGCGCGCCGCAAGGCGCGCGGGTGATCGTGCACCTCGCGGCGCGCTGCCGGTGCGTGCCGGTCACCTCCAACGTTAGACCGCATGAACGGCCTCACAGTCTTTGTTCGGACCGCTTACGCACCGGGTACGTTGGAAAAGGCGGCTCTCGAGGTGTTCAGAGCCCTCGGATTGGCGGAGCACGAGGAGCGATTGAGCTCGAACTATCCTCCTGACGAGCACTACTATGTCGGGTACGCTGAGAATGCAGTGGTCGAGGTCTTTGACATGGACGACGTCAAAGAGGGCTACCCGTATGGTGTGGCGTTTGAGACGCCCACCTATCGAAAGGGTTCGGAGCGGTTGCCTGAAGATCTCGCTGTGCTTGTAGCCTTGCTGGCCGCGGCTCCCCTACGAGTCTTTGTTCCGGAAGGTAGGTGGTGGTCAAAGGAATGGAATGGCGGCGGGAAGGAGCATGCGGTCTAACAGGTCGTTCGACACGGACACGCTGCGGCAAGGCGCCGCAAGCCGTGCAGGTGAGCTTACGTCTCGCGGCGCCTTGCCGCAGCGTGCCGGTCAACTCCGACGTTAGACCGCAAATGAGCACGCGCGACGCATTGCTTGTTGTTGTCTGCCTCTTGGGAGGTGCGTATGGCTATCTTGGCCTGCGAGTGGGCGCGCACTTGAATGACGTCGAGAAGCGCAAGTCGCCGTCTGAGCGGTTCCTCCTCACCAGCGTGGCCTGGTCAGTGGGCACAGGTGACGAATACACCGATGAAGGCAAGCGCCTCTGCAAGATCGGCAATTGGATTCTCGTGGTGTGGATCATCACTTGGTTCATGTGGGGACATGGAAGTGACGTTGCGGTCTAACAGGTCGGTCGACTCGGACACGTTGCGGCAAGGGGCCGCACAGTGCCGTTGGAAATCATGCACCGTGCGGCCCCTTGCCGCAACGTGCCGGTCACCTTTACGTTAGACCGCAGAATGAACCCCCTTCATAAATACGAATCTCAGCTTGACGAACAGGAGGCACGACTTCGTGTTGAAGGCAGCAGCATCGTTTGCGATCTTGCTGAGCCCTTTCGGGCGCCTCTTCAGCTGCTGAAGAACGGGGACTCCGTAGTGATGTACGCACGCGCGCTTGAAGCTTGCATCAAACCTGAGGCAATTCGCCCCGACTACATTGTTCAGAAGTTCGTGCGACTTGTGAATTCGGAGAATGGACTTGCGCTGAACGTCGAGGAGGTGACGTGGGAGGCGATGCTGTACTACAACCGAGGCGCTGGAGGGAAGCGGGAGTGAGGCGCTTGCGGCCTAACAGGTTGTTCGACACGGACGCCCAGCGGCGGTCCTTCGCTTCGCTCCGGTCCTCCCCGCAGGTCGCCGGTCAACTTCGACGTTATGCCGCAAGCCGTAGTTGATGCGGTTTGCCTCTCAATCGCCGCACTCGTTTTGAGCGTTCTGTCCTCCGTGGAGGCCGTGGCGCGCGCGACAGATGCCGCGGGTGACTTGAAGCCGTGAACCGCCGCTTGGCCAGCGCCAGGGCATCCTTGGGCCTGGTCGCTGGCAGTGCGCCCTGTGGTCCGGCTCTCCAACGCCGTCGGTTTGGCATCGCTTCGAGTCGTTGGCTGTCTCAAGCTGGCCTTATCGCCGGCTGTGCTCCGAGGCCACGCCGATGCTTCCCCTTCGCCGGTCACGCCGGTATCCTTGCACCCATGACTCTGAGCAGGCACTCGCATAACAGGTCGTTCGACGCGGACGTCCTATCGGCGGGCGTTGCCCGCCTACTGTCCGCCGGTCAACTCCGACGTTATGCCGCAAGCCGTAGTTGATGCGGCTTTCCTCTCGATCGCCGCGCCGCTCTGACCGCCACGCCCTTCGTGAAAGCCGTGGCGGGCGAGACAGATCCTGGGGTGCTTTGAAGCCGTGAATCGCCGCTCGGTCAGCTTCGTGGCGTCATCAGACCTGGTCGCCCGCACTGCGCCTGGTGGTCAGGCTCCCCAGCGCAGTCCGGTTGGCGCCGCTTCGACTTGTAGGCCGTCGCAAGCTGGCTTCACCGGCGGCACTGCCCCGATGCAACGCCGATGCTTTCCCTTGGCCGCTCGCGCCGGTATTTTTGCGCACATGACTCCCAGCAGGCACTCGCATAACAGGTCGTTCGACGCGGACGCCCAAGTGCTGCCGTGCGCTTCGCGCCCGCGCCTCTCGGTCGCCGGTCAACTCCGACGTTATGCCGCAAGCCGTAGTTGATGCGGCTTTCCTCTCGATCGCCGCGCCGCTCTGACCGCCACGCCCTTCGTGAAAGCCGTGGCGGGCGAGACAGATCCTGGGGTGCTTTGAAGCCGTGAATCGCCGCTCGGTCAGCTTCGTGGCGTCATCAGACCTGGTCGCCCGCACTGCGCCTGGTGGTCAGGCTCCCCAGCGCAGTCCGGTTGGCGCCGCTTCGACTTGTAGGCCGTCGCAAGCTGGCTTCACCGGCGGCACTGCCCCGATGCAACGCCGATGCTTTCCCTTGGCCGCTCGCGCCGGTATTTTTGCGCACATGACTCCCAGCAGGCACTCGCATAACAGGTCGTTCGACGCGGACGCCCAAGTGCTGCCGTGCGCTTCGCGCCCGCGCCTCTCGGTCGCCGGTCAACTCCGACGTTATATGGCAGAAGCCGCCGCGTGCTCGATCCATGGCTGAAGTCGTGTTCTCCGACACCGCGTTGCTACACATTCGGGCTATGTCCGCTACGTTGCCCTGGGTCCAGCCAGTGGTTTCTCTAGTGTGGGGGAAAGGAGCCGCGGAAAATTCGCGGAATGCCGAAGGCGGTACCAGCTGGCGCATGGTCGAACCCCCTGCATGGCATGCGTTCATCTCAGACTGGTATGAGAATGTCTCCGATCCAGATCCAGAGCAGTTGCCTCGCATTGACGGAGTTGCTGTCTATCGCGACAAGAGGGCCGAGGAGGCGCCAGGCAAGTTCTTGATCTCACTTACCGAGAAGGGGCTCGCCGTTGAGCACGCTGCCATATAACAGGTCGTTCGACGCGGACACGCACCGGCAAGGCGCCGCAAGCCGTCCGCGGGAGCATGCGTCTTGCGGCGCCTTGCCGGTGCGTGCCGGTCAACTCCAACGTTAGACCGCTAGGATGCCATGTTCGAACTTAACGCCGTCACTTCGGTCCCTGTGGGAGCAATCGCAGCTGCAATATGGGCGGCAGTAGGCATTCGAAGGCTCTTGCGCTCGCGCAACTTTTCAGTCCTATCGCCTAAGGGAAAGTTGGTGGTGTGGGGCGTTGGGGTAGTGGCGTTCGGGCCCGCGCTGTTTCTGGGGTTCATCGGTTCGATGATTCTGATGAACATGACCGTCCGCCCTGGTGCTGGGAATCACCTTGCGATGGGCCTCACCATGGCGGTGGGGCTGGGCGTCTTTGGGGCAGCGGTCACCTGGATTGCTGCCAGGATCAGCGCGTCACTTCTCCTCCGACCAAAGGCGCACTCGTGAGCAAGCGGTCTAACAGGTCGTTCGACGCGGACACGCAGCGGCATTGCGCCGCCAGGCGTGCGTGGGAGCATACGCCCGGCGGCGCAATGCCGCTGCGCGCCGGTCAACTCCGACGTTAGCCGTCGCAATGAAGGTCCGTCGATCACCCCAGGACAAGAAGGCCCTGAGCTACGCGAAGGATGGCCGCAACACAGTGGCCGAATCCCGCAGCAAGAGCCGTGCGGCCATCGCCAAACGGAAGGCGAGTGCCGGCCGTGCGCTGCGGCGCGCCGAGGCCGTGGCCACTGTCAAGCTCGTTGGCACCTTGGAGGAGGTCGGAGGCGAAGTGACTCGAACGGGTCGGCGTTCTTGGCGCAAGATCCCCGACGCACCTCTCGCCGAGTATGTAGATCGGACGCTTGAAAGGCGTGCCGCGAATCAGATGAACTCCGATTCGAAGACCAGCTCACTTCTGAAGAGGGCGAAGAAGACCGTTCGACCGCGTCGCTCCGTTTTCAAGGGACCTTTGCAGGATGGGGGCGATGGCTAACAGGTCGTTCGACTCGGACACGCACCGGCATTGCGCCGCGAGGCGTGCTGGTAAGCCTACGCCTCGCGGCGCAATGCCGGTGCGCGCCGGTCAACTTCGACGTTAGACCTCATGCGAGTCCACCTCAACGTGCCGGTCTTCTCGTCACCCTCTGAGGCGTTCGGAAGTGCGTCGGGGTTGGTCAACGTGGCGACACTCCCCAATCAGGACTCCTCCTTCCCGTGGCCGCAAGCGTGGGTTCAAGCGAAGCCGCAGTACCTGTCATCTGAGCAGAGCCTGGTCGCGAGCATTGGTGCTGTAGAAGGCGTGCCTCTCGTTGTTCTGGATGGCATCGTGTGCTGGTCGCGCGAGGAGGCGCGAGACTGTGCGCGATTTCTGGAACAAACTTGCGGCCTGTTTTTCGATAAGTACGACATCAAAGGGCAGAGCGCATGAGGTCTAACAGGTCGTTCGACACGGACACGCACCGGCAAGGCGCCGCGAAGCCTGCTGGTGAGCGTAGGCCTCGCGGCGCCCTGCCGGTGCGTGCCGGTCAACTCGGACGTTATGCCGCAGGGGGACTGACATTCGTGCGTCACCTCCTGCTCGCGCTTGCGGTCTTCGGCTTCCCACTCACCGGGCAAGCGCAGGCCTCTTGCGAGGAGGCCTTCGATGCAACACGGCAGGGCAAGGCCTCTGCCATGCAACTCCTTGGAGACTGCCTAAGCAGCAGCGCTGCACCGACCGAAGTGCGAGGCCAGGCATTCGAGTATCGAGCATGGCTTCACGCCGAGGCAGCGAACTTCAAAGAGGCGGCTCTCGACCAGGAGAGGAGCTTCTCTCTCCTACCACGCCTAACGTATCGCTCTCTCATCAACCACTCGCTTTATCTCCGGCATGCCCTGCGACGTGAGGAGAGCCTGATTTTCGCAAGGATCGCGGAAGCCGTTGAATCTGCTTCTGGTGAAGGTACTAGCATGAAGACTCAGTACCACCTAGGGTGGAGCCTTCTCGAACTCGAGCGACATGCGGAAGCGGTCTCCGCCTTTACACGCGGAATTCCCTATCAGCCGGATTATTCCGCTGTGTACTGGCTGCGCGCCCAGGCATACGAGAGGATGGGCAACGCGGAGAGCGCTAAGGCGGACTTGGTGACACTTAGCACACTTCTTCGAACGTCCAAGGGTCGGGAGGATCTCGGGAAATGGAGAGAGGCTGCCGCAGAAAAGCTCAGAGTCTACGGAGTGTCCGCTCGATGATCACCCGCAGCAGAATGCGGCATAACAGGTCGTTCGACACGGACGTACTATCGGCGGGCTTTGCCCGCCTACTGTACGCCGGTCAACTCCGACGTTATGCCGCAAGCCGCAAGTGATTCGGTTCACTTGCCCATCGCCTTGGTGGGATGAGCGCCACGTCCTTCTTTGAGGCTGGGGCGCGCGGGACTTGCGCCGCGCGAGTTTTGGCGCCATGAGCCGCCGTCAGAGGACGGTCGCGGCCTTGCCGGCGCAGTCGCTGTAGCCGCGCCCAGTGGTCATGCTCCCCATCGCAGTCGGATTGGTCATCGCACTGAATCGGCGGCCGTCTCAAGCAGGCTTGCGCAAAAGCTCTGAGCCTGGTGGGCGCCGATGCTTCCCCTCAGGCGGCCGTGCCGGTATCCTTGAGCCAAAGATTCCGGGGAGGCACATGCATAACAGGTCGGTCGAGACGGACACGCACCGGCAGCGCGCCACAAGGCGCGCGAATGATCGTGCACCTTGCGGCGCGCTGCCGGCGCGTGCCGCTCACCTTCGACGTTATGCCTCAGTGGCTGCGGTCTCCCCCTTCACCGATCTCGTAGCGTAAGAGTCCGCTTCCCCCTCGTGCCTCTTTGGCCGCGCCTTTGCGGCGGCCATGCGCCTGGCGAGCGCCCCCACTTCTGAAGCCGTCGATTTGGCGCCGTAGTTCCGTTGCGTGAGCGCCGTCTTTCGTGCCCGCACTGCGCACCACCGGAGGCAAGTTCCTCTGCGAGGGGTGCCGTTGGAGGCTGAGAGGCACTCGCCGTCTGATTGGCACTGTCCATCGTTCGGCCGCCGCAAACATCCAACAGCCAATGCGGAGACAGTTGCCCCTCAATGCCCAGCGCCAGTACCATGCGAGCGGTGAACGCCTCCAACATTTGGCATAACAGGCCGGTCGACACGGACGTACTCGCGGCGGGCGTTCGCCCGCCTATGGTTCGCCGGTCACCTTCACGTTAGACCGCACCAAATGCAGCGCACGTTTGAAGCGTGGGAGACAGAAGACGGCTTCGCGTTCTTTGAGAGCGCCAAGCTCGAGGAGCAGCGGGCGAACCCCGCTCAGACACTCGTGCGCCGCGTCTTTCAGATTGAGGCGAGCACATTCGAAGAGGCGATGTCGATCTACAGTCTTCGAATGGGCTGGGGCCCGTACCGGCCTATGGGTGAGCCGGCCGCGTGTTCCAACTGCGGGAGCTGGCTCTATCCGGAGGGCAGTGGCGAATGCTGGCAGTGCGGAAAGATTTGCTGAGGACGCAGGTGCGGTCTAACAGAACGGTCGACTCGGACACGTTGCGGCAAGCGGCCACACGGCGCCGTTGGAAATCGTGCACCGTGCGGCCGCTTGCCGCAACGTGCCGGTCACCTTTACGTTAGTGGGTAGCAGCCGACGATGTCCTTATCCAGCATTTACTTTGGCACCTCCTCGCCGACGACCGTTCGACGGATCGCAGTTCATGCGAGCTATGTTGGCCTTGGTTTGGTTGGATACAGCTTCTGGACTGATTTCGCTCCCAGTGCGCTCTGGTATCGAGACGGGTCGATACTGGCAGCGATCTTCACTGTAGTGGTTTTCGGACTTGGGCTCCTCGCGAATGCCAAGGGACATCGCTTCTACAATGAAGACGTCTCTGAGATCAAGAAGGGTCTCGCTCTGGTAGTCCTGCCGGCCATCCTCTTCGGACTGACTTTGCACGGCGTCTTGTTTGGCGTGGGTGCGCTCTTCACGAAACTTGCAGGCACGGATGCTGCGATTGAAGTTCGCGCCTCGAAGTGGTACAGCGCGAGCCGGCGCTCTTGCGACTACTATTTCACTCCCGAGTTGGCGTCGCCGTTCAGCGTGAATGTGTGTATGACCCCGAAGCAGTTTGGTCAGTTTCCATCGGGCGCCACCGTACGCCTGCTCGGAAGTGAATCTCGTCTGGGCTTTCACATACGTGAATGGCAGCCCGTTAACGACACACAACGGCAAGGCGCTGCGAAGCGTGTCGGTGATCGTACGCCTTGCGGCGACTTGCCGTTGTGCGCGGCTCACCTCCAGCGTTAGATGTCGTTGAAGCAGTTCGTGTGGGCGCCTGGCGCCGGTTACGACCGAGGCGCGCTCGAGCGGCTGCGCAGCAAGTTTCCACGCCCTTGTGAGCCAATGGGCGAGGCGTGGTTCATGGGCAACGAGAGGAAGATGTATCCCGAACTCGCAGGGGACCTGCAAAAGCTCTCTTCATACGAGCTTCAGCGGCCTCTAACCGAGATCGCGATCGGTACTAGCTCGTTCGGCCGAATGAACGAGTGGACGGATTGGTACCACTATCTGCTTGGCCAGCTCATCCCGAGGAGCCACCAAGAGTCTGTCGATTGCCTCTTGGAGTACCTGGTCACCGGGTTCATGGCCCTTTACCCGACGGGGAATGAAGACGAGCCCTACGAGGGGTTCAAAGCGGATGCCTTGCATACTCTTGGTCGATGCATCATGGACGAGGCCTGTTGGAGTGGAAGCGAGATCCAACTTGGGGCGATGCTCCATCGCACGAACAACAATCCGAATCGAGTGTGGTGCTGGTGGAATGCGAGCGGGGACTTCTCCTCCTCGATGTTCTTCTGTCTGAAATATCTGCCTGAAAGCCTGATCGCTGGGTGGTTGGACTCGGTTCTCTCGATCCCGTCTCCTCATTGGCGAGCTCAGGTTCTCGTCTGGGTTCTAGGCGCTAGCGACATCCTCACCGGGGAGAAGAGGTGGCCGTCGGAGTTCGTCATCGGGCAGACGCCTTCCGTTGGCTGGGCGTGGTCGCATTGCCTCAGCGCGGAACTTCTGGACGACGGAAGGTCACGCGAAGACCCTCACGTGCGCTTCATCTCTGAAACTGCCTCAGCGCAAGCTCTGGAGCGGGTGCGTCTGTATTTCACGCCCGACAGGTACCTGGATTGGCTCACGTCATTTGATCAGGCCCCCTCTGTGCGTGATGAACTTGCCAACTTGCCGCGAGGGTTCGAGGCACTATACGTCCGTGGCGATGACATCTAGCTTGTCGGTCCACGCGGACACGTTGCGGCAAGGCGCCGCACAGCGCCGTTGGAGGTCGTGCACCGTGCGGCCCCTTGCTGCAACGTGCCGGTCACCTTCACGTTAGCCCTCACAAGAACGGCCATGCTTCTGTCGCAGCACATCGAAAGCTATCGCTTCTGGGAAGTTGTGACCCAATGGGCGCAGGAGAGACTCCAGCACGAGCATGTGGTGGCGCGGGTGTTGGCGAAGGCTGTTGTTCGCGACGGGCTGCGTGTTCAGAGCGTCGACCCGCAATGGCTGACTCCGGGCACGTTCGAGCTCCGTGGCGCTCCCTTGGTAGGCTATGTGGCCGGCGAAGGCATGTTGCCCGTGTTCATTCGCGCCAGTGCATTGGCGCACCTTCGGAGCATCATGGAGCGCGCGGCGACGCCTCAAGCAGAGGCCCTGTTCGAGGAGTTCGTGACCAAGCAGGACTTTCATGCGTGGCTCACTCGCTGCGGCTTGGCGCTACCTGCGTTCTGGTTTGAGCCTGAGGTGCGCCGTGACGGCTAACAGGTCGGTCGATGCGGGCGCCCGGCGACGGTCCTTCGCTTCACTTCGGTCCTTTTCCCCGGCCGCCGGTCGCCGGTCAACTCCGACGTTCGGGCGACGCGGGACGGACAACTTGCACTGAGAAGGCTGAGCAATGGTGTTCTTGAATTTCATCACGCTTGTCGCCGCCGCGATGCTGCTTTCAGCGTGTGCGACGAATCCTCCGCCTGCCGAGAATCTTCTGGCTCCGATCGCATCTGAAGTCATCTCGATGCCTGAAAGGGCTTCCTTTGTGCGGCTGCAAGGAGCATTCAACGTCTCTTGGGAGTATGGACTGATGCCGGGGTCATACGTAGCCGAGAAGGAGAATGCGCTTGGGACCTTCTACCGTGGCGCCGGCCGGCCGATCTGGGCGCGAAGTGGGACGACTCCGGCGCAACTATTCGCTGGTGGCATCTGGGTTCCGAAGAACGCCTCCGATGTTCCCCGTCTATACATCATCCGAGATAACGTCCTCAGAACGACGAGCGACCTCGATCAATACTCACTTGCCTATAGCCAGAACCGGATCGCATCAGGCCAGCCTGTAGGTCCTTCCGTAACAGGCTCTGTCATTGGAGGAGCGATTGTGGGTGCCATACTTCAGGCTGAAGCGGGAACCATCTACATTCACGAGCCGAGCGGCGACCCCACGTTCGACAATCGACTGAAGACCGGCTACGAGTCGCGCTCTCCCAATCGCTAATACGGTGGAGTTGCGCCCCAACTTGTCGATCGACGCGGATGCGCAACGGCGTACGCCTCCGGTCGGTTCTGTCGGTCGCCGGTCACCTTCACCTTCCGCCGCATGAACCCGGTTGCCCTGCGAACGACACTCCGCGACAAGTTGAACGTGTCCGAGTACCTCCGGCCATGGAAGCTGGCCTCCCTGTCGGCCGGAATTGCGCTCCTCATTGCTGGCTCGTACCATGAGAATGCTCCGGACTGGGACGTTCCGATCAGCTTCATCATGGCATTCTTCGCCTACGTCTCCGCCCCGTGGAGCATGCGTGTGCTCCTCGAGCGCCGATGGAGGATGTGGCCCGCCATGCTTCTTGCCACGTGGTTCAGTGTGGATGGCTGCTACGCCATCTACTGGCATTTCGTGAACCCCGTTGCACTCGACCTGATGCGCTCGGCCAACTTTCCGGCGTCTTTGTCTCTGTACGGAATGTGCGGCATCATCTGGCTCTATCGTGGGAGCCTTTCTGAGCTGGCGAGCGAAGCTCGGACTCTTGTACTTCGGCGGAGTGGCAGGTCCCATCGACCTGCGGAGTGAAGCGGTCCATTCTGGCGTCAGACATCCCTTATGAGCCTCGGCCAGTACGACGCATGGTTGGACGCAATGGAATGGCATGTCCGCGTCGAGGGCGGTGCGACGATGGCCATCCTGCCGTCCGGAGGTTTCGTGCCGGCTTGCGCGCTCCCACGTTGACAGCCGCCCCATGTCCCGTACCGCTCGCTCCCTCACGTGGTTCGTCCTGCTCCTCGGAGCCTGCTTCCTGTCTGCTGCGGCGGCCATCTCCGCCTGCGGCATGGCGGACCGCGCGGCCAAGGTCGACGTGGTCGTGGTCCCGGGCAACACGGTGTACCCGGATGGAACGCTGTCGAACCGGCTCCAGGCGCGGCTCGACGTGGCCGTCGACATCTATCGTGCCGGGGATTGCCAGGCTGTGCTCGTCAGCGGTGCGGTGGGGGCCGAGGGCGTGGACGAGTCCGTCGCCATGCGCGACTACCTGGTTCGGCAGGGTGTTCCGGCGGACCGGATCCTGCAGGACGGACGTGGCTTCAACACGGAGGCGACGGCCCGGAATGCCGCGGCGATGATGCAGCAGCGCGGGTTCCGTACCGCGCTCGCGGCGTCGCAGTTCTTCCACGTGCCCAGGCTGCGCCTGCTGCTGCAACGGCACGGGGTAGAGGTTCCGGGGACCGCCCACGCGGAGTATTTCGAGCTTCGCGACGCCTATTCCCTGGCCAGGGAGGTCGTGGCGATGGCGGTACTGCTCCCACGCCGGAGCTTGCACGCCGCGGTGCAAGAGAGATGAACATTGTGGCGATCTTCGTCTCGCATCCATGGGCCGTCCTGCCGGTGGCGGCGGGATTCGCGGGGCTTTGGGCATGGCGAAGACAATCGCTCGCCGCAACTGCGGCGGCACTCTGGCTTGCCTATGGTGCGTATGAGCACCTGATGCTGACGCGGGTCCTGTGCAGCGGCGAATGCAACATCCGCATCGACCTTCTTGTGGTCTACCCTGCGCTCGCCGTGATCGGACTCGCTGCCCTGGTCCGTACCTTCCTGCCGCGGAGATGACGCCCGAGCTTCACGCCGCCACGAGGCTCGCATTTCAAGAGGCTGGTGTTGCGGCGCCCATGCGGTAGGCTTCACCCATGTTCGCGCACAGGTGGACCATGATGCCCTGGATCGTCATCGCCATTGGCGCCGTACTCGTCCGGGCGGGATGGCCTGTTCGCGTTTTGGGAGCAACCGTGCCACTGAGCGCCCGCACCCGTTTCCTGGGGACATGACATGCCGTTCACCCTCAGCCTGTTCCGGGCCGCCGAAGGACTCGGCCCGTTGACCGGGTGGGCCCACGAGCACCGTCAGCCGCTCGGGCGCCGCGACGAGGTGAAAGCCGCACTCGACCGGGTGCTGCGGGGACTCCGCTGGACCGAGTCGGACGGATTGGTGTTCGCCTCCGGTCCGTTCAACGGCGAGGAGCAAGCATGCGAGATCACGCTCTTCGGCCGACCGGACGACGTCCTGCTGGACGTCGTCGTGTACGCCGGCCCGCCGGCTGTGCGATCCATCATGTCGGGGCTGGGCCTAAACTACTGCCATGCGCAGGCGTCCGGCGAGCTCTATTTCCCCTTCGAGGCAGGTGATCACTGGCCAGACGCAGGGCGCTGACAAGTCCGTCGGCGCCATGCACCGCCGCTGACATGGGACCGATTCGTCGTCGCTCCGAAGCGCTCAGTTCGTACCGGTTCCGATATGCAGGCTATTGCGCCGTCTGGGCGATGTGCCTTGCGCCTCCGCTCACGCTGGTGTGGATTTTCCGGGCCCACCTGATCGGCACCTTCCCCGGCATGTTCCTGCTGATCGGGCTGCCGCTCTGCCTGGGTACGGCGCTCCTGGGAATGCTGGGCTTCCTCGTGCAGGGCACGTTCAGCCGCTATGCGGAACGCTCGCGCAGGGCGGCAACGTGGGCCCATCGCCTGAAGATCACCTTGTGGAGCCTCGTCGTGGCTCCGCTGGGAGCCTTCGGCATCTTCCTCGCCGGCAGCGCCCTCGTCACGCAGAAGGTCCCGATGTTCAGCCGCCGATCGCGGATCTCCGTCAGCCTGGACGCGGATCCGATGCTGTTCGCCATCCTCGTGGTGGTCTGGGCGGTCGTCGGGGGCGCGATGATGTTGTTCGCTCTCAGGAAGGTCAGGGCGGCCTATGCAACACGATCCACCGACCGTGAGCCACGGTGAACTAGGAGCAGGACATGGACATCGAACGCTGGCCAAGCAGCGGCAAGGGCCGCAGCCGCATCGTCGCGCACGGGGATCGGGTCTGGACGGTGGCCAACGCCACCGATGCGACCGCCCCGTTCGACGCCCAGGTCACCCAGAGCCTCCAGCTCCTCGATGCGCACCTGCGCGAAGCGGGTTCCGCACGGACGCACCTGCTGTCGCTGCAGGTCCTGCTCGCCGACATCGGCCAACGCGACGCCTTCGACCGGCGCTGGGTGGAATGGATCGGCCCCAACCCCGAGCACTGGCCGCAGCGGGCGTGCTTCCAGGCAGGCCTGGCGGCTGGCCTGCAGCTCGAACTCGTGGCCGTCGCGGCGCGGGTGCGTTGACTTTCCTTAAGGAACACGGATGACCATCGAAACCGAAAACGACGTCGTTGCGCTCAAGCGCATCGGCCGGATCGTCTCCCACGTGCTGCACGAGATGCTCGATGCCGCCGAACCCGGCATGACCACGCGCGAGCTGGATGCCCTGGGCGAAAAGCTGCTCGCGGAACACGGCGCGCGGTCCGCGCCCCGGCTCACCTACGAATTCCCGGGGGCCACGTGCATCAGCATCAACGAGGAGGCCGCGCACGGGGTCCCCGGCGACCGGGTGATCCAGCCTGGCGACGTCCTCAACGTCGACGTGTCCGCGGAGCTGGGTGGCTACTTCGCCGACACCGGGGGCACGCGCGTCGTGCCACCGACCACGCCGCAGAAGACGCGCCTTTGCCACGCCACCCGCACCGCCCTCCAGAACGCGATGAAGCAGGCGCGGGCGGGCCGGCCCATCCGCGGCATCGGCGCCGCCATCGAGCGCACGGCGAGGACGTACGGCTTCCGGATCATCGAAAACCTCGGCAGCCATGGCGTGGGCCGCGCCCTGCACGAAGCGCCGGAGCACATCCCCGGTTACTTCGACCCGGCGGACCGGCGCCTCCTGGAAGAGGGCATGGTCATCACGATCGAGCCCTTCCTCTCGACGCGCAGCCGCGTGGTGCAGGAGACCGCCGACGGCTGGACGCTGGTGGGCGCGCACGGCAACCTCTCGGCGCAGTACGAACACACCATGATCATCACGCGCAGCGACCCCATCGTCGTCACCTGAGGGGCCATGACGGAGCGGCTGCAGCTGCGTTCCGGCGAGCTGGACCTCGAGGTGCACGAGGCGCAGCCGTCCTAGGCCTTCGTCGGCGTGTCCTTGTCCGGATCGCGCCGGTGCCCCGCGCCGCCCTGGTCTCCGGCATCGCCGCCGTGCAGCAGCAGCGTCACCAGCACGGCCGATTCGGCGCGCGCCCGCAGCGCATGCTGCTGCCGGGCCTCCAGCACCACCACGTTGCCGCCCTTGAGGCGGCGCACGCCGGAGCCCGTGACGACTTCGACGTCGCCTTCGAGGCAATGGATCGTGCACTCGTCGTCCACGTGGTGCATCGGCAGATCCTGGTGCGGTCCCAGCACCAGGTGCAGCAGCTGGATGCGGTTCGTCTTGATCAGGCTGGTGCTCACCGTGCCGTGCAGCTGCTCGCCGAGCGGCGCGACGTTGATGATGTCCATGTGTTGCGCATGCGGCAGCGCCATCGGTTACCTCTCGTCGTTGTGCCCTGATCTTCGGCGCGCGCAGGCGCACGGCTTGTAGGACGGCTCCGCCGCCGCGCTCAATCCAGCAGGGTGAAGCGCGCGCGGCGCTGGCCTCCGGCTTCGACCTCGCCGAAGAACATGGCGTGCGGACGGACCCACAGGCCGGAGGCGTTGTAGAGCGGGCGGTACACCACCAGCGGCTCCAGGGTTTCGCTGTGGCGCGCGACGCCGATCACCTCGTACTCGCCGCCCTTGTAGTGGCGGTAGCGGCCCGCGGGCGTGTCGGGCAGCGGCGGGAGGTCGTCGTTCATGCCGGGAGCAGGGCCGGGTTCCACGCGACCTCCCAGAGGTGGCCGTCGGGATCCTGGAAGTAGCCGGCATAGCCGCCGTAGAAGGTGTCGACGGCGGGCTTCACGATGCGCGCGCCGGCGCGGGCGGCTTCCGCCATGACGGCATCGACCTCGTCGCGCACGGCCACGTTGTGCGCCAGCGCGAAGTCGGTCGTGCCGTGCGGGCCGGCCGGCAAGCCGCTGTCGTGGCAGAGGCTGGTGCGGGGCCACAGGGCCAGTCGCAGGCCGTGGGCCAGTTCGAAGAAGGCGACGGCGCCGTGTTCGAACTCGCGGCCGACGATGCCGTCGGTGCGCAGGCCGAGGCCGTCGCGATAGAAGGCGACCGAGCGTTCCAGGTCGTCGACGGCCAGGGTGATCAGGGTGATGCGCGGCTGCATGCCGACATCGTACGCGCGCGCGCCTGTTCAGTCGCGCACGAACACGAGGCCGAACGCGCCCACCGAAAGCGTCTTCTCGCCCGCGGTCGTGTACGAAGCGACGCCCAGCGAGTGATAGGAGGACGCGAAAGCCTTCAGCGAGCCCAGGCCGAGCACCCGCGCCACCTGGCTGCGCTCGCCGGTCGCCTCGCGGATCTTGTCGCGATGGCGTTCGGGCGAAGGGTTCAGCAGGGCCGCCAGCGCGACCGCGACGGCGGCGATGACGACCGCGCGGGTGAGGGCCTTGGACATGGGACGTCTCCGGGGATGTGGCTCATCCATTGTCCCGGCAAACTCGGGCGGCGCCGCGGCCGGCGTCGCCTGATGCCAACAGCGTCAGCCCAGGATGGCGGGATTGCGCTGCCAGACCGACCAGGTGAGGGCGGTGGCGAACGCGACCCATGCGAGGTAGGGAGCCAGGAGCAGCGCGGCCAGCCGGCGCAGGCGCCAGAACGCCACCACGGTGGCGACGATCAGCACCAGCAGCAGCACCACATCGGCGAAGGCGGCGGCGCCCATCTGCCACCGGAAGAACAGCCAGGACCAGAGCGCATTGACGGCCAGCTGCACGACGAACAGCCCCAGCGCCGCGGCGCGGGGCTTGCCTTGTTCCCGCCAGACCAGCCAGGCCGCGATGCCCATCAGGGCGTAGAGCGTCGTCCACACGGGACCGAAGACGCCCGCCGGCGGGGCCCAGGCCGGCTTGGCGAGCTGGCCGTAGAAGCTGCCGGCCTGGGCCGAGGCGATCGCGCCGAGGCCGGCGGCGACGAAGCACAGCGCCAGCCATCCGGCCAGCCCGAGCCACTGGTGGCGCGCGCGATCATGCATAGCCGTCCAGGGTTTGCTGCAGGGTCTGCGGCTCGACCGGCTTGGTCAGGTGCGCATCGAAGCCAGCCTGCGCCGTGCGGGCACGGTCCTTCTCGGCGCCCCAGCCGGTGAGCGCCACGATCGCCGCGCCCCGCATCTCGGGCATCTCGCGCAACCGGCGGCAGACCTCGTAGCCGTCCATGACGGGCAGTCCCAGGTCCAGCAGCACGATGCGCGGCTGGAAGCGGCCGGCGACCTCGAGCGCGTGCGCGCCGTCCGGTGCCGAATCGACCTCGTAACCGAGGATCTGCAGCAGGGCCACCAGCATCTGGCGGCCGTCTTCGTTGTCCTCCACCACCAGGATGCGCATGCCGCCCGTGGCCCGGGGTTCGGGAGGGCGCATGTCCGCGGGCGCCGTCGCGCCGGCGGTGGCGGCCAGCGGGAGTTCCACGGTGAAGGTGCTGCCGGCATCCAGCCCCGCGCTGGACGAGGACACGTTGCCGCCATGCATCTGCACCAGCGTCTTCACGAGCGACAGCCCGATGCCCAGGCCGCCCTTGGCACGCGCGGTGCTGTGCTGCAGTTGCGTGAACATCTGGAACAGCTGCCCCTGCTGCTCCGGCGGGATGCCGATCCCATTGTCGCGGACCTCGATCACCACGTGGCCGTCGCGCTGTGCCGCCGACAGCCGGATGTTCCCGCCGTCGGGCGTGTACTTGGCCGCATTGCCCAGCAGGTTGCTGATCACCTGCACGATGCGCGTGGGATCGGCGTCGACGAAGAGGTCCTCCGCCGGCAGCTCGACCTGCAGCGCGTGGCCCGCCGCTTCGATGCCGGGCCGCGCGACTTCCAGCGCCGACTGCACCAGCTGCAGCACGCCCACCCGCTCGCGCTTGAGCTCCACCAGCCCCCGGTTGATGCGCGACAGGTCCAGCAGGTCGTCGATCAGCCGCGCCATCTGCGACACCTGCCGATCGATCACGTCCTGTGCCTTCTCCACCTGCGACGCATCGCGCGCGCGCCGCATCATGGCCAGGGCGTACTTGATGGGCGCCAGCGGGTTGCGCAGCTCGTGGGCGAGCGTGGCGAGGAATTCGTCCTTGCGGCGGTCCTGCTCCCGCAGGATGGCGTTGTCGCGGACGCGTTCGATGTGGGCCCAGCAGCGTTCCACGACCTCGGTGATCAGGCTGATCTCCTGCTGCGTCCAGTCGCGCGGTGTCGCCTGGTGCACCGCCATCATCGCGACAAGCCGGTCACCCTTGACCAGGCCGGCGCAGATGACGGCCTTGATGCCGATCGCATTGAACATGCGCCCGCCGCCTTCGTCGCCCAGCTCGCGGTCCACGTCGCGCACGACGAGGTGGCGTCCCTGGCGCAGGTTGGACGTCGCCTGCGGCCCGAACAGGTCCAGCGAATAGGCGCCGGCGCTGGACGCAACGCCTTCGGCCGTCCAGTCGTTGCGGATGGTGAAGCGGTTGCTGTCGGCCTCGACGTCCGCATAGGCGCAGCGAGTGGCCCCGAGGTACTCGCCGAGCAGCCGGGCACTGGTCGCCATGACGTCGGTGGCATCGGTCTGCGCCCGCGTGGCCTGGCCCAGCCGGTCGAGGAAGCGGAAGCGTTCCTCGCTCTCGCGCAGCGCCAGTTCGGCCTTGCGGCTTTCCGTCACGTCGACGCACACGCCGACCCATTCGCGCACCTTGCCGTCCTGCGTGACGGGCGTGCCCTGCGCCAGCATGTACCGGTGCTCGCCGTCGTGGCGCCGCAAGCGGTACATCGTCTCGAACCCGTGGCTGCCTTCGACGGCCGTCCGCCACTCTTCCATGAGCAGCTCGCGGTCGTCGGGGTGGACCGCATCGGTCCAGCCCCAGCCCATGCTTTCCTGCGCGGACTGGCCGGTGAACGCTTCCCAGGAGGGGTTGCGCTGGGCGACGGCGCCGTCCGCCGCCGTGTGCCAGACGACGGCGGAAGTGTTGGCGGCCAGGGCGCGCAGGCGGTCCTGGCCCGCCTTCAGCTCGTGCTTGGCGGACTGGAAGAGAAGCATCGTTTGATGATGCCATCCGGCCGAGCAGCCGGGGGGCGCCTGCCACGCACCGTGGCGTAGGCGGCGGTCGCCGCGGCCGGTGCAGAATCGGGCGACAGGCCCCCGATGCAAGACGCACCCCTTTCCCACGCCGCCGCCGCGCGCCATGTCCTCGGAGCGCTGCGGAGCGCGTTCGACGTTGCCACGGTCGCGTTGGCCGGACGCTGCAGCGGCCCGGGCGGCCGCCTTTCCGGCGAGCGGCTGGACGCGCACCAGGTCGCTTCGTTCGAGCTGGCCTGGGCCGGCGCGGAGCTGCTCGCCGCCGAGACCGGCCTGGCGCTGCTGCACGAGGAGTCCAGCGGGCTGGACGTCCGCCTGGCCCTCCTGTTCGCCAGCGACGCCGCCGCTGCCGTGCTCGCGCGGCTCGACGCGATCTTCCTGGACCTCGGCCTCGAACTTGCGCCTTTGCGGGCCGTGCGGGACGATCCCCGCTGGGATGCGTTGCGCCTGGCGGCGAGCGGCGCCGAAGCATTGGCCGCCACGGGGCGCGCTGTCGCTGCGGCCGACGGCGAGGTCGGCAGCTATCCGCTCGATGAAGCGCACGCGATGGCGCAGGACAGCTTCCGCCGCTTCTCCACGGAGGTGGTGGCGCCGCAGGCCGAGGCGATCCATCGCGGCAACCTGACCATCCCGGAGCAATTGCTGCAGCCGCTGCGCGAGATGGGCGTGTTCGGCCTGTCGGTGCCGGGGCGCTTCGGCGGCAGCGCCCCCGACGACGGGGAGGATTCGCTGCTGATGGTGCTGGTGACCGAGGCCCTGTCGGAGGGCTCGCTGGCCGCCGCCGGCAGCCTGATCACGCGGCCGGAGATCCTGGCGCGTGCCCTGATGACCGGCGGCACGCCGGAACAGCAGGCCCGCTGGCTGCCGGGCCTGGCCCGGGGCGAGCCGCTGTGCGCGATCGCGATCACCGAGCCGGACCACGGTTCGGACGTCGCCGGCCTCACGCTGCGCGGCACCCGGGTGCCGGGCGGCTGGCGGCTGCGCGGTGCCAAGACCTGGTGCACCTTCGCCGGCAAGGCGGGCGTCCTGATGGTGGTGGCGCGCACCGACCCGGACCGCTCGCTGGGCCACAAGGGCCTGAGCCTGCTGCTGGTGGAGAAGCCGTCCTTCGACGGCCACGACTTCGTCTTCCGGCAGGAGACCGGCGGCACGCTCAGCGGCCGCGCCATTCCCACCATCGGCTACCGCGGCATGCATTCCTTCGACCTGTCGTTCGAGGACTTCTTCGTGCCCGACGCCAACGTGGTCGGCGGCGGGGCGGGCCTCGGCCAGGGCTTCTATTTCACGATGGCGGGCATGGTGGGCGGCCGCATGCAGACGGCGGCGCGCGCCTGCGGTGTCATGCGCGCGGCGCTCAAGGCGGCCATCCGGTACGGCGAGGACCGCAAGGTGTTCGGGCAGGCGCTGGTCGAGTACCCGCTGACCCTGGCCAAGCTGGCGCGCATGGGCGCGCGACTCGCGGCCTGCCGCCAGCTGGCCTGCGAAGTCGCGCGCCGCGTCGACCGGGGCGACGGCCGCATGGAAGCGAGCCTGGTCAAGCTGCTGGCCTGCCGTTCCGCCGAAACGGTCACGCGCGAGGCGCTGCAGCTGCATGGCGGCATGGGCTATGCCGAGGAGACGGCGGTCAGCCGCTACTTCGTCGATGCGCGCGTGCTGTCGATCTTCGAAGGCGCCGAGGAGACGCTGGCGCTCAAGGTGGTGGCGCGCAGCCTGATGGAACGCGCGCTCGGCCTCGCGCCGGCGGCCGCATGACGCCGCCCGGCATCCTCTCGGGCATGCGGGTGGTCGAGGCCGCGGCCTTCGTCGCCGCGCCCCTGGGCGGCATGACGCTGGCGCAGATGGGCGCCGACGTGATCCGCATCGACCCGCTCGCGGGCGGGCTGGACCACCACCGTTGGCCGGTGACGGAAGAGGGCACCAGCCTGTTCTGGTGCGGCCTCAACAAGTCCAAGCGCTCGGTGGCGCTGGACCTCCAGTCGCCGCAAGGCCGCGAGATCGCGATGGCGCTGGCCTGCGCGCCCGGGGAGAACGCCGGCCTGTTCCTCACCAACTTCCCGCCGCGTGGCTGGCTGGACCCGGACAAGCTGCGCGCGCGGCGACCCGACCTGATCCAGCTGACGCTTCAGGGCGACCGCCACGGCGGCTCCGCGGTCGACTACACCGTGAACGCGCGCCTGGGCGTGCCGTACTTCACCGGCGAGCCGGGGATCGAAGGCGCGGTCAACCACGTCCTGCCGGCGTGGGACCTCGTCACGGGGCAGATGGTCGCGGTCGGACTGCTGGCCGCGGAGCGCCACCGTCGGCTGACCGGCGAGGGCCAGCACGTGAAGCTCGCGTTGCAGGACGTGGGCCTGGCCGTGATGAACCACCTGGGCTTCCTGGAGGAAGCGCGCCGGGGACGGCCGCGCGAGCGCCACGGCAACGAGCTGTTCGGCGCCTTCGGCCGAGACTTCACGACCGCCGACGGCGAGCGCGTGATGGTGGTGGGGCTGACCGCCAAGATGTGGCGCACGCTCTGCGAGGCGCTCGGCATCCAGGCGCAGGTCGATGCCCTCGGCGCCGAACTGGGGCTGGACCTCGGGCAGGAAGGCCACCGCTTCCGCGCCCGCCGCGAACTGGCGGCACTGGTGGCGCCACGTATCGCCGGGCGCACGCTGGCCGACCTGGCGGCGACGTTCGATCGCCTGGGCGTCTGCTGGGGCCGCTACCAGGACGTCGCGCAGCTGGTGCGCGACGACCCCGAATGCTCGCCCGCCAACCCGATGTTCTCCACCATCGAGCAGGCGGGTGTCGGGCCGATGCTGGCGGCGGGCCTTCCGCTGGACTTCTCGGCGCGCGCTCGCCTGCCGGCGGCACCGGCACCGCGGCTGGGGCAGCACACCGAGGAGGTGCTGCACGAGCTGCTGGGCATCGACGCCGCGGCTTTCGGCAGGCTGCACGACCAGGGCGTGGTCGCCCAGCGCGGCGGGTGACGTCGGGCGCTGCCTAAGCGGCCACCGTTCCCAGCAGCTCCGCCTTGCGGGCCTGCAACTGGTCCGCCAGGCCCATCAGGTCGAGGTTTTTCGTCGCGCGCGCTTTCGGGAACATCTTCTCGCGCTCGTCGTTCACGTGGTGCAGGATGGCGTCCTCCAGCTCCAGCATCAGCCGCGCGTCCTGCCGGTCGCCTTCGATCTTCGCGAGCAGTTCGCGCGCCTCCGCGTGCTCCTTGTTCGCGTCCTGGAGCAACTCCTGGTCGCCGGTGGCGCGCTGGAACGCGGGGTAGAAGATCTCTTCCTCGATCTGCATGTGCACGAGGAGCGCCTGGCGGATTTCCGAGGCGATCACCTGTCGGCGGCGCGCGTCGTGTGCCGCCTTGTACTGCTCGAACATCGCGATCGCTTCGTTGTGCTCGTCGTCGAGCAGGGTGCATGCGTCCTGTTGGGCCATTCGAAACTCCTTGGGTCTTCCCGCCAAGGTAGCGTGCGTCGTCGCGGCGCCCATCCGCCCGTGGCGGCGATCCATGTAGTTGCGTGCCTACGGCCGGCCGCGGGAATGGCTCGGCTAGCATGGCGGTCATGCACATCGCTTACGCCAGCGTCGAAGAAGCGATCACCGCACCCGGCCTGCGGATGGTCGTGGTGGGCGGCATCCCCAGCCCCTGGTCCGAGGCCGCCAAGGGCATCTTCCGCGTCAAGGGGATCCCTTGGACCGCCGTGCGCCTGGCCTACGACAGCAAGCCGCTGAAGGAATGGGCGGGCCAGCGCAATGCACCGGTTGCGGTGTACGGCGACGAGCCACCGCGCTCGGGATGGGCCGAGATCCTGCTGCTGGCCGAACGCATTGCGCCGGCGCCGCCGCTGCTTCCCGCCGACCCGGCCGACCGCGCGCTCGCCTTCGGCCTGGCGCACGAACTGGTCGGGGAGCAGGGGCTCGCCTGGTCACGCCGGCTGCAACTGGTGCACGCCGGGCTGCAGGGCGCAGGCGGGTTCCAGCCGGACGTCGCCGCGTACATCGGCCGCAAGTACGGCTACAGCCCGCAAGCCGGGGCACAGGCGGCGCAGCGCGTCGCGGGGCTGCTGGCGATGTTCGCCGCCCGCCTGAAGGCGCAACGGGCGGCCGGCAGCGACTACTTCCTGGGGGCGGCGCTCACGGCGGTGGACATCTACGCCGCGGCGGTGCTCGCGATGCTGCGGCCCTTGCCGCACGAGGTGTGCGCGATGGACGCCGGCGCCCGCGCCGCGTTCTCGTTCCGCGAGCCGGCGACGGATGCCGCGCTGGACGACGTGCTGCTGGAGCACCGCGACAGGATGTACGAGCGCCACCTGGCCTTGCCGCTGTCGCTCTGAGCGCCGCGCGTCACAAGCGCAGCCGTCCGGCATAGCCGGTCATCTCGAGGTAGCCACGCCCCACCGGCCGCCCCTGGCTGTCGACGAGGTCGGACAGGCCCTCCCAGTAGATCGCACCGGTCGACGCGCGGCTGTCCAGCTCCTGGTTGGGAAGCAGCGCGCGCACTTCGTAGATGCCCGCCGACGTGCGGACCGTCCACTCCACCGGATAGCTCGCGTTCGACGCCGGGCTGGTCCAACGCTTGCCCGGGATGAACTCGGTCTCGCCGCGGCCGGCGACCGACACGGCACCCGCGGGCCCGCGGATGGACCCGCCGTCCCACAGCGTGCCGCCGTCCTTGCGGCGCAGGCGGAAGGCGGTGAGGGCGCTGCCGTCGTGCAGGTTCATGCCGATCCAGTCCCAGCCCACCGCGTCCGGATGCATCAGCGCTTCGCTCCACTCGTGGTCCATCCAGGCCTTGCCGGTCACCTGGAACGTGCGTCCTTGCAGCGACAGCTTGCCGGTCACGGCAAGTTGCGGCTCGCTGTAGTAGTAGCTGGCCTGCGACGGGTCCGGTCCCTTGCGCGAAAGCCCCTGCCGGCCCTGCAGCAGCACGGGTTGCGTGGCGGTGCAGCGCACGTCGAGGGCGAAGCCCTGCGCCGCCAGCACCGCATGCCAGGCATTGCCTTCGCGCGCCAGCGACCAGTCGCGCAGGCGCAGCTTCGCCTCGCCCTCGGCGGCTTCGGCGATGCCGAAGCCCTGGCGTGCGATCCGCTGGTCGTGCCACAGCTTGCCGCCCTGGACGTCGGTGACGGCCGCGTGCGCGAACACCAGCTGCTTCGCGGCGAAGCGCGACTGCAGCTGCTGCGCCGCATCCACCCGCGAGCGGAAGAAGGTGACCTGGAAGCCGAAGATGCGGTCGCCGTCCTGCGCATGGCCGGTGATGTACCACCACTCGGTGCGTAGGTCGGGGTGCGCGCCATGGTCGGCCGGGAAGGCCAGGCGGCGCGGCGGCAGGCCGAGCGCCGGGCGGGCGAAGGCGAGCGCCGGCAGCGCGGCGAGCAAGGGTCGGCGGCGCATCACCAGTCCTCCTTGACGGCCAGGATGGCGTCGCGGCCGGCCGCGGCGCGGCCCGCCAGCCAGGCGGTCACGGTGCCGGCCACGACGACGGCGGCGCACAGCGCGAGCAGCCGTGCCCAGGGCAGCAGCAGGTCCATCGTCCAGTGGAAGCTTTGCGGGTTGACCACGTGCACCAGCACGACGGCGACGGCGATGCCCAGGCCGAGGCCGGCCAGCGCGCCGATCAGCGTCCAGGCGGCGCCTTCGCCGGCGACCACCGCGAGGATCTGCCGTCGCGTGAGCCCGAGGTGGGCGAGCAGGCCGAACTCCTTGCGCCGCGCCAGCACCTGCGCGCTGAAGCTGGCCGCCACGCCGAAGAGGCCGATGGCGATGGCCACGGCCTGCAGCCAGTAGGTGACCGCGAAGCTGCGGTCGAAGATGCGCAGGGAGATGCTGCGCACCTCCGCGGCTGAGGCCAGCTCCACCAGGTCGGGGTTGCCGGCCTCGCGCGCCACCAGCGCACGCGCCTGGCGCTGCACGTCGTCGGCCGAAGCGCCTTCGGCCAGCCACAGCTGCACGTCGTTGATGCGCGTGTCGCCGGTAAGCCGCAGGTAGTCGGCCTGGTCGATCACGATGGCGCCGGTCTGCCGCACGTAGTCGCGCCAGACGCCCGCCACCACGAAGGGGCCGCCGCCCATTGCCGGCGCCAGCTGGGGCAGGGCTTCGCCGCGGCGGGCGCCGTAGAGGTCGACCATCGCCTCGCTCACGTAGACCGGCACGGCGTCGTTCGGCACGCTGGCGGTCTCGCCCACCAGCGGCAGCGCGCGGTGGGCGGCGCCGATCGGGCGCGCGAGCAGCGTCACGGGCGGACGTTCCGGGTCCAGCAGCAGGTTGCGCACGCGCTGCGTGGCCACGCGCTCCACGCCCGGCAGGTCGGCCAGCGCCTGCACCAGCGGCGGCGTCAGGTAGGCCGTGTCGCCGCTGGCCGTGCTGCTGCTCGTGCGCACGTACAGGTCGGCGGGCAGCAGCACGTCGAGCCAGTCCGCCACCGACTGGCGGAAGCTCGCCACCATGACGGTCAGCGCGACGGCGAGGCTGAGGGCGGCGACCACGCCGCTGACCGCGACCGCCGCGCTTTCGCGCACCCGGCGCGCGCGTTCGACCGCGAGCATGGGCAGCAGCCGCTGCGCGACCCGCGGCGCGATGCGGTCGTAGAGGGCGCCCACCAGCCCGGGCAGGACCGCGATGCCGCCCACCAGCAGCAATCCCACGGAGAGGTAGGCGGCGAGCGGGATGCCGGCCACCGGCGGCAGCAGCGCCAGGCCGCCGGCGCCCGCCAGCGCCAGCCAGCCGAGACCGTGGCGGCGTCCGCGGGGCAGGGCGGTGCCCAGCCCCTTGAGCGTCTGCGCCAGCGGCAGGCGCGCCGCGCTGCGCGCCGGCAACCAGCCGCCGACGACCGCGGCCAGCACGCCCAGGCAGCCGTAGGCGATCGCGGCCGGCGTGCTCCATTGCAGCTGCGGCTGCACGCCGGGGAAGTAGCCGCCACCGAGGTCGCCGCCCAGCAGCGACAGCGCCGCGGCGGCCAGCGCGGCGCCGAGGGCGACGCCGGCGATGCTGCCCAGCGTGCCGAGCAGCGCCGACTCGGCGAGCACCAGCCGCAGCCGTTGGCGGGCGGTCAGGCCCAGCACGCCGAGCAGCGCCAGCTGCTGCGCGCGGCGCGCGACGCTGAGGGCCAGCACCGAGAACACGAGGAAGGCACCGGTGAAGAGCGCGACCAGCGCCAGCACCGTGAGGTTGACGCGGTACGCGCGCGACAGCTGGCTCACGCGCTGGCCGGCGTCACCAGGATCGGCGGCCTGCACACCGGCCGGCAGCTGCAGCGACCGCAACCATGCGGCTTGCACCACGCCGGGCCGCAGGCGCAGGTCGATGCGCGTCAGCTGGCCGCTGCGGCCGAACAGGTCCTGCGCCGCGGCGATGTCCATCAGCAGCAGCGGCCCGCCACCGGCGTTGGTGGTGCCCGCCACCTTCACCTCGCGCAGCGCCAGGCCCGCCTGCACGCGCAGTGCCGCGTTGCCGAAGAGGCGCTGGGCCGCAGGGTTCAGGAAGACGGTGTCGGCGGCCAGGATCGCGAGCCGGTCCGCGCCGTCGCGCGGCATGGCCACCAGCGTGGGTGCGATCTGCGCCACCACCAGCGCATCGACCCCCAGCACGCGCACGGTGCTGCGCCGTCCATCCGGGGTGAGGGCGAGGGTCTGGAGTTCGAGGACGGGGCTGGCGACCGCCACGGCCGGATCGGCGGCGACACGCGCATAGAGCGCCTCGTCCATCGCACCTTGCATCGCGCGCAGTTCGAGATCGGGCTGGCCGCCGGCGGAGCGCGCGGCGCTGGAGAACTCGTCCAGCGCCGATGCGTTGATCAGGTGGACGGAGAAGGCGAGGGCCACGCCCAGCATGACGGCCACCACGGCGGCCGCGCTGCGCCACGCGTGGTGCCGGACTTCCTGCCAGGAATAGGTCGCAAGCAGCGCGAGCATGCACCATTGTGCAGCGCCCGCGCGGGGAGCAGGCCTTAGGCCATCTCTCCCATCAGTTCTTCCTTGCGCGCCATCAGCTCGTCGCGCATGGACACGAGGTCCAGCTTGCGGGCCGCACGCGCCTTCGGGAAGATCTCGTTGCGCTCTTCCTTCACGTGGTGGTCGATGTACTCGCCCAGCACGGTGACCTTGGCGTCGAACATCTCGTCGGCTTCGGCCATGCCTTCGATCTGCGCGATCAGGTCCTTGGCGGACTGGTGCTCGACCTCGGCTTCGGCGATGAGGTCGGTGTCCTTCATGACGGCGCGCAGGGCCGGGTAGAAGATCTCTTCCTCGATCTGCGCGTGCACGGTGAGCTCGTGGCAGATCTGGCGGGCGAGGTCCATCTTCTTCTGCGCGACGGTGCGGCCGCGGGAGTTGGTCAGGTCCTCGTATTCCTTGAACATCTTCTTCACCGCGCGGTGGTCTGCATCGAGCAGGTCGCAGGCATCTTTCTCGCGTGTCGCCATGGATCGTTCTCCTTGCTGGTTGGCCCTTGCTGGGTGTCCCGATGATGGTGAGCTTGCGTGTCCGGGTTTGTAGGAGAACGGCGGTAGCTGTGCCTGCGCGTTGCCGACGCGCGTGCGGGCTCGTACGCCGTCGCGAGGCGGAGAGTTCCGGCGCCCGCGCGGGCCGCCGCCTGACGGCTGAGCCGTCGGCCCGCCCCTAGCCTTCACGCTCACCAAGGCCAGAAAAGGAACAGCATGTCGCAGGTGCCCAACCCGCATATCGAAGCCGCGAAGTCCAAGACCGACCAGGTGCAGCGAGACCTGGAAGTCGCCAGCGCCGAACTGGGCCTGACCCACGGCGCCCTCGACCGGCACCTGCCGCCGGAAGACCGCTGCGATGACGTCGCATGGGCGATCCGCCAGAACGCGGAACTCGAACGCAAGGTGCAGCAGGCGGCGGAGGAACTCGAGGAAGTCACGGAGCTGCTGGAGCAGGCCAAGGCCGCGCAGTGACGGTCGGGCTGGAGACACACTAGAATCACATCGCATTCGAAGGACCCCCGTGACCATCCGCGTATTCCTGGTCGAGGACATGAAGCCCGTCCACGCCATCGTGAGCGACCTGCTCGCGAGCGTCGGCGACTTCCGGCTGGTGAACGCCACCGCGACCGAGGCCGAGGCCAAGCTGTGGCTGTCGGAGAACCATGGGGAATGGGACCTGGCGATCGTCGACCTCGTGCTCGAACAGGGCACGGGCATGGCGGTGATCCCCAAGGCCCGCGAGTACGCGGATGCGCGCGGCAACGGCAACGTCGTCGTGTTCAGCGACTATGCGAGCGACGGCATCCACACCCATTGCCGCAAGCTCGGGGCCGACGCCGTCTTCCTGAAATCCCAGGTGAACGACCTCATGCAGTACTGCTCCCAGCTGGGCGGCCGCGCCGCCCTCCCGGCATGAAGCGCCGCACGCTCGCCGCCGGCCTGGCCGGCGCGTTCGTCCTGGCGGCGTGCGGAAGGGAAGGCAGCCGCGAGGCCGGCAAGCCGGCCGCTGCCGCCGCCCCGGTCTCGCTCGACGTCGTGGCCGCCGAAGCCAGGGGCTTCAACGTCGGCTCGACGATGAGCACGCGCGTGGCCTACGTCTTCTTCGACCCGCAGTGCCCGCATTGCGCGGCCCTGTGGGAGGCCGCGCGTCCGCTGCGATCGCAGGCGCGCTTCGTCTGGATCCCGGTTTCGCTCCTGAACGACAAGAGCGCGCCGCAGGGGGCCGCGATCCTGGGCGCGCCCGACCCGGTCGCCGCGATGGACGAGCACGAGAAGTCCTTGCGCGGCCAGCAGGGCGGCATCGCGGCGATGGGGGCCCCCGACGCGCAGAAGGAAGCGGTGCGCAAGAACACCGAGCTCTTCAACCGCTTCGGGTTCGCCAGCGTGCCCACGGTGGTCGCCAAGCACGCGCAGAGCGGGGACCTGGTCACCATCGAAGGTTCCGTCGCCACCGGCGTGCTCGCCTCGCGCCTGGGCCTGAACCCGCCTGCCTAGGCGATCCCGTCGCTGCGCAGGTGCAGCACGCGGTCGGCCCGCCCGGCCGCAGCCTCCGAATGCGTCACCAGCACCAGCGCGGCGCCGCTTTCGCGCGCCTGCGCCCGCAGCACGTCCAGCACGCGCGTGGCCGTGGCCGGATCGAGGTTGCCGGTGGGCTCGTCGGCCAGCAGCAGGCGCGGCGCATGCACCAGTGCCCGCGCGATGGCGACGCGTTGCAGTTGCCCGCCGCTGAGCTCCTGCGGCAGCCGGCCGCCCAGCCCCTCGAGCCCGACCGCGGCCAGCATCGCCTCGACCCGGCGGGCGTCCGGCCGCTGCAGCAGCAGCAAGGGCAGGCCCACGTTCTGCGCCACGTCCAGGTGCGGCAGCACGTGGAAGGCCTGGAACACGAAACCGAGTTTCCGGCGGCGCAGGATGGCCCGTGCCTCGTCGTCCAGCGTGGACAGGTCCTGCCCGTCGACCAGGACGCGGCCGGCGTCCCAGCTGTCCAGTCCCGCCATGCAGTTGAGCAGCGTCGACTTGCCCACGCCCGATTCGCCCACGATCGCGACGAACTCGCCTGGCGCCACCGCGAGCGAGACATCGCGGAACACCGTCGTGTCGCCGTAGCGCTTGGCGAGGGATTGCACTTCCAGCATCAGGCGGGCACCCCCGCGGCGCGCAGGACCCGCGCCATCGCGTCCGGCGCGTCGCACGGGACCACCTGCCGGTCCGCCATGCCGCGCAGCCAGGTCACCTGCCGCTTGGCGAGCTGGCGCGTGGCCGCGATGCCGCGCTCGCGCACGCTGTCCAGCGGCCATCGCCCCTCGAGTGCCTCCCAGGCTTGCCGGTAGCCCACGCAACGCATGCTGGGCAGGTCCGCGTGCAGGTCACCCCGCGCGCGCAGCGCCCGCACTTCGTCCAGGAAGCCCGCCGCCAGCATGGCGTCGAAGCGCGCCGCGATGCGTTCGTGCAGCCAGGCGCGGTCGGTGGGCTCGAGCGACAGAAACAGGTCGGGCCGCAGTCCGCCGGAACGCCCCGCGCCCTGGTGGAAAGCGGACAGCGGCGTGCCGGTGCCGCGGTACACCTCGAGGGCGCGCTGGATGCGTTGCGCGTCGTTGGGGGCCAGGCGGGCGGCCGTGGGCGCATCGATCCGGGCCAGTTCCGCGTGCAGGTCCGGCCAGCCCCGCGCCGCGGCTTCGGCCTCGAGGGCCGCGCGCAATGCGGGGTCCGCCGGCGGCATCGCGTCCAGGCCTTCGAACAGCGCCTTGAAGTACAGCATGGTGCCGCCGGCGAGCACCACGCGGCGCCCGCGCCCGCGGATCTCCGCCACGGCCCGGGCCGCGTCGGCCGCGAATTCGGCGGCGCTGTAGGCCTGCGTGGGGTCGCGGATGTCGATCAGGTGGTGCGCAACGGCGGCCCGTTCGGCGGCGGTGGGCTTGGCCGTGCCGATGTCCATGCCGCGGTACACGAGCGCGGAATCGACGCTGACGATTTCCGCGTCCAGCCGCCGCGCGAGTTCGAGGGCGGCGGCGCTCTTGCCGGAGGCCGTGGGGCCGGCGAGCGCCACCACGGCAGGCGGCGCGGCGGTGGTCATCCCGGCCGAGGTTAGCAGAACGCCCCGGGGCGGCCCCGGGCCAGCGGGTGTATGCAAATGGTTTCACTGGTCACCGCGCCGTCGCGCAGCGCGGGACAATCGGGCCCCGTTGGCTTGGAGTGTCGAAGTGGACCTGAGGGTGTTCCTGGTGGAGGACGTGCATCGCATGCGCGGCTTGCTGGGCGACATGCTCGCCTCCATCGGCGGGTTCACCATCGTCGCGGCGACCAGCACCGAAGCCGAGGCCAACCTCTGGCTGGACGAGCATCCCGGAGGCTGGGACGTGGCCATCGTCGACCTGGTGCTGGAGCAGGGCGCGGGCATGCACGTCATCCGGCGCTGCAAGGCCGACCCGCAGGGCGGGCGCATCGTCGTGTTCAGCAGCTACGCCACCCCCGGGGTGCGCCAGCATTGCCTGGACCTCGGTGCCGACGCCGTCTTCGACAAGGGCCAGACCGCCGAATTCATCGCCTGGTTCGGCGACCTCACGGCGCGCGAGAACTCCGGTCCGTAGGCGGTTTGCGCAGGCGAGCCGCTGACGTCCTTGTCGGACGATTCGCACATGCAACTCGGCCCCGTTCGACTGTAAAGTCCCACGCCGCGCCTCCAACATGCATGCATGAGTGCCCATGGATCCGGCGGATCGAACGATCGCGACGACACCTGGACCAGCGAAACGCTGCCCATGTCGGTGCGCCGCGAGCTTCTCGAACGCGAACTGAAGAAACTCGGCTTCCGCAGGACGGAAGCCGGCGGGTCGCCGCAGGGCGGCGGCTCCGTGCAGCAGCAACAGCAGCCCCAGGCCGCGCAGTCCGCCCACCCGCAAGCCGACGCGGACGGCGGCAACCACTCGAACTAGGCTCCGTACAATCCGCCCCGCGCGCCATGCGCAGGAGCGGGAATGCAGCCATCACCCATCGTCGTCCGCGGACACCCCCTTGCAGGTGGGCGGCTGCCTGCCGTCTGCGCCCCGCTGGTGGCGCGCGATGCCGATGCGCTGGAGGCGGAGGCGCGGACCGTCGCGGCCCTGCAGCCCGACCTGCTGGAGTGGCGCGTCGATTTCTTCACGGGCCTTGCCGATGCGCAGGCAGTGGTGGCCGCCGGCCGTCGCGTGCGCGCGGCGGCGCAGGGCCTGCCGATCCTGTTCACGCGGCGCTCGCATCGCGAGGGGGGCCAGTCCATTCCCATCGGCGAGGCGGAGGTCGCCGGGCTCTACGAGGCGCTCGCGAGCCAGGGCCTGGTGGACCTGCTGGACTGGGAGATGTCCGGGCCGGAGGCCGAGCTCGCGCGTGTTCGCGCGCTGGCGCGAGCCCGCGGGCTGCCTCTGGTGCTGTCTTTCCACGATTTCCACCGCACGCCCGACGACGCGGCGCTGCGCGAGCGCTTCGCCCATGCCCACGCCCTGGGCGCCGATGTCGCCAAGGTCGCGGTCATGCCGCAGTCGCTGGAGGACGTGCACCGGCTGCTCGGCGCGACCCTGCGGGCCAGCCGCGAGCTGCCCATCCCGGTGATCAGCATGGCGATGGGCGAGCTCGGTGCCGTGAGCCGCGTCTGCGGCGGCGTGTTCGGTTCGGCGCTCACGTTCGCCGTCGGCGGGGCGGCCTCGGCGCCCGGCCAGATGCCGATCGCCGACGTGCGCGCGGCGGTCGCGGCGCTGCAGCGCGCTAGTTCAGGCTGAAGAACTGGGCCAGCGCCTGGCGGTACTGGGCCTGCCCGACCGACATGGTGCTGAAGTGCGAGCCGCCTTCGACCAGCACGAAGTGCTTCCGCCCGGTGGCGGCCTCGTAGAGGCGCTTTCCCAGCGAGGAATCGATCAGCCGGTCGTTGTCGCCGTGCACCACCAGCAGCGGCGAGTCGACCTTCGCGACCTTGCGGACCGACTCGAAGCGCTGCGTGATCAGCGGGCCGATCGGCAGCCAGCCCCACTTCATCGAGCTGGCCACGTCCGGGATCGAGGTGAAGGTGCCTTCGACGATCACGCCCTGTTCGTCGGCCACCTTGGAGGCGAGGTCGATCGCGATGGCGCCGCCCAGGGAATGGCCGAACACGAAGCGGCGGCGCCCGGGATGTTCCTGCGCCAGCCATTCCCAGGCGGCGCGGGCGTCTTCGTACGCCATGTCTTCTGAAGGCAGTTCGCGCGTGGATTTGCCGAAGCCGCGGTAGTCGATGGCCAGCACCGAGAAGCCCAGTTCCTGCATGCGGCGGATGCGCGGCGCGGAGCCCGAGACGTTCCACTTGGCGCCGTGCAGGTACAGCAGGACCGGGGCCGTGGCGGGCTGCCCCTCGGCGGGCAGCCACAGGCCGTGCAGCCGCGAGGACTTGCCGGTCACCTTCGACTCGAAGGGGATCCAGACCTCCTGCATGCCTTCGGCGTAATGGGCGCTGCCGCCCCAGGCGCGATCGCCCGGCTGGAAGATCCATTCCCGTTGCCGCTCGTCGAGCGTCGCGCAGCCGACGGACAGCAGGGCGGTGAGGGCAAGGCCGGTGGCCGAGAGGAGGAAACGGCGGGTGCGCATGGGCGGGTCAGAGTCTGCCACGGCCCGGAAAGTTCAGCTGTTGCGCCCGGTAAAGGACGAGCAGCCTGGGCGCACGCCCCTATCGGCCCCGCAGGAACAGCCCGTCGAGCTCGCGCAGCGTGAGCTGGCGCCAGGTCGGGCGGCCGTGGTTGCACTGGTCGGAGCGCTCGGTCTCCTCCATCTGCCGCAGCAGGGCGTTCATTTCCTCCAGGGTCAGCTTGCGGTTGGCGCGGACGGCGCCGTGGCAGGCCATGGTGGCCAGCAGCTCGTTGCGGGCGCGTTCCACCACGCTGCTGCCTTCGTGCTGCGCCAGCTCGGCCAGGACGCTGCGCGCCAGCTCCACCGGGTCGCCTTGCGCCAGCGTGGTCGGCACGGCGCGCACGGCCAGGGTCTTCGGCGTGAAGGGGGTGATCTGCAGGCCGAGCGCCTCGAGCGCCTCCTGCGCAGCTTCGGCCGTGGCGACCTCCGCCGGCGTGGCCGGGAAGGTGGCGGGGATCAGCAGTGGCTGGCTGCGCAGCGCCTGCGCGTCCATCTGCGTCTTCAGGCGCTCGTAGACGATGCGCTCGTGCGCCGCGTGCATGTCCACGACCACCAGGCCATGGGCGTTCTCGGCCAGGATGTAGATGCCCTGCAGCTGGGCGATGGCCCGGCCCAGCGGCCATTCGCCCTGCGGCAGCCGGGCGGGGGCGGGGCTCTCTTCCGTCCGGGGCGTTGGAGCAGCGGGCGACCAGAGGGCGGCGAGGTCCCGCACCGGCTCGCCGCTGCGCGGCACGAACGGGATCGCCGGCTGCTTCCAGCCTTCGAAGCGAGCGCCCGGGAGAGGGGACGCCTCGCCGGCGGGCGGGAGCGCGTGCTGCGCCGGTTCGTTCGCGCGCCCGGCGCGTGGCGCCGACAGCGCCGCCTCCACCGCGTGGCGCACCGCCTGGTGCACTTCGCGGCTGTCGCGAAAGCGCACCTCGATCTTGGTCGGGTGCACGTTGACGTCGACGCGCGCGGGGTCGATCGACACCTGCAGCACGTAGACGGGCTGCCTGTGGCCGTGCAGCAGGTCCTCGTAAGCGCTGCGCGCCGCGTGCGTGATCACCTTGTCGCGCACGTAGCGGCCGTTGACGTAGGCGTACTGCCAGTCCGCGCGGGCGCGCGCCGCGTCGGGGATGCCGGCGCGTCCGGTGATGCGCACGGGGCCGGCGGCGTGCTCCACGGCCACGCTCTCCGCCAGGAAATCCTCGCCCAGCACGTCGGCCAGGCGCTGGTCGCGCGTGCCGGCGCGCCATTGCTCGCACAGCTTGCCGTCGTGCCAGACGGTGAAGCCCACGTCCGGCCGGGCCAGCGCATGGCGGCGCACCGCTTCCAGGCAGTGGGCGAACTCGGTGGCGTCGGTCTTCAGGAACTTGCGGCGCGCGGGGGTGCTGAAGAACAGTTCCTTCACTTCCACCGTCGTGCCGGTGGCGCGGGCCGCCGGGCGGAGCTCGCCGCTGCTCGCGTCCAGCAGGAACGCGCTGGCCTGGCCGGCGGTGCGCGAGAGCAGGTGCAGTTCGGACACCGACGCCACGGCGGCCAGCGCCTCGCCGCGGAAGCCCATGGTGGCGACGGATTCCAGGTCGGACAGCGAGCCGATCTTGCTGGTGGCATGGCGCTTGAGCGCCAGCGGCAGTTCCTCGCGGGCGATGCCGGCGCCGTCGTCCTCGATGCAGATCAGCCGCACGCCGCCGGCCAGCAGGCGGACGGCAACCTGCGTCGCACCGGCATCGAGCGCGTTGTCCACCAGTTCGCGCACCACCGAGGCGGGGCGTTCCACCACTTCGCCCGCGGCGATCTGGCTGACCAGTTCGTCGGGCAGCTCGCGGATCGGCCGGCGGGGGGCGGGGGAGAGGACGGCGCTCATCTGCGGGCGATTCTAGGCGGTGGCCGCAACGATAATCCCGGCGATGGAACTCGTCTCCTTCCTCATCGACTTCATCCTGCACGTCGACCGCTACCTGGAGGCGTTCGTGACGAATTACGGCGCCTGGGTCTACGCGCTGTTGTTCCTGGTCATCTTCGTGGAAACGGGCGTCGTGGTCATGCCTTTCCTGCCCGGCGACTCGCTGCTGTTCGTGGTGGGCGCGCTGTGCGGCGTGGGGCTCATGAGCTACCCGGTCGCCATCGGGCTGCTGTGGGCTGCCGCCGTGCTGGGCGACCAGTGCAACTACACCATCGGGCGCTGGCTCGGGCCGCGGGTGTTCCAGTGGGAGGACTCGCGATTCTTCAACCGCGATGCCTTCGACCGCGCCCATGCGTTCTACGAGAGGTACGGCGGCATCACGGTGATCCTGGCGCGCTTCTTCCCCTTCATGCGCACCTTCATTCCCTTCGTCGCCGGCATCGCGCAGATGACGCGCGGAAAGTTCACCGCCTACAACGTGATCGGCGGCGGCATCTGGGTGGTCGGGCTCGTCACGGCGGGCTTCTTCCTGGGCAGCATCCCGTGGGTCAAGGAGAACCTGGACAAGATCATCTGGGCGACGATCCTGGTGCCCGGCCTGCTGGTGATCGCGGGTGCCTGGAAGGCGAAGCGCGACGCCAGCGTCGCGCGCGGCTGAGGGCCTCTCCTACACGCCGCCGGCCGCTCCCGTCGTAGGGTGGCATGCGTGCCACCCCTCCAGGAGAACCCCATGCCCGAGCAGAACAAGGACGTCTCGAACAACCCACCCGGCGAGCGCCAGGGCGGTGAAGCCAGCGGTGGCAAGCCGCAGCCGAAGGTCCCGGGCGATCCGCCCGCGGGCCTGAAGGACAAGGACGCCGAGACCAGCGACAGCTACGGCGACACGCGCGACTCGGGCGATCCGGCGAGCCGCTGAGTCCCGGATGGCGCGGCCGGGCGAGCCCGGCTGGACCCGATTGCTATGCATGCATATGATCGGGTCCAGGAGACCCCGTCCATGAACGCGCCCCCACCCCTGTCCCGCTGGCCGGGCACCGGCTCCAGCCGCGTGCCGTTCTGGGCCTATACCGACGCCCAGCTGTACCGACGCGAGCTGGAGAAGATCTTCTACGGCCCGCACTGGTCGTACGTGGGCCTCGCCATCGAAGTGCCCAACGTGGGCGACTACCGCCTCACGTGGGTCGGCGAGCGCCAGGTGATCCTGGTGCGCGACCGCGTGGCGCCCAGGGACCGCGCCACCGACCACGGCCTCCGCGTGGTGGAGAACCGCTGCGCGCACCGCGGCGTGCGCTTCTGCCAGCAGCCGCAGGGCAATGCCCGCAGCTTCGTCTGCCCCTACCACCAGTGGACGTACAAGCTCAACGGCGAACTCGCCGGCCTGCCGTTCAAGGACGGCGTGCAGGCGACCGACGCCGCCGGCCAGCCCTGCGTCAACGGCGGCATGCCGGAGGGCTTCGACCTGAAGCAGCACGGGCTGACGCGGCTGCGGGTGGCGGTGCTGCACGGGCTGGTGTTCGCGACTTTCAGCGAGGAGGCCGAGCCGCTGGAGCAGTACCTCGGCCCGCAGGTCATGCCCTGGCTGGACCGCATCTTCCGCGGGCGGCAGCTCACGCTGCTGGGCTACAACCGCCAGCGCATCCCCGGCAACTGGAAGCTGATGATGGAGAACATCAAGGACCCGTACCACCCGGGACTGCTCCACACGTGGTTCGTGACCTTCGGGCTGTGGCGCGCCGACCAGAAGAGCCGGATGGTGATGGACGAACACGGCCGCCACGCGGTGATGATCTCGCGCCGCAACGACGGCGGCGAGAACAAGGCGGTGACCCAGGGCGTGACCAGCTTCAAGGCCGACATGGCGCTGCAGGACCCGCGCATCCTCGACGTGGTGCCCGAGCCCTGGTGGAAGGTGGACGACCCGTCGAACCCCGGGACGGAAATCATGCCGACCGTCACCATGATCACGCTGTTCCCCAGCGTGATCATCCAGCAGCAGGTGAACTCGCTGTCCACGCGCCACATCGTGCCGCGGGGCGAAGGCGGCTTCGACTTCATCTGGACGCATTTCGGCTTCGCCGACGACGGCGAGGAGATGACGCGGCGGCGGCTGCGCCAGGCCAACCTGTTCGGCCCCGCCGGGTTCGTGAGCGCCGACGATGGCGAGGTGATCGAATTCAGCCAGGCGGGTTTCCGCCAATGGGGCGAGGACGGCGAGACGCTTTGCGAGCTCGGCGGCACCGGCACCGGCGGCACCGAGCACATGGTGACCGAAACGCTGATCCGCAGCATGTACGCCTACTGGCGCAAGGTGATGGGCGAATGAGCGCCGCGGACCGCGACGCGCTGCTGCTGCAGCTGGAGATCGACGGCTTCAATGCACGCTACGCCGCGGCGCTGGACGAGCGCCGCTTCGACGACTGGCCGCAGTTCTTCCTGGCGCAAGGGGAGTACGTGGTGCAGGCGCGGGAGAACTTCGACCGCGGGCTGCCGCTGGCGCTGATCGCGCTGGAGAGCCAGGGAATGATGAAGGACCGCGTGTACGGCATCACGCAGACCATCTACCACGGGCCTTACTACACGCGGCACGTGGTCGGACCCGCGCTGCTGCTCGGCGAGGAAGACGGCCGCATCCGCGCGCAGGCGAACTATGCGGTGTTCCGCACCCGGCCCGGCGATGCGAGCGAGGTCTACAACGTGGGCCGCTACATCGACGCCTTCGAACGAACGCCGGCTGGCCTGAAGCTGGCCAGCCGGCGTTGCGTGTACGACAGCGAGATGGTGCTCAACTCGCTGATCTACCCGATCTAGAAGGTGACCGCCGGGGCGATCACGCGCTCCAGGCCAGGTTACTTCTTGGCAGCCTTGTTGCCGAGGTAGCCGCCGCCGATGGCACCGGCGATGGCACCCGGGGTGCCCAGCACGGCGTCACCGATGACGCCACCCACCACGGCGCCACCCACGGTGCCGACGGTCGTACGGTCCATCGTGGCGCAGCCACCCAGGCCCAGGAGGGAAACGGCGGCCACGGCCGCAGCGAGATACTTCTTCATGGGATCACCTTCCAAATCGATTCATTTCGCAGCCGCTGGAGGCGCGGCCAACCTGTGAAGACGACTGTAGGCAGCGGGGCTTTTCGGAACTGTAGGAACAACTTGACTGGGACTGTCGTCGGGTCGCAGGACTCCTTGCAGGTGGATGGAGGGCGGCTGAGGCATGGGGAGCGTGCCGGATGGCCCGCAGAGCCGTTGCACCTCACCGTGCTGGGCATTCAGGGCACGCGTGCGTCCTTCCCCCGCAGGCGGGAATCCAGGGGCCCGCACCAGGCGCGAAGCGCTCCAGCCGCACCGCGTCGCGCCAGGCGGCGGGCGGTGCCGGCCCGCAGTCAGGGGCCTCGGCTGGAAGGCTGTTCCCGGCGGCGAAGCAGTGCTACGAGAGCGCGTAGCGCGTATCGAGCGCTGCGACTGTGCACTGATTTCCGGGCTTCTGTTTGAACGGAGAGTTTGCCGCGCGCGGCAAACTCGGAAGTGAGTTAGGCCGGATCGTCGCCGGGGACAGCTTTCCAGCGCACCCGGAATGAGCGACAGCGAGTGCAGGGCGAGGCACCGCGGGACGGCACCGCCCGCCGCCTGGCGCGACGCCCCCGAATGCGGATGCCTTGGATTCCCGCTTCGCGGGAATGACGCTCAAGAGAGCGGCGGTCACCGCGATGACGCACGCCGGCGTCAGAGCGGCCGGCTGCGTGCCAGCGGGGGATTGCGCGCGAAGTAGCGCTCGATGCCGCGCACCAGGGCGTGGGCCAGCTGCTCCTGGTACTCCGCGCTGCGCAGCTTCATCTCTTCCTCGGGGTTGCTGATGAAGGCCGTCTCAACCAGCACGCTCGGAATGTCGGGTGCCTTGAGCACGGCGAAGCCGGCCTGCTCCACCTGCGCCTTGTGCAGCCGGCCGACGCCGCCGATCTCGCCGAGCAGTGCGTTCCCGAGCTTGAGGCTGTCGTTGATCTGGGCGGTGGTGCTCATGTCCAGCATCGCGCGCATCACGTGCTGGTCCTGCGTCTTGATGTTGATGCCGCCGATCAGGTCCGCCCGGTTCTCCTTCTCCGCCATCCAGCGCGCCGCGGTGCTCGATGCGCCGTTCTGCGACAGCGCGAAGACGCTGGCGCCGCGCGCCGTCGGCGTGATGAAGGCGTCCGCATGGATGCTGACGAACAGGTCGGCCTGCACGCGCCGCGCCTTCTCCACCCGGACGTGCAGCGGCACGAAGAAGTCCGCGTCGCGCGTGAGGAAGGCGCGCATCGGGTTGCCCTTGATCGTCATCCCGTTGATGCGGTCGCGCAGCAGGTGGGCGATGCGCAGCACGACGTCCTTCTCGCGCGTGCCGTTCGGACCAACGGCGCCGGGGTCTTCGCCCCCGTGGCCGGGGTCCAGCGCCACGATGATGAGCCGGTCGGTCTTGGCGGGGGCCGCCGGGCGCGCGACCTCCGCGGCGTGCGCGCCGCGGCCCGGCCGTTGCGTCTGCGCGATCAGGTCGCCCAGGGGGTCCGGCTCCGGCACCGAGGGCAGGGCCGGCGCGGCGTTCTTCTCCTTCAGCCGCTCGGCGATCAGGGCTTCGAGCGGGTCGACCGCCTTGGGCGGGAAGAAGTCGACCACCAGCCGGTGCTTGTAGGCGGCGACCGGCGGCAGCTGGAACAGCTGCGGCAGCGTGGGCTGCTTCAGTTCGACCTGCAGCCGCACGGTGCCCGGCAGCGGCTGCAGCAGCTTGATCCCCGCGATGTAGGGGTCGTCGGCATGCACCTTCGCCACCAGCTCGCGCAGGCCGGGGTCGAGCGTCAGGCCGTCGATGTCCAGCGCCACCTGCCGCGGCGAGCTGGCCATGCGGCTGGTGAGCAGGCCGTCGGATTCGATGGTCAGGCGGGTGTATTCCGGCGCCGGCCACAGGCGCACGGCGACCACGGTGGCGCCGCGCACGATCTGGTGCGCGCCCAGCAGCAGCACGATGCTGCCGGCCTGCAGGAGCCCGCGCCGCTTCAGACGCATGCCAGCAGCTCCTGCCCGCGCGGCGTGCGGGCCTGCACGCCGACTTCGCGCGCGTCGCCGTCGCCCACCGCCAGGTGGATGTCGAGGTCGGCCACGGGCAGCAGCGCACCTGCGTTGCCGGGCCACTCCGCCAGCTTCAGTCCGGGGCCGGCGAAGATGTCGCGAAAGCCGGCGTCCTCCCACTCGCGCGGGTCGTCGAAGCGGTAGAAGTCGAAGTGCCACGCGTCCAGGCCGGGCAGCGCATAGGGCTCTACCACGGCGTACGTCGGCGACTTGATGCGGCCTTCGGCGCCCAGCGCGCGCAGCAGGTGGCGCACCAGCGTGGTCTTGCCCGCGCCCAGGTCGCCATGCAGCGCGATGAACGCGTCCTTCACCGCAGGATGTCCGGCGAGGCGCTGCGCGAAGGCGCGCGTGTCCTCTTCGCCCTTCCACAGCATGGGCCGCGGGGCGCTTCCTACAATCTGCGGGTGCAGTTCGACGGCGGTCAGGGCGAGGTTCCTTTCGATGTGGCGCAGGTCCGCGGGTGGGCGCGCGAGCTCGGATTCTCCCAAATCGGCGTGGCCGGCGTCGACCTTTCGAGCGCGGAACCCGGTTTGCTTGCGTGGCTTGCCAACGGTTTCCATGGCTCGATGGCGTACATGGAAAACCATGGCGTGCGCCGTGCACGCCCGGCGGAACTGGTGCCGGGCACGACAAGCGTGATTACCGCACGCATGGATTACCTGCCGGCGACACCGGAGGGCTGGCAGGCGATCGAGTTCGCGCGATTGCAAAGTTCCGGTGAAGCCATCGTGTCGCTCTACGCGCGGGGCCGCGATTACCACAAGGTGATGCGCGCGCGGCTGCAGAAGCTGGCCGACCGCGTGGCCGCCGCGGTGGGCCCTTTCGGGCACCGCGTCTTCACCGACTCCGCGCCGGTGCTGGAGGTGGAACTCGCCGCGCGCAGCGGCCAGGGGTGGCGCGGTCGGCACACGCTGGTGCTCCACCGCGAAGGCGGCTCCATGTTCTTCCTGGGCGAGATCTACGTCGACCTCGCGCTGCCGCCGACCGCGCCGGTCGGCGACCATTGCGGCAGTTGCAGCGCCTGCCTGGACGTCTGCCCGACCGGCGCGATCGTGGCGCCGTACCGGCTGGATGCGCGCCGCTGCATCTCGTACCTCACGATCGAGCACGCCGGCCCGATCCCGGTCGAACTGCGGCCCCTCATGGGCAACCGCATCTACGGCTGCGACGACTGCCAGCTGGTGTGCCCCTGGAACAAGTTCGCGCAGCCGGCGCTGGTGGCGGACTTCGCGCCGCGCCCTTTCCTCGTCGGGCAGCCCCTCGTGGCGCTGTTCTCCTGGACCGAGGAGGAGTTCCTGCGCCGCACCGAGGGCAGCCCGATCCGGCGCATCGGCCACGAGCGCTGGCTGCGCAATATCGCGGTGGCCATGGGCAACGCGCTGCGGCGTGGGGTCGACGACGGCATCCGCGACGCGCTCGCGGCGCGCCGGGACCATCCGAGCGCGCTCGTCCGCGAGCACGTCGAATGGGCGCTAGCCCAGGACGGCGCGCAGCACGCCTAGCGCGAACGGCAGGCTGGCCAGGCCGAGCAGGGTGGACAGCGTGACGAGGCCGGCGACGTACGGGCCGTTGTAGCCCATGCGCGCGGCCAGCACGTAGCAGCTGGACGCGGTGGGCAGGGCGGAGAACGCGAGCAGCACCGCGGCCTGCGCCGGTGGCAGCCGCAGCGCCCAGGCCAGCCCCAGCGCCACGAGCGGCAGCAGGAGGTGGCGGATCGTGAGCAGCGAGACGGTCAGCGCCTTCTGCTGGGCGAGGTGTGCCAGCTGCATGCCGGCGCCGGCCGCCATCAGCCCGAGCGGCAGCGAGGCGCCGCCCACGCGCGAGACGGTCGTCTCCAGCCAGGGCGGGATGCGGAAGCCGGCGAAGTTGGCGGCGAGCCCCAGCGCCGTGGCGATGATCAGCGGGTTGCGCACCAGCGCCCGCACGAAGCCGGTGTTGGAGTGGCGGGCCATCGGCCACACCGCGCCCACGTTGAACAGCGGCACGCAGACGCCGATCAGCACCGCGATCAGCAGCAGGCCCTCAGGGCCGGCCAGCCGCTCGGACAGGGCCAGGGCGATGTAGGAATTGAAGCGGAAGGCCACCTGCGCGGCGCCGGCGTGCTCGCGGGCATCGATGCGGCCGCGCAGCCCCGGCAGGTGCGGCACCGCGTAGGCCAGCGCGATGCCGGCGATCCCGAGCAGCAGGCCCGCCGCGATCAGGCTGGAGGCGGCACCGAGGTCCAGCGGGCTGCGCACGATCGACTGGAACAGCAGCACCGGGAACAGGAAGAAGTACACCAGGCTCTCGACCTGCTCCCAGACGGGGCGTCCCAGCGCGGTGTAGCGGCAGACCAGGTAGCCCAGGAGGATCAGCGCGAAGTCGGGGAGCAGCAGCTGCAGGAAATTCACCGGCGCGAGGATAGCCCAGGGTTGGTGCACGGATCGGGGCTTACCCTGACTGCAAGGCCCTGCAAGGTGCCCTTCATGTTTCGCACTTACCATTCCGGTTTCGCATGCCTACGAACAAGGAGTGACTCGAATGAAACGTCGTGTGTGGATCGCCCTCGCCGCCACTGCCGCCGCTGCCGTGGCCGCCCCCGTGCTGGCGCAGGGCTACCCCAACAAGGTGGTGAAGCTGCAGGTGCCGTTCGCGCCGGGTGGCACCACGGACATCATCGCGCGCGTGATCAGCGAGCCGCTCGGCAAGGCCCTGGGCCAGAACGTGATCGTGGAGAACAAGGCGGGCGGCGGCGGCGTGGTGGGCGCGACCGAGACCGTGCGCGCGGCACCGGACGGCTATTCGCTGGGCGTGGCGACCGTTTCGACCACCGCGGCCAACCCGGCGATCAACCCGAAGATCCCGTACAACCCGACGACCGACTTCACGCCGATCATCAACATCGCCGCGACGCCGAACATCATCGCGGTGCATCCCAGCTTCCCCGCCAAGGACTACAAGGGCTTCGTCGCCGAACTGAAGCGCAACCCGGGCAAGTACTCCTATTCCTCCTCGGGCACGGGCGGCATCGGCCACCTGCAGATGGAGCTGTACAAGAGCCTGTCGGGCACCTTCGTCACGCACATCCCGTACCGCGGCGCCGGCCCGGCGCTGAACGACACCGTCGCCGGCCAGGTGCCGATGATCTTCGACAACCTGCCCTCGGCGCTGCCCTTCATCAAGGACGGCCGCCTGGTGCCGATCGTCGTCGCCGCCCCGCAGCGCCTGAAGGAACTGCCGAACGTGCCGACCTTCAAGGAAGTGGGGCTGGAGCCGGTGAACCGCATGGCCTACTACGGCATCCTCGGCCCCAAGGGCCTGCCGAAGGAAGTCGTCGACAAGGTGCACGCCGCCACCGTCAAGGCGCTGCAGGAGCCGGCCGTGCGCAAGCGCATCGAGGACACCGGCTCGATCATCATCGGCAACACGCCGGACCAGTTCGCGCAGCAGATCCGCGCCGAGTTCGACGTGTACAAGAAGGTCGTCGAAACGTCCAAGCTGAAGCTGGATTGAGCGAGGCGGTCGACACCTTCATCGACGCGCTCTGGCTCGAGGAGGGCTTGTCGCGCAACACGCTGGCCGCGTACCGGCGCGACCTGGAGCTGTACGAAAGGTGGCTGTCGCAGCGCGGCAGCCGCCTGCCGGCCACCACCGAGGCCGACCTGCACGGCTACTTCGCGGCCCGGCACGCCGACAGCAAGGCGACCTCGGCCAATCGCCGCCTCACCGTCTTCAAGCGCTACTTCCGCTGGGCACTGCGCGAGCGCCTGGTCGATGCCGACCCGACGCTGCGCCTGCAATCCGCCCGGCAGCCGCTGCGCGTGCCCAAGACGCTCACCGAGACGCAGGTCGAGGCGCTGCTGGACGCGCCCGACGTGGACACGCCGCTCGGCCTGCGCGACCGCACGATGCTGGAGCTGATGTACGCCAGCGGGCTGCGCGTGAGCGAGCTGGTCACCCTCAAGACCTTCCAGGTCGGCATGAACGAAGGCGTGCTGCGCGTGATGGGAAAGGGCAGCAAGGAACGCCTGGTCCCGTTCGGGCAGGTGGCGCGGGACTGGATCCTGCGCTACCTGGCCGAAGCGCGCGCGGCGATCCTGGCGGGACAGCAGACCGACGACCTGTTCGTCACCGCCCGCGGCCACGGCATGACTCGCGCCATGTTCTGGGTGCTGGTCAAGAAGCACGCGCGGGCCGCCGGCATCACGGCTCCGCTGTCGCCGCACACGCTGCGGCATGCCTTCGCCACCCACCTGCTCAACCATGGGGCGGACCTGCGGGCGGTGCAGATGCTGCTGGGCCACGCGGACATCTCCACCACCACGATCTACACCCACGTCGCGCGCGAGAGGCTCAAGCTGCTGCACGCGCAGCACCATCCGCGGGGCTGAGCGCGGGAAAGAGCGTCCGCCCGCGGGGGTGTTCCGAGGGCGCCGGAGCCCGGAAACGGCGAACGCGGTACACTGGCGCTCCCTCTGATTCCGTCCCCCCTTCGTGCCCGGGGGCGGCGAGTCCAGCTCCGTCAGCCTGCAAGCGCACCATCCCCGCGGAGGCGCGCATGCATTCGGAAGACAACAACTCCCTGTTCGCGGCCTGGTCCGAGGCCGAGCGCCAGGCCCGGGAGGCGGAGCGCCAGCTGTACGAGCTGATCCTGACGCAGGAAGGCCGGCCCGCCGGCCGCCAGGACGTGGAGCGCGTGCGCAGCCTGCGGGAGCGCGCTTCGGAGCTCATGACGGAGATGCTGGCCGGCATCCGTGCCGAAGCCCAGCTGCACAACGCGCCGCGCCCCGAATCCCCGCCCGGGGTGCGTGCTTCCTGAGCGGCGCCACCCGCTCTCCCCGCGGCGCTCCCAGGCGCCGGCGTGACCCGGGCGCCGCCCGGCTCCCCTTCGCGTGCTGCGCGGCCCCCGCGCCGCGGCACGCCCGTTTCCCATTGTCCGGCGTGGCCGGACCCCGTTGAAAGGATGGACCCATGGCCAAGGAAGAACTGATCGAAATGCGCGGCCGCGTCGAGGAAGTGCTGCCCGACTCGCGCTTCAAGGTGGTGCTCGAGAACGGGCACTCGCTCGTCGCTTACAGCGGCGGCAAGATGCGCAAGCACCGCATCCGCGTGATCGCCGGCGACGACGTGACGCTGGAGCTCTCGCCCTACGACCTGAACAAGGGACGCATCATGTTCCGCCACCTGCCCGAGCGCAGGGGCCCGGCGCCGGCCCGCCCGGCGGTGCGCCGGCGCTGATGGGGTCCAGGCCATGAACGCAGTAGCGCCCATGCGGCTGCGCTACGAGGTGGAGCTGCCCTACCAGGTGCAGGTCACCGGCGCGGACTTCATCTTCAACATCCAGGCGGCCCGCACGCCGCAGCAGATGGTGGTGGAGGAGAACCTGTTCGTCAGCCAGCAGGTTCCCCTGCAGGAGTACACGGACCCGGCCAGCGGCGGCCGCTTCCTGCGACTGCGGGCGTTCGACGGCGAACTGACGGTGCGGTACCAGGCCACGGTCGACATCGTGCATCGCCTGGACGACCCGCAGATGATCGCCGAGACCTGGGTGCGGGACCTGCCGGGCGCCGTGCTGCCGTACCTGTACCCCAGCCGCTACTGCGAGTCGGACGTGCTGAATTCCTTCGCGATGACCCAGTTCGGCACGCTCTGGCAGGGCTACGGCCGCGTGCAGGCCATCTGCGAGTGGGTGCAGCGCCACGTGTCCTTCGTGTCGGGGAGTTCGTGGGGGACCACCAGCGCGACCCACACGCTGCAGAGCCGCCAGGGGGTCTGCCGCGACTTCGCCCACCTGATGATCGCGCTGTGCCGCGCGGTGAACATCCCGGCGCGCTTCACGACGGGGCTGGACTACGGCGCCGACCCCGCGCTCGGTCCGCCCGACTTCCACGCCTACGTGGAGGCCTTCGTCGGCGGCCGCTGGTACATGTTCGATCCGTCCGGGACGGCGATCCCGATGGGCTTCGTGCGGCTGACGTCGGGCCGCGACGCGGCGGATTCCGCCTTCGCTTCGATCTTCGGTGCCGTGCAGGCGATGACGCAGCGCCTGTCGATCACGGCCGTGCCGGGCAGCGACGGCGTGCTGCGAGAGCCCGTGCGCACCTGGCAGGCGCTGTCGACCGACAGCGCCGTGCAGCCCGCCGCCGGCTGAGCCCGGCGGCCCCTACTTCGGTTCCGGCTCGGGCTGGCCCGGCTCCAGCGCGGGGCTGGCCGGCTGCGGCGCGTTCTTGCGTTGCGCCTTCTCTTCCTTCTTGCGCTTCTTTTCCAGTTCGCGCTGGCGTTTCTCGAAAGAGTAGTTCGGCTTTGGCATGGGGTCTCCACTTCAAGGGGACCGCACGCCCGGCGCGCGGCCCATTCTCCACACGGGCGGGACCTGCGCCCCGCCGGCCTGCCTCAGGCCGCCACGGGGGTGATGTTCGACGCCTGGTCGCCCTTGGGGCCCTGCGTGACGCTGAACTGCACGCGGTCATTCTCCATCAGCTTCTTGAATCCCGTGCCCTGGATCTCGCGGAAATGGGCGAACAGGTCCTTGCCGCCGCCGTCGGGCGTGATGAAGCCGTAGCCCTTGCTGTCGTTGAACCACTTCACGGTACCGGTCTGCACTGTCATTCGATCTCTCCTGGGGTCCCGCGCGGCAACACGCGCGCGCGGTGCAAAACGCCAAGAAGACCATCATCGGGGGATTCGTTCGACGCGTCGCGCCGTGCGGCGGCGAGCGGGGAAGAGAGACCTAAGGAGTGACGTCTCGAGCACGTCGGGCGAGGGCATGGTAACCCATCGCCCGGGAGGCGGGCGGCACGCTCGCGCGTGCCCTTCGGTGCTACAGTGCCGCAGGTCTGACCCATCGGCTCCGAACAGTGCCTCCGAGCCGGGAGCCCGCGCTCGGTCAGTGTGTCAGCGCACCGAAGCAGGAGTGCGCATGAGCCCCAGCACCATCAACATCGCGGTCCTCCATGCCGATGCGGCGGGCCGCGAATCCCTTTGCGACTTCATCGCCGACCAGGTCGGCTTCCGCGTGGTGGCCGGCGCGGCCCTGGCGCCGCAGTTCGAAGGGGTCCAGCGTGCCTCACCGGTGCACGTGGTCGTGGTCCACCATGCCGCGGACGCCGACCGGGCGGTGGAGCAGATCGGTTCGGCGCGCGCGCTGTTGCCCGGCGCCGGGGTGGTCGTGCTGATGGCACAGGATGCGGAAGCCCTGCCGCCGGACCTGGTGCCCCCGGGCGCGGCGTGCATGGAGGAAGAGCGGGTGCCGGCGGAACTGGTCGGCGCGCTGCGCACGATCGCGATGGGCCGCCGCTACCACCGCCCCGCCTGAGCGCCGCATCGGCGACACTGCGGCATGGCGATGATCGAGCCCCTGCTGCTGGCCGTGACGCGCGTCTCGACCTTCGTGGGCGAGCGGGTCCTGACCGCCGCCAGCGGCTTCTTCTTCGAACGTGACGCGCGCCTGTTCCTCGTGACCAGCCGGCACGTGCTGGTCGACGCGCCGAGCGGCCACCATCCCGACCGCATCGAGATCGTGCTGCACACCGACGAGGTGGACCTGACGCGGTTCACGGCGCTGTCGCTGCCGCTGTACCGCGAGGGCACCAGCGTGTGGCGGCAAGGCAAGGACTCGGGCGGCGAGATCGACGTGGCCGTGGTGGAGCTCGATCGCGCCGCGCTGCCGGAGGGCACCGTGCTGCGCCCCTTCACGTTGCAGCACCTGCAGGGCCCGCTGGAGGAGATCGCCCTCGGCACCGCCATGCTGGTGGTCGGTTTCCCGCTCGGCTTCTACGACACCCTGCACCACCTGCCGGTCGCGCGCCATGCCGCGGTCGCGTCCGCCTTCGGCGTGCGCTTCCAGGGGCAGGGCTACTTCCTCACCGATGCCCGCATGCACCGGGGCGCCAGCGGCGCGCCGGTGGTGCTGCGCGACCCGCGCGGCGGCGCCCTGCCGTGGAAGCTGCTGGGCATCCACTCGGCCCGCCTGGACATGCGCACGCGCGAGCAGGGCGTGGACGACACGCTGGGCCTCAACTCCGCGTGGTACGCCGACATCCTGCGCACGCTGACGAAGTGACGCGACAGGTCAGCGCAGCAGCGCGGCGAGTTCTTCCGGGGAGAAGCCGGCGCGCCGGCGGGCTTCCTCGTTGAAGGGCGGATACAGCTTCGGCGCGGCGTAGCGCTCCGCCAGCACCGCGTAGTGCGCCACGGGGTCGAGTCCCTCGCGGTCGCACAGGAAGCGGTACCAGTGGTTGCCGATCGCCACGTGCCCGACCTCGTCGCGCAGGATGACGTCCAGGATCTCCACCGCACGCAGGGCCGCGGGCGTGCCGACCTGCCGCAGCTTCTGCTGGATCTGCGGCGTGGCGTCCAGTCCGCGCGCTTCCAGCGTGCGCGGGACGAGGGCCATGCGCGCAGTGACGTCGCCGGCCGTCTTCTCGCACATGGCCCACAGGCCGTCGTGCGCATCGAAGTCGCCGTAGGCGTGTCCCAGCGAAGCGAGGTGGCCGGCGAGCAGGGCGAAGTGGTACGCCTCCTCCGCCGCCACGCGCAGCCAGTCGTGGTGGAAGGCGAGGGGGAGGCCCTCGAACCGCCAGGCGGCGTCCAGAGCCAGGTTGATCGCGTTGAACTCGATGTGGGCGATGGCGTGCAGCAGCGCCGCCAGCCCTTCCGGCCGGGCCGGCGAGCGGCGCGGCACGCGGGCCGGATGCACCAGCGCCGGCTGCGCAGGGCGGCCGGGCACGCCAGGCGGTGGCGGGGGCGCCTGCGGGGCAAGGGAAAGCTGCTGCGCCTGCCCGAACAGCGCCGCGGCCAGCGCGGCCTTCTCGCGCGGATCCGGCGCGCAAAGGGCCCGCAGAGCCTGCTGTCGAAGCTCCATCCCTACAATTCTAGGGATTCACTAGGATGTGCTCATGGCAATCTACGAACTCGACGGCATGGCGCCGAAACTGGACCAGGGCGCCTGGGTCGCCGACAACGCCGAGGTGATCGGGCAGGTGGAACTCGGCGAGAACGCCAGCGTCTGGTACGGCTGCGTGCTGCGCGGCGACACCGAGAAGATCCGTGTCGGGAAGAACAGCAACATCCAGGACGGCTCGGTGCTGCACGCGGACGCCGGCGTGCCGCTCACCGTGGGCGACAACGTGACCGTGGGCCACCAGGTCATGCTGCATGGCTGCACGATCGGCGACGGCTCGCTGGTCGGCATCCAGGCCGTGGTCCTGAACAACGCGCGCATCGGCCGCAACTCCATCGTCGGCGCCGGCAGCGTGGTGACCGAAGGCAAGGAGTTCCCGGACAACTCGCTGATCGTCGGCGCGCCCGCCAAGGCGATCCGCACGCTGGACGCCGCGCAGATCGCGCAGTTCCAGGCGATCCCGCAGCACTACGTCGAGAACGCGCAGCGCCACGCCCGCCGCAAGAAGATCGGCTGATGTCCGAATTGCACAAGTTCCTCTTCGACGGCCTGCCGGTGCGCGGCCAGATCGTGCGACTGACCGATGCCTGGACCGAGATCCTCGCGCGCCGCCGCACCGACGATGCGGCCTCCACCTGGCCCTGGCCGGTGGCGGAAATGCTGGGCGAGATGGCGGCGGCCGGCGTGCTGATGCAGTCCAACATCAAGTTCAACGGCGCGCTGGTCATGCAGATCTTCGGGGAAGGACCGGTGAAGGTGGCCGTCGCCGAAGTCCAGCAGGACCTGAGCCTGCGCGTCACGGCGAAGGTCGTGGGCGAAGTGCTGTCGGGCGCGCACCTGCAGGACCTGGTGAACGTCAACGGCCGCGGCCGTTGCGCGATCACGCTCGACCCGAAGGACCGCAAGCCGGGCCAGCAGGCGTACCAGGGCGTGGTGCCGCTGAACGCGACGCAGGGCGCGGGGCAGCCCAACCTGGCGGACGTGCTGGAGCACTACATGCGCCAGTCCGAACAGCTGGACACCAAGCTGGTCCTCGCCGCCAACGAGACGGTGGCCGCGGGCCTGTTGATCCAGAAGCTGCCGGCCGAAGGGGAGGGCAACATCGCCGGGGGCAAGCCGATGGACCCGGCCGAACAGATGGAGCACTTCAACCGGATCGCGACGCTCACCGCGAGCCTGACCGGCGACGAGCTCTTGCAGCTGGACGTCGAGACCATCCTGCGCCGGCTGTTCTGGCAGGAGAAGATCCTGCGCTTCGACCCGCAGACGCCGCGCTTCGCCTGCACCTGCAGCCGCGAGCGCGTGGCCGGCATGATCCGCGGGCTCGGCCAGGAGGAGGCCGACAGCATCCTCGCCGAGCGCGGCGAGATCGACGTGAGCTGCGACTTCTGCGGGCAGCACTACCGCTTCGACGCGGTCGATGCGGCCCAGGTCTTCACGGCGCCGGGCGACCGGCCGCCGGGGCCGTCGACGGTGCAGTAGCTCCCGCCTGCAAGGGCGCGGCGGCGTCGACCAGCAGGCGCTGCGGGGCCGTCGTGGCCAGCACCGCGCCCGCGCCGTCGTTGCCCACCAGGTCCAGTTTCAGCTGGTATTCGCCGCGCGGCGGGTTCAGCCAGACCTCCGTCTGGCCGCCGCGGAAGTCGAGCACCTCCGCCGGCTTTCCCGTGGGCGTCACCGTGAGGCGGAAGCGGCCGGTGCCGGCCACCTGCGCGTCGGGGTGTGCGATCTGGAAGCCGCTGGCGTGGAACTGCACGCGCAGCGGGCCGCGCAGGGTCTCGCCGGGCGCCGGCTGCAGGATCTCGACGCGGGGCGCCCCGGCGACGTTCTCGCCCGGCGCCGGCATCCGGCGCTTCGCGATCGTCACGCGGATCGGCTTGCCGTAGACGAAGTACGGGATGTGCCCCTGGTCGGCCAGCAGCAGGTTGAAGGTGTAGGTGCCGGGCGGCAGGTCCACCACGTGTTCCATCTGCCCCTTGCCGAAGTGGATGTACTGCTCGGTGAAGGGCAGCGGCTTCTTGAAGTCGAGCGGCAGCCCCTGGTTCACGAGCAGGTGGTGGTGCCCGGCGCGGCCGGCGGTCTTGCCCGCCGGGACCAGCCCGCGCATCGCGAGCCCGAAGCGCAGCACGAAGGGTGACTCGCGGACGTCGCCGTCCTTCGCGTTGGTGAAGTAGGCCTCCGGCTGCCGGTTCGGCGGCGGCACCACCCAGGGGTGCGTGAGGATCTCGGGTGCGGCGGCGCGGGCCGCCGGTGCGCCGGCCAAAAGCACGGCGCACGCGAGGAAGGCGAGGGCGGCAGGCAGGAAGTTCACGATCTTTACTTTCCGTTGGGGGACAATGGCGGCATGCGTGCAATGCCGGTGGAGCAGGATGGGATGCCGATCGCGGCCGTGGAGCAATCCACCGGCATCGCGCGCGCCACCCTGCGCATCTGGGAACGTCGCTACGGCTTCCCGCGACCGGGTCGCGACCTCCGCGGCGAACGCAGCTATCCGGGCGAGCAGGTGGAGAAGCTGCGGCTGATCGCCGGACTGATGGCGCGCGGGCACCGGCCCGGGCGGCTGGTCGGTCTCGATCCAGGGCAGCTGGCGGCCCTTGCGGGCCCGGGCGCGGCCAACGGCTCCGCGCGTGCGGCGGCTCCGCTGATCGATGACCCCGTGCTGGCGCCCTTGCGTGAACATGATACCTTCAGCTTAATCAGCTACATCGAGTCCTCCATACGCACCCTGGGGCTTGCCGGATTCATCTGCGAGCGGATGCCGCAGATGAACGCCAACGTCGGTCTCGCGTGGGCGCGGGGCGACATCGAGGTGTTCGAAGAGCATCTCTACACCGAGACGGTGCAGGACCTGCTGCGCCGCGAGATGGGGCGGCTGCAGCCGCTCGGCCACGGTCCCCGCGTCCTGCTGGCGACCTTGCCCGAGGAGGTGCACACGCTCGGCCTGCTGATGGTGCAGGCGCTGCTCGCCCTGGAAGGCTGTCCCTGCACCTCCCTCGGCGCGCGCGTGCCGGTGCAGCAGCTGGTCAAGGCGGCAGGCGCCTTCGGTGCGGACGTCGTCGGACTGAGCTTCAGCGCCAGCACCAACCCCTCGCACGTGCTGCGCGGCCTGGAGCAGCTGCGCGGGGAACTGGCGCCGCAGGTGGCGGTGTGGGCCGGCGGGAGTTCGCCGGTGCTGGCAAGGCACCGCATCGCCGGCGTGCAGGTGATGCCGCACATCCGCGACGTGCTGCCTGCGGTGGCGCATTGGCGGGCCGGCCGCGAGCTCCGCTCGGCCTCCTGAATTTCCTCTGTCCGCTGGCGTTCCGGCGCCCGTCGCCGCGCCGCGATCACCGGACGTGATCGCCTGATCCGGATATTTGAGTATCCCGCGATCACCCCCCACGCTATCTTCCTGCTGAGCTGGCCCCGGAGGCCAGCCGTCGTGAGAGTCCGTGCACCGCACGGGGAGGAGGCTGCCGTGATCGCCAGACGTCCGTTCCTGATCCAGCTGGGCCGCGCCGCGGCCGCCGGGGTCGCCACCGCCAGTGCGGGCCGCGCCTGGTCCGCCGCCACGCCGGGCGTGAGCGCAGACGCCGTCACCATCGGTGCATCGGTGGGCCTGACCGGCGCCACGGCGGTGGGCGGGCAGGGACATGTCGCCGGCATCCGTGCCGCCTTCGACGAGATCAACCGCGCCGGCGGCATCCACGGGCGGATGCTGCGCCTGGACGCCCGCGACGATGCCTACGACCCCAAGCGCTCCCTGCAGAACGTCACCGCCATGGTCGAAAGCGGCAGCGTGTTCGCGCTGATGTCGATGGTCGGCACCGGGAGCAACCTGGCCACCAACCCGATGACGGAAGCGGCCGGCGTGCCGGTGGTCGGGCCGATCACCGGGGCCGAATCGCTGCGCCGCGCGGACCAGCGCTTCACCTTCCACGTGCGCCCGAGCTACTACGACGAAGTGGCGTACATGGTGACGCAGTTCGTGCAGATGGGCCATCGCGACCTGGCGGTCGTCTTCCTGGACAACGCGTTCGGCAAGGAGATCCTGGGCTACACCAAGCGGGCGTTCGCCGAAGCCAAGGTGCGCGCCCTCGCGGAAGTCTCCCTCGCCGGCGACGGCAAGAACGCCGCGGACTGCGCCGACCAGGTGCTGCGCAGCAAGGCCGGCGCCGTGATCCTGGCGACGACGGGTGCGGCCAATACGGACTTCGTGCTGGCCGTCCGCAGCCGCGGGTCGTCGCTGCCGATGGTGGGACTGTCGCTCACCTTCAACGACGGCCAGCGCCTCGGCAAGAACACGGCCGGACTCGCCTCCACGCTCGTCTTCCCGCCTTTCAAGAGCGACAAGTACGCCATCATCCGCCGCTTCTGGGCCTCGATGCATGCGGCCAAGCAGACCAGCCAGGCCAATTCCGCGATCGAGAGCTGGTGGAACGCGCAGGTGCTCGCCCAGGGCCTGCGGCGCGCGGGCCGCGACCTCACGCGCGAGAGGTTCCGCGCGGGGCTGGTCGGGATGCGCGACTTCGGCATGGACGAATTGCTGGTCAGCTTCCCCGACAAGGCGCCTTACGTCGGGATGAAGCAGGTGAGCCTGGGCGTGTTCTCGCCCGACGGCATCCTGCGGACGTAGCTCTCCCCACGGGGTCTAGCCCGGGGGTTCGCGCAGCCGCGTGAACAGGCGGTGTTCGCAAGCGGGGTCGCTGCACTTCTCGCACATCCAGTTCCAGGCCCGGGCGTCGCCCGCGGGCGCGCGCTGCGCCACGGACTCCGGCAGCACGCGGGCGGACACCAGCGCGTGCAGCGCCGACTCCAGGCGCCGCGGCCCGCTGCCGTACACGACCTGGAACGCGACCCCGGCCTGCTGCAGCAGCGATCGCACCAGGGCGTCCACCTCCTCGCGGGGCTGGCTCGCATCGCGGTGCAGGCCGTCCGGTGTCCAGGGAAGGTCCAGCCCGGTGACCAGCGTGACGTCGTAGCCATGCTGCCGTGCGAATGCGAAGCGCAGGAGGTCGCCGTCGGGAAACAGCATGCCGGCATAGATCGCCACCATCAGCGGCGTGGTGTCGGCGATCACGACTTCGGCGCCGGCGGCGACGGCATCGACGCGGCGCTCCTGCTCCTCGGCGATCGCGAGCTGTTCCTCGGGCCGCGGCGTGCGTCCCTCGCGGGCGCACCATTCGCGCAGCACTTCGGGCACGGCGGCGGCGCGCAGGCCGCAGGCCCGCAGGTGCTGTTCGAGCTCGCCGGCGAGCCGGCTCTTGCCGGTGCTTTCGGCGCCCAGCAGGGCGATGCGGCGGGCGGCCATCGGCGCGCCTACTTGGCGACCTGGATGTAGATCTCGTTGGGCTTGACCATGCCCAGTTCGGCGCGCGCCTTCTCTTCCACCATCTCCAGGCCCTCGCGCAGGTCGCGCACCTCGGCGGCGAGCTGCTCGTTGGCCTGCTGCGCGATGGCGTTGCGGGCCTTCTGCTCGTCGAGCTTCTGCTGCATGGCGGCCACTTCGCCGACGCTGCCGCGGCCCAGCCAGAGCTGGGCCTGCACCACGGCCAGCAGGCCGATCAGCAGGGCGGCGGCGAAGCGGCTGTCCAAGACTTACGCGTTCCTCAGGTTGTAGAAGGCGGAGCGCCCGGGGTACTGGGCGATCTCGCCGAGGTCTTCCTCGATGCGCAGCAGCTGGTTGTACTTGGCCATGCGGTCCGAGCGCGAGAGCGAACCGGTCTTGATCTGGCCGGCGTTGGTGCCCACGGCGATGTCGGAGATCGTGGAGTCCTCCGTCTCGCCCGAGCGGTGGCTGATCACCGAGGTGTAGTTCGCGCGCTTGGCCATCTCGATCGCCGCGAAGGTCTCGGTCAGCGTGCCGATCTGGTTGATCTTGATCAGGATCGAGTTGGCGATGTTCTTCTCGATGCCTTCCTTCAGGATCTTCGTGTTGGTGACGAAGAGGTCGTCGCCCACCAGCTGCACGCGCTTGCCCAGGCGCTCGGTCAGGTGCTTCCACCCGTCCCAGTCGCCCTCGGCCATGCCGTCCTCGATGCTGATGATCGGGTAGCGGCCGACCCAGGTCTCCAGCATGGCCGCCCAGTCGGTGGAGGACAGGCGCTCGCCTTCCGCCGTGACGTCGTAGATGCCGTCCTTGTAGAACTCGCTGGAGGCGCAATCCAGGCCCAGGGCGATCTGCTCGCCCGGCTTGTAGCCGGCCTTCTCGATGGCCTGCAGGATCATCTGGATGGCCGCTTCGTGGTTCTCGACGTTCGGGGCGAAGCCGCCTTCGTCGCCGACCGCCACGCTCATGCCCTTGTCGTGGATGATCTTCTTGAGGGCGTGGAACACCTCCGCGCCGTAGCGCATCGCCTCGCGGAAGGTGGGCGCGCCCACCGGGATGATCATCAGCTCCTGCAGGTCGAGGTTGTTGTTCGCGTGCGCGCCGCCGTTGACGACGTTCATCATCGGCACGGGCAACTGGCAGCCGTTCATGCCGCCGAAGTAGCGGTACAGCGGCAGGCCCGATTCCTCGGCGGCGGCACGGGCGACGGCCATCGACACGGCCAGCATCGCGTTGGCGCCCAGCTTGCTCTTGTTTTCGGTGCCGTCCAGGTCCAGCAGCGTCTTGTCCAGGAAGTTCTGCTCGGACGCGTCGAGGCCCAGCACGGCCTCGGAGATGTCGGTGTTGATGTGTTCCACCGCCTTGAGCACGCCCTTGCCGAGGTAGCGGGCCGGATCGCCGTCGCGCAGCTCGATGGCCTCGCGCGATCCCGTGGAGGCGCCGGAGGGCACGGCCGCGCGGCCCATGGTGCCCGACTCCAGCAGGACGTCGCATTCCACGGTGGGGTTGCCGCGCGAGTCCAGGATCTCGCGGCCGACGATGTCAACGATGGCGCTCATTCAGGTTTTCTCTTCGTTTCTTTTGTGGTGGATTCAGATCGGCGCGGGGACACCTTCGACGAGAACCATGTTGAAGTACTCGGTCGTGCCGTTGCGGAAGCCGCGCGCCTGGGTGTACATCTCGCCGTCGTAGAAGGCCTTGGCCTTCTCGTAGCTGGGGAAGCGCAGCATGGCCACGCGGTGCGGCTGCCAGTCGCCTTCCAGGGTTTCGTGGCGGCCGCCGCGCACCAGGTACTCGCCGCCCGCGGCCTTCACGGCCTCCGGTGCGCGCGCCATGTATTCCTTGTAGCGGTCCGGGTCGGAGATGTTCATTTCGACGATCAGGTAGGCGGCAGGCATGGCGTGTCTCCGGTTCAGGCGGTGAAGCGGTTCTCCAGGAACCCGTTCTTCTTGGTGATGCGATCGAGTTCCACCAGCGTCTCGAGCAGGGCGCGCATGTGCTTCAGCGGCACGGCGTTGGGGCCATCGGACAGGGCCTGGGCCGGGTCCGGGTGCGTTTCCATGAACAGCCCCGCCACGCCCACGGCGACCGCCGCGCGCGACAGCACCGGCACGTGCTCGCGCTGGCCGCCCGAGCTGGTGCCCTGGCCGCCCGGCAGCTGCACGGAGTGGGTGGCGTCGAACACCACCGGCGCGCCGGTCTCGCGCATGATCGCCAGCGAGCGCATGTCCGAGACCAGGTTGTTGTAGCCGAAGCTGGCGCCGCGCTCGCAGGCCATGAAGCTGTCCTCCGGCAGGCCCTTCTCGCGCGCGGCGTCGCGGGCCTTCTGGATCACGTTCTTCATGTCGCCCGGGGCGAGGAACTGGCCCTTCTTGATGTTGACCGGCTTGCCCGACTGCGCCACCGCGCGGATGAAGTCGGTCTGGCGGCACAGGAAGGCCGGCGTCTGCAGCACGTCGACCACGCCGGCCACCGTGGGGATCTCGGCTTCGGTGTGCACGTCGGTGAGGATCGGGACCTGCAGTTCCTTCTTCACCTTGGCCAGGATCTCGAGGCCGCGCGTCATGCCCGGCCCGCGGAAGCTGGTGCCAGAGGAGCGGTTGGCCTTGTCGTAGCTGCTCTTGAAGATGAACGGGATGCCCAGCGCGGAGGTGATCTCCTTCAGCTGGCCGGCCACGTCCATCTGCAGCTGTTCGGATTCGACGACGCAGGGACCGGAGATCAGGAAGAAGGGCTGCTCGAGCCCGACGTCGAAACCACAAAGCTTCATTTAGGCGACTGCTTTCAGGGACTTGCCGCCGGTGCCCTGGTGGGCGCCCTGGTGTTCGACCGCGGCGTGGATGAAGGAATTGAACAGCGGGTGGCCGTCCCAGGGCGTGGACTTGAACTCCGGGTGGAACTGCACGCCCATGAACCAGGGGTGCACGTCCTGAGGCAGTTCGACGATCTCGGTCAGGTGCTCGCGCTGGGTCAGCGCGGAGATCACCAGTCCGGAGGACCGCAGCTGGTCCAGGTACTTGACGTTGGCCTCGTAGCGGTGGCGGTGGCGCTCGGTCACCACGTCGCCGTAGATCCGGTGCGCCAGCGTGCCCTTGGCCACGTCGGAACTCTGGGCGCCCAGGCGCATGGTGCCGCCGAGGTCGGACTGCTCGGTGCGCGTCTTGATGGTGCCGTCGGCGTCCTGCCACTCCGTGATCAGCGCGATCACCGGGTGCTGCGTGTGCGGGTCGAACTCGGTGCTGTTGGCGCCGGCCAGTCCCGCCACGTCGCGGGCGTATTCGATGGTGGCCACCTGCATGCCCAGGCAGATGCCCAGGTAGGGCACCTTGTTCTCGCGGGCGAAACGGGCCGCCGAGATCTTGCCCTCGATGCCGCGCTTGCCGAAGCCGCCGGGGACCAGGATGGCGTCGTACTTGCCCAGCTGGTGGACGGTGTCGGCCGTGATCGTCTCGGAATCGAGGTAGTCGACCTTCACGCGCACGTGGTTCTTGAGGCCGGCGTGGCGCAGGGCTTCATTGAGCGACTTGTAGCTGTCGGACAGGTCGACGTACTTGCCCACCATGGCGATCTGCACTTCGCCGCGCGGATGCTCCACCTCGTGCACCAGGTCGTCCCAGCGCTTCAGGTTGGCGGGCGGCGTGTTCAGGCGCAGCTTGTCGCAGATGAGGCCGTCCAGCCCCTGCTCGTGCAGCACGCGCGGCACCTTGTAGATGGTGTCGACGTCCGGCATGGAGATCACGCCCCAGCGCGGCACGTTGGTGAACAGGCTGATCTTCTCGGCCTCGTCCTCGGGGATGTTGCGGTCGGCCCGGCACAGCAGGGCGTCCGGCTGGATGCCGATCTCGCGCATCTTCTGCACCGTGTGCTGGGTCGGCTTGGTCTTGAGCTCGCCGGCCGCCTGGATGAAGGGCACGTAGGTGAGGTGGACGAAGGCCGAATTGTTCGGGCCGTTCTTCAGCGCCATCTGGCGCACCGCCTCGAGGAAGGGCAGCGACTCGATGTCGCCGACCGTGCCGCCGATCTCGACGATCGCCACGTCCACTTCGCTGGACGTCCCGGCGCCGGCGCCGCGGCGGATGAATTCCTGGATCTCGTTGGTGACGTGCGGGATGACCTGCACGGTCTTGCCCAGGTAGTCGCCGCGGCGTTCCTTTTCCAGCACGGACTTGTAGATCTGGCCGGTGGTGAAGTTGTTCGACTTGCGCATCCGCGTGGTGACGAAGCGCTCGTAGTGGCCCAAGTCGAGGTCGGTCTCCGCGCCGTCGTCCGTCACGAACACTTCGCCGTGCTGGAAGGGCGACATCGTGCCCGGGTCGACGTTGATGTACGGGTCGAGCTTGATCAGGGTGACTTTGAGGCCCCGCGACTCCAGGATCGCTGCGAGGGAGGCTGAGGCGATTCCCTTGCCGAGGGAGGACACCACACCGCCGGTGACGAAGACGAATTTGGTCATGTCAGGTCGGGAGTGCGGCTCCCGGGGAGGTGGTAAAGCGAGATTATAGGGAAAGGCCACATCCGCCCCGCAAAGAACGGATTTGGCCCGTCGGCGGCGGGAGACACCGCGCCCGCCGGCGGCACCGCCGCCCGCCGTTCTACACTCCGCCCATGAACGACCTCGCAGGCAAGCACATCGTCCTCGGGCTCACCGGCGGCATCGCGTGCTACAAGGCCGCGGAACTGTGCCGCGCCCTGGTGAAGGAGGGCGCCACCGTGCAGGTGGTGATGACTTCGGCGAGCGAGCAGTTCATCACGCCCGTGACCATGCAGGCGCTGTCCAACCGGCCGGTGTTCACCTCGCAATGGGATGCCCGCGAGCCGAACAACATGCCGCACATCAACCTGTCGCGGCAGGCGGACGCGATCCTCATCGCGCCGTGCAGTGCGGATTTCATGGCCAAGCTGGTGCAGGGCCGCGCCGACGAGCTCCTGAGCCTGATGTGCCTGGCACGGCCGATCGCCAGCGTCCCCTTGCTGATCGCGCCCGCCATGAACCGGGAGATGTGGAGCCACCCAGCCACCCAGCGCAACATGGCGCAGCTCGCGGCCGACGGCGCCACCATCCTCGGCGTGGGCAGCGGCTTCCAGGCTTGCGGCGAAACGGGCGACGGCCGCATGCTGGAGCCGCAGGAACTGCTGGAGGACGTGGTCGCGTTCTTCCAGCCCAAGGCACTGGCCGGCAAGCGCGTCGTGGTCACCGCCGGGCCGACCTTCGAAGCGCTGGACCCGATCCGCGGCATCACCAACCACTCGTCCGGGAAGATGGGATTCGCGATCGCGCGGGCGGCGCGCGAAGCCGGCGCCGAGGTGACGCTGGTCGCCGGGCCGGTCAGCCTGCGCACGCCACGCGGCGTGCTGCGGATCGACGTGAAATCGGCCCGCGACATGCTGGCGGCCACGCAGGCGGAGACACCGCAGGCGGACGTGTTCGTGGCCACCGCGGCGGTCGCCGACTGGCGCCCGGCCACGCGGGCGGACCAGAAGATCAAGAAGGACGGCAGCGGCGAGGCGCCGACCGTCGCCTTCACCGAGAACCCCGACATCCTGGCGACGGTCGCGAAGACCGAGCGCGCCCGCAGCGGCGACCTCTTCTGCGTCGGCTTCGCCGCCGAGAGCCACGACCTCGTCAAGCACGCGAAGGCCAAGCGCGAACGCAAGGGCATCCCGCTGCTGGTGGGCAACATCGGGCCGCTCACCTTCGGGCAGGACGACAACCAGATGCTGCTGGTGGATGCCGACGGTGTCGTGGAACTGCCGCGTGCTTCCAAGCTGGTGCTCGCACGGCAGCTGGTCGCCGAGATCGCGCGTCGGCTGAAGCCCTGAATTCTCCCGAAGGACCCATGCAAGTCGACGTCAAGATCCTCGATCCGCGGATGGCGGACCAGCTCCCCACCTACGCCACGCCCGGCAGCGCGGGGCTCGACCTGCGGGCCTGCCTGGATGCGCCCCTCACGCTGGAGCCGAACGCCTGGCAGCTGGTGCCCACGGGCATCGCGATGTGGCTCAAGGATCCCGGCTACGCGGCGCTGATCCTCCCGCGCTCGGGGCTGGGCCACAAGCACGGCATCGTGCTGGGCAACCTGGTCGGCCTGATCGACAGCGACTACCAGGGGCAATTGATGGTGAGCGCGTGGAACCGCAGCGACACCGCCTTCACCCTGCAGCCGATGGAGCGGCTCGCGCAGCTCGTGGTCGTGCCCGTGGTGCAGGCTTCCTTCCGCGTCGTGCAGGAGTTCCCGGCGACGCAGCGCGGGGCGGGCGGCTACGGCTCGACAGGGAAGAGCTGATGGTCAGCTGCGTGGGCCGCCGCTGACACACTGTCCATCGAAAGCCTACAGGAAGCTGCGCGAAACCCTGCGCCCACCTGGCCCGGCGGATGGCTTCAATGGCTGCACAGGGCGCTCGGCAGTGGGCGCCATGTGACCAGTTCATCGAACAAGGAGAATTTCCATGCGCAACCTCACCCGCCTGACCAAGGTCGTCGCCGCCGGCGCCGCCGCCGCGATGCTCGCCGCCTGCGCCAGCACGCCCTATGGCCCGACCTACCCGACGTCTTCGTACCCCACGACGACCTACCCGGTCAGCTCCGCCCCGGTCGCCGGCGTCGAATACGGCCGCATCCTGAACATCGAGTACATGCCCGTGGGCACCGCGGCTCCGCAAAGCCAGGGCATCCTGGGTGCCGTGGTCGGCGGCGTGGCCGGCGCGCTGCTGGGCAGCACCATCGGCGGCGGCTCGGGCCGCACCGCGGCCACCGTGCTGGGCGGCGTGGCCGGTGCAGCGGTCGGCAACTCGATCGCGCGCAACCAGGCGGGCGTGACCACGGCCCCGGGCTACCGCATCACGATGCAATCGGACTCCGGCATCGTGCGCACGTACGAAGTGCCGGCGACCGGCGACCTGCGCGTGGGTGACCGCGTGCGCGTCGACGGCGGCGTGATCTACCGCGGCTAAGGCCTCGTGCCGAAGGAAACCGCCCGGTTCGCCGGGCGTTTTTCGTGGCGGCGTCAGTCGCCGATGCGGAAGAAGCCGGTGCCGAGCGTGCCCTGGCCGACTTCGTCCTCGGTCGCCTCGCGCACGCTTTCCACCTTCAGGTGCAGGCGCAGCGCGATGCCCGCGAGCGGGTGGTTGCCGTCCAGCACCACGTGTTCGGGATAGATCTCGGTGACGGTGTAGAGCAGGTCGCGCGGCGCGTCCTGGCTGGTGGCGCCGACGGGCAGGCCCTCGAACGTCATGCCTTCTTCCAGCTCCGGCGGGAAGAGGGTGCGCGGCTCCAGGAACACGCGTTCCTCGTCGTAGTCGCCGAACGCGTCCTCCGGCTCCAGGTGCAGGTCGACCCGGTCGCCGGGCTCGTGGCCCTGCAGGGCCTCCTCGATCTTGGCGAGCAGGTCCTTGCCGCCGACCAGGAACTCCACCGGCTCCTCCAGGCGATCGAGCTCCTCCCCCAGCGTGTCCTTCAGGGTCCAGGTCAGCGCGACCACGCAGTTCGATGTGATTTCCATAGGAGAATTGTCGCAGCTCCCCATGCACATCACACGCCCCCTCGCCATGCTCGGCGGACTCTCGCCGGAGCAATTCATGCGGCGCCACTGGCAGAAGAAGCCGCTGCTGGTGCGCAATGCGTTCCCCGGCTTCCAGCCGCTGATGCCCCCGCGCGAACTGTTCGCGCTGGCCGCGCGGCAGGAGGTCGAATCGCGGCTCGTGGTGCGCGAAGCCAGGTCGTGGCGCCTGCAGCGCGGCCCCTTCGCGCGCCGCGCCCTCCCGGCGCTGAAACAGCCCGCCTGGACGCTGCTGGTGCAGGGCGTGGACCTGCACGATGCGCGCGCCCACGCCCTGCTGCACGGCTTCTCCTTCCTGCCGGCCGCCCGCCTGGACGACCTGATGATCAGCTTCGCCACCGACACCGGCGGGGTCGGCCCGCACTTCGACAGCTACGACGTGTTCCTGCTGCAGGCGCAGGGGCAGCGCCGCTGGCGCATCGGCCGGCAGCAGGACCTGCGCTTGCAGGAGGGCGTGCCGCTCAAGATCCTCGCCGACTTCCGCGCGGAGGAGGAGTACGTGCTCGACCCCGGCGACATGCTCTACCTGCCGCCGCGCTACGCGCACGACGGCATCGCGGTCGGCGAGTGCCAGACCTATTCGATCGGATTCCGCGCGCCGGCGCAGGCGGAACTGGCGCGCGAACTGCTGCAGCGGATCGCCGACGAGGCCGGCGACGACCCCACCGAACGCATCTACCGCGACCCGCGGCAGGGCGCGACGGACACGCCCGGCGCCATTCCCGAAGGGCTGGCACGCTTCGCGCGCGAGGCGCTGCACGAGGCCTTGAAGGACCCGATGGCGCTGGACCGTGCGCTCGGCGAGTACCTGACGGAGCCGAAGGCCAACGTCTGGTTCGAGCCGCAGCGCGCGCCGCGGCGCCTGCAGGCGCTGGCGCTCGACCCGCGCACCCGCATGCTGCACGATGGCCGCCACGTCTTCATCAACGGCGAAGCCTGGCGTGCGGCCGGACGCGACGCCACCCTGATGCGCCGCCTGGCGGACCGCCGCCGGCTCGACGAACGCGAGCTCGCCGCCGCCAGCGCCGATGCACGCACCCTGCTGCTGCAGTGGTGCGAGGCGGGCTGGGCGCACGCCAATGGAGGCCATGCATGACCGAACCCACCGGTCCGCGGGAGCTTCCCGACCTGCCTTCGAAGCGCTTCGAAGGCCGCAACGAGTTCCGCCAGCTGGTGCGCGATGCGCTGGCGACGGCCGCCCGCGACGGCTGGCGCGAGATCATCCTCAGCGACGCGAGCTTCGAGGACTGGCCGCTCGGCGAGCGTGCCGTCGCCGACTCGCTGCAGGCGTGGGCGAACGGCGGCCGCAAGTTGACGCTGCTGGCGCGCCGTTACGACGAGGTGGTGCGGCTGCACGCGCGCTTCGTGCGCTGGCGCACCACGTGGTCCCACATCGTGACGGCGGTCGGCTGCCCGAGCGCGGACGCGCAGGAGATCCCGAGCGCGATCTGGAGCCCGGCGTGGGTGCTCGAGCGGCGCGACCCGGTGCATTGCAACGGCTATTGCGGCAGCGAGCCCGAGCGCCGCGTCTTGCTGCGCGAGTCGCTCAACGAGTGGCTGCTCAAGGCCACGCCGGCCTTCCCGGCGACCACGCTCGGCCTCTGACCGTGCGGCCGGGCTAGTGGTTATCCCCGAGAAAATTCACGGAATGGCTATAATCTTTGGCTGAGCGGGCGACGCACCTTGCGCGCTTTCGTCTCGGTCGCTTGCGGTGCCGCACCGCCAGGACAGGTTTTCCGAAGTTGCTTTCATCCCAAGAAGGAATCGTTGAAATGAAAAAATCGCTCGTTCTGGCCACCCTGGTCGCCGCCGCCGCCCTGGCCGCCTGTTCCAAGCAGGAAGAGCCGGCACCGGCTCCGGCGCCTGCCGCCGCTCCCGCCCCGGCGCCCGCACCCGCCCCGGCTCCGGCCCCTGCCGCCGCCCCGGCTGCCGATGCTTCCACCGCCGCCGCCTCCGCTGCCGCTGGTGCCGCTTCTGCTGCCGCCGGCACCGCTGCGCCGGCTGCTCCCGCCGCTTCGCAGTAAGCCGCACGCACGCCAAAAGGCCGCCTCCGGGCGGCTTTTTTTTTGCCTGTCGGCGCCGTCCGACACCGGCTCGCGGCGCGTTCCTCACCGGCAGAGGCTGCCTGGCTCAACACTGCGCCTTTGCATCCACGAAGCCGCCGCAAAGTGCCACCACACACGCCTTCCCGCCTCCTTGCGCGCCGCGCGCTCGCCGCGGCCCTGGGCCTGGCCGCGGGCAGCGCGCTGGCGCAGCCCGCAGGGCTGAGCGCGTTGCACGGGTCCGCCTCCGTCGCCGTCTCCGGCAGCACGACCACGGTCACCACCGTCAACGGGGCCGGCAGCCGCCATTCCGCGCTGGACTGGCGCAGCTTCGGCGTGGGCAGCGGCCAGACGGTGCATTTCGCGCAGCCGGACGCGCTCAGCTTGTCCATCAACCGGGTCACCGGCAACGATCCCAGCCGGATCGCGGGCACCCTGAGCTCCAACGGCCGGCTGGTGCTCGTCAATCCGGCGGGCATCGCGGTCGCGCCGGGCGCGGTCATCGACACCGCGGGCTTCACCGCGTCCACGCTGGGCATGTCGCGCGCGGATGCCATCGCCGGCCGGCTGCGCTTTTCCAGCGACGGCGAGGGCAAGGCCGGCCGGCTGCAGGTGCAGGGCAGCGTGCTGGCGCGACAGGGGGATGTCGTCCTGATCGGCACCGACGTCGAGGCCGGCTCCGGCGGGGTGCTCGAGGCGCGCGGCGGCGACCTCGTGCTGGCCGCGGGCCGGGCCGTGGAAGTCACGGGCCGGGGTCTGGAGGGCATCCACCTGCAGGTGCGCGCGCCGCAGGACCGGGCGGTGAACCTGGGCACCCTGCGCGGCGACTCCGTCGCCATCTTCGCCGGCAGCCTGCGGCACAGTGGCCTCATCGAGGCCGCCAGCGCCACGGTGTCCGGCGGCCGGGTGCTGCTGCTTGCCGCCGACGATGCCGACGTGCGCGGCCGCGTGACAGCGGCCACTTCGGAGCGCGGCGGCACCGTGCACATCACGGGCGACAGGGTCACGCTCAAGGGCTCCGCGGTCGTCGACGCGAGCCATGCCAACGGCGGGGGCGAGATCCTCGTCGGCGGGGGCTCCCGCGGACAGGACGTCCGCCTGCCCAACGCGCGGCGCGTCGACGTGGACGCCGACGCGGTCCTGAAGGCCGATGCGACCGCGTCCGGTCCGGGCGGCACCGTCATCGTGTGGAGCGATGACCGCCTCGACTTCGCCGGAACCATCCTCGCGCGAGGCGCCGGCGGTGGTGCGCGGGGGCGGGTGGAGGTCGATGCCGCCGGCAGCGTGCGTTTTCGCGGGAAGGTGGACGTGGCCTCGGATGGCGCCTCGCCCCGGAGGGCGGACGACGCCACGGGCGGGCAGGGCCCCAGCCAGGGTGGGGACAAGGTACAGGGCAAGGGCGCGCCGCAACCGCTGCCCTACGTGCCGCGCCAGGGCCAGCCGCTGGAGGTCCAGGCCGCGATGGCCGCGTCGGAAGGGGAGACCGTGAGCTACCTGGCGCGGCACGATCGCCGCGACGCCGGCAGGCACCGCGAGATCGCGGACGACGGCGTGCGCTGCGTCACGCGCTGAGCCAGCCGCTGCCGCTCGGCCCGTCCGCGACGTGGACTTCGGCGGCGTTGCCCAGTGCCGCTTCGAGGGCGCCGCGCGCGAGTTCCGGCTTGTTGTTCTGCTCGCTCAGGTGGGCCGCGATCACCTGCCGCAGCCGGCCGGCGGCCAGCAGTCCTTGCGCGAGCGATGCGGCAGCGCTGTTGGCGAGATGCCCGTAGGCGCCGCCCACCCGCCGCTTCAGGAACGGCGGATAGGTCGAGGCCTGCAGCATCTCCTCGTCGTGGTTGCACTCCAGCAGCAGCGTGGCGCAGCCCGAGAGCTCCTGCGCCACGTGGGAGGTGATGTGCCCCAGGTCGGTGAGGATGCCGAAGCGTACGTCGCCGTCGGTGCACGTCAGCTGCAGCGGCTCCCGCGCGTCGTGCGGCACGGTGAAGGGCCGCACCTGCAGGTCGCCGACGTCGAAGGTGCAGCCGTCGCAAGCCAGCCGCAGCAGGCCGCCGAAGTCCGGCTGCCCGATCGCGGCGTAGGTGCCCTCGCTCATGTAGACCGGGATCCGCTCGCGCAGCGCGAGCTGCCGCGCGCTGCCGATGTGGTCGCCGTGCTCGTGCGTGATGAAGATGGCGTCGATCTGGTCGGCCATCATGCCGGCCGCGCCCAGGCGCTTGTCCAGTTCGCGGATGCCCAGGCCGCAGTCGACCAGCAGGTGGGTCAGGCCCGCGGCACCGCGCGCCTGGACCACCGTGGCGTTCCCGGAACTGCCACTGCCCAGGCTCTTGAAACGGATCACCTTATTTCAGGTCGTCCGCGATCACCTGCACGATGCGCTGCGCATTGGCGGAAGTCTCCGGCGCGCCGCTGGCGTTCTGCACCGACACCGTGGTGGTCGGGCCCTCGGTCTTGAGGTTGATGCGGAACTTGAGCGGGGCCTCGGCGGGCGCGGCGCGGCTGAAGATCTTGCCCAGGAAGCCGGGCTCCTTCTTGTCCGGGTTCGGCGGCACGTAGCGCACGAAGTAAGTGCCCTGGCTGCGGTCGCGGTCCTCGACGGTGAAGCCGGTGCGGTCGAGCGCCAGGCCGACGCGGCGCCAGGCGCGGTCGAAGGGCTCGTTGACCAGCAGCACCGGCTGGTTGTTCACGCTGCTGATGCGGCTGCTGGCCTGCTGCGGCGCGGTGGCGTCGGCGGCGGCCTGGGCCTGGGGCGCGCCCAGGCGCACCATCAGGCGGCGCAGGAATTCGGCTTCGAGTTCCGGGTCGGTGGGGCGGGGCTGCCACACCGTCTGGTCCTTCTGCGTGTTGCTGTAGACCTCGATCATGCCGCGGTGGCTGATGTAGATCTCGGTGGCGCCGGTGGGCGAGCGCTCCATGCGCGTGCGGAAGCGGTCGCGTTCGGCCGTGGAATACACGGAGTCGATCAGCTTGCCCAGCGTGTTGCGCAGGAAGTCCTGCGGGATCTTGGCGCGGTTCTCGGCCCAATCCGTTTCCATGATGCCCAGGTTGGGCTGGTCCATCGCCAGCAGGAAGCCGCTTTCCTGCCAGAAGTCGCGCACGGGGCCCCACAGCTGGTCGGCCGGGCGGTTCACCACGATCCAGCGCTGGTTGCCCGCGCGTTCGATGCGCACGTCGCCGACGGCGGTGGCCGCCGTGGGCAGGTTGGGCACGGACTGGCCGACCTGGTACGCGTTGGCGGACACGGAGCCGCCCGGCAGCGCGTAGCGCGTGTCGCGCGACAGCTGCGTCAGGTCCGGCGGGACCTCCAGCGTCTGGCCCTTGCTGGCGCTCTTGTAGTCGATGCGGTCGCCTTCCAGCACCGAGCACGCGGACAGCGCGCAGGCTGCGGCCAGCAGGCCGATCTTCGTCTTCAACTTCATGGAATCCCCTCTGTCACTCACGGTATGCACGCTCAGCCCAGCAGGCCGGCGGCCTTCAATGCGGTTTCGACCACGGCTTCGTACGGCTTCGACAGCGGCGTCATCGGCAGGCGCAGCGTGCCGCCCATCAGGCCCATGCGCGCCATCGCCCACTTCACCGGGATCGGGTTGGCCTCGACGAACAGGTGCTTGTGCAGCGGCATCAGGCGGCGCTGGATCTCCATCGCCTTCCTCGCGTCGCCGGCCACGGCGGCCACGCACAGCTCGTGCATCAGGCGCGGCGCCACGTTGGCGGTGACGCTGATGTTGCCCTGGCCGCCGCACAGCATGAGCGCCACGGCGGTCGGGTCGTCGCCCGAGTACACCGCGAAGCCGGCGGGCACGTCGCGGATCAGCCATTGGGCGCGTTCGATGTTGCCCGTCGCTTCCTTGATGCCGACGATGCCGGGCACTTCGGCCAGGCGCAGCACGGTCTCGTGCTGCATGTCCGCCACGCTGCGGCCGGGCACGTTGTAAAGAATGGTCGGCAGGTCGCCCGTGGCCTCGGCGATCGCCTTGAAGTGGCGGTACAGGCCTTCCTGCGTCGGCTTGTTGTAATAGGGCACGACCTGCAGCTGGCAGTCGGCGCCGACCTTCTGCGCGTACTTCGCCAGCTCGATGGCTTCCAGCGTGGAATTGGCGCCGCAGCCGGCCATGACCGGCACGCGCCCGTTCGCCTGTTCGACCGTGACGCGGATGATCTCGCGGTGCTCCTCGACGTCCACGGTGGGCGATTCGCCCGTGGTGCCGACCACGCCGAGGCAGTCGGTGCCTTCGGCGATGTGCCAGTCGACGAGCTTGCGCAGCGTCGGGTAGTCGACGCTGCCGTCGTCGTGCATCGGCGTCACGAGGGCGACGATGCTGCCAGTAATCGGTGTCATGGGGCTTCTTCCCGGGGAATACGAGATTCTAACGAGAGCGGATACCGGCCCGGAGTCACTCCGGGGGCCGGTCTCACGCAGGCGATCCTCTGCACGAAGCGGTCGGGGTCCGGCAGGAAGCCGTCCTCGAACGCCACCACCTTCAGACCCGCGTAGGCCTGCAGGAGTTCACCCGGCGCCAGCAGGAAGTCGGGCCGCGAGGGTTTTCCCACCGTTTCGTTGCCCTGGGCGAAGGTCTCGTGCAGGAGCAGGCCGCCCGGCGCGACGCATGCGAGGATGCGCGGGAAGAGCGGGCGCCAGAGGTAGTTGGTGACGACCACGGCGTCGAACTGCCGGCCGGCCAGCGGCCAGGGACCGTCCTCGATGTCGGCCCGCAGGGTTGCGCCGAGGCCCGCCAGGGTGGCGAGCGCGTCGCCGTCGCGGTCGACGCCGAGCACCGGGTGCCCGCGCGCCGCGAACCAGCGCAGGTGGCGGCCGCGCCCGCAGGCGAGGTCGAGCACGGCCCCGCCCGGCGGCACCAGGTGGCTCCAGCGGACGATCCAGGGCGAGGGCGCTTCGGTGCCGTGCATGTCAGTGCGGCCGCGCCTCGTCCTTCAGGACCTTCAGCGCCATGTTCTCCACCACGCCCGGCGCGAGCAGCTTGAGGAAGCGGCCCAGCTTGCCCTTGGCCGTCATCACGACCTCCCGCTGGCGGCGTTCCATCCCGTCGATGATGAGGCGGGCGCATTCCTCGACGGACATGGCGTCGTCCTCCTTCAGGCCGCTGCTGCCCAGGGGCCGGCCCGCGGCGTTGAAGCCACGGTGCCGGATCTGCGTCGTGACCACGCCGGGGTAGGCGGTGGTGACGCTGACGCCGCGCTGCTTGAGCTCGGCCCGCAGCGACTCGAAGAAGCCGCTCATGGCGAACTTGGTCGCGGCGTAGGCGCTGCGCCCGGGCACGCCCACCAGGCCGGAGAGCGAACTGACCGCGACGATGCGGCCGCGGCTTTCCTTCAGGTGGGGCAGGGCGGCGTGGGTGCACCAGACGGCGCCCCACAGGTTGATCTTCATGAGGGTCTCGTACCAATGCAGGTCCTCGGCCCGCACGTCCTCGAACAGGGCCTGCGCCGACATCCCGGCGTTGTTCACCAGCGTGTCGATCCGGCCGAATTCCCGCAGCGTGCGCGCAACCATCGCCCGGCATTGCGCCTCGTCGGCGACGTCGAAGGGGACGCAGAGCACGCGGGTGCCATGGGCCCGGCACTGGGCGGCGACGGCTTCGAGCTTGTCGGCGCTGCGCGCGGCGAGCACGAGGGCCAGGTCGCCCTGGTGCCGCGCGGCGAGCTGCCGTGCCATTTCGGCGCCGATGCCGTCGGAGCCGCCGGTGAGGATGGTGACGTTCATGGGCCGCAAGTATCGCCATTTGCGAGGCTTGCGGCCTCGGCTATTGGAAGCAGGCCCAGATCATGTCGCCGACGGCGACCATCATGCCGGGCCGCGTGTAAAGCGCGAAGACCGCCAGCAGCGCGATGACGGCGGCGCCATAGGCGGCGAGCTTCTTCGCGCGCAGCGTCATCTCAGGCGGCCTGCGGCACGGGGCCGCGGGCAATGGGCGCTTCGCGCACCGGCAGGTTCACCAGGGCGGCGAACACGCCGAGAGCGATCGCCAGGTACCAGACCACGTCGTAGCTGCCGGTGCGGTCGTACAGCAGGCCGCCCAGCCAGACGCCCATGAAGGAGCCGATCTGGTGGCTGAAGAACACGAAGCCGCCCAGCATGGACAGGTGGGCCACGCCGAAGATCTGCGCGATGGTGGCGTTGGTCGGCGGCACGGTCGACAGCCACAGCAGGCCGATCACGGCGGAGAAGATGTAGACGGACATCGGCGACAACGGCGCCCACAGGAACAGCGTGATCGCGACCGAGCGCCCGATGTAGATGCCGGCCAGGATCTTGCGGCGCGCGATGCGCTGGCCCAGGGTGCCGGCGATGTAGGTGCCGAACACGTTGAACAGGCCGATCAACGCCAGCGCGTAGCTCGCCACCTGCGGCGAGAGCCCGTTGTCCTTCAGGTAGCTGGGCATGTGCACGCCGATGAAGACAACCTGGAAGCCGCAGACGAAGTAGCCGGCCATCAACAGCTGGAAGCTGGGGTACTTGAAGGCCTCGCCCAGGGCCTGGGCGATGGTCTGCTCGCGCTTCGGCGGGGCCGAGCCGGCGAAGCCCGGCTCGCGCAGGCCGAACGCCAGCGGCGCGATCAGCAGCACGCCGACCGCGAGCGCCAGCAGCGCCTGCTGCCAGCCGAGGCCGGAGATCAGGAAGCCTTCGACCGGCACCATGAGGAACTGGCCGAAGGAGCCCGCCGCGGCGGCGACCCCCATCGCCCAGGAACGCTTGGCCGGGTCGATCTGCCGGCCGATCACGCCGTAGATCACCGCGTAGGTGGTGCCGGCCTGCGCCGCGCCGATCAGCACGCCGGCCGTGAGCGCGAACACCAGCGGGTTCGGCGACAGCGCCATGCCGGCCAAGCCGAGCGCATACAGGACCGCGCCGCCGACGATGACGCGGAAGGCGCCGAAGCGGTCGGCCAGCATGCCCGCGAAGATGCCGAAGAAGCCCCAGGAAAGGTTCTGGATGGCGATGGCGAACGAAAAGGTCTGGCGGCTCCAGTCCTGCGCCTGCGTGATCGGCTGCAGCCACAGGCCGAAGCCGTGGCGCACGCCCATGGACAGGGTGACGATCAGGGCGCCGCAGGCGAGAACCTGCGCCATCGAAAGCTTGCGGTCGGCGGTGAGCATGGCCGCGACTGTAGCGAGAAGGCCCCGCCGCCGCGTGGCGCGGGCCTGACAACCCTGTTGAAATCTTGGGCGGGGATTGATGAAGAAGCCGCATCAATGTAGGCTGGGCTGTATGCGCATCCAGTGAACCCGCAGGCGACCACTACAATCCCCCACCCATGGCCACCAAACCGTCCGAGTATTCCGAAGGCTCCATCCGCGTCCTCAAGGGGCTGGAGCCGGTCAAGCAGCGCCCGGGCATGTACACCCGGACCGACAACCCCCTGCACGTGCTGCAGGAGGTGCTGGACAACGCCGCCGACGAGGCGCTCGCCGGCCACGGCAAGCGGATCCGCGTCGTCCTGCACGCCGACGGCTCCACCAGCATCGAGGACGACGGCCGCGGCATCCCCTTCGGGCTGCACCCGGAAGAAAAGGCGCCGGTGATCGAGCTGGTGTACACGCGCCTGCACGCCGGCGGCAAGTTCGACAAGGGCAAGGGCGGCGCCTACAGCTTCTCCGGCGGCCTGCACGGCGTGGGCGTGTCCGTGACCAACGCGCTCGCCAAGCGCCTGGAAGTCACCACCTACCGCGAAGCGCAGGTGGCGGCCATCGTGTTCTCCGGCGGCGACGTGGTCGAGAAGCTCAAGGTGCGCAAGGCCGGCCCGGACGACCGCAAGCAGGGCACCACGGTGCGTGTCTGGCCCGACGCCAAGTACTTCGAGACGACCCAGGTGCCGATGGCGGAACTCGCCCACCTGCTGCGCAGCAAGGCGGTGCTGATGCCCGGCGTGACCGTGCAGCTGACCGACGAGAAGAAGAAGGACACCCAGACCTGGCAATACAAGGGCGGCCTGCGCGACTACCTGATGCAGACGCTGACCGCCGACCCGGTGATCCCGTTGTTCGAGGGCGAGGGCTTCGCCGACAGCAACGAGAACTTCGCCGAAGGCGAGGGCGCGGCCTGGTGCGTGGCCTTCACCGAGGAAGGCCAGCCGGTGCGCGAGAGCTACGTCAACCTGATCCCGACCACGGCCGGCGGCACGCACGACAGCGGGCTGCGCGACGGCCTGTTCAATGCGGTCAAGAGCTTCATCGAGCTGCACAACCTGCAGCCCAAAGGCGTGAAGCTGCTGCCCGAGGACGTGTTCGCCCGCGCTTCCTACGTGCTGTCGGCCAAGGTGCTCGACCCGCAGTTCCAGGGCCAGATCAAGGAGCGCCTGAATTCGCGCGATGCCGTGCGCCTGGTCTCCAGCTTCGTGCGCCCGGCGCTGGAACTGTGGCTGAACCAGCACGTCGACTACGGCAAGAAGCTGGCGGAATTGGCGATCCGCGCCGCCCAGTCGCGCCAGAAGGCCGGCCAGAAGGTCGAGAAGCGCAAGGGCTCCGGCGTCGCCGTGCTGCCCGGCAAACTGACCGACTGTGAAAGCAAGGACCTCTCGCACAACGAGATCTTCCTGGTCGAAGGCGATTCCGCCGGCGGCAGCGCCAAGATGGGCCGCGACAAGGAGTGCCAGGCCATCCTGCCGCTGCGCGGCAAGGTGCTCAACACCTGGGAGGTCGAGCGCGACCGCCTGTTCGCCAACAACGAGATCCACGACATCGCGGTGGCGATCGGTGTCGATCCGCACGGGCCGAACGACAGTCCCGACCTCGGCGGGCTGCGTTACGGCAAGATCTGCATCCTGTCCGACGCCGACGTCGACGGCTCGCACATCCAGGTGCTGTTGCTGACCCTTTTCTTCCGCCACTTCCCCAAGCTCATCGAGACGGGGAACGTGTACGTGGCACGCCCGCCGCTGTTCCGCGTGGACACGCCGGCGCGCGGCAAGAAGCCGGCCGGCAAGCAGTACGCGCTGGACGAGGGCGAACTCACCGCCATCCTCGACAAGCTGCGCAAGGAAGGCGTGGCCGAGGGCAAGTGGACCATCAGCCGCTTCAAGGGCCTGGGCGAGATGAGCGCGGAACAACTCTGGGAAACCACCCTCAACCCGGACACCCGCCGCCTGCTGCCGGTGCAGCTGGGCAAGTTCGACTTCGCCGGCACCGAAAGCCTGATCACCAAGCTCATGGGCAAGGGCGAAGCCGCGGCGCGGCGCGAGCTGATGGAGATCCACGGCGACGAAGTCGAGGTGGACATCTGATGGAACCCGGCCGGCACCTGCACGCCGCCTTGCGGAATCCGCGCCGGAAGTTCTCCGCGCGGGAGCAGGCCGAGCTCGTCGCCGAAGAGCGGCGGGACCTCGCCGACGCTGACCGCCACCTGCAGCGGGTGGGCGAACAGCTGGAGATCTTCAAGCAGCGCACCGCGCATCTCGATGGCGAGATCCGCAAGGTCAAGTGGATCTTCGGGGCCGGTGCAGCGCTCGCCGCGGGCCTGTACGGCTGGCTCATGTACACGCTGCTGGCACGATGAGCGCCCGCGTCCGCCTCCGCCCGACCATGCAGAGCGACCTCGCGTTCGTGCTGTCGCTCGAGCGCGACCCCGACAACCTGCCGTACATCACGCCCTGGGAGCGCATCCAGCACGAGGCGGCGATCCGCTTCCCGGACTTCCGGCATTTCATCATCGAGACGGGCCCCGACCTCGAGGCCGGCGGGTTCCTGATCCTGATCGGCTGCCGCAATCCGCACCAGTCGATCGAACTCAAGCGCATGGTCGTCAGGGACAAGCACCTGGGGTACGGCCGCGCGGCGCTGCGCGTGGTGAAGAAGATCGCCTTCGACGACCTCGGCGCCCACCGCTTCTGGCTGGACATCAAGAAGCGGAACACGCGTGCCAAGGGACTCTACGAAAGCGAAGGCTTCGCGTACGAAGGCGAGCTGCGCGAGGCCGTGAAGGTGCCCGACGGCTTCGACTCGCTGGTGGTGATGTCGATGCTGGCGCCGGAGTTCACCGACCGCCGGCGCCAAGCGCGGGAGCTGACGGCATGAGGCTGCGACCCTTGCTCGTCGCTTGCCTGCTCGCCGCGCTGCTGGCCGCCACGCCCGCGCGCGCCGAGGTCTGGGGCTATGTCGACGAGCGCGGCGTCGCCCATTTCGCCGCCGAGAAGGTGGACGAGCGCTACGAACTCTTCTTCCGCGGCGGCGAGAGCTTCGACACGAGCCGCGGCGTCGCCACGCCGCGTGCCGTGGCCGTGCCGAGCGCGTCGGCGAGCAAGCTGATCGCCTATTTCGACATCTCCCCGAGCTACAAGCAGGTCAAGCACCACCTGCGCGAAGCTTCGCGCGAGCACGGCGTCGAGTACGAACTGCTGCAGGCGCTGATCGCCACGGAGTCGGGCTTCGACCCCACGGCGGTCTCGCCCAAGGGCGCCGTGGGCCTGATGCAGATCATGCCGGCGACCGCGGAGCGCTACGGCGTCCGGGCCGACCGCAAGACGCCCGTCACCACGAAGCTGTTCGACCCGCGGGTGAACATCCGCACGGGCGCGCGTTACCTGCGCGACCTGATCCGGATGTTCCCGGGCCGCATCGAGCTCGCGCTGGCCGCGTACAACGCCGGCGAAGGCGCCGTGCAGCGTGCCGGCAACCGCATCCCCAACTACCGCGAGACGCAGAACTACGTGAAGACGGTGATGCAGCTGTACGGCATGCTCAAGCCGCCCTCGATGGCCCCGGTGGGCGGCGAGGCGCCGCGGCGCGTGCGCATGGAACTGCCCGGCGCCGTGGCCCGCCGCAACATGCCGGCGGGGACCGTCGCCGTGCCGGCGGGGACCGTCGCCGTGCCGGCGACGCAGGCACCCGCCGCGCCGCCGGCCCATCCCTTCCCCGACGGCCTTCCGGACGGCGTCAGCCCGGACAACTGAGGACATGCCCCTGCCATCCCGCCACGACGGCTTCCGGCGACAGCCATCATGATCGGAAAGGTCGATCCCGCCGCCCTGTGGCTGGGCGCCTTCGTGGGCGCCCAGGTGCTGCTGGTCTTCCTTTGCGTCATCAAGGCGAATGCCTATCGGGAGCGCGCGTACCTGCTGCATGCCGCCGCCACGCTGATGGCCGTCATCGCCGTGCAGGCGCTGCTTGCGCCGCACGCCCTCGTGCCGGCGGCGGTGCTGCTGCTGGTCCCCGCGATGGCGGGCCTGCAGCTGCTGGACCTCATGAGCCACGCCGGCGGCCTGCGCCAGGCGCGCCGCTGGCTGCTGGGGACCAGCGCCATCGCGCTGCCGGCGCTCGCGGTGGCCTCGTTCTTCAACGTCTGGGCGATGGCCGTGGGGCTCGTGCTCTGGCTGGCAATCGCCTCGCTGGTGCTGTGGCCCGCGTGGCGGCAAAGCCGCCCCTGGGTGTGGTGGGTCCTGCCCGGCCTGGCCGCACTGGCGGCGGCCAGCCTCCATGTCGCGGCCGACCTGCAGCCCTTCACCATGGAAGACGCGATCTGGGTCAGCGGGCTGCTGGCGGTGTGGTCCGCCTGCACCTATCTCGCCACCGGGTGGCGAGGCCGCATCTACCGCGAGACCCGCGCCCGCGTCCTGGCGCGGAACACCACCGACCCGCTGACCGGCCTGGCGACGCCCCTGGTGCTGGCCGAGCGTGTGCAGGCGGCGCGCCACCTCACGCGGCGCTACGGGCATCCGAGCGTGCTGATGGTGGTGAACATCGACAACCTCGGGGCGCTGGGCGAGGAGTTCGGGCCGGAGGTCGCGGAGTCGGCGGTGCTGGTGGCGGCCAACCGCGTGCGCGAGGCGCTGCTGCGCGACGGCGACGTGGCCGCCCGGCTGGCGCACGCGCGCATCGGCATCCTGGCCGAGGGCGTGGGCACCGCGCAGGCCGCGGCAACGGTCGCGGGCCGCATCCTGGTGGCGGGCCTGAAGGACCCGCTGCCGGAAGCCAAGTCCGAGTTCCTGCATTTCCGGATCGTGATGACGGGGGTCCCGACGACCGACATGACGCCGCGGCAGCTGCTGCAGCGGCTGAACGCGCGCCTGGACCAGGAAGTGCAGTCGTCGTCCGAGCGCCGCATCGTGACGCTGACCCAGGAAGAACTGCTGGCCTGACCGGCACGAGAACAGACGGAAGAACAAGACATGGAGCAAGACCTCATCACCCTGGCGAACGGCGGTGGCGACGACGACGGGCTGGACCTCGCCACCTACGCGCAGCGGGCCTACCTGGAATACGCGCTGAGCGTCGTCAAGGGACGTGCGCTGCCCGACGTCGCGGACGGCCAGAAGCCGGTGCAGCGGCGCATCCTCTATTCGATGTGGCGCATGGGCCTGGGCTTCGGCGGCGGCGCCGGCGCCAAGCCGGTGAAGAGCGCGCGCGTGGTCGGCGACGTGCTGGGCCGCTTCCATCCGCACGGCGACCAGGCGGCCTACGACGCGCTGGTGCGCATGGCGCAGGACTTCGCGCAGCGCTACCCGCTGATCGACGGGCAGGGCAACTTCGGCAGCCGCGACGGCGACGGCGCCGCGGCCATGCGCTACACCGAGGCGCGGCTGTCGCGCATCTCCAACCTGCTGCTCGACGAGATCGACGAAGGCACGGTGGAGTTCGTCCTCAACTACGACGGCAGCACGCAGGAACCCGTGGTGCTGCCCGCCCGCCTGCCGTTCGCGCTGCTCAATGGCGCCAGCGGCATCGCGGTCGGCCTCGCCACCGAGATCCCCAGCCACAACCTGCGCGAGATCGCCGAAGCCTGCGTGGCGCTGGTGAAGAACCCGAAGCTGTCGGACGAGGACCTGTTCACGCTGGTGCCCGGGCCCGACTACCCGGGCGGCGGGCAGGTGATCAGCAGCGCCGCCGACATCGCGGAGGCGTACGGCAGCGGCCGCGGCTCGCTGAAGGTGCGCGCGCGCTGGAAGATCGAGGACCTGGCGCGCGGCCAGTGGCAGCTGGTGGTGAACGAGTTGCCGCCCGGCGTGAGCTCGCAGAAGGTGCTGGAGGAGATCGAGGAGCTCACCAATCCGAAGGTGAAGGCCGGCAAGAAGGCGCTGTCGCAGGACCAGGTGCAGCTGAAGCAGACCGTTCTGTCGGTGCTGGACACCGTGCGCGACGAGTCGAGCAAGGACGCCCCCGTGCGCCTGGTGTTCGAGCCCAAGACCAGCCGCATCGGACAGCAGGAGCTGATCACCACGCTGCTCGCGCACACCAGCCTGGAGACCTCCGCCCCGATCAACCTGACCATGGTCGGCCTCGACGGCCGGCCGGTGCAGAAGTCGCTGCGCCAGATGCTGGCGGAGTGGATCGAGTTCCGCCAGCGCACCATCGAACGCCGCTCGCGGCACCGCCTCGACAAGGTGCTGGACCGCATCCACATCCTCGAGGGCCGGCAACTGGTGCTGCTGAACATCGACGAGGTGATCGCGATCATCCGCGCGGCGGAGGACCCGAAGCAGGCGCTGATGGCGCGCTTCAAGCTGTCGGAACGCCAGGCCGAGGACATCCTCGAGATCCGGCTGCGCCAGCTGGCGCGGCTGGAAGCGCTGCGCATCGAGCAGGAGCTGAAGGAACTGCGCACCGAGCGCGAGAAGCTCGAGGAGATCCTCGGTTCCCCCGCCGCGCTCAAGCGGCTCATGGTCAAGGAGATCGAGGCGGACACGAAGCAGTTCGGCGATGCGCGGCGCACGCTGATCCAGGCGGAGAAGAAGGCGATCGCCGAAGTGAAGGTGATCGACGAACCGGTGACCGTGGTCGTGTCGCAGAAAGGCTGGGTGCGGGCGCGCCAGGGCCACGGGCACGAGGCGGGAAGCTTCGCGTTCAAGGCCGGCGACGGCCTCTACGGCACCTTCGAATGCCGCACCGTGGACACGCTGCTGGCGTTCGGCAGCAACGGTCGCATCTATTCGGTCCCCGTGGCGGTGCTGCCGGGCGCGCGCGGCGACGGCCAGCCGCTGACCACCTTCGTCGAACTCGAGAGCGGCACGCAGCTGGTGCACTACTTCGCGGGCGCGGGCAACGTCTTCCTGCTGCTGTCCAACTCCGGCGGCTACGGCTTCGTCGCCGCGGTCGAGAACATGGTGTCGCGGCAGAAGGGCGGCAAGTCGTTCGTCTCGCTCGGCGCCGGCGAAACCGTCTGCCGGCCGTCGCTCGTGGGCGTCGCGGGCGGCGATGCCTTCGCCACGCACGTGTGCTGCGCGTCGACCGGCAAGCGCATCCTGACCTTCGAGATCAAGGAGCTCAAGCCGATGGCCAACGGCGGCCGCGGCCTGATGCTGATGGACCTGGAGCCCAAGGAAGAACTGGCGGGCGCGGCGGCGTACACGCGGTCGGTGCGCATCACCGGCCTCGGCCGGGGCGACAAGGAGCGCGAGGAGGTGCTGGAGATCCGCTCCCTCAACAACGCGAAGGGCAGCCGCGGCCGCAAGGGCAAGCAGGCCGACCTGGGCTTCAAGCCGCTGTCCGTGACGCGGGTGGAGTGATGGAGCGCCGCCGCCTGCGGGCGGGCCAGCCCATCACGCCCCAGGAGTTCGACGAACTCTCCGACGAGGACCTCGAGCGGCTGGTGCCCAAACGCTACCGCGAGTTCTTTCCCGGCAAGGACGGGTGCGCGGACGGGTTCTTCTACCTGCATGACGGCACGGCTTACAGCTTCTATCGCGGCGGCCTGCTGGACGAGTGAGCCAATCCGGCAAGGACCGCAAGGGCATTGGGTTGCGCGGGGCCGGGATGGCCTAGACTGTCCCCATGACCCGACCGACGCACCCCACCAACGCATGCGCCACGCGCGCCTTGCGCGGGTGCGCGCGAAGGCCTGCCAGGAATGCGACGGCCGCTGCCCAGCGCGCGCAATCGCAGGCACTTTCCTGAGCCCGACGGTCCACCTCCACCCCTAGCGCCCCGGACCGCCGGGCCCCTCCACAACGCCAACCCCGGCCGCGCCGCTGCATGCGTGCGCGCGGCCCTGCCTTGCGAGGAGAGACTTCATGGAAACCATCACGCCCGTCGAGCGCACGCTCACGCAATCCGACCACCTGCGCCTCACCCGGCTGCTGGCGCAGCAGCGCCACCAGCTGCCGGGCGTGGAAGCCCTGCGGGACATGCTGGACACCAGCGACGTGGTGGCTTCGCGCGCCGTTCCTTCCAGCGTGGTCACCATGCACAGCCGCGTGCTGCTGGAGGACCCGGTGCGCGGCGGCATGCCTTTCCAGCTGACGGTCTGCTATCCCGAGGAAGCGGATCCCGCGGCGGGCGCCATCTCCGTGCTGTCGCCCGTCGGCGCCGCGCTTCTCGGACTGTGCGTCGGGGAGACCGCGCGCTGGAGCACCCCGGGTGGGGAAGGCGCCGCCCGCATCCTGTCCGTGCTGTTCCAGCCCGAGAACGGAGGGGAGGGCGCCGCCTGACGCGGATGCCACGCCGCGCCGTGCCGGCGCCGCATCGCCGGCGCTCAGCGCGCCGACGGAAGGGGCAAGCCGGGAGGCAGGGCGGGCCGGGTGAAGGTCTGCGGCGCTGCTTGCGCTTGCGCCTCCCGCGCCACGTGGGCGTCGCCGACACGGAAGGCGTCGACGACGGTCTTCAGCCTGCCGGCGAGTTCGCGCATGCTGCCGGCGGCCGCGGCGGCCTCCTCGACCAGCGCGGAGTTCTGCTGCGTCATTTCGTCGAGGTGCGTCGCCGAGCGGTGCACGTCGCCGATGCCGGCCGACTGCGCCGAAGCGGCGGTGCTGATCTGCGCGATCATCGCGTCGACGCTCTGCACGCCCTGCACGATCTCGTCCATCGCCTGGCCGGCGTCGCGCACCAGGCGGGCGCCCCCTTCGACCTTGCCGCTCGAGGTGGTGATCAGCGCCTTGATCTCGCGTGCTGCTTCGGCGGAACGCTGCGCCAGCGTCCGCACTTCGCCCGCCACCACCGCGAAGCCGCGGCCCTGTTCGCCGGCGCGGGCCGCTTCCACCGCGGCATTCAGCGCCAGGATGTTCGTCTGGAAGGCGATGCCGTCGATCACGCCGATGATGTCGCTGATGCGGCGCGAGGCGTCGCTGATCTCGTCCATGTTCGCGACCACCTGCGAGACGATGGCGCCGCCGCGCTGCGCCGCCTGCGCGGCGCTGCCGGCCAGGCGGCTGGCGTCGCGCGCCGTCTCCGCGCTCTGCTGCACGCTCACCGTGAGCTGCGCGATCGAGGAGGCGGTGTGCTGCAGGTTGGTGGCGGAGGCGTCGGTGCGCGCGCTGAGCTCCGCGTTTCCGGCCGCGATCTCGCTGGAGGCGGTGGCGATCGATTCGCTGGCGTCCCGGATCGTGCCCACCGTCTCCCGCAGGCGGCGGGCCATCACCGCGATCGCGGCGTGCAGCGAGCTGCCGTCGCCGGCCGTGTCGTCCACTTGCAGGTCGCCGTCGGCGATGCGCCGGGTCAGCAGCTTGAGGGTGGCGGGTTCCTCGCCGAGGTCGTGCCAGACCGAGCGGATCACGACCGCCGAAGCGATGCCCAGCACCAGCAGCACGGCGACGCCGATGCCCAGCGTGAGCCACAGCGCGTTGCCCACGCCTTGCACGGCCTGCACCTGCAGGCCGTCGTTGCGGGCCACGGCCGCGTCGAGCGTGCGCTTGAGCAGGTCGTCGAGCCGCGCCTGGGCGGACTGCATGCCCTTCACGTCGCCGCTCGCATCGGTGCGTGCGAGCATCGCCTGCGCAGCCCGCACCGCCGCGCCCTGGTACTCCTGGAAGACGGACTGCAGCTCGCGCGCGAGGGCGGACTTGCCCTCGATCGCGCCCAGCGCGTCGATGACGCCTTTCGTGCGCGCGACCGAGGCTTCCACTTCCTTCAGCTTGTCGGCGTCGCCCTCCACGGCGGCCGACTGCAGCAGCAGCCGGAACTGCTCCACGCCCTGCTGGACTTGCCGCAGCTGCTGCAGCGCGGGCGCCTCGACGTGGTTCAGCGCGTTGAGCGCGGCGAGCGTGCGCGCGCCGACCAGGTAGCTCAGGGCCACGCCGACCAGGAAGACGAGCGCCGCGCCCAGCGGCAGCATCCAGATCTTGGTACGAAACTTCACTCCACGCTCCTTGCGGCGGCGCCGCGCACGGGCCGCCGCGGCCTCAATCCAGGGACAGGACGACCTTCACGGAGCTGTCCACCGCGGATTTCTCGATGTAGCCGATCGCCTTCGGGTCGGCGGCGACCGCCTTCTTCACGGCCGCCGAGTCCGGCAGCTGGCGCGGCGCCTGCGCCTTGCCGCTGAAGACGAGCCGCGCCCACGTCGCCTTGACCTGCGCGACGTCGCGGCCCGTGGCCTTGCGGTAGAACTCGGCGTACAGCGGCGAGCCTTCGGCCTGGTCCACCGGCGTGAGCGACTGGCCCTTGCCGAGGAACAGGTCGGCGACCTGTTCCTTCGTCACGGGCGCGGCCGACGGGTGGGCGACGACCACGAGATCCGCGGCGAGGGCCGCCTGGGCGCCCACGAGGAGCGTGGCGAGGAGTGCGATGCGCTTGGCCATGGCAGCCTCCTTCAGAACACGAAGTCCAGCGCGACGCTGAACATGTTGACGCTGCCGCCGCGCTGGAAGGCGGGCCGCACGTTGGCGTAGCGGCCGGCGGAGCCGGAGCCGAGGCTGGTGTGGTCGAACTGCACCTTCAGCGCGGTGTTCTTCATCGCGTCCCAGCGCAAGCCGACCGACGTCGTCGCCTGCGAGCCGTTGAACTGGCTGTTGAGGGCGGCGTTGATGCCGGCGTTCAGGGCGGCGGCGGCGGGCACGGGGAGCCCCGGCTCGGCGGCCACGTCGGAACGCGTGCGCGCGTGCACCGCATACGGCGTCAGCGTGCCGAAGCGGTAGCCGCCGGCCACGTACCAGGAGCGGCTGTCGGCCAGGATGCCTTCGCCGCGGAACTGCACGAACTCCGACATCACGAACCACTTGCCCGGGTCGTAGCTGGCCGACAGCGAGAACGCGCTCAGCTGCAGGTCGTTGGTGCGGTAGCGCTGCGCCAGCGTGGCCGCCTGCGCGCCGATCGGGCCCGGGACCGCGCTGAACGCGTTGAAGCCGCCCACCAGCGCCCGGATCGTCGGCAGGCCGAGGTCGATCTCGTTGGCGGTGTAGCCGGCGCGGAAGGTCCAGTCGTTCCACTGCATCGTGTCGTTGATGCCCCAGCCCGGCGCGGATTCGACTTCGCCCGTGCGCAGGCGGGCCTTGCTGCGGCCCCAGTAGGCCTGCAGCGTGTGCGTGGTGCTGCCGAACTGCTTGCGGTAGCTCACGTCCAGGCCGTCGTTGCTGGTGATCGGCAGGACGCCGTACACCTCGATCGGCGGTCGCACCCAGGGTTGCGTGTAGCCGACCATGCGCGTGTCCGAGTACAGGAACGTCGGCGCGGCGATGCGGCCGGCGCGGACCGACAGGTCAGGCGTCGCCTGGAACTTCAGGTTCGCCCATTCCACCTGGGGCTTGAAGCTGTTGTCGTGGCGGTGCTGCGAGACCACCTGCAGCACGGCGGAGAAGCGGTCGTTGAAGATCGCGTCCACCTGCACGCCCAGCTTGCTGTCCGGCGTGATGGCCGTGCGGCGGGTGAAGCCGGCGCCATTGGGCTGGAAGATCGTGCCGACGAAGTCCGCGTTCTCCTCGTCCGAATGCACGGCGCCGAGCGTGCCGAAGCCGCTCAGCTTCAGTTCCGGGAGCCACTGCGCGTGGGCGGTGCCGGTCGCGAGCCCGGCGAGCATCAGGGCCGCGCAGAGCGGCCGGAAAGTCTTTCCCATGGAATCCCCTCAACGGTTACTTTTGTAACCAGAAGATACGACTTGCGCGGGCTCGGGGCAATGCGCCAAGGCGCCGCAGGTCGGGGAGGGGGCGTGGAAGGGGCCCGGACGTGCCCAGGTGGCGCCGGGCGTGCAGGAATGCACGTCCGGGCAGTGGGGGCGGCGCGACACCGCCCGCCGGTCAGACTTCGGCGATCAGCTCGATCTCGACGCAGGCACCGAGCGGCACCTGCGCCACGCCGAAGGCGCTGCGGGCGTGGAGGCCTTTTTCGCCGAAGACCTGCCCGATCAGTTCGCTGGCGCCGTTGGTCACGAGGTGCTGCTCCGTGAAGTCGGGCGTGGAGTTCACCAGGCTCATGAGCTTCACGATGCGCTTGACCTGGTTGAGGTCACCGACCGCCGCGTGCAGGGTGCCCATCAACTCGATGGCGATGGCGCGCGCCGCCTGCTTGCCTTCTTCCGTCTGCATCGTCTTCCCGAGCTGGCCCACCCAGGGCTTGCCGTCCTTGCGGGCGATGTGGCCGGAGAGGTAGACCAGGTTGCCCGTGCGCACGAACGGCACGTAGGCGGCGGCGGGCGCGGCCACCGGCGGCAGCGTGATGTTCAGTTCCTTCAGCTTGTCGTAGACGCTCATGGGGACTCCTTGGATGCGCGGATTCTAGGGAGTCGCCGCTTCGGCGGGCGCGGCGCTTTCGGCCGGCGTGACGGTGACGGCCACGCGCAAGGCGTGGTTGGTGCCGCCGTGGATCACGCCTCGCATCGGGGAGACATCGGAGTAGTCGCGGCCGATCGCCAGCGTCACGTAGTCCTCGCCCGCGGCGCGGTCGTTGGTCGGGTCGAGGTCGAACCAGCTGCCGGTGCCTTCGGCCACGGGCAGGTACACCGACACCCAGGCGTGCGAGGCGTCGCAGCCCACCAGGCGCGGCTGCCCCGGCGGCGGCTCGGTCAGCAGGTAGCCGCTGACGTAGCGCGCGGGCAGCCGAAGGCTGCGCAGGCAGCCGAGCATGACGTGCGCGAGGTCCTGGCACACGCCCTTGCGCAGCGCGAGCGCTTCCAGCGCCGGCGTGTTCACGTCGGTCGCGGTCGTCTCGTACTCGAAGTCGGCATGGATGCGGCGCATCAGGTCGCGGGCCGCCTCCAGCAGCGGGCGTCCTTCGGGGAAGCTGGGTTGCGCGTAGCCGGCAAAGGCCGTGTCGCGCGGCACGTAGGGCGAGGCGAAAGCGAATTCGGCGGCCGGGTCGTAGCGCGCGGCGCGGTGGTAGCGCATGCGCTCCACCGCCGCGTCCCAGGGCAGGCTGTCGGCGGGCTCGGGACGCGGGGATGTGGAGACGAGGCTTTCCGCCTGCACGCGCAGGCCGTCGTGGACGTATTGCAGGCCGAAGAAGCTGCGCGTGTTGCCGTACACGTCCACCGATTCGGTCTGGCGCGCGGGCTTCGGGTCCACCGTCAGCCGGTGGCTCAGGAGCTGCTGCCAGGGGGTATTGGCCGGCTTCAGGTGCGCCATGTGCTGCGCGGTGCGCACCATGGGCGAATAGTCGTAGGCCGTCTCGTGCAGGACGTGCAGCAGCATCGGGTCACGCCCCCAGCGAGAAGCGGCTGTCGCCCGAATGGGCGAAGTAGCGCGCCGTGAGGTCGTCGGAGAGGCGGTAGGAGGCGTCCACGCATTGCTGCAGCAGCTCCAGCAGCGCGGCGTGCCGGCCTTCCGCATCGCGTTCGCACAGGGCCTCCAGCGTCCAGTACTGCGGGTCCGGCACCGGCATCGCCATGACGGGCATCACGCCGGGCGGCGACCCCGCCAGCCGCGCGAGGCGGCCCCGCAGCGTCTGTGCCACCCAGCCGAGCGAACGCGGGTTGTCGCGGTCCAGCACCAGCAGGTCGAGCAGGGCGGGGATGTCGTGCCGCTGCTGGTACTGCGCGTGGAAGGTGATGGTGCTGTCGAACAGCGCCACCACGGCTTCGAAGCCGCCCTCGTCGTGCACCGCTCCATTGTCGAAGGCACTGGCGAGCGCCTGCGCGAGGAAGCCCATGCGCTCCAGGTGGCGGCCGGTGGAGAGCAGCCGCCAGCCGTCGTCGCGCATCATGCGGTCGGTCTGCGCGCCGGTCATGGCGGCCGTGTGTTCGGACAGCCCTTCCAGCACGCGCAGCGCCTCGACGGAGGAGTAGTCGCCTTCGGCGGCGCACAGCGCGCAGCCGCGGGCGAACGCCTGTTCCGCGCGCACGATCAGGTTCCACTGTTCCTGCGACAGGCGTTCGCGCACGCCGGCGGCCGCGGAACGCAGCGCCGCCAGGTTGAAGCCGACGCTCTTGGCGGCCTTGCGGTCGGCGAGGCCGGCGATGAGCGAACGCTCGAACACGCGCCGCGCCTGCGTCGCCGGCGGCACGGCGGCGAGCACCAGCCCGTTGGCGGCGCAGCTTTCGCTGATCCAGGCCATCAGCGGCGCCGAACTCTGGTCCTCGCCGTTGAGGCCTTCGAGCGCACGCCGCGCCAGGCGCGCGGTGTTCTCGGTGCGCTCCGTGTAGCGTCCCAGCCAGAACAGGTTCTCGGCCGCGCGGCTGGTCACCGTGCGGCTGCGATGGCGCGTGTCCACCGCGGGGTGTTCGTGGTGCAGCAGGCTGGTGGCGTCCACCTCGCCGTCGGTGAGCACCCAGGTGTCGGCGCTGCTGCCGCCGCGCTGCATCGAGGCGATCTCGTTGTCGCCCGAGGCCAGCCGGGTGAGGCCGCCCGGCAGCACGCGCCAGCCGCCGTGGGCGCCGTCGGAAACGGCGAACACCCGCAGCAGCAGCGAACGGGGCACGATGCGGTCGCCCGCGGCGCTGCTCTTCCAGGTCGGCATCTGCGACAGCGGCTGGTAGGTCTGCACCGTGTAGCGCTCCGGTTCGCGCAGGATGCGCCCGGTCCATTCGTCCAGCTGCCGGCGCGACAGCTTGCGTCCCAGCACGGCGCCGGCACCCGGGCCGCCGTAGGTGGACTTCACCACGCTGTCCGGCAGCTGCGGCAGCACCGACAGCATCGCCGCCTGCTCGCCGCACCACCAGGTGGGCAGCGCGGGCAGCTGCAGTTCCTCGCCGAGCAGGTGCCGGCTGAGCGCGGGCAGGAACCCGAGCAGGGCGGCGCCTTCCAGGAAGCCGGAGCCGGGCGCGTTGGCCACCAGCACGTTGCCCGCGCGGATCGCCTGCAGCAGGCCGGGCACGCCCAGGTGCGAATCGGCGCGCAGCTCCAGCGGGTCGAGGAATTCGTCGTCCAGCCGCTTGAGCACGCCGTGCACCGGCTCCAGCCCCTTGAGCGTCTTGAGGTAGAGGCGCTCGTCGCGCACGGTGAGGTCGCTGCCTTCCACCAGCGTCAGGCCCAGGTAGCGCGCGATGTACGCGTGCTCGAAGTAGGTCTCGTTGTACGGCCCGGGCGTGAGCAGCACGATCCGCGGTTCGCCCTTGGCCGGGCAGCGCGCCACCAGGCTTTCGAGCAATGCGCGATAGGTCGCCGCGAGCCTCTGCACGCGCAGCTCGCGGAAGGCTTCCGGGAAGAGGCGCGAGATGATCAGCCGGTTCTCGAGCAGGTAGCCGAGCCCCGACGGCGCCTCCGTGCGCTGCGCCATCACCCACCAGGCGCCGGACTCGTCGCGCGCGAGGTCGAAGGCCGCGATGTGCAGCCGCCGCCCGCCCGCCACCTCGACGCCGTGCATGGCCCGCAGGTAGCCGGGATGGCCCTGCACCAGGGCCGGCGGAAGGAGGTTGGCGGCCAGCAGCTGCTGGGGGCCATAGACGTCGTCGAGGATCTTCTCGAGCAGTCGCACGCGCTGCAGCACGCCGGCTTCGATCCGTTGCCAGCTTTGCGGCGTGACGATCAGCGGGAACAGGTCGAGCGACCACGGCCGCTGCGGCCCGCCGGCATCGGCGTAGACGTTGTAGGTGATGCCGTTGTCGCGCACCTGCCGCTGCAGGTTGACGGTGCGGCGGTTCAGGTCGGCGAAACCTTCGGGGCCCAGGTGGTCGAAGAAGCGGGCCCATGGCGGCGTGGGCTGGCCGTGCGGCGGGACCACCTTGACGTGCGCGGCCAGGCCTTCCGCCGAGGGCGTGGAAACGCCGCCGCGCAGCTCGTCGAAGTGCCCCGGGGCGGCCGGGGGAGCGAGCGCGGCCGCGAGCGCGGCCGGGTCTTCACCGGCCTGCGGGCCGAACAGCGAATCGATGGTGGGGTCCAATCTGCGGCTATTGTCGCCGTCCCCCGGGGCGCTGCAGCCTCGCCTGTTGCTTCAGGGCGACTCGGCCCGCACCGGCGGCGGCAGCACCAGGCTGTGGAGCAGGCGGTAGTGGCGCTTCGGCCGGATGCCCGGCGGCAGGTGGGGCACGACGTGGCGCGTGAAGAACGCGTCGGCCTCGGCCTTGCTGCGCCACACCTCGAGGAGGCGCCAGCAGCCGTCGTCGGGATGCGCGACGTGCAGCACGAAGCCGGGTGCGTTGGCGACCGCGTCGCGCACCTGCGCGAGCACGCTGTCGTAGCCCTGGGCGGTCTGCCCCGGGACTTCGGAAGTGACGAGGATAGGCATGTCGGTGCGGGGGGATCGGGCGCTCATTGGGATGCCCCAATGGTGGACCACTGCGCGCGCGGCGCCGTGATCACGCGCCCGGGCTGGGCGGGATCGATGGAGATGCTGAAGGCGGGACGCAGGCCTTCGGGTAGGGCCGAGGGCCACGGACCCGCGCTCCCGCGCAGCGCGCTGCCGCCGGTGGGCGCCAGCGTGTCGAGCGACAGCGGCACGGTGGCGCCGGTGCGGACGTGCTGCAGGCCCGTCACGTGGTGCGTGTCGTTGCCGCCCTTGTAGACGTGCGCGGCCGGCAGCACCCGCTGCCCGAAGCCGCCGCCCAGCGTGTCGCCGTTGCTGTCCACGTTCCAGCCCTGGGTGAGCCAGGTGGGGCCGAGCAGCTCCATCTGATCCCAGCGGTTGCGCGTCAGCTCGAAGTCCGACGGGGGACTGCCGACGGTGAACGGCACGCGCACCAGCGCATTGTGGAAGCCGCGCATGCGGCCGAAGTGCTCCACGCGCCGCTGCAGCATCGGGCCCCAGACCTTGCACCCCGCGCCGGGTTGCTGGCAGGTCGTGTCGTCGTTGGTCTTGGTGATGTAGTGCAGGCCGCCGTCCAGGTTCAGCAGGTCCGGTGCGTAGTTGTAGTAGCCCGCGTCGCCGAAGTCCGATCCGTAGTCGAACAGGCGCGCCACGCGAAGCTTGTCGCGGTCGGTCTGCCAGAGCACCGTGTTGTGGAAGAACCAGAGCGTGCCCGGCTGGCGGTCGTGCTGCGAGTTGTCGAAGCCGTAGTGCACGAGGTTCGAGGGCAGGAGGGTCCCCTGTCCATTGCCCATGACGTGGATCAGGTTGCCGTAGACATAGGCCGCCTGGTACTTCGCCCAGTCGGCACGCTGGCGGGCGTCGTACTGCGCGAGTTGCGCGCTCGTGAGCTTCAGGCAGCCGTCCGTCTGGCACGCGAGGTACTGGCTGCGCAGCCGCTGGTATTGCCACGGCGCGATGTACGGGATGTGTTCCTCCGCCTCCACCAGGTCGAGGGCGCGCGCGCCGTTGCGCAGGTAGTTGTAGCGGACCACCAGCCCGGCCGCCCGCATCTTCAGCTGGTTGCCGCTGGCGACATCGTTGCCCCGGGTGCGCACCGGCCCGAAATAGTTGAACTGCACGGTGATGTCGATGCCCTGCAGGTACGCCTGGTGCCGCGACTCGTCGCCGATGATGGCGTTGTCGTGGATGTGGTTGCCCTCCACGAGCAGATCGCGGATGACGTGGTTGTCGCTGTCGGGCACGCTGCCGGCGAAGAGGCCGTCGCCGCAGTTCGTGATCTCGTTGTCGCGCAGCGTGATGTGGTGTGCCTGGCGCATGCGGATGCAGGCGGCGGCCATGACGTACTGGCGTGCGTTGCCGGCGGCGTCGAAGAAGCGGGCGTCGTCGTCCGGCACGTTCGCCCGGCCCGGACCGTCCTTCGTGTCCCCGATGCGCAGGCCTTCGACGACCACGTGCTCCACCCGCGACTCGAAGTTGCGACCGCTGATCGTGACGATGCCGTATTCCTGCAGGGCGCCGGGCGTGCCGGAGCCGAAGGCCGGGCCCAGCCGCGTCTTCGCGTCCACGCCGGTGATGAAGGGCCGCGCGTTGTCGGGGCCGCCGCGGACGCCGCACACGCGCACCGGCTGGTCCGCCGTGCCGCTGCGGAACAGCGCGATGCGCGCGGCATAGGGCGCAGCGCGCCAGTGGACGCGGACGGTGTCGCCCGGGCCGAGGTTCTCCCAGGGGATGTCGGTGATCTCCTCCTGGCGGTTCGGACTGCCGGCCGGGCCGCCGACGTTGTATTCGACGCCGTTGCCCGCATGGACGCACGCGGCGGCCGCGGGCGCCCTGGCTTCGGGCGGGAAGGGCGCAGGCACCACGCCGGCCAGCGGATCGGCCAGCGCGGGGACCGGCGCATCGGGAAAGGGGAAGGCACCGCCGCCGCCGGTTCCGGCACCGCCGCCACCGCCACCGCCGCCCACTCCGCCGACGTTGCTTCCGCCGCCACCGCCGCCCCCGCAACCGGCCATGGCCGCCACGCAAAACAGCACACCCAGGATCTTCGCTGCGCGCAAGTCCGACTCCTCTTTGTTGGAACGGGGCGATCGTCGCGACGGGGCGCCGCCGGGTCTTGCAGGTGTGCGACGCAGGCGTAACCAGTTGCTGCGCAGCCAGTGTGACTTTTGGCCGCACTGCCGCGGCTGCGCGACATCCGGTCGCAGCCGTGACGCAAATCTGCAAGGCCATGCCGCCGCGCCTGCGGCACCATCGCCGGATGGACAAGGACGGGACCCGGAACGCGCCGTTCGCCACCTTCGGGCAGGCGGGGTTGTTCGACTGCGGCTGGCTCGCCTGCGAAGGGGCGCTGGCGCAGTACTGCCGCGCGCTGCTCGTCGTGGACGTGGCGCCGCGTCCGCCCCTGGACCTGACGATCGTGCCGCACGAGTCGTACGTGGTTTCGCTGCAGCTCGCGGCGGGACCGGACCCGCTCGCGCGCGGCGTGGCGCCCGAGATGATGCCGCACGGCTGCGGGTGGCGCGGCGAAGCCCACACCTACCAGCCGGCGGGCGACTGCCGCAGCTTCTTCGCCCTGCTCACCCCGGAAGGGGCCCTGCAGTTGCTGGGGGGACAGGCCATGCTGCCGGGAGCGGTGCCGCGGCAGCCGCTCGCGCACTGGCTGCCGGCCGCCCCGCTGCGTTCGCTCGTCGACGGGCTCGCGCTCGAACGCGATCGCGGCGCCCAGTTGCGCCTGTTCGGCGAATGGCTGGAGGGCCGCCTGACGCGGCAGGCCGTCGTGCCGTGGCAGGCGCGCCGCGCCGGCCGCGTGCTGGCGTCGGTCCTGCAATCCGGGCAGGCCGACATCGAGGAAGTGGCGCGCGTCGAGGCGGTGAGCCGGCGCCAGCTGGAACGCGACCTGCGCCGCTGGTTCGACACCACGCCGAAGCAGGCCAGCCTGATCGGGCGCGTGCAGGCGGCCGCGCGGCTCGGCCTGCAGGGACACGCCCTGGCCGACATCGCCTACCGGCTGGGATTCGTCGACCAGGCCCACATGACGCACGTGGTGCGCCGCGTCGCCGGGGTCACCCCGGGGCAGATGGTGCGCTCGGCCCGCACCGAGTTGAGTTCGGCGCTGCGCGCCGCCACCGGCGGCGGCCTGGTCTACCTCTGAGTTCCGCGCGCCCTAGGCCTGCGGCCGCCGCAGGTCCAGCGTGAACGGGAACTCGCGGCTGCCCGGCACGTGGATCGTCGCGGCCGGCACCTGCAGCCGTCCCGGCGAATGCCCCATGCGGAAGAAGCGCGCCAGCCGCCGGCTTTCCGCTTCGTACGCATTGACGGGGAAGGTCACGTAGTTGCGGCCGCCCGGATGGGCGACGTGGTACTGGCAGCCCGCGACCGAGCGGTTCATCCAGGTGTCGACCAGGTCGAAGGTGAGCGGCGCGTGCGCGGGGATGGTCGGGTGCAGCGCCGACGGCGGCGCCCAGGCGCGGTAACGCACGCCGGCCACGAATTCGCCGGTGGTGCCGGTCGACTGCATCGGCAGGGCGCGGCCGTTGACGGTCACCACGTAGCGGCTCTCGTTCATGCCGGTGACCTTCACCTCGATGCGCTCCAGCGACGAGTCGACGTAGCGCACCGTGCCGCCGATCGCGCCTTCCTCGCCCATGACGTGCCAGGGCTCCAGCGCATTGCGCAGCGTCAGCTCCATGCCCATCGCCTGCAGGTCGCCGGCCATGGGGAAGCGGAACTCGAAGTGCGGCGCGAACCAGGCGGGGTCGAAGGCGAAGCCCGCCTGCCGCATCTCCGCCAGCACGTCCTGCAGGTCCATCCAGATGAAGGTGGGCAGCAGCCAGCGGTCGTGCAGCTCGGTGCCCCAGCGCGTGACGGGCGCCCGATAGGGCTCGCGCCAGAAGCGGGCGACCAGCGCGCGGATCAGGAGCTGCTGCACCACGCTCATGCGCGCGTGCGGCGGCATCTCGAAGCCGCGCAGTTCCAGCAGGCCGAGGCGGCCCGTCGCCGAGTCGGGCGAGTACATCTTGTCGATGCTGAACTCGCTGCGGTGCGTGTTGCCGGTGACGTCGACCAGGATGTTGCGCAGCGTGCGGTCCACCAGCCAGGGCGGCATCGCCTGGCCGTGCACCTGCCGGTTGCGCTCGATCTCCTTGAGCGCGATCTCCAGTTCGTACAGCTGGTCGTTGCGCGCTTCGTCGACGCGCGGCGCCTGGCTGGTGGGCCCGATGAACAGGCCGCTGAACAGGTAGCTGAGGCTGGGGTGGTTGTGCCAGTACAGCAGCAGGCTGGCGAGCAGCTCGGGGCGGCGCAGGAACGGCGAGTCGGCCGGCGTGGCGCCGCCCATCACGAAGTGGTTGCCGCCGCCGGTGCCGGTGTGGCGGCCATCGGTCATGAACTTCTCGGCCGAGAGCCGGCACTGGAAGGCCGCGTCGTAGAGGAATTCGGTGTTGTGGACCAGCTCGTCCCAGTCGTGCGCCGGGTGGATGTTCACCTCGATCACGCCGGGGTCGGGGGTGACCTGCAGCACCTTCAGGCGCGGGTCGCGCGGCGGCGGGTAGCCTTCCAGCACGATCTTCACGCCCAGTTCCTCCGCCGTCGCCTCGACGGCGGTCAGCAGCTCGAGGTAGTCCCCGGCCTCCGCCAGCGGGGGCATGAAGACATAGAGCACGCCGCTCTTGCCGCCATGCTCGCGTTCGGCCTTCGGGCCGTTGGCGCGCTGCGGATCGCGCACCTCCACGCACAGCGCGGTGCGGGTGATCCAGTGCGCCGACTCGAAGCGCGCCGGGCTGCGCACGAAGTCGGCGGGTTCGGCCTGCGGCCCGCCGGGTCCGCGGCCGGCGCCGTCGCGCCCGCTGCCCGTTCCCGCCGCGTCCCGCAGGCGCAAGGGATCCTGGAAGTGCCGCGGCGCCTCGCCGCGCGCGTCCACCGGTCCCTGCACGTAGCGGCCGCGCAGCTGGTCGAACGCGGGCAGGGGCGCGGCCGGCGCCATCGGGTCGCGTTCCACGAGGTAGGGATAGTCGGCCTTGCCGACCCAGGGCAGGCTGTCCAGCGGCAGCCGGTACCCCATCGGCGAGTCGCCGGGGATCAGGTACATGCGCTCTTCGCGCAGGAACCAGGGCCCCGTCGTCCACGCGGCGCCGGCGAGCGAGGGGTTCGCGCTGCTGGCCGGCTCCAGCGGCAGGGCGTAGCCGACCACGGCGTCGAGCTTCTGCTCGAACACCCGGCGCAGGCGGGCGCGTTCCAGTTCGTCGTCGAGGCGGGCATCGAACGGGTCCACGTTGACCGGCAGGCGGCGCTCGCGCCAGAGATAGTAGAAGACGTCCTCGTAGCCGGGCGCCACGTAGTCGTCGGTGATGCCCAGCTTGCCGCTGAGGCGGCGGATGAAGCGTTCGGCATCCGCGGTGGTGTAGTTCAGGGTGTCGCGTTCGTCGGCGAAGAGGGCCGGGTTGCGCCAGGAGGGCTGGCCGTCGGCCCGCCAGTAGATGGACAGCGCCCAGCGCGGGAGCTGCTCCCCGGGATACCACTTGCCCTGGCCGAAATGCAGGAAGCCGCCCTCGCCGTACTCCGCGCGCAGCCGGTGCACCAGCTCCGTGGCGTAGCCGCGCTTGGTGGGGCCCAGCGCATCGGTGTTCCACTCGCCCGCATCCCGGTTCTCCACCGCGACGAAGGTCGGCTCGCCGCCCATGGTGAGGCGCACGTCGCCGGCCTGGAGCTGCCGGTCCACCGCCTGGCCGAGCGCCAGGACCTCGCCCCACTGCTCCTCGGTGTACGGCTTGGTGACGCGCGGCGATTCGTAGATGCGCGTGACCTGCATGTGGTGGCTGAATTCCACCTCGGCTTCGTCGACGAGGCCTTCGATCGGGGCGGCGCCGGAGGGCTGCGGCGTGCAGGCGAGCGGGATGTGGCCTTCGCCGGCCAGCAGGCCGCTGGTGGGATCGAGGCCGATCCACCCGGCACCCGGCAGGTACACCTCGCACCAGGCGTGCAGGTCGGTGAAGTCGACTTCCGTGCCGCTGGGACCGTCCAGCGCCTTCACGTCCGACTTCAGCTGGATCAGGTAACCGGAGACGAAGCGCGCGGCCAGCCCCAGCCGCCGCAGCAACTGCACCAGCAGCCAGCCGGAATCACGGCAGGAGCCGCTCGCCAGCTCCAGCGTCTGTTCCGGCGTCTGCACGCCGGGCTCCATGCGGATCAGGTAGCGCACGTCGCGCTGCACCTGCTGGTTCAGGTCCACGAGGAAGTCGATCGTCGTGCGCGGCGCGCGGTCGATCTTCTCCAGGTAAGCCTGCACGCGCGGCGTCAGCGGCTCGCACGCCAGGTAGGGCACCAGCTCCTCGGCGAGCTCGGGCTCGTACTTGAAGGGGAACTTCTCGGCGCCCGGCTCCAGGAAGAAGTCGAACGGGTTGTAGACCGCCATCTCCACCACGAGGTCGACGGTGACCTTGAACGCCGTGGTCGGCTCCGGGAACACCAGCCGGGCCTGGAAGTTGGCGAACGGGTCCTGCTGCCAGTTGATGAAGTGCTTCGTCGGCTCGACGCGCAGGGCATACGAGACGATCTTGCTGCGGCAGTGGGGGGCGGGCCGCAGCCGCACCACCTGGGGCCCCAGGTTCACCGGCCGATCGTATTTGTAGTGGGTGACGTGGTTCAGCGCGGCGTGGATGGACATAGCCGGCCATCGTAGCGTCGCCACGCCATTCGATGGCCATGCAAGCCCGCCCGTCGGTGGTGCATGCCGGCTGGCGGCCGGGTGGTGCCAGGGGGGCACCTCATCTGTAACAGTGCGGCAGGAGCTGTTGCTCGGACGCCGCTGAACCGTGGCTGTTACATGCCTGTCGTGACAAAGTAGCAGCGCGCATTGTGTCGAAATGTTCTCGGCTGTTAGCATGTAACGAAATGCGACAACCACTGGAAGCCCGTTCTCCCGCAGAAGCGCCGCTCGCGCAGCGGCAGGGCGACTTCGCGCCCTCGATGCAGCTGAGCTCCGCGCTCGACCTGAGCGAAGCGGGCACGATGACCACGGTCGCGACCTTCCTGTATGCGCGGCTGCACAACTTCAGCGCGGCCTGCAATGCGATGGGGCCGGACGAGGCCGCGTCGTTCGTCAACGAAGTCCGTCGGATGCTCACCGAGGGCGTGCAGAAGCTCGGCGGCGAGATCGCCCAGCGCCGCCCGGACTCGATCCTCGCAGTCTTCAGCAACAAGCCCGACGACAAGAAGCCGAACCACGCGCAACGCGGCCTGCACGCCGCGATCCTGGCGGTGCACGAGGCGGTGCAGCTCGCCCAGCTGCTGGCGGCGCGGCCGGAGTTCGCCAACCTCCCGCCCTTGACCCTCGCGGTCGGCGTCCACCTCGGCCAGGCCGAGCTGTCCCGCCGGGGCAACGCCGGCAAGGTGCATGCGGTGGGCGACGCGGTCGAGGTCGCGCGCCTGCTCGAAGTCACGGCGATGGACATGAACTGGAGCATCGCGGCCTCCTCCGGCACGCGGCTGGCGTCCGCCGGCCGTGCCGACGGCGGCCGCATCGGCTCGGTCGGACTGCCCGACAACAGCTTCATCGACGTCGTCGAGATCACCGGGCTGGTCCCGCGCAAGGGCTCCAGCACGCCGATGCGCGTGTTCGAGATGCTGCGGGAATCGCTGGCCGCCAACCAACAGGCGCGCCGCCGTGCCTCTTCCGCGCCGGCCCCGAACGCCGCCCCCCAGTCCGGCAACTTCCTGATCGAAGGCTACCGCGTGCTGCGCAAGATCGGCGAAGGCGGGATGGCCTCGATCTTCCTGGCGCAGTCCGCCGAGGGCGGGGCGCCGCAGGTGCTCAAGGTCATGCGCCTGGACAAGGCGGTGGAGGCCGACGGCCTGCAGCGCTTCATCCAGGAATACGCGCTGCTGGCACAGATCCAGCACCCGAACGTCGCGCGCATCCACCGGCAGGACTTCTCGGTCGCGCATGCCTACATCGCGATGGAGTACTTCCCGCAGGGCGACCTGCGCGCGCGCATGAAGGCCGGCCCCATCGATGCGGCCACGGCCATCGCCTACATCAAGCAGACCGCCGCCGGCCTGGCGGCGATCCACGCGGTGGGGATCGTGCACCGCGACCTGAAGCCCGACAACCTGATGCTGCGCCAGGACGGCACGCTGGCCCTGGCCGACTTCGGCGTCGCCAAGCAGGTGTCGATGAAGATCACCGACACCGGCGACGGCGACATCGTCGGCACCCCGTACTACCTCAGCCCGGAGCAGGCGCTCGGCCTGCAGGTGGACGCGCGCTGCGACATCTACAGCCTGGGCGTGCTCGCCTTCGAGCTGCTGACCGGCCGCAAGCCCTACCAGGCGAGTTCCGCGCAGGAGCTCCTGAACCTGCACGTGCACGGCGCCGTGCCCATGCTCCCGCCGCAGCACGCGCACCTGCAGGCGGTGATGGAAAGCATGATGGCCAAGGACCGCGAGCAGCGCTACCCCTCGGCGCAGACGCTGCTGGCCGACCTCGAGCAGATGGGCCTGTGATGGACGCCGTCCTCCGCCACCCCGCATCGCTGGCCTGGCGCGTGCTCGGCACGCCGCCACGCGGGCTCTCGCGCGTGGATCCGGCACCGCGCGTCCCCGGGTACCGCGTGCTGCGCGAAGTCGGCACCGGGCGGCGCAGCAGCGCGTGGCTGGCGCAGGATGCGCAGGGCGCCGAATGCGTGCTCAAGCTCCAGCCGGCGGCGGCCTCGACGCTGCATCGCGAGTGGGAAGTCGCCGACCGCGTGCGGGGCGGCGCGATCGTGCGCATGCACGACCACGGCCGCTGCGGCGACTGGGCCTGGCTCGCGATGGACCACCTGCCCGGCGGCGATCTCGCGACGCGCCTGCGCGCCGGTGTGACGCCGGCCGAGGCGCTGACCTTCCTCGCCCAGGCCGCGCAAGGCCTGGCGCAACTGCATCGCGCCGGCTACGTCCACCGCGACGTCAAGCCGGCGAACTTCCTTCTTCGCGCCGACGGCGCGCTGCTGCTCGCCGATCTCGGTCTGGCGGTGCCCGCCGGCACCGCAACGGGACGGCGCGAAGGCAGCGTCACCGGCACGCCGCGCTACGTCGCGCCCGAGCAGCTGCAGGGCGCGCCCGCCTCGCCCGCCGCCGATGTCTACGCGCTCGGCGTGCTGCTGCACGAGATGCTCGCCGGCCGCCCGCCGTTCGCGGGCGAGACGCTCCTGGAGATCCTTTCCCAGCACCTGGTCGCCACCCCGCCACGACTGCCCGACGCCTGCGCGCCGCTGCAGCCGCTGGTGGACCGGATGCTTGCCAAAGAGGTGGAACGCCGGCTTCCGAACGCGGAAGCCGTACTCGGCCTGCTGGGCCAGAGGTGTATGAAGTGACCCTGAACGAACAGTACCTGGTCGACGTGATCGGCTTCAACCCGGTGGAGCGATCGATGCTCGCGAGCATCTTCGCACTGGCGGCCCGCCGTGACCCTGCCTTCGTGCAGTACGACCCCAACGGCACGGTGAGCGGCAGCGCGGACATCTACCTCGTCGACGCGGACGACGCCACGGCGCTCAACGAGTTCCGCACGCTCGCCAAGCGCTCCAACCTGCCGGCCGTGATGGTCGGCGGCGGCAACCAGGACCTCGGCTTCCCGAAGCTGCCGCGGCCCCTGCAGTGGGCCCGCCTGCTGCAGATGCTGGAAGAAACGGTGACGGCCGGCGGGGCGGGCAAGGCCGACCACGACGACGAAGGCACGCTGCCCCTGGGCAAGACGCTGTCGGCCAGCCAGGCCGGCCGCTCCAGCCCCGGCGCCACGCCGCCCGCGCTGGACTCCGCCTCGGCCAAGAAGCGCGCCCTCGGCGACACCGTGCTGGTGGTGGACGACAACGCCTCGGTGCGCATGTTCATGAAAGCCAAGCTGGCGCCGTTCAACTTCGAGGTCGACTTCGCCGAGACCGGCGAGGAAGCCGTCGGCCTGACCGGCACGCGCGAGTACACCTGCGTGTTCCTGGACGTGGTGCTGCCCGGCATCGACGGCTACCAGGTCTGCAAGCTGATCAAGGCCAACAAGCAGGCCATCAAGAAGACCGCGGTGGTGATGCTCACCAGCCGCAGCTCGCCGTTCGACAAGCTGCGCGGCTCGCTCGCGGGCTGCGACGAGTACCTGACCAAGCCCCTGGACGAGGATCGCCTGCTGGAGGTGATCGCGCAGTTCCTCCCCAGCAGCCGCAAGAAAGAGAAGAAATGACCAAATCAATCCTGGTGGTGGACGACACCCGCTCGATGCGCGCCATGGTGGCGGCCGTGCTGCAGGGCGCCGGCTACGAAGTGGCGGAAGCGGGCGACGGCGTGGAGGCGCTGGAGCTCGCGCGGCAGCGCGTGTTCGACATGGTGGTCACCGACCACAACATGCCGCGCATGGACGGCGTGACGCTGGTGCGCGAACTGCGCAAGCTGCCGAACTACGACCCGGTGGCGCTGATCGTGCTGTCCACCGAAGCCAGCCCGGAGCTGAAGCAGAAGGGCCGCGAGGCCGGCGCCACGGGCTGGATGGCCAAGCCGTTCGACCCCCAGCGCATGCTCGACATCGTCGGCAAGTTCATCTGAGGCAAGGGAGTCGCGCCGTGTTCCAGCCATCCAACAGCTTCGGCGACCCGGTCGCTTTCCGGACCATCTTCTTCGAAGAGGCGCAGGAACACCTGGCCAACGTCGAGGCGATCCTGCTGCGCATGGACACCGACGCGCCGCACCCCGACGACCTCAACGCGATCTTCCGCGCCGTGCATTCGATCAAGGGCAGCGCGGCGATGCTGGGCTGCACCGAGATCGCGGCGCTGACGCACCTGCAGGAGAACCTGCTGGACCTGCTGCGCAAGGGCGAGCGGCCGATCGACGCGGAAGACGTGAATGCCATGCTGAAGGCCGGCGACGTGCTGCGCCTGCAGGTGCTGCACCGCCGCGGCAGCGTCGCGGAAGCGCCGGATGCGGGCGAGGTCGAGGCGCTGCTGCGCGAGCGCGTGGCGCAGCCGTCGGCCGACGCCGTGGAGGGCCACAGCGGCCCGGTCACCCGCAGCTTCCGCGTGACGCTGGGCCCGCTGGCTGCGGCCATCGAGGAAGTGGAGCTGGACATGATGCTGTCCGGCCTGTCCGAGATGGGCGCCGTGAGCAACACCGTGGTGGACAACACTGCCGGCGGCGGCGTGAGCTTCGACGTGCTGCTGCAGGGCGCCGCGGCGGACTTGCAGAGCGTGCTGTCGCTGGTGGTCGCGCCGGAGCAGATCCACGTCGAGACGCTCGGCGTCGTCGGCGTGCAGGAACAAGCGCAGCTGCAGACCACACTGCCGGGCGCGCCCAAGCTCGAAGCCGTCGCGCCCGCCGCGCCGGCACCGCTCGACAACGGCCTGGACGAGTTCTTCGTCGACCCGGCCGAGTTCCGCCGCAAGCGCGACACGGAAGCGACGCCGGAACCGCGTCCCGCCGACTTCGCCGCGCAGGAGCACGCCGCCGACGGTTCGATCGACCTGTTCATCTCGCCCGAAGACCTCAAGCGGCAGCGCAGCGCCAAGGCCGCGGCCGCGCCGATGGTCGACGTGCTGCACGACCTGCTGCCGTCCTCGCACGAGACCACCTTCATCCGGGTGTCGACCGAGAAGATCGACCTGCTGGTGAACCTGGTGGGCGAGCTCGTGATCACCGAAGCCATGCTGGCCCGCACCGGCGCGCTGGCCGAGGGCGCCAACGAAGGCCAGTACAGCGCGAACGCCGGCCTGGCCGACCTGTCGCGGCACACCCGCAACCTGCAGGAGGCGGTGCTCGCCATCCGCATGCTGCCGATCTCCAACGTGTTCCAGCGCTTCCCGCGCGTGGTGCACGAGCTCTCCGCGCGCCTGGGCAAGCGGGTGGAGCTGAAGATGTTCGGTGAGACGACCGAGCTGGACCGCGGCCTGATCGAGAAGATCTCGGACCCGCTGACGCACCTCGTGCGCAACGCGATCGACCACGGCCTGGAGCCGCCGGACGTGCGCATCGCCGCCGGCAAGCCGGCCAGCGGCACGGTCACCCTGAAGGCCAGCCAGCGCGGCGGCAACATCGTGATCGAGGTCAGCGACGACGGCCGCGGCCTGGATCGCGCCAAGATCATGGCCGCCGCGGCCCGCCGCGGCATCGCCATCCCCGCCGACGCGCCGGACAACGAGGTCTGGCAGGTGGTGTTCGAAGCCGGCTTCTCCACCGCCGAGAGCGTGACCGACGTGTCGGGCCGCGGGGTCGGCATGGACGTGGTCCGCCGCAACATCCAGGCGCTCAGCGGCACCGTCGACCTCAGTTCCAGGCCGGGGCAGGGCACCCGCGTGACGGTGAGCGTGCCGCTGACGCTCGCGATCATGGAAGCGATGACCATCGCGATCGGCGGAGAGACCTACGTGCTGCCGCTTGCCTGCGTCGTCGAATCGCTGAGCGTCGCCGCCGGCGAACTGCACACCCTGCCGGGCCATGGCGACACGCTGCGCGTGCGCGAGGAGTACCTGCCGGTGCTGCACCTGGCGAAGATGTTCCCGCCGCAGAACCCGCGCGAGCACGCGGCCGGGATCGCCGTGATCGTCGAGACCGACGGCTCCAAGGCGGCGCTGCTGGTGGACGAACTGGTCGGCCAGCAGCAGGTGGTGGTCAAGAGCCTGGAAACCAACTTCCGCAAGGTGCCCGGCCTGTCCGGCGCCACCGTGATGGGCGACGGTTCGGTCGCGCTGATCCTCGACGTGGCGCACCTCGTGCGCGCCTGCGGACGCGAGGGCACGTCGCAGCTCTAGGCGGGAAGTTCGCATCCCGGCGCAGGCGGCCCTCGGGGCCGTCTTTCGCTGGCGCGGGCCGCAGGCGGCAGTACACAGGAGAGCTTGGGATGAAGGTTTGGCACAAGATGCTGGTCGCCCCCGTGGTGGCCATCGTGTTCCTGCTGGCGCTGGGCGGCATCTCCATCTACATGATGGCGCGCCAGGGCCTGGCGGTGAAGACGCTGATCCAGGACCGCGGCGGCGCGATGACGCTCGCGCTCACCTCGTCGCAGGAGGTGAGCCAGGCGCAGTCCGGTACCTACCGCCTGCTGGCCGGCCTGCAGGAAGCCGGCCCGGACAAGGCGCGGGAGATGCTGGCGGCGCAGAACAAGCGGATGGACGAGGTCACGCGCAAGGTGCGGGAGTTCGGCGCGCGGCCGCAGCTGCTGGCGGAGGAGCGCGCGCTGGTCGAGGCGATCCTGCCCAAGCTCGCCGCGTCGCGCCAGGCCACGCAGGCTGCCGTCGACGCGAGCCTGGCGGATCCCGAAGCGGGCAAGGCCGCGATGAAGGCCGCCGACGCCAGCTTCCAGGACATCATCGCCACCTTCAACGCCCTGGTCGACGTGCAGCGCAAGCTGGCCGACGCCAGTTCCACCGCCGCCGCGGCGGACTTCCGGAACATGGTGGTGTCGCTGGTCGGCATCGCGCTGTTTGCGGCGGCGACCGCGCTGCTGGTGGCCATCCTCATGGGCCGCGCGGTGGCGCGGCCGATCCGCACGGCGATGGACGCCGCCGGCGCCATCGCGCGCGGCGATCTCGCGAGCGACCTGGAAGTGCGCGGGCGGGACGAGACGGCCGAACTCCTGCGTGCCCAGGGCCGGATGAAGCAGGAGCTGCGGCAGCTGGTCGGCGAGGTGGTCGCCGGGGCGCGTTCGGTGGCCGAAACGAGCGCGCAGATCGCGCAGGGCAACCTCGACCTGTCGCAGCGCACCGAGATGCAGGCCGGCACGCTGGAGGAAACCGCCAGTTCGATGGAGGAGCTGACGTCCACGGTGCACCAGAACGCCGAGAACGCGCGCGCGGCCAGCCAGCTGGCCGTGGATGCCTCCGAAGTCGCGCGCAAGGGTGGCGCGGTGGTGGGGCAGGTGGTGAGCACCATGACCGGCATCTCCGATTCGTCGAAGCGGATCGCGGACATCATCGGCGTCATCGACGGCATCGCCTTCCAGACCAACATCCTGGCGCTGAACGCCGCCGTGGAAGCGGCACGGGCCGGCGAACAGGGCCGCGGCTTCGCGGTCGTCGCCGCGGAAGTGCGCAACCTGGCGCAGCGCAGCGCCGCCGCCGCCAGGGAGATCAAGGGCCTGATCGGCGAGTCGGTCGACAAGGTGGAGGCCGGCACGCGGCTGGTCGACGATGCCGGCCGCACCATGGAGGAGATCGTGGCCTCGGTGAAGAAGGTCAGCGACCTGATCTCGGAGATCGCGGCCGCGAGCCAGGAACAGAGCTCCGGCATCGCGCAGGTGAACGTCGCCATCACGCAGATGGACCAGGTGGTGCAGCAGAACGCATCGCTGGTGGAGGAGGCTTCCGCCGCCACCGAATCGATGAAGGAACAGGCCGGTGCGCTGCTGCGCACCGTCTCGCGCTTCGACCTCGGCGCGCTGCACGTCCAGCCTGTCGAGAAAAGACGACAGCTCCTTGCGGTGGAAGGTGCGGCACAGGGGACGAACGGCGGCGGCGCGCGGCCTTTTTCGATGGAACTGACGACCCGTCGCGTGTAACCGGATTTAACGATTGCAACAGGGAAAGCCGGGTGGCATCCTCGGACGCATGACCGAGTGATGGGCCCGGAGCCAGAGGAGAAACGATGCAAGCACAGACCACCGCCGACCCGAGCTCCAAGTCCGCCGCCGATGGCGCGGCCAGCGAGTTCCTGACCTTCCGCCTGGGCGCGGAAAGCTACGGGATCGAGATCCTGAAGGTCCAGGAGATCCGCGGCTACGAGCAGCCCACCGCCATCGCGAACGCCCCGGCCTTCATCAAGGGCGTGATCAACCTGCGCGGCGTGATCGTCCCGATCCTGGACCTGCGCATCAAGTTCCAGATGGCACAGGCGCGCTACGACGAGTTCACCGTCGTCATCATCCTGAACATCGCCGGCCGCGTGGTCGGCGTGGTGGTCGACTCGGTGTCCGACGTGCTGACGCTCGCCGGCGACGCCATCCGCCCGACGCCCGAGTTCGCCTCGGCCACGTTCGACACGAAGTACATCACCGGCCTCGGCACGGTGGAGGAGCAGATGATCATCCTGCTCGACATCGAGAAGCTGATGACGGGCGCGGACATGGCGCTCGTCGACGGCGCCGTCCACTAGGCAGCTTCCATGGACCCGCGCGCGCCCGCCGCGACGCAGCCGGCCTCCAGCCCGCACGTGGACCGTGCGGCGCTCGGCTTCTTCCGGCGCTCGACGATCCGCACCCGCCTGACCATCGGCTTCCTGCTGCCGGCCTTCGTCATCGGGGGCCTCGGCGCGCTGGGGGCCTGGGAACTCCAGCAGCTGTCCGACTTCGCCGCGGCGCAACCCTCCAGGGACGCGCTGCAGCAGGCCACCCGCCACGGCCAGCTCACGATGCTCGCGATCGCCTGCGCGGTCGTCGTGCTGCTCTCCTGCGTCTGCTATCCGCTGGTGGTCGGCATCGTCAAGCCGATCCGCGCGGCCGCGCGCATCGCCACCAAGGTCGCCGCCGGGGACCTCACGGTCACGGTGCGCACCGGCGGCAGCGACGAAGCGGCCCAGCTGATGCTGGCGCTCGCCGAGATGACCGACCGGCTGCGCGACGTCCTCGGCCAGGTGGTGCAGGGCGCGCACACCGTCAACGACACCAGCGGCCAGATCGTGCGCGGCAACCTCGACCTCTCGCAGCGCACCGAGGAGCAGGCCAGCACGCTGGAGGAGACGGCCAGCTCGATCGAGCAGCTCACGGCCACCGTGTCGCAGAACGCCGACCACGCGCGGCAGGCCAGCCAGCTGGCCCTGGACGCTTCCGCGGTGGCGCGGCGCGGCGGCGAGGCGGTGGACCAGGTCGTCAGCACCATGGACGAGATTTCCGACGCGTCGCGCCGCATCACCGAGATCATCAGCGTCATCGACGGCATCGCCTTCCAGACCAACATCCTCGCGCTCAACGCCGCGGTGGAAGCCGCCCGGGCCGGCGAGCAGGGGCGCGGCTTCGCGGTCGTCGCCGCGGAAGTGCGCAACCTGGCGCAGCGCAGCGCCGCCGCGGCCAAGGAGATCAAGGGGCTGATCGGCGCCTCGGCCGACAAGGTCCGCACCGGCTCCGCCCTGGTGGACGCCGCCGGCCACACCATGGTGGAGGTGGTCCTGTCGGTGGAGAAGGTCAGTGCGCTGATCGCCGAGATCGCCCAGGCGAGCCAGGAGCAGAGCGCCGGCATCGGCCAGGTCAACACCGCCATCAGCCAGATGGAACGGGTGGTCCAGCAGAACGCCGCCCTGGTGGAGCAGGCGACCCGCGGCACCGAATCCATGAACGCCCATGCCGCGGCGCTGCTGCGCATGGCGTCCCGCTTCCAGTTGAAGGGGCAGGCCGCACGGCCTGCCGTCGCGGGCGCCGCACCGGTGTCCGCCGTTTCGCCCGCGCCGCAGCCGCGGGTGACCCCCATTCCCTTCCGCCCGCGCGCGCAGCCGCGGCCGGGCACGCCTGCCGCGCCCGCCCGCGCCGCGGCGCCCGCCGGCGGGGAATGGACCGAGTTTTGAGGGACGTCAGTCCACCCCAGCGAAGAGAGCAACGTTCCCCATGAAAATCTGGCACAAGATCCTGATCGCGCCCGGCCTCGCCATCGCCTGCCTGGTGGGCTTCGGCGCCGTCGCCTACGGCGTCGTCTCGCAGCAGAACCAGGCCATCGAGGACCTGGCGCAGAAGCGCCTGGCCGGCGTCATCGTCGCCAGCGGCGCGGCCGAGAGCCTGGGCCAGGTGCACTCCAACACCTATCGCCTGTTCACCTGGATCGCGAACCTGAACGAAGGCCAGGTGAAGAAGGCGATCGAGGAGCAGAACGCGAAGATCGATGCCGTGGCCGCGAGCCTCTCGGCGTACCGCGGGCAGGCGCACGTGGTCGACGAGGAACGCGCGATCGTCGACGCGGTGCTGCCGCTGCTGGCCAAGTACAAGAAGGTCGCCGGCGACGCCATCGACATCAGCACGGTCGAAGTGGCCGTCGGCGCCATGACGATGAAGGGCGCCGACCAGCAGTACGAACTGGCGCTGCAGCGCCTGGCCGGCTTCGTCGCGCTGGAGAAGAAGCTCGCGCAGGAAAGCTACGAGCAGGCCGCATCCACGTCGCGCCAGGCGCTCGTGCTGCTGTCCGGCATCCTGCTCGCGGCCGTGTTCGCCGCGGCGGTGGCGGCGCTCCTCATGAGCCGCGCCATCGTGTCGCCGCTGCGCCAGGCCATTGGCGTGGCCGCCCGCATCGCCAAGGGCGACCTGACGACCGAGGTCACGGTCCGCGGCCGCGACGAGACGGCCGACCTGCTGCGCGCTCTGGACGAGATGGTGCAGAACCTGCGCCAGCTGGTCGGCGAGGTGTCCGGCGGCGCCCGCATGGTGGCCGACACCAGCGCGCAGATCGCGCAGGGCAACCAGGACCTGTCGCAGCGCACCGAGGAACAGGCCAGCACGCTGGAGGAGACCGCCAGCTCCATGGAGGAGCTCACGTCCACCGTGTCGCTGAACGCGCAGAACGCGCGCCAGGCCAGCCAGCTGTCGGTGAGCGCCTCCGACATCGCCCGCAAGGGCGGCCAGGTCGTCGGGCAGGTGGTGACCACCATGACCGGCATTTCCGAATCCTCGCGCAAGATCTCCGACATCATCGGCGTGATCGACGGCATCGCCTTCCAGACCAACATCCTGGCGCTCAATGCCGCCGTGGAAGCGGCGCGCGCCGGCGAGCAGGGCCGCGGCTTCGCCGTGGTGGCCGCCGAGGTGCGCAACCTGGCGCAGCGCAGCGCCGCGGCCGCCAAGGAGATCAAGGGCCTGATCGGCGAGTCGGTCGACAAGGTCGACACGGGCGCGAAGCTGGTCGATGCGGCCGGCCGCACGATGGACGAGATCGTCGCCTCGGTGAAGAAGGTGAGCGACCTGGTCGCCGAGATCGCCGCGGCCAGCGAGGAGCAGGACGCCGGCATCCAGCAGGTGAACACCGCCGTCACGCAGATGGACCAGGTGGTGCAGCAGAACGCATCGCTGGTGGAAGAGGCCGCCGCGGCCACGGAATCGATGAAGGGCCAGGCCGCCTCGCTGCTGCGGATGGTCTCGCGCTTCAACATCGGGGAGGCGAGCGCGTTCACGGACGTGTACCAGCCTGCGCCGCGCCCGGAACCGCGGCGGGAGATCGCGCCGATCCACGTCAAGCCGACGGCCAAGCTGCCGCCGGCCGCCGCGCCGGCATTGCGCGCCGCGCCGGCCGCCGCACCCGCGGGCGGTGAATGGAAAGAGTTCTGAACGCCCCTGCAGGCCACCGCATGAGTGCCTTGCCCGACGCCCTCGACTTTCCCGGCGCCTCCGCGCTGCTGAACGACCGGGACTTCGCGACCGTGCGCGAGCTGATCGCGCAGTACGCCGGCATCAAGCTGAGCCTGCAGAAGCGCAACATGGTCTACAACCGCCTGCTGCGGCGGCTGCGGGCGCGCAACGTCACGAGTTTCTCCGAGTACCTGGAGCTGGTGGTGCGGGACGACTGCGACGAGCGCGAAGCCTTCGTCAATGCGCTCACCACCAACCTCACGGCCTTCTTCCGCGAGCCGCACCACTTCGAGCTGCTGCTGGCGCATGCGCAGCAGCGCGCCGCCCGGCGCGGCCCGCCGCTGCGGTGCTGGAGCAGCGCGTGTTCCACCGGCGAGGAGGCCTGGTCCATCGCCATGGTGCTGCGCGAGGCGAACTGCCCCGGCGAAGTGCTGGGCACCGACATCGACACCGACGTGCTGAACACGGCGCGGGCCGGGGTCTACCGCATGGAACGCGCCGCGTCGCTGCCCATCGAGCGCCTGCGCAAGCACTTCCTGCGGGGCGCGGGCGCCAACGACGGGCTGGTCAGCGTGCGGCCGGAGCTGCGCTCCCTGGTGCGCTTCGGCCAGCTGAACCTGCAGTCGCCGGTGTGGCCGGCGCAGGAACGCTTCGACGTCATCTTCTGCCGCAACGTCGTCATCTACTTCGACCGCGATTTCCAGAAGAAGCTGCTGGACCGCCTGGCCGGCCTGCTGGTGCCCGGCGGCCTGCTGATGGTGGGCCACTCGGAGAGCTTCCCCGCCGCGCACCCGGGCTTCCGCTCCTGCGGCCGCACGGCCTACGAACGGGTCGGGGGATAGGAGTGCCCGCTTGACCGGAACCCCGGCTCCCCTGCAGTACTTCGACCGGGAATTCCAGGTCGATGCGATCAAGATCCTCCCCGGGCAGTACCACGCGGCCCGCCAGGGCGCGATCACGACCGTGCTGGGCTCCTGCGTCTCCACCTGCCTGTGGGACCCGCTGGAGCGCATCGGCGGCATGAACCACTTCATGCTGCCCGGCGACACGGCCAGCCCGGGCTCGCCCTGGGCCGAGTCGGCGCGCTTCGGGGTCTACGCGATGGAAGTGCTGATCAACGACATGCTGCGCATGGGCGCCGACCGCCGGCGCATGGTCGCCAAGGTGTTCGGCGGCGCGCAGCTGCTGGCCGGTTTCGACCGGCTCGACGTCGGCGCCAAGAACTCCGAGTTCGTGCTGGAGTTCCTGCGCGTGGAAGGCATCCGTGTGGTGGCCAAGGACCTGATGGACGTGTGCCCGCGCAAGGTGCACTTCTTCGTCGACAGCGGCAAGGTGCAGGTCAAGCGCCTGAGCCTCACGCCCAGCGACCCGGTGCAGAAGCGCGAGCGCGAGTACCTCTCGCGCCTGGCGGGCAAGGGCGGCGGCGACGTCGAGATCTTCCGGGCGCCGGGATGATCCGCGTCCTCGTCGTCGACGACTCCGCGGTGATGCGCGCCTTCCTCGGGCGCGTGATCGCCGCGCAGCCGGACATGGAGCTGCTGGCCGCCTCGCCCGACCCGCTGCTGGCCATCGAGCGCATCCGCCGCAACGCGCCCGACGTGATCACCCTCGACGTCGAGATGCCGCGCATGAACGGGCTCGACTTCCTGCGCAACCTGATGGCGGTGCGGCCGCTGCCGGTGATCATGATCTCGTCGCTCACGCGCCAGGGCGCGGAGACCACGATGCGCGCGCTGGAGCTCGGCGCGGTCGACTTCTTCCCCAAGCCGGCCAGCTTCGACCAGCTGGAGAGCGGCGCGCAGGAGATCGCGGACAAGATCCGCGCAGCGGCGGGGGCGCGCGTGGCACGGCGCCGGCCGCACGTGACCACGGGGCCGGCGCCGCTGAAGGCCACCCTGCCGCCCATGGGTCAGCCCGCGGCACCGGCGGCACTGCACCGGGTGATCGGCATCGGCGCCTCCACCGGCGGCGTCGAGGCGCTGCGCGAGGTGCTGACGGAACTGCCGGAGCGGATGCCGCCGATCCTGATCGCGCAGCACATGCCGCCCGGCTTCACCGAAACCTTCGCCCGCCGGCTGGACACGCTGTGCCGCATCCACGTCAAGCAGGCCGACGACAACGAGGTGGTGCGCGCCGGCGTGGCCTACATCGCGCCGGGGGGCCGCCACCTGCTGCTGATGCGCCGCGGCGCGGGCTACTACCTGCGCGTGACCGAGGACCCGCCGGTGAACCGCCACCGCCCCTCGGTGGACACGCTGTTCCGCTCGATCGCGCGCGCCGCGGGTCCGCAGGCGATCGGCGTCATGCTCACCGGCATGGGGGGCGACGGCGCCGACGCGATGCTGGAGATGAGCCAGCAGGGCGCCTACACCATCGCGCAGGACGAGGCGAGCTGCGTGGTGTTCGGCATGCCGCGCCAGGCGATCGCCAGCGGCGGGGTGCGCGAGATCGCCTCGCTCACCGACATTGCCGGCCGGCTCGAGGCCCTGGCGGGGACCTGAACCGGTCCTCCTCCGATCGCAGGAGGGCCGAAGCGCCGCCCGCGCGTTGAAGCGGGGTGCCCCGCACCACCCCGCGACCGTCCTTCCTTGCCGCTCCCCTCCTGCTGGGCCTCGTGCTCGGTGCCGCAGCGCAGCTGCAGCAGCCGCAGCTGTGGGCCGCGGCAGCCTATGCGGCCGCGGCGGCGGCGGGTGCCGCGCTGTTGTGGGCGGCGCTGCGCCTCGGGCGCCCGCAGCTGCGCGCCATCGCCGTCGCCTGCGCCTGCGCGTTGCTGTCGGCCGGCACGACCGGCTGGCGCGCCGCGGCGTACGTCGCGCAGGGCCTGGACCCGCAGCTCGAAGGCCGCGACCTGGTGCTGACGGGCGTGGTGTCCGGCCTGCCGCAGCGCAACGAGGCCGGGGTGCGCTTCCGCTTCGACGTCGACGCGGCCCGCGACGGCGTCGAGGAACTGCGGCTGCCGCGGCGCGTCCTGCTCGGTTGGTACGGCGGCGCCGATCCGGGCCCGCGGGAGGCACCGGTGCCCGCGGTCTCGCCCGGGGAGCGCTGGCAGTGGACCGTGCGCCTGAAAGCCCCGCACGGGCACGTCAACCCGCACGGCTTCGACTACGAGCTGTGGCTGTGGGAGCAGGGCTTGCAGGCCACGGGCTACGTGCGGGCCGGCCCGCGCGACCCGCCCCCGCAGCGGCTGGCCTCCACCTGGCGCCACCCGGTGGAGCGCGCCCGCGCCCAGGTGCGCGATGCGATCTTCGCCCGCGTGGCCGACCCACGGCTCGCGGGCGTGCTCGCGGCGCTGGTGGTCGGCGACCAGCGCGCGATCGACCGCGCGGACTGGGACGTGTTCCGCGCGACCGGCGTGGCCCACCTCATGAGCATCTCGGGGCTGCACGTCACCATGTTCGCCTGGGCCGCGGCGGCCGTCGCCGGCTTGCTGTGGCGGCGCAGCACGCGCCTGTGCCTGGCCTGGCCAGCGCAGCACGCCGCCCTCGTGGCCGGCATCGGCTGCGCCGCGGGCTATGCCCTGTTCAGCGGGTGGGGCGTGCCCGCGCAGCGCACCGTGTGGATGCTGGCGGCCGTCGGGGTCTTGCGCCTGGGCGCGCGGGATTGGCCCTGGCCGTGGGTCTGGTTGCTGGCCTGTGCCACCGTGGTGGTGGCCGACCCGTGGGCCCTGACGCAAGCCGGCTTCTGGCTCAGTTTCGTCGCCGTCGGCGTGCTGTTCGCAAGCGGCCGGCCGGCGGCGCCCGAACCCGGCGTGCACGCCGGCGGGCGGGCCGTGGCAGCGCTGCGTGCGCTGGTGCGGGAACAGTGGATCGTGACGGTGGCCCTCACGCCGCTGTCGCTGCTGCTGTTCGGCCAGGTGTCGCTGGTCGGACTGCCCGCCAACTTGCTGGCCATTCCCTGGGTCACGCTGGTGGTGACGCCCCTGGGCCTGGCCGGCGTGCCGTTTCCCCCGGCCTGGGATGCGGCGGCCGCGGCGATCGCACTGCTGGCCGCATGGCTGCAGGCGCTGGCGGAGGTGCCGCAGGCCACCTGGTCCGCCCCCGCTCCGCCGCTGTGGGCCGCCGCCGCGGGACTGGCGGGCGGCCTGCTGCTGGCCATGCGGCTGCCGGCCACGCTGCGGCTGTTCGGCCTGCCGCTGCTGCTGCCGGTGCTGCTCTGGCAAGCCCCGCGGCCGCCGCCCGGCGAGTTCGCGCTGCTGGCCGCGGACGTGGGGCAGGGCAACGCGGTCCTGGTGCGCACCGCATCGCACACGCTGGTGTACGACGCCGGCCCCGGCTACAGCCGCGATACCGATGCAGGCCAGCGCGTCCTCGTGCCGCTGCTGCGCGCCGGCGGCGACCCGGTGCGCCTGCTGGTCCTGAGCCACGGCGACAGCGACCACACCGGGGGCGCGGCCGCGGTGCTGCGGATGCAGCCGCGGGCCGGGCTGCTCAGTTCCCTGGACGCCGGCCATCCCCTGTCGCTCTCGCGACCGGGCGAGCGTTGCGCCGCGGGCCAGCGGTGGACGTGGGACGGCGTGCGGTTCGAAGTCCTGCATCCGCCCGCGGACGCCGCTCCGGCGCGCAAGCCGAACGCCGCCAGCTGCGTGCTGCGCGTGGGCAACGGGCGCGCGCACGTGCTGCTGGCCGGCGACATCGAGAAAGCACAGGAAGCCTGGCTGGCGGCGGCCGGCGCCGACCTGTCGGCCGACCTGCTGCTGGTCCCGCACCATGGCAGCAGGACTTCGTCGACCGGGGCGTTGCTCGATGCGGTGCGGCCCACGCTGGCCGTGGTGCAGGCGGGGTACCGCAACCGTTTCGGGCATCCGGCGGCCGAGGTGGTGCAGCGCTATCGCGAACGCGGCATCGCCGTGGCCGCCTCGCCCCGTTGCGGTGCGGCCGCCTGGGACTCGCGCGCGCCGCGCCGGCTGCAATGCGAACGCGCGCGCCAGCCCCGCTACTGGCGGCACACCCTGCCGGCCGGACCGGGCGACCCGCCCTGACGCGAACGGCCCTCGCGCGGCCGGGAAGTTGCTATCCTGTGACCCGGAGACCCGCCCACCGACCATGCAGAAATTCGACGAGATGTTCGCCCAGTTGCCCGGGGATGGGCCCGTGCAGTTCCAGGGACAATCCATGGGCGGCATGTCGCAGTCGCAGGTACAGGGGGTGCGCGACCATTACCGCACCTACGCCGACTGGCTCGCCCGGCAGCCGCACGAGATGATGCGGTCGCGGCGCGACGAGGCGGAGATGATCTTCCGCCGGGTCGGCATCACCTTCGCCGTGTACGGCGCCAAGGACGAGGACGGCGCGGGCACCGAGCGCCTGATCCCCTTCGACCTGATCCCGCGCATCATCCCGGCGGCCGAGTGGCGCCAGATGGAAAAGGGACTGGTGCAGCGCGTCACGGCCCTCAACCGGTTCATCCACGACGTCTACCACGAGCAGGAGATCGTCAAGGCCGGCATCGTGCCGCTGCAGCAGATCACGGGCAACGCGCAGTTCCGCGCCGAGATGGTGGGCGTCAACGTCCCCAACAACATCTACTCCAACATCGCCGGCATCGACATCGTGCGGGCGCCCAACCCGGGCGGCGGCGCCGCCGAGTACTACGTGCTGGAGGACAACCTGCGCGTGCCCAGCGGCGTCAGCTACATGCTGGAAGACCGCAAGATGATGATGCGGCTGTTCCCCGAGCTGTTCAGCAGCTACCAGGTGGCGCCGGTCATGCACTACCCGGACCTGCTGCTGGAGACGCTGCGCGCGTCGGCGCCGTCGACCACCGACGACCCGACGGTCGTGGTCCTCACGCCCGGCATGTACAACAGCGCCTATTTCGAGCACGCCTTCCTGGCCCAGCAGATGGGCGTGGAGCTGGTCGAGGGGCAGGACCTGTTCGTGCGCGACAGCTTCGTCTACATGCGCACCACGCGCGGCCCGCGGCGGGTCGACGTCATCTACCGCCGGGTCGACGACGACTTCCTGGACCCGCTGGCCTTCCGCCCGAACTCCACGCTCGGCTGCGCCGGGCTGCTGAACGCCTACCGCGCCGGCAACGTCACGGTCTGCAATGCGATCGGCACCGGGGTGGCCGACGACAAGTCGATCTATCCGTACGTGCCGAAGATGATCGAGTTCTACCTCGGCGAGAAACCCATCCTGTCGAACGTGCCGACCTTCATGTGCCGCAAGGAGGACGACCTGAAGTACGTCCTGGCGAACCTGAAGGACCTGGTCGTCAAGGAGGTCCATGGCGCCGGCGGCTACGGCATGCTGGTGGGGCCGGCGGCGACGCAGGCCGAGATCGAGGACTTCCGCCGCGTGCTGGTGGCCAAGCCCGAGGGCTACATCGCGCAGCCGACGCTGTCGCTTTCCAGCTGCCCCACGTTCGTGGAGAAGGGCATCGCGCCGCGCCACATCGACCTGCGTCCCTTCGTGCTCTCCGGCAAGGAGGTGCAGATGGTGCCGGGCGGCCTGACGCGCGTGGCGCTGAAGGAAGGCTCCCTCGTGGTCAACTCGTCGCAAGGTGGCGGCACGAAGGACACCTGGATCCTCGAAGTCTGAGCCCGGAGAACAAGAACATGCTTTCGAGGACCGCCGACCACCTGTTCTGGATGTCCCGCTACACCGAGCGCGCCGAGAACACCGCGCGCATGCTGGACGTCAACTACCAGACCTCGCTGCTGCCGCAGTCGGCCGCGGTGTCCAAGGTCGGCTGGCAGGGCATGCTGTCCATCAGCGAGCTGCTGCCCGCCTACAACGCCAAGCACGGCGACGTCGAGCCGCAGCGCGTGATGCAGTTCATGGTGCGCGACGAGAGCAATCCCTCGTCCATCCTGTCCTGCCTGCGCGCGGCGCGCGAGAACGCGCGGGCCGTGCGCGGCTCGCTCACCACCGAGGCCTGGGAGACGCAGAACCAGACCTGGCTGGAACTGAACCGCATGCTGCGCGGCGGCGACTTCGAGCGCGACCCGGGCCAGTTCTTCGAGTGGGTGAAGTTCCGCTCCCACCTGTCGCGCGGCGTGACCGTCGGCACCATGCTGATGGACGAGGCCCTGCACTTCATGCGGCTGGGCACCTTCCTCGAGCGCGCCGACAACACCGCGCGCCTCGTCGACGTGAAGTTCCACGCCGTGCAGAGCGACTTCTTCGGCGCGGCCAGCGAGAAGGACCAGGAGTACGACTTCTACCACTGGAGCGCGATCCTGCGCAGCGTCTCCGGCTTCGAGATCTACCGCAAGGTCTACCGCGACGTCATCAAGCCGGAGCGCGTGGCCGACCTGCTGATCCTGCGGCCCGACATGCCGCGGTCGCTGCATGCCAGCATGAACGAGGTGGTCGCCAACCTGGCGATGGTGGCGAACGACCAGTCGGCCGAGACGCAGCGCCGCGCCGGCCGCCTGCGCGCGGAGCTGCAGTACGGCCACATCGACGAGATCCTGGCCAACGGCCTGCACGCCTTCCTGACGCAGTTCCTGGACCGCGTGAACGAGATCGGCGGGCGCATCAGCCGCGACTTCCTCATCCCGGCCTGATGACGGCGGCGGCGCAGCTGCTGCGGGCCGGCTTCGACGCGGAACACCGCGAAGCGCTGGACACCGCGGCGGCGCTGTACCGCCAGGCCCTGGCCGCGCAGCCGCGCATGCTGGAGGCGCACGTCAACCTGGCCGGCCTGCTGTGGCGGCTGGAGGATTTCGACGGCAGCCTGGCGCACGCGAACGAGGCGCTGGCCCTCGCGCCGGAGCATCCCTACGCGCAACGCATCGCAGGGACGGCGCTGATGAACCTGAACCGGCTGGACGCGGCGGAACGGCACCTGCGCCGCGCCCTGCAGCTGCAGCCCGCGTATCCGGCCGCGCAGCTGGACCTCGCCTTCACCCTGCTGGGTGCGGGCCGCCTGGCCGAAGGCTGGGAGTGGTTCGGCCGCCGCTGGGGGGAGGGCGGCCTGTCCCGCCCGGCTTTCTACCGGCCCACGCATGAGTGGCCGGGTCCGGGCGTCCCCCTGCACGGGCAGGCCATCGCCGTCTACGGCGAGCAGGGCCGGGGCGACGTGCTGCAGTTCCTGCGCTACGTGCCCATGCTGCAGGCGCTGGGGGCCCGGGTGGTCGCCGTGGTGCGGCCCGAGCTCGTCTCACTCGTGGAATCGAGCTTTCCCGGGGTGGCCTGCTGGCGGCCGGGCAGCAGCCTGCAGGTGCAGTGGCATGCCGCGCTGATGGACCTGCCCGCGCGGTTCGGCATCGCGCTGGAGCGCATCCCCGCCCACGTGCCCTACCTCCGCGCGCCGGACGAGGCGCGCGCCCGCTGGACCGCTCGGCTGGCCGGCTGGAAGGATCGCCTGAAGGTCGGCATCGCCTGGTCGGGCGCCGCGGGCCAGGCCAACAACCGCAACCGGGCCATGCCGCTGTCGCTGCTGCTGCCCCTGGCGCGGATCGGCGGCGTGCAGTGCTTCAGTCTGCAGAAGGAGGGCGCGGGAACCTGGACCGACACCGTGGCGGCCGCCGGCGAACTGGTGGACTTCGGCGCCGAGTGGCAGGACTTCGGCGACACCGCCGGCTTCGTCGAGCAACTCGACCTGGTGGTGACCGTGGACACCGCGGTAGCCCACCTCGCGGGAGCGCTGGGCAAGCCCGTGTGGATCCTGTTGCCCCCGAACGCGGACTGGCGGTGGCTGCTCGAGCGGGAGGATTCCCCCTGGTATCCGTCGGCCCGCCTGTTCCGGCGCGGGTTCGTCGCCGGCCGGGAGGAGCAGGCCACGCGCGTGGCGCAGGCGCTGCGCGAGCACTGCGCCCGCTAGCCCCGGCTCACGCCTCGCGCAGCCAGGCCATGGCGGCCTGTTCGTCGTCGAATACGCTGACGTTGGCGCCATTGCGCCGCGCCGCCTTCTCGCTCACGCGGGTCACGCGCTCCGGCGGCACCACCGAGGCGATCTTCTCCATGTGGGACAGGCTGGCCGCGGCCTCCTCGCCGATGCGGAACTGCTCCTGGCGGCTGAAGGGGGTGGTGACGCTGCGCAGGTCGACCAGGACGCGGTCCACCTTCCAGGTCTCGCTTTCCACCCCGAGCAGGTGGATCAGCGACAGCAGCTGGCCGAGCGACGGCTGTCCGGTCACCGTCACGCGGATGAAGTGCGGTCCGGGGTCGATCGCGAGATCGAAGCCGAGGTCACTCTCGTTCATGGCACCTTCAATGTGCCAGAGTCCCGCGCGCGCGCGCGCGGCGGATGTCACGCAAGCGCGGGTTGCGTGCGGCGGCTTACGCCTGTAACGCCGCCCGCGTGAGGAACACCACGGATCAACGGGCTGCGTCGGAGCCGGCTTGCAGCCGCGAGAGCGCCTGTCCGAGGTTGGCGCGGGCCCGGCCCTCCAGTGCGTCGTGGAACGCCACGGTGCCGTAGATCCTGGAGCGCTCCAGGAAGCCCTGGAGCACGCGTGCCCGGCCGGCGCGGAAGGCGTCGTCCGGCACGTGCGCGTATTCGGCGCGCACCTGCGCCTCGAACTCCGAGAACCGCGCCGGTGCGGCACCGAGGACCGCCAGGTCCACGTCGAGCAGCAGCTGCGTGTCGGGGTCGGCGGACGCTGCGTGCCCCTGCGTCGCCCGGACCATGGCCGCCACCCGCTGCGCCGGCGCTTCGCCGCAGCCAGCCGCGATGATGCTGCGGTGCGCCCAGTCGGCGCTGCGCTGCTCGTTGTCGCCGCGTTGCGGGTCGTACACGGCATCGTGGAACCACAGGGCCAGCTCGATCTCCGCGGGCCGCCGCGCCAGCATGGACGCGGCCTCGAAGTGCGCCAGGCATTCGCGCAGGTGCTGCAGCGTGTGGTAGCGGCGGTGCTGCTCGCTGTACGCGGCCACCAGCTGGTTCAGGAGCCCGCCGTCGGCCTGCTGCGCACCGAGCTCGCCCCACAGCCGGCGCCAGGACTGCAGCGTCACGTTCATCGGCTGGCGGTTTCGCGGCCGAGCGCCTCGCGCACTTCGCGGCCCAGCTCGATGACGGACATCGCGTAGTAGCTCGACCAGTTGTAGCGGGTGATCACGTAGAAATTCTCGGTGCCGGCCACGTAGCTCGGCGGGTCGCCCCCGTTCTGCAGCTCGATCAGCGCCAGCGGCCCCTTGTGCTCCAGCGCGGGGCCTTCGAGCACGGCGCCCCGCGCCTGGAAGCTGGCCACGCTGAAGGTCGGCAGGATGTCCGGCACCAGCAGGCCTTCGAGGTCCAGCTTCGCGGCGTCGAAGCGCACCGGGTAGTGGGTCGGCATGCCCGGCTTCCAGCCATAGCCCTTGAAGTAGTTGGCCACCGAGCCGATCACGTCCTCCGTGCTGCCGGCCAGGTCGATGCTCTTGTCGCCGTCGTAGTCCACTCCCCAGCGCGCCAGGCTGGTGGGCATGAACTGCGGCATGCCCCAGGCGCCCGCGTAGCTGCCGCGGGGACGCAGGGGGTCGCTGCGGTTGGCCCGGTGCCAGGCAAGGAACTGCTCGAGCTCGCCACGGAAATACTGCGTGCGTTCGGCCGCGCGCGGGTGGCTGGCCGGGAAGTCGAAGGAGAGCGTGGCGAGCGCGTCGATCACGCGGAAATCGCCCATCTGCTGCCCGTAGATGGTCTCCACGCCGATGATGCCGACGATCATCTCCGCCGGCACGCCGTACTCCTGCTCGGCGCGTTCCAGCGTGCGCCGGTTCTGCTGCCAGAAGCGCACGCCGGCGGCGATGCGGATCGGGTCGATGAAGCGGCTGCGGTACACGCGCCAGTTCTTCGGCTGGCCCGCCGGCGCCGGCTGCATCAGGCGCGTGACGACCGGCAGGTTCTGCGCCTCGCCGACCATGCGGCGCACCCAGGCGCCGTCCAGGCCGCGTCTGGCCGCGATCTCGTCGGCGAAGAGCATCGCGTCCTCGCGCTGCGCATAGGGTGTGCCCCGGCGCTGCGAAGGGGCGCGGTTCGCGGCGCGGGGCCTCGCCGGGCTGGCCGGTTGGGCCGCCGGTGCGGCGGGCGCAGCAACGGGAGCAGGAGCAGCGGCGGCAGGCGCAACCGGGTCGGGAGCGGGCGTTGCGGTGGCAGGCGCGGCCGGCACCGCGGCGGGAGCGGCCGGTTCGGCGGCGGCGCCCGCTTCGGCCGGTTGCGCCGAGGCGTGCAGCGGCAAGGCCAGCGCGAGCGACAGGAGGAGGTGCAGGGGAGACATCAATGCGGCCAGGACAGCTGTTGGAATTCGCGCCGCAGCGCGGCGAGCGAGGCTCCGGGCACGCGCGCGTACCGCTGGGCTTCCAGCTTCAGGAGCCAATCCGCCAATCCTCTCGCATCCGGGCCGAAACGTGTGGTGACAAGGCGGGCAATTTCACGGGGCGGCGTGGCCGGGCCCACTTCTACGCCTGCCTGTCTCAGCTGCTTTCGCACCCGTGCCAGCAGCCTCAGCCAGGGGTCGTGCTGCAGGCGGTCCCACCAGCTCCACGCCGCCCCGCCCAGCGCGACCAGCACCACCACCGCGATCAGCACGCGCGCGAGGTCCATCCAGCTTGGGGTGTCGAAGCCGAGGTTGCGCAGCAGGTCCAGCTGGCGACTCTGGGTGTAGTTCAGGATCGTCTGGTTCCAGCGGTTGTTCATCGCCTCCCAGCTGGCGCGCAGGAAGGCCGACACGTCGGGGTTGACGCTGTCGATGGCCGACGCCACCACGCCGCGCGGCGGCGTCAGACGCTGCAGCGTTCCCGTGCGCCCCGGGGCGACGACGGCGGTCGGATCGACCCGGACCCACCCACGGTTCTCCAGCCAGACTTCCGTCCACGCGTGGGCGTCGCTCTGGCGCACGGCCCAGTATCCGTCGACGGGGTTGACCGCGCCTCCCTGGTAGCCCGTCACGATGCGGGCGGGGATGTCCAGCTCGCGCATCAGCACGACGAAGGCCGAGGCGATGTGCTCGCAGAAGCCTTCCTTGCGGTCGAACCAGAATTCGTCGGCCGTGTGTTCGCCGTACACCCCGGGCTCCAGCGTGTACGTGTAGCCGCCCGTGCGCAGGTGCCGCAGCGCGGCCTGCACAAGCACCAGCGGCGCGCTGCCCGGGTTCTCGCGCCGCAGCGTCCGCGCAAGCTCGGTCGTGCGCGGATTGAAGCCCGGGGGCAGCGCGCTGTACTCGGGCAGCACGGCGATGCGGCCCTGCGGCCCGTGGCGGAAGTTCACGTGGCTGGCCGCGGTGTACCGCAGCAGGTCGACCACGGGCGCGGAGCCGACCCAGGTGAGTTCGCTGGTCATCGCCGCGCGCATCCCCGAGACCTGGGGGGCTTCGGTGGCTGCGTCCAGGGTGAGCAGCCAGGGCCGGTTGTGCGGCTCGAGGGTCACCTCGTAGCGCACCGGCGTACCGAAGCCCACGAGCTGCGGGTCGGCCAGGCGCAGCGGCGGGAAGCGATTCGCCAGCCGCGGCAGCAGCGGCCGCCACTCCCGCCCGTCGAAATCGCTGAACACGGGGCCGCGGAAATAGAGGTCCGCCTGCGCCGGCGGGGGACCCTCGAAGCGGACGCGGAAGGCAATGCTGTCGTCGAGCGCCAGGTTCGCGATGTTGCCCACCTGCATCTGCGAGGACAGGCCGCTGCGCCCGCTCATCGCGTCGCCCGGGATGCCCCACAGCGGCGCAAAGCGCGGGAACAGGACGAACAGCACGGCCATCACCGGTGCGCCCAGCAGCGCCATCCACGCGGCGGTCTTCGCCGCCTGCAGCAGCGGCGGCCTCCCGACCGGCATGTGCGCGTTCACGAGCGCGGTCAGCAAGCCCAGCAGGCCGAGCAGCATGGCGGCGGCCACGGCGAGCGATTGCGAGAAGAAGAAGTTCGTGAGCATCGTGAAGAAGCCCAGGAAGAAGACGACGAACGCATCGCGCCGGGCGCGCAGTTCGAGCGTCTTGAGCGCCATCAGCGCCACGATCAGCGTCACGCCGGCATCGCGGCCGAGCAGCGTGCCGTGCGTCATCCACGTGCCGGACAAGGTCACCGCCAGCAATCCCGCGATCCACCAGCGGCTGGGCAGCGGCCGTGCCTGCACCGCCAGGGTGCCGCGCCACGCGAGCACGACGGCGACCAGCAGCGAGCACCACCAGGGGAGGTTCGTGACCTGGGGCAGGACGACCCAGCCGATCACGAGGAGCAGGAACAGCGTGTCGCGGCTGTCCCGCGGCAGCGACGCGAGGCGTGGCAGCGTCAGCACAGCGCGAGCGCCTCCAGGCAGCGGCGCTTGTGCGCCTCGCCGCTCGCCGGCGCGACCTGCTGGCCGGGCAGGCGCAGGCCGTAATCCTGTCCCAGCTTGTCGGCCTGCAGCACCCAGGCCGCAAGACGCTCCAGGCGCGCTTCGCGGTCGGCCAGGCCGACCTGCGCGAAGTCCAGCCACAGTTCGTGGCGCTGCGACTGCAGGGTGTCGCGGCTCACCAGTTCGTCGGTCTTGGCGGCCTTCTTCCAGACCACCAGCTTCAGCGGATCGCCGCGGCGGTACGCCCGCACGCCTTCGAACTCGCCGGAGTTCTGCGCGGACGCGCGGGCCGCGCCGCCGGCGCGCGGTTCCCCGGCGGGCAGCGGCGGCGGATGGGACTCCGGCCGCGGATAGACCAGCACCTGCGCCGCCGGCCGCCAGACGGTCCAGACCCGGAACGTTCCCAGCGGGAAGCGCGTTTCGGCGGTGAGGGGCGGCACCGGGTGCAGGCCGCGCCGTTCCGGCATGAAGGCCACGTGCACGGTGCAACTCCCCTGCGCCGGGACGTCCGTCCACGTCCAGTGGTCTCCGCCGCCCGCGTCCAGCACCGCGAGTCCGATCCCGTGCCGGATCGTCCGGCGCGCATTGGCGAGGGTGACGGCCAGCGTGGCGCTGGAGCCGGCGAACTGCGGCGGCGGCTGCATCAGGGCCAGGGACAACCCGCGCAGCGTGGCGTGGCACACGTGCATGCCCGCGAGCGCGCTGCCCGCCAGCAGGAAGGTGAGCAGGTAGCCCAGGTTCAGCTGGTAGTTGATGGAGCCGATCAGCAGCACCAGCAGCGTGGCGCCCAGCATGAATCCCGGCCGGGTGGGCAGGATGTAGACGTTGCGCTGCGTCAGCGTCAGGGTGTCCGTCAACGGCAGCCGCGCCTGCCACCACTGGCGGAACTTCTGGCGCGCGAGCGCGGCAGGGTTCAGCGCGAGCGGGACGGTGCTCATGGCAGGGGCACGGCCTCCAGCATCGCGCGGACCTGTTCGACCGGGCCGCGGCCCGCGTCCCCGACGGGAACCAGGCGGTGCGCCACGCTCTGGGGAAAGATCGCCTGCACGTCGTCCGGGGCGACGTAGTCGCGGCCGGAGAGCAGGGCCTGCGCCTTGGCCGCGCGGATCACCGCGATGCCGGCGCGCGGGCTGAGCCCCTGCAGGAACCAGCGGCCCGAGCGCGTGGCCGCCATCAGGTCCTGCACGTAATCGAGCAGCGGGTCGGCCGCGTGGATCGCCTGCACCTGCTGCTGCAGCGCCTGCAGCTCGATGGGCGAGAGCGTGTTGCCCAGGTGCTCCACCATGTCGCGGCGGTCGGCGCCCGAGAACAGCGCGCGCTCGGCGGCCCGGTCCGGGTAGCCGAGGGAGATGCGCATCAGGAAGCGGTCCAGCTGCGATTCGGGCAGCGCGAAGGTGCCCAGCTGGTCGTGCGGGTTCTGCGTCGCGATCACGAAGAAGGGCGAGGGCAGGGCGCGCGTCTCCCCTTCCACCGTGACCTGCTTCTCCTCCATCGCTTCGAGCAGCGCGCTCTGCGTCTTGGGGCTGGCGCGGTTGATCTCGTCGGCCAGCAGCACCTGGGCGAAGACCGGGCCGGGGTGGAAGACGAAGCCTTCCCTGCCGCGGTCGTACACCGAGACGCCCGACAGGTCGCTGGGCATCAGGTCCGCGGTGAACTGCACCCGCGAGAACTGCAGGCCGAAGGCGCGCGCCAGGGCGTGCGCCAGCGTGGTCTTCCCCACCCCCGGGACGTCCTCGATCAGCAGGTGTCCCCCCGCCAGCAGGCAGGCCACGCAGTCGCGCACCTGGCTGGGCTTGCCGACGATCACCGTGTTAAGCTGGTCGAGGAGCGTTTTGAGTTTTTGTCGTGCTTCCATGAAGCGCGACGTTATCCGAAATTTCAGCGAAGCCGAGGCAGGCAATGCACAAAACCGGCTATTTCACGCACCCGGACTGCAGGCGGCACGACATGGGCCGGGGCCACCCCGAATGCCCCGAGCGGCTCGATGCCATCGAGGACCGGCTGCTCGCGTCGCGCATGCTCGATGTGGTGGAGCGACGCGAAGCCCCGCTCGCCAGCCCCGAGATCCTGGAACTGGCGCACGACCGCATGCACGTCGCGGCGGTGCGCGGCCTGGCCGAGGAAGTGACCGACGAGGAGAACGCGGGCGGCGACGGCCTCGTCTTCATCGACCCGGACACCGCGATGAACCGGCACACCTGGAACGCGGTGATGCGCGCCGCCGGTGCCGCGATCGCGGCGACCGACGCGGTGATCGCCGGCGAACTCGAGAACGCGTTCTGCGCCACGCGCCCGCCCGGCCACCACGCCTGCCGCAGCCGCGCGATGGGCTTCTGCATCTTCAACAACGTGGCGGTCGCCGCGCGCTACGCGCTGGAGCGCCACGGCCTCAAGCGCGTGGCGATCGTCGACTTCGACGTGCACCACGGCAACGGCACCGAGGACATCCTGGCGGGCGACGACCGCGTGCTGATGGTGGGCCTGTTCCAGCACCCCTTCTACCCGTACAGCGGTTTCGGCGCGCACGCCGACAACATGGTGAACCTGCCGGTGCCCGCGTACACCAAGGGCGACGCCATCCGGCCGCTGATCGAGAAGCACTGGCTGCCGCGGCTGGAGGACTTCCGGCCCGAGATGATCTTCATCAGCGCGGGCTTCGACGCCCACCGCGAGGACGACCTTGGCCAGCTGGGGCTGGTGGAGGCGGACTACGCATGGATCACGCGCCAGCTGCGCGACGTGGCGCAGCGCCACGCCAAGGGCCGCATCGTGTCCTGCCTGGAAGGGGGCTACAACCTCGACGCCCTGGGGCGCAGCGTGGAAGCGCACGTGCGGGCGCTGGCGGACGTCTGAGCGTGGCGGCTGCCGGCGTGCCCGTGCTGGAAAGCCGCGACGCCCGCGGCGTGGTGACGCTGACGCTGAACCGGCCCGGGAGCTTCAACGCCCTGTCCGAGGAAATGCTGGACGCGCTGCAGGCGGCACTCGACCGGGTCGGGGGCGACGAAGCCGCGCGCGCCGTGGTCCTGGCGGCCGAGGGCAAGGCGTTCTGCGCCGGCCACCACCTGAAGGAAATGATCGCCCGGCCGGAGCTGCCGTACTACCAGGGGCTGTTCGCGCGGTGCAGCCGCATGATGCTGGCGATCCAGAAGCTGCCGGTGCCGGTCATCGCGCGGGTCGAAGGCCTCGCCACCGCGGCCGGGTGCCAGCTGGTGGCGCAGTGCGACCTGGCCGTTGCTTCGACCGAAGCAAGCTTCGCCGTCAGCGGCGTGAACCTCGGCCTGTTCTGTTCCACGCCCAGCGTGCCGCTGCTGCGCAACATCGCGCCGAAGCAGGCGATGGAAATGCTGGTCACGGGCGAGTTCATTTCCGCCACGCAGGCGCGCGACCGCGGCCTCGTGAACCACGCGGTCCCGCCGGAGGCGGTGGACGCCGAGATCGCCCGCCTCGTCGACAGCATCCTGGCCAAGCCGCGGCTGGCGCTGGCGATGGGCAAGGAACTGTTCTACCGCCAGCGCGAGATGGGCGTGGAGGCGGCCTACCAGCTGGCCGCGCAGACCATGGCCGCCAACATGATGGACGGCTGCGCCCTCGAAGGCGTCGCGGCGTTCACCGAAAAAAGGAAACCGAACTGGAACCCGTCGCAGGAATGACACCCCTCGAGCGCCTGCTCGGCAACCTCGCGCAGGGCAACCTGGCGTGGGACCTGGGCACCCTGGCCACCTGCCTCCTGCTGGCCTATGCGGTCTGCTGGCTCGTCGGCCGCCGCTTCCAGGGCGAATCCATCTGGTTCGGCCGCGCGCTCGTCGATGGCGTGCTGTTCCCCTTGCTCGCGCTGGGCCTGGCCTATACGGCGCGGGTCGTGCTGGACGACTACCACCGCGTGCCGCTGCTGCGCATCGCGGTGCCGGTGCTGCTGTCGCTGGCGGGCATCCGCCTGCTGGCACGCGTGTTCACGCTGGTGTTTCCCACCTCGGGCTTCGCGCGGGTGGTGGAGCGCGTGTTCTCCTGGTTCGCGTGGCTGGCCGTGGTCTTGTGGATCCTCGGGCTGCTGCCGCCCGTGCTGGCGGAGCTGGAAAGCATCCAGTTCGCCTTCGGCAAGTCCAAGCTGAGCCTGCTGGACATCATCGAGGGCGTGCTGTCCTGCGGCGCCGTGCTGGTGCTGACGCTGTGGATCTCGGCCACGATCGAGCGCAAGCTGCTGCGCGAGAACATCAACGACCTGTCGCTGCGCAAGGTCGCGGCGAACATGACGCGGGCGGTGCTGCTGCTGGTGGGCCTGCTGTTCGCGCTGTCCGCCGTGGGCGTCGACCTGACGGCCTTCTCCGTGCTGGGCGGCGCGCTCGGCGTCGGCATCGGCTTCGGCCTGCAGAAGCTGGCGGCCAACTACGTGAGCGGCTTCGTGATCCTGTTCGAGCGCAGCCTGCGCATCGGCGACACCGTGCGCGTGGACAACTTCGAGGGCGTGGTGGCGGACATCAAGACCCGCTACACGCTGATCCGCAACGCGAGCGGCCGCGAATCGATCGTGCCCAACGAGATGCTGATCACCCAGCGCATCGAGAACCTGTCGCTGGACGACCCGCGGCTGCTGATCACGGTCGACATCGGCGTGGGCTACGAGAGCGACGCATCCATCGTGCAGCGGGAAGTGGTGGAGGCGGCGCTCGCGGTGGAGAAGGTGCTGCGCGAGCCGGCGCCGGTGGCGCGGCTGATGCGCTTCGGGCCCGATGCGCTGGAGTTCCAGCTGCTGTTCTGGGTGAACGAGCTCGGCGCCCAGGCGCCCGCGCGCTCCGACGTCCACCTGGAGATCCTGCGCCGCTTGCGGGCCGCGGGGATCGACATCCCCTATCCGCAGCGGGTGGTGCACTTGCGCCAGGCTCCTGGCGCCGGCGCGCTCAGCGCATCAGGGACGGCAGCCAGAGGCTGAGCTGCGGGAAGGCGATCAGCAGGCCCAGCACCAGCACCATCGTCAGCACCAGCGGCCAGCAGCCACGGAAGATCTGGCCCAGGCCCACGTTGGGCAGCAGCGCGTTCAGCACGAACAGGTTCATGCCCACCGGCGGCGAGATCAGGCCGATCTGCACGATCATCACGATCAGCACGCCGAACCAGACCGGGTCGAAGCCGAGCCCGGTCACGATCGGGAAGAACAGCGGGATGGTGAGCAGCACCATGGTGAGCTCCTCCATCACGGTGCCGAGCAGCACGTAGATCGCCATCATCGCCACGATGACCAGCGTGGGCGACAGCCCGAGTTGCTCGATGCCGTCCTTCAGGTCCATCGGCAGCGTCGTGAAGTTCACGAAGTTCGCGAACAGCGTCGCGGCGATCAGCAGCGTGAACAGCATCGCCGTGGTGCGCGCGGATTCCACCAGCACCTCGAACAGCACGCGCCACGTGAGGCGGCGGCGCAGCAGCGCGAACAGGAAGGCGCCGAAGGCGCCGAAGCCCGCGCCCTCGGTGGCGGTGAAGAAGCCGCCGTAGATGCCGCCCAGCACCACGATGACGAGCACCACCACGCCCCAGATCCCGCGCAGCGCGCGCCAGCGCTCGGGCCAGGAGAAGCGCTCGCCGGGCGGAGCGTGTTCCGGGTCGCGCGAAGTCATGACCATCACCGTCAGCATCAACATGGCGGCCGTCAGCAGGCCGGGGATGACGCCGGCGGCGAAGAGGTGGCCGATGTTGGTCTGCGTGACGATGCCGTAGATCACCATGATGGTCGACGGCGGGATCATGATGCCCAGCGTGCCGCCGGCCGCCATCACGCCGGTGGACAGCGAGTCGCTGTAGCCCAGCTTCCGCATGGACGGGTAGGCGACCTTGCTCATGGTGGCCGCGGTGGCGATCGACGAGCCGCAGATCGCGCCGAAGCCCGCGCAGGCCGCGATGGTGGCGTGGGCGAGGCCGCCGCGCACGTGGCCGATGAAGGCATACGCCGCCTGGAACAGCTCGTGCGCGAGCCCCGCGCGCGCCACGAAGTTGCCCATCAGGATGAACAGGGGGATGACGGACAGCGTGTACGCGAACCCCGTTTCGTGGACGACCTGCGCGGTGCTGGCCAGCGCGGCCATCGTGCCGCGCGTGATCCACAGGCCCGCGAAGCCGACGATGCCCATGGCGAACGCGAGCGGCACGCGCATGAGCGCGAGCAGGAAGATGGCGCCGAAGCCGAGGAGCGCTTCCGTCACAGCGCGGCCCCTTCGCCGTTCTCCGGCTCGAACCGGTCATGCGGCTTCTGGAACGCCAACGCCAGGTGCACGGCGCCGGTGACGGCGCACAGGAGCCCCATGCCGTAGATGAAGGGCGCCTTGGCGATCTTCAGCTGCGCGGTCGTCTCGCCGGTCTGCGCGAAGTCGCCGCCGGTCTTCCACAGCAGCCATCCGAGGCCGAGCAGGGCCGCGGCGCAGACCAGCTGCACCACCACCTGCTGCAGGCGGCGCAGCGCCATCGGCAGGTAGGGATCGAGGGAGTCGAACTCCACGTGCTCGCCGCGGCGCGACACCAGCGGCAGCGCCGCGAAGATGACCACCACCATCAGCAGCTCGGTCAGCTCCAGCGAGCCGGGAATGGAGTTCGACAGGAACTTGCGCCCGAGCACGTCGAAGAAGGTCAGGGCCATGATCGCGAAGAGCGCCATGCCCGAGAGCAGCCCGCAGAGGAGCTCCAGCAGCTTGTTCAAGTTTCAGGGTCCGTTGTTCTGGGGTGCACGGCAAAAGGCGGCACCCGGGGACCTCCCCGGTTGCCGCCTTTGTACCAGAGGAGAAGGCCTACTTCGAGGCCTTGGCGATCTCGCCGCGGAAGTCCGCCAGCAGCTTGGCCGGGTTCTTCAGGCCCTTGGCCTCGGCATCCTTCACCCACTTGGCTTCCAGCTGCGAGGTCTTGGACTTGATGTCGGCCACGAATTTCGCGTCGGCCTTCACGACCTGCACGTTGTTGGCCTGCATGATCGCGTAGGCGCGGCGGTCGAACTTGTCCCAGGAGCGGCCCATCATGCGGGCGGCGACCTCGCCGGAAGCGTCGTCGACGGCCTTCTTCTCCTCGGGGCTCATCTTGTCGTACTTGGCCGGGTTCATCATGAAGACGAAGCTGGTGTTGTACAGGCCGCCGGGGAAGGTCGTGGCGTGCTTGATCAGCTTGTCGAGCTTGAAGGCCTCGACGGATTCGGCCGGGAACAGCGTGCCGTCCATGACGCCGCCGGACAGCAGCTCGTACGACTCGGGCGCCGGCTTGAGCGTGACGTTCATGCCCAGCACCTTGGAGATCTCGTTGACCATGCCGCCGCCGACGCGCCACTTCAGGCCCTGCAGGTCCTCCAGCTTGGTGACCGGGCGCTTGGTGTTGAACACGATGCCGGGGCCGTGGGTGAAGAAGGCCAGCACCTTGACGCCTTCGTGTTCCTTGAGGATCTCGGGGTTCCGGAAGGCGATCCGGTTGAACGCCACGGAGACCGCTTCGGCGGAGTCGCCGAGGAAGGGGAACTCGGCCATCTGCGTGTGGACGAAGCGGCCGGGGGTGTAGCCGTGCACCGTGAAGGACACGTCGGCCAGGCCGTTCTTCACCGCGTCGAAGCTGCCGGGGGGCGCCGCCACGGCGCGCGGCAGGTGGTTGCAGCGGATCTTGTTGTTGCTGTTCTTCTCGACCAGCTCGCACCACTCCTTCTGCGCGAGGGTGATGGCGTGGCCGGGCGGGACCCAGCTGGACGTCGTGAGCACGGTCTGCGCCGAGGCGGGGGCGGCGGCCACCGCGGCGGCCGCCGCGGCGATGGAGACAAGGTAGCGTTTCATCCAACGGGCTCCTGTTTTCGGTGCAGGCACTGTAAGGCGCTGACTCATGCGCGACGGTCCCGATTTACCCGCATCGGCGCGCGCGATCCGCCCCCGCGGACGCCTCGAATGTCGGCGTCGTGACAGTTCCCTTGTACGGCCGCGTCATGGAGGCCGCGCGCCCACCTATAATCCAAAATCGAACGATCGTTCTTTTTTGTGCCGGACCTCCCGCCGCGCCGGGTGGAGAGGTCCCGCCGCATAGAATTTCCGGTTTACGTACACGTCAATTCCAAACTCTAGGAGTGCCCAGCATGAAGGTCCTGGTCCCGGTCAAGCGGGTGGTGGACTACAACGTGAAGGTCCGCGTCAAGTCGGACCAGAGCGGAGTGGACATCGCGAACGTCAAGATGAGCATGAACCCGTTCGACGAGATCGCGGTGGAAGAGGCGGTGCGCCTGAAGGAAAAGGGCGTGGCGACCGAGGTGATCGCGGTGTCCTGCGGCGTCGCGCAATGCCAGGAGACGCTGCGCACGGCCATGGCGATCGGCGCCGACCGCGCCATCCTGGTGCAGACCGATGAGGAACTGCAGCCCCTCGCCGTCGCCAAGATCCTCAAGGCGCTGGTCGACAAGGAGCAGCCGGGCCTGGTGATCCTGGGCAAGCAGGCGATCGACGACGACTGCAACCAGACCGGCCAGATGCTGGCGGCGCTGGCCGACCTGCCGCAGGCCACGTTCGCCTCCAAGGTGGAAGTGGCCGACGGCAAGGCGAAGGTCACGCGCGAGGTCGACGGCGGCCTGGAGACGCTGGAAGTGACGCTGCCCGCGGTCATCACCACCGACCTGCGACTGAACGAGCCGCGCTACGTGACGCTGCCGAACATCATGAAGGCCAAGAAGAAGCAGCTGGACACCGTCAAGCCCGAGGACCTGGGCGTGGACGTCAAGCCGCGCCTGAAGACCCTGAAGGTCACGGAGCCGCCCAAGCGCGGCGCCGGCGTGAAGGTGCCCGACGTGGCCACCCTCGTCCAGAAGTTGAAGACCGAAGCCAAGGTGATCTGAACATGACCGCCCTCGTAATCGCAGAACACGACAACGCCTCCATCCGGCCCGCGACCCTCAACACGGTGACGGCCGCAGCCGCCTGCGGTGGCGACGTCCACGTGCTGGTGGCCGGCGCGAACGCCGGCGAAGCCGCCAAGGCCGCCGCGCAGATCGCCGGCGTGGCCAAGGTGATCCACGCCGACGGCGCGCAGTTCGAGCACGGCCTGGCCGAGAACGTCGCGGCGCAGGTGCTGGCGATCGCCGGCAACTACAGCCACATCCTGTTCGCCGCCACCGCCGGCGGCAAGAACATCGCCCCGCGCGTCGCCGCCAAGCTGGACGTCGCGCAGATCAGCGACATCAGCAAGGTCGACAGCCCGGACACCTTCGAGCGCCCGATCTACGCCGGCAATGCCATCGCCACGGTGCAGAGCGCCGACAGCGTGAAGGTGATCACCGTGCGCACGACGGCCTTCGACCCGGCCGCGGCCACCGGGGGCAGCGCCTCCGTGGAACAGGCCAGTGCCGCCGGCGACGCCGGCAAGAGCCGCTTCCTGGGCCAGGAGATCGCCAAGAGCGACCGGCCCGAGCTCACCGCCGCCAAGATCATCGTCTCCGGCGGCCGCGCCCTCGGTTCCAGCGAGAAGTTCAACGAAGTGCTGACGCCGCTGGCCGACAAGCTCGGTGCCGCGCTGGGCGCTTCGCGCGCCGCCGTCGACGCGGGCTACGCGCCGAACGACTGGCAGGTCGGCCAGACCGGCAAGATCGTCGCGCCCCAGCTGTACATCGCCGCCGGCATCTCCGGCGCGATCCAGCACCTGGCCGGCATGAAGGATTCGAAGGTGATCGTCGCGATCAACAAGGACCCGGAGGCGCCGATCTTCAGCGTGGCGGACTACGGGCTGGAGGCGGACCTGTTCACCGCCGTGCCGGAGCTGATCAAGGCGCTTTGACGCCCAGGAAGAAGACTCCCTCCCCCTCCGGGGGAGGGGGCTATACACCGGAGACCCCCATGAGCTACAAGGCCCCCGTCAAGGACATGCTGTTCGCCATCGAGCATCTGGCGCGCATCGAGGAGATCGCGAAGATGCCCGGCTTCGAGGAAGCCGGCCTCGAGACCGCGCAGGCGGTGCTGGAGGAATGCGCGAAGTTCAACGAGGGCGTCGTCGCGCCGCTGAACGTGGAAGGCGACCGCAATCCCTCGAGCTGGAAGGATGGCCAGGTCCGCACCACGCCCGGCTTCAAGGAAGCGTACAAGCAGTACGCCGAGGGCGGCTGGCAGGGCCTGCAGCACCCGGTCGACTTCGGCGGCCAGGGCCTGCCCAAGACCATCGGCGCCGCCTGCGGCGAGATGCTGAACTCCGCGAACCTGAGCTTCGCGTTGTGCCCGCTGCTGACCGACGGCGCCATCGAGGCGCTGCTCACCGCGGGCTCGGACCAGCTCAAGTCGGTGTACCTGGAGAAGCTGGTGACCGGCGAGTGGACCGGCACCATGAACCTGACCGAGCCGCAGGCCGGCAGCGACCTCGCGCTGGTGCGCAGCCGCGCCGAGCCGCAGCCTGACGGCACCTACAAGGTCTTCGGCACCAAGATCTTCATCACCTTCGGCGAGCACGACATGGCGGACAACATCGTCCACCTGGTGCTCGCGCGCATCCCCGGCGCGCCGGAAGGCGTCAAGGGCATCAGCCTGTTCGTGGTGCCCAAGTTCATGGTGAACCCGGACGGTTCGCAGGGCGCGCGCAACGACGTGCACTGCGTCAGCATCGAGCACAAGCTGGGCATCAAGGCTTCTCCGACCGCGGTCCTGCAGTACGGCGACCATGAGGGTGCCGTGGGCTACATCGTCGGCGAGGAGAACCGCGGCCTCGAGTACATGTTCATCATGATGAACGCCGCGCGCTACGCGGTCGGCGTGCAGGGGATCGCGGTGGCCGAACGCGCCTACCAGAAGGCCGTGGAATACGCGCGCGACCGCGTGCAGTCGCGGCCCGTCGACGGCTCCGTGGCCGGACCGGCCCCGATCATCCACCACCCCGACGTGCGCCGCATGCTGATGACGATGCGCGCGTATACCGAAGGCTGCCGCGCGATGGCCAGCGTGGCCGCCGCGGCCTACGACGCCGCGCACCACCACCCGGATGCGGCCGTGCGCAAGCAGAACCAGGCCTTCTACGAGTTCCTGGTGCCGCTGGTGAAGGGCTACAGCACCGAGATGAGCCTGGAGGTGACGTCGCTCGGCGTGCAGGTGCACGGCGGCATGGGCTTCATCGAGGAGACGGGTGCGGCCCAGTACTACCGCGACGCCAAGATCCTGACCATCTACGAAGGCACCACCGCCATCCAGGCCAACGACCTGGTCGGCCGCAAGACGGCGCGTGACGGCGGCCGGACCGCGCAGGCCATCGCTGCGCAGATCGAGAAGACGGAAGCCGAGCTCTCACGACGTGGCAGCGCCGACGCGAAGGCGGTGGCGAAACGCCTGGCCGCCGCCCGCCAGGCCTTCCTCGACGCCGTCGCCTTCGTCGTGCAGCAGGGCAAGGCTTCGCCGAACGCGGTGTTCGCCGGCTCCGTGCCTTACCTGATGCTCGCGGGCAACCTGGTGGCCGGCTGGCAGATGGCCCGCGCGCTGCTGGCGGCCGAGGACCTGTTGCCCAAGGGACAGGACGCCGACTTCCTGCGCGCGAAGATCGCCACCGCGCGCTTCTACGCCGACCACATCCTGGCCAAGGCGCCGGGCCTGCGCGACAGCATCGTGGAGGGCGCGGACAGCGTCACCGCGCTGCCGCTCGAAGCGTTCTGAACCCCGATCCCCGAAAGGCTTCCATGTCCCGACTGCCGCCCGTCCTGCAGAACCTCGCGCTCCCGGTGATTGCCTCGCCGATGTTCATCGTCAGCACGCCCAAGCTGGTGATCGCGCAATGCAAGGCGGGCATCGTCGGCTCCATGCCGGCGCTCAACGCCCGGCCGGCTTCGCAACTCGACGAGTGGCTGCACGAGATCGAGGAGACGCTGGCCGCGTACAACCGCGCGAACCCGGACCGCCCGGCCGCGCCCTACGCCATCAACCAGATCGTGCACAAGAGCAACGACCGTCTCGAGCACGACATGGAAGCGGTGGTGAAGCGCAAGGTGCCGATCATCATCACGTCGCTGGGTGCGCGGCCCGACGTCAACGAGGCGATCCATTCGTACGGCGGCGTCGTGCTGCACGACATCATCAACAACATGTTCGCGCGCAAGGCCATCGAGAAGGGCGCCGACGGCCTGATCGCGGTGGCGGCCGGGGCCGGCGGCCACGCAGGCGTGAAGAGCCCGTTCGCGCTGGTGCAGGAGATCCGCCAGTGGTTCGACGGGCCGGTCGCGTTGTCCGGCGCCATCGCCACCGGCGGCGCGGTGCTCGCCGCGCAGGCGATGGGCGCCGACTTCGGCTACATCGGTTCCGCGTTCATCGCCACCGAGGAAGCGCGTGCGAGCGATGCGTACAAGCAGGCGATCGTCGACGGCAACTCCGACGACATCGTGTACTCCAGCCTGTTCACCGGCGTGCACGGCAACTACCTCAAGCCCAGCATCCGCGCGGCCGGCCTCGACCCGGACAACCTGCCGGAGAGCGACCCCAGCAAGATGAGTTTCGGCGGCGACGCGAAGAAGGCCTGGAAGGACATCTGGGGCTGCGGGCAGGGCATCGGCGCCGTCACCGCCGTGCGGTCGACGGCCGATTTCGTGGCGCAGCTCAAGCGCGAGTACGCGCAGGCGCGGGAGCGGCTGGGCCTGCCCGTGCTCGCCACCGCCTGAGCGCGCGGCCCTTCAGCTTTCCTCCGTGAGCGGCCCCGCCGGTGCCGTGTAGCTCAGGGGCGAGGCCTTGCCCCAGAACACGCGGTACATGAACACCGTGTACGCCACGATCGCCGGCAGCGTGACCGCCACGCCGGCGAAGATCACCACCAGCGACTCGTGCGCGCTCGCCGCCTGCCACACGGTGAGCTTGTCGATCACGATGTAGGGATAGATGCTGTAGGCCAGGCCGAGGAAGGCCAGCACGAAGACCAGCACGGTGCTGCCGAACACCACCCAGCCGTAGCCCGCCTGCACCACCTTCGGTCTGCGCGTGACGTGGAAGGCCGCGAGCCAGGCCGCGATGCACGCCACCGGGATGGGAAGCAGTCCGAGGAACTGCGGCATGGCGAACCACTTGGCGAAGACGGTGGGGCTCACCAGCGGCGTGGCGAGCGAGATCGCGACCAGCGCGGCGCCCATCGGCCAGAGCAGGGTCCGGGCCCAGCGCACGGCCTTTTCCTGCAGGCTGCCGTCGGTCTTCATGATCAGCCACCCTGCGCCGAGCATGGCATAGGCGGTCGGCAGCGTGATCGCGATGCCCAGCGCGAAGAGGTCGGTCCAGGTCCCGTGCACGAAGGCCGTTAGGTAGCGTCCCAGCATCCAGCCCTGGGCCGCCGCGGCCATGAAGGAGCCGGCGGCGAAGAACGCGTTCCACATGCCCTTGCGCGCCGCCCGCGCCTTGACGCGGAAGTCGAAGGAGACGCCGCGCAGGATCAGGCCCACCAGCATCACCGCGACCGGCAGGTACAGCGCCGACAGCACCACGCCGTGCGCGAGCGGGAAAGCCACCAGCAGCACGCCGACGCCGAGCACCAGCCAGGTTTCGTTGGCGTCCCAGAACGGGCCGATGCTGGCGACCATCAGGTCCTTCTCGGATTCGGTGGCGAACGGCAGCAGCACGCCGACGCCGAGGTCGTAGCCGTCCAGCACGACGTACGCAAGCAGCGCGAGGCCCATGACGGCCATGAAGACCAGGGGCAGCAGGGTGGGCCAGTCCATCAGGCTTCCTTTCCGGTCCAGCCGGGGCCGCCGATCGGCGTCGCCGCGGTCGCGCCTTGCGGCGCCTCCGGGGTTGGCATCGCCGGGTGCCGCGCCATGTACATCAGCACGAGCACGTAGGAAACGAGCAGGAACGCGTAGACGGCGAGATACACCAGCAAGGTGGCGAGCACCGTGCCGGGCGCGTGCTGCGCCACGAGGTCGGCGGTGCGCAGCTGGCCATAGATCATGAAAGGTTGGCGGCCGACCTCGGTGACGATCCAGCCGGCCAGCGTCGCGATCCAGCCCGAGAACGTCATGGCCGCCAGCAGGCGAAGCTGCAGGCGCGTGAAGGGAGGCCCTTCCGCTGCCGGCCGTGCCCGCCGGCGCCAGAGCCGCCAGGCCAGCGCCCAGGAGAGCGCCAGCATCAGCACCCCCATGCCCACCATCACGCGGAAGCCCCAGAAGACCGGTGCGACCGGTGGATGGGCGCCGGGGAAGGCGTCCAGTCCCTGCAGTTCCGCATCCAGGTCGTGGGCCAGGACCAGGCTGGCCATGCGCGGCAACTGCACCGCGTAGTCGGTGCGGCGTTCGCGTTCGTTCGGGATGCCGAACAGCGTCAGGGCCGCGCCCCGCTCGGTGTGCCAGATGCCTTCGATCGCGGCGATCTTCGCCGGCTGGTGCTGCAGCGTGTTGAGCCCGTGCAGGTCGCCCGCGAAGATCTGGAGCGGCGCCGCGATGGCGGCGGCGATCACGCCGGTGCGCAAGGCCAGGCCCGTGCCTGCATTGCCCGTGCCGCGGAGCAGCTGGTAGGCCGACAGCCCCGCGACCAGGAAGGCCGCCGTGAGGGTGGAAGCCAGCAGCTTGTGCGCGAGGCGATAGGGGAAGGAGGGATTGAAGACGATCGCGAACCAGTCCTGCGCGTGGTAGCGGCCGTCGATCACGGTGAAGCCGGCGGGTGTCTGCATCCACGAGTTGAGGCTCAGGATCCAGAAGGCGGACAGCGTGGTGCCCGCCGCCACCATCAGCGTGGCGACCAGGTGCACGCGATCGGACACGCGCCCGCGGCCGAACAGCATGATCCCCAGGAAGGTCGCTTCAAGGAAGAAGGCGGTGAGCACCTCGTAGCCGAGCAGCGGTCCCGCGATGTTGCCCACGCGCTCCATGTAGCCGGGCCAGTTGGTGCCGAACTGGAAGCTCATGGTGATGCCCGACACCACGCCCAGCGCGAAGCTCAGGGCGAACACCTTGGTCCACAGGTAGTACGCCTCTTCCCAGGCCCGCGCGGCGGGCGTGCCCCGCGCGGCGTCATGGCGCAGCCGGAAGTACACCAGGAACCAGCACAGCGCAATGTTGATCGTGGGGAAGAGGATGTGGAACGCGATGTTCGTGCCGAACTGGATGCGCGAGAGCAGGAGGGTGTCGAGGGCTTCCATCGCTTCAGGCCTCCTTGCCGGCGCGGGCGGCGGCGCGTCCGGTGACGCGGTCCTTGAGTTCCAGCACGCGCGTCACCGCGCTGCCCATGCCCATGAGCTGCATCGCGGTCTCGGGCGCGAGCTTCTGGACGTCGTCGAACCACGTCATGAGCCGGTCGATCAGATCGTACATCTGCCGCATGCGCTCCTGCGCGTGGCGCTCCTCGTCCGTCGAAGGCTGTTCCAGCAAGGCCATGCGCAGCATCGAAAGCGTCGGTTCGATCTCGCGCCGGCGGCGCTCCTCGGCCAGGTGCCGGAAGATCTCCCACACGTCCGCGGGCGATTCGAAGTACTCGCGCCGGTCGCCGCTGAGGTGCTTCATGCGCACCAGCCGCCACGACTGCAGTTCCTTCAGTCCCATGCTGACGTTGGAGCGCGAGAACTCCAGCGTCTCCGCGATCTCGTCGGCGTTCAGCGCTCGCGGCGAGACGAACAGCAGCGCGTAGATCTGGCCCACGGTGCGGTTGATGCCCCAGCGGCTGCCCATCTCCCCGAAGTGCGAGACGAACTGGCGGCTGAGGGGAGGGAGGTGGTCCTGCAATGACATGCGTCGAACTTTATGCGCGAAGTCTTGGACTTTCAGGAATTACTGAAAATTCAGACTGAAACGAGCGGGTATTCCCATGCGCCCGAAGGCATACTGTACGCATGAACAGTATCGACCGCAGCACCGACACGCGGGTGGCCGAGGTCCGCGTTCCCCTCCAGGCGCTCAAGGGCCGCGGCACCGCGACCCGTTTCCCGCACCGCTTCGCGCCGGATGCGCGGGAAGGCTTCGACGACGGCTGGGACGCGGAAGAGGGCGAGGACGCCGCGGGCCCGCCCCGCACCGAGGTGATCTGGGAGAACGCCCGCAGCCTGATCACGAGCAACGACTCGCCGGACATCCATTTCGGCAAGTCCATCAATCCCTATCGCGGCTGCGAGCACGGCTGCATCTATTGCTACGCGCGGCCCACGCACAGCTACCTCAACCTTTCGCCCGGCCTGGACTTCGAGACGAAGATCATCGCCAAGCGCAACGCGGTCGACCTGCTGCGGCTGGAACTGGCGCGCAAGTCTTACCGGCCGGAGCTGATCGCCATCGGGACGGCCACCGACTGCTACCAGCCGGTCGAACGCGAACTGCGGCTGACCCGGCAGGTGATCGAGGTGCTGCAGGAATGCGACCACCCGTTCGCGCTCGTCACCAAATCCAGCGGTGTCGAGCGCGACATCGACCTGATCGCGCCGATGGCCGCCAAGGGGCTGGCCGCAGTCTACGTGACGATCACCACGCTGGACGCCGACCTGGCCCGCAAGCTGGAGCCGCGCGCCGCCGCGCCGCACCGGCGCCTGCGCATCCTGAAGACGCTTGCGGACCAGGGCATCCCGTGCGGGGTGAGCCTGGCGCCGCAGATCCCCTTCCTCAACGACGATATGGAGCAGGTGCTGGAAGCCGCCTGGGAGGCGGGCGCGCGCGAAGCCTTCTATCACGTGCTGCGCCTGCCCTGGGAGGTCGCGCCGCTGTTCCGCACCTGGCTGCAGACGCACTACCCGCAGCGCGCGGACCGCGTGATGCACCGCATCCAGGAGATGCGCGGGGGCAAGGACTACGACAGCGACTTCGCCACCCGCATGAAGGGTTCGGGGACCTGGGCGGAGCTGGTCGGCCAGCGCTTTCGCAAGGCGGCCGCGCGGCACGGCTTCAACCGCAAGAAGGTGGAGTTCCCCACGCACCTGTTCCGCCCGCCGGCACCGGCGGGGCAGGGCACGCTGTTCTAGGCGCGCAGCAGGAAGAGGCCGACGGCGAAGACGACCGCGCCGAAGACCGCGCCCAGGATGTTGGATTGCATCTGCGCCTGGCCGGGCAGCCGCCGCACCGCATGGTTCCACAGCCACACGATGGGCACGACGGCGAGCAGCAGCACCATCAGCAGCACTTCCCAGCGCATGAAGCTGGTCCACGGCGGCAGCAGCGTGCGCGGCGGGCCCTGCCACAGGGTCTCGATCGGCAGGCGCTGGTTCCACAGGCCGGCGGCGACCAGCGCCCCGGCGATCAGCGCGATCGTGATCGCGGGCTTGAGCGTGCGGCGCCAGCCCAGGATGCTGAAGGTGACGCCGCAGGCCCCGCCCACCAGCGCGGCGACCGCGACCGCCGTGCGCCAGTCGAGGGCGCCGGCGAGGGCGCGCCACACGGCCACGTTGCCCACGACGCCCAGCCACAGGCTCGCGAACAGCACCAGCCGCGCCGGGTGCGGCGCGATGCGGGCCTCGCCCGGCATGAGCAGGGTGGAGTAGCCGGTGGTGCGGAAAAGGCGAAGGGCCATGGGCGGATTGTCGCCGGGGGCGTGACAAATGGCACTTGCGGCGGCATCGGCGCCTGTGGCTGTGTGCCTGCTTCGCCACAGAACGCGCCACCGTCATCCCCGCGTGCGCGGGAAGGACGGCAGTGGGGTCACGCCGAGAAGAAGCCCTTCAGCTTGTCCGCCCACGACTCCTCGTTGGGCGAATGCTTGGCGCCGCCCTTCTTCAGGGATTCGTCCAGTTCCTTCAGCAGCTTGCGCTGGTGCTCGGTCAACTTCACCGGGGTCTCGACCGCGACGTGGCAGTAGAGGTCGCCGGGCACGCTGGACCGCACGCCCTTGATGCCCTTGCCGCGCAGGCGGAACTGCTTGCCGGCCTGGGTGCCTTCCGGGATGTCGATGGCCGCCTTGCCGTCGAGCGTGGGCACCTCGATCTCGCCGCCGAGGGCGGCCCGCGCGATGCTCACCGGCACCACGCAGTGCAGGTCGTCGCCGTCGCGCTCGAAGATCGCGTGCTTCTTCAGCCGGATCTCGATGTACAGGTCGCCCGGCGGCCCGCCGTTGGTGCCGGGCTCGCCGTTGCCGGCGCTGCGGATGCGCATGCCGTCGTCGATGCCCGGGGGGATGCGCACTTCCAGCGTCTTCTGGCGCTTGACCTTGCCCTGGCCGTGGCAGGTCTGGCACGGCTCGGGAATGATCTTGCCGGAGCCGCGGCAGTGCGGGCAGGTCTGCTGCACGCTGAAGAAGCCCTGGCGCATCTGCACGACGCCCTGGCCGTGGCAGGTGCTGCAGGTCTTGGCCTGCGTGCCCGGCTTGGCACCGGAGCCGTGGCAGGTGTCGCACTCGTCCCACGACGGGATGCGGATCTGCGCGTCCTTGCCCTTGGCGGCTTCCTCCAGCGTCACTTCCATCGCGTACGACAGGTCGCTGCCGCGGTAGACCTGTCGGCCGCCACGGGCGCCGCCGGCGCCGCGCTGCTGGCCGAAGATGTCCCCGAAGATGTCGCCGAAGGCCTCGGCGAATCCGCCGAAGCCTTCCGCCCCGGGGCCGCCGCGCATGTTCGGGTCGACGCCGGCGTGCCCGTACTGGTCGTACGCGGCCCGCTTCTCGGCGTCCGAGAGCATCTCGTAAGCTTCCTTGGCCTCCTTGAAGCGCGCCTCCGCATCCTTGGCGGCGTCCTCCCCCTGGTTGCGGTCAGGGTGGAACTTCATCGCCAGCTTGCGATACGCCTTCTTGATCTCTTCGTCCGAGGCGTTCTTGGGAACCCCGAGGACTTCGTAGTAATCGCGTTTCGTGGCCATTGTTCGTTGGGTACTTCAGAAAGAACGCCGCGTTGACCTGCGCGAGTGCGTCAGTGTCGAACGCGGCGAGTCAAACCGGCGCCGCAGGCGTGCGCGTTCAACCTTTCTTGACTTCCTTGACCTCGGCGTCCACCACGTTGTCGTCGTTGGCCGGCTTGGAGCCCGCGCCCGCGTCGCCTTCCGGGGCCGCACCCGCGCCGCCCGCCGCCTGCTGCGCGGCGTACATCTGCTCGCCCAGCTTCTGGCTGGCCGTCATCAGCGCGTTGGTCTTGGCCTCGATCTGCTCCTTGTCTTCCGACTTGAGCACTTCTTCCAGTTCCTTGGCCGCGGCCTCGATCTTCGCCTTCTCGGACGCGTCGATCTTGTCGCCGTACTCCGCCAGGCTCTTGCGCACGCTGTGCACCATCGCCTCGCCCTGGTTGCGGGCCGTCACCAGCTCGAGCTTCTTCTTGTCCTCGGCGGCGTTGACCTCGGCGTCCTTCACCATCTTCTCGATCTCGGCTTCCGACAGGCCCGAGTTCGCCTTGATGGTGATCTTGTTCTCCTTGCCGGTGCCCTTGTCCTTGGCGCCGACGTGCAGGATGCCGTTCGCGTCGATGTCGAAGCTCACCTCGATCTGGGGCAGGCCGCGCGGTGCCGGCGGGATGCCTTCCAGGTTGAACTCGCCCAGCAGCTTGTTGCCGGTGGCGATGTCGCGCTCGCCCTGGTAGACCTTGATCGTCACGGCCGGCTGGTTGTCGTCGGCGGTCGAGAAGGTCTGCGCGAACTTGGTCGGGATCGTCGTGTTCTTCTTGATCATCTTCGTCATCACGCCGCCCAGGGTCTCGATGCCCAGCGACAGCGGGGTGACGTCCAGCAGCAGCACGTCCTTGCGCTCGCCCGAGAGCACCTGGCCCTGGATGGCGGCGCCGACGGCCACGGCCTCGTCGGGGTTCACGTCCTTGCGCGGCTCCTTGCCGAAGAACTCCTTGACCTTCTCCTGCACCTTGGGCATGCGCGACATGCCGCCCACCAGGATCACGTCCTGGATGTCGTTGACGGACACGCCGGAGTCCTTGATCGCCACCTTGCACGGCTCGATCGTGCGCGCGATCAGCTCGTCGACCAGCGACTCCAGCTTGGCGCGCGTGAGCTTGATGTTCAGGTGCTTCGGACCGGACGCATCGGCCGTGATGTACGGCAGGTTGATGTCGGTCTGCGTGCTGTTGGACAGCTCGATCTTGGCCTTCTCGGCCGCTTCCTTCAGGCGCTGCAGCGCGAGCACGTCCTTCGACAGGTCGACACCCTGCTCCTTCTTGAACTCGGCGATGATGTAGTCGATGATGCGCTGGTCGAAGTCCTCGCCGCCCAGGAACGTGTCGCCGTTCGTGGAGAGCACTTCGAACTGCTTCTCGCCGTCGACGTCCGCGATCTCGATGATCGAGATGTCGAACGTGCCGCCGCCCAGGTCGTACACGGCGATCTTGCGGTCGCCCTTGCCGTGCTTGTCCAGGCCGAAGGCCAGGGCCGCGGCGGTGGGCTCGTTGATGATGCGCTTGACGTCCAGGCCCGCGATGCGGCCGGCGTCCTTGGTGGCCTGGCGCTGCGAGTCGTTGAAGTACGCGGGCACCGTGATCACGGCTTCCGTCACTTCCTCGCCGAGGTAGTCCTCGGCCGTCTTCTTCATCTTGCGCAGCACTTCGGCGGAGACCTGCGGCGGCGCCAGCTTCTTGCCGCGCGATTCCACCCAGGCGTCGCCGTTGTCGGCCGCCACGATGCTGTAGGGCATCAGGTCGATGTCCTTCTGCACTTCCTTCTCGGTGAACTTGCGGCCGATCAGGCGCTTCACCGCATAGAGCGTGTTCTTGGGGTTGGTGACGGCCTGGCGCTTGGCCGAGGCGCCGACCAGCACTTCACCGTCTTCCTGGTAGGCCACGATCGACGGCGTGGTGCGCGCGCCTTCGGAGTTCTCGATGACCTTGACGTTGTTGCCCTCCATGATGGCAACGCACGAATTGGTCGTGCCCAGGTCGATGCCGATGATCTTTCCCATTTCTTCTCTCCTTGTCTGCTCGCCCTCGGGGGGTGTGAATCAGTGTGTGGGGTACTTGTGGATAACTGTTACGGATTCAAGGCCGGGACAGGAACTGCGCGCTACTTGGGCGCGGTCACGGTCACCAGGGCGGGACGCAGCACGCGGTCGGCGATCACGTAGCCCTTTTGCAGCACGGTGACGACGGTGTTGGGGTCCTGTTCGGCGGGCACCACGGAGATGGCCTGGTGCTGGTGCGGATCGAACTTCGTGCCGGCGGCCGGGTTGATCTCGACGATGCGGTTGCGCTCCAGCGCCTGCTTCAGCTGGCGCAGCGTGGCCTCGGCGCCGGCGCGGATCTGCTCCACGGTCTGGTCCGGGTGGTGCAACCCGGCCTCCAGGCTGTCGCACACCGGCAGCAGGCTTTCGGCGAAGCTGTCCAGCGCGTACTTGCGGGCCTTCGTCACTTCTTCCTCGGAGCGGCGGCGCACGTTCTGCATCTCGGCCTGCGCGCGAAGGTACTGGTCGACCAGCTCGGCGTTCTTGGCGCTGAGCGTGGCGACCTGGGCCTGCCAGTCGGCGGCGCTGCCGGGGGGCTGGCTGGTGGCCGATTCGGGCGCCGGCTGCTCCGCGGCGGCGGCGTCCAGGGTCGGGTCGCTCTGGTTCTGGGCGTTCTCGGACATGGGTCTACGGGTTGTTCTTGCTCGGGACGCGGAGGAGCTTGGGGCAGGGGGCCCTATTTCAAGGCATTCCAGAGGGAAAAAGCCGAGGTTGGCGGCCGTGTGCCGCCCCTCGGCCGGAAGGCTGCCGGTCAGCGGGTGGACAGCAGCTCGACGTCGAACTTGAGCGTGGCGTTGGGCGGGATCACGCCGCCGGCGCCGCGGGCGCCGTAGCCAAGCTGGGGCGGGATGACCAGGGTGCGCTTGCCGCCCACCTTCATGCCGGCCACGCCTTCGTCCCAGCCGCGGATCACCATGCCGGCGCCCAGCGAGAAGCCGAAGGGGTCGTTGCGGTCGCGGCTGGAGTCGAACTTGGCGCCCTGCACGCCGTTGTTGTACAGCCAGCCGGTGTAGTGCACCTGCACGTCCTGGCCCGGCTTGGCCTCGGGGCCGCTGCCCACGAGTTCGTCTTCGTACTGCAGGCCGCTGGGGGTGGTGATCATGTTGTTCTTTCTCGGTTTCAGAGCAGGCCGCGGCGTGAGAGGTCGCGCATCAGCGCGGACACGCCATAGCGCCACGGGGCGATCCGGTCGCTGGTGTTGACGCGGTTGGCCAGTGTACCGAGGCGCGGGGTGGAGATGGCCACGATGTCCCCGACCGAATGCGTGAAGCCCTGGCCCGGGCCGAAGCGGTCCTGCGTCGGGGCGAACATGGTGCCGAGGAAGAGCACCAGGCCGTCCGGGTACTGGTGGTTCGGCCCGATCGCGTGCGTCACGAGGTCCAGCGGGTCGCGGCTGATGAGCGACAGCTTGCTGGAACCGTCCATGACGAAGCCTTCCGGGCCGGTCACCTTCATCGCCAGCTCGACCCGGCGGACGTCGGCGATGCCGAAGCCGTCGTCGAACAGCCGGATGAAGGGACCGATCGCGCAGCTGGCGTTATTGTCCTTGGCCTTGCCGAGCAGCAGGGCGCTGCGGCCCTCGAAGTCGCGCAGGTTGACGTCGTTGCCCAGCGTCGCGCCGACCGTCTCGCCCCGGCTGTTGACCACCAGCACGATCTCCGGTTCCGGGTTGTTCCACTCGCTCTTCGGGTGGATGCCGATCTCGGCGCCGGTGCCCACGGCGCTCATCGGCTGCGACTTGGTGAAGATCTCCGCGTCCGGCCCGATGCCGACTTCGAGGTACTGCGACCACATGTTCTTGGCCAGCAGCACTTCCTTCAGCCGCGCCGCCTCGGGCGAGCCGGGCTTCACCTTGGAGAGGTCGTCGCCGATCACCGCTACGACTTCCTTGCGCACGGACTCGGCCAGCGCGGGGTTGCCGCGGGCCTGTTCCTCGATCACGCGCTCCAGCATCGACGCCACGAAGGTCACGCCCGAGGCCTTCACCGCCTGCAGGTCGCAGGGCGCGAGCAGCCACGGCGTGCCGTCGGCGCGGACGTCCTCGGGGCTGTTCGCGATCACCTCCTGCACGGAAGCAATGCGCGGCGCCGCATGCGCCCGGACGGCGGCGGCGGCATTGGGACGCTCCAGCAGCGCGCTGCAGGTCGGGGCGAGGCCCGAGAGGTCGTACACCGCTTCGTGGTCGGCCCGCACCAGCACCGGGCCCTGGCCCTCGATCCACACACGGCCCACGAGGGTGGCTTGTTGCGCGTCGGCCGGCAGGGTCGACTTCAGGAAGTTCTGGATCATGTCTGTTGCTTCTTCTTCGCCTGGCTGGCGACCCAGCGGGCGGCGAAAGGTTGGAGGTCGGCCAAGCGCTTGAGGAGGTCCGCGCCCGCCGGGGTGACGTTGTAGCCGTCGCCGTTGTGCTGCATCAGGCCCGCCTCGCGCAGTTCCTTGATGCGGGTGTTCAGCGTGTTCGGCGTGATGCCGCCCACGCTGTCCTGCAGCAGCCGGAAGGTCTGGGGGTGGCCGTCCCGCAGCGCCCAGAGCACGCGCATGGCATACCGCGCCTCCAGCAGCGCGAGCAGCTGGTGGGTGGCGGCATTCTCCTTGGAACTCATTCGCGCGGCACTCCTCGCGGGCGGGGAACGGAGTGTACGGGCTTCCTGCTACACAAACAATAGCAGGCGTGACGCGGCCGCAACGGCCGCGCTCAGGCGGGCTGGTAAACCTTTTTCAGCAGCGCGATCAGCGTCTTCAGCTCGCCGGCGCTGAGGCCGCGCGACACTTCGGCCTCGAGCGCCGCGGCCGTCTTCTCCGCATGGCGCATCAGCTTCTCGCCGGCCGGCGTGAGGTGCAGTCCCATCGCCCGCCCGTCGCGCGGGTGCGGCTTGCGCACGATCAGGTCGCGCCTCTCCAGCGCGTTGACCATGCCCACCAGGTTGGGCGGCAGGATGCCGAGGGCGGTGCACAGCTGGCGCGAGGTGATGCCGGGGTTGTGGGTGACCAGCGACATCACGGAGAAATCCACCGGCTTCAATGCGAATGGCGCCATCCGTTCCAGGAACACCTCGATGACCGCCAGCGCCGCGCGCCGCGCGTTGTAGCCCAGGAGCGATTCCAGGAAGCTGGTGTCGATCGCGTCCGGCGCCACGGCCGGCGTGGCGGCGCTGCGGGCGGGCGCCTGGCGGGGCATGCGCAGTTGCGGCATCGGTCGTGGCGCGGAGGGGTGGTCGGTGGTCGCGGTCGCGGGTGGCGTCAGGATTCGGCGGTGAAGCCGATGCGCTTGACCAACGGCCCCCAGCGGGTGAACTCGTCGCGCTGGCTCTTTTCCATCGCCGCGGGCGTCGAGCCCTGCGCGACCAGTCCCATGAGCGCCAGCGCATCGACCACCGACTTCTCCTTCAGTGCTTGCCCGATCGCGGCGTTCGCATTGGCGATCACGTTGGCGGGCGTGCCGGCCGGCGCGTAGAAGCCGAACCATTCCTCGGTGGTCAGCTCCGGGAAGCCCTGTTCCGCATAGGTGGGCACGTCGGGCGTGAACGGCGTGCGCTGCGCGCCGGAGGTCGCGAGGATGCGCACCTTGCCGGCGCGGTGGTTGGCCAGTGCGTCGCCGGTGGGCGTGGAGGTGGAGGCGAGGTTGCCCCCGATCAGGTCGGCCACCGCGGGCGCGGAGCCGCGGTAGGGCACGTGCTTGAGTTCCACGTTGTGGTTCAGTCCGAGCAGCGCGCCGATGAAGTGCGGCGTGGAGCCCGCCGCGGGCGAGCCGTAGCTGGCCTTGTCCGGGTTGGCCTTGGCCCAGGCCAGGTACTCGCGCACGGTCTTCACGCTGGCCGGAACCATCGGGCCGACGGTCAGGGCGTGCGTCATCACCGCGGCGATGGACACCGGCGCGAAGTCCTTCACCGGGTCGTAGCTGAGGGTGCGGTAGATGTGCGGGTAGATCGACATCATCGAATAGGGCGTGAGCAGCAGCGTCGCGCCGTCGGGCTTGGCGGCCTTCACCACCTCGCAGGCGATGCGGCCGCCGGCGCCCGGCTTGTTCTCCACCACGGCCGGCGTCTTGGCATAGGCCGTGCCGCCCATGCGCTCGGCGACGCGGCGCGCCGTCGCATCGGCCGTGCCGCCGGCGGGGAAGCCGTTGATGATCTTGGGCGCTTCGAACCCCTGCGCGCGCAACGCAGGCGCCAGCGCGGAAAGCGCGGCGAACGCGGCGGAGGTCTGCACGAACTGGCGGCGGGTGGTCATGGCGTGGTCTCCTGTGTCGTGGGCGGGGATGTCAGGCGGCGCTGGCGCGGGCGGCGCCGAGATAGGTTTCGATGACGCGCGGGTCCGAGGCGAGCTGGGCCGCGGGGCCCTGCAGGCTGATCTCCCCGGTCTCCAGCACGTAGCCGTGGTCGGCCACCTGCAGCGCCGCGCGGGCGTTCTGCTCCACCAGCAGGATGGAGACGCCCTCGGCGCGGAGCCGCTCGATGGTCTGGAAGATCTCGCGCACCACCAGCGGGGCGAGGCCGAGGCTGGGTTCGTCGAGCATCAGCAGCTTGGGCTGCGACATCAGCGCGCGGCCCACCGCCAGCATCTGGCGTTCACCGCCGGAGAGCGTGCCGGCCAGTTGCGTGCGGCGCTCCTTGAGGCGCGGGAAGAGGCTGTAGACGCGTTCCAGCCCGTCGCGCCATTTCGGCACCCGCAGCTTCATGGGGCGGTAGCCGCCGAGCACGAGGTTGTCCTCCACCGGCATGGTGCCGAACAGCTCGCGCCGCTCGGGCACCAGCGCCATGCCCATCATCACGCGGTCCTCGAGTTCGGTCGCGGCGAGATCCACGCCATCGAGGAGAACCTGACCGCGGAAGGGCAGCAGGCCCATGAGCGCGTTGAGCGTGGTCGACTTGCCGGCGCCGTTCGGGCCGATCACGGTGACGACCTGGCCGCGCGGCAGCTGGAAGTCGAGGCCGGTGAGCACCTCGGCGCGGCCGTAGCCGGCGTGCAGGCCTTTCACCTGGAGCAGGAGGTCGGCCATGTCAGTGCTCCGTCCCGAGGTAGGCCGCGCGCACCTTGTCGCTCGCCTGCACTTGCGCCGGCGTGCCTTCCATCAGGTGCGTGCCGAATTCCATCACCACGATGCGGTCGGTCAGTCCCATCACGAATTCCATGTCGTGTTCCACCAGCAGCAGGCTCATGCCTTCGGCCTTGAGCTGGCGCAGCACGTCGGCCAGCGCCTGCTTCTCCTTGTGGCGCAGGCCGGCGGCCGGCTCGTCCAGCAGCAGCAGCGCCGGGTCGGAGCAGAGCGCGCGGGCGATCTCCATCAGCCGCTGCGGGCCGAGCGCCAGGTTGCCCGCCAGTTCGTGCATGCGGTCGGCCATGCCGATGCGCGCCAGCTGGCGTTCGGCTTCGGCGAACAGGGCGCGCTCCTCGGCGCGGTCCAGCCGCAGCATGGCGCGCAGCGTTCCCGCCTTGCCGCGCAGGTAGCCGCCGAGCGCGACGTTTTCCAGCACCGTCATCTCCGGGATCATCTTCACGTGCTGGAAGGTGCGCGAGATGCCGCGCCGCGCGATCTGGCGCGAGGGCAGGCCGCCGATCGCCTCGCCGCGGTACAGCACCTGGCCGGACGTGAGCGAGAGCACGCCGGTGATCAGGTTGAAGGTGGTCGACTTGCCGGCGCCGTTGGGCCCGATCAGGCCGACGATGTCGCCCGCGCGGATCTCGAAGCTGATGTCGTTCACGGCCACCAGCCCGCCGAACTCCTTGCGCGCGGCCTGCACCTGCAGCAGCGGCTCGCCCGGCGCGGGCTTGTCGCGCGCCGGCAGCGGCGGGGCTCCGTCCCAGTCACGGGCACGGTCGGCGCGCGGCAGCCAGCGGGAGACGAAGCTCCACAGGCCTTCGGGCGCGTACTTCAGCACGACCACCAGGATCACGCCGAAGACGATGGTCTCGAAGCTGCCGCTGGTGCCGATCAGCTGCGGCAGCAGCACCTGCAGCTTGTCCTCGATGATCCGCACCACGCCGGCTCCGAGGAACGCGCCCCAGACGTGGCCGACGCCGCCGAGCACCGCCATGAACAGGTACTCGATGCCCTTGTTGATGCCGAACGGGCTCGGGCTCACGGTGCGCTGGAAGAAGGCGAAGAGCCAGCCGGAGATCGCGGCGAGCACGGCGGCGATCACGAACACCGTGAGCTTCGCCTGGAAGGTGGAGATGCCCATGGCCTCGGCCATCGTGGCGCCGCTCTTGAGCGAGCGGATCGCCCGGCCCGGCCGCGAGTCCAGCAGGTGGGTGCAGGCGAGCGCCGCCACCAGCGCGAACAGCCAGATCAGGACGTGCAGCCCGCGGCCGGTGCCGAGGTCCCAGCCGGCCAGCTTCAGCGTGGGGATGCCCAGGATGCCGTCGTACTTGCCGAGGAACTCCATGTTCCCCATCGTGTAGTACAGCGCCAGGCCCCAGGCGATGGTCGCCAGCGGCAGGTAGTGCCCGGACATGCGCAACGTGATGGCGCCGAGCACCAGGGCCGCGGCCATCGCCAGGCCGACGCCGAGCAGCAGCGCGAGCCAAGGCGAGGCGGACAGCTTCACGGCCAGGAAGGCGGCGGTGTACGCGCCGACGCCGACGAAGGCGGCCTGGCCGAAGGAGGTGAGGCCGGCCACGCCGGTCAGCAGCACCAGGCCGAGCGCCACGAGGGCATAGAGCCCGATGTAGTTGCTCTGCGTGATCCAGAAGTCCGGCACCGGCAGGGCCGGCAGCAGCAGCATCAGCAGCGCGAAGGCGGGGAATGCGAAACGGTGGAGGGCGCGCATGTCAGTGCTCCTCCGCATGCGGGTCGCGGAGCGAACGCCACAGCAGCACCGGCAGGATGGAGGCGAAGACGATCACCTCCTTGAACGCGCTCGCCCAGAAGGAGCTGAAGCTTTCCAGCAGGCCCACGGCGAGTGCGCCGACCAGCGCCATCGGATAGCTCGCCAGGCCGGCGAACACGGCGGCGACGAAGCCCTTCAGGCCGATGATGAAGCCGCTGTCGTAGAAGACGGTGGTGGTCGGGCCGATCAGCAGGCCGGAGAGCGCGCCGATGAAGGCGGCCATCGTGAAGGCGAGCTGGCCGGCGCCGTTGGACGAGATGCCCATCAGGCGGGCGCCGGCGCGGTTCACGGCCGTGGCGCGCAGCGCCTTGCCGGTGAGCGTGCGCTCGAAGAACAGGTACAGCAGCACGATCAGCGCCACGGAGGCGGCGAAGATGATGAGGGCCTGGCCGGAGACGGCGAGGGTGCCGATGTTGAAGCGCTCGTCCCAGAAGCTCGGGTTGCGGAAGCCTTCCGCACCGAAGAAGTACAGGCCCAGGCCGACCAGGGCGAAGTGCACGCCGACGGAGACGATCAGCAGCACCAGCACCGAGGCGTCGGCGAGGGATTGGTACGCAAGGCGATAGATCAGCTTGCCGAAGGGCGTGACCAGCGCGAGCGTCAGCAGCGCCTGGACCACCAGCGGGAAATTGCGCGGGGCCGCCCAGATCGCGACCGACGCCACGACGACGGGGATGGCGAGCGTGCGCAGCACCTGGAGGGCGACGCGTCCCGGCGCATGGCGGTGGCGGATGCCGTCCGCGATGTCGTAGAGCGCCGCGGCGCCGGCCAGCACCAGCAGGAACCACACGGTGCCCGGGACCTTGCCGGTCTGCAGCAGGGCGAGCGTCAGGGCGCCGAAGGCGACGAACTCGCCCTGCGGGATGAAGATGACGCGGGTGACCGCGAAGACGAGGACGGTGGCGAGGGCCAGCAGGGCATAGACGGCGCCGTTGGTGAGGCCGTCGAGCGCCAGGATGCCGGCGATGGAAAGATCCATGGGGCTTTCGTTCTTGGAGTTGCTCCCTCCCCCTCTGGGGGAGGGTTGGGGCGGGGGAGCGCCGGCGCCGGAGTGCCCCCATCCCGGCCTTCCCCCAGGGGGGGAAGGAGGAAGACCTTACTTCTCGACGACGAACTTGCCGCCGGCGACCTTGAGCATCACGCCCGTTTCGTTCGTGTAGCCCCAATGGTCGTCCTTGGACCAGTTCATCACGCCGTGCGAGAACACCGTGCGGCCCATCGTCTCGAAGGCTTCGCGCAGGGCGGCGCGGAACTCCGGCGTGCCCGGCTTGGCCTTCTTGAGTGCGATCGGCACGGCCTTGTTCAGGGCGATGGCCGCGTCGTAGCTGTGGCCGGCGAACTGGTTGGGCGGGCCGAAGGACTTCTCGTAGTTGGTGAAGAAGTCGACCGCCAGCTTCTTGGACGGGTGGTTGTCGGGCAGTTGCTCGCCCACCATCGCCGGGCCGGACACGACGTAGGTGCCTTCCACCGCCTTGCCGCCGATGCGCATCAGGTCCTGCGTGGCCGCGGCGTGCGTCTGGTAGATCTTGCCCTTGTAGCCGCGGTCGACGATGGCCATCTGCGGCATCGCGGCGCCGGAGCCGGAGGCCACGACCAGGATCGCGTCCGGGTTCGCCGAGGTGAGCTTCAGGGCCTGCGGCGTCACGCTGGTGTCGGTGCGGGCGAAGCGCTCGGTGGCGACGATCTTCATGCCGGCCTTCTCGGCCAGCGGCGTCAGCGCCTTGAGCCACAGCTCGCCGTAGGCGTCGGTGTAGCCGAGGAAGCCGATCGTCTTGATGTTCTGCTTCTTCATGTGCTCCACCATGGCGTAGGCCATGACTTCGTTGCCTTGCGGCAGGCGGAACAGCCACGGGCTGTCGCCACCGACCGGCGAAGCGGCCAGCTGCACCGTCTTGAACTCGGTCGCCACCGGCGTCATCGCGCCGGCCACCGGCGTCAGGCAGGAGCCGATGATCAGGTCGACCTTGTCCTCGGTGACGAACTTGCGCGCGTTGGCCACGCCCTTGCCCGGATCGGAAGCGTCGTCCAGCACGATCAGGTTGACCTTCTCGCCGGCGATCTCCTTGGGGAACAGCTTGAACTGGTTCTGCATCGGGATGCCGAGGCCGGAGCCGGGGCCGGTCAGCGACAGGCTGACGCCGATGTTGATGTCGGCCAGCGCGGCGCCGGCGGCGACGAGGGCCACCGCGGCGGTGACCAGGGTGCGCGCGAACTTCTTCATGGTTTGTCTCCGTGGGTTGGTAAGGGGTCTCAGCGCGGCGCCATGCGCAGCGCGCCGTCGAGGCGGATCACCTCGCCGTTGAGGTGGGTGTTCGTGACGATATGGCAGGCGAGCTGGGCGAACTCTTCGGGTTTGCCCAGGCGTGAGGGGAACGGGATGGACGCGGCCAGCGACTGCTGCACCGGTTCCGGCAGCTGCTTCATCAGCGGCGTGGCGAACAGGCCGGGCGCCACGGTGCAAACCCGGATGCCGTGCTGGGCCAGGTCGCGCGCCATCGGCAGGGTCATGCCGACCAGGCCGCCCTTGGAGGCGCTGTAGGCCTGCTGGCCCACCTGGCCGTCGAAGGCGGCGACCGAGGCCGTGAACAGTATGACGCCGCGCTCGTTGTCCTCCAGCGGTGGCAGCTTCGCGCAGTCGGCGGCGAACAGCCGGCTCATGTTGTAGGTGCCGACCAGGTTGATGTTCACCACGCGGGCGAAGTCTTCCAGCGGTGCCGGGCTGCCGTCCTTCTGCACCACTCGCTTGGCGGTGCCGATGCCGGCGATGTTCATCAGGATGCGCGCCGGGCCGTGCCGGGCCGCGGCCCGGGCGAGGGCGGCGGCCGCGCTCTCGGCGCTGGTGATGTCGCACTCGCAGGCGACGCCACCGATCTCGGCCGCGACCTTCTCGGCCAGCGCCATGTTCACGTCGAGCACCGCCACCTTCGCGCCCAGGCGGGCGAGTTCGCGCGCCGTGGCCTCGCCGAGGCCCGAAGCGCCGCCCGTGACCAGCGCGGCCTGTCCCTGGATGTTCATGCGTTCTCCTTCAGCGGCTTCAGGGTGAAGGCCAGCCGGTCGTCGTGGAAGGCCTGCACCATCGCGTCGCGGTGCTTGAGCACGGAGCGCTGGTTGATGGAGCCCTTGTCGGTGACCTCGCCCTTGTCGATGGAGGGCGGCTCGTGCATCAGGTGCAGGCGGGCGACGCGGTTGGCGCTGCCGGTCGCCTGCGACGCCAGTTGCGTGACGACCTTCTGGAAGTGCTGCTGCACCGGCGCGCTTTCGAGCACCTCCTGCAGCGGCGCGTTCTCGGGCAGGCCGGCGAGCTTGCGCACGGCCGGCGTCGGGAAGAGCAGGGCGCCGACCTCGTTGCGGTTCAGCCCGGTGATCACGGCGTCCTGCACGTAGGGCGCACCGGCGGCGATGATCTTCGCCCGCAAGGGGCCGACGCTGACGAAGGTGCCGGTGGCCAGCTTGAAGTCCTCGGCGATGCGGCCGTCGAATTTCAGGCCCTTGTGCGGGTCCTGCTCGTCGATCCAGAGCACCGCGTCGCCCGTGCAGAAGAAGCCTTCCTCGTCGAAGCACTCCGCCGTGGCATCGGCGTTGCGCCAGTAGCCGGGCGTGACGTTCGGGCCCTTGTAGCGGACCTCGGTCTTGCCCTCGGTCGGCACCAGCTTCAGTTCCATGCCCGGGGTGGGCAGGCCGAGGTAGCCCGACTTCACTTCCGGGCTGGTGATGAAGATGGCGAAGGGCGAAGACTCGGTCATGCCCAGGCCGGTGCCCATCACGATGCGTTCGCCGGTCTCGCCCTCCTGCACCTCGTGCAGCAGGTCCCAGATCGGCTGCGCGAGCGCGGCGCCGGAATAGAAGAACATCCGCACGCGGGACAGCAGGTTCTTCCGCAGCACGGCATCGGCCTTCATCGCGTGCGCGATCGCCTCGAAGCCGGTCGGCACGTTGAAGTAGACCGTGGGCGCCACCTCGCGCAGGTTGCGCAGCGTCTCGGCCATCAGCGCCGGCGTGGGCTTGCCGTCGTCGATGTAAAGCGTGCCGCCGTTGTAGATCGTCAGGCCGACGTTGTGGTTGCCGCCGAAGGTGTGGTTCCACGGGAGCCAGTCCACCAGCACCGGCGGCTCCTCCGTCAGCACCGGCATCGACTGCCGCATCTGCTGCTGGTTGGCGCACCACATGCCGTGGGTGTTGACCACCGCCTTGGGGAGCTTGGTGGAGCCCGAGGTGAACAGGAACTTGGTGATGGTGTCCGGCCCGGTCTTCGCCGTGGCCGCTTCCACGGCTGGCGTCGGCACCGTGGCCAGCAGGTCGGCCCAGGACGTCGTCCGGCGGCCCTCCAGCTGCCCGGCGCCGAGCACCACCTCGACGTCCGCCGGCACGACGGCGCGCACCGCCTCGCCGTAGCGCGCGGCATCGGGGATGTACACCATGCCCGGCGTCAGCGTGTCCAGCACGTGGCGCAGCTTGTCGTAGTCCTGGCTGATGGTGGCGTAGGCCGGCGAGACCGGCGTGTGGGGGACGCCGACCAGCAGGCAGCCGAGCGCGATCAGCGCGTGCTCCAGGCTGTTCTCGCAGAGGATCGCGACCGGCCGGTCCGGGCCGAGGCCGCGGTCCAGCAGCGCCTGCCCGATGCTGCGCGCGGCGGCGTGGCCTTCGCGGTAGGTGAGCTTGTGCCAGTCGCCGGTGCTGCCGTCGGCATGGCGCACGCGGCGCGCCATGAACGTGCGGTCCGGTGCTTCCTCCACCCAGTGCAGGAAGCGGTCGGTCATGCGGCGCGCGTAGGGCTGCAGTTCCTGGTCGGCGCGCAGGTAGCGCACGCCGCCCGCGCCTTCGCGCAGCACGCCGCGCGTGACGCCGAAGCGCAGGGGCCGGTAACGCACGGCCGTGGCGGTCGCGGTGCTCATCGGCTCACTCCTTCGAGACCTTGGCGGCGCGGCCTTCGAGGAAGTCGCGCACGCGCTGCTTGGCTTCCGGCGCGCTCTGGGCAATGGCCGCCATCAGCGCCTCGGTCAGGAAGCCCTGGTCGGCCGGCTGTTCGGCGATGCGCGGCAGCGCGTGCATCAGCGCATAGTTGGTCAGCGGGGCGTTCTGCGCCACGCGGCGGGCGAGTTCCAGCGCCTTCGACAGGGACTGGCCGGCCGGGACGAGGTACTGCGAGAGGCCGACGCGTTCGCCTTCCTCCGCCTTGTAGACGCGGCCGGTCAGCATCATGTCGGCCATGCGCGCGGCGCCGATCAGGCGCGGGATCCGCACCGCGCCGCCGCCGCCCACGAAGATGCCGCGCGAGCCTTCGGGCAGCGCGTAGAACGTGGTCTCGTCCGCCACCCGGATGTGGCAGGAGGCCGCCAGCTCGAGCCCGCCACCGACGACCGCGCCGTGCAGCGCCGCGATCACCGGCACGGGGCCGTACTGCACTTCCTCCAGCGCGGCATGCCACATGCGCGAGTGGTGCAGGCCCGCGCCCGCGTCGCGCTCCTTCAGCTCGGACAGGTCCAGGCCGGCGCAGAAATGGTCGCCCGCGCCGTCGAGCACGGCGGCGCGCACGGTCGAGGGCAGGTTCTGGAAGGTGTCGCGCACGGCGAGCACCAGGCCGTCGGACAGCGCGTTGCGCTTGGCCGCACGGTTGAGGCGGACGATGGCGACCTCGCCGTCGATCTCGAGTTGGATGTCTTGCTTGCTCATGGAGTCCATTGCGGAGTGGGCGGATTATTTGTTATAAACAATAACGATATCAAGCCCGTATCCCTAGGGCTTACCCTGAGCACCACGGAGACAAAGGACCGGCATGGACCACGCCAACCTCATCGCGATCGACGTGCACACGCACGCCGAAGTCAGTTGCTGGAACCCCTTCGACAATTACGGCGAGGAGTACGACCGCGCGGCGGACAAGTACTTCCGCTCCAACCGCCGGCCGACCATCGCCGAGACCATCGCGTACTACCGCGAACGCAGGATCGGGCTGGTCATGTTCACGGTGGACAGCGAGTCCAACCTCGGCCGCCGCCGCATCCCCAACGAGGAGATCGCCCAGGCCGCGCGCGAGAACAGCGACATGATGGTGGCCTTCGCCTCCATCGATCCGCACAAGGGCAAGATGGGCGCGCGCGAAGCCGAGCGGCTGATCAAGGAAGAAGGCGTCAAGGGCTTCAAGTTCCACCCGACGGTGCAGGGCTTCCATCCCTACGACAAGATGGCCTGGCCGATCTACGAGGTGCTGAACGCGCACCGCATGCCCGTCATCTTCCACACCGGCCACAGCGGCATCGGCTCGGGCATGCGCTGCGGCGGCGGGCTGCGGCTGGAATACAGCAACCCGATCCACCTGGACGACGTCGCGATCAGCTTCCCCGACATGCAGATCGTGATGGCGCACCCCAGCTTCCCCTGGCAGGACGAGGCGCTCTCCGTCGCCACCCACAAGCCCAACGTGTGGATCGACCTCTCCGGCTGGAGCCCGAAGTACTTCCCCAAGCAGCTGGTGCAGTACGCCAACACGCTGCTGAAGGACCGCGTGCTGTTCGGCAGCGACTACCCGCTGATCACGCCGGAGCGCTGGATGAAGGACTTCGAGGAAGCCGGCTTCAAGCCCGAGGTCATGCCCGGCATCCTCAAGGGCAACGCGATGCGCCTGCTGGGGTACGCGTGAGCTTCTTCGCCGGGCTCGCCGACATCGAGGCGCTGGAGCGCACGCCCTACGACCAGGCGATCCCGGCGCGCAGCACCTACGGATTGATCGCGGGCGCGGCGCAGCGTTTCGCCGGGCGCATCGCTTTCACCTACCTGCCCGACGGCGAGCTCGCCACGCCGCCGGTGCACGTCACCTATCGCGAACTGCTGGCCCGCATCCACCGCGCCGCCAACCTGTTCCGGCGGCTGGGCGTGGGGCCGGACGACGCCGTGGCCATCCTCGCGCCGAACATCCCCGCCACGCACTACGCGCTCTGGGGCGCGCAGCTCGCGGGCCGCGCGTGCCCGATCAACTTCATGCTGCAGCCGGACCACGTCGCGGCGCTGCTGGAGGCGAGCGGCGCCAAGGTGGTGGTGGCGCTGGGCCCCAATGCGGAGCTGGACGTCTGGTCGGCGGTGCAGAAGGTTCCGGGCATCGCCGCACGGCAGGTGCTGGCGATCGGGCAGGACTTCGAGTCCCTGCTGGACGGAGAGTCCGAAGCGCTGCAGTTCGATCCGCAGCTCACCCCCGACCGCATCGCCGCGCTGTTCCACACGGGCGGCACCACCGGCGCACCCAAGCTCGTGCAGCACACGCACGGCAACGAGGCGCACAGTGCCTGGTTCGCGCACCGCTTCTACGGCTTCGACGAGCACACGGTGGAGGTCAACGGGTTCCCCCTGTTCCACGTCGCCGGTGCCTTCGTGTACGGGCTCGCGCTGCTGGCCATCGGCGCGCGCCAGGTGCTGCCGACCGTCGCGGGCATGCGCAACGCAGCCTTCCTGCGCCACTACTGGAAGTTCTGCGAGCGCGAGCAGGTCACCGCGCTGGCCTGTGTCCCGACGATCCTCGCCGGGCTGTGCAACCAGCCGGTCGACGCCGACATCTCGCGCGTGCAGGTGGCCTACACCGGCGGCTCGCCGCTGCCGACCGAACTGGCGGCGCGCTTCGAGTCGACGCTCGGCATCGCCGTGCGCAACATCCTCGGCATGACCGAGTGCGCGGGGCTGGTGTCCATCGAGCCCTTCCAGGCGCCGCGCGTGCCCGGCTCGTGCGGGCTGCGGCTGCCCTACAGCGAAGTGCGTGTCGTGCCGTGGCGCGACGGCCGCGTGCAGCTGGCGCAGGAATGCGCCAGGGGCGAGACCGGCGTGGTGGTGCTGCGCGGCCCGCACGTCAGCCCCGGCTACACCGACGCCGCGCGCAACGCCGGCATGTTCGAGGCGGGCTGGCTGGTGTCGGGCGACCTGGGCCATCTCGATGCCGACGGCTACCTGCACGTCACCGGGCGGGCCAAGGACGTGATCATCCGCGGCTCGCACAACATCGACCCGCAGCTGGTGGAGGACGCCTTCCTCGCGCATCCGGCCGTGGCGATGTGCGCCGTGGTGGCGGAGCCGGATGCGCATTCGGGCGAGGTCCCCGCGGCGTTCGTCACGCTGAAGCCGGGCGCGCAGGCGAAGCCGGCCGACCTGCTCGCCGAGGTTGCGCCCCGCGTCTACGAGCGCCCCGCCGTTCCCAAGCGCGTGGTGGTGCTGGACGCGCTGCCGACGACCGCCGTCGGCAAGGTCTACAAGCCGGCGCTGCGCGTGAGGGCGACCGAACTCCGGCTGCAGGAACTGTTCGCCGCCGCGGCGCCGGGCGTCGCCGTGCAGGTGGCCGCGAGGGAGAAGGGCGCGGGCTGCATCGCCGAGGTCATGGTCGGTGGGCCGGCCGACGCGCCACTGGAGCAGCGCCTGCGCCACGCGCTCGGTGCGATCGCGGTGGAGACGGTGTTCCGCTTCCGCTGAGCGCCGTCACCAGCCGCCCACGCGCAGCCACTCGTCGACGTCGGCCAGCCGGTCCGAACCCCAGAACGGCTCGTCGTCGACGACGAGCGTCGGCGAGCCGAAGATGCCGGCCTCGATCGACGCGCCCACCGCGTTGCGCAACAGCGAAGCCGCTTCCTCCCCCGCCGCCCCTTCGACGACTTCCGCCGCCGGCAAGCCCAGCGGCTCCAGCACGGCCGCGACCGCCTCCGGCGTCGACAGGTCGCGTCCCTGGCCCCAGTAAGCTTGGAACAGCGCATGCACGGCCTGGGCCTGCAGCTGCGGATGGTGCTTGCGCAGCCAGTAGAAGGCGCGTGCCGCCGGCAGCGGGTTGCCGGCCGGGGCGTTCAGGTCGCGGCCGAAGGGCACGCCCTCCCGCCGCGCCCGGCGCAACACGTCGCGCCGGATGTAGTCGCCCTTGAGCGGCGTGTCCAGCAGCGGCTTGAGGCCCATCACCTTCATCACCGCCACGCCCAGCAGCATGGGCCGCCACTCCACCTCGCGCCCGTGCCGCGCCGCGAGTTCCTCGACCTGCAGGCTGGCGAAGTAGGCATAGGGCGAGATGAAGTCGAAGTAGAAGCGGACGGCGGCCATGCCGGGAGCTTAGCTGCTGGCTCGTCCGTGCCGCTTACGCCGATCGCAGGATGGGGCCTTCTGCGCCCGCTGAGCTGCAACTTGGCGGCCGGTGGAGGTTCTAACCTCCATGGAACAGCAGGAAGCCAGCGGAGGGAGGGGCCCCCATCGATGACGGAGTACCTCATCGGCGTCGACGGCGGCGGCAGCGGCACCCGCGCCCTGGTCCACCGCCTCACCGGTGAGGTGGTCGGTGCCGGCGCCGCCGGACCGTCCGCGCTCGGCCAAGGGATCCCGCAGGCCTGGGGCAACGTGCTGGCGGCGGTGCGCCGCGCGTTCGAAGCCGGCGGCGTGGCCGTCCCGCCCTGGCGGCGCTGCGTGCTGGCAGCCGGGCTGTCGGGCGTCAGCCACGCCGCGTGGCGCGATGCCTTCGTCGGCGCCGATCCCGGGTTCGGCCGGCTGGCCGTCGAGGGCGATGCCTTCACCATGCTGCTCGGCGCCCATGGCGGCCAGCCTGGCGCCATCGTCATTGCCGGCACCGGCAGCATCGCCGAAGCCCTCCATGCGGATGGAACCCGCGCTACAGTCGGCGGATGGGGATTCCGCGTGGGTGACGAGGGCAGTGGCGCCTGGCTGGGCCTGCAGGCCGTGCGGCACGGCCTGGCCGCGTTCGACGGCCGCGCGAACCCGAGCCCGCTCGCGCGCCGGGTGTGGATGCACTGCGGCGACGAGCGCGAGGCGCTGCAGGCCTGGTGCGCGGCCTCCGGCCAGTTCGAATTCGCCCAGCTGGCGCGCGCGGTGTTCGACTGCGAGAGCACCGATCCGGCGGCCGCCCACCTCCTGCACCAGGCGGTCGCGTCCCTGGAAGAACTGGCGCTGGCCGTCGACCCGCGCGGCCGGCTGCCGCTGGCCCTCAGCGGCAGCATCGGTGAGCGTCTCGCCCCGCGCCTGCGGCCTGCGGTGCGCCATCGCCTCGTTCCCGCCAGGGCGGGTGCCGTGGAGGGCGCCCTGACGCTCGCCCGCCGCGCCCTTCGGAAAGAGACGGAAGAAGCCCTGTGACGCGAACGCTGAAGGGTCGCATCGTCACGCCGGAAGGTGTCATCGACGGCTCCCTTCGCTTCGGCGCGGATGGACGCATCGCGGCCATCGAAGGCAGCGCCGTCGTCGTGGAACGCGCCCGCGATGCCGGCGCACCCTTGCTGCTCCCCGGCTTCATCGACCTGCACGTCCACGGCGCGGCCGGGCGCGACATCATGGAAGGCGGCGACGCCGCGTTGCAGGTCGCACGGCGCCATGCCCGGCACGGCACGACGGCGCTGCTCGCTACGACCATGACGGCACCGATGGACGACCTGCGGGCTTCGCTCGCGCCGGTGGGCGCGCTGTGCCGCGAACCGGCACCGGGCGCCGCACGGGTGCTCGGCGTCCACCTGGAAGGCCCTTACATCAACGCCGGCAAGCTCGGCGCGCAGCCGCCCTATGCGCGGCCCGTGTCGCTGGACGAACTGCGTGAACTGCACGCTCTCGCGCCGATCCGCCTGCTGACGCTCGCGCCGGAAGTGCCGGGCAACATGGAGGCCATCGAAGCACTGCTCGCCGCCGGCTTCCAGGTGCAGGTCGGCCACACCTCCGGCACCTACGAGGACGGCGTGCAGGCCCTGCAGCGCGGGGCGCGCGGATTCACCCACCTGTTCAATGCCATGACGCCGCTGCACCACCGCATGCCCGGGATGGTCGGCGCGGCCCTCGCGCATGCGCAATTCGCCGAGGTGATCCCCGATCTGCTGCATGTGCATCCCGGCGCCATCCGAGCGGCGCTGCGCAGCATCCCGTGCCTGTATTGCGTGACCGATTCCACCGCGGCGACCGGCATGCCCGACGGCGAATACCGCCTCGGCCGGCAGGCCGTCACCAAGTGCCTGGGCGGCGTGCGTCTCGCCGACGGCACGCTGGCCGGTTCCACGCTCACCATGGACCGCGCGCTGCGCAACCTGGTGGACGTGATCGGGCTGGACCTCGTGGACGCCGCGCGCCGCGTGGCGACGCACGCCGCGGACTTCCTGCGGCTGGGCGACCGCGGCCGGCTCGAAGCGGGCGCGCAGGCGGACGTGGTGGTGCTGGACCGCGACCTGCGCGTGCAGGAAGTCTTCGTCGAAGGAGGAGCGATCGATGTCCCGCATGCTGGATGAAGCGCGCGAGGCGCCGCAGGCCGTGGCCCGGCAGCTGGCGGAAGACGGCGAGCGCTGGGCCGCCTTCGGCGCGAAGCTGCGGCAGCAGCCGCCGGCTTCGCTGCTGACCATCGCCCGCGGCAGTTCGGACCATGCCGCGCACTACGCGGCGTACCTGGTGATGGCGCGGCTGGGCCGGCTGGTCACCTCGATGCCGATGTCGCTGGTCACGCTGTACCAGTCGCGCATCCGCTGCGACGGGCTGGCTTCGCTGGCGTTCTCGCAATCCGGCCAGAGCCCGGACCTGATCGGCCCGACGGACTACTTCCGGCAGTGCGGTGCGATCACCTGCGCGTTCGTCAACGATGCGGCGTCTCCGCTCGCGCGTGCCGCCGAGTGGATGTTCCCGCTCCATGCCGCGCAGGAGACGAGCGTCGCGGCCACGAAGAGCTTCATCGCCCAGCTGGTCGCCGGTGCACGGTTCACCGCGTCGTGGCAGGATGACAAGACGCTGCGCAGCGCGCTCGGGCAGTTGCCGGCTGCGCTGGAAAAGGCGGTGCAGGCGGACTGGACGCCGGCCCTGGATGTCCTACACGGCGCGGACCGCCTGTTCGTGGTCGGCCGCGGCCTCGGTTTGCCGGTCGCGATGGAGGCCGCGCTGAAGTTCAAGGAGACCTGCGGCATCCAGGCCGAGGCCTTTTCCGGGGCCGAGATCCAGCACGGCCCGATGGCGCTGATCGACGAAGGCTACCCGCTGCTCGTGTTCGCGCCGCGCGGGCCCGCGCAATCCGGGCTGCTCGAACTCGCGCAGGCCATGCGCGCACGTGGTGCACGCGTGCTCCTCGCTGCGCCGCAGGGGACGCCGGGTGCCAACCTGCCGCTGGTGCATGCGCCGCAGGAGGAGCTCGACCCGGTGTGCGCGATCCAGAGTTTCTACCCGATGGTCGAAGCCCTCGCGCGTGCCCGCGGCAACGATCCGGACCGTCCGCCGCACCTGAAGAAGGTGACGCGCACCAGTTGAGGGAAGGGCTGCGCGACATGCTGCCGCAAGTGTCGTTTACATGCCTCTCTCGTTTTCACTTAGCAACTCGCGGCCCTTGTTTTTATCTACCGTTCACCTACAGTGAAGTCGGCGTTTGACCTACAGCGTGCGCTGAGGCAGGACGCCGACGCGGGAGTACAGTGACACCGCACTGCGCGTCCCCGCTGCAGTCTGCAAACGACAGGAGGCTTCATGGACGTTGTCCGCAATTTCCTCACGCGTTACGAGACCAAGCGAGAGGAGGAATTGTCGATCGAGGAGTACCTCGACCTCTGCAAACGGGAGCCGCTGACGTACGCGACGGCCGCCGAGCGCATGCTCGCCGCCATCGGCGAGCCCGAGATGGTCGACACCCGGCACGACCCGCGGCTGTCGCGCATCTTCGGCAACAAGGTGATCCGCGTCTATCCCGCGTTCAAGGATTTCTACGGTCTCGAGGAGCCGATCGAGCAGGTCGTCTCGCACTTCCGGCATGCCGCGCAAGGCCTGGAAGAGAAAAAGCAGATCCTCTATCTCCTGGGCCCGGTCGGCGGCGGCAAGTCGTCCATCGCCGAGCGCCTGAAGCAGCTGATGGAGCAGGTCCCGTTCTATGCGCTCAAGGGCTCGCCGGTCAACGAGTCGCCCCTGGGCCTGTTCAGCAACGACGAGGATGGCCCCCTGCTGGAACAGCAGTTCGGCATCCCGCGCCGTTACACGCAACGCATCATGTCGCCGTGGGCGGTCAAGCGCCTGGAGGAATTCGGCGGCGACATCCGCAAGTTCAAGGTCGTCAAGCGCTTCCCGTCCATCCTCAAGCAGTGCGGCATCGCCAAGACCGAGCCGGGCGACGAGAACAACCAGGACATCTCCGCGCTGGTCGGCAAGGTCGACATCCGCAAGCTCGAGAGCTTCGCGCAGGACGACCCGGATGCGTACAGCTACTCCGGCGGCCTGTGCCTGGCCAACCAGGGGCTGCTGGAATTCGTCGAGATGTTCAAGGCGCCCATCAAGGTGCTGCACCCGCTGCTGACGGCGACGCAGGAAGGCAACTTCAAGGGCACCGAAGGCTTCGGCGCGATCCCGTTCGACGGCATCGTGATGGCCCACTCCAACGAAAGCGAGTGGAAGGCCTTCAAGAACAACAAGAACAACGAAGCTTTCCTCGACCGCATCTACGTGGTCAAGGTGCCGTACTGCCTGCGCGTCACCGAGGAAGTGAAGATCTACGAGAAGCTGGTCCAGAACTCGTCGCTGAAGGACGCCGTCTGCGCGCCCGGCACGCTGAAGATGATGGCGCAGTTCTCCGTGCTCACGCGCCTGAAGGAGCCCGAGAACTCCAGCATCTTCTCCAAGATGCTGGTCTACGACGGCGAGAACCTGAAGGACACCGACCCCAAGGCCAAGAGCTACCAGGAGTACCGCGACTACGCCGGCGTCGACGAGGGCATGACGGGCATCTCCACCCGCTTCGCCTTCAAGATCATCTCCAAGGTGTTCAACTTCGGCTCGGAAGAGGTCGCCGCCAACCCGGTGCACCTGATGTACGTGCTCGAACAGCAGATCGAGCGCGAGCAGTTCCCGGCCGAGACCGAGCAGAAGTACCTGGCGTACATCAAGGAGCACCTGGCCACCCGCTACGCGGAATTCATCGGCAAGGAGATCCAGACGGCCTACCTGGAGTCCTATTCCGAGTACGGCCAGAACATCTTCGACCGCTACGTCACGTACGCCGACTTCTGGATCCAGGACCAGGAGTTCCGCGACACGGACACCGGCGAGATCTTCGACCGCGCGGCGTTGAACGCCGAACTCGAGAAGATCGAGAAGCCGGCCGGGCTGTCCAACCCCAAGGACTTCCGCAACGAGATCGTCAACTTCGTGCTGCGGGCCCGCGCCAACAACGCCGGCAAGAACCCGGTGTGGACCAGCTACGAGAAGCTGCGCACGGTGATCGAGAAGAAGATGTTCTCGAACACCGAAGAGCTGCTGCCGGTCATCAGCTTCAACGCCAAGGCCTCCGCCGACGAGCAGAAGAAGCACGAGGATTTCGTCAACCGCATGGTCGAGAAGGGCTACACGCGCCGGCAGGTCCGCCTGCTGTGCGAGTGGTACCTGCGCGTGCGCAAGAGCTCCTGAACCACGGCGGCGCGAACTGACTAGAGGAAGGGCGGTCCAGTGACCAACAGAAGCGGGGGCGAGCGGTCCATGCTCCACCAGGTCATCGACCGCCGTCTCTCGGGCAAGAACAAGTCCATCGGCAACCGCGAAAGGTTCCTGCGCCGCTACCGCGAGCAGATCAAGGAAGCGGTGCGCAAGGCGGTCGGCGACCGCAGCATCACCGACATGGAAGAGGGCGCCGACATCACGCTGCCCAGGCGCGATGTGTCGGAGCCCACCTTCGGCCATGCACCCGGCGGCAGCCGCGAACTGGTGCATCCCGGCAACCAGGAATACGTTCGCGGCGACCGCATCCAGCGGCCGCAGGGCGGCGGTGGCGGCGGTTCCGGCGGCAGCGGCGCCTCGCAGGACGGGCAGGGCGAGGACGACTTCGTCTTCCGGATCACGCGCGAAGAGTTCATGAACTACTTCTTCGACGACCTCGCGCTGCCCCGCATGATCCGCACGCAGCTGCTGGCCGACGTGCCGGAATGGAAGCTGCGCCGCGCCGGCTTCGTCTCCGAAGGCAACCCGACCAGCCTGCACGTGGTGCGTTCCATGCGCGTGGGCCTGGCCCGCCGCATCGCGATGGGCGGCGACGCGCGCGCCGAGCTGAAGGAAGCCGAGCGCCAGCTCGAGGACCTGGAACGGCGCCCGGAAGGCCCGCCGCCGGAGGTCGAAGTGCTGCGCAAGCGCGTGGCCGAACTGAAGGAGCGCCTCAAGCGCGTCCCCTTCCTCGACCCTTTCGACCTGCGCTACCGCAACCGCGTGCGCGAGCCCAAGCCGACCAGCAAGGCCGTGATGTTCTGCCTGATGGACGTCTCGGGTTCGATGGACGAGTCGCGCAAGGACCTCGCCAAGCGTTTCTTCATCCTGCTGTACCTGTTCCTCTCGCGCCACTACGAGAAGACCGAGGTGGTGTTCATCCGCCACCACACGCAGGCCGCGGAAGTCACGGAAGACGAGTTCTTCCACGCCACCGAAAGCGGCGGTACCGTCGTGTCGAGCGCGCTCACGCTGATGAACGACATCATCCGCGCCCGCTACATGGGCAGCGAATGGAACATCTACGGCGCGCAGGCGTCCGACGGCGACAACTGGCAGCAGGACTCGTCCAAGTGCCGCGAGCTGCTGGACCACAAGATCCTGCCGCTGGTGCGCTACTACGCCTACGTGCAGGTGGCCGACGAGGACCAGAACCTGTGGGAGGAGTACACGCGCGTGCGTGACGCCAACCCGCAGTTCGCGATGCAGAAGATCGTCACGCCCTCGCAGATCTTCCCGGTCTTCCGGGACCTGTTCAAGAAGAACCCGGTGCCCGCATGAGCGAAGCTGAACTCCTGACCGTCTCCGACGCCGAAGCGACGGGCAAGCGGCCGCGCCTGCCCAGCCCGTCCGACTGGAACTTCGAGCTGATCGAGCTGTACTTCAACGAGATCCGCAAGACGGCCGAACGCTTCGGGCTCGACACCTACCCGACGCAGCTCGAGCTGATCACGGCGGAGCAGATGCTCGACGCCTACGCCTCGGTCGGCATGCCGGTGAACTACCGCCACTGGTCGTACGGCAAGCACTTCATCCAGAGCGAGAAGAGCTACCGCCGCGGCCACATGGGGCTGGCCTACGAGATCGTCATCAACTCCGACCCCTGCATCGCCTACCTCATGGAGGAGAACACGATGCCGATGCAGGCGCTGGTGATGGCGCATGCCTGCTTCGGGCACAACTCCTTCTTCAAGGGCAACTACCTGTTCCGCATGTGGACGGACGCCAGCTCGATCATCGACTACCTGGTCTATGCCAAGAGCTTCGTCGCCGAATGCGAGGAACGCCACGGCATCGAGGCGGTCGAGCAGACGCTGGACGCCTGCCATGCCCTCATGAACTATGGCGTCGACCGCTACCGCCGGCCGCAGAAGATCTCGATGGTGGAGGAGGAGAACCGCCGCAAGGACCGCGAGGCCTACCTGCAGCAGCAGGTGAACGACCTCTGGCGCACCCTGCCCACCAAGGCGGGCAAGCAGGCCAAGAAGGAGGCGCGCCGCTTCCCCGAGGAACCGCAGGAGAACCTGCTGTACTTCATCGAGAAGAACGCGCCGCTGCTGGAGCCCTGGCAGCGCGAGATCGTGCGCATCGTGCGCAAGGTGGCGCAGTACTTCTACCCGCAGCGGCAGACGCAGGTGATGAACGAGGGCTGGGCCACGTTCTGGCACTACACGCTGCTCAACACCATGTACGACGAGGGCATGCTCTCGGACGGCTACATGATGGAGATCCTCTCCTCGCACACGAACGTGGTGTTCCAGCCGCCGATCACGCACCCGGCGTACAGCGGCATCAATCCTTATGCGCTGGGCTTCGCGATGTTCACGGACATCCGCCGCATCTGCGAGAACCCGACCGACGAGGACCGCGAGTGGTTCCCGGACATCGCGGGCAGCGACTGGATCAAGACGCTCGACTACGCGATGCGGCACTTCAAGGACGAAAGCTTCATCGGCCAGTACCTGTCGCCCAAGCTGATGCGCGAGATGCGCATGTTCGCCGTGCTCGACGACGCCGCCCAGAGCGAACTGGAGGTCGCCGCCATCCACGACGACAACGGCTACCGGCGCCTGCGCGAATCGCTGTCCCGCCAGCATGACCTGGGCTGGCGCGAGCCCAACATCCAGGTGTGGAACGTCAATGCCCGCGGGGACCGTTCGCTCACGCTGCGCCACATCCGCCACAACGACCGTCCCCTGGACAACACGGCCGAGGAGGTGGTCAAGCACGTGGCCAAGCTGTGGGGCTTCCGCGTCCGGCTGGAAAGCGTGGACAGCCATGAGCGCGTGATGCAGCACTGGGAAGTGACGCCCCCGCAGCATCATTGAGCGCATGCGTCATTCCCGCGCAGGCGGGAACCCAGGGCATCGGAACAGGGGCGCGACGCGCCCCTTTCCTTTGGGAAGCGCCCCGGGTCCCTGCCTCCGCGAGGATGACGGGACCTGGGGCGGTGATGACGGGGTGGCCGGGTGGGGGTGCGTGGATGTGCCGCTGTCAAAATGCAGGCAAAGGAGGGAACCGATGTTCTCCAACCAGCTTTTCGCGGGCCAGCGCATCCTGGTCACCGGCGGCGGCACCGGCCTCGGCCGCGCCATGGCGGAGCGCTTCCTCGCCCTCGGCGGCGACGTCGCGATCTGCGGCCGCCGCAAGGCCGTGTGCGACGAAACGGCGGCGGCCTGGCGCGAGCGGTTTCCCGGCCGCCGCATCGACACCTTCGGCGTCGACATCCGCGTGGCGCAGGCGGTCGAGGAGATGGTGCAGTCGCTGTGGGAAAGCGGCGGGCTCACCGGCCTCGTCAACAACGCGGCCGGCAACTTCATCGCGCCGACCGAGAGCCTGTCGCCCCGCGCCTTCGATGCCATCGCCAACATCGTGTTCCACGGCACCTTCTACGTGACGCAGGCGGTGGGCCGGCGCTGGGTGGCCGAAGCGAAGGAAGGGCGCTGGACGGCCGCGTCGCCGTACCGCAGCGTCATGAGCATCATCACGACCTGGGTGGACAACGGCAGCCCGTACGTCGTGCCGTCCGCCATGAGCAAGGCGGGCATCGACGTCATGACGAAATCGCTCGCCGTCGAATGGGCGAAGCACGGCGTGCGGCTGAACGCCGTCGGCCCCGGCGAGATCCCCACCGAAGGCATGAGCAAGCGGCTGAACCCGGGCGAGGAGCCCGGTGCGCGCAGCAAGGCGCGCAACCCGATGGGGCGCCCCGGCCGCATGGAAGAACTGCAGAACCTCGCGGCCTTCCTGATGGCGCCGGGCCAGTGCGACTGGCTCACCGGCCAGAGCATCATGATGGACGGCGGGAACGCACTCGCCACGGGTGGGAATTTCTACGAGCTGCGCGACTGGAGCGACGGGCAGTGGCAGGAAGCCAGGGAGCGCATCGAGGCACAGAACGCCAGGGACAGGGCGCAGCGCTGAACGCCGGGACCTCGCCGCAAGTGGGACCGCGCCTGCGCAGGCCCGGGCTGGTGCTGCTGGCCCTTGCGCTGGTGCTGCTCGCCTACTGGCTGGTGCTCTTCACGAACTGGGGCCGGCCGTACCACGGCGGCACCTACGTCGGCGTGGTCTTCGTGGGTTCGGTGGAGGTCCTCGCCGCCGCGGCCTGCCTGGAGGTCTTCCGCGCCGAGGCGTTCGTGCCGGTGCGCGCCCTGGCCGGCGCCCTCGGCGTGCCGCTGGTGCTCGTGTTCCTGCTCACGCTGTGGTACCTCGCACGGATGTATCTCGCCATGTAAGGGCCATGGCGTGCACGCCACACCGCGCTTGGCGCGGCCCGGAGCGGAGGCTATAACTCCTCTTCAGCAGTACCAAGGAGGTCGCCATGCGCGAATGGTCCGATTCCGTCCAGCAGTATCCGCAGGACAACGCCGCCAACTACGTCAACGGCCGGTTCGATCCCGAAGCCGCCGAGGCCTTGCGGGCCCGCTACCGGCAGCAGACCGAGCTGCAGGCGCGCCTGGCCGCCGAAGCCCGCACGATCGCCCAGCGACACAAGCCGCACGGCGTGAAGTAGCGGCCGTGCCTTTCCGCCCCCGCGGTTCTGCGCTACGCTGCGCGGCCGAAGGGGAAGGGAGAGGGCCATGCTGCCGATCTGCGTCCAGACCATCCACGTCCGCGAGCTTGCCGCCGCGGTGCGCTTCTACCAGTCCGCCCTCGGCTACGAGGTGAAGGCCACCTACGGGGCCTGCATCGTGCAGCTGAAGACCGGCGCCACGACCCTCATCCTCGAGGAGATCGAGCCTGGCGGGGAACCCGCCGTGCCGGCGACCCTGCTTTCGTTCGAGACGAAGGACATCCAGTCCGACTTGCGGAAGGTCTCTGAAGCGGGCGGAACCGTGCTGGACGCCTCGCCGCGACGCTGTCCGGTGGGAAGGTTCGCGGTGTTCCAGGATCCGTCCGGCGTGCAGCATTCCCTGCTGCAGTTCGATTGATTCCGGGCCAGGTGCCCAGCCGCGGTGGGCGCCTGGGTCTGGATCGTGGGCGCCGTGCTGGTCTGGTACCTGCGCCGCTAGCGCCGTCAGGCCGGCGCCGGGCCGGTGATCTCGACGACGGTGTCGCCGCGCGCCGTGCGGCCGCTGCGGCCGGTGCTGGCGTGCTCCTGCAGCACCTTCGCCATGGCTTCGGACGCCACGATGCGCCAGCCCGTGCTGGCCGCGTATTCCTCCAGCGTCGCCACGGTGTTGACCGCATCGCCCGGCACCAGGGCATGGCCCTGGTCGCCGTGCAGCCCGTCGGACAGCGCCACGAGGGCAACCGGTCCCTGGTGCAGCGCCACGCTCACGGGGCGCTCGCGCGGCGCCGCCTTCGCCAGCGCGATGGCCGCGCGCAGCACGCGCAGTTCGGGCGGCGTGGTCTTGGTGCCCTGGTCGGCGAACACCGCCATCAGCTTGGTTCCGTAGGGGAGCACCTGGGTGGCGCCCCAGAGGTAGAGCGTGTCCCGCGCGGCCTGCTGCGCCTGCTTGACCCGCTCGATCAGGCCGTCCTCGGAAGGGGCCGCGCCGCCGCTGACCAGGTCGGCCAGCAGCACGAAGGCGTTGTCGTAGTGCAGGTCGGTCGCGGCATTCGCCTGGCTCCAGCGGGCGTTGATCTCCCGCTGCAGCTTGGTTTCGTACTGCCGGCTGAGCGTTTCCTTCTGCTGCTCGAGCGCGTTCTCCACGACGTCCGTCATGGACCCGCGGAAGGCTTCTTCCTGCATGTGCCGCCGCTGCAGGACGGCCGCCACGGCCTCGCACAGTTCGTCCGGGCGGTACGGCTTGGTCAGGTAGTCGTCGGCGCCGGCGGTCATGCCCTGGCGCATGTGCTGCCGGTCGGCCATGGCCGTCAGCAGGATGAAGGGCACGGTGACCAGGTCCGGGTCGGCACGCAGGGCGGCCAGCACCTCGTAGCCCGTCATCCCCGGCATCATCACGTCGCACACGATGATGTCCGGTCGCTCCTTGCGGGCCGCCACGACGCCATGCGGGCCGTCGTGCGCTTCCCGCACCTCGTGTCCCGCCTTCTTCAGCGCGAAGCCCGCGATGAACCGCTGGGCCTCGTCGTCCTCGATCAACAATACGCTTGCCATTGCCGCATTCTCGCCCGGACGGTGCCCGGCAGGGAAGGAATCAGATCACGCCTTGCGCAAGCATGGCGTCGGCCACCTTCACGAAACCGGCGATGTTGGCGCCGTCCACGTAACTGATGCTGCCGTCCTCGCGCTGGCCATGGCGCACGCAAGCCTTGTGGATGCCGCGCATGATGTCCAGCAGGCGCGCGTCGACCTCCTCGCGGGGCCACGACAGGCGCATGGCGTTCTGGCTCATTTCCAGGCCCGAAGTGGCGACGCCGCCGGCGTTGCTCGCCTTGCCGGGCGCGTACAGCACGCCGGCCTGCTCGAACACCTCGACGGCCGCCAGCGTGGAGGGCATGTTGGCGCCCTCGGCGACGCACAGCACGCCGTTCTTCACCAGGGTGCGGGCGTCCTCTTCGTCCAGCTCGTTCTGGGTGGCGCAGGGCAGGGCGACGTCGACCTTCACGCTCCAGGGCTTCGCGCCGCCGTGGAAGCGGGCCTTGGTGCGCTCGGCGTACTCGCTCGCGCGGCCGTACAGATGGTTCTTCACCTCCATCAGTTCGGCCAGCTTCGCCGGGGTGAAGCCGTCCTCGTCGACGACGGTGCCGCTCGAGTCGGAGACAGTCACCACCTTGGCGCCCAGCGCCATCGCCTTCTCCACCGCGTACTGCGCGACGTTGCCGGAGCCGGACACGCTGACGCGCAGGCCTTCGAAGTTGCGGCCGGCGCGCTGCAGCATCTCCTGCGCGAAGTAGACGGTGCCGTAGCCGGTGGCCTCCGGCCGGATCAGCGAGCCGCCGTACGACAGGCCCTTGCCGGTGAAGACGCAATCGGCGCGGTTGGTCAGCTTCTTCATCATGCCGTTCATGAAGCCGACCTCGCGGCCGCCGACGCCGATGTCACCGGCCGGCACGTCGGTGTCGCCGCCGATGTGGCGGAACAGCTCCGTGACGAAGGCCTGGCAGAAGCGCATCACCTCGCCCGGGCTGCGGCCCTTGGGGTCGAAGTCGCTCCCGCCCTTGCCGCCGCCCATGGGCAGCGTGGTCAGCGCGTTCTTGAACGTCTGTTCGAACGCGAGGAACTTCAGGATGGACGCGTTGACCGAGGGGTGGAAGCGCAGGCCGCCCTTGTACGGGCCGATCGCGGAGCTGTGCTGGATGCGGTAGCCGCGGTTGACCTGGACCTCGCCCTTGTCGTCGATCCAGCTCACGCGGAACTGGATCAGGCGCTCGGGCTCGACCAGCCGGTCGAGCAGGCCCTGTTCGGCGTACTTCGGGTTCTTGCCGATGAAGGGCCAGAGGCTCTCCATCACTTCGCTGACGGCCTGCAGGTACTCGGGCTGGCCGGGGTTGCGGCTGGCGACGTTCGCCAGGAAATCGTGGACGCTCTGGTATTTCACGGGTGCGGGAGGAGACAGGGGGGAAGCCCCCCATTCTGCCTCCGTGCACCAAATGAGTGCCTAAGGACTACGTCCGCGGCGTCAGTTGCCGCCCCACATTTCCCGTGCCGTCTCGATCACCAGGCGCAGCTTGTTGCGCTGGTCTTCCACGGCGATGTTGTTGCCGTGGACGGTGCTCGAGAAGCCGCATTGCGGCGACAGCGCCAGCTGCTCCATCGGCGCGTACTTGGCGGCTTCCTCGATGCGGCGCTTGAGGGCGTCCTTGCTTTCCAGCTGGCCGAACTTGGTGGTCACCAGGCCCAGCACCACCGTCTTGCCCTTGGGCAGGTAGCGAAGCGGGCGGAAGTCGCCGGAGCGCTCGTCGTCGTACTCCATGAAGTACGCGTCGATGTCCATTTCCTTCAGCAGCGCCTCGGCGACGGGCTCGTAGTTGCCGGCGGCGGCGTGCGTGCTCTTGAAGTTGCCGCGGCACAGGTGCATGGCCAACAGCATGCCCTGCGGCTTCTGCGCCACCACCTTGTTGATGAAGGTGGCGTAGCGGTGCGGCAGTTCGTTGGGGTCGTCGCCCCGCTGGCGCGCGGCTTCGCGCATCTTCTCGTCGCACAGGTAGGCCAGGTTGGTGTCGTCCATCTGCACGTAGCGGCAGCCGGCTTCGTACAGCGAGCGCAGCTCGTCGCCGTAGGCCTTGGCCACGTCGTCGTAGAACGCCGGGTCCAATTCGGGGTAGGCGTCCTTGCTGATGCCCGCGCGGCCGCCGCGGAAGTGCAGCATGGTGGGCGAGGGGATCGTCACCTTGGGCGTGCGGCCGGCGGAGACCTGCGACTTCAGGTACTCGAAGTCGGCCTTCTGGATGTCCTTGGCGTGGCGCACCTTGTCGATCACGCGGATCACGGGCGGCGCCAGTTCCTCGGTGCCGTCCGGCTTGCGGATGGTGACCGGGATGTCGGTCTTGACGCCACCGAGCTGCTCGAGGAAGTCGATGTGGAAGTAGGTGCGACGGAACTCGCCGTCGGTGATGCTCTGCAGGCCGACGTCCTCCTGGAACTTCACGATCTCGGTGATCGCCTTGTCTTCCACCCGGCGCAGCTGCTCGGGCGTGATCTCGCCCTTGGCCTTCTGGGCGCGGGCTTCCAGCAGGTACTGCGGCCGCAGGAAGCTGCCGACGTGGTCGTAACGGGCGGGGAGTTGCATCATGGTTTCTTGTCTCTCTCTCGGTGAACGCGCAATGTTAACGGTCTTGCTCCCTCTCCCCTCTGGGGAGAGGGCTGGGGTGAGGGGCAGGCCGCGGTGCCCCTCACCCTACCTTCTCCCCAGGGGGGAGAGGGAAAGGCTTAGAGGTCCAGCACCAGCAGCGGCGACTTCGCCCGCGAGCAGCAGGGCGTGAACTGGTCGTTGGCCGCCTTCTCCTCGTCCGTGAAGTACAGGTCGCGGTGGTCGCACTCGCCCTGCAGCACGCGCGTGATGCAGGTGCCGCAGACCCCTTGTTCGCACGAGGTCAGGATCTCGATGCCATGTTCCTGCAGCGCGTGCACCACCGTCTGGTCGGCGGGGATGTCGTACACGGCGCCGCTGCTGGCGATCTTCACCTGGAAGGCGCGGTCGCCGGTGGTGTCCTGCGGTGCCGCGCCGAAGTACTCCAGGTGCACCTGCTCCTGCGGCCAGCCGAGGCCTTGCGCCGTCTTCACCACGAAGTCGATGAAGCCCGTTGGCCCGCAGACGTAGAGGTGCGTGCCGGGCTGCGGCGCTCCCAGTTCCGCCGCCAGGTCCAGCTTCTGCGCGGCCTCGCCGTCGTCGAAATGGAAGCGCACGCGGTCCGCATAGGCGGATGCGCCGATCTCGTCCCGGAAAGCGGTGCGTTCGGCCGATCGCGTGCTGTAGTGCAGGGTGAAGTCCGCCCCGCTCGTCGCCAGGCGCTGGGCCATCGCCAGCAACGGGGTCACGCCGATGCCGCCCGCGAACAGCAGCGTGCGCTGCGCGTGCACCAGCGGGAAGTGGTTGCGCGGCTCGCTGATCAGCAGTGTGTCGCCTTCCTTCAGCGCCTCGTGCATGGCGGCCGAGCCGCCGCGCGAGTTGGCGTCGCGCAGCACCGCGATGCGGTAGCGGTGGTTCTCGGCCGCGTCGTTGCACAGCGAGTACTGGCGCGTCAGCCCGCCGGGCACCTGCACGTCGATGTGCGAGCCGGCGGAGAACGCGGGCAGGGCGCCGCCGTCGGGCCGGGCGAGTTCGAAACTGGCGATGTCCAGCGCTTCCTGCTTCCTGCGCAGGACCTTCACGGGGATCTGGGCCATGGCGTCAGGCCTGCAGCGGCGGCTGCTGTTCGGCGGCGACCAGGCGGTCGATGATGCGGCGCGACTGGACGCCGCCGGCGTCGATGTTGAGCATCAGCAGCCGCCGGTTCGGGTGCAGCGACAGGTTGCGCTGCTGCGCCTCCAGCACCGCGGTGTCTTCGGCGAACACCTTGGCCTGGCCGTCGCGGATCTGGGCGGTCAGGTTGGTGTCGCGCACGTTGAAGTTGCGCGCCATCCCCCAGAAGTACCACATGCTCGTCTCGGTCTCGGGCGTGAGGAAGTCGACCACCACGCTGGAGACCTTGTGCTCCGGCGGCGCGTCGTAGCCGCCCTTGCCGGCGTGCGCCACGCCGACTTCGATCATCACGTGGCTGGGCGGGTAGAAGTGGCACACCTGCCAGCGGTCCACCGGCACGTCGTCGGCCAGGTTGTTGCCGCGCAGGTTGGCGCGCCAGAACGGCGGCGCCATCACGTTCTGCATGTAGCGGCTGGTGACCACGTGGTCGCCCTCGGCCTTGGTCGTGACGGGCGCTTCGTCGATCTCCTTCTGGCCGATGCTGGACACGTGCACGTAGGTCTCGTGCGTCAGGTCCATGAGGTTGTCGACCATGAGGCGGTAGTCGCAGGCGATGTGGTACAGGCCGCCGGCATACGTCCACTCGGGGCTGACCGCCCATTCGAGGTGGTGGATCTTGGCCTCGTCGGCCAGCGCCGGGTCGCCGGGCCAGACCCAGACGAAGCCGTACTTCTCCACCACCGGGTACGACTTGACCTTCGGGAAGCCCTGCACCCGCTGGCCGGGCATCGAGATCGTCTTGCCGTCGCAGCCCATGACCAGCCCGTGGTAGCCGCACACCAGCTTGCCTTCGCACACGGTGCCCAGCGACAGCTGCGCGCCGCGGTGCGGGCAGAAGTCTTCCACCGCGGCGGCGCGGCTGTCCTCGCCCCGGTAGAAGGCGATCTTCTCGTTGCAGATCGTGCGGCCCAGGGGCTTGTCGTTGATCTCGTCGGGCATGCAGGCGACGTACCAGGCGTTCTTCGGGAACATGGGGCGGATGCGGGAAGTGGAGGGGATTGGCGCCCATTGTATACAGCGATTCCGGCCTCCAGGCCCATCCGCACAGGGAAGAAGTGGATTGACCAGGCCCGGATCGGTCCCATAATCCACGTCCATGTATACAGAAATGAGCGCCCAGGTCCGGGCGCAGGTCCGCCTGCGGGAGCTGATCCTGTCCGGCGAACTGCCGCCCGGCTCCCGGGTCGCGGAGCTCGCCATCGTCGAGCGGCTCGGCGTCTCCCGCACGCCGATCCGCGCCGCGCTGCTGCGGCTGGAGCAGGAAGGCCTGATCGAATCGCTGCCGGGCGGCGGCTATGCGGTGCGCTCGTTCTCGGAGCGCGACGTGTCGGATGCGATCGAGCTGCGCGGCACGGTCGAAGGCCTGGTCGCCCGCACGGCCGCCGAACGCGGCGCGCCGGCCGAAGTGCTGGACGAGGCGCGGGCGGTGCTGCGCGACATCGACCAGGTGCTGGCCCGCGCGGCGCTCGACGACGAGTCCTTCTCCCGCTACGTCGAGCTCAACGGCCGCTTCCACGTGCTGCTCGGCGAACTGGCGGCCAGCCCGCTGCTCGCGCGCGAGATGGAGCGTGTCGCGAGCCTGCCGTTCGCCTCGCCCTCGGCCTTCGTCATCGCCCAGTCCAACACGCCGCAGGCGCGCGACATGCTGATCGTCGCGCAGGACCACCACTGGCAGGTGCTGGCCGCGATCGAGGCGCGGGAGGGTTCGCGGGCCGAGGCGCTGATGCGCGAGCATTCCCGCATCGCGCAGCGCAACCTGCGCGCCGTCGTCCAGAGCCAGGAACACGACCGGATGCCGGGCGTGCGCCTGATCCGCAAGCGCGGGTGAGCGCAACGGTGCTCCATAATCATCTCCGAATATCGGCCCCATCGTTATAGAGAAAGCGGATACCTGTTAGACCGGCCCCCGCGTATGCGTGGCACCGCGTGCCGCGCAGAATCCGCGGGTCGCAAGGCAGGACCGCCTGCGTCCACCCACTCCCTCGGAGACCCCATGCAAAAGCGAACCCTGCTGAAAACCGCCGCCGCCGTCGCCATGCTCGCCACGGGCAGCGTTGCCCTGGCGCAGAGCGCCCCGTTCAAGATCGGCCTGATCCTGCCGATGACCGGCCAGCAGGCCACCACCGGCCGCCAGATCGAGGCCGCCGCGCGCCTGTGGATCGCGCAGAACGGCGACACCGTCGCCGGCCGCAAGGTGCAGCTGATCGTCAAGGACGACACCAGCGTGCCGGACGTCACCCGCCGCGTCGCGCAGGAACTGATCGTCAACGAGAAGGTCGACGTGCTCGCCGGCTTCGGCATCACGCCGTCCGCGCTGGCGGTGGCCCCGATGGCCACGCAATCCAAGACGCCGCTGGTGGTGATGGCCGCCGCCACCTCCAGCATCACGGAAGCCTCGCCCTACGTCGTCCGCACCAGCTTCACGCTGCCGCAAGCCGCGGTGGCCATGGCCGACTGGGCGCCCAAGAACGGCATCAAGACGGTCGTGACGCTGGTCACCGACTACGGCCCGGGCCTGGACGCCGAGAAGTTCTTCAAGAGCCGCTTCGAATTCAACGGCGGCAAGGTGCCCGAGACGCTGCGCGTGCCGCTGCGCAACCCGGACTTCGCCCCCTTCCTGCAGAAGGTGCGTGACATCAAGCCCGACGCGCTGTTCGTGTTCGTGCCCTCCGGCGCGGGCGCCGCGGTGATGAAGCAGTTCGGCGAGCGCGGCATGGACAAGGCCGGCATCAAGCTGATCGGCACCGGCGACGTGACGGACGACGACCAGCTCAACGACATGGGCGACGTCGCCCTGGGCGTGGTCACCTCGCACCACTACTCGGCCTACCACCCGTCCCCCGCCAACAAGAAGTTCGTGGCCGAATTCCAGAAGGCCAACAAGGGCCTGCGCCCGAACTTCATGGCCGTGGGCGGCTACGACGGCATGCGCGTCATCTACGAAGCGCTCAAGAAGACCGGCGGCAAGGGCGGCGGCGACGCGCTGCTGGCCGGCATGAAGGGCCAGATCTTCGAAAGCCCGCGCGGTCCGGTCTTCATCGACGCGCAGACCCGCGACGTCGTGCACAACATCTACCTGCGCAAGGTCGAGAAGAAGGACGGCCAGCTGCACAACGTCGAGTTCGACGTGCTGAAGGACGTCAAGGATCCGGGCAAGACGAAGTAAGTTTGCATTCCTCCTTCCCCCTCTGGGGGAAGGTCGGGATGGGGGCGCTCCCGGCGTGCGCCCCCACCCCAGCCCTCCCCCAGAGGGGGAGGGAGAAGAATCCCACCCCATGCTCACCATCCTCTTCGACGGCATCGCCTACGGCATGCTGCTGTTCGTGCTGGCGGTCGGACTGGCCGTCACCATGGGCCTGATGAATTTCATCAACCTGGCCCACGGCGCCTTCGCCATGGCCGGCGGCTACATCACCGTGCTGCTGATGCAGCGGCTGGACGTGCCCTTCCTCCTCAGCCTGCCGGCCGCCTTCATCGGCGCCGCGCTGCTGGGCGCGGTGCTGGAACGCACGCTCTACCGGCCGCTGTACCGCCGCGCGCACCTGGACCAGGTGCTGTTCTCCATCGGCCTGGTCTTCATGTCGGTCTCGGCCGTGGACTACTACGTCGGCTCCACGCAGCAGATCATGCAGCTGCCGCAATGGCTCAAGGGCCGCACCGAGATCGGCTCGCTGGGCATGGGCCACTACCGCCTGTTCATCATCGCGGTGTGCGCGGCGCTCACGCTGGGCCTGCAGTACATCCTGGCGAAGACCCGCTTCGGCAGCCGGCTGCGCGCCTCGGTCGACGACCAGCGCGTGGCCGCCGGCATGGGCATCAACGTGAACGTGGTGTTCCTTTCCACCTTCGCCTTCGGCTCCGGCCTGGCCGGCCTCGGCGGCGCGCTTGGCGCCGAGGTGCTGGGCCTCGACCCCTCCTTCCCCCTGAAGTTCATGATCTATTTCCTGATCGTGGTGGCCGTTGGCGGCACCTCCTCGATCACCGGCCCGCTGCTGGCGGCGCTCCTGCTCGGCATCGCCGACGTGGCCGGCAAGTACTACATCCCGCAGATGGGCGCCTTCATCGTCTACGCGCTGATGATCGTCATCCTGCTGTGGAAGCCGCACGGCCTGTTCGTGCGCCAGGGAGGCAAGGCATGATCCCCGCGCAGACGAACCTGCTGCGCAATGCGCGCATGAAACCCTGGGAGCCGGTGGTCTGGCTGCTGCTGTTCGCGGCGCCGACGCTCTTCCCCTCGCACGCGGCCATCGTCAACGAAGTCGCCATCGTCGGCCTGTTCGCCGTGTCGCTCGACCTCGTGCTCGGCTACACGGGCATCGTTTCGCTGGGGCACGCGGCCTTCTTCGGCATGGGCGCGTACACGGCGGCGCTGTTCTGCAAGCACGTGATGCCGGACCCGCACCTGGGCCTGCTCGCGGGCATTGCGACGGCGACGGTGCTCGGCTTCCTGGCCAGCTTCACCATCCTGCGCGGCACCGACCTCACGCGGCTGATGGTCACGCTGGGCATCGCGCTGATCCTGTTCGAGCTGGCCAACAAGCTCGACTGGCTCACGGGCGGCATGGACGGCATCCAGGGCCTGATGTTCTCCCCTGTGCTGGGGAAGTTCGAGTTCGACCTGGCCGGCCGCACCGCCGCCTACTATTCGCTGACCGTGCTGCTGCTGGTGTTCCTGCTGGCGCGCCGCATCGTGCATTCGCCCTTCGGCGCCACGCTCAAGGCGATCCGCGACAACCGCCTGCGCGCCATGGCGATCGGCATCCCGGTGCATTCGCGCCTGGTAGCGGTCTACACGGTGGCGGCCGCCATGGCGGGCGCCGCCGGCGCGCTGTTCACGCAGACCTCCGGCTTCGCCTCCATCGACGTGTTCGAGTTCCACCGCTCCGCCGACGTGATGCTGATGGTGGTGATCGGCGGCGTCGGCTGGCTCTATGGCGGCGTGCTCGGCGCCGTGGTCTTCAAGCTGATGCAGGACTTCCTGTCGCAGATCACGCCGCAGTACTGGACCTTCTGGCTGGGCCTGTTCCTGGTCGTGCTGGTGCTGGTCGGCCGCGACCGGCTGCTGAAACCCTGGACGTGGTTCCGCAGGGGGCAGGCATGAGCGAGGTCGTCCTTTCCTGCCAGGGGCTGGTGAAGCGCTTCGGCGGCATCACGGCCACCAACAACGTCACGCTGGACCTGAAGCGCGGCGCACGCCATGCGCTGATCGGCCCCAACGGGGCCGGCAAGACCACGCTGATCAACCTGCTGACCGGCGTGCTCGACGCCACCGAAGGCCGCATCACGCTGGAAGGCCAGGACATCACGGGCCTGGCGCCGCACCAGCGCGTGCGCCGCGGCATGGTGCGCACTTTCCAGATCAACCAGCTGTTCGCCTCGATGACGCCACTGGAGACGCTGGCGCTGGTCGTGTCGCAGCACCGCGGCCACGGCGCGCGCTGGTGGAGCCCGCTCGGCAAGGATGCCGGCGTCGCCGAACGCGCGCAGCAGCTGCTGGAGCAGTTCCACCTGGCCGAAGTGGCCAACCAGCGCACCGAGCACCTGGCCTACGGCAAGCGCCGCCTGCTGGAGATCGCCATCGCGCTGGCCAGCGACCCGCGCGTGCTGCTGCTCGACGAACCGGTGGCCGGCGTGCCCGCGGGCGAGCGCGAGGAACTGCTGCAGACCGTCGCCGCGCTGCCGGCCGACGTGTCGGTGCTGCTGATCGAACACGACATGGACCTGGTCTTCAGCTTCGCCAAGCGCATGACCGTCCTGGTCAACGGCACGGTGCTCACCGAAGGCACGCCGGAGGAGATCGCCGCCAACCCGGAAGTGAAGGCGGTGTACCTGGGCCACGGCGACGAGATCAACGAGGCCGTGCAGGCCGGGGAGCGCGCGCATGGCTGAACTCCTGAAGGTGGAGAAGCTCAGTGCCGGCTACGGCGAAGCCGTGGTGCTGCACGACATCTCCTTCGCGCTGCCGGAAGGGCAGACGCTGGCGCTGCTCGGTCGCAACGGCACGGGCAAGACCACGCTGATCAACACGCTGGCCGGCGCCACGCGCCAGCACGGTGGCACGATCTCGCTGGCGGGCGCGGCGCTGCACAAGCTGGCCTCGCACCAGCGCGCCGCCGCCGGCATCGGCTGGGTGCCGCAGGAGCGCAACATCTTCAAGTCGCTCACGGTGCACGAGAACCTGACGGCGGTGCAGCGCGCGGGCCGCTGGACGCCGGAGCGGGTGTACGAGATGTTCCCGCGGCTGGCGGAGCGCAAGGGCAACCTGGGCACGCAGCTGTCCGGGGGCGAGCAGCAGATGCTGGCCATGGGCCGCGCGCTCGTCGTCAATCCGCGCCTGCTGCTGCTGGACGAGCCGCTGGAGGGCCTGGCCCCCATCATCGTGAGCGAGCTGCTCAAGGCGATCTCGCGCATCACGCGCGAGGAGGGCCTCTCGGCCATCATCGTGGAACAGCATCCGCAGGCGATCCTGGCGATCTCCGACCAGGCGATCGTGCTGGACCACGGCACCATCGTGCACGCCGACAGCGCGGCGACGCTGCGCCGCTCGCCCGAGTTGCTGGACCGCCTGCTGGGTGTGGCACGATAAGGCGATGGACTCCCGCCGCAGACTCGCCATCGCCGGCACGCTCGCCGCCGTCACCACCCCCTGGCTCGCCGCCCAGGGCACGACCTGGCCGCGCAAGGCCATCCGGATCGTCGTGCCCTTCGGCGCCGGCGGCATCGCCGACCTGACGGCCCGTGCCTTGGGGCAGAAGCTGGGCGAGCAGGTCGGCCAGTCGGTGGTCATCGAGAACAAGCCGGGCGCGGGCGGCGTCAGCGCCGGCGAGGTGGTGGCGCGCGCCGACCCCGATGGACACACGCTGCTGCTGATGTCCAACGGCACGGCGGTCAGCGCCGGCCTGTTCAGCAAGCTCCCTTTCGATGCGCAGAAGGACTTCGCGCCGGTCTCGCTGATCGGCACCTTCGACATCGCGGTGCTGGTGCCGGACAACTCGCGCTTCAAGACGCTGGCGGACCTGCTGGCGCATGCCAAGGCGAACCCGGGCAAGCTGAACCTGGCGACCGTGAACGTCGGCAGCACCCAGAACCTGGCGGCCGAACTGTTCAAGGGCACCGCCGGCATCGACGCGCAGGTGGTTCCCTTCAACGGCACCCCTGCGGTCATCACCGCGCTGCGCAGCGGCGAAGTGGATGCGGCCGTGGAGATCCTCGGCCCCGTCAAGCCGCAGATCACCGCCAAGGCCCTGCGCGCACTGGCGGTGCTGGGCGACAAGCGCCCGGCCGGCCTGGACATCCCTACAGCCGCCGAATCGGGTGGCGCGCTCGCCGGCCTGAACATCGCTTCGTGGAATGCGCTCGCCGCGCCCGCCGGCACGCCGCGCGACGTCGTGCTGCGCATCAACCGCGAGCTGCAGGCGGCGCTGGGCAACGCCGACCTGCGCCGCCGCCTCGCGGAGCTGAACGTCGATGCCCGCTCCAGCACCCCGGAGCAGCTCGCCGGCCTGCTGGCCAGCGAGATCCGCCGCTGGAGCGACGTGATCGCGCGGGCGAAGATCCCGCGCCAGTAAGCAGGGAGTCCGCATGCAAGTGCAGCGCATCGGCGTCGTCGGCCATGGCGAGGTCGGCAAGACCTTTGCCGCCGGCCTGAAGCCCCGGGTGGCCGAGATGTCCGCCTGGGACCTGAAGTTCGCCAACGCTGCGACGGCGGACGCCGAGCAGGCGCACGCGCGCGGGCAGGGCGTGCGCGCCTGCGGCTCCCTGCGCGAGCTGTGCGAGGCGAGCGACCTCGTGATTTCCGCCGTCACCGCCTCGAACACGCTGGCCGTCGCGCAGGAAGCGGCGCAGTTCCTGCGGCTCGGAACCATTTTCCTGGACCTCAACTCCGCCTCGCCCGGCACCAAGCAGCAGGCGGCCGCGGCGGTCGACGCGCGCGGCGCGCACTACGTCGAAGCCGGCGTCATGACCTCCGTGCCGCCGTACGGCATCAAGGTGCCGATGCTGCTGGGCGGCGCCAAGGCGGCCGAACTCGCGCAGCTGCTGGCGTCGTGGGAGATGGACGCGAAGGCCGTCAGCGAGAGGCTGGGCGTGGCGAGCGCCATCAAGATGTGCCGCAGCGTGATGATCAAGGGCCTGGAGGCGCTGGTCATCGAGAGCTACACGACGGCCCGTGCCTACGGCGTCGAGGACCACGTGCTGCCGACGCTGCAGGAGACCTTTCCCAGCATCGACTGGAACCAGCAGGGCGCCTACTTCTTCAGCCGCGTGGTGCAGCATGGCCAGCGCCGCGCGGAGGAGATGCGCGAGGCGGCGAACACCGTGCGCGAGGCGGGCTTCGCGCCGCTGATGACCGCGTCGATCGCGGCCAAGCAGCAGTGGGTGGCGGACCAGGCGAGGGCAGGCTTGTTCCGCGACCTGCCCAAGGGCGCCCGCTGGCAGGACTACGCGGACCGGCAGCTGGATGAACGGAAGCGGGACCGATGAGGGATTCTTTCCCTCTCCCCCTGGGAGAGGGTAGGGTGAGGGCATCCGGCGCTGGAATCGGCGCAGCACCTGCGCGAGCGCCCCGTGCCCTCACCCCCACCCTCTCCCAGAGGGAGAGGGAGTAAAGCCCGGTGCTCTCCATCCTCGCCATCACCGGCCCCATCTACCTGGTGGCGGCCATCGGCTTCCTCTGCACGCGGGCCGGCCTGTTCGAGCGTGGCGACATGCGCGTGCTCGGCAAGTTCGTCGTGAACCTCGCATTGCCCGCGCTGCTGTTCAACGCCCTCTCGCAGCGCAGCTTCGCCGAGGTGCTGAACCCCGTCTTCATCGCCGCCTATGCACTCGGCTCGGTCGGCGCCAACCTCGCCGGCGTGCTGTGGGCGCGCAAGGTGGCCGGCAAGCCGCTGTCGGCGGCGGCCATCGTGGGCATGGGCATGTCGTGCCCGAACAGCGGGTTCATCGGCTTTCCCCTCGTGGCGCAGCTGTTCGGGCCGGTCCACGCCGGCATCGGCCTGGCGCTCGCGATGCTCGTCGAGAATTTCCTGACCCTGCCGCTTTCGCTGGCGCTGGCCGACAGCGACACGGGGGACGCCGGGGCAGGGCAGACGCGTGGTCAGCGCCTGCGCGCCGCACTGCGGCAGTCGCTGCGCGGCATCGTGCGCAACCCGATGATCTGGGGCATCGCGCTCGGCCTGCTCTTCTCGCTGGGCGGCTGGCGGCTGCCGCAGCCGGCGGCGCGCACGGTGGACCTGTTCGCGGCGGCCTGCGCCTCGCTCGGGCTGTTCGTGATCGGCGGCTCGCTGGCCGGCATCTCCTCCCGCGGCCTGGTGCGCGACGTGGCCGTCATCGCCGCGGGCAAGCTGCTGCTGCACCCGCTGCTGGTGCTGGCGGCCGTCCTGCTGTTGCCGCCGATGCCGCGCGAGCTGCAGGTGATGGCCGTCGTGATGGCCGCGGTCCCCATGCTGGGCATCTATCCCGTGCTCGCGCAGAAGCACGGACACGACGCCATGGCGGCTGCGGCGCAGCTCGCCACCACCCTGGCGTCCTTCTTCACTCTGGCCCTGGCGGTGGGGGCGGCGCAGGCGCTGTTGCGGTAACTTGTCCGGTTTCCGGGCCGCGCCTGCCGCGGCTTACAGGAATCGCTTAAGGCGGCCCAGCTCGGCTGCGCGAAACTTCCCGTTACGCCTCGCGCCGCTTCGGTGCGCCCCTGTCCGTTCCCCGTCCGCCGGGGCATCGCTCCTTCTTTCATGAAGTTGTCCGTCATGAAGCCGTCGTCGCCTTCGCCTGTCCCCTCCAGCCCCGCACGGCACGTGCAGGACGCCGCCGTGCGCGCCATGGAGGAGGCCTCGGGCTTCACCGAACTGGCCGCCACGATGACGGGCGTGGACCGCAGCCGGCTGGTGGCCGACGCGTCGATCCTGGCGGAACTGGCGCCGGTCGGCATGTTCTCCGCCGATGCCAAGGGCGCGGTGCTGCATGGCAACGCGCAGTGGGTGGAAATGCTGGGGGCCAGCGCCGTCTCGGAGCTGACCGGCTTCCAGTGGGCCGACGCGATCCATCCGCAAGACCTCGATGCGCTGGGCTCCGGCTGGCAGGAGGCGGTGCGTGCGGGGCAGCCCTACGCGGGCATCTTCCGCACCCGCGAGACGGCCACCCGCCCGGTGCGCTGGATCAAGTTCCGCGCCCGGATGGTCGGCCCGGACCTCGCGCCCATCGCCTTCGTCGGCACCGCCGTCGACGTCACCGCCACCGTGCGGCTGGAGCAGGAGCTGCAGCACCGCAACCGGCAACTCGCGCGCGCGCTGGAAGCCTCCGGCCTGGCCTTGTGGGAGATCGACCTGCGTTCCGGCGCGGTGCACCTCTCCCCCGGCTGGACGCGCATGCTGAAGGTGGCCGGCGGCGTGGAGGACATCAACACCCAGGACGCCATGCGCTACTTCCCGCGCGAGGAAGTGCCGCGCGTGATGGAAGGCCGGCGCAAGCTGCTCAAGGGCGAGATCCCGCACCTGTCGCTGGAGCACCGGATGCGCGCCGAGGACGGTTCGCTGGTCTGGGTGCTCACGCAGGCCGAGGTGAGCGAGCGCGGCCCCGACGGGCGCGCGCTGTACGTGGTGGGCACCTGCAAGGACATCACGGAGCGCAAGCGCACCTATGCCGAACTGCACCGCGCGCTGGAGGCCGCCGACGCCGCCAGCCAGGCCAAGTCGGATTTCCTCGCGACCATGAGCCACGAAATCCGCACGCCGCTCAATGGCGTGATCGGCCTCACGCAGCTGCTCGCCGCCGCCGACCTGCCGCCGATGGAGAAGGATTCGGTCGGCATGATCGACAGCTGCGCCAAGTCGCTGCTGAGCCTGGTCGACAACATCCTGGACTTCTCCAAGATCGAGGCCGGCCGCCTGACGCTGGAGCTCGTGCCGACCGACCTGCCGCAGCTGGTGAACGAAGTCGCCGACGTCTTCCTGGTGCGCGCGGGCGAAAAGGGCATCCGCTTCGACCTGCGGCAGGAGCCTGGGCTGCCGCGCTGGATCTCGGCCGACCCGGGCCGCCTGCGCCAGATCCTGCTGAACCTGCTGGGCAACGCGCTCAAGTTCACGACCGAGGGCGGCTTCTCGCTCAACGTGTTCGTGAAGGCCGACGCGCAGCCGCCGCAGCTGTGCTTCCAGGTGTTCGACACCGGCATGGGCATCTCGGAGGCGGACCAGGCGCGCCTCTTCACCCGCTTCTCGCAGGTGGACGCGTCGGCCAGCCGGCGCCACGATGGCTCTGGGCTCGGCCTGGCGATCTCGCGGCAGCTCGCGCAGTTGATGGGCGGCGACGTCACGCTGGTGAGCCGCCTGGGCCATGGATCCACCTTCACCGTCACGATCCCGCTGCAGGTCGCCCGCGCGCCGGCGCAGGTGGAGCGGCCCGCCGCGCATGCGGTGCGCGAGAACGTGCGCATCCTGCTGGCCGAGGACAACGAGGTGAACCAGCTGGTGGCGCAACGCCTGCTGGCCAAGCTCGGCTACCCCAACGTCACCGTCGCCTTCACCGGCCGCGAGGCGGTGGAGGCCTGCCGCACCGGCCGCTACGACCTGGTGCTGATGGATTGCCAGATGCCCGTGATGGACGGCCTGGAGGCGTCGCGCGTGCTGCGCGAGGACGGCATGCAGGCGCCCATCATCGCCTTCACCGCCAGCGCCACCTCGGGCGACCGCGACCGCTGCCTGGCCGCGGGCATGAACGACTACCTGACGAAACCCGTTGAGATGGCGGTGCTGGCGGACAAGCTGCAGCGCTGGCTGGGGGATGCGCCCGTTGTCGCGCCCGAATCCGCGCCGCCGGTCGAGGCGGCACCCGCGTTGCCGGCGTTCGACAGCAGCGCGATCGAGGAGCGCTTCTACGGCGACCTGGAACTGTTCCAGCAGGCTCGCGAGATCTTCCTGCGCCAGACCCGTGAGGGCCTGCAGAAGTCCATCGGCATCAGCGACGGGCTGGAGCTGAAGCGCCTGGCCCACCGCATCCGCGGATCGGCGGCGACGCTGGGGGCGATGCAGCTGGCGGCGGTGTGTGGGCGGCTGGAGGACGAGGCGGAGGGGCTGCAGCCGGCGCAGATGCAGGCCGGCGTGCAGGAAGCGATCGCCAGGCTGGACGCGTTCGTCGCCGAATCGCAAGTCGCGGTGCAATAGCCGTCATTCCCGCGGAGGCGGGAATGACGGATTCCTCTCACAACCCCCGCGCCACCACCTCCGGCGCCTTCGCCCGGATCAACTCCAGCGTCGCCTTCTGCACCGGGGTCGCCGGCCGCTGCAGGCTGGTGGCGAGCGACAGGCGGATGCGCAGCGGCGGCGTGCCGATGTGCTGCGCCGTATAGGCCGACGGCCGCGGCGAGTTCAGCAGCGCGTTGCGCGACAGGATCGCGCAGCCGGCACCATCGAGCACCAGGTCCAGGATCGCCGACACGCCGTCGATCTCCAGCGCGACGTTCGGCCGGCAGCCGATGTCCGCCATCTCCGCCTCGACGTGCATGCGGATCGCATTGGGCCGCGTCGGGATGATCAGCGGCAACTTCGAGACCTCTTCCAGCGACACCGGCCCTGGCGGCGGGTCTTCGTGCAGCCCCGGCGGCCGGGCGCGCACCAGCAGCAGGTCTTCCTCCAGCAGCGGGGTCACGTCCAGCTCGCGCGACGGCTGCGCGTTGTAGAGGACGACGATGTCCAGCCGGCCGCTCGCCAGCCCTTCCTGCAGGCTGGCCGACAGCCCCTCGCTGATCGACAGCTTCGCTTCCGGCAAGGCTTCCCGCACGGCCCGGCTCAGCGGCACGGTCAGCACCCGCGCCAGGCTGCTGGGCAAGCCCACTGCGACCCGACCGGCCAAGCCGCCGCGCAGCCGCCCGAGGTCCTCGCGGGCCCGCTCCACCTGGTGCAGGATGCCGCGCCCGTGGTCCAACAGGAGCTTGCCGGCCTCCGTCGGCACGGCACCGCGGCCATTGCGCACCAGCAGCGTCTGGCGCAGCTCCACCTCGAGCAAGCGCACCTGCCGGCTCAGCGCCGGCTGGGCCACGTCGAGCTCGATCGCGGCGCGCGTGAAGCTGCCGAGTTCGGCCACGCGCACGAAGTACTCGAGTTGCTTGAGGTCCATGAAGCGGTATAACTTGCTTTCGATTATGCCGAAGCGGCATAGCTGCTAGTCGCGCGCTTCCCTGTCGCGGGCCGGGTGCGGCGACCACAATCGCGCCATGACATCCCCCCTCCTGGGCATCTCCTCCATGGCCACCCGCCAGGTGCTGGGCGAACTCGCCCGCGCCTGGGAACAGCGTTCCGGCCGCAAGGTGCAGGTGGAATCCGTCGGCGGCGTCGACGCGGCCAAGCGCGTGGCCGCCGGCGAGCGCTTCGACTTCGTGGTGCTCGCCGCCGATGCGATCGACAAGCTGGCGGCGTCCGGCCACGTGGTTGCCGGCAGCCGCGTGGACCTGGTCGATTCCGGCGTGGCCGTCGCCGTGAAGACCGGCCACCCGCATCCGGACCTCTCCACCGAAGAAGCCTTGCGCACCGCCGTCACCGCCGCGGGCACCATCGGCTATTCGACCGGCCCGAGCGGCGTGGCCCTGATCCAGCTGTTCCAGCGCTGGGGCATTGCGCAGGACCTGCAAAGCCGGCTGGTGCAGGCGCAGCCGGGCATCCCCGTCGGCGCGTTGGTCGCCCGCGGCGAAGTGGCCCTGGGCTTCCAGCAACTGAGCGAGCTGATCCATCAGGAAGGCATCGACGTCGTCGGGCCGATGCCGGCGGCCGTGCAGATCACCACCACCTTCTCCGGCGCCGTGTGCGCCACCTCGACGCAGGCCGAAGCCGTGCGCGAGATGCTGGCCTTCATGGCCTCGCCCGAAGCCGAAGCCGCCAAGCGCCGCAACGGCATGGAACCCGCTGCCTGATTTCCCCGCCGTTCGCGGCCACCGTCCCCTCCTGGAAGACTTCATGAGCCTGATCATCGATTGCCACGGCCACTACACCACCGCCCCGAAGCAGCTGGAGGAGTGGCGCAACAAGCAGATCGCCGGCATCAAGGACCCGTCCGTGATGCCGAAGCCCGCGGAGCTGAAGATCAGCGACGACGACATCCGCGAGACCATCGTCAACAACCAGCTCCGCCTGATGAAGGAACGCGGCAACGACCTGACGCTGTTCTCGCCGCGCGCGAGCTTCATGGCGCACCACATCGGCGACTTCCAGGTCTCCAGCACCTGGGCGGCCATCTGCAACGAGCTCTGCTTCCGCGTGAGCCAGCTGTTCCCCGAGCACTTCGTGCCGGTGGCCATGCTGCCGCAGTCGCCCGGAGTGGACCCGAAGACCTGCATCCCCGAACTCGTGAAGTGCGTGGAGCAGTACGGTTGCGTGGGCATCAACCTGAACCCGGACCCGTCGGGCGGCCACTGGAAGGAGCCGCCGCTGACGGACCGGCACTGGTACCCCATCTACGAGAAGATGGTGGAGTACGACATCCCCGCGATGATCCACGTCAGCACCAGCTGCAACCCGGCCTTCCACACCACCGGCGCGCACTACCTGAACGCGGACACCACCGCCTTCATGCAGCTGATCCAGGGTGACCTGTTCAAGGACTTCCCGACGCTGCGCTTCCTGATCCCGCACGGCGGCGGCGCGGTGCCCTACCACTGGGGCCGCTTCCGTGGCCTGGCGCAGGAGATGAAGCGCCCGCTGTTGGACACGCACGTGATGAACAACGTGTTCTTCGATACCTGCGTGTACCACCAGCCCGGCATCGACCTGCTGAACACCGTGATCCCGGTGAAGAACGTGCTGTTCGCCTCCGAGATGATCGGCGCCGTCCGCGGCATCGACCCGACCACCGGCCACTACTACGACGACACGAAGAAGTACATCGACGCCTCGAAGATCCTGTCCCCCGAGGACAAGCACCAGATCTTCGAAGCCAATACCCGCCGTGTCTTCCCGCGCCTCGACGCGCGCCTCAAGCAGCAAGGACGCTGAACATGTACGAACTGGGTGTCGTCTACCGCAACATCAAGCGGACGGACAAGGAAACCGCCGACGCGCTGGCGAAGTTCGGCTCCGCCACCGTGCACGAGGCCATGGGGCGCGTGGGCCTGATGAAGCCGTACATGCGGCCGATCTACGCGGGCGCACAGATCTCCGGCACCGCTGTCACGGTGCTCGTGCACCCCGGCGACAACTGGATGATGCACGTCGTCGCCGAGCAGATCCAGCCGGGCGACATCGTGGTGGCGGCCTGCACCTCCGAGAACACCGATGGCTTCTTCGGCGACCTGCTGGCCACCTCGTTCCAGGCGCGCGGCGCCCGCGGCCTGGTGATCGACGCCGGCTGCCGCGACGTGAAGACGCTGACCGAGATGGGCTTCCCGGTGTGGAGCCGCGCGATCAGCTCCAAGGGCACGATCAAGGCGACGCTGGGCTCGGTGAACATCCCCGTGGTCTGCGCCGGCGCCTGGGTGACGCCGGGCGACGTGATCGTGGCCGACGACGACGGCGTGGTCTGCGTGCCCGCCGCCATGGCGAAGAAGACCCTGGAAGCCGCCGCCGCGCGCGAAGCCAACGAGGGCGCCAAGCGCGAGAAGCTCGCCTCCGGCGTGCTGGGGCTGGACATGTACAACATGCGCGAGCCGCTGGCGAAGGCCGGGCTGCGCTACATCGACTGAGGCCATGACCAAACCCACCTCCGGCGGCTTCACCAAGACGGGCGACTGGCTCGACTGGTACTCCAACCCCAGCAAGCCGCGCTTCCAGCTGCCGCCCAACGCCGTCGACGCGCACTGCCACGTCTTCGGCCCCGGCGAAGTGTTCCCCTACGCCCCCGAGCGCAAGTACACGCCCTGCGACGCCAGCGCGGACCAGCTCTTCGCCCTGCGCGACCACCTGGGCTTCGCCAAGAACGTCGTGGTGCAGGCCACCTGCCATGGCGCCGACAACAGCGCCATGCTCGACGTGCTCAAGCGCTCCAACGGCAAGGCCCGCGGCATCGCCACCGTGCGCCGCAGCATCAGCGACAACGAGCTGCAGGACATGCATGCCGCCGGCGTGCGCGGCGTGCGCTTCAACTTCGTCAAGCGGCTGGTGGACTTTACGCCCAAGGACGAACTGATGGAGATCGCCTCGCGCATCGCGCCGCTGGGCTGGCAGGTCGTCATCTACTTCGAGTCCGTCGACCTGCCGGAGCTGTGGGACTTCTTCACTGCGCTGCCGACCACCGTGGTGGTCGACCACATGGGCCGCCCCGACGTGACCAAGCCGGTGGGCGGGCCCGAGTTCGAACTGTTCCTGAAGTTCATGCGCCAGCACGAGAACGTGTGGAGCAAGGTGAGTTGCCCCGAACGCTTGTCCGTGTCCGGCCCGCCGGCGTTGAACGGGGAGCAGCACGCCTACCGCGACGTGGTGCCCTTCGCCCGCAAGGTCGTCGAGAACTTCCCCGACCGCGTGCTGTGGGGCACCGACTGGCCGCACCCGAACCTGAAGAACCACATGCCGGACGACGGCCTGCTGGTCGACTTCATCCCCGAGATCGCGACCACGAAGGAACTGCAGCAGAAGCTGCTGGTGGACAACCCCAACCGGATGTACTGGCCCGAGGAGAAGTGATGACCGCCCTGCGCCGCGCCTTGCTCGCTTCCGCCGCCGCCGCTTTGCTGGCGGGCTGTGCCACGCCCGGCGGGACGCCCATCCCGCCGCTGAAGCAGGACAACTGCACGGCGATGCAGGGCACGCGCATCGCGCCCTCGGCCATCGGCCTGCCCAGCGGCGCCGCGACGATCGACTCCGCGACGATGGTCGCAGCCAGTGACCTGGCCGTCGCGGAGCGTGGCGCCACCCCCGCCGGCATGATCACGCCGGCGCTGCCGGCCCACTGCAAGGTGCTGGGCCGCATCGCGCCGGTGGACCCGCAGGCGCCCGCGATCCACTTCCAGGTGAACCTGCCCGTGCAGTGGAACGGCCGCTCGGTGCAGTACGGCGGCGGCGGCTTCAACGGCGTGCTGATCACCGGCACGGCGCTGGTGCCCGCGGCCCGCTACGACCAGCCCGTGCCGCTGGCCCGCGGCTACGTCACCTACGGCACCGACTCGGGCCACCAGAACCAGCCGGGCCAGCCGCCGCAAACCTTCGCCCTGAACGACGAGGCGCTGGTGAACTTCGCCCATGCCTCGTACAAGAAGGTGCGCGACGTCGCCGTGGCGGTGATGCGGCAGGCCTACGGCCGCGACCCGCAGAAGCTGTACTTCGTCGGCAGCTCCGAGGGTGGCCGCGAGGGCGTGATGATGGCGCAGCGCTACCCCCAGGACTTCGACGGCATCCTGAGCCGCGTGCCGGTGCTGAACTGGACCGGCCTGCAGCACGCCGGCCTGCGCGACGGCCTGGCGATCACGGGCGACGCCTGGCTGTCGCCCGCGCACGTGAAGCTGGTGCACGACGCCGTGCTGGCCTCCTGCGACGGCGCCGACGGCCTGACCGACAGCGTCGTCTCCAACCCGGTGGGCTGCCGCGAACGCTTCAACGTCGAACTCCTGCGCTGCTCCGCCACCACCGGACCGACCTGCCTGAACGACGCGCAGATCCGCGCCGTGAAGACCCTGCATGCGCCGCTGGACCTGCCGGCGGAGATCGCCCACGGCGTGCGCCAGTACCCGGGCCGCGGCCCGAGCGGCGAGAACACGCGCTCCTTCGGCCCCACCGGCGGCTGGCAGTCGTGGTGGACCGGCACGCAGGCGCCGGCCTTCCCGCCGGTGCAGGCCAACGGCATCGCCTGGTTCTACGGCGCCGGCGCCATCCAGTACTTCTATGCCCGCAACCCGCAGGCGGACCTGCGCAGCTACCGCATCCAGGACCACCTGCCGCGCGTGCGCGAAGTCTCGGCGCTGATGGATGCGACCAACCCGGACCTGTCCGCCTTCCAGGCGCGCGGCGGCAAGCTGATCCTGCTGGAGAACATGGCCGACTACGCGCAGAGCCCGTACGCCGGCATCGCGTACTTCCAGTCCGTGCAGCAGCGCCTGGGCGCCGACAACGTGCGCCGCTTCGCCCGCCTGTACACCGCGCCCGGCGTCGACCACGTCGGCACCGGCGCCCCCGGCAACGCCGAACTGTTCCCCGCGCTGGTCGACTGGGTGGAGCAGGGCCGCGAACCCGCGGGCCTGCAACTGGTCGAACAGGAAGGCAGGCCGCCGTTCGCCGTGACGCGCGCGCGCCCGCTGTGCGAATGGCCCACGTGGCCCCGGTACAAGGGGGGCGACCCCAACGCCGCGGCCAGCTTCGAGTGCACCCGATAGAGAGGAGGCGACCATGCCTTTGGAGAAACCCTACGCCGGCGTACCCGGCACGACGATCTTCGACGCCGACCAAAGCCGCAAGGGCTACTGGCTCAACCAGTTCTGCATGTCGCTGATGAAGGCGGAGAACCGCGAGCGCTTCAAGAAGGACGAACGCGCCTACCTGGACGAGTGGAAGATGACCGAGGAGCAGAAGCAGGCCGTGCTGGCGCGCGACCTGAACCGCTGCATCGCCCTGGGCGGCAACATCTACTTCCTGGCCAAGATCGGCGCCACCGACGGCAAGAGCTTCCAGCAGATGGCCGGCTCCATGACCGGCATGACCGAGGAGGCCTACCGCGAGATGATGATCGGCGGCGGCCGCCCCTCCACCTGGACCGACAAGAAAGAGGAGGGCAAGTAATGGCCCGCATCACCGCATCCGTCTACACCTCGCACGTGCCCGCCATCGGCGCGGCCATGGACCTGGGCAAGACGCAGGAGCCGTACTGGCAGAAGGTCTTCGCCGGCTACGACTTCAGCCGCCAGTGGATCAAGGACAACAAGCCCGACGTCGTCTTCCTGGTCTTCAACGACCACGCCACCGCGTTCAGCCTGGACTTCATCCCCACTTTCGCCATCGGCACCGCCGACGAATACGCCGTGGCCGACGAGGGCTGGGGCCCGCGCCCGGTGCCCAAGGTGGAAGGCGCGCCGGACCTGGCCGCGCACATCGCGCACTCGGTCATCCAGCAGGACTTCGACCTGACCATCGTCAACAAGATGGACGTGGACCACGGCCTGACGGTGCCGCTGTCGCTGATGTGCGGCCAGCCCAAGGAGTGGCCCTTCAAGGTCATTCCGTTTGCCGTGAACGTGGTGCAGTACCCGGTGCCGAGCGGCATGCGCTGCTTCAAGCTGGGGCAGGCGATCCGCAAGGCGGTAGAGAGCTTCGACGAAGACCTGAACGTGCAGATCTGGGGCACGGGCGGCATGAGCCACCAGCTGCAGGGCCCGCGCGCCGGCCTGATCAACCGGGAGTGGGACAACCGCTTCCTGGACCGCCTGATTGACGACCCCGAGGCGCTGGCCAACGTGAACCACATCGAGTACGTCAAGGAAGCCGGCAGCGAAGGCATCGAGCTGGTGATGTGGCTGATCGCCCGCGGTGCGATGGCGGATGTCGCCGGCGGCAAGAAGCCGACCGTGAAGCACCGCTTCTACCACGTGCCCGCATCAAACACGGCCGTCGGCCACCTGATCCTGGAGAACAACCAATGAGCAACAACAAGACCGTGCGCATCGCGCTCGCCGGCCCCGGCGCCTTCGGCATCAAGCACCTGGACGGCCTGAAGAACATCGAAGGCGTGGAGGTCACCTCCATCATCGGCCGCGAGCTGGGCAAGGCGCAGGAAGTGGCGACGAAGTACGGCGCGAAGCACGTCACCACCGACCTGAACGAGGCGCTGGCCCGCCCGGACGTCGACGCCGTCATCCTGTGCACGCCGACGCAGATGCACGCCGAGCAATCCATCGCCGCCATGAAGGCCGGCAAGCACGTGCAGGTGGAGATCCCGCTGTGCGACAAGCTGGAGGAGGGCAGGGCGGTCGTCGAGACGCAGAAGAAGACGGGCCTGGTCGCCATGTGCGGCCACACCCGCCGCTTCAACCCGAGTCACCAGTACGTGAACAAGAAGATCAAGGCGGGCGAGTTCCACATCCAGCAGATGGACGTGCAGACCTACTTCTTCCGCCGCACGAACATGAACGCCTTGGGCCAGCCCCGCAGCTGGACCGACCACCTGCTATGGCACCACGCCGCGCACACGGTGGACCTGTTCCAGTACCAGACCGGTTCACGCGTGGTGAAGGCCAATGCGATCCAGGGCCCCATCCACCCGAACCTGGGCATCGCGATGGACATGAGCATCCAGCTGCAGGCGGAGAACGGGGCGATCTGCACGCTCTCCCTGTCGTTCAACAACGACGGGCCGCTGGGGACGTTCTTCCGCTACATCGGGGATACGGCGACGTACATCGCGCGGTACGACGATCTCTTCACCGGGAAGGAAGAGAAGATCGACGTGAGCAAGGTGGATGTGTCGATGAACGGGATCGAGTTGCAGGATCGGGAGTTCATTGCCGCCATTCGCGAAGGGCGGGAGCCGAATTCGAGTGTGGGGCAGGTGTTGGCTTGTTATGAGGTGTTGGACCGGCTGGAAAAGCAGCTGGAAGCGTGAATCGCTCCTGCGAAGGTTGGAAATGGGCGCTACTGGGTAGCGCCCATTTTTCTTGGCGGATGTCTGCTTTGGGGCGGGAGCAGTCATCCGGTGCACTTGGCGCGCGCGTGGCTGCTTTGCAGCGATTGCGGTCGCTGGTGGGCGCCAGGACGGGCATGCCCGGCGTGATGCCGCGCACAAGAGCCTGACAGCGGATCGCGCCGGGACGCCTCGAGTTCCGTAGAAGTCGGAACGCATCGGAAGGGACCGATCATGAAATACTGTTACAGGTTTCAACTTTTCCGTCCGCCATCCTCATGGTCATTCTGGATCCAGCCCAGCTTGTCAGGATCGAAGCCGTTCATCGAGGCTTCATGTACCAGCACCTCTTCGCCGCTGGTTGCCTGCTTTCCGCTCAAGGCTCGGACCTCAGGGCAATCAGAGTCGAGCTGGACGAAGACATCGAACTGCAGTTCTCATCTCTGGCGGTCTATGTGCAAGTCAAGACGCGTAACCGTCCATTGATTCAGTCCGACATTGGGGACGCATTGGAGCGATTTGCCACGTTGCGACAGGAGCACATCTCCGGGCGAAGAGCCGGTGATGCACAGTTTGTCGTTGTTTCGAATCAACCACCCGGTGAAGTATTGGCGCGGGCGCTTGCCGAAAGGGACCTGAACTACGATTCTTTGGAATGGCCGGGCGGCCGCATCGGACCTCAAGCTCCAGGCCTACCGCCTGCGTGGCGAGACATCGCGAGTGCGGTCGCCTGGTGCACGACGGCTGCAGAACAGTTGCCACTGCGAACAATCGCAGCCGAAACGCTGGTGTGGAAGCTAGCCGCAAATGTGGCGCTTGCGTCCAGCGGGACATGGCCCTATGGCGACCATCAGTTTCTTGCGGAAGGCCTGCCGGCCCTCTTCGAGCAGTTCGCACGCCAACTGCACGATTTTCCTGAGCTGTTGCTTCACTACAGGCCGCACCAGAACGAGCCGGCGATTGAATCGACCGAGTACGTTCGGGTCGTCTGCGGCTTTTCGGGGGCAGGTAAGACGTCTTGGGCGGCACAGACCGCCGCGCACTCCGGAAATGCGTGCGCCTACTACGACGCAGGAGACACTGCTCCCGCTGCCCTGCCATCGGCCCTGGTGCGGGAGTGCGCCGCCCAGTTGGCAGGTTCGATGGCTCTGGAGAGGGTTCTACTTCCCGGTGCCAGCGGCCTTGAATCGCTTCGCGCCTTGGACCAGGCATTGCAGGAGAAAGGCAGCTCTCCCATTCTGGTGATCGACAACGCCCACGCCTTGCCATCGACGGCGTTGGAGCAGGTCGCTAGGAATACGTCGAGCATCCGCCTCGTGTTGCTCGGCCACCCCGGACGCACGGTGGCCGAGCTGGAAGCATTGCAGGGCATTCGACGTGAAGACCTTCGCGGCTGGTCTGTCGAGGATGTGGCGGCCGAAGCCGCAGCGCTTGGTTGCATCGGCACCATCGAAGGAATGGAGCATCTGCGCGTCCTGACGGGAGGCTATCCGTTGTTCGTGCAAAGCGCTGCTCGCTTGGCCGCGTCGGAGCACAACGGCAGCATTGACGACTTTGTGCATTCACTAGAACGAGGCCTCCACGGCGCAGTCACTGCCCAGGAGGTGATTCTGGAGCGAGTCTTCGACAGCTTGCCGCTTCAACAGCAGCAGGCAGCCTGCGCCCTCAGCTTTTCTGAGGTTCCCCTATCCCGCGCGGAGATGCTCAAGCTTTTGAGGGCATGCCTAGACATGGATGAAGTGGGCGCCGCCAGTGTAGTGAGGCAGCTCAAGATACTGGGTTTGGCGCAAAGCGTCGGGGGCGATCGTGCTCGCATCCATGATGCTGTTCGTACCTTTGGCAAAATTCGATCTAGCGATCTACCAGTGCTCGAGGCACGGGCACTGCAAGAGCTGTCCGAGATCATTCTGCAATCCCTGCAGGAGCATCGAGATTTCGGTCGAATCGTTTTTTGGGCGAGACTGCTTTCTGCCCGTAATCATCTCGAGCCCCTGATCGAGCTGATGGGGGAAGAGATATTCCATGAGATGGGCGTCATTCCTGAAGTCTCGTTTGCTCTCGAACAAGCATTGGCTTCGGGGAGGTTGGAACCCGAGCAGCAGTTCTGGGCTTACGATGGGTTGATCTTCTCGGCGCTAAAACACGGAGTGCGGGAGCAAGCCGACAAGATAGTTGAGTGGCTGGCAGCATGTGAACGCGTCGTTGAGCAATTCGGTCTTTCGCCAACGCATCGAGCTCGGCTCTGGATGAAGCGCATGAATCTTGCGGGCGTGCTGCGCGATGAAGACGGCGTGATGGCCGCCCTTGAGCAGGCCTCCCGCGACATGCCCGATCTAAAGGGCCATCAACGCATACTGGCCTACAACGCCGCTGCGGCTCTCTTTTCCATTGGCTCGCACCATGTTGCTGAGCAGGTTGTCTCCGGTGTTATTGACGAGTACTACGAAGTGCTCGGCATTTCCCCGGAGCAGGTCATGGGCCTGAGGCAAGCGGAGCTTTGGGAGGCCATCGACAAGCCATCGCTTGACATCGATGACGTCAAGCATCTCGCCGATGCACTTGAACTCCTCGCAAAGATTGGTAGAAAGACGGGGCAGAGAGTGCCGCTCGCGCGAATTCATGCCATGCGGTTTTATGAGATCGCTGGCGCCCTTGACTCCTATGTGCGTGCCGGACTCGATGTCGCTGATGACTTCGTATGGGTGAATGACTTCCTGGGCGCTCGCAACATAATGGAGGACTTTGTCCTGCCGTTCATCCAGCGACACTCTATGGTCGGCAAGATGCTGGATGCACGCAGCTTATATGCGGTCATACTGGCCTATAGCGGTGAGTTCGACAACGCAGAATCGGAGATGCGGCGGCTTGAGCCTCTCATTGAGGGTGCGCCGGCGCCCATGCAGACCCAGCTCGCCGCGCAAAAGCGCCTTATTGCCGAAATTCGCGAGAAGGGGCCTCCCCCTCAGCGCAGACTGCCTGAGCGTGCCGGAGCTGCTCCGTTTGCGGCCCGAGTTGCGCCAATCGTTCGCCAGAGCGCGAAGGTGGGGCGCAACGATCCATGTCCTTGTGGCTCTGGCCTTAAATTCAAGAAGTGTCATGGCGTATGAGCTCAGGACTGTGACGCGCATCGCGCTAGTGAAGCGCGCATTCCGTTCGAGCTGAGGCCTCCGACACGAGACGCAGTCGGCAAGAAGCACCGCTCTCTCAGCGGGAGCGGCGCGTACTGCTTTCACTTCAACGTCTGCAACTAGGAGCCTCTCAGCTTCTGGGCTCCACGCACGCCCGAAAGGGTTTGGCGATTAAGTCGACTAGAACGCTGAATGCTGAATGCTGCACTTTGATACAGTATGGAGATTACGATGAAGGGCTACTACACCGTTCGCGCTGAGGGCCTCTGGCTGCAGCCAATTCCAGCGGATAGCACTGGAAGCTGCGTTCGCTCGTGAGTTTGAGGCGACCCTTGGCGGAATGTAGCGGACGTCGGCGCTGTGCCTGACGGCTGCATCCGAGGGGGCAGACGCTGCCGCGCGAGCGTCCTTGCATGCCGCGAGCGAGGGGGCAGCAGCTGCGGTGCGCGCAGCGATGCAAGTGCCGGAAGGCTGTCGATTCGCGATTGGGGCTTGGCAGGCCACAGATCTCTGAGAGGAGCGCGTGGGCAATCAGGAACTTCAGTCGATTCGGGACAAACTGGCCGGATCCGATGCGCGATGCGAAGCGATTATGGCCCTGCTGGGCGACAAGAGGCACTTGTCGCGAGAGGATCGCCCCCATGTGGAGGAGCTTTATCAGTCGTTGAAAGACGACTTGAAGCAGGCCGTCGCCGTCGCCTCTACGACGCGCAGATCGAGTTTGCACACTTCATGTCCAAGCTCGAAGACGCGTAGGTACACGAGGGTCATTGCATGAATCCGCAACAGGTGGGATCGTCGATCGATAGGCACAGAGCGTCGCCAGAGGTGAGCCTCGATCGACATACGCGCAGCAGGCTGCTGGAACTGGGCGCGCTGCTGGCGCCCAGGAAAGCCATCTATCTGGACCTGTGCTTCTGGATTCTGCTTCGTGATGCGATGCGCGCCGGGAAGCCCGATCGAGGCCTGCAAATGCTGTCGATGCTGCGCGGGCTGGTGAAATCCGGCGTTGCGTTCTGCCCGATCAGCGACAGCACTTTCCTTGAACTGTTCAAGCAGACAGACAGCGCCTCGCGGGTGGCTACGGCGGAACTGATCGACGAGCTCAGTCTGGGCGTCACGCTCGTCCCGTTTCACCTGCGCGTCGGAACGGAGATTGCGCATTACGTGCACTCGGCGAAACCAGGGACCAGTGTGTACCCCTTGAGGGAACTGACATGGTCGAAGCTCAGCTACGTGATGGGGTTTGTGCATTCCACGAAGATGGCCTTCGATGCCGCGACTAACCTGGCAATCCAGAAGGCGTTCTTCGACCACATGTGGGACAACGTCTCTCTGGTTCAGATGTGCTCGCACCTTGGCGAGGCATTTGTCCACGCCGATCCACTTCACTTCCGACAGACGTCGGCGAATCTGAACGAACAGAACCAGATACACGCCGCTGATCTCAAGAGCTTTCGGAAGACCTACAAGGGTGAATTGATCGGCGTGCTGGACCTGTTTGCGGGCACGCTGGCGCAGATCCTGGCGCCGATGCTGCCTGCTGAAGCGGGCCCGCTGCCAGCCGAGGGGACCGCTAAACGTGCCGACGTTGACCGACATTGCCTGTCTTTCTTGGTCGGCGCGCTGGACACGGAAGGTGGACGCAAGGCCATGCGCAGCCTTCACATCAAATGCTTGTTGCATGCCGCTGTGCGCTGGAACAAGGGGCAGGCACTGAAGCCCAACGACCTGTTCGACTTCGATCACGCGGCGGCGGCCATCGGGTACTGCGATGCATTCTTCACCGAGGGGCCGCTGAGCGCCATGCTGGCTCGGCGTGACCTTCGCCTGAAGGAGGACTTCGGCTGCTTCGTTAGCTCCGATGCTGACGAGTGCTTGCGCTATCTCGAGGCGCTTTAACGAGGTAGCAGACTTGATGCTGCGGATCCAGTTGGTACAGCTGTGAGTATGTATGCCCACGTGAACGCAATCTACGCCCTCTAGAGCGAGGGCTGTAACATGGTCGCTGAGGAGCCTTCCCATGAGCAGCATCAACATTGAACGCGCTGTCAAAAATATCCGGTCCACCACAACGGTTTTCACGCCGATCGTGGAGGCTGTGGTCAACTCGATACAGGCGATTGAACTGACGAACCGGACTGACGGACACATCGTCGTGTCTATCAAGCGTTCGCCGCAGCAAGAGATCGATGATGAGTCGCGCGTGGTCGATGTCGCCGTGACTGATACCGGCGTCGGCTTCACCAAGGCCAACCGCGATTCCTTCGATACCCTCTACAGCGATCAGAAACTTGCGATTGGCGGAAAGGGCTTTGGACGTTTCACCTGGCTCAAGTACTTTGACAGCGTTCAAGTTGAAAGCGCCTACGCCGAGGAAGGGGCGTATTGGCTGCGTTCGTTCTCGATGGGCAAGAACAACGACATCATCGTCAAGGAGACAGTAGAGCCCTCTACCGAGGAGCGCGCCTATGCCAAAGTCCTGTTGCGAGGTGAGCTCACCGGACAGCTCCCCCAGAAACTCTCCACCATCGCCAAAGGGCTGGTGGAAGTCTTGCTCCCGTATTTCACGACCGAAGGCTACGTGTGCCCTGAGATCACGTTGACCGAGGAGGACGGATCGAGCTCGATCTCACTTAACGGCTACCTGCGCAGCGAGGACCCTGACATCGTCGAGATGCCCTTGGCGCAACAGGAATTCAAACTTGAGGGATCTCTTGGCCGCGAGAGCTTTCGCGTTCGCGTATTCAAGCTGTACGCGCCGCGAAACAAGATCAGCAAGATCAGTTTGGTTGCGCACAAGCGGGAGGTAACGGAGACATCCATCGCCGTGTACGTGCCGGAGTTCGCGGACGAGTTTGCCGAGCCGCCTGCTTCAGCGGGCGGCCGCGGTCGGAACTTCATCCTTCGGGCTTACGTGTTCGGAGAGTACCTGGATCGGAACGTCTTGCTTGAGCGCGGCGCTTTTGAGTTCCAGAAGGAGAATGACGTCGCATTCGGAATCTCGCAGGTCGAAATTGAGCGTGAGGCGGCTGAACTGGCCAGGGCCGCAGTCGCGGACCAAGTGACCTCGCGCCAGGATCGGAAGAAGGCTGCGTTGCAGCGGTACGCGGACGAGAAGGCGCCATGGCACAAGACGACGCTCAAGGAGATGGACATCACCCGGCTGCCCATGAACGCGAGCGAAGAGCAGATGGAGAGTTACCTACACCTGCAGAAATACGAGACTGAGGTGCGTGTTCGCCGCGATGTCACTCAACTGTTGGCGAGCAACGACCTCGACGACGTACGGAACAAGGCGGCCCAACTTGCCGAGCGGATTTCACAGAGCAGCCAGAGTGAGCTGGTCCACTATGTTGCGCTTCGGCGGTACGTCTTGGAGCTGTTCGAGAAAAGCCTTCAGTTGCGTGGCGACGGAAAGTACGAGACCGAGGGTACCGTCCACCAAGTCATCTTCCCCAAGCGGACGGATGACCAGACCACCCGGTACGAGGCTCACAACCTTTGGATTCTTGACGAACGGTTGACATTCACGACCTATTTGTCGTCCGACCTTCCGCTCACCGGCGCAAACGACAGACCGGATATTGCAGCCTTCGAGCGCCCTGTGGCATTCCGCGGCGACAACGAGCCGAGCAACCCCGTCACGATCTTCGAGTTCAAGCGGCCTCAACGGGACGACTTCACCAATGCCAGTTCCTCCGATGATCCCGTGCAACAGGTGATCCGGTATGTCAACAGCATCCGTGCGGGAAAGTTCAGAACGCCGGAGGGCAGGAACATTCATGTGTCCGACACGACGCCCTTCTATGGATACGTGGTCTGCGACCTCAGCGCAAAAGTGGAAGAGTGGCTTAAGACTGAGAAGAACTTCAAGCGAATGCCGGACGGATTGGGCTGGTTCAACTGGTTCGACAACATCAACCTCTACGTCGAAGTGCTCAGCTGGGACAAGATCCTTCGCGATGCGCAGATGCGAAATCGGATCTTCTTCCACAAACTGGGTCTCACGTGACGCACGACTGTCGAATGAAGGTGGCGGCTCAGCAGGTTTGATATGAACACAATTCTTTCCCAAGGATTGTCGCCTTGCATTCCTTACTCAGTCGACGCGGTCTTGCCGAACTATGACCAAACCTATCCCTGAACTATCCTATTCGCAGGAGCTAGCGGACCTCGCGCCATGGGACAGAAGTTTCTGGCTGTCGCGAGCTTTCATAGAAGCGGCGAGAGTGCTGTGCGAGAAGATGCTCGAGGAGGAATTTTCTTCCCAGTATTCGTCGAGCCGCGTGATAGTTCACCTTGCGAGGCAAGGCATCGAGCTGTTCCTCAAGGCAGCACTGGATGCTTCTGGACGATCCGTTTCGCGTACGCACGACCTCAATGCACTTCTGGCGTCTTACAAAGAGCACTACACCGATGCAGCGTTTGATTTCACAGTTCCCCCTCGGTTCGCTACCAGCCTAACGTTCTCGCTGTTTGAAGCCGACGACAAGATTCTGCATGGCACCATGGACCAGCGCTTTCGCTTTGCAACTGATCTAGTGGGTCAATCGTTTGCCACCCCGGAGGTATTCGACTGCATTCAAGTGTTGGAGGAGGTGCAGCTACTCGACAGGGAGCTGAAAGTAGTTGAGTGGTGCCGTATTCGGCCGTACTTGGACGGGAATCCGTTCATTCGCTAGCTCGCGGCTGACGACTTGGATGCTTGCGGATTCCTTCGGTGCATCGCCTTCCTACGGCCAGCGGAAATTCAAAGACAGTCTTCTCTCGCAGTCCCACGCGCGGTCCGATTTCGCGATGGGTCGACTTCACCCTAAGGATGGGCTGGAGCCTCCGCCCGCGTCTGCAGGATCAGCGCTTCGCCGCAGGCTCTTAGCGCTAGTTGGTGGGGCGCCAGCAGATTCCTTTTTGCTCCGCTCTAGGCCGGCCCCCGCCGCCTGCCATGCCTGTGAGACATTGTCTTGTTTCGGGGAGCCGCGCTATCTTGCGCCCCGACCTGAATGACCGCATCCAGTCTGGAGCGGTCATCGGCAAACGTCGGAGCCTCCAAGGTCAAATGTCCGCTCCCGGCCAGGAGCGGCTTTTGGCGAAGAGCGTCCAAGCCATCCGTACCCTGAAGAGAAGCGTAGCGCGGCCTCGAAGGCAAATTCCCGGTCGCTCCTCATCTGCCAATAATCCGCATGTGACCGGCCACCTCTTCGAGGACTACTTCGACCTTCAACTTCGCTTTACCGCGCGGTACGCCGAGCTCACCGGCGCCCCGCTTGACGAGGCCATCGCCCGTTGCACCAACTTGCGTCGCCGCTTCGGTCTTTGGGGGTCCGTTGGAGATTCCCGTTGGGCGGCATTCTTGGACCAGGTCCGAGACTGCCCAAGGCATGCGGACCTTCTGCGGATTGCAATGGCAGCCCACGACCAGGCTTCCCCGCGGGATCGTTCGCCTTATGGGTGCTTCACGTACGATCCGCCCGATGCGCAGGGCACGTTGCGCCTCCACTTCATGCCTGAAGAGCGGCACAGGGAGACAAGTCCGCTCGCCGAGAGCAGTCTTCCGGAACGCCGCGACGAATTGCGGGCCTTGTTCCACGACGTACGGCGGCTCCACCCGGAAGTCCGGCAAGTGCGAGGTCTCTCCTGGCTCTATCACCTGCGAGCCTACAGGAGTCTTTTCCCGGAAACGTACATTGCATCGTTGACGTCGCCGACCTGGCCCCTCCACTTGAACGGCAGCTCCGTTTGGGGACAGGTTCTGGACCACCGGGGCCGTCTGAGGCCTGGCATCGCCGACACCGTGCTGTCACGTCTTGGAAGGTCGAACGTGGACGCACCTTGGCTAGCATTCCCGCTGCAGCCACTCACCGCGGCCTGTTCCGCGGATCACTTCTTCAATTTGATGGCGTAGGTTGGCTGGCGGATGTCCGCTGCGGACCGGAGGCAGCCGTCACACCAGTCCGCGCGAACGACTGCACCCCCGCCGCCCGAACTCAGAAACTGACGCGCACGCCCCCCGTGACCTGATACGCGTTCTGTCCCGAGCCGCGAACTTCGTAGTTCGCGTCCAGATAGGCGGCGACGTTGCGCGTGAACTGGCCGGAGACGGTGGCGCCCAAGGTCAGCGCATTGCGCCGCAGGGGCACGCCCGTGGCGGTGAAGCTGCCTGGCTGACCGATCAGGCCGGCGGTGACGGGAGAGTCGTTGTCGCCGGCAAGGTGCGAGGCGATCGCGCGCAGTTCCAGGCCGGCCTTGCCTCCATTGAACGGACGCACGAAGTGCAAGCCGGCGGAGAGCAGCGTGTTTTGCGTCGTGCGTTCCGCAACGGCCAGGTTGGCCGGGCTCGTGCCGGTCTCGTTGAAGCCGTCTTCTTTCAGGTGCGCGTAGCGCAGGCCCGCAAGGGGACGCAGTTCCCATTCGCCGACCTGGATCGGCATCTCGACCTGGCCCGCCAGGCCCCATTCGCGGCCCTTGTGCCTCGAGTTGGCCGTGGCGCCGACCCCTGCGATGTTGACCGTCCGGTCGGTGGTGAAGTCGTGGCTGGAGAAGGTGCCGTCCAGGCGCACGCGGGCCGAGTCCGTGGTGAAGCGTGCATACACGCCGGCCTGCGGCGATTCGATCTTGCCGCTGGCGGCGTCGCCGCTGGTGGCGTGCCATCGGCTGGTGCTGTAGCCGAGGGCGCCGCCCGCCAGCCAATGGCCGGTGACGGGTTGGTCGTAGCCCAGGACGAGGCCGCCGTTGCGGTACCGGGAACCTGCGGCGTTGCCGTCCGGATCCATGCGGCCGCCGGCGCCCAGGGCCTGGACCCACAGGCCGCGCTCTTGCGGGGAGGCCAGGGACGTTTCGACGGGCGCCAGGCTGGCGTAGCGCACCTGGCTCCAGTCGTTCATGGCGTTGCCCAGGCCGCTGGTGCTGAAGCCGCTGCGCGAGGCGAGGGAGGCAGAGAAGTTGCGGCCCAGCGCCGAAGCGACCTGGCTGGCCGACGCGTGTGCACTGCCTGCCATCGACTCGAAACTCGCTGCGGCTTGGTCCGCCGTCATGTTGTCGACCTGCTGGATCAGCGCCGCCGCGGCGCCGGGCGTGTCGACCATGCCTTGCAGGTAGTTCGCCACCGCTGTCTGATTGGGCGTCCTTGCCGCGCTGGAATAGAGCTGGGCCGCGCTGGACTGCAGGTTCAGCACGACGCCGTCGGCCGAGTAGGCCAGCGAGGGCGTGAGGAACGCGAGGTTGCTGGTGACGCCGTCGAATTGGCCGGTGGTGGAGCCGCCCGAGCTCAGGATCGTGTAGGCGGTGTTGCGCCGGTAGCCTCCGCCGCGGGCTTGCACGTCGACCGTGCCGCCGTCGATGTGGATGGTGCCCGCGCCGACGGTGTTCACACGGTCCGCCGCACCCGTGGCGTTGGCTTCGACGCGGTACACGGAACCCGGCGCGAAGCTCAGGTTGCCGTTGACGTTGAGCGTCCCGATGGAGTTCCCGGGCGCCAGCGTGCCGCCGGAGGCGATGGCCACGCTGCCCACGGTCCCCGTGCCACCCAGGGTGCCACCGCTGTTGACCGTCGTGTGGCCGACGATCGAGCCGTTGACCGACAGTGTGCCGGCGTTGACGAAGGTTCCACCCGTGTACGTGCTGGCGCCGATGAGCACCAGGTTGCCGGAACCGGCTTGCGTCAGGGATCCCGTACCGCTGATGACATTGGCCAGCGACACCGTGTCGCTGCGGTTGAACGCCAGCGCGCCGTTGTTGGTGACGTTGCCCGAACCCAGCGAACCCGTCGTGCCGCCATTGCCCACCTGCAGCGTGCCGGCGGTGATGGTCGTGGTGCCGCTGTACGTGTTGGCGCCCGTCAGGATGGTGGTGCCTGTGCCCTGCTTGGCATAGGTGCCGGCGCCCCCCAGGTCGGTGGCGACGACGTGCGTGTCGGAGCGGTCGAAGACGACGTTGCCCGCGTTGCTGAGCGCACCGGCGCCGAGGCTGCCGCTGGTGCCGCCGTTGCCGACGCGCAGTTCGCCCTGCAGGACCGTCGTCGTGCCGCTGTAGCTGTTGTCGCCGGACAGCACCAGCACGCCGGTGCCCGCCTTGGAAAGGCGGCCGCCCCCGGTGATCGCACCGGCGAAGTCCCCGGTCTCCAGCGCCAGCGTGCCACCCACTCCCGTCACGAGGGTGCCGCTGCCTTGCAGGTCCTTGATGCCGGTGGAGAAGGTGTCGAGGTCCAGCGTGGTGCCCGCGCCGACGGTGACGCCGGCCGCGCGCCCAAGGTGGCCCGAGCCGAAGGTGTTACCCACACGCAGGGTGCCACCTGCGATTTCCACACGGCCGGTCGTGTCGACGAACGTCGCGGTGCCCGGCGCCAGGACGACCGTGCCGCTGTCGGTGGCGCTGCCGAACCGGGCGACCGCGCCCGCCTCCAGTTGCAGGTCGGTGGGCGCCAGGGTCAGGGTCTGGCCCGTCACCGCGGTGACGGTGCTGGTCTTGCCGGCCCCGAAGACCGTGACCGGCGGCGCGATCGTCATGGTGTCCAGCGCAGTGAGCTGTCCGCCCTGCAGCGACAGCGTGCCGCTGCCGATGCTGTTGGCCGACGCCAGCGCCAACGTGCCGTTGCTCACTTCGGTGGTGCCGGTGAAGCCGCTGTTGTCGCCCGCCAGCGTGAGCACCCCGGACCCGGCCTGCACCAGCCGGCCGGTGCCGGAGATGTCCTGGCCGTAGGTCACGTGGTCGGAGCGCTTGAAGACCACGCTCGCGCCGGCCGTGGCGATGGAGATGTTGCCCGCGTAGCTGCCCGTGGTCCCGCCGTTTCCGATCTGCAGGGTCGCCGCGTGCGCGTCCGTGCGCAACGTCACCGTGCCGGTCGCCCCGGGGCTGTCCGTCACGATCGCCCAGGTCACGCCGGGCGACGCCATGTAGAAGCTCCAGTCCGCCGTGCCGCTGAAGCCGCCGATCTGGTTGATCTGGACCGGGCCCGCAGCGAGGGTGAGTTCACCACCGTTGATGGTGATGGGGAGGGTCCAGTCGACGCAGTTGTCGGGGGCCGAAGCGGGCCCGACGACCGTGGTGCCATAGGTGAATGCGAAGCTGGGACCCGAGACTTGGCACGCCGCCGCCGCATCGCCGGGGGCGGCCGCGCCGGCGGCCGCCAGGACGGCGACCGCTCCGGTGCGAACCAGCCCCCGCGACCGCCCGCCGCGGCCCTGCCGCCCCAGCTCGGAGACCGCCTGCCAGGCGCCGAGGCTGTGGTTGAAGACGGAACGGTAGATGTGGTTCACGGGGAATCCTTCGCGATGGCGACGCCCGCGGCCCCGGTTTGGCGATTCAACTTCATGGCGCGGAGTCTCCGGTCGGTGCAAGCCGGATGGAATGGCAAACTTCAACACCATGTGTTCGAACCGCGCGGGGAGTGCGGCTGGCCCCGTGGCCTGGCTGCGAGCGGATCCCGGGGAGTGGCTCCCCGGGACGCTGGACCGTGAGCGGCTCTATGCTGCGGCGCAGCAGCTGGCAGGCCAGGCCGCCCACGCGCAGGCCGCCCGCAAGCTCGCGGCCGAAGTGCTGCGCTCCCTGGAAGAGGTGCCGGTGGCCAAGCGCGTCGTGCACGACACGCCCATCTACATCCTGCTGGTGTTCTGCATGTACCTGCACCATGTGCGCGACCGGACGGACCCGCGCAGCGGCGTCACGCTCAAGGCGCTGCGCACGCTGTTCGGCGCGCGGGGCACCGACAGCTTCGCGGGCGATTCGCACATCCGCGACATGCTGGGCTGGTGCCGCAACCGCGGACTGCTGCAGCAGGTCGTGCCTGCGCAAGCCACGGGCGACCGGCGCGTGCGGCCCCTGGAGCCGACGCCGCTGCTGGTGGACATGTTCCAGCACTGGGTGCGAGCCTTCCTGCGTGGCAGCGCGGACGTGCTGCCGCCGCCGGTCCCGCCGGACGGCCTGCCGGCGCCGGAACTGGTGTACGAGGTGCTGGCCTGCCGCATCCGCTGCCACGTGCGCGAGAACTTCACGCCGACCGAGCGCTTTCCGGTGATCCAGGAATTCATGCTGCGCAAGCACGGCTACCACGTCTTCCTGGCCGTGGTGGAGGCCATGCGGCCGGACGGGCAGGGCGCTTCGGCGCCGGTGACGGTGTCTGCGCTGGCCCAGCGCTTCGAGATCGCGCGCGCCACGGTGCGCAACGCGCTCGGGCCGGCGGAGCAGCGCGGCCTGCTGGCGCTGCGCGGCGCCGACGGCGCGGTGCACCTCGCACCCGGGTTCGTCCAGCTGGCGCTGCAATGGATGGCCTTCGAGGCCACCTACATGCACGGGATCATCCAGGTCGCGGCACACGCCGCGCGACATGACGGCCAGCAGGCGGCCGAAGCCCCACATCACGCATCGACGTGATGTTGACGCTCCGTCATACCGTCGGAACCGTCCCTCCATCGACCACGTGTTCCGAGCCCGCCACCGATGCTGCACGCGGAGAGACCAGGAAGGTGATCAGGTCGGCCACTTCATGCGGCTTGGCCGGCCGGCCGACGGGAATCCCGCCGAGCCCGTCCATGACGATCTTCTTGCCGCCCTCGTAGTCCGTTCCGGCTTGTGCGGCGATCCGCTCGGCAAATGCGACCGAGGCCTCGGTCTCGATCCAGCCGGGTGCGACGCGCAGGACGCGCACACCCTTGGGTGTCACCTCCTTCGACAAGGACTTGCTATATGTCGAGAGGGCGCTCTTCGCCGCTGCGTAAGCAGTGGTCGATTCGGGGAGCGGAAGCACGCGCTGGATCGAAGTCACGTGCAAGATCACGCCGCTGCCTCGGGCCAGCATGGCGGGCAGCAGGGCGCGGTCGAGGCGGACTGCGGACATGAAGTTGAGGTTCAGCTCCCTGAACCACGCCTCGTCGTCGAGGGCCGCAAAGCCACCTGCCGGCGCGCTCGAGCCACCCACGGAGTTGACCAGGATGTCGACCGCGCCCCATCGCTCCTCCACCGCCCGGGCGACCGTTGCCACGCCTTCGGCCGTCGACAGGTCGCCCTGGACATAGGCCACGCCTTCCTGCGGCTTCGCGGGCATGGAGCGCGCAGTCGTCATCACATGCGCTCCGGCCTCGCGCAGGCTGGAGACCACCGCGGCTCCCAGCCCCTTCGTGCCGCCAGTGACCAGCACACGCTTCCCATGCAGTTGAAGGTCGAAGCTCATGCCGCGATCTCCAGGGATGCGACGAGGCCGCGTTCCAGGCGGAAGCGGTAGGTCAGGTCAATCGGGCTCCCCGGGAAATTCCCGGTGACCTCAGCGCGAACGACGTGCGCCCCGTCGTCATGCTCGAGCGCGAATGGCACGGTCGTGGCGCCGTACTTGGCCGAAGCTTCGGCCATGAAGGCCTGGATGGCATCGATCCCCACGTAGGTGTGGTCGTCATCCTTCATCACGGCTTGCGCCGTGAAGCAGCGCGCCAGGGCGGCCGGGTCGTGTTCGGCTGCGAAGTACGCAGTGATCGGTTCGGGAAGGCTCAAGCTCATGTCGTTGGCTCCTGCAGTGGGTGAAACCGAAGGATGCGCGCCGGAGCGTGGTTAGTGAATCTCCTAGAATCTTCATGCGTCATGAAGCGGAGAGTGCACAATGCGTGGATCGGACTTCGCCGAGTTGAAGGCTTTTGCCGCCGTGGTCGAGCGCGCGAGCTTTGCCCGGGCGGCCGAGCATCTGGGCCTGTCGCCATCCGCACTCAGCCAGACGATCCGGCAGCTGGAAAGCCGGATCGGCGCCAGGCTCCTGCATCGCACGACACGCAGCGTTGCGCCATCGCCTGCGGGCGATCTGCTTTACCGGCGCATCGCGCCCTTGTTCCGCGAGATGGCTGCGGCCGTCGCCGAGGCAGGGGAGTCAGCGGGGCGGGCCAGCGGCACGCTTCGCATCAACACGCTGGGCATTGCCGCGCGGACCGTCATCGCGCCGCGACTCTCCAGGTTCCACCGCGCGTTCCCCGACGTGGTGCTCGACATCGTGGTCGACGACACCTTGGCCGACATCGTGGCCGGCCGGTTCGACGCCGGCATCCGGGTCGGCGGCCGGCTCGAGAAGGACATGGTGGCCGTGCGCCTCACGCCCGACCTGGACATGGTGGCCGTGGCCTCTCCGGACTATCTGGCACGCCAGGGCACGCCGAAAACACCGGCCGATCTGCATGCCCACGCCTGCATCAATTGGCGCCTGCAAATGGACGGGAGCCCCTACCGGTGGGAATTCAAGAAGAGGGGAAGGCTGCTCGAAGTGCCCGTGCAGGGGCCCATCTTGACCAACCACGCCGATGTCGGCATCGCTGCTGCGCTGGAAGGTCTCGGGATTGCCTATCACTTCGAGCGTGATCGCGTGGGCGAGCATCTCGCGCAAGGACGATTGGTCCAAGTGCTCGCCGACTGGTCGATCTCTCGTCCGGGGCTGTTCCTCTACTACCCGAGCAGGCGGCATCGACCGGCCCTGCTCGGTGCGTTCATCGACTGTCTGCTCGACAGGGATCTGGAAGGCGCCTCTGCTTGACGTCCGTGTCGCAGGGCGGCATATCATGCGCGCCACGACCCTTTCGAACGCAAGTGGCACGGACGGATTGCGGCAGAGAGAGGCGGTGTTGGTCCGAGGAGAGCACATGAGCCACGCTTCGATAGAGATACGCAGCGCCACGGCCGAGGAGTTGCCGCAAGCCGTCGGCACCATTGTGGCTGCGTTCGTGGCGGATCCTCCAGCCCGGTTCGCCTGGCCCTCTGCGCGTGACTATCTGCAAACCATGCCGGTGGCGACACGCGCATTCGCGGGGAGTTGCGTCGATCACGGCACCGCTTATGTGACGGCAGACTTCCGCGGCGCCGCGCTGTGGTTGCCTCCAGGCGCCCAGGCGGACAACGCCGCCCTCGACAAAGTGTTCCGGGACAGCGTCCAGCGCGAACACCTCGACGACCTGCTGGCCACGTTCGAGAGAATGGAGATGTCGCATCCTAGGGAAGCGCATTGGTACCTGCCCCAGATTGGCGTCGATCCGACGGCGCAAGGCCAAGGTCTAGGGGCCCAGTTGATGCGCCATGCGCTCGCGCGCTGCGATGAAGAACAGGCGCTGGCTTACCTCGAGGCGTCCAAACCGGAAAACATCCCCTTCTATCAAGGCCATGGTTTCGAGGTGATCGGCGAGATCCAGGTGGGGAAGGGCCCCGTCATCACGCCCATGCTTCGCATGCCCCGCCATGCCGTGCGGGACATGAGGTCGTCGCATTGACTCCCCAACGGGGGCCCGGCTCGTCATGTAGTCCTCGGATTGTGGGCTGAAAGCCGCACTCGCCCCCCTTGGATCCGCTGGGTACTGGCGGCCATCGCAGACGGTGCCTAGGATCGATCCCGACTGAGGAGAACGAGATGTCGGACACCGACCGTCGGGTCGCAGTTCTCGTGGACTGCGACAATCTGGAGCCGGACGTTGCTGAGTTTGCGCTGCGCGTCGTGGCACAGTTTGGCCGTGTGGTTCTTCGCCGCGGATACGGCAATCACCAGACGCTGGCGAACAAGTGGCGGGATGCGTTGGTCCGTTTGGCGTTCACGCCGTGCCTGCAGTACCAATACGCTCCCGGAAAGAACACTTCCGACATTGCGCTCGCGCTGGATGCGCTCGAGGCCATGTTCGACGATCGCGCGGACACATTTTGCGTTGTCACGAGTGACTCCGACTTCGCATATCTGTCCAGGAAGCTGCGTGAGCGGGGCGCCACGGTGTACATCGTGGGAGAAAGCAAGACGCCCGCGGCCTTGCGAAACGCGAGCGATCAGTTCTTCGAGTTTGCCGATTCGGGACCACAGTCGTTGCCCCAACCCGTCTTGCCCGATCTCGAGCAGCCAGGCAAGGAAGAGCAAGAGGAGCCGGCCAAGCCTGTGCCGAAGCGGCGTCCGAAGTTCGTTGTGGACGCCGTTGATCTTTTGGCGGGTGGCGCGTCCGAGGGAAAGGTGGGCTTAAGCGCACTCGGCTCGTACTTGAAGCGAACGGACCCCGGGTTTCTCCCGCAAGCATTCGGTCATTCTGGCTTGTTGAACATGGTGAAGACGTATGACCTGCTCGGCCTTCACCAGGAAGCGAACGGGCACTGGTCGGTCTTCAAGGTGCAGCCCTCGGATGCGAAGCCCGCGGTACCGGTTTTGCATCCCTGAGTCGATATGACACGACGAAAGCGCAGACCCGGGAAGCCGTTGCTCGACAAAGGCCTGCTCGCCGTCTTCATCGGAGGCGTGCTGTTGTGCGCGCCCCTGCTGTTCGGCACGTCGCCAATGCTCAGGCCCATGGCCGACGGCTTGAGAACGCCTGCGTGGGTCGCGATCCTCCTTGGGCTGGCGCTCCTTGCACTTCACTGGCTCGTTTCGCGTACGAGCACTGCTTCTCTTTCACCAGAGTCTGAGGGTCGAAGCGACAGGCCGACCGGCGTGCTGCCGGGGTCAAAAGACATGTTCCCACCCGAGATTCCAGCCGCTCCTGGAACTGCTCGGGAATTGCTCCCATCGGGATCGGACGACCCCAGGCCCTCGCGCCAACAAGGCTGGAGCGCACAGGTTTTCAGGGACATCGAGTGGCGGCGTTTCGAGGCGGTGTGCGAGCGCTTGTTTGCGCAAGCTGGGTTCGAGGCCAAGACGCAGTCGCACGGCGCTGACGGCGGCGTTGACATCTGGCTGTACTCGAAGAACGCAACGGGACCGGTGTCCGTCGTCCAGTGCAAACACTGGTCTGGACGGCAGGTCGGCGTGAAGGAAGTGCGCGAGTTCCTCGGCGTCATGACCGCCAAAGGCGTGAAGCGGGGCACTTATGCGACGACCTCGACCTACACACCGGCAGCGGCGGAGTTCGCCAGGGAGAATGGAATCCATGTCATGGACGGCGTCGGTCTGCTGGGACTGATCGCACGACGCTCCAAGGAGCAGCAGGAGCAGCTACTGGCTGTCGCCTATGAGGGCGACTACTGGCGTCCTACGTGTGCGTCGTGTGGCGTCAAGTTGGTGGATCGCGTGTCCGGAAAGGATGGAAGCCACTTCTGGGGTTGCGTGAACTATCCGCGGTGTCGGTCGACGATGCCGGTGCGGTATCGCACTGCCTGATCGGTGCTGACATGCGCAATGTGCGGCAAGTCGGCCTTCATCGTTATTCGCGCCAGCGAACGCCCAACCAGCGACCCAGCCGCTCGCGCCAGATGTCGCGGCCAGCCTGAAGGTAGTCCCGCCGCCACCCGCGAGTCGGTGGCACGCGACGCACGAGCCACTGTGTCACGACGATGAAGGCCACCATCCAGAACAGGCTGAGCCACAAGGCGGCCCACCAGCCGCGCCCGGCTTGTTCCAGTCCTTCGCGCAGCGCCGAGCGCAGCACGATCACGCCAAAGAGCGGCACGGCCGCGATGCACAGGTAGCCGAGCAGGAATCGGGTCAGGCCCAGCCGCCGGAGGCGTTCTCGGGAAACCAGGGACGTGATCGCCACCGACACCAGCAGCAGCCCGGCGAACCAGGGCATCTGTTCGATGGCACGCTCGACGGAGGCACTCCAGAGGATGTCGCGCACGGCGTCAGGGCCGACCGGGCGGATGGCCCATCAGTGCTCGCTAAGGAACGACCGATCGAGTTCCGAAAGCGCATTCACGCCCAGCAGCGCCATGTTGCGCGACACCTCCTGCTGCAGGAGGGCGATGGCATGGCGCACGCCGGCTTCCCCTGCAACCGACGCTGCATAGTTGAACGGCCGGCCCACGAACACGAAGCGGGCGCCCAGGGCCAGCGCCTTGAGCACGTCGCTGCCGCGGCGGATGCCGCTGTCGATCATCACCGGCACCTCCGGGCACGCAGCGACCACCTGCGGCAGCACGCGCATCGGCGCCACCGCTCCATCGAGCTGGCGGCCGCCATGGTTGGACACGATGATGCCGTCGGCGCCGTGGTCCACCGCCTGGCGGGCGTCGCGCGCGTCGAGGACGCCCTTCAGGATGATCGGGCCCGGCCAGATCCTCCGGACGGTGCGGAAGTAGTCCCAGTTCAGGTGGCCGCGGTCTCCCATTTCGCGCACGGCCGTCTGCGAGAGGATGGGCGCGCCGCGGTGCGCATAGGCACTTTCGAAATGAGGCATGCCGCGCTCCGCGAGCGTGCGCAGGAAGTTGCCGAACAGCCAGCGCGGGTGCGTGATCCCGTGCCACGCGAGGCCCAGGCTCGGCCGCAGCGGGGTCGAGAATCCGGCGCGCACCATGTTCTCGCGGTTGCCGCTCACCGGCGTGTCCGCGGTGATCACCAGGGTGCGAAAACCGGCCGCCTTCACCCGCTCGACGAGGGCGACGATGCTGGCCTCGTCGGCGGGCAGGTACGCCTGGAACCACGCATCCGGGTTGGCGGCCACCACTTCTTCCATGCGCATGAGCGAGGCACCACTCATGACCATGGGGATGTTCTCGGCGGCGGCGGACCGCGCCAGCACGACGTCGCCGTTGTAGCCGGACAAGGAGCAAAGGCCCATGGGCGCGAGGCCGAACGGGGCCGCGTAGCGGCTGCCGAGCAGGGTGACGGCCGTCGTGCGTTTCGTGATGTCGACCATCACGCGCGGGATGAAGGCGTAGTCCGCGAACGCGGCGCGGTTGGCCTGCAGCGACTCGCTGCGCTCGACGCCGCCGCTGATGTACGCGAACACCGGCGGAGGCAGGTGCCGCCGCGCCGCCGCTTCGAAGTCGTCCAGGCACAGAAGCTGGCCCAGGCGGGCCGGCAATCGGAGCGGGGCGGCAGAGGGCGTGCGCGCCGGGGGTGTCGTTGAGGAGCTCGGACCGATGGAATCGATGTGCATGCCTCGCGTTGAAGGTCAGCCCGGGGTGATCTTGGCCAGGCGGATGATCCGGCCCCAGCGATCCACTTCGGTCTTGAGGTAGCCGGCGAATTCATCCGCACCCTTGGGGTTGAGCCGGAAGCCCTGCTGCTTCGCCTTCTCCTCGATGTCGCGGCCGAACATGATCTTGATGACTTCGCGCGAGTATTTTTCGACGATCGCATCCGGCGTCTTGGCCGGCAGCATCGCGCCTGTCCAGTTCTCGACGAAGAGTCCCGTCATGCCCGTCTCGAAGGCGGTCGGCACGTCGGGCAGCATGGGGTGGCGGGAAAGGCTGCAGAGCGCCAGCGCCCGCAGCTTGCCGCCCTTCACGTGCGCGATCGACTCGGGGAAGTTGGAGAAGATCACGTCCAGCTGCCCGCCGATGAGGTCCACCATCGACGGGGCGCCGCCCTTGTACGGTACGTGGGTCATCCGGCTCTTGTTCAGGTCGTTGAACAGGGCCATCGTCAGGTGCGGCGGCGTTCCGTTGCCGCTGGATCCGGCATTGAGCTGGCGCGACTTCGAGACGGCGACCAGTTCCTTGAAATCCTTGATGGGGCTGTTCGCGGGCACCACCACCAGCATCGGCGAGCTCGCCATCAGCGCCAGCGGACGCAGGTCGCGCATCAGGTTGTAGGGTGACTGCGGAAACAGCGATACGTTCGCCGCGTGCGTGAGCGTGATCGCCAGCACCGTGTTCCCGTCGGGCGGCGCCTTGGCCACCAGGTCGGCGCCGAGCTGGCCGTTGGCGCCGGCGCGGTTGTCCACCGTCACCGGCACCTTCCAGGATTCCGAGAGCTTCTGGCCCACCATGCGGGCCATCATGTCGGTCAGGCCGCCGGGCGAGAATGGGACGACATACCGGATGGGGGTGCCGCTGCGCGGGAAATCGGCCTGGGCGCTCGCCAGGCGGGGCGCGCCTAGCACGCCCGCGGCGGCTGCTCCGATCATCAGTTCACGACGCTTCATTGTTTCTCCTCCACTGAAAATCCTGGAACAGACCGGTGACCAAGCTGCTTCTGTGTCGGCACGCCACCAGTCCTGCGGAGCCGCATCCTCGCTCAGCTTCCATCCTGCGGCAAGTCCCGTGACGGCAATCCGCCACTCAGGCCAGCACGCGGGCGCGCTTTTGCTGGAAGGCCGGCCACACTTCCGGGTTCACCAGCCGCGGCGGCCGTTCGCCGGCGGCCAGGGCGACGATCTGCTCGGCACCCATCACCGCGACGTTGCGGCGCGCCTCGTGCGTGACCCCGGCGATGTGGAAACTGGCGAACACGTTGTCCATGGCCAGCAGGGGGTGGTCCAGCGGCGGCGGTTCGCGGTCCCACACGTCGACGCCGGCGCCGTACAGGTGGCCGGAGCGCAGCGCATCGACCAGTGCCGCCTCGTCGTGGATGCCGCCGCGGGCGGTGGTGATGAAGATCGCGCCCTTCTTCATGCGCGCGAAAGCCGCGGCATCCATCATCCTGAGCGTGGTCGCGTTGCGCGGGCAGTGCAGCGACACGACGTCCGCTTGGGCGAGCAGTTCGTCGAGATCGACCTTGCGGGCACCCCGGCGCGCGACCTCTTCGGCCGGCACGTACGGGTCGCGGGCGATCACCTGCAGGCCGAACGCCTTCGCGAGAGCGCTCACCCGGCGTCCCACCTCGCCGATGCCGACGAGGCCGACGGTCTTGCCCTTGATCTCGTGGCCCATCACGTCCTCGCGCGTGAAGCCCGTCTCCCGGCGCAGCCGCCGATCGGTCTCGATCATGCGGCGCGACAAGGCGAGCATCATCGCCAGCGTGTGCTCCGCCACCGAATCGGCGTTGCCGCCGGACTGGTTCACCACGGCAATGCCGGCCGCCGTGCACGCAGGCACATCGACCGTGTCGTAGCCGGCGCCCGACGACGACACGCACAGCAGGTTCGGACAGCGGGCGACGAGTTCGGGCGTCACGAACCACTCCCTGGGAAGTTCGTCCTTGGCCGCCGACACCTGGTACACGTGCGCCGTGGCCAGCATGTCCCAGGCCAGCGCGGAATTCCCCCGGGCCGGAAAGATCCCCAGGGAAATGCCGGGCCGCCCCGCCAGGCCTTCGTCGAACGCAGGGTTGATCCACAGGTCCGAGCGGACGACGCGCATTTCCTTGGCTTGCATGGTGAAGACGGTTCTTTGTGATGGGCTGGCGGAACTGTACAGAAACGCCGCGGACACAAGTCGTGAGCCCGCGGTCAGGCGGCAGCCTCGGCCGCCAGCGCCTCCGGCACCCGCGTCACCTTGCGGCCGGCGATGATCATCCCCAGCACTTCGTCTTCCGTCACGTCGGCCGTGCGGTAGGTGCCGACCGCGCGGCCGTTCTTCATCACGCACAGGCGGTCCGAGAGGCCGAACACGTCGGGCATGTCGTGCGTGATCAGGAAGATGCCGACCCCGGCCGCCTTGAGCCGGCGCACCAGCTCGTGGACCATGCGCGTCTCCTCGGGGCCCAGGGCGGCGCAGGGCTCGTCCATGATCAGCGCCCGCGCGCGGTAGTGGATCGCGCGCGAGATCGCCACCACCTGGCGCTGGCCGCCGGAGAGGGCGCGCACCGGCACGCGGATGTTGCGGAAGTTCGGGTTCAGCTGCCGGAACACCTCGCGCGCCGCCTTCTCCATCGCGAAGTCGTCCAGCGTGCCCCAGCGCGTCTTGAGCTCGCGGCCCAGAAACAGGTTGGCCACGCTGTCCAGGTTGTCGGCGAGCGCCAGCGTCTGGTGGATGGCCTCGACGCCGAGCGCCTGCGCGTCCGAAGGCCGCGCGATGGTGGCGCGTTCGCCGTTGATGCGGATCTCGCCTTCGTCGATCGCATAGGCGCCGGCCAGCGCCTTCATCAGCGTGGACTTGCCGGCGCCGTTGTGGCCCAGCACCGCGACCACTTCGCCCGGCCAGAGGCTCAGGTTGACGTCGTCGACGGCACGGATGCCGCCGAAGGACTTGCGCACGGAGCGCAGTTCGACCAGCGGCGTGCTCATGCCATGCGCTCCCCGGTGCGGCGGCGGTACACGACGTCGAACACGACGGCGACGATCAGCACCTGCCCGATGATCACCATGCGGTGGCCGATGCTGATGTCCAGCAGCAGCAGCCCGCTTTCCAGGAACTGGATGACGAGCGCACCGAGCACCGTGCCCAGCACCGTGCCGCTGCCACCCGACAGCGCGATGCCGCCGATCACCGCGGCGGCGATGGCATAGAGCTCCATGCCGGTGCCGAGCGAGTTGGTGCCTGCGTTGAGGCGCGACACCGCGACGATGGCCGCGACGGCGACCGCCGTGCCCAGCAGCAGGAAGCTCTTGAGCATCACCCACTTCACCGGAATGCCCACGAGGGCCGCCGCTTCCGGGTTGCCGCCGATCGCATAGACGGCACGGCCGAAGCTGGTGCGGTTGACGAGGAAGGCGATCGCGCCCACCACCGCGCCCCAGACCAGCACGGGGATGGGGATGCCTTGCGGCGCGCTTTTGCTGGCGATGCGGTAGGCGCACATGGCGGCGACGAAACCGAGGATCACCACGAAGAAGAAGGCGGTGTAGGCGACGTCCAGCGCCAGCGGCTTCGGCGCGAAGCCGTGGCGCGCAGCCATGCGGCGGCGCTGCGCGGTGTTCCACGCGAGCCAGGCGCACATCAGCAGGCCGAGCACCCAGCTGGCGGTGACGCCGATGGCGCCGTCGAGGCCGCCGCCGATCAGCAGGAAGGTCTCGTCGGTCACCGGCTGCGTGCGGCCGTCGGCGATGAGGAAGGCGACACCGCGGAAGGTGACCAGCCCGCCCAGCGTCACCACGAACGAGGGCACGCCCAGGTAGGCGGTCAGCCAGCCCTGGTAGAGCGCGATCGCCAGCGACACCGCCCAGCCCGCGAGGCAGGCGTACGCCCAGTGCCAGCCCTGCGTGTAGATCAGCCAGGCGACCAGCACCCCGACCGTCGCGAGCACCGAGCCGACCGAGAGGTCGATCTGCCGCTGCACGATGACCAGCGCGATCGCCGCGGCGACGATGCCCACCACCGCGGACTGCTGCGCGATGTTGTACAGGTTCTCCGGCGTGAGGAAGTTGCCGGTGGCCACGTGGAAGGCGATGCCCATCACGGCGAGCACCGCCGCCATGATCGCCAGCCGCAGGTCGAGCGAGCTGATGTGCAGGCGTTCACGCAGGGGCGTGGACGCCGACGGCGCCGCCCCTGCTTCCTGCGCCAGTGCCGTCGTCGCCTCCTGCGCTCCCATGCTGCTGCGCGTCACCTGCTATTTGCAGGCCGCGGGGCCGCTGGCCTTGTCGACGCCGCGGCAGGCGGCTTCCTTGGAGATCCAGCCGGCCTTGATGACCGTGTCGAGCTTGTCGGCCGTGACCGGGACGGGCTTCAGCAGGATCGCATTGAGCTTCACCTTGCGCTCGCCGCCGGCGAAGGTCGTGGCGTTGGGCACCTTCTGGCCCTTGACCAGCGCGACCGCCACCGACGCCGCCTCGCGGCCCAGCTCGCGCGCGTCCTTCCACACGGACACGGTCTGCGTGCCGAGCGCCACGCGGTTCAGGGCCGCATGGTCACCGTCCTGGCCGGACACCGGCACGCCCTTGAGGCCGCGGGCCGACAACGCCGCGACCACGCCGCCGGCGGTGCCGTCGTTGGAGGCGACCACCGCGTCGACCTTGTTGCCGGACTTGGAGAGGATCTGCTCCATGTTGCGCTGCGCGACCTCGGGCTTCCAGCCGTCGGTGTATTCCTCGCCCACGATCTTGATGTCGCCTTTCTTGATCGCATCCGCCAGCACTTCCTGCTGGCCCTCGCGCAGCAGGTTGGCGTTGGGATCGGTGGGGGAGCCCTTGATCATGGCGTAGTTGCCCTTGGGCCTGGCGGCCAGCACGGCGCGCGCCTGCAGGCGGCCGACCTCCTTGTTGTCGAAGGAGATGTAGAAGACCTCGGGCGACTCGATCAGGCGGTCGTAGGCGACCACGGGGATGCCGCGCGCCTTGGCCTTGGCCAGCGCCGGCGCGATGGCGTCCTTGTCGTAGGCGAGGATGATGAGCACCTTGGCGCCCTTGTTGATGAGGCCTTCGACGTCGGCGATCTGCTTTTCCGCCGAGCCGTTGGCGTCGGCACTGACGTAGCTCGCACCCAGCTTGCCGAGCTGGTCCTTGATGGCCTTCTCGTCCGTCTTCCAGCGCTCCTCCTGGAAGTTGGACCAGCTGACACCGACCACCTGGGCGAGGGCGGTCGAACAGGCGCCGGCGGCGAGCGCCGCTGCAAGCAGGAACTTGTACTGCGTCTTCATGGTGTCTCCTTCCCTGTCGGGTTCCGGGGGAGGGCCATTCCAGCATCTTTCTTCGCGCGCGAGAAGCGGGGAGAGCCCGCGTAAGCATTCCGCTGAAGGGCTTGTTACACCGTGAGCGGGCTGGCAGCGCAAACGGTTACCGAGCCTGGCCGCCGTGCTGGCCGGTGGCCACCTTCCCGCGTGCGAACTGCGACGGTGACTGGCCGACGTGCCGCGTGAACGCCACGCTGAAGGTGCTGGCCGACCCGTAGCCCACGCGAGCCGCGATGTCCGCGACGGCGGCGGCGCGGCGGCGCAGGAGGTCCTTGGCCAGCGCCATCCGCCACGCCACCAGGTATTCCATCGGGGGCATGCCGACCTTGGCCAGGAACCGCGCGAAGAAGGTCGAGCGGGACAGCGCCGCTTCCTTGGCCATGGCAGCGACCGTCCAGGGCCGGGTCGGGTCCGCATGAAGAGCGCGGATCGCCACCGACAGCCGCGGGTCGGCGAGGCCCTGCGCCAGTCCGGGCCAGACCGCCTCCTGCTCGCCGGGCGCCCGCAGGGCTTCGATGAGCAGCACCTCGAGCAGGCGCTCGAGCACGACGTCGCGCGCGGGCCGCCGTGCGCCTGACTCGTCACCCAGCAGTTGCACCAGCGCGGCCAGCCGGGGCGCGTCGCGCACGTGGATCAGACGCGGCAGCAGCGACACCAGCAGGCCCGCATTGGGCGATGCGAAGGTGCAGTGCCCGGCCAGGATGCGCAGGTCGGGCTCGCCCTTCGGCGCGCCGATCCGGAAGCGTCCTTCCGCGACGGCCACCGGGGTGGACAGGACGTCCTCCGGCGGTGACTCGGCACTCGTCATGCAAACCAAGTGCGCGGCAGGCACCAGCACGAAGTCGCCGGCCTGGAGCCGCACCGGCGCCTGGTCGTCCAGCGCGATCTGGCAGCTGCCCTCGAGGACCGCGCAGTAGAAAGGCTCCCCGGCATCGGAGCGCCGGATGCGCCACTGCCCGGCGCCGGACACCTGCTTGGAGAAGCGGGCGGCGGGCCGGAGCAAGGCCACCACGTCGGCAAGAGGATCGACCATCCCTGGACGCTCGCTAAAGAGATTCGTACGTTCCAGTGTAGCCAGTCCGGACCCGCGTCCCTAACCTCGGGGCTTCCCACACGAAGGAACCGATATGAAAACCGTCTTGATCACCGGCTGCTCCTCCGGCTTCGGCCTGGCCACCGCCCGGCTTTTCCTCGACCGCGGCTGGAACGTCATCGCGACCATGCGAGCGCCGCGTCACGACGTGCTGCCGCCCGAGCCCCGCTTGCGCGTGCTTCCCCTGGACGTGACCGATGCCGCCAGCATTGCTGCAGCCGTCGCGGCGGCCGGCCCCATCGACGTGCTGGTGAACAACGCCGGCTTCGGCGCACCCGCTCCCGTGGAACTCACCTCGCCCGACACCGTCCGCGCCCTGTTCGACACGAACACCTTCGGCACGATCGCCGTGACGCAGGCCGTCCTGCCCGGCATGCGCCAGCGCGGCTCGGGCGTCATCGTCAACGTGACCTCCAGCGCCACTTACAAGCCGCTGCCGCTCGTGGGCGTGTACCGTGCGGCCAAGGCGGCCGTGAACGCCCTGTCCGAATCGCTGGCGGGCGAGGTCGCGCCGTTCGGCATCCGCGTCCACCTGGTGCTGCCGGGCTCCTCGGGCGAAACGCAGTTCCGGGTCACCGCCGCCAAGCGCCTGGAGGGCCCGGGCGATCCGGTGTATGGCGACTTCATCCGCGACACGCTCGCGCGCATGCAGGCCATGACGGGACCGGGCACGCGCGCCCAGGACGTCTCCGAGGCGGTCTGGCGGGCGGCGAACGACGCCGCGGCACCGATGCGGATTCCCGCAGGGGCGGATGCTGTGGCGTGGGCGGAAGAAGCGGGAGTGGGGGCGCGGTAGGCCTGCCTGCTCACCGCCGGCGCTGCTGCACCCAGGCTTCGACCGCGTCGCTGCCCCCGATCAGTTCTCCATTGACGAACATCTGCGGCACCGTGCCCGCCTTGCAGATCGCTCCCAGCGCGCGCGTGCGGATGCTGTGCGGCAGCGGCACGTCCGCATAGGGGATCCCCGCGTCGTCCAGCAGCTTCTTGGCCTTGGCGCAGAACGCGCAGCCTTCGCGCGTGAGCAGCGCGACCTGATCGGGCTCACGCGCGTTCTTGTTCACGTAGTGCAGGAGCGTGTCGGCGTCCGACACCTTGAACGGGTCGCCGGGCTCCTCCGGCTCGACGAACATCTTCTCGACGATGCCGTCGCGCACCAGCATCGAATAGCGCCACGAGCGCTTGCCGAAGTTCAGGTCGCTCTTGTCGACCAGCATGCCCATCTGCTCGGTGAAGGCGCCATTGCCATCCGGCAGCATGAAGACATTGTCGCTCTCCTGGCTCTTGGCCCATTCCTCCATCACGAAAGGGTCGTTCACGGCGACGCAGACGACCTGGTCGACACCGTTGTCGCGAAAGGTGGGAGCCAGCTCGTTGAAGCGCGGCAGGTGGGTGCTGGAGCAGGTCGGCGTGAAGGCGCCGGGGAGGGAGAACACCGCGACCGTGCGACCCTTGAACAAGGCGTCGGAGGTGATTTCCTTCCATTCGTTGTCCGCGCGGTAGCGGAACTTGACCTGGGGGACCGGCTGCCCTTCTCGGGTCGGTTGTGGCATGGCGTGGCTCTCCTGGATGAACGGACACCGGCATCTTGCGCCGGATGCGCCCGATCGTGTTGCGCCCGCCGGCGCGTTCGGCCGCCACGCTAGTTCAGCGTGACGAGTTCCTCGGCAATCGTCGGATGCAGCGCCATGGTGCGCCTGAAGTCCGTCCACGTGGCACCGGCGGTGAGGGCGACGGCCACCAGCTGGATCATCTCCGCGACGACGTCGCCGAAGAGGTGGACGCCCACCACGCGGTCGGTCGCGCCATCCACCAGCACCTTCATGAACACCTGGTCCTGCGACCCGGCGAACGCCTGCGCCATGGCCCGGAACTTCGTCTGCAGCACCCGCAGCTGCGGATACTTCTCGCGAGCTTCCTCTTCGGTGAGGCCGACCGTGCCGATCTCCGGCGTGCTGAAGACGGCGGTCGGGATCAGGTGGTAGTCGATGGGCATCGCGGTCCCGTTGCCGTAATGGCGGTCGGCGAACGCGTGGCCTTCGCGGATGGCCACGGGCGTGAGGTTCACGCGGTCGGTGACGTCGCCGATGGCGAAGATCGAATCGACGTTGGTGCGGCCCTCGTCGTCGACGCGGATCGCGCCAATGGCGTCCGTGGCGACGCCGACATCCTCCAGCCCCAGTCCCTGGGTGTTCGGCAAGCGCCCGGTGCAGAGAAGCACCTGGTCCACCTCCAGGTGCGTGCCGGCACTGTCCAGCACGCGCAGGCCCGTCGCGACTTTCTCGATGCTCCGCACCTCCGGACCGAACAGCGTGCGGATGCCGCGGCGCGCATGGTGCGCGGCCAGCAGGTCACTCAGGTCCGGGTCGAAGCCGCGCAGCAGGCGAGGACCGCGCACGAACTGGGTGACCTCGCTGCCCATGCCCGCCAGGATGCCCGCGAACTCGACGCCGATGTAGCCGCCGCCCACCACGAGCACGCGGCGCGGCTGCTCGGGGAGGTGGAACACGTCGTCGGAGGTGATCGCAAGTTCGTGGCCCGGAAAGCCGAACACCGCCGGCTTGCCGCCGGTGGCGACCAGGATCCGGCCGGCCGTGACCTGCCGGTTGCTCCCCAGCAGCCGAACCGTGTGCGCATCGACGATCCGGGCGAATTCGCCGATCGTTTCCACGCCCGCCGCGTGCAGGTTGCGCTGGTAGATGCCTTCGAGCCGGTCGAGCTCGGCATCCTTGCGATCGCGCAGCTGCGACCAGTCGAAGGCCGGGAGCGCGCCGAGCTGCCAGCCGTAGGCCTGGCTCGCGACGTACTGGTCGCGAAAGCGGCTGGCGTAGACCAGCAGCTTCTTCGGCACGCACCCGCGATGGACGCAGGTGCCGCCATAGCGCGAGGCCTCGGCGATGCCAACCCGGGCGCCGTGGGTGGCGGCGATCCGCGCGGCGCGCACGCCCCCGGAACCGGCGCCGATGACGAAGAGATCGAAGTCGTGCACGGTCAGGCGCGCTCGTGCGGGGTCATGGCCATCGGCGCCTCATGGATGCGGAGAGGATGAAACTGTAAACGATGGCCGCCGCCACGGAAGCGCTGCTCGAATGGAGCCGCTCGGGTCACCACCACGCCCGTCCGTCCTCCCCATGCATCGTGAAGCTGGACAGTTCGCGCGTGCTTCGTGAAGCTGCGAACCTTCCATACCTGCGAGGCTGTAATCATGAAGAACGCAATGAAGGTCGTCTCCATCGCATCCACGTTCGCCTGCCTCCTGCTGGCATCGGGTGGCGTCGCGGCCGGGGATCTGGGGACCGCGGTCGGCGGGGGAGTGGGCGGCGCCGCGGGTGCGCTGATCGGCAACCAGGTGGGCGGCAAGAACGGAGCCGTCATCGGTGGTGCGGTGGGCGGCGGCGTTGGCGCAGCCGCGACGACCTCCGGTTCCGGCAAGACGGGTGCCATCGTCGGCGGAGCCGTCGGCGGTGGCGCGGGCGCCGCGGTCGGCCAGAAGGTGGGCGGCAGCACGGGCGCCGTGGTCGGGGCAGGCGCGGGCGGGGCGCTCGGCGCCAGCGTCGGCAAGTCGCTCACCGAAAAGGAACCCGTGCAGGCGAAGGTCGCGCAGCCCGCGCCTGTGAAGGTCGTCACGCAGCCCGCGCCGAAGACGATCGTCGTGCGCGCCGAAGGCGAGGGACACCCGCATGCGCACAAGCGCGGCCATTTCTGCCCGCCTGGACAGGCGAAGAAGGGCCGTTGCTAGATTCCTTCCCCGGCCGGACCCTCAGCGATAGCGCGCGTCGTAAGGGTACCGGTCGTACGGGTTCGCCACGCCGTCGCGGTCATCGTCGTACGTGGGCGCGGCGGCCACCGTCGGCGGCACCGTGCCATAGGCGATCGGCGCTTTCCCCAGCGGGATGTGCCGGCCGTAACCATCCACCTGGTACTGGGTGCCGTCCGCATCGGTGTAGACCGTGCCGGGGGCGAAGCCGGGTCGCCCCGGCGGCGTGGGATCGTACGGGACGCCGAAGATGCGCGAGATCGTGTTCCCCACGCCATCGATCAGGTCGGCGTGCGCGAGACCGCCGAAGGCGACTGCGCTGACGGCGACGGCGGACAAGATGAACTTCTTCATGAAATGCTCCTGCGAAAAGGGTTTCGCTTTGGATGCATTCCACAATGCGCCGCTGCACGGGGGTGCCAGCGCGGGCATCGACTGCCCGTGGGGAGCTTCCTTCTCGGCTGTAGGCGGTGTCGCCTGAACGAGGCCGCGAGCGCGAGGCAATGAAGAGCTTGACACCCGTGGGCACAATCGGCGGGTGAGCACGCCCACCGCACCTGCATCCGGAATTCCGGCAGACCAACGCTTCCAGACCCTTTTCGAGCAGGCGCCCTTCAGCGCCCAGTTGCTCTCCGTCGACGGCCGCACGCTGCGGGTCAACCGGGCGTGGCAGGACCTTTGGGGAGCGCACGACGGCGACCCGCTGCTGGAATTCGTGCTCTCCGGCTACGACATGCTGGCCGACCCGCAACTCGAGGCGAAGGGCGTGACGCCCTACCTGCGGCGGGCTTTCGCGGGAGAAGCCGTGCGCATCCCGGCGATCCGCTACGACCCCGCCGAGCTCGGCAAGCCGGGCCTCGCGCGCTGGGTGCAGGCCACGGCCCGGCCCATCAAGGCGGAGGACGGGCGGGTCGCCGAAGTGCTGTTGATCCACGAGGACGTCACCGAGCGTCTCCAGGCGGAGCGGGAACTGCGGGAGAGCGAGGCGCAGTTCCGGACGATCGCCGATGCCATGCCGCAGATGGTCTGGTCCACGCTGCCGGACGGGTACACGGATTATTTCAACGAGCAGACCTACGAGTTCACCGGCCTGCCGGCCGGGTCCATCGACGGGGAACGATGGGCGGACATCCTGCACCCGGACGATCGCGAGGAAGCCTGGCGGAAATGGCGGCACAGCCTGGAGACCGGTGCGCCGTACGAAGTCGAGTACCGCCTGCGCCACCGCTCCGGGGAGTACCGGTGGGTGCTCGGGCGTGCCCTGGCCGTGCGCGACGGGCAGGGCGCCGTCATCCGCTGGATGGGCACCTGCACCGACATCCACGAGCAGAAACGCGCGCGGGACGAACTGCTCGCGAGCAACCGGCGCAAGGACGACTTCCTGGCCATGCTGGCCCACGAACTGCGCAATCCGCTGGCGCCGATCAGCACCGCGGCGCACCTGTTGAAGGCGGCATCCTCGGATCCCGCCAAGGTGCAACGCTCCGCGGACATCATCGAGCGCCAGGTGCGGCACATGACGGAGCTGGTCGACGACCTGCTGGACGTGTCGCGCGTGACGCGCGGACTCGTGGAACTCGATCGGCAGCCGGTGGAGATGAAGACCGTGCTGGCGCATGCGATCGAACAGGTGAGGCCGCTGGTGGAAGCCCGCGGGCACGAACTGACGACGCGCATGCCCGCGGGGGACGTGCACGTGCTGGGCGACCGGCCGCGCCTGGTGCAGGTGGTGTCGAACCTGCTGAACAACGCCGCGAAGTACACACCGCCGAACGGGGCCCTCTCCGTGGCCATGGCCGTGGGGGAGGACGTGGAGATCCGGGTGGCGGACAACGGCATGGGCATCGAGCCCGACCTGCTGCCGCACGTCTTTGATCTCTTCACGCAGGGGGCGCGCACGCCGGACCGGGCACAAGGCGGCCTGGGCCTCGGCCTCGCACTCGTGAAGAGCCTGGTGGAGTTGCACGGCGGCCGGGTGGTGGCGGAGAGCGCGGGAAGCGGCCAGGGCGCCGCGTTCACCGTCACGCTGCCGCTGTTGAAGAAGGGAGACCTGCAGGCGCAGGCTGCCACGCCGGCGATCCCGCTGCCTCGTGCCACGCACCAGTTGCGGATCCTGGTGGTGGACGACAACCAGGACGCCGCCGACACGCTGGGCCTGCTGCTGGAAACGCTGGGCCACGAGGTGCACGTGGCGCACGATTCCGCTCGCGCCCTGGAAGCCGCGGAGGCGAGCCGCTTCGATGCCTTCGTGCTGGACATCGGCTTGCCGGGCATGGACGGCTTCACCCTGGCGCGGGAACTTCGGGCCAGCGTGTCCGGTGCCGCCGCGACCTTCATCGCCCTGACCGGCTATGGCGGCGTGGATGACCGGCACCGCGGGCAGGAGGCCGGCTTCGACCACTACCTGGTCAAGCCGGCCGAGGCGGCCGAACTGGCGGCGCTGCTGCGGCGCTAGGAACAGGACCCCGCATGACCGCAACCCATTTCGCCCATCCCACGCCGTTCGAACGCGGCAACGGCAACCAGACCGCGACCTGGGCCGAATGCATCGCCTTCTATGCGCGGCTGGCGGAGCAATTTCCAAGCGTGCTGCGCTGGTGGCAGATCGGCGTCGCCGACGGCGGGCTGCCGATCCACGCCGGCCTGGTCACGGCCGACGGCGTGTTCGATCGCCACACCCTGCGGGAGCAGCGGCGCCCGGTGTTCTTCAACAACAACGGCATCCATCCCGGCGAACCGGAAGGCATCGACGCCTGCATGGCCCTGGTGCGCGACTTCTGCGTCGAGCCCGCGCGACGGGCAGCGCTCGGTCGCACGGTGTTCCTCTTCATCCCGGTCTACAACGTCGACGGCTGCGTGAACCGGCAGTCCACCTCGCGGGTGAACCAGTTGGGCCCCGAATCGTTCGGCTTTCGCGGCAACGCCCGGCACCTCGACCTGAACCGCGACTTCGTCAAGTGCGACAGCCTGGCGGCCCAGGCCTTCAACCGCTTTTTCACCGACTGGGACCCGGACGTCATGGTGGACACGCACACGTCCAACGGTGCCGACTACGCCTACACCATGACCCTGATCCCCACCCAGCCGGACAAGCTGGGTGGCGGCCTGGGTGAGTTCCTTCGCGAGCAGATGCTGCCGGCGATCTACGGCGACATGGAGCGGCGCGGCTGGCCGACCTGTCCTTACGTCAACCTGCTGAAGGAGACACCGGACGACGGCATCGAGGACTTTCTCGACGTGCCGCGCTTCTCGACCGGTTATGCCGCCCTGCACCACACGATCGGCTTCATGCCCGAGACCCACATGCTCAAGCCCTTCGCCGACCGCTTGGCGGCCACGCGCACGCTGGTCGAGGTGGTGCTGGCGTTCAGCGTGGCGCACGGGGAACGCATCCAGGCGCTGCGGCGCGACGCGCGGGAAGACGCCAGGCGCCGCACGCAGTGGCCGGTGCGCTGGCGCAACGACCACGATCGTCCAGCGCGCCTTCGCTTCCGGGGCTATGCGGCCGTGCGCACGCCCAGCCGCCTGGGCAACTATGAAAGGCTGGCCTACGACAGGAACCAGCCGTGGGAGAAGGACATCCTTCACTACGACCGCTGCCTCGCGGAGCCTGCGGTGACGGTGCCCAAGGCCTACCTCGTGCCGCAGGCCTGGCGCGAGGTGATCGAACGGCTGGAGTGGAACGGCGTCGCGCTGCAGCGGCTGGACGCGGACCGCGTGTTCGATGCGGCCCGCGTGTACCGGGTGGTGGAGGTCGGAACGCGCCCCGCCGCCTATGAAGGCCGGATGTTCCATGACCGGGTGGAGTTCAGCACCCACGCGGAGAGCATCCAGGCGCGCGCCGGCGATGTGCTGGTGCCGCTGGACCAGCCCGGTGCCCGCTACGCTGTCGAGACGCTGGAGCCCGAGGCGCACGACAGCTTCTTCCGCTGGGGCTTCTTCAACAGCGTGCTGGAGAGGAAGCAGGCTTCCGTCTCGGCCTACGCCTTCGAGGACACGGCCTTGCAGATGCTGGAGGACGAGCCGGCGCTGCGGCAGCAGTTTGAAGAGTGGAAGGCCGCCCATCCCGAGCAGTTGTCCAGCCAGGAAGCGGTGCATTGGTTCCTGTTCACGCACGGTCGGCGACATGCGGAGCCGGAGTGGCGGCGCTACCCCGTGGTGGGGCTGATGTAGGTTCGCGCCAGCTCGTCGCATCGGCGGAGGAGACTGTAGAGCCAGGCCTGGCGGCGTGCGGCCTGCAACCCACCGCAGGCAAGAGGGCCCTGCTAGCATGGCCTGGTCACCCCTTGCAAGGCTCCGTGCAGTGAACCCACCTCCCGGCTCCGACACTGCCGCCTCGGACTTCCGCGCCTTCGCCGACCACGCGGCGGTGATCATGTGGATCACCGATGCCACGGGCCACTGCATCGCGTTGAACAACAAGTGGTACGCCTTCACGGGCCAGGCGCCGGGCGAAGGGGAGGGCATCGGCTGGACGAACGCCGTGCACGAAGCGGATCGCCTTGCCGCCAAGACCACTTTCCTGGCAGCCAGCGCGGCCAAGGTGGGCTATCAGGCCGAGTATCGCCTGCGTCGACACGACGGCGCCTACCGTTGGGTCATCGACTTCGCCGAGCCCCGCTTCGGCGAGGGGGGAGAATACGCCGGCTACATCGGCTCCGTCATCGACATCACGGAGCGCAAGGAAGCCGAGGAAGCCCTGAGGGCCGCGAACGCGAGGCTGCAACGCGCGCAAGCCGCTGCAAAGCTCGGCACCTTCGAATGGGACATGCGCAGCAACCGGCTGGAGTGGTCCGAGGGCATCTATCCGTTGCTCGGACTGGAACCTTTCAGCCGCGCGCCGAGCATGGACCTCGTGATGAAGTGCGTCCCCGAAGGCGACCGGGAAGGGCTCTCTCGCGTCATGGCGCGGATCACGTCGACGGTCGGCGAGTTCGACGTCGAGTTCCGCGTCGTCGGTGCCGACGGAAAGGAGCGATGGATCGCGACGATCGCGGAGGTCCAGGCGGGGGCGGATGGTCGGCCGGCGATCATGCGCGGCGTCGACATCGACGTGACCGAACGCCGGCGCAACCGGCAGGCGCTCGCGGAGAGCAACGCGCATCTCACGGCGGCTTTCGAGCAGACGGCGGCCGGCATGTGCGAAGTCGACCCGACAGGACGCATCCTGCGCGTCAACCAGCGTTACTGCGAGGTGGTGGGGCGGCCGGCCGAGGAGCTGCTTCGGCTGCGGATGCAGGACATCACGCACGCGGAGGACCTGGCAGCGAACCTGGCGCTCTTCGGGAAAGTCGTCGAAACCGGGGAGGCCTTCCAGATCGAGAAGCGCTACCTCCGTCCGGACGGGACCACCGTCTGGGTGAACAACACGGTGAGCCGGATCGTGCTTCCGGGCGAAACCGACGCAGAGAAGCGCATCAGCGTGCTCGCCGTGGTGGTGGACATCACGGCCGGCAAGGCCGCCGAGAACGCACTGCGCCTGGCGGACAGGCGCAAGGACGAGTTCCTGGCGATGCTGGCGCACGAGCTTCGCAATCCGCTCGCGCCCATCGGTGCGGCGGCAGCGATCCTCAAGCTGGCGAGGGGCGATGAAGCCCGGACCTTGCGCGCTTGCGACATCATTTCCCGCCAGGTGAAGCACATGACGGGACTGGTGGACGACCTGCTCGATGTGTCCCGCGTGACGCGCGGACTGGTGCGCCTGGAAAGGAAAAGCGTCGACGTGAAGCGCGTGGTGTCCGAGGCACTGGAACAGGCACGGCCGCTCATCGAGCAGCGCCAGCATCGCTTGTTCGTGCAAACGTCGCCGTCGCCCGCGTTCGTCGAAGGAGACCACAACCGCCTGGTGCAGGTCGTCGGCAACCTGCTCCACAACGCCGCCAAGTTCACGCCCGAGCGCGGCCGCATCACCTTGGCGACGGACGTCGACGAAGGGTTCGTGAAGATCTCGGTGGAGGACGACGGCGTCGGCATGACCCCCGAGATGATCGCGAGCGCCTTCGAACTGTTTTCGCAGGCCGAGCGCACGCTCGATCGCTCGCAAGGGGGTCTCGGCATCGGCCTCGCCCTGGTCAGGAGCCTGGTCGACATGCACGGGGGCCGGGTGTCCGCCGAAAGTGAAGGGACGGACCGGGGCAGCCGCTTCGAGGTCTGCCTGCCGCTCACCGCCCCGCCAGAAGAAGCTCACGGCACGACCCATCCGCTGGATCGGAGCGAAGGCAAGCGTCTGACGGTCCTGGTGGTCGACGACAACGTCGACGCTGCGCAGACCCTGGCCATGCTGATCGAGGCCATGGGCCATGACGTGCACGTGCTGCACGATCCACGCGGGGCCCTGCAGCGGGCAGAAGAGGTGCGCCCCGACCTGTGCCTGCTGGATATCGGCCTTCCCTACATCGACGGCATACGCCTCGCCCGGATGTTTCGCGAATCGCCTGCCTTCGGCGCCTTGCGCCTGCCTTCGGCGCCTTGCGCCTGGCGGCGGTGACCGGCTACGGACAGGACGTGGACCGCGAACGCGCGCTCGCCGCGGGATTCGACAGCTTCTTCGTGAAGCCGTTGGATGAAGCCGCGCTGGCCGGCCTGTTGAACGGCTGAGAAGGCGCGGCGACGATCCCTGCCGCGGGACTCAGGCCAGCGGACGCGTCAGGTAGACCAGCTCCCGGCCAACGATGGCCTGCCGCGTCGGCATGAAGATCGTGCAGCCATCGCACGGCGAGCGGATCTCCCGCTCCCCGTCGGTGGCGATCAGCTCGCCACGCGCGAACACTTCCATGCCGACCATCGGCCGCGCGAACTGCACCCGGCCATCGCGCACGACTTCCGTCGACAGCAGCTCGTAGCGTCGCGCAGGGGCGGGCGTCGCCCAGGCCGGGTCGGGTTCGACCAGCCCGAAGTGCGCGAGGAAGCGCAACGTGACTTCGACCGCGACCTCGCCGGTCGCGCGCAGGAAGTGCTGCCCGCATTCCGCCACCAGCGCCACGGCGTCCGAGTGGGCATCGCCATGGCGGCCATGCTGGATGACGGGCGTGCCCGTGCCCAGGCCGTTCGGCATCACGAGGTGGATGGCCGGCACGCCGATGGCGGCGGCGGCGCGGGCATTGCGCTCGAAGGTCGGGTACACCCAGAAGGGTTCGACCTCCTGCGAAGTCGAATGCAGGTCGAGGATGTGGTCCGCCGCGGCCAGCGCCGGCCGGAGTTCGCGCGCGCGGCGCAGCTCCGGGCTCTGCTCCCCGCCCTCCAGCCACTCCGGCGACCAGATGCGGTTCATGTTGTGCACCAGCTGCCGGCTGGCGAACGGGTCGTCCGTGGAGAAGGACTCGTAGGCCTCAACGTTCGCGAAGCTGACCGTGAGCACGCCGCGCACCGGCCGCACCTCGCGGTCCAGCAGGTGCGTCGCGGCGACCATGCCGCAGAACTCGTTGCCGTGCGTCAGCGCGTTGACCAGCACGTGCGGTCCGGGCCGGCCGGAGTCGAAGCGGTGCACGTAGGGGATGCCGGTGTTGCCGGCCTGGTAGGGGGTCAGGTCGCGCGGCAGGAGTTCGAGCGTGGGGGCGGTTTCCGTCATGTGGGCCAGGTGGTTGCGGGCGATAGTGTGCGGCAGTTTCGCGGCGCTAACATGGCAGCGCACGTACCCTGAAGGAGTTGTCCATGGACCCGAAGCGCGTAGGCGGCTGCCTCTGCGGCGCGGTTCGCTATGAAGTCGAAGGCGCCGTCACGCACGAGACGCTATGTCACTGCACCTTCTGCCGCCGTGCCAGCGCCGCGCCGGTGGTGGCCTGGTTCTCCGTGCCACCCGGAGCCTTTCGCCTGACGCAGGGCAGCCTGAAGAACTTCCAGTCGTCACCGGGGGTGGTGCGAAGCTTCTGTGCCGACTGCGGCACGCCCATCACCTACCAGCGCGACGGGCTTGGCGAACTGGATGTCACGACGTGCAGCCTCGACGACCCCGAATCGACGCCGCCGCGCGACCACACGTTCACGCGGAGTGCACTCGCCTGGGCCCCCGTCGACGACGGCTTGCCGCGCCATGCCACGCTGAGGGAGCCTTAGGCGCGTCGGCTGGGATCGCTCCGCGCGCAGGCCCGCGCCGGAGGAAAGCCAACCTCGGGAGCGGAGTGACGCGGGGGGCACGACCGCGTACGATGGCCGGACTCACTTCGATGGTGCTGCCATGCGCTCCGATTCGGACCCTCTCCAGAAGTTGCTTCGGTATTCGGCCTGGGCGAACGACACGATCTATCGATCGCTGGCTGGCGTGGACCCGGGCATCCTCGTGCAAGCAAGGCCGGGTCGGCCATCGGGCGCGCTCGGGGTCCTTGGCCACATCCATGTGGTGGGCCGGATCTGGAAAGGGCATCTCACGGGCGAGGCGCATGGTTTCCGCTCCAGGAACTTCGAGTCGCTGCCCTCGTTCTCCGAGTTGAGAGAGCTCCAGCTGTCGCTCGACGGTTGGTATACGGAGTTCGCAAGCGCGTTGCCTGTCGGCCAGCGCACCGTACCCATCGACTTCCAGTTCGTCGATGGAGGCTCGGGCACGATGACGGCCGAGGAGATGCTGTTGCACGTGGTCAACCACGGCACGTATCACAGGGGATATGTCGCCGACATGATGTACGAAGCCGGGCTGAAGCCGCCGACCATGGACCTCCCGGTGTTTCTCCGGGACGCGTGGCGCGCCGCGGCCTGACCGGATGCGCCTGGATCCTTTGCTCTGCTGGGAGTCGCGATGAAGTTCGGAATCCTGCTTTTCCCCGCCGTCGAGGAACTCGACTTCGTCGGACCGTGGGAGATGCTGACCATGTGGAAGCAGGTGGCGGGTGGGCCCGAGACTTGCCTGTTGGTGGCCCAGACGGACGCGCCCATCGCCTGCGCGAAGGGGATGAGCGTCAACCCGCACGTCTCGTTCGACACCTGTCCCGCACTCGACGTGCTGCTGGTCCCCGGCGGGCAAGGTACGCGAACCGAAGTGGACAACGCCGTCCTGGTCGATTTCATCGCGAAGCAGGCAGCGGGCTGCGAGGCGGTGCTCTCCGTCTGCACGGGCGCGTTCCTGCTGCACGCCGCCGGGATCCTGCAGGGCAAGAAGGCTACGACGCATTGGGGGTCCCTCGATCGGTTGACGGCCCTCGGCGACGTCCAAGTGGTGCAGGAGCGATATGTTCGCGACGGAAAGGTGTGGTCATCGGCCGGCGTCTCGGCCGGCATCGACCTGATGCTCGCCTTCATTGCGGCAAGCGCGGGCGACGATGTCGCGGGAAAGGTGCAGTTCTCTTCCGAGTACTACCCGTCCGCGAAGACCTACGGCACGTATACATCGCATGAGAAGGCACCGCTCTATATCCGAGGCACCTGACCAGCCCCACGATGGTCACGCTGCGCCACCGGCACCGTCCCCCCATCGGCGCGCAACGTCTTCGCTGACAGCGGTGTCCCGCGCGATCCCGGCCACGAACTCCAGCGCGGCCTCCGTCTCCAACGCGCAAGTCAGAGCGGGGCGGCCGCCGGTCAGTCCACCCGCACCGCCTTCACCGCGCCCCCCTGGAACAGCGTCAGCCCACGCACCTCGCCACTCGGCAGCCGCTCGAACTGCACCTCGGCCTGCACGACGTCCCAGGCGAAGCGATCGGGCTGGCCCGCCACCGGGTAGACCAGCATGCGGTCCTGGTCGGTGAGCTGCACCGAGAGCTGTCCGCCGTCGGCGCGCACATGCAGCTCGAAGCGGGGCGCGCGGTAGCGGCCGACATAGACCTGCAGGTCGGCCTGCGGCAGCAGGGCCGCGGCAGGCAGGGGGTCGCCCGTGCGGCGGGCCGGGCGCTCCTCCCCGCGGATCACCCAGTGCAGCGCCGTCACGCGGCCGTCGGTGCGCTCGAACACCGCCTTGGCGCGCGTGCCGTAATTGAAGCGGTCCGGGCCGGACGGCGTGAGGGCGACATACGGCGCCCCGGTGCTGCGCAGGTAGAGCCGCCCGTCCTGGGCGACCACGGTGAACGCGTTGTGGCGCGTTTCGCGGAACACGCCCTGGTAATCGGCCAGACGCTCGGGGGGAAGCTCGAAGCGGGCGTCGTCGACGGGATAGCGCCCCACCAGCATGTCGTTGGCGATGCGCCAGACGGCGGACTGCGCGTTGCTCGCGAGGAGCACCACCACTTCCTGCGTGTCCTGCGCGATCGTCAGCACCGACCGGAAGGCGCCGGTGCCGCCGGTGTGGCCATACGTGCGCCGCGCGGGCGGGCCGTTGACGAACAGCCCGTAGCCGACCTGGCCGTCGAGCCGAGCGAGCGGGGTGACCAGGCGCTCCGCCGCCGCGCCCAGGGGACCCTGGCGTCCCGCGAGGATCGCGCGGCCCAAGACCAACAGGTCTTCCGCGGTCGAACGCAGCGCGCCGGCGCCGGCGAAGGCCTGCATGTCCCAGCGCGGGGCCGGCCCGGTGCCGTCGAAACCCGGCGCGAGGCGCGAGGCGTGGGGGCCGAGGTCCTGGATCGTGTTCGCCATGCCCAGCGGCTGCGTGATGCGCTCGCGCACCAGCTCCGCCCACGGTTTGCCGTGGCGCTCGGCCAGGAGCTCGCCGAGCACCGCGAAGCCGAGGTTGCTGTACGACCCATCGCAAGGCGCACGGCTCGCCAGGGCGAGCTGGCCCAGCATCTTCCAGAGGCGTGCCCGGTCGTACGTGCGATAAGGGTCGCGACGGAGGTAACCCCCCTCGCGGAAGTCCGGCGGCAGGCGGGGGAGGCATGACGTGTGCGTCACCAGCTGGCCCAGCGTGATCGCCGCGGTGTCGGGGTGGCTGAACGCCACCTTGTCCTGGAGCACGCGGCCCAGGGTATCGTCCAGCGAGAGCACACCGGCCTCGACCTCCTGCGCGAGCAGCAGCCCCGTGAAGACCTTGCTGATGGAGCCGATCTCGAACAGCGTGGCCTGCGGCCCCGTGGCGACCGGGGAGGCGATGCCGCTGGCCGCGCCGGCGTAGGTGGCGCGTCCGTCCCGCCATGCACCTGCCACCGCCATGCCGGGTTGCGGGCCGAGCGCGTCGCGGGCCAGCACTTCGACCGGCGTCGACAAGGGCACCACGGCCGGTTGCGCCCAGGCCCCCGCGGCGACCGCCAGGGCGAGGGCAATGGACAGGAGGGGCGGCTGGAGGTTCACGGCGCGAGTATCGCGCCAGCGGCGCCGCGCCGCATCCATCGCATAATCGCGGCGGCTCCGGCGCTTCAAGCATGACCGATACCGGAAGGCATCGGGCTGTGGGGTATCCCCATGGCATCCCTTCGAAGCTGGCATCACGCCGCGTGATGGCCATTTGCGCGTTGCGCAAGACGCATCACACCCGACCCGCTGGTTGGGGCGCCGGAGCCACCCCGCATGACGCGCCTTCGCTACCGCCACTGGATCGCCACCGGACTCGCTTCCGCGCGTGCGGCGCCTGCTGCTGCGACCGGCACGCATGGGGCGGCCCCCTTTCGCATTGGAGACCTTGCGCCTGCCGCGCTGGGACACCGCTGCGGACCTGGCCGCGTGGCTGGACGTTCCCTTGGACAGGCTGCAGTGGTGGACGAGCCCGGCACAGGACTTCCGCGCGATGCAGGCCGATCGGCCAACCAGTGCGCACTACCATCCGCTGCTCAAGGCCAAGCGCTCGGGCGGGCTGCGGCTGATCGAGGTTCCCAAGCCCGCCTTGAAGCGCGCGCAGCAGAAGCTGCTGTCCGGCCTGCTGGAGGCTGTGCCCGTCCATGAGCATGCCCACGGCTTCGTTCGCGGCCGCAGCGCGATCAGCCACGCGCGCGGGCATGCCGGCCATGCCGTGGTCCTGGCCTTCGACTTGCGGGATTTCTTCCACAGCATCGGCGTCGCGCGCATCCGTGCGCTCTGGCGGACGCTGGGCTACGCCGAAGGCGTCGCCGACGCGCTGGCGCGATTGACGACGACGCGCACGCCCCTCGCGGTCCGTGAACGGCTCGTCGACGACGGCGGCATCGACTGGAAGGGCGCCAGGCGCCTCGCCTCCCGCCACCTGCCGCAGGGCGCGCCGACCTCCCCCGCGCTGGCCAACCTGTGCGCGTTCGGGCTGGACCTGCGGCTGGAGGGACTGGCCTGGCGGTTCGGCGCGCACTACAGCCGCTACGCCGACGACATCGTCTTCTCCGGACCGCGCGAGCTGCGATCGCGCGGCCGCGCGCTGCAATCCTGGGTCGAGGCCATCGTGCAGGCCGAGGGCTTCAGGCTGCATCCCGGCAAGACGCGGCGGATGCCCGCCCACCACGGCAGCAGGTGACCGGGATGGTGGTGAACGAGCGGCCCAACCTGGCACGGGACGCCTACGACCGGCTGCGGGCGCGATTGCATGCCTGCGCCGCGAGCGGCTGCGACGCCGCGACCTGGACGCGGTTGCAAGGTCAGGTCGGCTGGGCGTGTCAACTCGTCGTGGCGTCGCGGGCGGAGAAGCTGCAACGCATGCTGGCGGCGGTGCCGGTCCGGCGCTGATCCCCTGCGCCATCCGCCGCTCCCCGGCGGCCGCGGGTCCGCGGGACGCTGGTGGTTGCGGCGCAACATGCCTGCGCAGTCGGGTGCTGCACGCACGGCGCGCCAGCGGCCGCGCGGTATCGGTGCGCTACGATGCCACCAAACAGATGGGGACGGAATGGTCTGGGCACGCTTCTTCGTGCATCTGGCGCTGCTGGCGGCAAGCCTGGCCTGGCTGTCCCTGGCGGGCTCGCTGGCCCCGCAACTGCTGTTCAACGCGGCGCTCCTCTCGCTGGCCATCGTGCAGCTTGGCTTCCTGGCGCACGACGCATCCCACCGGCAGATCGTGCGGAGCGCACGCGGCTCGCGGCGCCTCGGCTTCCTGCTCTGGAACGTGCTGTGCGGCATCAGCGTGTCGTGGTGGGAGGACAAGCATCGCCGCCACCACCGCCATCCGCATGTGCTGGAAGCCGACCCCGACCTCTATGACGTGTTCGTCTTCCTGCCCGCGGCGCTCGCAGGTCGCCCGGCGTGGCGCCGCCGGGTCGCGCGCTGGCAGGCCTGGCTGTTCCTGCCGCTGGTGGCCTGCACCGCGGCCTATTTCCAGGGGCTGAGCTTGCTGCATGTCGTGCGGGCGCGGCCGCGCGGCTGGGTCGCGGAGCTCTCGGCGCTGGTCCTGCGGCACGGCGTGCTCTTCGGCCTGGCGCTGCATGCGCTCGGTCCCACCGGAGCAGCCGCCTTCCTGCTGCTCCACCACGGCCTGACGGGTCTCTACCTCGGCGGGGTCTTCGCCTGCAACCACTACGGCCTGCCGGTGCTGCCGCCAGGCACCGACCTGCGCGAACCGGAACGGACGCTGGCGGTCACGCGCAACGTGCGCACCGGCCGCGTCGGCGACTACCTGTTCGGCGGGCTGAACTACCAGATCGAGCACCACCTGCAGCCGGCCCTGCCGCAGCATGCCCTGCGCGCTGCCGCGGCCCGCACGCGCGCGTGGTGCCGGGCCGAAGGCCGCACCTACCACGAGACCGGCTGGTGGGACGCCATGCGGGCGGTGTTCGCGGGCCTGCACGCGGCGGGGCAGGGGACCGCACTGGAGGCACGGAGGCCGCATGCTGCGCCATAGCGCCGACCGCAGGACGCTGCTGTACATGGCCGCCGCCACCGGCGTGCTCTTCGCGCAGTGGACGGCCGACCGCTTCCACCCGCTGCTGTTCGCCGCGTCGCTGGTGCTGGCGTTCGCCGTGAGCGTCATGCACCACAACCACCAGCACCTGCCGCTGTGGCGCAGGGCGTGGCTCAACCATGCCACCGACCTGTGGTTCACGCTGTTCCAGGGACATCCCGGCTTCGCCTTCGACCCGGCGCATGTCGGCGACCACCACGCGCACCGGAACGCGGAGCGGGACACCACGCGCACGTGGCGCTGGGGTGACGGCAACGACTTGCCGGGCTTCATCGCGCACCCGGTGCTGTTCGCCTGTGCGGTGGGTCCGCTGCTCGGGCGGCATGTCGCGCAGCTCTCGCGGACCGATCGCCGCCGCCTCGCGGTGGTGGCGCTGCACTATGCCGTTCTCGTCGGCGCCGTGGCCTTGGCGCTTCGGGCCGACTGGCAGCGCGCCGTGTTGTTCGTGTTGGTCCCGCAGGCCGCGGCCCTGTTCTTCCTGCTCGCCGCCAACTACCTGCAGCATGCGCATGCGGACGACCTTTCGCGCTGGAACCATTCGCGCAACTTCCTCGGCTGGGTCAACCCCCTGTTCTTCAACGTCGGCCTGCACACGGCGCACCACGAGCACGGCGACGCGCACTGGAGCGATCTGCCGCGGCTGCATGCGCAGCTCGCGCCCCGCCTCGATCCCCGCCTGGTCGAGCCGAGCCTCTTCGCCTACGGCCTGCGCGTGTTCGTGGCAGGCACCTTCGTCCCCGCGCTCCGCTCCCGGTCCCTGCGAGGCCGCACCGTTTCATGAACGCCCCCACCGAACGTTTTTCCGTCTTCCCCACGCGCTACCGGCGCGTGCACCTGGTGGGCTCCGGCCTGTTCATGCCGGGGCTGCCCGTGCCGAACGCCGAGATCGACCGCTACGTCGCGCCGCTGAACCGCCACTCGGAGCGCATCAAGCGCCGCGTGCTCGCGGACAACGGCATCGAGACGCGCCACTACGCCATCGACGAGGCGGGCAACTCCCTGCATTCGTCCTCGGACCTGGCGGCGCGCGCGGTGCAGGACTGCCTGCGCGCGGCCGGCGCCAAGCTGGAGGACGTGGGCATGCTGTGCACCGGCTCCTCCGGCGGCGACACCGGCATGCCCGGCTTCGCCAGCATGCTGCAGGGCGAACTCGGCGCCCGGCCGATGGAGATCAGCAGCCACCAGGGCATCTGCGGCGCCGGCATCTCGGCGCTGGTGCATGCCGCTTCCGCCATCGAACTGGGCACCCACGCGCGGGCGCTGGTCGCCACCAGCGAGTTCCCGTCGCGCCTGTTCAAGCGCTCGCGCTTCGTCCCGTCGGGCTACGACACCGACTTCGACGCGCACTTCCTGCGCTGGATGCTGTCGGATGGCGCAGGTGCCTGGCTGCTCGCGGACCAGCCGGCGGCCACCGGCTTGTCGCTGCGGCTGGACTGGGTCAGCTCGCGCTCCTTCGCCGGCGACCTGCCCGTGTGCATGCAGGTGGGCTTCGCGCATGACAAGGCCGGCAAGTCGTACCTGGACTATCCCTCGCTGGCGGAGGCGGAGCGCGACGGCGCCTTCCTGCTGCGGCAGGACACCCGCCTGCTGCCCCAGCTGTTCGACCTGGGCATCCACGAGTACGCGAACCTGGTGCGCGCCGGCTGCTTCGACCCGGCGCGCGTCGACCACTTCCTCTGCCACTATTCGTCCGAGAAGTTCGCCGGCGTGATCGAGGACCTGATGGAACGCGCCGGCCTGCGCCTGCCGCGCGAGCGCTGGTACAGCAACCTGCGCCGCCGCGGCAACACCGGCGCCGCCTCCATCTTCATCATGCTGGCCGACTTCCTGCGCGAGAAGACGCTGCAGGTGGGGCAGGAGGTGCTGTGCTTCGTGCCGGAGTCCGGCCGGTTCACGGTGTCCTTCCTCAAGTTCACGGTGGTGCAGGCGGGGAGCGCGCCCGCCCGGGCGGAGCCGGCTCGCCCGCCGCAAGTGCAGGTCGGGGATGCCGGCTCGGACGAGGGCGCCGACGTGCCGCCGCCGCACCTGCCGTTGCCGGGGCAGGACGGCCGGGTGGCGCACGTGCTGCGTGAACTGGCCGGCGTGTGGCACGAGTTCCGCTCGGACTTCTGGCGCACCCCGCTCGTGCGCCGCATCGTGCAGGGCCGCATGTCGCGCGACGACCACCTGGCCTGGATGGCCTGCTGGATCCCGCAGGTGCGCGAAGGCAGCCTGTGGATGCGCGAGGCGGTGCGCAACACGGGCGCGCCCTACGAAGAACTGGTTCGGCTCATCTCCGCGCATGCCGACGACGAGCAGCACGACTTCCGCATCCTGTTCGACGACTACCGCGCGGCCGGCGGTACGGCGGAGCGCATCGAAGACCTGCGCCGCAACCCCGGCGGCGACGCGCTCAACAGCTACATGCATGCGGCCGCGGCGCAGCCCAATCCGATCGGGCTGCTGGGCGGCATCTACATCATCGAGGGCACCGGCCAGCGCATCATCCCTTCGCTGCTGCCGCGCCTGCGGCGGCAACTGCAACTGCCGGAATCGTCCTATCGGTTCCTGCGCTACCACGGAGAGAACGACGTGCAACACCTGGCCCGGTGGATGGATGCGGTGACGCATGTGATCTCGCAGGACCCGACGGGCGACGCCGGCGAGCGCATCGTCGCCACCGCCCGTGACGTGGCGGCCCTCTACGTGATGCAGGCGAGGCACGTCCTGTGAAGAAGCAGCCCAAGTTCCTCGACGGCGCGCACGACCCGCGCGACCCGAACCCCTGGATGGCCGTCTGGCTGGACCGCAGCATCCCGATCGACGACACCGTCAAGCGCGCGTGGCTGGAAGACAGCAGCTCCGCGTCGCGCCAGTTCCTGCTGCCGGTGGTGCGGCCGCTCGCGCGCGCGGCGATCGTGCTGATCCAGCTGGTCAAGATCTTCCTGCCCAAGACGCTGACTTCGTCGCGCGTGCTGCACTGGCTGCTGTCCGAAAGCCTGAAGACCTTCGTCACGCCGAACGCCAACTGGCTGATCCTGCGCCACTTCCACCTGGGCGCGGAGATCCTGGCCTTCCTGGGGCGCAACATCCAGGGGGTGACGATCCCGCCGCTCGAGAACATGCGCATGCGCAACCTCGAGGACCTGAAGGAGGACGCCTTCCTGCGGCACGACCTCAACGTCTTCAACTTCCTGATCTACCTGAACCAGCAGCTGCGCGACCAGGGCCGCGACATCGTCCCGGCGGCGCAGCTGGATTTCAGCGACGTCACGGACGGCGACCTTCCCATCGAGCCGATGCCGGACCGCTGGTGCAACAAGGTCGACCTGCAGACCGCCATCGAGCTCTACACGCCGGTGTACCAGCTGTTCCTGACCGACAACGACTTCTGGCGCGCCACGCATTCGCTTCAGCTCGACGAAACCATCGCCATCTACGCCGCGCGCGTGCTGAACGATCCGCTGCCGGCGATGCTGGTGAACAACCGCCACCCGATGATTCCGCTGTCGACGCTGCGCTCCGGTGCGCGCCTGGTGCTCCATGGCCTGTCCGTGGAGATGCTGCACGCCTACCTGGTGTTGAAGAAGCGGGAGCAGGCGCGCGGCGCGCTTGCGGGCGCGCCGCCGGCCGCGCCCGCGGTGGGTTGAAGCGGAACCGGCCGGTCACCCCGCGTCGTTGCCGTCCAGGGAGCGGCGCATGGCGGCCAGGCTCTTCTTCAGGATGGACCCGGTGGCGCCCGACATGGGCAGGTTGCCGATCTCCAGGGCCCGCGCGGCGTAGCTCGCCGTCGCCAGGCAGTTCTTCAGCTCGTGGCACTCCGCCGCGCCGAGGACACCGGCGCTGAGGTCGTCGGCGTCCCGCTCCTTGCTGAAGGCGGCGACGGCGACCGCGATCGCATTGTCCAGGCAACGATTGAGGGTGGAGAACTCGTGCACCCGGATGGAGGCATCCATTTCGATGGCGACTTCGGTGATGACCTGGCAGAGGTCCCCGTAGTCGTGCACCACCTGGTCGACGGTGTAGCCGAGGATCGACAGCTGCCGGCCATGCTCGCTGGCACCAGACCCGATCTCCGACAGTTCGGAGTGCTCACCGCCGGGGCCCCCGGAAAGGCGAAGGCTTTCGAGGGCCCGCCCACCCTGGTCGGCCAGCAGCGTCTGGTGCAGTTGGCGCAGGAAAAGCGGGATGCCGTTGCGCAACTGGTCCGGCGTGGCGTCCCGATGCGGCCGCAGCGCCACCATGGCCGCACATCGCACGATCAATTCATCACGATGCTCGGAAACGAAGTCGGACAGCATGGCGACCTCCTGGCGGTCTGTCTGCAGCGCGGGAGTCGACGCGGAGATCAGTCAGGCGCTCACCAGCTTACTGCAAAGCGCACGGCTGAGTGGCTAGGGCAGGGTGGGCACCAGGTCGCCCAGAGGTTCACCACGACGGGCTTGCCCGTGAATCGATCCAGGGAGGTGACTGTCCCGTCGAGACGGAAGACGGCGATGGCTGGCAGGTCCAGGCGCGGCTGGTCCAGCAGCGTCCCGCCAACCGTGGCTGCGACCCAGACCGTCGTGGAAGTGCCGATGGCCGTGGCCAGCGGCAGCACCGCCTGGCGTCGGCGGATCGCGAGTCCGCCCGCCAGAAGAACGGCCGCGAGGAGTCCCACCTCCGGCGCCCACCCTCCATCCCGGATGTCGAGGATCGAGAGCGGCGCGTCGAGGTACGCGGTTCCGTATCGCGCCACGAAGCCGAGGCGCGCTGCGGCGACGCCGGCCGCCAGCAGGAGGTACAGCACCGGCGCGATCTCCACGCCACGACGCCGTGCCAGCGTGGACGCCGCCACCCAGCCGGTCCACACCGCCAGGAACGTGACCAGCACGCCGATCTGGAGGGCGAACGGTCCGAGAACGATCGTGTGGGGCATCGGGTTCAGTCTTTTCCGGTCCGCCGCCCACGCCGCGTGCCCGCCTCGCGGGAATGCCAAGCGCCCGCCTGGCCCCCACGAGCGGGATTTCGACACGCTGCCGGCCGCCGGCCGGTAAGGGTGAGGTAAAGCGTGGTCAGTTCGGCCGGCGCCTGCCTAGAGTGCATGCATGGACACCCCCACCGCGCCGCCCGACAATGCCCGCGAGCTGCCGCTTCCCGGCACGCGCTCGGGCGAAGGCACGCAAACGCTCTGGCAGCACATGGCGCGCGACGAGCAGCAGAAGACGAGCAACCGCGGAGCGGGCCAGCGCGAAGCCCTGGCGTCGCAGCAGGCGGTCCATCCCGGACGCCGCGCCACCGACGGCAGGTAGCGCGCGGGGCATCACGGCCGCTGCTTCGGCACGAACTCGATGTCCAGACCGTCCTCCAGCACGATCAGGTTGCCCGGTTCGAAGCCCATGACGTCGGGCAGGGCGAGTTCGCGATCCGTGAAGCGGTGCAGGACCACGTCGCCGCGCATCCTGGACAGCAGGGCCCTCGTGGCGTTCTCGATGGCGTAGGTCGCATCCTGGCCCAGTCCGGGCACGTGCACGCGGTGAGCCTCCGGTTGATGTGCGCGGACCGTGCGGTCCGTGGGCTCGTAGCGCAGGGCGAAGAGCACGTCGACTTCGCCGGCCGCAGGGTCCCGGAGGGTTGGGGCCTTGGCCTCGAGCTGCAGCACGGCGCCGAGCTTGTTGCGCCTGGCGAGCAGGAGGAGGGCAGGGGCGCCGACCTCCAGCTCCACCCAGCCGGGCAGCGCGAAGCGCAGCGGAAAGCGGGCGGAAAGCGCTTCGAGGAGCTGCGAAGCCGGGATCTTGCGGCGCGGGAGCGTGGGCGCAGCCCGGGCGGCCAAGCTGGCCGCTGAGCATGCTGCAAGGGTGAGGACCAGGCGCCGGCGCATGTCCCATTCTGCGCCGGGGCAGCGCGCCCCGGCGACAGCCGCTAGCGCCGCGGCTGCTGCACAGCCAGTTTGGCGCTGGCCAGCTCAGGCTTGTCCATCCTTCGATCCACGTACGCGCGCCCGTGCTCGAGCGCCAGGTCGCTGTTCGTCCAGCGCCCGATGTTCACGCGATGGGACGCGGTCGGGCGGGTGGCGAAGCACACCCAACCTTCCGAGACGCCCAGGGACGAACGGAACCACGTGGTTTGAAGGGTCCAGCCGCGATGTTCGACATCGGCGCCTGGCGGGCAGGGAGGAAGATCTGTCGTCAAGCGGCGAGTCTAGCGGGGAACGGCCCGCGTGCCACAGTCCGCGCCCTCCTCAGTCGACCGGCAACCCCCGCCCGCGGCGGTTGGAGAACACCGGGTTGTCACGGCCCAGCGGTTGCCGCGCCTTCAATGCCTCGAGCCAGTTCGCGGTGGACGTCACGGCGGCGAAGTTGCTGTGGAAGACGACGCTGAAGACGCGGTGGATCTCTTCGGCGCTCGCCCGGCCGGCGGCATTGGCGTAGGGCAGGGCGCCGCTGGCGTCGTGCAGGTACTCCATCGCCAGGCCGCGGTGCAGGCCTTCGAAGAGGGTGGACGCCACGCAGTTGTGCGTCATGTAGCCGGTGACGGCCAGCGTGTCGATGTTGCGTGCCTGCAGCCACCCGGCGAAGTCCGTGCCCGTGAAGACGCTGGGAAAGGCCTTCGTGACGAGGTGGTCGCGCGGGCGGCGCGCGATCTCGTCGTGCAAGGCACCCGCGGGCGTGTCGGCCTGGAACACCGGTGCTCCCGCGGGCGCATGGTGCCGCACCACCACGACCGGGATGCCGGCCTGCGTCGCGGCGTCCATCGCGCGTGCCACGTTGGGCAGGGTCTGCGCGATCGGCGGATGCTCGATCGGCAAGCCGCCGCCGTCGAAGTACTCGTTCTGCACGTCGATCACGACGAGGGCTCTGCGGGGGGAAGCGGAAGACATGACTGGGTTCCTTTCGGGAGTGGAGGGTCAGGCCGGGATTCTTCGCTTACCGGCCCGATGCCGAAAGTGGCCCGAATGCCATGCTTCGATAGAATCGGGCCATGACCCACCCGGAGCCCGAGAACGTCGCCGTCGTCGCGTTCGACGGCATCAGTCCCTTCCACCTTTCGGTGCCCTGCCTGGTCTTCGGCGAAGACCGGCGGCCCGACGGCAGCCCACGTTTTCGCCTGCGCGTGTGTGCTTCCGAGGCCGGGCCGCTGCGTACCAACGCCGGCTTCGACCTGGTAACCCAGCGTGGCCTTGGTGCCCTTCGCACCGCCAGCATCGTGGTGGTGCCGTCCTGGCACGAGGACGGGCGCGCGGCCCCGCCCGCGCTGCTACGGGAACTGCGCGCCGCGCACCGCCGGGGCGCCCTGATTGTCGGCCTGTGCCTGGGCGCCTTCGTGCTGGCCGAAGCCGGGTTGCTCGACGGCCGGCCGGCCACCACGCACTGGCACCTGGTGCCGCGGTTTCGCGCGATGTATCCGTCGGTGCAGCTGCAGCCCGAGGTGCTCTACGTCGACGAGGGTGACGTCATTACCTCCGCGGGCACCGCTGCGGGCCTGGACTGCTGCCTGCACGTGCTGCGCAAACGCTACGGCGCGGAGGCAGCCAACCAGGCCGCGCGGCGCATGGTGGTCGCGCCCCATCGCCAGGGCGGCCAGGCCCAGTACATCGCAAACCCGGTACCGGAGCGGGCGGAGCGCGACCGGCTCGGCCCCGTGCTGGAGTGGATGTCGCGGCACCTCGCGCAGCCGCACGGCCTGGACGACCTGGCGGCGCGCGCGTTCATGAGCCGGCGCACCTTCACGCGCCAGTTCCGCGATTCGACCGGCACCACGGTGGTCGGCTGGCTGAAGGCGCAGCGGCTCGCCCTGGCGCAGCGCCTGCTGGAGGGGACGGAGTTGCCGATCGAGGAAGTCGCGGCCCGGGCGGGATTCGGCTCCAGCGCGTCGCTGCGCCAGCATTTCGCGCAGGCGCTCAGGACGTCGCCGCAGTCGTATCGGCGCGAGTTCTCGCACGAGCGGGCTTTTGCGCCACGGGCGGCGGCGTGGCGTCAGGACCGCGCCACGAGCTCGCGAACATAGGCGTCCAGCGTGATGCTCCCGCGGGTAGCCTCGTCGGGGACCTGCAGGTCGTCCAGGCTGGCGGCCGTCATCCGGGCATAGGACTCCGCGGCCGCTTCGGAAAAACCGAGTTGGCGGAACATCGCGCGCCACTGGTCGCGTGGAACGACGGAAACCTTGACGGGCCGGTGCAGCGCGCGCGAGAACGCGCCCGCCACGTCAGCGGCCGTGTAGCGTTCCGGACCTTCCACGTGCTGCGTGCCCACGTCGTCCAGCGGCGAGAGCAGCCGGCGCGCCGCCGCCGCGCCCAGGTCCTTGGGCGCGGCCATCGGGAGGCGTGCATCCGCCGGGTAGAGCGAGGTCAGTGTTCCGGACTCGCGCACCGCCGGCAATTGCGAATCCCAGTTGCTCATGTAGAACCCGGCGCGGTTGATGGCTGCCGGGATCGCCTGGCGGTGAAGGCCTTCTTCCAGTTCCCAAAGGACGGAGAGATCGCCGATCCGCTCGCCGGGACGCGCTCCGCCGGTGGAGGCGGCCACCACCTTCTCCAGGCCGGAACCCTCCAGGGCTCGCAGGATGCCTGCCACCGTGCGGCGTTCCACCACGTCGGTGTCGGTCCCGGGATCGGCGGGCGGGTTGAGAAGGAAGGCGCGGCGGCCCTGCCGGAACACGGTGCGCAGCGAATCGGGATCGTTCGCATCGGCCTGGGCGATGCGCGCCCGCGTGCCTTGCCAGCGACTTCGGGCGCGATCCGCATCGCGCGTGACGATCGTCACTTCATGACCGGCGGCCAGCAGCGACCCGGCGACCGCCGACCCGACGTGACCTGTGCCTCCCATGACAATGAACATTCGCTCGACTCCTTTCGTTGCGATGGAGCCAGCGTACGGCCGTCCTCCTGACAGTTCGTGTCAGGATCTTCAGAACTGCAGGCCCGGTTCCAGCCGCCGGTACGCGGCCAGGAGGCTGCGCCGCGACCGGGGAGGGCGCTCATCCAGCGGTTCGATGTCGCGGATGCGGTCGAGCCGGAAGTTGCGGAAGGCGCCGCGCCGTTCGCACCACGCAGCGAGGATCTCCGCGCCTTCGAACCAGCCCAGCGCGACCGGCCACACGCGCCGTTCGGTGCCATGCCCGTCCCGGTCGGAGTACCGGATGCGCAGCACCTGCTGCCGGGAGATCGCCCGGCGCAGGGCGCCGAGGGTTCCGGTGCGTTCGGGCGGCGGCGCCACGAGGAGCGGAACGTCAGCGCCCGCGGCGTCGTCGAAGGCGGCGGGCAGGACTGCGGCCAGCTTGGCGCGTGCCGACTCCGCGCCCCGTACCAGGGTGGCGTCGCCGCGCCGCATGACGAACCGCAAGCCGAGCAGGAGCGCAGCGGCCTCGTCCGCATCGAAAGCCAGCGGCGGCAGGAAGAAGCCCTCGCGCTGCACGTACCCGACCCCCGCGCTGCCCTCGATGCGGGCGCCCTGCAGGTTCAGGGCAGCGATGTCGCGGTAGATGGAACGCTCGCTCACCGCGAAGCGCTGCGCCAGCGCGGCGGCGGTCATCGCGCGACGGCGTCCGCTCAAGGTTTGCAGGATGGCGAGAAGCCGTTCGCTCCGGGTCATGCCGTGGTGGCCGATTCGGCGCTGGTCACCTTATCCGCGCCTGCGCGGTTCCATCCTCTCCCCAGGCAAGCACTCGTACGGTCCCCTCCACCCGGGGAGCTGCTCGATGCTCGCCAGCCACTTCCCGATCGCCGGGTGCTTCGCCCGCACGTCGTACCCGGTCTCCTCGACCGGATAGAACAGGTACCCGCACATCGAGAAGTCGGCGATCGTCGGCGCGTCCCCCACCATGAAGGCGGACTGCTGCAGGTGCTTGTCGACGATGCCGAAGGCCGCCTCGAAGCGCGCGCGCAGGAAGTCCATCACCACGGGGTTCGGTGCAGCGTCCGCCAGCGAGTACATGAAGCGGTAGGTGGCGAAATAGCTGGTGAACTTGTGGTTGTCGTACAGCAGCCAGCGCAGCACCTCGCGCTGCTGCGCCTCGCCGTCGCCGCCGAAGCGCCCGTGCTTGCGGGCCAGGTGCGTCAGGATCACGCCGGACTGCGTCAGGCGCAGGCCGCCGTCGTCCAGCACGGGCGCCTCGCCCTGCTCGTTGACGGTCTCGCGGTACTCGGCGGACCGCGTCTGCCCGTGGAAGAAGTCGATGAAGACCGGCTCCCACGGCTGGCCGAGGACGTCCAGCATCACCGCCACCTTGTAGCAGTTGCCGGACTGGCAGAAGGAATGCAGCTTGTACATGCCCGCGTTTGTACGGGCAGGGCACGGCAGCGTCAACCGTGGACCGGCGCGCGCGCCACGGCGCGCTCAGTTCCAGTTGTCGATCTTGACGTCGTCGGGACACGGCTGGCCCGCGCCCTTCTCCACCAGGTCGCGCAGGCTGAGCAGGAAGACGGCCCACTTCATGCTGCAGTGGGACATGGACTCCCCTTGCTCGCGCCAGCCGCGGTGCCCGAACAGCACGATGGTCATGCCGTCCTGTTCGGCCAGCGCGAACGACACTTCGGTGCCCACCCAGTCGGCAGGGCCGGACTTCACGCGCCACCGCACCCTGTCGCCGGGGCTGAGCTCCAGCACTTCCATGTCGAAGCGGCCCAACTCGGCGCCGGCCTTGGTCCGGAACGTGAACGCGATGGACTCGCCGACCTTCGATTGGCCGGTCGTATCGCGCGTCCACCAGCCCGCGAGCCCTTCGATGGTGGAGAGCGCCGGATAGACCCTGGAGGCCGGTGCCTGGATGCCGATGCGATGGACGATGTTGAACATGGACGCTCCTTGGGAACGGAAGTGGGAAGGACGCCATCCTGGAGGATCCGCCGGCCGGGCGTGAGTAACAAGCTTGTCGCGATCCGCAGCCGCGGCTAGCGGCCGACCAGCCCGAGCAGCGTGCCGCGCGCCACCTGGTCGCGCGCCGCGGGCGAGAGCTGCGCCAGGAAGCCCTGGACGCTGGCGAACTTCATCGCATCCGCCGCCGCCGAGCGATGACTGGCGTCCGTTCCCACCAGGAAGCGGTGCGGCATGGCTTCGACCAGCTGCAGCCACTCGGGCCACACCTTCTCGCCGTCTCGCAGGATGGTGTAGTCGGGGGATCGCGGGTGGCGAGGCCAGGTTCGTGCGCTCAGTTCGTAGTAGAGGTTGGGGTGGCGCTCGAGCATGCGACGCGCCAGGAACAGCGGTGTGTAGCCGCCGTGCGCCCAGATCACCGGCACGTCCGGAAAGCGGACCAGCAGTTCGCCCAGCTCGCCCATGCGCGTGCTCTCCACGTGCAGCATCACCGGCACCTTGTGCTTGCGCGCGATCTCGAGGATGCCGGTGACCATGGGACCCAGAGGGCTGAAGTCGGTCTCCTCGAAGCCGGCCGACGGGAAGTGCGCCGCGGAGATCTCGCCGATGCCCTTGTACGTTCCGGTCGCGAGCAGGGCATCGAGCTGCGCGAGCAGCGCCTCGTCGTCGCGGTCCCAGGCGGGCCGGTAGGCCGTGCGTTCCGGGGAGATGGAAGCGAAAGGAATGAAGCGGCCCGGGTGCAGCCGCGCCGCCTCCGCCACCGATTCGTTGCTGCTGCGCCCGCCCCAGAAGACCACCGCCTGCGTGGCGCCCCAGCGCTGCATCAGGTCCAGCTGCATCGCCGGGTCGTTCAGGTGCGCGTGCGCGTCGACGAAGGGGATGGGGTCGGCCGGTGGAGTGGGCACGGCGCCGCCGGTGGACACCGCCCGCTGCATGGCCTGCCGCGACTGGCGCGCGGGCGTGGGGCTGTCGGCCTGCGGCCAGGCGGCCAGCGAGGAAAGTGCCAGGCAGGCCGGCAGGAGCCAACGGATCATGGTCTGGTCACGCGCCGCCTTCACCCGCGGCGGGCTTCATCGCGACCAGACCCTTCTGGATCGTGGCGATGTTGTTCCGGAACGATTCCAGGGCGGCCGGCTGGATGTGCTGCGCGCGCGCCGCGGCGAGCATGCGCATGTTGTTCTGGATGGGCTCCAGCATCGGCGGGAACGTGCGCACCAGCGTGCCCAGCAGGGCGTCCTGGGTGACCTGCACCGCTTCGATCTTTCCCAACAGCGCGCTGCACAGCTCGTGCAGGGCGCGCACGCTCGCGAGGACTTCCTCTTCATCCATGGCAGTTTCCGGAGGGCTAAACCCGACATGGTGCCCGATCCGGCGCCGGCCCTGCTGCGCCGCGTGCTGCGCCGAGAAGTCGCTCGACGCAATGACGCAGCCGCACACCTTGGTGGCCACGGACGAAGCGTCGCAGGCGCGCGACGGCCGCGACCGTCCAAAGGGCGCGGTCACTGGAGCTGCGGCTCGTTCGCTGCTAGGGTCGGGGCAGGGAGGAAGGACGCCGCGCGGAGCAGGGCTGGCGTCCCGCAACGCGTGGTCATCTACATGGCGCTGCAGTTCGCAGCAACCTATTTCTTCGTGCCGCTGCTGGTGGGATGGATTGTGGTCTCCACCGCCGGCGACTTGCGGGTGCAGAAGGTGATCGGCTGGTCCCTGGTGGCGCTCGGCGCCTGGGGTGCCGTGTCGGGCGTTCCGTACTGGTGGTCGGCCGGGTTGAGGGCCTGGCGCGCCGAGGCGCACATGGACCGGCAATGCAAGCGTGCGATGGAGCAGTTGCCGGCGACCCGGCTGCCCGCGGAGGGAGTGCTCGTGGTCACGGATGGCGCCGTGCGGGCCAGCATCCCGGTCGAGAAATTGGTGCTCCCCGGGGCCGGACGCTTCCAGCGGGTGCAGGAACAGCGCACCATGGGAAAGACGATCTTCGACGTGATCGACCACCAGTGGGAGCCCGACCGGCATGCCAACCTGGGGCACGTGAAGCGCTCGGTGGTCGCCGAGCCGACCCTGCCCTATGTGCTTTCCATCCGGTCGCTCACCACGGATACGGACCGTCGGTACGGCATCGAGGGCCTGGAGCTGACGGTGCTCGATCGTTCGACGCAGGCGCCGGTGGCCCGGCGAGTCCAGTACGTCCAGGGGAGAGGTGCCATCTCCGTCGGGGAGCGCCTGCCCAGCCGCGTCTGCCCGGACGTCCCGCCGGAGGAAGGAAAGTGCAGCTTCGCCCCGGCCTGCGCTTTCGGCTGGACGCTCGCGTTGCGCGCACTGGAGCCGAAGTTCACGCTTCCGCCTTCACAGCTGTTCCACCTGCACCGTGGCATGGACAGCCCACGAAGGATGAGCTGCCTGCTCGCCGATCCGCTGCGCGTCAGCCCGGGCATCCGGCCGGCCGACGTCGAGTGGTGGCTGGGAGGACCCGACGGACGCGACGACGACCTGCACCTGCGGGTGCGCGGGGGCCGGGACGAACTGGTGTGCGATGGCTTCTTTGCGGGCGGCGGGCCGACCCGGAACATACCGCTGCGGTTCGCGGACGGGCAGGAGTTCCTCGCGAATGCGCTGGTCCCGGCCGGCGGGCAGGGCCCGCGCCAGCCGAAGCCGCTCGCGCCGGAGAAGCCATGGCGATGAGCCCGCTTTTCTCGCCGTCGTTCATCTATCCGTATGTGTGGCTCGCCCTCATCCTCGGGGCGGGCGCCTGGCTGGTGGCGCGCACGGTGTCGCCGGCGGGCGAGACCTACCGGGCCGCACGCATGGCCCTGCCGGCGGCGGCGCTGGCCGTCCTGACGGCGCCGTTGTGGTTCGAGGGACTGGTGCAGGAAGTCCAGTGCCGCAGCGCCGGTCTGCGCCTGGGCGAGCCGGTGCAGGACGAGGCCGTCACGGTGCATTGGGAAAGCTTCTCGCCCGATCCGCAGATGTATTCGCTGGGAGTGCTGAAGACCGCGAGCCCGGCGGGGCAGGCGGCCATGGGCGAGCTGGTGCGTGCAGTCTCCGAGGGGCGCGTGCGCTCGTTCGACATCCCCTTCGAGCCGCGGCGGGGGGACGGCGCAGAAGTCGAGCGCGTGTACCAGCGGTTCTACCTCGCGCCCGCGGACGAAAGCATGGGACCATGCGTCAAGAACCTTCCGCACGGCACGCGGTTCGCGCCCGGCACCTGCCTGGCGTTCGTGCAATCCCGCGGCATCCAGTCGACCTATGAACTCAAGGGCTCCGCGCTCCAATCGGAGCACGGCCGCACCGTCCAGATCACCCATCGCGCCACCGGCCGCATCCTGGGGCAGCACACGCTCGTCGAGCGTGACGTGGGCGAGACCGGGCTCGCCCGCGTCGGCCTGCGCAAGATGCGCGCATGGAGCTGCACGCCCGAGGCACGGCGCAATGACCTGGGGCCCGGCCTCGTCCACCTGGTGTTCGGCACGCAGGCCGTGCCGCGCGTGGAGCCGGCAGCGCTCTCGGCCCATGCGAAGGCCGCCTGGTCACCGGTCCCCGCTCCTCCTCTGGGCGAGCCGGTTCCCGCCGGCCGGGCGGGCATCGAGTTCTGGACCCGCAAGGGCAAGGTCCGTGCCCTTGCGCCGGCGGACGTGGAGCTCTGGAAGCGTGCGTCCGGCAAGGCGGACGCACGCATGGTTCCCGTCGACACCTACCTCATCACGGGCGACCTGGTGTTGCCCGACGGCTTGTACGGGGGGCATTCGGTCCAGTGGATCGTGCCGAAGGGCATGCACATCCCGCCCGGGCCCCGCGGCCACAGCAGGTTCTACGAGGTCGATCGCGGCTGCGTGTGGCCCCGCAACCTTTGCGACGGGGGCTAGCCGGAGCGCGGCCCGGTCAGCGTGCCGGCCCGTTTTCGCCGCGCGCCATCGACAGCGAGAGGGCGTACCAGCCCGCGGCGGCACCCGGCGCGGCACCGACCGCTTCGAGCGCCGCGGGCGCCAGCGCGTCCTCGTCCAGCGCCCTTAGCGCGGCAAGCTCGTAGCCGCACACGACGAACACCCAGTCGGCGCTGCGGTCGGCATTCCCGCGGATCTTCTGCTCCGTGGTCGGTGCGATGGCCGGCGCGTCGGTCTGCAGCAGGTGCGCGCCCGCCAGCCCGGCGCGCAGGGGGAGGTCTCCGGTCATCGCGCGCAGTGCGGCCTGCAGGCGCGGGGCCTCGCCATCGCGAGGCGAGAGTCGCAACGTCAGCGCATGCCGCGCCACGCCCGCGCCATGCGAATGGAGCACGCGCGTCTGGCTGCGCACCATGTGCCGGTGGTGCGGCATGAGGCGCGTGGACCAGGGCGTCGGCGCGTTCAGGCGCGCCAGGTACTCCGGCGAGCTGAGCGCCGCGTGCGCCTGCAGTTCGTAGAGGATGAAGAAGCCTTCACCGCCATCCGCGGCCGACCAGCGCGAGGCGCGCATGAAGCCGGGCAGCGCGAGCCGCTCCGGAAAGTGTTCGTGCGAATGCCAGTGCTCGAACTCGGCGCGCATCTCCGGCGCCATGTCCCACCACATCGCGAGCGCGGATTCGCCCAGCAGTGCCATCGTCTTCCTCCTTGGATCGATCAGGTTTCGCGTGCCTCGCGGCGGCGCAGCAGCGGCGAACCGTGGGCCGCGCTCGCCAGTTCGGCGGCGGCCTGCACGAGGGGGCGGCCCAGCTCCTGCATGCGGGCAGGGGTCAGGCGCTGCAGCGGCCCCGCGATGGTGATCACGCCGGCGGCCTCGCCGCCGCGGCGCAGCACGGGGGCGGCCATGGCGCTCATGCCGGGCGCGTACATCTCCGCCATCATGCTGAAGCCGCGCTTGCGGTCGTCTTCCAGCACCTTCATCAAGGCCTTGAAGGTCGTAGGCGCCTTGGGGCCGTACTCGCGCGGTGCACCGAAGCCCTGGCGGGCGACGAGCTCGGTCGCGCGTTCCTCGCCCAGCGTCATCAGCCAGGCATGCCCCCCGGCGCTGCAGGACAGGCGCACGTCGATGCCCATGTCGGGGTCGTAGCGCAGGCCGGCGCGCGCGCCTTGCGCCTTGGCGACGAAGGTGAGGCGGTCGCCGTCGACCAGCGCCAGCCGCACCAGCTCGCCCGAGATTTCCGCGAGGCGGTCGATGATGGGCTGCGCGATGTCGACGATGCCGGCCGCGCCGAGGAAGCTCAGTCCCAGTGCGGGCAGCCGCGTGGTGAGGGTGTAGTCGCCCATCTCGCGCAGCTGGCGCACGTAGCCGCAGCGCACCAGGTCGGAGAGCAGCCGGTGGCACGCGCTGCGCGGCACGCTGAGTTCGTCCGCCAGCGCCGCCAGCGGCAGGCCTTCCGGCTGCGAGGCCAGCGTCTCCAGGATGCGCAGCGTGCGGTCGACCGTGCCGGTGGGAGCGGTTGCCGAGTTCGTCATGTGGAAAGAGATTCCGGATTGGAACGAAGTTCTGGGGCGCTGCCTATCATGCCGCACATTTCCAACCAAGACCACCGGAGACACGCATGAAACCGATCACCCGCCGCAGCCTCGTCACCCTTGCCATGCTCGCCGCCGTCGGCGGCGCCGGCGCGCAGGGCGTGCAAGGCGTGCAGGAACGCACGATCAAGTTCGGCCACCTGAACAACCCCGACCATCCCACCAGCCTCGGGGTGCGGAAGTTCGCCGAGATCGTCGCGGCCAAGAGCGGCGGCAAGATCAAGGTGCAGGAGTTCGCCTCCTCGCAACTGGGCAACGAACTGCAGCAACAGGCGGCGCTGCAGGGCGGCGTGCAGGAGATGCTGGTCGCCTCCACCACTTCGCTGAACGGCATCGTGAAGGAGTTCGGACTGCTCGACTTCCCCTTCCTGTTCGCCAATGCCAAGCAGGCCGACGCGATGGTCGACGGCCCGCTGGGCAAGGCGCTCGCGGCGAAGCTGCCGGAGAAGGGCGTGATGGTCCTGGGCTTCTTCGACCTGGGCTTCCGCAACGTGACCAACAGCAAGCGGCCCATCCTGAAAGGCTCCGACCTCGAAGGCCTGAAGCTGCGCGTGATCCCGAACCCGGTGTTCCTGGAGACCTTCAAGACCTTCAACGCCAACCCGCTGCCGATGCCGTTCGCCGAGCTGTACGGCGCGCTGGAGAACAAGGCGGTCGACGGCCAGGAGAACCCGTTCGCGGTCATCGCGTCGAGCAAGTTCTACGAAGTGCAGAAGTACGTGAGCGGCACCAACCACGTCTATGCCACCAACCCGATCCAGATCAGCAAGCGCTTCTGGGACCGGCTGTCGCCGGTGGAGCAGAAGATCCTCCAGGAGGCCGCCATCGAGGCGCAGAACTGGCAGCGCGTGGTCAGCCGCGAAGTCTCGAGCAAGGCGCTGGGCGAGCTGACGGCCAAGGGCATGGTCTACAACGACGTGCCCCCGGCCGAACTGGCGCGCATGCGCGCGGCGGTGAAGCCGGTGCACGACAAGTTCGCGGCCGCCTACGACCCGGCGATCGTGACCCTGTTCAAGTCCGAGCTGGAACGCGTGTCCAAGCTCTGATGGAAAAAGGCGCTCCCTTGAAGTTCCTTGTCCTGCACGGCCCGAACCTGAACCTGTTCGGCCGGCGCGAGCCGCACATCTACGGCCACACCACCCTGGCGGAGATCGACGCGCAACTGGCCGCGCTCGCCGCCGAGCTCGGCGTGCAGCTCGAGACCCTCCAGTCGAACCACGAGGGCGTGCTGGTCGACTTCCTGCACCGCCACATCGACGAGGCGCAGGGCGCCCTCGTCAACCCGGCGGGGCTGACCCAGCATGGCGTGCCGTTGCACGATGCGATCAAGGCGATGCCGTTCCCGGTGATCGAGGTGCACATGTCGAACATCGCCGCGCGAGAGGCGTGGCGCGCGCATTCCATCATCTCGCCGGCGGTGAAGGGCACGGTCCAGGGGCTGGGACGGCACTCCTACCTGATGGGGCTGCGGGCGCTGGCTGCGCTGGCGCGCGAGACTCAGTGACAAGGCGGGCGGCCGGCCGGACCGGTCGCCTACGCCACCAGCGCGAGGTACTCCGCGCGAGTCTGCGGCAGCACCGAAGCGACGAGCTGCTCGTAGGACGTGCGGTGGCGTGCGAGCATGCGGCTCGACGCCACCAGCCGCGACCTGCAGAACCAGTGGCAGGTGTGCTGCATCAGCAGCAACTCGGCCGAGATCGCGAAGGCGCGGTCGCGCGGCGATGTTTCCGGCGGCACGTCGACCGCCCGGCAGATGCCGCGCGCATGGATGCGCAGTGCTTCCCGCAGGTCGAACGAGCCCGCCAGGCTGGGCGCGAGCGGCACCCAGACCGGCAGCTTGCTCACGGCCGTGATGACGGGCTGCGCCGCGGCGAAGTCCTTCGCCAGCTGCGCCACCTGGCTGCACAAGGCTTGTTCGTTGGCGCGCAGCAGATCCAGGACCTGCGCCTGCCGGCCCGCGTCGGCCTCGCCCAGGGCGCGCAGGTAGCCCTGCGTCACCGTCTCGATGTTCTTCTCGATGGTGTAGCGCGAAAGGAAGCTGCCGAGGAGAGCGATGCGCCGTTGCTGCTGCCGGGCCCGGGCGAACACCCAGGCCGCCCCTGCCAGGGCGAAGAAGACGATGATTTCCACCGCGCGATGCTACACACCCGCGCGGTGCCGCCGGCCGTTCTAGCGGATGCGGCCGGTTTCCGCGTCGATCATGACCAGGCGGACCTCGCCCGCGGGGGTGAGCACCTGGATGCGCCACACGACGCTGTTGTCCACGTGCAGTCCGCGCTCCACGGCCAGCACGCGGCCGGGCGTCTTGCGCTGCGCCAGGGAAGCGGCCGCCTCGCGGTCCACCGCTGCCCACGCCGCGGGCAGCAGCGTGCCCAGCGCGAGGAGCAGGGCCAGGGTCGGGAGGAGGGGGCGTCGCATGAGGGTCTTTCAGGAGTTCTGCATGCAGGATAGCGGCCCAACCTGAACGGATCGGGAACGGGGAAACCGTGCCTCAGCGGGGCGCGAACCCCGGTACCGGCAGGCTGACGAGGAAGCCCACGCCGCGGTCGCGCGCGAGGCCTGCGGTCACCAGGGCGCGACCGCCCATGCGCAGCGCGGCCTGCTTGACGATTGCCAGGCCCAGGCCCGAGCCCGGCGTCTCCTGCGCCGCACCCCGGTAGAAGCGTTCGAACACCAGCGCGTGTTCCTCGGGCGGGATGCCGGGGCCGTCGTCCTGCACCTGCAGGTGGATGCGCTCCTCGTCGCCGCGGAGCGTCACGACGACGTTGCCGCCTTCGCGCCCGTAGCGGATCGCGTTGTCGACCAGGTTCAGCAGGATCGAGGTGAAGCCGGGTTCGTCGACCGCGCTCGGGAGGTGGTCCGGCGCCTCCAGCGACAGCTCGATGCGGCGCTGCATCGCCTGCGGGGCCGCCTGCGCGAGGATCTCTCGCGCCGCCTGGGCGACGTCGATGCGGCGCGGCGGCGGCTTCTGCGCGTCGTCCAGCGTCGCCAGCATCAGCAGTTGCCTGGCGACGTGCGAGGCGCGGTCGATCGCTCCCGTCAGCAGCGCATAGGCGCGGGCCCGTTCCTCCGCGCTGGGGGCATGCGCCATCACGTGCGCCTGCGTCATCACCACGGCCAGCGGGGTGCGGATCTCGTGCGCGGCGTCCTGCACGAAGACGCGCTCACGGTCCAGGCGCAGGCGCAGCCGCTCCAGCAAGGCGTCCAGCGCATCCGACAGCGGCCTCAGTTCGCGGTGCGGCGGCACGTCCTCCAGAGGCCGCAGGTCGTCGGGCTGGCGGCGTGCGATGGCGCCGGCGAAGCGTTGCAGCGGCTTCAGGCCGGTCCGGATCGACAGCCACACGGGCAGCAGCACGAAGGGCAGCGCCAGCAGCAGGTATTCGCCGATGAAGGGCGTGTTGCGCGCCAGGTAGTCCTGCACGCTGCGCTTGGGCTCCACCACGCGCAGGGTCCAGTGGCGCCCGGTCACCTGGTGGTCCCAGTTCGTCCCCGGGTCCGGGCGGACCGGGCCGCGCACCACACGGCCCTGCCGGTCGCGCAGTTCCATCTGGATCTGCCCGGGCAGGCGCCCGATCTGCCGCCGGCGCACGTTCACCCACCGTTCGGTCGCTTCCAGGGCGGCGACGGCCTGCTGTTCGTCCGGCAGCCCGTCGATCGCCTGCAGCACGGCGGCCGTGAACTTCTCGAACGGCTGTTCCTCCGCCATCGCCCGCTGGTACTTCCCGTACTGGTAGGCGACCAGCACCCCCCAGATCACGAAGAAGGCGCACAGCACCATCACCACGCTGCGCCGCTGCAGCGTCGGCTCGCGCACGGCGGCCCAGGCGGCCTGGAAGCGGTTCATCGCGCCTCCAGCATGTAGCCCACGCCGCGCACGGTGCGGATGAATTCGGCACCGACCTTGCGCCGCAGGTGGGACACGTGGACCTCGATCGCGCTGAACTCCACCGGATCGCCGAGCGGGTCCAGCCTTTGCGCCAGCACGCCCTTGGGGATCACCGCACCCGGATCGCGCGCCAGTTCCACCAGCAGCTGGAACTCGCGCGGCGACAGTTCCAGCGGCGCGCCGCCCAGCAGCGCCTGGCGCCGGCGCGGCTCGATCACCAGCGCGCCCACCGTCCAGCGCTCGCTCGCCTGGCGGGCGCTGCGACGCAGCACCGCGCGGACGCGCGACACGAGTTCCGCGGTGGCGAAGGGCTTGACGACGAAGTCGTCGGCGCCGCCGTCCAGGCCGTTGAGGCGGTCCTCGATGGCGCAGCGCGCGGTGATCACGATGACCGGCACCTTGTTGCCCTTGTCCCGCCAGCGCGCGAGCACGTCGAAGCCGCTGCCGTCGGGAAGCATCAGGTCCAGCAGCACGCAGTCGACGGTGTCGGCGTCCACCACGCCCGGCGCGTCGGCCGCGCGCCGGCGCCATTCGCTGCTGAAGCCCTCGACCTTCAGCGCGGCCTGCAGCGCGCGCCCGAGGTCCAGGTCGTCTTCGATCAGGAGGATGTGCATGCGGCGATTCTGGGAGCGGCTTGCTTAAGGCCAGCCAAAGAACCATCTTCCGTCTTTGGCTGCCGTTAAGGAAGCCCGCGGAAGAATGAGAGCCATGACGCAACTGAAACGCCGCGACCTGCTTCTCTGGCCCCTTGCCGCGGGCCTGCTTCCCCCGGCCTGGGCGCAGGACGCGCCGGACCCCAACGACTGGCTCGAGGGCGTGCAGGACGGCAAGGCGCTCGGCTGGGTCCACGACCGCAACGCCGAGGCCATGGCGCTGGTCTCCGGTGAGCCGGACTTCGCCCGGCGGCGTAAGGAGACGCTGGCCGCGCTGTCGTCGTCCAGCAACATCCAGTTCGTGTCCCGCCAGGGCGAGCATCTCTACAACTTCTTCCGCAGCGCCTCGCGCCCGCACGGCGGCTGGCGCCGCACCACCTTGCAGGAATACGCGAAGGAGCGGCCGTCCTGGGAGACGCTGCTGAACGTCGACCACCTGGCCCGGGACGAGGCGCGCAACATCGTCTTCACTGGCGCCGACGTCCACGCCGCCAGCCAGAGGGCGCTGGTCTTCCTGTCCGCCGGCGGCGAGGACAAGGTGGAGCTGCGCGAGTTCGACCTGCAGCAGCGTGCCTTCCTGCCGCAGGGCTTCCGCACGCCCACCGCCAAGCAGTCGGCGGCCTGGTACGGGCCGGACGAACTGCTGGTCGCGACCGAGGCCGGTCCGGGGAGCGTCACCACCAGCGGCTACGCGATGGAACTTCGGCGCTGGAAGCGGGGCACCGACCTGCTTTCGGCCCCGGTGGTCCTGCGCGGCCAGCCCGATGACGTGCAGGTGTACCCGATCTCGCGTCGCGGCGAGGGCCTGCCGCCGGCGGCGCTGCTGCACCGGCGCATCCGGTTCTTCGAAAGCGAACAGCACCTGATGCTCGGGGATGCGGCGCCCGTGCGGGTCGACCTGCCGCCCGACGCCAACGCGTGGCTGGAAGGCGAGTGGCTGATGGTGTCCCTGCGCAATGCCTGGACCACCGGCGGCCGGACCTACGCGGCCGGCGGGATGCTGGCCATCCCGCTGGCGCAGGCCACGGCGCCGCAGCGCGACATCCACGTGCTGGTCGAAGGGCGCGATCGCGTGAAGGTGCGCCGCGTCGAGCGCGTGAAGGACGGCTTCATCGTGGCCTTCACCGACAACCTGAAGCCGCAGCTGGTGTTTCAGCGGCGCGAAGGCGCTGGCTTTCGCGCGCAGCCGCTGCCGGCGCCCGAACACGGCATCCTCTACGTCCAGCCGGACCGGCCGACGCAGGACAACCGCTTCTGGCTCACGACCCAGGGCCCGATCTCCCCGCAGGTGCTGCAGCTGGTGGATGCGGACGCGCCCGGGACACCCGTGCTGGCGAAGTCGCAGCCGCACTTCTTCGATGCCAGCGGGCTCGTGGTCCGCCAGTTCGAGGCGCGTTCGCGCGACGGCACGATGGTGCCTTACACGGTGGTCGGCCCGGCGACGACCAGCGGTCCGCTGCCGACGCTGCTGTACGGCTACGGCGGCTTCGGCTTGACCGTCGACCTGGAGTACCAGCGGCTGCCCGGCATCAACTGGCTGCAGTACGGCGGCGTGATGGTGCTGTCGCACATCCGCGGTGGCGGCGACTTCGGCCAGGCCTGGCACCAGGCGGGGCGCCACCTGCAGCGGCAGGCGGCGTTCGACGACTTCATCGCGGTGGCGGAAGACCTCGTGAAGCGCGGCGTGACGACCAGCCGGCAACTCGGGATCTACGGCGCCAGCAACGGCGGCGCGCTGGTGTCGGCCGTGATGGTGCAGCGGCCGGAGCTGTTCGGCGCCGTGGTCTCGCGCGTGCCGCTGACCGACATGCTCGGGTTCACGCGCCTGTTCGCCGGCCCTTCGTGGATCGACGAGTACGGCGACCCGGCGCGGCCGGCGGACCGCGCCGTGCTGGCCCGGTGGTCGCCGTACCAGAACGCGATGAAGGCGGACGCCGGCAAGCCGTACCCGCCGGTGCTCTTCATCGGCAACCGCAACGATGACCGCGTGCATCCCGCGCACGCCCGCAAGATGGTCGCGCAGCTGCGCACGCTGGGCCACGGCAACAGCTGGTTGTACGAGGAAGCCAGCGGCGGCCATTCCGGACGCACGGACCCGCACATCTTCGCGCTGCGCGAGGCGCTCATCTACAGCTTCCTGCGGCTGCAGCTGGCCCGCTAGCGGGGTGCCCGCGGGGCCGGGCGGGCCTTGCCGGCCCGCACCGGTCGTCCATTGCACAATCGCGGACTTCGACTCGCGCAAGTCCCATGAACGACATCGCACGGCACGCCTCCGCACCCGTCGGCGGGACGGGTACGGACCCGTCCTCGCTGGCGATCCACGCCCGCGGCCTGGCCAAGCATTTCGGCGAGGTGCGGGCGGTCGACGGCATCGACCTGGACGTGCCGCGCGGCATGATCTTCGCGATCCTCGGGCCGAACGGCGCGGGCAAGACCACGCTGATGCGGATGCTGGCAACGCTGGCGAAGCCGGACGCCGGCATGGCGCGCGTCATGGGCCACGACCTGGTGGGCGCACCGCGCGAGGTGCGCGCCGCCATCGCGATGACCGGGCAGTTCGCTTCGCTCGACGAGGACCTTACCGCGCGCGAGAACCTGGTGATGCTGGCGCGCCTGTGGGGCTTCCGCGGGCGCGCCGCCAGGGAGCGGGCCGACGAACTGCTTGCCGCCTTCGAGCTGTCCGACGCGGCGACGCGGCAGGTGAAGGACTATTCGGGCGGCATGCGCCGGCGGCTGGACATCGCGGCCTCCCTGGTGGTCACCCCCGGCGTGCTGTTCCTCGACGAGCCCACGACGGGCCTGGACCCCAAGGCGCGGCAGGGCGTGTGGGCGATGGTGCGCGCGCTGGCGCAGTCCGGGGTGACGGTGCTGCTCACGACGCAGTACATGGACGAGGCGGACCAGCTGGCGGAACGCATCGCCGTGATCGACCACGGCCGCAAGATCGCCGAAGGCACCAGCACCGAGCTCAAGCGGGCCACCGGCTCCGGCTTCGTCCACGTCACGCTGGCGGACCCATCGCGGCTGGAGGACGCGGCGCACCTGCTGCAGGAGCGCTGCGGCGCCAAGGTGCACCGGGGCGTGGAGGGCGCCCGCCTGTCGGTGGCGGCGCACTCCGCGCAGGACGCCAACGCGGCGCTGGCGGCACTGCTGGCCGCCGGCATCGAACCGGTCGACTTCTCCCTCGGCAGCCCGAGCCTGGACGAAGTCTTCTTCGCATTGACGGGCCGGGCCGACGAGGCCGCGGGCCAGGGAGCAACGGCATGAACGACGTCACCACCGGCGCCGCCGCGCGCCAGCTGCGCCAGGTGGCCGCCCCCGCGCGGCCCTCGGCCGCATCGGACGCGCTGGTCTTCGGCTGGCGCGCCGTGCTCAAGTTCAAGCACCTGCCCGAGCAGCTGTTCGACCTGGTCATGACGCCGATCATGTTCACGCTGCTGTTCACGTTCGTGTTCGGCGGCGCGCTGGCCGGCTCGCCGCGCGAGTACCTCCAGTACTTCCTGCCCGGCATCCTCGTGCAGACGGTCGTCTTCAACTCGGTGTACTCCGGCATGGGCCTCGCCACCGACATGGGCAAGGGCCTGTTCGACCGCTTCCGCTCGCTGCCGATCTGGTCGCTGGCGCCTTTCGCGGGGCTGATGGTGGGCGACGTGCTGCGGCACCTGATCGCCGGCGGCATCATCCTCGCCATCGGGCTGCTCCTCGGCTACCGCCCGGCCGCGGGCGTGCCGGGCGTGGTGGCGGGCTTCGCATTGCTGATCGCCATCGGGTTCGGCATGGGCTGGATCTTCCTGGTGGTCGGCCTGATCGTCCGCACGCCGATGACCGTGATGACGCTCAGCTTCAGCTTCCTGTTCCCGCTGGTGTTCGCGTCCAACATCATGGTCGACCCCGGCACGATGCCGGGGTGGCTGCGCGCGGTGGTGGAGGTCAATCCCATCTCGCTGATGACCACCGCCGAGCGCGGGCTGATGGCCGGCACCGCGACGGCCGGCCAGGTGCTGCTCGCGCTGGCGGCGCCGGTGGCCCTCACGCTGCTCCTGGCGCCGGTGACGCTGCTGCTGTACCGGCGCAAGTGAGCGTGCGCCGGACGAAGTCGCGCATGAGCGATGCCGCGGTGGCGGCGTGCGTCTCCAGCAGCAGGTGGCCGGCATCGAGCACGTGGGCTTCCATCCGCGGCAGCGCGCGCATCCAGGACAGCACCTCGTCCAGCGCGAAGTAGATGTCGTGCCGGCCCCAGACCATCAGGGCAGGGGGCTGCCATTCCTTCAGATAGGCGGCAATGGCGTCGAAGCGCGCGGCATGGTTCTTGTAGTCGTCGATCAGCGCCCGCTGCGTTTCCATGTGACCCGGCAGGTTCATCACGCGCCAGTCCTCTTCCCAGTGTTCGGCGGGGATCCGGCTGGCCACTTCCGGCGGCACGCCGGAGACGTAGGTGTCGCGCGTGCCCTCCAGCGTCAGGTGCGCAGTGACCGCCGCCGTGTTCTCCGCGTTCGGCTGTGCCCAGTACTCCAGCTGCGAAGCCCACCCCGGTCCCCATCCCGAGCGGTGTGCATTCGCGTTCTGCACGATGAGGCCCAGCACCTGTTCGGGCGCCTTCATGGCGACGTGCAGTCCCACTGGCGCTCCCCAGTCGTGCAGGTAGACGAACCTCGGGCCGATGCCCAGGCGCTCCAGCAATTCCGAGACGGCCTCGCCGATGGCGGCGAACGAAATTTCCGGCAGTACGTCGGATGCGCCGTGGCCTGGCAGGTCGGGCGCGATCACGAAGGCTTCCTGCGCCAGCGCCGGCATGAGGTCGCGGAACATGCGCGCCGAGTTCGGGGTGCCGTGCAGGAGCAGCACGGCGGGACGCGCCGCATCGCCGGCCGTGAAGAACGAGAGGCTGGTGCCTCCGGACAACCGGAGCCGTTCCTTTTTCATGGGCTATCCTTGTCGCGGCCGGTCCGGTCGCTCACCGCGGCGCCGCCCCATCCGCTGGAGGAGCCTTGTCCATCGCCGCCAACATCCTGGTGGGCCTCGTCGCCCTGCTGCATCTGTACTTCCTTGTCCTCGAGATGTTCCTCTGGGACAAGCCGGCGGGGCTGAAGGCCTTCGGCCAGACCCGCGAGGCGGCGCAGGCCACCAAGGTGCTCGCGGCGAACCAGGGCCTCTACAACGGCTTCCTGGCCGCGGGCCTCGTGTGGGGCCTGTGGCTCGGTCCCGCCGGAACCGGCGTGAAGGTGTTCTTCCTGCTTTGCGTGATCACCGCTGGGGTGTTCGGCGCGGCGACGGCCAGCCGCAAGATCCTGTTCGTGCAGGCCCTCCCGGCCGCCGTGGCGCTCGCCCTGGTGCTGCTGGCCTGAGCGCGGCCGGCGCTACCGGCCGCCCTGCTGCTTCATCGCCTTCGTGACGACCTGGAAGAACACTTCGCGCGCCTCGTCCCTGGAAGGCAACTGCGGGATCAACCCGTCACGCGCGAACTCGAAGCAGGCGTCGTCCGTGAACACGCTCCGGGCGGGGTGGGGCAGCTTCAGGCTGCTGTCCGGGTCGGTGACCTTCGGGTGCAGCTCCAGGTCGAACAGGTCCGGCGACAGGCGCCTGACGCTCAGCGTCGCGTTGTGTTCCCGGGGCCAGAAGCCCTGGTCGGCGCGGCGCTGCGCCAGCCACACGATCGCCTGCTGCTCGATCGGCTGAAGAACCCCGGGCCCCATCACCGTCAATTCGGGAGCTGCCGTCATGGGATGACCTCCGCAAAAAGGGGCATTTTGCATCGGGTTCCGGCACCGGGGGACTCGCGGGCCGCTGACTCAGCCGTCAGCCGCGGATGGCCCTTGCCGCGCCCGCTCCGCGCAGCCGCTCGTTCGCGAAATCGATGAAGGCCCGCAACTTCGGCTGGGCCTGGCTGCGCGCCGGGAAGTACAGGAACAGCCCCGACGTCTTCGGCAGGTGCGTGCCCAGCACCTCTTCCAGCGCGCCCGCCGCCATCGGGTCGTGCACGAGCAGGTCCAGCGTGTACGCCAGGCCGACGCCGCGGCATGCCAGTTCGATCATGCTCAGGTGATCGTTCACCGTCACGCTGCCTGTGGGGTCCACCGAATACCTCCTGCGGCCCTGGACGAACTCCCATCGGTAGACCGTTCGGGCCGTCGGGAAGCGGTAGCGGATGCACTCGTGCACCGGCAGGTCCTTGGGCGACGCGGGCCGGCCCCGTGCTCGCAAGTAGCCGGGCGAGCCGACGATCACGTGGCGGAAGTCCTGCGTCAGGCGCACGGCCGCCATGTCCCGCTGGAGGTACTCGCCCATCCGGATGCCCGCATCGAACGGCGCCGCGAGCAGGTCGGCCGACGCATCGCTGACGTCGAGGTCCACCGTGATGTCCGGACAGGCCACGCGAAAGGCCGGCAGCAGATCCCACAGCACCAGCGGCAAGGCAATGCGCGGCACGGACAGCCGCAGGTTGCCCGCGGGGCGCGCCCGGTCGGCGGCGGCGCCCTCCATCGCTTCGGCGATCGTGCTGGCCGCGGGGGCCAGCTGCGCCAGCAGCGCGGCCCCGGCATCGGTCAAGGTGACCTTGCGCGTGGTGCGCTGGAAGAGAGGGACGCCGACCCGCGCTTCGAGGCTGCGGATCGTCTGGCTGACTGCCGACGGCGTCACGCCGAGATCGGCGCCGGCGGCGCGAAAACTCGATTGCCGCGCCACCGCGAGGAATTCCACCAGTCCGCTGAAAGTGTCCTTGCGTGCCATCACCGTGCCCTTTCATTGATTAGGCGAACTTAACACCCCATGTCGATTCGCACCATTGTTCTTCATGGTGGCCCGGCCTAAGCTGCACGCACTCTTCCTTGACCGAGGTGACCCATGCATCCCCCGCTGCGCGATACCCGCGCCATCATCGACCGCTTCAATGAAGCCTTCCAGCGCCATGCGACCGAACTGCTGACCGACCTCGTCGCCGAAGACTGCGTGCTGGAGAACACCGTCTCCGCGCCGGACGGTGACCGGTACACGGGGCGTGACGCCTGCCTCGGCCTCTGGCAGTCCATCGCCTCGGACCCGCAGTCCCGGTTCGAGGTGGAAGAGGTCCGCGTCCTCGGAGACCATGGGCTGATCTTCTGGCGGTACTGGCCGGGCGCATCGCCGGCCGCTTCCGTGCGGGGCTTGAACGTCATGCGCATCGCCCACGGCCGGATCGTCGAAGGACGCGGCTACGTGAAGCAGGCCGCAGGCGGAGCGCGCCGGTGAAGCGCTACGTGATGACGATGGGCGCGGGCCTGCAGGGGCTGCGCAGGCAGGACGTGCCCCGGCCCGTGCCCGGGGCGGGCGAGGCCCTGGTCCGTGTGCACGCGGTATCGCTCAACTACCGCGAGATCGCGATCCTGGTCCACGGCAGCTATCCGCTGCCCGTCAAGCCGGACGTGGTCGCCGTTGCCGACGGCGCCGGCGAGGTGATGGAGGTCGGCGAGGGTGTGGACCGCGTGCGGCCCGGCCAGCGGGTCGTCGCCTCCGTCTTTCCCCGCTGGCTGGATGGCCCGTTCCGCATGGAAGTGATCGACCAGCTCGGCGGCAGCCTGGACGGCATGCTCAGTGAGTACGTGTGCCTGCCGCAGCAAGCCCTGGTGCCGGTACCTGCACACCTGGACGACGAGGAGGCGGCGACCTTGCCCTGCGCCGGCCTGACCGCCTGGCATGCGGTGACGGCGAACGGCCGGATGGGTGAAAGCGAGACGGTGCTCACGCTGGGCTCCGGCCCGGTGTCCCTGTTCGCGATCCAGTTCGCGAAGACGCTCGGCGCGAAGGTGATCGCCACCACCTCGGACGCACGCAAGAGCGAGCGGCTGCGCTCGCTGGGTGCAGACCACGTGCTGGACAGCGCGGCGCAGCCGGCATGGGGGGCGCAGGTGCGCAAGCTGGCCGCAGGCGCCGGCGTGGATCGCGTCGTCGAGGTCCAGGGCTCGACACTGGCCGAATCCCTGCGGGCCACGCGCCTGGGCGGCCATGTCGCCCTGGTCGGCACGCGCGGCGGGCCGGCCGCCGTGGAGGTTGGCGCGGTGTTCGGCGCGGGCGCGACCATCCGGCCGATCGCCATCGGCAGCCGCACCCAGCTGGAAGCCATGATGCAGGCCGTCGACCGGCATCGCCTGCGCCCGGTGGTCGACCGGGTCTTCCCCTTCGCGCGGGCGCGGGAAGCGTTTGCCCATTACCTCGCGGGCGGGAACTTCGGCAAGGTCGTGGTCCGCCTGCAGCCCTGAACAGGAGAACTCCATGCAACGCAACGCCAAGGCCATCTGGAAAGACAGCCTGAAGACCGGGGAAGGCCGGCTGACCACCCAGAGCGCGAGCCTCCGGGACACGCGCTTCTCCTTTCCCACCCGCTTCGGCAGCGAGCAGGGCGCCAACCCCGAGGAGCTGATCGCCGCCGCGCACGCCGCCTGCTTCTCGATGGCCTTCGCGTATTTCGCGGAAACTGCGGGCGCGGTCCCCAGGACGGTGGAGACAGACGCCGAGTTCCATTTCGACCTGGGCGCCGGCGGCCCCGCCGTGACCGGCCTGCGGCTGCGCCTGGTCGCCGACGTGCCCGGCCTGGACGCGGCGCGCTTCCAGGCCGTGGCGCTGCAGGCGAAGGACAACTGCATGGTGTCGCGCCTGCTGCGCACCGAGGTGACGCTGGAGGCACGGCAGGCCGCCGGCTGATGGTCGAGAAGGCCGGCTCGTTCGTCGTGGATGGAGGGAGCGACGTTCCCGCCGGACCTCAGGAACCATCATGACCAGGCTTGCCCCATCGCGACGCGCAGCCGGCGGTGTCCCGCGCGCTCAGTGCGCCTGCACCACCGCGTCGCTGACACGCCGGATCGGCGTGCCCACCCACGCCAGCAGCGCGGCCGCGACCAGCAGCAGGCCCGACCCCGCGAACAACTGGGGCAGTGTCACCACGCGCAGCAGCCATCCCGTCGCCGCCGATGCCACGGGCACCAGGCCCATGAAGATGAACATGAAGAGGCTCATGGCGCGGCCGATCATGGCGGGTGGCACGCGCTTCTGCACCCAGGTGAACACCGCCACCTGCATGAAGCCTCCGAGCACGCCGACCAGCACCATCAGCAGCGCCCCCTGCCAGGCCGCGGTGATGGCCCCCATGGGAACGAACAGCAGCCCGATGGCGATGTCCGCCAGCAGGATGCTGGTGCCCAGCGTGCCGATGCGCAGCCCGGGACGCAGCCCCGACGCCACCATGCCGAGCAGGGTGCCGGCGCCGTGCGCCCCCAGCATCAGGCCGAGGGCCGATGCGCCCAGGCCCGGCGTGCTCTCGGCCAGCACCGGCAAGGCGATGTGCAGCGGGCCCAGCACCAGCACTGCGACGGCGGCCCAGTACAGATAACAGGTTCGCAGTTGCGCATCGCCCCACACGTGCTTCAGGCCGCCGGCCACCGACGCCCAGATCGGCGCATGCCGCGCCGGGTCCGGGGGCTGCGGGCGGGTGACGACCCGCGAGAGCGTCCAGGCCGACAGCGCGAAGCTGAAGGCGTCGAGGCCGAAGGCCAGCGCCACGCCGGCCGCATCCTGCACGCCGCCGGAACCGTCGCCGAACAGTGCGATCAGCACCCCGGCCGCGAGCGGGCCGAGGAACATGCTCAGTTGCCGCAGGCCCATCATCACGCCGTTGGCGGCTGCCAGCTGCGACGCCGGCAAGGCATGCGGCAGGATCGACGTGCCGGAAGGGATGCTGAAGGCGCTGCTGATGCCCAGCGCCAGGGACAGCGCGTAGATCGCCGGCAGCGTCAGCGCGGCCTGCCAGACGCCGATCGCGAGCACCCCCAGCAGCACGGTGTTGACGTGCTTGGTGAGCATCAGCACGCGCTGCGGCGAGAAGCGGTCGACCACCGCGCCGCCGACGAGGATGAAGACGGCGCGCGGGATGCCGATCAAGGCGAGCACGGTGCCCAGGGCCACGGTGTCGCCGGTCAGGCGCAGCACGAGCCAGGGCAGGGCGAGCAGGGTGAACTGGTCGCCGAGCAGCGAGATGGCGCTGCCGGCCATCAGCCAGCGGAAGTTGCGGTCCTGGAAGAGGGCCGCGCGAGCGGCGGGGTCGTCTTTCTGGGTCATGGTCGGTCCTTCGAACAGGGCCGACTGTGCGGGCTCACGTTACGTGAGGGTCAAGCCCTTTCGTGCACCGACGACAGGAATTCGCGCACGGCCCGGCCGAGCGGCAGGCCCGCGAGCAGCAGCGGATGGCCCTGGTGCAGGGTGGCGAGCTTCCCGCGCAAGGCGGCGTCACCGCCGGAGCTGCGATCCAGCAGCGCCATCCAGCGCGCGTGCAGGGCGCGTGCCTTCGCGCCGTCCGCCGGCTCGCCGGCCTGCAGCAGCGCCTGGCCCTCGGCCTCGATCGCCTGCGCCTCGACATCGGGCACGTGGCGGGTGCGGCGGTAGTCCACGTCGCCGAAGTGCGCCTGGAACCATCCCATGCGCAGCTTGATCGCGGACTCCATGAATTCCATCATGTCGGTCGGCGGCGCCCCGCCTTGTCCGCGCACCTCGGCCTCCTGCCGGAACATGGCGCCCCAGCGCTCGATCAGGTCGAAGTCGCCCCCCATCCAGCGCACCATCAGCATCGTCCAGCGCCGGGTGAGCACCTGGCATTCGGGCGTGTCGATGCCGCCGCCCGTGTCCATGTAGCGGCGCACCTCCGCCTGCAACTGCAGCCATTCCTGCTCGATGCCGTCGTACGCGCCGAGGATCTGCTTGAGCTCGCCGGCCGCGAAGTAGCGGCCGAAGGTGGTCATCATCGCCAGGCTGCGCACCCAGTCGTCCATGCTGGGGGTGCCGCCCTTGAGCAGCAGGCCGTGCATCAGCGCCAGCCGCTCGCGCAGTTCCGTGGCCTGCCGGATCTGGTGGTCCAGCGCCTGCATCTGCTGCTCGATCACGCGCTGGGGCGCGGCTTCGCTGCCGTCCAGGAGGGGGCCGATCTCGGCCAGGGGCAAGCCCAGGTGGCGCAGCGCCTGGATCGCATGCAGGCGCGCCACGTCCGCTTCCGCATAGAGCCGGTAGCCGGACCCGGACCGGCCCGACGGTTGCAGCAGGCCGATCTCGTCGTAGTGGTGCAGCGTGCGGACCGTGAGCCCGGTGGAGCGGGCGAGTTCGCCGACCTTCAGGTGCATGCTGGATTGTGCCGTGGGGGGCGGCCGACGCCCGTCACAGCCCCTTGTTCAGCGCGCGCTTGAGTTCCTGCAGGCGCTTCTCGTCGCGCTTGTAGAAAGTCCATTGCTTGATCTTGGTGGGCCGCAGCAGCCCCGCCTCGACGAGTTGCCGCAGGTGCACGCTGGCCGTGGCCGCCGTCACGCCCAGCTTCTCGGCGATGAACTGGCCGCAGACGCCGTCTTCCACCAGGTCGCCGTCCACTTGCGGCGGGAAGTGTCCCGCCGGGTCCTTGAGCCATTCCATGACCTGCAGGCGCTTCTCGTTGGAGAGGGCGCGCAGAGCTTTCAGTTCCATGCGGCTTGCAGTTAGTCAATCTGCTAACTATCATATCGCGTCCGAGAACTCCTGGCAAAGCATGCACACCTCATCGATCGACCCCGGGCAGATCCGGGCCGCGGCTGCACTGATCCGGTCCCGCGTGCGCCGCACCCCCGTGCTCGAAGTGGCGGGCGAGGACTTCGGGCTGCCCGGCATCGTCATCGTGTTCAAGCAGGAGTACCTGCAGCACGCCGGCTCGTTCAAGACCCGGGGCGCCTTCACGCAGATGCTCCGTCGCAGCATCCCGCCGGCGGGCGTGGTGGCCGCATCCGGCGGCAACCATGGCGCGGCCACTGCCTTCGCGGCGATGAAGCAGGGCGTGCCCGCCACCATCTTCGTGCCGTCGGTCGCGTCGCCCGCGAAGCTGCGGCAGATCCGCAGCTACGGAGCGGCCTTGCGCATCGAAGGCGACCGCTACGCCGACGCGCTCGCGGCCAGCCTGGCCTGGGCACAGCGCACCGGTGCCGCGCAGGTGCACGCCTTCGACCAGGTCGAGACCCTGCTCGGGCAGGGCACCGTGGCGCTGGAATTCGAGGAGCAGGCCCCGGGGCTGGACGCGGTGCTCGTGGCCGTGGGCGGTGGGGGCCTCATCGGCGGCATGGCCGCGTGGTACGCGGGCCGGACGCAGCTGGTCGGCGTGGAGCCGGAAGCGGCGCCGACGCTGACGCGCGCGCTCGCGGCGGGGCAGCCGGTGGACGCCCCGACGGGCGGCGTCGCCGCCGACTCGCTGGCGCCCAGGCGGGTGGGCGACCTCATGTTCCCGATCGCGCAGCGGCATGTGGCGCGCACGGTGCTGGTGAGCGACGAGGCCATCGGCCATGCGCAACGCGAACTCTGGAGGACGCTGCGCGTCGTGGCGGAGCCGGGCGGGGCGACGGCTCTTGCCGCCTTGCTCGAGGGCAGGTTCCGGCCCCCGGAGGGATCGCGCATCGGCGTCCTCCTGTGCGGCGCCAACACCGATGCGGTGCGCTTCGAATGCCAGGCGGAGGAACAGGCCGCATGACCTCCACACTCACCCTTCCGGCCTCGCCCTACGAGTTCTCCTATCGCGTCGCGCGCCACGACTGCGCCGACTTCCTGGCTCTGGAGCAGGGCGACGCCTTTCCACAGGTACTGGCCACGAACCGCGTCGTCGGCCTGCTCGAAGTCGCGGCGGCGCGATTGATGCGCGACGCGCTTCCCGAGGGGCACTTCTCCGTCGGCGTCGGTGTGGACATCCGCCACGTCGCTCCCACGCCCATCGGCGCCGTGGTGCGCTTCCACGCGGAGTTCGTGGGCATGCAGGGGCGCCTGTACGAGTTCGTCGTGACCGCTGTCGATCATGCCGGCGTCGCCGCGGAAGGACGCCACACCCGGGCGGTGGTTTCGCTGGACCGCCTCATGGGCCAGGCATCGAAGCGCGCCACGGCCGGCGGCTGACGCAGCGCCGGGCGGAGGTTCTACACGTCGCCGCCGCCCTCGACCCGCAGGAACCACTCGCGGTACGGCGTGTTCTTCGCCAGCTTGCGGTTGAAGTCCGGTGCGCCGTCGGTCCACCACACGGGCCCGCGTTCGCCCAGCGCGCGCTTGGCGCGGTCCACCTGCGCGCGAGCAGCGCGACGCTGTGCTTCGGAGGGCGTTCCGCGCAGGGCTCGCCGCGCGTCCATCAGCTCCCGGACGAGCGCTTCCCGCACGTCCTCGGGCAGGTCCGGGTTGGCCTTGCGCCAGAGCCGTCCGCGCACGACGAAGTAGCGGCCGTCCGGCGTGGTGTGGTGTCCCGCGGTGTCCCTGAGGGGCCGACCGAGGCGGATGGGCCCGCGCAGGGGGCATCGCGCGCGAGCGTCCGGCCGCCCTGGCGGATGTCCAGCAGTCCGTCGTTCGCCATGGCGACGGCCACGGCCCGCACCTGCGGCATCAGGACCTTCCAGTTCTCCGGCGCCAGCATCCGTGCGGCCTCCGAAGGGCACATCGTCGCGGGCGGTTGCCGCTCCTGCAGCAGCACTGCGATCGCGTCGCGGACCTGGTCGTCCGTGGGCGTCGCGTCGGAGGGTCCGTCGGTGGCAGGGTGCATCACCGACACGGTCGTCGCGTGCCGGCGTCTACGCCAGCAGCCTTTCGGCTTCCTTCGGGTCCAGCCCGTACATCTCGGCGAACTCCGCGACCGGCTTGCCGCTGGCACGGAAGGCGTTCCGCAGCGCTTCCCGGCGGGCGTGCTTCTGCGCGACGAGCGAAAGCGCGTCCTCCATCAGCGCATGCAGGTGGTCGTCCGGCGAGCTGAAGCGCTCGCGGTAGTCCTCGCGGCTCAGACCGCAGGCCTCGATCGCGGCGGCCATCTGGGCGACCGCCTGTTCGCGTGCCGGTCCGGGCGACTTGCCGCTGCGGCGCTTGTACAGCTCCAGGATCGCGTGGTGCACGTGCTCCGGTGCGACGGGCTCGACCGGCCGGGCTTGCAGGTCATGGCGCGGCAGGCCGGAGGCGACCGCCTCGATGTACCGGTTGGAACGCGTGTGCAGCCCGAGGGCCACCTTCAGTTCGGCGGCCGGCAGTTCCGCCGGGTGCGCCGCCAGCAGCTCCTGGTAGATGCCGAGCTTGAGCGGGAGGAACCGGGCACCGAACAGCCGCGGGTACAGCTCGAACAGCTTGTGCAGCAGGGGATGCACGGGCCGCGGGGCCTTGCGAGCGGCGGCGCGCTGGCGCGGCGGGGAAGTGACGGTCGATTCTTGGGTCATGTTGCAGCCACAGTTTAGTGGCACGCGACGCCGGTACTAGACGAGCGACAGTCCGTTGCGCTTGACCAGGTCGGCCCAGTAGGCGGCTTCACGCTGCAGGCGCTCGGCGAATTCCTGCACCGGCCCGCCGAGCACGCGGTAGCCGAAGGCCTGGATGCCCTGCTTCACCGCGGGCCGTTCGAGCACCGCGTTCACGGCGGCGTTGATCCGGCCGACGATCTCCACCGGTGTCGCCGCGGGGGCGAACACGCCGAACCAGCCGTGGATCTCGAAGTCGGGAATGCCCGCCTCCACCAGGCTCGGCAGGTGGGGCGCGGCCGGCCAGCGCCAGCGCGTGGACACCGCCAGCAACTGCACGCGCGCGGCTTCCGGATGCACGGAGAAATCGGAGCCGAAGTAGATCTCGATGTCTCCCTGCACCAGCGCGCGCAGCGCGTGGGCCGCGCCCGCGTAGTGCACGGGCGTGATGTCGATGCCGGCGCGGATCTTGAGCAGCTCGCCGGCCAGGTGCTGCGGGGATCCGGGTCCGGCCGTCGCGAAGCGGATGTCGCCCGGGTGCTCCCGCGCGTGCGCGACGAGGCCGGCGACGTCATGGAACGGCTGCTGCTCGCTCGCGGCCAGGTACAGGGGACCCTCGATCAGCGGCACGACCGGCGCCAGGTCGCGGTGCGCATCGAAGGGCAGCAGGGGGAACAGCACGCTGTTCGACCCGTGCGTCGCGCTGCTGCCCTGCAGCAGGGTGCAGCCGTCCGGCGGCGAGTTCACCACGAACTCGCTGCCCGCGTTGCCGTTGGCGCCCGGACGGTTGTCGACGGTCACGGGCTGCCCCCAGTGTTCGGTCAGTGCGCCGGTCACCAGCCGGGCAATGGCGTCCGGCGGCCCGCCGGGGCGGAAGGGCACGACATAGCGCACGGGGCGCGAAGGAAAATCCGGTCCGGTCACCGAGGCGATTGTCACTGGTCGGCAAGGATGCGCCGTTCGCGGACGACTCGCCCCCACTTTTTGTAATCGGCCTGCACGACCGCGGCAAATTGTTCCGGCGTGTTGCCCACCGGCCGGAATCCAAGCTCGACGATGCGCTGGGCCAGGGCCGGCGCGCGCAGCGCATGGCCGGTCTCCTCGCCGACGCGGCGGACGATCTCCGGCGGCGTGCCGGCCGGGGCGAAGACGCCTTGCCAGCCGTCGGTGTCGAACCCCGTGAACACTTCGGCCACCGTTCCCACGCCCGGCAGGGCTTCCAGCGTGCGCGGTCCGCCCAATGCGATCGCCTTCAGGCGTCCGGTGCGGATGTGCGGCAGCGCCGCGAACGTGGTCTCGAACGCCATGTCGAGCCGGCCGGCCAGCAGTTCCTGCAGCGCCGGGGCCGCGCCGCGGAACGGCACGTGCACGATGAACAGGTCGGCCGCTTCCTTGAGCAGTTCCATCGCCAGGTGCGGCCCGGAGCCGCTGCCATGGCTGCCGTAGCTATAGCGTCCCGGTGCCCGCCGCACCGTCGCGATCCATCCGCGCAGGTTGTCCGCGGGAAAGGAAGGCGGGACGACCAGCACGTACGAGCCGGCGATGGTCTGCGCCACCGGCACGAAGTCGCGCAGCACGTCGTAGGGCGCGCTGCCCATGTGCGGCTGGATGGTGATCGCCGAGGTGTGGCTCAGGAAGGTATGGCCGTCGGGCGCGGCCTTGGCCACGAGGTCGGCGCCGATGGTGCCCGAAGCGCCGGGGCGGTTCTCGACCACCCAGGGCGTGTTCAGCGCGCCCTGCAGGTGCTGCGCGATGCCGCGTGCCACGCCGTCCGCCGCGCCGCCCGGCGGCAAGGGGACGACCAGCCGCACGGGGCGCGCGGGCCATGGCGCCTGGGCCAGCACGGCCGATGCGCTGCAGGAGAAGGCGAGTCCGCCCAGGAAGGTGCGGCGCTGCATCCGTCAGCTCCCCGCCGCCGCGTACGGGTCGAACCCGCGCTCGCGGTCGGCGTCGATCACTTCCTGCGGCACGAAGATGCTGCGGTTCGGGTCGTCGGTGTCGTCGTAGAGCACCATCAGCAGCCCGGTCTCGCCGGGAGCACCCTGCTGCTCCACGCGGCGCCACAGCATGGCGGGAACGGAGAAGGTGTCCAGCGGGCCGAGTTCGACGTGGTCCGCGCCGTCCTTGTTGAAGTAGATGCGGTAGGTGCCGCGGATCGGCACGAAGACTTCACGGTAGTCGTGCGCGTGGACCACCGGGGACTGGCCGGCGCGCGTTTCGACGAAGCTCATGTGGAAGCGGTGCGGCGCAGCGATGCCGGCGGGGGCGGCGCGGTGGCCGGGCGAGATCGGCCAGCGGATCGCCAGCCGCCGGGTGGGGTCGCTGCGGTCGACGAAGGCGTTGGGATCGCACGGCAGGTCCGCGAAGCGCGCGACGTTCTGCATCACCTCGTCGACGGGCATGTCGATGCCCGGGCCGGCCACGCGCCGGTAGGGCGTCGGTCCGGCGGGCAGCTCGGGGCGGGTCCCCATGGTGTGGCTCCTTCCAGGGCGCCAGCGGTGCCGCACGATGCGAACGCCTGCGCGTCCCAGACCGTAGCGCGGGGACAACCCGGGGCATGTAGGACGTCGCTGACGCACGCTGCCCGGTCCACGCATGGCGACGAGCGGGTGCGCCAGGCCGCTGCGCGCGATGCGCGGACGCATGGACGCGGGCCGGCGTTCAGCCTCTCCTGCGCAGTGCGAGGTACAGCGGCAGCGCGAACGCGAGTCCCACGCCGAACGTCAGCGCGACGTAGAGCCACGGCCAGCGCACGCCCGCCGCCCGCGCATCCTGCAGCAGCCACACGGAGAACGCGGCGGCCGCGAGGTAGACGTCCCAGGTGATGCCCGCGACCAGCGGATTGGCCGACACGGCGGCGAGGAACGGCGCGGGCGCAAAGCTGCCGCCGCCCAGGAGGAAGGCGATGTTGAAGGACCAGGGAACGACCAGGCCGGCGATGGCCAGGGCGAACAGGAGGCGGGTGGCGGTGGTCGACGGCATGGCGCCGCATCCTAGGGAAGCCACCGCGCCGGCGATAGGAAAAATTCGACACGCGCCTAGGCGCGCGGGGCCGTCATCCACGTCCCCACGGCGAGGGCCCAGTGCTCGGAATCCGGCCGGCGCGTGCTTTGCGCCAGCTGGCGCAGCGAAGCGCCCGCCAGCGTGCGCAGGTCACGCGCCATGTGCGACTGGTCGTAGTAGCCGTGCCGCAAGGCGAGCCCGGCGTCCGTCGTGCCCGTGACGAGCGCGTCACGCAGCAATCCTTCCACGCGCGCGACGCGCTGGAACAGCTTGGGTCCCACGCCGAAGTGGCCGGCGAACACCCGCTCGAACTGCCGCAGCGAGAGGCCCACGGCGTCCTGCGGGGTCGCTTCGCGCAGGGCGGCGCGCTGCAGCCGCGAGGCCGTGCGCAGGCGCTCGCGGTGCGCCTCCTGGCACAGGCGCTCGCGGGCGAACGCCATCAGGCCGGACAGGCGCTTCTCGGGCACGCTCTCCTCCGCGATGCGCTCGGCCAGCCGCGTCCATGCGCAGCCGAAGACGTCGCGGGCGTCGGCCAGCTGGTGCGCCAGGGAAAGAGGCGTCGATTGCAGCAACCCCAGCGTGCCGGCCGGATGCAGCCGCAGTCCCGCGAGGCACAGCCGCGGCGTGCGATGCAGCGTGAGGGGCACGGCGCGTGCACTGCTCACGAACCCTGCCGGGAGCGCGACGAACGCGCCCGACGGGTCCTGGAAGAAGAACTTCCCTTCGAGCACCAGCGAGAGACCGCCCTCCACGAGCGCGGGGAAATGGCAAGGGACGGGCCGTGTGCCCGGTGTATCGAACGAGAGGTGCACGCCCATCGCGACCCACGCGCTCACGTCGGGCGGCGGCCGGACGAAGTGCAGGTCCATCAGATGCCGAAGGCGCGGCGGCTCTCGGGCGCCACCAGGTCGTGGTCTTCGGGGTGCTTGCGCAGGTAGGCCGCCACGAACTGGCAGACCGGGATGACGTGCGTGTGCAGGGAACGGATGTCCTGCAGCGCGCCGCGGATCAGCGCCGAGCTCAGTCCGCGCCCTTCGAAGGCGGGGAGCACCTCGGTGTGCGTGAAGAGCATGCCGTTCGCCAGCACGTTGTATTCGGAGAAGCCGGCCAGCTCGCCTTCGACGACGATCTCGTACCGACGCAACGCCTCGTTCTTGCGGACGACCGGATCTGTCACGTTCACCTTCCTTCTGGACGACGCCGGAGTCTAGTGCGTCTGGAGGGCGCCAGCCTGGCGATGCCAGTGCCGGACGATCCGCTCGGTCACCTGCTGGCGAAGCGGGGCCGCACCGCCGGCATGGCACGCCAGCAATCGCCGCTGGGCCCACCGATCCTCCAGCCGAACGCAGCGAACCTCTTCAAGGCCCGCGTGCTGTTGGACGACCGCTTCGGGCAGCACCGTGACGCCCAGCCCGCGGGCCACGAGCTGAAGCACGCCGCCGGCGGCGGGATAGGTGAAGCGCGGCGCCAGCTGCACCCCGGCCGCGGCGGCGCGCAGGAGGAGGTGCGTGGAGAGTGCGCTCTGCTCGCCCCACGCGATCCACGGCAGCTGGAGGGCTTCGCTGAATCGCACGCCCTGGCGCCGGCCCCACCCGTGATCGCGCGGCACCACGAGGACGAGCGGGTCGGGCCCGAGGTCGTGCGTGGCCAGCCCGTGCGTATCGACCGCATCGGAAACGATGCCGACGTCGGCGGCGCCGGACCGGATGGACCGTACCGTGGATTCGCTCGCGCTTTCCCGGACGAGGATGGTCGCGTCGTTCAGCTCCGCCACCGCCGGCGCCCAGCCCCGCGCGAGGGCGGCGCTGTTGGCAAGGACCACCAGCGGCTGCTCCGGTGCCCGGCGGGCGTGGAGCAGGTCGCGCTCCAGGCGCTGGACCTGCTCGAACACGCGCCGGGCATGGCTCGCCAGCACCGTGCCGGCCGCCGTCGGCGTGACACCGCGCCGTCCTCGCGCCAGCAGGAGGACGCCGCTGGATTCCTCCAGTCCGCGCATCCGGGCACTCACGGCGGCCAGCGTCAGGTGGCAACGCGCCGCCGCCGCCGTCATGCTTCCGGCCTCGCAGACGTGCAGGAAGATCTGGAGGTCGGTCCAGCCGAAATGCATGCCGGATTATGGGCAACGCTCGCCCGCGGCAGCCTCAACGAATCGTTGATGGTGCCGCTGCCCGCAGGCGCGGAAACTCGCCGCTGCCATGCCCCACGACTACCTCCCCTTCTTCTTCATCGTCAGCGCCATCTTCTTCGGGGCCGGCATGGTCAAGGGCGTGCTGGGCCTGGGCCTGCCGACTTTGGCGATGGGCCTGCTGGGATTGCTGATGCCGATCCCCCAGGCCGCGAGCCTGCTCACCTTGCCGTCGTTGGTCACCAACCTGTGGCAGGCCTTCGCCGGCGGCGCCTTCGGGCCTCTGGTGCGGCGACTGGCGACTTTCCAGCTGGGCATCGTGGCGGGCGTCGCCGGTGCCTCGCTGCTGCCGCCCCTGCAGGACCCGCTGGGCCGGATCCTGCTGGGCGGCTGCCTGCTCGCGTACGGCCTGTCGGGCGCGGCCGGATGGCGGATTGCGCCACTGTCCCCACGCGTGGAGGTTTTCGCCGGGCCCCTTGCCGGTGCGGCCACCGGCCTGGCCACGGGCGTGACCGGCGTGTTCGTCCTGCCGGCCGTTCCCTACCTGCAGGCGCTTGCACTGGACCGCAACCAGCTCGCCCAGTCACTGGGCCTGTCGTTCACGACGTCCACCCTTGCTCTCGCCTGCCTGCTCGCCGCGCGGGGCGCGCTGGATCTCACCACCTCGACGCATTCGGCGCTGTCGGTCGTGCCCGCGCTCGCCGGAATGTGGATCGGCCAGAAGATTCGCGAAGAGCTGGGCGAGGCCGCCTTCCGCAAGTGCTTCTTCCTCGGCATGGTGTTGCTCGGCGGCTGGCTGCTCGCTTCCTGAACCGCAGACGCACCGGATGCACAGGTCCGGAAACGGCGAGTGGCCGGCGCAGGCGGATCGGACACTGGCGCTCGTACCGAACGGAGGCGAGATGCAGCAAGAGCAGGCGAAACGATCGGTCATGGACGCCTGGCAGGCGTTCGGCAGCCGCGATGCCGAACGGATCCGGGCGTGCCTGGCGCCGGACGTCCAGTGGCTGGCGCCGCCGGGCAACGCGACGGCCGTCGCGCTGGACTACACCCACCACATGGTCGGGCCGGACAGCATCGTCCACTTCCTCGTCGCGTTGTTCCCGCGCCTGTTCGTCGCGGACGTGCAGGTGGAGTTCGGTCGCGTCCTGTGCGACGGCAGGGAGGTGATCCTCGAGGAGCGCATGCGGGCGACGCTGGCCAATGGGCGCCCCTACGAGAACGACTACTGCTTCATCTTCACCCTCGACGCCGAGGGCCGCATCGAGCGCGTGCGCGAGTACATGGACACGCGCAAGGGGCAGGAGTGCATCTTCGGCGCGGCCTGACGCCGGCCGCCGCACGACGCTTCAGCGGCGTGAAGCCAGGTACGCCTCGATCTGCGGGAGCAGGGCGGCCCGCCGCGCCAGCGCTTCGGCGGACCAGACCGCTTCCCGCTCGTAGAACGCCTCGAAGGCGCGCGTGCCCGGCGCAAGGGTCACCCAGGGTTGCTTCGAGGCCGTGAAGATGTGGACGTCCGGCGGCATCCGGTCGGGGTCGTCGAGCGTCCCGACGCGCACGAACTTCGTCACCGGGCCGGAGCCGGCATAGTGGCTCCAGATGGCCACCCGGCACCGCGGACACCTGGCGACCTGCTGGCCGGCGCCGCTGGCCGACGGCGTGTTCACCACCTCCGGCTCGCCTCCCAGGTGCACGACGCGGTCGGCCTCGTACATCGCGTTGAGCGCGAACGAGGCGCCGGACTCGCGCTGGCACCAGCGGCAATGGCAGCAGTGCACGATCATCGGCGCGGTGGCCAGGCGGTACCGGAGGTAGCGGCAATCGCAGCCGCCTTCGACGGGGTAGGTCATCAGGGCCATGGTGCATGATGGCAGCGGTCGCCGGCCGCATCCGTCGACGAGCGGCTGTCGATCCGGCGCCGCGCCGATCGTCGTGCAGGTGAGGGGCGGATGGCTGCCCCGGTCCACCCAAGGAGATGAGCATGCGATTCATGGTGATGGTGAAGGCGACGAAGGACAGCGAGTCGGGCGTGATGCCGACCGAGCAGGAATTCGCCGCGATGGGCGCGTTCAACGAAGAGCTGGTGAAGGCCGGCGTGATGGAGGCGGGCGAGGGCCTGCACCCGAGCTCGCGCGGCGCGCGCGTCGCGTTCTCCGGCAAGGACCGGCGCGTCATCGACGGGCCCTTCTCGGAGACGAAGGAACTGGTGGCCGGCTTCTGGATCTGGAAGTGCGCTTCGCTGCAGGAAGCGATCGAATGGGTGAAGAAGTGCCCGAACCCGATGCGCACCGATTCCGAGATCGAGATCCGGCAGATCTTCTCGGCCGAGGACTTCGGCGACGCCCTGACGCCCGAGCTGCGCGAGCAGGAAGAACGGCTGCGCAAGGAAATGGAGTCGCGCGCAGGCTGAACGCGGGGGTCGCGCAAGCGACCTTCCACCGATTGCAGCGGCCGGCGGGCGGTGCGAGACTGCGCGCCTCAAGGAGACCGGCATGCAACGTTCCACGGGCGCGAAGCGCCGCGATTTCCTGCTCGCTGCCGGCGCCGCCGGCGCCTCGGCACTCGCGCCGGCCGCATGGTCGCAGCCGGCCAAGTGGCCCAGCAAGCCCATCCGCATCGTGGTTGCCTTCCCGCCCGGCGGGCTGACCGATGCGTACGCACGCCACTACGCCGAGTTCCTGGGCGCGCGCCTGGGCCAGCAGGTGCTGGTGGAGAACAAGCCGGGCGGCGGCGCCATCATCGGCATCGACTTCGTCGCGAAGTCCCCGCCCGATGGCCACACCCTCCTGATGACGACGTCCGGCACGGTGTGGCAGAACCGCGTGCTGTACACGAAGCTGCCCTACAACCTGGACAAGGACCTCACGCCGGTGGTCTTCTTCCCGTCCGGCCCGCTGGTGGTCGGCGTGCCCGAGAAGCTGGGCGTCACGAACTTCAAGGAGTTCATCGCCTACGCGAAGAAGAACCCGACCTCGATGGGCACCTACGCGCCCGGCTCCTATCCGCACATGGTCGCGGACCAGACGAACCGTGCCGAAGGAACGAAGATCCAGGCGGTCCACTACCGTGGGGAAGCCCCGATGTGGGTGGACGTCGCCGGTGGCCAGACGCAGGTCGCCATCGGCAGCTACCAGGCCTTCAACACCGTGTCGACGCGCGGGGTGCGCCCGATCGGCGTGACGGGCAGCTACCGCAGCCCCAAGCTCCCGGACGTGCCGACACTGGTCGAGCAGGGCATCGAGGGGCGGCTGGTGGCACTGGAAGGCGGCCTGCCGCTGATGGCGCCCGCCGGCACGCCGGAGCCCGTGCTGCAGTTGCTGTCCCGGGCCGCGGTCGACTGGTCCAACACGCCGGCGGCGGCCAGGCTGCGGGAGAGCTTCGCCATCCCCAACAAGCCCAGGAACCTGGCCGAGACGCGCAAGGACTGGGAGCGCGACGTGCCGGTGTGGATCAAGCTGGCGGTGGACCTGGGCATCAAGCTGGACTGAGCGCCCCTAACTTGCCTTGCGGCGCAGGACCACGTGGGTGGCCTTCTGCGACGGCGCGAACTGCACGCATTCGTAGCCCAGGGCGCGCAGGTCGACGCCTTCGAACGGGCGCTCTCCGGCACCCAGCAGGACCGGCGAGATGGCGTAGTGCATCTCGTCGATGAGGCCGGCGCGCAGGGACTGCCGGATCGTGGCGGCGCCACCGCCGATGCGCACGTCCTTTCCCTGTGCGGCCTCGCGCGCCCGTTCCAGCGCTTCATGGATCCCGCCCGTGACGAAGTGGAAGGTCGTGCCGCCTTCCATCACGATCGGTCCGCGCGCGTGGTGCGTCAGGATGAAGGTCGGCACGTGGTAGGGCGGGTTGTCGCCCCACCAGCCTTTCCAGCCGTCGTCGGGCCAGGGACCGCGACTCGGGGCGAACATGTTGCGGCCCAGGATCCAGGCGCCGATGTCCCGGAAGCCGCGCGCGGCGAAGTCGTCGTCGATCCCGGTCGTGCCGCCGTCGGCCCCGAAGAGCGTGCGCTGCAGCGTGCGCGTGGGCAGCAGCCACTGGTGCAGATCGGTGCCGCCCACGCCGAGCGGGTGGGCGAGGCTCTGCTCCGGTCCGGCTCCGTAGCCGTCCAGCGAGATCGTGAAGCTTTCGACGCGCACGCGTGTCATGGGGTTCCTTCCTTTCATTTCCCGGCGTCGACCTGCTGCTGCCAGCTGGCCGTGTTTTCCTGGCCTTCCAGGAAGGGCAGGATGGTGGGCACGAGGGCGGGCGCCAGGAACAGGTCGTAGTGGGTGTGGCCGGGCAGGATCGCCAGCCGGTTCCTGGACATGTTCTCGCGGCCCCAGCCGGCGTCCTTCAGGCCGCCGCCCAGCAGCTGGTAGAACTTGACGATGTGTTCGGGCCGGTACATGTCGCTGTCACCGTACACCAGCATCACCGGCATGGCCAGCCCGCGCACGTCGTCCGCATAGTCGTAGGGCTTGCGCATGAAGGCACCCATCCGGTCGAGGAGCTTGGGGAAGTCCTGCGGCTTCGGCGCGACGGCGACGTACGACTTGTACATGGGCGTTTCCTTCATCGCGTCCGCCATGGCCGCGCCGACTTGCGCCTGCAGCGGCAGCATCTCGGGGAAGAAGCCGTCCTGCGCGTAGCCGGTGGAAACCAGCACCAGCCGCCGCACCTGTTGCGGATGCTGCACGGCCAGGCGGAAGCCGACGCCGCCGCCCAGTGAATAGCCGACCACGTCGACCTGCTTGTGCCCGAGCTGCCGCAGGACCTGCGCCATGTCGTCGCCCATGTCGACCAGGCTGACCGGCCGGTCCGTGAGGGCGGTGCGGCCGTGGCCGTACAGGTCGACGCCGATCACCTGCCGCTTCCGGGCCAGCCGGGCGATCAGGGACGCCATCATGTCCGTGTGTCCCAGGCCGCCGTGCAGGACCAGCAGCGGCTCGCCCTTGCCGTGCACCTGGTAGTGGTAATCGACGCCGTTGGCGCGGACGAAGCCGGCCTGGATGGGCTTGCCGGCTTTCGCCGCCGCCTTCGGTGGACTGGCGGCGGAGGTCGGTTGGGACGCGGCGGGCAGGAAGGTCAGCGCCAGTCCGGCGGCGAGCAGGGTAGCGGCGAAGGTGCGAAGGGGTTGCATGGGGGCCTCCTGGAAATCGGGATGATCGGGGTGCTTGCCTTCCCACGACGAAGCAGGGGGCGCGGAATCGACACGGGCCCAGGTCATCCGGCCCACGCCGAAGGGATCTGGCGCCGCCGGTAGACTCGGCCCATGGTTTCGAGATCGGCGATCGCCTCGTTCCGTGCCGAGGTGACGGCGCTCGTGCGGCAGCCGCTGTTCCGCGAAGGCGCCGTGGAAGCCATCCCGATGGCGATCGGCATCGCCGCCTGGGGCCTGGTGGCCGGGGTCGCCATGGCCAAGAGCGGGATGGGCGTGCCCCTGGCCATCTTCATGTCGCTGGTCGTCTACGCCGGCTCGGCACAGATCGCCTCGCTGCCCCTGATCGCTTCGGGCGCGCCGATGTGGGTCGTCTGGGCCACGACGCTGTGCGTCAGCCTGCGCTTCATGGCCTTCAGCTTCCACTACCGGCCGTACTTCATGCATCTGTCGCGACGGCAACGGGCTGCGCTCAGCTTCCTCATGGGCGACAGCAGCTTCGCGCTGTTCATCCGCCGCTTTCCCGAGCCGCTGCCCGGGCCGAGGTACCAGGACTATTTCCTGGGCAGCGCGCTCGTCACCTTCGCCGTCTGGGAAGTCTCCATCATCACCGGCATCGTCATGGGGCACGGCATCCCGCCGTCCTGGAACCTGGGCTTCGCCGGCACCATGGCGCTGCTGGCCCTGACGTGCACGCAGCTGCGCCAGCCCGTCACCTGGGCGGCCGCGGTGGTCGCCGCCTGCGCCGCGGTCGCGGCCTACGCGCTGCCGCTGAAGCTGAACATCATCGTCGCCATCGCGGCCGCCGTCGCGGTCGGCGTGCTGGCGGACAGGGCGTTTCCCGGCCGCGGAGGTGGCCGGCCGTGAGCGCGGGAGAGATCTTCGTCACAACCCTGGGGATGGCCCTGATCGCGTTCGCGTGCCGCGCCTTCTTCCTGCTGCCGAAGCAGGACCTGCCGATGCCGGCCTGGCTGCGCGAAGGCCTGCGCTACGCACCGGTCGCGGCGCTGGCGGCGGTGGTCGCGCCGGAACTGGTGCTGACGCAAGGCCACCTCGTCGAGACCTGGCGCGACGCCCGCATCTTCGGCGCGCTGGCCGGCCTGGCGTTCTACGCCTGGCGCCGCAGCCTGTTCGGGACGATCGTCTGCGGCACCGGCGTGATGCTGGCCCTGCGCTTCGGCCTGGGCTGGTAGCGGGCTACAGCGGGTTCGGGCCGTCGAACACGACGCGGATGGGACGCGCGTCCTTCCGGCCCTGCTCCAGCATCCACTTGCGCGCGAACTCCACGACCGTGCGCTCCGCGTTCTGCCGCTGCGCGTCGAGGTAGGCCGGGCTCGCGCCGCGCTGGGCGAGCTCGGGGCCAAGGTGGCGCACGGCGTTCTCCCGGTTCGGTGCCGCGCCGGGCGAGAACACGCTCTGTTCGGTGGTGACGATCTCCATGCTGCCCGTGTCGAACGCCACCGGCGCCTGGAGCTGCAGCGGCGGCACGGTCAGCTTGTAGCGATCGCCTTCCGGCTCCAGCTTCCATCGCTCGGCCAGCGGGATGCGGAACACGAACTGCGCTTTCACGCGCACCCTGGAGATCGTCTTCGGCAGCCCGCTGCAGTCGACGAAGGGGCAAGCCCATGCGGTTTGCCAGGCGAACTCCTCGACCTTGCGCATCTCCGCGACCTGCAGGAAGCCGCCCGGCGTGCGGATGAATTCCACGCGCGCGGGATCGAGGGTCGCGACCGCTTCGCCGCGCGTCGTGAACCCTCCGCCCAGGTACCCAGCCCCCAGCGCGGCGGCCACTGCCACGGCGGCCAGCGTGAGGGAGGTCCGGTGCTTCATGGTGCGAGGTCGAGGGGAGGGCTTCCGGCATTCTCGCCCAAGGGCCCCGGCTCAGGCAGGCTGGCCGGCGACCTCGGCATAGGCGGCCGCGAAGCGGCCCCGCGCGAAAGCGTCGAGCGTGGTCGGCTGCACCTCCGCGGGGGCGACGGCCAGCGACCCGAGCGGCGACGTCGACAGCCACGCGGCCAGCGCTTCGAGCTGGTCGGCGGCATCGGCGGAGAAGCCCTGTTCGCGCAGCATCGCCTTGGTATCCGCACCGGAGGTTTGCACGTACTGCAGGCCCGGCTTGCCGATGGCGCTGCCGAGGAGGGCGGCCGCTTCGCGCAGGGTGACGCTGCCCGGTGCATGCAGCACGAGCACTCCGCGATGCTGCGGCGTCACCAGCTCGCGGGCGGCGACGGCCGCGATGTCGGCGGTGGCCACCATCGGGATGCGGGCCTCGGGGGACTCCATGCCGGGCAGGGCGTCCATCGCCGCGACCGCGCCGGTCAGCGGCAGCAGGTTCTCCATGAAGGAGCCGGGCCGCAGGTGCAGCAGGTCGAGCCCGTCGATGGCGTCCAGGCGGCGTTCCTGCGCGTGCAGTCCCGCGATGGGGCCCGTGCCGCTCGGCAGCTCCGCGCCGACGCTGGACAGGTTGACGACGCGCCGCACGCCGGCCGCCCGCAGCGCCTGGGCGACGGCCGTGCCGATGCGGTCCTGCGCCGCGCGCATGTCCGGTTCGGCGTAGCAGGGCGGGGTCATGGTGTAGACGGCCGTGGCGCCGGCGAACGCGCGCTGCAGGAAGGCGGCGTCCGTGGGGTCGCCGGCGGCGACCTGGGCCCCGGCCGCCTGCAGCGGTGCCAGCGCGCCGGCACTGCGGCCGACGACGCGGACGGCGTGGCCGCCGGCCAGCAGCAGCAGGCGGGCGAGCTGGGAAGTGATCTGGCCGTTGGAGCCGAGGAGGACGAACATGATGCGGTTCCTTTCGTGGTGAGGTGCCTGGATGTTGCGCGTCCTGGCCGTCCGGAAAAAGGTGCCGAATGGGAATTGATTGTTCAGCGATACTGGACGCATGAACCTCGCCCGCCTGGAAGTGTTCGTCACGGTCTGCGCCACTCGCAGCTTCACCCGCGCCGCCGACCAGCTCGCCATCACGAAGTCCGCCGCCAGCCAGCAGGTGGCCACGCTGGAGCGCGAACTCGGCGTGCAGCTGCTGCACCGGTCGACCCGCAACCTGGCGCCCACCGATGCCGGCGCCGCGCTGCTGGAAGAGGGCCAGGCGCTGCTGGACCAGGCCCAGCGCCTGGCGGAACGCACCATGCGGCAGGCCGCGCAGCTCTCGGGCGTGCTGCGGGTCACGTCTTCGGAGGACACCGCCGTCGCGGTGGCGGCCGTCATCGCCGACTACCTGCGGCTGCATCCCGGAATGCAGGTCGAGTACCGGCCCAGCGACCGGCTGCTCGACCTGGTGGCGGACGGCCTGGACCTGAGCCTGCGCGCGACGACGCGGCGCGACTCGAGCCTGCGCGCCGTGACGCTGGCCGAGTACGACGTCTGGTGCGTGGCGTCGCCGCAGTACCTGCGCGAGCGCGGCACGCCGCGGCGGCTGGCCGAGCTGGCCTCGCATGCGTGGATCGCCTTCACGCTGATCCCCCATCCCTGGACGCTGCAGACCCGCGACGGCAAGCAGTCGGTCCGCTTCCAGCGCACGGTCAGCACCTCCAGCTCCGCGGGCGGACGCGCGCTGGCGCTGGCCGGCGCGGGGCTGTTCGCCGGACCGCGGTTCATCGTGGAAGCCGAGGTCGACGCCGGGCGCCTGGTGCGCATCCTGCCCACGCTGAAGCTCCCGGTGGTGACGCTCTACGCCGCCTGGCCGGGGCGGGGCGAGCCGCCGACCAAGACGCGCGAGTTCATCGAGCTGGCCAAGGCGAGGCTGGGACGGGGTCCGAAACCGGCGCCCCAATGACGCCGGACCATGCGCTACCCTTGGCGTTTTTCGGAAGCACGACCATGAACGAGCCCAGCGAAAGCACACCGGTCACGCGCGCGGAGGTCATGGCGGCCCTGGACGGGTGCGGCCAGGCGGTGGGCTTCGCGCTGGCGGGCGCGCTGAACACGGCCGGGGCCGACCGCAGCCGCGTCCTGTCGATCGCGGAGAGCCTGCAGACGCTCACGGTCGATGGCCGCTTCCCCGGGCCGGCGGGACACTGCATGGACGGGATCGTGCAGGGCATGCAGGCCTACCTCATTGCCGGCGTGAAGGACGAGGGCGCGCCCCTGCTGTAGCCCCCGGGGGCGACGGCGCGCAGGCGGCCTCAGGCAGGCGTGTCCGTCACCGCTTCGTACACGCCGCGCCGGACCCGCTCCAGGTTGACGCCCTCGATGCGGATCAGGCGCGACGCGCCCGCACGGCTCGGCGCATGGATGTCGCCCTCGTTGTAGAGGTGCGCGGTGCCCGGCGTGAGCTTGTATTCGCGCACCTTCCGCACCTTGGCGCGGCCGCCGGTCGCAACGGTCCCGACCGGGACCCAGTCGCTCATGGTCGTTTCGCCGTCGGCCTGCCCGTAGATGGCCCACGAGGGCCCGTGGTCGTGCGGCCCGCCGTCGCGCGCGTCCGTGTAGCGGTGCGCGAGGATGCAGAAGCCCAGTTGCGGATCTTCGTGCAGCACCTTGCGCTCGGGTGTCGTGGCGTCGAAGGCGCTCTCGACGAACGCGCGGTCCTGCAAGGCTTCGCCGAGGAGGGCGGCGACCCGCGCGCGGCCGCAGGGCGTGCCGTCTTCCTGGAGGATCGCGCGCACGCGCGCCGCAAAGGCCTGGAGGGTGAGGGACATAGAGGCTCCTGTGTTGACCGGAAGGGAAGGTGCGGCGAGCATAGGAATTCAAGTCGACTTGAAGTCAAGGGGTGGCGGCATGGACATCGCGGAAGTGGCACGGCGCTCGGGCATCGCGGCCTCGACGCTGCGCTACTACGAGGAGAAGGGGCTGATCGCATCGGTCGGCCGGCAGGGCCTGCGACGCGTGTTCCCCGCCGGCGTGCTGGACCAGCTGGCGCTGGTCGCGCTGGCGCAGACGGCCGGGTTCTCCCTCGACGAGATCCGCTCCATGTTCTCGCCCGAGGGGCGCCCGGACATCGACCGCCGAAGGCTGGAGGCGAAGGCCGACGAGATCGACCGGACGGTGCGGCGGCTGCAGGCGGTGAGCAGGAGCCTGCGCCATGCGGCCGTGTGCCCCGCGCCCAGCCACATGGAGTGCCCGACGTTCCGGCGCCTGCTGCAGGCGGCCTCGGCCGCTCCCCGCCCGGCGGCCCGCAGGAAGCCGGTGCCGGCCCGCCGGACGTGAACGCGCCGGGCCGTGCGCCTGGCCAGGCGCCGAGGGAGCGCAGGGTGCGCAGGGTGCGCAGGCAGGGGGTGCGGGGCTATCGTGGCTGGGCCGACAGCGGCAGGCCGAACACGCGGTCGAACGCCAGGTTGAACAGGAAGGCGTACACGAGGAAGAACACGATCATGGCGGCGTTGAGCAGCAGCGCGGCCAGCAGGCTGACCCCCAGCACCCACGCGAACAGCGGCACCAGCATGACGACGAGCCCGGCTTCGAAGCCGACCGCATGGACGACGCGCCGCAGCAGGCTGCGGCCCTTGCGGACTTGCCGCGCTTCCCATTGCTCGAACAGGCTGTTGTAGACGTAGTTCCAGGCCATCGCGATCGCGGACGACGCCGCGGCCGTGAGGCCCGCGGTCACCACCGGGCTGTCGGACAGCCACCGCAACAGCGTGCTCGCCAGCACGATGGCCAGCAGCTCGAACGAAACGACGTAGACGACCTTGCGCTTGAATCCCTGCACCGGGCCATTCTAGGTGCGCGATGCGGGTTCAATCCTTTCCCGGACGCGCCCGCGCGGCCAAGGGCAGGCGCACGCGCGCGCAGGTCCTGCCCGGCTCCCCGCCAAGGCTCAGCTCCCCGCCATGCCGCCGCACGATGCGGTCGACGATGGCCAGCCCGAGGCCGGCGCCCGCGACGCCGCTGCGGGCGCTGTCGCCCCGACGGAAGGGCTGCTTCAGTTCCTCGGCACGGCCCGGCGGGAAGCCGTCGCCCGCATCGCAGACGTCCAGCCAGGCGTGGGTCGCGTCGCTGCCGACCCGCATCGCCACGGGCGGGCGGCCATGGCGGAAGGCGTTCTCCACCAGGTTGCCCGCGGCGCGCAGCATGGCCGCTTCGTGCACGGCGGCGACGGGCTGCGGCCCGCCTTCCAGGCGGATGGTGCGCCCATGGTCGGCCTGCGCGGCGCGGACCTGCTGCGCCAGCGACCACAGGTCGACCGGCGCGGTCGCGGCCAGGGCGTCGTCGCGCGCGAAGTCGAGGAACTGGGAAACGATGCCGTCCATTTCCCCGATGCTGCGCCGCATGCTCGCCAGCAGCTCCTCGTCGAGGCGACCGTCGGCGAGCTCCACGCCGAGCCGCAACTTGGTCAGCGGGGTGCGCAGGTCGTGGGACACGCCCGCCAGCATCACCGCGCGATCGCGCTCCGCCTGCGCGAGCCCGTGCACCATCGCATTGAAGCTGCGGCTCACCGTGGCGATCTCGCGCGGGCCGTCCTCGGGCAGGGGCGGGGGCATGTCGCCGGCGCCGACGCGCCGCGCCGCCTGCTCCACGTTCGCCAGCGGCCGTCCCACCCGGCGCAGCATCCACAGGGCCAGCAGCAGGGCCAGCAGCGCGCTCGCCGAGGTCGCGATCACCCATGCCCCGCTGAACTCGCGGACCACCCGCAACCCCGGCAGCACCAGCCAGTGGTCCACGCCATCGACGGCCATCCGCAGTTCCAGGCGGCCGTTCTCCTGGCGGCGCCACTGCACCGGCCCGCCGTCGTCCAGGCGGTCGGAGATCGCCTGGACGAACCCGGCTTCCATGGGGCTCAGGGGACGGGCGGCCCGCGCGTGCGGCACCTGCAGTGCGGCCGCTTCGGTCTCCGCGCGGAGTTCGCGGTCGTTGAAGGCCCGGACGTAGGCCTCGCGCTGTTCCGGCGGCAGCGCCGCCAGCCCGGCCCGCAGCGCCTGCGCGGTGTGCGCCGTGCTTTCCGCCGCCTGCGCCAGGCGGGGCCGCAGCACCAGTTCCCGCAGCAGCACGGCGGCCATCACCTGGCCCAGGACCACGAGCAGCACCATCAGGAGCGCATAGCGCCCGCGCAGGCTGGCGGGCAGCAGCGTCATGGCGCATCGGGGTTCGGCACGAACTCGTAGCCGAAGCCCCACACGGTGCGGATGTGCCGCGGATGCGACGGGTCCGCCTCCACGACCTTGCGAAGGCGCATCACCTGCACGTCGATGCTGCGTTCGGTGGCGGCGTGGTCGGGCCCATACGCAAGCTGCAGCAGGCGGTCGCGGCCCAGCGGCCGCCGCGGCTGCTGCGCGAGCACGCGGAGCAACGCGAATTCCGCCGTGGAGAGCGGCACGTCCTCGTCGCCGCGGACCAGCCGGCGCTGGTCCAGGCGCAACACGAAAGCGCCGAACCGGATCTCGCCGCCCGGGTCGGCGACAGGCCCGTGGTGCGCCCCCAGCAGGCGCTGCCGGCGCACCAGCGCCTGGATGCGCGCGGCCAGCTCGCGCGGGTTGAACGGCTTGGCCAGGTAGTCGTCGGCGCCCATTTCGAGGCCGACGACACGGTCCACCGGCTCGCCCCGCGCGGTGAGCATCAGGATCGGGATCGTCTCGCCCTGCGCGCGCAGGCGCCGGCACGCGGCGAGGCCGTCCTCGCCCGGCATCATGACGTCCAGCACGAGCACGTCGTAGCGCTCGCGCCGCAGCAGGCGCTCGGCCTGTGCGGCGTCCTCCACCGCGCGGACGGCGTAGCCCTGCTCGCCCAGGTAGCGTTGCAGCAGGGCGCGCAGGTCTGCTTCGTCGTCCGCGATCAGCACGCGGGCCAGCGGTTCGCTCATCGGCGCATCGTAGCCGCGGGCAGCGGCCGCATGCAGCAACGAAACCATGACAAACCATGACGCAGGGCCGGCGGCGCCACGGCTTGTCATGAACGCGCCCGCCGCGGAAACGGCACGTTCACGGCCGCCCTCCACAGTTCTCCCGGCGGCGGGAATGGGTCCCGCCGCGCCGACAACCAGAGGAAACGAATGACCGCGATCTCCCCCCCCCGCCTCCTTGCTCCTGCCTTGCTCGCCGCCCTCCTGGCGGCGGGCACCGTCCCGCCGGCCGAAGCCGGACGCTTGCGCATCGTGCAGGCCCACCCCGGCGGGGGCGGGTCCGTCGCCACCGTGGCCGGACGCCATGGGCCGCACGGCGGCCACGCGGTGCGCCGGGGCCACACTGCGGTGGGTCCCGACGGCTCGGCCACCCACGCGGGGCGGTTCACGGCGGCGAACGCGCGCGGCAGCATCGCGAGTTCGGGCACCTCCAGCCGCGACGCACAGGGCCACGCGAGCGCCTCGCGCCAGACGACGGTGACCAACGCGGCCACCGGCCACAGCGCGCAGGTCAGCGCCAGCTACAGCCGCACGGACAGCGGCATGAGCGCGCAGCGCACCGTCAGCTGCCACGATGCCGCCGGCCAGGCGATCGCCTGCCGCTGAAGGAGCACACGCCGTGAAGACCCGCACCGCCTGGATCGTCCTCCTCCTCGTCGCCACGCTCTCCGGCTGCGCCCGGGGGCAGGGGCAGCGCGCCGCCCGCATGGCGCACGACCTCGAGCAGCGCTTCGCCCTGGCCGACCGTGACCGCGACGGCCGCCTCACCCGCGACGAGGCACGCGCCGGCCTCCCGTGGGCCGAACGGAACTTCGACGCGATCGATACGGCCCGCGCCGGCACGATCGACCTCGGTCAGGTCAAGGCCTTCGCGCGCGCGGAGCTCGCGCAGAAGCGGGCCGGCGGGGGACGGATGCAGTCCGCCCCGTGAGGGCCGCGCGTTGCCGGGACGATGCCGGCCGTGCTCCGGCGGTGCCGGTGACCCGGGTCACTTACGGCGAAGGCCGACTCGCCCGAACATTCGCCGCTTCGCAAGACCGGAGCGTCCCGTGGGCCGTCCTTCCCCAACCCTGCGCCCGCGCCTGGGCGCGCTGGCCGCCGCCGTGCTGGTGTGCGCGTGCAGCGGCGAACGCGGCACCTCGCCCGGCGAGGCCGGCGCACCTGCGGTGCCTTCGCCCGCCGCGGTGCCTCCAGCATCCAGGGCCCGCCTGTTCCTCACCATCGAGCTGAAGGGCACGGGGCGCAAGGACCTGCCCAACAAGGTCGAGTGGTATCGCCTGGCCTCCAGCCGGAAGGCCGAGATCGAACTCGCGATGTTCTTCCCCGGGAAGAGCCCGGTCCCGATCGTCAAGGTCGGCGGCATCGACAAGCACGATGCCCCCATGCCCGCCGGCATGAAGGCCATGGCCGATGCGCTGGAGCCTTGCAAGGGAGATGAAGACTGCCAGCGCCAGGCCATGGTGGCGTTCGGCCAGCAGCTCATGGCCAACCCGCAGGCGGTCGGCGCGATGAAGCAGGACGACACGCGCTTCGAGAACTGGGTCGCCGACCGGCGCGGGCCGTGCGCGAAGGGCACCTTCACGGTGGAGGACGAAGGCGACGGTATGAACATCTCCCCGCCCGAGGCCGCGAAGCCGTACCGGTTCCAGCGCACGGGCAGCCTCGACCTGTCGGGACAAGGTGCGGACCTCCTGGACAAAGTCTGCCAGGCGGAAGTGTCCGTGGACCGGCAGACCGGCCTTCTCAGCCTGCGGGTGAACAGGCTCGACGTGCCGGTCCCGGTGAGGATGTCGGGCCAGGCGTACACCTCGGAGAAGTCGGTTCCCTTCCTGGAAGGGAAGGGAAAGCTCGAACTGTTCGACCAGCCGGTCGACACCCGGGCCACGTCCTGGACGGGCCAGGGCCGGTTCGAGCGGGCCGGCACCGTTTCCCACAATTCCGGCCAGACCGTCGCGCCGATGGCGGCGACGGTGACCTGGCGCTTCGTCCGCGAATAGCCGCCACCGCCCGGGCGACGCCGCCCCGGCGGACCCGCGGCCGGCGTGGGCGATCGCCTATTCGACCTTGAGGCCGAGGCGCTTCACCACCGGCTCCCAGCGCGCCATCTCGGCGTCCAGCACCGCCTGTGCCTGCGTGCTGCTGCTGCCGATCGCGACGACGTCGTGGTTCTGCAGGCGCGTGCGCACGTCCGGCGTGGCCATGACTTCGCGCGCGCGTTTCTCCAGCTCCGCCACGACGGCGGGCGCCGTGCCCTTCGGCGCCTGAAGCACGAGGCGGAAGCTCACGTCCAGGTGCGGCTGCCGCAGCGCCTGGGCCAGGGTCGGGACCTCGGGTGCCAGCGGGGACGGCGTGCTGGAGGAGACCGCCAGCGCCGCCATCTTGCCGGCCTTCACCTGCGGCAGCACGGTGGGGGTGGCCAGGAAGCCGCAGTCCACTTCACCGGACAACACGGCCTGCGTCGCCGGCGCCGGGCCGCGGTAGGGGATGTGGTCCATGCGCACCTTGGCCGCTTCCAGGAACATCTCCGTGGCCAGGTGGCCGGGCACGCCGGGGCCGCCGGAGGCGTAGGTCACGCGGCCGGCCTTCGCCTTGGCGACCAGCTCCGCCACCGTCTTCACGCCGACGGAAGGATGGCACACCAGCATCTGCGAGAAGCTGCCCAGGACCGAAACGTTCACGAGGTCGCGCTTGGGGTCGAAGTCGCCGGACTTGTAGACTTGCGGGTTGACGGTGAGCACGGTGTCGGGGCTCAGGACCAGCGTCGTGCCGTCCGGGTCGGCCTTCGCCGCGGCCATCGCCGCGAGGCTGTTGCCGGCACCGGGCCGGTTCTCGACCACCACCGGCTGCTTCACGAGCTTGCCCAGTTGTTCGGCGAACAGGCGCGCCGTGATGTCCGATGGCGCGCCGGGCGGCGAGCCGACGAAGAGCCGGACGGGCTTGGCCGGCCAGGCCTGGGACTGCGCGGCGCCGGCCGCGAGGGCCAGCAGGGCGATCGCGCCGGCGGCGCGGAAGGTGGTGAGCGTGTTCATGCCTGTCGATACTCCCTTGTCAGGTCTCAATACATCAATTGTCCGCGGCGGTCGACGACCCCGATGTCGACCCACTGGGTGCCGACGTTCTGGCCGTCCGAGAAATCCTGCGGCAGGCCGCCGAGGTCCAGGCGCACCTGGCGCATGGCCGCCATCACCTTCTCGGGCGTGGGCGACGGGCCGGCGCGGCGGATCGCCTCCACCGCCACGCGCGCGGCGACATAGCCGGTCAGGTGCGGGTTGGAGGGCTCGGCATTCGGCACGTACCTGCGCATCGCGGCGCGGAACTCGCGCGCCAGCAGGGTCTTGTCCGCGCCCGCATTGGGCATCACCTGCGCCACGCCCACGCCGACCGCGGATTCGAGCGGCGCCTTCTCGAGGATCGCCTCCGCGGGCACGTACGACATCGCGTACATCGGCGTGCGGTCGCCGGCGGCGCGCACGTCGCGCACCAGCGCGGCGCCGCTGTTGCGCACCAGGACCATCACGTACGCCTGCGCGCCGGTCTCCTGCAGCTTCTTCGCCGTGGCGGCCAGCTGCTCGCCCACCGGCGGCACGGCGACGCGCCCGCGCACCTCCAGCTTCAGCTCCGCGACGGCCTCGTTGAAGTGGCCCAGGCCGCTCTTGCCCATCGGGTTGTCCTGGTAGGCCAGAGCGATGCGGCTGATGCCGAGCGTCGACAGGTGGCGCAGGATGTGGCGGATCTGCGCCTGGTCGCCCGCATGCGTGTGGAAGATCCACGGGCTGCCCGGCTTGCGCATGCCCTCCGCGCCCGGGGTCGCACCGATCGCCGGCACCTTGACGCGGTCGAACACCTTGGCCGACTGCAGCGCCAGCACGTTGGCCGAGCCGAACAGGTTGACGAAGGCCAGCGGCTTGTCGCGGGCGGCAACCAGCTCCACCAGCCGCACGGTCTCTTCCGGCTTGTACTGGTCGTCCTCGTGCACGAAGCGGATCTTCTGCCCGTTCACGCCGCCCTGGGCGTTGACGGACTCGATGTACGCCCTGGCGCCATCGTGGTTGCCCACCGCGGTGACGGCCAGCGGGCCCTTGGTCGGGGACACCTGCGCGATCACGATCTCGGCGGAAGCGGCGGCGGCGGACAGCAGCGCCGCGCATAAGATGAACGTACGGGCCAACACGGTTCTTCTCCCTGGATGGGCACCGCTCGCTGGCGCGGTGCGAGGTGGGGAGTCTTCTGCACGACGAGGTAGTGCATCTAATGAAGCGTTGATGAGGGACGGATGTATGTTGCGTGATCCCCGCACCCCCGATGACCTGTTGAATTACCGCCTGTTACGCCTCCTGGCGCTGGCGGGCGCGCCGGTGATCCGGTTGTGCGAAGGGCGCTATGGCGTGAGCCGCCGCGAGTTCCGCCTGCTGGCGCTGATCGTCGACGGCGGGCCCATCTCGCCGTCGCGCCTGAGCGAGCTGGCGCACCTGGATGCCACGCGCTCGTCGCGCGTCGTCGCCGCGCTGCTGAAGAAGCAGCTGGTGCGCCGCGAGGTGCAGGGCAACGACCGCCGCTTCGCGCTGCTGGCCGCCACGCCCAAGGGCCGGGAGCTGCACGCGGAGCTGTTCCCGCAGATCGCGGAGATCAACCGGCGCATGGTGTCGGTGCTCGACGCGCGGCAGGTGGCCGCGCTCGACGAGATCCTGGCAGTCCTGACGCCGCACGCCGAGGCCGTCAACGGCTCGATCGTGCTGGATGTCCGCGCAGAGCGCGGGCGAGGACGGGAGCGGCGCGCGGACGACGAGGACTGAGGCCCCGGTGCTTGTGGCGCACGCGCTGCGGGCGCCCGTTGGACGCATTGCCGCCGGGCCGTGCGGCTGGTAGAACCCGCCGATGCCTTCACCCTCGCGACGCACGCTCGTCCTGGGAACCGCCGCGGCCGCGCTGGCGCCCCCTGCCGTCCTCGCCGCGGCCTCCAACTGGGAGCAGCGCTTCGGCTATCCCTCCGGCTGGCCGCCCAACCGCGCCTGGACCGACAAGGCCTACCGCGTCGGCAACTACTCGGGCGGCTACGAGCGCATGTTCCGCGCGCGTCCGATTGCGTCCGGCGACGCGGCGGCGCCGCTGGCGCCCGCCCCGGCGGACGCGCAGAACGCCTTCGGGCCAGTGGCGGCGCGTGCCACCGCCTACCTCCGCGCCTGGCCGATCTCGGGCCTGCTGATCGCGCGCCGCGGGACCGTGCTGTTCGAGTCCTACCAGTTCGACCGCAAGCCGGACATGCGCATGCACAGCTGGTCGATGGCCAAGAGCGTCACCGCGCTGCTGCTGGGCATCTGCGTGGACCGCGGGCTGGTGCGGTCGATGGACGACAAGGCCGAGGACTACCTGCCTGCGCTGAAGGGCACGCTGCACGGCCAGGTCACGCTGCGCAACCTGGCCAACATGTCCAGTGGCGCGGCCATCCTCCACCACCGCGACAACGCGACGATCTATCCCGCCGCTTTCCTCGACAACGCTTCCGACCTGGAGCGCGTGGTGCGCGAATGGAACCGGACGTAGGAGCCGCAGGGCGCGCGCTACAACTACAACGAGCTGTGCCCGCTCACCATTGGCATGGTGATCCGGCAGGTGACGGGCAAGACCCTGGCCGCCTTCTGCGAAGAGGCCCTATGGAAACCGCTCGGTGCCGAGGGGCCGGCCAGCTGGCTGTGCGACGGCCAGGGCCGCGAGTTCAACTGCATCGGCTTCGGCGCGCGCCTGCGCGACTGGGCACGGCTCGCGCAACTCGTGGCCCAGGGCGGCGAGATGCAGGGCCGCCAGGTCATCAGCCGCCGCTGGATCGACGAGTGCGCGTCCTGGTCCCCGGCCGATGCGCAAGGGCGGCTCGGTGTCGCGATGCCGAAGCTGGGCTACAAGTACTTCTTCTGGCACGGCCGCGCCGACGGCAACTGGATGATGATGGTGGGCCACGACGGCCAGCGCGTGATCGTCGAACGGACGACGCAGACGGTGCTGGTGCAGACGGCGGTGGACGAATCTGCGATGTGGGTGCCGGAACTGACCACCATCATGTCGGAGGCGGTGCGGACGCCGCTCGGGAGTTGAGGATGCGCAAGGAAGGCACCATCGTCCGCTGGGATGACGCCAAGGGCTTCGGCTTCATTCGCTCGGGAGGCTCGGCGCAGGACGTGTTCGTCCATGCGCGGGACTTCCGCTCGGGGGCCGACGGCTCGCCGCGCAAGGGCATGCGCGTGCATTTCGACGAAATCCATGTCGGTGGCAAGGGCCCGCGCGCGATGGCCGTTCAGCCTGTGGGGATGCAGGCCACGCCCGCCCGCGGCGATCCGGCCCGGACACCGCTTCAGGCACGCAAGCCTGCTGCCCGCAGCCGGAGTGGCTCGCCCGCCTCGGGCGCCCGATGGGTGCTGCCACTGATGGCCGCCTATGCGCTGGCCCTGGCGTGGCTGGTGTGGCAGCGGCAGGTTCCCTGGTGGGTGCCCGGTGCATCCTGCCTGCTGAACCTCCTGACCTTCTTCGCCTACTGGCAGGACAAGTACGCCGCCCAGCAGGGCCGCTGGCGCATCAGGGAAGACACGCTCCATCTCTGGAGCCTCGCGGGCGGCTGGGGCGGCGCCTGGTTCGCGCAGCAGGTGCTGCGGCACAAGTCGGTGAAAGGCAGCTTCCGCGCGACCTACGCGGCGACCGTGCTGCTGCATTGCGCCGGCGTGGCCGCGGCGTGGTGGTTCTGGCGCCCGGCCCGCTAGGACGCGGTCTCCTTCGCGGCCTCCAGGAAGCGGTGCAGCGCGGCGACCACCGCCGCGCCTTCGCCGATCGCCGCCCCGACGCGCTTGGTGGACCCCGCACGCACGTCACCGACCGCGAACACGCCCGGCAGGCTCGACTCGAGTTCACCGCGGCCGGGTCCCCCGGTGACGACGAAGCCGGCGCGGTCGAGCGCCATGCCGCAGCCTGCGAGGAAACCGGTCTCCGGCGAAGCCCCGATGAACAGGAACAGGTTGCGCACCGGCCGCCGCGTGACCTCGCCGCCGTCGCGGTCGCGCCAGGCCACGGTGGAGAGGTGGCCGGCGGCGTCGCCTTCGAGCTCGGCGAGTTCCTGCCGTGGCAGCACCGTGATGTTGGCGGCGGCTTCGATGCGGTCGATCAGGTAGCGCGACATCGTCGCCGCGAGGCCGGTGCCCCGCACGAGGATGGTGACGCGCGCCGCGTGCGCCGCGAGGAAGACCGCGGCCTGGCCGGCGGAGTTGCCGCCGCCCACCAGCACCACTTCCTCGCCGCGGCACAGGCGCGCCTCGATCGGCGAGGCCCAGTACCACACGCCGCGTCCTTCGAAGGCGGGCAGGTTGCGCGCCTCGGGGCGGTTGTAGCGCGCGCCGCTGGCGATCACCACCGAGCGGGCCTGCAGCCGCCGGCCGTCGGTGAGGCGCAATGCCGGCGGGGCATCGGGCGTGCATTCGAGCGCGGAGACCTGTGCCGGCACGAGCACCCGTGCGCCGAACTTCTGCGCCTGCACGTAGGCACGGCCGGCGAGGGCCTGGCCCGAGATGCCGGTCGGGAAGCCGAGGTAGTTCTCGATGCGCGCGCTGGCGCCGGCCTGGCCACCGTACGCGCGGCAATCGAGGGCGACGACCGCCAGGCCTTCGCTGGCGGCATACACCGCCGTGGCCAGCCCGGCCGGGCCGGCGCCGACGATCGCCACGTCGAACAGCTGGTGCTGCTCGGAAGGATCCAGCAGGCCCAGGCAATGGGCCAGCTGCTGTTCGTCCGGGTCGACCAGGATGCTGCCGTCCGGGCAGACCGCCAGCACCTCGTGCGGCCGGTTGGCGTATTGCGAGGCAAGGGCGCAGGCGCTGGCATCGTCGTGCGGCCCGACCACGTGGTAGGGCTGGCCGTTGCGCCGCAGGAAGTTCTCCAGCCGCACCAGGTGCGGCGATTGCGCGTCGCCGATCAGCACGGCGCCGGCGACGCCCCGCTCGATCAGGGCCACGCGCCGCAGGATCAGCGCGCGCGTGATGCGCTCGCCCAGGTCGGCTTCCGCGGTGATCAGCGCGCGCAGCTGCGCGGGCGGCACCAGGATCGCCTCCACCGGCTCCTCGGCCAGGCCGTCGACGAGCGCGGGAGCGCCGGACAGTTGCCCCACCTCGGCGAGGAAGGCGCCAGGGCCCTCGCGCACGATGGGGACGACATGCCCGAGGCCGTCGCGCTGGCTGATGCGGACCAGCCCCTTCAGCAGGATGAACATGCCCGGCCCGGGCTCTCCCGCCCGGAACAGGTGGTCGCCGGCGGCGTAGCTGCGCGGCGTGCCGAAGCGCGCAGCGCGCGCAACGTCGCCTTCGTCCAGCACGGGGAACATCTGCTCGCGCCGGCCGGCGAGGGTGTCGGGTTCGGGAGCTGCCATGGGGCGAGACTAGCATCGGCGCGGCCCGGCGTGCAGCTGCGGCGACTTGCCTTCGGCCGCATCCTGCGTCACGATGCGCGCCCCAACCCCGAGACCCCGATGACGAACCCTCCATCCTCCAAGGAATTCCTGCTGCTGTCGCGCGGCCAGTGGGACGCCGACAAGTCGCCGCAGGAGATCCAGGCGGCCATCGACGCCTTCTACGCCTGGCACGAAACCCTGGTCGCGCGCGGCCAGTTCAGGCCGGGGCAGCGGCTCGCGAAGGCGTCCAGGCTGGTCACCCGCAGCGGCATCCTCGACGGGCCGTTCGCGGAAGCGAAGGAGGTCGTGGGCGGCTACTGGTTCGTCCTGGCCGGGAGCCTCGACGAAGCGGCGCGCATCGCCGCGGACAACCCGTGCCTGGCGTGCGGCCTGGCGTTCGAGATCCGCCCGATCGAGCCGGAAAAGGCCAGCGCCTACCGCGAGAGCAACGAGACGCCGCGGCAGGCCGCGGCCAGCCGCCAACTCTAGGCCCAGTCCGACGCCGGCCGCCGCCGGGTTGTTCCACCATCGCGCTGGTGAACGGGAAGGCTCGCGTGCAAGCTCTGCCGCGGCGCCGTACCGGCCCAGCAGAAGAACAACCCGCAAGAAGGCATGACCGAGGCCACCCTCCGCGACACCGTCCTGAAGATCGGCGAAAACGCCCGCGCGTCCGCCGTCGCGGTCGCGGTCTACGACTTCGAGCACCACACCACGTGGTCGATCCATCCCGCGCGCTGGTTCCACGCCGCCAGCACCATCAAGGTGCCGGTGCTGCTCGCCGTCTACGAGGCCATCGAGCAGGGCCGCCTGGAGCCGCACTCGCGCGTGCACGTGCGCAACCGCTTCTACGGCCTCGTCGACGGCAAGCCCTTCCGCGTGTCCCAGGGCAGCGACGCCAACGCGGACGTGCACGCCGCCCTCGGGCGCATGCTCACGGTGCACACGCTGGCCGAGCACATGATCGTGACGAGCAGCAACCTCGCCACCAACCTGCTGCTGGACCTCGTCGGCATCGAGGCCGCGCGGGCCTCCCTGGCGCGCCTGCACCTGAGCGGCATCGAGCTGCAGCGGGGGGTGGAGGACGAAGTGGCCTGGGCGGCGGGCATCAACAACCGCGTGACCGCCGCCGGCCTCTGCAACGCCATGCGCCTGATCGAAGAAGGGCGGGCCATCTCGCCCGAGGCCTCCAGGGCGATGCTCGACATCCTGCACCAGCAGCGCTTCCGCAGCGGCATCCCGGCGGGACTGCCGGAAGACGCGCGCGTGGCCCACAAGACCGGGGAGATCTCGACCGTCGCCCATGACGCCGGCATCGTGTACCTGGACGGACGCGATGCCTACGTCGTCGTCATCCTCACCGAGTGGGCGCCCGAAGTGGACGGACGGCAGGAGACGATCGCGCGGATCTCGCGCGCGGTGTACGAGTACATGACGGGGAACCGCGCATGAGTCCCTTCCCGCTTCCGCTCGTGCACGCCGGGGACCTCCCGCCCGAGGTGCGGGAAGTGCTGCGCCCGGGGCAGCCGCTGCGCGGTCGCTCGGGGGTCGCGCGCGTGCTGCCTGCAACGTTCCTGCGCGTGGATTCCTGGAGCCAGGCCCGCGAAACCATGCTCACGCCCCACTTCGCGCTGTGGGAACTCATCGGCGTGGACGTGCGGGAAGCGGCACCCCTGCGCTCGTTCCCGCGCTACGTGCCGTGCGCGCTGGTGCTGCTGGCGACGGCGCTCGAGCTGTTCCGGCTGGAGGTGGGGACGACCGTGCATGTCGCCGCCAACGGCGGGTACCGCTCGCCGGGCCACGCGCTGACGCGGCATGCCTCGCGCCACTGCTGGGGAACGGCCGCCAACATCTACCGCATCGGGGACACGCTGCTCGAGACGCGGGAAGAGATCGAGAAGTACGCGGCGATCGCCCGGCGCGTGATTCCCGGCGCCTGGATCCGGCCATATGGCCAGGAAGACGGCGAGGCCGACGACCACCTGCACGTCGACCTGGGCTACACGGTGTTCGATCCGGCGGAGGACCCGGGCGCCGACGATGCGAAGGAGCCGACCTGATGGCCGATGCCAAGAAGCGGGAGCGGGCGGTCGCGGCATCGCCACTGGCCCTGGCGGCGATCGGCCTCGAGGCCGAATGCTCGCTGGTGGTCGACGGCCAGCCGACGCGGCCGGAAGACTTGTTCGGCAGCCCGCGCGACTTCATCCGCGGCGAGCTGATGCACCGGCAGGGCACCTCGTACCACCTGCCCACCGGCGGTGCCGTCTACTTCGACACCGGCGTCATCGAGGTCGCCACGCCGGTGATCGAGATCGAGCGCGGTTGCGCGGCGCGGGCCGGGCGATCCCTGTGGGAGGCGCTGCAGTTCATCCGCGGCGAGCTCGACGCCTGGGACGCGCGCCACGGGCGGCACACGCAGCTCGTGGGCTTCAGCGCGCACTACAACGTCTCCTTCGAACTCCCGCCGGGCGAACCGGCGAACGGCCGCAGCATCGGCAAGCTCGCCCACCTGCTCACCTTCATCCTGCCCGCGCCGGTGATGCTGCTCGCGACCAACCGGCGCTCCACCGGCGTCGGCGTGCGCCCGCGCCAGGACCGCATCGAGATCACGTCGGACTTCACGCCCGACCCGGCGCTCATGATCGCGGCGGCCGCGCTGATCGTCGGTATCGTGCGGGAGGTCATGGCCTGGTCCAGCTACGAACCCGAGGAACTCGCGCGGCGCGGCATCCCGGTGATCCGCGGTTTTCGGCCCATGCCGCACACCTCGCGCAAGGGCTGGCTGGCCCGGTTCGACTGCTATCCGCAGAGTCCGTTCACCTGCGACGTCGACACGGACCGGTGGGAGACCGAGAACCACGGCGCGCTCAGCCTGCGCGGCATTGCCGGCCGCACGGTGCGGTACTTCTGGCGCCCGATCCGGCGCATGTCCGACCCGTTCACGTTCCGCCTCATCGCGGCCGTCCTGCAGGGTCGCGGGGCGTCGCTGCTGGACCTGCCCGACCGGCCCGCCGCCTACGAGGACGTCGGGCGGCTTTGCACCTGGGACGGGACGCTGCCGCCGTCGCGGCTTGCCCGCTCGCGCTATGAACGCGTGGTGATCCGCGCCGTCTCCGGGCAGCCGCTGCGCATCGCCGGCGAGCGGCTGCAGCCCGTCGGCATGGACGGCTGGTCGGCCATCGTGTTCCGGCGCCCCGACAACGGACAGGAAGTGATCGCCATCGACGACCTCATCGAACACCTGGACGGGTGGGAGCGCTAGTACGGAACGTTGCGTGACCGCGGCCCGCAGTCAACGATCGGGTTAAGCGAATGGCGGGCCGCGCGGGGCTTTGCCTTAGGCGCAATGCTCGACCGTAGGGGAGAATCGATGGGTTGCTTCTCCGGCTCGCGCATCGTGCGGCCAACCTCGGATCCGATGAACCAGCCGAACCTGCGCGTGCAGTCCTTGCGCAGCAAGATCTTGGTGATCGCGGGCCTCGCGCTCGCCTATTTCCTCGCTGCACGCCTCCTGATCTCCCTGTCCGCCATCGCGGCCGGGCCCGTCACCACCATCTGGCTGCCGTCCGGCATCGCGGTGGCCGCGCTGGTGCTGTACGGTCCCTGGGCCGCTTGCGGCTCTTTCGCGGGATCGCTGGCGGTGGCCCTGGCGACGTCCACGCCCGCGCCCCTCGCCGTGATGCTCTCTCTGGGCAACACCGGTGGCGAGCTGCTTTGCTGGTGGCTGCTGGCCGGCTGGCGCAACCGCGGCTTCTCCGTGGAACACGTGATGGACGGGCCCCGGCTCGCCGGTGCGGCCGTGGCCGGCGGCGTCCTGTCCGCCACCGCCAGCGTCGGCGGCTACGTGCGTTTCGGGCTGATCCCGCCGGACGCCTTCCTGGGCAGCTGGCTGGCGTGGATGGGTTCGGGCGTCGCCAGCATGGTGCTCGTCACGCCGCTGCTCGTGTACGCGGCGCGGCATCGCCACCAGCCGTGGCGCGTGGCCGGGCGGCTGCCCGAGTACGGCTCGGCCCTGCTGCTGCTGGTCGCCGCCGCGCTCCTCTGGCAGGGGCCGCATTTCGAGCGGGGGGTCGACGAGCCGGTCGTGCTGCTGCTGATCCTGGGCCAGCTGTGGATCGCCTTCCGGTTCACGCCGGCCGCCATGACGCTTTCCAACGCCGTCATCGCCGCCTCGGCCGTGGCGGCCCTGGTCCTCCGCCTCGGCCACGCGCCGCCGGCCACGGCCTATCCCTTCATCCTGTCGCTGCAGCTGATGCTGGCCGGACTGGCGCTGGTGGCCTACTTGCTGGCGGCCATGGTGGAGCGCCAGCGCCGTTCCACGCAGCAGCTGCGCGACGCGCAGGGCGCCCTCGTGACCGGAGCGCGCGACGCGGGGCGGGCGGAGATCGCGACCAACGTGCTGCACAACGTCGGCAACGTCCTGAACAGCGTGAACGTGTCGGCGCAGCTGGCGGTCACGCGGCTGGAAGCCTCGAAGTTGCAGGGCCTGACGCGCGCGCTGCAGATGCTGCAGTCGAACCGGGCCGACCTCGGTACCTACCTCGCGCAGGATCCCAAGGGCAAGCTGCTGCCGTCCTACCTGGAGCAGGTCGGCAGGGCCCTGGAGCAGGAGCAGCGCGAGCTGCGCCAGGAGCTCGACCTGCTGGTGCGCAACGTCGACCACATCAAGGACGTCGTCGCCACGCAGCAGCGGTATGCCGGCGTCAGCACGGTGCTCGAGCCGGTGCAGTTGCACGAGGTGGTGGAGGACGCGCTGCGCCTGCACCACTCCGACATGGTGCGCGCCGGCGTGACGGTGGAACGCGAGTTCGGCGACGTGCCGGTGGTTCCGCTGGACAAGGCCCGCATCGTGCAGATCCTCGTCAACCTGTTCAGCAACGCGCGCCATGCGATGGCGCAGCGCGAAGGCCAGCGGCGCATGGTGCTGCGCGTCGGGCAGGAGGGCGGGCAGCTCGCCGTGAGCGTCACCGACGAAGGCGAGGGGATCTCGCGCGAGAACCTCACGCGCATCTTCGCCCACGGCTTCACCACCCGCCGGGGCGGCCACGGCTTCGGCCTGCACAGCAGTGCGCTGGTGGCCGTGGAGATGGGCGGCACGCTGGTGGCGCACAGCGACGGCCCTGGAGCCGGCGCGACCTTCACGCTGAAGCTGCCGCTGCAGCAGGCGGTGCCGGCATGAACCCCGGGCGTCCGCCGCGCATCCTGATCGTCGACGACATGCCGGCGATCCACGAGGACTTCCGCAAGATCCTGGTGCCGCCCGAGGCGACGGCGCTGGACGACCTGGAGGCCACCCTGTTCGGCGCCGCGGTGTCCCCGGTGGCCGAACACTTCGAACTGGATTCGGCCTACCAGGGACGCGAGGCGCTCGACATGGTGGTCGCCGCGCGTGACGCGGGCCGGCCCTACGCCTTCGCCTTCGTCGACATGCGCATGCCGCCCGGGTGGAACGGCGTCGAGACGATCGAGCGCCTGCGCAAGGTGGACCCGGTGCTGCCGGTGGTGATCTGCACCGCGTACTCCGACCATTCGTGGGAAGAGATCGGCGACCGCATCGGCGGCGAGGACGGTGCCGTCATCCTGCGCAAGCCGGTCGATCCGGGCAAGGTCCGCGAGATCGCGATCCACCTGGCGGGCCGGCCGCACGCCGGGCCGCCGGCCGGGGACTGAACGGCGCCGGCGCGCGAGCGGTTCACGCCTGCCGGAGGGCGGGGCTCTCCGCTGCGATCCACGCCCACACCTCGCGGACGCCGGGTGCGTCTTCGTGTCCCTCGACGGCCGCCAGGTGGTAGCTGCCCGTGGTCAGCACCGGCCCCAGCGGCTGGACCAGCATGCCGCTGCTGCGTTCGGCTTCCGTCAGGGTCAGGCTGAGGAGTCCGGCGCCGAGGCCGGCGAGCGTGGCACTCATGGCCTGCGCTTCGTCGGAAAAGGACAGGCCGGTGCGCGCCGCCGCCCAGCGGGCGGGCTGCGGGATGCCGGCCTTGCGCGCCCAGTTCGGCCAGGTGGCCGGTGCCGTGGCATTGGCGCCCCAGTCGAAGTGGATGAGCGGCACCTTCTCCAGGTCCTTCGGGGTGCGCAGCCGCACGGCGGGGCCGCACATCACGGCGTAGCGTTCCTCGCCGAGGAACTGCGTGGCGAGCCCCGGCCAGCGACCGTCGCCGAAACGGATCGCGAGGTCCGCATCGCCCCGCCGCAGGTCGGCCACCGCCTCGCTGGCGTGGATGCGCAGGGTGACTTGCGGACACGCCGCGTGCAGCGCGCCGAGGCGGGGCAGCACCCAGCGCGCGGCAAACGCGGTGGTGGCCGACAGCGTCACCACGCGGTGCGGCGTGTCCTGCCGCGCCGACCGCACGCCCGCCGCGATGGTGTCCAGTCCCTCGCGCAGGGCTTCGGCCAGGCGCGTCCCCGCCGGCGTCAGCACGAGCTGGCGCGGCTTGCGCAGGAAGAGGACGGTGGCCAGGTCCTCCTCGAGCGCACGGATCTGGTGGGTGACGGCGGTGGGCGTCACGTGCAGTTCCGCCGCCGCCCGCTGCACGCTCAGGTGCGCGGCGGCGGCCTCGAAGGCGCGCAGGGCGACCAGCGACGGCAAGGCGCGCCGCGGCCGGATGGATGAAATGGATTCGCTCATGACGGAGAAAAGGGTCAGTTGTCCCGGAGTCACATCATCCCTAGAGTTCTCGACGCGGGCGAGTGCCCGGACCACAGGAACATACATGAATGCGATTCAGCTGTTCAACCCCGCGGGCTTGTACGACCCCGTCCCCAACGGGTATTCCCATGGCGCGACGGTCGAGGCCGGGGTGCGCCTCGTGCTGCTTTCGGGGCAGGGCGGGGAGGACCAGGCAGGCGCACTGCGTGCCGGCTACGCCGCGCAGCTGCGCCAGGCGCTCGACAACATGCTGCTGGCGCTCGCGGCCGCCGGCGCGGGACCCGAGCACGTCGCCCGGCTGCTGGTGCTGGTCGTGGACCACGACGAACCGAAGCTCCACCAGCTGGGCGCGGAGTTCGACCGCATCTGGGGCGATCGCCTGAAACCGGCCTGCACGCTCATCCCCGTGCCGCGCCTTGCGCTCGACGGCATGCTGGTGGAGATCGAGGCGACGGCGGCCGTGCCGGTGTAGCGGGGCGGCCGCGGACTAGCGTTTCTCGCCGAAGCGCGCGATCGACCGCTCCCGCGCCTTCGCCGCTTCGGCCTCGCGCGTGCGCGGTTCGGCGCTGGTCACCAGAGACTGGATCAGCTTGCGCGCCGACGCCGCCACTTCTTCCACGGCCTGGTCGAACGCCACTGCATTGGCTTTGGACGGCACGTTGAAGCCACTGAGCTTGCGCACGAACTGCAGCGAGGCATCGCGGATCTCGAGCTCCGTCGCCGGCGGCTCGAAGTTGAAGAGGGTCTTGATGTTGCGGCACATGCGGGGATGGTACGCGCGGAGGGAACCATGCCAGCTCGTCAGGACACGTGCGCTAGGCTCCCGTTTCCCGACAAGGAGAACGCCCATGATCCCCAAGAACACGATCTGCCTCTGGTACGAAGGCAACGCACTGGAAGCCGCGCAGTTCTACGCGAAGACCTTCCCGGACACCTCCGTCGGCGCCGTGCACCGCGCGCCGGGCGACTATCCCGCGGGCAAGGAAGACGATGTGCTGACGGTCGACTTCACCGTGATGGGCATTCCCTGCATCGGCCTGAACGGCGGGCCGGTCTTCAAGCACAACGAAGCCTTCTCGTTCCAGGTCTCCACGGAAAACCAGGCGGAGACGGACCGCTTGTGGGACGCCATCGTCGGCAATGGCGGCCAGGAGAGCGTGTGCGGCTGGTGCAAGGACAAGTGGGGCATCTCGTGGCAGATCACGCCGCGCGTGCTGGTCGAGGCGACCACGGGCACGGACCGCGCGGCGGCCAAGCGGGCGTTCGACGCGATGATGAAGATGAAGAAGATCGACGTCGCCACGATCGAGGCCGCGCGACGCGGCTGACCGGACGCCGCGGCTTCAGAGGCCGTGCTCTTCGCGCAGCTGCGCCTGCAGCCGCTCGAGCGCGCGCGGGCTGCGGCCGACCAGGTCCACGGCCTCGGGCCTGCGCGTCTCCGGGTGGTGCCTCTGTGCCCAGGCACTCATCGCGATCACCACGGGCAGCAGGTCCAGCCCTTTTTCCGTGAGGCTGTAGATCGCCTTCTGCGCATGGCTGGGGTCGTCGTCGCGGCGGACGATGCCTTGTTCGACCAGCACGGCGAGCCGGTCGGCCAGCACGTTGCTGGAGATGCCTTCCTCGGACTGCAGCAGCTGGCGGAAGTGGCGCTTGCCGGCGAACATCAGGTCGCGCACCACCAGCAGCGTCCAGCGGTCGCCGACGGCCTCCAGCGCGGTGCTGATGGGGCAGGTCGAGCGGTGGTCTTGTCGCATCGGCAGGATTCTAAACTGGTTGCATTTCAAGATCGGTTATGCGACGATACCGATCTCGAAATGCAACCAGTCAAGGACATGCGATGACCTATCGGCGCTATCACGGGAGCTGCCACTGCCAGGCGGTGCGCTACGAAGCGGGGTTCGATCTTTCGGACGGCACCAACCGCTGCAACTGCTCGATCTGCAGCAAGGCGCGGGCCTGGTTCCTCTTCGTGCGCGGCGATGCGTTCCAGCTGCTGGCGGGCGAGGAGCACCTGGGCAGCTATCGCTGGCAGCCGCCGGGGCAGGCCGAGCCTTTCCTGGACTACCGGTTCTGCCTGCGTTGCGGCATCCGCGTGTTCGCCACCGGCGAGTGGGACCGGATGGGCGGGCGTTTCTACGCCTTGCACGTGCCCACCGTCGACGACGTCGACCGCGAGGAACTGGTGAACGCGCCGCTGAACTTCATCGACAACGCCCACGACCGGCCGGACCGCGCGCCGGCGGATACGCGGTTGATGTGAGGGCGTGGGACGGCCGCGCCGTGGCTGGCGTCAGCCCGCCGCGCGGGATTGCAGGCGCAGGCCCGACAGCGTGGCCCGCGCGACGTCGAGCGCGGTGTGCACCTGCCCGCCTTCGACGGAAAGCTGCAGGTCCAGCGTCCCTTCCAGCTGGCCGATCGCCAGGCGATGCCCGGCCCCATCCACCGCCGCGCCGCGGACGGACAGCGAGGCCACGTTGACGTGGACGCCGCGGCCGACCGCTTGCGAGTGCAGGCGCACCAGGTTGTGGCCGGCCGCGCGTCCGTCCAGCTCGGCCTGCAGCCCGCCGGCCGCCAGTTTCCCGTCGCCGAGTTGCACATGGCCCTGCAACGCCGTGCGGGCCAGCAGCATGCGGGCCTGTGCGGTGAGGCCGAGCGCAGGGGAGGCCGCAGGCTGGCGCAGGAGGGACTCGAGGAAGGGCTGCAGTTGCAGGTGGCCGCGCTTCGTGTCCCAGGGACCGGGCAGGGCGCTGCGCCGCTCGTACTCCACACCCGCCACCGGCGCGGACGCGAACTGGTACAGGTAGCTGCGGCCGTTGGGCGCATCCACGTGGATGCCCATGCGGCTGACGCCCATGCGCGAGTCCGGGCCGACGTGTTCGACCGTGGCTTCGTTGAAGTCGACGTGGCCGGCGCGGATCGGCACAGTGACGTCCGCGTCGAAGATCAGCGTGGCGTCGACGATCTCGGCGTGGAGCGTGCCGTCGGCGGTGGCGAGGGGGGCGAGCGACGGAGCCGCCGCGCTCGTGCGTGCCTGCGCGCTGGCCGGCGTCACCGGCCCGGAGACTTTCACATCCGTGAGCTCCACGCGCGCTGCCTGCAGGCTCCAGAGACGCGGCTGCGCCCCGGGCTGGACCTGCGCAACCAGCCCGTGCGCCACGAGCTGCCCGATGTCCAGCGCGAGCGGCCCGCTGGCGAGCCGGAGCGATGCCGCTTCCAGCCGCGCGATGCGGATCTCGAACCGCCCGTCCCGTGAACCCACGGCCAGCCCCTCGACCGCGATGCGGTTGCCGGCATCCGTGCCCGCCGGCGGCGACGCCAGCCCGAGCAGGAAGTCGATGATCGAAGCCGCGGCGGGACCGGCCATGCCTCAGGCGGCCATCGGCATCTTCCCGATCAACTTGTCCAGCGTGATCGGATAGTCCCGCACGCGGACGCCGGTGGCGTTGTAGATCGCGATGGCGATCGCCGCGCTCACGCCGCACAGGCCCAGCTCGCCGACACCCTTGGCCTTCATCGGCGAAGAGACCGGGTCCGCTTCATCCAGGAAGATCACGTCCTGGTGCGGGATGTCGGCGTGCACCGGCACCTCGTAGCCGGCCAGGTCGTGGTTGACGAAGAAGCCGCGGCGCGTGTCGACCGCCAGCTCTTCCATCAGCGCCGCGCCGACGCCCATGGTCATCGCGCCGATCACCTGGCTGCGCGCGGACGTGGGGTTCAGGATGCGGCCGGCGGCGCACACGGCCAGCATGCGGCGCACGCGCGTCTCGCCCGTGTGGGCATCGACGGCCACTTCCACGAAGTGCGCCGCGAAGGTCGATTGCTGGTATTTCTTGTCCAGGTCGCCGTACTCGATGAAGTCCTCGGCGGAGAGCCCCTGGGTTCCCGCGACTTCCGCCAGCGGCACGACGCGCTCGCCGGCGCGGATGGTGCCGTCCGTGAACACGGCTTCCGTGGCGGACATGCCGGCCTTCTTCGCGACCGCTTCGCGCAGCTTCATGCACGCCGCGTAGACGCCCGATGTGGCGTTGTTCGCGCCCCATTGGCCGCCCGACCCGGCGGACACGGGGAAGCTGGAATCGCCCAGGCGCACGAACACCTTCGCCAGCGGCACGCCCATCATCTCGGCCGCCGTCTGGGCAATGATCGTGTACGAGCCGGTGCCGATGTCCGTCATGTCGGTCTCCACCGTCACGACGCCGCGGTTGTCCAGCCGCACGCGCGCACCGGACTTCGTCAGCAGGTTGTTGCGGAAGCCGGCGGCGACGCCGAGACCCACGAGCCACTGGCCTTCGCGGACCTGGCCCGGCCGCGCGTTGCGCTTGCTCCAGCCGAAGCGCTCGGCCCCGGTGCGCAGGCACTGCACCAGCTGGCGCTGCGAGAACGGGCGCCGCTCCTTGGCCTCGGGGTCGACCTGCGTGTCGTTGACGATGCGGAACTCCACCGGGTCCATGCCCAGCTTCTCCGCCATTTCGTCCATCGCGATCTCCAGCGCCATCATGCCGGGCGCCTCGCCCGGGGCGCGCAGCGCGTTGCCCTCGGGCAGGTCCAGCACCGCCAGCCGCGTCGTGGTCAGGCGGTCGGCGCCGGCGTAGAGCAGGCGCGTCTGGTTGACCGCCGTCTCGGCGGAGCCGTCCGGCAGGTTGCCGTTCCAGCCTTCGTGGGCGATGGCCGTGATCTTCCCGTCACGGCCCGCGCCGATGCGGATGCGCTGGATGGTCGCCGGCCGGTGCGTGGTGTTGTTCGCCATCAGCGGGCGCTGCAGGGCCACCTTCACCGGCCGCTTGACCATGCGGGCGCCGAGGGCCGCCAGCACGGCGTCGGCCCGCACGAAGAGCTTGCCGCCGAAGCCGCCGCCGATGAAGGGCGACACCAGGCGCACGTTCGCCTTCGGGATGCCCAGCGTCTTGGCCATGTCGCCGACGCTCCAGGCGATCATCTGGTTGGAGGTCCACACCGTCAGCTTGTCGCCCTTCCATGCGGCGATGGACGCGTGCGGCTCCATCATGGCGTGCGTCTGGTCGGGCGTGGTGTAGGTCGCGTCGAACTGCACCGGCGCGCGTGCATAGGCGCCGGCGAAGTCGCCCACCTTCGATTCCGGGGGGCCGGCGAAGGGCGTGGGCTTGGCCAGCTGCGCGCCGGCCTTCTCCGCCTCCAGGTCGAACTTGCCCGGGGAGCGTTCGTACGTGATGCGCACCAGCTGCGCGGCGGCACGCGCCTGCTCGAAGGTGGTCGCCACCACCAGCGCGACGGCCTGGTGGTAATGGTCGATGGCCGGGCCGCCCAGGAGCTTTGCCGTGTTGAAGTCGCCCTTGCCCAGCTTGCCTGCGTTGCGGGCCGTGACGATCGCCAGCACGCCCGGCGCCGCACGCGCCGCCTTCAGGTCCATGGAGGCGATCCGGCCCTTGGCGATGCCGGCGCCGACGACATAGCCGTAGACGGCGTCGGGCGCGGCGTCGTGGCGCTCGTAGGCATACGGCGCGGTGCCGGTGGTCTTGAGCGGCCCGTCGACGCGCTCGGTCGGCTTGCCGACGACCTTGAGCTGGTCGATCGGGTTGGTGGTGGCGGGGGTCGTGAATTTCATGCTCAGCTCCTCGCCTGCGCCAACGCGGCGGCCAGCGTGCGTTCCACCAGGGGAACCTTGAAGGCGTTGTCGTCGGTGGGCCGGGCGTCCGCCAGCAGGCGGGTGGTCACGGCCCTGGCGCCCTGCGGCAGCGCCGCTTCGGCGGCGGCATCGCGCCAGGGCTTGTGCGCCACGCCGCCGAGGGCCACGCGGCCGGTGCCGTCCCGCTGCACGATGGCGGCCACGGACACCAGCGCGAAGGCGTAGGAGGCGCGGTCGCGCACCTTGCGGTAGACCTGCACGCCGCCCGCGGGACGCGGCAGCGTGACGGCGGTGATCAATTCGTCGCGCTGCAGCGTGGTGTCGATGTGCGGCGTGTCGCCCGGGAGGCGGTGGAAGTCGGCGATCGGGATCACGCGGCGGCTGCCATCCGGCTTCACCGTCTCGACGTTCGCGTCCAGCACGCGCATCGCCACGGCCATGTCGCTGGGATGCGTGGCGATGCAGGCGCTGCTGCTGCCGACGATGGCCAGCTGCCGGCTGAAGCCGCCGATGGCGCTGCAGCCGCTGCCCGGCTGGCGCTTGTTGCACGGCTGGTCGGTGTCGTAGAAGTAGGGGCAGCGCGTGCGCTGCAGCAGGTTGCCGGCGGTGGTCGCGCGGTTGCGCAGTTGCCCCGAGGCGCCGGCGAGGAGGGCACGCGACAGCACCCCATAGTCGCGCCGCACGCGTTCGTCGGCCGCCAGTGCGGTGTTGCGGACCATCGCACCGATGCGCAGGCCGCCCTCCGGTGTCGCCTCGATCCGGTCGAGCGCCAGCGCGTTCACGTCCACGAGGTGGGTGGGCGCCTCGATCTGCAGCTTCATCAGGTCCAGCAGGTTGGTGCCGCCGGCGATGAACTTGGCCGAGGGGTTGCGTGCCACGGCAGCGGCGGCTTCGGCCGGCGTGTTCGCGCGTTCGTAGGTGAAGGGTTTCATGTGCGCACCCCGCCCACTTCGGCCACGGCATCGACGATGTTCGAGTAGGCGCCGCAGCGGCAGATGTTGCCGCTCATGCGCTCGCGCAGTTCTTCCACCGACAGCAGCGGCCGGGCCGTGAGGTCCGCGGTGACGTGGCTGGGAACGCCGCGGCGGATCTCGTCCAGCGTGCCGACGGCGGAGCAGATCTGCCCGGGCGTGCAGTAGCCGCACTGGTAGCCGTCGTGCTTGACGAAGGCGGTCTGCATCGGGTGCATGCGCGTCGGCGTGCCGAGGCCTTCGATGGTGGTGACCTTCTGGTTGTGGGTCAGCAGGGCGAGCGTGAGGCAGGCGTTGATGCGCTCGCCGTTCACCAGGACGGTGCACGCGCCGCACTGCCCGTGGTCGCAGCCCTTCTTGGTGCCGGTCAGGTGCAGGTGCTCGCGCAGCGCATCGAGCAGCGTCGTGCGGTTGTCCAGCTCCAGCGTGCGCGGCGTGCCGTTCACTTCCATCGTGACGCGCGACGCCGGGGCGGCCCCGGGCTGCGGTTGCGGGACCTGCTGGGCGCCGGCTTCGCTGGGGAGGGCCACGGCGGCGGCGGTGGCCGCGCCGGCGACCAGCACTTCGCGCCGGGTGAGCGCGAGGTCGTCGGGGGTGTTCTCGTCGGGGTCGTTCATCGGGTGTCCTTGCTGGCGGATGGCGCGCTGGAAGGCGCGAGCATGGGAGGCGGGCCGCCGCGGCCTTGTAGGCTGGCGACCGGCTCCCGCGTCGGCGACCGCCGACCAATTGCAGCAGCTCTTCGGGCCCGTGGGCGAAGCCTCGCTGCGCAAGGAAACGCCCGTCATCCCGCCGGTCTACCGCCGCTGGATCGAGGCGTCGCCCTTCCTCGTGCTCGCCACGGCGGGGCCGGACGGCCTGGATGCGTCGCCGCGCGGCGACCCCGCCGGTTTCGTCGTGGTGGAGGACGAAAAGGCCCTGCTGCTGCCGGAACGCCGAGGCAACAACCGCGTCGACAGCCTGCGCAACATCCTGGCCGATCCGCGCGTGGCGCTGATCTTCTTCATCCCCGGCGTGGGCGAGACGCTGCGCGTGAACGGCCGCGCGGTGATCCGCACCGATCCCGACCTGCTGCAGCGCACCGCCATGGACGGCAAGCCGCCGCAATGCGTGCTGCGGATCGCGGTGGAAACGGTGTTCTTCCAGTGCGCCCGCGCGATGCAGCGCTCGCAGTTGTGGACCGGCGGGCGCGTGCGGCCGGCCGGCGTGCCGAGCCCGGGCGAGATGCTGCAGGCGCTCACCGCCGGCGGCATCGACGGGGAGCGCTACGACCAGGAACTGCCGGCGCGCCAGCGCAACACGCTGTACTGACGCGCGCGGCGCCCGGGCCGGCTTGACCCCATGCCGCGCCGGGCTTCTTTTCCGCAACTACATTCGTTGCATGAAACGAGACAGCCGCCTTTCCGGCGTCCTGCACTGCCTGCTGCACATGGCCGAGCTTCGCGAGCCGGTCACCTCCGAATGGCTGGCGCAGGCCATGCAGACGAACCCGGTCGTGATCCGCCGGCTGATGGGCGGGCTGCGCGACGCCGGCTTCGTCGCATCCGCCAAGGGACACGGCGGCGGCTGGGTGCTGACCTGTCCCATGGAACAGATCACCCTGCGCGACATCCACGAGGCCGTCGGCGCCCCTGCGCTGCTGGCCGTAGGCCACCGTGAAGAGAGTCCCGGCTGCCTGGTGGAGCAGGCGGTGAACGCCGCGCTGGAACACGCCTACCGCGACGCCGAGGCCTTGCTGCTCGAGCGGCTCGGGACGGTCACGCTCGCCGCGCTCTCGCGCGATTTCCACCGCCGGATGCTGGAGAGCGGCGGGTCACTGCACGAGGTCTCCCATGACGTTTGACATCGCCATCATCGGCGGCAGCTTCGCCGGCATCTCGGCGGCGCTGCCGCTGGCCCGCGCGCGCCGCCGCGTCGCCGTGTTCGACACGGGTCTGCGGCGCAACCGCTTCGCCTCCGCGTCGCACGGCTTCTTCTCGCAGGACGGCAAGCCGCCTGGCGACATCGTGGCCGGGGCGCGCGCGCAGCTCCTGGCCTATCCCACGGTCACATGGATCGATGCGGCCGCGGAGGACATCGAAGGCAACGCCGCGTCGGGCTTCGCTGTGCGGGCGGGCGGGCAGGGCTGGACGGCGCAGCGCGTCCTGTTCGCCATGGGCGTGGTGGACGAGCTGCCGGCGATCCCCGGCCTGCAGGAGCGCTGGGGCCGCAGCGTCTTCCACTGCCCCTACTGCCATGGCTACGAGCTGGACCGCGGCCGCATCGGCGTGATCGCCGCGGGGCCCCTGTCGGTGCACCAGGCCGCGTTGCTGCCGGAGTGGGGCGAGGTGACGTTCCTGCTGAACGGTGCGGCGCCGCCGGACCTGGAGCAGGCGCAGGACCTGCGCGCCCGCGGCGTGGCGGTCGAAGCGGCGCCCATCGAAGCCGTCGACGGCAATGCCGATGTGCTGCTGCGGGACGGCCGCCGCCTGTCGTTCGACGGCCTCTTCACGGCCACGCGCACGCGGCCGGCGTCGCCGCTGGCGCAACGCCTCGGGTGCGAGATGGAGGACGGGCCCGCCGGCCAGCACGTCCGCACGAACGCGATGAAGGAAACTTCGGTACCGGGCGTCTTCGCCTGCGGCGACGTCGCGCGGGCCTTCGGCAACGTGGCCATGGCGGTCGGCGACGGCGCCTTCGCCGGCACTTCCATCCACCGCTCCCTGGTGTTCGGCCTGGAAACGCCGCACTGACGAGCCCGCGGTCGCGCTGGAACCGCCCCACGGCCGCGACGGCTTGCCGTATCCTGCAACGAACCCCTCGCAGGAAAGGAATGGCCATGAAGGAAACGTCTTCGGACCCGCATCCGCTGAGCGACCTGGCGTACGACTGGATCACGCTGATCCAGAACAAGGCGCAGGCGCTGATCGCCTACGACCAGTACATCAAGGACGCGGAAGCCGCGAAGTCGCCGGAATGCGCGGCGTTCTTCCGCAAGGTGCACGACGCCGACAAGGCCTTCCTGGCCGAGGCGAAGCACCACCTCGTGGCCGTGCTGCAGGGCAAGATGGGCACCGGCGCGAAGTGACCCTGGCGAAGGTGTCGGCGTCGGACGGGAACAAGGCCACGCTGCAGCAGGCCAATGCCGAGATCGTCCGCGGCAACCCCGAAGGCTTCCTGTCCTTCTGCACGGAAGACATCGAATGGACCGCCGTCGGCGAGCTGCCGCTGCGCGGCAAGGAGGCCGTCCGGCAGTGGATGAAGACGGCCTACCGGGAGCCGCCGGAGTTCACGGTGACGCAGCTGGTCGCGGAGGGCGATTTCGTCGTCGCGCTCGGCGAGATCATGGTCAAGGGCGAGGACGGCCGGGCGGCGCGCCACGCGTATTGCGACGTCTGGCGATTCCGCGACGGCAGGATGGCGCAGCTGAGCGCGTTCGTCGTGCGTCCGGCAGCGTAGGCGGCGCGCGAAGCTTCGCGTCGCGCTTTGCGCTAAGTGTTGGCCCGGCGGTAGAACGCCAGCGAGCCCGCCAGCGCCAGCAGGGTGCCGCCGCAGGCGCGGTCGAACCACTTCACGGCCGCTGCGTTGAACAGGCGGATCGCGCGGGCGCCCGTCACGGCGTAAGCCAGCATCACCAGGAAATCGAGCCCCGCGAACACGATGGCGATGACCACGTACTGCGGCGCCTGCGCGGCCTGCGGGTCGATGAACTGCGGCAGCAGCGCGGAGCAGAACAGGTAGCCCTTGGGGTTGGTGGCCGCCACCAGGAAGGACTTCATGAAGATGGAACGCGCGGTGGGGGCGACCGGGGCGTCGCCGTCGGCCGGCACCTGGAGGCCGCCCTTGGAGCGCAGCAACATGACGCCCAGCCAGGCGAGATAGAGCGCGCCCGCGTACTTGAGCACCGTGAACCAGAATTCGGAGGCCGCGAGCAGGGCGCCCAGGCCGATGGCGACCGCCCCGACCAGGACGAAATCGGAGGTGACCGCCCCGAGCATGCCCGGGACCGCGCGCCGCACGCCCCAGCGCGATCCGTTGGCGAGCGCCAGCAGCACGGTGGGGCCGGGCGTGGCGATGGCGACGAGCGCGACGAGCGTGAAGACCAGGAGCGTGGAGGCAGTCATGCGCGCGACGATAACGCAAGGCCGCGCGAGCCGCCATCCGCCTTTGGTAACCTGCGGCTCGCGCCAGCGCATGGCGCGAGCTGGAGGGTCCCCCATGCCGGAGCACCGGATTTTCGCGATGCCGTTCGCCAAGGTCTACCCGCTGTACGTGCAGAAGGCCGAGCGCAAGGGTCGCACGAAGGAAGAGGTCGACCAGGTCATCTGCTGGCTGACCGGTTACGACAAGGCCGGATTGCAGCAACAGGTCGATGCGGGCGTGGACTTTCGGACCTTCTTCGCCGAGGCCCCCGCCATGCACCCGAACACGGCCCTGATCCAGGGCCTGGTCTGCGGCGTCCGGGTCGAGGAGGTCGAGGACCCGCTGATGCAGAAGATCCGCTGGATGGACAAGCTGGTCGACGAGCTCGCCAAGGGCAAGACGATGGAGAAGATCCTGCGGGCGTGATTCGCGTGAACCCGACTTTACCCAGGCAGGGATGGCTTTCCTAGAATGACGCCCATGGTCGTTTCCCTGGCTCGTCGCGCGTGAGGATCCGCTGGTTCCGCAGCCGCGCAGCGTGCGTGATCGGCGTCGCGTTCCTCGCGGCGACCACCGGCGTCCCTGCCTTCGCGCAAGATGCGCAAGACGCGCAGGATGGCGCCGTCCTGCCCGCCGTCGAAATGCGGCAGGCGCCCTTGCCCGAACTCGCGCGCGGGCGGGCGTCCTGGTACGGGCTGAAGTTCCACGGCCGGCGCACCGCCAGCGGCGAACCCTTCGACATGAACGAGCTGACCGCGGCGCACCAGACGCTGCCGTTCGGCACCCGCGTCCGCGTGCTCAACGTGGACAACGGCCGCGAGGTCGTGGTGCGCATCAACGACCGCGGCCCGCGCATCCGCGGCCGCATCATCGACCTGAGCAAGGCCGCGGCGGCGGCGCTCGGCTTCCAGCGGGCCGGTGAAGCGCGCGTCGTGCTGATCCCGCATTGAGCCGGGCGGCGGGCCCTACCGCAAGGCCGCCGGCAGGCCGCGAGGTTGCGGGGCCCGCAGGACCAGGGCCCAGATCCACCACAGGATGAACAGCTGCAAGGGGGCCCGCACCAGGAGGTAGGCCGGGCCCCAGGCATGGCCCCCCATGGGGGCGTGCGCGAACGCCGCATACACGTTCGCGGGAAAGAAGGCCACCAGCGCCGCGGCGGCGGCCCAGGCCGCGGCCGTGCGCGAGCGCCGGAAGAAGAGGGCGATCGCGATCGCGATCTCCAGCACGCCGGTGGCGTAGACCAGCGCCTCCCGCGCGGGCACCCACGCCGGCAGCATCTGCACCATGGCGGCGGTCTGCAGGAAGTGGCCACTGGCGGTGAAGAGGAACAGCAGCCCCAGGCCCGCCGCCGCCGCGTGCCGCGCGTCGTGCAGGGGCGCACGCCGGGCAAGGCGACTCGCAAGGGCGGGCAGGACGAGGACCAGGACCATCAGCAAGGGCGTCAGCATTTCGTCGTTTCCTTTCTTCCGGCACGGACTTTGTCGCGCCCGGACGCCGCCGGCGAGCCCGGTGCGACGGGCCGCCGGATTCGCGGAGTGGAACGCCATGGCAGCGGCGTGGACCGCGGACCCGCGTGACAGAATCGGCCATGCCCGCCGTCCACGTCGATCCGCGCAAGGTCCACGCGTTCGAGACCGCCGACGCCTTCGAGGCCTGGCTGCGCCGCCACCATGCGCGCGAGAGCGAAGTCTGGATCCAGCTGCACAAGAAGGCGTCGGGACTGCCCTCCATCTCGCCCAAGGAAGCCATCGACGTCGCCCTCTGCTGGGGCTGGATCGACGCGGTCCGCAAGGCGCTGGATGCGACCAGCTACCTGCAGCGCTACACGCCGCGCACGCCGAAGAGCATCTGGAGCCGGATCAACGTCGCCAACGTGGAGCGCCTGGTCCGGGAGGGCCGCATGACCGAGCACGGCCTGCGGCAGGTGGAACTGGCGAAGGCCGACGGCCGCTGGGACCGCGCCTACGCGAGCGGGAAGGACATGGTGCTGCCCGAGGACCTGCTGGCCGCCATCGAGGCGGAGCCCAAGGCCAAGGCGATGCTGGCGCGGCTCAGCGCGCAGAACCGCTTCGCACTGGCCTTCCGGCTGCACCAACTGAAGACCGAGGCGGGGCGGAAGAAGCGGGTCGCGGCCTTCGTGGAGATGCTGAAGAGGGGCGAAACGCCCCATCCGCAGGCGCGCTGAACGCGCGTCAGCCGGCGGTCGTGCTCTTCGCCTGGCGGGCCAGTTCGGCGACGAGATCCTTCGCGGCCGCCACCCGCACCCCGCGCGCCGCCATGGCCTGCAGGAAGGCGGTGGCCTCGGCCTCGAACCCGGCGACCGGGCTCATGCAGTCGGCCAGCAGCATCACCTTGCCCGCGCGGCCGGACGGCAGGCTTTCCACCAGGTGCTCGGTGGTCGCGCGCACGCAATGGCTGCTGGCCTCGCCGGCGACGACGACCAGGTCGGCCTCGTCCAGCCGCGCGACGAGGCGCCGGTTGAGCTCGGTTTCGGGATCCTGCGGATCGGGCACCTCGGCCTGCAGCGCGCTGTACATCTCGGTCCAGGCGTTCATCCCCTTGAACACCTTGCGCACCGGCTGCAGCGTCTCGCGCTCCCAGCGGTTGTAGGCGGCCCGCAGGTCCTCCTGCACGTTGTGCCCCCAGGTGCCGATCTCGCAGTGCACCGGCCACACCATCAGCCGGTAGCGTCCCCGCGCCTCCAGCGCGTCGAGGTAGGCGAGGGCCCGGTCCCGGCCGCCGGCGCCGCGCGGCACGAATTCGCCGGCGCGGACCTGGGCGGCGGAGACCTGCGTGAAAGGAGCCACGTCGCTGCCATCCGCCTTCTGCCAGAACGCGGGGCGCTCGATCCCCACGCTGTGGTGCGAGTCCAGCGTGAGCGTGATCCCGGAGATCGACGCGCCCGCCGCGTCGATGACGGCGGCCAGCCGGGCCATGTCGGCCATCGCGCCCGCCACGGGCAGGGCGGCGCCAGGGCGGTCCATGAAGTCGTTCTGCGGGTCGATGATCAGCAGCTGCACGTTGCGGGCGGCCATCCGGTGCTCCTTGGGTTGATGGTTGTACTATACAACTCAGTGCCGGCGGCGTGCTTCCGCGACATACTGTCACCCCATGACCACCTCCTTTTCCGCCGCGCAGGTTGCCGCCGAGCTGTTCGTCTCGCCCACCTTCGACGCCGCCGCCGAGGCCGAGCGCCGCATCGCCTTCATCGCCGACTACCTCCCCGCCTCGGGGCTCCAAACCCTGGTGCTGGGCATCAGCGGCGGCATCGATTCCACGACCGCGGGCCGGCTGTGCCAGCTGGCCGCCGAACGCCTGCGCGCCGCCGGCCGTCCGGCCCGCTTCATCGCCATGCGGCTGCCGCACGGCCAGCAGCGCGACGAAGCGGATGCCCAGGCGGCGCTGCAGTTCATCCGTGCCGACGAGGTGCTGACCACCGACATCCGGCCGGCCGCCGAGGGCATGCTCGACAGCCTGAAGACCGGCCTCGCGTTCGAAAGCGCGGGGCAGCAGGACTTCGTGTTCGGCAACATCAAGGCGCGCCAGCGGATGGTCGCGCAGTACGCGGTCGCCGGCGCCCGCCGCGGCCTGGTGGTGGGCACGGACCACGCCGCCGAAGCGGTGATGGGCTTCTTCACCAAGTTCGGCGACGGTGCCTGCGATCTCGCGCCGCTGACCGGCCTGGTCAAGCGGCGGGTCCGCGCGATCGCCACCCACCTGGGCGCGCCGCAGTCGCTGGTGCAGAAGGTGCCGACGGCCGACCTGGAGGAACTGCGGCCGCAGCTGCCCGACGAAGCGGCGTACGGCGTCACCTACGAGCAGATCGACGACTTCCTCGAAGGCAAGCCGGTGGCGCCCGAAGCGGTGGAGGTGATCCGCCGTTTCTACATGGCGAGCCGCCACAAGCGCGAGCTGCCGGCGCATCCGTAGCCCGCGGCGCGGCGATCCGGGCAAGATCGGGCCTGCCGCGCCGCCTTCGCCGCGCGCCGTCCCGTCCATGCCCCTTCCTTCCCTCGCACGATTCGCCGCCGACGCCATGCGCGCGCATGGCCTGCGGCCCGCCTTCAGCCCGCAGGCCCTGCAGGAGGCTGCCGCAGCCACGCCCCGCTCGCAGGCGGACGTCCGCGACCTGCGTGAGCTGTGCTGGTTCTCGATCGACAACGACGACACGCGCGACCTCGACCAGCTGAGCGTGGCCGAGCCGGAGGCCGGGGGTGCGGTGCGGCTGCGCGTCGCGGTGGCCGACGTGGACGCGATGGTCCCGCCCGGCGGCGCCGTCGACGCCCACGCGGCGGCCAACACCACTTCCGTCTACACCGCGGCCGGCGTGTTCCCCATGCTGCCGGAGGTGCTGTCCACCGACCGCAGCTCGCTGCACGAGGGCCAGGAGCGGCTGGCGGTCGTCGTCGACCTGCGGGTGCAGGCGGACGGGAGCGTGACGGACTCCGTGCTGTACCGCGCGGCGGTGCGCAACCGGGCCAAGCTCACCTACACCCGCGTCTCGCAATGGCTGGATGCGGTGCCCGGCGCACTGCCGCAGCTGGCGGCCGTGCCCGGGCTGGAGCAGCAGCTGCGCGTGCACGATGCCGTGGCCACGCAGCTGCGCCAGTGGCGCCAGCGCCGCGGGGCCCTGAACGTCACCACCATCTCCGCGCGGCCGGTGTTCGAGGATGGCCGGCTGGTGGACCTGCAGCCGGACGCGAAGAACCGGGCCAAGGACCTCATCGCCGACCTGATGATCGCGGCGAACGCCGCCACCGCCCGCTTCCTGGCGGAGCAGGGCTTCCCGTCGCTGCGGCGCTTCCTGCAGTCGCCGCGCCGCTGGGACCGCATCGAGGCGCTGGCCGCGGGCCATGGCGTCACGCTGCCGGAGCAACCCGACCCGGTGGCCCTGGACCGTTTCCTGTGCGAGCGGCGCCAGGCCGACCCCGCCGGCTTCGCCGACCTGTCGCTGCGCATCGTGAAGATGCTCGGCGCGGGCTCCTATGTCGCCGCCGCGCCGGGCGACCGGGCGCCCGGCCACTTCGGCCTGGCCGTGAGCGACTACGCGCATTCCACGGCGCCCAACCGGCGGTTTCCCGACCTGGTGACGCAGAGGCTGGTGAAGGCCGCGCTGGCGGGTGACCCGCCGCCGTATGCGCTCGACGTGCTGGAGCAGGTCGCCCGCCACTGCACCCTGCAGGAAGACCAGGCCAACAAGGTCGAGCGGCAGGTGCTGAAGGCGGCCGCGGCATGGCTGCTGCAGGACCGGATCGGCGCCGCCTTCGACGCGATCGTCACGGGCGCCTCGCCGAAGGGCACCTACGTGCGCATCGCCCAGCCGCTGGTGGAAGGACGGCTGGTGCGCGGGCAGGAGGGCGCGGACGTCGGCGACGCGCTGCGCGTGCGGCTGGTGTCCGTGGACGCGGGCCAGGGCTTCATCGACTTCGAACGGGCCTGAGCGGCGGCGCTTCGCGCGCGCCGGCCGCCGGTTCGCGCCGCGCCCGCGGCGTTTCGTCGCGGCCCGGTGGTGCGCGGTGGCCGGGCTGCGCACAGTGCGGGCTTCGCACCGTACCTGGAGAGAACCCCATGCTGCTGCAGCTCGTCACCGACCATCCCGGAGCCATCGTCCCCATCCTGCGCAACACGCCGGCCTGGGTCTGGGTTCTGCTCGCCGGCCTCCTGGCGCTCGGCATCGGCCAGCTGCGCGACCGCACCGCCAGCCTGGCCCGGGTGTCCCTGCTCCCGGCGGCGATGACCGTGTTCTCGGTGTGGGGCACGTTCTCCGCCCTGGCCGCGTCGCCGCACGCGGCGGGTGCCGCCGCGGCCTGGCTGGGCGCGGCAGCGATCGCGTTCGGGCTGCTGGCCCCGGGCCGCGCCGCCGCGCAGTTCGACCCGGTGCGCCGCTCTTACCGACTGCCCGGCAGCGTGGTGCCCCTGCTGCTGATCGTCGGCATCTTCCTGGTCAAGTACGGGGTGGGCGTGGAACTCGCGATGGCGCCTCGTCGCATCGAGGAAGCGCCGTTCGCTTGGACCGTCGCGGCGCTGTACGGCGCATTCACCGGCCTGTTCGTCGGCCGCGCCTGGCGGCTGTGGCGCCTGGCCCTGCAGCCCGCCGCCGCCGGCGTCACGGCCTGAAGGCGGCGACGGGCGCGCTCCGGCCGCTAGCGGCCGATCATCTTCCAGCCGTTGCCGGACGGATCGCGGAAGCTCGCGTCGGTGGCGCCGTAGCGGTCCACCGGTTCCTGCGTGAACTCCACGCCGAGTCCGCGCAGGCGCTCGTAGGAAGCGCGGCAGTCGGCGACGGCCAGCACGAGCGGCGGCATGGCTCCCTTGGCCACCAGCGCCTGCAGCGCCTGCGCGGTCGCCGCGTCGACCACCGGCGGGCCGGGCTTGAACAGGCCAAGCTGGAAATCCGGCTGGTCCGCGGACTGCACGGTCAGCCAGCGGTAGTCGCCGTTGCGCACGTCCGTGTGCACGCGGAAGCCGAGCTTCCCGACGTAGAAAGCCAGCGCTTCGTCCTGGTCCCGCACGTACACGCCGACCGTTTCGACACCTCGATTCATGGCACCTCCTGTTGGAAGCCGCGATTCTGGTCGGCATCGCCCTGGCGCCGCTTCTCCGAAACCGCCATGGTGAGGTCGGGCCGCCGGCCCGCGCTCAGGTAGCAGGGGGGCACGCCGTCCAGCCCGCCCGCGAAAGCCTGCTCGCGTGCGCGGACGGCCCCCGGGCTCGCACCGGTGATGTCGCGGAAGATCCGGCCGAAGGTCCCGAGGCTGCGCCACCCGGTCTGGAAGGCGATGTCCGTGACGGGCAGGTTCGTTTCGCGCAACAGCGCCACGGCGCGTTCGATGCGCCGCGTGAGCAGGTAGCGGTGCGGCGGCAACCCGAAGGCCTGCCGGAACGCGCGCGCGAAATGCGATGCGGACACGCAGGCGACGCCGGCCAGCCGTTCGACCGGCCAGTCCTCCTGCGAGGCCGCGTCCATCGCGTCCTTCGCGCGCAGCAGCCGGCGCAGGAGCGCGGGGTCCTGTGCGAGGGCGGGTGGGCTGCTGGCCGGGGTCCGGGGCGAAGGCACAGCCCGCGATTCTCGGTGAAGCAGGCACCGGTGCGTCGACGCGGCAGGTTGACGGGAAGCTGTCGGCTGCCCCAGCGGGCCAAGGGTTTACCCTTAGACTCCGGGCCTTCCCGGAGCGCCCTCCGGCCCCGGCCCCTTCATCCCTCCACTGCTTCCATGCTCCACACCCTTCGTCGCGCACTGCCGCTCGCCGCGTGCACCACGCTGGCCTTCGCTTCTTCCGCCTTCGCGCAGGCCCCGGCCGACACGCTGGCCCGCATCAAGGAAACCCGCGAGATCACCCTGGGCGTGCGCGAGTCCGCGCGCCCGTTCTCGTACCTCAACGAGCAGAAGCAGCCGGTCGGCTACTCGGTCGACCTGTGCCTGGCGGCGGTGGACGAGATCAAGCGCACGCTCAAGCTGCCCGAGCTGAAGGTGAACTACAAGGTCGTCAGCGGCCCCGAGCGCATCCCGAAGCTGGAGGGCGGCGAGATCGACCTGGAGTGCGGGTCGACCACCAACACCAAGGCGCGCCAGGAGAAGGTGGCCTTCAGCTACACGATCTTCGTGGCGGGCATCCGCGTGCTCGTGCCCAAGGGCACCAAGGTCGAATCGGTGAAGGACCTGGGCGGCCTGCCGGTGGCCCTGAGCAAGGGAACGACGTCCGAGAAGCTCTTCACCCAGCTCGCGGCCAGCGAAGTGAAGATGCAGCTGACGACCTTCTCCAGCAACGGCGAGGCGTACAAGGCGCTGAAGGAGGGCAAGGTGCGCGCCTTCCCGCAGGACGATTCGCTGCTGGTCGGCATGGTGTCCCACGACAACGCGCAGGGCCAGATGGAACTGGGCAGCGTGGCGCTGTCGGTCGAGCCGTACGCGATCATGCTGCGCAAGGGCGACGCGGCGCTCGGCGCCGTGGTCGACCGCACGCTCGCGCGCCTGTACGCGGCAGGCGAGATCGAGGGCCTGTACCGCAAGTGGTTCGCCACCGACCGCATCAACATCCAGATGGGCCGCCTCACGCGCGACAGCTTCACCCGCCCGAACAAGGAGCCGGGCGTGGCGATGCTGCTCGGCTACTCGCTCTGAGCGTCCGGCCCGGCGTGGTCGCCTGCCGTGACAATCACGCCATGGACGAACACGACACCGATGCCGGGCCCCTGTCGATTCACGAGCCGCGGCTGTGGCGCGACAACGGCTGGACCGCCCGCGTCATCAAGAACGAGGATGACGACGGCTGGGCCGTCGAGATGACGCCGGACGGCCAGGTCGAACCGGCGCTGGTCGGCCCCTGGACGATGGGCCGCGACAAGAAGAACCCCAAGCCGCTGGACACCGCCGCGTTCCACACGCTGGTGAAGACGGCGGCGGAGTTCGTGCGCCGGCACGAGCAGCAGCTGCATGCCACGCTGCACCGGCAGGTCGACCTGCCGCGCGAAGGCGGCCGGGTGAGCGTGACGCTGGACATCGAGCCGGACGAAGACAACCCCTCGGCCTTGCTGCGCGCCACCGATGCCGCGGGCGAAGTGCTCGGCGAAGCGCGCGTCTCGCCCGGCTTCCAGCTGACGCGGGCCAGTGCGCAGGCGTGGGCGGATGCGGAGTTCAGCCCGCGGGCGGTGCGGTGAAACCGGTCCGCTCCTGGATCGCAAGAGGGCCGAAGCGCGCGCTCGTGATCGGCAAGGCCCTGTTCCTGGCGGGCGCCGTCCTGGTGCTCGCCGCGGTGTTCGGGCGGGCGGGGCTCCTGGCGGTGAATGGGGAACGGGCCGACGCCGGCCTGCCTGCATTGCGCACGCTGGCGGAGGCGTTTCCGCAGTATCCGGCCTGGATCGTGCCGGAGGGCGCCGTCGGCTATACCGTTGCGGCGGTGCTGGTGCTGGCGGGGATGGTCCTCGTCGTAGAGGCGGAGAAAGCCGGCAGCGAACGGCGCGCGCGGGGCGGGAAGTGGTGGTGAAAGGCGGGCCGCACCCCTTCGTCGCGCGTTGCGGCTGAAGCGGCGTCGTACCTTGTGATGACGCGGCCCGCCGCAAGCGCGACTACGCTGGCCTCCCTGACAGTCAAGGGGGGATTCCATGCGCATGCTTCAGGCGGTCTGCTTCGTGGGGCTGGTGGCGCTTTCCGGGTGCGCCAACCTCAACTCGATCCATCGCAACCTCGACCTGATCGGTCCCGGCGCGGCGCCGGAAGGCGTCGCGATCGACATCAAGCAGCGGGCCATCCTCACCAACACGCGACGCGGCGAAACGCCGGGCGCCCCCGGCTCGTACGTGGTCTGCGCCGAGCCCAGCCCCGACGCGCTGTCGGCCTATGTGGCCTCGCTGGGCGCCACCGGGATCCCGCTCCCGGCTCCAGCAGTGCCCGCCGGCCCGTCGCGCGACCCCTTCAACGTGGCTGGCGTGGCCGGGGAAACGTCCGCGTCGGTCGGGCTGCGCACGCAATCCATCCAGCTGCTGCGTGACCTGCTGTTCGCGAATTGCCTGACCTACCTGAACGGCGCCAGCTCGCACGAACAGTACTACGCACTGCAGCGCCGCAGCCAGAACATCACGCTCGGCCTGCTGGCGATCGAGCAGCTCACCGGCGCGGTGAAGGCCGACCAGGCGTCGCTGAACATCTCCGGCAGCGCGGCGACCGGCGCGGACAACGTGGACAAGGAAACCGAAGCCCTGAAGGCGGCGCAATCGGACCTGGCGGCGGCGCGCAAGGCAGAAGACACCGCGGTGGCGGCCCTGAAGGCGGCCGCGAAGAACACGGGCGACCAGCGCAAGAAGGTGGTCGAGGCGCAGGCCGCCTACGACAAGGCGACGAGCGACGGGAAGAAGGCCGCGGAGGATGTGCTGAAGGCCGAGACGGTCACGTTGGACGGCTTGGTGGAGGACGAGGCCAAGGCGCAGATCGAGGTGGCCGATGCCCGCCGCCAGCTGCGCAACGCCGAGGCCTACGTCGCCGCGGCGCAGCGCACGCTGGCGGACGCCCAGCGGCGCGTGCGTGCTTCGGTCACCGCGACGGCGAGCCTGGGCGGCGGGAGCAATGCCAGCGGCAAGGCGCCGGAACACGTCTCGAAGGCAGTTGTCGAGATCGTGACCACCGTGCTGCAGTTCAGCAGCAGTGCCGAAGACTGCTCCGCGCTGATCGCCAAGGCCGGCGACCTCGCCCCGGATGGCCGGTTGCCCGCGCCGGCGTGGCTGGCGCTCCAGAACTGCCTGAAGACCAAGGACGAGCGCTCGGCGGTGGCCGAAGCGATCCGCATCCCGGAGACGGAGAAGAGCCTCTTCATCCAGGGGCAGAAGCCCCCGGTACGCTGACGAAGGGCCGGCTAGTCCCCGAAGCCGACCAGCGCCTTCACCTCGAGGTATTCCTCGAAGCCGAAGACGCCGAACTCGCGCCCGTTGCCGGACTGCTTGTAGCCGCCGAAGGGCAGGCTGCGGTCGAAGGCCGCGCCGTTGACGTAGACACGGCCGGCGCGGATGCGGTTGGCCACCGCGCGGGCACGGCGCAAGTCCTTCGATTGCACGAAGCCGGCCAGCCCGAAGGGCGTGTCGTTCGCCATCGCCACGGCCTCTTCTTCCGTGTCGTAGCAGAGGATGGACAGCACCGGGCCGAAGATCTCCTCGCGGGAGATGCGCATGGCCGGCGTGACGTCGCCGAAGACCGTGGGGCGCGCGAAGTGGCCGCGCTCCACGCCGGGCGGCCGGCCCGTGCCGCCGGCCACGAGCGTGGCGCCTTCGTCGATGCCGGAGCGGATCAGGGCCTGCACCTTCTCGTACTGCATCGGGCTCACCAGCGGCCCCATCGTGGTGGCCGGATCCATCGGATCCCCGAGCTTGATCGTCTCCACCGCCTGGCGCGCGGCGGCGAAGGCGGCGTCGCGCTGCCGGCGCGGCACCAGCATGCGCGTGGGCGACTGGCAGTTCTGGCCGGCGTTGGTGTAGCAGGCGTGCACGCCCTGCGTCACCGCGGCGGCGATGTCGGCGTCGTCCAGGATGATGTTGGCGGATTTGCCCCCGAGTTCCTGCGCGACGCGCTTGACCGTGTCGGCGGCGAGCTTCGCCACGCGGATGCCGGCCGCCGTCGACCCCGTGAAGGACACCATGTCGATGCCGGGATGGGCGGCGATCGCTTCGCCCACCGTGGGACCGTCGCCGTTCACCAGGTTGAAGGCGCCGGGCGGCAGGCCCGCCGCGTGGACGATCTCGGCGAACAGCGTCGCGCTCAGCGGCGCGATCTCGCTCGGCTTCAGGACCACGGTGCAACCGGTCGCGAGGGCCGGTGCCACCTTGGAGGCGACCTGGTTCAGCGGCCAGTTCCAGGGCGTGATCAGGCCGCAGACACCGATGGGCTCGCGGCGCACGATGCCGTGTCCCATGCGCTCCTCGAACGGGTATTCGGCCAGCACGCGCGCCGCTTCCTCGAAGTGGAACAGGGCGACGGTCGCCTGCCGCTCGGTGGAGAAGGTGATCGGCGAGCCCATCTCCAAGGTCATCGTGCGCGCCAGCTCCGGCAGCCGCGCGCGGAAGCCCTCGATGATGTGGCGCAGCCAGCCCAGGCGCTCCTTCACGCTCGCGGCCGAAGTCACCTCGAACGCGCGGCGCGCCGCGGCGACGGCGCGGTCCACGTCGGCCCGCGAGCCGAGGCTGATGCGCGCGAAGCTTTCCTCGGTCGCCGGGTTGGTGACGGCCAGGGTCGCCGGCACCGCCGGGTCGACCCATGCACCGTCGATGTAGAACTGCAGCTTGTCCATCGCCTCTTTCTTCAGTCCGCCGAGATGCCCGCGGATTCGACCACCGGTTTCCACTTGGCGGCCTCCGTGGCCATGAGCTTGCCCAGTTGCGCCGGCGTCGCCGATTGCGGCACCATGCCCAGCGCCGCGAGCCTGGCCTTGCCCTCGGCGGACTGGGTGTACTTGTTGATCTCGTCGTTCAGCGACTTGACGATGGCGGGCGGCACGCCGGCCGGTCCGACCAGCGCGCTCCAGACGCTCGCCTCGAGCGGGATGCCCTGTTCCGCCGCGGTGGGGACGTTGGGCAGGCCGGGGAAGCGCGCCTTCGATGCGACGGCCAGCGCCTTCAGCTTGCCGCCCTGGATGTTGGGCAGCAGCGCCGTGACCGGCGTGGAGACGGCGTCGACGACGCCCGCGATCGCGTCGGTCATGGCCGGCGAATCGCCCTTGTACGGCACGGAAGTGACCTTGGCGCCGGCATTGAAGCGCAGGTATTCGGAGGCCAGGTGCCCGATGGTGCCCTTGCCGGGGTTGGAGATGGTCAGTGCGTTCGGCGACGCCTTGCTCAGGGCGACGAACTCCTTCAGGTTGCCGGCCTTCACCGACGGGTTCGCCGCGATCACCAGCGGGATCTCGCCGACGAGCGCGATGGGTGTCAGGTCCTTCTCGGCGTCGAAGGGCATGGGCTTGTAAAGCCACTTGTTGTTGGCGAGCGGCCCGGAGGTGCCCAGGGCGAAGGTGTAGCCGTCCGGCGCCGCCTTGGCGACGTAGTCGACGCCGATGTTGCCGCCGGCGCCGACGCGGTTCTCCACGATGAACTGCTGCTTGTAGTGCGTGCTCAGGTGCTGCGCGATCTGCCGGGCCACGAGGTCGGAGCTGCCGCCCGGCGCGAAGATGGCGATGATCTTCACGGGCTTGCTGGGCCAGTCGCCTTGCGCGTGGGTGGTGGATGGCAGGGCCAGGAATCCCCCGGCGGCACAGGCGAGGGCCCGGGCGATGGTGGCGAACTTCACTTTGTATGTCTCCAGCTGTTGGTCCGCGCAGTGTCCGGAAAGCGGCTCGCCGGGACAACACGGAATTCCAAGCTTTCCGTGCAATGGAATCGTGCGGCCATTGTGAAGCGTCCGGGCGCGGCGGCATGGCCCGCGATTTCGCCCGGCGGAACGGGCGAACAATCCGCTTCGTTCCGCGGCCGCCATCGTGCATCCTGCGCGGCTCGAGCAGGGCCCCTGCCGCAAGAGGAACATGACCGCACGCTTTTTCGAGGACTTCCGCATCGGTGAATCGTGGGAGAGCGCTCCCGCCACCGTCACCGCCGAAGAGATCGTCGCCTTCGGGCGCGGCTTCGACCCGCAACCCATGCACACCGATGCCGAACGCGCGGCCGCCGGCCCCTTCGGCGGACTGGTCGCCAGCGGCTGGCACGTCGCGGCGCTGTCGATGCGCCTCTTCGTCGAGGCCGGCGGCTACGGCGACACGCCGATGGTGGGCCTCGGCATCGACGAACTGCGCTGGAAGGCGCCGGTGCGCGCCGGCGACACGCTCATCGTGCAGCGCGAGGTCGCGGAACTGCGCCGCTCCGACTCCGACCCGCTCAAGGGCATCGTGCGCACGCGCGTCACCGTGCGCAACCAGCATGGCGCCGTCGTGATGTCGCTGGTCAGCGCCGGCCGCGTGCCGGCCCGGGCGGCACCCGCGGGAGAGGGCGCTTGAGCGTCGTCGTCGAGCATGCCGCCGACCTGGCGGTCCACGTCGGCGGGGCGCCGCTCGGCATCAGCGACTGGGTGACCGTGGACCAGGCGCAGGTCGATGCCTTCGCGGCGCTGACGGGCGACGACCACTGGATCCACGTGGACGTCGAGCGCGCCGCGCGCGAGATGCCGCAGGGCCGGACCATCGCGCATGGCTTCTTCGTGCTGTCGCTGATCCCCGCGCTCCAGCGCGGCATCTACACGATCCGGCAGCGCGGCAAGGGACTGAACTACGGCTGCAACCGCGTGCGCTTCACGGCGCCGGTGCCGGTCGGCGCGCGGGTGCGGCTGCGGCAGTCGCTCAAGGAATGCGTGCGGGTCGCGTCCGCCACTCGCCTCACCTTCGAATCCACCATCGAGATCGAGGGGCAGGAACGCCCCGCGCTCGTGGCCGAAACCCTCCTGCAGATCCTGGACCGCTAGCGCATGACGAGCATCGAACACCCCGTGCCGGGGTTCACGCCCTTTTCCGACACCATCGCCGCGCACGCCGCGGCGCGCCCCGACGCGGTGGCCTTCCACGTCGAAGGACGGACGCTGGACTGGCGGACGCTGCACGCCCGCGTGGTGCAGGTGGCGCAGGCGCTCGTGGCCGGCGGTGTCGCGCCGGGTGACCGGGTGGCCGTGCTGGGCGGCGCGTCGCTCGCCTACGTCGAATGCCTCTTCGGCATCGTCGCCGCCCGCGCCTGCGTGGTGCCCTTGCCGGTCTCCGCCAGCGTCGAGACGCTGGAGGCGTTGCTGGCGGATTGCGATGCGCGGCTCTTGTTCCTGGACCCGGAGACCGGGGCGGCCGCGGCCGCGATGGCGGCGCGGTGGGCGGCCGGCACCGGGCGCGGCGTCGTGTCGCTGGACGACGAAGCCTTCGGCCCGTGGCGGTCCCGGGGCGACGCGGCCGCTGTCCTGCCGGCGGGCGACGCCGAAGACCCGTTCAACATCATCTACAGCTCCGGCACCACGGGGCTGCCCAAGGGCATCGTGCACCTGCACGGCATGCGCCAGCGGCAGGCCGCCCGCCGGGGCTTCTTCCGCCGGCACGCGCGCACCCTCCTGTCGACGCCGATGTACTCCAACACCACGCTGATGCCGCTGCTGGGCACGGTGGTGGCGGGCGGCACCTGCATCCTGATGCGCAAGTTCGACGCCGGCCGCTTCCTGGCGCTGGCCGCCGGGCAGCGCGCCACCCACACGATGCTGGTGCCCGTGCAGTACAAGCGCCTGCTCGCGCATCCCGCGTTCGACGGCAGCGACCTGTCCTCGCTGGAACTGAGCCAGTCGACGGGCGCACCGATGGAGGTGGAGCTCAAGCGCGAGGTGCTGCGGCGCTGGCCGGGCCGCTTCCTGGAGGTCTACGGCCTCACCGAAGGCGGCGTGACCTGCCTGCTCGATGCGCGGCTGCATCCCGACAAGCTCGCCAGCGTCGGCCGGCCGGCGGCGGGGGGCGAGGTGTTCCTGATCGACGAGGCCGGCCGCCGCCTGCCCCAAGGCCAGCCGGACGTGATCGGCGAAGTCGTCGGCCGCTCGGAGTTCATGATGGCGGGGTACCACAACCGGCCGCAGGCGACGGCGGAGATCCGCTGGCACGATGCGCAGGGGCGCGTGTACCACCGCAGCGGCGACGTCGGCCGGTTCGACGCGGACGGCTTCCTCACCTTGCTGGACCGCATCAAGGACGTGATCATCTCGGGCGGCCACAACATCTACGCGGCCGACCTGGAGGCCGTGCTGGCCCGCCACGAAGGCGTGCTGGACGCGGCGGTCATCGGCGTGCCCAGCGCGGAGTGGGGCGAGACGCCGCTGGCCATCGTGATGCCGCGGCCGGGCGCACGCCTCGATGCGGCCGCCTTGCGCGACTGGGTCAACGCCCAGGTCGGCAAGACGCAGCGCCTGTCGGGCGTGGAGCTGCGCGACGAATTGCCCCGATCGGCCCTGGGCAAGCTGTCGAAGAAGGAACTGCGGGCCCCGTACTGGCAAGTGAAGCAAGCGAAGGAATCCCATGAGCGCGCCTGAGAAGAGCAAGCCCGTCTGCATCGTCACCGGATCGTCGTCGGGCATCGGGGCGGCCACCGCCCTGCTGTTCGCGCAGCGCGGCTGGGACGTCGCGATCAACTATGCGAGCCACGCGGAGGGCGCCGAGCGCGTGGCCGCGGCCTGCCGCGAAGCCGGCGCCGGCACGCTGGTGGTACGCGCCGACGTCGGCGAGGACGCGCAATGCCGCGCGCTCGCCGATCAGGTGAAGCAGCGTTGGGGCCGCGCCGACGCGCTGGTGAACAGCGCCGGCATCACCACCAAGTTCGCGGACCTGAAGGACCTGGAGGCGCTGGGCGCCGAGGACTTCGCGGCCATCTACCGCGTCAACGTGATCGGCACCTTCCAGATGTGCCGCGCCGTCGCGCCGCTGATGCGCAACGCGCCGTCGCCGGGCATCGTCAACATCTCGTCGATGGGGGGCCGCATGGGCACGGGGTCCTCCATCGCGTACGCGGCCTCGAAAGGCGCGGTCAACACGTTGACGCTTTCGCTGGCGCGCGCCCTGGCACCGGCCATCCGGGTCAACGCGATCCTGCCGGGCATGGTGGACGGCCAGTGGCTGCGCAAGGGACTCGGCGAGACGGTGTTCCAGGAACGGCGCAAGCGCTACGAGGCGCGCGCGCTGCTGGCGACGGTGGTGACGCCGGAAGACGTCGCGCGTGCGGCCTGGTCGCTCGCGGTCGACGCCACCAAGCAGACCGGCCAGCTGGTCGACCTGGAAGGCGGCTTCCTGCTGGGAGCCTGAGCGCGAGCGCTTCCAGGCGCCCTCCCCCTCTGGGGGAGGGCGGGGGTGGGGGCACGTTCGAGCGCCGCGGGCCCTCACCCCAACCCTCTCCCAGAGGGAGAGGGAGCAGGACCGGGCGCCTCTAGAGCTGCACGCTCGCCGAGCCGATGCCGGGGAACTCGGCGACCACGCGGTCGCCCTCGGCTGCGTCGAGCAGGCCGCACCAGGTGCCCGTGGTGACCACGGTGCCCGCGGGTACGCTGGCGCCGTGGCGCGTCAGGTGCCGGAGCCACTCGGGCAGCACCCAGGCCGGGTCGCCGATGCCGAGGCTGCCGCGGAACGCGCGCGCCTCGGCTGCGCCGATGCGGACGCGGCATTCCTGCTCCTCCCAGCGGCGCGACGCGAAGGGCACGAAGTCGCCGAGCACCAGCGCGCCGTGCACGACGAGGTCGGCCACCTTCAGCAGGGGCGGCGCGGACCGGCCGCCGGCCCAGCGCGTGTCGACCAGTTCGATCGACACGCACATCGCATCGACCACCGCATGCGCGTCGTGCGGCGTGACGCGCCGGGCGGCTTCGGGCGTAAGTTCGCGGGCGATGCGCAGCGCCACCTCGGCCTCGATCCAGCGGTGGCGCAGGTGCAGGCCTTCCACGCCCGACCCGGACGGCCGCACGCCGGCGACCGGCAGCGGCGCGTGCCGCATCGCGTCCGACCGGGTCGGCGCACCCGACTTCCAGTACGGTGCGACGCCCGGCGGATGGCCGAGCGCGGCATACAGGCCTTCCTGCACGGCGTAGGCCTCGTCCAGCGAGGTGACGTGGGGCAGGGCGGCGGTTTCGTCGGCCGCCGGCCCGCCCTGGTGGGCGCGGCGCAGGAGGTCGACGACGTTGGCGAGCGATGCGGGTTGTCCGGTCATGGGCGCGGATTCTTGCACGCTACACTGGACCTCACCATGCCCACTCCCCGCCCGGTCAACGTGGTGCTCCGGGCGCTGCAGATCCTGCGCGCGCTGAACCGGCAGCCGGTCACCACGGTCGATGCGATCCACAAGCACACGGCCATCCCCAAGCCCACGATCGTGCGGCTGCTGCAGACGCTCGAGGCCGACGGCCTGGTGCGCCGCGCGCCGCAGTACGGCGCGTACTACCTGACCTCGGAGGTGAAGGCGCTGGCCAGCGGCTACCACAGCGAGCCGCGCGTGGTCGAGGCTTCCGCCGCGCCGGCCGAAGCGCTGACGCAGGAGCTGAAGTGGCCGGTGGCGGTGGCCGTGCACGACGGCGACGCCATGATCGTGCGCTACAGCACCATCCCGCATTCGCCGCTGTCGTTCTTCCACTCCACGATCAACATGCGGCTGAGCCTGGTCACGCAGGCGCTCGGCCGCGCCTACCTGGCGTTCTGCAGCCCGACCGAGCAGGACGCGCTGCTGGAACTGCTGGCGCACAACAGCAGCGAGCCGATCGCGGGGCAGGAGCCCGCCATCCGCCGCATGCTGGCTGAGGTGCGCGAGCGCGGCTACGCGCTGCGCGACCCGCGCGTGCGGCCCGAGTCCTCCACCATTGGCGTGCCGATCTTCGACGGCGAGCGCGTGGTCGCCACCATGGGCATCACCTGGTTCAGCTCCGCGCTGGACACCGAACAGGCCGTCGCGCGCTTCCTGCCGCCGCTGCGCGACGCGTCCGCCGCCATCTCGCGCGCGCTGGCCACCACCGCCGGCTGAAGGCGCCGCCGCGCTTTCCGCGTCGCGGAATCCGCTGAATCTCGGCTTGGCGCCCGCGGTGGCGCTGGGGATGATCGACGGATGCCTTCGTCCCGTCCCCTGCTGTTCGACGCCCACGCGCACCTCGTCGCCCACGACCAGGTCCGCTATCCCCGCAACCCCATGCAGCGCGCGCCCGACGCGCCCTATCGCCCGCCCGGCGTGATCGGCCGCCCGGGCGGCCACCACGGCCCCAACCCGATCAACGAAGTGCCGGACGCCGAGCCGATGCTGCGGTGGATGCGGGAGGAGAACGTCGACGGTGCCGTCGCCGTGCAGAAGCGCATGGTCTACCGCTACGACAACAGCTACATCCTGGACTCTTCCGACAAGTACCCGGACGTCTTCTCCGCCGTCGTCATCCTCGATGCGGAAGACCCGGAGACCCCGGGAAAGGTGCGCGGCTGGATCCGCGAGCACGGCCTCGCGGGGCTGCGCCTGTTCGGCGGCCGCAAGCCCGATGGCAGCATGCCGTGGCTCAACTCGCCGCAGGCGCTCGAGAGCTGGAAGGTGATCGACGAAGCCGGCCTGGTGATGGACCTCGAGGTGCTGGCGCAGGGCGGCGGCGGCCCTTCGATCCCCGCGATCCTGGAACTGTCGGAACGCTACCCCAACGCCCGCATCGTGCTGGACCACCTGCTGGAGCCCGAGCTGCACGACGGCGAGCACTTCGGCCTGGACGCGCGCTGGGAGCAGCTCGCCGGCAAGCCGCGCATCTTCTTCAAGTTCACCTCCATCAACCTGGACCACTGCCGCGAGGAGGGCTTCCCGGCCAACAAGGTGCTGCGCCGCGCCGTCGACCTGTTCGGCGCGGACCACGTGATGTGGGGCTCCGACATCGGCACCTCCTCGGGCACCTACAAGGACATGGTGCAGCGGATGATCGACGCTTCCGACCTGCTGACGCACCGCGAGCAGCAGGCCGTCTGGCACGACACGGGCAAGCGCGTGTTCGTCAAAGGCGGCCACAGGGCGCACCGGTGAGCCACCGCTACACCGCCGTGCCGACGCAGGGCATGGACACGGCCACCGCCTACCGCCTGATCTGCGGCGTCGTGGTGCCGCGTCCCGTGGCCTGGATCACGACCGTCGACCGCGACGGCCGCGTCAACGCCGCGCCCTTCAGCTCCTACAACTACGTGGCGCACAGCCCGCCGATGGTGGCCGTCAACATCGGCACGCGCCAGGGCGTGCTGAAGGACACCGCGCGCAACATCCGCGAGACCGGCTGGTTCTGCGTCAACGTCGCGACCGAAGCCGTGATGGAAACCATGCACCTGTGCGGCGCCGACTACCCGCCGGAAGTGGGCGAGCCGGAGGCGCTGGGCATCGAACTGCTGCCCGGGACCGTCACCCCGGTGCCGCGGGTGGCGGCTTCCCCGATCCACATGGAGTGCAGGCTGGACCAGTCGGTGACGCTGGGACGCGGCCTCAACACGCTCTACATCGGCGAGGTCCTCGCCTTCCAGCTGTCCGACGCCGTCTACGACGGCCGCCACGTCGACAGCGTGAAGCTGCGGCCCATCGCCCGGCTGGGCGGCCCGTACTACGCGGCCCTCGGCGAGATCTTCCACCGTCCGGCGCTGCAGCGGCCGCCCGGCGAACCGGCCGCGGAGACGCCATGAGCTACAGCCTTCCCACCGGCGCCGGCCATCACGTCGGCACTTTCGTCAAGACGACGTCGCCCCAGGTCATCGAGATCCTCGGCGGCAGCGGGCTCGATTTCGCGGTGCTCGACGCGGAGCACGCACCCTACGACCGGGCCGCGCTGGACCTCGCGATGCTCGCCGGCCGCGCCGCGGGCCTGCCGCTGTTCGTGCGCGTCGAGGACCGCAGTGCCGCCAGCCTGCTGTCGGTGCTGGACATGGGCGCGGCCGGCGTGCTGGTGCCGCACGTGGACACCGAGCAGGATGCCCGCGAGGTGGTCGCGCATTGCCGCTACGCCGGCGGCGACCGCGGCTACTCCAGCTCGCCGCGCGCGGCCGGCTACGGCACCCTGGGCATGAAGCAGGCGATCGCGCAGGGCGACCGCAACGTCGTCGCCTGCCAGATCGAAAGCGTGCCGGCCGTCGAGAACGCCGCGCGCATCGCCGCCGTGCCGGGCGTGGCGGTCCTCTTCGTCGGCCGCGCCGACCTCGCGCTCTCCATGGGCCTGGACAACGCGCAGGAGCCGCGCGTGCTCGAGGCCGCGGAGCACGTGGTGCGCGTGGCCCTCGCCGCCGGCAAGGCCGCCGGCATGTTCGTCGGCAGCGTCGCGGAGCGCGAGAAGTACCGCGCCCTCGGCGTCCGCTGGTTCATCCAGGGTTCGGACCAGTCGCTGCTGCGCCAGGCGGCGCAGGCGGCCGCCCGCGCCCGTTCTCCGGAGTCCGCATGACCACCGTTTCCCCCCTTCGTCCCGCTTCCGTCGTGCGCTGGCACGACCAGGCCCCGCAACTGGAAGCCCCCGGCGCGCGCAGCTGGGTGGCGCGCGGCGCCAACTTCGTGGTAAGCCTCACCCAGGCGCAGGCCGGCGCGCGGCTGGAGCGCCGCGCGCAGCCCGACGAGTACATGGTGCTGCTGGTCGAGAGCGGCGCCACCATCCGCGCCGGCGCCGAGACCCTCGAGGCCGGCGCGGAGTCGGTGACCATCGTGCCGCCCGGGGACAGCGAGGTGGTCCTGCACGGCGCGGGGCAGGTCGTCCGCCTCTTCTCGCACCAGGCGGGCGACCTGCTGGCCGCGGCGGGCAACGCCGCCGACTACGCGCAGCCCGCGCCCGACGTCGCGCCCCTGGTGCCGTGGCCCACGCCCGCCGACGGCTTCAAGCTGCGCCACTACCCCCTGGCGCAGCACACGCAGGCGGACAGCAACATGCGCCTGTTCCGCAGCACCAACCTGATGCTGAACGTGATGACGCCCCGCATAGTCGCGCGCGACGTCGGCAAGCTCAGTCCGCACTCGCACGCCGACTTCGAACAGGGTTCGCTGTCCCTGCGCGGCACCTGGGTGCACCACCTGCGCTATCCGTGGGTACCGGACATGAAGGCCTGGCGTGACGACGAACACCCGGAGGTCGGCAGCCCCTCGCTCACCGTGATCCCGCCCAGGGTGGTCCACACCAGCCGCAACCTGAACGACGGCGGCGCGTGGCTCCTGGACATCTTCGCGCCGCCGCGGATGGACTTCTCCGCCAAGCCCGGCAAGGTCGCCAACGAGAAGGACTACCCGCTGCCGCCGCAGTGAAGGCGCGCGCCGAATTCCGGCGCGCGAAAAGCTCGCAAATACAGGCTGGGCCGGGGGCTTACCCGCAGAGCCACCGACGGGCTGCTCCAGAGAATCGCTCCCGTCGCAGACCACCCAACCTGAAGGAGAAGACACCCATGAAGAAATGCATCGCAGTGCTGGCCGCGTTCGCGTCGGCAGGCACCTTCGCGCAATCGCGCGTCAGCCTCTCGGGACTGCTGGACACCGCGGTGACCCACGTGCGGACGGAAGCGGGCGGGCGCACCGTCAGCAAGACCGGCATGTTCGGCTCCGGCTTCCAGTCGAACTTCCTGCGCTTCGACGGGCGCGAGGACCTCGGCGACGGCTGGTACTCGACCTTCCGGCTCGAGGCCGGCCTGAACACGGACTCCGGCCTGGGCATCGCTTCGAACAGCAACAACCAGCGCAGCGGCGCGGGCCCGGCCGCCTCGGCGATGACCTTCAACCGCTGGGCGTACGTGGGGCTGGGCAGCAACCGGTTCGGCGAGGTCCGCGTCGGCCGGGTCTACACGGCGGCCTTCGAGAACTTCACCCCGTACGACCCGTTCTTCACCAACGGCGTCGGAAGCAGCACGCCGGTCACGCTGCGCCTGGGCCTGCGCAACACGCAGACGGCCTTGAATGTGTCGAACGCGATCGAGTACCTCACCCCGGGTTACGGCCAGGGCTTCTTCGGCCGCGTGACGCTGGCGCTGGGCGAGAACCCGTCCGACGGCACGCTGGCTGCCGGCAATCCGCGGCACGCGGGGGACCATGGTGCCGTGCGCATCGGCTATGCGAGCGGACCGTGGTCGGTCGCCTTCAGCGCCGGCCTGACGCAGAACACGGCCGGCGCGATCGGCGCGGTCAACAACCAGGGCGACTACCTGAACACCAACCTGTCGGCGCGCTACGACTTCGGCTGGGTCCGCGTGCAGGGACAGTACGTGACCGAGTCCCTGGAGGGCGCCACCGCGGCCGGCGGCGGCCTGACGGGCAACCCGGCGCACGAGGCGAAGACGCGCAGCCTGCTGCTGGGAGCGATCTTCCCCGTCGGGCCGGGAAACTTCAAGGTGAGCTACATCCACGGCCGGCTCACCGACAACATCGGCAACCCCGCGGAAAAGGGACAGCTGATCGCCGTCGGCTACGACTACAACCTGTCCAAGCGCACCGCCATCTACACGGTGTTCAGCCACATCGACAACAACGCGGTGGGCAACTACGGGTTCCCGGCGCAGTACGTGACGACGGGCCGCGGCGAATCGAGCCAGGGCTTCTCGGTGGGGATGCGGCACATCTTCTGAGGCCGCGGCGCCGCCCGGCGTGGATCAGGCGAGCGCCCAGGAGCGCAGGGCGCCCGCCACCGCTCCGGGCTGCTCCATCGGCGCCATGTGGCCCGCGTGTTCGATCACGACGAGCTGCGAACGCGGCGCCAGCGCCCGCATCTCCTGGTGGCGCGCCAGCGGGCTCCATGCGTCCTCGCGGCCGCAAGCCAGCAGGGTGGGGCAGCGCAGCGTCGCCAGCACGTCCCGTGCATCGGGACGGGAAAGCAGGGCGCGGACCTGTGCCTCGAAGGCCTCCGGGTCGCTGCGTTCGATCATGCGCAGGATGGCTTCGAACACCGGCGTGCGGAGGTGGTCCGGGTGCACCATGCCCTGCGCCCAGCGTTCGCCCATCGCGCGCATGCCCTGGTCGCGCGCGAGCTGCACCAGCGCCCACCGCTGCCGCTCCTCCTCCGCGCCGGCTTCGCCCCCGGGTCGCGGCTGGAAGCCCGTGTCCAGCAGGGCGATGCGGTCGATCCGCTCCGGCGCCTGCCGCGCCATCTCCAATGCGATGCGCCCACCCATCGAATGGCCGGCCACGCGCAGGCCGCTGCCCGCCACCGACGCCAGCACGTGGGCCGCCATGGCCGGGATGGCGTCGAGGCGACCGTAGCCGGCGACCCTGCAGTCGATGCCCGGCAGCGCCGCGATGACGCCGGACCACGCGGCGGCGTCGCACAGCAGGCCGGGCAGCATCAGGACGGTGGCGGGCTCGGGTCGCATGCGGCAAGCATCGCACGACGCGCAGGGCGCCGTCGCGCAGCCGTGTCAGTGCATCGATCCCGCGGCCTGCGCCTGCGGCGCGGCGCCGGTCTCCCGCAGCGCCAGCCAGCCCAGCAGGCCGGTGCCGGCGGCGAAGGCCGCGCCGATGGCGAACGCCAGCTGGTAGCCGGCGTTGAGCGCGGCGGCGTCGACCGCACCAGCGGCGCCGGCGCCGGTCGTCCGGGCGGCAGCGATGCTCGCGAGCACCGCAAGCCCCAGCGCACCGCCCATCATGAAGGAGGTGTTCACCACGCCCGACGCCAGGCCGGAGTCCTGCGGCGAGACGTCGTTCATGGCGGCCAGCAGCATGGGGTTGAAGGCGATGCCCGCGCCGATGCCGAGCAGCACCATGGCCGGCAGCACGTCGAGCACGAAGGTGCCGTCGACCGGCGCCCGCGCGAACAGCGCGAGTCCCAGCGCCGCGATCCAGAGGCCGACGGCCAGCGGGCCGCGGATGCCCCAGCGCATCACGATGCGCGCCGACGCGCCGAGCGACATGAACGCCATGATCAGGTTGCCGGGGAGGAAGGCCAGGCCGACCTGCAGTGGGGTGTAGCCCAGGACCAGCTGCATGTACAGCGCGGACATGAAGAACCACGCGAACATGGCCGCCGCCCACAGCACGCCGGCCACGTTCGCCGTGGCGAGGTTGCGGTGGCGGAAGAGGCCCAGCGGCACCAGCGGTTGCGCCACGCGCCGTTCGATGGCGAGGAAGAGGGCGAACAGGGCGACCGCGGCGCCGAGCAGGCCGAGGGTCCGGGTGGACCGCCAGCCGGCCTCGTTGCCGTTGACGACCGCGTACACCGCCAGCAGCAGCGCCGCCGTGATGGTGATCGCACCGCCCCAGTCGAGGGACTGCCTGGCGCTGCGCTCCCCCGGCGCGATCAGCGCGCGGCACAGCAAGGCCACGGCGATGCCGATCGGCAGGTTGACCAGGAAGATCCAGTGCCAGCTGAGGAAGCTGGTGAGCACGCCGCCCAGCAGCACGCCCACGCTGCCGCCGCCCGCGCACACGAAACCATAGACCCCCATGGCCCGGGCCCGCTCGCCGGGTTCGGTGAACAGGTTCATGATGAGGGAGAGCGCCACGGCCGACACCACGGCGGCGCCGAGCCCCTGGATGGCCCGTGCCGCCACCAGCAGCCCCTGCGTGTTCGCCAGTCCGCAGGCCAGCGATGCCGCCGTGAACAGCGCCAGTCCGGCGAGGAAGGTGCGGCGATGGCCGAACAGGTCGCCCAGCCGGCCGCCCAGGAGCAGGAAGCCGCCGAAGGTGAGCATGTAGGCGTTGACCACCCACACCAGCCCCGTTTCGGTGAACTTCAGGTCGGTGCGGATGGAGGGCAGGGCGACGTTCACGATCGTCGTGTCCAGCACGATCATCAGCACGCCCAGGCACAGGACGTACAGCGCCCACCAGCGCCTGTTCCGGCCGGTTTCTTCGTTCTTCATTGTTGTTGCCTTTCTGCGTGGATCCGCGATGCCCCGGAGGGCTCCTCCCCCATGACGAACGGGGCGGACCGGAATCGACAAGCCGCGCATTGTGCCCATGTGATGCCCGGTTACCCGTGTTGCATGCCCGGTGTTGCATTGCAGCGCTGCGCGACTTCTACTCGGTGCACCGATGAGGAACAGCAACAAGCAAGATGCGCGTGCCCGGGCCGACGACAAGGACCGCAGCACCCGCGCGGGCGAGTCCAGTTCGCTGCTGCAACGGCTGATGCAGAAGATCGCAGGGGCCGGCGAACCGGAGCGCGGGGACGGCCGTGCCCGCCCGCTCGAGCCGGCGGGACGCCGCAGCGGCAAGGGCGCCGAGAGCGTGGCGCCTTACCTGGACGAGAAGCGCAACACCCAGCCCGGTCCGCTGGAATGAGCGGCGCCGCCGGGCACCTGCTCGGCGCCTAGGGCGCGAAGCGCGCCAGGGCCTCCTCGAAGGCGGGCAGGTCGGCCCCGACGTGCGTCGTCGCGTACTGTGCTTTCACCAGGGTCAGGCCGGCGTGCGCGTGGGCAGTCATCTGCGCATGCAGCGGGTCGACGACGGCGGTGCCGTTGAAGCCGGGCGCGCCCGCGAGGAAGAGGGTGGCGGGGGCGGGGCGACCGGAAGCATCCAGTTGCTTTTCGAACTCCAGGAACCCTGCCGTGTTGCCGTGGCCGCCAAAGCTGGCCTCGGTCGACAGGTAGTGCGAGAAGCTCGGGGTTCCGGCGGAGGCTTCCAGCACCAGCGCCGCCACCACGAAGTAGCCGCCGTGCGACAGGCCCGAGAGCATCCGTTTCGCCGCATCGGCCCGGTACTGCCGCTCGATCTGCGGCGCCAGGTCCTTCGCGATGAAGTCGAGGTAGTGCGCCGCGCCCGGCAGCAGGAAGTCCGTGTTGCGGCGGGCGGTGCCGTGGATGCCGACCAGGATGGCCTGGGTGCCCCGGCGCTGCATGACGCCCTTGAAGGCGTCGAAACGCGATTGCTGCCCGTTCGCCCCGTACATCGCGTCGGCCTCGGTCACGTAGATGGCTGGCAGCCGGGTGCTGCCGGCGGCATAGGATGCGGGCAGGAAGGTCTGGACGGTATAGACCTGGCCGCTGGCGGTGGCCTTCACCGTGGAGAAGACCACCTCGCCGCCGACCCCGCCGGGAGCCCCGGCGTCCGGGGCTTCATCCCCGCCGCCGCCTCCGCCGCCGCAGGAGGAAAGCCCCGCGGACAGGGCGAGCAGGAAGGCGAGCAGGGTCCGGCGGCGCGTGGGGATCAAGGCGGGTTCTCCGTCGTGGGTCGGCCGTGGGCATGCTACAGGACAGGGTCCTGGAAGCACAGCCGTCCGTTGGGAGGGCGCCGCACCGCAGTATCCTTTCGCCACCGATGGCCGCCGAACCCCAGCGCCTCCGCCCCGACACCACGCCGACACTGCGCATCGGCGAGCTCGCGCGCCTGTCCGGCCGCAGCGTGCACACGATCCGGTGGTACGAAGCGCAACGCCTGATGCCGGGCGCCGCCCGTGACGCCGCGGGCCGCCGGATGTTCAGCCAGGCGCATGTCGAGTGGCTGGGGCTGATCGACCGCCTGCGCACCTCCGGCATGAGCATCCGCGACATGCAGGCCTACGCGCGGCTGATGCGCCAGGGCAAGGGGACGCTCGCCGAATGCCGCGCGCTGTTGCTGGCGCACCGCGAGAAGGTGCGCCAGCGCGCCGACGACCTGCAGCAGGCCGCCGCGCTGCTGGATCGCAAGATCGCGCTGTACGACGACTGGCTGTCCCGCCGCTCAGGCGGCTGAGGGCGGCTCCAGCACGTCGGCCACCAGCTGCGTGTCCATGTACTCCACCAGTTCGTGCAGCAGGCCGTCGTCGCCGAAGCGGCAGACGTAGCAGTACGTGTTGTCGTACGCCTTGCCCTTGCGGGTCATGACATGGCCGCGGCATTCCACCACCACCACGTTCCCTTCCGCGATGAAGCGCGTGGCGGTGTTGGTGTAGGTGCCGGTGAACTGCCGGAAGAGGGGCTGGAACAGGCGTTCCCGGACGGTGTCGCGCCCTTCGTAGCGCCCGCTCCAGGCATTGCGGCCGGGCAGGATCCAGGTGAAGTCCTCGGCCAGGGCCTCGCCGAACGGCCGCCGGTCGCCCCGCTCGAGTGCGGCCATGATGGCCTGCATCCGGGCCTTGTGCGGATTGCTTTCGTCTGCATGCATGGGTTCTCCTTGGAAAGAACCGCGATTGCACCGGCTAGAGCGCACTCGAAGTCAAGCGCCGGAAATCGGCGGGTAGGCCGGCGCCTACGCCGGCTCGTAGCGCCCGCCCACCGCACGCGGCCGGGGCCGCGGCCGAACATGGCTTTCCCTGCACCGAAGGAGACGCCATGCCGACCGAGATCAATCGAGGCCGAGAGGCCGACAACGACCCCACCCGCCACGAGGATGCGCCGATCCCATCCGCCTCCGACGACGAAGTGCTGGACGAGACGGTGCGCCTGGCCCGCGAAGGCCGCAAGGAAAGGGACGCCGACCCCCGGGAACCGAAATCCACGAAAGAGTGAACACCGTTCAGGTTCGGTTCATCTGAGCCGGCAGATCATGGAGGCACCTTCACCAAGGAGCCCTCCATGAACCGCTTCGCCAAACCCCTCCTGGTCGCCGTCGCCGCCTTCGGCGCGCTGGCCGCCACGTCCGCGGCGCAAGCCCGCTCGGACATCCACGTGTCGATCGGCGTGCAGCCGCCGGTGCGCTACGTGCAGCCGGCCCCCGTGTACGTTCAGCCGCAGCCGGTGTACGTGCAGCCGAGGCCTGTCTACGTGCAGCCGCAGCCGGTGTACCACGGCCATGGCCATGGCTACGGCCGGGGTCGCGGTGGCCCGTGGGGCGACGGGGATCGCGACGGCGTGCCGAACCTGTACGACCGCGACTCGCGCTTCTACGACCACGACGCCGCCCGCCACGCGCGCCGCGCGCATCGCGACGCGGACCGCGACGGCGTGCCGAACCGCTACGACAACGCCCCGCACAACCCCTACTACCGCTAAGCTCGCGGGAGCGGGCGCCGCCGGGGTCGCGGCGCCCCGTCCTCCCCACGCATGGTCATCGACCTCATCGACGGCACGTACGAGCTGTTCCGCCACTTCCACGGGCTGCGGCGCTTCACCAAGGGCGAAGACCGTCCGTACGGCGCCGTCGCCGGCGTGCTGAACGGCGTGCTGCAGATGGTGGAGGGCGGCGCCACCCACCTCGGCGTGGCGACCGACCACGTGATCGAGTCCTTCCGCAACGCTTTGTGGGCCGGCTACAAGACCGGCGCCGGCATCGAGCCCGCCTTGCGGGCGCAGTTCCACCCGCTCGAGGAAGGCCTGGCGCTCATGGGCGTGGCCGTGTGGCCGATGACCGAGCTGGAGGCCGACGACGCGCTCGCCTCGGCGGCGCACCTGGCGGACCGCGACGCGCGGGTCGAGAAGGTGCTGGTCTGGACGCCGGACAAGGACCTGGCGCAGTGCGTGCGCGGCGACCGCGTGCTGCAGGTGGACCGAAAAGGCAAGAAGATCCGCGCCGAGAGCGACATCCGCGCGAAGTTCGGCGTGGTGCCGGCACTGATCCCGGACTTCCTCGCGCTGGTCGGCGACGCGGCGGACGGTTATCCGGGCATCGAAGGGATCGGGCGCGTCGGCGCGGCGCGGCTCCTGAACCAGCACGGGCCGATCGAGGCTTTTCCGCCCCAGGTGCTGGCCGGACGGCGCGAGGAGGCCCTGTTGTTCAAGACGCTGGCCACGCTGCGCACCGACGCCAGCCTGTTCCAGGACGTGGAGGAGCTGCGCTGGCGCGGGCCGAAGCGCGGCTTCCGGCCGTGGGCCGAGTCCATCGGCGCTCCCGGGCTGGCGGAACGCTGCCTGAAGGCGCAGTCGAAGCTGGAAGGCGCCTGAGGAAGAACCCGGCCTAGGGCTTGGCCGCGCCTTCGGGCAGCTTGCAGTTCTTCTGCAGGAAAAGGCCGACCAGGTGGTCGTTGCGGGCCTGGGCGTGGGCCAGCTGCTCCTGCACCTGGGCCACGCGCTGGTAGGACGCCGTCATCTTGGCCGTGCCGTCCTGCATCGCGGACATCTGCGACGACATGGCGGCTTGCGCGGCCATGCCGCTGATCAGGCTGCCGCCGGGGATCATGCCGAGCAGGCCGGATGCCATCGGCATGGCCATGCTGCCGGAGGCGCGCGACATCATCGCCTGCTGCGCCTGGTTGGCTTCCGCCTGGGCGACATCGGACGCGGCGCGGTGCCGGACCATCGCTTCCTCCAGGCTGCGCGACTCCGCATGGATCTGCTCGCAGGTGAGCGAGCCGTCGGTGATCTTGCGCACGCCCGCGGGCGGCGCCATGGGTGCCATCGGCATGGCGGGCAGGGGCAGGTCCGCGTCGTCGGCCCCCATGGCGGGCATCACCTGCGCATGGGCGGGAACGAGGAGGGCGGCGGCAAGGAGCGCCCCGGCGGCAAAGCGGTACTTCATGGCATCTCGCGGTGGGACGAAGCGGCCGAGTATCGGCCGGGGTGGGAAGGGGCCCAATGAACGATTTCACGGAAGCGCTCCGGCCGGCCGGGCGCCGGCGGGGACGTGACTGCGGTCACAAATGCGGCCGCCGGCGCGTCTAAGGGGGACGGACGCGCGGTCCGGCGCCTTTTCCCGTTTCCAAAGGAGATCCCATGAACCCCCGCATCGACTTCCATGCCGCCGCTCCCAAGGCCGCGCGTGCCCTTGGCCAGCTTTCCCACGCCGCCGGCAGTGCGCTGGACAAGCGCCTGAAGGAACTGGTGAACCTGCGCATCAGCCAGATCAACGGCTGCGCCTTCTGCATCGACATGCACTGGGCCGACCTGCTCCAGCAGGGCGTGGACGCGCGGCACGTGAACGCCGTGGCCGGCTGGCGCGAGGCGCACCGCTTCTTCGACGCCCGCGACCGCGCCGCGTTCGCCTGGGCCGAAGCCGTCAATGCCGTGCCGCATCGCACGCCCACGGACGCCGAGTTCGAGGCGGTGAAGCAGCACTTCAGCGAGGCGGAGATCGCCGACCTGAGCTTCAGCGTGGTCGCGATCCGCGGCTGGAACATGCTCAATGCGAGCTTCCACATGCCCGTGCCCGAGACACCCTACGTGGCAGGCTAGCCCGGCGCGACGAGCTCCCGCGCCGCCGCCTTGACGCACTCCCGCAGCACGGCCAGCTGCGGCAGGGCCCGGGCGTGCCGGCGCGTGACGATCGCGTAGGGCGGTGGCGAGATGCGCAGCGGCGACTCGACGACCGCGAGGCGCCGGCGCCAGGCGGGCCGCGCGAGCTCCGTGCGCGGCGCCACGGTGAGCAGCCCCGCGGACGCGGCGATGCCCATCATGTTCAGGATGCCGCGGCACTCCACTGCCGGCACCAGGGGCGGGCGCCCGAGGTCGAACACCGCGGTGTCGACGAGGGTGCGGATGTGCGAGCTGGCATGCGGCAGGACCCATGGTCCCGCGAGCACGGCATCGAGCGTCGCGCGCGGCCTGCCCTGCAGCGCATGGCCCTTGCCGGCCACGACGGACATCGGCTCCACGCCGAGGAAGTCCGCCTCCAGGTCCACCGCGCGGGCCAGCAGGGCACGGTCGGCGCTCCCGAGCAGGGCGTCGAGCCGCCCCGCGGCGAGTTCGTCGACCAGGGTGTCCAGCGTGCCCTCGCGCACGTCGACCACCGTGCCGGGCAGCTGTTCCCGCAGCGCCGCCAGCAGCTGCGGGAGCAGGGCGCTGATCAGGTAGGGCGAGGCGCCCAGCCGCAGCCGCCCGCCGCCGGACGCGGCGCGCACGGCGGCGTCGCGCGCCTGGCCCATCTCCTCGATCGCGACCCGGGCGCGCGCGACCACGCCGTGCGCCGCCGGCGTCAGGGTGGCGCCCGTGCGAGCGCGCTTGACCAGCCGCACGCCGAAGGCATGTTCCAGGTCGTCGACCAGCACCACCGCCGCCGGCTGCGCGATGCCCAGTTCGACGGCCGCGCGGCGCAGCGACCCGAGCCGTTCAAGGGCGTCGAGCAGCTGCAGGTGGCGCAGCCGCAGGCGGCCGAACGCGGCCGGCAGGGATGGCGGCGTGCCGGGGGCGGACGCGGTTCGGGAGGCGGGCAAGCGGGCTTTCCTGGGTGAAACGGAATCCGTTTCAGCTGCACCGGATTCTATGGCTACCCTGATCGCCCCCGGCCTCCTAGACTGGCCCGTCCGACCACAGGAACTGCCGCATGAAGACTGCCCAGGCCAACGGAGCCCGGATCGCCTACCGCATCGATGGACCGGAGGGTGCGCCGGCCGTGATGCTGTCCAACAGCCTGATGTCCACCCACGCGATGTGGGACCCGCAGGTCGCCGCCCTGACGGAACGCTTCCGCGTGCTGCGCTACGACACGCGCGGCCACGGCCGGTCCGAGGTGACGCCGGGCCCGTACACCATCGAACTGCTCGCGGACGACGCGGCCGCGCTGGTCGAGGCGACCGGCCTGGGCGCCGTGCATTTCGTCGGCCTGTCCATGGGCGGCATGATCGGCCAGCAGCTGGCGGTGCGGCATCCGCGCCGCGTGCTGTCCCTGTCCTTGTGCGACACGGCCAGCGAGATGCCGCCGCGGTCGATGTGGGAGGGGCGCTTCGAGACCGCCCGCAGGCAGGGCATCGCCGGGCTGGTGGACAGCACCATCCAGCGCTGGTTCGTGCCGTCCTTCATCGCGCGGGAGCCGGACGCGATCGCGTGGGTGCGCAGCATGATCCTGGAGACCACGCCCGAGGGCTACATCGCCTGCGCCAGCGCGGTGCGCGACATGTCGCAGACGCACATCCTGCGGCAGATCCGCGTGCCGACGCAGGTGATCGTGGGCCGCGACGACCCGGCCTGCACGCTGGCGGCCTCGCAGCTGCTGCACGCCGAGATCGCCGGATCCACGCTGCACGTCATCGACGATGCGGCGCACCTGTCGAACATCGAGAAGCCGGAGCAGTTCACCCGGCTGCTGCTGGACTTCCTCACCGCGCAGGCCGCCGCCGCCCCGCCACGCTGAGCCTCCGGCCGGTCCGCACGCACGAAACACAAGCAAGGAGACAAACATGGAACGTCGAAGCTGGGTGCTGCGGGTGGCGGCGCTGGCGGCCTTTGCCGCACTTTCCGCCGGCCCCGCGGCCGCGCAGGCCTGGCCCACCAAGCCCGTGAAGCTGGTGGTGCCGCTCACGCCCGGCTCGGGTGCGGACATCGTCGCCCGCATCCTGGGGCGCAAGCTGCAGGACCTGTGGGGCCAGCCCGTGGTGGTGGACAACAAGCCGGGCGCGGGCGGCCAGATCGGCACCCGCGAGGTGGTGCGGGCAGACCCCGACGGCCACACGCTGCTGGTGCAGAGCGCCTCGCACGCGGCCAACGTCGCCATGTACAAGTCGCTGCCGTACGACCCGCTGAAGGACCTGGTGGACGTGGCGCTGCTCGCCAAGACGCCCTACGTCATGGTCGCGTCGGCGACCGGACCGTACAAGTCGGTCAAGGAGGTGGTGGAGCGCGCGAAGGTCCGCCAACCCGGCGTCTTCTTCGCCTCGGCCGGCGTCGGCACCTCGACCCACCTGACGGCGGAACTGTTCGCCGACAAGGCCGGCGTGCAGATGACGCACGTGCCCTTCAAGGGCTCGCCGGACGCGATCAACGACGTCGCCGGCGGCAACAGCGCGTTCTACATGGCGCCGCTGCCCACGGTGGCGGGCATGCTGAAGGACGGGCGGCTGGTGCCGATCGGGGTCACCTCGGGCAAGCGCGTCGCCAGCCTGCCGCAGGTGCCGACGATCGCCGAGTCCGGGTATCCCGGCTTCGAGGCGGAACTCTGGGTCGGCCTCTGGGCACCGGCGGGCGTGCCGCCGGCCGTGCTGGAGAAGCTGGCCGCCGACGTGGCGAAGGCGCTGCAGTCGCCCGAGGTCGTCGAGCAGTTCGCCAAGGGCGGCAACGAGCCCGGCACGCTGGGCCCTGCCGCCTTCGCGAAGTTCGTGCGCAGCGAGGTGGAGACCAACCGCTCGCTGGTGCGCAAGGCCAACATCCCGGTGCAGTGAGCCGCCACGACGCGCTGGCGCCGCCCTGCGCACCGCCCGACTTCGCCGTGCGCCCGCCGCGCCTGTCCCTGCCGCCGCTCTCCTGCGACTGCCATGCGCACGTGATCGGGCCCGCGCGGCAGTACCCCTTCATTCCCGAGCGGGTCTACACGCCGCCCGACTGCCTGCCCGACGACTACGAGCGCATGCGCGCGGTGCTGGGACTGCAGCGGGCCGTGCTGGTCCAGCCCAGCGTCTACGGCAGCGACAACCGGCTGCTGCTCGATGCGCTGGCGCAGGATCCGGTCCACATGCGCGGGGTCGCCGTGTTGCCGGCCGACGTGGCCGATGGAGACCTGGAGCGCCTGCACGCCGCCGGCGTGCGCGGCCTGCGCGTGAACCTGGTCGACCGGCACGATGCCGGCGGTCCCTTGCCGATGGACCGGCTGGCGCGGCTCGCCCGCCGCATCTCGCCCCTGGGCTGGCACCTCGAACTGCTGGTCCACGCCGACCAGCATGCCGGCGAACTGCCGCGGCTGGCGGACCTCGGCGTGCCCGTGGTGCTGGGCCACTTCGGCTACCTGGCGATCGGCGCCGGGCCGGAGCATGCCGGTTTCCAGGCCTTGCTGCGCCTGCTGGCGGGGGGCAGCGTGTGGGTCAAGCTGACCGGCCCCTACCGGCTCACCCGCCAGCCCCTGCCGTACCCCGACTGCGATGCCCTGGCGCAGGCCCTGCGCGAGACCGCGCCGCAGCGCCTGCTGTGGGGCTCGGACTGGCCGCACGTGATGCTGAAGGGGCGCATGCCCAACGACGCCGACCTGGTCGACCTGCTGGAGCGCTGGCTGCCCGGCGCGGACCTGCGGGAGCAGGTGCTGGTGCGCAACCCGCAGGCGCTCTACGGCTTCGGCGACTGAGGCGGATGGGTCCGCCGGCCCTGTCACGGAACGGAGGGCACGTCCGTCTGGGAGTCATAGACTCCCGATGCGCCGCATGACTTCGTCCACCGCTCCCACACCTTCCGCCACCTTCCAGGCCCTGCGCCCACGCCTGTTCGGCATCGCCTACCGCATGCTCGGGGTGCGCGCGGATGCCGAGGACGTGCTGCAGGACGCCTGGCTGCGCTGGCGCGACGCCGACCATGGCGCCTTGCAGTCGGCGGAGGCCTGGCTGGTCACGGTGGTCACGCGCCTGGCCATCGACCGCCTGCGCGCGCTGCGCGCCGAACGCGAGGCCTACGTCGGCAACTGGCTGCCCGAGCCGCTGGTCGAAGCGGACGAACGCACGCCCGAGTCGCTGGCCGAGCTCGCCAGCGACGTCTCGGTGGCCTTCCTGCACGTGCTGGAGCGGCTGGCGCCCGAGGAGCGCGCCGCCTTCCTGCTGCGGCAGGTGTTCGACTACGACTACGACGAGATCGCCGGCATGCTGGGCAAGCGCGGGACAGCCGTGCGGCAGATGGTGCACCGGGCGGCCGAGCGCGTGCGGCAGGAGCGGCCGCGGTTCGAGGTGCCGCCCGAGATCCATCGCGACCTGCTGCAGAAGTTCATGCTGGCGGCCCGGAGCGGCGAGCGGGCCGCGATCCGGGCGCTGCTGGCCGACGACGTGCTCACCATCGGCGATGGCGGAGGCAAGGTGCCTTCGGTGGCCGGCGGACTGCGCGGCGGCGAGCGCGTCACCAACCTGTACTGGGCGCACGCGCTGCGGCTGGGCTCCCGGCTGCAGTACCGGATCGCGACCATCAACGGCGAGCCCGGGCTGCTGCGCTTCATCGACGGCCGGCTGGAGTCGGCCAATGCGGTCGTCACCGATGGCTCCCGCATCGTGGCGATCTACGCGGTGCGCAACCCGGACAAGCTGGAGAACGTGCGGGCCTGATCCCGTCGCGACGGCGACAGCCGCGCGGCGCGAAGGAATTCACGCCCGCGGGCTCCGCGTGCGGCGGCACGTGACTGGAGTCACTCCGGCGCGGCATGGCCGCAGGGAATACTCCCGGGCTTGGCGGCGATCTGCGGATCGCCGCAGTTTTTCCCCCTGATCCCCGCAGTCCCACGAGAGGAATCCATGCACGTCGCCACCGGCGCACCGCTGCTCCATGCCCACCGGGAAATGCTGATGGACGGCCTGAAAAGGGTCTTCGGCGATTTCGACGACACGATGCTCGAGCGGGTGCTGCCCATGCTGGAATGGGTCCAGATCGGCGGCGGCGAGGCCCTGCTGGAACAGGGCAGCCAGGACGAGAGCCTGTACTTCGTGATCAGCGGCCGGCTGCGCGCGGTGGCCACGGCCGCCGATGGCACCCGGACGGTGCTCGGCGAGGTGGCGCGCGGCGAAACCGTGGGCGAGATGGCGTTCTTCACCCGCGAGCCGCGCACGGCCACCGTCGTCGCCGTGCGTGAAAGCGTGCTGGTGCGGTTCTCGCGGGACGCGTTCCGCGAGGTGCTGCTGGCGTATCCGCTGGTGTCGCTGAACATGTCGCGGCTGGTGATCGAGCGCCTGAAGCGGGCTTCGGTCGGCACGGCCGTCGCGCGGCCGGTGGCCATCGGCATTGCCGCGATCTCCGCCGACGCGCATGCGCTGGGCGTGGCGTCCATGCTGCAGGAGGTGCTCGCCCCGGCGGGCCGCTGCGTGGTGATCGATTCGGCCTGGATCGACCAGCGCCTGGGCGCCGGCTCGGCCTGCGTGCCCACCACCGACGCCGCGGCCTCGCGCCGCATCGCCCACCTGCTGGAACAGGTGGAGTCCGAGCACGAGTTCGTGCTTTTCGTGGCCGACGCGGCGGCGACGGGCTGGACGCGCCGCTGCCTGCGCCATTGCGACGAGGTCATCCTGGTGGCGGACGCCGACGCGCCGGTGGAACGGCACCCGATCGAGCGGGAGTGCCTGCCGCAGGGCGACAGCGGGCGCGGCGAGATCCAGCAGACGCTGCTGCTGCTGCACGACGATGCGAAGCTGTCGCCGTGCGGCACCGGACGCTGGCTGGCCGGCCGCACGATCGCGCGCCATCTCCACGTCCGCCGCGGGCGCCTCAAGGACTGGCAGCGCGTGGGGCGCATCCTCAGCGGCACGGCGGTCGGGCTGGTGCTCTCCGGCGGCGGCGCGCGCGGCTTCGCGCACCTGGGCGTGCTGTGCGCGCTGGAGGAGCAGGGCATCGAGGTCGACATGGTCGGCGGGACCAGCATCGGCGCCGTGATGGGCGCCTTCGCGGCGATGGACCTGCCCTCGGCGGACGTGGTGCAGCGCGCCCGCTCGGCCTTCCGCTCCAATCCCACGCGCGACTTCAATCCGGTGCCGCTGCTGTCGCTGATCGGCGGGGCCCGGCTGAAGCACGTCATCGACCAGGCGGTCGCCGAGTCCTGCGGCCGCGACGCCGGCATCGAGGATCTCTGGAAGCCGTTCTTCTGCGTCAGCAGCAACTATTCCGCCGCGCGGGAAGCCGTGCACGTGCGGGGCCCGCTGGCGCGCTCCATCCGCGCCAGCGTCTCCATCCCGGGCGCGCTGCCACCCGTGATCCTGGGCGGCGAGCTGCACATCGACGGCGGCACCTTCAACAACTTCCCCGCGGACGTGATGCGCCGCATGGGTGCGGCGCGCATCGTCGGCGTGAACCTGCTGCGCGACCGCAACGTGCGCTACGAGCTCGAGGAGATCCCCGGGCCGTTCTCGCTGCTGCGCGACAAGCTGCTCGGGCGCCGGCACCGGCTGCCCTCCATCACCTCGCTGCTGCTCAACGCCAGCATGATGAACAGCTACGCGCGCCAGAAGGAAGTGCAGGCGCTGGTGGACCTGTACTTCGCGCCCGACGTGCACCGCTATGGCATGCTGGAGTGGGGCGCCTTCGACAAGGTGGTGCAGGCCGGCTATGCGCACGCGCAGCAGGTGCTCGCCGAGGCGCCGCCCGCGCAGCTGGCGTCGTTCCCCTCCGGACGCCGTCCCGCGGAAGCCCGGCCCCTGCCGCGCGCGCAGGTGTCGCCCCCGGCCAACGATGCCGGTCCGCTGGCGCATGCCGCATGAAGCGGTTTAATCTCGGCGCATGAAGGAGGAGGACGATTTCACCGTGCGGGCCCTGCCGGGGACCCGCCGCACCATCCTCGTGGTCGACGACCACGAGCTGGTGCGCATCGGCATGCGCATCACCATCCGCGAGCGCTTCGGCGACCGTTTCGCCGTCACCGAGGCGGCAACGCTGGAGGACGCGCTCGTGTTCCTCAACGCCCATGCCGGCGAGACCGCGCTGCTGCTGCTGGACCTGCAGCTGGACGACAGCCGCGGCCTCACGGGCCTGCACGTCATGCGCCGGTCCTTCCCGGACCTGCCGGTCGTGATCGTCTCGGGCTCCGACGACCCGCGCATCCGCAGCGAAGCCGCCCTGCACGGCGCGGCGGCCTACGTGCCCAAGGACGGCGGGCCGGGCGGCGTGACGCGGCTGATGGAGACGATCGCCTCCATCGCGGCGGGCGAGCCGCGCCCGGCCGCACCGGCCGTGCCGGCGCGCCACGCCGCGGGCCGCGCCGCGGGACTGCGCCTGACGGACCGCCAGGTCCAGGTGCTGGAGCTGGTGCTGGCCGGCTACGACAACCGCGCCATCGCGGAGGAAACCGGGCTCGCCGTCGGCACGGTGAAGAACTGCGTCTCCGCCGTGTTCCTGGCCTTCAACGTCAGCTCGCGCGCCGAACTCATCGCGATGTTCGCGAGCTGAGCCCGCCCGGCGAGGCGGCGGTCATTCCGCCAGCGCGTCGAGCAGCTGCGGCGCACGCACCGGCTTGTAGAGGCAGGGCACCCCGCTCGCGCGGATGGCCGTGATGCGCTGCGGCGCGGTCTCGCCCGTCACCAGCAGGGTGCGGATCTGCGGCGATTGCGAGCGCAACGCCACCAGGAAATCCAGGCCGCTGCGTTCGCCGGGCAGGCGGAAGTCGGCGATCACGGCCTGCACGGTCTCGTGCCGCAGGATGTCCTCGGCCTGGGGCAGGCTGCCGGCCGTGCTGACGGCGCAGCCATGCGACGCCAGCCAGGTGGCCATGGCCTGGCGGCTGTCGACCTCGTCGTCGATCACCAGCACGTGCTTCGGCAGCTTGTCCGCGGACGGTTCCCGGGCGGCCTCCGGCCGGGCGGCGTCGGGCGCCTGCAGCGCCGGCGCGGTGGATTGCGGCACGCGCACGGTGAAGCGCGTGCCCCGGCCGGGACGGGAAGCCAGGGTGACCGGATGCACCAGCAGTTCCGACAGGCGCCGGACGATCGACAGGCCGATGCCGAGGCCCATGCGGCGGTCGCGCTGCGCGTTCCCCACCTGGTAGAACTCGTCGAAGATCCGCGCGTGCTGGTCGGGCGGGATGCCGATGCCCGTGTCGAGGATCTCGAAGCAGACCTGCATCGGGTGCGTCGAGGGGGCGACGCGCGCGGCCACGAGCACCCCGCCCGAGGCCGTGTACTTGATGGCGTTGTCCACGAGGTTGGCCAGCAGGCGTTCCAGCAGCAGCCGGTCGCTGAGGACGGCCAGGGGGCCGGGGGCGCGCATCCGCAGGTGCAGTCCCTTTTCCTGCGCGCGCCCCTCGAACGTGTTCTGGAGCGAGACGAACAGCTCGTGCACGGGCACCACCTCGAAGGCCGGCTGCACCGCCCCGGCGTCGAGGCGCGAGACGTCGAGCATGGCGTCGAGCGAATGGGCCAGCGCCTGGACCGAGTTGGACAGCTGGCCCACCGTCTGGGCCTCGCCGTCGGCCAGCCGGGCCCGCTCCAGCGACGAGATGAAGAGCGAGATCGCGTGCAGCGGCTGCCGCAGGTCGTGGCTGGCGGCGGCGAAGAAGCGGGTCTTCTCGCGATTGGCGGCCTCGAACAGCTCCACCTGGTGGGCCAGCCGCCGCGCCAGGTCTTCCTTCTCGAAGCGCACCACCAGCGACTCCTGCAGCAGGTCGGCCTGCTGGAAGGCCCAGCCGAGCGTGACCACCACGAACAACGCGCCGCACGAAGCGATCAGCCAGCCCACGGGACCGCCGAACGACGCGCACGCGCTGACCATCCCGATGCCGGCGGGGATGCTGAAGGCGGCGATCGCCTGGCGATGCGTCGTGACGATCATCGACCCGATGGAAACGGCACCGACGACGAACAGCGCGTTGAGCGTCAGGTAGGCGACGTCGCCGTGCGGGTCCAGCATCCACGGCGCCAGGCCCCACATCGCGCCGAGCAGGAAGATGTCCTCCGTCCGCCGCCGCAGCACGGCGGGGATGTCGGCATCGCGGATGCCCTCGTCCCGGTCCAGCTTCATGCGGCGCACGAAGCACCAGCCGCAGGCCAGCACGAACAGCAGCGCCCAGGCGAGCGGGGCGAAGGAGTTCCAGGTCTGGTGGAACACCACCGCCAGCGGGATGGCGAAGGGGACCGGGGACAGCAGGCGGAACGGGTCGGTCTTCTGCAGCAGCAGGTGCACCTGCACCCGTTGCACCGCGAGCGGCAAGGTCGACGCCGGGGGGCCTGCGAGCAGGTGGCGGACGGCGGCTAGGCTGGACGGCATGGGACCTCGGCGTTCGGGGGCAACCGGTGAGTATCTGGCATGGCCGAGTCACATCTCCCGGAATCATTTCACGGTCCACCGCGCTTGGGCCGGATGCCAGAATAGGACCATGCACCAGAGAAAACTCGGTCCCTTCACGGTCAGCGCCATCGGCCTGGGCTGCATGAACCTCAGCCACGCCTACGGGACGCCGCCCCCGGCGGAGCAGGGGGAAAAGGTCCTGCGCGCCGCGCTCGATGCCGGCGTGACGCTGTTCGACACCGCCGCCCTGTACGGCTTTGGTTCCAACGAAAAGCTGGTCGGGCCCGTGCTGAAGTCCCGCCGCGGCGAGATCACCCTGTGCAGCAAGGGCGGCATGGCCGGCGTGACCGGCGACGACGGCGCAATGAAGCGCGTGATCGACGGCCGCCCGGAAGCCATCGTCCGCAACTGCGAGGACAGCCTGCGCCGCCTCCAGACGGACGTGATCGACCTCTACTACCTCCACCGCTGGGACAAGAAGGTGCCGATCGAGGACAGCGTCGGCGCGATGAGCCGGCTGGTGGAGCAGGGCAAGGTGCGGACGATCGGGCTGTCCGAAGTGTCGGCGCCGACGATCCGCAAGGCGCACCGGGTGCATCCCCTCACCGCGGTGCAGACCGAGTACTCGCTGTGGACGCGCAACCCCGAGATCGCCGTGATCGACGCCTGCCGCGAACTCGGCATCGCCTTCGTGGCCTTCAGCCCGGTGGCGCGCGGCTTCCTCTGCGACGCGGTGCCGGACGTCGCCACGCTGGATGCGAAAGACATCCGCAAGTCGATGCCGCGCTTCGCCCCGGAGCACCACGCGCGCAACCTGAAGCTGCTGCCGCCGTACCGAGCGCTGGCACGCGAGGCGGGCTGCACGCCCGCGCAACTGGCGCTGGCCTGGCTGCTGCACAAGGGCGGCGACATCCTCCCGATCCCGGGCACGACGAGCGTCGAGCACCTGCGCGAGGATCTCGCGGCGGCCGACGTGAAGCTGGACGCCGGCCTGGTCGCGCGGCTGGAGGACCTGGTCAACGAGAGGACGGTGTCCGGCAACCGCTACGGGGAACAGGCCAACCGCGAAGTCGACACCGAGACCTTCCCCGCCTGAGCGACGAGAGGAACACAGCCCATGCCCCTGCCCCTGGAAGGCGTCCGCGTCCTCGACCTCACCAACGTGATGGCCGGTCCCTACTGCAGCATGGTGCTGGGCGACCTGGGCGCCGAGGTGGTGAAGATCGAGAGCCTGGAAGGCGACACCACGCGCAGCTTCGAGCCGAAGGTGAACGACGAGTCGTACTGCTTCGCCGTCCTGAACCGCAACAAGAGGAGCCTTTCGGCCGACCTGAAGTCCGCGCAGGGCCGGGAGATCGTCCTGCGGCTGGCGGCACGCAGCGACATCGTGCTGGAGAATTTCCGTCCCGGCGTGGTGAAGAAGCTGGGCATCGACCACGAGGCCTTGCGGCAGGTGAACCCCGGGCTCATCTACGCGTCGATGTCGGGCTTCGGGCAGACCGGGCCGTATGGCCGCAAGGGCGGCTTCGACATCATCGCGCAGGGCATGTCCGGGATCATGATGATGACCGGCCACCCCGGCGGACGTCCCGCCAAGGTCGGCATCGCGATGAACGACATCGCGTGCGGCGTCACCACGCTGTACGGCATCCTGGGCGCCTACATCGGCAAGCTGCGCCACGGGACCGGGCAGTACCTCGAATCCTCGCTGCTGGAAGCGGGCCTGGCCTGGAGCATCTGGGAGTTCGGCGCGTACTTCGGGAGCGGCGAGCAGCCGACCGCCACCGGCACGCGCCACCGCCGCTCCGCGCCGTACCAGGCCTTCCGCTCCGGCGACGGCTACGTCACCGTCGGTGCCAGCGGCGAGAAGCTCTGGCGCGCCTTCGCGCTGCAGGTGTGCGAAAAGCCGGAGTGGGTGGAGGACGCGCGCTTTCGCACCAACGCGCTGCGCGTGCGCAACGTCGATGCCCTGGAGGCGGAGGTCGAGCAGGTGCTGGGCTGCCACCCCACCGCGTACTGGGTCGAGCGGCTCGATGCGGCGGGCGTCCCGGGCGGGCCGGTCTACACCTTCGACCAGGCGCTGGCCGACCCGCAGGTGAAGGCGCGCCGGATGGTAGTCGACATGGAGCACCCCCGCATCGGCCCCATGAAGATGCTGGGGCTGCCGGTCAAGTCCGACGGCGCCCTCACGGAGATCCGCCAGCCGGCACCGCTGCTCGGCCAGCACACCCGCGAGGTGTTGCGGGAGCTGGGCTTCCAGGACTCCGAAGCGGCGGCCATGCTCGCCGCCGGCGTGGTGAAGGCCCAGGCATGACGGCGCTCGGCACGGACAAGATGCTCGCGCACAAGGAAGGCGCGATCGGCTGGATCACCTTCAACAACCCGGGCCGGCACAACGCGGTGGCGCTGGAGATGTGGCAAGGCCTGCACGATGCGGTCGCCGCGTTCGCGCAGGACGACGAGGTGCGGGTGCTGGTGCTGCGCGGCGCGGGCGGGAAGGCCTTCGTTTCCGGCGCTGACATCTCCGAGTTCGAGGACCGGCGTTCCAGCACGCGCACCATCGCGGACTACGACGCGATCGCCGCGCGGGCCAGCACCGCGCTGCGCGAGGTGAACAAGCCGACGGTGGCGATGATCCGCGGCTACTGCGTCGGTGCCGGCGTGGCGCTGGCGCTGAACTGCGACCTGCGGATGGCGGCCGACGACGCGAGGTTCGCGGTGCCCGCAGCGAAACTGGGGCTCGGCTACGAATTCGAGGGCGTGCGCCGCCTGGTGCAGGTGGTGGGCCCGGCGTTCGCGCAGGAGATCTTCTTCACGGCGCGGCAGTTCAGCGCGGCGGAAGCGCTGGCGATGGGACTGGTCAACCGCGTGGTGCCGGCCGACGGCCTGGAGGACTTCGTGCGCGACCACGCCGCGATGATCGCCGGCAACGCGCCGCTGACCGTCGCTTCGATCAAGACGCTGGTGGCCCAGGCCCTGAAGGACGAGGCCGACCGGGACCCGGCGCTGTGCCGCGAGGTGGTGGCGCGCTGCTTCGCCAGCGCCGACTACGTCGAAGGCCGGCGGGCCTTCATGGAAAAGCGCAAGCCGGTGTTCCGCGGCCGCTAGCCTCAGTCCTGGATCGGCTCCAGCTCCGGCCGCGGCCGGCTGCGCTCGTCGTGCAGCACGTACAGCCCCGCACCCACCAGCAGCGCGATGCCGGCCCAGGCGATGCCGTTCGGCACGTCGCCCCAGACGAGGTACCCCAGCACGAGCGCGAACAGCAGCCCCGTGTAGCGGAAGGGCGCGACGAGGCTCATCTCGCCGCCCCGCATGCTGACGGTGAGCAGGAAGTAGCCGCCGCTCAGGAACACGCTGGCCGTCGCGAGCAACGCGAGTTGCTGCCAGGTGACCGGCTTCCAGTCGGTGAACAGGCTCCACACGCCGGCCAGCAGCGTCACGGCGACCGCGGTGCTGACGGTGACCAGGATGGAGGGAATGGACCTGTCGATCACCCGCGTCATCAGGTCGCGGCTGGCGTGCAGCAGCGTGCCGCCCAGGCACAGCAGCGCGTACGCGTTGAACGCGGCGCCGGTCGGCTGCACCACCAGCAGCACGCCCGCGAAGCCGGTGAGGATCGCCAGCCAGCGGGCCGCGCCGACCCGTTCCTGGAAGGCCAGCACCGCGAACAGCGTGATGAACAGGGGCGTTGCCATGTTGATCGCGGTGGCGTTTCCGATCGGCAGGTGGAACAGCGAGGTCAGGTAGGTGACGGTGGCGAAGGCGTCGAACGCCGCCCGCGCCACGACCTTGCGGTCGGCCAGGGAGCGCAGCTGGCCCAGGGTCCCCATGCCGTGGGCGATGGCCAGCAGCAGGAGCGTGGCGAAGACCCCCCGCAGGAAGATCAGCTGGCTGGCGGGCAGCGACTGGCTCACGAACTTGACCAAGGCGTCGTTGCTGACGAAGCTGGCCATGCCGGCCGACATCGCGAGCACGCCGCGCCGGTTGGCCGCGCGCAGCGCGTCGTGGGAAGAAGGGGTCATCGGCGGCGATCTTAAGGTGGGCGCCGGCCGCGAAGCTGTTCCTTGACTTTCGTCAGCCGCGCGGCCGCGGCAGTTGGCCATACTCCCGCGCAAGGAGCCCCGCATGCAGCAGCGACCCATCCCCGGCACCATCCTCTTCGACGGCGCGCAGGCCATGAAGGGCTATGCGCTCAACCGCATGTGCTTCTCGTTCAACGACGCCGTCAACCGGGCCGCGTTCAAGGCGGACGAGGAGGCCTACATGCAGCACTACGCGCTGTCGCCCGGACAGGCCGATGCCATCCGGCGGCGCGACGTGCTGGGGCTGCTGGCGGCGGGCGGCAACGTCTACTACCTCGCCAAGTTCGCCGGCATCCTCGGCCTGGACGTGCAGGACCTCGGTGCCGCGCAGACCGGCCTGACCAAGGCGGAATTCAAGGAGCGGCTGCTGCGCCACCAGACGCAGCCAGCCGCGGCCCACCCCTGAAGGAGACGCCAGCATGGCCAGGATCGTCGGTGGGCTGACCACCTCCCACGTGCCCGCCATCGGCGGCGCCATCGCCAAGGGGCTGCAGGGCGAGCCCTACTGGAAGCCGTTCTTCGACGGCTTCCTGCCGGTGCACCGCTGGCTGGACGAGGTGAAGCCCGAAGTGGCCGTCGTCTTCTACAACGACCACGGCCTGAATTTCTTCCTGGACAAGATGCCGACCTTCGCGGTCGGTGCCGCTCCGGAGTACCGCAACGCCGACGAAGGCTGGGGGATCCCGACGCTGCCCCCGTTCCAGGGCCAGCCGGACCTGTCGTGGCACATCATTGAGCACCTGGTGGAGCGCGAGTTCGACGTGACCACCTGCCAGGAGATGCTGGTGGACCACGCGTTCACGCTGCCGCTCAAGCTGTTCTGGCCCCAGGGCGTGCCGGTGACGACCGTGCCGGTCTGCATCAACACCGTGCAGTTCCCGCTGCCGAGCGCCCGCCGCTGCTACGCGCTCGGCCAGGCCGTCGGCGAGGCGATCCGCTCATGGGACAGCGACAAGCGCGTCGTCGTGATCGGCACGGGCGGCCTGTCGCACCAGCTCGATGGCGAGCGGGCGGGCTTCATCAACAAGCCCTTCGACCTGAAGTTCATGGACAGCCTGGTGAACGATCCCGAGTGGGCGACCCAGTACAGCATCCACGAGCTGGTGGAAAAGACCGGCACCCAGGGCGTGGAACTGCTGATGTGGCTGGCCACGCGCGGCGCCGTCCCGGGCCGGGTGCGCAAGGTGCACACCAACTACCACATCCCCATCTCGAACACCGCCGCGGGGATGATGGCGCTGGAAGCCCTCTAGGGCCGGGCCTGCAGCTGGTCGCGCGCCGCCTCGACGAAGGCGGCCACCAGCGGGGAGCCGCGTTCGCCGTTCCACGCCATGACGGCCGCCGCCGTCGCACCCGCGCCGCGGATCGGCACCAGGCGCGCCCCCGCGATGCCCGCCTGCACCAGGGATGCAGGCACCAATGCCACGCCCGTCCCGGCCGCGACCAGCGCCACGATGCTGAGCCACTGGCGCGCGGCGTGCCGCGTGCGCGGGTGCACGCCCGCCCGGCTCAGGACGGCGACGACGTTGTCGTGGTTCGCCGGCGCGACGTCGCGCGCGAACATCACGAACACCTCGTCGGCCAGCTCGCGCAGGTCGACGTCCGCGTGCGCCGCGAGCCGGTGCGCGGCGGGGAGGCAGCACACCAGCGTGTCGTCGGCCAGCGGCAGGGCGGACAGCGGCGGCGGCACCGTGGCCGCGTTGACGAAGCCCACGTCCAGCTGCCCGTGCAACAGGGCCTCGACCTGCTCGCTGGACGACAGCTCGCGCAGCTGCACCTCGATGTCCGGCAGCCGGGCGCTGAAACCGGCCACGATGCGCGGGACTTCGCGGTAGATCATCGAGCCGGTGAAGCCCACCTCGAGCCGCCCGCGCTTGCCGGCGGCGACCGCGCGCGCCGTCTCGCTCGCGGAGGCCACCCGTTCCAGCACCAGCCGGGCCTCCTTCAGGAAGGCCGCGCCCGCCGGCGTCAGCGCGACGTGCTTGCTGCTGCGTTCCAGCAACTGCACGCCCAGTTCGTCTTCCAGCGCCTTGATGGCGGAGCTCAGGGGCGGCTGGGTGATGGACAGGCGCTGCGCCGCGCGGCCGAAGTGCAGCTCCTCGGCCAGCACGACGAAGTAGCGCAGCAGGTGGGTCTTCATGCCGCCATGATTGCATGGGCGGCCGCGCCAAGCGGCTCAATACGACTTCGGCAGGCCCAGCACCTTCTCGGCGATGTAGCAGAGGATCAGCTGCGGGCTGACGGGGGCCAGGCGCGGGATCCAGGCTTCGCGCAGGTAGCGCTCCACGTGGTACTCGCGCGCATAGCCCATGCCGCCGTAAGTGAAGATCGCGTTCTCGCAGGCGCGGTAGCACGCCTCCGCGGCGAGGTACTTGGCCGCGTTCGCTTCCGCGGCGCAGGGCCGGCCCTGGTCGTACAGCGTGGCGGCCTTGAACACCATGAGCTGCGCGGCCTCGAGCTCGATCCAGGAGCGGGCCAGCGGATGCTGGATGCCCTGGTTCATGCCGATCGGGCGGTCGAAGACGACGCGCTCGCCGGCATACTGCGCGGCCCGCCGCAAGGCCGCCTGGCCCAGCCCCACGGCTTCGGCGGCGATCAGGATGCGTTCGGGATTCAGGCCGTGCAGGATGTAGCCGAAGCCCTGGCCCTCCTCGCCGATGCGGTCTTCCACGGGCACGCGCAGCCCGTCGAAGAACACCTGGTTGGAGTCCACGGCCTTGCGGCCCATCTTCTCGATTTCGCGCACCTCGACGCGGCTGCGGTCCAGGTCGGTGTAGAACAGGCTCAGGCCTTCGGTGCCGCGGCACGCCTCCACCGGCGTCGTGCGCGCCAGCAGCAGGATCTTGTTGGCGACCTGGGCGGTGGAGATCCACACCTTCTGCCCGGACACCACGTAGTGGTCGCCGTCACGCACCGCGCGCGTCTTCAGCTTCAGGGTGTTGAGGCCCGTGTTCGGCTCGGTCACGCCGAAGCAGGCACGGTCCTGTCCCTGGATCAGGCGCGGCAGCCAGCGGGCCTTCTGCGCGTCGCTGCCGAAGACGACGGCGGGGTGCAGGCCGAAGATGTTCATGTGCACGGCCGACGCGCCGGACAGGCCGGCGCCGGTCGCCGAAATGGCGTGCATCATCACCGCGGCTTCGGTGATGCCGAGACCGCTTCCACCGAAGGCCTCCGGCATCGCGATGCCCAGCCAGCCTGCCTGCGCGAGCGCCGCGTGGAAATCGGCCGGGAAGCCGCCTTCGCGTTCGCGCTGCAGCCAGTAGTCGGCATCGAAGGGCGCGCACACGCGCTCCACCGCGTCCCGGATCTGCTCCTGCTGCGGGCTGAGCGAGAAGTCCATGCTCAGGCCGCCTCGCGGACGACCCTTGCGGGGTCTTCGAGGTAGGGCGGCGTGTACACCACCAGCACCTTGGCGGGTTGCTCGCTGGTGACGGTGAACACGTGCGGCTCGCCGGCCGGGAAGAAGCAGGCGTCGCCCGGCGCCATGTCGAAGCTGGCGCCACCGACCTGCGCCCGCGCCGTGCCCTGCAGCAGGTAGCAGGCCTGCTCGATGCCAGGGTGCGCGTGGGGCAGGGCGCCCCCGCCGCGGGCGATGGTGCCGAGCACGATCTCCATGTGCCGCGCTCCGTTGGCCGGGCCGATGAGCCGCTGGTTGCGGGTGTGCTCGTGGTTGGCGGGGGCGTAGGCGGGCACCTCGGCGCCGCGCACGAAGTACTTCGGGTTCATGGCGTGTCCTCCTGGCGGGCGGCGCCGGTGGCCAGCATCCCCGCGATGTCGGTGGCGGTGAAGCCCAGTTCGCGCAGGACCTCGGTGGAGTGCTGTCCGAGGCGCGGTGCCGGCGCGGGGTCCCAGTCGCCGAGTCCGTGCCAGCGCGTCGGGCGGCCCGTGGCGCGCAGGCGGCCTTCGCTCGGATGGTCGACGGTGCGCACGAAGCCGGTGGCTGCGTGGTGCAGGTCGTCCAGCAGGTCCCCGGGCGCGTTCATCGGCATGTTGGGCACGTCGGCCGCATCGAGCAGCGCGCGCCAGTCCGCCGTCGTGCGTTCGCGCAGGATGCGCGCCACTTCCCCGTAGACGGCATCGATGTTCTGCGCGCGGGCGCCATGGCTCGCGAAGCGCGGATCGTCCATGCGCTGCGGCTGCCCGATCGCCTCGAAGAAGCTGCGCCAGTGCTTGTCGTTGTAGGCCAGCATGCAGAGGTGGCCGTCCCGCGTGCGGTAGGGCCGGCGGTGCGCCGTCAGCAGGCGGGCATAGCCGGCTTCGCCGAGCGGCGGGTCGAAAGCGAGGCCGGAGAGATGGTCGCCCAGCACGAACTGCGTCATCGCCTCGAACATCGGCACGACCACCGCCTGCGCTTCGCCGGTCCGCTCGCGGGCGAACAGGGCGGAGGTCACGGCGTAAACGGCATGGAGGCCGGTCACGCGGTCGGCCAGGGTGACCGGGGCGTAGCAGGGCGCCTCGCTGCCGTACTGCTGCATCAGCCAGGGGATGCCGGTGGCGCCCTGGATCAGGTCGTCGTAGGCCGGGCGCGCGGCGTAAGGGCCCTGCTGGTCGAAGCCGCAGCAGCTGACGTGCACGATGCGCGGATGGCGCGCGCGCACGCTCTCGAAGTCGAGTCCGAGCCGCCGCAACGCCTGCGGCCGCACGTTGCTGACCAGCACGTCGCTCGCTTCGGCCAGCCGCAGCGCGGCCTCGCGCGCCGCGGGCTGCTTCAGGTCCAGCACCACGCTGCGCTTGCCCTCGTTGGCATTCAGGAAGATGTGGCCCATGCCGGGGTGGCGCATGGGGCCGACGTGCCGCATGTTGTCGCCCTCCGGCGACTCCACCTTGGTGACCTCCGCGCCCAGCGACGCGAGGATCTGCGTGGCGAACGGACCCATGATGACCGAGGTGAGGTCCAGCACCCGCACCCCGGCCAGGGGGCCGCGGCTCGCGCCTGCTTGCTGCGGCTTCGTCACTCCGGCTTGATCCCCGCCTGCTGGATGAGGCGCGTCCAGTGCACCAGCTGGTCCGCCACGTACTTCGTGAACTCCTCCGGCGTGCGCGAAGGCCAGACCTGGAAGCCGATGCCGGCCAGCTTGTCCTGCACCTCCTTGTCGGCGAGGACGGCCTGCATCTCGGCGTGGATGCGGTCGACCACCGGCCGCGGCAGGCCCGCAGGGCCCAGGATGCCGTTCCACGAGGTCAGGTCGAAGTCCTTCACCGTGCGCCCGATCGGCGGCACCCCCGGCAGCATCTGCGACTCGTGCGCGGTCGTGACGCCGAGCGTGCGGATGCGGTCCGTCCTGAGCATCGCCATGCCGGAGCCGAAGTCGGTGACGTACACCTGCACCGTGCCGGCGATCAGGTCCGTCATCGCCTGCGGGCTGGACTTGTACGGCACCGCCTGGATGTCCACGCCGGCGATCCGCTTGATGCTCTCCATCGCGACCAGCGAGGTGCTGTTCGGGGTGGCGTAGGACAGCTTGCCGGGATTCGCCCTGGCGTGGGCGATCAGCTCCTGCATCGTGCGCGCCGGCACCGAAGGATGCACGGCCAGCGCGAACGGCAACTCGCCCACGCGCACGATCGGCGTGAAGTCCTTGATGGGGTCGTAGCGCAGGTCCTTGAAGAGGCTGGGGTTGGCCGAATGCGAGGTGTTCGTCGTCATGAACAGCGTGTAGCCGTCCGGCTTCGCCTTGGCGACGTACTGCGCGCCGAGCTGCGCGCTGGCGCCGGGCTTGTTGTCCACCAGCACGGGCTGCTTGAGGCGCTCCGACAGCTTCTGCGCCACGGTGCGCGCGACGGCATCGGTGCCGCTGCCCGCCGCGAACGGCACGACCAGGGTGACCGGCTGGGTGGGATAGCCCTGGGCCAGGGCCGGGGCGGCGGCACCAGCGGCCAGCGCCAGAACCAGCGGAACAAGGATGCGCATCGTCTGTCTCCTGTCGCCGCTTCTGCTGCGGGCGTGAGCGGCATCCTCGGCGCGGCGCCGGCGGCTGTCCAATTCGGATTTCGGCTCGCTTCATACGCGCCGCGAATCCTTGTCCCGGGCCGGAGGCGGGCGCATACTGGAAGCGTCCCGGCCAGAGGAGGGACGCATGGGCCAAGCGCAGCGGCCGGCACCGCCCGGCCAGGAAAGTTTCGACCGGTCGTGCGCCTACTGCGGCGCGCGCTTCCGCGTGCGCATCGCGCACGGCCCGTTCGCGGACCATGCGGAGGAATACGCCTGTCCCGAGTGCGGCAAGCGCTACGAGACAGGCGCGGCACACGCCCCCGTGGTCGAGCTCGTGCAGCCCCGGCAGGACGGCAAGACCGACCGCTACCAGGACACCCTGTTCTGAATCAGCGCAGGCGCGCCGGGCCCAGCATCGCCGGCGTCAGGCCGAAGTCCGAGATCCGCTGCGGCAGCGGTTCGCCGCGCGCCAGCGCAGCGCAGGCTTCGCCCATCGCCGGCGAGGTCTGGATGCCGTAGCCGCCCTGCGCGGCCACCCAGAAGAACCCGGGTGCCGCGGGGTCGAAGCCGCCGACCAGGTCGCCGTCGGCGACGAAGGAGCGCAGCCCGGCCCAGGTGCGCGCGGGCCGGCGGATCTCCAGCGTCGTCATGTCCTGGATGCGATCGATGGCGAGCGCGATGTCCATCTCTTCGGGCTGGACGTCCTGCGGCACCACCGGATCGGCGTTCGCGGGCGATCCGAGCAGCATCCCGGCGTCCTGCTTCACGTACCAGGATTCGTCGGCGCTGATCAGGCAGGGCCAGGCGCGCGGGTCCATGCCGGGCGGCGGCGCGAACGTGAACGCGGAGCGGCGCTTGGGCTGCAGGCCGATCGTCGCGACGCCGGCGAGTTTCGCGACCACGTCGGCCCAGGCGCCGGCGGCGTTGACCAGGACCGGCGCGCGCCAGCGGCCCGCGGGCGTCGCCACCTCCCAGTCCGCACCGACACGCGCGACCTGCGTAACTTCCGCGTCGCACACCACCTCCCCACCGGCGCGCCGCAGCCCGCGCAGGTAACCCTGGTGGATGGCGTGCACGTCCATGTCCATGGCATCGGGTTCGAGCACGGCGCCGACCAGGCGCTCGGTCCGCAGGACCGGGACCAGCTCGAAAGCCTGTGAAGGGGTGAGCCGGCGTGCCTGCGGCGTCATGGAGCGCAGCAGGTCCCAGTGCGCCTCCAGTTCCGGTTCCTGCCCGGGCTGCGCCACCAGCATGCAGCCGCGCGGACCGAGCAGCGGGTGTTCGGCGAATCCGGACGGCGGCGCGTCGAAGAAGGCGCGGCTCGCGCGCGTCAGCGCCCGGACTTGCGGCGTCCCATAGCTTTCGAGGAAGAGCGCGGCGGAACGGCCGGTGGAGTGGTAGCCGGGTTGCGACTCGCGTTCCAGCACCACCGTGCGGCCATGCGGCGCGAGGAAGAAGCCGATGGAGGCGCCGGCGATGCCGCCGCCGAGGATGAGGAAGTCCGCGCTGGCCGTCATGGCGCGCATTCTAGGCAGCGGGCGGGCACGCCCTCCCGCATGTCGGGGAGGGCGGCTTGCCGATCAGCGGTAGCGGCGATCGTTCGGCCAGCGGTCCTGGGCGTCGGCCACGCCGTCGCCGTCACGGTCCCAGGTGCGCCCGGCGTACCCGTAGGTCGTGGTGCTGTAGGTGGTGGTGCCGTACACCGGACGACCCCACTGGTCGTAGCCGATCACGCCGTGGTTGCCGGCGTTCGGCTGCACCAGGACCTGGCGGCCGTAAGGGTCGACCATGACCTGCCGTCCGTACGGGTCGACGTGGACCTGTCCGCCGTAGCTGCCCTGCGGGTACGGATAGTTGTTGTGGTTGCCGTAGGCGCCGTAAGGCTGGGCGCCCGCCACGACCGCCGGGATGGGCGCGCTGTAGCCGGGATACCCGTAGCCGCCGTAGTACTGCGCCGAGGCGGCGCCAGCGAAGGCCAGCGCGCCGGCCGCCGCTGTCGCAAGGATGAACTTCTTCATGGGGGATCTCCTGTTGAGGGGCGAAGCTCTCGCTCCGCATGGCTTCATTGCACGCGGGATTGCGGAGCGGTCCGGGCGGCGCCCATGCGGTCCCCGCGTGCGCCTTGCCCGACAGTTGGCGTAGGCGCTGGCTGCTCAGCGGCGGCAGGCATGAAAAAAGGCCCCGAAGGGCCTTGGCGGAACGTGCTTTTTACAGCGTGTCGATGAACGACCGCAGCTTGTCCGACCGGCTCGGGTGCTTCAGCTTGCGCAGCGCCTTCGCCTCGATCTGGCGGATCCGCTCGCGGGTGACGTCGAACTGCTTGCCGACTTCCTCGAGCGTGTGGTCCGTGCTCATCTCGATGCCGAAGCGCATGCGCAGCACCTTGGCCTCGCGCGGGGTGAGCGAGTCGAGGATGTCCTTCACCACGTCGCGCAGGCCGGCCTGCATGGCGGCCTCGATCGGCGCGGTGTTGCCGGTGTCCTCGATGAAATCGCCCAGGTGGGAATCGTCGTCGTCCCCGATCGGCGTCTCCATGGAGATCGGCTCCTTGGCGATCTTCATGATCTTGCGGATCTTGTCTTCCGGGATCTCCATCTTGGCCGCCAGGATGCTGGCGTCCGGCTCGAAGCCGAACTCCTGCAGGTGCTGGCGCGAGATGCGGTTCATCTTGTTGATCGTCTCGATCATGTGAACCGGGATGCGGATCGTGCGGGCCTGGTCCGCGATCGAACGCGTGATGGCCTGGCGGATCCACCACGTCGCATAGGTCGAGAACTTGTAGCCGCGGCGGTATTCGAACTTGTCCACCGCCTTCATCAGGCCGATGTTGCCTTCCTGGATCAGGTCCAGGAACTGCAGGCCGCGGTTGGTGTACTTCTTGGCGATGGAGATCACGAGGCGCAGGTTGGCCTCGATCATTTCCTTCTTCGCCTCGCGCGACGAGGCCTCGCCCTCGTTCATGCGCTTGTTGATCTCCTTGAGCTCGGCGAGCGGCACCACCACGCGCGACTGCAGGTCGGCCAGCTTCTGCTGCAGTTCCTGGATGGCGGGCACGTTGCGGCCGATGATCGAGCTCCACGGCTTGCCGGCGGCGGCCTGTTTCTCCACCCACTTCTGGTTCAGCAGGTTGGGCGGGAATTCCTTGATGAAGGTTTCCTGCGGCATGCCGCACTTGTCCACGATGATGCGGCGCAGCTCGCGTTCCTTCTTGCGCACGTCGTCGACCTGGCCGCGCACCATGTCGCACAGCTTCTCGATGGTCTTGGCCGTGAAGCGGATGGTCATCAGCTCCTCGGACAGGGCGTGCTGCGCCTTCTGGTAGGCGGGCGTGCCCCAGCCTTCCTTGTCGTAGATCTTGTGGACCTTCTCGAACAGGGTGGCGATGCGGTCGAAGCGCTCCAGCGCCTGCGCCTTCAGTTCCTCCAGCTTTTTGGTCAGCGCCTTGGAGCCGCCCGAGCCGTCGTCGTCGTCGTCCGCGTCGAACTCGTCGAAGTCTTCCTCGGCGACGTAGTCGTCGGCTTCGTTCGGGTTGGAGAAGCCGTCCACCACCGTGGAGATGACGATCTTGCCTTCGCGGATCTCCTGCGCCATGCGCAGGATCTCGGCGATGGTGGCGGGCGAGGCGGAGATCGCCTCCATCATCGCCATCAGGCCGCCTTCGATGCGCTTGGCGATCTCGATCTCGCCCTCGCGCGTGAGCAGTTCCACGGTGCCCATCTCGCGCATGTACATGCGCACGGGGTCGGTGGTGCGGCCGAACTCGCTGTCGACGGTGGACAGGGCGGCTTCGGCTTCCTCTTCGGCTTCTTCCTCCGTCGCGGCGGTGGGGCCGGTGTTCGTCAGCAGCAGCGTCTCGGCGTCGGGCGTCTGTTCGTAGACGGCCACGCCCATGTCGTTGAGCATCGAGACGACGACTTCCAGCGTCTCGGCGTCGACCAGCTTCTCGGGCAGGTGGTCGGTGATCTCGGCGTGCGTCAGGTAGCCGCGCGTCTTGCCCAGCTTGATCAGGCTCTTCAGGCGCTGGCGGCGCTTGAGCATTTCCTCTTCGGTCAGGACGGTCTCGTCCAGGCCGAATTCCTTCATCAGCGCGCGTTCCTTCGCCTTGCTGATCTTCATGCGCAGCGGCTTGGCCTTTTCGGCCACCGCGGCGACTTCCTCGACGATCGGCTCGCCGTCCTCGAGGTCGGCCTCGACGTCGCCCAGGTCGACGTCGTCCTCGGCGGCGGGGCCCTTCGGGTCGGCTGCCTTCGGCTTGCGCCCGCGCTTGGCACCCGCCTTGGGCGGCGTGTCCACTTCGGCGCTCGCCTTGGGCGGGCGGCCGGGCTTCTTCTTCGCCGGTTCGTCGGCGACGGCGGTCGTCTTGGCGACCTTCTTGGGTTCTTCCTTGGCAGAGGCCTTCTCGGCCTTGGCGGGGGACTTGGTGGGCACGGGCTGGGCTACTTTCGTTGCGGGCTTCGCGGCGGCCTTGGCAGCCTGCTTCGGGTCGTTGCGGACGACCTTCAGCGGGGCCTTGGCGGCAGACTTGGAGGACGGTTGGACTGGCTTTCGGTCGGCGGGTTTCGCGGCAGGGGACGCCTTGGCGGACTTTTGAACGGGCATAAGACCTCGGAACAGAAGCAGAAAAAAGCGCCACGACAACCCGGCGCGGGTGAGACGGGCCGACCTGGGGCCCTCAGCGGCAAGATGGGTGGGCGAACATTTGGTGTGCAGTCCTTGCGGTGATGTGGCCTGCCCGCTTGGTGGGGCTCCGCGCGTGTGCACGGCTGGCCGGTCCGGAGGTGCTGCTGTCGCTCTTGCCGCGTAGCAAACCCTACATTATAGGGTTGTCGGCCGATTTCAAGCCTTGGGGCCCGTGATTTGGGCTTGCTGCAACGCCTGTTGCCTCCGGGTGAGGCTGTAGAGCTGCTCCATCCGGGTGGGCTCCGTGGCCGGCAGCCGGGCCACCCGGGCGATCTCCTCGGCCACCGCGTCGAGGTGGATGCCGATCATCGCCCGGCGCAGGTCCCAGGCGCCGATCTCCTCGAAGTCGTGCGCCTTGCCGCTGGGCTGCATGTCGTCCAGCGTGACCAGGCGGGCGGCGAGGTCGCGGAATTCCTGGCCTTCCAGCGCCAGCTGCAGGACGGCCCAGGGCTCCGCCCCATGGTCGTGGTGGCGGTTGTCCAGCCAGGAGAAGAGGTCGCCATGGGGCGGCTGCAGCTCGCACAGCAGGTGGTGGTCCTCGTTGGTCAGGGCTTCCCATGCCTGCGAGTTGCGAAGCACGGCCCGTGCGATCAGCTCCGCCAGGGCGACCGATTTCGGCTTGATGACCTGGCGGCGGCCCGTGCCGTAGGCGCGCTCCTTGTACGGCGAGTCGTTGCGGCGCCGCTGCTCGCGCGGGGGCGCGGCGGGGCGCCCCAGGCCCCAGACGTCCAGCAGGTCCGTCGGGCCCAGTTCGGCCCGCTGGGCGATATCGGCCAGGATCTGCTTCTTGAGCGCGCCTTCGGGAAGCAGCTTCCACAGCGGGCCCGCGTTGCTGACCATGCGCGAGCGCCCTTCGGCCGTGGCCAGGTCGCAGTCCTCCGAGGCCGCCTCCAGCAGGAACTGGCTCAGGGGCACGGCCTGGCGCACGAAGCGGGCGAAGGCGTCGGTTCCGTGCTCGCGGATGTAGCTGTCCGGGTCGTGCTCGGGCGGCAGGAACAGGAACTTCACCGTGCGCACGTCGCTGGCATAGGGCAGGGCGCCGTCCAGCGCCTTGCGGGCCGCCCGCCGGCCGGCGGCGTCGCCGTCGAAGCTGAAGACCACGCTGTCGGTGAAGCGGAACAGCTTCTGCACGTGCTCGGTGGTGCACGCCGTGCCCAGCGTCGCCACGGCGTTGGGGAAGCCGAGCTGGGCCAAGGCGACGACGTCCATGTAGCCCTCGGTCACCAGCACGAAGCCGTGCTCGCGCAGGGCGTTGCGCGCCTCGAACAGGCCGTAGAGCTCGCGGCCCTTGCTGAAGACGGGCGTCTCCGGCGAGTTGAGGTACTTCGGCTTCTCGTCGCCCAGCACCCGGCCGCCGAAGCCGATGCACTCGCCCTTGACGTTGCGGATCGGGAACATCACCCGGTCGCGGAAGCGGTCGTAGCGCTTGTCGTCCTCCTCGTTGACGATCACCAGGCCGCTTTCGGCCAGCAGGGGATCGTCGTAGTTCGGGAACACGCCGGCCAGCGTGCGCCAGCCTTCCGGGGCGTAGCCCAGACCGAACTGCTTCGCGATCTCGCCCGAGACCCCGCGCCGCTTGAAGTAGTCGATGGCGCGCGGCGAGGTTTTCAGGTGCTTGCGGTAGGCGGCGCCGGCCTTTTCCAGCACGTCGGACAGCGTGGACTGCTTCTGGCGCTGCTCCTGCTGGCGCGCGCGCTCGGCCGGCGAGAGGTCGTCCTCGGGCACCTGCATGCCGTACTGGCCGGCCAGGTCCTTCACGGCCTCGACGAAATTCATGCCGGCGTAGTCGATCAGGAAGCCGATGGCATTGCCGTTCTTGCCGCAGCCGAAGCAGTGGTAGAACTGCTTGGACGGGCTCACGGTGAAGGAGGGCGACTTCTCCGTGTGGAAGGGGCAGAGGCCGGAGAAGTTGGCGCCGGTCTTCTTCAGCTGCACGTGGCGGCCGACGATCTCGACGACGTCGGCGCGCGCCAGCAGTTCCTGGATGAAGTTCTGGGGGATCGCCACGGGGGTGAGGTTAACTCCGAACGCTTCCACCCCCGGGAGGGGCTAACCTTCGGGAGGCAAGAACCGGAGACAAGAACGATGACGTCCATTTTCGACCAGGACCTCCCCCGCGACGCGGCGAACTTCGCGCCGATCTCGCCGCTGTCCTTCCTGGAGCGTGCCGCCGACGTCTACCCGCAACGCGTCGCCGTGGTCCACGGCCCGCTGCGGCGCACCTGGGCCGAGGTGGACGCCCGCTGCCGGCAGCTGGCGAGCGCCTTGCAGCGGGCCGGCCTGGGCAAGGGCGACACCGTGGCCGTGATGCTGCCGAACGTCCCGGCCATGGTCGAGGCGCACTTCGGCGTGCCCATGGCCGGCGCGGTGCTGAACACCCTGAACACGCGGCTGGACCCCGAGGCGATCGCCTTCATGCTGGACCACGGCGAGGCGAAGGCGGTGATCGTGGACCCGGAGTTCGCCCCCGCCATGCAGAAGGCGATCGCCCTGCGCCGGGACGCGCGGCCGCTGCTGGTCGTCGACGCCGAGGACGCGCTGTTCACCGGCGCCGCGCAGCGCATCGGCACCACCACCTACGAAGCGTTCCTCGCGGGCGGCGACCCGGCGTTCGCCTGGGAACTGCCGGCCGACGAATGGGACGCCATCGCCCTGAACTACACCAGCGGCACGACCGGCAACCCGAAGGGCGTGGTCTACCACCACCGCGGCGCCGCGATCAACGCGATCTCCAACATCCTCGAGTGGGACATGCCGAAGCACCCGGTGTACCTGTGGACGCTGCCCATGTTCCATTGCAACGGCTGGTGCTTCCCCTGGACGATCGCGGCGCGGGCCGGCATCAACGTGTGCCTGCGCAAGGTGGAGGCGAAGGCCATGGCCGACGCCATCCGCGAGCACGGCGTGACGCACTACTGCGGCGCGCCGATCGTGCACGGCCTGCTGGTCAACGCGCCGGACGGACTGAAGAGCGGGCTGCCGCGCGGCGTGAAAGCGATGGTGGCGGGCGCCGCGCCGCCCGCCTCGCTGATCGAGGGCATGGAGACGCTGGGCTTCGACCTCACCCACGTCTACGGCCTGACGGAGGTGTACGGCCCGGCCACCGCTTGCGCGAAGCACGCCGAGTGGGACGGGCTGGACATCGGCGAACGCGCCCGCCTGAACGCCCGGCAGGGCGTGCGCTACCACCTGCAGCGCAGCGCCCGCGTGCTGGACCCGCAGACGATGGCGCCGGTGCCATGGGACGGCGAGACCATGGGCGAGATCATGTTCCGCGGCAACATCACGATGAAGGGCTACCTGAAGAACGCGAAGGCGACGCAGGAAGCCTTCGCCGGCGGCTGGTACCACACCGGCGACCTCGCGGTGCAGTACCCCGACGGCTACATCAAGATCAAGGACCGCAGCAAGGACATCATCATCTCGGGCGGCGAGAACATCTCCTCGATCGAAGTCGAGGACGTCCTGTATCGCCATCCCGACGTGCTGGCGGCGGCCGTCGTCGCCAGGCCGGACCCGAAATGGGGCGAGACGCCTTGCGCCTTCGTGGAGCTGAAAGTTGGCGCGAAGCTCACCGCCGAGGAGGTCGTTGCGCATTGCCGCAAGCACCTGGCCGGCTTCAAGGTGCCGCGCGCCGTGGTGTTCGGCGAGCTGCCGAAGACGTCCACCGGCAAGATCCAGAAGTTCGAGCTGCGCAAGCAGGCCGGCTCGGCCGCCGCCATCGACGTCTGAGCGCGCCTCCCCGAACAAGGGGGGGCGCCAAGGACGCCGGGCCGGTAGATTCCACGGCTTCGACACACCCGGGAGCGCGCGATGCGAAGCGATGCAAGCGTGGGATCGTCCGCCATCCGGCGCCTGCTGCTGGCCGGTGCGCTGCTGCTGCTCGCCTCCTGCGGCGGCAGCGGCAGCGGCGGCGGCTCCGCGGCGGGCGCACAGCCGCCCAACATCCTGTTCGTCATCATGGACGACGTCGGCGTCGACCAGATGGCATCGTTCGGTTACGGCGGACCGGTGCCGCCCGCCATGCCCAACATCGACGCGGTGGCGGCCGCCGGCGTGCGGTTCCGCAATGCCTGGTCGATGCCCGAGTGCTCGCCCGGCCGGGCGGCTTTCTTCGTCGGGCGCTTCCCGCACCGCACGAACATCTACCAGGCCATCGGCCCGAACGACCTGGCACAGTCGCAGGTGTCGCCGTATGACATGACCGTGCCCAAGTTGCTGAAGCAGGCCGGCTACCAGAGCGGGATGTTCGGCAAGTTCCACCTGGCCGGCCCCGACCACAATGCCGCCGGCCACGGCACGCCGGCGGTGCTGGGCTGGGACCACTTCACCGGATGGATCGCCGGCGTGCCGGCGTCGATCGACACCACCGCCGGCGGCGTCGCGCCGGCGCGGACGCACACCTGCGGCTTCGTGCCGCCGGCGGGCCAGCCGGGCGGGGCCGACACGGGCGCGTGCTACCGCCCCGACGGCACCTGCAGCGTGATGTCCCGCGCGCGCCCCGCCGAGGACGCGGCCGGGCTCCAGTGCCTCGCCAGCGGCGGCATCCTGGTGCCCAACCAGGCCTGCGGCACGCCGCCGGCCGGCCTGGACTTCCGGCGCGAGAACGCCTACTACGTGTCGCCGCTGGTCGTCATCGAAGGCCGGCGGGTGGAGCAGGTGCCGCTGGACGACCCGCGCGGCCGCGGCTACCGCACGCGCATCGAGGCCGACGCCGCCATCGCCTGGATCAAGGCGCGCCCGTCGAACCGTCCCTGGATGGCCACGGTCAGCTTCAGCGCCGCGCACACGCCGCTGCAGCAGCCGCCCCGCGCGCTGGTGCCGCACAGCGGCCACGCGGACAAGGACGCGCTGGACTGCAACGGCCTGCTGGCCGGGCGTGTCCTGCAGAACCAGATGACCGAAGCCCTGGACACCGAATTCGGCCGCCTCCTGGTGGAGACGGGCCTCGCCCGGCGCGCGGGCGACGGCTCCCTGCAATACGACCCCAAGGCGAACAACACCGTGATCGTGATCGTGGGCGACAACGGCAGCATGGGTTTTTCGGTGAAGCCGCCGTTCAACGCGCAGCGCGCGAAGGGCACCACCTACCAGACCGGCATCTGGGACCCGCTGATCGTGGCGGGGCCGCAGGTGGCGCAGCCGGGCCGCGCGGTGGAGCACATGGTCAACATGGTCGACGTGTTCCAGCTGTTCGGCGAACTGGCGGGCATCGACGTGCACAAGGCCGTGCTGCGCACGGTGGATTCGGTGGCGCTGCTGCCCTACCTGGCACGGCCGGAGCAGGCGGGCCTGCGCACGCTGAACTTCGCGCAGAGCGGGTTCAACACGCAACCGGGCGGCGGGCGCAACGGGCCCTGCGTCATCAACTCGGCGTGCACGCAGATCCCGATGACCAAGAGCGTCTGCGAGGACAACAGCGGCGTGTGGTGGGGCAAGGACTACACCGACCCCGCCGTGGTCCCGAACGGAGGCCAGGGCTACGCGGGCTGCTGCCAGGTGAACCAGGCGCTGCACCGGTCGGGTCAGCCGCAGGTCGCCGTGCTGCCCGAGTTCTCGAGCGCGCTGCGCAACGCGCGCTACAAGGTCGTGCGCAACACCACGCAGGTCTACGACAGCGCCGCCGACAGCTGCGGGCCGGTGACCACCAACGAGTTCTACGAGATCGACCAGGCCGCGCCGGCGCCGCTGCTGGACGATGCCGACCGCAACCTGATGCTGGCGCCGCTGTCGGGCGAGTTGCGGCGCGTCTACGACGAACTCACGGCGAAGCTGGATGCGATGCTGGCGTCCGAGCCGCCGTGCGCGGGCGACGGCAACAAGGACGGATTCGTCGATGCCGAGGACGTGGCGAACTGGCGCGCGATCGCGGCGGAGTGGGGCCTGTCCAGCGTCTACGACTTCGTGGTCGACGCGCTCACGCGCGCGGACGACGGGCAGGCCATCCTGCGCAACCTGGGCACCACGTGCCCGAAGAGCCATGGGTACTACTGACGCCCGCACGGGGCGTCGGCGCCTGCTCGTGGCCGGCGCCGCGGCGGCGGCATCGGCGGCTGCGGGCTTCGCGGGCTGGCGGGCCCTCGCACCGGCCGGGCCGCGCCGCCCGGTGGTGCGCATCGGCGATGGCGTGGCCACCCCCAGGGACATGGCCTGGATCCCGGCCGGCATGTTCCTCATGGGCAGCGACCACGCGCTGGCGCGCTTCGACGAACGTCCCGCGCATGCGGTGCGCCTGCGTGCGTTCTGGATGGACGTGACGCACGTGACGAACGACCAGTTCGCCGCGTTCGTGCGCCGCACCGGGCACGTGACGACCGCGGAACGCAAGCCGGATTGGGAGACGGTGCGCGTGCAGCAGCCTCCGGGCGTCCCCCGGCCGCCGGACGATGCGCTGGTTGCCGGGGCGATGGTGTTCGTGGGAACGCAGGCGCCCGTACGGCTGGACGACGCGTCCCAGTGGTGGCGCTTCGTTCCCGGGGCCGACTGGCGCCATCCGCAAGGGCCGCAAAGTTCGATCGAAGGCAAGGGCGACCATCCGGTGGTCCAGGTCAGCCATGAGGACGCACTGTCCTATGCGCGCTGGGCCGGGAAGCGCCTGCCCACCGAGGCGGAATGGGAGTTCGCCGCGCGCGGCGGCCTGGAGCAGGCGACCTACGCCTGGGGCGACGACCTCGCGCCGCGCGGCGAGCGCGAGGCGAACCACTGGGACACCCGGCAGCGTCCCTTCCCGGTGGTGCGGCCGGAGGCGGGCGGCGCCGCGGGCACGACGCCCGTGCGCACCTTCCTGCCGAACGGGTACGGGCTGCACGACATGACGGGCAATGCCTGGCAATGGGTGGCGGACTGGTACCGCTCGGATGCGTTCGCGCGGCAGGTGCGCGCTGCCCGCGGGCCCGTTGACGACCCGCGCGGGCCGGGCGAGTCGTTCGACCCGGCCGATCGCGGCGTGCCGGCCGGCGCGCCGAAACGCGTGATCCGCGGCGGGTCCTTCCTCTGCAACCCGGACTACTGCCTGTCGTTTCGCCCCAGCGCGCGCCGCGGCAACGATCCGTTCAGCCCGATGTCGCACCTGGGCTTCCGGCTGGCGAGGGACGCCTGAACACGCCCTTCGTGCCGGGAGGTCAGGTCTTCATCGCCAGGCCCAGGCGTTCGATCAGCACCTTCTCCTTGACGTACTGGTCGCGGATGAACTTCTCGTAGTCGGCGCTGTTCATGTAGATCACCGACTGGTCGTACTTCTCGAAGGCGGACAGCACGGCGGGGTCCTCGAGGGTGCGGCGGAAGGCATCGTGCAGCCGCCGAGTGATCGCCGGATCCAGGCCCTTGGGCGCGCCGATGCCGAAGGGCGATTCGGAGATCGTGTCGAAGCCGAGCTCGTTCAGCGTGGGCACGTTCGCCCACTTCTTCGTGCGCTTCGATCCGTAGGTCGCGAGCAGCCGCGCGGTGCCGCCGTCGACGTGGCCCGACCAGCCGGTGGAGTCGCTGTGCGCCATCGTGTGGCCGCCCAGCATGGCCTGCATGCCGTCGGCGAAGCCCTTGAAGGGCACGTGCTGCAGCTTGATGCCCGCCTTGTCCGCGAACTCCTCCACCGCCAGGTGCGGCGTGGTGCCCTGGCCCGGCGAGCCGTAGGTGAACTTGCCCGGGTTGGCCTTGGCGTAGTCGACGAGGTCCTTCACCGACTTGATCGGGGAGTCGGCCTTGACCACCATGCCGAAGGTGTACCCGGTCATGTTCAGGATGTACGTGAAGTCCTTGAGCGGGTCGAACTGCATCTTCTGCATGTGCGGCAGCCGGGCGACGCCGATCGTGAGCTGCGACAGGGTGTAGCCGTCCGGAGGTGCCTTCACCAGTTCGTTCGGCCCCAGCATGCCGCTGGCGCCCGCCTTGTTCTCCACGATCATGTCGCCGCCCAGCCCCTTGCCCGCGCTCTGCGCGATGGCCCGCATCACCGCGTCGGTCGCACCGCCGGCGGGCCAGGGACAGATCAGCTTGATGGGCCGGTTCGGGTAGCCGGACTGCGCCAGCGCGGGGAGGGCGACGGCGGCGGGGGAGGCCAGCGCCGCCTGCAGCAGGCGGCGGCGGAGTCGGTCGGGACCTTGCATGGGCTGTCTCCTTGGGGTGGGCCCAATCTAGGGCAGGGCGCGCGCCGGGCCATGAGGGGAAAGCCGGAGGGCGCGCGGTCTCCCCCGCGACAGCGCGAGGGGCGGCATACTCGGCTGCATGCGCGTGCTCAGCCCCGCCGGTGCCTACGTGCTGGCCCACCCCGGCACCTTCGCCCGGCGGGTGGTGAAAGGCTTCCAGTCCAACCAGGGACTCCTCCTCGCAGGGGCCGTGGCCTACTACGCGCTGCTCTCGGTGGTGCCGCTGCTCATCCTGGTGGTGATCGCCCTGTCGCACTGGGTCGAGCAGCGCGAACTGCTGGAGACGCTGGGCCGCTACCTCGAATGGATCATCCCCGGCCAGTCGCGTGCGATCGTCGCCGAGCTGTCCAACTTCGTGGAGCATCGCAGCGTGATCGGCTGGCTGCTGCTGGGCACCATGCTGTTCTTCAGCTCGCTCGCGTTCACGGTGCTGGAGAAGGCCATGGCCGTGATCTTCCTGCACCGCTTCGCGATCCGGCGGCGGCACTTCCTCGTGTCCGCGCTGCTGCCCTACCTCTACATCCTCTCGCTGGGCGTCGGGCTGCTGGTCATCACCTTCGTGGCCGGCGCCATCCAGGCCATGGGCGAGAACAGCATCCGTTTCCTCGGCGGGGAGTGGTCGCTGGAAGGCTTCTCGGGCGTGCTGCTGTACCTGCTGGGCCTGTCCGGCGAAATCTTCCTGCTGACGTCGATCTACATGGTCATGCCGGTGGGGCGGCTGTCCTGGCGCCATGCGCTGCTGGGCGGCGTCACCGCGGCCCTGCTGTGGGAGGTGACGCGCCGGGTGCTGGTCTGGTACTTCAGCACCCTGTCGACGGTGAGCGTGGTGTACGGCTCGCTCACCACGTCCATCATCGTGCTGTTCAGCCTGGAGATCGCCGCGACGCTGCTGCTGCTGGGCGCGCAGGTGATCTCCGAGTACGAACGGATCGAGCGGACTTCAGGCTAGTCGCCCATCACGATGCCTTCGCGGCGCGGGTCGGCGCCGCCCAGCAGCACGGGCGTGCCGTGCGCGTTGCCGACGGTGATGGCCTGCAGGCCGCTGGTGAGCGCCTGTTCGCGCACTTCGGCGCCGCGCGCGCGCAGCGCTTCCACGGTCGCCGGCGGGAAGCGCTTTTCCTCCAGCAGCGACGGCCCGTTCAGCGACGCGAAGTTGGGCAGGTCGATCGCCTGCTGCGGCGTCAGGCCCCAGTTGAGGACGCCGTAGAGCGTCTTGGCGGTGAAGTGGATGATCAGCGCGCCGCCCGGGCTGCCGCCCGTCATCACGAGCTGCCCGGTGGCCTTGTCGAACACCAGCGTCGGCGCCATCGACGAGCGCGGGCGCTTGCCGGCCTGCACGCGGTTGGCAATCGGCCGTCCCTGCGCATCCGCGGGGGCGAAGCTGAAGTCGGTGAGTTCGTTGTTCAGCAGGAACCCCCTGACCATCTGGCGCGAGCCGAACTGGTCCTCGATGGTCGTCGTCATCGCCACGGCATTGCCCTGCGCGTCGACAATGCTGATGTGAGAGGTGCCGAACTCCGGCTGGTCCGGCATCGGCGCGTGGCCGGTGACGGCGGCCGGCGTGCCAGGCTGCGCCGTCTTCATGCTGGGGCCGTTCGGCTGGATCAGGCGCGCGCGCTCGGCCAGGTAGCTCGGGGCCAGCAGGCTCGTCCAGCTGCCGCCCGGGGGCTGCACGAAGTCGGGATCGGCCACGTACTGCGCGCGGTCGGCGAACGCCAGGCGCGACGCCTCGGTGTACAGGTGCAGCCATTGCGCCGACGGCAGGCCGTCCTGCAGCGGCAGCGTGGCGGCCGGGGTCTGGTTCAGGATGCCGAGGATCTGCCCCACCGCGATGGCGCCGGACGAAGGCGGCGGGAAGCCGCAGACCTGGAAGGTGCGGCCGTGCGAGGCGTAGTCGTGGCACAGCGGCGCGCGCTTCTTCGGCTGGTAGGCCGCGAGGTCGGACAGGTTCATGCGGCCCGGGTTGGTCGGGTGGCGCTGCACCTTGTCGACGATCGCGCGGGCGATGTCGCCTTCGTAGAAGGCGCGCGAGCCTTCGGCGGCGATGCGGCGCAGCACCACGGCGAGTTCCGGGTTGCGCAGCAAGTGGCCGACGGCGTGCGGCTCGCCGTCGGTGCGGTAGAAGTAGGCCGCGGCGGTCGGGTCTTTCTTCAGGTGCGCTTCGCCCTTGAGCAGCGTGTTCAGGCGGGGCGAGACCTTGAAGCCGTTCTCCGCGAGGGTGATCGCCGGCTGGAACAGCGTGGCCCAGGGCAGCTTGCCGTGCTGGCGGTGCGCCGCCTCCAGCATGCGCACGGTGCCGGGCACGCCGACCGAGCGGCCGCCGACCACGGCGTCGTGGAAGGCGAGCGGCTTGCCGTCGGCGCCGATGAAGAGGTTTTCGTCCACGGCCGACGGCGCAGTCTCGCGGCCGTCGAACGCCTCGATCTCCCGGCCCCTCGCGTGCAACAGGAAGGCGCCGCCGCCGATGCCGCTGGATTGCGGTTCGACCAGGGTCAGCACCATCTGCACCGCGATCGCCGCGTCGATCGCCGAGCCGCCGGCCTTGAGCACCTGGTAGCCGGCGTCGGTGGCCAGCGGGTTGGCCGCGGCAACGGCGAACTTCGTGGTCGCCCAGCCCGGCTTGGCCGTGATGCCGGAAGCGGCCTCCGGCTGGTCCGGGACGGTGTAGGAAAAGTGGGAGGAGGGGGTGCTGGCGCAGGCGGCCAGCAGGCTCGCGGCGGCGAGCCAGGAAAGGACGGGGCGGCGCATGGGTTCTCTTCTCCTGGAGCGGTGTGTTGTCCAGGCACTATAGGGCCGTGCCGCCCCGCCGGGTGCTTACTTCGGCGCCATGCGGATCGCGCCGTCGAGGCGGATCACTTCGCCGTTGAGCATGTCGTTCTCGAAGATGTGCTTGGCAAGCTTGGCGTAGTCCTCCGGCGTGCCCAGGCGCGACGGGAAGGGCACGCTGGCGGCGAGCGCGTCCTGCACTTCCTTGGGCATCCCGAACAGCATGGGCGTGCCGAAGATGCCGGGAGCGATCGTCATGTTGCGGATGCCGTTGCGGGCGAGGTCGCGGGCGATCGGCAGCGTCATGCCGACCACGCCGCCCTTGGAGGCGCTGTACGCGGCCTGGCCGATCTGGCCGTCGTACGCCGCGACGGACGCCGTGGAGATCATGCAGCCGCGCTCGCCGGTGGCTTCGGGCTCGTTCTTCGCCATCGCCTCGGCGGCCAGGCGGATCATGTTGAAGCTGCCGACCAGGTTGACCATGATGGTCTTGCTGAACACGCCCAGGTTGTGGGCGCCGTTCTTGCCGACCGTCTTTTCCGCGGGCGCGATGCCGGCGCAGTTCACCAGCCCCATCAGCTTGCCGAGGGACACCGCCCGGGCCACCACGGCCTGGCCGTCGGCTTCCTGGCTCACGTCGCACTTCACGAAGGCACCGCCGATGTCCTTCGCCACCGCCTCGCCCTTGTCCACCTGCATGTCGGCGATGACGACCTTGCCGCCGCTGGCGGCGAGCATGCGCGCCGTGCCTTCGCCGAGGCCGGACGCGCCCCCGGTGACGATGAACACCTTGCCCTTGATTTCCATCTCTGCTCCTGATGCTTGACGTTGACGTGAACGTCAATTATCGGACATGAAAAAGCCCGCACGAGGCGGGCTGGCCGAAGTTTCCGTCCCGCGGCTTATTTGAATCCGACGCGGTCCAGCATCTGCTGCACCTTCACCGTGTTGGCGCCGACGGCCGCCAGCGGGATCGTCTCGGCCTTGAAGTCGCCGCCGCCGCTCATGGCCTGCAGCGCGGGGTTGTTCACCTTCACCCCCTTCGCGGTGGGCCATTCGTTGTTGCCGTTGGCGAAGTAGTTCTGCGCCTCCGCGCTGGCCAGGTACTCGAGGAACTTCACCGCGTTGGCGGTGTTCTTCGAGTGCTTCGCGACCGCGCCACCGGCGATGTTCAGGTGCGTGCCCCAGGAGGACTGGTTGGGGAACACCACGCCCACGCGCTCCATCAGCGCCTTGTCTTCCGCATTGCTGGAGCGCAGCAGGCGCGCGATGTAGTAGGTGTTGCTGACCGCGACCTGGCACTCGCCGGCGCCGACCGCCTTGATCTGGTCGGTGTCGCCGCCCTTGGGCGCGCGCGCCATGTTGTCGACGATGCCCTTGAGCCAGGCTTCGGTCTTCTGCTCGCCCACGTGCTGCATGACGGAGCCGAACAGCGACAGGTTGTACGGGTGCGAGCCGGAACGCAGGCAGACCTTGCCCTTGTTCTTCGGGTCGGCCAGTTCCTCGTAGGTGTCGACGTCTTCGCGCTTGACCTTGACCTTGTCGTACACGACGACGCGGCCGCGGGTGGAGAAGCCGAACCAGCTGGTGCCTTCGGCGCCGGGTTCCGCGCGGTACTGCGGGGGAATCGCGTTCTCCAGCACCGTGGACTTGACGGGCTTGAACAGGCCGTCCTGGTCGCCGCGGTAGAGGCGGGCGGCGTCCACCAGCAGGATCACGTCGGCGGGCGACGCGGTGCCCTCGGCCTTCAGGCGCGCCAGGATGCCGGCGTCGTCGGCGTCGACCCGGTTGATCTTGATGCCGGTGGCCTTGGTGAAGTTGGCGTAGAGCGCCTCGTCCGTCGAGTAGTGGCGGGCGGAGTACAGGTTCAGCACCTGTTCCTGCGCGGCGACGGAGGTGGCGGCGGCGATGAGCAGCGTCGCGATGCCTGCGGCCTTGGCGATCATTCGGTCTTCCTTTTCACGGTGGGCGTCCCCGGGGGACGGATCCCGGGATCATAGAACAAACGCGAATCATTCTCAATCGCGCGAGACGCGGCCGCGGGCATGAAAAAGGCGGTCACCGTTGCCGATGACCGCCGAAGGGATCCTGAACCTGCCGAAGGCGTCGAAGGATCCGAGGAGACAACCTGAAGGGACTCCGCCAAATCGCCGGAGTGTCCTTGGGATGCGTTGCGACGCGCGGAGTTCCTGCGCCAGCCAGGCTGGCGTCAGGAAATCTGCAGGTCCGGCCTCAGGCGGCGCGCTTGGCGCGGCCGGTGGTGGCCTTCGAGGCGTTCACGGCCTGGCTGGCCACGGCGTTGAAGTTGGCTTCGGCGACGTCGGCGGCCTGCTTGACGGCCTTCTGCACGGATTCCAGGGCGTTGTTGCCGGCGGCAACCGCGCTCTTGAACACGGCGACCGCGGTCTCGGAACCAGCCGGGGCGTTGCGGGCGGCGTTGTCGACGACGGCCAGGAACTTCTTCTGGGCGTCGGAGACCTGGCCTTCGAAGGCCTTGCCGAACTCGGCGCCGGTGGCGGCCGTGATGTCGTACAGGTGGCGGCTGTAGGCCGCGGTCTTCTCGGCCAGGGGCTGGAACAGCGCGGCCTGGAGGGCCAGCAGTTCCTGCGCATCCTTGGCGCTCATGACGGTCTGGGCGGTCTCGGCGGCTTCCTGCAGCGCCAGCTTGGAGGCGGTGACGTTCAGGTCGACGAGCTTCTCGACGCCTTCGAAGGCCTTGGTGGTCAGGCCGAAGAGGGTTTCGACGTGGGCCTTCTGGGCGGCGAGGATCTGTTCGGGGGTCAGCATGCGGTTTCTCCTGGAGGGGTAGGGGGTGTCTTCCACTGCCCTGAACCGATGTTGCAGTGCAGCATGGATAGAAGTATAGGGGCGTGGAACCCCATTGCAAGCCCTTTTTGCTGCGGCGCAGCAAAATAGTCCGCCCTCCCTAGGAACCTCGGGCGGCGCCGGCCCGGGACAATGGCCCGGATGCAGGTTTTCTACGCCAACCAGTTCGTGCTGCCGCTGCCGCCGGGCCACCGCTTCCCGATGGAGAAGTACCAGCTGTTGCGCGACCGGCTGGCCGCCGAGCTGCCGCAGATCCGGCTGATGCGGGCCGAACCCGCCAGCGACGGCGAACTGGCGCTCGTCCACACGCCGGGCTACATCCAGGCCATCGGCGACGGCAGCGTCGACCCCAAGGTGATGCGCGAGATCGGCTTCCCCTGGAGCCCGGCGATGGCCGAGCGGGCCCGGCGCTCCGTCGGCGCGACGATCGCGGCCAGCCGCGCGGCGCTGCGCGAAGGCCTGGCCGCCAACATCGCCGGCGGCACGCACCATGCCTATCCCGACAAGGGTGGCGGCTTCTGCGTGTTCAACGACGCCGCCGTGGCGGCCCGCCTGATGCAGGCCGAGCACGCGCGCCGGCGGCGCACGCCGCTCCAGGTCGCGATCGTCGACCTCGACGTGCACCAGGGCAACGGCACCGCCCGCATCTTCCGCGACGATCCCTCCGTGTTCACGCTCTCGCTGCACGGCCAGAAGAACTTCCCGTTCCGCAAGGAGGCCAGCGACCTCGACGTCGACCTGCCGGACGGCACCGGGGACGACGCCTACCTGCACGCGCTCGAACGCGCACTGGAGGAGCTGTCGCACCGCTTCGATCCCGAGTTCGTGATCTACCTGGCGGGCGCCGACCCGCACGAAGGCGACCGGCTGGGCCGCCTGAAGCTGTCCTGGGACGGCCTCGAGGCGCGCGACCGGCGCGTGTTCGACTGGGCCTGGCAGCGCGGACTGCCGCTGGCTTTCGCGATGGCCGGCGGCTACGGCACCCGCATCGAGGACACGGTGCAGGTGCAGGTGAACACCTTTTCCGCGGCGGTCGACCATGCGCTGCGCTGGCACAATCGCCCGCGATGAGCGAACCGACTCCCGCGAAGCCGCAGCCCGAGGGGCGCGCCGGCTACAAGGCCTTCCGCACGATCCCGACCCGCTGGATGGACAACGATGCCTACGGGCACGTGAACAACGTCGTCTACTACAGCTGGTTCGACACCGCCGTGAATGCGCACCTGATCGAGCGGGGCGTGCTGGACATCCACCGCGGCGAAACGATCGGCCTCGTCATCGAGACGCAATGCAACTACTTCGCGTCCGTCGAATTCCCGCAGGTCGTCGAAGCCGGGCTGCGGGTGGCGAAGATCGGCAAGTCGAGCGTGCGCTACGAGGTGGGGCTGTTCCTCCTGGGCGAGGCGCTCACCGCCGCCAAGGGCCATTTCGTCCACGTCTACGTCGACCGCGCGACGCGCCGCCCCGCCGAGCTGCCCGCGCCGCTGAAGAAAGTGCTGGAGGCGCTGCAGTGAAGACATCCCAGGTGGCCACGGTGGTGGCCGATCCCGCCAGCGTCGACGACGCGATCGCAAGCCGCTTCTCGTGCCGCGCGTTCCTGCGCGACCGCGAAGTGCCCCGCGCGACCATCGCGGAGATCCTCGAGGTGGCCGCCCGCGCGCCGTCGGGCACCAACACGCAGCCCTGGAAGGTGTACGTGCTGCAAGGCGCGGCGCGCGACGGCCTGGTGGACAAGGTCTGCGCCGCCCACGATGCCATCTACGCGGATCCGGCCCTGGCCGCGGAGTACCGCGAGGAGTACGACTACTACCCCACGAAGTGGATCTCGCCGTACATCGACCGGCGCCGCGAGAACGGCTGGAGCCTCTACGGCCTGCTGGGCATCGCCAAGGGCGAGAAGGACAAGATGCATGCGCAGCACCAGCGCAACTTCCGCTTCTTCGACGCGCCGGTGGGGCTGATGTTCACGATGGACCGCATCCTCGGCCGCGGCTCGCTGATGGACTACGGCATGTTCCTGCAGAACATCATGGTCGCGGCGCGGGCGCGCGGTTTGCACACCTGCCCGCAGGCGGCGTGGAACGGGTTCGCGAAGATCATCCTGCCGCACATCGGCGCCGGGCCGGACGAGATGGTGGTGTGCGGGATGTCGCTCGGCCACGCGGACCTGCAGGCGCCGGTCAACGGCTTCCACACGCCGCGCGAGCCCGCGGCCGGCTTCACGCACTGGCTCGGCTAGCGCTGCTCGAAGCGGCGCTTCGCGTCTTCCAGGCAGGGCTGGCGGCCTTCGGCGGGCAAGGCCTCGCAGCGCTGGCGCGCGGCGGCGAGTTGCTGTTCGGCGAGCCGGTCGGCCTGGGCGGTGCGCTCCCGGACCGAGTTGTCCGACGCGATCACCTGCTGCATCACGTCCTTCTGCAGCTTCGCCTCGCGGCGCGCGTCCTCGAACACGCGCTTCGCGTCGTCGCGGCACACCGAGCGCGCCTGCCCATCGAGCGGCTTGCACTGGACCAAGGCCATCGAATAGGTGGCTTCCGCCCTGGCCAGGCGCAGCTTCTCGTCGTTGTCGGCACTCGGCTGGGCCTGCAGCCGCAGTTCGGCCGACTGGATGTCGCGCTCGCCGCGCGCCCGCTCGTTGCAGATTTCGCGGACGTGGCCTTCCACCCGCCGGCAGCGCGCCTGCGCCTGGTCGTACTGCTCCTCGATGCGGACCTTGTGCGCCTTGACCTGCTCCTCGTTGTAGGGGGTCGCGGCCAGCGCCGCGATGGCGCTGCAGGCGAAGGCCGCGGCGGCGGCGAGGCGCAGCGCTTTCATCGCGGACCTCCCTGGCGCCCGGGCCGGACCTGCGGCCGGTCGTCGTCCAGCCGGTGGTCCGGGCTCGTGCGCTCCCAGTCGGTGACCTGCCGGTCGGCCTCGTCCTTGGCCAGGCCGTGGCGCTGCTGGATCCGCCCGAGCAGCTGGTCGCGGCGGCCCGCGATCACGTCGAGGTCGTCGTCGGTGAGCTTGCCCCACTGTTCCTTGACCTTGCCCTTGAGCTGCTTCCAGCGGCCCTGGATGCGATCCTGGTTCATCTCCTGGTCTCCCGCGCGCGCCGCACGGCGCTCCTGCGGTCGATCGTCGCGCGGGCCCCTGGCTCAACCGGTAGGAAGCCCGCCGCACGGCGGGTAGGTTGCGGCCTACCCGCGGCTTCGATTCGGTATGCTCGGCGGGCTGCAAGAACAAACGGGCCGGCCTGCCGGCCGCAGAGGAGACCCCGATGAAGAATCTCCGGCCGCTGCTGTGGGCCGTTCCGCTGCTGTTGCCGCAAGTCGCGGCGGCCGCGGAGTTCGACGCCAGCCGGCTGTCCCCCGCCTGGGGCATCCCGTTCGCCGGCATCCTGCTGTCCATCGCCCTGATGCCGCTGCTGGCGCCCTGGTTCTGGCACCACCACTACGGCAAGGTCGCGGCGGGTTGGGCGCTGGCCTTCCTGCTGCCCTTCGCGGCCTTCTTCGGAGCCTCCACGGCAGGCATCGCGCTGGTCCACACGCTGCTGGCCGAGTACATCCCCTTCGTGATCCTGCTGACGGCGCTGTTCACGGTGTCGGGCGGCATCTACATCCGCGGCAACCTGCACGGCAGCCCGGGGCTGAACACGGCCATCCTGGCGATCGGCGCCGTGCTCGCCAGCTTCATGGGCACCACCGGCGCCTCGATGCTGCTGATCCGGCCGCTGATCCGCGCCAACGACAACCGCAGGCACCAGGCGCACACCGTGGTGTTCTTCATCTTCATCGTGTCCAACGCCGGCGGCTCGCTGACGCCGCTGGGCGACCCGCCGCTGTTCCTCGGCTTCCTCAAGGGCGTGGACTTCTTCTGGACGATCCGCTGGATCTTCCCGGAGACGCTGTTCCTGGTCGGCGCGCTGCTGGCGATCTTCTACGCGCTGGACTGGTGGTACTACCACCGGCGCGAGGAGGTGCGGCCCCAGGACCCGACGCCCGACACCCGCGGCTTGGGCTTCGATGGCGCGCGCAACTTCTGGCTGCTGGCCGCGATCGTGGGGCTGGTGCTGCTGAGCGGCTTCTGGAAGACGCCGGCCGGCTTCAATGTCATGGGGACGGACGTCGGCCTGGCGGGGCTGGTGCGCGACATCGGCCTGGTCGCCATCACCTTCCTGTCGCTGCGCATCACGCCGGCGGCGGTGCACGAGGCCAACCAGTTCTCCTGGGCGCCGATGCTCGAGGTGGCGAAGCTGTTCGCCGGCATCTTCCTGACCATCATCCCGGTCATCGCGATGCTGAAGGCCGGCGTCAACGGCCCGTTCGCGCCGATCGTCGCGGCGGTCACGCGCGCCGACGGCACGCCCGATCCCGCCGCCTACTTCTGGGCGACCGGCGCGCTCAGTTCCTTCCTGGACAACGCGCCGACCTACCTCGTGTTCTTCAACACGGCGGGGGGCGATCCGCAGGCGCTGATGACCACCTACGCGCCGGTGCTGGCCGCCATTTCGGCCGGCGCCGTCTTCATGGGCGCCAACACCTACATCGGCAACGCGCCCAACCTCATGGTGAAGTCCATCGCCGAGGACCGCGGTGTCAAAATGCCCAGCTTCTTCGGCTACATGGCGTGGTCGGGCGCGATCCTCGTCCCGCTGTTCATCGCCATGACCTTCATCTGGTTCCGCTAGACCATGACCCAACCCTCCATCCTCGTCGCCCGGGCCGTGTTCCCGGAAACCCTCGAGCTGCTGTCGCAGCATTTCGAGGTGGACAGCAACCAGGCCGACACCGTCTTCAGCAAGGCCGAACTCATCGCGCGCCTGCAGGGCAAGTGGGGCGCGTTCACCACCGGCAGCGAGCGCATCGACGCCGAGGTGCTGGCCGCCTGCCCGGACTTGAAGATGGTCGCCAACATGGCGGTGGGCTACAACAACTTCGACGTGCCGGCGATGACGGCGCGCCGGGTGGTGGCCACGAACACGCCCGACGTGCTGACGGAGACCACGGCCGACTTCGGCTTCGCGCTGCTCATGGCCACCGCGCGCCGGGTCACCGAGAGCGAACATTACCTGCGCGCGGGGCAGTGGAAGAAGTGGAGCTACGACATGTTCGCCGGCGCCGAGGTGCATGGCAGCCGGCTGGGCATCCTGGGCATGGGCCGCATCGGCCAGGGCATCGCCCGCCGCGGCGCGCACGGCTTCGGCATGGACGTGGTCTACCACAACCGTTCGCGGCTGGCGCCCGACCTGGAGGCCGCGTGCAAGGCGCGCTACGTCTCCAAGGAGGAATTGCTGAGGACTGCGGACCACCTGGTCCTGGTGCTGCCGTACTCGGCCGAATCGCATCATGCGATCGGCGCGAAGGAGCTGGACCAGATGAAGCCCACGGCCACGCTGGTGAACATCGCCCGCGGCGGCATCGTCGACGACGCCGCGCTGGCCCGGGCGCTGCGCGAGAAGAAGATCGCCGCGGCCGGCCTCGACGTGTTCGAGGGCGAACCCAAGGTGCATCCCGACCTGCTGGCCGTGCCGAACGTCGTGCTGACCCCGCACATCGCCAGCGCAACGATCCCGACGCGCAAGGCGATGGCCCGCCTCGCGGCCGACAACCTCGTCGCCTTCCACCAGCAGGGCCGGCCGCTCAACCCCCTCAACCCGGAAGTGCTGGCCTAAGTGGAAATCTGGATCGTGATGGCGCTGGCGATCGCCAGCGTCGTGCTGCTGGTGGCGCTGCTGCTGCGCAAGCCGCCGGTGCAGGACACCGGGCGGGTCGAGCTGATGGCCGCCAACGAACGCCTGGAACGCGAACTGCGCCGCGAGATCAGCGAATCATCGCGCGGCCTGCGCGGCGAGCTGACGCAGACGCTGGCCACCTTCCAGGAGACGCTGACGCGCCAGGGCCAGGAAGCGACGCGGACGCAGAATGCGCAGATCGACGCCTTCTCGCAGCAGCTCACGCTGCTGCAGAAGAACCTGTCGGACACGCTCAACAACCAGCTGCGCGACCTGAGCGAAGCCAACGCGCGCCGCATGTCCGAGGTGCGCGCGACGCTGGAGACGCAGCTCACCTCCATGCAGCAGACCAACGCGGCGAAGCTGGACGAGATGCGGCAGACCGTGGACGAGAAGCTGCAGACCACGCTGGAGGCGCGCCTGGGCGAGAGCTTCAAGCAGGTGGCCGACCGCCTGGAGCAGGTGCACCACGGCCTGGGGCAGATGCAGAACCTCGCGCAAGGGGTGGGCGACCTGCAGCGCGTGCTGACCAACGTCAAGACGCGGGGCATGTTCGGCGAGGTGCAGCTCGAGGCCCTGCTCGAGCAGGTGCTCACGCCCGAGCAATACGGCAAGCAGGTCGAGACCAAGCCGAAGAGCAACCAGCGCGTGGACTTCGCGGTGCGCTTTCCCGGCCGCAGCGCCGACGGCGTGCCGGTGTGGCTGCCGATCGACGCCAAGTTCCCGCGCGAGGACTACGAGCGCCTGCTGGATGCGCACGACCGCGCCGACGCCGCGGGCGTCGACAGCGCCGGCCGCGCGCTGGAGGTGCGCATCCGAGAGGAGGCCAAGTCCATCTGCGAGTACTACCTGTGCCCGCCGTACACCACGGACTTCGCCATCCTGTTCCTGCCGATCGAGAGCCTGTACGCCGAGGTGCTGCGCCGGCCGGGCCTGATGGACAAGATCCAGCGCGACTACCGGGTGACGCTCGCCGGGCCGACGACGCTGCTGGCGATGCTGAACAGCCTGCACATGGGGTTCCGCACCCTTGCGCTGGAACAGCAGGCGTCCGAGGTCTGGAAGGTGCTGGGTGCCGTCAAGACCGAGTTCGAGCGCTACGGCAAATGGGTCGAGGCGGTGAAGGACCAGGTGAACCGCGCCGCCGAGACCCTCGACAAGGCCGACACCCGGGCCAAGCAGATGCAGCGCGCGCTGAAGAAGGTGGAGGCGCTGCCCGAGGGCCAGGCGCAGGCCCTGCTGCCCCTGGCGGAGAACGGTGACGACAGCGACGCCTGAAGGCGGTGGCCTCACGCGCGAGCTCGCGCGCCTCATCGCCGGCCACGTCTTCCTGCACGCCTGCATGGCCGGCATGCGCATGGCCTCGCCGCTGCTGGCGCTGCGCGAGGGCTACAGCGAGGCCGCCGTCGGCGTGCTGCTGGCGCTCTATGCGCTCACGCAGGTCTTCCTGGCGCTGCCGGCGGGTCGCTATGCCGACCGCCATGGATTGAAGAACCCGGTGGCCTGGAGCGTGGGCGCTGCGACCTTCGGTGCGGGCCTGGCGGTGGTCTGGCCGGTCTTTCCCGTGCTGTGCGTCTCGGCGTTGCTCACGGGCGGCGCCACCGGTGCCGCGGTCATCGCGCTGCAGCGGCACGTGGGACGCGCCGCGCAGACGCCGCTGCAGCTGAAGCAGGTGTTCTCCTGGCTTTCGATCGGGCCGGCGTTCTCGAACTTCCTCGGGCCGTTCGCCGCGGGGCTGGTGATCGACCACGCCGGTTTCCGCTGGGCCTTCCTGCTGATGGCGGTGCTGCCCCTGGTGGCCTGGGCCTGGATCCGCCGCACGCACGAGGCCCCGTTGCCGCAGCGGCCGGCGAACGCGAAGGCCGGACGCGCCTGGGACCTGGTGCGCGAGCCGGTGTTCCGGCGGCTGCTGATCGTCAACTGGTTCCTGTCCTCGGCCTGGGACGTGCACACCTTCGTCGTGCCGGTGCTCGGGCACGAGCGCGGGCTGTCGGCCTCCGTCATCGGGACGATCCTGGGCGCCTTCGCCATCGCCGCCGCCGCCATCCGCGTGCTGCTGCCGGTGCTGGCCTCGCGGATCCACGAATGGGCGATGGTGGCCGGCGCGATGGTCGCCACGGCCCTGATCTATGCGGTGTACCCCTTCATGCACACCGCCGTGACCATGGGGCTGTGCTCGGTGCTGCTGGGCGTCGCCCTCGGCACGGTGCAGCCGATGATCATGAGCATGCTGCACCAGATCACGCCCCACGAGCGCCACGGCGAGGCCGTGGGCATGCGGCTGATGGTGATCAACGCCTCCAGCGTCGCGATGCCGATGCTGTTCGGCATGGCCGGCACCGTCGTGGGCATCAGTGCCGTGTTCTGGACGGTGGCGGCGATGGTCGGCGCCGGCTCGCGCCTGGCCTTCGGGCTCAGAGCCGGTAGAAGGTCTTGATCAGGTTCCAGGCCGTTTCGGGGTCGTCGGCGAACTGGAAGAGGTCGAGGTCGCCGGGCGAGATCACGCCTTCCTCCACCAGCACCTCGAAGTTGATCAGCCGCTTCCAGTAGTCCGAGCCGAACAGCACGATCGGCACCTGGCGCGCCTTGCGCGTCTGCACCAGCGTGATCACCTCGAACAGTTCGTCCAGCGTGCCGAAGCCGCCGGGAAAGGCGACCAGGGCCTTCGCGCGCATCATGAAGTGCATCTTGCGCAGCGCGAAGTAGTGGAACTTGAAGGACAGCGCCGGCGTGACGTAGGGGTTGGCGGCTTCCTCCATGGGCAGCGCGATCGACAGGCCCACGCTGATGCCGCCGGCCTCGTGCGAGCCGCGGTTGGTGCCTTCCATGATGCCGGGGCCGCCGCCGGTGCAGATGAACAGCTGGTCGCGCGGTTCCTTGTCGGCGCTGTAGTCGGCGACGATCTTGCCGAAGGCGCGGGCCTTCTCGTAGTAGTGGGCGTTGCGGGCCAGCGCCCTGGCGCGGCGGATCACCGTTTCGTCGCCGGCGGCCTCGGCGGCCTGCACCATCGCGGCGGAGGCCTCGGTGTCGCGGAAGCGCGCGCTGCCGAACACCACGATGGTGTTCTCGATGCCGTGGGCCTGCTGCTCCAGGTCGGGCTTGAGCAGTTCCAGCTGGAAGCGGATGCCGCGCGTTTCGCGGCGCAGCAGGAATTCGGGATCGACGAAGGCCAGGCGGTTGGCGTCGGGGTCGAGCGGCAGCCCGGCGTCCGAATGCGCCTTCAGCGTGGCCCAGGCGTCCGCCAGGCGGCGGTCGTGGATGTTGCGGGTCGAAGACATAGGGCCGATTGTGGCCGGAATCCGTGCAGGCCCGGCTGGGCGGCGGCGGGGGCGCGCGCTATCCTTGCGCCAAACGACCCGAGGGGAAGAGGTTGGACAACCCGGTGTACCACGTGGTGCTGGAGGGCCGCACGATCGGCCCGTACGACCGCCGCACCATCGTCGGCATGCGCATCAAGAAGACGCTGACCAGCGACCACGTGCTGGTCGGTGCCGACGGCGGCAAGCTGACGGTGGCCGAGCTCGTGCATGGCTCGCCGACCCAGCCGGCGTTCGAGCCCAGCCGCGGCGACGGCGCCGCCAGCTATTCCGTCGTCCAGGCGACCTGCCCGGCCACGCTGGTCGAAGTGGAAGGCAAGGGCTACGCCATCCCTCCCTTCAAGGGCGAACTCGAGGTGCGCGTGCAGACCAAGGTGCTGCGCATCGCCGGGCGCTACCGCGAAGGCCGCGCCTGGAAGGAAGACCGCGTGAAGTTCCCGCTGGAGGACATCGCCCATGCGCGCCTGCGCGGCAGCATCGTCGACCTCTGGGTGCGGACCTCGAAGGCCGGCGAGGGCCTGCAGCGGCTGACCCTCGACATGTTCTCGCCGGAGGCCGCCGGCGAACTGACCGAGAAGCTGACGCATTCCGCGCCCTGGCCGGGCAGCGAGCCGCTGGCGGGCCGGGCCGCGGCCGGCAGCACCATGCTGCATCCGCTGCTGTGGGCGGCCGTGGTCGGCAGCGCGGTGCTGGTCGGCACCATCCTGGTCTGGACGCTGACGCGCCGCTTCTGAGCGACTAGAGCGCCAGCGCCAGGCCCAGCGGCACGAAAACGACGGCCAGCGCGTTCCCCAGCAGGATCATGGCCGCCACGCGCTCCGGCTCCTGCCGGTAGCGTTCGGCCAGCAGGAACTGCATCACCGCCGGCGGCAATGCGCTGAAGAGGACCAGCTGCGCGCGGGCATTCCCCTCCAGCTGCAGCGCCCAGGCGAGCGGAAGCGCCACGGCCAGCCCGATCAGCGGCCGCGCGAACGCGCCCAGCAAGCCGCGCGGCACGTCCTCCCGCCGCAGCAGCGTCAGGCGCACGCCCAGCGCGAACAGCATCAGCGGCAGCATCGCCTCGCCCAGCAGGCGCATGCCGGTGAACAGCACGTCGGGCGGCCGCCAGCCGGAGAGCGCGCTGGCGAAGCCCAACGCGGTGGCCACCATCAACGGACTGAGCAACAGGTCGCGGGTGCGGGCGTGCGCGCTCGTGATGCGCGCGCCCAGCGAGAAGTGGATGAGGTTGCTGATCGAGAACAGCGCCACGGCGGCGCCGAAGTCCTGCGGGCCGAAGGCGAGCAGCGCCAGCGGCAGGCCCATGTTGCCGCAGTTGGTGAACATCACCACCGGGACCAGGGAACGCGCCTGCGTGTGGGCGAGCCGGGCGACGCCCAAGGCGACGAGGCCGGTCAGCAGGATCAGCACGGCGCCGCCGCCCAGCAGCACGGCGTGGTCCTGCCAGCGGAACTCCTTGGCGGCCAGGGCGGTGTAGACCAGCAGCGGCGACAGCACGTCCAGCACGATGCGGTTGAAGGTGGTGAGGTCCGGACGCGTGCGCCGGCCGTAGGCCCAGCCCACCGACACGATCAGGAACACGGGGATGATGACCTGCGCGATGCGCCAGAGCAGGTCCATCAGCGGTCCACCGTGGAGAGCCAGGCCAGCAGGCGACTGCGTGCCGCGGACAGGTTCTTGTACGCGAGGACGGCGTCGCTCATCGAGGCCAGGGCGTCGTGCAGCCGCTGCGCATCGGCGCGCGTGGCGATCGCCCCCGTCAACGGCTGCAGCATCACGCGGATCGTGAAGACGGCCTGCCCCGGCGCGGAGGGCACCGGGAAGAAGGTCTGCCGCTCCGCGCGCAGGAAGCACTGCGCCGCGAAGCGGGCCGGATCGGCCTCGGCGGGCCACGGGGTGCGCTGCTGCCGGCGCGGGTGCTGGTCGTGTCGCCCGCTGGGCGTGAGCGTCCAGACGAAGCGTTCGAACCGTTCGCCGGAGGTGACCAGCTGGACGAGAGGGGCGCCGGCCGCGAGCAGCAGCTGGTTGTCGGCGACCGGGGCATGGACGGCGGCGAAGGGCAGGCCGAGCTTCTCCTCCGGCGCCCAGTGCGAGGGCACGCAGACGCACAGCCAGGGCAGGGTGCCGGTGGCGCCGTCGAGCACCGCGAAGTCCTCCTCGAACGCCAGCTCGATGGGTTCGGCGGCCGCGATGCCTTCGGAGCGCGCCTGCGCCAGGATGGCGGCGACCGCCGGTGCCGGATCGAAGCCGGAGACGGCCAGTCGGCTCGTGCCCGCATCCACGACCTGCTTCTTCTCGTGCCAGAGGGCGCTGCCCGGCGCCAGCGGCGTCAGGTGCCGCGCATCCGCCGGCAGCCGCTGCAGGCCCGGCTGCATGCGGAACGGTGCGGCGATGCGGGTGGGATCGAATCCGGCCATCAAAAAAGGCTCCTTGCGGAGCCTTGTCGGGGACGCGGGAGCGTCAGACGCGCCGGCGGTACTCGCCGGTGCGGGTGTCGATTTCCACCTTGTCGCCCTGGGCCACGAAGATCGGCACGCCGATCTCGAAGCCGGTGGCGATCTTGGCGGGCTTGAGCACCTTGCCGGAGGTGTCGCCCTTGACGGCGGGCTCGGTCCAGGTGATCTCGCGCTCGACGCTGGTGGGCAGTTCGACGGAAATCGCCTTGCCTTCGTAGAACACCACTTCGGCGGGCAGGCCGTCCTCGAGGTAGTTCAGGGCGTCGCCCATGTTCTCGGCTTCCACCTCGTACTGGTTGTAGTCGGCGTCCATCCAGACGTACATGGGGTCGGCGAAGTAGGAATAGGTGCAGTCCTTCTTGTCGAGGATGACCTGGTCCATCTTGTCGTCGGCCTTGAACACGGTCTCCGTGCCCTGGTTGTTCAGCAGGCTCTTGAGCTTCATCCGCACGGTGGCCGAGTTGCGGCCGCCGCGGGAGTACTCGGTCTTCAGCACGACCCAGGGCTGGCCGTTCTGCATGATCACGTTGCCGGCGCGGATTTCTTGAGCGATTTTCATGACGGTGTCTTCGGTGGGAGGCCCGGCCCCTAGTGGCCGGTCTTCGAGCCGTCGCGCGCAAAGGCTGCGGGTGGCGGCAAGGGTGCTGCGCGGCGCGGATGCGTGCCAGCGCAAAGCTCTATATTCTAGCCTGCCCGGCGGTGAACCGCAGAAGCTCGGTCGCGAGCTCGGGCAATGCCTCCAGCCGCTGGCGCGCCGCGGTCGCCGCGGCACCCCATCCGCCGGGGTCCAGGGCCGGCAACGGGCCTGGGGTCACGCCGTTCCACGCCAGGAAGAATGCGCGCAGGTCCGGCGTCGGGTCCAGCCACCGCAGGAAGGCCTCCAGCTTGGCCAGGTGCGCGCCGTCGGCCTGCGGGTAGATCTGCCACACCGAGGGCACGCCCGCCAGCAGCCCGCGCACCACCGAGTCCTCGCCCCGCACGAAGTTGAGGTCGCAGGACCACAGCAGGTGGTCGTAGTCGCGCTGGCTCAGCCAGGGCAGGAAGTGCAGCTGCAGCGACCCGCGCGACGTCGCCCCGGCGGCCCGTACCGCGGCGGTGGCGCGCCCCGGGGTGACGAGGAGGAGGGTGCGCACGGGCCCCGAGGCCAGCTGGTCCAGCAGCCGGGGCAGGCCGGGCGGTTCGTAGCAGAACAGGCTGACGACGCGCTCGGGCGCGGGGCCGACGCCGATGCCGCGCAGCCAGGCGTCGCGGTCGAAAACCGCACGCCGTGCCGCGAGGTCCCGCTCGTGCAGCACGCCGCCGGTGCGCGCGGTGAAGCCCGGATAGAAGAAGTGCTTCACCAGCCCGGCGCCGGGTCCGGTGGACACCGGCGACGGCAGTCCGTGGCTGCGCTCCACGTAGCTCTCGGCCGAGAGGTATTCCAGGTTCAGCCACGCGGGGGGCGGTGACGCAGCCGCCATGCGCGCGACGAAAGCCGACGGTGGATCGCAGCCGAAGGCTTCGACCACCACGTCGCCCGGCTCCAGCGCCTCGCCCGGCTCCTGCCAGGGCACGACCTCCACCCCGGAGGCGCCCTGCGGCGCCATCCACCGCAGCATGGACGCATCGTCCATCCAGAGCCGCACCTGCTCGCCGCGGGCCGCAAGTTCCGCGGCCACGCGCCAGCACACGCCGGCGTCGCCGTGGTTGTCGATCACCCTGCAGAAGAGGTCCCAGCGCATGGGGCTCCGATAATACGTGCCATGGTGCAGGACCATTCCGATGAAATCCTCGCGCAGGTGGCGGCCTTGCCGCCGCTGCCCGGGGTCTACCGCTACTACGACGCCCAGGGCGGCGTGCTGTACGTCGGGAAGGCGCGCAACCTGAAGAAGCGCGTTTCCAGCTACTTCACCAAGAACCATGGCGGCACCCGCATCGGCCACATGGTCGGCAAGATCGAGAAGCTGGAAACGACGGTGGTGCGTTCGGAAGCCGAGGCACTGCTGCTCGAGAACAACCTGATCAAGACGCTGGCGCCGCGGTACAACATCCTGTTCCGCGACGACAAGAGCTATCCGTACCTGAAGATCACCGGCTCGCCCGACAAGCTGGGTTTCTCCACGCAGCGGGGCGGGGCGCCGTCGGCCGCGGTGTTCCCGCGGGTGGCCTACTACCGCGGCTCGGTGGACCGCAAGCACCGCTACTTCGGGCCGTATCCCAGCGCGTGGGCGGTCAAGGAATCGATCCAGCTGCTGCAGAAGGTGTTCCGCCTGCGGACCTGCGAGGACACGGTGTTCGCCAACCGCACGCGGCCCTGCCTGCTGTACCAGATCAAGCGCTGCTCGGGTCCCTGCGTCCATCTCGTGGCGCCGGAGGACTACCACCAGGACGTGCTGAACGCGGAGGCGTTCCTGCGTGGCGACACGCAGACGGTGCTGCAGGCGCTCGAGCAGCGCATGCTCGCGCATGCGGAGAAGCTGGAGTTCGAGCAGGCCGCGGAGCTGCGCAACCAGATGGGCGCGTTGTCGAAGGTCCTGCACCAGCAGTCGGTGGAGACGGCTTCCGACAAGGACGTCGACATCCTGGCCGTGCGCGTGCAGGGCGGCAAGGCCTGCGTCAACCTGGCGATGGTGCGCGGCGGACGGCACCTGGGCGACCGCGCCTACTTCCCCAGCCATGTCGAGGACGCGGCGGCCGTGCAGGACTTCGACGATGCCGCCGATGCGGTGCAGGCCCAGCCGGTCGAGGTGCAGGTGCTGGAGGCCTTCATCGCCCAGCACTACCTGGGCGTGCCGCTGCCGTCCGCGCTGATCACGAGCCACCCGGTGGCGCCGGCGCTCACCGAGGCGCTGTCGCTGCAGGCCGGCGCGCGCATCGGCGCCGTGCACAACCCGCGCGGCCAGCGCCGGCTGTGGCTGGAGATGGCGGAGAAGAACGCGCAGCTGCAGCTGGCGCGGCTGCTCGCGGAAGAGGGCTCGCAGCAGGCGCGCACCCGCGCGCTCGTCGAGGCGCTCGACCTGGCGCCCGACAACCTGGACACCTTCCGCGTGGAGTGCTTCGACATCTCGCACACGGCGGGCGAGGCGACCCAGGCCTCGTGCGTGGTGTTCCACCACCACCAGATGCAGAACCGCGAATACCGCCGCTACAACATCGAGGGCATCACGCCCGGCGACGATTACGCGGCCATGCGCCAGGTGCTGGCGCGCCGGTATGCGAAGCTGGCCCAGGCCGGTCGCGACACGCCCGATGCGACGCCGCCGGCGAGCGAGGATCCGCCCCCGGCGGAGGTGCAAGTGCCAGGCGACGTGCCCGAGGCGGCCGAGGTGACGCTGCAGGCGAACGAGGCCGGCACGCCGGAAACCGTCGCCGCCGAAGCGAAGCCGCGGCGCGAGAAGCCCGGGGGCGGCGGCAGCGCGCAGCGGCTGCCGGACCTGGTCCTCGTGGACGGCGGCCGCGGGCAGGTGAGCATGGCCCGCGAGGTGTTCGCCGAACTGGGCCTGGACCTGTCGGTGATCGTCGGCGTGGAGAAGGGCGAAGGACGCAAGGTCGGCCTGGAGGAACTGGTGTTCGCCGACGGCCGCGACAAGGTGTACCTGGGCCGGGAATCGGCGGCGCTGATGCTGATCGCGCAGATCCGCGACGAGGCGCACCGCTTCGCCATCACCGGCATGCGCGCGCGCCGCGCCCGGGTGCGGGTGGGCGGCAGCCAGCTGGAGGAGATCCCCGGCGTCGGCGCGAAGAAACGCGCGCGCCTGCTGCAACGCTTCGGCGGCGTCCGCGGCGTCGCGGCGGCCAGCGTGGAGGACATCGCCACGGTGGAAGGAATCTCGCGCGAACTGGCCGAGGAAATCTATCGCGCGCTGCATTAAGGGGTGCGCAAGCCGGACGTGCCAGAATCGGCACCCATGTTCCTCACGGTCCCGACGCTCCTGACCTGGACGCGCATCGTCGCCATCCCGCTGCTGGTGGGGGTGTTCTACATCGGGCTGGAGCAGGGGCTGCAGAACCTGATCGCCACCGTGATGTTCGTGGTGTTCGCCGCCACCGACTGGCTGGACGGCTTCCTGGCGCGCAAGTTGAACCAGACGTCCAGCTTCGGCGCCTTCCTCGACCCCGTCGCCGACAAGTTCCTGGTCTGTGCCTCGCTGCTGGTGCTGGTGCACCTGTCCCGCACCGACGTCTTCGTCGCCCTGATCATCATCGGCCGCGAGATCGCCATCTCCGCGCTGCGCGAATGGATGGCCCAGATCGGCGCGTCCAAGAGCGTGGCGGTCCACATGCTGGGCAAGGTCAAGACGACGGTGCAGATGGTCGCCATCCCCTTCCTGCTCTACGACGGCACGCTGTTCGAGGTGATCGACACCGGCACATGGGGCACCTGGCTGATCTGGATCTCGGCGATCCTCACGGTCTGGTCGATGATCTACTACCTGCAGAAGGCGCTCCCCGAGATCCGCCGCCGGGTCAAGAAGTAGGCCCCATGACCGCTGCCGCCGTCCGGCCCGACCCGCTGGTGCGGGCCATGCCCGCCGTCTTCGTCCTGATCTGGAGCACCGGCTTCATCGTGGCGCGCTACGGCATGCCGCATGCACCGCCGATGAAGTTCCTGGCGCTGCGCTACGCGCTCTCCGTGCTGGCGTTCCTGGTGTGGGCCGCGCTGGCCCGCGCCCATTGGCCGAAGGACCGCCGCCAGTGGGCCCACCTCGCCGTCACCGGCATCCTGATGCACGCGGGCTACCTGGGCGGGGTCTGGGCCGCCGTGAAGGCCGGCATGGGCGCCGGGCTGGCGGCGCTGCTGGTGGGCCTGCAGCCGGTGCTGACGGCGATCTGGGTGTCGATGTGGGGCGGCCGCGTGACGGCCAGGCACTGGGGCGGGCTCGCCCTCGGCCTGGGCGGCCTGGTCCTGGTGGTATGGGAGAAGCTCGGCTTCGGCGAGGTCGGCACCCTGAACCTCCTGTTCGCTTTCGTCGCGCTGGTGGCGATCACCGCCGGCACGCTGTACCAGAAGAAGTTCGTGGCGCCCTGCGACGTGCGCACCGCCAACCTGGTGCAGCTCGCCGCCGCCTTCGTCGTGACCCTGCCGCTGGCGCTGCTGGAGACCGAAGCCATGCGCTGGACGCTGGCCGACGGCCGCTGGAACGGCGAGCTGCTCGGGGCGGTCGCGTGGTCCGTGTTCGGCCTCACCCTGGGTGGCAGCTCGCTGCTTTACCTCCTGATCCAGAAGGGCGCAGCCACCACCGTCACCAGCCTCATGTACCTCGTGCCGCCCACCACCGCGGTGATGGCGTGGGCGCTGTTCGGCGAGCCGATCACGGCCCTGATCATGGCCGGCATGGCGCTCACCGCGGTGGGGGTGAGCCTCGTGGTGCGGGCGCCGCCGCGCTGACCTTCCAGGGTTCGCCGCGGAAGCGTTCCGCGAGGAAGTCGACCAGCAGGCGGATGCGCCGGGGCGTCGTCGCGGTGTGCGGCGCGAGCCAGTGCACGTCGGCATCGGCCATGGCGTATCCGGGCAGGACGCGCACCAGCGCGCCGCTGGAAAGCGCTGCGGCGATGTCCCAGAGGCTGCGCAGCATGATCCCGCGGCCGGCCAGGCACCAGTCGCGCACCAGCTCGCCGGAGTTGCTCGAAAGGGCGCCCGCGACCCGCACGCGGACTTCGGCGCGGTCGCGTTCGCGCTGCAGCCGCCAGGTGTCGGAGGTGTCGTTCTCGCGCGCGACCAGGCATTCGTGGGCCGCGAGTTCCTCGACGCTCGCGGGCGTGCCGCGCCGCTCCAGGTAGGCCGGCGCGGCGACGAGCACGCGCTGGTTGCGCGCGAGCCGCCGGCCGGTCCACTCGCCCGCGCGCGATCCACGCACCGCCCAGAGCCAGACCGCGCCATCGAAGCCGTCCACGGCCAGGTCGGGCAGCTGTTCGGTCAGCTGCAGCTGGACTTCCAGCCGCGGGTGGCGCGCCTGGAAGTCGGCGAGGGCGGGGCCAAGCCAGAGCCGGCCGAAGCCGAAGGTGGACGCCAGCCGGATGCGGCCCACCGGTTCCTTGTGCCGCTCCTGCAGGTCCGCCTCCACGGCGTCGAAGCCCGCCAGCAGCCCGATCGCCCGCTCGCACAGCGCCTCGCCCTCCGCCGTGGGGACCACGCGGCGGGTGGTGCGCTGGAACAGCTTCAGGCCGACGCGCGTCTCGAGCGCAGCGAGCTTCTTCGTGACGACGGAGGGGACCACGCCCGCCGTGCCGGCGGCGCCCGCGAGGCTGCCGTGTTCACGGATGGCGAGCAGCAGTTCGAGGTCGCCGCGGTCGAGTCTGGGTTTCATTGCTGCCGGATCGGAAAGAATGGCTTGCCGCATTATTGCTGGCGCTCGCCTTGCCGCGTCGCCGAGAATGGCGCCATGCTGGACGGCTTCGAAACCCTGCGAATGGCGCGCGAAGGCGTGGCGCTGCACGTGCGACGTGCCGGCGCGGGCGCGCCGCTGCTGCTGCTGCATGGGCACCCGCAGACGCACGCGATGTGGCATCGCGTGGCACCGCAGCTCGCGCAGCGCTTCGACGTGGTGCTGATGGACCTGCGCGGCTACGGCGACGCGGGCCGCCCGCCGGCGGGCGAGGGCTCCGGCGCGTACGCCAAACGCGAGATGGCGCGGGATGCCCTGCACGTCATGCGGTCGCTGGGGCACCAGCGCTTCCAGGTGCTGGCGCACGACCGCGGCGCGCGCGTCGCGCACCGGCTGGCGCTGGACCATCCGCAGGCGGTGGAACGCCTCCTGCTGCTGGACATCGCGCCCACGCTGCCGATGTACCGCGGGACGAACGAAGCCTTCGCCCGCGCCTACTGGCACTGGTTCTTCCTGGTGCAGCCGCCGCCGCTGCCCGAAGCGCTGATCGCATCGGACCCGGTGCGGTACCTGCGCGCGGTGATGGGCACGCGCCATGCGGGCCTCGCCGCCTTCGCGCCGGAGGCGCTGGCCGAGTACGAGCGGTGCATCGGCACCGCGGGCACCGCGGAATCCATCTGCGCCGACTACCGTGCCGGCGCCGGCATCGACCTGCAGCACGACCAGGCGGACCACGATGCCGGCCGCCGCCTGGCGCAGCCGCTGCGCGTGCTGTGGGGCGAGCACGGCGCGGTGGGACGCTGCTTCGACGTGCCCGCGCTGTGGAAAGCCGCGGCGGACGATTTCTCGGGCCGCAACCTGCCGTGCGGCCACTACATCGCGGAAGAGGCGCCCGCCCTTCTGCTGGACGAATCCTTCCACTTCTTCAGGAGCCAGCCTTGAGCAAGAAACGCATCGCAGTCATTCCCGGCGACGGCATCGGCAAGGAGGTCATGCCCGAAGGCATGCGCGTCGTCGACGCGGCCGCCCGCAAGTTCGGCATCGACCTGGCCTTCGACGAGTTCGACTTCTCCAGCTGGGACTACTACGAGAAGCACGGCAAGATGATGCCGGACGACTGGAAGGACCAGGTCGGCGGCCACGACGCGCTGTTCTTCGGCGCGGTCGGCTGGCCCGAGAAGATCGCCGACCACGTGTCGCTGTGGGGCTCGCTGCTGCTGTTCCGCCGCGAGTTCGACCAGTACGTGAACCTGCGGCCCGCGCGCCTGATGCCCGGCATCATCGCGCCGGTCGTGCGCAAGGACGGCAGCCGGCGCGAGCCGGGCGAGATCGACATGTACATCGTGCGCGAGAACACCGAGGGCGAGTACTCCGCCGTCGGCGGACGCATGTACCCGGGCACGCCGCGCGAGATCGTCATGCAGGAGACGATCATGTCCCGCCACGGCGTGGACCGCGTGCTGAAGTTCGCCTACGAGCTCGCCGCCTCGCGCCCGAAGAAGCACCTGACCAGCGCCACCAAGTCGAACGGCATCGCGATCACCATGCCGTACTGGGACGAGCGTGTCGCCGAGATGGCGAAGCGGTATCCCCAGGTGAAGACCGACAAGTTCCACATCGACATCCTCACCGCGCACTTCGTGCAGCGGCCCGACTTCTTCGACGTGGTGGTCGCGAGCAACCTGTTCGGAGACATCCTCAGCGACCTCGGCCCGGCCTGCACCGGAACGATCGGCATCGCGCCCAGCGCGAACCTGAATCCCGACCGCACCTTTCCCTCGCTGTTCGAGCCGGTGCACGGGTCCGCGCCGGACATCTACGGCAAGAACATCGCCAACCCGATCGGCCAGATCTGGTGCGGCGCGATGATGCTGGAGTTCCTTGGGCACAAGGAGGCGCACGACGCGATCCTGAAGGCGATCGAGGCGGTGCTCGACCCGAAATCGGGCGCGCCGCGCACGGGCGACATCGGCGGCAACGCGAGCACCACCGACGTGGGCAAGGCGATCGCCGCGGCGCTCTGACGCGTCGCAGTGCAACATCCGTTTGTCCATGCAACGGGCGCACGTGAGCGGGCGCTTCCCGTCAGGTTCGCTCCAGAATGCGGTGGGGCGTGTTGTATTGCCGCATGGCATATTGACACCCCTCGCGACGCTGTTCTCTAATCAAAGCCAGTGGCCGCAAGGCCGCCCATCCTGTCTCCCCTTCCTCCTGTGCGCACCGGCTGCGCGGTGGGAACGGGAGACAAATTTTTGAAGAGACGCATCGTCCAAGATCAACCTGCACGAGGGGCCCCTGTGAACAAGACCGAACTGATCGAGCACATCGCCAAACACGCCGACATCTCCAAGGCTGCCGCCACGCGCGCGCTGGAGTCCATGATCGGCGCGGTGAAGACCACGCTGAAGAAAGGCGGATCGGTTTCGCTCGTCGGATTCGGCACCTTCGCGGTGGGCAAGCGGGCCGCCCGGAGCGGCCGGAATCCCCGGACCGGCGCTCAGATTAAAATCAAGGCCGCCAAGGTGCCCAAGTTCCGTCCCGGCAAGGCGCTGAAAGACGCGCTGAACTGATTGGCCGGCGTTTCCCGGTGGGGTGCTTAGCTCAGCTGGTAGAGCGGCGCCCTTACAAGGCGTAGGTCGGCGGTTCGATCCCGTCAGCACCCACCAACGAAGAAGGCGAACCGCGGTTCGCCTTTTTGTTTGTCAAGAACTGAGTCGCTCGCATGTTTGATTTCGTCCGCAAGCACACCAGGATCATGCAGCTGCTGCTGTTCATCCTGATCGTCCCCTCGTTCGTGTTGTTCGGGCTCGAGGGCTACAGCCGCTACCGCGAAGGCGGCGAAGCCGTGGCCAAGGTGGCCGGGCAGGAGATCACGCAGGCCGAGTGGGACAACGCGCACCGCATGCAGGTCGACCGCCTGCGCGAGCAGATGCCGACGCTGGATGCGCGCATGTTCGACACGCCGGAGGCCAAGTACGGCACGCTCGAATCGCTGGTGCGCGAGCGGGTGTTCGCGGCCGCCGTGGCGGACGCGAACCTGGTGGTGCCGGACCAGCGCGTGGCGCGCGAACTCCAGAACAACGAGCTGATCCGCGCCCTGCGCGGCCCGGACGGCAAGCTGGACATGGACCGCTACCGCCAGCTGCTCTCCGCGCGCGGCATGACGCCCGAGAGCTACGAGAACAACGTGCGCAACGACCTCGCGCTGCGGCAGGTGGTCGGCGGCGTCTCGCAATCGGCCTTCACGCCGCCCGCGCAGGCGGGCGTGGCGCTGGACAGCTACTTCGAGCAGCGCGAGGTGCAGGTCGCGCGCTTCCCCGCCGCCGACTTCAAGGCGCGCGTGGAGCCCTCGGACGCGGACCTGCAGGCCTTCTACAAGGGCAACCCGCAGCTGTTCCAGGCGCCGGAGCAGGCGAACATCGAATACGTCGTGCTGGATCCGTCGACGCTGCAGGCGGGCGCCGCCGTGAACGAGGCCGACCTGCGCACGTATTACGAGCAGAACGCGGCCCGCCTGGCGGGCCAGGAAGAGCGGCGTGCCAGCCACATCCTGGTGGCGGTGCCCAAGGGGGCGCCGGACGCCGACAAGCAGAAGGCCCGCGCGAAGGCCGAGGAACTGCTGGCGCAGGTGCGCAAGAACCCCGACAGCTTCGCCGACGTCGCCAAGGCGAACTCGCAGGACCCCGGCTCCGCCGCGCAGGGCGGCGACCTCGACTTCTTCGCGCGCGGCGCGATGACCAAGCCGTTCGAGGACGCGGCGTTCGCGCTGAAGTCCAAGGGCGAGATCAGCGGCCTCGTCGAAACCGAGTTCGGCTTCCACATCCTGCGCCTCACCGACATCAAGGCGCCGGTGCAGCGCAGCTTCGAGCAGGTGCGCGGCGAGCTGGAAGCGCAGCTCAAGCGCGAGCAGGCGCAGAAGAAGTACGCCGAGGCCGCGGAGACCTTCAGCAACACCGTCTACGAGCAGGCGGATTCGCTCAAGCCCGTGGCGGACAAGCTCAAGCTCGAAGTGCGCACGGCGCAGGGCATCACGCGCACCCCGCGGCCCGGGCCTCCGGGCCCGCTCAGCAACCCCAAGTTCCTGCAGGCGCTGTTCGCGCCGGATGCGATCGAGCGCAAGCGCAACACGGAAGCGGTGGAGTTCGGGCCCAGCCAGATGGTGTCCGGCCGCATCACCCAGTACACGCCGGCGCGCACGCGCCCCTTCGAGGAAGTGAAGGACCAGGTGCGCGAGCGCGTGGTCGCCGCACGCGCGGCCGAACTGGCGAAGAAGGAAGGCGAAGCGAAGCTCGCCGCCTGGCAGGCCGCTCCCGCGACCGCCGAGATGCCCGCCGCGGCGCCCCTGTCGCGGCAGGACGCCGGCAAGCAGCCGCCGCAGGTGATCGAGGCCGCGCTGCGCGCCGACCCGGCGAAGCTCCCGGCACTGGTCGGCGTGGACCTGGGCGCCGAAGGCTATGCCGTCGTGAAGGTGAACCGCGTGGTGGCGCGCACCGCCCCTGCGCCGCAGCAGGCCCAGCAGGAGCGCGAGCAGTACACGCGTGCCTGGGCCGCGGCCGAGTCCGCCGCCTACTACGCCATGCTCAAGGAACGCTTCAAGGTGCAGATCAAGGCCGCGAAGCCGAAGGAAGGCGCGGCGCAGTAACCCGCCCGTCGACGCGCGCGACGACGCCGGTCGCGCGTCGAAGGCCGGCCCCAGCTGAACCGTGGCGCGCTACTGGAGCGTGCCGCGGCCCGCGCCCTGCAGCGCGGGTTCGCCGTGGGAGTCGCCCCCGCGCGCGGGCTCGCTCTGGCCCGCCAGCACGATGGTGCGCGTGGGGAAGGCGAAGGCGATGCCTCGCTCCGCGAACGCGCGCAGCAGGTTCAGGTTCAGCTGCTGCTGCGCGTCCATGTAGTCGCCGTAGCTGGCGCTGCGCACGAAGTACACCACCTCGAAATCGAGCGAGCTGTCGCCGAAGCCGGCGAAATGGGCGCGGTCGAAGCGCAGGCGCTGGTCGGAGGTGATCGCCTCCCGCACCAGCCCCGGCACCGCCTCCACCAGCCCGGGCGCCGTGTCGTAGGTGAGGCCGAAGCGGAACGAGATGCGGCGCTCCTGCATGCGCTTGTAGTTGCGCAGTGGCTGCTTGAGCAGGTCGGTGTTGCCGATCACGATCTGTTCGCCCTCCAGGCTGCGGATGTGCGTGGTCTTCAGCCCGACGTACTCCACCGTGCCCTGGCCCATCGGCGTGCCGATGTAGTCGCCGACCTCGAACGGCTTGTCCACCGCGATCGCCAGCGACGCGAACAGGTCGCCGAGGATGTTCTGCACGGCCAGCGCGATCGCGATGCCGCCCACGCCGAGGCTGGCGACGAAGGCGGTGATGTCCACGCCCATGTTGGACAGGACGGCGAGCAGGATCACGGCCCAGCCCACGGTGCGCAGGAACCACGAGAGCAGGCCCGCGGATGCGCTCAGGCGGCCGTCGCTCTCCGGATGGTGCCGCTGCTGGTAGCGGTGCACCGCCAGCCCCACGCCCCGCGTGAACCACAGGCCGAACTGCACGGCGAGCGCGATGAACCAGAGATGGCCGACGCGCTCGCTCCACTTGGGGCCGAGTTCCAGCAGGCTGATGCCGACCAGCAGGGCCGTGAGGACCAGCAGCCAGCGGCTGGTGCCCGCCAGCACGTCGACCAGCATGTCGTCGGCGCTGTTGGCGGTGCGGCGGCTCAGTGCGCGCAGCCGGCCGGCCGCGAAGCCGATGACGACATGCATCAGCACATAGGAGAGCAGGGCGGCCGCCAGGGCCATCGCGATGTTGAAGGTGGAGATGCCCGCCACGTCGTAGTGGCCGAGCGATTGGACGATTTCTTGCATGGGGGGCCACCGTAGCAAAGGCGGCTGCCCGGCCGTGTGAGAAGACGTCTACTGTTGGCCGGCGCGGCGGGATCGTGTCCTACGGCCGGAAACGAAAACAGGCACTGGAAGTGCCTGTTTGGGGGATGCGCTGGGGTGGCTGATGGGACTCGAACCCACGACAACAGGAATCACAATCCTGGACTCTACCAACTGAGCTACAGCCACCGCGAACCCGGGATTATAGCCGGGCGCGCGGACGGCTCGTGGCAGCGCGTCAGGGATTGACCATCACCAGCTTGCCCTTCACGCCGCGCGAACCCATGTGCGCATAGGCGGCCTTCAGGTCCGCCATCGGCATCGTGCGGTCGATCACCGGCTTGACCTTGCCCTGCGCGTACCACTGCGCCAGCTCGCCCATCATCGCGGCGTTGGCCTTGGGTTCGCGGCGGGAGAAGTCGCCCCAGAACACGCCGACGATGGAGGCTCCCTTCAGCAGTGCGAGGTTCAGCGGCAGGCTCGGGATCGGGCCCGCGGCGAACCCGACCACGAGGTAGCGGCCACGCCAGGCGATCGAGCGGAACGCCGGCTCGGCGAAATCCCCGCCGACCGGGTCGTAGATGACGTCCGGGCCCTTGCCGTCCGTGGCCGCCTTGACCGCCTCGCGGAAGGCATTGGGCACCGGGTGCTGCGTGTAGTTGATCGTGGCGTCCGCGCCGATCTGCCGGCACAGCTCGCATTTCTCGTCGGTGGATGCGGCGGCGATCACTCGCGCGCCCATCGCCTTGGCGATCTGGATCGCGGAGGTGCCCACGCCGCCGGCGGCGCCGAGGACCAGCACCGTCTCGCCGGCCTTCAGCTGCGCGCGGTCCACCAGCGCATGGTGCGAGGTGGCGTAGATCATGATGAAGGCAGCGGCGTCGACGAAGGGGAAGCCGGGCGGCAGCGGCATGCACAGCTTGGCCGGCGCAATGGCGTGGGTGCCGAAGCCGCCGGTGCCGGAGAGGCAGGCGACGGGCTGGCCGACCTTCAGCTGCGTCACGCCTTCGCCCACGGCAGCGACGATGCCCGCGTACTCGGAACCGGGCACGAAGGGCAGCGGCGGCTTGAACTGGTACTTGTTCTGCACGATCAGCAGGTCGGGGAAGTTCAGGCTGGCCGCCTTGATCTCGATCAGGACCTCGCCCGCCTGCGGCTGCGGCGTGGGCAGCTCCTTCCATTGCAGCGCATCGACGCCGACGGGGTTTTCGCAAAGCCAGGCATGCATGGGGGACTCCGGGGAAAACTGGTGCCGCGATCATAGGCAAGGCCAGGGCGGCGCGAATGTCCCTGCGGTGACCGCCGCCTACAATCGGGCACAAACACCATGAAGATCCTGCTCTCCAACGACGACGGCTACCAGGCCCCCGGGATCGTGGCGCTCTACGAAGCGATCCGCGACCTGGGCGAGGTCGAGGTGGTCGCGCCCGAGCACAACAACAGCGCGAAGTCGAACGCGCTCACGCTGCACCAGCCGCTGTACGTCACCGAGGCGGCCAACGGCTTCCGCTACGTGAACGGCACGCCGGCCGACTGCGTGCACATCGCGCTGACGGGATTGCTGGGATACAAGCCCGACCTCGTGGTGAGCGGCATCAACAACGGCGCCAACATGGGCGACGACACGATCTATTCGGGCACGGTGGGCGCCGCGATGGAGGGCTACCTGTTCGGCGTGCCGGCGATCGCCTTCTCGCAGGTCGAGAAGGGCTGGGGCCACCTGGACGCGGCGGCGCGCAAGGCCCGCGACCTGGTGCAGTACCTGTCGGCCCACCACCGCACCGACGGCGCGCACTGGCTGCTGAACGTGAACATCCCCAACCGCGCGTACGACGAGCTCAAGCCGTTCAAGGTGTGCCGCCTCGGCCGGCGCCATGCGGCGGAGAAGGTGATCTCGCAGACCAGCCCGCACGGGGTGACGATGTACTGGATCGGCGGGGCCGGCAAGGCGAAGGACGATGCCGAGGGCACCGACTTCCATGCCACCCTGCAGGGCCATCCGACGATCACCCCGCTGAAGGTGGACCTGACCGACCATGACGCCCTGCGATACTGGGGGCAGGCCGCGGTGCAGCTGGCGGCCGGCGGGGACGCCGCATGACGCGGCGCCCCGGCTTCCCGGCCCGCCTGCCTTCGGCCGCGCAGCCGCCGGTGCGACGCGCCTCCGCGCTCCCGCCGGCGCGCGTCGTAGCGCCGACGGCAGGCGCGGGCCACGGCCTCGACTCGCAGGCCGTGCGCACGCGCATGGTGCAGAAGCTTGCTGCGCAGGGGTTGGCCGATCCGCGCGTGGTCGCCGCGATGAACGCGGTGGAGCGCCATCGCTTCGTCGACAGCGCCCTGGTGAACCAGGCCTACGAGGACACCAGCCTGCCGATCGGGCTCGGCCAGACGATCTCGAAACCCAGCGTGGTCGCGCGCATGATCGAGCTGCTGCTTGCCGGCCGCACCGGCAAGGACGGCCGGCTCGGCCGCGTGCTGGAGGTCGGCACCGGCTGCGGCTACCAGGCCGCGGTGCTGAGCCAGGTGGCGACCGAGGTGTACAGCATCGAACGGTTGCGCGGCCTGCACGACCGCGCGCGCGAGAACCTGCGCACCTTCCGCCTGCCGAACGTGCACCTGCTGTTCGGCGACGGCATGGCCGGGTTCGCCCAGGGCGCGCCGTATGCGGGCATCATTGCCGCGGCGGGCGGCGACGCCGTGCCGGCGGCCTGGACCGACCAGCTCGCCGACGGCGGGCGCATCGTCGCGCCGATGGTGATGGCGAACGGCCAGCAGGCGCTCGTCATCGTGGAGAAGAACGGTGCGCGACTGCAGCAGAGCGTCCTTGAGAGCGTTCACTTTGTCCCCCTAAAATCAGGGATCGCATGAGGAAGAATCGAATGGTGTCGCGCGCACGCGCAGGGTCGGGGTTGTTGCTGGTGCTGGCGCTCGCCATGCTCGCCGGCTGTGCCGCCCCGCGCCGCACGCCCGCGCCGGTGGAGGACCGCGGCCCCCGCGTGGCCGCGCCCGCGGCCACGGCCGTCGTGGAGCCCGCCCGGGTGCTGCCGGGCGCCGAGAACGCGGGCAAGCCCGGCTACTACACCGTCAAGCCGGGCGACACGGTGCTGCGCATCGCATTGGAAAGCGGCCAGAACTGGAAGGACATCGTCCGCTGGAACGCGCTGGAGAACCCGAACGTGATCGAGGTCGGCCAGGTGTTGCGGGTGGTCCCGCCGGCCCCGGCCGTGGCGGTGGCGGAACCGCCGCGCCCCGCGGCCTCCGCCCCGATCGCCGCAATGCCGTCCGGGCCCGCCAGCGGGCCGGTCGCCGCCGCGAGCGCTCCGTCGCCTGCGGCCGCTCCCAGCCCGCCGGCACCCGCTGCCGACGAAGGCATCGCCTGGGCCTGGCCGACGGGGGGCGGCGCCAACGTGCTCGCCGGCTTCGACGAGCAGAAGAACAAGGGCATCGACATCGGGGGCCGTGCAGGCGACCCGGTGCTGGCCGCCGCCGACGGCCGCGTGGTGTATGCCGGCGCGGGCCTGCGCGGCTACGGCAACCTGATCATCCTGAAGCACAACAACACCTATCTCACGGCCTACGCGCACAACCAGACGCTGCTGGTCAAGGAAGACCAGTCGGTGCGCAAGGGCCAGAAGATCGCCGAGATGGGCTCCACCGACACCGATCGCGTGAAGCTGCATTTCGAAATCCGCCGGCAGGGCAAGCCGGTCGACCCCACGAGGTACCTGCCACCGAGGTAGCGATGAAGCGGCGCAACGGGCACGGAAACGATCCGACGCCTGCAGGCGCCCGCGATACCGCGGACGGTGCTCCCACGGATGAGCCGGCCGCCGGCGCCGCGGCCGTGGAGCCGGCGCTGCGCGAGGCGGCCGCCGACCTGTCCGGCGAGAGCAGCGACACGCTGACGCTCTACCTGCGCGACGTGCGCCGCACGTCGCTGTTCACCGCCGAGGAGGAATACGCCACCGCCGTGCGCGCCCGCGCCGGCGACTTCGCGGCGCGGCAGTCCATGATCGAGCACAACCTGCGCCTGGTGGTGAGCATCGCCAAGGGCTACCTGGGGCGCGGCGTGCCGCTGGCGGACCTGATCGAGGAAGGCAACCTCGGGCTGATGCACGCCATCGACAAGTTCGAGCCCGAGCGCGGCTTCCGCTTCTCGACCTATGCGACCTGGTGGATCCGGCAGTCCGTGGAGCGGGCGGTCATGAACCAGGGCCGCGTGATCCGCCTGCCGGTGCACGTCGTGCGTGAACTGCAGCAGGTGCTGCGCGCGCGCCGGGCGCTGGAGAACGATCCCGCGTTCGCCGGCCGCAAGGGCGCCGACGAGAACGTCCGCGTGGAGGACGTCGCCGCGCTGCTCGGTCGCGACGTGCAGGAGGTGTCGCAGCTGCTGGCCATGGCGGAGGCGCCGCGCTCGCTGGACGCGGTGGCCGATCGCTCGGACGACGAGACCACCCTGGGCGATTTCATGGCCGACGAAGGGGCGGTGGACCCGACCGGCGTCACGCAGAACCACGAGGTGGAGCGGCTGCTCGCCGGCTGGATCGCCACGCTGACGCACCGCGAGAAGGAAGTCCTGGAAGGCCGCTTCGGCCTGCACCACCGCGAGCCGGAGACGCTCGAAGTCCTCAGCGACCGGCTCGGCCTCACGCGCGAACGCGTGCGGCAGATCCAGAACGAGGCGCTCGGCAAGCTGAAGCGGCAGATGGTGCGCAGCGGCGTGGACAAGCAGGCGCTTTTCTAGCGGCTGGTACAGTGCCGCGCATGGCCTGGCCCGTACTTGTCTTCGACATCGAATCCATTCCCGACGTCCAGGGCCTGCGCGTGCTGCGCGACGTCCCTCCGGAGGTCTCCGACCAGCAGCTCTACGCCGCCTGGCTGCAGGAGCGCAAGGACAACGGACAGAGCGACTTCATGCCGCTGTACCTGCAGCGCGTGCTCGTGATCAGCTGCGTCTTCCGCAATGCCGAAGGCCTGCGCGTGCACTCCTTCGTCGACCGCGACAACGCGAGCGAAGGCAAGGTGATCCAGAACTTCTTCAGCGCCGTCGACAAGCACGTGCCACAGCTCGTGAGCTGGAACGGCGGCGGCTTCGACCTGCCGGTGCTGCACTACCGCGGGCTGCGCCACGGCGTCACGGCCGACCGCTACTGGTGCATGGGGGAGGGCGGCGGGCCGGACGACCGGGAGTTCAAGTGGAACAACTACATCAGCCGGTACCACATGCGGCACCTGGACCTGATGGACCTGCTGGCCATGTACCAGCCCCGCGCCAGCGCGCCGCTCGACGCGATGGCCAAGCTGTGCGGGTTTCCCGGCAAGCTGGGCATGGACGGCTCGCAGGTGTTCACGGCCTTCCAGGACGGCAAGCTGGAGGAGATCCGCCGCTATTGCGAGACGGACGTGATGAACACCTACCTGCTGTACTGCCGCTACCAGAAGATGCGCTGCGGCTTCACCGAGGCCGAGTACGCGCAGGAGATCGCGCTGGTGAAGCAGTCGCTGGCCGACCTCGCGCCGGCCGAGGCGCACTGGCAGGAATACCTGGCCGCCTGGAAGTGAGGGCCGCGCGGCCCTGAGACAATCGGGGCATGACAGAGAAAGCGGCGCCGCCCGTGCATCCCGAGGGCTGGCTGGAAATCGAATCGCTGGACATCGAGGCGCAGGGCGTCGCCCGGCGCCCGGACGGCAAGGTGGTGTTCGTCGACGGCGCCCTGCCGGGCGAGCGGGTGACGGCCAACGTCCACCGGCGCAAGAACAACTGGGAGCAGGCCTCGCTGGTCGCGGTGCACCGCGAGTCGGCGCAGCGCGTGCGGCCCCGCTGCCCGCACTTCGGGCTGCACGAGGGCGCCTGCGGCGGCTGCAAGATGCAGCACCTGCACGTGGGCGCGCAGGTCGCCATCAAGCAGCGCGTGCTGGAGGACAACCTGTGGCACCTGGGCAAGGTGCGCGCCGGGACGATGCTGCCCGCGATCGAGGGGCCGGCCTGGGGCTACCGCTGGCGCGCCCGCTTCTCGGTGCGGCACGTGCGCAAGAAGGGGGCCGTCCTGGTGGGCTTCCACGAGCGCAAGAGCCGCTACGTCGCGGACATCCGCGAATGCCACGTCGTGCCGCCGCACGTGAGCGACCTGCTGCTGCCGCTGCGGGCCCTGATCGGGTCCATGGACGCCATCGAGACCTGCCCGCAGATCGAGCTGGCCTGCGGGGACGGCGTCACCGCGCTGGTGCTGCGCCACCTGGAGCCGCTCTCGGCCGGCGACCTGGCCAAGCTGCGCGCCTTCGCGCGCGAGCATGCCGCGGCCGGCGTGCAGTGGTGGCTGCAGCCCAAGGGCCCGGACACGGTGAAGCTGCTGGACGAAGGTGGACGCGAGCTCTCGTATTCGCTGCCCGAGTTCGGCATCACCATGCCGTTCCGCCCCACCGACTTCACGCAGGTCAACCCGCACATCAACCGCGTGCTGGTGGACCGCGCCGTGCGCCTGCTGGACATCCAGGCGGGCGAGCGCGTGATCGACTGGTTCTGCGGCCTCGGCAACTTCACCCTGCCGCTCGCCACCCGCGCCGGCGAAGTGCTGGGCATCGAGGGCAGCGAGACGCTGGTGGCGCGCTCGCGCGAGAATTACGCGCGCAACCAGGCCGGCCGCGCCGCACCGCTGGCGCCCACGCGCTTCGAGGCGCGCAACCTGTTCGAGATGACGCCGCAGCAGCTGGTGGCGGACGGCAGCGCCGTGCGCTGGCTGGTCGACCCGCCGCGCGAGGGCGCGTTCGCCCTCGCCAAGGCGCTGGCCGACCTGCACCAGGATCCCTCCCTGCGGGGCGACTGGCGGCCGCCGCGGCGCATCGTCTACGTCAGCTGCAATCCGGCGACGCTGGCGCGCGACGCCGGGCTGCTGGTGCACCAGGGCGGCTATGCCTGCACCCACGCCGGGGTGGTCAACATGTTCCCCCACACCGCCCACGTGGAGTCCATCGCGGTCTTCGACCTGCAGGAATGAAAATGGGCCCCGGTGGGGCCCTTCCTCGCTGCGCCGCGGCGCTTCAGTCGTCGCCGGACGTGATGCCCAGGATGACCAGCAGGCTCTGGAACACGTTGAAGATGTCCAGGTACAGGGCCAGCGTGGCGCTGATGTAGTTGGTCTCGCCGCCGTCGATGATCTGCTTCAGGTCGTACAGCATGTACAGGCTGAAGACGCCCACGGCCAGGGTGCTGATGACCAGCACGCCGGCGGCGGAGCCGAAGAACACGTTCAGGATGGCGCCGAAGAAGATCACCAGCGCGCCGACGAACAGCCACTTGCCCATGCCCGACAGGTCGCGCTTGATCACGCTGGAGAGCGTGGCCATGACCAGGAACACGCCGGCGGTGCCGCCGAAGGCCGTCATCACGATCTGCGTGCCGCCGCCCATGCCCAGGATCACGGCCAGCAGGCGGGACAGCATCAGGCCCATGAAGAAGGTGAAGGCCAGCAGCACGCCGACGCCCGCGGCGGAATCCTTGGTCTTCTGGATGGCGTACATGAAGCCGAAGGCCCCCGCCAGGAAGACTACCAGGCCGAGGCCGCCGCCGAGGCTGCGGGTGATGCCGGTGGCCAGCCCGACCCAGGCACCGAGCACGGTGGGGATGAGGCTGAGCGCCAGCAGCCAGTAGGTGTTGCGCAGGACCTTGTTGCGCGCTTCGGCGGTGGCGATGCCGCCATACCCGTCGAAGGTGGGTGCGTTCTGGACTCGGTCGTTCATGCGGGTCTCCTGTGCTTGACAGCCATTAGATGGGCGCATTCTAGGGTGGTTCAATCCCGGCCCGTCAATTCGCGCGGCGGCCGGTGTGGCGCCAGACGCTATGCTGCGGGTTTTCCTGCCGTTCATCGCCCATGAAGACCAAACCGACCCTCGAACTCGCCGACGTCAAGGCCATTGCCGCCGCCGCGGAGGCCGAAGCCCTGGCCAACCGCTGGGCCGTCACCATCGCCATCGTGGACGACGGCGGCCATCTCCTGTGGCTGCAGCGGGCGGACGGCGCTGCCGCGATCTCGGCGCACATCGCCCCGGCCAAGGCCCGGACGGCGGCGCTGGGCCGGCGCGAGAGCCGCATCTACGAGGAGATCATCAACGGCGGCCGCTTCTCGTTCCTGAGCGCGCCGACGCTGGAGGGGATGCTGGAAGGCGGCGTGCCGATCCTGAAGGACGGGCAGTGCCTGGGCGCCGTCGGGGTGAGCGGCGTCAAGTCGACGGAAGACGCGCAGATCGCCCGCGCGGGCATCGCCGCGCTCGGCCTCTGACTATTTGGTGAGGATCAGCTTGCCCAGCCGGGTGGCCTGCAGGCGGTAGACCTCGCCGTTGTGGCTGATCTCCACCAGCCGCCGGCCGCGCAGCAGCTGTTCGCTGGCGAGCGGCGCCGGCCGCAGCAGTTCTTCTTCGCGCGGGGTGTCCGGCGTCAGCGGGGCGCAGTCGCGCGACGAGGGGGTGTGCATCATCCGTTCGCTCATGGTGACTTGGGCTCCGTGATGAAACCGATCTTGCGCAGGCCGGACTGCTGGGCCGCCGCGAGCGCCTGCGCCACGCGCTCGTAGCGCGCGTCGCGGTCGCCGCGCAGGTGCAGCTCGGGCTGCGGGTCGCGCGCGGCCTCGGCCTGCAGGCGGGGCAGCAGGTCGGCCTCGGTCACCCGCTGCTCGTTCCAGAAGTAGTCGCCCTTCTCGTCGACCGAGAGGCGGATGGTGTCGGGCTTCTGGTCCTGCGGGGCGCTGGTGGCGCGCGGCAGGTCCACGTTGACCGAATGCTTCATCACCGGCACGGTGATGATGAAGATGATCAGCAGCACCAGCATGACGTCCACGAAGGGCGTCATGTTGATCTCGTTCATGACTTCGTCGGTGTCGTCCTGGGTGCCGAAGGCCATGCTCAGCTCCCCTTCTTCATCGGCACGACGCGCGAGGGATTGCCGCCCTTGACGCGGGCGCCGGTCACGAAGAAGGCGTGCAGGTCGTGGGCGAAGCGGTTGAGCTTGACCTGCACGCCCTTGTTGCCGCGCACCAGCGCGTTGTAGCCCAGGACGGCGGGGATGGCGACCGCCAGGCCGAGCGCCGTCATGATCAGCGCCTCGCCGATCGGGCCGGCCACCTTGTCGATCGTGGCCTGGCCGGCGCTGCTGATGGAGAGCAGCGCGTGGTAGATGCCCCAGACGGTGCCGAACAGGCCCACGAAGGGCGCCGTGGAGCCGACCGACGCCAGCACTGCGAGCCCCGACTGCAGCCGGGCCGTGGCTTCGTCGATGGAGTTGCGCAGGGCGCGCGTCACCCATTCGCTGGCGTCCAGCGAATCGTGCAGCTGCGGTTGCGCGTTGTGGTGGGCGGCGGCCTCGCGTCCTTCCAGCGCCAGCGCGCGGAACGGGTTGGAAGGATCGGTGCCCAGCTTGTTCAGGCCGTCGGCGAAGTCCGCCGCGTGCCAGAAGCTCTCGATCTGGCGCGACTGGCGTGCGTGCCGGCGCAGGTCGATCGCCTTGATGAAGATCACCATCCAGGAGGCCAGCGACATGCCGAGCAGCAGCACCGCCACGCCCTTGGTGATGAGGTCGCCCTGGGTCCACAGGTGCAGGAGGCCGAAATCGGGATTCATTGTTATTGCTTCCTCAGCTCGAAAGTGATCGGGACGTTGAACCACATGTCCTCCGGCACGCCGTTGCGCTTGCCGGAGACGAACCGCCAGGTGCGGACGGTTTCCAGCGCCACGCTGTCCAGGCGCTCGTAGCCGCTGGAGCGGCGGATCTCCGCCTGCAGGGCACGGCCTTCGGCGCTGATCAGGACGCGCAGCATCACCTGGCCTTCCTCGCCGAGGCGGCGGCTCATGGGCGGATACGGCGGCTGCGGGTTCTGCAGGTAGTCCGCGCTGGTGGACGGCAGTTCGATGCGCGGCGGCGCGGGAGGGGCCGGCGGGGCGAGGGGTGCGGGCGCGGGCGCAGGCGCGGCGGCCACCGGCGCCGTGATCGGCGGCGGCGCGGGCTGCGGCTCCGCGACGGCGATGGGTGGCTGCGGACTCGGGGCGGGCGAGGGCGCGGCCACCGGGCGTGGCGCGGGCGGCGGCGTGCGCGGCTTGGGCTGGACGACAGGTTTCGGCGCCGGCACCGGCGCCGGGGCGGGAGCGGGGGGCTGCGGTGCCACCTGCGGCTGCGGCAGCGTGATGAACTCGCTCAGGAGCTCCACCGGGACGACGACTTCCGCCGCGCGGCGCAGCAGGCCTGAATTCAGGCCCCAGATGGCGGCCACGTGCAGCAGCACGACGGTGGTGCCGATCGCGGCATGGCGCGAGACGCGGGGCATGCGCGGCATTGTGCCGAGCGGAAGGGTGGCGGACACGGGCGGGGCTGCAGGTACGGGGACGGTGGCGGCGGCGGGGCGGCTCAGGTGGACTTGCATACCCACCAGGCGGCCAGGCCGACGAAGATCAGGCTGCAGAGAAGGACGGCGTGGGCCATGCGCGGCTCTCCCGGATGGCGGGCGCAAGCTGGACCACGTTCTCGGAGTGCACTGCCGCCACCGGGTGGGTGGCGTGGCACTGGGCCACCACGTCGCGGGCGCAGCTTTCGCAGTTGCCGCACTGGGTGGCCACCCCGAGTTCGAACTGGATGTCGTCGAAGCTCATGCCGGCCCGGGCGTGGCGGGCGATTTCGCGGTCGGAGACGCGGTGGCAGACGCAGACGATCATGGCTCGGTAGGACTGGCGGGTTGAACAGTGCGGCAAGTATAAATGCGAATCCTTCGCATTTGCAATACCCGACACCCGAAAAGGTCAGGCGCCGGAGGCGAGCAGGGAGCCGTCGAGCTGGGCGATGGCGCCGGCCCCGCACTGGGCCATGGCCAGTTCCAGTTCGTCGCGCAGCAGGCGCAGGACGTGGGCCGCGCCGGCGGCGCCCGCGGCGGCCAGCCCCCACAGCAACGGCCGCCCCACGAGCACGCCGCCGGCGCCCAGGGCCAGGGCCTTCAGGACGTCGGTGCCGCCCTGCACGCCGCCATCCACCAGCACCGGGATCCGGCGTTCCACGGCCGCGACCACCGCGGGCAGGGCCGTGGCGGTCGCCACGGCGCCGTCGAGGACGCGGCCGCCATGGTTGGACACGATCACGCCCGCCACGCCCTGGCGCACGGCCTCCGCGGCGTCGGCGGGATGCAGCACGCCCTTGAGGAGCACCGGCAGGCGCGTGACGCTGCGCAGCCAGGCCACGTCTTCCCAGGCCGGCGCCAGTGCCAGGAGGTCCTGCAGCGTGCCGCCCGGGGCGGAGGTGGGGGGAAGGTTGACGGGAAGGACGTCGGGCGGGAGGCGCAGCGGGCGCGCCGCGCGCACCGCGGCGTCGACGGTGAGGACGAGCGCCTCGCAGCCGGCCGCTTCGGCCCGCCGCACCAATTCAAGCGTCGCGGCGCGCTGGGGCAGGAGATACAGCTGGAACCACAAGGGGCCCCGGTGGCGGTCGGGCAGGAAGGCGGCGGCGATGCTCTCCATCGGCTGGCTGGCCTGGCTGCTCAGGATGAAGCCCGCGCCGAGCGCCGCGGCCGCGGCTGCCATGGCGACCTCGCCGTCCGGGTGGGCCAGGCGCTGCAGGGCCATCGGCGCGACGAGCAGGGGCGAGGGCAGGCTGCTGCCCAGGAGCACGGTGGTGGTGTCGATCGAGCGCAGCCCCCGCAGCACGCGCGGCTGCAGGGCGAGGGCGGCCCAGGCTGCGCGGTTCGCGCGGACGGTCTGGCCGTCGCCCGCGTGGGCCGAGAAGTAGGCCCAGGCGTCGTCGCCCAGGATGGCGCGGGCGCGGGCCTCGTAGTCGGCGGGGCGGGTCACGCCGGGCGGCAGGGATTGCAGGGCCGGCGCCACCGGCTTCATGTGTCGGCCCACATGCGCAGGAGGTTGTGGTACGTGCCGGTGAGCTGCACCACGGCGGAGTCGTCCTCGCCGCGCTGGCGCAGCTTCAGCAGCGCCATGTCCATCTCGAACAGCAGCCGGCGCTGCTCGGTGCTGCGCACCATGCTCTCGACCCAGAAGAAGCTGGCCACCCGCTCGCCGCGCGTGACGGGCAGCACCTCGTGGAGCGTCGAGCCGGGATAGAGGACGAGGTCGCCGGCCGGCAGCTTCACCCGCTGTTCGCCTTGCGGCTCGCGGATCACCAGTTCGCCGCCGTCGTAGTCGCCCGGGTCGCTCAGGAAGAGAGTGCAGGAGATGTCGCTGCGCACCCACTGGGCGGGATGCTTCGAATGCAGCACGGCGCCGTCGATGTGGGCGCCGTAATGGTTGGTGCCGCCGCCGTAGCGGTTGAAGAGCGGGTTGAAGAACCGGCGGGGCAGCGCGGCCGAGAAGAACAGCGGGTCGCGCTGCACGGCGGCCAGCACCAGGTCGCGCAGCTGCGCGGCCTGCATGCTGTCCTGCGCCAGCTGCTCGTTGTTCTTCCGGCCGACCGCCTGCGCACCCGCGCTGCCGCGACCGTCGATCCACGGCGCCTTTTCGCCGAGCAGCTCGCGCGCGGTGGCGAGCTCGCCCGCGGACAGGACGTTCTTCAGGTGCAGCAGCATGGGCCAGGGTCAGAACTTGGTCTTGACGGTCAGCTCCACGCGCCGCGGCGCGCCCGGTGCGTAGAAGCCGGTGTACAGGGAATCAGCATAGAGCTTGTCGGTCAGGTTGGTGACGTTGAGCTTGGCCGACCACCGGTCGTTGAAGGTGTATTCGGCCATCGCGTCGAACGTCACGAAGCCGTCCGCGCGGATGGCCGTGGTCGTTGCCGGCGTCTGCGAGCTGCGGTAGTTGGCGCCGGCGCCCAGGCGCAGCTGGGGCAGCACGCGGTACGTCGTCCACAGGCTGCCGCTGTTGCGCGGCGTGAGGCCCGACCGGGTGCCGATCTGCGCGGCGTTGGTGCTCTCGTCGATCTCCGCCTTCGGGATCCAGGTGTGGTTGAAGAACACCTCCCACTTCGGCGTGATGCGGCCGGCCGCATTGAACTCGAAGCCCGTGGCGTGGCGCTTGCCGGAAAGCAGTTCCCGCGTGGCGGCGCTGTCCGGGTCCGTATTGCGCTCGTTGTACTTCTCGCTGTGGAAGAGGGCCATGCCCAGCAGCGCGCGCTTCTCGAACACTTCCCACTTGCCGCCGATCTCGAAGTTGCGGCTCTTCTCCGGCGGCGTGTTGATCAGGCGGTTGTTGTTGCCCGGGCCGTTGGGCGCGAACTGGTAGGTGTCGCCCGAGGTGTTGTACGAGGTGCCATAGGACACGTAGTACGAGCTGACGTCGTTCGGCTGCCAGATCGCGCCGAGGCGGGGGCTGACCAGGTCGTCGTCGCGCTCGCCGGTCAGGCCGGTGGCGCGCACGTACGAAGCCCGGAAGTTCTCGAAGCGCACGCCCGCGAGCAGCTTGACGGTGTCCGTCACGCTGAACAGGTTCTGCACGTAGAAACCGATGCTGCGCGCCTCGTAGGTGTCGAAGGGGACGGGGCCGCGCGTGTCGGCACGGGTGGCGCCGTCGTTCGGCGTGCCGACCGTGGTGCTCGGGGCGGCGGCCAGTCCGGCGGTGAAGTTGTTGGCCCGCTTGGCGTCCTCCTGGTAGTAGTCGATGCCGGCCGTGAAGTCGTTGCGGCGGCCGCCCCAGTTGAACGTGTTGGTGTAGTCGCTGGTCAGCTGCGTGAGCTCGCTCTCGCCGATGCGGCCCTTGGGCGAGCGGGTCAGGACGGTCGCGTCGTTCAGGTTGGCGCGCGTGGTGCCGGGCGCGAAGCGGATCACGCTGGCGAGCAGGTCGCGCTCGTAGCGCCCGTGGCGCAGCATGGTCTTGAGTTCGCCCTGGTCGAACCGGTGCACGTGACGCAGGGTGGCGAAGGTCGCGCTGGTGTCCAGGCGGTCGTTGGCCAGGCCGTAGTAGTTGCGCACCGGCAGCGCGACGCCGATGGTGCCGCCCTCGTTGAACCACGGGTGGTTGTAGAGCGGCCGGCCCTCGATGTCGAGGTGGTAGAAGCCGACCGAGAACTCGTCGCGGGTGCCGATGCCCCACCGGAAAGTCGGCGCGATGCCGACCTTGCGCTGCTTGGCGCCCCAGTTGTCCGCGTCGTGCGCCATCGCGTTGATGCGGAAGGCGGCGTTCTCGCCGGTCTTGATGTTGAAGTCGCCCGTGAGGCGGTGCAGGCTGCCCGTGCCGAGGGTGTAGTCCACCTCGTGCTGGTCCATCAGGAAGGGCTGCTTGCTGACCTGGTTGACGATGCCGCCCGTGGAGCCCTTGCCGAACAGCATGGAGGCGGAGCCCTTGAGCACCTCGACGCGGTCGTCGTTGAAGGTGTCGCGCTCGTACAGGGGGCCGTCGCGCAGGCCGTCGCGGAAGATGTCGCCGGCCTGCTGCAGCGAGAAGCCGCGCAGGCGCACGTCTTCCTCGCCGGTCTCGCCGGCCTGGAAGGTGACGCCGGACGTGGTGCGCAGCACCTCGCGGAAGTCGTCGAGGTTGCGGTCGTCGATCAGGCGTTCCGTCTGCACGGTCACCGTCTGCGGGATGTCGCGGATCTCCTGGTTGCCCTTGCCGATCTCGGTGCGCCGCACGCGCAGGTCGTTCTTCGTCTGCGGGACTTCCGCGTCCTCGCGCACGGTGACGTTGGGCAGCGTGCGGTTGGTGTCGGCGGGGGTCTGGGCGAGGGCGCCGGCGGATGCGGCGAGGAGAAGGGCCCCCAGGGGGAGCAGGGCAGCGTCGGACGAAGGGCGGGATTGCGCCAAGTTGGCCTCCAGGCGAAGCCCGCGCGTGGCGGGCGGTTGCTTTGAGAAGGCTGGCTGGCGCGCGGGAGTCCCGCGCTGCAAATTGGCTGGCCGGTTGAGTTCGGCCGGGATTGTAGCTTTAAATGAGAATTGTTCGCGTCTGTTTGACCGGCGGCAAGGAATCAGGAGGCGGAGTCACCCATCTGCGACTGCAGGTAGTTCTGCAGGCCGACCTTGTTCAGGAGGTCGAGCTGCGTCTCCAGCCAGTCGATGTGCTCCTCGGTGTCCTCGAGGATGCGCTCCAGGATCTCGCGCGAGATGTAGTCGCGCACGGCCTCGCAATGCGCGATGCCCGCCTTGACCGTCGCCTGCGCGCCCCGCTCGCTCTGCAGGTCGCCGTTCAGGATCTCCGGCACGTCCTCGCCCACCAGCAGCTTGCCCAGGTCCTGCAGGTTGGGCAGTGCGTCCAGGAACAGGATGCGTTCCATCAGCTTGTCGGCGTGCTTCATCTCGCCGATGGATTCCTCGTACTCCTTCTTCGCCAGCTTGTCGAAGCCCCAGTGCTTGAGGATGCGGTAGTGCAGGAAGTACTGGTTGGTGGCCGTGAGTTCGTTCTTCAGCTGGGCCTGGAGGTGCTGGATGACTTGGGGATCGCCTTGCATGGGGACTCTCTCTCTGGTTTTCTTGTCTTGAAGCGATTGTGGCGCAAGTGCGGGCGGGGCTGGTACATTGCGGCCCGGTCGAAGCGGCTGTCGCGTGCAACGCGCGGCCTTCATCGGAAGGGCAGTGTCGTCACCGCCTCGGTGGCGAATGCGGCAGCGCCACGTCCAAGCTGCCCCTGATCTCTCTTTTCATGCAGTCCGTCGCCAAGCCGTCCCCTGCGCCGCTCCCGTCGCGCTACGCCCGCATCGGTTTCCTGTCCCTCCTCCTCGGTTGGCTCACGCTCCTCGCCGCTTGCGGCGGCGGGGGCTCCATCGCACCGCCGGCCGGGTTGGCCTATGCGACCGCCTCCGCCGTCTACGTCGTGGGCGTGCCCATCGCCGCCAATGTGCCTGGCGCAAGCGGCGATCCGGTGCTGCGGTACACCGTCACACCGGAGCTGCCGCCAGGCCTGGCGATCGACGCCCGCACCGGGGTGATCAGCGGCACGCCGGTCGCCGTGACGCCCCGCACCGTTCATGTCGTCACGGCGGAGAACGCGGGCGGCAGCGCCACGGCGCGCGTCGAGATCGAGGTGCGCCTCGCGCTGGCGCCGCCCGCCACTCTGACTTATGCGCAGCTGTCCGCGGTGTACACCGTGGGGCAGGCCATCGCCGCCAACACGCCGGCCAGCACGGGCGGCCCGGTGGCGAGCTACGCGGTCACGCCCGCCCTGCCGGCCGGCCTGGCGTTCGATGGCGGCACCGGCGCGATCACGGGCACGCCCACGGCGGTGACCGCGGCCGCCGACTACACCGTCACGGCCAGCAACGCGGCGGGTGCGGCCACGGCGACCCTGCGGCTGGAGGTGCAGCCTGCGCTCGCCCCGCCCGCCGGCCTGGCCTATACCGTGGCGGCGCCGCTGTACGTCGCCGGCGAGGCCATCGTCGCCAACCTGCCGCAGGCCACCGGAGGCCAGGTGGCGAGCTACGCCGTCGCGCCGGCATTGCCGGCGGGGCTGAGCCTGAACACGGCCACCGGCGCGATCACGGGCACTCCCGGCGCGGCGGTGCGGCAGGCCACGTACACCGTGACCGCCAGCAATGCCGCGGGCTCGACGCACGCCGACCTGCGCATCACGGTCACGGCCCGCGGCAGCTGGAGCACCGCGGCGTCGATGCCCGAGGCCAAGCACTACTTCACGCTGACCCGCCTGCCCGATGGCCGACTGCTGGCCGCCGGCGGATTCTCCAATGGCGGCACGAGCGCCGGCGCCTACCTCTACGATCCGGCGAGCGACCGGTGGTCGGCCGCCGCGACCATGCTCGTCGCCCGCGCGGAACACACGGCGACCCTGTTGCAGGACGGGCGGGTGCTGGTGGTCGGCGGCAACGACGCCAACCGGGCGGGCCTCAGCCACGCGGAGATCTACGATCCCGTCGCGAACACCTGGACGGCGACGGGCGCAATGGTGGAAGCGCGCGTGAACCACACCGCCACGTTGCTGCCGGACGGCTCGGTGCTGGCCGTCGGCGGGTATGTGTCGTCGCCCACGCTCACCTTCTCCGACAGCGTGGAACGCTGGGATCCCGCCACCGGCACGTGGACGAGGCTGGCCACGCGGCTGACCGCGCCGCGTGGCCAGCACGCCGCCGAACTGCTGCCCGGCACGTCCACGGTGCTGCTGGTGAGCGGGGTCAACAGGAGCGGGTTCGTCACCGACTCGGAGGCCTACGACGGCGCGGGCGCCGGCGCGACCGAGCGGCTGCCCCAGGGCCTGCAGGGCAACGTGACGCAATCCGTGCGGCTGGCGGACGGCAGCGTGCTGGCGATGGCGGACGGCACCACCACGCTCCGCTTCCATCCGGGCACGCGCACTTGGACCAGCGCGACGCTCGCCGCCGGGCGTGTCCTGGGCCAGCCGACGCTGCTCGCGGATGGCCGCGTCCTGCTGTCCGGCGGCGCCAGCGAGGCGGGCGCCGAGATCTTCAACCCGGACGTGGACGTCTGGACCGTCGCGGCGCCGATGGCGTCGCCGCGACGCTCGGGTCGTTCGGTGCTCCTCGCCGACGGGACGGTCCTCGTGGTGGGAGGCTTCAACAACGCCGTCGGCAGCATGGCCACCGTGGAGCGCTACACCCCGTGAGGGTGCGGCGGTCGCAAGAAAAGAAAAGGGGGCCGCGGCCCCCGTTTTGATTTCGCGAGCGCGTCAGCTGCGGATCAGGTAGTCGAAGGCCCCGAGCGCCGCCTTCGCGCCGTCCCCCGCTGCGATGATGATCTGCTTGAACGGCACCGTGGTGCAGTCGCCCGCCGCGAACACGCCCGGCACCGAGGTTTCGCCGCGCGGCCCCACCACGATCTCGCCGTGCTTGGACAGTTCCACCGTGCCCTTGAGCCATTCTGTGTTGGGCACCAGGCCGATCTGCACGAACACGCCTTCGAGATCGACGCGCTTTTCCTCGCCGGTCGCCCGGTCCTTGTAGGTCAGGCCATCGACCTTGTCGGTGCCGGTGATCGCCGTCGTCTGGGCGTTCACGATCACGGCAACGTTCGCCAGACTGTGCAGCTTCTTCTGCAGCACCGCGTCCGCGCGCAGCTTGGTGTCGAACTCCACCAGCGTCACGTGCGCCACGATGCCGGCCAGGTCGATCGCCGCCTCCACGCCGGAGTTGCCGCCGCCGATGACCGCCACGCGCTTGCCCTTGTAGAGGGGGCCGTCGCAGTGCGGGCAGTAGGCCACGCCCTTGTTCTTCAGCTCCTTCTCGCCCGGCACGTTGATGTTGCGCCAGCGCGCACCGGTGGTGAGGATCACGGTCTTCGCCTTCAGCGAGGCGCCGCTTTCGAGTTCGACCTCGACCAGGCCGGCACCCGGCTTCAGGGCCTTGGCCCGCTGCAGGTTCATGATGTCCACGTCGTAGTGGCGCACGTGCTCCTCCAGCGCCAGGGCGAACTTCGGGCCCTCCGTCTCCTTGACGGAGACGAAGTTCTCGATGCCCAGCGTGTCCAGCACCTGGCCGCCGAAGCGCTCCGACGCCACCCCGGTGCGGATGCCCTTGCGCGCCGCGTACACCGCGGCCGCGGCGCCCGCGGGGCCGCCGCCGACGATCAGCACGTCGAACGGGTCCTTGGCGGAGATCTTCTTCGCCTCGCGCTCCACGCCCGCGGTGTCGATCTTGGAGACGATCTCGTCGAGCGTCATGCGGCCGGAGCCGAACAGCGTGCCGTTCAGGAAGATGGTGGGCACGCCCATGATCTGGCGTTCCGCCACTTCGTCCTGGAACAGGCCGCCTTCGATCATCGTCGCCTTGATGCGCGGGTTCTGCACCGCCATCAGGTTCAGGGCCTGCACGACGTCCGGGCAGTTGTGGCAGGTCAGCGAGACGTACACCTCGAAGTCGAAGTCGCCGGCCAGTGCGCGGATCTGTTCCAGCAGCGCCTGTTCGACCTTGGGCGGGTAGCCGCCCACCTGCAGCAGCGCCAGCACCAGCGAGGTGAACTCGTGGCCCATGGGCAGGCCGGCGAAGCGCGGGCCGTCGTTGTGGCCGGGCTTGTTGATCTGGAACGAGGGCGTGCGGTGCGGGCCGCCGCGCGTCTCGGTAACGGTCACGCGCGGCGAGGCTTCCGCGACGTCTTTCAGCAGGGCCTGCATGTCGCGCGACGCCTCGGTGTCGTCGAGCGAGGCGACGATCTCCACCGGCTGCGTCATGCGCTCCAGGTAGGCGGCGAGCTGGGCTTTGAGGTTGGCGTCGAGCATGGCAAACAACTTCCGGTTCTTAAAAGGAAAAGGGGCGCCGCGCGCCGGGATGGCCGGCTCGCTGGTGCGCCCCCTGGAGGAGGCGGGCGCCGGGCGCCCGCTTCGGGTGGGACGGTTCTTAGATCTTGCCGACCAGGTCCAGGGACGGGGCGATGGTCTTCGCGCCTTCGTTCCACTTGGCGGGGCAGACTTCGCCCGGGTGCGAGGCCGTGTACTGCGCGGCCTTCAGCTTGCGCAGCGTTTCCTTGACGTCGCGGGCGATCTCGTTGGAGTGGATCTCCGCCGTCTTGACGATGCCTTCCGGGTTGATGATGAAGGTGCCGCGCAGGGCCAGGCCTTCTTCCGGGATGTGCACGCCGAAGGCGTTGGTCAGGGTGTGGGTCGGGTCGCCCACCAGCGGGAACTTCGCCTTGCCGACGGCGGGGGAGGTCTCGTGCCACACCTTGTGCGAGAAGTGCGTGTCGGTGGTGACGATGTAGACCTCGGCGCCCAGCTTCTGGAACTCGGCGTAGTTGTCGGCGGCGTCCTCGACTTCGGTCGGGCAGTTGAAGGTGAAGGCGGCCGGCATGAAGATCAGGACCGACCACTTGCCCTTCAGGGACTCGTCGCTCACGGGAACGAACTTGCCGTTGTGGAAGGCTTCGGTCTTGAAGGGCTGGATTTGGGTATTGATCAGGGACATTGGCTTCCTCTAATGTTGAGCACACGCTGATTGATCGCGCCTATGAATGATAGGGCCGTCCGGCGGGTGTTCCCATTGAAATGGGCCATGGCTTCCTTAGCCGTCGGCTATGGCCGGTCCGCCTGCCGGGCGGACGAAGTCAGTACTCGAGCCGCTCGGGGCGGATCTCCTGCAGGATCGTGGTGGCGATCTCTTCGATGGACTTGGTGGTCGTGGACAGCCACCGCACGCCTTCGCGCCGCATCATGGCCTCGGCCGCGGCCACCTCTTCGCGGCAGTTGTCCAGCGCCGCGTAGCGCGAGTTCGGCCGCCGCTCGTTGCGGATCTCGCTCAGGCGCTCGGGCTGGATCGTCAGGCCGAACAGCTTCTTGCGGTGCGGCGCCAGCGCGGGGGGCAGTTGCTTGCGGTCGAAGTCTTCCGGGATCAGCGGGTAGTTGGCCGCCTTCAGCCCGTGCTGCATTGCGAGGTACAGCGAAGTGGGCGTCTTGCCGCTGCGGCTGACGCCGACCAGGATCACGTCGGCCTGCTCGAGGTCGCGGTTCGACTGCCCGTCGTCGTGCGCCAGGCTGAAGTTGATGGCCTCGATGCGGTCGTGGTACGCCTGGCTCTTGCTCACGTCCGAGAAGCGGCCGACGCGGTGGCTGGACTTCATGCCCAGCTCGATCTCCAGCGGCCGCACGAAGGTGCCGAACATGTCGAGCACCATCGCCTTGCAGCCTTCCTCGATGACCTGCAGCACCTCCACGTTGACCAGGGTGGTGAAGACCACCGGCCGGCGCCCCTCAACTTCGGCCGTGTGGTTGACCTGTCGCACCACCTGGTGCGCCTTGTCGACGGTGTCGATGAAGGGCAAGCGCACGTGGCGCGGCTTGAACTCGAACTGCGCGAGGATGGCGTTGCCGAAGGTCTCGGCGGTGATGCCGGTGCCGTCGGAGACGAAGAAAACGGTGCGGGTGTGCAAGCTGGGCATGGGGGAGTCCGGGGCGGCCCGGACGAAGCGGTCACGCCTACAATCCCGCCCATTATCCGAATTCCCGACGCCATGCACCGCCGCCGCCCACAAGAACAACGAGAAAGCCCCGCGGCGGGCCATCGCGTCACGCGCCCGCGCGCGGAGCCGATTTCAACTTCCGGAGTCTTCCCATGTCTGCACTTTTCAGCGCGACCGCCCTGGTCGTACCGTTTGAAAACCTGAGGATGAGCGACGTCGAGGCGGTGGGCGGCAAGAACGCCAGCCTCGGCGAGATGATCTCCCAGCTGCCGCACGGCGTGCGGGTGCCCACGGGCTTCGCCACCACGGCGCATGCCTTCCGCGCCTTCCTGCAGCACGGCGGGCTCGACGAGCGGATCCGCCAGCGGCTCGCCACGCTCGACACCGAGGACGTCCGTGCGCTGGCCACCGCCGGCGCGGAGATCCGCGGCTGGATCGAGGCGCAGCCTTTCCCGCAGGACCTGGAGCGCGAGATCCGCGCGCATTTCGAGAAGCTGGCCGCCGGCCACCCGGGCGCGAGCTTCGCCGTGCGCTCCTCCGCCACGGCCGAAGACCTGCCGGACGCGTCGTTCGCCGGCCAGCAGGAGACCTTCCTCAACGTGGTCGGCATCGAATCGGTGCTTCACAAGATGAAGGAGGTCTTCGCCTCCCTCTACAACGACCGCGCGATCAGCTACCGGGTGCACAAGGGCTTCGCGCACGAGCACGTGGCGCTGTCCGCCGGCGTCCAGCGCATGGTGCGCTCCGACCTGGGCGCGGCCGGCGTGATGTTCACCATCGACACGGAGTCCGGCTTCAAGGACGTGGTGTTCATCACCTCCAGCTACGGGCTGGGCGAGACCGTGGTGCAGGGCGCGGTGAACCCCGACGAGTTCTACGTGCACAAGCCGATGCTGCGGGCCGGCAAGCGCGCGGTGATCCGCCGCAACCTCGGCTCGAAGCTGATCCAGATGACCTTCACCAGCGATGCGGAGAAGGCACAGGGCGGCAAGCTGGTGAAGACCATCGACGTGCCGCTGGAGCAGCGCAACCGCTACTCCCTCACCGACGCGGACGTCGAGGCGCTGGCCCGCTATGCCCTGGTGATCGAGGAGCACTACGGCCGGCCCATGGACATCGAATGGGGCAAGGACGGCACCGACGGCGAGCTCTACATCCTGCAGGCCCGGCCCGAGACGGTGAAGAGCCAGGCCGAGGGCAAGGCGGAAGTCCGCTACAAGTTGAAGAGCAAGGGCACGGTGCTCGCCGAGGGCCGCGCGATCGGGCAGAAGGTCGGCACCGGTCCCGTGCGGCTGGTGCACAGCACCGCGGAGATGGACCGCGTGCAGCCCGGAGACGTCCTGGTGACCGACATGACGGACCCGAACTGGGAGCCGGTGATGAAGCGCGCCAGCGCGATCGTGACGAACCGCGGCGGCCGCACCTGCCATGCCGCCATCATCGCGCGCGAGCTCGGCATCCCGGCCGTGGTCGGCTGCGGCGACGCGACCGACACCCTGAAGGACGGCACGCTGGTCACCGTGAGCTGCGCCGAGGGCGACACGGGCTTCATCTACGACGGCCTGCTGGAAACCGAGATCACCGAGGTGCAGCGCGGCGAGATGCCCCCGATCAAGACCAAGATCTCGATGAACGTGGGCAACCCGCAGCTCGCCTTCGACTTCGCCCAGCTGCCCAACGACGGCGTCGGCCTGGCGCGGCTGGAATTCATCATCAACAACAACATCGGCGTCCACCCGAAGGCGATCCTCGACTATCCCAACGTCGACGCGGACCTGAAGAAGGCGGTGGAGTCGGTGGCGCGCGGCCATGCGTCGCCGCGGGCCTTCTACGTGGACAAGGTCGCCGAGGGCGTGGCCACCATCGCGGCGGCCTTCTGGCCCAAGCCCGTCATCGTGCGGCTGTCGGACTTCAAGTCCAACGAATACCGCAAGCTGATCGGCGGCAGCCGCTACGAGCCGGAGGAAGAGAACCCGATGCTGGGTTTCCGCGGCGCGGCGCGCTACATCAGCGCGGAGTTCAAGGAAGCGTTCGAAATGGAGTGCGAGGCGCTGGTGCGCGTGCGCAGCGAGATGGGCCTGACCAACGTGCAGGTCATGGTGCCCTTCGTGCGGACGCTGTCGCAGGCGGAGCGGGTGACGCAGCTGCTGGCGGGCCATGGCCTCGAGCGCGGCGTCGACGACCTGAAGCTGATCATGATGTGCGAGATCCCCAGCAACGCGATCCTCGCGGACCGCTTCCTGGAGTACTTCGACGGCTTCTCGATCGGCTCCAACGACCTGACGCAGCTCACGCTGGGACTCGACCGCGATTCGGGGCTCGAACTGCTGGCCGCCGACTTCGACGAACGCGACCCCGCCGTCAAGGCGATGCTCTCGATGGCCATCCGGGCGTGCGTGAAGCAGGGCAAGTACGTCGGCATCTGCGGGCAGGGCCCCAGCGACCACCCGGACTTCGCGGCCTGGCTGGTGGAAGAGGGCATCACCTCGATCTCGCTGAACCCCGACAGCGTGATCGCCACCTGGCAGCAGCTGGCGGGCTCCTAGGGCCCTAGGCGCCCTGGATCCGGCCCACTTCCTGGATGAAGCGGGCGGCGGCCGGCGCGCCCAGCACCTGGCGCAGCGTGGCTTCGACGTGCTTGAGGGCCGCGACGAGTTCCGGCGCGGTGCGCGCCTTCTCCACCCGCAGGCACAGGTCGGTCGCGCTGGGCCCGAGCAGGTCGGTCAGGCGGCGCACCGCCAGCCGCTGCGCGGCCTGCACGGAGAGGGGCTCGGGGGCCTTCGGTGCCGGCAGGCCTTCCAGCGGCGCCGGCTGGGTGGGGTCGAAGGCGGCTCCCGCCGGGGCCAAAGGTTCGATGAACCCCTTCGCCAGCAGGGCGGGCAGCAGTTCGCCGGCGTTGCCGATCGCGTTCAGCTCGGCGGCCTTCCGGCGGCCGTCCACCATGATCAGGAGCGAGCGTTCCCGCGGGGCGAGCGCGGGGCTGCGCGTCGCGATGGCTTCCGTGCCGAGAGCCGTCTTGCGGTAGATCACATCCTGGTCCATGTCATTCCCCAACGCGCGGCCACCTGCGCCGCTGACGCGGAGCTTACGGCGGCGCGCCGCCCGCGGCAATCATGGATGTTCCCCCTGAGAGACATTCGCCTGCGCTTCGGCCATGATCCGCGCATGGAGCGGGGATCGCGGAGGCCGGGTGTCTGAGGCGCCGGCGGGCTATGCCCGCCGGCTGCACCGCCTCGTCGCCGGCTACATCGCCGGCCTGCTCGCCTTCCTCCTGCTGCTCGCCTGGGCCGAGCAGATGGGCCTTTCCCGCTTCTGGCTGGGGCCGATCTTCCTGTTCTCCACGGTGATGATGTACGCGGCGATCGGGATCTACAGCCGCACGACCGACCCCGAGGAGTACTACGTCGCCGGGCGCCGCATCCCGCCGATGTACAACGGCATGGCGGCGGCCGCGGACTGGATGAGCGCGGCTTCCTTCATCTCGCTGGCCGGCGGCCTGTACCTGCAGGGGTTCAGCGGCAGCGAGCACCAGGCCGGCGGCCTGGCGTACGTCCTCGGCTGGACGGGAGGCTTCTGCCTCGTCGCCCTCCTGGTCGCGCCCTACCTGCGGCGCCTGGGCCTGTACACGGTGCCCGACTACTTCCACGTGCGCTACGGCGGCGACTGGCCCCGCCGGCTCGCGGCGCTGGCGGCGGTCGTCTGTTCCTTCACCTACGTCGTCGCGCAGATCTACGGCATCGGGCTGATCGCGTCGCGCCTGACGGGCGTGCAATTCGAGATCGGCATCCTCCTGGGGCTCGGCGGCGTGCTGCTCTGTTCCTTCCTGGGTGGCATGCGGGCGATCACGTGGACGCAGGTGGCGCAGTACGTGGTGCTGCTCCTCGCCTTCCTGATCCCCGTCTCCTGGCTCGCCTACAAGCAGCTGGGCAACCCGCTGGCGCCGCTGGTCTACGGCGAGCAGCTCGCCAAGATCGAGGAGCTGGAGCGCCGCCTGGTGGACTCGCCGGAGGAAAAGGCGGTGCAGGCCGAATACCTGCGGCGTGCCGACGCGTTCCGCGCCAAGCTCCAGGACGTCGATGCCGCCCTCGCCGCCGACCGTGCCGCCGCGCGCGAGCGCATCCGGCAGCTGAAGGCGCAGGACGCGGACTCGGCCTTGATCGTCGCCGCCAACCGGGAGTTCGCCGCGCTGCCCAAGGACGCGGCGGGGGCGCGCGAGCAATGGACGCGCGCGATGCACGACTCGCTGCAGCGGGCCCGCCCGCTCGGGGGCCTGCCACCGCATGGCCAGGCGTTCGCGGGCAACCCCGGGGCGCCCGGCCCGGAAGGGGAGGCCTTCACGCACTCGCGCGCCAACTTCCTGGCGCTGATCTTCTGCCTGATGGCGGGCACAGCGGGCCTGCCCCACCTGCTCACGCGCTTCTACACGACACCCACCGTGGCGGAGGCGCGGTCCTCGGTGGCATGGGCGCTGTTCTTCGTCGCGCTCCTGTACCTGAGCGTGCCGGCGCTGGCGGTGCTGGTGAAGTTCGAAGTCATGCAGGGCCTCGTGGGCAGCAGCTTCGACGCGCTGCCCGCGTGGATCGTCCAGTGGGCGCGGGTGGATTCCTCGCTCGTGTCGGTGAGCGACATCAACGGCGACGGCCGCGTGCAGTTCGGCGAGATCCGCATGGGCGCGGACATCATCATGCTGGCCACGCCGGAGATCGGCGGGCTGCCGTACGTGGTCTCGGGGCTCGTGGCCGCCGGCGGCCTGGCCGCGGCGCTCTCCACCGCGGACGGCCTGCTCCTGACCATCAGCAACGCGCTGGTGCGGGACCTGTACAGCCGCGACCTGGGCAGCGCCGTGTCCGCCCAGAAGAGGGTGATCCTGTCGAAGTTCGCGCTGCTGGCCGTGGCGCTGCTGGCGGCGATGGTGGCTTCGCTCAAGCCGGCCGACATCCTGCCGCTGGTGTCGGCGTCGTTCTCGCTGGCGGCTTCCGCGCTGCTGCCCGCGATGGTGCTGGGGATCTTCTGGCGCGGCACGACACGCGCCGGCGCGGTGGCCGGCATGCTCGCCGGCTTCTGGGTGACGGTGTACTACATGACCGCGAAGTCGACCGGCGTGCGCTCCGCGCTCGGCCTCGCCGGCGAGCCTTCGCTCTGGTTCGGGATCCAGCCCGTGGCCGCCGGCGTTTTCGGAATGGCCACGGGCGTCGCGGTGATGGTCGCGGTCAGCCTGTTCACGCGCGTGCGCGTCCCGGCGCCCGAAGCGACTACGGGCAATCCCTAGCGGAGGAATGCCTGCAGGAAGCCCTTCTGTAAGGAAACCGTAAGGGCCACTACAAACCATTCGCCAACCCGGAAGGAGGGCGCGTGCTGCTGCTGGTCGAAGTCCTGAAGTTGGTGGCCGAGATCGCGTTGATGGCGATTGCCGGCCAATGGGTGCTCGGCATCCTGGCCGGCGCCAAGAAGGAGCAGAACCTGGTCTACCAGCTGTTCCAGGTGCTCACCAAGCCCTTCATCACGGGCGCGCGCCTCGTCTCCCCGCGCGTCGTCCTCGACCGCCACCTGCCGCTCGTGGCCTTCCTGCTGCTGTTCTTCGTCTGGGTCGTCGCCACGATGACCAAGATCGACATCTGCGTGCGAATCGGGGTGCACCTGTGCAAGTGATCCGGGCCCTGCGCTATCGCGGACTGCGCTGGCGCGCCATTGCCAACCTGGTGTTCGGCCGGCGCGAGGCCGCGATGGCCGTGTTCGAGGAGATGCTCGCCGAATTCCCGGGCGACGCCTACGCGATGGCCAGCCGCGCGCACCTGCTGTCGCAGCGAGGCGACCGCGCCGGGGCGCTGCAGGCGATGCAGCAGCTGCTGGCGGTGCATGGCGACAACGGCACGCACTGGTTCAACTACGGCTTCCTGCTGGAGGAGGCGGGCGATTTCGATCGCGCCGAAGCCGCCTTCCGCCGCGCCACCGAACTGTCTCCCCAGCTCGACCGGGCCTGGTATGGCCTCGGGCTGGTCCTCATCCGCCAGCAGCGGCTCGACGAGGCCGTCGCCGCGCTGAAGAAGAACACGCAATTGCAGCCCATGAGCCCGTACGGCTGGTACCAGCTGGCGCGGGTGCATGTGGACCGGCACGAGCCGGAAGAGGCGCGGAAGATCATCCGCCACCTCTCCCGGTTCGAGCCGAAGGTCGCCGCCCAGCTGGAACGCGAGACGGGCCTGACCGTCTCTCCCGCCAGCTGAGAGGCGACCTGACCGGGGCGGCCCGGTTGCAGGCCGCGGCGCGAGCCGCGGCGGGCCGCATGGCAACTGTGGAGAAGAAGGACTTCGGTCCAAAAGGAGACGACATGGAGATGACCGCAAGGCATCGGGAGTACTGGCAGAGGAACCTGCGCATCACCGGCATCCTGCTGGCGATCTGGTTCGTCGTGACCTTCGTCGTGGGCTACTTCGCCCGCGACCTGAGCTTCAACTTCTTCGGCTGGCCCTTCAGCTTCTGGATGGGGGCCCAGGGTGCGCTGGTCGTGTACGTCGCGATCATCTGGTTCTACGCGCGCTACATGAACAAGCTGGACCAGGAATACGGCGTCGCCGAGGAGGACTGACACCATGGCCACCCTCAATCCCGAAAAAGCCCAGCCGAACGTCTCCACGGCGTCCAACACCGCCTTCAAGAAGCAGCTGAACAAGGTCTACGGCTTCTACACCGGGGGTTTCGTCGCCTTCGTGGTCGTGCTGGCGGTCCTGGAGCAGATGGGCCTGAACCGCGACTGGATCGGTTTCATCTTCCTGCTCGCCACCATCGGCCTGTATGCCGGCATCGGCATCATGAGCCGCACGACCGACGCCGCGGAATACTACGTGGCGGGGCGCCGCGTGCCCGCCGTCTACAACGGCATGGCGACCGGCGCCGACTGGATGTCGGCGGCTTCGTTCATCGGCATGGCCGGCACGCTGTACCTCACGGGCTACAGCGGCCTCGCGTTCATCATGGGATGGACCGGCGGCTACGTGCTGGTGGCGCTGTTCCTCGCGCCCTACCTGCGCAAGTTCGGCCAGTTCACCATCCCCGACTTCCTGGGCGAGCGCTACGGCGGCAACCTGCCGCGCTTCATCGGCATCGTGGCCGCGATCCTCTGCTCCTTCACCTACGTGGTGGCGCAGATCTACGGCGTCGGCATCATCACCACCCGCCTGACCGGCGTGGCCTTCGAGATCGGCATCTTCCTGGGCCTCGCGGGCATCCTGGTGTGCTCGTTCCTGGGCGGCATGCGCGCGGTCACCTGGACCCAGGTGGCGCAGTACATCATCCTGATCATCGCGTACCTGATCCCGGTGGTCTGGCTGTCGGTCAAGCAGACCAGCGTGCCGGTCCCGCAGCTGGTGTACGGCTACCAGATGGAGAAGGTGACGGCCAAGGAAGCGCAGCTGATCGCCGACCCCGGCGAGCAGGCGGTGCGCAAGGTCTACGCCGACCGCGCGGCGGCCCTGGCGGAGAAGCTGAAGAACCCCGGCCCGGCGCTCGCCGCGGACCGCGCGGCAGCGGAGAAGAAGGTCGCCGACCTGCGCGCCGGCACGGCGCCCGTGGCCGAACTGCAGGCGGCCGAGAAGGCGCTGGCCGCGATGCCGAAGGACGAAGCCGCAGCGGTCAAGGCCTGGACGGCCGCCAAGACCGCCGCCGAGGCGAAGGACAAGCCGCTCGGCGGCATGCCGCGGCACGGGCAGATCTTCGCGGGGGACCCGAACGGGGACCAGAAGGCGAAGGACACCTATGACACGTCGCGGCGCAACTTCCTGGCGCTGATCTTCTGCCTGATGGTGGGCACGGCCGCACTGCCGCACATCCTGATGCGCTACTACACGACGCCCAGCGTCAAGGAGGCGCGCGACTCGGTGACGTGGTCGCTGTTCTTCATCTTCCTGCTGTACTTCACGGCGCCGGCGCTGGCGGTGCTGGTGAAGTACGAGATGTTCAACAACGTCGTGGGCAGCTCGTTCCAGAACCTGCCGTTCTGGATCTCCGCCTGGAACAAGGTCGACCCGACGCTGCTGTCCGTGGCCGACCTGAACAAGGACGGCATCCTGCAGTTCGGCGAGATCACCATCGGCGGCGACATCGTGGTGCTGGCGACCCCGGCCATCGGCGGATTGCCGTACGTGGTGTCCGGCCTGGTGGCGGCGGGCGGCCTCGCGGCTGCGCTCTCCACGGCGGACGGCCTGCTGCTGACGATCGCCAACGCGCTGTCGCACGACCTTTACTACAAGATGATCGACCCGAACGCGCCCACGGCCCGCCGTGTGATGCTGTCGAAGATCCTGCTGCTGATCGTGGCCCTGGCCGCGGCGGCGGTGGCCTCGCAGAAACCGGCCGACATCCTGTTCCTGGTTTCCGCGGCGTTCTCGTTCGCGGCCGCGGCCTTCTTCCCGGCGCTGGTGCTGGGGATCTTCTGGAAGCGCGCCACGGGCATCGCCGCCTCGCTGGGCATGGTCGCCGGCCTCGGCGTGACCCTGTACTACATGGTCACCACCCAGCCCTGGATGCGCGGCGTGTTCGGCGTCACCTCGCCGATCGAGCTGTGGTGGGGCATCCAGCCGATTTCCGCCGGCCTGTTCGGCGTGCCGATCGGCTTCGCGGTGATCATCCTGGTGAGCCTGTTCACCCCTGCGCCGGACAAGAAGACGCAGGAGCTGGTCGAACACGTGCGCTATCCGGAGCTGCGCGGCACGGCGGCCCGCACCGCCTGACCGCACGCTTCGCGCGAGACGAGCCCCGGGGGTGCGCCCCCGGGGCTTTTTTCATTGCGCCGAGATCGTCCAGTCGCGCGAGCACTTGCGGCAGCAGACGTCGATCGCCTGCAGCCGCGGGCGCTGGCCCACGACCCGGAAGCGGCCGTAATCGCCGCAGTCGGGGCAGCTCGCCTGGTTGGCTGCCATCTCCGCGCGCATCAGCAGGAACAGGTAGCGGCGGATCGCCCAGAGGCCGATCGCGGCGCAGACGACGACGAACAGCACGTTCGCAAGCTGCGTATCCCCCCGGGAGGTGCGGTACGCCTCCATGCTGGCGACCAGCGCGATCGCGCTGAGGAAGGCCAGCACCATGTGGGCATGGCTGGACAGCAGCTGCCGCTCGTACCACTTGCGGAAGCCGATGCGCTTGAAATGTTCGAACAGGCGACTTTCCATGGAGACCTCGCTGTGAGCTAGCAGGATTCTGCGGCGCGGCGGGTCGCCAGCGTGTGAGCATTCATCGATAATTCTTCCACCATGCTCGACAGCAGCAGCCGCTCCCCGCCGCCGGCCAGCCTGCTGGCGGCGCTGCGCCCGGACCTGGTGCGGCATCCGCCGTTCTCGGAGATGGCGCAGGAGGCGGTGGACTTCTTCCTCGCGCATGCGGAGCAGCGCTACTACGCACCGGAGGAACTGCTCGTCGACCCCGCCTCCGGGCCGGTGCGCGAGATCTTCGTGATCCGCCAGGGGGCCGTGAGCGGCGTCAAGGGCCTGGCCGAACTCTCCGGCGGTGCGTTCTCGTACGAGGCCGGCGACCTGTTCCCGCTCAGCGCCGCGGTCGCGCGCCGGCCGGTGACGGCCACCTACCGCTCCACCTCCGACACGTTCGTGCTGGTGCTGCCGGTGGAGGCGATGGATGCGCTCGCCGGCCGCAGCCCGGAGTTCGCCGACTTCCTGAACCGCCGCATCGCGCAGTTCCTCGACCTTTCCCGCCGCGCGCTGCAGGTGGCGTACGCCTCCCAGACCCTGGCGGAACAATCGCTGGAGACGGCGCTCGGCGACCTGGTGCAGCGCCAGCCCGTCACCTGCGGCCCGGAGACTCCGCTGCGCGCGGCGCTGGCCCTGATGCACGGCCGCCGCATCGGCTCCGTGATCGTGACGGGCACCGGCGGCGAGGCGCTGGGCATCCTCACGCGCTACGACGTGCTGGGCCGCGTGACGCTGGCGGAAGTGCCGCTGGACCGGCCGGTGGCCGAGGTGATGGCGCAGCCCGTGCACACGCTCACCGCGGCCCACACCGGCCAGGACGCCGCGCTGCTGATGTCGCAGCACGGCATCCGTCACGTCCCGGTCACCCGCGACGGCGCCGTGGTCGGGCTCGTTTCGGAGCGGGACCTGTTCGCGCTGCAGCGCCTGTCGCTCAAGCAGGTGAGCACCGCGATCCGCGCCGCCGCGGACGTCGCGACGCTGAAGCTGGTGGCGCAGGACATCCGACGCTTCGCCCGCAACCTGCTGAGCCAGGGCGTGCAGGCGCGCCAGCTGACGGCCCTCATCAGCCACCTGAACGACGTGCTGACGCAGCGCCTGCTGGAACTCCTGGCACCCGCGCATGGCGTGTCCCTCGACCGCATGTGCTGGCTGGCGCTCGGCTCGGAAGGCCGCGGCGAGCAGACCATCGCCACGGACCAGGACAACGCGCTGATCCTCGCGGACGACAGCACCGACGAGGAGCAGCGCGGCGCCCGGGCGTTCGGCGCCGCGGCCAACGCCGCGCTGGACGACTGCGGCTTTCCGCTGTGCCGCGGCGGCATCATGGCGGGCGCGCCCGGCGGCTGCCTGCCGCTGCGCGCCTGGCGCGAGCGCTTCTCGCACTGGGTCGAGCACGGGGCGCCGCAGGACCTGCTGGGCGCCAGCGTCTACTTCGACCTGCGGCCGCTGGCGGGAAACCGCGGCCTGGCCGAAAGCCTGCGGGCCGAAGTGGTGGAGGGCGCGCGCCGCAATGCCCGCTTCCTCAAGCAGCTCGCGCTCAACGGGCTGTCCCGCGTGCCGCCGCTGAACTGGCTGGGCGGTGTCGAGACGGACGCGGGTGGATCGGTCGACCTGAAGCTGCAGGGCACGGCGATCTTCGTCGACGCCGCGCGCGTCTACAGCCTGGCGCATGGCATCACGGCCACCAACACGCGCGAGCGGCTGGAAAGCGTGGGCATGCGGCTCGGCTTGCAGCCGGCGGAGTACGGTGCCTGGGTCGGAGGCTTCGAGTTCCTGCAGATGCTGCGGCTGCGCATCCAGCTCGAAGGCGCGTCTGGCGAACACGCCAACCGCGTGGCGGTCGCCTCGCTCAACGAGATCGACCGCCGCATCCTGCGCGAGGCGTTCCGCTTTGCCCGGCTGCTGCAGCAGCGGCTGCGGCTGGACTACGAGCGCTGAGCATGGCGTGGTGGCGCCGCAGGGCCCAGGAGGTCGACGCCGGTCGCTGGCTCGTCGTCGACGTGGAGACCAGCGGCCTCGATGCGGCGCGCGATCGCCTGCTGGCGGTCGCCGCGATCGCCCTGAGGGTCGACTGGCAGACCGGGCGCATCGCCATCGACCTGGGCGACAGCTTCGAGGTCGTGCTGCGCCAGGCGGTGCCGAGCACGCACGACAACATCCTGCTGCACGGCATCGGTGTGCGGCGCCAGCTGGAAGGACGGCCCGCAGCGGACGGACTGCAGGGCTTCGTGGACTTCGCGGGGCGAGCGCCGCTGCTGGCTTTCCATGCCGCGTTCGACCAGGCGCTGATCGGACGGCACGCACGCGCCTGGCTGGGGGCGGCGCCGGCCAACCCCTGGCTCGACATCGCGCACCTCTGTGCCGTGACTTACCCCGGGGTGCGCGCGCGCTCCCTCGACGAATGGCTGGCGCATTTCGGCATCCGCTGCGCCGCGCGCCACCAGGCGAGCGCCGATACGCTGGCCGAATGCGAACTGCTGCTGCGCATCTGGCCGCGCGTGGCCGCGGAGTGCGCCGGCTGGGACGAGGTCCGGCGGCTGGCGGCGCGTCACCGCTGGATCGCGCACGGCTGAGGCAACGCCCGATCGGCATAGCCCGATGCGGCGGTTTCCGACGCCGTAACGGTGGGTAATCTGGGAAACTGATGCCTCACAGCCCCACGACCGCCATGTCCTTCATGAAGACCGCCGCCGGGCACCAGGTGCTCAAGGACCGCTCGGCGGGCCTGCCGCAGCGCCTGCGGATGGCGCTGATCCTGATCGACGGCCACCGCAGCCTCGAGGAGGTGCTGGCGGCGACGGCGAACAGCGGCGTGACCCGCGCCGACATCGAGCGGCTCATGGCAATGGGGCTGGTGGCCGACGAGCCGGGAGACTCCTATCCGGTGCCGCTCCTGACGGAGACCCGCACCACCGCCACCGAACGCGAACGCTACATGCGGGCCTACGAGATCGCCACGCGCCTCACGGCCGACGTCGGGGCGCGCGACCTGAACCTCGCGGTCGAAGGGGCCGCCTCCCTCGCGGAGCTGGAAGCGCTGGCGCCGCGCATCCGCGCCGCCGTTGGCCCGGTGCGCTTCGCGCCGCTCGACGCGGCCCTGCGGCCCGCCTGAGCCAGCTGCTCGGCAGCGTCCGCGGCAGCGGGCTATAATCGCGGGCTCACCTTGCTGCACCCCGTCCAGACGCCGGGGGCAGCTTCAACCGAGCGCCGCGCGACCGCGCGGCGCGATCCACAAGGAGTCGTATGCGTCACTATGAAATCGTCTTGCTGATCCACCCGGATCAGAGCGAGCAGGTTCCGGCCATGCTGGAGCGCTACAAGGGCATGATCACCACCGGCAACGGCAAGGTGCACCGTGTCGAGGACTGGGGCCGCCGCCAGCTGGCGTACCAGATCAACAAGCTCGCCAAGGCTCACTTCCTGTGCATCAACATCGAGGCCGACCAGGCCGTGATGAGCGAGCTGGAACACGCGTTCCGCTTCAACGATGCCGTGCTGCGCCACCTGACCGTGGTGAAGAAGAAGGCCGAAACGGGCCCGTCCTCCATGATGAAGACCGTGGAGCGCGAGGAAGCCCGCAAGGCGCAGCAGGCGGAGTTCCAGTCGTAAGCGGCAGCTGCCGCCGGGCGTGAACCAGACGATCCTGAGCGCGCGTATCGCGGAGGCCAAGCCCCTGCGCTACACCCCCGCCGGACTGCCCGCCGTCGACCTGAGGCTCGAGCACGAGTCGGAAGCCCTCGAAGCGGGGCATCCGAGGCAGGTCAAGGTGGAGGTCAGGGCGGTCGCCTTCGGGACCGACGCCGAGACGCTTGCGCGGCAGGCGGTCGGCAGCGGATTCAGGTTCACGGGCTTCCTGGCGGCACCGCGGCACGGCAGGCACCCTGTCCTCCACATCCAGTCATTCCAGCAAGACACTTAACTTTCGTAGAGGTCCACCATGGCCACGTTCAAGAAATTCAACAAGGACAAGCGTCCGAAGCGCAACACCCAGTCGCTGCTGTTCAAGCGCAAGCGCTTCTGCCGCTTCACCGTCGCCGGCGTCGAAGAGATCGACTACAAGGACGTCGACACCCTGCGCGACTTCATCTCCGAGAACGGCAAGATCATCCCCGCGCGCCTGACCGGCACCCGCGCGATCTACCAGCGGCAGCTGAACACCGCCATCAAGCGCGCGCGCTTCCTGGCGATGATCCCGTACTCCGACCAGCACCGCATCTGAGGACGCCGCCATGCAAGTCATCCTGCTCGAAAAAGTCATCAACCTGGGCAACCTGGGCGAGATCGTCAAGGTGAAGGACGGCTACGCCCGTAACTTCCTGATCCCCCAAGGCCATGCCCGCCGCGCCACCGACGCGAACAAGGCCGAATTCGAAGCCAAGCGCGCCGAGCTCGAAAAGCAGGCCGCCGCCAAGCTGGCCGAGGCGCAAGCCACGGGCGAGAAGCTGGCCGGCAAGACCGTCAAGCTGACCCAGAAGGCCGGCGTCGACGGCCGCCTGTTCGGCTCGGTCACCAACTTCGACATCGCCGAGGAACTCACCAAGATGGGCTTCCCGGTCGCGAAGGCCCAGGTGCGCATGCCCAACGGCCCGATCAAGACCGTGGGCGACAGCGCCGTGTCCGTGGCCCTGCACACCGACGTGGTGGTGGAAGTCAACGTGACCGTGTACGGCGAAACGGCCTGAGCCTTTTCCGCGCACGGCAAGGCCGCCTTCGGGCGGCTTTTTTTTGGCCTTAGGCAAGCGGCTGAGGCCGGGCAGGTGGAATCACTGTTGTTTCATACAGTGTTTGGTTCATGATAGCTCTGTCGTGGGCGCGCCCATGGCCGGGTTCGGTGGGAACAGCGGCAAGTCGCGAGCGCCCGAAGTCCGAACGGGAAGAGCGAGATGAGCAGCCGTCGAAGCCGCCAGATGCGGAAACAAGCCCGGGCCAGGCAGGAGCTCCCGGTCGCAACAGGTTGGCGGGATCCGCCAGCTGCGCGGCCCAGCCTGCCCGCGCCGCCCGCCGAGGGGTGGAAGCTGATGTCCACGAGCGTGCCGCACCTGCGCGACGCGCCCTGGTGGGTGCGGCTCGCGATGGCGGCGTTCGAGAAGACGGGGATGCTGTTCGGTGCCGGACTGCTCGCCGCGGCGATCCTGCTTGGGGGCATGGCCGCGGTCCTTCCCTCGCTGCGGAGTGCCCTGCTGCGCTGGCTCCTCGGGTTCCTGTAGCGGAACTTGTCCCGTCCTGCCCACTGCCCATCCCCGGCCCGCGCACAGGACGTGCACAGGGTTGGCCGGTGCCGTCCACAGGATGCCCAGAGAAGCTCCCCATGGTTGTTGCTGGACATCCTTACAGCGACAGCGACAATCCTCCTTTGAGGAGAGAACGAGATGTCCGCCGTCCTGAGCGCCGTTGATGACGACTTCCCGCGTGACCGCCAGGTGGCGCAGCTGCGCATCCCGCCGCATTCCATCGAGGCGGAGTCCAGCGTGCTGGGCGGCCTGCTGCTGGACAACCAGGCGTGGGACCGCGTCGGCGACCTGCTCACCGACGGCGATTTCTACCGCTACGAGCACAAGCTGATCTACGCGGCGATCGGCGGCCTGATCAACGCCACCCGGCCGGCCGACGTCATCACCGTCTACGAGCAGCTGCAGGGCCTCGGCAAGGCCGACGAGGTCGGCGGGCTGCCCTACCTGAACTCGCTGGCGCAGTACGTTCCGAGCGCCGCCAACATCCGGCGCTACGCGGAGATCGTGCGCGAGCGCTCGATCCTGCGCAAGCTGGTGTCGGCCAGCGACGAGATCGCCACCGCCGCCTTCAACCCGCAGGGCAAGCCGGTCGAGAAGATCCTCGACGAGGCCGAACAGAAGATCTTCCACATCGGGGAAGAGGGCTCGCGCATGAAGCAGGGCTTCCAGGGCATGGACTCCCTGGTGGTGCAGCTGCTGGACCGCGTGCAGGAGATGGCGGACAACCCGAACGACATCACGGGCGTGCCCACCGGCTTCTACGACCTGGACCGCATGACCTCGGGCATGCAGGCCGGCGACCTGATCATCCTGGCCGCGCGCCCCTCGATGGGCAAGACCTCGCTGGCCATCAACATCGCCGAACACGTGGCGCTGCACGAGCAACTGCCGGTGGCGGTGTTCTCCATGGAAATGGGCGCCGCCCAGCTCGCCGTACGTATCGTCGGCTCCATCGGCCGCATCGACCAGACCCACCTGCGCACCGGGCGCCTCACCGACGACGAGTGGCCGCGCCTGACGGAGGCCATCGAGAAGCTGCGCAACATCTCGCTGCACATCGACGAGACGCCCGGCCTCACGGTCAGCGAACTCCGGGCCAACGCGCGACGCCTGGCGCGCCAGTGCGGCGGCAAGCTCGGCCTGATCGTGGTCGACTACCTCCAGCTGATGAGCGTCTCGGGCGGCATGGCCGAAGAGAACCGCGCCACCGCGGTGGGCGAGATCTCGCGCGGCCTGAAGATGCTCGCCAAGGAGCTCGGCTGCCCCCTGATCGCCCTGTCGCAGCTGTCGCGGGGCGTCGAGGCGCGCACCGACAAGCGCCCCATGATGAGCGACCTGCGCGAATCCGGCGCCATCGAGCAGGACGCGGACGTGATCATGTTCATCTACCGCGACGACTACTACAACAAGGACTCCAAGGAGCCCGGCGTCTCGGAGGTGATCATCAGCAAGCAGCGGAACGGCCCCACCGGCACGGTGAAGATGGCCTTCGTCAAGCAGCTCACCAAGTTCGAGAACCTGGCGATGGGCGGGGGCGGCAGCGACGATTTCTGACGCATCGGTTTGCCGCTCCTTTCCTACGCGGCGCGCGTGCGCCGCGGGCGATGCTGGTCCCAGGACACCCTGGAGACGACCATGCAAGAGATGAACCTGATGCCGACGCTGGCCGAGGCCAACCTGCCGATGCCGGTGGAACAGGTGCCGCCCGAACTCGACGAACCCTCCACGCTGGAGAAGATCAAGGCCGTCGACGAGGCGCGCGACAGCTTTCCCGGCGAGCACTGGCTGGTGCTGGCGCTGGGCATCGCGGTGTGGCAGTTCACGCGCAAGGACCGCCATTGGGCCGTGCGCACGGCCGGTGCCTTCGCGGCCAGCGCCCTGGTGGCACGCGCCGCGAGTGGGCGCGACGGGCTGTCGAAGGTGCTGCGCTACACGCCGTTCGGGCGCGGCATCTCCAACTGCCCGCCGTCGGAACACAACCCGCCGCACAAGAAGGCCTGAAGGCCGTCATCCCCGCGGAGGCGGGCAGCGCCCGAATGGAAGAAGGGCGCCGCGGCGCCCTTCCTTGAATGCCCTGGATTCCCGCCTGCGCGGGAATGACGGGGTTTACAGCACGTCGCTGGCGAAATCCGCCAGCCTGGAACGCTCCCCGCGCGCCAGCGTGATGTGCCCGCTGTGCGGCCAACCCTTGAACTTGTCCACGGCGAACGTCAGGCCCGAGGAACCTTCCGTGAGGTAGGGCGTGTCGATCTGCGCGAGGTTGCCCATGCAGATGATCTTGGTGCCCGGGCCCGCGCGCGTGATCAGCGTCTTCATCTGCTTGGGCGTCAGGTTCTGCGCCTCGTCGATGATCACGTACTTGTTCAGGAAGGTGCGGCCGCGCATGAAGTTCATGCTCTTGATCTTGATGCGGCTGCGGATCAGTTCGTTGGTCGCGGCGCGGCCCCATTCGCCGGCGCCGTTGTCGGTCTTGCCGAGCACTTCGAGGTTGTCGTCGAGCGCGCCCATCCAGGGGCCCATCTTCTCCTCCTCGGTGCCGGGCAGGAAGCCGATGTCCTCGCCCACGCTCACCGTGGCGCGCGTCATGATGATCTCGGTGTAGCGGCGCTCGTCCAGCACCTGCGTCAGGCCCGCGGCCAGCGCCATCAGGGTCTTGCCGGTGCCCGCCGTGCCGGAGAGCGTCACGAAGTCGACCTCCGGGTCCATCAGCAGGTTCATCGCGAAGTTCTGCTCGCGGTTGCGCGTGGTCACGCCCCAGACGGCGTTCTTCAGGTGGCCAAAGTCCTTCAGCGTCTTGAGCACCGCCGTCTTGCCGCGGATCTCGGTCACGCGCGCATAGAGGCTGGGCTCGCCCGGCGCCTCGAAGTAGACGAACTGGTTGATGAAGAGGCCGGGCACGACCGGCCCGCTCACGCGGTAGAAGGTGTGGCTGCCGCTCTGCCAGCTCTCCACGTTGCCGTGGGTCGACCAGAAATCGTGGGGCAGGGCGAGCGAACCCGAATACATCAGGTCCAGGTCGTCCAGCGTCTTGTCGTTGCGGTAGTCCTCGGTGTTCAGGCCCAGCGCGCGCGCCTTGACGCGCATGTTGATGTCCTTGGACACCAGCACCACCTGGCGCGGCGCGTGCTTTTCCTGCAAGGCCTGCACCACGCTCAGGATCTGGTTGTCCGCCTTGCCCGGCGGCAGGCCCATCGGCAGGCCGGAAGGCGACAAGGGCATCGTCTGGAAGAACAGGCAGCCGCCGGCTTCCTTGTGCCCGGTGCTGTCCAGCTTCAGGCCGCTGGCGATGTCCGCCGTCGGCGGGCTGGCCATGGCGTCGAGCGACCGGCTGGCCTGCCGTGCGTTGCGCGCGACCTCGGTCGTGCCCTTCTTGTGGCCGTCCAGTTCCTCCAGCACCACCATCGGCAGGAAGATGTCGTGCTCGTCGAAGCGGAACAGGCTCATCGGGTCGTGCATCAGCACGTTCGTGTCCAGCACGAACATCTTGGCCGTGCCCGACGATTTCTTCTTCTTCGGCTGCGCGGCCGGCACGGTGACGTCCTTGCGCATCCGGCGGGCGGGCTGCGGTTCGTCCAGGTAGGTCTCCACCTCGGCGTCGTAGCTGCCGGCGGGTACGTCGCCGCCACCGGCGCGGGGATCGAAGTCGTCCTGCGCCTGCGGGCGCTCCAGCAGCGTTTCAGCCGCCGGAGCCTCCGTTTTTCGCGCCGCCTTGTGCGAGGAACGGGCCGGGGCGTCGAGGGCTTCCGGCGGGAGCATGGCGGCGCGCTTGGTCGGTGCGGGAGGCAGGGGCATGTGGGGTACGGCTTCCTGATGAGATGAGCGGGGAACAAAAAAGCCGCCAGGCGGGCCAGGCGGCTTCTTCGGGTCTGACGGTGATGACGCTGTGCGTCGGGATCAACGGCATGAATTCATTATGCACACCAAGCCGGGCAGGACAATGTCGGACGGTTTCCTGTTGTGCTGAAGCGTCATGCGGCTGAGCCAACCTATACTGCGCCGCATGACACCGGACGGCGGTCGCACGCTGCAGGAGCTCCTCGCCGACACCGCGCGTGGCGACCACGCGGCGTTCGCCACCGTCTACCAGCGCACGCACGCGCATCTGTTCGGCGTCGCCCTTCGTATGTTGGGGCGTGAGCAGGCCGCAGAAGACGCGTTGCAGGAAGCCTTCGTCAGCGTGTGGAAGAGCGCCACCCAGTACCGCAGCCAGGTGGGCGGGGTGGAGGTGCAGCCCATGACCTGGCTGATCGCGATCGTCCGCAACAAGGCGCTGGATGCGCTGCGCTCGCGCGCCCGCCGCAAGGAGACCGAGCTGCCCGACGCCGATGCCCTGGACCAAGGCGATCCCGCGACCCCCGGCCAAGCCGGCGGCGCCAGCGCGCTGGAGCTCCTGGTGCAGGCGACCCAGGCCCTGCAGATCGAGGATTGCATGGGTGCCCTGCAGGGCAGCCACCGCCAGAGCCTCGCGCTCGCCTACTACCAGGGGCTGTCGCACGCGGAGATCGCGGCGCAGATGGGCGCGCCGCTGGGGTCGGTCAAGGCGTGGATCCGCCGCGGGCTGGAGCGGCTCAAGGCGTGCCTGCAGTCACGGGGCGTGGCGGCATGAGGTACGCCGACCCGCGACTGGTGGAGCACCTGGCTTCGGCCTATGCGCTCGGCACGCTCACGCTGCGTGCGCGCCGGCGCTTCGAACGCCTGCGGCGCGAGCGCCCGGACGTCGACCTCGCGGCCACGCAGTGGGAAGTGCGGCTGGCGCAGCTGGCGCCCTCCGTGCCCGCGGTGCGTCCTTCGCCGCGCGTGTGGCTGGCCATCGAGGCGCGGACACTCCCGCCGGCGACCGCGCGGCCGCCTGGCCGCTGGTGGGGATGGTTCACCCCCGCCGCCCTGGGCATGGGCCTCGGCGGGTTGGCGACGGGCCTGGCCATCGCGTTCGCGACGGTGCTGGTCGCGCCCGCGCTGTTCCTGTCCGCGGACAAGGCCGCGATGCGCAGCGGCGAGAAGCTGCCCATGAGCTACGTGGGCCTGCTGACCGATGCGCAGGGCGACGGCAAGCTGCTGGTCAGCTCGCTGCGCCACGGCCGCACCATGACGATCAAGGTGATCGGACCCATCAGCGCGCCGGCCGCCGGGCGGTTGATGCTGTGGGCGGTGCCGGCGCAGGGTGCGCCCTTCCTGCTGGGGCCCGTGCCGGGCACGGGGTCGGCAGTCTCGACCTTGCCGGACACGTCGGAGAAGCTGCTGTCCAACGTGCGCAAGCTGGTGGTCACCGTGGAAACCGCCGAAAGGCCTGCCGCTCCCAGTGGCACCCCGGTGTTCGCCGGCAACTGCGCCAAGCTCTGGTAACACCTCGCAGCGAATTTTCCTGCCTGGCGATCGCGGGCGCTGCATCCAAATCCCGGAAGCCTCCGTTTGTGGGAGGTGCCGCGAAGAACGCAGCACTCCCATCCACCGATCCAGGAGCTTCGCGATGAATCCTTCTTCCACCCTCCGTCGCCTGTTCGCCGTTCCCGTCCTCGGCCTGGCACTGGCCCTGGCGCAGGGCGTGCACGCCGCCGACACTTCCCCCGTCGCGGTGCCGAGCGCGCAGCCCGACGACTTCGCGGCCGGCAAGAAGGCCGTCGAGGCGAAGAACTGGAAGGCCGCATCCGACAGCTTCGCCCGGGCCGCCGCCAGGGATCCGCGCAACGCGGACGCCTTCAACATGCTCGGCTACTCCCTGCGCTGGCAGAACCGCTACGACGAAGCCTTCGCCGCCTACGACAAGGCGCTGGCGCTGGACCCCAACCACAAGGGCGCGCTCAGCTACTCGGGCATCGGCTACGTGAAGGCGGGCCGTCGCGCCGAGGCGGAAGCCCGCCTCGCGCGCCTGCAGGCCCTGTGTGCGAACTGCGCCGAGACCGCGGAATTGCAGAAGGCGCTGGCCGGTGCGCCGGTCGCCGGCAAGTAAGGCAAAGAAGAAGAGCCGCGGGCCCTGGGGCCGGCGGCTCTGCTGTTGGGCTGGCGGAAGCCAGGCGCGTCAGGCGGCCTTCTTCAGCAGCTTGACGGCCTTGAGGACCTCGTCGACGTGGCCGGGGACCTTCAGGCCGCGCCATTCCTGCTTGAGGATGCCGTCGGCGCCGACCAGGAAGGTGCTGCGCTCGATGCCCTTGACCTTCTTGCCGTACATGATCTTGTTCTTGACCACGCCGAACATGTGGCACATCTTCTCTTCGGTGTCGGCGATCAGCTCGAAGGGCAGCTCGAGCTTGGTCTTGAACTCGTCGTGCGACTTCATGTTGTCGCGCGAGACGCCGAACACGACGGCGCCGGCCTTCACGAAGTCCTTGTACTTGTCGCGGAACTGCATGGCTTCGGTGGTGCAGCCGGGGGTGTTGTCCTTCGGGTAGAAGTACAGCACCACGATCTGGCCCACGTGGGAGGTGTTGGTGACCTTGACGCCGCCCGTGGCGTTCGCTTCGAATTCGGGGAGGGGTTTGTTGACAACGATCGCCATAGGTCCTGGTGCGTGTTTGGTTCTGTGTGACAGTCTTGCTCGTTGGCGGGGGCTTCGCGCAGGCCCGGCCGCAATGCGCGATTTTACCGCGAAACGGGCTGCGGCCGCCCTTTGGCCTCAGGGCGCCGTCTCGAGCAGCAGGGCCACGGCGACTTCGCGCCCCTCCTGCGCCAGGATGTTGTAGGTGCGGCAGGCGGCCGCGGTGTCCATGGTTTCGATGCCGATGCGCCGCATCGCCAGGGGCGCGACCCACGCCGGATGCGGAAAGCGGATGCGCGGGCCGCTGCCGAAGATCACGACCTCCACCTGCAGCTGCGCCAGCGCCTCGAAGTCGGCGACGCCCAGCGCGTCGAAGCCGGCGGCCCAGGCGAAGCGCTCCCCGCGCGAGCCGATCACCACGTTGTGCGTGATCTTCTCGCCGCCCACGCCCACCCAGCCGGGGCCATAGCCCGTGATGGTCTGGACGTCGGATTGATCGGGCTGGAGCTTCAAGGGCGGTGTGCGGCGGACAGGCGCGGGGGGCCGCGCGGGACTGTGGTCAAATTATAGGTTTCACCTCGCATCCGCGCCCGTCAGGAGGGCTTTTTGAAGACCGTCCAGAAATCCACCAAGCTCGCCAATGTCCTGTACGACATCCGGGGACCGATCATGGACGCCGCCCGCCAGATGGAGGAGGAAGGCCACAAGATCATCAAGCTGAACATCGGCAACCTCGCCCCGTTCGGCTTCGACGCGCCCGAGGAGATCCAGCAGGACATGATCCGCAACCTGCCGAATTCGGCGGGCTACACGGACAGCAAGGGCATCTTCGCCGCGCGCAAGGCCGTGATGCACTACACCCAGCAGCAGGGCATCAAGGGCGTGACGCTCGACGACATCTGGCTGGGCAACGGCGCCAGCGAGCTGATCGCGATGTCCACCAACGCGCTGCTCAACGAAGGCGACGAGCTGCTGCTGCCCGCGCCCGACTACCCCCTGTGGACCGCATCGACCGCGCTCTCCGGCGGCACGCCCGTGCACTACATGTGCGACGAGGCCAACGGCTGGATGCCCGACCTCGACGACATCCGCCGCAAGATCACGCCGGCCACCAAGGGCATCGTCGTCATCAACCCGAACAACCCGACCGGCGCGCTGTACTCCGACGCGCTGCTGAAGGAGCTGGTGGCGATCGCGCGCCAGCACGGCCTGGTGGTCTTCGCCGACGAGGTCTACGACAAGGTGCTGTACGACGGCGTGAAGCACACCGCCATCGCCAGCCTGTCGGAGGACGTGCTCACGCTCACCTTCAACTCGCTGTCCAAGAGCTACCGTTCCTGCGGCTATCGCGCCGGCTGGATGGTGGTCTCCGGCGACAAGCGCGCGGCCGGCGACTACATGGAGGGCCTCAACATGCTCTCCAACATGCGCCTGTGCTCCAACGTGCCGGGCCAGTACGCCATCCAGACGGCGCTGGGCGGCTACCAGAGCATCGGCGAACTGGTGGGCGAGGGCGGACGCCTGCGCCGCCAGCGCGACCTGGCGTACGAGCTGATCACCGCGATCCCGGGCGTCACCTGCAACAAGCCGCAGGCGGCGCTGTACATGTTCCCGCGCCTGGACCCCAAGGTCTACCCGATCCAGGACGACCGCCAGTTCTTCCTGGAACTGCTGCAGCAGACGCGCGTGATGCTGGTGCAGGGCTCCGGCTTCAACTACCCCGACCAGCAGCACTTCCGCATCGTGTTCCTGCCGCACGAGGACGACCTGCGCGAAGCGGTCAACCGCATCGCGCGCTTCCTCGAAAACTACCGCAAGCGACACAGTTCATGAAACCGATCCAAGTCGGACTGCTCGGCATAGGCACCGTCGGCAGCGGCGTCTTCAACGTCCTCAAGCGCAACCAGGCCGAGATCCAGCGCCGTGCCGGCCGCGGCATCGAGATCACGATGGTCGCGGACCTCGACACGGCCCGGGCCGAGGCGGTCGTGGGCAGCAGCGCGAAGGTGGTCAAGGATGCACGCGAGATCATCGCCAACCCGGACGTCGACATCGTCATCGAGCTGATCGGCGGCTACGGCATCGCGCGTCAGCTGGTGATGGAAGCCATCGCACAGGGCAAGCACGTGGTCACGGCCAACAAGGCGCTGCTGGCGGTGCACGGCACGGAGATCTTCGCGGCGGCCCACGCCAAGGGCGTGATGGTGGCGTTCGAGGCGGCGGTCGCGGGCGGCATCCCGATCATCAAGTCGCTGCGCGAGGGCCTCACGGCCAACCGGATCGAATGGATCGCCGGCATCATCAACGGCACCACCAACTTCATCCTGTCCGAGATGCGGGACAAGGGGCTGGACTTCGAGGTGGTGCTGAAGGAAGCGCAGCGCCTGGGCTACGCCGAAGCGGACCCGACCTTCGATATCGAAGGCGTGGACGCCGCCCACAAGGCGACGATCATGAGCGCCATCGCGTTCGGCGTCCCCGTGCAGTTCGACCGCGCCTATGTCGAGGGCATCACCAAGCTCTCCTCGGTCGACATCGAGTACGCCGAACAACTCGGCTACCGCATCAAGCTGCTGGGCATCACCAAGCGCGTTCCCCGGGGCATCGAGCTGCGCGTGCACCCGACGCTGGTGCCCTGCAAGCGCCTGATCGCCAACGTCGAGGGCGCGATGAACGCGGTGGTGGTGCAGGGCGACGCCGTCGGCACCACGCTGTACTACGGCAAGGGCGCCGGCAGCGAGCCGACGGCCAGTGCGGTCATCGCCGACCTCGTCGACGTCACGCGCCTGCACACCGTCGATGCCGCGCACCGCGTGCCGCACCTGGCCTTCCAGCCCGAGGCGCTGAGCGACGAATCGGTGCTGCCGATGAGCGAGGTGGTGACCAGCTACTACCTGCGCCTGCGCGTGGCCGACCAGGCCGGCGTGCTGGCGAAGGTGGCCGGCCTGCTGGCCACCGCCGGCATCAGCATCGACGCCATGCTGCAGCGCGAGGCCTCCGCCGTTGGCGGCAAGGGTTCGACGCAGACCGACCTGATCCTGCTGACGCACAACGTGCGCGAAGGCACGATGAACGAGGTGATCGCGCAGATGCAGGGCCTCGCGACGGTGCTGGCCCCGATCACCCGCATCCGCAAGGAAGAACTGGCCTGAGGGCCGAGGGACCATGCTGTACCTGTCCACCCGCGGCCACCCGGACCGCAAGCGCTTCTGCGAGATCCTGCTGGAGGGCCTGGCGCCCGACGGCGGCCTCTACCTGCCCGAAAGCTATCCGCGCGTCGACGCGGCGATGCTGGCGAAATGGCGGGGCCTGCCGTACGCGGACCTGGCCTTCGAGATCCTCTCGCTCTACATCGACGATATTCCCGCGGAGGACCTGCGGGCGATCTGTCGCAAGACCTACACGGCGGAGGTGTTCGGCACGCGCGAGATCGCCCCGCTGAGGAAACTGGAAGAGGGCGTGTTCCTGGAGGCGCTGTCCAACGGACCCACGCTCGCCTTCAAGGACATGGCGATGCAGCTGCTCGGCAACCTGTTCGAGTACGAGCTCGGCCGCCGCGGCGAGGAACTGAACATCCTGGGGGCCACCTCGGGCGACACCGGCAGCGCCGCCGAGTACGCCATGCGCGGCAAGAAGGGCGTGCGGGTCTTCATGACCTCGCCGCACGGCCGCATGAGCCCCTTCCAGCAGGCGCAGATGTTCAGCCTGCAGGACGCCAACATCCACAACCTCGCGATCGAGGGCGTGTTCGACGACTGCCAGGACATCGTGAAGGCGGTCTCGAACGACCTGGCCTTCAAGCGCAAGCACCGCATCGGCACCGTCAACTCGATCAACTGGGCGCGGCTCGTCGCCCAGGTGGTGTACTACTTCGCCGGCTACTTCCAGGCGACTTCCGCCAACGACCGGCAGGTCTCCTTCGCCGTGCCCTCGGGGAACTTCGGCAACATCTGCGCCGGCCACGTGGCCCGCATGATGGGCCTGCCGGTCGCCCGGCTGGTGCTGGCCACCAACGAGAACGACGTCCTCGACGAGTTCTTCCGCACCGGTATCTACCGCGTGCGCGGCAGCAAGGACACCTACGAGACTTCCAGCCCCTCGATGGACATCTCGAAGGCCAGCAACTTCGAGCGCTTCGTCTTCGACCTGGTCGGCCGCGACGGCGCGAAGCTGCGCTACCTGTTCGCCGAGGAACTGGTGGCCAAGGGCCGCTTCGACCTGTCCGGCGACATCGCCCGCGCCCGCGAGCAGTACGGCTTCGTGTCCGGCAAGAGCACGCACGCCGACCGGCTCGCCACGATCCGCGACACGCATGCGCGCTTCGGCACCGTGATCGACACGCACACCGCCGACGGCCTGAAGGTCGCGCGCGCGCACGTCCAGGCCGGCATCCCGATGATCGTGCTGGAGACGGCGCTGCCCATCAAGTTCGCCGCCACCATCGTCGAGGCGCTGGGACACGAACCGGAGCGGCCCGCGAAGTTCGCCGGCATCGAAGGCCTTCCCAAGCGCGTGACCGTGCTGCCCGCCGATGCCGCGCAGGTGAAGCAGTTCATCGCCGCGCACGTGTCATGAAGGTCGTCGGCTTCGCTGGATATTCCGGCGCGGGCAAGACGCACCTGGTCGAGCGCCTGATCCCGGCGCTCCGGATGCGCGGGCTGCGCGTGTCGGTGGTCAAGCACGCGCACCACGACTTCGACATCGACCATCCCGGCAAGGACACCCACCGCCATCGCGAGGCCGGTGCCTTCGAGGTGGTGGTCGCGTCGGACCGGCGGCTGGCGCTGATGCGCGAGTTCGAGCAGCCGGCGCAGCTCTCGGTGCACCACCTGATTTCCGAGCTCTACGACGGCGTCGACTGGGTGCTGGTGGAAGGCTTCAAGCAGAGCAACCTGCTGAAGGTGGAGGTCTGGCGGGCGCAGGCCGGCAAGCCGGCGCGCTATCCCGACGACGCGTTCATCGTCGCGATCGCCACCGACTCGCCCGGCATGCTGCCGGAGCCCACCCTGCGGCCGGTGCTGGATCTCAACGACCCGGATGCGGTGGCGCAGTGGCTGGTCGACAATGGCGACCGGTTCGACTACCACCCGGAGAACTACGCGTGAACGCTGCCCGGCCGCCGCTGCGCCCGCTGGACGATGCCCTCGCGGCCCTGCTGGCGCTCGCGCAACCCCTGGGCGGCACGGAACGCGTCGCCACCTTCGACGCGGACGGCCGGGTCCTGGCGGAAGACCTCGTTTCCACGCTGCAGGTGCCGCCGCAGGACAACAGCTCCATGGACGGCTATGCGGTGCGGCGCGGCGAGATCGCCGACGAAGGCGTTCCGCTGCCGGTGAGCCAGCGCATCCCCGCCGGCGCCGCCGCGCTACCGCTGCAGCCGGGCACGATCGCGCGCATCTTCACGGGCGCGTCCGTCCCCGAAGGCGCGGACGCGATCGTGATGCAGGAGGACACCGAGGCGCTGGAGGATGGGCGCGTCCGCATCCTGCGCGTCCCCTCCGAAGGCCAGTGGATCCGCCGCAGCGGCGAGGACATCACCCGCGGCAGCACGGTGCTGGCGCGCGGCACGCGGCTGGGCCCGGCGGCGCAAGGCCTGGCCGCCAGCATCGGCCGCGACCAGCTGCAGGTGGCGCGCCGGCCGCGCGTGGCGCTGTTCTCCACCGGCGACGAACTCGTCATGCCCGGCCAGGTGGCCCCGGAAGCGATGCAGCCGGGCGCCATCTACAACTCCAACCGCTTCTTCCTGCGCAGCCTGCTGCGGCGCCTGGGCTGCGAGGTGCAGGACTTCGGCATCGTGCCGGACCGGCGCGAAGCCACGGTGCAGGCGCTGCGCGAGGCCGCCTCGGGCAACGACTTGATCCTCACCAGCGGCGGCGTCTCGGTCGGCGAGGAAGACCACGTGAAGCCCGCCGTGCAGCAGCTCGGGTCGCTGGACCTGTGGCAGATCGCGATGAAGCCGGGCAAGCCGTTCGCGCACGGGCGCATCGGCGAAGCGCATTTCATCGGCCTGCCCGGCAACCCGGTGTCCAGCTTCGTCACCTTCCTGCTGCTGGTGCGCCCCTTCCTGCTCCAGCTGCAGGGTGCGGTCGAACTGGCGCCCGCGGCCGTGCCGCTGCCGGCGCATTTCGACTGGCCGCGCGCCGACAGGCGCCGCGAGTTCCTGCGGGCGCGCCGGAACGCGCAAGGCGGACTGGAGCTCTTCCCGAACCAGAGTTCGGGCGTGCTGACCTCCACGGTCTGGGCGGACGGACTCATCGACCTGCCCGCCGGGCAGACGGTGAAGCACGGCGACGTGCTGCGTTTCCTGCCGCTGGCGGAGCTGCTGGCATGAACGTGCGCATCCGCTACTTCGCGTCGATCCGCGAGGCGATCGGCCACGGCAGCGAGACGCTCTCGACCCGCAGCGGGACGCTGGGCGCGCTGCGTGACGAGCTGATCGCCCGCGGCGAGCCCCATGCCTCCGCGCTGGCCCGCGGCAAGTCGGTGCGCCTCGCGCTCGACCAGGAGATGAGCGACGAGGGCGCGGCGCTGCGGGAAGGCTGCGAAGTCGCGTTCTTCCCGCCCGTCACCGGAGGCTGAGGCCGTGGTCGCGCGCGTTTCCATCCAGGCGGCGGATTTCGACGTGGCTGCCGAGATCGCGGCGCTGCGCGCCGGCGACGGCGGTGTGGGTGCGGTCTGCAGCTTCATCGGCACGGTGCGAGACCGCAGCGAAGGCAGCGCCGTGAGCGCGATGGAGCTGGAGCACTACCCGGGCATGACCGAGAAGGCGATCGAGCAGATGATCGACGAGGCCTTCCGCCGCTTCGACATCCGCGCGGCGCGGGTCATCCACCGCGTGGGGCCGCTGCAGGTGCACGACCAGATCGTGCTGGTGGCCGTCACCTCCGCGCACCGCGGCCAGAGCTTCCAGGCCTGCGAATTCCTGATGGACTACCTGAAGACCCAGGCGCCGTTCTGGAAGAAGGAAAGCACGCCGGATGGCGAGCGCTGGGTGGACGCGCGCGTCGCCGACGATGCGGCGCTGGCGCGCTGGGGCATCACGAGCAGCAACTCCTGAAGCCCCGCCGGCTGCGCCGGCGGGACGACGACCTACTTCGGCGTGAAGCCGCTCGCCTTGATGATCCGGTCCCAGCTCTGGGTGTAGCCCTTCACGCGCGCGGCGAAAGCCGCCTGCGGCTGGTAGGCGACGGTGAGTCCCATCGCCGTGAGCTGCTCGCGCACTTCGGGCATCGCGACCACCTTGGCCAGCGCGGCGTTGAAACGCTCCACCACCGCCGCGGGCGTGCCGGCCGGTGCGAACAGGCCGTAGTAGGGCAGCTCCTCCAGGCCGTTGATGCCGAGTTCCCTGAAGGTCGGCACGTCCGGCAGGATCGCCTGGCGCTTGTCGCCGATCACCGCCACGATGCGCACCTTGCCGGCCTTGTGGTTCTCGATGAAGTCCGGGATCGACGCGACGCCGGCCTTGATCTGGTTGCCCAGCATGTCCGCCATCATGGGCGCGCTGCCGCGGTACGGCGCGGCCTGCAGGTCCAGCTGGTAGCGGGTGCCGATCATGCCGACCATGAATTCCGGGATCGAAGCAGGGGCGGGGATGCCGATCGTGTCCTTGCCGCCGTTGCCCTGGACGAAGCGCACGTACTCGGCCACCGACTTCGCCGGGGTGCCGCCCGAGACGGCGAGTGCATTGGCGAAGGTGGCGAAGCCCGCCACCGGCACGAAGTCCACCGCCGGGTCGAAGCCGGCGTTCTTCGTCACCAGCGGAAGGATGGAGATCGAGTGGTCGTGGCTCAGGAAGAACGTGTGCCCGTCCGGCGCCGCCGCCTTGAGCGTCTGCGCGGCGATCTGGCCGCCGGCACCCGCCTTGTTCTCCACCACCACCGGCGCGCCGAGCTGGTCCTTCAGCTTGTCGGCCAGCGCACGCGCGATCGCGTCCGTCCCGCCGCCCGGCGGGAAGCCGACCAGGATGCGCACGGGTGTGCCGGACTGCGCCTGCGCGAAGCCGGCGGCCAGGGTGAGGAAGGAGGCCAGCAGGAGCCGGCGCACGGGGCGGAAGGGGGTTTGCGGATGGGCCATCCGCCAAGCATAGCCGGGCCGCGGCTCAGGCCGCCTGACGCGGGGCTGGCGCGGAGGGCGGGACGAAGGCGGCGCGGGCTTCGTCCTCGAGCTCGCCGGTCAGCAGCTGCAGCAGGTGCAGCAGCTGGTCCTGCTGCTCCTTGTCGAGCGGCGCCATGAGGCGCTTGTAGGCGCGTTCCGCCGGCTTCTGCGCCTGCTGCAGCAGCCGCTCGCCCTCGGCGGTGAGCGTCACGCACACATTGCGGCGGTTGTCCTCGGAGGGCCCGCGGTCCACCAGGCCGCGCGACTGCAGGCCGCGCAGCACGCGCAGGACCGTCACCTTGTCGAAGCCGAGCGCGCGTGCCAGGGTCGACTGCCCCAGGCCGGGGTGGGCCTGCAGCACGGTCAGGACACCGAACTGGGCCGGCGTCAGCGCCACGTCCTTGCAGGCGTCCTCGAACACGGCCGCCGAGATCTGGTGCGCGCGGCGCAGCAGGAAGCCCGGCCGCGCGTACAGGCGCGCGAGCGTGCTGGGGGATTTCGGGGATGCGGGCACGGCGTCTGCTTCTTCTGCGGGTATGCGCGGATTGTGCCCTGCCGCCGGACTCCGAATACTCGTTAGCATGCCAACGCATCGGAGGCCGTCCCCATGATCCCTTTCGTGCGCGCGGCCATGGCCGTGCTGGCGGCCTGCAGCCTGCAGGCCGGGGCCCAGGTGGCGCAGCCCGCCGGCACGGGTGCGCCGCTCAGGCTGGTCGTTCCCTTCACGCCGGGCACCGGCATCGACATCGTCGCGCGGACGGTCGGGCCCCGGCTGGGCCAGCGCCTCGGGCGGCCGGTGGTGGTGGAGAACCGCGCGGGCGCCTCCGGCAACATCGGCACCGAAGCCGTGGTGCGCGCCCCGGCCGACGGCAACACGCTGCTCGTGAGCGTCAACACGCTGGTCATGAACCGCAGCCTCTACCCGCAGCTGCCGTTCGACCCGGTGAAGGACCTCGTGCCGGTGTCGCTCACCAGCTGGGGCCAGCTGCTGCTGGTCACGCACCCGGACACGGGGATCCGCACCGCCGCCGAGCTGGTGGCCGCGGCGAAGGCGAAGCCCGGCCGCCTGAACTACGCCAGCCCCGGCGTCGGCACGCCGCACCACATGTCGATGGAGCTGTTCAAGCAGACCGCCGGCGTGTTCCTTACGCATATCCCGTACCGTGGCACGGCGCAGGCCGTCACCGACCTGCTGGGCGGGCAGGTGGACGCGATGTTCCTGCCCATCCACGTCGCGCTGCCGCACATCCGCACGGGCAAGCTGGTGCCGCTGGGGATCGGCAGCGACAAGCGCCACGCCCTGCTGCCGGAGGTGCCGACCCTCGCGGAAGCCAGGGCCGGCAACGTCAACGTCGCCATGTGGTTCGGCATCTTCGCGCCGCCGGGCACGCCGCCGGACCAGGTCCAGCGCCTGAACCGCGAGCTCCAGGACATCCTCGCCGCCCCGGAGGTGCGCACCGCGTTCCAGTCGCAGGGCATGGACCCGGAAGGCAGCACGCCCGAGGCGTTCCGCCGCCTGGTCGAACGCGACGCCGAGCGCTGGGCGCAGCTGGTGAAGCGCCAGAACATCAGGGCCGAATAGACATGCGCATCGCGATCGTCGGCGGCGGCATCGGCGGTCTGGCGCTCGCGCTGGGGCTGCACCAGCGGGGCATCCCCTGCGACGTCTACGAAGGCGTACCCGAGGTGAAGGAGCTCGGTGTCGGCATCACGCTGCTGCCGCACGCGGTGCGCGAGCTGGCCGCGCTGGGCGTGCAGCCGCAGCTGGAGGCGCTGGGCATCGAGAACCTGGAGAGCGTGTTCTTCAACCGCTGGGGCCAGTTCATCTACCGCGAGCCGCGCGGGCGCCACGCCGGCTACGGCGTGCCCGAGATCGGGATGCACCGCGGCAAGCTGCACGGCGTGCTGTACCAGGCCGCCGTGGAACGCCTGGGCGCCCAGCACGTCCACCTCGGGCACCGCTGCACCGGCGTGCAGCAGGAGGGCGGGCAGGTCACGCTCGGTTTCAGCGACCCGCAGGGCCGTGCACGCGAGCCGGTCCGGGCCGACCTGGTGGTCGCCTGCGACGGCGTGAACTCCACGGTGCGCCGCCAGTTCTATCCCGGCGAGCAGCCTGCCTTCGCCGGCATCAACACCTGGCGCGGCGTCACCGTGCACCCGCCGATCCTCACCGGCAAGACCTACATGCGCATCGGGTCCATCGACACGGGGAAGATGGTCGTATACCCCATCGTGGACGACGTGGACGGCCGGGGCAACCAGCTGGTGAACTGGACGGCGGAGATCCGCCGTGCCGAGAGCGGCATGAACGACTGGAACAAGCCGGGGCGGCTGGAGGACTTCCTCCCGGTCTACCGGGAATGGAAGTTCGACTGGCTCGACGTGCCGCGCCTCATCGCCACGGCGAGCGAGATCCTCGAGTACCCGATGGTCGACAAGGACCCGGTGCCGCAATGGACCTTCGGCCGCGTCACGCTCCTGGGCGACGCCGCGCACCCGATGTACCCGCGGGGCTCCAACGGCAGCGCACAGGCCCTGATCGACGCCTCGACGCTGGCGGGCCTGCTGGCCGAGGGTGGCGATCCTGCGGCCGCCCTGCGGCGCTACGAAGCCGTGCGCCTGCCGGCGACGGCCAAGGTGGTCGAGACCAACCGCACCGTCCCGCCCGACTTCATCATCATGAAGGCCGATGCGCTCAGCGGCGGCCGGCCCTTCCCCGGCAGCATCGACGACCTCGTGAGCCAGGAGGAGTTGCAGCGCATCTCCGACGACTACAAGCGGGTCGCGGGCTTCGCGCTGGAGAAGGCGAAGTAGGCCCCCGGGAGGGCCGTGGTCAGTTCAGGTACCGCGGCTTGGCGGCGTCGCCTTCTTCCAGCGCAGGCTCGACGGCGGCGGCCTGCACGAAGGCGTCGCGCCACCCGGACTGCAGCAGGGCCTGGTCCAGCAGGTGCATCAGGCCCTGCATCAGCTTCGGCTGCATCTCCATCTGGAAGCTGCGCGGCTTGGCATCGCCGGTGGACGGCGGCCGTTCGTTGAAGTTCAGTCGCAGCGGCCCGCTCGCGAGCGGGGTGGCGTCGACGTCGGTGACCAGCAGCGGTTCCTCGCCCAGGGGCAGGCGGCCCTGGCCTTCCTGGTAGGGCGTGTCGAAGTCGGCGTGCTGCAGGAACTCTTCCTTCCGGAAGTCCGCCAGCATCTTCTTGAGTTCGGGGTTGGCGCCCGCAAGTGAAGCTCCGGCGGACTCCAGCTTCAGCAGGTGCTCGGTCAGCAGCTTCGACAGCAGCGGCCACAGCCCCACCATGAGGCGCCGGGTGAGCCACATGCGCATCTCCTCGCCCTCGGTGGTGTTCACGCGCATGAGGATGCGATCCTGTTCGGGCAGGTAGGTGACCGACATCTGGTGGATCTGCATGGCGCTTGATTCTAGTCAGCACGGGCCCGCTCCGCGGGCGCACACTGCCCTTGAAAAGGTCCGCCCCACGCCTATCTGGGCCGTAACGGAGTATTTCCACCATGCGAATCGACAAACTGACCACCAAGTTCCAGGAAGCCCTGGGCGACGCCCAGAGCCTGGCACTGGCCAACGACCACGCCTACATCGAGCCGGTGCACCTGCTGGTGGCCATGCTGCGGCAGGAAGACGGGCCGCGGGCGCTGCTGCAGCGCGCGGGTGCCAACGTGCAGGGCCTGCTGGCGGCGGCCGAGGGCGCGATGCACAAGCTGCCGCAGGTGCAGGGCCAGGAGCAGATCGGCGTCGGCCGCGACCTCGGCGTGCTGCTGCAGGCGGCGGAGAAGGAAGCGCTCAAGCGCAACGACCAGTTCATCGCCAGCGAGAACTTCCTGCTCGCGCTGGCCGAGACCAAGCAGGACATCGGCCGCATCGCGCGCGAGAACGGCCTGGCGCGCAAGGCGCTGGAATCGGCGGTCGACGCCGTGCGGGGAGGGCAGAACGTGAATTCCGCGGAATCCGAAGGCCAGCGCGAGGCGCTGAAGAAGTACACCCTGGACCTCACCGAGCGCGCCCGCATGGGCAAGCTCGACCCCGTGATCGGCCGCGACGAGGAGATCCGCCGCGCCATCCAGGTCCTGCAGCGCCGCACCAAGAACAACCCGGTGCTGATCGGCGAGCCCGGCGTCGGCAAGACCGCCATCGTCGAGGGCCTGGCCCAGCGCATCGTGTCCGGCGAAGTGCCCGAGACGCTGAAGAACAAGCGCGTGCTGTCGCTCGACATGGCCGCGCTGCTGGCCGGCGCCAAGTTCCGGGGCGAGTTCGAGGAGCGGCTCAAGACCGTGCTCAGCGAACTGGCCAAGGACGAAGGCCAGACGATCGTCTTCATCGACGAACTGCACACGATGGTGGGCGCCGGCAAGGCCGAAGGCGCCATGGACGCGGGCAACATGCTCAAGCCGGCGCTGGCGCGCGGCGAGCTGCACTGCGTCGGTGCCACCACGCTCGACGAATATCGCAAGTACATCGAGAAGGACGCCGCGCTCGAGCGCCGCTTCCAGAAGATCCTCGTCGGCGAGCCGACCGTGGAGGCGACCATCGCCATCCTGCGCGGCCTGCAGGACAAGTACGAAGCGCACCACGGCGTGGACATCACCGACCCGGCGATCGTCGCGGCGGCGGAGCTGTCGCACCGCTACATCACCGACCGGTTCCTGCCGGACAAGGCCATCGACCTGATCGACGAGGCGGCCTCCAAGATCAAGATCGAGATCGACTCCAAGCCCGAAGCCATCGACCGCCTCGACCGCCGCATGATCCAGCTGCAGATCGAGCGCGAGGCGATGAAGAAGGAAAAGGACGAAGCCTCGCAGAAGCGCCTGTCGCTCATCGAGGAGGAGATCGCGCGCCTGCGCAAGGAGACTTCCGACCTCGAGGAGATCTGGAAGGCCGAGAAGGCTGCCGCGCAGGGCAGCGCCCAGATCCGCGAGGAGATGGAAAAGGTCAAGTTCCAGATCGAGGAGCAGAAGCGCAGCGGCGACTTCAACAAGGTCGCCGAGCTGCAGTACGGCAAGCTGCCGGCGCTGGAAAAGCAGCTGAAGGAAGCCCAGGCCGCGGAAGCGGCCAAGGGCAAGAGCGGCAAGCCGCAGCTGCTGCGCACGCAGGTCGGCGCCGAGGAGATCGCCGAGGTCGTGGCGCGCGCCACGGGCATCCCCGTGTCCAAGCTGATGCAGGGCGAACGCGAGAAGCTGCTGCAGATGGAGGACAAGCTGCACGAGCGCGTGATCGGGCAGGACGAGGCGATCGCCGCGGTGTCCAATGCGATCCGCCGCTCGCGCTCGGGCCTGTCGGACCCGAACCGGCCGACCGGCTCGTTCCTCTTCCTCGGCCCCACCGGCGTGGGCAAGACGGAGCTGTGCAAGGCGCTGGCGTTCTTCCTGTTCGACAGTGAGGAGCACCTCATCCGCATCGACATGAGCGAGTTCATGGAGAAGCACTCCGTGGCCCGGCTGATCGGCGCGCCGCCCGGCTACGTCGGCTACGAGGAGGGCGGCTACCTGACCGAGGCCGTGCGCCGCAAGCCGTACAGCGTGATCCTGTTCGACGAGATCGAAAAGGCGCACCACGACGTGTTCAACGTGCTGCTGCAGGTGCTGGACGACGGCCGCCTCACGGACGGCCAGGGCCGCACCGTGGACTTCAAGAACACCGTGATCGTGATGACCTCCAACATCGGTTCGCACATGATCCAGGCGATGGTGGACAAGCCCTACGAGGACGTGAAGGAAGCGGTGTGGGACGAACTCAAGAACCACTTCCGGCCGGAGTTCCTGAACCGCATCGACGAGACGGTGGTGTTCCACGGCCTGGGCGCCGGGCACATCGCGCGCATCGCGAAGATCCAGCTGCGCGTGCTGGAGCAGCGCCTGGCGAAGATGGACCTCACGCTGCAGGTGTCGCCGGCGGCGCTGGAGGAACTGGCGAAGGTCGGCTTCGACCCGGTGTTCGGCGCGCGGCCGCTCAAGCGCGCGATCCAGCAGCGCATCGAGAACCCGCTGTCGAAGCTGATCCTCGAGGGCCGCTTCCCGCCCAAGAGCACGATCCCGGTGGAGGTCGACCCGGTGCGCCAGCCCGGGGTCTTCCACTTCGGCGCGGCCCGCGAAGCCGCGGCCGCCTGACCGTCGCGGCTGCCGGGAGGGCTGCCGGAGCCCCCGGGGCTCCGGCGGTCCTTTCCGGCTGCCGCACAATGGAGCCACATGCCCACCTTGTTCAGCTTCCTGCTTCGTGCGCTGCTGCTGGCGGCCGGCCTCGTCATGGCGGCGGCGGTCGCCTGCGTGTTCGTGCTGCTGATGGCACTGTGGTTCGTGCGCGCCGCCTGGTGCCGCCTGACCGGCCGGCCCGTCTCGCCCTTCGTGATGGGCGCCGGCCCGCGCGCCGCGTTCGACGAGATGATGCGGCGAGCGCAGGCGCAGCCCGCCAGCCGCACGCCGCGCGCCGACGCCGCGGCCGGCGTGCGCCGCCCGCTGGTCGACGTGACCGACGTCGAGCCGAAGTAGTCCCTACATCCCGGCGGCCAGGAAGCCTCCGTCCACCGCGATGGTTGCGCCCGTCACGTACTTCGCGGCGGGCGAGGCCAGGTACACCGCCGCGCCCGCGAGTTCGTCGAGGTCGCCGAAGCGGCCCATCGGGATGCGCGCCATCGCCCGCTGCTTGCGGTCTTCCGTCATGGAGTCCTTGTTCAGGTCGGTCATGAAGAAGCCGGGGGCAATCGCGTTCACGCGCACGCCGCGGGACGCCCATTCGGAGGCGAGCGTCTCCGTCATCGCCCGCACCGCGTGCTTGCTCATGCAGTAGATGCCGTTGCGCGCGAACCCGCGGAAGGAGGCGAGCGAGGCGATGCTGACCACGCAGCCGCTGCCGCGCGCCAGCATGCCGCGGCCGAACCAGGTGCTGGCGAACCACACGCTCTTCGCGTTGGTGTCCATGATGCGTTCGTAGTCCTCGGGCTCGTAGTCCTCGGACGCCTGCAGCTTCATCACGCCCTGGGCGTTCACCAGGATGTCCGGCACGCCGGTGTCCAGCGTCACGGTGCCCACGAATTCACGCAGGGCATCCATGTCCGTCGCGTCGACCGGGTAGGCGCGCGACCGCCGCCCCAGCGCGCGCAACTGGCCGCAGGCCCCTTCCAGCACGTCGGCGCGCCGGCCCGCCAGGTGCACGTCGGCCCCGGCTTCCGCCAGCCCCACGGCGATCGCCCGGCCGATGCCGGTGCCGCCGCCGATCACCAGGGCCTGCCTGCCCGCCAGCCCGAAGCGGTGTTCCAGTTGCATCGCTTGCCTCCCTTTCAGTCCCGTCCCGCATCCATGAACCCGAGCCGCTCCGAGAGCTCGCGCGCGATCGCGCCCAGCGGCGCGCGCACGGCGGCGAGCTTCTGGTGCGTCAGCCGGTGCTTGGGTCCGACCACGCACATCGAGCCGACCACTTCGCCCGTGTGGCAGAACACCGGCATGGCGACGCAGCGCAGGCCCTCGAACTGTTCCTCGTCGTCGATGGCGTAGCCCGCGGTGCGGATGCGCCGCAGCTCGGTCTCGAACGCGGCCACCGTGGTGATGGTCTTCGGCGTCAGCGCCACCATCGGCTGGCGCGCGAGCGCCGCCAGCACCTCGGCGCGCGGCAGCCAGCCCGCGATGGCCTTGCCCACGGCGGTGCAGTACACGGGGCGTTCGCCGCCGACGTCCTGCACCACGCGCACCGGCCCGTCGTGCTCGCGCTTGGCGGCGATGGTGACGATGCCGTCCACCCACGCCGCCACGCTGCTGCCTTCGCCGGTCTCGCGCGTGAGGCGCTCCAGCAGCGGCTGCGCGAGCTCGCCGATTTGCGCGACGCTCCATTTGCGCCCGGTCAGCTGGTAGGGGCGCGCGGAGAGGGAATACCCGCGGGACTCTTCCTCCTGCCGCAGCCATCCGAGGGTGACGAGCGTCTGCAGCAGGTGGTGCGCGGTGCTGCGGTGCAGCCCGAGCCGGCGCGCGACCTCCGACAGCGGCAGCGGTGCGCCGGCGCCCGCCAGCAGCTCGATGGCGGCCAGGCCGCGTTCGAGTGAACGGTGCGTGGTGCTGGCGCCCCGGTGCGGCGCAACGGGCAGGCGCGTGGCCGTTGCGTGTTTCATAGTATTCAACGTGTCTCCGCGTCGCGTTTCATTTGCTAGATTAGCAGCAGCGGCCACGATCCAGCAAGGCCCGCACCAAGGAGACAAAGCATGAGAGCCGTCCACGCTGCGCGCGCGCTGTGCGCCGCCATCGCCGTCCTCGCCGCCGCCGGTGCGTCCGCGCAGGCCCCCAAGACCTACACGCTGAAGTTCAACCACGTGCTCGGGCCCAAGGAGCCGTACCACGCCGGTTTCCAGCGGTGGGCCGAACGCGTGGCGGCGCGCACCAAGGGCGGCCTCAAGATCGACGTCTTCCACAGCGCGCAGCTGGGCAAGGAAGAGGACATCATCGAGCAGATGCGGCAGGGCGCGAACCTCGGGCAGAACACCGACTCGGCGCGCCTGGGCAACTACGTGCCGGCGCTCGCGGTGATGAACGGCCCGTACTTCGTCGAGACGCTGGAAGAAGTCGGCAAGCTGCGCACGGCGCCCAGCGTCCTGAAGTGGCAGGAGGAGCTCGCCAGCAAGCACGGCCTGAAGGTGGTGTGCTTCAACTGGGTGCAGGGCTACCGCCACTTCTTCACCAACAAGCCGGTGAAGAAGCCGGAGGACCTCAAGGGCCTGCGCGTGCGCACGCCGCCCGCGCCGATCTGGCAGGAGTCGGTGCGCGCGCTCGGCGCCTCGCCGGTCGCCATGGCGTTCGGCGAGATGTACCCGGCGCTGCAGCAGAAGGCCATCGACGGCGTCGAGCTGGTCTACAACAACATCCCCGCGGGACGGTTCTACGAGGTGCTGAAGCACGCGGCCGAGACGAAGCACATCATGCTGATCAACTTCGAGGTGGTGGGCAGCAAGTGGTTCGACACGCTGCCCAAGGAGTACCAGGCGGCGCTGACCGAGGAATGCGACAAGGCGGGCGAGGAGACCAGCCGCGAGATCCTCAAGCTCGAGGGCGAGGTCAAGCAGCAGCTCAAGGCGCGCGGCATGACGGTGACGGAGGACGTCGACCTGGCGGCCTTCCGCCGCGCCGGCGAGAAGGCCTACGAGCAGCTGAAGCTGGTGGACGTGAGGAACGCGGTGCACCGCGAGATCGGCAAGAAGTAGGCGGATGCGGGCGCTGTACCGCCGCTTCTGCGCTGGGCAGGCCGCCATCGCGGCGGCCTTCCTGCTGGCCATGGTGGCGTTCATCTTCCTGGGCGGCGTGGCGCGCATGGCCGGCCATCCGCTGAACTGGACGGGCGACGCCGCCACCGCGCTGTTCGCCTGGGCCTGCTTCCTCTGCGCCGACATCGCCTGGCGGCGCAACAGCCTGGTGGCGATCGAACTGGTGACCAGCCGGCTGCCGCCCCTGGCGCAGCGCGTGCTGCGGCTGGCCAACCACGCGATCATCTGCGTCTTCCTGCTGTACGTTGCCGGCTACGGGACCTGGCTGGCGTGGGTGAGCCGCGCGCGCAGCTTCCAGGGCATCCCGGAGATCAGCTACGCCTGGGTGACCATGAGCTTCCCGGTCGGTGCCTTGATGCTGCTGGTGACGACGGCGCTGAAGATGCGCGACGAGCTGCAGGGCAGGGTGCAGCAGAACGTCGCGATGGACGTGCTCTGATGCTGTGGGTGTGCGTCGCCTTCGCGGTGCTGCTGCTCGGGGGCATGCCGGTGGCCTTCGCCGTCGGCATCTCGGGCTGCATCTTCTTCCTGCAGCATCCGGAACTGCCCGCCACCATCCCGGTGCAGGTCACGGTCACCGAGACGCAGAACTTCGCGCTGCTGGCGGTGCCGCTGTTCATCCTGGCCGGCAACGTGATGAACCATTCGGGCATCACGGAGCACCTGCTCAAGCTCGCCTCGGTGCTGACGGGACGGCTGCGCGGCGGGCTGGCGCAGGTATCCATCGCGCTGTCCACCCTGATGAGCGGCGTCACCGGCTCCTGCGTGGCCGACGCCGCGATGAATTCGCGGCTCCTCGGCGGCGAGATGCTCAAGCGCGGGTTCTCCCGCGGCTACGCGGCCGGCGTGCTGTCGTACGGCTCGCTGATGGCGCCGATCATCCCGCCGGGCATCGGCTTCATCCTGTACGGCACGGTCGGCCAGGTGTCCATCGGCCGACTGTTCGCGGCCGGCGTGATCCCCGGCTTCCTGCTGTGGGCGGCGCTCGCCCTCACGATCTCGGTCACCGCGCGCAAGCGCGGCTACCTGCCGGAACGCACGGTGCGCCCCACGGTCCGCGAGTTCGCGGTGACGGCGCGCGCGGCGGTTTGGGCGATCCTGTTCCCCGTCATCCTCCTTTTCGGCCTGCGCATGGGCGTGTTCACCCCATCCGAGATCGGCGCTTTCGCGGTTGTCTACGCGGCGGCGGTGGGCGTGTTCGCCTACCGGAAGCTCAAGGCCGCCGGCGCGCGCGAAGCGCTGGAAGGCAGCCTGGTGGACATCGGCGCCGTCATGTTCCTGCTGGCGCTGTCCGCCATCTTCGGCTACGGCATCGTCATGGAGCAGATCCCGGAAGTGATCTCGCGCTGGATGCTCGGCCTGACGGACGACCCGCGGCTGGTGCTGGTGCTGATCCTGCTGTTCATCCTGGCCGCCGGCACCTTCATGGAAGGTTCAGTGCTGATCATCATGCTCACGCCGATCTTCCTGCCGCTGGTCACGCAGCTCGGCATCGATCCGGTGCACTTCGGGCTGGTGTTCATCATCGCCGCCACCATCGGCAACTTCACTCCGCCGGTGGGCGGGGCGATGTTCGTCGTCTGCCAGATCCTGCGCTGTCCGATCGGGGAGTACACGCGGGAGTCAATGCCCTTCCTGCTCGCCGTCAGCGCGGTGGCGATCCTGCTGGTGTTCGCGCCGTCCATCGTCCTCTTCCTGCCGAACCTGCTGTTCGGGCCGCCCTGAAGCCGCGTACTTCCGCATGACGCGGATATCGCTGACCCACGTGTAGGCACAAACCTACGGAAGGGCTCCCGCGCCGGTTTCCTAATGGAACCGTCGAGGCCGAGCCCGGAGGCACAGTGAAGATGCACCGCGCGGGAGACCGTGAGCTGGCGAGCGTCCCTCCCCAGGGGACGTTCATCGCGCCTGCGGTCCGCGTCGGCATCGCTGACGACCATCCCATCACGCGCGCCGCCCTGCGCTGCTACCTCGACGAGCAGGCCGGCATCCGGGTCGTCGCCGAAGCGGCGTCGGGGCGGGAAGCGATCGACCTGGTCCGCACCCACGCCATCGACGTGCTGCTGCTCGACCTGGACATGCCGGGGCAGAGCGGCATCGACGCACTCACCATGATCAAGGCCAAGGCGGAACACGTCGGCATCCTGATCCTCTCCGGGTACCCGGAACACCAGTACGCCGTGCCCCTGATCCGCAATGGCGCCAGCGGTTACCTCAACAAGGCCTGCGAACCCGGCGAGATCGTCGCCGCCATCCACCGGGTCGCGCAGGGCGCGCGCTACATCACCGCGGTCGTGGCCGAACTCCTGGCGTCGCAGGTGATCACGCCCACGCCCGGCGGCGCGCACGAGCAGCTGTCCGCGCGCGAGCTGCAGGTGTTCCTCAAGCTCGCGCAGGGCTGCAGCGCCGGCGAGGTCGCGGCGGAACTGTCGCTCAGCGCCAAGACCGTCAGCACCTACCGTGCGCGCCTGATGCGCAAGCTCGACGCCCGCTCCAACAGCGACCTCACGTACTACGCGCTCAAGCATCGCCTGCTGGACTGAGCTTCTGCGGCAGTGCAGCAATCCCGGCTACGATCCGGGCCATGCCCGACCCAGCCCAGCACCTGCCCCGCGTCATCATCATCGGCTGCGGCTTCGGCGGCCTGGAAGCCGCGCGGGCCTTGGCCGGCGCGCCGGTGGCCGTCACGCTGGTGGACAAGACCAACCACCACCTGTTCCAGCCGCTGCTGTACCAGGTTGCCACCGCGGGCCTGTCGGCGCCGGCGATCGCCGCGCCCGCGCGCCACTTGTTCCGCCACCAGGCGAACGTGACCACCTTGCTCGGCGACGTGGTGGCCATCGATGCGCAGGCGCGGCAGGTGCGCCTGGCCGACGGCCAGACGCTGCCGTACGACCACCTGGTGGTCGCGGCGGGTGCGACCCACAGCTACTTCGGCCGGGACGACTGGGCCCGCTTCGCGCCCGGCCTGAAGACTTTGTCGGATGCGTTCGAGATCCGCCGCCGCGTGCTGCTCGCCTTCGAAGCCGCCGAAAAGGAAGCGGACGCGCAGCGGCGCGCCGCGTGGCTCACCTTCGTCGTGATCGGCGGCGGCCCGACCGGCGTGGAGATGGCGGGGACGCTGGCGGAGATCGCGCGGCGCACGCTGCCCGGCGAGTTCCGCCACATCGATCCCGCCGGTGCGCGCATCCTGCTGCTGGAAGGCGGCCCGCGCGTGCTGCAGGCGATGCCGGAGGACCTGAGCGCCAGCGCGCAGCGCCAGCTGGAGAAGCTCGGGGTGGAGGTGCGCGTCGCCTCGCGGGTAACCGCCATCGACGAACACGGCCTGCAGGTGCAGCCGCCCGCGGACGCGCCGGCCTACCGGATCGAGGCGCGTTGCGTCGTCTGGGCGGCGGGCGTGGCCGCATCGCCGCTGGGACGCCAACTGGCCGACGCCACGGGGGCCACCACGGACCGCGCCGGCCGCGTGGTCGTGGAGCCCGACCTGTCGTTGCCGGGCCATCCGGACATCAGCGTCGTCGGCGACCTGGCCTCGGCGCAGAGCCACCTCGAAGGCCATGAACCGCGGCCCGTGCCCGGCGTCTCACCGGCGGCCAAGCAGATGGGAAGGACCGCGGCGGCGAACATCCTGCACCGCCTGCGCGGCGAGCCGGCCCAGGCTTTCCGCTACCGCGACTGGGGCAACCTGGCCACCATCGGCCGCAATTCCGCCGTGGTGGACCTGTGGACGCCCTGGCGGCGCATCAAGTTCAGCGGCTGGCTGGCGTGGGTGTTCTGGCTGTTCGCCCACATCTACTTCCTGATCGGCTTCCGCAACCGCATCGTGGTGCTGATCGACTGGGCCTCCGCCTACTGGAGCGAGCAGCGCTACGCACGTGTCGTCACAGGAATCGACCCCGGGACGCGCGACGGCTAGGCATACTCGTCCACCTTTCACGTGGAGCGAGCATGCAATACATCAACCAGCTGGGCCCGGTCGCGGCCCTCGTCGCCGGCATCCTCATCCTCGTGATGCCCAAGCTGCTCAACTACATCATCGCGCTGTACCTGATCATCATCGGTCTCGCCGGGCTGTTCGGCGGACGCTGAGTTTCAACCTTTGGCCGGCGGCTCCATGTGCTGCGCGTACAGCTTCTGCATGCCGCCCAGCCAGCGGTCGTAGTCCTGCCCCTTGGCCTGGAAGTACTTCGCCACCTCCGGGTGGGGCAGGGCGAGGAAGCGCTCGTCGCGCATGGTCTGCACGACCACTTCGGCCACCTGTTCGGCCGTCAGGACGCCGTTGATGCCCGCCGAGCCGGTGCCGTCGCGCGTCATGTCCGTCTGCACGGACTGCGGGCACAGGCAGGACACGCGCACGCCCTTACGGCCGTAGGCGATGCGCAGCCATTCCGCGATCGCCACCGCCGCGTGCTTGGTCACGCCGTAGGGCGCGGTCTCCACGATGTTCAGGAGGCCGGCGGCCGAGGCAGTCACGAGGAAGTAACCCTCGCCGCGCGCCACCATCTCCGGCATGAGGGCCCGGGCCGCCCAGACGTGGGCCATGCCGTGCACCTGCCACATCTTTTCCCAGAGCGCGTCCTCCAGCTCGATCCCGCCCAGGCGGCCCAGGATGCCGGCGTTCGAGAAGTAGATGTCGACGCGGCCGAAGCGCTCGCGCGTGCGCTGCACCAGCTGCTGGATGTCCGCCTCGCGGCTGACGTCGCAGGCAACGGCCATCGCGCCTTCGCCGATCCCGCGGGCCACCTCTTCGGCCCGCTGCAGGTTGACGTCCGCGACCACGACGCCCGCGGCGCCCTCCTGCGCGAAACGGCGCGCCATGCCGGCGCCGATGCCGCTGGCGCCGCCGGTGACGACGCAGACCTTGTCCCTGATTTCCATGCCTGTCTCCGAAATGCGCCGAGCATAGGGCGGCGGCGCGCCGACGCAAGCCGCACAGGCGACATGGTGCCTCGGCCGATGGCCTCTTTCGTTCCATCCGGCGGCAGCGGCGCCTGCACCGGGCGGGTACGGCTTCCGACACCAGCGCGGCCATGGCGTCCTACGCGGCCGGGCTGGCGGCGTGGCGATCATCCGTTCCAGCAACAAACACACGGAGAGACGGTCATGACCGCCATCGCACAGGATTTCTGGGAAGAACAGGCCGACGAACCCGAGGTTCGCATCGACGGCCGCATCCAGCCGGACGCCGAGGACACGTACTGGCAGAGCGCCTACTGGGCCCAGCCCTACTTCCGGGCGGAGCTGAGCTACGACGACTACGCGCCGGCCTACTGCGTGGGCTACATCGGCTTCGCACAGTACGGCGGCCGGTTCGAGGATGCCGAGAAGTCCCTGTGCGCCAACTGGATCCGCATCAAGGGCGACTCGCGCCTGGAGCTCGACGAAGCCATGCAGGCCATCCGCGCCGCCTGGGACCACGCCGAGAGCGCGCAATTCGAGGCCGACGAGGAAGTCGGCGAGCTCGTGGAAGCCGGCCTTCTGGCCGCCCACGCGCGCGAGCAGCGCCAACCCGCCTACGCCTGACCGGCAGCGGCGTGCGGCCGTCGCCCGCACGCCATCGGCCGGCGTCCTACAAGGTCGTTCCGGACGCTGGCGCACCATTGGTGCATGACCCAGCCCTTCACCGTCGAAGACCTCCATCTCCACCAGAAGGTCACGGAGCTGGCCGCCGCCCCTGACGGCCAGTCCGTCGCTTGCACGCTGCGTTCCGTCAACCGCGAGGAAGACGGCTACGTCTCCTGCCTCTGGGCCGTCGGTGTCGACGGCGAGGTGCGCCAGCTCACGCGCGGACCCGGCCTCGACAAGGCGCCGCGCTGGTCGCCCGAAGGCGCGCGCCTGGCCTTCCTCTCGGACCGCGGCGGAACGTCGCGGGTGCACCTCCTCCCGCGCGACGGCGGGGAGGCCGCGGCGCTGGGCGCCTTGCCCGGTGCGGTATCGGACGTGCGCTGGATGCCGGATGGAAAGGCGCTGCTGGTCGCGGCCGCCGTCCCGGTCGACCCCGACTGGCGCGGCGAACGGCCCGGGGGCCGCAAGCCGAAGGAGCGCAAGGTCCAGCCCGAGGTGGCGTGGAAACTGCCGTACAAGAGCGACGGCATGGGCTACATGCTCGCCCGCGAGATCCACCTGTTCCGGCTCGATGCCGCCTCGGGCGAGCACCGCCAGCTCACCGACGGACCCTTCGACGTGCTCGCGTTCGCGGCCTCGCCGAACGGCAGGCACGTCGCGCACACCCGCACGCGCGAAGGCCGGTTCTCGCATCGCAGCGACCTCTGGGTCTGCGACGCGGACGGCGGCCACGCCCGCCAGCTCACGCGCGAGTTCGCCACCGTCATGAGCCCGCTGTGGTCGCCGGACGGCCGCTGGATCGCCTTCAGCGCGACCGGCAAGGAAGGCGATGCCCAGACCAACCTCTTCGTCCTCGAGTTCGGCAGCGGCCGCATCCGGCCTCTGGGCGACGCCGACGTGCAGGTCGCCGACCCCGAGTCGGTGCACTGGGCGCCGGACTCGCAGAGCCTGCTGTTCTCCCAGCAGCATCGCGGACGCCATCGCATCGTCCGCATCGTCGTGCCGTCCGGGCAGATCGACGTGCTGGCCGCCGGCAACCGCCAGTTCGGCGCGTTCGTGCCGGTGGGCGACGCGCTCGCCTACGTCGTCGAGCATCCCTCGCAGCCGAGCGAAGTGCACCTCTGCCCGGCCGGCTCGGGCGAGCGCCAGCTGAGCGACTTCAATCCCTGGTGGAAGGAACGTCCGCCCGTGCTGGCGGAAACCTGGGAATTCGAGGTGCCGGACGGACGCGGCGGCAGCGAGAAGATCGAAGGGTGGCTGTTGCGTGCCGAGGGCGCGAGTGGGCCGCTGCCCATGCTGAACGACGTGCACGGCGGGCCGGCCAGCTACGCGCTGCTGGACTTCGACAGCAACGTGTACTGGCATGTCCTGTGCTCGCAGGGCTGGGCCGTGCTCGCGCTCAATGCCGTCGGTTCCGCCAGCTACGGCCGGGAGTTCTGCGACCGCCTGGCGGGGCACTGGGGCGAGTACGACCTGCCGCAGCACCTGGCCGCGATCCGGCAGCTGCGGGAAGAGGGCGTCTGCGACGAGCGCCTGGCGATCGCGGGCAAGTCGTACGGCGGCTATCTGAGCGGCTGGGCGATCGGGCACTGCAACCTGTTCCGCGCCGCTGTCGTGATGGCGCCCGTGGGCAACATCGAGACCCACTACGGGACCTCGGACGGCGGCTACTACGCCGACCCCTACTACATGGGAACGGAGGAACGCTTCGACCGCAAGCTGGCCAAGCAGCTGTCGCCGATGGCGCACGTGGAGAAGGCGACGACCCCCACCCTCTTCATGCAGGGCGCGGACGACGAGCGTTGCCCCAAGTGCCAGAGCGAGGAACTGTTCGTGAGCCTGATGCGGGCCGGCGAGACGCGGGCCGAACTGGTGCTGTACCCGGGCGGGGACCACCACTTCCTCGGCGAAGGTGCCCCTTCGGTGCGGGAGGATGCGGCGCGGCGGATCATCGACTGGATCTCGGCGCACGTGCGGCACGCCGCGGCGCCGCTGCCCGGCACGGGCGAGCAGGCGACGGCAGGCCAGGACGAGAGCCGGGCCTAGGCGGGGCGATCGCCGCCGAGCAGGCGCTCGAGGGCGTCGATGAAGGGCGCCTGCCCCGCGATCAGCTTGCGGCGGGCCGCCTCCAGCCCGAACCACTGCACGCGGTCGACCTCGGGGAAGGATTGCATGCGGCCGGAGCGCGGCGGCCATTCCATCTCGAAGGGGATGCTCACGAGCATGGCGGGGTCGGCGTCGCCTTCGAACGCCCAGGCCGTGATGCGCTTGCCGCTCTTCTGGCGCAGCTCGCCCAGGGGATGGAACGGAGGCGTGCTCTCGAAGCCCGTCTCTTCCAGGAATTCACGCCGCGCGGCCGCCAGCGGTTCCTCGCCGGGATCGATCTCGCCCTTGGGCAGTGTCCACGCGGCTTCGTCGCGGCGCGACCAGAACGGCCCGCCGGGATGCGCCAGCAGCACCTCCACCGCGCCGTCCCGGCGCCGGAACAGGAGGAGGCCGGCGCTGCGGATGGTGGACACGGCGTGCAGTGTAGGGCCGGGCGGTGTCAGGCGCCGCGGCCCTGGAAGCGGCTGGGCGGCTGGCCCATCGCCGACTTGAACATCGCGGTGAAGGCACTTTCGCTGGCGTAGCCGCTCTCGGCCGCCACGGCGCTGACCGGCACGCCGCGGGCCAGCAGCGGCAGCGCGTGGGCGAGCACGGCTTGCTGCCGCCATTGCTGGTAGCTGGTGCCGAGCTGGTCGCGGAACAGGCGGGCCATCGTGCGCTCGCTGGCGCCGACGTCCGCCGCCCATTGCGCAAGGGTGGCGCGTTCGGCCGGTGCGCGCAGCACCGCTTCGCACAAGGCGCGCAGGCGTTTGTCGCCCGTCTCCGCGGGCGGCAGCGGAACCCCCAGTTCCTGCGTCGCGGCGTTGCGCAGTTCGTCGAGCACCAGCGCCGTCAGCAGGGCTTCGCGCCCGCGGGGCAGGCCGGGCGCGTCCAGGGCCGGAACCAGTTCGCGCAGCAGCGCCGAGACCACCAGCACGCGGCAGCCGTCCCAGTCCCGCGGCGCCACCGAGGCGTCGATGTAGAGCGTGCGGAACTGCGCGTCCTCCAGCACGTGCACCGAATGCAGCGCGCGCGGGGCGATCCAGACCGCGCGCGAGGGCGGCACGATGTAGGTCGCTTCACCGCTGGCGCTGTCGGTCTCGGCGGCGCTGACCTGCACGATGCCGCTCGCGCAGTACGCGAGCTGCGCCCAGGCGTGCCGGTGCGGCTCGAAGTGCGCGTCGGCGGCCAGGTGGCGCGATCGCACGCGCACGGGCCGCTGGCGCGAGGGCTGGAACAGGTCGGTGTCGTGGTGCGGCACGACGGACCGGCGGGCGGGGGACATTGGCCGATTTTCGCTGAAATGTGTCGTTCCGTCGCATTCCGGAAAGCGGCCGTGCCGCCTACGATCGCCGCATGACGACCGCCACCCAGCCCATGCCCGCCTCCGTCCCGCTGCGCCGCGATGCCGGCGTCATCGGGCTGGTCGGCATCGCCCACCTCGTGAGCCACTTCAGCCAGCTGCTGCTGCCGCCGCTGTTCCCGTGGCTCAAGGACGCGCTGGACGCCAGCTACACGCAGCTCGGCTTCCTCATGACGATCTTCTTCGTCGTGTCGTGCGCGGTGCAGACGGCGTCCGGCTTCCTGGTGGACCGCTTCGGGCCGCGGCCCATCCTGTTCGGCGGGCTGATGCTGGTGGCGGCGGCGGCCTTCGGCTTCGCCACCAGCCCGGGCTACTGGACGATGGCCTTCTTCGCCGTGATCGCGGGCATCGGCAACGGCGTGTTCCACCCGGTCGACTACACGCTGTTGAACCGCAAGGTGAGCCAGCCGCGCCTGGGCCATGCGTACAGCGTGCACGGCATCACCGGCAGCCTCGGCTGGGCGGCCGCGCCGGCGCTGGTGGTGCCGGTGGCGATCGCCTTCGGCTGGCGCACCGCCCTGGCGGTGGCCGGCTGCTTCGTGCTGCTCGTGATCGTCGTGCTTTGGTTCCACCGCGCCAGCCTGGACCTGCCGCCGGCGCCGCGGCCAGCGGTGACGCCGCAGGGCCACGCCGCCGAGGGAAATTTCGCCTTCCTGCGGATTCCGGCGCTGTGGATGTGCTTCGCGTTCTTCTTCTTCTACGCGGTCATCCTGAGCGTCATCCAGGCCTTCGCACCGGAAGCCGCGCGCCAGCTGCACCAGGTGCCGGTGGCGCTGGCCGCGGCCTGCCTGACGGTCTACATGGTGTGCAGCGCGGGCGGCATGGTGGTGGGCGGCTTCCTCGCGGCGGACCCGGAGCGCTGCGAGCGCGTGGTCGGTGCGGGCTTCGGCATGGCCGCCGTCGTCGCGCTGGTGATCGGCTTCGGGCCCGTGCCGGCGCTGGCCGTCCCGGTGCTGTTCGGCGCCATGGGCTTCGCCACCGGGCTGGCGGGGCCGTCGCGCGACCTGCTGGTCAAGCGGTCGACGCCCGAGAACGCCACGGGGCGCGTCTATGGCGTCGTCTACTCCGGGCTGGACATCGGCCAGGCGCTCGCACCGCTGTTCTTCGGCGCGCTGATGGACCGCCAGAACTGGCGGGGCGTCTGGCTCGGGCTGGTCATCATGCAGGCGGTGCTGATCGCCAGTGCCTTCAACGTGCGCCGGGTGCGGCGCACGGCGCCCGCGCCGGCCTGAACCCCGGGCGCACCACTAGGCGCGCCGTTACATCCGCGCTGTATCCTTGCCCGCATGTATGCCGCGTATTTCGGGCTGAAGCAGGAGCCGTTCTCCATCGCGCCGGACCCGCGCCTGCTGTTCATGAGCCCACAGCACCGCGAGGCCCTGGCGCACCTGCTCTATGGCGTGCAGGGCGGCGGCGGCTTCGTGCTGCTGACCGGCGAGATCGGCACGGGCAAGACGACGGTGTGCCGCTCGTTCCTGGAGCAGGTGCCCCCGCACTGCAACCTGGCCTACATCTTCAATCCGAAGCTCACGGTGCTGGAGCTGCTGGAGACGGTGTGCCACGAGTTCGGCGTGGCCGTCACGCCGCCGCACCAGCGCACCGCCACGGTCAAGGACCACCTCGACCCGCTCAATGCCTTCCTGCTGCGCGCGCACGCGGAAGGGCGCAACAACGTCCTGGTGATCGACGAGGCGCAGAACCTCTCGGCCGAGGTCCTCGAGCAGCTGCGGCTGCTGACGAACCTGGAGACCAGCGAGCGCAAGCTGCTGCAGATCATCCTGATCGGCCAGCCCGAGCTGCGCGACATGCTGGCGCGGCCGGAGCTCGAACAGCTGGCGCAGCGGGTGATCGCGCGCTACCACCTCGGCGCGTTGAGCGAGGCCGAAAGCGCGGACTACGTGCGGCACCGGCTCGAGGTTTCCGGCCTGCAGCGGCCGCTGCCTTTCGACCGGGCCGCGCTGCGCAACGTGCACCGCGCCACCGGCGGCGTGCCGCGCCGGATCAACCTGCTGTGCGACCGTGCGCTGCTGGGCGCCTACGCGAGTGGCGACGGACAGGTGACGCGCCGCGTCGTGCGGCAGGCGGCGGCGGAAGTGTTCCCCAAGGTGCCCGCGGCCAGTCGCGCCTGGCCGCGCACGGCGCTGGCCGCCGGGCTCGGGCTGGTGGCCGGGGCCGGCATCCTGGCCGCGGCGCATCGGGCGGGTGATGCCGATGGCGCGCGCGTGTCGCTGGCCGTTGCGCCGCGCCTGGCGGAAACGGTGCCGGTCGCGGCCGCGCAGCCGCCGGCGCCTTCGCTTGCCGCGGCATCCGCCGCCGCGGCGCCCGCACCGGTGCCCGCGACCGCAGCGCCCGCGGCACCGCCCACGCTGCTGCGCAGCGAGGACGAGGCGTGGCGCGAACTCGCCGCGGCCTGGAAGCTGTCGCCGGCCGCGGGCGAGCCTTGCGCGGCACTGGCGCGCGAGCAGGTCCACTGCTTCAGCCGCAACCTCAGCCTGCCCCTGATCCGCCAGCTCGGACGTCCCGGCATCGTCACGCTGGACGCCGACACCGGCCGGCCTTCGTACGCGATCCTGGCGGCATTGACCGAGGACTCCGCCACCCTGCGCGCCGCGGGCACGGAGCAGACGGTCACCCTGGCCGCCCTGGCGCAACGCTGGAAAGGCGAGTTCGCCACCTTGTGGCGGGCGCCCGAGGGTTACCGCGACGGCGCCACGCCGGTCCAGTGGATGGCGCAGACGCTTGCCACGGCCAAGGGCGCGCCCGTGCCCGCGGGGACCGTCCCCTTCGATGCGAAGCTGCGCGCCGACCTGCGCGCCTTCCAGCTGGCCCAGGGCCTGCCCGCCGACGGGCGCCCGGGGCCGCTGACCTACATGCAACTCAATCGCGCCGGCGGGCTGGACGAGCCGCGCCTGCGCACCGAACCCTGAAGCAGCGCATGTCGTACATTCTCGATGCCTTGCGCAAGGCCGACGCCGAGCGCGAACGCGATCCCTCCCGTGGCATCCATGCGCAGCCCGCGCCCGGTGCCGCCCACGCAGCGCCGCGCGGGGCCCGCTGGGGCTGGATGGCGGCCGGTGGCGCCGGCGTCCTGCTGGCAGCCGGCGCGTATGTCGCCTGGTTTCCGGCGCCCGCGCCGGTTCCTGCCCCCCGCGCCATGCCGTCGGCGCCCGCCGCCGGCTTCGTGCTGGAAGCGCCGCGCAAGCCGCCGGTGGTGACGATCGCCGACGCCGTCGTGCCGCCCGCCCCGCCGCCCTTGCCGGAACCGGCGGCCGAGCGCGCGCCGGCGAAGACTGCCGCGGCCACCGCGCCGAAGGCTGCGCCGGCGACAACACCAGCCGCACCGGCACCGGCGGCTGCCGCGGCGCCGTCCGAACCACCGCCCGTGGCGGCTGCGCCCGCAACCGCGCCCGGGGGCGCCGCGACGCCCGAGCGCATCGTGGCCGTGGGCGACTTGCCGGCGGACGTGCAGCGGGAACTGCCCAAGCTGGCGATCTCCGGCGGCGTGCACTCGGAGAATGCCGCCCAGCGCATGCTGGTGGTCGGCGGACAGGTGAAGGGCGAGGGCGCCGAGCTCGCGCCAGGCGTGGTGCTGGAGCAGATCCGCGCGCGGTCGGCGGTGCTGCGCTTCAAGGGCTTCCGCTACAGCGTCCCCTATTGATCCATCAGGCGAGCAACCAGCGCGTGGCGGCGCCGAAGGCCAGCGCCAGCGCGGGCACCACCAGGAGTGCGGCGCGCACCCAGGTGCGCATTCCTGCCAGCGAGAGCAGGGCGCCGAGGGTCGCCAGCGCCGTCGGGTCCGGCAGCCAGCCGAACACCTCCGCCTCCGTCCAGGGATGGCCCGTCAGCGGCGCGAGCAGGGGATAGAGCAGGGCGGCCACCAGGCACGCGGCGCCCGCGAAGCGGACGCCGCCAGGCGCTGGCGTGCCGCCAGAGGGTCGCGCGGCCGCCGCGAGCAGCAGCGCGGCCTGCACGCCCCAGGCGGCGGCGAGCCAGCGTGCCGCCAGGAAGATCTCCGCATAGCGTTGCCAGTGGAAGCTCCACGCGACGCACGCCCACCCGACGGCCAGAAGGATCAAGGCGATGCGCGTCCCGGCCGCGCGCCCGCGCAGCACGAGCAGCACGAGGACGAAGGCCGCGAGCCGGCCGGCAACCCGGGCCGGCCCGCCGGCCGCGTTGTGCCGCGCCACGAGGCGCCAGTACGCCTCGGGCGAGAACATCAGGTAGTCCGACAGCCCGTAGGTCCACCACTCCGTCATAGCGCCGCGACGTGCGCCGCCATGCGCTTGCGCATCGCCTCGTCCGGCAGCCGCGTGCGCAGCACGCCGAGGTTCTCGCGCACGTGGTCGACCCGCCGGGTGGCCGGGATCGCGCAGGTGACCGCCGGGTGGCTGACGACGAACTTCAGCGCGAACTGCGCCCAGCTGGTGCATTCGATCTCCGCGGCCCAGGGCGGCAGCGGGTGGCGCTGCAGGCGGCGCAGCAACTGTCCCTCCGCGAACGGCCGGTTGGCGAGGACCGCGATGCCGCGATCGGCGGCCAGCGGCAGCAGGCGCGCTTCCGCTTCGCGCTCGACGAGGGAGTAGGTGAGCTGCACGAAGTCCAGCGGCTGGCCGCGCATCACCTGCTCGAACTCGCGGTGGCGCCGTCCCTCGGAGGTCGTGATGCCGACGTAGCGGAGCTGCTTGCGCTCCTTCATGGCCTGCAGCAGCGGCAGCTGCCTTTCCCAGGCCAGCAGGTTGTGCACCTGCAGCAGGTCGAAGCGAGGCACCTGCCAGAGCCCGCGGGACTGCTCCACCTGCGCCGCGCCGTCGGAGGAGGTCCAGACCTTGTCGGCGGAGAACACCCGTTGCTGCCCGCCCAGCGCGCGCAGCGCGTCGCCGACCACGCCCTGCGAGGACCCGTACATCGGCGACGAGTCGATGACGCGGCCGCCGCCGTCGAGGAAGGCGCGCACGACCTGGGTGCAGGCGGCGCGGGCCGGCGGATCGTTGCCGACGTTGAAGGTGATCCAGGTGCCGAGCCCGACCCGCGGGATCGCTTCACCCGTCGAGGGGATCGCACGGGTGAGGGCAGGGCCGGCCTGGCCCAGCGCCGGGCCGGCGGCGGCCGCCGTCGCCCACTGCAGGAGGCTGCGGCGCTTCATGCGTCCAGACTAGCACGCGGGCGCGCCGGCTGGCATAGGATCCGTGCATTGGAGGTGCCCGATGGACCGCAGGACCTGCTGCCGGCTGCTCGCCGGCGTGATCGCCCTTCCGGCCGCGGTGCGCGCCGACGACGACCTCTGGGCGCTGCTGCGGCGCGGCGGGCAGGTGGTGATGGTGCGGCACGCGCTGACCGATCCCGGCGTGGGCGACCCGGAGGGCTTCCGGCTCGGCGACTGCGGCACCCAGCGCAACCTGAGCGAGGCGGGGCGGCGCGAGGCGCAGCGCCTGGGCGAGACCCTCCGTGCGCGGCAGGTCCCGGTGTCCAAGGTCTATGCCAGCCCCTGGTGCCGCTGCATCGACACTGCGCGGCTCGCTTTCGGCGAGGCGCCGGAGACGCTGCCGGCGCTCGGCAACATCTTCGGGCGGCGCGAACGCGAAGCGCAGCAGGTGGCCGAGTTGAGGAAGCGCCTGCGGACGCCCGCCGCGGGCAACGTGTTCTGGATCTCGCACGGCTCGACCACGCTGGCCCTCACCGGCGTGTCGCCCGCCACGGCGGAGATGGTGGTGCTGACGCCGCAGGCCGGCGGCGGCTTCCGCGTTGCCGGCCGGATCGCGCCCGGCTAGTCCACCGCCGGCTGCGGCGGCTGGAACACCGACCAGCGCCCGTCCTTGAAGAGGTACAGGCCGGAGGAGATGCGCGTCTGGTCGCTGCTGGCGAACAGGGCCGCCGCGCTGAAGCGCAGCGTGGCGACAGCCACCGCATCGTCCGCCCGCGCGAACACGAGGCCGCGGCGCTTGGGCACGGCGGCGACGATGCCCTCCGGGTAGCGGCGCAGCTGCTCGAGCCAGAAGTCGCGGTCCAGGAAGTAGCTGCTGTCCAGGTCGGGCGCGTTGCCGTGCACCTGCATCAGCCCGCCGGACCAGGGTTCGGCCACGGGGTGCCCGTAGCGGCTGCGCAGGTTGTGCACCGCGCGCTGCAACGCCTCTTCCGGCGTGAGCCGCAGGCGGTGCAGGTCCTCGGGCAATGCGCTCTGCACCTTCTGCTGCCCGTCGAACACCAGGCGCAGGTGCATGTCGCCGAGGTACTGGAACCAGCTCGCCTCGAACTCCACCTCGCGGCCGTCCGGCATGCGCGCGCTGATCTTGCCGAAGGGGTGCAGTGCCTCGTCCTGCTTGTTGGCGCCGGGGCTTTCGCGCAGCACCACGAGCAGGTTCGACTCCGTCGTCTCGAACCGGTCGTGCTCGCGCGGCGTGTCCGCGGCGGGTGCATGCACCGAGACCAGCAGCGCACCGGCGCCGCAGAGGGATCGCAGCCATCGCTTCATGTTTTCCGTCCTCCGTCCTCGCTGCCATCCTGCGGGGATTGCGACGCGGGCGCAAGCGCGCCCTTCACGCCGCCGCGCGAATCCGCGCGCGGCGTCGGCGCGATGCAACGCCATTCGTTACCCTTCTTGCCACGCCCCGTGAACTTGTAAGGCCCTCGCTGCGTAGCATCGCAGCTCTTCGCTTCATTCACTCAGAGGACTCGCTTCATGGCCCTGCAACCGTTTTTCAACAGCAACAGCAACAAGCGCGAGGACAGCTACCCGCGCCCGGGCGCGAGCCCGAATGCCGCCGCCGCCTCGGGCCAGGTGCCGGCCGCTGCTGCCGCCACGCCGCAACCCGCGGCACCCGTGGTGACCTCCAAGGAAGGCGAGAGCAAGCTGACCGTCGGCCCGAACATCAAGCTCAAGGGCGTGGAGATCACCGATTGCGATACGCTGGTGGTCGAAGGCTCGGTGGAAGCGACGATGGATTCGCGCGTGATCCAGATCTCCGAGCGCGGCGCCTTCAAGGGCTCCGCCGAGATCGATGTCGCCGAGATCCGCGGCCTGTTCGAAGGCAACCTCACGGTGCGCCAGAAGCTGGTGATCTACGCCACCGGCAAGGTCACGGGCAAGGTGCGCTACGGCAAGGTGGTGATCGAGGAGGGCGGCCAGCTCTCCGGCGAGATCGAGGCCGGCATCTCCGGCGCGCCTTCCACCGCACGTCCGGCCGCGGCCGGCGCGCGTCCGCTGCAGCAGGTGCAGTGAAGCCGCGTCCTCCCCGCGCGGGCGGGGATGGCGTTCAGACGGCGGTCCGGTGCCGCGCGATGCAGGTGTCCAGCACTTCCTCGTGCGGCCGCTGCCACCAGTTCCCGGTGGAGAAGATCTCCACCTCGCTGTAGCCGGCGAAGCCCTGGGCCTCGACCCAGCCGCGCATCTGCGGCAGGTCGATCACGCCGTCGCCCATCATCCCGCGGTCGTTCAGCAGGTCGGTCGTGGGCGTGAGCCAGTCGCAGACGTGGAAGGCCAGCAGCCGTTCCTTGCCCGCCCGGGCGATCTGCTCCTGCAGCTTCGGGTCCCACCACACGTGGTACGCGTCCACCGCGACGCCCAGTGCGCCGGTCTTCCCCGGGTCGAGGGCATCGCAGACGTCCAGCGCCTGCTCCAGCGTGTTGATGCAGGCGCGGTCGGCCGCGTACATCGGGTGCAGCGGTTCGATGGCGAGCGGCATGCGCGCCTGCTTCGCGTAGTCCAGCAATTCGGCGATGCCATCGCGCACCTGCGTGCGGGACAGCGCGATGTCCTTGTGCGCCGGCCGGCCCTGCAGCGCGCCCGGCAGGCCGCCGACCACCAGCACGAGGCAGGCGGCGTTCAGCTCGGACGCTTCATCGACCGCGCGGCGGTTGTCGTCGCGTGCCGCCTTCAGGCCCGCCGCGTCCGCCGCGGGGAACATGCCGCCGCGGCAGTAGCCGGAGAGTTCCAGGCCGTGGGTGCGCACCAGTTTCGACACGTTCGCCAGGCCCGCGGCGGCCACCTGGTCGCGCCAGGGCGAGATCGCGCGGATGCCCTTGCGGACACAGGCCTCGATGATGTCCGGCAACGGCAGGTCGACGCCTCCGCTCTTGCGCACCGTGGCCGTGTTGATCGACAGCCATCGGTGGTCCCGCGAGTAGTCCCGCATGCTCACTCCACCCCGTGCAGCGCCAGCACCGTCTTCATGCGGCGCACGGCGAGGTCCGGCTGCTCCAGCAGGTTGGCGGCGTCGGCCAGGCGGAACAGTTCGGCCAGGTGCGGCAGGCTGCGCGTGCTCTGCTGGCCGCCGACCATGGTGAAGTGGGATTGGTGGCCGTTGAGCCAGGCCATGAACACCACGCCCGTCTTGTAGAAGCGCGTGGGCGCCGCGAAGATGTGGCGCGAGAGAGGCACGGTGGGGCCGAGGATCGCGTGGAACCTGTCGATGTTGCCCTGGGCCAGCTCGCCGAGCGCGGCGCTCGCCGCCGGTGCGATGGCATCGAAGATCCCGAGCAGCGCGTCGCTCTTGCCATGCGTGGGTGCGCGGCCGAATCCATCGCCGGCGATCAGCTCCGCGTAGTTGAAGTCGTCGCCCGTGTACATCCGCACGCCCGCGGGCAGGCGGCGGCGCATGGCGATCTCCTTGTCCTTGTCCAGCAGCGAGATCTTGATGCCGTCCACCTTGGACGCGTGGGCGGCGATGATGCCGACCGCCGTGTCCATCGCCGCGTCGACGTCCGGCGTGCCCCAGTAGCCCGCCAGCGCCGGGTCGAACATGTCGCCGAGCCAGTGCAGGATGACCGGCTGCTGCGCTTGGGACAGGATGCGCCCGTAGACCTTCTCGTAGTCCGCCGGCGAACGGGCCACGCGGGCCAGGGCACGGCTGGCCATGACGATCAGCTTGCCACCGAGCTTCTCGATGGCAGCCATCTGTTCCTCGTAGGCCCGGATCACGTCGTCCACCGAACGCGCGTTCTCGGGCGCCAGGTGGTCCGTGCCGCAGCCGGAGGCCACGAGCGCGCCGGGCACGTCGCGCGCCGCATCGAGCGAGCGGCGGACCAGTTCCAGCGAGGTCGGCCAGTCCAGGCCCATGCCGCGCTGCGCCGTGTCCATCGCTTCGGCGACGCCCAGGCCCAGCGACCACAGGCGCTGCCGGTAGGCGATGGTCGTGTCCCAGTCGATCGCGGCCTGCAGCCACGGATCGACCGGCGCCAGCGGGTCGGCGACGACGTGCGCCGCCGAATACGCGATGCGGTTGAACTTCACGCCCGCGGCGGGCTTCACGGGCGTGGTGCCGCGCAGCGTGTAGGTCTCCAGCGCGCCGCCGGCGCTGGGCAATTTCAGCGAGAGGGTCATCTTGGTCTCCAGTCCAGTGCCACCGCGGAACCGGCTTTGCCGGGCCGCTGGTGGCGCCCCCTTGAGGGGGAGGCGCCGTAGGCGCTTCGGGGGTGGGTCAGATATTCAGGGGTGGGACGTCGACGAAGCGGCGTTCCTTCCAGCTTTGCAGCGCGGCTTCCACCAGCTGCACGCCCTTGGCGCCTTCCGGCAGCGTCCACTTGTACGGGGCATCCTCCACCACGTGGCGGATGAAGTGCTCCCACTGGATCTTGAAGCCGTTGTCGTAGAACTCCGTGTCCGGCACTTCCTGCCACTGCTCGGAGAAGTTCATCGTGTTCTTCACGTCCGGGTTCCAGACGGGACGCGGCGTGTTGACGCGGCTCTGCGCCTTGCAGCCGGTCAGCGTCGCAACCGCGGAGCCGTGCGTGCCGTCGACGTGGAAGGTGACCAGGTCTTCGCGGTTCACGCGCGTCGCCCACGACATGTTCAGCTGGGCGACGACCGGCTCGCCGTTGTGGCCCACCAGTTCGGCGATGGCATAGGCCGCGTCGTCGGCGGTCGCCGTGTACGGCTTGCCCTGCTCGTCCCAGCGCTGCGGGATGTGCGTGGCGCCCAGGCAGGAGATCGACTTGACTTCGCCGAACAGGTTGTCCAGCACGTACCGCCAGTGGCACATCATGTCCAGGATCATCCCGCCGCCGTCCTCGGCGCGGTAGTTCCAGCTGGGGCGCTGGATCGGCTGCAGGTCGCCCTCGAACACCCAGTAGCCAAACTCCAGGCGCAACGACAGCATGCGGCCGAAGAAGCCGGCGCGGCGCAGCATGTCGAGCTTGCGCAGCCCGGGCAGGAACAGCTTGTCCTGCACCGCGCCGTGCTTCAGGCCCGACTTGTTCGCGGTCTCGGCGATCTGCAGCGCTTCGGCCAGGGTGGTCGCGATGGGCTTCTCGCAGTACACGTGCTTGCCGGCGCGCAGCGCCTTGGCCAGCAGCGTCGGGCGCATCTGCGTCGTGCCGGCGTCGAAGAAGACGGTGTCGTCCTTGCTCTCCAGCGCGCGGTCGAGGTCGGTGCCCCAGCGCTCGATCTTGTGGGCGCGGGCCAGTGCCTCGATCTTCTCGGCGTTGCGGCCGATCAGGATCGGGTCCGGCATCACCTTGTCGCCGTTGGAGAGCGTGACGCCGCCCTGGTTGCGGATCGCCACGATGGAGCGGATCAGGTGCTGGTTCATGCCCATGCGTCCGGTGACGCCGTGCATGATGATCCCGAGACGTTGGGTTGCCATGGGTACTTCCTGTGGGGCTTAGTTCTGCACTTGGAGGCCGGCGGCCTTCACGAGGGCAGCGTTGCTCTTGATTTCGTCGCGGATGTAGGCGTCGAAGGCGGCCGGCTCGAGCGTCCAGGCGTCAGCGCCCAGGGTCACGAAGCGCTGCTTGACCTCGGGGTCCGCCAGCGCCTTGGCGACTTCGTCCTGCAGGCGGTTGACGATCGCGGCGGGCGTCTTGGCCGGCGCGAACATGCCGATCCAGAAATTGAACTCGGAGCCGGGCACGCCGGCTTCGGCGGTGGTCGGGACCTGGGGCAGGGCGGCGGCGCGGCGCGGCGAGCCCACGGCCAGCGGCAGCAGCTGGCCGTTGCGGATCTGGCCGATCACCGGCGCGATGGGCGAGAAGTAGTAGTCCACGCGGCCGGCGATCACCTCGGTGACGGCTTCGGCGGAACCCTTGAAGGGAATGTTCTGCGCGTCGATCTTCGCGGCCAGCTTGAACTTCTCGGCGTTGAGGTGGGTGGCGCTGCCCTGGCCGGCCGAGGCGAAGTTCAGCTTGCCCGGGTTGGCCTTGCCGTAGGCCAGCAGCTCCTGCAGCGTCTTGATGTTCTTGGCGGGCGAGATCACCAGCACGTTCGGCGTGGAGGAGATCGGCGTGATCGGCGTGAAGTCGGCGACCGTGTCGAAGGGCAGCTTGGCGAAGGTGTGCGGGCTGACCGTGTGCGACGACGAGTGGATCATGATCGTGTAGCCGTCCGGCGCGGCCTGCGCGACGGCGGCCTGCCCGATCGTGCCGCTGGCACCGCCGCGGTTTTCCACCACCAGCTGCTGGCCCATGCTCTGGCCCATCTTGTCGGAGATGGCGCGCGCGATGATGTCCGTGGTGCTGCCCGTCGGGAAGGGCACGATCACGCGGATCGGCTTGTTCGGGTAGGCGGACTGCGCCGAGGCCGCGAAGGGCAGGGCGAGCGCGGCGGCGAGGCTGAGGGCGAGGGTGCGGCGAGTGAACACGGGTTGTCTCCTGTGCGGGGTTGGTTAATTCACTATCTGGTGAATTATAGGGCGCTCGCCGGCGCTGGCAAGCCCATCCGGCCGGCGCGCGATCAGGCGTGCAGCAGGTAGCCCAGGATCACGTCCGTCATGTGCGACAGGCGTTCGCTGCGGGCCTTGGGCGTGAGCAGGTCGCGGCCGAAGATGGCCGACAGCGTGTGGCTGTTGGAGAGGTAGAAATACGCGAGGCCCGCGATCGACACGTACAGCTGCACCGGGTCGACGCCGCCGCGGAAGGTGCCTTCGCGGCGGCCGCGCTCCAGCACGGCCGCGAGCGTGTCCACCAGCGGCGAGTTGAGCTCCTGCGCCCGGCGCGACTCGACGAGGTGGCGGCCCTTGTGCAGGTTCGCGCTGTTCAGCAGCGTCATGAACTCGGGGTGCGCGAGGTAGTAGTTCCAGGTGAACTCGATGAGGCGGCGCACCGCCGTCGCCGGCTCGAGCTCGGTCAGGTGCAGCTGCATCTCCTGCTCGCGGATGTCGCGGTAGGCCTGCTCCAGCACCGCCTGGAACAGCTTCTCCTTGTCCTCGAAGTAGTAGTAGATCAGCCGCTTGTTGAGGCCCGCCCGCTCCGCGATGCGGTCCATGCGCGCGCCGCCCAGCCCGAACTCGGCGAACTCGTCGCGGGCCGCGGCTAAGATGGTGCCCTGCGACCGGTCGGCATCGCGCAGGCGCTCCTCGCTGGCAGGGCTGGGGTCTCGGGCCATGTCCTGATAATTCACGTTTCAGTTAATTAAGTCAAGCACCATGAACCACGACCCGCAGCTGGCCGGCCACCTGATCGTCGAATGCCTGGTGGCGCAGGGGGTCACGCATGCCTTCGGCGTGCCGGGCGAGAGCTACCTCGCGGTGCTGGACGGCTTCCACAAGTATCGCGAAAAGATCCAGTTCGTCGTGAACCGCCAGGAGGGCGGCGCCGCCTTCATGGCGGATGCCGCGGGCAAGATGACGAACCGCCCCGGCATCTGCTTCGTCACGCGCGGCCCGGGCGCCACCAACGCCTCGATCGGCGTGCACACCGCGTTCCAGGATTCCACGCCCATGGTGCTGTTCGTCGGCGACGTCGCCAGCGACCAGCGCGACCGCGAGGCTTTCCAGGAGGTCGAGTACCACAGCTTCTTCGGCCCGAGCACCAAGGGCATGGCCAAGCGCGTCGAGCGCATCGACGAGCCCGACCGCATCCCCGAGTACGTCGCGCGTGCCTTCGCCACCGCCATGAACGGCCGTCCCGGGCCGGTGGTGCTGGTGCTCCCCGAGGACATGCTCACGAAGTCCACCGCGGCGCGGCCGCTGCCGCGCGTCGACGCCGTCGAATCGTGGAGCGACCCGGGTGCGCTCCGTACCCTGCGCGAGTTGTTGCTGGCCGCGAAGAAGCCCTTCGTGGTCGCTGGCGGCGGCGGCTGGACGCCGCAGGCCGCGCAGGCGCTGCAGCGCTTCGCCGAGAACTGGAAGCTGCCGGTGGGCAACGCCTTCCGCTTCCAGGACACCTTCGACAACCACCATCCGCTGTACGCCGGCGACGTGGGCATCGGCATCAACCCGAAGCTGGCGGCGCGCGTGCGCGAGAGCGACCTGGTGATCGCCATCGGGCCGCGCCTGGGCGAGATGACCACCGGCGGCTACACGCTGCTGAAGCCGCCCAGGCCGGCGCAGAAGCTGGTGCACATCCACGCCAGTGCCGAGGAGCTGAACCGCGTCTACCAGGCCGACCTGGCGATCAACGCGACGATGAACGCGGCGGCGCGTTCGCTGGAGGTGCTGACGGCCCCGCCGGACGTGCCCTGGGGCGGGGACTGGGCGGCCTCGGCGAACGCCGATTACCTGGAGAACCTGAAGCCGCAGAAGCTGCCGGGTGACATCGACATGCCGGCCATCGTGGGCCTGCTGCAGAAGCACCTGCCGGCCGATGCGCTCGTCACCAACGGCGCCGGCAACTTCGCGTCGTGGACGCACCGCTTCTTCAAGCACCACGGCCTGGCCAAGGGGCACAAGACCCAGCTCGCGCCGACCTCCGGTGCGATGGGCTACGGCGTGCCGGCGGGCATCGCGGCCAACATCGTGTCCGGGCGCGTGGCGCTCACGATGGCGGGCGACGGCGATTTCCTGATGACGGGGCAGGAGCTCGCGACGGCGACCCAGTGCGGCGCGAAGTCCATCATCGTCGTGCTGAACAACGGCATGTACGGCACGATCCGGATGCACCAGGAGCGCGAGTACCCGGGCCGGGTGGAGAGCGCGGGCACGACGCTGAAGAACCCGGACTTCGTCGGCCTGGCGAAGGCCTACGGCTACGAGGGCGTGCGCATCACGAAGACCGCCGAGTTCGAGGCGCAGCTGGTGGCGGCGCTGGAGCGCCCCCAGGGCACGCTCATCGAGGTGATGCTGGACCCGGAGGTCATCACCACGCGCGGCACGCTCAGCGGCATCCGGGAAGCGGCGCTGAAGAGATGAACGTCTCCCCGCCTGCGCGGGAATGACGGAACGCCCATGAAAAAGGCCGGCTCGCGCCGGCCTTGTCAGTACAGGCGGGGCCTGCTTACTTGACGTGCTTGCCGATCAGGCCGGCCATTTCGAACATGGACACCTGGCCCTTGCCGAACAGGGCACGCAGCTTGTCGTCGGCGTTGACCATGCGCTTGTTCTGCTGGTCCTGCAGCTTGTTCTTCTTGATGTAGGCCCACAGCTTCGACACGATTTCGGTGCGCGGCAGGGGAGCCGGACCGACGACCGCGGCCAGGGACTGGTCCGGGGTCAGCGGCTTCATGAACGCCGCGTTCGGGGTGCGCTTCTTCGCGGGGGCCTTTTTCGCGGCGGCCTTCTTGGCGGGAGCGGCCTTCTTCGCCGCGGCCTTCTTCGCGGGAGCAGCCTTCTTCGCCGGGGCGGCCTTCTTCGCGGCGGCCTTCTTCGCCGGAGCCGCCTTCTTGGCAGCGGCCTTCTTCGCCGGAGCCGCCTTCTTCGCCGGCGCCTTCTTCGCCGCCGATTTCTTCGCAGTTGCCATGATTTGATTTCCTTCTAGAAGTTGATGAACCACCAGCGAAAACTGCAGTTCCTCTGGCAGTGCGGATGCTAATGGAGAAAAACAGCGCTTCCAAGCGAAAACAGCGCTTTTTCGCTGGGAGATGTTGCTTTTTCATCCGCGCGCGGAGGCGGTTTTCCCTCTGAAGATCAGCAGCACGCCCGCGAGGATCACGCCGCACGCGAGCCATTCGCCGCCCGAGAGCGCCTCCCCGGCGACGAGCACCCCCAGCGCGAGGGCGATCACGGGGTTCACGAAGGCGTAGCTCGTGGCCAGCGCGGGGCTCGCGTGCGCCAGCAGGTACAGGTACGCGCTGAACGCCACCAGCGAGCCGAACACCACGAGGTAGGCCCACGCCGCGAGCGCGAGCGGCTGCGGCGGTGCGGCGAACTGCTCACCCAGTGCGAGAGAAAGCGCCATCAACACCGCGCCGCCACACAACATTTCGCTGGCGAATCCGGCGGCGCCGGGGGCGAGCGGCAGCCGGTTCGTGGAGAGCACGGAGCCCAGCGACCACGCCAGCGTGGCGCCCGCGATGGACGCGAGTCCCTGCGGCGACGCGTCGAACTGCGAGCCGCGCACCAGCATCAGCACGCCGGCGACGCCGACGGCCATCCCCGCCAGTTCCAGCTTGTGCGGGCGCTGGCCGAACAGCAGCCCCCAGCCGCAGACCAGCATCGGCACCACCGCGATGAACGCGGCCGCCAGCCCCGAACCCACGTGCTGCTCCGCGCTCGCGGTCAGGCCCATGCCGCCGCCCAGCATCAGGGCGCCGATCACCAGAGCATTGCGCCATTCCCACGGCGTCGGCAGCCGTGTGGCACCCCGCCGGGCCTGCCACAGCACCCATGCCATCAGCAGGCCGCCGGCGGCGAGGAAGCGTGTGCCCATCTGGAAGAACGGCGGGAAGCTGACCAGGGCGAAGCGGATGGCCAGGTAGGTGGAGCCCCAGACCACGTAGCAGGCGAGCAGGGCGGGGACGAGCAGGGCGGGACGGGCGGCGGCGGAGGCCAGGGGCGCGACGGCGGTGTTCATGGAGTGATCGTAAGTTGCGCCGGTCGGCGGTTCCATCGATGATTCAAGGTCATCTCCACTGCCGGCCTTGATTTCCAAGGTTATCCGCCATGCCGACCGAAGTTCCGGAACTCGACGCCTACGACACCCGCATCCTCGCCGAGCTGCAGCGCGATGCCCGCACCAGCATGGCGGAGCTCGGCCGCCTGGTGCACCTGTCGCAGCCGGCCGTGACCGAACGGGTGCGCAAGCTGGAGATGGCCGGCTTCATCAAGGGCTACCGCGCCGTGGTGGACTACCAGCGGCTCGGGTACGGCATCCGCGCCATCGTCCGGGTCGGCCGGGTGGAGTACGCCCGGGTGGTGAAGCTGATCGAGCAGACGCCGGAGGTGGTGAACGCCTTCAACGTCACCGGCGAGGACAGCTGGATCCTGGAGATCGCCGTGATCGACGTCGAGCACCTGGACGCGGTGGTCACGAAGTTCTGCCTGGTCACCGAGACTTCGACGTCGATCGTCCTGAACGTTCCGCGCGAGCACGCGACCGTGCTGCCGGCGCGGCGCGAGAACATCCGCCCGGCGATCCGGAAGGTGACCGGGCGCTAGCGCCGCTGCGCGGCGCGCGTCCGGTCATCCCCGCGCAGGCGGGGATCCAGCCCGGCTCTGCGAAGGCAGCGTCGCCAGCACGACGCCCGCCAGCGCCAGTGCGAACGCCAGCACCTGCAGGCCGGACAGCGTCTCGCCCAGCACCAGCACGCCCACCAGCCCGGCGGACACCGGCAGCATGGCGGTGAACACGCCCGCCTGCGCCGCCGGCACCACCTTCAGCCCGGTCATCCACAGCCACACGCTCCAGATGCTCGCGGCCAGTGCGTAGAACACCAGCAGCACCCACGAGCCCGCGCCGACGCCGCCGAAGTCGAACCGCAGCGCGGCCCAGAGGCCGAACGGCGTGACCAGCGCGAAGCCCCAGAGGTTGATGACGGCCGTGATGCGCTTCGGCCCCATGACGCCGGTCAGCGCCTTGCCGATCACCGCATAGGCCGCCTCGCAGACCACTGCGCCGAACACCAGCAGGTTGCCCAGCCAGGCCCACTCCGCGTTGCCGTGGCCCTGCGCCGGCTTCGCGCCCGCCAGCAGCGCGACCCCGAGCGCGGCACACGCGATGGCCACCCAGGTGCGGCCGGAGATCGCCTCGCGCAGGAACACGCGGCTCAGGAGCGCCACGGTCGCGGGGATCGTCGCCATGATCACGCCGGCGGACACGGCGCTGGTCAGGCTCACGCCGAACAGCATGCACAGCGAGAACAGGAAGTTGCCCAGGAAGGATTCCAGGAACAGCAGGCGGTGCGTGCGCGCCGTCAGCGGCGGCTCGCCGGCCGGCCTGCGCAGCCAGTGCAGCATGGCCAGCCCCCCGATGCCGAAGCGCAGCCAGGCCAGCAGGAACACCGGAATGGCGGCCACCAGCGGCTTGGACAAGGCCACGTAGCTGCCGACGAGGGCCATGCTGAGCGCAAGGCAGGCATAGGCCATCGGCCGGCTGGAAACGATGCTCATCGACAATGGCGTCCGCGCAAAAAACCGCCGCATCATGCCTGAAGCCCCTGATCGCCACGTCTTCGTCTACGGCACCCTGCGCCGCGGGGGGCGCAACGACATCAACCGGCTCGCGCCTGCGCCGGATTACGTCGGCATGGGTGAAGTGCGTGGGGTGCTTTACCACCTGGACTGGTATCCCGGCCTCACGCTGGGAGGCGAGGAGGCCGTGACCGTGGTGGGCGAGGTCTACCGGATCACGCCGGCGCTCGAGGAAATCCTCGACGGCATCGAGCAGATCGTGCCCGGCGCGGACAGCGAATACTTCAAGCGCGAGATCGACGTGCAGGTGGAGGGCCGGGCCGTGGCCTGCCTGGTGTACGAGGTGAACCCCGAGCGCGTGAAGGACAAGCAGGTGATCGGGCACGGCGACTGGATCGTTTTTCATACGAGCTGATTTGCTTTTCGCATCGCGGAATCTGGCGGTTGTGCGCCGCCGCAAAATTTCTCGATATAAGAAAGAACTTGCCACATTGCAAAACTCAGACCGCAAGTTGTTGATTCGAAACGAAAATAAAAACAGTCTTGTATAAGACACAAGAGGTGCACGAAGTCTTCTACAAGACTTAAAGTTCACTCCAACGCGGCGGACCGCCGCCGCCCCGGTTTCGACATCAACCCTTGGAGTGCACATGAGCAACTGGACCCACCTCACGCGTGAACAGCAGATCGCCCAGCTGGAAAAGGACTGGGCCGAGAACCCGCGCTGGAAAGGCATCAAGCGCGGCTACAGCGCCGCCGACGTGGTCAAGCTGCGCGGTTCGCTGCAGATCGAGCACACGCTGGCCAAGCGCGGCGCCGAGAAGCTGTGGACCCTGATCAACACCGAGCCCTTCGTCGCGACGCTGGGCGCGCTGACGGGCAACCAGGCCATGCAGCAGGTCAAGGCCGGCCTGAAGGCGATCTATCTCTCCGGCTGGCAGGTCGCCGGCGACGCCAACAGCAACGGCGAGATGTACCCCGACCAGTCGCTGTACTCGGTGGACTCCGTGCCGAAGGTCGTCAAGAAGATCAACAACACCTTCGCGCGTGCCGACCAGATCCAGTGGAGCGAGGGCAAGGGCCCGGGCGACGAGGGCTACGTCGACTACTTCGCCCCCATCGTGGCAGACGCCGAAGCCGGCTTCGGCGGCGTGCTGAACGCCTTCGAGCTGATGAAGGCCATGATCGAGGCAGGTGCCGCCGCGGTGCACTTCGAGGACCAGCTGGCTTCCGTCAAGAAGTGCGGCCACATGGGCGGCAAGGTGCTGGTGCCGACGCGCGAAGCCGTCGCCAAGCTGGTGGCCGCCCGCCTGGCCGCCGACGTGATGGGCACCCCCACCGTGCTGCTGGCCCGCACGGACGCGGAAGCCGCGGACCTGGTGACCACCGACGTCGACGAGACCGACAAGCCCTTCCTGACCGGTGAGCGCACGGTGGAAGGCTTCTACCGCACGAAGAAGGGCTTCGACCAGGCGGTGAGCCGCGGCCTGGCCTATGCCGAGTACGCCGACCTGATCTGGTGCGAGACCGGCACGCCGGACCTGAAGTTCGCCAAGGATTTCGCGGACGCGATCCACGCCAAGTTCCCGGGCAAGCTGCTGGCCTACAACTGCTCGCCGTCGTTCAACTGGAAGAAGAACCTCGACGACGCCACCATCGCCAAGTTCCAGAAGGAGCTGGGCGCCATGGGCTACAAGTACCAGTTCATCACGCTGGCCGGCTTCCACAGCCTGAACTACTCGATGTTCGAGCTGGCCCACGGCTACGCCCGCAACAACATGACGGCCTTCGTCGAACTGCAGCAGAAGGAGTTCGCCGCCGCCGACAAGGGCTTCACCGCCGTGAAGCACCAGCGCGAGGTCGGCACCGGCTACTTCGACGCCGTGACCACGACGATCGAGGCGCAGTCGTCCACCGCGGCCCTGAAGGGGTCGACGGAAGACGAGCAGTTCTTCGAGGAGAAGAAGGCCGCCTGACCCGCGTTTCCCGGCAGAAGAAGCAGCAAGGCCCCGCCCCGGCGGGGCCTTCGCTTTTGGCGCGGCGGGCTGGACTTCTCCCCCGGACGCCCGCTACAGTCGGGCCATCTCAGCAGTGGAGACCGTGATGTCCGCTTCCACCGACGACCGCACCGGCGTGTTCAACCTGCGCGACCTGGGCGGCGCCCCTTGCCCGGACTGCCACGGCACGGGCGAATTGCGCATCGACAGCGAGAACATCAACGAGCACTTCGAGGTGGAGAAGCAGACCGTCATCACCCAGTGCGCGCGCTGCGCCGGCACCGGCCGCGTGGCCGCGGGGTAGAATCGGCGCATCCACGAGCAACAAGGGCGAGAAAGGCATGCTGGTTATGACACCGCGAACTACCTCGGAAGGTTCCACGACCCGCTAGGGTCGCGTCGTCGCGCGTCACCAGTTCTCCCCATCCCCAGACTGAAAGCGCGGCTCCCCCGCGCTTTTTTGTTGCCTGAACGCATCGCACCATGATCCAGATCACGCTTCCCGACGGTTCCCGACGTGAGTTCCCCGGCCCCATGACGGTGGCCGACGTCGCCGCCTCCATCGGCCCCGGCCTGGCCAAGGCCGCCATCGCCGGCAAGGTCGACGGCAAGGTGGTCGACACCACGTACACGATCCGCGACAACGCCCAGGTGGCGATCGTCACGCCCAAGGACCCGGAGGGGCTGGACGTGATCCGCCATTCGACGGCGCACCTGCTGGCCTATGCCGTCAAGGAGCTGTTCCCGGACGCGCAGGTCACCATTGGCCCGGTCATCGAGCACGGCTTCTACTACGACTTCGCGTACAAGCGCCCGTTCACGCCGGAGGACCTGGCCGCCATCGAGAAGCGGATGGCGGAACTCGCGGCGAAGGACGAGCCCGTCACGCGGCGCGTGCTGCCGCGCGACGAGGCGGTGCGGCACTTCCAGTCGATCGGCGAGGCCTACAAGGCCGAGATCATCGGCAGCATCCCGCAGGGCGAGGAAGTCTCGCTGTACGCCGAGGGCGGCTTCGAGGACCTCTGCCGCGGCCCGCACGTGCCCAGCACGGGCAAGCTGAAGCATTTCAAGCTGATGAAGGTGGCCGGCGCCTACTGGCGCGGCGACCACCGCAACGAGATGCTGCAGCGCGTCTATGGCACGGCCTGGGCGACGAAGGAGGAACTCCAGCAGTACCTGACGATGCTGGAGGAAGCCGAGAAGCGGGACCACCGCAAGCTGGGCCGCGAGCTCGACCTGTTCCACATCGACGACGTCGCGCCCGGCGTGGTGTTCTGGCACCCCAAGGGCTGGGCGATCTGGCAGGCGGTGGAGCAGTACATGCGCCAGGTCTACAAGGACACGGGCTACCAGGAGGTGAAGGGCCCGCAGATCCTGGACCGCAGCCTGTGGGAGAAGACGGGCCACTGGCAGAACTACCGCGAGAACATGTTCACGACGGAGTCGGAGAAGCGCGACTATGCGCTCAAGCCGATGAACTGCCCCGGCCACGTGCTGATCTTCAAGTCGCAGCTGCGCAGCTACCGCGACCTGCCGCTGCGCTACGGCGAGTTCGGCCAGTGCCACCGCAACGAGCCCTCCGGCGCGCTGCACGGGATCATGCGGGTGCGCGGCTTCACGCAGGACGACGGCCATGCCTTCGTCACCGAGGACCAGATCCTGGACGAATGCGTGGCGTACACGGCCAAGCTGCAGGAGGTCTACCGCGACTTCGGGTTCACGGACATCCTCTACAAGGTCGCCACGCGGCCGGAAAACCGGGTCGGTTCCGACGCGCTGTGGGACAACGCGGAACACGCCTGCATGGAGGCGCTGCGCCGTTCCGGGGTGGAGTTCGTCGTCTCGCCGGGCGACGGCGCCTTCTACGGCCCGAAGATCGAATACACGCTCAGGGACGCGCTGGGCCGGCACTGGCAGTGCGGCACGATGCAGGTCGACTTCAACACGGCCGAGCGCCTGGGCGCGGAATATGTCACGGAGACGAGCGGCCGCGCCCACCCGGTGATGCTGCACCGGGCCATCGTCGGCAGCCTCGAGCGTTTTATCGGCATGCTCATCGAGCACCACGCCGGCGCCCTGCCGGCCTGGATCGCGCCGGTGCACGCGGTGGTGCTGAACATCACCGGCGGACAGGCGGATTACGCCGAATCAGTGGCCAAAACGCTGAGGAATCAAGGGCTTAGGGTGGAGCTGGATCTGCGCAACGAGAAGATCACGTATAAAATACGCGAGCATTCGCTGCAGAAGCCGCCCTATCTCCTCGTCGTTGGCGACAAGGAGAAGGCGGCTGGTGCCGTCGCAGTGCGCGCCCGGGGCAACCAGGACCTGGGGGTGATGTCGCTGGAGGACTTCTCGAAGAGGGTCGCCGAAGACATCGCCGGCAAGCGCTGAATCTTACAGGATCATGCCGCAAGCCGCGTGCATCAAGGCGGTCATGCTACGAATATCGTAGCCAACTTTGAATTGAAGGATTTGGACCATCGCTACTGAATTTCGCGACCGCCGCCAGCGCGAGGAACGCAAGCACCGCCTGAACCGGGAGATCATGGCCCCGGAAGTCCGCCTGAGCGGACCCAACAACGAGCCCCTGGGCATTGTCAGCCTGGCCGAGGCCCTGCGGATGGCAGGCGAGCTGGACGTCGACCTGGTCGAAATTGCCGCCACTGCGAATCCGCCGGTCTGCCGGCTGATGGACTACGGCAAGTTCAAGTACCAGGAGCAGAAGAAGGCCGCGGAAGCGAAGGCGAAGCAGACGGTCATCGAGATCAAGGAAATCAAGTTCCGCCCGGGCACCGACGACGGTGACTACAACATCAAGATGCGCAACATCCGGCGCTTCCTGGCGGAAGGCGACAAGTGCAAGATCACGCTGCGGTTCCGCGGCCGCGAGATCACGCACCAGGAAATCGGCATGGCGCTGCTGCAGCGCATCCGCGACGACCTGGGCGACACGATCATCGTGGAGCAGTTCCCGAAGCTGGAAGGCCGGCAGATGATCATGATGATCGCGCCGGGCAAGAAGAAGCCGGCGCCCGCGAAGCCCGCGGAAGCCGCGGCGGCACCGGCGACGACCACGACGTCGTCGTAGCAAGTTTCTAAGCCATCACGGTGGGTCGCCGCGGTGGCGGTGAAGGGGAGGCCCCTGGCCTTCCCGGAACCTTCGGGTTCCGAAACAAAAAGTGGCTCGGGGCCATCAAGGCGCGGGAGTTTCCCGCGACGCCTCACGAGCACAAACGAAGAAGGAGCATGTACATGCCCAAGATGAAGACCAAGAGCGGAGCCAAGAAGCGCTTCCGCGTCCGTCCCGGCGGGACGGTCAAGCGCGGCCAGGCCTTCAAGCGTCACATCCTGACCAAGAAGTCCACCAAGAACAAGCGCCACCTGCGGGGTGCGGTCGCTGTGCATGAGACCAACATGGGTCACATGGCGCAGATGCTGCCTTTCGCGGGCATCTAACGTAGACGAAGAAGGAGAACACACATGCCTCGCGTCAAACGTGGTGTAACGGCCCGCGCCCGCCACAAGAAGGTCCTCGCCCTCGCCAAGGGCTTCCGCGGCCGCCGCGGCAACGTCTTCCGCATTGCCAAAGAGGCAGTGATGAAGGCGGGGCAATATGCCTACCGCGACCGCCGTGCCAAGAAGCGCGTCTTCCGCCAGCTGTGGATCGCCCGTATCAACGCCGCCGCGCGTGCGAACGGCCTGACCTACAGCCAGTTCGCCAACGGGATCCGCAAGGCGGGCATCGACATCGACCGCAAGGTCCTTGCCGACATCGCCTACCACGACCCGGCGGCGTTTACCGGCATCGTGAACCAGGTGAAGGCCAAGCTGGCGGCTTGAGTTCGCCCGGCCCCTGTCTGGCAACAGGCGGTGGCCGGTCCAACCCCTCAGGACAGGGCTAGGGCTGCGAGGCGCTAGCCCTGTTTTTTTCTCCCATGACCATCCAAGAATTCGATTCCATCGTCGGCAGCGCGCGCGACGCCTTCGCGAAGGCGGGGACGCCGGCCGAACTGGAGAACGCCAAGGCGCAGTTCGTCGGCAAGTCCGGCCGCATCACGGAGCTGATGAAGGGCCTGGCCGCGCTCTCCGTGGAGGAGAAGAAGACCCGCGGCGCGGCGATCAACCAGGCCAAGCAGGCGATCGAGGCGGCCCTGGCGGAGCGCCGGCAGGCCCTGGCCGACGCCGAACTGGAGGCGCAGCTGAAGGCCGAGGCGCTGGACGTCTCGCTGCCCGGGCGCGTGCGCGAGCCGGGCGGCCTGCACCCGGTCAGCCTCACGATGGAACGCATCGAGCTGATCTTCGCCAGCATGGGCTTCGACGTGGCCGACGGCCCGGAGGTCGAAAGCGACTGGCACAGCTTCACCTCGCTGAACAACCCGCCCAACCACCCGGCGCGTTCGATGCAGGACACGTTCTACGTGGACCTCAACGGCGACGATGGCATCCCGTACAACCTGCGGCCGCACACCAGCCCGATGCAGGTGCGCTACGCCCACCAGCACATCAAGCGCTACGCCGAGGCCGTGAAGCGCGGCGAGCCGATGCCGGAGATCCGCGTGATCGCGCCCGGGCGGACCTACCGCGTCGACAGCGACGCGACGCACTCGCCCATGTTCCACCAGTGCGAAGGCCTGTGGCTGGGCGAGAACGTGAGCTTCAAGGACCTGAAGGTCGTCTTCACGGACTTCTGCCGCACGTTCTTCGAGAGCGATGACCTCGCGCTGCGCTTCCGCCCGAGCTTCTTCCCCTTCACGGAGCCGAGCGCCGAGATCGACATCCAGTTCCAGAGCGGGCCGCTGGCCGGCCGCTGGCTGGAGGTCGCCGGTTCGGGCCAGGTGCATCCCACGGTCGTGCGCAACATGGGGCTCGACCCCGAGAAGCACATCGGCTTCGCCTTCGGCATGGGTCCCGACCGCCTGACCATGCTGCGCTATGGCGTGAACGACCTGCGGCTGTTCTTCGACGGCGACATCCGCTTCCTGCGCCAATTCCGATGATGGCTCCCCCCCGAAGCGCCTTCGGCGCCTCCCCCTCAAGGGGGCGCCCCCAGCGGCCCGGCGAAGCCGGTTCCGCGGCGGCACGCGACAAGACACCTGAGTCCGATAGATAAGACGTATGCAATTCCCCGAGTCCTGGCTGCGCGCGTTCTGCAACCCGCCGCTGACCACGCAACAGATCGCCGACACGCTCACCATGGGCGGGCTGGAGGTCGAGGACCTCCGTCCCGTCGCGCCGCCGTTTTCGAAGGTCGTCGTCGGCGAGATCAAGGAAGCCGTGCAGCACCCCAATGCCGACCGCCTGCGGGTGTGCCAGGTCGACGTGGGACAGGGCACGTTGCTGAACATCGTCTGCGGGGCGCCCAATGCGCGCGTGGGGATCCGGGTGCCGACGGCGCTCGTGGGCGCCGAACTGCCGCCCGGCGAAGACGGCAAGCCGTTCGCGATCCAGCTGGGCAAGCTGCGCGGCGTCGAGAGCCAGGGCATGCTCTGCTCGGCCCGCGAACTGCAGCTCTCCGAGGACCATGGCGGGCTGCTCGAGCTGGATGCGTCCGCCCCGCTCGGCAAGGACCTGCGCGAGGTGCTGAACCTCGACGACCACGTCTTCACGCTCAAGCTCACGCCGAACCTGGCGCACGCGCTGTCGGTGTACGGCGTTGCGCGCGAACTCTCGGCGCTCACCGGCGCCCCGCTGCAGGAACCGAAGTTCGATCCGGTCCCTCCCAAGCACGATGCGAAGCTGAAGGTGAAGGTCAGCGCGCCTGACCTGTGCGGCCGCTTTTCCGGCCGCGTGATCCGCAACGTGGACACCAAGGCGAAGACGCCGCAGTGGATGGTCGAGCGCCTGGCCGGCTGCGGCCAGCGCAGCGTGACCGCGCTGGTGGACATCTCGAACTACGTGATGTTCGAGTTCGGCCGGCCGTCGCACATCTTCGACCACGACAAGATCCACGGCGGGCTCGACGTGCGCTGGGGCCGCAAGGGGGAGCAGCTCAAGCTGCTGAACGGCAACACCATCGAGGTGGACGAGAAGGTCGGCGTCATCGCCGACGACGCGCAGGTCGAGTCGCTCGCCGGCATCATGGGCGGCGACGCTACCGCCGTGTCCGACGACACGAAGAACGTCTACGTCGAGGCGGCCTTCTGGTGGCCCGAGGCGGTGCAGGGGCGCTCGCGCCGCTTCAACTTCTCCACCGATGCGGGGCACCGCTTCGAGCGCGGCGTGGACCCGGTGCAGACCGTGGACCACATCGAGCACATCACCCGCCTGATCCTGGACATCTGCGGCGGCGAGGCCGGGCCGATGGACGACCAGCTGGCGAAGTTGCCGGAACGCAAGCCGGTGAGCCTGCGCGTGGCGCGCGCGGCCAAGGTGATCGGCATGCCGGTGACCGAAGCGCAGTGCGTCGACGCGTTCGCCCGGCTGCGGCTGCCGGCCCGGTCCGAAGCCGGCGTGGTCACCGTCACCCCGCCGCCGTACCGCTTCGACCTTTCCATCGAAGAGGACCTGATCGAGGAAGTGGTGCGCGTGATCGGCTACGACCGGCTGCCGACCACGCCGCCGCTGGCGCCGATCACGGCCAAGCTGCCGCCCGAGAACCGCCGCAGCCGGTTCGCCGTGCGCCGCCTGCTCGCCGGCCTGGGCTACCAGGAGACGATCAACTTCAGCTTCGTCGAAGCGCAGTGGGAGAAGGACCTGGCGGGCAACGCCAACCCGATCCAGCTGCTGAACCCGATCGCCAGCCAGATGAGCGTGATGCGTTCCTCGCTGCTCGGCTCGCTGCTGCAGGTGCTGAAGTTCAACCTGGACCGCAAGGCCGAGCGCGTGCGCGTGTTCGAGCTCGGGCGCGTGTTCGTGCGCGACGACGGCGTGCAGACGACCGACACCACCGTGCGCGGCGTGCGCCAGCCGATGAAGGTGGCGGGACTGGCCTATGGCCCGCCGGACGGCCTGCAGTGGGCGCGCAAGGCGGGGCAGGGCGACTTCTACGACATGAAGGGCGACGTGCAGGCGCTGCTGGCGCCGCTGCAGGCGGAGTTCTCGCCCGGCACGCACCCGGCGATGCATCCGGGCCGCTGCGCCGTGATCCGCATCGATGGCCGCGAGGTCGGCTTCGTCGGCGAGCTGCACCCGCGCTGGCGCCAGCAGTGGGAGCTGCCGCAGACGCCGCTGCTGTTCGAACTGGACCTCGACGCCGTGGCCGCGCGCCGCGTCCCGGTGTTCGAGCCGGTGCCGCGCTTCCAGCCGGCCGAGCGCGACATCGCCGTCATCGTGGCCGACACGGTGACGCACGACCAGCTGATGGCCGCCATCCGCTCCGCCGATACCGGCGGCCTGCTGCGCCACGCCATGCTGTTCGACGTGTACAAGCCGCAGCAGGCGACCGCCGGTCTGGCGATGCACGAGAAGAGCCTGGCCGTGCGCTTGACGCTCGCGCGCAGCGACGCGACACTGACCGACGACCAGATCGAATCGGCCGTGCGCGCGGTGGTGGAGCGGGTCGGCGCGCAACTGGGCGCCCGCCTGAGGGGATGAGGACGTGGCGGAGCTGACAACGACAAGCGCTGTGAAGCGAGGGGACACCATGGAGTTTGCCGTCGAGAGCCTGGAAACCCCGGCGTTGACGAAGGCGCAGCTGGCGGAACTGCTGTTCGAGCAGATCGGCCTGAACAAGCGCGAGTCGAAGGACATGATCGATGCCTTCTTCGACCTGATCTCGGCCAGCCTGGTCGACGGGCAGGACGTGAAGATCTCCGGCTTCGGCAACTTCCAGATCCGCACCAAGGCACCGCGCCCGGGCCGCAATCCGCGCACCGGGGAAGCCATCCCGATCGAGGCGCGCCGCGTCGTGACCTTCCACGCCAGCCACAAGCTGAAGGAACAGATCCAGGGCAACGGCGCCGGCGGCGACGCCTGACGCCCGGGCGGCGTGGGGCCGGGCCGCCGGGCCGCCCGTCGCCGCCGCGCTACCTTAAGGCAACGGTCCGGCAAGGCCGCACGGACGCGCTTTGCATCCGTAGGGCTCTTAGAGTAACCTCGAAGCTTTCTCTCCTAGTAGATTGATTTCAATGGAGAAAGCACTCCCGGCGATCCCTGCCAAGCGCTACTTCACCATCGGTGAGGTCAGCGAGCTGTGTGGCGTCAAGCCCCACGTGCTACGGTATTGGGAGCAGGAGTTCACGCAGCTGCGGCCCATGAAGCGCCGCGGCAACCGCCGCTACTACCAGCACCACGAGGTGCTGATGATCCGGCGCATCCGGGACCTGCTGTACGACCAGGGCTTCACGATCAGCGGCGCGCGCAACAAGCTGCAGGAGATCGTGCAGGGCGAGCGCGACAAGCGCCGCGCCGGCGAGGTGATGCTCGAGGGGGTCGAGGTCATCGAGGTCGAGGAGTCGTCGTTCGGCGAAAGCCAGTTCGAGGACGCCCCGCCCGAAGAGCGCGACATGATCTCGCACAGGCTGCAGCTGCTGCGCCGCGAGCTGTTCGAAATCCGCGACCTGCTCAGTTCCGCGCACTGACCGCGAAGCAGGTCTTCCACTCGCGTTATACTTGCGGGCTCGGCGTGTAGCGCAGCCTGGTAGCGCACTTGCATGGGGTGCAAGGGGTCGCGAGTTCGAATCCCGCCACGCCGACCAACATCCGGAACAGCCGATGTGCCGCAAGGCACATCGGCTGCTTTCATTTGGATTGCACGCGCGGTGCAGCGGGCATAATGGATGGGCATGGCCTCCGTCGTATTCGCTGATCTCGTTGGGAGCACTGGCATCTTCGAGCGGCTCGGTGACGAGACCGCCGGACGCTTCGTCACCCAGCTGACCACGGCGCTGGCCAAGATCTTCGAACAGCACAACGGCCGGGTCGTGAAGCTCCTGGGCGACGGACTGTTCGTGGTCTTCCCCGCGGAAACGCAGGCGCTCACCGCCTGCATCGCGATCCAGCGGCGGCTTTCCGACCGCCCCGTCTACCCCGCCGGCATGCGCTCGCCGATCCAGATGCAGATGGGCCTCGAGTCCGGCGAAGTGGTCGAGATCGACGGCGACTGCTACGGAGACGCCGTCAACAGCGCGGCGCGCCTCGCGGACCTCGCCGGCGCCGACCAGATCCTCACCAGCCAGCGCGTGCGCGACCTGCTGCCGCCCGAACACCAGGAACTCCTGCGCTCGCTCGGTCCGATGTACCTGCGGGGCAAGGCCGATGCCACGGAGGTGTACCGCGTCAACTGGGACGCCGAACGCGATGCCGAAGCCACGGTGATGGGCGTCTCCATGTTCGCCCCGGTGGGCAAGACGCACCTCGAGATCAGCATCGGCGACCAGAACCGCAAGCTCGACGCCGCGGGAGGGCGGCTCACGCTCGGCCGCGCTCGCGATGCCGACCTGTCGGTGAACGACACGCGCGTCTCGCGCCTGCACGCCGCCATCGAATGGGTCGGCGGGCACTTCATCCTGAGCGACGCCTCGAGCTTCGGCACCTGGGTGTACTTCGGCGACCAGCCGGAGCCCGTGGTCCTGCGCCGCACCGAGTGCTACCTCGTCGGCCACGGCTGGATCTCGCTGGGCTGCGACCGCAACGCCGAAGCGGCACCCCTCGCCAACTTCACCGTCGTCAGCTAGCCGTGGTGCTGGAACTGCTCGTTTCCGGCCCGGGGCTGGAAGTCACCCGGCGGCTGGGGCCGGGCGAGCCAGCGCTGATCCTCGGCCGGGATGCCGACTGCGCGATTTGCCTGCCCGACCCGGAACGCAACGTGTCGCGCCGGCACCTGAGCGTGTGGAACGATGGCGGCCAACTGCACTTCCACGTGCTCTCGGTGGTGAACGGCGTCCTGACCTCGGTCGGCGAACTGCCCCCGGGTGCGCGTGGCGTGCTCGCCGCTGGCGACGCCATCGAACTGTCGGCCTTTCGCATCGTGCTGCTGCCGCCCGGGGCCCAGCTGGCGCCGCCCGTCGGGGGGCCGGAAGCGGACCCGTGGGCCGAATTCCAGCGGCAGGCGGCCGAACTTGCCGGCGACGCGGGCCCCGAAACGGTGCCGGCCCCGCTCGACGACGATCCCTTCGGCGATTGGGGGTTCCAGAGCACCTTCGGTCCCGGCGCGCCGGGCGGCGGGTTGCACGCCGACGCGCTGCTGGCCGCCGAGGACCTGCAGCCGTTCTTCGCGGGCCTCGGCCTGGAGCGCGGTGCGCAGGGGAAGTACACGCAGGGCGAACTGGAGACGATGGGGCGGCTCACGCGCATCGCCCTGCAGGGGTTGCTGCAGGCCTACCAGGACGCCAACGACAGCCGGCGGCAGGTCCGCGCCGAGGAGCGGACGGTGCCGGAAGCGCGCGAGCTGAACCCCCTGCGCCTGGACACGCCGCTGGAGGCCAAGCTGTTCTACCTGTTCGGGGGGCAGGGAGCGGCCCACGGCTACGTGCCGCCCGACCGCGCCGTCGCCCAGGTGGTGACCGAGCTCACGGCGCACCAGCAGGCGATGGGCGACGCGGCCCGCGAGGCCCTCGACGGGGTCATCGCGGACTTCGACCCCGAAGCCATCAAGAAGCGGCTGCTGGGCGGCGGCACGCGCCTGTTCGAGTCGGCGCGTGCCTGGGACGCCTTCGTCCGCGAGTACGCGGAGCGCAGCGGCACCCGCGCCACCTGGGTCCAGCAGCTGCTGGAGAGGCATTTCGCCCGGGCCTACGCCAGGGCGCTCATGCGTGCGAAACGCAACACATCGGGCCGTCCGCCCTCCTGAGGAACTCAGCCTTGCAAGCAGGGGCAGGGCTAGAATGCATCTCCAACTGTTTCCCTTGGCGCTGCTGAAGTGACACTCAAAAAGCTCGGACGGTACGAAGTGCTGCGGGTCCTGGGCAAGGGCGCCATGGGCGTGGTGTACGAAGGCCGGGATCCGAACCTCGATCGTCGCGTCGCGATCAAGACCGTGAAGGTCGAGAACCTCTCCGAGGAAGCCGCGGCCGAGTACGAGCACCGCTTCCGGACCGAGGCGAGGTCCGCCGCGCGCCTGCAGCACCCCAATATCGTCAGTGTCTACGACTCCGACCGCGATGCGGACGTCGCCTTCCTCGTCATGGAGTACATCCAGGGCGACGACCTCAAGCACCACCTCGACCGCGGCACCCGCTATTCGCTGGAACAGTCGCTCAAGATCATCCGCGACCTGCTGAGCGCCCTCGACTACGCGCACAAGCAGGGCATCGTCCACCGGGACATCAAGCCCGCGAACCTGCTGATCGAGCCGGGCGGCCGCGTGAAGCTCACCGACTTCGGCGTGGCCCGCATCCAGGATTCCGGCGAGGCCACGCGCACCCAGGGCAGCATGGTGGGCACGCTGAAGTACATGGCCCCCGAGCAGGTGCAGGGGCAGAAGATCGACTCGCGGGCGGACCTGTTCTCGGTCGGCGTGGTGCTGTACCAGCTGCTGACGGACAAGCGGCCCTTCGACGGCGACAACGACTTCTCCATCATCCACCAGATCATCGGCCACCATCCGCCGCCGCCCAGCTCGGTGAACCCGCGCCTGCCGGGTGCGCTCGACGCCGTGGTCGCACGCGCACTGGCCAAGACGCGCGAGGAGCGCTTCGCGACCGCGCGCGATTTCGCGGTGGCGCTGCAGGCGGCCATCCGCCGCGCCGAAGACCAGACGGTGGTCCCGCCGCAGAACCCGAACAAGAAGATGGAGCCGGCGGCCTCGCGGCCGCTGACGGCGCCGGGCAGCGTCCCGGGCCATGCCACCACGCCCTCGACGGCCGGCTCGGTGACGCAGGAACTGGAGCTGGTCTACTGGAAGGACGTCAAGGACTCCGACGACGTGGAGGACCTGCACGGCTTCCTGGAGAAGTTTCCCGCCGGCATCTATGCCGACCTCGCGCGCCGCCGCGTCCGCAGACTGACCGGCGGCGAGCCGACGAACATCGGCGCGCCGACCCGCGGGACCTCCGGCACGTCCGGGACGTCCGGCAACAACCCGTTCGCGGCCACGCAGTTTCCGCCTTCCGAACAGCCGGACGAGGAGGCGACGCGCCTGCGCTCCGACACGTCCCGGCCCGCCGCCGGCGGCGATCCGTCCAACCTGCGGCCGTCGAACTGGATCGACGAGGAATACACGCGCACCGTGGTGCAGGCGCCGCCGCCCGCCAGCACGCACACCGGTTCGACCACGCCACTGACCGCGCCGGCCACCGTGGCGGCGGCTGCCGCGGTGCTGGCGACGCCGGCGGAGGCCCCCGCCGCCCAGCCCGCCGAGGCGGCGACTCCCGCGCCGGAGGCAGCGCCCGCGCCGGCGGTGCCCAGGCGACGTGCGGTGCCCAAGGAGGAGGACACCTCCGTCCCGCTCGCGCCACCCCCGCGCAAAAAGGTCCCCGTGGCCGTTCTCGCCGGCATCGGCGCCCTCGCCGTGGCCGGCCTCGTGGCCGCCTTGGTGATCGGGCGCGGCGGCAGCACCGCGGAGACGGACACCGTCGCTGCAGTGGCCCCCGCGACCCACGCCGCCGCGGCCGGCGCCGCCCGCGCCTTGCCTGCCCCGCCGGCCCCCGCGGCGGCACCGGCCGACGCGCCCGTGCCGGCGCCCACCGCGGTGGCTGCAATTCCGGCCCCGGCGCCCGGCCCGGCCGCTGCCGCGCCGACCCTCGCCGGTGGTTCACCGGCGATCGCGCCTGCGCCTGGAGCGAAGGCCCTCCCGCCCAAGAAGGAACCGCGGCCGGTGCGTCCCGCGACGACGCCGTCCGGCACGCAGCAGCCGGCGCCCGGTGCGGCCGTCGCGGCCGCGCCCCGCATCGAACCCGAGCCGCCGCCGCGCGCGCCGGCGGCCAGCACGCAGACGGCCGGCGCCGGCAACTACCAGGCCGTCGAGGCGTGCCGCGAGCGTGTGTTCCTCTCCCGCGAGATCTGCCTGGCCGACGCCTGCGAGAAGGCCGGCACGCGCAACCATCCCCTGTGCGTGAAGCGCCGCGAGGACGCACGCCTGCGCGAGGAAAGCAAGCAGAACGGCCCGGCGCGCTGAGCGCCGCCGCTAGACGATGTCGTACGCGTGCACGCCGAAGTGTCCGCGGGCGCGGTCGGCGAAGAAGCGCTCCAGCGTTTCCTTGACGGTCCGGAAGGCGATCTCTTCCCAAGGGATCTCGTGCTCCGCGAACAGCCGCGCCTCGATCGTCTCGAAGCCGGGGTCGAACACGTCGCTCAGGAGCCGCGCCCGGTAGAACAGGTGCACCTGTCCCACGCGCGGCACGCTCAGGACCGTGAACAGGCCTTCCATCTCGATCTGCGCGCCCGCTTCCTCGTCGGTCTCGCGGGCGGCGCCCTCGGCGGTGCTTTCGCCCAGCTCCATGAAGCCGGCCGGCAGCGTCCACTTGCCCCAGCGCGGCTCGATGTTCCGCTTGCACAGCAGCACCTTGTCGCCGAAGTAGGGCACGGTGCCGACCACATTCAGCGGGTTCTCGTAGTGGATGGTGTCGCAGGCCGGGCAGACGGCACGCTCGTGCGTGTCCCCGTCGTCGGGCACGCGGTAGACGACGCCGGCGCCGCAGTTGCGGCAATGCTTGATGGGGCTGCGGAGGGTCACGCGGAAGGAAAAGGGCTCCCGAGGGAGCCCTTGCGCTGGGGATCGGGAGGAGTTTAAGCCTTCTTCGGCGCCGGCGTGGCCTTGCCGTGCTTCTCGATCAGGGCGCGCGCGGTTTCCAGCAGCTTCTTGCCGTCGAAGCCGCGCTTGTCCATGTCCTGTGCCCACTCCACTTCGACCAGGCGCGCCTTGCGCTTGAACTCCTGCGCGTCGGCGGCGGAGATGGTGTGGATGGTGTTCTTGCGGTCCACGGCGGACTTGCGGCCGATGCCGTCGTTGCCCTGCTGCACCTTGCCCAGCCAGCCCGAGGTGGCCATGCCGGAGTTGGCGTCGATCACCTTCTTCAGGTCCGGCGCCAGCGCGTTGTACTTCGCCTTGTTCATCGCCATCACGAAGGTGGTCGTGTAGAGCGCGCCGCCGGCGGGATCGAACTCGCTGTGGAACTTGGTCAGCTCGTGCACCTTGACCGAGGGGACGACTTCCCACGGGATCACGCAGCCGTCGATGGTGCCCTTGGACAGCGCATCGGGGATCTGCGGCAGCGGCATGCCCACGGGCGTGGCGCCGAGGAAGCCGAGCATCTTGGTGATCTGGCGGGTGGGGCCGCGAACCTTCAGGCCGCGCAGGTCGTCCGCGGTCTTGATCAGCTTTTCCTTGGTGTGGAACATGCCGGGGCCGTGCACCTGCAGCGCGAGCACCTGCGTGTCCTTGAACTCGTCCGGCGCGACCGTCTGCACGTACTCCCAGTACGCCTTGGACGTGGCTTCGGCGTTGTTCATCATGAACGGCAGCTCGAACACCTCGATGCGGGGGAAGCGGCCGGCCGTGTTGCCGGGCAGCGTCCAGACGATGTCGACGACGCCGTCCTTGGCCTGGTCGTACAGCTGCACCGGCGTGCCACCGAGCTGCATGGCGGGATAGCCCTCGAACTTGATGCGGCCGCCGGAGTCCTTCTCGACCTTGTCCATCCACGCCTTGTGCATCGTCAGCCAGACGTTGGACTGCGGCGCCATGAAGGTGTGGAACTTCAGGGTCACGGACTGCTGCGCGAGGCCGCTCAGGCCGGGCGCGCCGAGCGCCACCGCGGCGGTGGACTTCAGGAGGGTGCGTCGCTGGATCATTTCGGGAAGGCTCCGTTGGGATGGCATGAAGTTAACTGCAGGAGGTGCCCCGCGCTACGGGGCTTTCCCTCAACGGATGAACCCCACCAGCCAGAGCGGGATGATGGGGAAGAACAGGAACAGCAGCGTGCGCAGCACGTCGCTCACCAGGAAGGGCATGACGCCGCGGTAGGTCTCGCCCATGGGCACGTCCTTGGCCAGGCCGTTGACGATGTAGACGTTCAGCCCCACCGGCGGCGCGATGAGGCCGAAGCCCACCGTCATCAGCACCATGATGCCGAACCAGATCGCCGCCGACTCCTTGGGCATGCCGAAGTCCAGGCCCATGATGATGGGGAAGAAGATCGGGATGGTCAGCAGCAGCATGGACAGTTCGTCCATCACCGCGCCTAGCAGCACGTAGAACAGCAGGATCGCCACCACCACCAGCAGCGGCGACACGCCCCAGCTGCCCACCACCTCGGCCAGCTGGTTGGGCACCTGCGTGAGCGCCAGCGCGGAGTTCATCAGGTCGGCGCCCAGGAAGATCAGGAAGATCATCGCGGCGCTGATGGCGGTGCCGTAGAAGCACTCCTTGAACTTCTCCAGGCTCATCTCGCCCTTGATCAGGGCCGTGAGGAAGGTCGTGGCCGCACCCACGGCGGCGCCCTCGGTGGGCGTGAACAGGCCGCCGTAGATGCCGCCGAACACCAGCGCGAAGATCACCACGATCGGCAGCACGCCCATGACCGCGCGGAACGTCAGCGGCGGCGGGGCATCCTCGACGGCGGGCGCGTGGCCGGGGACCAGGCGAACGTAGATCGCGACGGCGACCATGTAGCCGACCATCGCGATGATGCCGGGGAGCACCGCCGCGGCGAACAGCTTGCTGATGTTCTGCTCGGTCAGGATCGCGTAGATCACCAGCACGATCGAGGGCGGCAGCTGGATGCCCAGCGTGCCGCCGGCGGCCAGCGTTCCGGTGGCGATGCGCCCCGAGTAGCCGTGGCGCCGCATCTCCGGCAACGCCACGCTGGTGATCGTCGCGGCGGTCGCCACCGACGACCCGCTGATGGCGCCGAAGGCCGCGCAGGCGAGCAGCGAGGCCATCGCCAGGCCGCCCTTGAAGCGGCCCATCACCGCGGCCGCGAACTCGAACAGCGACTTGCTGATGCCGCCCTTGGTGGCGAAGTGCCCCATCAGGATGAACAGCGGGATCACCGACAGGTCGTAGCTGGCGAAGCGCGCGAACGCCTGCGTGTTGAGGAAGTTGGCGTAGGGCAGCCAGCCGGTCTGCGCGAGGTAGCCGATGGTGCCGGCGGCGAACATGCTGGCGGCGATGGGAATGCGGATGGCCATCAGCACCAGCATCGACCCGAAGATCAGCGCGGTGAGCGCGAGCGGGCTCATATCGCTCCCTCCCCGGCGGCGTCTTCCGGCACGGCAAAGCCGAACGCCGCCTGGTGCAGCGCGATGAGCGCGGCAAGCACGAATGCCGGCACCATGAAGGCGAACACGATCCACTCGGGAAAGCCCATGATCTGCGTTTCGGAGCCGTAGGAGTGGCTGTTGAGGCCGCCGAGCGTGGAGCGCCAGGCGAGCAGGGCGAAGATCGCGGCGATGACGAAGGCGCCCAGCCGGTCGAGCCCGGCCTGCGTGCGCTCGCTGGCTTTCGCGGTGAAGAAGTCCACGATGATGTTGCCGCGTCGGGCCTGGCAGATCGGCATGAACAGCGCGATGGCGGCGCCAGCGGCCACGCCGGTGAGTTCGAAGGCGCCGACGATGGACACGCCCACCGTGTTGCGCCCGATCAGGCTGCCGCAGGTCATGAGGGTGATGGCCGTCAGCAGGATGCCGGCCAGGATGGCGCAAAACTTCGCCAGGTCTTCCAGTACGCGCAAACGCGGCTCCTCGTTCTTGTGGTCGTTCGGTGCCGGGCGCGGGGCTTCACCCGCGGCGGCAGGCCGCGCGATTATCCGGGACGGCCCGAGCCGGTCCGCCCCGTGCTATCCCGGTCGTCAGCCGGCGCGAACCTCGACGGTGATGTCCGTGAGGCCCGCGACGCCGCCATGCAGCGTGTCACCCGCCACCACGGCCGCCACGCCTTCCGGCGTGCCCGTGTACACCAGGTCGCCGGGCTGCAGCTCCCAGGCGGCGGAGACGTGCTCGATGATTTCGCCGATGTTCCAGATCAACTTGGACACGTTGCTGCGCTGCCGGTCCTTGCCGTTCACCTGCAGCCAGATCTCGGCCTGCTCGATGTCGCCGGCCTGTTCCGCCGGGGTGATCGGGCCGATCGGCGCCGACTGGTCGAACCCCTTGCCGATGCACCAGGGGCGGCCCTGCTTCTTCATCTCGCCCTGCAGGTCGCGGCGCGTCATGTCGAGGCCGACCGCGTAGCCGAAGATGTGCTTCTTCGCGTCGGCGGCCTGGATGTTCTTCCCGCCCTTGCCGATGCAGGCGACGAGCTCGATCTCGTGGTGCAGGTCCCTGGTGAGGCTCGGGTAGGCGATCGTGGCTTCCTTCCCGGCCTCCACCACCACCGCGGCGTCGCCGGGCTTGAGGAAGAAGAAGGGCGCCTCGCGGCCGGTGAAGCCCATCTCCTTGGCGTGCTCCACGTAGTTGCGGCCCACGCAATAGATGCGGCGCACGGGGAAGCGTTCGGCGCGGCCGACCACCGGCACGCCTACCGTGGGGGCGGGTTGGAAGACGTAGCTCATGACAACCTTTCTTCGTTGTGGATGCCCAGGGCCTGGTGCACGGGGCGGTCGGAAAAACTGAACAGAACGCAGCCCCGCTCGCTGGAGAGGCGGGCAGTGTGCCACGAGGGAACGACGAAATGGTCGCGGGGTCCGAACGCGTAGCGGGTCTCCTGACCATCGCGCGCGATGGCGATCTCGCCTTCGCCTTCGACCACGCTGTAGACGGCGCCATCGGTCTGGCGCCAGCCCTTGCCGGCGAAGCCGGCCGGCAGCTTCTGCAGGAAGGTGCCGATCGTCGGCATGGGCCAGCCGCCGGTGAGCGGGTTGACGTAGCGCAGCTTGGTGCCGTCCCAGGGGTCGACGGGCGCGTGCCGTTCCAGCTGCTCCAGCGCTTCGCGGCTGCGCTCGTACGGGTAGCTGAAGATCGGCGACGTGGCGCCATAGGGCGCCACCGGCCGCACCGGGCCCATGTTGTGGGCGAAGCGCGCGTCGCTCGTGCCTTCGCTGCGCGTCACCTGCTGCGACTTGGTCGTGTCGTTCTGCGCGAAGCCGGCGTCGAAGAAGCGCACCATCGGGATGTCCAGGCCGTCGAGCCAGACCACCGGCCGGTCGGCCTCGTGTCCGTGGTCGTGCCAGGTCCAGCTGGGCGTGATGATGAAGTCGCCCGGCTTCATGGTGGTGCGCTCGCCGTCGACGGCGGTGTATGCGCCCGAGCCTTCCACGATGAAGCGCAGCGCGCTCTGCGTGTGCCGGTGGCTGGGGGCGACTTCGCCGGGCAGGATCAGCTGCAGGCCCGCATAGAGCGACTGCGTGATGGCCGACTGGCCGCGCAGCTTCGGGTTCTCGAGGATCAGCACGCGGCGCACGGCTTCCTCGGCGGTGATCACCTCGCCGGCCCGCATCAGGTAGGGCCGCACGTCGGCGTACTTCCAGAAGGCCGGCACGCATGGCGTGTTCGGCTGCGGGGGCACCAGGGCGTGCAGCACCTCCCACAGGGGCGTGAGGTGGTGCGGGTCCATGTCGCGGTACAGCTGCTGGCGCAGCTGCGCGGTGGGCAGGGGAGCGTTCATGGGAAGTCCTTTACCAGCTGCGTCCCAGGTCGACGCCATTGTCCGCGAGGAGCGCCTGCAGCGTGGGCACGTCGACCGCCGCCGCGGTGCCTCCCGCCTGCAGCGCGAGGTGGGCCGCCGCGCCCGCCGCCTCGCCCATGACGAAGCACGCACCGGTCACGCGCGCGGCCGATTGCGCCTCGTGGCTCATGGAGGCGCAGCGTCCGGCGATCCAGACGTTGTCGAGGCCCTGCGGCACCGTCATGCGATAGGGCAGGTGGTTGAAGCCGCGGCTTTCGGGGATCTTCGGCCAGCGGAACTCCACGTCGCCCTTCAGGTGCAGTTCGAGCGGCCAGCCGTTGACGCCGATGGTGTCGTCGAAGCTGGCGCAGTCCAGCACGTCGGATTCGGCCAGCTCGTAGAGGCCGCGCACCCGGCGCGTTTCGCGGATGCCGACCTGCGGCGCGATGTCCGAGACGTAGCTGCGCTCGAAGCCCGGCACCTCGCGCAGGAAACCGGCGACCGATGCGATCTGCCGGCGGCCGAGCACTTCGGCCTGCGAGAGCTCCAGCGCGTCGGTGCCGTCGATGGCGTTGCCCTCGGCGTTGGCGAGCTGCGTGAGGTTCACGCGCCATTCGATGCCGCTCTTCTGCGGCCGCACGATGGCGCCCTTGCGCGGGAAGCGGTACCGGCCTTCGGCCTCGGCCTGCGCCATCAGCTTCGGGATCACTTCCCAGGCCTTGCCGGCACGGTCGGCGTCCACACCGTTGACGCGGAACATCGTCGAGGGATAGAGCATGTTGCCCTGGCCGTCGCCCTTCACGTAAGGTGCGCCGGCCCAGGCGGCGAGGTCGCCGTCGCCGGAAGCGTCGACGAACGCGCGCGCGCGCACCGCGCGGCGGCCGGACTTCGTCTCCAGCAGCAGCGCCTGCACACGGCGGCCCGCGTCCATCACCACGCCGGCGGCCAGCGCGTGGAACAGGATCTCCACGCCCGCCGACAGCAGCAGGTCGTCGGCGGCGATCTTGTAGGCGGCGGTGTCGTAGGCCTGCGCCACGATCTTGCCGCCGAAGAGCGAATGCGGCGCGTTCAGGCCGCCCAGCCGGTCGATGCGCTCCAGCAGCCCGTCGGCCACCCCGTGCACGACCTGCCGGATCTCGCCATGCACGTTGGCGTGCAGGCCGCAGAAGTTGGTGACGCCCGCCGCCGTGCCCATGCCCCCCAGGAAGCCGTAGCGCTCCACCAGCAGGGTGCTGCGGCCGCTGCGGGCGGCGGCGACCGCGGCGGCCATGCCGGCCGGGCCGCCGCCCAGCACCACGACGTCGTATTCGCCATGGACGGGCGTCCGCCGGGCGGGTTCGTTGAGGGTGCGTTCCATCGGGTTTCGCTCGGATGCTAAGCATGCATACTAATGCAGCCGCGGGGGGTTCGCGCCGCTACACTGCCGCGCATGGCGAAGAGCTTCGATTTCCGGCATGCGCCCGGCCACCTGATCCGGCGCGCGCACCAGGTGTGCGTGGCCCTCTTCATGGAGGAAACGGCCGGCTACGACGTCACGCCCGTGCAGTTCGCGATCCTCAATGCGCTGCTGGAGGACCCGGGCGAGGACCAGGTGACGCTGGCACGCAAGGTCGCGTTCGACGCGGCGACCTTCGGTTCGGTGATCACGCGGCTGGAGGCGCGGGGGTGGGTGCGGCGCGAGCCGGACCCTGCCGACCGCCGGCGCAAGCTTCTGTGGGTCACGGAGCAGGGCGCCGAGGCGGCCCGAGAGATGAAGCGCCCGGTGGGCAAGGTGCAGTCGCGCATCCTGGCACCGCTGGACGCGCAGGAGCGGGAGCAGCTTCTGGCCTTGCTGGACCGGCTCGTGGCCGGCCACGAGGAGGAGGCGCCTAGCCCGCCACCACCTGCGTGAAGTGCTCCACCACGGGCGGCTGCGCGAAGAGCGGCCCGACGATGGCGCGCCACTCGGCGAACAGCGGGCTCTGGCGGAAGCCGACGGTGTGCGCCTCCAGCGTGTCCCACTCGATCATCAGGACGTAGCGCTCCGGCGACTCGATGCCTTTCTGCACCTGGAACCGCCGCACGCCCTGTGCGCGCGAAATGACGGTGCGCAGGCCCTTCTCGATGGCGGCGTCGAATTCCGGCTGCTTGCCCGGCGGGATGCGGATGTCGGCGATTTCCAGGACCATGCGTGAACTCCTTCGTGGCGGCGGGCGCAGTCTAACGGTAAGCGAACGCAACGGACGTGCCTCCAGTCACACTGCGCGCTATCTTCGGCGTTCCAAACGGAAGGAGAGAACCATGAAGAAGATCCACATCGCCGCCGCCGCACTGGGAGCGGCTTCCCTGCTGGCAGGTTGCGCCGGCCAGCAGATGAGCGAGACCGGCCGGAACACCGCGATCGGCGCCGGCATCGGCGCGCTCGCGGGCGCGGCGATCGGCGGCAACGCGAAGGGCGCGCTGATCGGTGCCGGCGTCGGCGCCGCGGGCGGCTACATCTGGTCGCAGCACATGGAGCAGAAGAAGCAGGCGATGCAGCGCGCCACCATGGGCAGCGGCGTCGCCGTGGTGCAGACCCCCGACAACCAGCTGAAGCTGGAAGTGCCCAGCGACGTCTCGTTCGCCGTGGGGCGCGCCGACATCAACCCGCGCATGCGGCCCATCCTCGACCAGTTCGCCAGCGGCCTCGCGCAGCAGCAGGGCACCGAGGTGCGGATCATCGGCCACACCGACAACACCGGCAGCGACGAGCTGAACAACCGCCTGTCGCTGGACCGCGCGCAGTCCGTGCGCGACTACCTCCTGTCGCGCGGCGTGCGGGCGGATTCGGTGCAGATCGCCGGCCGCGGCGAGCGCGAGCCGGTCGCGGAGAACACGACCGAGGCCGGCCGTGCGAAGAACCGCCGCGTGGAGATCTTCCTGGGCGAGCGTGCCAACGTGGCCGCGCGCTGAGCGGGCCAGCGCCTAGTACTGCGTGGGCGGCAGGTCCACCGTGAGCCCGTCGAGGGCCGCGGTGAGCTCCACCTGGCAGCTCAGGCGGCTGTTCGGCCGGCGCTCGGCCGCGGCGAACTCCAGCATGCCGAGTTCGTCCGGGCCGGGCGGCGGCAATTGCGCCGCGAACGGTTCGCGCACGTAGACGTGGCAGGTGGCGCAGGTCAGCAGGCCGCCGCAGTCGGCCGCGATCCCGTCGACGTTGTGCTTCACGGCAGCCTCCATCAGGCTGCCGGCGGGCTTCACTTCCAGGGCGGTCTCGGCGCCGTCCGGCGCCACCAGGTGGATCTTGATCATCAGAATCGGGCGAAGTATTCGCGCCGCTGGAACGCGTCGCGGTCCTCGGCGGCGTCGAAGCGCTGCTGCTCGGAGCGCTTGATGCGGGTGAAGTAGTCGATGAAGCCGCGGCCGAAGGCCTCGCACAGCACGGCGTCCGACTCCAGCGCGGCGAGCGCCTCGCCGAGGCTGGTGGGCAGGCGTTCGCCGGCGCCGGCATAGGGCGCGTCGGTCGCGGGCGGGGCCTTCAGCCCGCGCGCGATGCCGTCCAGGCCGGCATGGACCTGGGAGGCGAGGTACAGGTAGGGGTTTGCGGCCGGCTCGCCGATGCGGTTCTCGATGCGCGTGCCTTCGTCTCCGCAGGCACCGACCACCCGCAGCATCGCCCCGCGGTTGTCACGCCCCCACAGCACCGATTGCGGCGCGAGCGCGTTCGGGCGGAAGCGGCCGAAGCCGTTCGCCGTCGGCGTGCAGAACACGGCCATCCCGCGGGCATGCGCGAGCAGCCCGGCGAGGTATTGCTCGCCGAGGGTGGACAGGGTGTGGCCCGCGTGGGAGCCGTCCGTGCCGGGCGCCGGCTGCTCGCGGCGGAACACGTTGCGGCCGGTGCGGCCATCCACCAGCGACTGGTGCAGGTGCCAGCCGCTGGACATGATGTTCGGGAACGGCGGCCGGCACATGAAGGTAGCGTGGTAGCCGGCGCGGCGCAACGCCATCTTCACGGCATTGCGGAACAGCACCATGTTGTCGGCGGCGGTCACCGCATCGGTCGCGTCGAACACCGCCTCCACCTGGCTGGGACCCAGCTCGACCTCCAGCGACAGCAGCGGCAGGCCCAGGGCCTGGGCCGTGTGCTGCACGATCCGCAGCGGCTCTTCCGCCAGGTCGTACCAGCTTTCCGCCAGCAGGTTGTAGCCGGGATGGACCAGGCTGACGGCGGGAGGCGGCCCGGGCCAGTCCGCCTCCATCGGGTCCAGTTGGGGCCGCGCATCGTCGATGCGGTAGATGTGGAACTCGACCTCCAGCCCGCACTTCATCGCGAGGCCCGCGGCATCCAGCTTCGCCAGCGCGCGCTGCAGCACGCGCCGCGTGTCCAGTTCCACCGGCGTGCCGTCCTCGAAGTACGGCTGCGCCCGCAGCCAGCCCGTCGACGGCGTCCAGGGCAACTGGCGGAAGCTGTCCGGATCGGCCAGCAGCAGGAGGTTGTTGGCGAAGCCGAAGCCCGGCAGCGAGGCCGTCCCGCCCGGCTCGAAGACCTTGAACGCGGTGCGGTCCGAGGTGTCCTTGAGCATCAGCGTGCTGACCATGCCGACGCCCTCGCGCATCGCCTTGGCCGCGGCCGAGGCCACGAGGGTCTTGCCGCGCTGGAAGCCGTGCAGGTCGCACCAGGCGAAGCGCACCAGCTCCAGGCCCTGCGCCTCGAGCAGCCGGCCGACGCGCGCGACCGCCTGTTCGCGCGCCGCGTCGTGGATGCCGCAGCGCTCGGCGAAGGAACTCACGAGGCCTGGGCCTCGGCGGGCGCGATGGCCTGCCGCAGCCAGGGCGCGCCGGCGCGCTTGGCCTGCACCTTCTCCTGCCACCACGTGCCCCACGCACCGGCGGGCGCGATGCCGTCGACGGTGTCCGGGCCGCGCATCTCGGCCGCGAGGGCCGGATCGGCCACGCCCGGCGCCGTGCCGCCCGCCTGCACCGTCTCGATGGCCTGGAGCAGCATGCGCCGGTTGGCCATGATCACCTTGTCGCTGGTGCCCAGGTGTTCGCGCGTGCGATCCTGGATGGGGCCCATGCTCTCCACGGCCCACTGGTCGTGCACGTTGATGTCTTCCTCGCCCATGCCCAGGTAGGTCTGCGCGCGCTGCTCGTCGGGGTTGAAGCCCCAGTGGTTGTGGCGCCCGTTCTTCGGCACGTAGTCGGGCAGCGAAATGAACTGCAGGCGCTGGCTGCGCATGGCGTCCTTGTCGACCGGGCCGGCGAAGCTGGTGAAGAAGGAGTACCAGTAGGTGCGGGTGTCGTCCACCGGGACGTGCATCTGCGTGATCGTCAGCGTCTCGGACAGCGGGATCACGAAGGTGTGCGGGAAGATCGCGTGGGTGATCCGCACGTGGGTGAGTTCGTCGGTCATGGGGCGCAGCGCGGTCAGCTGCAGTCCCCACGGCTTGGTCGCGAACGAGATGTCCGGCTGGTGGAACTCGCGCATGATGCGCGTCATCGGCCATTTCTCGCCGCCGAAGTCCCCCGCGCTGGCACTGCGGAACTGCCGGCCCGCCGCGTTCTCGCCGACGGCCTCCAGCGCCGCGTCGCTCAGGAAGCGGTGCAGGAAGGACGGATGCGCGGGGTCGATGCCGACTTCGAAGGCCTGCAGCCAGTTGGCCTGCCACAGGCCCTTGAAGGCGAAGGTATGGCTGTCGGGCGCGGCGAAGCAGTCGAACGCGGGGAAGGGCGGCGCCTTGCCTTCGTCGCCGAACCACGCGAAGAGCACGCCGCTCTTTTCCACGACCGGGTAGCTGCGCTGCTTCACGCGTTCGCACAGCTTGCTGCCGGTCGGCTCCGCCGGCGTTTCCAGGCAGCGGCCGGTCGCGTCGAACTTCCAGCCGTGGAAGGGGCAGCGCAGGCCGTCGCCTTCGTGCCGGCCGAAGGAGAGGTCGGCATTGCGGTGCGGGCAGTCGCGATCCAGCAGGCCCCAGCGGCCGGCCGCGTCGCGGAACAGCACGAGGTCCTGGCCGAGCACGCGGACGGCCTTCACCGGGCGGTCCTTCATGCGGGGATCCAGCCCCGGGTCGAATTCGTCCACCAGCGCCACCGGCTGCCAGTAGGCCCGCAGCACCGCGCCGCACGGCGTGCCGGGGCCGACGCGGGTGATCAGTTCGTTCTGTTCCGCCTTCATCCTGGGATCCTCCGCGGCACGACTGCAGCCGCTGCGGGACCAGTTTACCCGCCGGTGCCGCGCGACGCCGGCCGGGGCGTCAGGTGGCGACGGAGAGCGGCACGTCCCCCACGCGATGCCACGCAGGCACGGCGCGATCCGGGAAGTCCGCAGCGAGCGGCTGGGGCGTCTCGGGAAAGGCGCGGCGCAGCAGCCCGGTGAGCAGCGCATCGTCGCGGCCGAGTGCGCTGCGCAAGGCCTGGCGCGCCTGGCCCAGGTGCGCGTCGACGGAGCGGCGCACGGCGTCGGCGCCCAGCAACTGCACGACGGTGCTCTTGCCCGCATCCTGCAGCGGGTCCTCGCGGCCCTCGCCGGCGGGCAGCAGGTCCTCGAGGTCGTCGCGCAGCTGGAAGGCCTGGCCGATCGCCAGCGCCGCGCGGCGCAGGTCGGGCACCGCGCGGGCGCGGCCGGCGGCGCAGGCCGAGAGTTCGAGGGCCGCGGCGAACAGCACCCCGGTCTTCTGGTCGTTGGTCTCCGCCGCCGCCGCGGCGCTGCGGGCGCCGGCGCCTTCGTGCAGGTCGCGGTACTGCCCGCGGACCAGGCCGAGCGGGCCGACCGCCTCGCACAGGACCTGCACCGCCCGCGCCCGGGCCGGCGCGCGCAGGGCGGGCGCGCTGGCCGCGACGCGGCAGGCTTCGGAGACCAGCGCCACCGCGGCCAGCATCGCCACGTCCTCGCCGAAGCGCAGGTGCACGGTGGGCTGGCCGCGCCGCAGGCGGGCGTCGTCCATGGCGGGCATGTCGTCCAGGACCAGGGACGCGCAATGGATCATTTCCACGGCACAGGCGAAATCGAGCAGCCCCGGTCCGCGCGCGCCGAGAGCTTCGCCCACGGCCAGGACCAGCAGCGGGCGCAGCCGCTTGCCCGGCGTGAGCACCGCCGCCTGCATGGCGCCGGCCACGCCGGCGGCTTCGGCCGGCAGGAGCGCGGCGAGGCGGCGCTCGACGGCACGGCGCCACTGGGCCAGCGCGTCGTCCGGCTGGAAAGCTGTACTCATCCGCAACTCCTGGGCAACGCGCCCTGATGGACCGGCAGGTTAGCGCCGTGGAGGTCAAACCGGAAGCATTTGGATCAGTTATGGCATTTGTCCTACAACAAAAAAGAAACCGGCTGCTACCTTCGCCTTGTTCCCCGTGACCCATTTCGTCGTCCTCGCCCCTCCCTTCCCGAGCCACGTCCGGGCCATCGAAGCCCTGGCCAGCGTGTTGCTCGATCGCGGCCATCGCGTGACCTGGGTGCACCAGCCGGAGGTCAGGGCCTTGCTGCGCGAGCCGCGCATCGGCTTCGAGCCCGTCGGGGAGATGGAGCCCGGCGCGTTGGCCGCGCTGGTCGACCGCGCTGCGCGGCCCGGCGGTCCCGTCGGCCTGTCACGGGTGATCCGCGACGTGGCGGACGGTACCGACCTGCTGTGCCGCGAAGCGCCGGCGGTGCTGCGCCGCGTGGGCGCGCAGGCCGTGATCGCCGACGAGATGGAGGCAGCCGGCGGGCTGGTCGCGCGCGGCCTGGGCCTGCCCTACGTTTCCGTCGCGTGCGCGCTGCCGGTGGCACGGGATCCGCGGGTGCCGCTGCCGGTGATGCACTGGGGGCTCGCGCGGGACGAGACGGGCCTGCATCTCAACCTGCACAGCACGCGCGTGTACGACTGGCTGATGCGGCCGCACGCCCGCGTGATCGAACGCCACGCAGCCGCCTTCGACCTGCCGCCGCTGCATTCACTGGCCGACTGCGTGTCGCCCCTGGCGATCCTGAGCCAGACGGCCGCCGCCTTCGATTTCCCCCGCACGGCGCCGCCGCCGCAGTTGCACCATGTCGGCCCCTTGCGTGTGGACACCGGGCAGGAGGCACCGGCCTGGCCGGCCGCCTGGACGCCGCCCCCCGGCCGGCCGTTCGTCTTCGCGTCGCTGGGCACCCTGCAGGGCGGGCGCTTCGGCCTGCTGCGCCGCATCGCCCGCGCCTGCCACGCCGAAGGCGCCACGCTGCTGCTGGCGCATTGCGATCGCCTGGATGCCGGGCAGGCGCGCGCACTGGAGTACGCCGGCGCGACCTGGGTCACCGGATTCGCCCCGCAGCAGGAGGCCATCGCCCGGGCGGACGCGGTGGTCACGCACGCGGGGCTGAACACCGTGATGGACGCGCTGGTCGCCGGCAAGCCGATGGTGCTGCTGCCGATCGCTTTCGACCAGCCGGGCGTCGCGGCCCGCGTCGTCCATGCGGGAGCGGGCGTGCGCGTGCTGCCGCCGCTGGCCACCGTGTCGGCGCTGCGGCGCGCGCTGCGCCAGATCCTGGAAGATCGCCTGTACGCACAGCGCGCGCAGGCCTTGGGCGAGCAGGTGCGTGCGGCGGGCGGCGCCCGACGGGCGGCCGACATCATCGAATCTGTGCTGCCCGCGCCGGTGTCCCGCGACCGGGCCGGGACGATGGCGGGAGCCCTTGCGTGAACGACGCCGACCTGGTCCTCGTCGGTGGCGGGCTGGCGAACGGCCTCATCGCCTGGCGGCTGCGGCAGTTGCGTCCGGACCTGCGCGTCCTCGTGCTGGAGGCCGGCCCGAGCGCCGGCGGCAACCACACCTGGTCTTTCCACGCGACCGACCTGGAGGACGCGCAGCAGGCGTGGCTGGCGCCTTTGGTCGCCCATCGCTGGGCCTCGCATGCCGTGCGCTTTCCTGCGCTGCAGCGGCATCTGCGGGGCGGCTATGCCAGCATCACCTCGGCCCGCTTCGACGAGGTGCTGCGGCGCGACCTGGGCGCGTCGCTGCGGCCCGGTGTGCGCGTCCTGGACGTCCGCCCGCAGGAGGTCACGCTGGACGACGGCAGCACCTTGCGCGCCGGCGCCGTGATCGACGGCCGGGGGCGCCTGCCCGAAGCGGGCATCCGCCTGGGCTGGCAGAAGTTCATCGGCCGCGAGTTCCGGCTCGAAGGCGACCATGGGCTCGACGGCCCGGTGCTGATGGATGCGACGGTCCCCCAGCGCGACGGCTACCGTTTCGTCTACACCTTGCCGCTGGACGCGCGCACGGTGCTGGTCGAGGACACCTACTACGCCGACGGAGCGGCGCTGGAGCCCGATCGCGTGCGGCGCGACATCGATGCTTATGTGCAGGCCCAGGGCTGGCGCACGGGCGAGCTGCTGCGCGAAGAGCAGGGCGTGCTGCCGATCGTGCTGGACGGCGATCCGCGCGTGCTCTGGGACGCCGCCGGTGGCGTGCCCCGCACCGGGCTTTCCGCGGCACTGTTCCACCCCACCACGGGCTATTCGCTGCCCGATGCGGTGCGGGTCGCCGACCTCGTTGCGCGGCTGCCGGACCTCCGCGCGGGCGCGCTGTTCGCCGCCTTGCGCGGCCATGCCCTCGCGCAATGGCGCGACCAGGCCTTCTTCCGCCTGCTCAATCGCATGCTGTTCCAGGCCGCCGTGCCGACGGAGCGCTGGCGCGTGATGCAGCGGTTCTACGGACTGCCGGAACCGCTGGTCGCGCGCTTCTACGCGGGCCGGCCGACGCTGGCCGACAAGCTGCGCATCGTCAGCGGCAAGCCGCCGGTGCCCCTGGCCGCGGCGTTGCAGGCAGCATTGGGGCGCCGGGCCCCCACGGAGAGCTTCACATGAATCCGCCGGTGCGCACCGCCGCCGTCATCGGGGCCGGCTTCGGCGGCCTCGCCCTGGCCATCCGCCTGCAATCGGCTGGCGTGCAGACCACCCTGTTCGAGTCGCGCGACAAGCCGGGCGGCCGCGCGTACGTGTGGCACGACGAGGGCTTCACCTTCGATGCCGGCCCGACTGTCATCACCGACCCCTCGGCGCTGGAGGAGCTCTTCGCACTCTCCGGCCGCAAGCTCTCCGACTACGTCGAGCTGCTGCCCGTGGCGCCTTTCTACCGGCTCTGCTGGGAAGACGGCGCCGTGTTCGACTACGCCAACGACCAGGCTGCGATGGACCGGCAGATCGCCGCGCTGAACCCGGCCGACGTCGAGGGCTACCAGCGCTTCCTGGCGTATTCGCGCGCGGTGTTCCGCGAAGGCTACGTGAAGCTGGGCGCCGTCCCCTTCCTGAACTTCCGCAGCATGGTGCAGGCGGGTCCGCAGCTCGCGCGGCTGGGGGCCTGGCGCAGCGTGTACGACGCGGTGTCCGGCTTCATCCGCGACGAGCACCTGCGCCAGGCCTTCTCCTTCCATTCGCTGCTGGTGGGTGGCAGCCCGTTCGCCACCTCGTCGATCTACGCGCTGATCCATGCGCTGGAACGCGAGTGGGGCGTGTGGTTCCCGCGCGGCGGCACCGGCGCGCTGGTGCAGGCGATGGTGCGGCTGTTCCAGGACCTCGGCGGGCAGCTGCGCCTGTCCGCCCCCGTGGAGCGCATCGAAGTGGAGGCGGGACGCGCGAGCGCCGTGCGCGTCGGCGGCGAGCGCATCGCCTTCGACCAGGTGGCGTCGAACGCCGACGTCGTCCACACCTACGAGCGCCTGCTCGGGCACGTGCCGCGCGGCGCCCGCGAGGCGGAGCGGCTGAAGTCCAAGCGCTTCTCGATGTCGCTCTTCGTCATCCACTTCGGTCTGCGCCGGCCGCAGCCGCAGCTGGTGCACCACACCGTGTGCTTCGGCCCGCGCTACCGCGAGCTGATCCAGGACATCTTCCAGGGCGACGCCATCCCGGACGATTTCTCGCTGTACCTGCACGCGCCCTGCGCCACCGACCCCTCGCTGGCGCCGCCCGGCTGCTCCACGCACTACGTGCTGGCGCCGGTGCCGCACCTGGGCAATGCGCCCCTGGACTGGGACGTGGAAGGGCCGCGGCTGCGGGACCGCATCCTTGCCTACCTCGAGAGGCGCTACATGCCCGGCCTGCGCGACGACCTGGTCACCTGCCGGATCTTCACGCCGGCCGACTTCCGCGACGAACTCGGTGCCCACGTCGGCTCGGCGTTCTCGCTCGAGCCGGTGCTGACGCAAAGCGCGTGGTTCCGGCCGCACAACCGCGACGACGCGATCCCCAACCTGTACATCGTCGGCGCCGGAACGCACCCGGGCGCCGGGGTGCCCGGCGTGGTCGGCTCCGCCAAGGCCACCGCCGGATTGATGCTCACGGAGGCTCCCCAGTGAACACCGACACGCTCTACGAGCAAGCCAGCCGCACCATCGCGACCGGCTCGCGCAGCTTCGCAGCCGCCAGCCGCCTGATGGACACCCGCACGCGCGAGAGCACCGTGCTGCTGTACACGTGGTGCCGGCACTGCGACGACGTCGTCGACGGCCAGACCCTCGGCCACGGCCAGCGCTTCGCCGGCGCCACGGACGGCGCGTCGCGCCTGCGGCAGCTGCAGGAACTGACGCGGGCAGCCTGCGAAGGCGAGCCCGTGTGGGACCCGGTGTTCCAGGGCCTCGCGCAGGTCGTGCAGCGCCACGACGTTCCCGCGTCGCTGCCGCAGGAGCACCTGGCCGGTTTCGCCATGGACGTGCACGGCACGCAGTACCGCAACCTCGACGACCTGCTGCTGTACTGCTGGCGCGTGGCCGGCGTCGTGGGCGTGATGATGGCGCGCGTGATGGGCGCCGAGCGGCCGGAAACGCTGGACCGCGCCTGCGACCTCGGCATGGCGTTCCAGCTCACGAACATCGCCCGCGACGTGCTGGAGGACGCCGCCATCGGCCGCGTGTACCTGCCGGCCGACTGGCTGGCGGAAGAGGGCATCCACGGCCTGGAGGGCGTGCTCGACCCGGACAAGCGCGACGGCATCGCGCGGGTGGCGGCACGGCTCGTGGCGGAAGCCGAACCCTATTACCGTTCCGCGCGGGCCGGCATCGCGGACCTGCCCATGCGCTGCGCGTGGTCGATCGCCACGGCGCGCGACGTGTACCGCGCGATCGGCCGCAAGGTCGTGAGCAAGGGCGCGAGCGCCTGGGACCACCGCATCGCGACCAGCGCGGTGGAGAAGCTGTGGTTCGTGGCCCGGGGCGCGGGCGTGGCCCTGGCGGCCTCGCACGTGCCGACGGCGCCGCGGCCGCCGCACCTGTTCAGGCGCCCGCTGTAGCGCGCGTGGCCCGCAGCCGCTGCAACTGGGCCTTCAGGCGCTGCGGCGACGGCGCCCAGAGGAAGCCGAAGGACACGCCCGCGCCGGGCAAGTCCAGCGCGTGGTGCAGGCGGTGCGCCTGGTACAGCCGCTTGAGGTAGCCGGTGCGCGGGATCCAGCGGAACGGAAAGCGCCGGTGCACCATGCCGTCGTGCACGATGAAGTACAGCAGGCCATAGAGCGTCATGCCGGCGCCGACCCAGCGCAGCGGCTCGACCGCCGGCCAGTGGCTGCCCAGCGCGATCAGCACGATGGCGACACCGGCGAACACCACCGCGTAGAGGTCGTTGCGCTCGAACCAGCCCGCGCGCGGCGCGTGGTGCGAGCGGTGCCAGCCCCAGCCCCAACCGTGCATCACGTGCTTGTGGATCCACCAGGCGGCGGCCTCCATGCCGACGACCGCCCCGAGCACCAGGGCCACGCGCAGCAGGAGTTCGGCGGACGGCATGCTCCGAGCATAGACGAAGGCGCTGCCCGGCAGGTGCCGCCACGCCGGTGTAAAGTCGCCGGCCGATGAGCCAGGACGACCCACGCGCCACCGCACCGATGTTCACCGCCGCCGGCTTTCGCCGCGGCTTCGTGCAAGGCCAGCCGCTGGCCCCGGGCACCTTCCTCTACGGCATGGTGTTCGGCGTGCTGGCGAGCGAGAAGGGCCTCGCGCTGCTCGAGGCCATGCTCATGAGCGTGCTGGTGTACTCCGGCAGCGCGCAGCTGGCGGCGCTGCAAGGCTGGAGCGCCGCGCCCGTGATTGCGCCGCTGGTGGTCACGGTGCTCCTGATCAACGCCCGCTACGTGCTGTACGGCGCTTCCATCCAGCCCTGGCTGGGCGGCGCCCGGGCGTCGCAGGCGCTGCCGACGCTGTTCTTCCTGGGCGACGGCAACTGGGCGCTGTCGATGCGCGAGTACCACGCCGGCTACCGCGATGCCGCCTTCCTGTTCGGCTCGGGCGTGGCCACGGCGTTGCCCTGGATGCTCGGCACGTTGGGCGGACACGTCGTCGGGCGCGGCGTGCCGCATCCGGCCTCCCTCGGGCTCGACTTCATGCTGGTGGCCTTCGCCGCGGCGATCGGGGTGAGCGTGTTCCGCGGACGGGCGGACCTCTGGCCGGCCGCGGCGGCCGTGCTGGCTGCCGTGGTGCTCTCGCTGTGGTTGCCGGGCTGGACCATCGTCGGTGCCGGCCTCGCCGCCGGCCTGGTCGGAGGCGCGCGCGATGGCCGTTGACCTGCATTTCCTGCTGGCGATCCTGGCGATGGCGGTGGCGTCCTTCGCCTGCCGGGTCACCGGCTACTTCCTCATGGGCTACGTGCCGATCACGCCGCGGGTGCAGGGTGCCCTCAAGGCGATCCCACTCGGCGTGATGATCGGCATCGTCATGCCGTCGGTGCTGGCGGGCAAGGTGCCGGAGATGGTCGGCCTGGTCGTGGTGTTCGCGGCCATGAAGCTCACGGGCAAGGACGTCGTGGCCGCGCTGGCCGGAGCCGGCGCCGTGGGGATCTGCCGCTCCTTCGGGCTCTGATCCCGGCTCAGGGCCGCAGCGCCTGCCGCAGTTCCGCCGCGCACATCCGCACTGCCACGTTCGCTTCGTCGATCACCCGGCCCATGGTGATGAAGCCGTGGATCTGCCGCTCGAAGTTCACCAGGGTCGCCTGGGTGCCGGCGGCGGAGAGCTTGGCGGCATACGCAACGCCTTCGTCGCGCAGCGGATCGAACCCGGCCACCAGCACGAACGCCGGCGGCAGGTTCCCGTGGTCGGCGTGCAGCAGCGGCGAGGCGCGCCAGTCCAGGTCCTGCGACCGGTCCGCGATGTAGTGGTCGTGGTAGTAATCCATGCTGTCGCGCGTGAGCAGGTAACCCTGGCCGTTCGTGGTGTGCGAAGGCGCGCCGCGGCGCTGGTCGGTCGCCGGGTAGACCAGCAGCTGGAACGAGAGCGGCAGGTCGCCCTGTTCGCGCGCCACCAGCGCCACGGCCGCGGCGAGGTTGCCGCCGGCGCTGTCGCCGCCCACCGCCACGCGGGCCGCGTCCACCTTCAGCGTCGCCGCGTTCGCCCGTACCCACCTGGCGGCGGCCACGGCGTCGTCGAGGGCCGCGGGGAAACGGTGCTCGGGCGCGAGCCGGTAATCCACCGCCACCACCGCGCATCCGGAGAAGTTGCACAGCTGGCGGCACAGCACGTCGTGCGTGTCGAGGTCGCCGATCACCCAACCGCCGCCGTGGTAGTAGACGAGCACGGGCAACAGGGCCTCGGCGGACACGCCGGCGGGCCGGTAGCTGCGCAGCGGGATCGGGCCGGCAGGACTTTGGGCCTCCAGGTCGCGCACCGCGCCGACCTCGGGCGGATCGGGCTGCGTGAACGTGCGGCGTTCGCGGTAGAACGCGCGGGCGTCCGGCGGCGCCAGCGTGTGCGTCGGCGGCACGCCCTTGTCCTCGATCAGCCGCAGCAGGGCCTGCGCTTGCGGGTGCAGCATGGCTCTCGTCTCCTGTCGTGAGGGCCGCAGTGTACGGGGCGAAGGTTTATGCTTCGCGCATGAAGCTGCACAACTACTTCCGCTCGTCCGCTTCCTTCCGCGTGCGCATCGCGCTGGAGCTCAAGGGCCTGCCGTACGACTATCGCGCGGTGCACCTCGTGAAGGGCGAGCACAAGCAGCCGGACTTCGCGGCCGTCACCGCTTCGGCGCTGGTCCCCGCGCTCGAGACCGACGAAGGCGCGGTCCTGAGCCAGTCCATGGCCATCATCGAATACCTCGACGAGACCCACCCGAACCCCCCGCTGCTGCCGAAGGACCCCCTCGGCCGCGCCCGCGTGCGTGCGCTCGCGCAGCTGATCGCCTGCGAGATCCACCCGCTGAACAACCTGCGCGTGCTGAAGTACCTGGTGCGCGAGATGAAGGTGGAGGAAGAGGCCAAGAACACCTGGTACCGCCACTGGGTGCGCAGCGGCCTGGAGATGTTCGAGCAGGAGCTGCAGCGCCTGCCCGCCTCCCCGTATTGCCACGGCGACGCGCCGACGCTGGCGGACTGCTGCCTGGTGCCGCAGATCTTCAACGGCCAGCGCTTCAACGTCGACATGGCGGGGCTGCCGCGCACCATGGGCGCTTTCGAAGCGTGCATGAAGCTGCCGGCTTTCCAGAAGGCGCAGCCGTCCAACTGCCCGGACAACGAAGGCTGAGCCATGCAACCGCAGTGGCCGGCACCCGCGGGCGTGCGCGCCTGGTGCAGCACGCGCGACGGCGGCGTCTCCGCCGCACCCTACGACACCCTCAACCTCGGCGACCACGTGGGCGACGACCCCGCCGCCGTCGCCGACAACCGGCGTCGCTTCGCGGCGCAATTGCAGGCGCGTCCGGTGTTCCTGAAGCAGGTGCACGGCCGCGGCGTGGTGCGGCTCGGCACCGATGCCGTGAATGGCACCGAGGCGGACGCCTGCTGGACGACCGAGCGCGGCGTGGCCTGCACGATGATGGTCGCCGACTGCCTGCCGGTGCTGCTGGCCGACGCGGCCGGACGCACAGTGGGCGCCGCGCACTGCGGTTGGCGCGGGCTGGCGGGGGAGGGCGGTTCGGGCGTGCTCGAAGCGCTCTGGACGGAGATGGCTCCGGCGGCCGGGTCGCCCGAAGGCATGCTGGCGTGGTTGGGCCCTTGCATCGGCCCGGACGCCTTCGAGGTCGGTCCGGAAGTCCGCGACGCCTTCACCGTCCACGATGCGGGCGCGGCGTCCCTGTTCCGGGTGCACCGCGACGGCAAGTTCCTGGGCGACCTGCAGGGCCTCGCGCGGCGGCGGCTGGAGCGGCTGGGCATCCGGCAGGTGCACGGCAACGATGGCAGCGCTGCGTGGTGCACCGTCACCGGACGGTCACGGTTCTTTTCGCACCGGCGCGACCGCGTCAGCGGCCGGTTCGCCGCCGCCGCCTGGCTGGCCTGACGCCGCTGCTGCCGCCTCGGCCTCGGCCTCGCGCCGGGCCCGGGCGGCGCGGCGTGCCGGCCGCCCCATGAGGTAGATCAAGAGCGCCACGGGGCCCACGCCATAGAGTACAAAGGTGAAGAAGGCGCCGAGCAGGCCGCCGCGGGGGTGCGTCGCCTCGGCCAAGGCCATCATCAGCGCGACGTAGAGCCAGGCGACGACTACGAGGTACAAGCGCCCTCCGAAGGGTCAATGTTGCGGTGCAACATCGGCGATGGGATACTGCGGGGGCGCGCGAGAACAACAGGAGACATGGGCATGAATTCTGACGTGGACTGGGTCGCCCAGGCCGGCCGGTTCCAGCAGGAACTGGGCAAGCAATGGTCGCAGGCGTTGTCCGCGCTCCAGCCCGCGGCCGGTGCCTTCCCCCGCCTGGCGTTCGCGCCCGACAAGCTGCAGGCGCTGCAGCAGGCCTATGTGCGCGAGGCCACCGAGCTGTGGAACCAGGGACTCTCCGGCGGCCCGAAGAACGGCGACAAGCGCTTCGCGGGCGACGCCTGGTCGCACAACCCGGTTGCCGCCTTCTCCGCCGCGATCTACCTGCTGAATGCGCGCACGCTGCTCGGCCTGGCCGAAGCGGCCGACACCGACCCCAAGACCAAGGCGCGGCTGCGCTTCGCGGTCGAACAGTGGATGGCGGCGTCGGCCCCCAGCAACTTCCTGGCCCTGAACGCGGAAGCGCAGCAGAGGGCGGTGGAGACGCACGGCGAAAGCATCGCCCGCGGCATGCAGAACCTGCTGGCCGACCTGCAGCAGGGGCACGTGTCGATGACCGACGAACGCGCCTTCGAAGTGGGGCGCAATGTCGCGACCACCGAGGGCGCCGTGGTGTTCGAGAACGACCTGTTCCAGCTGATCGAATACAAGCCGCTGACCGCCAAGGTGTACGAGCGGCCCTTCCTCGTGGTGCCGCCCTGCATCAACAAGTTCTACATCCTCGACCTGCAGCCGGAGAACTCCCTCATCCGCTACCTGGTGGAGCAGGGCCATCGCACCTTCGTCATGAGCTGGCGCAACCCGGATGCCGCCATGGAGGACAAGACCTGGGACGACTACGTCGGCGATGCGGCGCTGAAGGCGATCTCGGTGGTGCAGGAGATCGGCGGCGGCAAGCCGATCAACGCGCTGGGCTTCTGCGTCGGCGGCACCATCCTGGGCACCGCGCTCGCGGTGCTGGCGGCGCGCGGCGAGAAGCCGGTCGCCTCGGCCACCCTGCTGACGTCCTTCCTCGACTTCAGCGAGACCGGGGTGCTGGACCTGTTCATCGACGAGAACGCCGTGAAGTTCCGCGAGCTGCAGCTCGGGCAGAAAGGCATGCTGAAGGGGCAGGACCTCGCGTCCACCTTCAGCTTCCTGCGCCCCAACGACCTGGTGTGGAACTACGTCGTCGGAAACTACCTCAAGGGCGAGACGCCGCCGCCCTTCGACCTGCTGTACTGGAACAGCGATTCGACCAACCTGCCGGGCCCCATGTACGCCTGGTACCTGCGCAATACCTACCTGGAGAACAACCTCGTCCAGCCCGGCAAGTGCACCGTGTGCGGCGAGAAGGTGGACCTGCGCAAGGTCGACATCCCCGTCTTCATCTACGGTTCGCGCGAGGACCACATCGTGCCCATCGCCGGCGCGTATGCGTCCGTCAAGCACCTGCCGGGCAAGAAGAAGTTCGTGATGGGCGCGTCGGGGCACATCGCCGGCGTGATCAACCCGCCGGCGAAGAAGAAGCGTTCGTACTGGACCAACGACAAGCTGCCCGCGACGCACGAGGCCTGGCTGCAGGGCGCGAAGGAGCATCCCGGCAGCTGGTGGCCCGAATGGGCGGCCTGGCTCAAGCCGCACGGCGGCAAGCAGGTCGCGGCGCCCAAGGCCTACGGCAAGGGCACGAAATACAAGGCGATCGAGCCCGCGCCCGGCCGCTACGTCAAGGCGAAAGCCTGATCACTGGAGAACCCCATGGAAGACATCGTCATCGTTTCCGCCGTCCGCACCGCCGTCGGCAAGTTCGGCGGCTCGCTCGCCAAGGTCCCCGCCACGGAGCTGGGCGCGATCGTGATCAAGGAGGCGCTGGCCCGCGCGAAGGTCGACCCGGCGCAGGTGGGCGAAGTGATCATGGGCCAGGTGCTCACGGCCGGGGCCGGCCAGAACCCCGCCCGGCAGGCGCTGCTGAAGGCCGGGCTGCCCAAGGAAGTGCCGGGGCTGACGATCAATGCCGTGTGCGGGTCGGGGCTGAAGGCCGTGATGCTCGCTGCGCAGGCCGTGGCCTGGGGCGACGCCGAGATCGTGGTGGCCGGCGGGCAGGAGAACATGAGCGCCGCGCCGCACGTGCTGCCCAACTCGCGCGACGGCCAGCGCATGGGCGACTGGAAGATGGTCGACACGATGATCGTCGACGGGCTCTGGGACGTCTACAACCAGTACCACATGGGCGTGACCGCGGAGAACGTGGCCAGGGAACACACCATCGACCGCGCGGCGCAGGATGCGCTGGCGCTCGCCAGCCAGCAGAAGGCCGCGGCCGCGCAGGACGCCGGCAGGTTCAACGACGAGATCGTCCCGGTCAGCATCCCGCAGAAGAAGGGCGACCCGCTGCTGTTCGACACGGACGAGTACATCAACCGCAAGACGAGCGCCGAAGCGCTGGCCGGCCTGCGCCCGGCGTTCGACAAGGCTGGTTCCGTCACCGCCGGCAACGCTTCCGGGCTCAACGATGGCGCCGCCGCGGTGGTGGTGATGAGCGCGAAGAAGGCGAAGGAACTCGGCCTGAAGCCGCTGGCCACCATCCGGGCGTTCGCTACCAGCGGCCTGGATCCGAAGACGATGGGCATGGGCCCCGTGCCCGCGACGAAGAAGGCGCTGGAGCGCGCGGGCTGGAAGGCCGCCGACGTCCAGCTGTTCGAGCTGAACGAGGCCTTCGCCGCGCAGGCTTGCGCCGTGAACAAGGCGCTGGACATCGACCCCGCGAAGGTCAACGTCAACGGCGGCGCGATCGCGCTGGGGCACCCGATCGGTGCATCCGGCGCGCGCATCCTCGTCACGCTGCTGCACGAGATGCAGCGGCGCGAGGCGAAAAAAGGTGTCGCGGCGCTGTGCATCGGCGGCGGCATGGGGGTTTCCCTTGCCGTGGAGCGCACCTGAGCGCGCAGAATCGATCGACCGCAAACGCAACCAGGGGAATGGACATGGCTAAGGGCAAAGTGGCCTACGTGACGGGCGGCATGGGGGGCATCGGCACCGCCATCTGCCAGCGGCTGCACCAGGAAGGCTTCACCGTGATCGCGGGCTGCGGTCCGACGCGCGACTACGACAAGTGGCTGGCCGAGCAGAAGGGGCAGGGCTTCACCTTCTACGCCTCCGTCGGCAACGTCGGCGACTGGGATTCCACCGTCGCGGCCTTCAGCAAGGCCAAGGCCGAGCACGGCAGCATCGACGTGCTCGTGAACAACGCCGGCATCACGCGCGACCGCATGTTCCTGAAGATGACCCGCGAGGACTGGGACGCGGTGATCGAGACCAACCTCAATTCGATGTTCAACGTGACCAAGCAGGTCGTCGGCGACATGGTCGAGAAGGGCTGGGGGCGGATCATCAACATCTCGTCCGTCAACGGCGAGAAGGGCCAGGCCGGCCAGACCAACTACTCGGCGGCCAAGGCCGGCATGCATGGCTTCACGATGGCGCTCGCGCAGGAACTGGCCAACAAGGGCGTGACGGTCAACACCGTGAGTCCGGGCTACATCGGCACCGACATGGTCCGCGCGATCCGCAGCGACGTGCTGGACAAGATCGTCGGCACGATCCCGGTCAAGCGCCTGGGCGAACCCAGCGAGATCGCGTCGATCATCGCCTGGCTGGCCGGCCCGGAAAGCGGCTACTCCACCGGTGCGGACTTCTCCGTCAACGGCGGCCTGCACATGGGATGAGGCCCGGCGCCTGCAGCACGAAAGGCCCGCTCCGGCGGGCCTTTTCCTTTGCTGGGGGCAGCCTCAGGTGACGATGTCCTCGATGACGAGGTGGCGGTACTTCTGCCCGTAGGAGATCTCGGCCCCCTCCAGCAGCTGCATCACGCGGTCCGAGGCGTCCGCCTTGGGCGCATGCACCAACAGGCCGTAGTGGCCCTTCTCGACGCATTCGTTGAACATGCGGATGGTGTCGCCTTCGGTGCCGGCGGAGGGCAGGATCGCGTCGTCGCCGCGGGTGTCGAAGATGTCGCGGCGGAAGTCGGCGGGCGTCATGAGCATGACGTCGTCGGAGGCGATCCCGTTGTCCTCCAGCTTCCTCGCGGCGTCGCGCGCCTGCTGCTCGCCCGGAAACATCAGAACGAGCCAGCCCGTCGGGTAGAACGCCCCGGTCATGTTCTTCATGGAAGAGTCGAAGCTAAACGGCCTCATGTGCGGTCCTTTCTCGTTTCCTGCATTGCAGCGCAACGGCAGGGCCACGCCTGTCGGTGCGGAAGGCGCCGGCAGGTAGGAGGGGCCGGACAACGCGTGCCGGCGGCTCAGGCGGCCTTGCGGCCGAGGGCGCGCAGGCGGTCCAGCCATTTCGCGGCCGCGGCGGCGTCGAGATGCCCGACGTTGCCGACGAGGGTCTCGTGCACCGGCGCGATGCCGACGAAGCCCAGAATGTTGCGCTCCAGCGATTTCACGCTGTGCGCGCGGAAGTACCAGCGGTAGACGAGGGCGGGCATGCCCATGGTCACGACCAGGCGGGCCGACCGCCCCGTGAGGCCCTTGCGGGTGAAGGCGTTGCGTTCGCCCTTGCCGAAGGCGAAGCCGGGCCGCGCCACCTGCTCCAGGAATCCCTTGAGCAGGGCCGGCATGTCCCCGAGCCAGAGCGGGAACATCATCACGATGTGTTCCGCCCAGCCGATGGCCTCCTGCGCCTCGCGCAGGCCTTCCGGAAGCTCGCCTTCCTCCCAGGCCTGCTGGCTGCGCAGCAGCGGGAAGTCGAGCCTGGCGACATCGAGGCTCCGCACCTCGTGGCCGGCGGCTCGCGCGCCCTCCCCATACGCATCGGCCAGGGCATGGCAAAGGTGGGGATGGTCGCCATCGGGGTGGCCCTGGAGCAGGAGGATGCGGGTCATGCGCCGACTCTAGGTTCGGGGACGTCCCGGCCGCTTGACGCGGGTCAAGCGCCGCGCTGGGACAATGGCGGCATGAGCAAACTGGAAGCGGGGCCCTGGCGCACCAGCGTCGCCCCCATGATGGACTGGACGGACCGGCACTGCCGGTACTTCCACCGCCTGTTGAGCCGCCGCACGCGCCTGTACACCGAGATGGTCACCACCGGCGCGCTGCTGCATGGCGACGTGCCGCGGCACCTGGACTTCGACGAGACCGAACACCCCGTGGCCCTGCAGCTCGGCGGCAGCGAGCCGGCCGACCTGGCGCAGTGCGCGAAGCTGGGGGCGCAATGGGGCTATGACGAGATCAACCTCAATTGCGGCTGCCCGAGCGAGCGCGTGCAGCGCGGGGCCTTCGGCGCCTGCCTGATGGCGGAGCCCAGGCTGGTGGCCGACGGCGTGAAGGCGATGGTGGACGTGGTGGACGTCCCCGTGACCGTCAAGCATCGCATCGGGATCGACAAGGTGGAGAGCTATGCCTTCGTGCGCGATTTCGTCGGCACCGTCGCCGAAGCGGGCTGCGGCGTGTTCATCGTGCACGCGCGCAATGCGTGGCTCAAGGGGCTGTCGCCCAAGGAGAACCGCGAAGTCCCGCCCTTGCGCTACGAACTGGTGCACCAGCTCAAGCGCGAGTTCCCGCACCTGGTGATCGCGGTGAACGGCGGCATCACCACCGACGACGTCTTCGACGCGCAACTGCAGGCGGTCGATGGCGTGATGATCGGCCGCGAGGCCTACCACCACCCGTGGTGGCTGGCGCGCTGGGACGAGCGTTTCTACGGCGACGCGCCTTCCGCGCTGGTGCGCGAGGACGTGGAGGAGCGGATGGTGGCCTACATGGAGCGCGAGCACGCCGCCCGCGGCACGCCCTGGCATTCCATCGCGCGGCACATGATGGGCCTCTACAACGGGCTGCCGGGGGCGCGGCGCTGGCGCCAGGTCTGGAGCGACCACCGCCTGAAAGGCGAGCCGGCGCGCGAAGTGATGCGCCTGGCGCACGAAAGGCCGGTGCTGGCCGCTGGGGCCGAATTGCTTTAAACTTAAAATATCTAGGCTTGGAGCAACCATGAACATCGTCTGCATCGGCGGCGGACCCGCGGGACTGTATTTCGCGTTGCTCATGAAGAAGCAGGACCCGTCGCACCGCATCCGCGTGGTGGAGCGCAACAAGCCCTACGACACCTTCGGCTGGGGCGTGGTCTTCTCCGACCAGACCCTCGGCAACCTGCAAGCGGCCGACCCCGAGACGGCCGGCGAGATCCTCGGCGCCTTCAACCACTGGGACGACATCGAGGTCAACATCCGCGGCCACAAGGTGGTCTCGGGCGGCCACGGTTTCTGCGGCATCGGTCGCAAGCGCCTGCTCAACATCCTGCAGCGCCGCTGCGAACAGCTCGGCGTGGAACTCGAGTTCGACACCGACGTGCGCGACGACGAGGCGTACGCCGATGCCGACCTCATCATCGCCAGCGACGGCCTCAACAGCCGCATCCGCGCCAAGTACGCCGCCACCTACCAGCCGGACATCGACACGCGGCAGTGCCGCTTCGTCTGGCTGGGCACGCACAAGAAGTTCGATGCCTTCACCTTCGCCTTCGAGGAGACGCCGCACGGCTGGTTCCAGGCCCACGCCTACCAGTTCGACGGCGACACCTCCACGTTCATCGTGGAGACGCCCGAGGACGTGTGGCTCAAGGCCGGCATGGACCGGATGGAGAAGGAGGAGTCGATCGCCTTCTGCGAGAAGCTGTTCGCGAAGTACCTCGATGGCCACCCGCTGATGTCGAACGCCGCGCACCTGCGCGGCTCGGCGCAGTGGATCAAGTTCCCGCGCATCATCTGCAAGACCTGGGTGCACCACAACGGGCGGGCGCCGGTGGTGCTGATGGGCGATGCGGCGCACACCGCGCACTTCTCGGTCGGCTCCGGCACCAAGCTGGCGCTGGAGGATTCGATCGAGCTGGCCCGCTGCATCGGGCGGGCGCCGCGCGACCTGCCGCAGGCGCTGCGGGAGTACGAGGCGGTGCGCAGCGTCGAGGTGCTGAAGATCCAGAATGCCGCCCGCAACTCCACCGAGTGGTTCGAGAACGTCTCGCGCTACGTCAACCTGCCGCCCGAGCAGTTCGCCTATTCGCTGCTCACGCGCAGCCAGCGCATCAGCCACGAGAACCTGCGCCTGCGCGACAAGCGCTACGTGGAGCAGTACGAAGACTGGATCGCCGCCCGCGCCGGGGCCCACCGCAGCCCGCAGCAGCAGCCGATCCCGCCGATGTTCACGCCGTTCACGCTGCGCGCCGTCACGCTGAAGAACCGCGTGGTGGTCTCGCCGATGGCGCAGTACTCCTGCATCGACGGGTTGCCGGCGGACTTCCACCTGGTGCATCTCGGCGCCCGCGCCATGGGCGGCGCCGGCATGGTGGTGGCCGAGATGACGTGCCCGAGCCCGGATGCCCGCATCACGCCCGGCTGCCCGGGGCTCTGGAACACGCAGCAGCGCGACGGCTGGAAGCGCATCGTCGACTTCGTGCACGCGAGCACCGACGCGAAGATCGCGATGCAGCTGGGCCACGCGGGGCCCAAGGGCTCGACGCGCGTGCCCTGGGAAGGCGAGGACCTGCCGCTGGCCGCCGGCAACTGGCCGCTGCTCTCGGCTTCCCCCCAGCAGTACATCGACGGCGTCAGCGACTGGTCGCGTGCCATGTCACGCGAAGACATGGACCGCGTGCGCGACGACTTCGTGCGCAGCACGCGCTACGCCGCCGAGGCCGGCTTCGACTGGCTGGAACTGCATTGCGCGCACGGGTACCTCCTGTCCAGCTTCATCTCGCCGCTGACCAACCAGCGCACCGACGCCTACGGCGGTTCCCTGGAGAACCGCATGCGCTTCCCGCTCGAGGTGTTCCAGGCCATGCGCGCGGCCTGGCCTTCGCACCTGCCGCTGTCGGTGCGCATCTCCGCGCACGACTGGGTCGAAGGCGGCATCACGCCCGACGACGCGGTGGCCATCGCCGGCCTGCTGAAGGCGGCGGGCTGCGACCTGGTCGACTGCTCCTCGGGCCAGGTGAGCAAGAAGCAGAAGCCGGTCTACGGCCGCATGTACCAGACCCCCTTCGCGGACCGCGTCCGCAACGAAGTGGGCATCGCGACGATGGCGGTCGGCGCCATCTCCGAGGCCGACCACGTCAACAGCATCATCGCCGCCGGCCGCGCCGACCTGTGCGCCGTGGCCCGCCCGCACCTGGCGAACCCCGCCTGGTCGCTGCTGGAAGCGGCGAAGATCGGCTACCACGACGTGCCCTGGCCGAAGCAGTACCTTTCCGGCAAGACCCAGCTCGAACGCAACCTGGAGCGCGAGCGCGCCCAGGCACCAGGAGGCCCCATTGAACGCTTCAACTGAACGCGTGGACCCGGCGCTCGCCGCCGGCAACCGCAAGGCGCTCGCCGGCTACCGGGCCGAGCATTTCGTCTGGCGGGTCGAGGGCGGCGTGGCCACGATCACGCTGAACCGGCCGGAGCGCAAGAACCCGCTGACCTTCGCGTCGTATGCGGAGCTGCGCGACCTGTTCGGCGACCTGAAATACGCCACGGACGTCCACGCGGTGGTCGTCACCGGCGCCGGCGACAACTTCTGTTCCGGCGGCGACGTGCACGAGATCATCGGCCCGCTGGTGCGCCTGAAGGCGCCCGAGCTGCTGATGTTCACGCGCATGACGGGCGACCTGGTGAAGGCCATGCGCGCCTGCCCGCAACCGATCGTGGCGGCGGTCGACGGTGTCTGCGCGGGCGCGGGTGCGATCGTCGCCATGGCGTCCGACCTGCGCGTCGGCACCCCGCGCAGCAAGACCGCCTTCCTGTTCAACCGCGTCGGCCTGGCCGGCTGCGACATGGGCGCCTGCGCGATGCTGCCGCGGATCATCGGGCAGGGCCGCGCCAGCGAGTTGCTGTACACCGGCCGCTCCATGTCCGGGGAGGAAGGCGAGCGCTGGGGCTTCTTCAACCGGCTCGCGGCGCCCGAGGCGCTGCTGCAGGAGGCGCAGGCCCTGGCCACCAGCCTCGTGCAGGGGCCGACCTTCGCCAACGGCATCACCAAGACCATGCTGCACCAGGAGTGGGCCATGACCCTCGAGCAGGCGATCGAGGCCGAAGCGCAGGCCCAGGCCCTGTGCATGCTGACGCAGGACTTCACCCGGGCCTACGAGGCCTTCGTGGCGAAGCAGAAGCCGAAGTTCGAGGGCAACTGACATGCGCGAACTCGCCCACCTCGACTGGCCTTTCCTGGAGGAAAGGCACGGCATCTTCGCATCGGAACTCGACACCTGGGCGCGGCAGCACGTCGCGCACGTCCACGGCCCGGACGTCGATGCGGCCTGCCGCAGCCTGGTCCGTTCGCTGGGCGAGGGCGGCTGGCTGCGCCACGCGGTCGGCGGCCCCTACGGCGAGCAGGAGGTGATCGACACGCGGGCGATCTGCCTCGCGCGCGAGACCCTCGCGTACCACAACGGCCTGGCGGACTTCGCTTTTGCGATGCAGGGCCTGGGCTCCGGCGCCATCAGCCTGCAGGGCACGCCGGCGCAGAAGGAACGCTACCTGCCGCGCGTGGCGCGGGGCGAGGCGATCGCTGCCTTCGCGCTGAGCGAACCGGATGCCGGCTCCGACGTCGCCAACCTCCAATGCGCCGCCCACTTCGACGGTGACCATGCGGTGCTGGAGGGCGAGAAGACCTGGATCTCCAACGGCGGGATCGCCGATTTCTACGTGGTGTTCTGCCGAACCGGCGAGGCGCCGGGGCCGCGCGGCATCTCGGCGTTCATCGTCGATGCCGGCACGCCCGGCTTCGAGATCGCCGAGCGTATCGAGGTGATCGCGCCGCACCCGCTGGCGCGGCTGCGCTTTCGCAACTGCCGCATTCCGCTGTCGCAGCGCGTCGGCGGGCCCGGTGAAGGCTTCAAGGTGGCCATGCGCACGCTCGACGTCTTCCGCACCTCGGTGGCGGCCGCGGCGCTGGGCTTCGCCCGCCGCGCGATGGACGAGGCACTGCAGCGCGCCACCACCCGCAAGATGTTCAACCAGACGCTGTCCGACTTCCAGCTGACCCAGGCCAAGCTGGCGCAGATGGCCACCACCATCGACAGCGCCGCGCTGCTGGTGTACCGCGCCGCCTGGCAGCGCGACCAGGGGCAGGGCGTCACCAAGGAAGCCGCGATGGCCAAGATGGTCGCCACCGAAGGCGCGCAGCAGGTGATCGACGCCGCCGTGCAGATGTTCGGCGGGCTCGGCGTCACCAGCGGGCAGCCGGTGGAACAGCTCTACCGCGAGATCCGCTCGCTGCGCATCTACGAAGGCGCTACCGAAGTCCAGCAACTGATCATCGCGCGCGAACTGCTCAAGGAGATGAAGGGATGACCGATTCCACCCGCCCCCAGGCCGTCCTGCCGCAGGGCTGGCCGCGCCCCAAGGGCTACGCCAACGGCGTCGTGGCCCAGGGCCGGATGCTCTTCATCGCCGGCATGATCGGCTGGGACGGCGATTGCGTCTTCCACACCGACGATTTCGGCGGCCAGGCGCGGCAGGCGCTCCAGAATGTCGCCGACGTGCTGAAGGCCGCGGGCGGGAGCGGCGAGAATATCGTCAGGATGACCTGGTACGTCACCGACAAGCGCGAATACCTGGCGGCCGCCCGCGCGGTGGGCCAGGCCTTCCGCGAGATCATCGGCCACTACGACATCGCCATGACGGCGGTGGAGGTGAAGGCGCTGATCGAGGACCGTGCCAAGGTCGAGATCGAAGTGACGGCGATGCTGCCGTAGCCCACCTGCAATCGAGACCCGGAGTTTCCTCATGGCCAAAGCCAAAGCCGCCTTCCAGTGGGCCGACCCGCTGCTGCTGGACAGCCAGATCACCGACGACGAACGCGCCGTGCGCGATGCGGCGCATGCCTACTGCCAGGAAAAGCTCCTGCCGCGCGTCACCGAGGCCTTCCGCCACGAGACGACCGACGTGGCGATCTTCCGCGAGATGGGGTCGCTGGGCCTGCTCGGCGCGACCATCCCCGAGCAGTACGGCGGCGCAGGGCTCAACTACGTCTGCTACGGGCTGGTGGCGCGCGAGGTGGAGCGCGTCGACTCGGGCTACCGCTCGATGATGTCGGTGCAGTCCTCGCTGGTGATGGTGCCGATCAACGAGTTCGGCAACGAGGCGACCAAGCAGAAGTACCTGCCCAGGCTCGCCAGCGGCGAGTGGATCGGCTGCTTCGGCCTGACCGAACCGAACCACGGTTCCGACCCGGCCAGCATGATCACCCGCGCCCGCAAGGTGGACGGCGGCTACAAGCTCACCGGCAGCAAGATGTGGATCACCAACTCGCCCGTCGCCGACGTGTTCGTGGTCTGGGCCAAGGACGACGAGGGCGCCATCCGCGGCTTCGTGCTGGAGAAGGGCTGGAAAGGCCTCTCCGCGCCCAAGATCTCCGGCAAGGTCGGCCTGCGCGCCTCCATCACCGGCGAGATCGTGATGGAGGACGTGTTCTGCCCCGAGGAGAACGCCTTCCCCGAGGTGCGCGGCCTGAAGGGCCCGTTCACCTGCCTGAATTCCGCCCGCTACGGCATCGCCTGGGGCGCGCTGGGCGCGGCCGAGGACTGCTGGTTCCGCGCGCGCCAGTACGTGCTGGACCGCAAGCAGTTCGGCAAGCCGCTCGCGGCCAACCAGCTGGTGCAGAAGAAGCTGGCCGACATGCAGACCGAGATCACGCTGGGCCTGCAGGGCTGCCTGCGCCTGGGCCGCATGAAGGACGAGGGCACGGCCTCGGTGGAGATCACCTCCATCATGAAACGCAACTCCTGCGGCAAGGCACTGGACATCGCCCGCGTCGCCCGCGACATGATGGGCGGCAACGGCATCAGCGACGAGTTCGGCGTGGCCCGCCACCTGGTGAACCTGGAAGTGGTGAACACCTACGAGGGGACGCACGACATCCATGCGCTGATCCTCGGCCGGGCGCAGACGGGCATCGCTGCCTTCTAGCCTCGCCCGCCGTCCCCGCCGCCGGGGACGCGCAGCATTGGCGCCGGCGCGCCGGCCCTCCATAATCCGCACGGAAGAGGAGAGGCCCGCGCATGGCGATGATCGACGACCTGTTGGCCCTGCGGCCTCCCGCCGGGGCTTCGCCCCGTGCGCCCGGGGAACTCGCCGAGGGCTTCGTCGACGCGCACCGGCAGAAGATCTTCCTGGGGCTTTCGCTTGCCGGCACGCTGCTGCTCGGCCCGTTCGCGATCAACAACTTCTTCCAGGACCGGCTGGTCCTGGGGCTTGCCACCAGCGGCTTCGTGGTGTGCCTGCTGGCGAACGCGCTGGCCATCCTGCGCGGCCGCCGGGCGCCGGTGCCCGCCACGCTGATCTTCGTGGTCTCCGTGATCGGGCTGGCCACGGCCATGTACAACAACGGGCTGATCGGCATCCTGTGGGTGTATCCCGGCATCCTGCTGTTCCACTTCATGCTGCCGCGCCGGCGGGCCAACCTGTTCAACGTGACGCTGGTGGCGATGGCCATCCCCATGGCCTGGATGCACCTGACGCCGCAGCTCACGATGCGGGTGGGAGTGACGCTCATCCTGCTGCTGATCTTCAGCAACATCTTCTCGTACATCGCCGACGCGCAGCAGGCCAAGGAGGCGGAGCAACGGGACAAGCTCGATGCGCTGGTGCGCCAGCTGGAGGCGCAGAACAACGCGCTGCGCGAGGCGTTCCGCCTGCGCGAGGAGGTCGAGCGCATCGCCCGGCACGACCTGAAGACCCCGCTGGCCAGCATCGCCTCCGTGCCGCGCCTGCTGCGCGAGAGGCACAGTCCCGACGCGCAGGAGGCCGAGCTGCTGGGGATGGTCGAGCGCGCTGCGTTGCGCGTCCTGAGCATGGTCAACCTGTCGCTGGACCTGTACCGCATGGAGGAGGGCACTTACCGGCTGCGGGCGCAGGCGGTCGACCTGGCCGGACTGGTGCAGACCGTCAGCCGCGAGCTGCAGGCCCACACGCGCTCCAAGAACCTGCGCCTGGTGCTCGACCTGCCCGCGGAGCCGCTGTACGCGCAAGGCGAGGAACTGCTTTGCTATTCCACGCTGGCCAACGTGCTGAAGAACGCGCTGGAGGCCTCGCCGGAAGGCGCGGAGGTGCGCGTGACCCTGCGCCGCTACCGCGAGCATGGCGAGGACGCCGTGGTGCTGGAGATCCACAACCGCGGGGAGGTGCCCGCGGAGATCCGCGAGTCCTTCTTCGCCAAGTACAACACCTTCGGCAAGCCGGGCGGCACCGGCCTGGGCGCCTATTCGGCGCGCCTCATGGCGCGGGTGCAGCGCGGGGACCTGAGCATGAAGTCCGGCCCCGACGGGACGACGCTCACGCTGGGCCTGCCGCGCTGGCGGGGGCCGGCCCCGGTGCGCTCCGTCGCCGGCACCCTGCCGCCGCAGGCGGGTGCGCAGGTGCGCACCCTGCCGCCCCTGTCCGTGCTGGTGGTGGACGACGACGAGTACAACATCGTGGTGCTGAAGAACCTCTTGCCGAGCCCGCCCCTGAACGTGCGCACGGCGGTCAACGGGCGCGCGGCGCTCGAGCAGGTGCGCGAGGTGCGGCCGGACGTGATCTTCATGGACGTCGAGATGCCCGTGATGGGGGGCATCGAGGCCGTGCGGCAGCTGCGCGAACTGCAGCGCGAACGCGGCGAGCGCCCCAGCATCGTGGCCGCCTTTTCCGCGAACGACGACGAGACGACGCGGCGGCGCTGCCTGGAAGCGGGATTCGACCTCTACCTCGCCAAGCCCGCTTCGCGCGAGGAGGTGTTCGCCGTCCTCCTGGGCCACGACCCGGCGGACGCACCGTCGTCGGACCACGCGCCGCTGCAACCCGACGACAGGCGCGTCCGCATCGAGCCGTGGATGGTGCCGCTGCTGCCGCAGTTCCTGGCTTCGCGGCTGGAACTCACGCACCAGCTGGCCGCGGCGGTGGAGGGCCAGGACCGCGAGCGCCTGCGCGTGCTCGCGCACAAGCTGGCCGGCAGCCTGGCGATGTACAACTTCTGGGAGGCCAGCGGGGCCAGCCGGGCCCTGGAGCAGGCGGCGGCCTCCGAGGCGTTCGACGCGCTGCGGGCGCGCTGCGAAGGGTTGGCGCGGATGCTGGCCGAGTCGGAGACGGTCGTGAGGGAGGTCGCGGCCTAAGGCCTGCGGCTACGCCGCCGCTTCCAGCCCGTTGCGGAAGTGGTCGAGCATGCGCAGCCGCGCCGCTTCCGGGTCGCGCCGCGCCAGCGACTCCATGACGCCGGCGTGTTCGGCCAGCGACTCCTGGATGCGCCCGGACTTCAGCAGCGAGTGGTGGCGGTTCAGCTTCATGACCTTGCGCAGGTCGGCGACCATCTGGTTGCGCCAGCGGTTGCCGGCGATCTCCAGCAGCCGCATGTGGAAGCGCTCGTTGACGGCGAAGAAGCGCTCGCGGTCCTTGACGGCTGCCTCCAGTTCGCGGTGCAGCTTCTGCAATTCCTTCAGCTGCGCCTCGGTGGCGTGGCCGGCGACGGCGGCGGCCGCATCGCTCTCCAGCAGCGCGAGCAGGTGATAGACCTCTGCGAGGTCCTGCTCGGAAACTTCCGTGACGTAGGCGCCGCGGCGCACCTTCATCGTCACCAGGCCTTCGGCGGCCAGCACCTTCAGGGCCTCGCGCAAGGGCGTGCGGCTGATGCCGTATTCCTGCGCCAGCTTGACCTCGTCGATCCAGCTGCCCGGTTCCAGTTCGCGCCGGAAGATGCGCTGGCGCAGCAGCTCCGCCACCTCTTCGTAGAGGGCGCGGGGCGCGAGGGACGGGGCGGACATGCGGCGGATTCTAGGGCCATCCGCATTCTTTATCAATAATTATGAATCAGGTAAGATGGCGCCGCCCGCGGGTGGACCCGCCGGCTGCCCCGAGGAAACGCCATGCCCGCCCAGCCCGTATACCCCACCGCCTCGCTCGAGGACTGGAAGAAAGCCGCCGCGAAGTCCGCCCCGGGCGGCAACGTCGAGGCGCTGAACTGGGTGACGCCGGACGGCATCACCGTCAAGCCGCTTTACACCGGCGCCGATCTCCAGGGCTTGCCGCACGCCGACACGCTCCCCGGCTTCGCGCCCTACCTGCGCGGGCCGCAAGCCACCATGTACGCGGCGCGTCCCTGGACGATCCGCCAGTACGCCGGCTTCTCCACCGCGGAGGAGTCCAACGCTTTCTACCGCAAGGGCCTCGCGGGCGGCGGCCAGGGCGTGAGCGTCGCCTTCGACCTGGCCACCCACCGCGGCTACGACAGCGACCATCCGCGCGTGGTCGGCGACGTCGGCAAGGCGGGCGTGGCGATCGACTCCGTCGAGGACATGAAAATCCTGTTCGACGGCATCCCGCTCGACAAGGTGTCGGTGTCGATGACCATGAACGGCGCCGTGCTGCCGGTGCTGGCCGGCTACGTCGTGGCGGCCGAGGAGCAGGGCGTGTCGCAGGACCAGCTGTCCGGGACCATCCAGAACGACATCCTCAAGGAGTTCATGGTCCGCAACACGTACATCTATCCGCCCGAGCCCTCGATGCGGATCGTGGGCGACATCATCGAGTACACGGCGCGCCACATGCCGAAGTTCAACTCGATCTCGATCTCCGGCTACCACATGCAGGAGGCGGGCGCGAACCAGGCGCTGGAGCTGGCCTTCACGCTGGCCGACGGCAAGGAATACGTGAAGACGGCCATGGCAAAGGGCCTGGACGTCGACGACTTCGCCGGCCGGCTGTCCTTCTTCTGGGCGATCGGGATGAACTTCTACCTCGAGATCGCCAAGATGCGCGCCGCGCGGCTGCTCTGGTGGCGCATCATGCAGGGCTTCGGCGCCAAGAACCCCAAGAGCCTGATGCTGCGCACGCACTGCCAGACCTCAGGCTGGTCGCTCACCGAGCAGGACCCCTACAACAACATCGTGCGCACCACGATCGAGGCGATGGCGGCGGTGTTCGGCGGCACGCAGTCGCTGCACACCAACAGTTTCGACGAGGCCATCGCGCTGCCGACGGAGTTCTCCTCGCGCATCGCCCGCAACACGCAGCTGATCATCCAGGAAGAGACCCACATCACGAACGTGATCGACCCCTGGGCCGGCAGCTACATGATGGAGAAGCTCACCCAGGACATGGCCGACGCCGCCTGGGCGATCATCGAGGAAGTCGAGGCCATGGGCGGCATGACGCGTGCCGTGGACTCGGGCTGGGCCAAGCTGAAGATCGAGGCCGCCGCCGCCGAGAAGCAGGCGCGCATCGACGCGGGGCGCGACGTGATCGTCGGCGTCAACAAGTACAAGCTGGGCAAGGAGGATCCGCTCGAGATCCTCGAGGTGGACAACCTGCGCGTGCGCGAACAGCAGGTCACGCGCCTGCAGAAGATCCGTGCCGCGCGCGACGGCCAGGCGGTGCAGTCGGCGCTGGAAGCGCTGACGGCCGCGGCCCGCAGCGGCCAGGGCAACCTGCTGGACCTGGGCATCCGTGCCATGCGGCTGCGGGCGACCGTGGGCGAGGTGAGCGATGCGCTGGAGAAGGTGTTCGGGCGCCACCGCGCCGATACGCAGAAGGTGACCGGTGTGTATGCAGCTGCCTACGACTCGGCCGAGGGCTGGGACAAGTTGAAGACGGAGATCGCGGCCTTCGCCGAGGAGCAGGGCCGCCGGCCGCGCGTGATGATCGCCAAGCTGGGGCAGGACGGCCACGACCGCGGCGCCAAGGTCGTGGCCACGGCCTACGCCGACCTCGGTTTCGACGTCGACATGGGCCCGCTGTTCCAGACGCCCGAGGAATGCGCGCGCCAGGCCATCGAGAACGACGTGCACGCGGTCGGCATCAGCACGCTCGCCGCCGGCCACAAGACGCTGGTGCCGGCGATCATCGCGGAGCTGGAGAAGCAGGGTGCCAACGACATCATCGTGTTCGTCGGCGGCGTCATCCCGCAGCAGGACTACGAGTTCCTCTACAACTCGGGCGTCAAGGGCATCTACGGCCCGGGCACGCCGATCCCGGCCAGCGCCAAGGACGTGCTGGAACAGATCCGGCAAGCCGTCGCGCGTGCGTGATGCCGAGAAATTGGAATCTGACCCCGGTTTTTCTCCCTCTCCCTCTGGGAGAGGGCAGGGGTGAGGGCAGGCGGCGGTGAATCTCTCCCAGGCCATCGTTGCGGGCGATGAAACCGCCCAACGCCGCGCCATCGCCAAGGGCATCACGCTGCTGGAATCGACGCGCGCGGACCACCGCGCGCAGGCCGACGCCCTGCTCACCGAACTGCTGCCGCACGCCGGCCGGTCGTTCCGCCTGGGCATCTCGGGCGTGCCCGGCGTGGGCAAGAGCACCTTCATCGAGGCGCTGGGCCTCTTCCTGATCGCGCAGGGGCACCGCGTGGCGGTGCTGGCGATCGATCCCTCGTCGTCGGTATCCGGCGGGTCGATCCTCGGCGACAAGACGCGGATGGAGCACCTGTCGGTCCACCCGCAGGCCTATATCCGGCCCAGCCCGGCGAGCGGCACGCTGGGGGGCGTCGCAGCGAAGACGCGCGAGGCGATGCTGGTGTGCGAGGCGGCGGGCTACGACATCGTGATCGTGGAGACGGTGGGCGTCGGCCAGAGCGAGACCGCGGTCGCCGGCATGACGGACATGTTCGTGCTGCTGCAGCTGCCCAACGCCGGCGACGACCTGCAGGCGATCAAGAAGGGCGTGATGGAGCTGGCCGACCTGGTCGTCATCAACAAGGCGGACATCGACCCGGATGCGGCCATGCGGGCGCAGGCGCAGATCACCAGTGCCATGCGCATCCTGGGCCAGCACGGTCGCGCCGAGCATGCGCACCACGACGAGACGCTGTGGCATGCACAGGTGCTCCAGCTGAGCGCGCTGAAGGCCGAAGGGCTGGACCGCTTCTGGGCCGCGGTCAGCCGCTTTCGTCATCTCCAGGAAGCCGGCGGCCGGATCGCAGCGCGCCGGCGCCAGCAGTCCCTGGCATGGATGTGGGAGCGCATCGAAAGCGGGCTGAAGCAGGCGTTCCGGCAGCACCCGCAGGTGCAGGCCCTGCTGCCGCAGCTCACGCGCGAAGTGGAGAAGGGCGGCATCGCTGCCTCGACCGCCGCCCGCCAGTTGCTGGCGGCCATGCTGGAGCCGCGGCCATGAACCCGCAGGACGTGGAGCGGATCCGCGCCTCCGGCGGCTGGAAGCGCTTCCGCACGGAGGCGATGGAAACCTCGGAAGGCCCCGTGGTCGTGAAGGGGCAGCGCCGGCCGCGCACCGTGGTCGCGGCCTGGTTGCTGAACCTGGTGGCCCGCCTGGCGCGCTCTCCCGAAATGCGGCCGATCCCGGCGCCGGGCGGCGCGCAGGGCCAGGCCATCGAACTGCGGCGGCTGCAGGAACTCGCGGCTGCCGGCGTGCAGGTGCCGCGGGTGCTGCATGCCGACGCGGGCTTCTTCGTCATGGAACGCCTGCCGGGCCAGAGCCTCGGGGAGCGGCTGGCCGCCCAACCTGCCGACGCGCGTGCGCTGTGGGAGCAGGGGCTGCGGTTCCTGCGCGACGTGCATGCCCGCGGCCAGTACCTGAGCCAGGCCAGCGCCCGCAACCTGATCGTCACGCCCGAGGGCATCGCGGCCATCGATTTCGAGGACGACCCGCGCGAGGTGCTGCCGCTGGCCGCCGCGCAGGTGCGGGACTGGCTCCTCTACCTGCAATCGACGGTGTGGCTGCTGCCCGGCTCCGTCGACGAACTGCTGCCGCTGTGGGCCAGGCTCGCCCCCGCCGGGGCGGATGCGGCGGCGATGCTGGAGTCGGTGGAACGCATGGCATGGATGCGGCACCTGCCGCGCAAGCGCAAGCCCTGGGGCCGCGACATCGTCAGCGCGCAGGCGGCCGCGGCGCTGCTGCACGCCTGGGCGCGGCGCTGGCAGGGCCTTTGAGATTCAAGGAGAAGAAAGCATGCAAGACATCCTGGACCAGCTCGAGCGCAAGCGGGAAGCCGCGCGCCAGGGCGGCGGCGCCAAGCGCATCGAGGCGCAGCACCGCAAGGGCAAGCTGACCGCGCGCGAGCGGCTGGAACTGCTGCTCGACGAAGGCACCTTCGAGGAATGGGACATGTTCGTGGAGCACCGCTCGCACGACTTCGGGATGCAGGACACCAAGATCCCCGGCGACGGCGTGGTCACCGGCTACGGGATGATCAACGGCCGGCTGGTCTTCGTCTTCAGCCAGGACTTCACCGTCTTCGGCGGGGCTCTGTCGGAGGCGCACGCCGAGAAGATCTGCAAGGTGATGGACCAGGCGATGAAGGTGGGTGCGCCGGTGATCGGCCTGAACGACTCCGGCGGCGCGCGCATCCAGGAGGGCGTGGCGTCCCTCGGGGGGTACGCCGACGTGTTCCAGCGCAACGTGATGGCTTCGGGCGTGGTGCCGCAGATCAGCATGATCATGGGCCCCTGCGCCGGCGGCGCCGTGTACTCGCCCGCCATGACCGACTTCATCTTCATGGTGAAGGACAGCTCGTACATGTTCGTGACGGGTCCCGAGGTGGTGAAGACCGTGACGCACGAGGAGGTGACGGCGGAGGAACTGGGCGGCGCCACCACCCACACCACGCGCAGCGGCGTGGCCGACCTCGCGTTCGAGAACGACGTCGAGGCGCTGATCATGCTGCGCCGCCTGTACAACTACCTGCCGCTGAACAACCGGGAGAAGCCCCCCATCCGCCCGAGCAACGACCCGGCCGACCGGCTGGACTTCTCGCTCGACACGCTGGTGCCGGACAACCCCAACAAGCCCTACGACATGAAGGAGCTGATCACCAAGACGGTGGACGACGGCGACTTCTTCGAGCTGCAGCCGGAGAATGCGAAGAACATCGTGATCGGCTTCGCCCGCATGGAAGGGCAGACGGTGGGCATCGTCGCCAACAACCCGATGGTGCTGGCGGGCTGCCTGGACATCAGGAGCAGCATCAAGGCCGCGCGCTTCGTGCGGTTCTGCGATGCCTTCAACATCCCGGTGGTCACCTTCGTCGACGTCCCCGGCTTCCTCCCGGGCACGTCGCAGGAGTACGGCGGCATCATCAAGCACGGCGCCAAGCTGCTGTACGCGTACGCCGAGTGCACGGTGCCCAAGATCACCGTGATCACTCGCAAGGCCTACGGCGGCGCCTACGACGTGATGAGCTCCAAGCACCTGCGCGGCGACGTCAACTTCGCCTGGCCGAACGCCGAGATCGCCGTCATGGGCGCCAAGGGCGCCGTGGAGATCATCTTCCGCGAGGACAAGGGCGACCCGGCCAAGCTGGCGGCCCGCGAAGCCGAGTACAAGGCGCGCTTCGCCAACCCCTTCGTGGCCGGCGCCCGCGGCTTCATCGACGACGTGATCCTGCCGCACGAGACGCGCAAGCGCATCTGCCGCTCGCTGGTGATGCTGCGCGACAAGAAGCTCGAGAACCCGTGGCGCAAGCACGGGAACATTCCTCTCTGAGAAGGAAGCCCCATGGCCCTCACCCTCCATTACCACCCTTACTCCCGCGCGGCCGGCACGCTCTGGGCGCTGGAAGAAGCCGGCGTGCCCTATGAACTGCAGGTGGTCGACCTCCTGAAGGGGGCGCAGAAGCATCCCGACTACCTCGCGATCAACCCCATGGGCAAGATGCCGACGCTGGTCGACGACGGTGTCGTCGTGACCGAAGCCGCCGCGATCGCGCTGTACCTCGCCGACCGCTACGCCCCCGGACGGCTGGCGCCGGCACTGGACGACCCGCGGCGCGGCAGCTACTTGCGCTGGTCCTTCTTCACGCCGGGCGTCATCGAGCCCGCCGTGATGGCCAAGGCCTCGGGCTGGGAAGTGAAGGAGGTCTCGGCCGGCTGGGGCAGCTACGCCGCGATGATCGCGGCGGCCGAGAGCGCCATCGCCAAGGGGCCGTTCCTGCTCGGCGAGGAGTTCTCGATGGCGGACGTCGTCTTCGGCGGCATGCTGCGCTTCCTGATCGGCTTCCAGCAGATCGAGCCGCGTCCGCTGTTCACCGCCTATACCGAGCGGCTGGACCGCCGTCCCGCCTTCCAGCGCGCCGAGGCGCGCAACCAGGCGATGCGCAAGGAGCTGGGTCTCCAGTGACGCCAATGTCCATGTTCACCAAGATCCTGATCGCCAACCGGGGTGAGATCGCGTGCCGCGTGATCGCCACGGCGAAGAAGATGGGCATTGCCACCGTCGCCGTCTACTCCGACGCCGACCGCGATGCCCGCCACGTGCAGCTGGCCGACGAGGCCGTGCACATCGGCCCCGCGCCTTCGCGCGAGAGCTACCTGCAGGCCGACCGCATCATCGCGGCCTGCAAGCAGACCGGCGCGCAGGCGATCCATCCCGGTTACGGGTTCCTCTCGGAGAACGAGGCGTTCGCCAGGCGCGTCGAGGAAGAGGGGCTCGTCTTCATCGGCCCCAAGCACCATTCGATCGCGGCGATGGGCGACAAGATCGCGTCCAAGAAGCTGGCGAAGGAAGCCCGCGTCAACACCATTCCCGGCTGGAACGACGCCATCGATTCGGCGGAGCGCGCCGTGGAGATCTCCAAGGACATCGGCTACCCCGTCATGATCAAGGCGTCGGCCGGCGGCGGTGGCAAGGGCCTGCGCGTGGCCTACGACGACAAGGAAGCGTTCGAGGGCTTCAGCTCGTGCCGCAACGAGGCGCGCAACAGCTTCGGCGATGACCGCGTCTTCATCGAGAAGTTCGTCGAGGAGCCGCGCCACATCGAGATCCAGGTGCTGGGCGACGCGCACGGCAACGTGGTCTACCTCAACGAACGCGAGTGCTCCATCCAGCGCCGGCACCAAAAGGTGATCGAGGAAGCGCCGTCGCCCTTCATCAGCGACGCCACGCGCAAAGCCATGGGCGAACAGGCGGTGGCGCTGGCGAAGGCCGTGCAGTACCAGAGTGCCGGCACGGTGGAGTTCGTGGTCGGCAAGGACCAGTCGTTCTATTTCCTGGAGATGAACACCCGCCTGCAGGTGGAGCACCCGGTCACCGAGTGCATCACCGGCCTGGACCTGGTGGAACTGATGATCCGCGTGGCCGCCGGCGAGAAGCTGCCGTTCACGCAGGCCGAGGTGAAGCGCGAGGGTTGGGCGATCGAGTGCCGGATCAACGCGGAGGACCCGTTCCGCAGTTTCCTGCCGTCCACCGGACGGCTGGTGCGCTTCCAGCCGCCGAAGGCCAGCATGTGGGCGTCGGACACGGAACACCTGCACGGCGTGCGGGTCGACACCGGCGTGGGCGAGGGCGGCGAGATCCCCATGTACTACGACTCGATGATCGCCAAGCTGATCGTGCACGGCAGCGACCGCCGCGACGCGATCGCGAAGATGCGCGAGGCGCTCGACGGCTTCGTGATCCGGGGCATCTCCAGCAACGTGCCGTTCCAGGCCGCGTTGCTGGCGCACCCGAAGTTCGTGGCCGGCGACTTCAACACCGGCTTCATCGCGGAGCACTATGCCGGCGGCTTCCGGGCCGAGGACGTGCCGCATGACGATCCCGATTTCCTGGTGGCGCTCGCGGCCTGGGCCAACCGGCGCGCCCTCAAGCGCTCGGCGGGCATCAGCGGACAGCTGCGCGGCCACGAGTTCAAGGTCGGCGAGGACTTCGTGGTGGTGAAGCTGGATGCCGCCGGCCGGCACCAGTACCAACCCGCCACCGTGCGCGACACCGAGCCGGGCACCAGCGTGGTGGAAACCAACGGCCGCCGCTACACGCTCGCCAGCTCCTGGCACCTGGGCGGCGCCCGCATCCGCGGCACCGTCGACGGCCGGGCCTTCATGGCGCAGGTGGAGCGCGGCGTGGGCAAGAACCCGCTGGCGCTGCGCATCGCGCACCAGGGCACGCGGCTGGACGCGATGGTGCTCACCCCGCGCTCGGCCGAGCTCCATGCGCTGATGCCCTTCAAGGCGCCGCCGGACCTGAGCCGCTTCCTGCTGTCGCCGATGCCGGGCCTGCTGGTCGACGTCGCGGTGCAGCCGGGCCAGCGCGTGCAGGCCGGCGAGCGCATCGCCGTGATCGAGGCGATGAAGATGGAGAACGTGCTGTTCGCGGCGGCGGACGGCGTGGTCGGCAAGGTGCTGGCGGCCAGGGGCGAATCGCTCGCGGTGGACCAGCCGATCGTGGAGTTCGAGAAATGACCGCAGCCGTCCCGCGTCCCTTCAAGGTGCTGGGCATCCAGCAGATCGCCGTCGGCGGTCCCGACAAGCTGCGGCTGCACAAGCTCTGGGTCGACATGTTCGGCCTGGAAGTGACCGGCACCTACCGCAGCGACCGCGAGAACGTCGACGAGGACATCTGCGCGCTGGGCAGCGGGCCGCTGAAGGTCGAAGTGGACCTGATGCAGCCGCTGGACCCGGAGAAGAAGCCGGCGGTGCACACGACCCCGCTGAACCACGTCGGCCTGTGGGTGGACGACCTGCCGGGCGCCGTGGAATGGCTCACCGCGCAGGGTGTGCGCTTCGCGCCGGGCGGCATCCGCCGCGGCGCCGCCGGCTTTGACATCTGCTTCATCCACCCGAAGTCCAGCGACGACTTCCCGGTGGCGGGCGAGGGCGTGCTGATCGAGCTGGTGCAGGCGCCGCCGGAAGTGATCCGGGCCTTTTCCGCGCTGGCAACCACCGGCTGACGGCTGGGCGCCACAGGCGGCCCGCGTCAGGGCCGATCCCCTTCCGTGGCCGAGGCGGCGCGGGGGACAATGCCAGCCCAGCCATGGACAAAGCACCGCCCCAGCTCGTCGCGAGCGCCGCCGCCGGCCTGCCGGCGCAGGATGCCGTCCTGCGCTGCCAGGCCGCGGTGCTGGCGCGCCCGCGGCTGGAGGAAGCGGCCACCGCCCTCGCGGCCGAACTGGCGGAACTGCTGCACTGCCGGCGCGTGAGCGTGGGCCTGCTGGAGGGCGAGCGCATGCGCATCGCCGGCAGCTCGCAGGCCGGCGAGATCGATTCCCGGCACGCGGCGGCCGCGGCCCTGGGCGCCGCGATGCACGAGTCCATCGACCAACGCCTGAGCGTCGCCTGGCCCGCATTGCTGCCCCACCCGCCCGTCAGCCTGGCGCAGCGGCAGCTGGCTGGCGCCGGCCAGGCCTGCAGCGTACCGATCGTCTCCGGGACCGAAGTGGTGGGCGCGGTGACGCTGGAGCGCGATGCCCAGCCGCGCTTCCTGGCGACCGAGATCGCGCTCTGCGAGGACGTCTGCAGCTTCGCCGGGCCCGTGCTGGAACTCAAGCGCCTGAACGAGACGCCGTGGCACCGCCGCATGCGGGACCGCATTCGCGAGAACCTTGCGGCACCCGGTCGCCGCCGCATGGCGTGGGCGGGCGGGCTGCTGGCGCTGGCGATCGCGATGGCGGTGCCGCTGCCCTGGCGCGTGAGCGCGCCGGCGCGCCTCGAAGGCTCGGTGCAGCGCGCGGTGGTGGCCGCCGCCGACGGCTTCCTGCAGCAGACCCACGTGCGTCCGGGCGACCGCGTCACGGCGGGGCAGGTGCTGGCGCAGCTGTCCTCGCAGGATCTCGAACTGGAGCGCGCGCGCCGCGAAAGCGAACTGCGCCAGCACGAGAACGGCTATCGCGCCGCGCTCGCCCGCAACGACCGCACGCAGATGGTCATCAGCCAGTCGCGCGCGGCCGAGGCGCAGGCGCTGCTGACGCTGGCGGAGACGCAGCTGGAGCGCAGCCGGCTGGTCGCCCCGTTCGACGGCATCGTCATCAAGGGAGACCTGACGCAGAACCTGGGCGCGCCGGTGCAGAAGGGCGAGACGCTGATGCTGCTGGCGCCGAGCGACAGCTTCCGGCTGATCGTCGAAGTCGACGAGAGCGACGTCGGCGCGGTGCGCGCCGGGCAGAAGGGCCAGCTGGCTCTCGCGGCGCGCCCCGACGAGCCGTTGCGCTTCACCACGCGGCGCATCGTGCCGGTGGCAACGGCCGCCGACGGGCGCAACTACTTCGAAGTGGAGGCCACGCCCGAGGTGCAGCAGGCGGACTTGCGCCCGGGCCTGACCGGCGTCGCGAAGATCGAGGTGGGCCGCCGGTCGCTGGCCTGGCTGCTGTTCCACCGCGCGGTCGACTGGCTGCGGCTCGCGCTGTGGACCATCGCCCCATGACCCCACCGCTGGTCAGCGGCTCCTGGTACCGGGTCGCGCCGCTCAAGCCCAGCCTGGCCGGCGGCCTGCGCATCGTGCGCCAGCGCGTGCGCGACCAGCTCTGGCACGTGCTCGTGGAGCCCGGCTCCGGCCGGCAGGTGCGGCTGAACCCGGCGGCCTACGCTTTCGTCGGCCGCTGCGACGGCCAGGCCACGGTGGGGGCGCTGTGGGACCGCCTGCTGGCGCAAGGCGGCGACGATGCACCTACGCAGGACGACATCCTGCGCCTGCTCGCGCAGCTGTTCCGCGCCGGCATGCTGCAGTTCGACGCCGCACCGCACCTGTCGCTGCTGTTCGCGCGCCGCGGCGAAGACCAGGACCGCCGGCGCCGCGCCTTCGTCAACCCGCTGGTGCTGCGCACGCGCCTGTTCGATCCCACGCGCCTGCTGGACCGCCTCGCGCCGATCGCATCCGCGCTGTGGCGCTGGCCGGTGTTCCTGCTGTGGCTGCTCGCCGTCGGCATGGGCCTGCTGGCGGCGGCGAGCGAGTACCCGGCGCTGCGGGCCGACGCGCTCCGCCTGCTCGCCACGCCGTCGAGCTATGCGCTCGCCTGGCTGGCGTACCCGCTGGTGAAGGCGCTGCACGAGCTGGGCCACGGGATGGCGGTGCGCCGCTTCGGCGGCGAGGTGCGCGAGTTCGGCGTCTCGCTGCTCCTGCTGACGCCGGCGCCGTACGTGGATGCGAGCGCGGCCAATGCCTTCGCCACGGCACGCCGGCGCGCCGCGGTGAGCGCCGCCGGCATCATGGTCGAACTGGCCCTCGCGGCCCTCGCCATGGCCGCATGGCTCGCGTTCAGCCCCGGGCTCCTGCGCGACTTCGCACTGGTCGTGGTGCTGATCTGCTCGGTGTCCACGGTGCTGTTCAACGCCAACCCCCTGCTGCGGCTGGACGGCTACCACCTGCTCTGCGACCTGCTGCAGCTGCCGAATCTGGCCACGCGCAGCCAGGCGTGGTGGGGCGCGCAGTGGCGCCGGCTGGTGGCCGGCGAAGAGGCTTTGCCGGCGAGCGCGATCGCGGCCGGCGAAACCAAGTGGCTGGCGTTCTACGCGCCTGCCTCCTGGCTCTATCGCGCCGGCCTCCTGGTGGCGCTGGTGTTCTGGGTCGGGCACCAATCCTGGCTGCTGGGATGGCTGGTCGCCCTGGGCCTGGCGGGATGGCTGGCCACCACGGCCGTGCGGGGCCTGCTGCGCAGCGCGGCCCAGGCGCCGGACCTGCCGGCACGCCGGCGGGCGCTGGGCACCGCGGCAGTCCTTGCTGCCGGCGTGCTGGTCCTCCTCTTCGTTGTGCCGGCGCCTTCCAGCGTGGTGGCGCGCGGCGTCGTCTGGCCACCCGAGCGCGCACTCCTGCGGCCCCAGGCCGCCGGCTTCGTCGAGTCCGCGGTGGTGCGGGACGGCACCCCCGTGCAGGCGGGCGACGTGGTGGTGAAGATGCTCGACCCGGTGCTGCTCGCGCAGCATGAGAAGGCCCTCGGCGAGCGCACCGGCCTCATGGCGCAGCAATACCAGGCGCTGCTGCACGACCCCGCCCGGGCCGGCGACATCAACGAACAGATCGCGCGCAACGAAGCGGAGCGCCAGCGGGCCGAACAGCAGCTCGCCGACCTCGACGTCCGTGCGCACAGCGCCGGCCGTGCGGTCCTGCCGCGGGAACAGGACCTCGCCGGCAGCTATGCCGCGCGCGGCGCGATGCTGGGTTACGTGCTGGGACCGGAGGCGGCGCAGGTGCGCGCCGTGTTGCGCGACGAAGACCTGCTGCGCGTGCGCGGCCACCTCCAGGGCATCGAGGTGCGGCTGGCCGGGCAGCCCGGCCGGGTGCACACCGGCAACCTGCGCAACGAGACCCCGGCGGCCACGCGCGAGCTGCCGAGCGCGGCGCTCGGCGACCGGCACGGCGGCCCGGTGGCCGTCGACCCGGCGGACACCACGGGCGTGCGCACGCAACTGCCCGTGTTCCTGGTCGACGTGGACGTGCCCGGCCTGCCCGTGGACCACATCGGTGGCCGGGCCTGGGTCAAGCTGGAGCTCGCGAGCGAGCCGCTGGGACTGCAGGTGCTGCGCGTGCTGCGGCAGTTGCTGGTGCGCCAGTTCAGTCCCACCGGCCAGGCATGAACCGGCGCGGACCGGCCGCCCGGTGGCCTGCGCCCGGCGTGGTGTGGGGCAGCCATCCCGAGCGCGTGCCGACGGCGCGCAACCACCGGCGCGCGCTCTCCACCGGCACCTCCGCGCTGCGGCGTTTCGCCGATGACGTGGCCGCGGCCCCGCTCGTGGCGCAAGAGGATTTCGCGCGCGCGCTGCAGGCCGTGCGGGATCAGCCGGCCGGTGGCGAGGACTGGCTGCGGCAGGCGGTGCTGCTGGCCGCCAGCGCCCTGGCGCTGGCCGGTGGCCACCCGCCGCACCGCCAGCAGCTGCTGGCCGCGCGCGTGCTGCTGGACGACCGGCTGGCCGAGATGGCAACCGGGGAGGGCAAGACCGCGGCGATCGCGATCGCCGCGGCCGTGGCGGCGCTCGCGCGGACGCCCGTCCACGTGGTCACGGCCAACGACTACCTGGCCCAGCGCGATGCCGCACGCCTGCGGCCGTTCTACGAACGGCTGGGCCTGCGCGTGGACTGCGTGGTGCAGCCGATGGACGCCCAGCGGCGGCGCGAGGCGTACGGCGCCGACGTCACGTACTGCACCGCGAAGGAGCTGGCGTTCGACCACCTGCGCGACGGAAGCTTGCGCGCGGCGGACCTGTCGCCGCTGGAGCAGCGCGCGCTGCGCCTGTCCGGGGCCGGCGCACCGCCCGCGCCGGTGCTGCGCGGGCTCTGCATGGCGATCCTGGACGAGGCCGACACCGTGCTCATCGACGAGGCAAGGGTTCCCCTGGTGCTGGCGCAGGCGGAGGGTTCGGCGGGAGAAGCCGCCTTCTACCGGGACGCGCTGGCCGCGGCGCGGCGGCTGGCGCAGGACGACGATTTCGGGCGCCGCGCCGACGGCCGCAGCTTCGCGCTGACGGCCTCGGGCCGCGCGAAGCTTGCCGCCTGGCCTCCCGCGGACCACCCCCTGCTGGGACACCGCGCCCACCGCGAAGCAGCGGTGGAAATGGCCCTGGTGGCGCTGCACGTGCTGCGGCGGGACCATGACTACGTCGTGCGCGACGGCGAAGTGATGCTGGTCGACGAGACGACGGGCCGCGCCGCCGCCGGCCGCGCCTGGGCGTCGGGGCTGCACCAGCTGGTGGAGTGGAAGGAGGGAGTGGCTCCGTCGCAACGCAACGCCACGCGCAGCCAGACGACGTTCCAGCGCTTCTTCCCGCGCTACCTGCGACTGTCGGGCGCCAGCGGAACGCTTGCCGAAGCGAGGGGTGAGCTGCGGCAGGTCTACGGCCTGGAAGTCTTCGTCGTGCCGCGCCGCGCCCCATGGCAGGTGTCGGAGCGGCCCGTGCACCTGTTCGAGGACAGCACGCGCCTGTGGCAGGCCGTCGTCGAAGAGGCACGGACCGAATCCGCCAGGGGGCGGGCGGTGCTGGTGGGCACCGAGACCGTGGCGCAGTCCGAGGCGCTGTCCCGGCTCCTCCACGGGGCCGGATTGCCGCACCGCGTGCTGAACGCACGGCAGGACCGGGAGGAGAGCGAGCTGGTGGCCCAGGCCGGCCAGCCGGGCTGCATCACCGTGGCCACCAGCATGGCGGGACGCGGAACCGACATTCCCGTGGCACCCGACGTGCTGGCGCAGGGCGGCCTGCACGTCATCCTCTGCCAGCTGAACGCTTCGGCGCGCATCGACCGGCAATTCCTGGGGCGGGCGGGTCGCCAGGGCCAGCCCGGGTCCGTCCACCGCATGGTGGCCGCCGACTTCCCCTTGCTGCAGCGATGGTGGCCATCCTGGTGGCTGCGCTGGCGTGCCCGGTCCGCCCCGGGTTCGGCGGGGACAAAGATCACGCTTTCGCTGGCGCAGAGGCGAGAGTCCTTTACCCTTCGTTACCAGCGTGTGAAACTCAGCCTTGTGGCGGAGTCGCAAGCACGCGAACTCACGTTCAGCCGGCAGGTGCAGCAATGAAAAAGTACGGACGTTGGGTCCTGGCGGGATCCTTCCTCGGCCCGGCCGCGGTGGCCGCCCAGGCGCTGGGCTGCCTGATCGAGCCGTTCCGCGTCTCCGACGTGGGCAGTCCCGTGATCGGCGTGATCGGCTCCACCCTCGTGGAACGGGGCGACCGCGTGGCGGCGGGCCAGGTCCTGGCCACCCTGCGGTCCGAGGTCGAGCGCCAGTCGGTGGCGGTGGCTTCGAGCAAGGCGCAGGCCGTGGGCGAGCTCAAGGCGGCGGAAGCCAATGCCGAACTCGCGCGCCAGAAGCTCGCGCGCGCCGCCGACCTGGCGAACCAGCAATTCATCTCCAGCCAGGCGCTGGAACAGGCGCGGGCCGAGGCGATGGTGGCCGAGAACCGGCTGGCGCAGGCACGCGAGCAGCGCAACGTCTTCGCCCGCGAACACGAGCTCGCGCAGGCGCAGCTGGGCCTGCGCACCATCCGCAGCCCGATCAGCGGCGTGGTGGTCGAACGCTACCTGTCCACGGGGGAGCGCGTCGAGGAGAAGCCGATCTACCGCATCGCCGTGGTCGACCCGTTGCGGGTGGAAGTGGTGCTGCCCTCGGCCATGTACCCCAGCATCCGCAAGGGCATGCAGCTGGCCGTGACGCCCGACTTCCCCTCGGCGCAGCCCCGCATGGCCACCGTGACCCTGGTCGACCGGCTGATCGACGGCGCCAGCAACACCTTCCGCGTGCGCATGGAACTGCCGAATGCGGACCACGCACTGCCCGCCGGCCTGCGCTGCAAGGCGGACCTGGGCTTGCCGGCCCCGGCCGGCCGCCCGGCCGCGCCGCGCCCGGCATCGGCCACGCCCGCCAGCACGGTGCCCGCGAAGGGGGAACCGGCCCTGCGGCTGCAGATGGACCCCACGCTGGTCCGTCCCGCCCGTCCGCGGGCCTGAGCGGAGCAGGCCGCATGCGCTGGCTCTCCCGCTTTCGCCGCAGGGTGCCCGCACGCGCGCGGCCCGTGGCGGAGGCCATGGAGCCGCGGCTGCTGTATTCGGCGGACCTCACGGGCGGGCTGATGCTCGGCGCGGACGCGGCACCGGCGCCCGACATCCGTACGCTGTCGGAAGGCGGCGAGTACGCCACGGCCGGCGTCATCACCGCGCCGTCCGCCGCGACGGTCTCCGCCTCTCCGGCCACGGCCTCGACCTTCGCCGCCACCTACGCGGCGCTGCCCATGAGTTTCGAGGCCAACCAGGGCCAGGCGCCGGCGGGCATCGATTTCGTGGCGCATGGCGGCGGCTACGGCATCGCGCTCCATGGCGGCAACGCCTCCCTGACCCTCGCGACCGAGGCCGGGCAACGCACCGTGCAACTGGACCTCGTGGGTGCACGCGAGGACGTGCAGGGCGAAGGCGAGGGGCTGCTCGCCACGCGGAGCAACGTCATCGTCGGCAGCGATGCGTCGAAGTGGGCCACCGGCCTGGCCAACCACGGGGCCGTCGTCTACCGCGGCGTGTACGAAGGCGTCGACGTGCGCTACTACGGCAACCAGCGCCAGCTGGAATACGACTTCATCGTCGCCGCCGCGGCGGATGCCGGCCAGATCCGCCTGCGGTTCGAAGGCGTCGACGGCGCGAGCATCGCCGCCGACGGCGACCTGGTGCTGGCGGTGGCGGGCACCGACACCGCGCTGCGCTTCCAGGCACCCGTGAGCTACCAGCGGGCCGCGGACGGCGGCCTGGAGGCCGTGGCGAGCCGGTACGAGGTGGCGGCGGACGGCAGCGTCGGCTTCGTCCTCGGCGCCTACGACCGCAGCCGCGAGCTCGTGATCGATCCGGTGCTGGACTACGCCAGCTACTTCGGCGGCAGCTCCAACGACACCGCAACCGACGTGGCGGTCGGCGCCGACGGGTTCGTCTACATCACGGGCCGGACCACGAGCGGCAGCTTCCCGGCCGGCCCGAATCCCGACGCGAACGAGTTGCCGGGGAATGGGCCGCGCGGCGACGGCGACGTGTTCGTGGCGAAGTTCTCGAGCGACCTGTCGCAGATGATCTGGTCCACGCGCATCGGCGGGACCGGGGACGAGCGTGCGAACGCGATCGCCGTGGATGCGAACGGCAACGTGGCGGTGACCGGCTGGACCCGGTCGGCGAACTTCCCTACCGCGGCCGCTGCCGACGGCGACCTCGCCGACCCACTGCTGTCGACCGCCCAGGACGCTTTCGTTCTGAAACTGAACCCGACCGGCGGACTGGTCTTCAGCACTTATTTCGGGGGCAACGGCACGGCGGACGCCGGGAGCGCGGTGGCCTTCGACGCGGCGGGCAACGTCTACGCGGCCGGCACCGCCGCGTCCGCCGGGCTCGGCCTTCCGGTCCTGTCCGGACTCCTCACCGGCTCCGACAATGCCTTCGTCACCAAGTACACATCGAGCGGTGCGCAGGTCTACACGAGCCTGATCGGAGGAACGGGCGACGATGGTGCATCGGGACTGGCCGTCACCGCGGCGGGTGAGGCGTACGTCGTGGGCGACACGGGCTCCAGCGCATTGGCGCTGAACGCCGACACCGTGACCATCACGGGCCACGACAACGTCCAGAACGGCAGCGCCGACGGCTTCCTCGTCCGGCTGGACGGCAGCGGGAACCACGTCTACTCGACCTTCATCGGCGGCTCCGACCACGACACGGCCACCGCCGTGGCCATCGACGGCAGCGGCACCGCTTACGTGGTGGGCGACACGAAGTACCGCAATTCCGGCAACCTCGCCACGACGGCCGGCGCATACCAGGTCACTTCGAACGCCAACAACAACGACACGATCGGCTACCTGCGTGCGTATGACACCGACGTCGCGGGCGTGGGCAACGGGTTGCTGTATTCCACCCTGGTCGGTGACAAGAACGGCGACCGCATCGCGGACGTGGCGTACGGGCGCGGCCGGGTGGTGCTGGTCGGCCAGACCAACGACAGCAACTTCCCCACCACGCCGGACGCGCACGAGGGCAACCACCAGAGCCGCAACCTGTTCGTGATGATGCTGCGGCCCGCCGGGAACGGGAGCGCCGACCTGGAGTACGGCACCTTCTACGGCAAGGAGGTCACGCCCGGCGGGATCGCGGTGCACGGACGCTCGGTGTACGTGGTGGGCAGCACGATCGAAGCCGGGTTCAGCGAGGGCGCGCCTTACGACGCGGCGCCGGCCGGGGTGGACGGCCTCGTCGCGGGCTTCACCAACATGCTGCCCAATGCGGCGCCCACCGCCGTCGACGACACGCGCACCATTGCCGAGGGCCAGCAGGCGACGTTCCCGCCGAACGGCAACAACTCGCTGCTCGACAACGATTCCGACCCGGACGGCGACGCGCTGGAGATCGTCGCGGTCACGCCGGGTGTCGGTGGAACCGTTTCGCTCAATGCGGGCGGCGCGGTCCAGTTCACGCCGACACCGGGCTTCCACGGCACCGCGACCTTCACGTACACCGTGAGCGACGGTTCCACCACTTCGACCGGCACCGTGACGATCACGGTCACCCCGGTGAACGTGCCGCCGGTGGTGTCGGGGCCGGTGACCCTGCCGGCGACACCGGAAGACACCGCGGTCGTCATCACGACGGCGCAGTTGCTCGCGACGACGACCGACGCCGACCTGCCGGCGGACACGCTGACCATCGTGAACCTGGCGACCGCCAGCGGCGGCACCCTCGTGGACAACCAGGACGGCACGTGGACGTATACGCCGCCGGCGGACTTCAGCGGGACGGTCTCCTTCACCTACCAGGTGAGCGACGGCCTGGCGCTGTCGGCGGCCGGCGCGACCCTGCAGGTCGATGCCCGCAACGATGCACCCGTCGTCACGTCGGCGCAGCTGACCGTCGGTGAAGGCGGGACGGTGCCGGTCAGCGCCGCGCACTTCGGGGTCACCGACCCGGACAACACCAGCTTCACGTACACGGTGTCCGGCGTGACCCACGGGAGCTTCCAGGTGTTCGATGGCACCACCTGGAACGCCGCCTCGACCTTCACGTCCGGGCAGCTGGCGGCCAACCAGGTGCGGTTCGTGCACGATGGCGGCGAAACGGCGCCGGCCTTCGCGCTCACGGTGAACGACGGCACCGTCGACAGCAACACGCTGGCGGGGACCGTGACCTTCACGCCGGCCAACGACGCGCCGGTGCTCACCTCGGCGCAGCTGGCCGTGGCCGAGGGCGGCACGGTGCCCGTGACGCTCGCCGACTTCGGCGTCACCGACCCGGACGACACCAGCTTCACGTTCATGGTGTCCGGCGTGACCCACGGCAGCTTCCAGGTGTTCGATGGCACCACCTGGAACGTCGCGTCCGCCTTCACCACCGCGCAGCTGGCCGCGGCCCAGGTGCGGTTCGTGCATGACGGGGGGGAGGCGGCGCCGGCCTTCTCTGTCACCGTGCACGACGGCTCCGTCGCCGGCAACACGCTGGCGGGCGCCGTGAGCTTCACGCCCGTCGACGACGCGCCGGTGCTCACGTCGGCGCAGCTGGCGGCCACGGAAGGCGGCACGGTCGTCCTGGCGCAGGCCGACTTCGGCGTCTCCGACCCGGACAGCACGAGCTTCACGTATGCGGTGTCGGCCGTCACCGGCGGCAGCTTCCAGGTCTTCGACGGCAGCGACTGGAATGGCGCCACCACCTTCACCACCGCGCAGCTCGCCGCCGGCCAGGTGCGCTTCGTCCACGATGGCGGCGAAGCCGCGCCCGCCTTCGATGTGACCGTGAGCGATGGCCTTGCGACCGGCAACACCCTGGCGGCCACGGTGACGTTCACGCGCATCAACGACGAGCCGACCGCTTTCCCCGTGGCCCTGGCGCCGCTCGCCGAGGACGGGACACGCGTGATCACGCAAGCCGATCTGCTGGCCGGCGCGAGTGACGTCGACGGCGACGGTCTGACGGCCACCAACCTGGTCGCCAGCAGCGGCACGCTGACCGATAACGGCGACGGCACCTGGACGTTCACGCCGGCAGGGGATGACGACAGCGCCGTCACGTTCACGTATGCCATCAGCGACGGCACGGCGAGCGTCGCCGGGACCGCCAGCATGGACCTCACGCCAGTGAACGACGCCCCGACCGCTTCGCCCGTGACCCTGTCACCGCTTGCCGAAGACGGCACGCGCGTGATCACGCAAGCCGACCTGCTGGCCGGAGCCGGCGACGTGGAAGGCGATGTGCTGGCCGCCACGAACCTGGTCGCCAGCAGCGGCACGCTGGTGGACAACGGCGACGGCACGTGGACCTTCACGCCGGCGGCGGACGACGACACCGCCGTCACGTTCACGTACGACATCAGCGACGGCACGGCCACGGTTGCCGGAACGGCCAGCCTCGACTTGACGCCCGTGAACGACGCTCCGACCGCTTCGCCTGTGGTCCTGGCGCCACTTGCCGAGGACGGGACACGCGTCATCACGCAAGCCGACTTGCTGACAGGCGCGAGCGACATCGACGGCGATCCGCTGACGGCGGTGAACCTGGTCGCGAGCAGCGGCGCGCTGACCGACAACGGGGACGGCACGTGGACTTTCACGCCGGCGACGGACGACGACACCGCGGTCACGTTCACGTACGGCATCAACGACGGCGCGGCCACGATTGCCGGAACGGCCAGCCTCGACCTAACGCCCGTCAACGACGCACCGACCGCTTCGCCGGTGGTCCTGGCGCCACTTGCCGAAGATGGCACGCGGCTGATCACGCAGGCCGATCTCCTCGCCGCGGCGAGCGACGTCGACGGCGATCCGCTGACGGCCGCGAACCTGGTCGCCAGCAGCGGCACGCTGGTGGACAACGGCAATGGCACGTGGACCTTCACGCCGGCGGCGGACGACGACACCGCCGTCACGTTCACGTACGACATCAGCGACGGCACGGCCACGGTTGCCGGATCGGTCAGCCTCGACCTGACGCCCGTGAACGACGCTCCGACCGCCTCCCCCGTGGTGGTGGCGCCGCTTGCCGAGGACGGGACACGCGTGATCACGCAAGCCGACCTGCTGGCGGGCGCGAGCGACGTCGACGGCGACGGTCTGACGGCCACCAACCTGGTCGCGAGCAGCGGCACGCTGACCGATAACGGCGACGGCACCTGGACGTTCACGCCGGCAGGGGATGACGACAGCGTCGTCACGTTCACGTATGCCATCAGCGACGGCACGACCAGCGTCGTCGGGACCGCCAGCCTGGACCTCACGCCGGTGAACGACGCCCCCACGGTCTCGCCGGTGGTCCTGTCGCCGCTCGCCGAGGACGGCACGCGCGTGATCACGCAGGCAGACCTGCTGGCCGGAGCCGGCGACGTGGAAGGCGATGTGCTGGCCGCCACGAACCTGGTCGCCAGCAGCGGCACGCTGGTGGACAACGGCAATGGCACGTGGACCTTCACGCCGGCCGCGGACGACGACACGGACGTCACGTTCACGTTCGAAATCAGCGACGGCACGGCCACGGTTGCCGGAACGGCCAGCCTCGACCTGACGCCCGTCAACGACGCACCGACCGCTTTCCCCGTGGTCCTGGCGCCGCTTGCCGAGGACGGAACACGCGTCATCACGCAGGCCGACCTGCTGGCCGGCTCCACCGACGTCGACGGCGATGCGCTGACCGCGACGAATCTGGTCGCCAGCAGCGGCACGCTGACGGACAATGGCGACGGCACGTGGACTTTCACGCCGGCGACGGACGACGACACCGCGGTCACGTTCACGTACGACATCAGCGACGGCGCCATCACGGTCGCGGGGACGGCGAGCATCGATCTCGCACCGGTCAACGATGCACCTGCCACTTCGAACGTGGACCTGGGCGTCCTCGCGGAGGACGGCACCCGCCTGATCACCGAGGCGGAGCTGCTCGCGCAGGCCAGCGACGCCGACGGCGGGACGCTCGTCGTGAGCAACCTCGCCGCCAGCAGCGGAACGCTCACGGATCTTGGCGGCGGGCTCTGGAGCTACCTGCCCGCGGCCGACGACGACACGGCCGTCACCTTCACGTACCTGATCGGCGACGGGGCGGCCACGATCCTCGGCACGGCCAGCCTGGAACTGGATCCCGTCAACGATGCACCCACGACGGCGCCCGTCGTCCTGGCGCCTCTCGCGGAAGACGGCAGCCGCCTGATCACGCAGGCGGACCTGCTGGGCAACGCCGCCGACGCGGAAGGGGCTCCCCTCACGGCCTCGACCCTGGCGTCCAGCAGCGGCACCCTCGTGGACAACGGCGACGGGACCTGGACCTTCACGGCGGCGGCCGACGACGACGGCGCGGTGACCTTCACCTACACCGTCACCGACGGCGCCGCGACCACCGCCGGCTCGGCGACGCTGGACCTTCTGCCCGTGAACGACGCGCCCGTGGCGCAGGCAGACACCCGCGCAACCCCGGAGGACGCGCCGCTGGTCCTCGGCGACCTGGCCGGCAACGACACCGACGTGGACGGCGGCACCCTCGCGATCGCCAACGTCACCAGCGGGCCCGGTGGCACGGCGGTGCTCCACGCCGACGGCACGGTCACGTTCACGCCGGACCCGGAGTTCCACGGCACCGCCACCTTCACCTACACGGTCACCGATGGCAACGCCGTTTCCGCGCCCGTCACGGTGACCGTCCACGTCGCCGCGGTGGACGACACGCCGACCGCGCGGGACGACGTCCTGGACGCGACCGAGGACACCGGCATCACCCACACCGCGGCCCAGTTGCTGGGCAACGATGGCGATCCCGACAGCGCCACGCTGTCCATCGCGTCCGTCGCGGCCGTGAGCGGCGGCACGGTGACGCTCAACGCGGACGGCACCGTCACCTTCCGGCCGGACGCGGACTTCCACGGCAACGCCGCCTTCCAGTACACGGTGACCGACGGCAACTCCACCAGCGTGGCCGCCACGGCAACGGTCCGGGTCGCTTCGGTCAACGACGCACCGGTGATCGCAAGTGGCGGCGGTGGGGCGACAGCCAGCGCCGCGATCGGCGAAGGCGCGGTGCAGGTCGGGGTCGTCGCCGCGACCGACGTCGACGGCACCACGCCGTCCCTCGTGTACAGCATCGTCGGCGGCGCCGATGCGAGCCTCTTCACGATCGATCCGGCCACCGGCGCGCTGGCGTTCGTCCAGGCGCCGGACTTCGAGAATGCCGCCGACGGCGGCCGCGACAACATCTACGAGGTGATCGTCGAGGCCAGCGATGGGGCGCTGCAAGATCGGCAGCTCCTTTCCGTCGCCGTCTACGACGAACCGGAAGCGCCACCTCCCGCGCCGCCGCCGCCCGCGCCGGCCCCCGCGCCGACCGCCGAAGCGCCCGCGCCCGGTCCTGCACCCGCGCCGGCACCGGCGGCCGCGCCCGCGGCCCCC
>NZ_JADDIV010000005.1 GCF_015070875.1 Ramlibacter pallidus
CCAGCCCTCCCCCAGGGGGGGAGGGAGGAAGAGGCGCTGCCGCAGCGCGCGCCGCTGCTCACGAAGACCGGCTGGACGGCTTTCCTCGTCGCGCTCGTCGCCGTGTGTGCCCTCGCGCCGCTGCTGAACCTGGTCGTCCCTGCGTCCAGCGCGTTCCACATGAGCGACTACGCCGTGGCGCTGGTCGGCAAGATCATGTGCTACGCCATCTGCGCCCTGGCGATGGACCTGATCTGGGGCTACACCGGCATCCTGTCGCTGGGCCATGGCCTGTTCTTCGCGCTGGGCGGCTACGTGATGGGCATGTACCTCATGCGGCAGATCGGCCGCGACGGCCACTACAAGAGCGACCTGCCGGACTTCATGGTGTTCCTGGACTGGAAGGAACTGCCCTGGCACTGGGCGCTCTCCGACAGCTTCGCCGCCACGCTGTTCCTGGTGGTCGCCGTGCCCGGGGTCGTCGCCTTCGTGTTCGGCTACTTCGCCTTCCGCTCGCGCATCAAGGGCGTGTACTTCTCCATCATCACGCAGGCGCTCACCTTCGCCGCCATGCTGCTGTTCTTCCGCAACGAGACGGGCTTCGGCGGCAACAACGGCTTCACCGACTTCAAGCGCATCGTGGGCATCGCCATCGCCACGCCGCAGACGCGCATGACGCTGTTCGTCCTCACCGGCCTCACGCTGCTCGGCTTCTTCCTGCTGGCGCGTTTCCTCGTCGCCAGCAAGTTCGGCCGCGTGCTGCAGGCGATCCGCGACGCCGAATCGCGGGTGATGTTCTCGGGCTACAACCCGATCGGCTACAAGCTCGCGATCTGGACGCTTAGCGCCGTGATGTGCGGCGTGGCCGGCGCGCTCTACGTGCCGCAGGTGGGCATCATCAACCCGGGCGAGATGAGCGCGGCCAACTCCATCGAGATCGCCGTCTGGGCGGCCGTGGGCGGCCGCGGCTCGCTGGTCGGCCCGATCGTCGGCGCCTTCCTGGTGAACGGCGCCAAGAGCTGGCTGACCGTGACGGCACCGGAATTCTGGCTGTACTTCCTGGGCGCGCTGTTCATCGCGGTCACCCTGTTCCTGCCGAACGGCGTGGTCGGCCTGGCGCGCAAGCTGCGCAAGGAGCGTGCATGACGCCGCATCTGATGGAAGAGGGCGCCCGGCGCCTGGCCACGGCCTCCGGCGGGCGCTCCGCCGGCTTTTCGCGGGTGGCCGTTGCGGGTGAAGTGGACGTGACGCACGGCCGCATCCTGTACCTGGAAGACGTCAGCGTCAGCTTCGACGGCTTCCGCGCCATCAACAAGCTGTCGCTGGACATCGCGCCCGGCGAACTGCGCTGCATCATCGGACCGAACGGCGCCGGCAAGACCACCATGATGGACATCATCACCGGCAAGACGCGGCCGGACGCCGGCACCGTCTTCTTCGGCAGCACCATCGACCTGCTGCGCTACAAGGAATCGGACATCGCGCAGATGGGCATCGGCCGCAAGTTCCAGAAGCCGACCGTGTTCGAACAGCTCACGGTGGTCGAGAACCTGGAGCTGGCGCTCAAGACCGACAAGGGCGTGCGCGCGTCGATCTTCTTCCGGCCGGACTCCGCCGAAAGCGACCGCCTTGCCGAAGTGCTGCGCACCATCCACCTCGCGGGCAGCGCGGCGCGCCTGGCCGGCACCCTCAGCCACGGGCAGAAGCAGTGGCTGGAGATCGGCATGCTGCTGATGCAGGACCCGAAGCTGCTGCTGCTCGACGAGCCGGTGGCCGGCATGACCGACGAGGAGACCGCGCGCACGGCGGAACTGTTCCTGTCGCTCAAGGGGCAGCACTCCCTCATGGTCGTCGAGCACGACATGAGCTTCATCAAGACGATCTCCGAGAAGGTCACCGTGCTGCACGAGGGCGCGGTGCTGGCCGAAGGCACGCTGGAGCAGGTGCAGTCGGACGAGCGGGTGATCGAGGTCTACCTGGGGCGCTGATGCTGTCCATCCAGAACATCCACCAGTACTACGGCGGCTCCCACATCCTGCGCGACGTGTCGCTGGAGGCGAAGCCGGGCCAGGTCACCGTCGTGCTGGGACGCAACGGCGTCGGCAAGACCACCCTGCTGAAATCGCTGATGGGCCTGGTGCCCATCAAGAGCGGAACGATCGCGTTCGAAGGGCGGCCGCTGCAGGGCCGCACGCCGTACGAGCGGGCGCGTGCAGGCATCGGCTTCGTGCCGCAGGGCCGCGAGATCTTCGCGCGCCTGACCGTGGAAGAGAACCTGCGCATGGGGCTGGCGACACAGCCCGGCCGCACGCCGGTGCCGGCGGAGCTCTACGAGCTGTTCCCGGTGCTCCGGCAGATGCTCCACCGGCGCGGCGGCGACCTGTCGGGCGGCCAGCAGCAGCAGCTCGCCATCGCCCGCGCGCTCGCGGCGAAGCCCCGGCTGCTGGTGCTGGACGAACCCACGGAAGGCATCCAGCCCAGCATCATCAAGGACATCGGCCGCGTGATCCGCATGCTGGCGCAGCGGGGCGACATGGCGATCCTGCTGGTGGAGCAGTACTACGACTTCGCGCAGGAGCTCGCGGATGCCTACGTGGTGATGGAGCGCGGCGAAGTGGTCGCCCGCGGCGCCGGCAAGGACATGGAAAGGGACGGCGTGCGCCAGCGGGTGGCCATCTGACCGGTGCTCCCCCTGGACGGAGGGCTCCTACCGGGCCTCCCGCAGGCTCCCGGCAGAAGGGCGCCGGCCGTTTCCCTAAGGTGGACAGCACCATCCACAAGGAGAACAACCATGGCCGTCATCCTCTGGCTCCTCGGCGTCCCGCTCGGCATCGTGCTGCTGCTGATGCTGTTCGGCGTGTTCTGACGCCGGGTGGCGCGACCGTAGGCTGCTGCCTACCGCCAGAGCCGAGCCTGCCTTCCAAGCTGCGGGGGCTGCGCGGGTTACCTTGGTGGCAACACTTCAAAGGAGCACACCATGCCCGTCATCCTCTGGCTACTCGGCGTCCCGCTCGGCCTGATCCTGCTGTTCATGCTGATCTTCTGAGCGCCCCACGCGACGCGGTGACCCGCGGCAGGCCTTCCGGCCTCCGCGGGTTTCCTTTTTTCAGGGCTTGCGCTTCACGTCCTCGAGCTGCTCGAGGTTGCGGCCGGAGGCATCGCCGCGGTTGCCCGCTTCATGTTCCCTCGCGCTGGCCGGGCCCTGCTCCTCGCTGCCCTGGTTGGCGTAGGGCTGCGCACCCTTGCCGCCGTCCCAGCTGACTTCGTTGCGGTAGCCGTGCTTCGCGTGGCCGTCGCCTTCGGCTTCGCCGGGGTCACGGGGTTCGTGGTGGTTCATCGCTCTCTCCAAATGGATGACCCGCCCAAGGGTAGCCCTTGCGGCGGGTCGAGGTGTAGGACGCCGGCGCGCCGCCAGGGCGGCACCCGCCGGAATCGTCGCGCTTAGCGGTTGCCCATCGTGGAGGTCGAGGGCACCAGCACCACCGGGTCGGCGGTCTGCGGCTGGATGGTCACCGAGTTCTGGCCCTCGGGCATGACCACGGTTTCCACTTCACGGATCAGCCCGCCGCCGGCGACGCTGCCGCCAGTGCTGCCCATGCCCATAATGCGGGCCTGGCAAGCAGCCTTGTCCTCGGCGACCTGGTGCACGTCGCAGCGCGCCATGGCGTGCGACTCGTGGGCGCCGTAGGTCTCCAGGTGGCCGCGCTGCTTCTCAGCGCGGGCGTTGCGCGCTTCCTTCATGCAGGTGTCGCGGTCCTGCTGGGTCTGGCCGCTCATGCAGGCCTGGACTTCGGACTGGTAGCTGCCGGTCGCGTCGATGCCCGTCGCGACCTGGGCGGTGGCGGCGCCGACCGCCAGCAGGGCGATGGCACCGAAGGAGACGAGGCTCTTGCGCGAGCGTGCATCGGATTTCATGGGGGCTCTCCTGGGGTTCTTGGATTCGATGGCGCCAGTGTGCGCAAGGCTTCGATGGCGCACTGCCGGAGAGATGCCCCCATGCGGGCCGCAGCGGGCCCATGGTCGGGTAGGACGCAACCTTGCCGTCCGGTTGCCTACACCGCCGGACGCCGGGCGGGCCTCAGACGTGCCAGCCGCGCGGCTCGGCGCCCTGGACGTCCCACAGCAGGGGCCGCCATGCCACGCGGATCGCCCGCAACAGCTGGATCGCGGGTTCGACCAACGGGGCCAGCACCCGGACCACGACCACCCGCGGTCCGGGCGCCGTCGCGCCGGCGGTGGCCGCCAAGGCGCTGCGCGCGATGTGCTCCCGCGCGCAGTCCAGCAGCGCTTCGCGGCGGGCGCGCCCCAGTTCGTCGCCGCACGCGAGGAAAAGGCTGGCCAGGCAGCGGTGGCCGGCCAGGCCCAGCGGTCCGTCCATCAGGGCCGTGTCCTCTGCGGCGAGGTGGCCGCGCTCCAGCCAGTGCCCACGGAGTTCGAGGTGTTGCAGCACTTCGCCCTTCAGGAAGGGCTGGCCGGCCTGCGGCAGCCCCAGGGCGGCGATGTCCCAGCCCAGCAGCTCGGCCCCGGGCGCCACTTCCATGACCAGGCGGTTCTCCGCGCGGCAGCCGCTGTAGTAGAGCGCTTCCAGCGGCAGCCATTCCAGCCGCGCCCTTTCGTCGAGGACGATGTGCACGTCCTGCAGGGCGCTCTCTCCCTCGCTGCGGTAGAAGCGCGAGGCGCCCGGCGTCGTCACCAGGCCGTGGCTGCCACCGGCGGCGTGCACGCGGACCTGGAGCGTGTCGCCGCCCACCAGCCCGCCGGGCGGATGCACCAGCACGTTGTGGCAGGTGGCATCGCCCTCGGGATAGAGGCTTTGCAGGATGCGCAGCGGACCGTCGTGCGCGAAGCGGGCGACCGTGCGGCCGCCCTCCAGCGCGTAGTCCAGCCGCAGGCCGGCGTGCCAGGCCATGCAGGCTCAGGCGGCCTGCGAGCCGCGGTGCGCCCAGCCGGTGGTGTGCTTCTCCACGTAGCTGAAGAACTCGTACATCGCCATGGCCATCACGCTGATCGCCACCAGGCCGGCGAAGGCCAGGGGCATGCGCTGCTGGCTGCCGGCGGTGAGGATCAGGTTGCCGATGCCCGCATCGCCCGCCGTCATCTCGGCGAGCACGGTCCCGACGAAGGCCAGCGTGATGGCGATCTTGAGCGAGCCGAAGAAGTACGGCATCGAGCGCGGCAGGCCCACTTTCACCAGGACGTCCCAGCGGCGGGCGCCCAGCACGCGCAGCACGTCTTCCAGCTCCGGCTCCAGCGTCGCCAGGCCCGTGGCGATGTTCACCATGATCGGGAAGAAGGAAATCAGGAAGGCCGTCACGATCGCCGGCCAGATCCCGATGCCCCACCACACCACCAGGATGGGCACGATCGCCGCCTTCGGCACGGCGTTGAAGCCGACCATCAGCGGGTACATCGCGGCGTAGGCGATGCGCGACGATCCGATCAGGAAGCCGAGCAGCACGCCCACGACGATCGACAGCCCGAAGCCGACCATGGTGACCCAGAAGGTGCTCCAGGCGGCGGCCATGATGGGTTGGCGGAACTCCACCATCTGCTGCGCGATCTGCAGGGGGCCCGGGAAGATGAATTCCTCGACCCGGAAGACCGTCACGCCCAGCTGCCAGAACAGCAGCACGGCGGCCAGCAGCAGCACCGGCGCCCAGCGCTCGAAGCGGCGGTTGCGCGTCATGACGGCACCGCCGAAGTCCTGCGCACCGCGCCGATCTGGCTGCGAAGCTCGAACACGATGTCCGTGAACTCCTTGGTGTAGGTGACCTCCAGCTCGCGCGGGCGCGGCAGGTCGATCTCGCGCTTGGCGACGAAGCGGCCGGGACTCTTGCTCATGACGTAGACGGTGTCGGCGAGGAACACGGATTCGCGCAGGTCGTGCGTGACGAGCACGACGTTGAACCGCTGTTCGGTCCACAGGTCGCGCAGGATGCACCACAGCTCCTCGCGGGTGAAGGCATCGAGCGCGCCGAAGGGCTCGTCGAGCAGCAGCATCTTGGGCTCGTGGATCAGCGCGCGGCAGATGCTGGCGCGCTGCTGCATGCCGCCGGAGAGCTGCCAGGGGAACTTGTCCTCGTAGCCGCCGAGGCCGACCTTCTGCAGCAGGGCCCGGGCGCGCGCCTCGTACTCCTTGCGCTTGCTCTTGAAGTTGCTGCGGAAGGGCTCGACGATCTCCAGCGGCAGCATCACGTTGTCGACCGTCGTGCGCCAGGGCAGCAGCGACGGCGCCTGGAACGCCATGCCGGAGATCTTCAGCGGCCCGGTGACGGGCTGCCCGTCGATCAGGATGCGGCCGCGCGACGGCGGCCGCAGCCCCGTCGCCAGCTTCATGAACGTGGACTTGCCGCAACCGGACGGCCCGACGATGGCGATGAACTCGCCCTGCCGCACCTGCAGGTCGATGGCCTCCACCGCGAACTGCCCCGCGCGGAGCAGCTCGTCGTTGTAGGCCAGCCAGACGTCGCGGAAATCGATGAAGGACCGGTCTTCCGCTCCCGTCATTTCTTCGCCGGGGGCAGCACGTTCAGGTCGGCCTTCGCAGGCAGGAAGCTCGCGTTCCAGACGTCGTCGGCCTTGACGCGCGTCTTGGTGTTGAAGGCGTCGGAGACCTGCGACGCCATCAGCGACAGGCGGCCCGGGTTCACCTGGCCGAAGCCTTCGGCGCGGGCGTCGGGGCTCGCCACCACGGAGTCGATCGCCATGCGCAGGCGGCGCTTCTCCAGGTCTTCGTTGATGATCCCGTCGCGCGCCTTGACGTACTGGATGGCGGCGTCCGGGTTCGCCATCACTTCCTTGGCGCCCTTGGCGAACGCGGCGAGGAAGGACTTGATGGCCTGCGGGTTCTCGCGCACCAGCTTCGGCGACGCGATGATCACGTTGCCATAGAGCTTCACGCCGTGCTCGGCGTACGGGAAGGTCACCACGTCGGCCAGCTTGACGCCGCGCGCCTCGAGGTTCAGCAGCGAGGTGAAGCCGAAGCCGGTGATGGCGTCGATGTCGCCGCGGGCCAGCATCGTCTCGCGCAGCGGCGGGTCCATGGAGACCCAGGTCACGCTGCTGATGTTGTTGGCCTTCTGGAAGATCGGGAAGCCGCGGCGGCCGGCATCGAAGACCGGCGCGCCCAGCTTCTTGCCGGCCAGGTCGGCGGGCGACTTGATGCCCGACTTCTTCAGCGCCATCACGGCGGCCGGCGTGTTGTTGTAGACCATCATCACCGCCACCGGCTTGTTGGGCGCGTCGGGGTTGTTGGCATGGAACTCCATCAGCGCCGCCAGGTCGGCGAAGCCCATGTCGTAGGTGCCGGTGGCCACGCGCTGCACGGCGGCACCCGAGCCGGTGCCGGCGTCGACCTGCACGTCCAGCCCGGCCGACTTGAAGTAGCCCTTGGCCGCGGGCTGCAGGAACAGGGCGGCGGGCCCTTCGAACCGCCAGTCGAGCAGGAACTTGATGGGCGTGGCGGTCTGCGCGCTGGCGGGCAGGACGGCGGCGGTCAGGGCCAGGGCGGCGGCAGCCTGGAGAAGGACCCTCTTTTGCATCTGGATGGCTCCGGAAAATGACGAATCGGTGAAGTGCCTGGACTAGCAAGATCGGTGCCGTCGAGCTGCCAGGGCGCGCCCCTCCATTGTCGCGTCGTCCGCGGGGCACGCCCTTGGGGGCTAACCCGTGAAATAAAACGCATCCCGGTGGGGTGTTGTCCGACGCCGCCACGCGCCCGCCCCGCACTCCCTTGCTTTACGGGCGACTACGCCCGCGCTTGGCGGGCCCAACCATAGTGAGCAGCACCGGCCCCCAGCGGGCAGGTGGACGCGGACCCGGTTCCCCGGGAATGCGGCCCGACATCAACAACACGCCGTTCGCGGCACAAGGAGTGCGACTATGGGTTTTCTGATTTGGTTGATCGTTGGCGGTATCGTCGGTTGGCTGGCCAGCCTGGTCATGCGCACTGACGGCCAGCAGGGCATCCTGCTGAACGTGGTGGTGGGTATCGTCGGCGCCCTGCTGGGTGGCTGGCTGATCTCCCCGCTGGTGGGCGTGGGCACCATCAACGACGGCATCAGCATCGGTTCCGTGGTGGTTTCGCTGATCGGCGCCATCATCCTGCTGGCCATCGTGAACCTGTTCCGCCGCGGCCGCGTCCGCTAAGCCGGGACACAACAAGATTCCCGCGGGCGCCCGTCGCCCGCACCCTCGGGGCGCCGCTGGCGCCCCTTCTTTTTGCCCGGGCGGACCGTACCGCTCAGGAGGCAGGCCTTACCGGAAGGGAGGCGCTGCTCCGACGCCCGCTGCCGGACCGTACAGGCCAGCCGTTGGCCCGCGCCGCTCCACCATGACAGCAAGGAGCGAACGACATGTACAACACGGACTCGATGGACTTCGTGCAGGAGCGGCTGCGGCACAACACCGCCTCGGTGATCACGCGTGAACTGCGGCTGCGGCCGGCGCCGCGCGTCAAGCGGCGCTTTGCGCTGCGGATGGCGCAGGGCGAGGCCCGCACCTTCGAGCGGGTGGACGACAGCGTCTACGTGCGCTGCACGAAGGGCAGCCTCTGGATCACGCACGACGGCGACCCGAAGGACGTGATCCTCTCGCCGCAGGAAGGCTACCGGGCGCAGCGCGAGGACGCGATGCACGTGTTCGCGCTGCAGCCCTGCGTGCTGGAGATCGAATTCGACGACGACGTCACGGAGCATTGAGCCCCGCAGGTTCACGCGGCCTGGCTGGGCAGGGGCTGGCCGGCGTAGAACGCCGACAGGTTGTCCAGCACGCGCTGCGCCATCGCCTCGCGCGTCTGCACCGTCGCGCTCGCGATGTGCGGCGCGAGCACGACGTTCTCCAGCGCGAAGAGCTCGGGCGGCACGTGCGGTTCGCGCTCGAACACGTCCAGTCCGGCGCCCGCGATGCGCTTTTCCTGCAGGGCGCGCACCAGGGCCGCCTCGTCGATGACGGTGCCGCGGGCGACGTTGACGAGGTAGCCCTTGGTGCCGAGGGCGTCCAGCACCTCGGCGTTCACCAGGTGGCGCGTTTCCGCGCCGCCCGCGGTGATGACGACGAGGAAGTCGCACCACCGCGCCAACTCCAACAGGGAGGGCTCGTGTGGCCACGCCACGCCTTCGACGGCGCGGCGGCTGTGGTACCGCACCTCCATGTCGAAGCCGCCGGCACGGCGGGCGATGGTCTTGCCGATGCGGCCCAGGCCGACGATGCCCAGCTTCGCGCCGCTCACCTGGCGGCCCAGCGCAAAAGACTTCGCGGGTTGCGCCGTCCAGCTTCCGGCACGCACGTAGCGGTCGGCCTCCGGAATGCGCCGCGCGATCGCCAGCAGCAGCGCGAAAGCCTGGTCGGCCACGCAGTCGTTCAGCACGTCGGGCGTGTAGCCGACCGGGATGCCCCGGCGCTTCGCCGCGTCGAGGTCCAGCGTGTCGAGGCCGACGCCGAAGCTGGAGATGATGCGCAGCCGGGGGAGTGCGTCGATCAGCGCCGCGCTCGCGCCGGCGCCGGCGGAAGTCACCAGCGCTTCGACTTCGCCCGCGCGGGCCGCCAGGAAGGCGTCGCGTTCGGTCCCCGGCGGCGGGAGGCGATGGACCGTGTAGTTCTCATCGAGCCGGCGCTCGAGCGAGGGCAGCAGGCCGGTGGCCTGCAGGAGGACGGGACGGGCGTTCATGTTCAGCGGGCGGTGGCGGCCACGGTGCCGGAGGGCAGGGCGCCGCTGCGCATCTGCCGCACCAGCGCCAGCCAGGCACCGGCGGTGATGCCGGCGGTGGCGATCAGTGCGCCGGTCGACAGCATGGCCGCGCCGGTCACGCCGTTGCCCAGCGAGCAGCCCAGCGCGGTGATGCCGCCGAAGCCCATGAGGACGGCGCCGCCGGTGTGCGCGCCGAGCTCGCCGGGCGTCTTGAAGGATTCCAGCTTGAAGTCGCCACGCAACCTGGCCGCCACGAAGGCGCCGAGCAGGGTGCCGAGCGCCACCATCACGCCGAAGGTCGCCACCGTGGCCTTGTCGGACCACAGCGTGAGCAGGTCGAGCGCGTGGCCGAGCGGCGCGGAGAACGACAGGCCCTCGGGGCGGCGCGACTGCGTGCCGAGCCAGGCGGGCTCCAGCGTCTCCGGGTGTTCCGCCAGGAAGCCGATGCGGCCGGTGAGGAAGAAGGCGGCCGCGAGCAGCAGCCCGACGGCGATGCCGCCCAGCCAGTGGGCGCGTTCGACCTGGCGGCGCATGCGCCACGCGAAGGCGAGCACGGCGCCGGCGAGCGCCAGCGCGACCACCCAGCGCAGGGCGCCGGCCGGCAGCGACAACGTGCGGGCGATCATGGCGCCCAGGTCCTGCGGCCCGGCCAGCGTGACGCTGACGGCGTCCAGGCCGTTGGCGCGCCAGCCCGCGAACGCGCCGCGCAGCGTCATCAGCGAGACGATCGCGATCACCACCAAGGTGGCCGCCGCCTTCAGGTTGCCGGAGCCGGCCTTTACCAGGCAGCGCTGCGGGCAGCCGCCCGCCAGGATCATCCCGTACCCGAACAGCAGGCCGCCCACCAGGTAGGACAGCCAGGGGAAGCGCTCGCTCCAGTAGATCGTGCGGCCGGCGTCGAACACGTTCGCGCTCACCATCAGCTGGATCGCGACCGCGCCGACCGCGATGGCCAGCAGCCAGGAGACCAGCCGGCCGGGGCCCTTGAAGACGACCCAGTCGGCGATGGCGCCGCGCACGCAGAAGCGCGTGGCCTGGCCGACGGCGCCCAGCGCCATGCCGAGCACGAGCGCGCCCCAGACGACGAACTGGGTCAGGGTTTGGGGAGCGGTTTCGGGCGACATGCTGCTCGCGGGGGAGTGGGCGGAACCGCGAATTTTAGCTGCGCGGTCCTGCCCCTGCCCGCGGCAGGTCAGGGCTGGGGACCCAGCCAGTCCAGCAGGTCGGCCAGGCGCTGGCCGGTCGTGAGGTCGAAGCCTTCGATGCCCACCGTCTTCAGCACGGCCTGGTCGGCCGCGTTGTCGGTCATGGCGGCCAGCGACTTGCGGATCTCGGCGCGCTGGGGCTCCGTCACGTGCTTCGCGGCGATGAGGGGGAAGTAGGGCTGGGCGCGGCTCTTGTGCAGCACCACGCCGCCTTCCTTGACCCACTTCTTCGCGACGCCGGAATAGGAGGCGATCCCGCCCACGTCGGCGAACTTGTTGTCGATGTAGAACGCCACCGCCCCCTGCTCGCGCACGTACTGCACGTTCTCCCTGGCCAGGTCGATGCCGCGGTCTCGCAGTTCGGCCTTGCAGAACTTCGTCATGTACGCGGCGGGTTCCGGCAGCACGATGCGCTTGCCCTTGATGTCCGCGATGGTCTTCATCCCGGAAGCCTTGCCCGCGACGATCAGGCACTGGCCGTCGGGCTTGGCGCTCGCCAGGAAGTGGTAACCATAGAGCTTCACGCCGCGGGCCGGGTAGTCGCTGGGGCGCGCGATGACGAAGTCGAAGCGGTTCTGCTTCATGCCTTCCTCGAGCTGGGCGAACTCGCGCGCGAAGACGACGTTCACCTTGCGCTTGATGCTGCGGCCGATCACGTCGGCCAGGCCCTGGTACTTGATGACGACCTGGGCGTGGTCCAGGCCGCCGGAGGTGCCCTCGCTCACGCCCATCACCAGGTCCTGCTGCGGCGGCGGCTGCTGCGCCCCGGCGGACACGGACAGCAGCAGTGCGGCGGCCAGCGCCGCCAGCTTCTTCTTCCCCATGGCTTTCCCCTCGTTCTCCTTGGAACGGGTCGAGGATTCCGCTGCATCGCCACAGAAGCAAGTAGTGATATTCTTAAGCGAGGAGACTTCCGATGACACGTTTCACCCGCCTGCTGGCCCTGTTCGCCGCCGCCTGGCTGTTCGCCGTGCCGGCCCTCGCGCAGGACCGCGTCGTGTACCACATCGACGATGCCGAGGCGCAGGCGACCAAGGGGCTGCGCAACATCCGCAACCACCTCGACGTGGCGCCGGAGACGAAGATCATCGTCGTCACGCATGCCAACGGCGTCGACTTCCTCCTGGACGGCGCCAAGGACAAGAAGAACCCGGACATCGACTACGCCGCCCTGGTGAGCGCGCTCAAGGCGCGCGGCGTGCGCTTCGAGGTCTGCGAGATCACGTTGCGCAACCGCAACCTGAAGAAGGACCAGTTCACGATGGACGCGGAGTTCACGCCGTCCGGGGTCGCCCGCATCGGGCAGCTCCAGTCGCGCGAGCGGCACGCCTACATCAAGCCCTGAGGAGCGAAGGCATGGTCCGCAGGGCGACGGCAGCGTTGGAGCAGGACAGCACCTTCGAGACCGACGAGGTGTTCGAGGCCGCGGCGGAAGTGTTCCGCGTGATGTCGGCGCCGATGCGGCTGAAGATCATCAGCAGCCTGTGCAACGGCGAGAAGAACGTGACCCAGCTGCTGGAGGAGATTGCCACCACGCAGCCGAACATGTCGCAGCATCTCAACACGCTGTACCAGGCCGGCGTCATCGGCAAGCGGCGCGAAGGCGTCCAGATCTTCTACCGGATCATCAACGACCGGGTCGTGACGCTGTGCCGCGCGGTCTGCACCCAGATCGCGATCGAGTCGGACCTGAAGGGCTAGCGTTCCTATAATCAGCTCCGGCTTATAGAGCGGGAGGTCGGATGGCGCTGCGCAAGGGATGGGCCGGTTTCGTGTTCGCGCTGGCGGCGGCGCTCGCGACCGCGCAGGAGGCGCCGCGCAAGGTGGCGCCGCAGCAGGTGTCCCCTTCGGCGTGGTTCGTCCAGGGCGAGGCGGCGCTCGGGTCGCCCGCCAACCGCAACTTCATCTCCAATGCCGGCTTCGTCGTCACGCCTGCCGGCGTCGTGGTGGTTGACGCGCTCGGCTCGCCGCAGCTGGCCCGCGAACTGCTGGCCGAGATCGCGCGGGTCACGCCGCAGCCGGTGACGCACGTCGTCGTGACGCACTACCACGCGGACCATGTCTACGGCCTGCAGGAGTTCCGCAAGGCGGGCGCGAAGATCGTCGCCCACCGCGCCGCGCTGGAGTACCTGAACTCCGAGACCGCGCGGCAGCGGCTGGAGGTCTCGCGGACCGACCTGGCGCCGTGGATCGACGCGCAGACGCAGCTGGTCGAGCCCGACCAGTGGATCACCGCCGCCACCGAGCTGGTGGTGGGCGGCGTGCGCCTGCAGCTGCAGCCGGTCGGCCCGGCCCACACGCCCGAGGACCTGGTGGTGATGTTTCCGGCCGAGCGCGTGCTGTTCGCGGGCGACATGGTGTTCCGTGGCCGCATCCCCTTCGTCGGGCAGGCCGACAGCCGCCAGTGGATCGCCGCGCTCGACGCGCTGCTGAAGCTGGACCCGCGCGTGGTCGTGCCGGGACATGGCGCGCTGTCGACGTCCGCGCGGCAGGACCTGGAGCTCACGCGCGACTACCTGGCCTACCTGCGCGAGGCGATGGGCGCCGCCGCGCGCGACATGGAGCCCTTCGACGATGCCTACGCGCGCACCGACTGGTCGCGCTTCGAGCACCTGCCGCTGTTCAAGGCGGCGAACCGCATGAACGCGTACAACACCTATCTGCTCATGGAGCGGCAGGGACGCTAGGGTATTCACCGACCCGCGCGGGGTGGCGAACCTCATCGATTAGCGTATGCTTATATTCGCCCCTCCCAATGAAGAGAACGAGCGCGTGACACCGAATCCCCCTGCCGGCCGCCTGCGCAAGGCCCCGGAGAACTTCATCGCCGGCGCGGACGTCCGCCGGGTCTTCGCCGAGGCGAAGGAAGGCCGGCGCGATTTCCTGCGCGGCGCCTTCGCGGCGGCGGCCAGCGGCCTGGCCGCCGCCGGGGCGGCAGCCCAGCCCCAGGGCGACCCGAACATCCTCGAGCTGCCGGAACACACCCGCGGCCTCGGCCAGCCGGTGGTGACCGACGGCTACGGCAAGCCCTCGCAATACGAGCGCAACGTGCAGCGCCGGCAAAGCCCGGGCCTGACGCAGACCCGCCAGGCTTCGGTGTCGTTCGCGCCGCTGCAGTCGCTGTTCGGCATCGTCACGCCCAGCGGCCTGCACTTCGAGCGCCACCACCAGGGCTGGTGGGACGTCGACCCGGGCAAGCACCGGCTGATGGTCAACGGCCTCGTGAAGACCCCGAAGGTCTTCACGATGGACGACCTGATGCGGCTGCCCTCCGTCTCGCGCTTCCACTTCATCGAGTGCGGCGCCAACACCGGCATGGAGTGGGGCAACGTCGCGGTGCCCACCTGCCAGTACACGCACGGCATGCTCTCGTGCAGCGAGTTCACCGGCGTGCCGCTGATCACCGTGCTGCAGATGGCCGGCGCCGACCTGAAGAAGGGCCGCTTCCTGCTCGCCGAGGGCGCGGACGGCTCGTCGATGACGCGCACCATCCCGATGGCGCTGATCGAATCGGGCGAGGTGCTGCTGGCCTACGGCCAGAACGGCGAGATGCTGCGGCCCGAGAACGGCTACCCGCTGCGCCTGGTGGTGCCGGGCGTGCAGGGCGTGAGCTGGGTGAAGTACCTGCGGCGGGTGGAGGTGGGCGACCAGCCCTGGGCGAGCAAGGACGAAGCGATCCATTACGTCGACCTGATGCCGGACGGCCGGCACCGCCAGTACACCAGCATCCAGGAGTGCAAGAGCGTGGTGACCACGCCCTCGGGCGGCCAGGTGCTGCTGGACAAGGGCTTCTACAGCATCAACGGGCTGGCCTGGTCGGGCCGCGGCAAGGTCGCGAAGGTCGACGTCTCGGTCGACGGCGGGCGCAATTGGCGCAGCGCGCGCCTGCAGGACCCGGTCATGAGCAAGTGCCTCACGCGCTTCAGCCTCGACTGGGTCTGGGACGGCAAGCCCGCCATCATCCAGAGCCGCGCCACCGACGACACGGGGTACGTGCAGCCCACGCAGCGGCAGCTGCGCGGCGTGCGCGGCACCCGCTCGATCTACCACAACAACGCGATCCAGTCGTGGCTGGTGCAGGAAAGCGGCGAGGTGAAGAATGTCCAGCTCGCCTAAGGCCCTGCTCCTGGCCGTCCTCGCCGCGACGGCCTTCGCCGCGCAGGCGCAGGGCTTCCCCGGGATCGGCCGTGCCGCGACCCCGGCGGAAGTGAAGGCCTGGGACATCGACGTGCGCCCGGATCTCCAGGGCCTGCCCGGGGGCTCCGGCTCGGTCGCCCGGGGCCAGCAGGTCTGGGAGGGGAAGTGCGCGAGCTGCCACGGCGTGTTCGGCGAATCCAACGAAGTGTTCAACCCGCTGGTGGGGGGCACGACGGCGGACGACATCCGGACGGGTCGCGTGGCGAACCTGCAGCGCCCCGATTACCCGGGCCGGACCACGCTGATGAAGCTTTCGACGGTGTCGACGCTGTGGGACTACATCAACCGCGCGATGCCGTGGAACCAGCCGAAGTCGTTGTCGGTGGAAGAGGTGTACGCCGTCACCGCGTACATGCTGAACCTCGGCGGGATCGTCGCCGACGATTTCGTTCTGTCCGATGCCAACATGGCGCAGGTGCAGCAACGCCTTCCCAACCGCAACGGCATGACGACCGCCCACGCCCTGTGGCCAGGGCGCGACCTGCCCGGCGTGGCCGGCGCGCCGGACGTGAAGGCGGCGGCCTGCATGCGCAACTGCGCCGTCGAACCCCGGGTGGCGTCGATCCTGCCGGACTTCGCGCGCAACGCGCACGGCAACCTGGCCGACCAGAACCGGCCGGTGGGGCCGCAACGCGGCGCGGTCACAGCCACGGCCGCCGCCACGCCGCGGGCCCAGGCCGGCGCCGCCGCGGCAGCGGCCCGCGCGTCTGCGAAAATCCCGGCCGACCTCCTGCAGAAGAACACCTGCACCGCCTGCCACGCGCAGGACGCGAAGCTGGTGGGACCGAGCTGGAGCGACGTGGCGCGAAAGCACGCCGGGAAGGCGGAGTACCTGGCCGGCAAGATCCGCGCTGGCGGCGCGGGCGTCTGGGGCAGCATCCCGATGCCGCCGCAGGCGATCAGCGCGGAGGATGCCGGGCGCATCGCCGGATGGCTGGCCTCCGGCGCCGCGCCCTGAGGCGCAGGGAATTTCCGTATCGGCGCAACGGCCCGGCTGAACTAGTATTTGTTTGAATATTTCCTGGAGAGCAGCAATGCAGAATCGTCGTGAAGTCCTGAAGCAGTCGATGGCCGTCGCCGGCCTGCTCGGCGCCACCGGCCTGTTCCCGCAGTACGCCTTCGCGTTCAACAAGAACGCGTTCGAGGCCAAGAGCATGGCCGACGTGGTCAAGGCCTACGGCGCCGGCGCGCCGGCCGAGAGCAAGGACGTCACCCTGACGGCACCCGACATCGCCGAGAACGGCGCCGTGGTGCCGATGGCGGCGGCGACCGGCCTGTCCGGCGTGAAGCACCTGCTGGTGCTGGTCGAGAAGAACCCCAACACGCTGGTGGCCAAGTTCGACGTGACCGACGCCGTGGAGGCCAATTTCTCCACCCGCGCCAAGATGTCGCAGACTTCCGACGTCTACGCCGTCGCCATCATGAACGACGGCAAGGCCCTGTACACCAAGAAGGAAGTGAAGGTCACCCTCGGCGGCTGCGGCGGCTGACCGGCGTTCCACTTCCACCCACCCCGAACACAGCACAGATCCAGGAGTCCCCCATGGCAGACCCGATGCGCATCCGCGCCCAGTCCCAGGGCAACAACGCCGTTGTCCGCGTCCTCATGAGCCACGAGATGGAAACCGGCCAGCGCAAGGACAGCGCCGGCAAGACCATCCCGGCGTGGCACATCACCAACGTCAGCGCCACCCACAACGGCAAGCCCGTCATGAGCGCGGAGTGGGGCCCGGCGGTGGCCAAGAACCCGTTCCTGCAGTTCACCGTCAAGGGTGCCAAGGCCGGCGACAAGATCGCGGTGACCTGGAAGGACAACCGCGGCGACACGCGCACCGACGAAGCGACGGTCAGCTGAAGACGAGCGAACAAGGAGGAGACAGGATGCGGACGAACCACCTGCTGGCGGCGCTGGCCCTCGCGGGCCTCGCGGCCGGCGCGGCGGCGCAGAAGAGCGCCAGCGAAGCCATCGACGAATACCGGGCCATGCTGGCCGACGGCAACCCCGCGGAGCTGTTCGAGGCCAAGGGCGAGGACCTGTGGAAGCAGAAGCGCGGCCCGAAGGCCGCATCGCTGCAGGCCTGCGACCTGGGCAAGGGGCCGGGCGTGGTGAAGGGGGCCTTCGTCGAACTCCCGCGCTACTTCGCCGACACCGGCAAGGTGCAGGACCTCGAGTCGCGGCTGGTCACGTGCATGGAGCGCCTGCAGGGCTTCGACGCCGCCGAGATCGCCAAGACCCCGTTCGGCCGCGGCGAGATGGCCAACGTCACGGCGCTCGCCACCTGGGTCGCGGCCGAGTCCAAGGGCATGCAGTTCAACCTGCCGCAGGGCCATCCGCAGGAGCGCACCTTCTACGAAGCCGGCAAGCGCATCTTCTTCATGCGCGGCGGCACCCACGACTTCTCCTGCGCCTCCTGCCACGGCGAGGACGGCAAGCGCATCCGCCTGCAGGACCTGCCCAACCTGACGAAGAACCCCGGCGACGGCGTCGGCTTCGCGGCCTGGCCGGCCTACCGCGTGTCCAACGGCCAGATGTGGAGCATGCAGCTGCGCCTGAACGACTGCTACCGCCAGCAGCGCTTCCCGTACCCGGAGTTCGGCAGCGACGCGCTCACCGCGCTGTCCACCTACCTGGGCGTCAATGCCAAGGGCGCCAAGTCGGCGGCCCCCACCATCAAGCGCTGAACGAGGAGCCCGCATGAAGAAGACTCCCCTCATCGTCACCACGCTGCTGGCCGCCATCGGCATCGCCGGCTGCGCCGCGCTCCCGGGCAGCACCGCCAACTACGACCAGGTCGCCGACGACATGGTGAAAGCGGCCTTCCGCACGCAGGGCATCGCCACCGTCGACCGCGTGACCCAGATCGACGAGACGCTGAAGCTGTGCAACGCCGCGGACGTCGCCGGCAAGCCGCTCGACGCGGCGACCGCCAAGCGCATCGAGGAAGCGAACCTCAAGACCGTGAAGTGGCCCGGCGACGGCAAGTTCTTGGGCGACTGGAAGCAGGGTGAAGCCATCGCCCAGAGCGGCCGCGGCCTCACCTGGACGGACACGGCGGGCTCCGCCAACGGCGGCAACTGCTACAACTGCCACCAGATCTCCAAGGAGGAGATCTCCTTCGGAACGATAGGCCCCAGCCTCTACAACTACGGCAAGCTGCGCGGCGTCACCGACCCGGACAGCGCCGCCGCCAAGCCGATCGTGGAATACACGTGGGGCAAGATCTGGAACGCCAAGGCCTACAACGCCTGCTCCAACATGCCGCGCTCCGGCCACATGGGCAACCTGAGCGAGACGCAGATCAAGCACATCATGGCGCTGCTGCTCGACCCGGCTTCCCCCGTCAACAAATAGGCGCCAGGGACGGCGCATGCAGCCCGGGCGCGCCCGGGCTTTTTTTTCGAAGGTAGTTCCAAGTGAACCTGTCCAAGCGCGAATTCCTGCAGGTGATGGGCGCGGCCAGCGTGGCCGGCATGGGGCTGGGCCGCTGGGCGTCGGCCGACGCGGCCACCGCTGCCGGCGCCCTCTACGACGTCCCGAAGTTCGGCAACGTGTCGTTCCTGCACATGACGGACTGCCATGCGCAGCTGAAGCCGATCCACTTCCGCGAGCCGAGCGTGAACCTCGGCGTGGCCGACATGAAGGGGCGCCTGCCGCACCTCGTGGGCGACCACCTGCTGCGGGCGGCGAAGGTGCCGCGCGGCAGCGCCGAGGCGCACGCGCTCACCTACCTCGACTTCGAACAGGCCGCGCGCCGCTACGGCAAGGTCGGCGGCTTCGCGCACCTCGCCACGCTGGTCCAGCGCCTGAAGGCCAGCCGCCCCGGTGCGCTGCTGCTCGATGGCGGCGACACCTGGCAGGGCTCCGCCACCGCGTTGTGGACCCGGGGGCAGGACATGGTCGAGGCCTGCAAGCTGCTGGGCGTCGACGTGATGACCGGCCACTGGGAGTTCACGCTGGGCATGGAACGCGTGAAGGAGATCGTGGAGAAGGATTTCGCCGGCAAGGTCGACTTCATCGCGCAGAACGTGAAGACCACCGATTTCGGCGACCCGGTGTTCAAGCCGTACACGCTGCGTGAAATGAACGGCGTGCCGGTCGCCATCATCGGCCAGGCCTTCCCTTACACGCCGATCGCCAACCCGCGCTACTTCGTGGCCGACTGGGAGTTCGGCATCCGCGACGCCGAGATGCAGAAGGTGGTGGACGAGGTGCGCGGCAAGGGCGCGCAGGTCGTCGTGCTGCTGTCGCACAACGGCATGGACGTCGACCTCAAGCTGGCGAGCCGCGTCACGGGAATCGACGCGATCTTCGGCGGCCACACGCACGACGGCATGCCGGTGGCGACGGTGGTCGCCAACAAGTCGGGCCAGACGCTGGTGACCAACGCCGGGTCGAACGGCAAGTTCCTGGGCGTCATGGACTTCGACGTGAAGGGCGGCAAGGTGTCGGCCTTCCGCTACCGGCTCCTGCCGGTGTTCGCCAACATGCTGCCCGCCGACCCGGCCATGGACGCGCTCATCACCCGCATCCGCGCACCGTACGAAGCGAAGCTCGCCGAGCAGCTGGCGGTCACCGAAGGCACGCTGTACCGGCGCGGCAACTTCAACGGCTCGGGCGACCAGCTGCTGCTGGACGCGCTGATGGAAGTTCAGGGCGCGGAGATCGCCTTCTCGCCGGGCTTCCGCTGGGGCACTTCGCTGTTGGCCGGACAGGCCATCACGCGCGAGTGGCTGATGGACATGACGGCGACCACGTACTCGTACACCACCGTCAGCGACATGAGCGGCGAGATGCTCAAGACGGTGCTGGAAGACGTGGCCGACAACCTGTTCAACCCGGACCCGTACTACCAGCAGGGCGGCGACATGGTGCGCGTGGGCGGCCTGCAATACAGCTGCAACCCTTTGGCCGCTGCCGGCCGGCGCATCGAGGACATGCGCCTGAACGGCAAGCCCATCGAGGCTTCGCGCACCTACAAGGTGGCCGGCTGGGCGCCCGTGTCGGAGGAAGCGGCGAAAGCCAATACCCGCCCGGTGTGGGACCTCGTGGAGCAATGGCTCCGGGCGCGGGGCGGGAAGGTGGCGCCGCGGCAGGTGAACGTCCCGCGCCTCACGGGCGCGCTGCCGAACCCGGGATACGCGCAGGCCTGAAGGGGCCACCGCATCGAACCTAGAATCTGCCGATGACCCCGGCAGAGCTGTCCGCGCTGAACCAGCAGGTGCTGTGGGCCGCGTTCGCCATCGCGGCGGCCTTCGGCGCGCTGGTGCAGCGCACCGGCTTCTGCACCATGGGCGCGGTCAGCGACGTCGCCGCGATGGGCGACTGGACGCGCATGCGCCAGTGGACGCTGGCCGCCGCCGTCGCCACCCTCGGGTTCGCGCTGCTCTCCTTCGCCGGCCTGGTGCGGGCGCCGCAGACCCTCTATGCCTCGCCGCAGTGGCTGTGGCTGTCGGCACTGGTCGGGGGCTCGGTCTTCGGCTTCGGCATGGTGCTGTCGTCCGGCTGCGTGAGCAAGACGCTGGTGCGGGTCGGCGGCGGCAGCCTCAAGTCGCTGGTGGTCACCCTGGTCACCGGCATCGCCGCCTTCGCCACGCTGAAGGGTCTGACGGCCGTGTGGCGCGTCCACACCGTGGACCGCGTGGCCGTCGACCTCGGCATGAACGCCGACGTCGCGACGCTGCTCGCCCGCGGCGCCGACCTCTCGCCCGGTGCCGCGGCGCTCGCGGCGGGATTCACCGCCGGCAGCGTGCTGCTGGCCTTCTCGCTGGCCTCGCGCGAATCCCGCCGTCCGCTCAACCTCGTCGCCGGCGCGGGTGTCGGCTTGCTGGTGCTGGGCATGTTCTGGGTCACCGGCCACCTCGGGCATCTCGCGGAGCATCCCGAGACGCTGGAGGAGAGCTGGCTCGCCACCAACTCCACGCGCGCCGAAGGACTGAGCTTCGTCGCGCCCGTGGCCTTCGCGCTGGACTGGGTGCTGTTCTTCAGCGACGCGTCCAAGCGCCTCACCGTGGGCATCGTGTCGGTCGCCGGCGTCGTGCTCGGATCGGCGGCGATGGCGGCCTGGCGCCGCAGCTTCCGCTGGGAAGGCTTCGCGGGCACGCCGGACCTGGGCCACCATCTCGCCGGCGGCGTGCTGATGGGCGTCGGGGGCGTCACCGCGATGGGCTGCAGCATCGGGCAGGGCGTCACGGGCTTGTCCACCTTGTCGCTGACCAGTATCGTGGCGGCATGCTCGATGGTCGGCGGCGCGCTGGCCGGGGTGAGGTACCAGATGTGGAGGCTGGAACGTGATGCGGAATGAGGTGCGGGTCAGGCCCGTCGAACGCGGCGACCGCGAGGCTTGGCGCCTGCTCTGGGACGGCTACAACGCGTTCTACGGACGCAGCGGCCCGACGGCGCTCGACGAGCGCATCACGGCACGGACCTGGGAATGGTTCTTCACGCCGGGGTCCGGCGTGCACGCCTTCGTCGCCGTGCGGGAGGGGCAGGTGGTCGGCCTCGTGCACTACCTCTTCCACCGCAGCACCTCGCGCCTGAACGACGTCTGCTACCTGCAGGACCTGTTCACCCGCGCCGAGCACCGGGGCCTGGGCGTCGGCCGCGCCCTGATCGAGCGGGTGGCCGCGACGGCGAAGGAAGCGGGGAGCTCGCGCCTGTACTGGACGACCCAGGAGACCAATGCCGCGGGCCGCGCGCTCTACGACAAGCTGGCCGAGCACCGCGGCTTCATCGTCTATTCCCGTGAACTCTGAGGAAGGTTCCATGCGGATCGAGCGCGACGACCTGACCCGGCCCGCCATCCACGCGCTGCTGGAGGAGCACCTGCGGAACATGCGCGAGCTGTCGCCGCCGGAGAGCGTCCATGCCCTGGACCTGGAGCGCCTGCGCCGGCCGGAGATCACGTTCTGGTCGGCATGGGACGGCGACGTCCTGCTCGGATGCGGCGCGCTCAAGGAACTGGATGCCGTGCACGGCGAGATCAAGTCCATGCGGACGCCGGCCGCGCTGCGGCGCCGCGGTGCGGGGCGCGCGATCCTCGGGCACATCGTCGACGTCGCGCGTGAACGCCGCTACGAACGATTGAGCCTGGAGACCGGGTCGATGGACGCCTTCCGGCCCGCGCATCGGCTGTACGAAAGCTTCGGCTTCCGCTTCTGCGGCCCGTTCGGAGACTACGGGCCGGACCCGCACAGCGCCTTCATGACGCTGCAGCTGCAACCGTCGTCGCCCGGCTAGCGCCAGGCCCCCGCGGACTGCAGCCAGCCGTAGCTCGCGATGCCGAGCGCCGTCAGCGCCAGGCTGCCGAGCACGTGCAGGACGACGGTGGCCAGCGCGAAGCCGGTCCGTCCATTCGCCAGGTTCTCCACCACTTCCGCCGAGAACGCCGAGAACGTCGTGAAGCCGCCCAGGAACCCGGTGATCGCCAGCAGCCGCCATTCCGGCGGCAGGTCCGGGCGGGCGGCGAAGAACGCCACCGCCACCCCCACCAGGTAGCCGCCCACGAGATTGGCGCACAGCGTCCCGAGCGGCAGGCCGCTCAGCATCGGGTTCAGCCAGGTGGCCAGCCGCCACCGCAGCAGCGCGCCGGCGGAGGCGCCGGCGGCGATCGAGAGGATGGATCCCATGGCGCGAGTATCCATGCGCGGGAGGCCGGTCACACCACCAAGCGTCCCTGGCGTTGCGCCGGCGCGATGACGGCTTCCATGCCCGCCGTGAAGCGCAGGAAGTCGTTTTCCATGCCGTCGGAGAAGATCACGCCGTTCTCCGGCATGCGCGAGCGCAGGCGCAGCGGCTGCGCCGCGTCGACGTGGCCGAAGACGATCGTGGCCTGCGAGGCCCGGCTCGGGAAGGGCTCCCGCACGGCGAAGGTCAGTGCCGGCGTGTCCCAGGGCGCGGGCCGGTAGGCGGGGGCGGCCTCCGCGCCCACCGCGTGGGAGATCGCCAGCGAACCGGTCACGATGCTCTTCAGCCAGGCCGTGGAACCCATGCCCGTCGACACGATCAGGCCGGAGGAGGACTGCAGTTCGCTGCGGCCCGCGTGACCGATCTCGTACAGCGCCGACGTGTGGCTGCGCGGGCCGATGAAGAGGTCGTTCACCGCCAGCAGCCGCTGGCCGTCGCTCATGCGCGCCTCCGCCATCGTGACGGAGCGCAGCTCGCGCCGGCCGGCGGCCACCTCCGGCAGCAGCGTGGGCAGGTCCTCCGGCCGGAAGGGCAGCAGGATGCCGTCCCACCGCGTGGCCTCGGGGTTCACGCCGACCAGGCTGTGGCCGTCCAGGTACTTCATGGTGTTCGCCACCAGGCCGTCCTGTCCGAGGGCGACCACGACGTCCTTCGCATCGAAGACGAAGTTCGCGAGCAGGGAGCGGTCGACGACCTGGTAGCGGCCCCACTGCTCCAGGGCTTCCACCGTCACGCGCAGGCTGCGGCTGTAGGCCTCGTCCTCCCGCAGGTAGTCGCCGAAGTCGGCCTGCAGGTGTTCGAGGTAGAAGCGCGCCTGCGCCAGCGTGTTGTGGCGGGCCACCAGTTCCTGCAGGCGCGTCTGCCGGGTGACCAGGATGACGCGCCGGTCGCGGCCTTCGCCCACGGTCACCCCAGCCTCTTGCCCGCCGCGGCGCCGCCCAGCAGGGAGTTGAGCAGTTCCGGGGAGACGTTCAGCTGCCCGATGCGTTCGGCCTTTTCCGCGATGCCGCCGAACGCCTGCGCGATCAGCTGGCCGGGTTGCATGCCGGACGCGGCCAGCGCCTGCACGATGCGGGGATCCGCCGTTTCCAGCGCCGCCATCACCGCGCGCACCCGGTGCGCTTCGGCCTCGGCGATGGCGCGCGTGTTCTCGGACTGGCTGGCGACCAGCGCCTTGCGGCTTTCCTCCAGTTCCACGTCGGCGGCCATCTGTTCGCCGCGCACCTCGTTCTCGCGCCGCAGCAGGGCGGCCCGGGCTTCCATCTGCGTTTCCTGGATCTGGCGCTTCTTGTCCTCGACGGCGATCTCGGTGTCCAGTTCGTTCTGGCGGATGGAGCGTTCGTTCTGCACCGCCGCCATGCGCCGCTGGTAGATCGCGTCGTCGGCGGACTTCAGGTTGGCTTCGCGCGCTTCCGCCTCGAGCGCCCGTGCGATGTCGGGCGTGGGCTTGATCGCGATGATGGCGACGCCCAGCACCTCGAGGCCGAGGGCGCGGATCTCCGGATGCGCCGCCAGCTGCTGCTGCGCGGCGCGGGCGATCGTCGCCGACGCCGTGAGCGCCTGCTTGAGCGCCAGCGCCTGCACCGCCTGCTGGACGATCACCTTCACCTGCATCACCACCCGGTCGCGCAGGCGCTTGGGGTCCTCCGAGGCGTAGGTGCGGCCGTCCGGCTGCAGCGAGAAGTCCATCAGCGCCGCGGTGCGCTGCGGGTCGCCCACGCGGTAGGTGACCTGGCCCTGCACGGTGACGCCCTGGAAGTCGCCGGTCACCAGTTCGAGCATGAAGCCGGCGTCCTGGCTCGCCACCGGCACCGCCACGACGGTGCTGGTCGGTGCGTAATACAGGAACGAGAGGCCGGCCCCTTCGCGCACCAGGCGTCCCTTGCGGAACTGCATGAGGTGGGTGGTCGGCTGGGTCTTGATGAAGCGCAGGCCTAGCATGGCTTTCTCCTTCCTTGTGAGTTGTACTGTGCAACCTTTGATGGTTGTATAGTACAACCCGGATCGACGATGTCAAGGCCGCCATGAAGAAAGACCCTGATCGCGCCAAGCTCGCCTTCGAGCGCCCGCTCGTCTCCGTCGACGTGGCGATCTTCTCGGTGCTGGAAGGCGAGCTGCGCGTGCTGCTGGCGCGCCGCCCCGAGGGCGAGGGCGAACCGCATCCCGGCCGCTGGTCGCTGCCGGGCGGCTTCGTCGACGTGCACCGCGACGCGAGCCTGCAGGCCTGCGCGCTGCGCAAGCTGAAGGAGAAGACCGGCGTGGCCTCGCCCTATCTCGAGCAGCTGGGAAGCTGGGGCGACGCGAAGCGCGATCCGCGCGGCTGGTCGAGCACGCACGCCTACTTCGCGCTGATCCCCGCGCCGGCGCCGGCCGAAGCCGGCACGGCGGTGGCCGAATGGGTGCAGGCCGACGAAGCCGTGCGCCGCCGCCTGGCCTTCGACCACGGGGAGATCCTGGCCGCGGCCGTGGAGCGGCTGCGCGGGAAGGTGGAGTACACCTCGCTGCCGGCGTTCCTGCTGCCGGAGCCGTTCACGCTGCCGGAGCTGCAGCACGCCTACGAAATCGTGCTCGCCCGGCCGCTGGACAAGAGCGCCTTCCGCAAGCGCATGCTCGACGCCGGGTTCCTGGAGGACGCCGGGCCGGTCAGCGGGGCATCGGGCCGCACGGCGATGGGCTACCGCGTGCGCGAGCGCGCGCGGCCCGCGGTCTTCCCGCGCACCTTCCGCTCGGGCGAATAGCGGCCGGCCGCTGCCTTCAGCGGGTTTCCTGGCCGCTCTTCTCGAGCTGCTCGGTCTTGCGCAGCCCGCGCACGTTCATGAGCGCCAGCGCCACCTGCAGCACGATCAGCGCATAGGCCTTGGTGTGCACGCCCCACACGGTCCACAGCACGTTGCTCAGGAGAAACACCCAGAAGCCGATGTTGCGCCGGTGCGCGCGCGTGGAGGCGACCAGCCAGGCGGCCAGCAGGCTGGCCAGCATCGCGGGCCACTGCAGGAGGTCGACGAGGGAAGAGAAATCCATGCGGCCAGTCTAGCCGCGCAAGTTGCGGCGCCGGTACAACGCTTGGGTTGCGGCGGCGCACGCGCTCCGTTACAACCTTTGCGAACGGCGCGCGGCAGTTGCGTGGCGTGGGAGGGACAGCGTTGGGAACAGGGACAGCTCGTGCGCACGGCCGCGGCTGGCGCATGGGCGCCGGCTGGCTCGTCCTCGTCCTCGCACTGTGCTGCGCGCAGGCCCGCGCGAACCATTCCCTCGACGTGGTGCGGCTCGACCCCGCGCGCCCGGAACTGCCGATGACGGAGGTGGTGGGCTGGTTCGGGCCCCAGCCGCGCGGCGGCATCAGCACGGCGGCCGGCGGGGGACTGCCGTTCGCGCACCTGCCCGAACAGATCCTGCCCTTCCGCGAAGGGCGTTCGTTGTGGCTGCGCTTGCGCGTGCGGCCTCCCGCCGGCACGCAGGACGCCTGGTTGCTCGAGGTGCCGGTGCCCGTCATCGACCACGTGGCCCTGTACCAGCAGGACGCCTCGGGGCGGTGGTTCGCCCGCAGCGCCGGCGACCTGGTGCCCATGCGGGACTGGCCACAGCCGGGCCGCTACCCCTTCTTCCAGCTGCAGCTGCGGCCCGGCGCGCCGACGGAGCTGTACCTCGAGGTGCGCCACTCCACCTCCATCGCGGTCCCGGTGCGGGTCGTCACGGCGACCACCCACCACCAGCGCAGCCAGATGGAATACCTCGGCCTCGGGCTGGCCATCGGTGCGCTCGGGCTGCTGGCCCTGGGCGCGCTGGTGCGGGCCGTCGTGCAGCGGGATGCGGCCTTCGGGTGGTACGCGGCGTACGGGCTGGTCGCGACCCTGGGCCTGGCCGGATTCACCGGGGTGGCCGGCCACCTGCTGTGGGGCGATGCGGGCGCGTGGGTCGACCGCGCGCCCGGCTTCCTCGCGATCCTGGGCGCGTCGCTTGTCCTCGTCATCGTCGGACGGCTCAGCCGCGTGCTCGCGCGGGTGCGCTGGCTGGGACGCATCCTGCAGTGGCTGGCGGCGCTGGGGCCGGCGCTGGCCTTGCTGTACCTGCTGCCGGACAAGCGTTCGGGCGTGATGATCCTCGCTGCGTACCTGATCGCCGTGGCGATCGCCAGCCTGTGCGCGGCCGCGATCACCCTGCGGCGGCGCGACCGCGTCGGCGTGTGGATGCTGCTGGGCGCGCTGCCGCTGGCGATCTGCGTGGTGATCGCGCTCGGCCGCGTCACGGGATGGCTCCAGCCCTCGTGGCTGACCGAATACGTGCTGGCGCTGGCGCTCACCGTGGACCTGCCGCTGCTGCTCGGCGCGCTCAACGCGCGCTCGCAGGAGCGCCGCAGCCTCGAACTGCGCCGGCTGGCGGCCGAGCACCAGGACGCGCTGACGGGGCTCATGAAGCGCGAACCGTTCACCGCGAAGCTGCGCCAGGCCATCGGGCGCTACACGCGCCGCGGCGAAGGCGCCGCCGTCGCCATCATCGAACTCGCCAACCATGCCTGGGTGCAGAAGACGCTGGGCGCCGAGCGCAGCGAGGAGGCCCTGCTGCGCACGGTGATCAAGCTGCGCCGGCTGGTGCGCGACATCGACACGGTGGGGCGGCTGGGGGAGAACCGGTTCGGCCTCATCCTCGAAGGCGCGGCGATGCGCAAGCCGATGGCGAACTTCGGCGCCCGCCTGGTCGCTTCGGGACTGATGGAAGAGCCGGGGCGGCCGAAGGACGTGCCGCTGCACTTCCACGTGGCTGCCGTCGTGCTGCACGAACGTTCCGGGTCGGCCGACGAGCTGATGCAGGCGCTCGGCGACCTGCTGGCGGAGATGGGCGCGCGCACGCACAAGCCCGTGCGCTTCCTCGACGCCGGAGAACCCTCGACGGTGTCCGACGGGACGTCGCCGGCCGAAGGACGCAGCACGGCACTGGCCTGAAGCGCCCCCGCGCGGCGCGGCCCAACCCTATACTGGCCCGCCACCTCCGCCCCGCTGCCCATGCGCTTCCTCCGCCGTCTGGCCGCAGCCGTGATCGCGCTGCCGGCCGTGCTCCCTGCCCTGGCCCAGTCCCTGGTCGAGCAGCCGATGCCCCCGGAACAGTTCGCTGCCTGCGTGCAGGGCCTCGCCGAGCAGACGGCCACCGCCGGGCGGCCGCTGCGGCGCGAGGACTTCCTGCGCATCGCGTCGGCCGGCCGCTACGACGACCGCGTGCGTCAATCGATGCTGGTGCGCAGCGACGAGCCGACGTTCTGGTGGGACGAACTGGCCGCCACCACGGATGCCGAGCGCGTGCTGCAGGGCCGCGGCATCCTGGAGGCCCACGCGGCCGCGCTGCAGCGGATCGAGGCGCGCTTCGGCGTCCCGCGCGAGATCGTCGTCGCGGTCTACGGCATCGAGACGAACTACGGGCCGGCGGCCGGCCGCATTCCCGTGCTCGACGCGGCGTTGACGCTCGCCTGCCTGCGTCCCTGCGGCGACACGGCGTCATCCGCCTGCCTGTCGCGCGAGCGTGCCTATGCGACCGTGCGCCTGCTGCGGGACGCGCGGGTGCCGGCGGAGAATTTCGTCGGTTCCTGGGCGGCCGCCTTCGGGCGCACGCAGTTCGTGCCGGACACGTTCGAGATGATCGCCGTGGACGGCGACGGCGATGGCGTGATCGACATCATCCAGTCCGAACAGGATGCCTGGGCCTCGACCGCCAACCACCTGCAGCGCCGCGGCGGCTGGCGCCCGGAGCAGCCGGTGTATCTCGAGGTGGCCGTGCCCCCGGACCAGCAGGCGCAATTCGCGCCCAGCGACACGTCGGTCCGGCTGCCGGCCCAGGCGAAGCCCTTGTCGCAATGGGTGGCGCAGGGCTGGCGCGTGCTGGCCGCCTCGCGGCCGCCGGCCCTGGCGGCCGGGGATCCGGAGGTCTATCCCTTCCTGCCCGTCGGGCTGCCGGGGCCGGCGTTCCTCGTCACGCGCAACTTCGACACCATCCGGCGCTACAACTTCTCCGACCGTTACGTGATGGAGGTCGCGCTGCTGGCGAACAAGCTGGCGGGAGGGACCGACTTCGTCACGCCGTGGCCGACGGACGACCCCGGCCTCAGCCGCGCGGAGGTGCGTGCGCTGCAGGCGTGGCTGCAGCAACGCGGTCACGCACAGGTGTCGGCCGATGGCGTGATGGGCCGGCTCACGCGCGACGCGATCGCGGCGGAGCGCGCGGCGCGCGGCCTGCCGGCGGGCCGCCGCGTCGGGCAGCGGACCCTGCGTGAACTGATGCAGCCTTGATCCCGCGCCGGGGGGCTTAAGCGAATCCCTCAAGGGCCTAAGCCTTATTCGTCTTGTCACCGCTTGTGGCACGGGCAACAATTTGAAACATCAGCCCAGCTCAATGCAGGAGAACCGGATGGACACCCAAGGTACCGCCAATGCAGGCGCCTACGCGCTGATCGACGCCCTGTCGCAGCGGATGATGCGCCACGGCGACATGGAAGCCTGGCGCGCCCTGTTCCTGGGCCCCCGCTACGACACCATCCGCTTCGAGACGCTGCAGCTTTCGATGGTGTCCGCCGACGCGCCGCAGGACGGCATCAGCGACGACGAGCGCCTGGCGCTCGCCCTGCGCTTCGACGGCATGATGCAGCCGTCGCGCAAGGTCGACCTGATCCTCTGCTTCCAGGACGCGGCCATGGCGCTCAAGGCGGCGATGGCGCTGCAGCGCCTCGGCGGTTCACGCAGGGTGCGCACGGCGCTGACCACGTCCGCCTGCAATGTCGCCTTCTTCCGCGGCGAGCAGGGTGACGAGTGCCTGGTGATCGGCTCCGGCATCGAGGAAGCGGAGCAGGCGCTCGCTGCCGCGCCGCACGGCACCGTGTCGGTCTGCGGACGCACGTACGGCCTGCTCGAGGAGGGCCTCGGCCAGCACGTCCAGAACGCTCTGGTGATGACCGAGCACGACGAGGACACGGTGACCGGCGCGTCCATCACGCTGGCGCCCACGCAGTCGGCCGCATTGAGCACGTTCGCGGGCCTCGGCCTCAGCACCTGAGCCCCGCGGCCGGGCGCTCCCCGCGACAATCGCGGGATGGACCCCGGCACGCACTTCGAATGGGCCGTCTGCATCGGCCGCTTCCAGCTGTTCCACGACGCGCAGCTGGCGCTGCTGCGGCAGGCGCTGGCGATCGCCGGCCGCTGCGCGGTCCTGGTCGGCTCCGCGCGGCAGTCCCGTTCCCCGCGCAACCCCTTCACCTTCGCCGAGCGCGTCGAGGCGATCCGGCTGGCGCTGACGGAGGACGAGCGCGCCCGCGTCACCTTCGTGCCGTTGCGCGACACCTGGGACGAACGGCGCTGGGTGGCGGATGCGCAGCAGGCCGTGGCGGAACTCACCGGGTCTGCCCGTTCGCGCGTGGTGCTCGTGGGGCATCGAAAGGACGCCACCACCGACTACCTGCATGCCTTTCCGGGATGGAGCGTGCATGACGTGGGCCGGCTCGGCGAAGTGCACGGCAAGGCCCTGCGCGCCGCGCTCTACACCGGCGGGACGCTGGAGGCCTCGCTCGCGGCGCTCTCGGGACAGGTGCCGCCTTCGATGCTCGAGTTCCTGCGCGCATGGGCGCAGCTGCCCTTCCTGGCGCGGCTGAAGCAGGAGTGGGCGGAACTCGCGGAGGAGCACGACAAGTGGGCCGGCTCGCCGTACCCGCCGGTGTTCGTCACCGTGGATGCGGTGGTGCGCATCCGCGACCAGGTGTTGCTGATCCGCCGCGGACGCGCACCGGGCAAGGGCCTGCTGGCCGTGCCCGGCGGCTTCATCGAACAGCGCGAGACCGCCTACCAGTCGGCGGTGCGCGAGCTGCAGGAGGAGACGGGCTTCCACCTCCTGCCGTCGGAGATGGAGCACGCCTGCCAGGCGATGCGCGTGTTCGACCACCCGGACCGCAGCCAGCGCGGCCGCGTGATCACGCACGCCTTCTACTTCGACCTGGGCGACCGCATGCTGCCGGAGATCGCCGGCAGCGACGACGCCGCCGAGGCGCGCTGGGTGCCGATCTCGGAACTGCCCTCGCTGGAGGAGCAGTTCCACGACGACCACTTCCACATCCTCGACGCCTTCCTCGACATCAATCCAGCTTGATCTTCGCGGCGTCGACGACGGCCGCCCAGCGCTTGCGTTCCTGTGCGAAGAACTGGTCCTGTTCGGCCGGCGTCATCGTCACCACTTCGGCGCCCTGGCCCGCCAGGCGCGCGCGCACGTCGGCACTGCGGATCGCCTGGATCAGTGCGGCATTGAGCTTCTGCACCACGGCATCCGGCGTCGCCTTGGGCACCAGCACGCCCTGCCACGTGCCGGACTCGAAGCCGGGCACGCCCTGTTCCGCGATCGTCGGCGTGTCGCCGATCAGCGGCATGCGCGTGCGCTTGGACACGCCGAGCATCTTGAGCTTGCCGCTCTGCACGTGCGGCAGCGTCGCCAGCATGCCGTTCATGAGCACCTGCGTCTGCCCGCCCACCGTGTCCTGGATCGCCTGGATCCCGCCCTTGTAGGGCACGTACTCCCAGCGCGCGTTGACGGCACGCTGCAACGCCACGCCGGCCAGGTGCGGCGCGCTGCCGGTCGCGGTCACCGCGAAGTTCAGGTCGCGCGTCTTCGACAGCGCCACCAGTTCCTTCAAGTTGTTGGCGGGCACCGAGGGATGCACAACCAGCAGGTGGGGCGAGTAGGCCAGCATCGTCACGCCGCGCAGGTCCCTGGACGGGTCGAAGGCCAGCTTGGTGTAGACCGATGGCGTGATCGCCAGCGCGCCGACGTCGCACAGCACGAAGGTGTGGCCGTCCGGCGCCGACTTGGCGACGAAGTCGGTGCCGAGGTTGCCGTTGGCGCCGGCCTTGTTCTCCACGATCACGGTCTGCTTCAGCGAATCCTGCAGCAGGTTCTGGATCGAGCGCGCGATGATGTCCGAGGAGCCTCCCGGCGGGTAGGGCACGACGATGCGCACGGTCTTGGTGGGCCAGGCCTGCTGCGCGAAGAGGGAAGGGGCAGCCACGGCCGCAGCGGTGGCGGCCAGGGCATGGCGGCGGGTGAGGGTCATGGGAAGTCTCCTTGGGAATGGTTCGGGATCAGGTGGCGCCGTGGCTCTCGACGTACAGCGCATAGAGCGAATGCGAGCTGGCCATGTACAGCCGGTTGTTCTTCGGCCCGCCGAAGGTGAGGTTGGCGCAGCGTTCCGGCAGGCGGATGAAGGCGAGGGCCTTGCCTTGCGGGTTGAACACCATCACCCCGTCGAGGTCCTCGGAGCGCCCGCGCAGCTGGAACACCTTGCGTCCGCCGACGTCCGCGGGCTCGGCCTGCAGCGCGCCGTTGCTGCCCCAGCCGCACCACAGGTTGCCGTCGCGGTCGACCTTGAAGCCGTCGAGCGCGCCCTGGTCGGCGGCGTCGACCAGTTTCGTCTTGTTCGACACCGTGCCGTCGGCGGCCACGTCGAAGCTCCAGATGCTGCGGTTGGGCGTGCCGCGCCACTCCACCACGTACAGCTTCTTCTCGTCGGGCGAGAAGGCCAGGCCGTTCGGGTTCACGATGTCCGTGACCACGGCCGTGATGCGGCCTCCGGCATCGACGCGGTAGACGTTGGTCGTCGCCTGCTCCGGGCGCGCGCGAGAGCCTTCCCATTCGCCGTTGATGCCGAACAGCGGGTCGGTGAACCAGATGCTGTCGTCGGACGTCACGACCACGTCGTTGGGCGCGTTGAGGCGCTTGCCCTCGAAGCTGTCGGCCACCACCGTGATCCGCCCGTCGCGTTCGGTGCGCACCACGCGCCGCGTGACCGAGTGCTCGCAGGTGACCAGCCGCCCCTGGCGGTCGCGCGCGTTCCCGTTCGCGTAGTTCGCGTTGGCGCGGAACACCGTGAAGGCGCCGCTGCGCTCCTCGAACTTCATGATCCGGTTGTTCGGGATGTCGCTCACGAGCACGTAGCCGCCGTCCGGAAAGTAGACCGGGCCTTCGGCCCAGCGCATGCCGGTGGCGACCTGTTCCACCGTGCTGCTGTAGATGCGGTACTTGGCGAAGCCGGGATCGAGGATCAGGACGGCCGGGTCCGGATAGCGCTGGTTGGGGGTGAACGGGAAGGCTTGCGCGAGGGCGCTGCCGCCGAGGCCGGCCAGGCCGGCCGCCGCGACGGTGCGCAGCAGGCGGCGGCGGGAGGCTTGCGGCACTTCGTGTCCTTCTTCTTGCATGCTGTCTCCTTCGTTGTCTCGCGGCGGCCGGCCGCGCCGGATGCTCAGGCCTGCGTGTACGAGGTCTTCACCGTGGTGTAGAACTCCGCCGCGTAGCGCCCCTGTTCACGCGGGCCGTAGCTGGAGCCCTTGCGGCCGCCGAACGGCACGTGGTAGTCCACGCCGGCGGTGGGCAGGTTCACCATCACCATGCCGGCCTGCGAATGGCGCTTGAAGTGCGAGGCGTGCTTCAGCGAGGTGGTCGCGATGCCGGCGGCCAGGCCGAACTCGGTGTCGTTGGCCATCGCCAGCGCCTCGTCGTAGTCCTTCGCCCGCAGCACGCTCACCACCGGCCCGAAGATCTCCTCGCGGTTGATGCGCATGGCGGCCGTCGTCTCCGTGAACAGGGCGGGGCGCATGTAGTAGCCGGGCGCGCCGTCCGCATTGCGCTCGATCGCATCTCCGCCGGTGACCAGGCGCGCGCCCTCCGACTTGCCGATGGCCATGTACTCCAGGTCCTGCGCCAGCTGCTTCTCGTCGACGACCGGGCCGATGTCGGTGCCTGCCTTGCGGGCGTCGTCGACCTTCAGCGACTGCATCTTCTTCGCCATCGCATCGACGAAGCGGTCATGGATGCCCTGCGTGACGATCAGCCGCGACGACGCCGTGCAGCGCTGGCCGGTGGAGAAGAAGCCGCTGTTGACGGCGGCGTGGACCGCGACGTCGAGGTCGGCGTCGTCCAGCACGACCATCGGGTTCTTGCCGCCCATTTCCAGCTGGAACTTGGCCATGCGGGCGACGCACGCCTGAGCGATGCGCTGGCCGGTGGCCACGGAGCCGGTGAAGCTGATGGCGTGGACGCGCCTGTCGTCCAGCAGCACCTGGCCGACTTCGGAGCCGCGGCCCATGACCAGGTTGAAGACCCCGGCGGGGAGGCCGGCCCGGTGCAGGATGTCGGCGAGCGCCCAGGCGCTGCCGGGCACGAGGTCGGCCGGCTTCAGGACGACGGCGTTGCCGAAGGCCAGCGCCGGCGCGATCTTCCACGCCGGGATGGCGATGGGGAAGTTCCACGGCGTGATGAGGCCGACGACGCCGACCGGCTCGCGCGTGACCTCGACCCCGACGCCCGGACGCACGGAGGGGATGACGTCGCCTTGCAGGCGCAGGGCCTCGCCCGCGAAGAACTTGAAGATGTTGCCGGCACGGGCGACTTCGCCGATCGCTTCGGGCAGCGTCTTGCCTTCCTCGCGGGCCAGCAGGTCGCCGAGCTCCGCCTTGCGCGCCAGGATCTCGGTGCCGGCGGCGTCCAGGATGTCGAAGCGCTGCTGCGGCGTGGAGAGTCCCCAGGCGTGCTGCGCCATCGCCGCGGCGGCGATGGCCTGGCGCGCCTGCTCGGCGTCCGCTTGCGCGTACTCGCCGACGACGTCGCGCGTGTCGGAGGGGTTGATGTTGCGGGAGACGCGGGCGCCTTCGACCCACTCGCCGCCGATCAGGTTCTTGAACATGTTTCGTCTTTCTCCTTCCCCCTCTGGGGGAAGGTCGGGATGGGGGCGCTCCCGCGTTCCATTTCGGCGCCGGGGTGCCCCCACCCCAGCCCTCCCCCGGAGGGGGAGGGAGCAAGTCAGCTCATCGCACCATGCACGGACGCTTCGGGTCGAACTTCCAGCCTGGCACCAGGAACTGCATCGCGATCGCGTCGTCGCGCGCGCCCAGGCCGTGCTGCTGGTACAGCGCGTGGGCCTTCTCGACTTCCGCCATGTCCAGCTCGATGCCCAGGCCGGGCTTCTTCGGCACCTGCACGTAGCCGCCGCGGATCTGCAGCGGTTCCTTCGTCAGGCGCTGCCCGTCCTGCCAGATCCAGTGCGTGTCGATCGCCGTCACCTTGCCGGGCGCGGCCGCGCCGACGTGGGTGAACATCGCCAGCGAGATGTCGAAGTGGTTGTTGGAGTGCGAGCCCCAGGTCAGCCCCCAGTCGCGGCAGGTCTGCGCCACGCGCACCGAGCCGGCCATCGTCCAGAAGTGCGGGTCGGCCAGCGGGATGTCCACCGATTGGAGCGCAAGGGCGTGGGCCATCTGGCGCCAGTCGGTGGCGACCATGTTGGTGGCGGTCGGCAGGCCGGTGGCGCGGCGGAACTCCGCCATGACTTCGCGACCGGAGAAACCGTCTTCCGCACCGCACGGGTCTTCCGCGTACGCCACGACGCCGCGCATCTTGTGGCCCAGGCGGATCGCGTCCTTCAGCAGCCAGCCGCCGTTCGGGTCGAGCGTCACGCGCGCGTCGGGGAAGCGCTCGTGCAGGGCCTCCACCGCTTCGACTTCCGCGTCGCCGCTCAGCACGCCGCCCTTCAACTTGAAGTCCTGGAAGCCGTAGCGCTTCTGCGCGGCCTCGGCGAGGCGCACGATCGCCTCCGGCGTCATGGCTTCCTCGTGGCGCAGGCGGAGCCAGTCGTCCTGGGCTTCCGGCTCGCTGGCGTAGGGCAGGTCGGTCTTGCGGCGGTCGCCGACGTAGAACAGGTAGCCGAGCATCTGCACGGCCTCGCGCTGCTGTCCTTCGCCGAGCAGCGCCGCCACGGGGACGCCCAGGTGCTGTCCCTGCAGGTCCAGCAGCGCGGATTCGACCGCGGTGACCGCGTGGATGGTCGTGCGCAGGTCGAAGGTCTGCAGGCCGCGGCCGCCGGCATCGCGGTCCGCGAACTTCGTGCGCATCGCGTTCAGGATGGCCTGCAGGTTGCCGACAGCCTGGCCTTCGACCAGCGGACGTGCGTCTTCCAGCGTCTGCCGGATCTTCTCGCCGCCCGGAACTTCACCGAGCCCGGTGTGGCCCGCGTTGTCGGTGACGACGACGATGTTGCGCGTGAAAAAGGGCGCATGCGCGCCCGAGAGATTGAGCAGCATGCCGTCCCGGCCCGCGACCGGGATGACGCGCATGCTGCGGACGACCGGAGAGCTCATCTCAGTCGGCCGTGATCTTGCGGGTTTCGATCAGTTGCTTCCACTTGGCGTATTCCGCCGCCTGGAACTTCGCGAATTCCTCCGGCGTGTTGGCGACGATCTCGAAGCCTTGCGCCAGCAACTTTTCCTTGACGGCCGGGTCGTTGAGCGCCGCCTTGATCTCGGCCTGCAGCTTCACCTTCACGTCCGCCGGCAGCCCCTTCGGGCCGGCCACGGCCTGCCAGGACTGCACTTCGGCGCCCTTGACGCCCTGTTCCTGCAGCGTCGCCAGCTCCGGCAGCAGCGGGTTGCGCTTCTCCGAGGAGATGCCCAGCGCGCGGACCTTGCCGGCCTTGATGTGCTGGATGATGCTGTTGATGTTGACGAAGGCCGCGTCCACCTGGCCGCCCAGCAGGTCGTTGATGGCGGGACCGCCGCCCTTGTACGGGATGTGCAGGCCTTCGGTGCCGCTCTGCTGCCAGAACAGTTCGGCGGACAGGTGGTCCGACGAACCGTTGCCGGAAGATGCGAAGCTCACCTTGCCCGGCGTCTTCTTCAGGCCCGCCAGCAGGTCGGCGACGTTCTTGTACGGCGAGTTGGCCGGCACGACGAGGACGTTGGGTGCCTGGACGGCCACGGTGATGGGGTCCAGGTCCTTCAGCGCGTCGTACTGCACGCCCTTGATCAGGTGCGGCGCGATCACGAAGGGGCCGAGCGACGACACGAACAGCGTGTAGCCGTCGGGGGCCGCGCGCTTGACGAAGGCCGCGCCGATGGTGCCGGTGGCGCCGGCCTTGTTGTCGACGACGAAGCTCTGGCCGAGCTTTTCCTGCAGCTTCTGGCCGATCACGCGTGCGATGGCGTCGGTGGACCCGCCGGGCGGGAAGGGCACGACCAGGGTCACGGTCTTGTCGGGATAGGCAGCGAGGGCGCCGGCGGCGACGCCCAGGGCCAGGGCGATGCCCAGCAGGGTCTTCTTCATGTCTGTCTCCTTCGGTGGATGGTTTACTGCGGTCCCAGCTTGCGGATCAGCGCGGCCAGGTCTTCGGATTCCTGCGGCTTCAGGTCGGACAGCGGGGGCCGCACCGGGCCGGCCGTCTTGCCGACGAGGGTCGCACCGGCCTTGACGATCGACACCGCGTAGCCTTCGCCCTTGTTGCGAATGGCCAGGTAGGGCAGGAAGAACTCGTCGATCAGGCGCCCGGTGGTCGCGGTGTCGCCGCTCGCGTAGGCGTTGTAGAACTCGATCGCCGTGCGCGGGATGAAGTTGAACACGGCCGACGAATACGTGGGCACGCCCAGTGCCTTGTACGCGGCCGCATAGACCTCGTGGGTGGGCATGCCGCCGATGTAGACGAAGCGGTCGCCCAGCTTCTGGCGGATGGAGACGATGCGCTCGATGTCGCCGAGGCCGTCCTTGAAGCCGATCAGGTTGGGGCAGCGCTCCGCCAGGCGGACGAGCGACTCCGCGGTGAGCTTCGTCGCGCCGCGGTTGTAGACGATGACGCCGATCTTCACGCTCTTGCACACCGCCTCCACGTGCTGCACCAGGCCATCCTGCGTGGCTTCGGTCAGGTAGTGCGGCAGCAGCAGCACGCCCTGGGCGCCGTTGCGTTCGGCTTCCTGCGCGTACCGGATCGCCAGGGTGGTGCCGCCGCCGGCACCGGCGACGATGGGGACGCGGCCCTTGCAGGTCTCGGCCGCCGTCTTGATCACGCCGGCGAATTCCTGCGGTTCCAGCGAGAAGAACTCGCCCGTGCCCCCGGCGGCGAACAGCACGGTGGCGCCGTACGGCATCAGCCACTCGAGGCGGTTCGCATAACCCTTGGGGTCGAAGCGCAGCTGGCTGTCGAAATCGGTGAGGGGAAAGGAAAGCAGGCCCGAGGACAGAGCCTTTTTCAGTTCTTGCGGTGACATGGGCGTCTCGGAAAAGAGGTAAGACATCATACAACTCGGGACGCGAGCGACGCAATGGTGACACCACGGGTTGAGGGCAAAAAGAAGGGGCGCCCCCGGCGCCCCCTTTGTTCCCGGCCCTTGTGCGTTAGAGCTTGCCGGCGCCCGCCTGCGCCCGGACCGCGTCGCGCAGGGCAGCCTGGTCCGCGCCGGTCGCGGTGGGCAGCGCGGTGTACGTATAGGTGCGCTGGGGGTGCCAGAACGAGGCGGGATCCGCGGGGTCGAGCCGCTGCAGCGGTGCGTTGCTGGCGGAACTGCTGGCCTTCACCTGCGCCGCTGCATACACGTCGACCAGCACGCCATTCAGGACCGTGCCGGTGTCGAAGTACCAGGTGCCGCATTCGGCGGTGGAGTAGCCGGCCTGCACGCAACGCCCGGGCGCCTGGGCCGTCCCCGCGCCGTTCGCCAGAGTGGAGCTGAAGCCGACCAGCCGGCTTGCGTCCATGGTGCCGCCAATGTCGAACAGGTTGTTCTCGGTCACGATCTTGGCGGCCGTGCCCAGGGTCCACGCCTCGCTGTACAGGTAGTCGTTGCCCCCTGCCGCGCGCGTGCCTTCGTAGTAGTTGTTGTAGACGTGCACCCGGCCGAAGCGCACGCGCGGCATGCGCTGCACCACGTTCTGCCAGTGGTTGTGGTGGAAGGTCACGTCGATGCGGCCGGGGCCGTAGCCGAGCAGCGGGTCGGTGAAGTCGGATCCACCCAGCAGGTGGCCCTTGTCGTGCGAGAAGAAGTGGTTGCGCGAGACGGTGACGCGCGTGCCGCCCAGCGTCACGTCCACGAGGCCGTCGTGGTGCTGCACCTTCTGCGTCGCCTCGTTGAAGATCTGGTAGGGCCGCCCCTCGAAGGTCGTGGTGGTCGTCCACACGCCGGGGCTCAGTCGGTCGGGACGGGCGCCGTCGCTGAAGCTGTTGCCGTCGATCCAGACCTGCTCCGCGTTCTCCACGGACACCGTGTCGTACTCCGAGTTCCAGCGGCCGCCGCGGCACTTGTGCGGGCCCTTGTCCGTCCCCGCGTCGTACACGGCCTGGCAGTCCGCCAGGTAGGGCATGCTGTTGGTGCGCCCCGAGATGCTGAAGGAGTCCTGCGGGTCCCAGCCCGGGAACATGTCGTAGGAGTCCTCGAAGGCGATGTTGCGGATGACGACGTTCGTGGCCTTGTAGTTCGCCGCGTCCTGCCGCTGCGGGTCGGCGGGATCGGCGCGCAGCCACCCCAGCCGCAGGTTGCCGCGCACGATCCGCGCGTCGGTGCCCAGCCCGATGATCGAGGTGTTGGACCCCACGCGCACGACGGCGACGCGCTCCTGCGCCTTCTGGAAGCAGGCGCGCGCCTCCTCCAGCGGGCCGGACACGGGCGGCGGCGCCAGCCGGCCGTCGCTGGCGCGCGGCACGGCGCCCTGGCGGTTCCACACGTTGGGGTCGTAGGCCGCCTTGTACGCGCCGAAGAAGCCGCCGTTGCCGGACTCGTTGCGCGTGACGGGGTCGTAGTAGGTGGCGTGCCCGGTGTAGTTGCACCGCGCCATGTACGCTTCTTCGGTGAGCGGCTGGAGGTCGTCGTCGACGTTCAGGTCGATCGTGCCGCGCACGTAGATGATCTTGGGCGTGTCGTCGGGGGCTTCCCAGCTGTCGTCGGCCCGGGTCGTGCGCGGCTTGCCCGCGTAGAGCGCCTGCACCAGCTCGCGCCGGTTGGTGACGGTGAAGGTGTTCTTCGCCAGCGCGCCGCAGCCGCCGGTCACCGCACCGCCCGCCGCCGCCCAGCCGTCGGCGCCGAGCGACGAGGGGTTCGAGTCGGTTTCCGCCGTGCAGGGGCGCGAGCTCTCTTCGGGTTGGGGCGCGGCGACCGGGAAGGGCGTGCCCCCGTCGCCACCGCCGCAGCCGGCCACCAGCAGCGCGCCGGCCAGCATCCCGAGCCCCAGGTTTCGTAACAGCATGATGGGTTTGTCTCCTGTGAATGTTGTATGAGGTCGTACATCATCCACAAGACGCACCTGTGCCGGTGTGTCGGTGACTTCCTGAAACAATTTGGGGAGCGGAGGCTCAGCCGGCTTCGGCGGCGAGCCGCCGGCGGCGCTCGCGGCTGTTGGCCAGGTGCGTGCGCATCGCGGCGCGCGCGCCTTCCGGATCCTGCTGCGCGATGGCGTCGATGATGCTTTCGTGCTCGGCGTTCACCCGGCGCAGGTAGGCCTGCCGCTCCGGCGTGGGAGGCCCGGCCGGTTCCAGCCGCGCCCGCGGGATCATCATGCCGCCCAGCGTGGCCATCAGGTCCACGAAGTGCTGGTTCTGGGTGGCGCGCGCGACTTCCAGGTGGAACTGGAAGTCGGGAGCGACCGCGTCGCGGCCTTCCTCGACCGCGCTGATGAAGGCCGCCAGCGCCGTGCGCAGGTTGGCCACGTGCTCCGGGGTGCGCCGTACCGCCGCGATGGCCGCCGCTTCGGTCTCGACGGCGATGCGCAGCTCGAGCACGGCGATCACGTCCTGCAGCGTGCCCAGCTGCTCGCGCGAGATGCGGAAGGCCGCGCCGTCGCCCAGGCCGACGACGAAGGTGCCGACACCATGCCGCGTCTCGACCAGGCCGGCCGCCTGCAGCCGGGAGATCGCCTCGCGCACGACCGTGCGGCTGACCCCGAACTCCTCCATGATCGCGGCCTCGGTCGGCAGCTTCTCGCCGGGCGCCAGCTGCCCTTCGCGGATGCGGCCGCTCAGCCCGTCGACGAGGTCGTGGGCCAGGCCGCGCGGCCGGCGGCGGACGGTGGCGAGGTCGTTCATGCGGGAAAACCCTCTGCTTTCATCGGCAAGTCACATGGAATAGTTGTACGACAACAGATGACCGATGACAAGCCTGTGGCCCGAATGTAGCAGGCCTCGCCCCGAACATGAACCCTGCCAACCCGCAACACTCCCTGGGCCGCCTGCTCCTGACCGGCGCCGCGGGCGGACTCGGCCGCGTGCTCCGGCCGCGGCTGCGTGCCCGCAGCAGCCTGCTGCGCGTGAGCGACATCTCCGCCATGGACCCCGCGGCCGCCGGCGAGGAGGTCGTGCAGGCCGCCCTCGAGGACCGCGCCGCCGTGCACTGCCTGCTGGAAGGCATCGATGCCGTGGTGCACCTGGGCGGCCTCTCGACCGAACATCCCTTCGACGCGATCCTGCAGGCGAACATCGTCGGCACGTACAACGTCTACGAGGCCGCGCGCCGGCACGGCGTCAAGCGCATCGTGTTCGCCAGCTCCAACCACGTGACCGGCTTCTACCGGCAGGACCAGGTCATCGACGCGAACGCGCCGGCACGCCCGGACGGCTACTACGGCCTGTCCAAGGCCTTCGGCGAGGACCTCTCGCGCTTCTACTTCGACCGCTACGGCATCGAGACGGTGTGCCTGCGCATCGGCTCCTCGTTCCCGGAACCGAAGGACCGCCGCATGCTGGCCACGTGGCTCAGCTACGACGACCTGGAGCGGCTGGTGGTTGCCAGCTTGACCGCGCCCGTGGTCGGCCACAGCATCATCTTCGGCATGTCCGACAACACGACCACCTGGTGGGACAACTCCCTGGCCCGCCACATCGGCTTCCGTCCCCAGGACAGCTCCGAGCCGTTCCGCGCCGCGCGCGAGGCGGCGCAGCCCACGCTGGACCGCAACGATCCCGCGGTGCTGTACCAGGGCGGCGCGTTCGTGCGCACGGGCCCGTTCGAGTGACCTTCACCTTTCGCTAGACAACCACAGGAGACTCCCATGAAGAAGTTCATGCTGCCCATCGCATTCGCCGCGGCGCTCGCCGCCACCGGCGCCCAGGCCGTCGAGTTCCGCTCGTCCGACGTGCACAACAGCGACGACTACCCGACGGTCGCGGCCGTCAAGCACATGAGCGAGCTGCTCAAGCAGGCCACCGGCGGCAAGCACTCGATCAAGGTGTTCAACAAGGGCGCCCTCGGCAGCGAGAAGGAGACGATCGACCAGACCAAGATCGGCGCGCTGGAGATGACGCGGGTGAACATCAGCCCGATGAACGCCATCTGCCCCAAGACCATGGTGCCCACCATGCCCTTCCTGTTCCGCTCCGTGGAGCACATGCGCAAGGTGCTGGACGGCCCGGTCGGGGAGGAGATCCTGAAGGACTGCGAGCAGTACGGCTTCGTCGGACTGGCCTTCTACGACTCGGGCGCGCGCTCCATCTACGGCAAGAAGGCGGTGAAGTCGCTCGCAGACGCCAAGGGCATGAAGATCCGCGTGCAGCAGTCCGACCTGTGGGTCGCGCTGGTCGGCGCGATGGGCGCCAACCCCACGCCCATGCCCATCGGCGAGGTCTACACCGGCCTCAAGACCGGCCTGATCGACGCCGCCGAGAACAACGTGCCCTCGTACGACGGCTTCAAGCACTACGAGGCCGTCAAGTACTACAGCCGCACCGAGCACTCCATGGCGCCCGAGATGCTCCTCATGAGCAAGGTCGTCTACGACAAGCTGTCGCCCGCGGACCAGCAGGCCATCCGCAAGGCGGCCAAGGAGTCCGTGGCGTTCCAGCGCAAGAAGTGGGACGAGCAGGAAGCCAAGTCGATGGCCGCGGTCAAGGCCGGCGGCGCCGAGATCGTCGAAGTCGACAAGGCGTCCTTCCAGAAGGCCATGGGCCCCGTGTACGACAAGTTCATCACCTCGCCGGACCTGAAGCGCCTGGTGAAAGCGGTGCAGGACACGAAGTGACGGTTTCGCGGTCGATCGCAGCGGGCCCGGGCGCCGTGCCGCCCGAAAGCGTCCATCCCGGCCCGCTCGCGGAGGGCGGCGGTCCCGCCCTGCCGGCGGGCCAGCCCGGCGCGGGGGCGCCTGCGTACCGTGCCGGGAGCCCGCTGCTCGACGGCTACACGCGCCTGTGCGCGTGGCTGTCGCGCATCAGCCTGGTCGCGGCGGTGCTGCTGCTGCTGGCGGTGGTCCTGTGCGTGCAGTGGCAGGTGGTCGGGCGCTACGTCTTCAACGACACGCCCACCTGGGCGGAAGCGCTGGCCATGCTGCTGGTGCTGTACATGACGTCGCTCGGCGTGGCCGTCGGCGTGCGCGACGCGGGCCACATCGGCCTGGAGTCGCTGGTGATGCTGCTGCCCGAAAAGCTGCGGCTGAAGCTCGAGATCCTGATCCATGCGCTGGTCGGCACCTTCGGCTTCCTCATGGCGAAGTCCGGGTGGCTGTGGGCCACCATGAAATGGAACGAAAGAAAACCCATGCTTCCCGTGCCCGAGGGCGCTGACTACGTGCCGCTGGTGATCGCCGGCGGGCTGATCGTGCTGTTCTGCGCGGAACACATCATCGCGCTGCTGCGCGGCATCGAAGTGGAGCCGGCGTGGAACTGACCGTCCTGGCGATCACCTTCGTCGTCCTGCTCCTCGTGGGCGTGCCGGTGGCCTTCTCCATCGGCCTCGCGTCGGTGGCGACCATCCTCTATGCCGGCATGCCCAGCGCCGTCGTCTTCCAGAAGATGGTCGGCGGCATGCAGGTGTTCTCCTTCCTGGCCATCCCGTTCTTCATCTTCGCCGGCGAGCTCATGCTGTACGGCGGCATCGCCGACCGCATCGTGCGCTTCGCCAACAGCCTGGTCGGCCACGTGCGCGGCGGGCTGGGCATGAGCAACGTGGTGGGCTGCACCCTGTTCGGCGGCGTCGCCGGCTCGCCGCTGGCGGACGTGTCGGCGATGGGCAGCGTGATGATCCCCCTGATGAAGAAGGAGGGCTACCACGCCGACTATGCCGTGAACGTGACGACGCATGCCGCGCTCGTCGGCGCGCTGATGCCGACGTCGCACAACATCATCATCTTCACCCTGGCGACCACCGGCATCGCGTCGGTGAGCATCCTCGGCCTGATCGTCGCCTGCCTGGTCCCGGCGCTGCTCCTCACCATCTGCAACCTCGGCGCCGCCTACTGGGTCGCCGTGCGCCGCGGCTACCCGACGCGCGGCGACTTCGCCGGCTGGGGCGAGGTGGCGCGCGCGTTCGCGGCGGCCTTGCCCGGCCTGCTGGTGATCCTGATCATCCTGGGCGGCATCCTGTCCGGCGTGTTCACCGCCACCGAGTCCGCGGCCACCGCGGTGCTGTGGGCGCTGATCGTGACGGCGGTGGTGTACCGCACGCTGTCGTGGGAGCACTTCCTGAAGGCCTGCGCCAAGGCCTGCAAGACCACGGGCGTGGTGCTGCTGCTGATCGGCATCTCGGCCGCCTTCGGCTACTTCATGGCGCTCTACGAGGTGCCGCAGAAGACCGGCGCGCTCATGTCGGCGGTGACGCAGGAGCCCTGGCTGATCTTCCTGATGGTGAACGTGCTGCTGTTCGTGCTGGGGACCTTCCTCGACATGGCGGCCACCATCCTGATCTGCACGCCCATCTTCCTGCCCATCTGCGTGCAGTTCGGCATGCACCCGGCGCAGTTCGGCGTGATGATGCTGATCAACTGCGCGCTCGGGCTGAACACTCCGCCCGTGGGGACGACGCAGTTCGTCGGCTGCGCCATCGGCGGCGTGTCCGTGGGCACCGTGATGCGCACGATCTGGCCGTTCTACGGCGCGCTGATCGCCTGCCTGATGCTGGTGACGTACGTCCCGGCCTTCTCCATGTGGCTGCCCAACCTCCTGCTGAAATGAGCGACTTCACCCCCAGCGTGCGCTACCCGGACCCGGCCATCGAGGTGCTGGACGAGCGCTTCCTCAAGTTGCGCCTGTTCAGCGCGCACGTCGAACGCCTGGCCACCGGCCTGCGCTGGGCCGAAGGCCCGGTCTGGTTCGGCGACGGCCGCTTCCTGCTGGTGTCGGACATCCCGAACAACCGCATCGTGCGCTGGGACGAGGCGAGCGGCGCGGTGAGCGACTTCCGCAACCCGTCGAACCACGCCAACGGCCACTTCCGCGATCGGCAGGGCCGGCTGCTGACCTGCGAACACCTCACGCGCCGCGTCACGCGCACCGAATACGACGGCAGCATCACCGTGCTGGCCGACCGCTTCGACGGCAAGCGGCTCAATTCGCCCAACGACATCGTCTGCGCGCGCGACGGCAGCATCTGGTTCACCGACCCGAGCTTCGGCATCGGCGGGTACTGGGAGGGCGAGCCGGGCGAGCAGGAACTGCCGCACGCCGTGTACCGCATCGCCCCCGATGGCAAGCTGCAGCAGGTGCTGACCGACCTCAACGCACCGAACGGCCTGGCGTTCTCGCCGGACGAGTCGGTGCTCTACATCGTGGAGAGCCGCGCGGCGCCGCACCGGAAGATCTGGGCGTACGACCACGGCGGCGGCAGGCTCTCCAACAAGCGGGTCGCCGCCGACGCGGCGGGGCCCGGCGCCTTCGACGGCTTCCGCGTGGACGTCGAAGGAAACCTCTGGTGCGGTTTCGGCAGCAACGGCGCGCCCGGCGTGGACCCGCAAGGTCTCGACGGCGTCCGCGTGTTCGCTCCGGACGGCACGGCCATCGGCCACATCCACCTGCCGGAGCGCTGCGCCAACGTGTGCTTCGGCGGCAGGAATCGCAACCGGCTCTTCATGGCCGCAAGCCATTCCATCTACAGCCTGTTCGTCAACACGCAGGGCTGCTGACCTTCCTCTTCGGTTTTTTCGGGCTGCGGGCTGCAACCCAGGCCGCTGCATTGGCTGATCGCTTCTGACAACACTAGGAGACAACCATGGAACGCAGGCTTTTCCTCACCTCCCTCTCCGCTGCCGCCGTCACCGCGGCGTGCGGCGGCGGGGGCTCCGATCCCGCCCCCGCACCCGGCGCGCCGCCCGCGCCCGGCACGCCCGCCTATGAACCGCCGGTCGACCCGGACCCCTTCCGCCAGTCCACCAAGGTGGCGATGCGGCGCGCGGCGATCCACATGGACCAGAACGTCTCGTACCGCGGCGCCTATGTGTGGTCCTGGCTCGCGTCCGACCGCAACAAGCTGTGGGGCGAGATGGAGGCGTACCCGACGATGTGCTGGATGCAGCCGACCGGGACGCCTTCGGTGGGCAACTGCCTGCTGGACGCCTACAAGGCGACCGGCGACGAGAACTTCTACAAGGCGGCCGAGCGCACCGCGCTGGCCATGATCGAGGCGCAGCATCCGTCCGGCGGCTGGAACTACATCTACGACTTCGCCGGCGAAGCCTCGCTCAAGCGCTGGTACCAGACGGTGGGCGCCAACGGGTGGCGACTGGAGGAATTCCAGCACTACTACGGCAACGCCACGTTCGACGACGCGACCACGGCGGTCTCCTCGCAGTTCATGCTGCGCATGTACCTGGAGAAGAAGGATCCGCGCTTCAAGTCCGCCCTGGAGAAGGCGATCGGTTTCGTGCTCGACGCGCAGTTCAAGAGCGGCATCGCCGCCGGTGGCTGGCCGCAGCGCTTCCCCCGCGCCTTCAACGCGACGCGGTCCATGCCGGCCCCCAACTGGCCGCCCACGGGGCCGGGCTGGGAGCACCTGCAGCCGGGCGCGCAGAACGGCGACTTCATCATCCAGGGGCCGGGCGGCATCCCGGCGCGGCCGGGCTACACCGGGGTCTTCAGCGGCATGGAGGACGGCGACTACACCAATTTCGTGACCTTCAACGACGACGTCATGGGCGAGAACATCAAGTTCCTGCTGCTGTGCGTTTTCGGCCTGGGGGACACCAGCCTCAAGGCGCCGGTCGTGGCCGCCATGGACTGCATGTACAACATCATGTACGAGTACGACGGCGTTCCGGCCAACTCCAGCAACCCGAACGCCGGCACGACGCCGCAGGCGGGCTGGGGCCTGCAGCACCTGTCGTCCGATTCCGTCGATGCCTACGGCGTGCTGCGCCGCGCGGGCCTGCCGGCGGCGGCCCGCAGCTACGAGCCGCGCGGCCTGAGCCCGTCGGTCTCGATCACCAACGCCAACCAGCTGTTCCACTACTTCCGCCTCACCGGCGACCGCAAGTACATCGCCAAGCTGGGTCGCGTGTTCGACTGGATCGACACCTGCGCGCTGCGCGCCAACCAGCGGGCCGGCGGCGACCCGGAAAGCATCCTCACCGGGACGCACGCGCGCGTGGTCGAACTCGATTCGAACCGGCCGCGCTTCCCGCACCGCTACGGCACCAACATCCACAACGGCGCCTACTACTTCGACTACGACTGGCGCCGCACGCCCAGCCACTACAACGCCTCCCAGAACGCCAGCACCGCCACCCCGCGGGCCACGCTGGCCCGGCTGCAGGCGCTGTCGAACGCGGAGATCGCCGCGATGGTCGCCAACTCGCCGCTGAACGTGGACGGCGAGCGCCCGCTGCCGAAGTACTTCTCCGTCAACGGTGAAGTCGACTTCCCCCACCTGTGGGCAAACTCGGTGAAGGGCACGGCGACGCGCACGGCGGAACAGACGCAGGCGCTGATCGACAACCTGGGCGAGAAGAACTTCTGGGGCACGAACCAGTCGCTGTTCACCAACCCGTACACGCAGGACGGCCCGAGCGCGCCCTACCTCGGCAAGGAGTACATGAGCACGCACGTCGGCGACGTCTACGACACCTCGCCCTATGGCGTGAACCAGCGGCCGAACGTGGAGCCGTATGCGTCCAACCCGCCCGCGGTCAACACGGTGATCGAGAGCACGACCTTCGTGAACAACCTCGGCAACCTGATCTCGTTCATCGAGCCGGTCACGCCCGTCACGGACCCGGCCTACAAGGCCTGACCCGCGTCCGTGCGCACGAAGCGCACGTCGCGGCCTTCGCACTCGCCGGCGTCCGGTGCTTCCCACCGGTCGCTGGCGAGGTCGAAGATCGCGTCCGGCACTTCCATGCTGAAGGTCGGCCCGCGTTCCAGGTTGCGCTGCCGCACCCGCGCGCGGCGCACTTCGCGGTCCGCCTCCAGGACGTGGAGCACCAGCGGGATGCCGGCCGCCTCGGCGCGGGCGTAGACCCGCTCGCGGTCGGCGCGCGTCAGCAGCCCGAGCTCCAGCACCGCGTCCGATCCGCAGCGCACCAGGTCGCAACCCAGCGACCAGAGCTGCTCGATGCAGCGCCATTTGCGTTCGGCGTACCAGGGCATGACGCCCGCGGCCGGGCGGTCGGGGCTGAAGAGGGCCACGAACCAGGCGTCGAGGTTCAGGTGCGGCGCGGCGCGGCCGGCCGCCAGCCGGGCGGCGAAAGTGCTCTTGCCGGCGCCGACGGGGCCCTCGACGAGGTGGATGCTTGCCATTCGGGTCTCCGGAAACGAAAAGGCCCTGCCGCGAACGGAAGGGCCTGGCCAATGAAAAACGGGCTCCAGGGAGCCCGTTGCGGATCCACCTTCGAGGTGGTGGTTGCAATGTAGCGGCGCCCGCGCGGCGCGGTCAAGTGACCCGCGCCACGTCCAGCGCGAGCTGCGCCATGCGCAAGGCCCCATCGAAGCTGCGCGCCACCGCGATGAACACGTTGGTGTGGCAGAACAGTGCGTCCGGCACGCCGCAGGCCGCGGCCAACTGCTGGTCGCGCAAGCCGGCCCAGGCGCGCGGCAGGTCCAGGCGCGACGCGAAGGACCCGACCTGCGCCGGCACCGTCCGCAGCACGTAGCGCTCGCCGCTTTCGTCCGCCTCCGGATAGAGCACGAACAGCACGTCCGGCATCTCCTGCACCACGACCGAAGTCCAGGGCATGCCGCCTTCGGCGAGGTGCAGCACGCGGCCGCCCAGCAGGCGTTCGCTCGCACGCACCCGGTGGGCGGCCAGGTCCTGGCCGATGCGCCGCAGCACGAGGCGCTGCAGGAAGCGCTGCACCGTGGCCATGGCTTCCCGGAACCGCTCCAGCTGCAGCGCGGCCCGGCCACCGGTGTCGAGTGGCTGCTCCTCGAGCCAGGTGCTGTTCAGCGCCGCGACCTGGCTGGACAAACCGAACGCGCCCGGCGCGACGAGGTCGGCGCCCGTGTCGACCAGGTCGAGGTAGCGCACCAAGGCGCCGTCGATGTCCTGCGCGATGCGCGACGCTGCATCGTCGGGCAAGGCATGGCCCAGCCCGTCCGCGACCTGCCGCACGTAGGCGTGGCCGAACTCCCGCCACACCAGGCCGGCGCTCGCATACCCTTCCGCACCGGCCCGCGCCCCATCGAAACCGCGCTGGTGGTGGTCGAAGCGGCCGCGGGCCGGGTCCCATTCGCCGCCGACGTCGACGGCGAAATCCGCCCGCGCGATCTCCGCAGCGTCCCGCGTGCGCACCAGTGCATGCGAGGGGAAGAGGGCCGCGAGCACCGCCACCCCGAAGACGTCGTCGGCGTGGAAGGAGCCGCTGTGCGTGGCGATGCGCTTCGCCATCTCAGGCCAGCAGGTCGTAGAGCGTGCGCGCCACGACCTGCGTGGCGCGACGCAGGTCCGCGAGCTCCAGCCGCTCGTCCGCACGCTTGGCATGCGACTCGAGCACGGTGCGCGGACCGGCGCCGTAGATCACGCCCGGGATGCCGGCCTCGCCATACAGGCGCACGTCGGTGTACAGCGGCGTGCCCATGGCGGGAATGTCCTCGCCGAAGACGGCCTTGCCGTGCTTCTGCAGGGCGGCCACCAGCGGCTGGTTGCCCGGCAGCGGCTGGAGTGCATTGGCGAGCAGCAGGCGACGGATCTCCACGGTGATGCCGGGAAATTCCTTCGCCGCGGCGGCGATCACCTGGCGGATGTTCGCCTCGACTTCCTGCGGGTTCTCCTCGGGGATCATGCGGCGGTCCAGCTTGAACGCGACCTTGCCCGGCACCACGTTGGTGTTGGTGCCACCCTCGATGCGGCCCACGTTCAGGTACGGGTGCCGGATGCCGGCCACTTTCGACGTGACCTGCTTGTAGAGCGCGTTCTGCGCGTAGAGCGCGTTCAGGATCTGCACGGCGCCCTGCAGCGCATCGACCCCGGTGTCCGGGATGGCGGCGTGCGCCATCTTTCCGTGCACCGTCACCTCCATCTGCAGGCAGCCGTTGTGCGCGGTGACCACTTCGTAGCTGAAGCCCGCGGCGATCATCAGGTCCGGCCGGGTCAGCCTGTTCTTCAGCAGCCAGCCCGGACCGAGCTCGCCGCCCATTTCCTCGTCGTAGGTGAAGTGCAGCTCGACGCCGCCCTTCAGCGGCGCCTGCAGCGACTCCAACGCCCGCACCGCGAAGGTGAAGCTGGCGAAGTCGCTCTTGCTCACCGCCGCCGCGCGGCCATAGATCCTGCCGTCGGCGATCTCGCCGCCGTAGGGGTCGTGCGTCCAGCCCTCGCCGGGCGGCACGACGTCGCCGTGCGCGTTGAGTGCCACCGTGCGGCCCTCGCCGTAGCGGCGGCGCACGATCAGGTTGGTGATGGATTGCAGTCCATGCGCCTTCACTTCCGCGTCGGGCACCGGATGCTTCTCGGCCTGCAGGCCCATGGCCTGCAGCAGTTCGGCGGTGCGTTCCGCGTGCGGCGCGTTGTGGCCCGGCGGCGTATCGGTCGGCACGCGCACCAGCTCCTGCAGGAAGCGCACCTCTTCGTCGAAGTGCGACGCGATCCAGGCGTCGAGGCGGTCGTAGGCGGTCATGGGGTCTCTTTCGCCAGCTGGTCCAGCAGGTGCCGGAAAGCCTCCACCGCCAGCTGGATGTCGTCGCTGGTCGTGGATTCCAGGGGGTTGTGGCTGATGCCGGCGTTCTGCCCGCGCACGAACAGCATGGCCTGCGGCATCACCTCGTGCAGCTTCATGGCGTCGTGGCCGGCGCCGCTGGGCATGCGGTACACGGGCACGCCCAGCGCATCGACGGCGCGCTCCCAGCGCTGCTGCCATCCGGGCGCGCTGGGCGCGGCGGCGGCCCGCATCGTTTCCTCGACGGCGTGGCGCAAGCCGCGCCGCTTGCAGATCTCCGCCAGCTGGGCCAGCACATCGGCCACCAGCGCGTCGCGTTGCGGATCGTTGGGTGCGCGCAGGTCCAGCGAGAACAGGCAGCGGCCGGGCACGACGTTGATCGAGCCGCTGGGCACTTCCAGCATGCCGATGGTGCCGACCGAATCGCCGTCGCGGCGTGCGCGCTCCTCGACGAACAGCGCGAGCTCCGCCACCGCCACCGCGGCGTCGCGCCGGCGGTCCATGGGCGTCGTGCCCGCGTGGCTGGCCATGCCGGTGACTTCGCACTGGAAGCGCACGCCCCCGTTGATGGACGTGACGACGCCCAGCGGCAGGTCCAGCTCGTTGAGCACCGGCCCCTGTTCGATGTGCACCTCGACGAAGCCGAGGTAGCGCGCCGGGTCGCGCTTCAACGCCGCGATCGCCTCCAGCGTGGCGGGCAGGCCGGCGTTGCGCATCGCCTCGCGCATGGGGATGCCCGCGGCATCCTTCTGGTCCAGCCAGGCCGGGTGGAAGGCGCCCAGCAGCGCACCCGACCCGAGGAAGGTCGCCTTGTAGCGCTGGCCTTCTTCCTCGGAGAAGGCGACCACCTCGATGCCGAAGGTCAGCCGCCGGCCCGCGCGTGCCAGTTCGCGCACGCAGGCCATCGGCGTGAAGATGCCGAGGCGGCCGTCGTACTTGCCGCCGTTGCGCACCGTGTCGTAGTGCGAGCCGGTGAGCAGCCATTTCTCTCCCTCCCCCTCTGGGGGAGGGTTGGGGTCGGGGCGCCGCGGCGCATAACGGCCCACCACGTTCCCGACCGCATCGACCTCCACTTCGTCGAAGCCGCAGTCCCGCATGGTGTCCACGATCTCCCGCGCGGCGGCCCGGTGCGCATCGGTGAGGTAGGTCACCGTCAGCTGGCCCTTCTCCGCGTAGCCGGGGTCGCTGTGCTCCGCCAGCCTTTCCTGCCAGTCCCACACCAGGTTGCCCAGCACGGGTTCGGCACCGAACTTGTCGTTCAGGCGCAGTTCGGCGATGCGGTGGATGTTGCGCAGCGCCTCGGCCCGTTCGAAGTCGGCGGGGTTGTCCAGGCGCCGCGCGAAGGTCGCGATGATCTCGCGCCGGTGCAGCCCGGTGCCGCGCGGGCCGCGCACCGCGAGGATGAAGGGGAAGCCGAACTTCGCGTTGTAGTCCGCATTGAGCTGCTGGATGCGCGCGAATTCCTCCGGCGTGCAGTCGGTCAGGCCGGCCTTGCCCTGTTCGTTCGTGGATTCGCTGGTGAGCGTCTTCGCCACCATGGCCTTGCCGGCCAGCTCCGGGTGGGCGCGGATCAGCGCGAGCTGCCGGTCCGCGGTGGCGTTGCCCACGACCTCGGCCAGCGCATGTTTCAGGTGGGCCAGGGAGCGGAAGGGCCGTTGCGCCAGCGCCGCCTGCGCGATCCACGGCGAGTGCTCGTAGACACCGTCGAGCAGGCGTGCCGCTTCGGCCGGGTCGCCAACGTTGATCTGTTCCAGGGTGAGGGCCATGTCAGTTCGAGGGGCAGGGATGGGCCTGCGTCCAGTGGCGGGCGATGTCGATGCGGCGGCACACCCAAACGCGGTCGTGCGCGGCGATGTGGTCCAGGAAGCGCTGCAGCGCGATGATGCGGCCGGGTCGCCCGAGCAGGCGGCAGTGCATGCCGATGCTCATCATCTTCGGCGCTTCGTCGCCCTCGGCGTACAGCACGTCGAAGGTGTCGCGCAGGTACTGGAAGAACGGGTCCGCGTGCGAGAAGCCCTGGGGCAGCGCGAAGCGCATGTCGTTGCAGTCCAGTGTGTACGGCACCACGAGGTGCGGCACGGCCTGGCCGTCGCTCTTGCGCACCTTCATCCAGAAGGGCAGGTCGTCGCCGTAGTAGTCGCTGTCGTAGGCGAAGCCGCCGTAGTCGGCGACGAGCCGGCGCGTGTTGGGGCTGTCGCGCCCGGTGTACCAGCCGAGCGGCCGCTCGCCGGTGAGGCGGACGATGCCTTCCATGGCCAGCCGCATGTGCTCGCGTTCGGTGGCTTCGTCGACGTTCTGGTAGTGGATCCACTTCCAGCCATGGCAGGCGATCTCGTGGCCGAGCTCGACGAAGGCCTGCGTCAGTTCCGGGTGGCGCTGCAGCGCGGTGGTCACGCCGAACACCGTCAGCGGCAGGCGGCGCTGTTCGAACTCCCGCAGCAGGCGCCACACGCCGACGCGCGACCCGTATTCGTAGATGCCCTCCATGCTCAGATGCCGGTCCGGATAGGCGGCCGGATTGAACATCTCGGAGAGGAACTGTTCGGAGGCGGGATCGCCGTGCAGCACGCTGTTCTCGCCGCCTTCTTCGTAGTTCAGCACGAACTGGACGGCGACGCGGGCATGGCCCGGCCAGCGGGCGTGGGGCGGGTTGCGGCCGTAGCCCACGAGGTCGCGCGGGTAGGCGGCGGTGGAGTCGTAGATGGGATTCATGCGGGCACCGGGGGGACCGGGCAAGAATACACTCCCGCGAAACACGGAGATCCCGCATGGGCCTGAGCACCCACGTCCTCGACACGATGCACGGCACGCCGGCCGCCGGCATGGCCGTGGAGCTGCATGCCATCGCGGGAGGCCAGCCACAGTTGGTGAAGCGTTTCGTTCTCAACGCCGACGGCCGCAATGCCGATGGGCCGCTGTTCGACAACGCGAGCCTGAAGAAGGGCACCTACCGCCTGGTGTTCGACGTCGCCGCGTACTTCCGCGGCCGCGGGGTCACGCTGCCGGACCCGCCGTTCCTGGACCGGGTCAGCCTCGACTTCGGCATCGCCTCCGTGGACCAGCACTACCACGTGCCGCTGCTGGTGAGCCCGTGGAGCTATTCGACCTACCGCGGGTCCTGAAACGAAAAAGCGCCGCGGCGCGGCGCTTTCGCGGCGGTGCCGGCCCCGTTCAGTCCTGGCCTTCCGTCAGCGTGTCCAGCTGGAACTGGCCGCTCTTGTGCCAGAGCCAGGTGTCCGTCCACACCACCTTGCCCATGCGCGCCGGCATGGGGTAGGGCGCGGCGGCCCGCACCGTGCGTTCGATCTCGGCGATCACTTCCGGCGCGTGTTTCGGCGCGCGCATCCAGTTCAGGGTGCGCACGTTGCCTTCGCGGTCGACCTCCACCTGCAGCACGCCGATCGCGTACAGCAGCGGCGGCAGGCGGCCCTTCCAGATGCGTTCGCCGTTCATGCTGTACACGTGCTGGGCGGCATCGGCGCGGTAGGCGCGCGGGTTGGCGGCGTTGGAGGTCTTGATCACCATGGGGGAGTGTTGCGGGGCCTGCGCGCTGGCCGGCGCGCCCATGTCGGGCGAGACGGTGGCGCGCGGCGGCTCCGGGGGGAGCGGCGTGGACGTGCAGGACGCGAGCAGCACGGTGGCCGTGGCGAGCACGGCGGGCGTCAGGGTACGCAAGGTGGGTTGATACTTCGTCATCATGGATCCTGGCAGTCACGCGGCGAGGCGCCGGGGGAATCTACAACGGCCGCGCTTGCGGCAATGATGACCCTGGTTACCAATCGTTGGATGTCCGTGCCGGCGGCTACACGGTAAAGAATGCGCCCCATCAAAGAAGTCACGACGCGGCTCGCCGCCGAAGACGCGGTGTTGGTCACCGTCGACAGCACGCAAGGCTCCGTGCCGCGCGAGGCCGGCGCCTGGATGGCCGTCTTCGCTCAGGCGGTGGTCGGCACCATCGGCGGCGGCCACCTGGAATTGCAGGCGATCGGCGAAGCGCGCCGGCGCCTGGCCGGATCCGAAGGCGAGCCGGTGCTGCGCTATCCGCTCGGCCCGTCGCTCGGGCAGTGTTGCGGCGGCGTGGTGCGTTTACGTTTCCAGCGCATCACGCGCAGCGATGCTGTCCCCCTGCCGCAACGGCTGTCGGCGCCCGGCACCCCCGTCGCCCTGTTCGGCGGCGGCCACGTGGGCCGCGCCATCATCGAGGTGCTCGGCCCGTTGCCGTTCGACGTCACCTGGATCGACAGCCGCGACGAGATCTTCCCGGACACCGTGCCGGACAACGTGCGGTGCGAGCACTCCGATCCCGTGCAGGCCGCCGTCGCCGCGCTGGCGCCCGGCTCGCGCGTGCTCGTCATGAGCTTCAGCCACGCCGAGGACCTGGACATCGTCGCGGCCTGCCTGCGGCGGCTGCGCGAGCGCGGCGACCTGCCCTTCGTCGGGCTGATCGGCAGCAGGACGAAGTGGGCCACCTTCCGCCACCGCCTGGTGGAGCGCGGATTCGCGGAAGACGAACTGGCGCGCATCACCTGCCCGATCGGCATCCCGGGCATCGGGGGCAAGGAGCCCGAGGTGATCGCCGTGGCGGTGGCGGCGCAGCTGCTGCAAAGCTAAACTCGGCCACTTCGCCGCAGCGGCGCTCGTGACGGACCTTCCCCTGCCGGGGCGGGCCGCCGCGATGTGCGCGGCCTTCTTCCTGCTCAGAGCGCCCGCGGTGGTGAGCAGTCCAGAACGAAAGCCATGGAAAGCTATCTTCTCGACTGGGCCAACCTGCTGCTGCGCTGGCTGCACGTGATCACCGCCATCGCGTGGGTGGGCTCCTCCTTCTACTTCGTCTTCCTCGACAGCAGCCTCACGCCGCCCGCCGATGCGAAGCTGCGCGAGGAGGGCGCCACCGGCGAACTGTGGGCCGTCCACGGCGGCGGCTTCTACCACCCGGTGAAGTACGCGGTGCGGCCGCCCCAGTTGCCGCCGCACCTGCACTGGTTCTTCTGGGAAAGCTACTCGACCTGGCTCTCCGGCTTCGCGCTCTTCACGGTCTCGTACATCTGGAACGCGGGCAGCTACCTGGTGGACCGCTCGCTGATGGACTGGTCGCCCGGCGCGGCGGTGTCCGTGGCCCTGTCCTTCCTGGTGGTGTTCTGGATCCTCTACGACGCGATCTGCCAGCTGTTCGGCCAGCGGAAGAACGGCGGAGCCATCGTCGGCGCGCTGGTGCTGCTGCTGGTGTGCGTGGCCTCGTGGCTGGCCTGCCAGTGGTTCGCGGGGCGCGCGGCCTTCCTGCTGGTGGGCGCCATGCTGGCCACGGCGATGAGCGCCAACGTGTTCTTCTGGATCATCCCGGGCCAGAAGAAGGTGATCGCGTCGATCAAGGCAGGCGAACCCGTGGACCCCATCCACGGCCAGCGGGGCAAGCAGCGCAGCGTGCACAACACCTACTTCACCCTGCCGGTGCTGTTCGCAATGCTGTCCAACCACTACAGCTTCCTCTACACGCACGCGCACAACTGGGTCGTGCTGATCCTGATGATGTTCGCCGGCGCCGCGATCCGCCAGTTCTTCGTGATGCGGCACGGCTGGAAGCTCGGGCGCAACCGCCATCCCGCCGGCTACGCGCTCGTCGGCATCGCCGCGATCGTCGCCACCATCGCCTGGCTCACCCCGCGCCAGGAGGCGACTGCGGCCGCACCAGCCACCGCGAACTACGCGGCCGTGCAGAAGGTGCTGGAGCAGCGCTGCTATCAATGTCACGGCGCGCAGGTCCAGATGAAGAACGTGCGCCTCGACTCCGCCGAGGCGGTGAAGCAGCACGCGCAGGCGGTGTACCTGCAGTCGGTGGTGGCGAAGACGATGCCGCTGAACAACGCGACGCAGATGACGGACGTGGAGCGGGCGTTGGTGGGGCGGTGGTTCCAGGCGGGGGCGCGGACGGATTGAGTCTTCCTCCTTCCGGCTTCTTCCGGTTCTTCCGGGGCGATCGGCGGTTCAGGGCGAGGTTGGGGGCCGGGGGCCCGCCCTCCGGTCCGGCTCGCGCAATCCGCGGCCATGGAGAACGAGAGCCTCCAATGCGGACGAGCGGTCAGGTGCACCAGGCGCCAGGTAGCGCGAATCGTCCCTGCGGTCGGACCCCCAACCCCCAACCTCATCACGCCGTTCATTCAGGGCACGGCCGGCGCGGGACAGTTCGCGCGCAGTCGACCCAGGGACGGGGGTTCGGGTTCCCGCTCGGAGGGACGATTCGCTCCCCCACGGACAGCATTGCACCAAGCCGCTCGTCCGCAGCAAAGCCTCCCGTTCTCCATGACCGACCATAGAGCGAGCCTGGACCGTAGAGCGGGTGCCCGGCCCCCCGGCCCGCCCTGTCACTCATAGCGGAAGGAAAGCGGCAGCGAAGCCTGCCGCACAATGCGGTGCAAGGATCCCCCATGCCAGCGCCCGACCCCCGCCAAGACCCCCGCGCCTTCCTCGAGCACCTCTACCGCGCCGCGGTGCATCGCGCCCTGCCGCTGCACAACACCGCGGCCTACCTGCCGGCGCCGCCGCGGGGGCGAACGCTGGTCCTCGGCGCGGGCAAGGCAGGAGGCGCGATGGCGCAGGCGGTCGAGGCGCATTGGCCGGCCGACGCGCCGCTTTCCGGCCTGGCCGTGACGCGCTACCACCACACGCCGCCGCGCCCGGCCGGCCTGCCGCGCCGGATCGAGGTGGTCGAGGCCGCGCATCCCGTTCCCGATGCCGCGGGCCTGCACGCCGCCGAACGCATCCTCGCGCTTGCGCATGGCCTCACGCCCGACGACCTGGTGCTGTGCCTCATCTCCGGCGGCGGCTCCGCGCTGCTCACGCTGCCCGCCGAAGGCCTGTCGCTGGAGGACAAGCAGCGCATCAACCGCGCGCTGCTGGACTCGGGCGCCAACATCACCGAGATGAACTGCGTGCGCAAGCACCTGTCGCGCATCAAGGGCGGGCGCCTGGCGGCCGCGTGTGCACCGGCACGCGTCGTGACGCTGACGATCAGCGACGTTCCGGGGGACGATCCTTCGGTCATCGCCAGCGGGCCGACCGTGCCCGACACGACGACCTGCGCCGACGCGGTCGCGATCCTGCAGCGTTATGGCATCGAGGTGCCGGGCGCCATCATGAGCCTGCTGGAGCAGGGCGCGCTGGAAACGCCGAAACCCGGCGACGCCGTGTTCCAGGGCCAGCAGGTGCACATGATCGCGACGCCGCAGCAGTCGCTGGAAGCCGCGGCCTCCGCGGCAAGGGCCGCCGGCGTCGAGGCGCACATCCTCAGCGACGAGATGGAAGGCGAGTCGCGCGAGGTCGGCAAGGTGCATGCGGCGCTGGCGCGCGCGGTGGCCCTGCGCGGCCAGCCTTTCCACCGGCCGTGCGTGATCCTGTCCGGCGGCGAGACGACCGTGACGGTGCGCAAGGTGCCGGAGGGCACGCCGCGCGGCCGTGGCGGCCGCGCCGGCGAGTTCTGCCTGGGGCTGGCCGAGGCGCTGCAGGGCCAGCCCGGCGTGTTCGCGCTCGCGGCCGACACCGACGGCATCGACGGCAGCGAGGACAACGCCGGCGCCTTCGTGGCGCCGGACACGCTGCGGCGCGCGCAGGCGCAAGGCCTGAAGATCGCCGCCCACCTGGCGCGCAACGATGCCTACGGCTACTTCCAGGCGCTCGGCGACCTGGTGGTCACGGGGCCCACCCACACCAACGTCAACGACTTCCGCGCGCTGCTGGTGCTCTGAACGCTAGAGCGCCGCGCTGCCGAAGTGCGCGGCGAGGTGCTCGACGAAGAGCCGCACCCGCGCGGTGTGGGCCTGGGCTGCCGGGTAGACGGCGTAGATGTCCGCCGGGGGCGCCAGCCAGTTTTCCAGCACCGGGCGCAGGCGGCCGCTGCGCAGGTAGCGCGCGACGTCCCATTCCGCGCGCAGCACGATGCCGTGGCCGGCCAGCGCCCAGTGGACGGCCACTTCGCCGTCGTTGGTGGACAGCCGCCCGCGCACCTTCACGGTTTCGGTCTTGCGGCCGGCGCGCAGCTTCAGCACGCCGTAAGGATCGTTGCCCTGCCGGATCGCAATGAGGCCGTGTTCCAGCAGGTCCTGCGGTTCCTCCGGCGTTCCGTGGCGGGCGAGGTAGGCGGGCGCGGCGCACAGCAGCCGCCGGTTGGGCGCCAGGCGCCGGGCGATCACCCGTGCGTCCGGCGGCTCGCCGAAGCGCACGCACACGTCGAAGCTGTCCTCCGCCAGCGCCGGCGGGTTCGCGGACAGCTGCAGCTGCACGTCGACCTGCGGGTGCTTGCGGGCGAAGCCGGCGATCAGCGGCGCCACGTGCATGCGGCCGAAGCCGAGGGTGGCGTTCACCCGCAACAGCCCACGCGCCTGCGCGCGCGTGCCGCGCAGTTCGCCTTCGGCCGCCTCGATCTCGGCCAGGATGCGCCGGGCATGCTGCAGGTAGGTCTCGCCCTCGGCCGTCACCCCGATGCGCCGCGTGGTGCGGTGGAGCAGGGGCACGCCCAGGCGAGCCTCCAGCTGCGCGAGCCGCTTGCTGACGGCCGCGGTGCTCACCTGGAGCTCGCGGGCGGCCGCCGACAGGCTGCCGGAGCGCACCAGGTCGCTGAAGAACTGCATGTCGGTGGAGGAGGCGGCGGCGCTGGACATGGCTGGTTTTCCCTGGCGGCATTCTCGTCCTGTCTTGCGCGCGCGACAGCGCGGAGCGCCACAACGGTTAAATTCGTGGGTCTACGAGGAGTGCTCCATGTCCAACGGCAAGCAGAATGCCGGCTCGCACGGGCCGCAGGACCGCGCCGCCATCGAAAGGACGATCGAGAAGATCGCCCGCACCGTGCGCGAACTGCGCAACACCGACGTTTCCACCATCGAGGACCGCTGGGACACCCGTCTCGACGGCCTGCAGAAGAAGATCAACGGCGTGCTCGCCGAGGCGCTGGGCATCTCGTCGGCGGAATACAAGAAGGAACAGGTCCCGCCGCTCGACTCCGAGCTGCAGACGACGTTCGGCGAGCGCTACACCGTCGAGGAATACCGGGACATCCTGCGGCTGGCGCTCCACCAGGCGGCCAACAAGCTGGAGGCGGTGAGCCGCAAGCTGGTGCAGCGCGCCGAAGGCGGCCCGGCCGAAAGCCCGGCCCCCGCGCCCGCGCCGGAACCCGCACCCGAGCCCGAGCCCGAGGCGGAAATCGAAGAAGAGACGCCCGCAGAAGAACCGGAGCCCGAACCGGCCCCGCCGCCGGCCGCGACACCGGCTCCCACACCCGCGCCGACACCCGCTCCAACGCCGGCGCCCACCCCGGCCGCGAAGCCGGCTCCGGCTCCCGTCCCTGCGCCCGCGAAGGCGCCGGCGCCCACGCCCACCCCCGCCCCCGCCCCGACGCCCGTCCCCACACCCGCACCGCAGGAACCCGCCATGAGCGCATCCCCCGCCCCGTCCGCGCAGAAGCGCAGCATCGCCATCATCTGCGCCACCGCCGACACCAAGAGCGCGCAGTCGCTGTCGAACTACGTCACGCAGCTGGGGCTGTCGCCGGCGCTGCATTCGCTGGCCAAGGCGGGCACCGACGCGGCGACGCTGGAAGCGCTGGAGGCGGCGCGCGGCGCCGAATATGCCATCGTGCTGGGCGCGGCGGACGCCTCCGCCATCCCGCCGCTGCACATCGGTTTCCTCCTCGGCCTGGTGGGGCGCAACCGCCTCTGCTTCCTGGGCAAGGGCACGCCGGCCGCCGGCGTCGACGCGGTCCCGCGCCACACGCTGGACGACGGCGGCCTGTGGAAGCTGCTGGTCGCGCGCGAGATGAAGCAGGCCGGGCTGGACATCGACCTGAACCGCGCGATGTGATCGCGGCCCATTGTTGACCCGTGGGTTAACGATGGGTTGAGCCTGCGCGAAGGCCCGGCCGCCTTCCGCCGCCTACAGTGGCGGCAGAAAGGACGGCCCATGAAGACCTATCGCATCGCCTGCATCCCCGGCGACGGCATCGGCAAGGAAGTCATCCCCGCCGGGCAGGAGGTGCTGCAGGCGCTCGCCGCCGCCGGGGCCGGCTTCGGTTTCGCGTTCACCAGCTTCGGCTGGGGCGGCGACTGGTACCGCGCGCACGGGCAGATGATGCCGGACGACGGCCTGGAGGCCTTGCGCGGCATGGACGCGATCCTCTTCGGCTCCGCCGGCGACCCGCAGATCCCCGACCACGTCACCTTGTGGGGCCTGCGGCTGAAGATCTGCCAGGGCTTCGACCAGTACGCAAACGTGCGCCCGACGCGCATCCTGCCGGGCATCGACGCCCCGCTGAAGCGCTGCACGCCGAGGGACCTGGACTGGGTCATCGTGCGCGAGAACTCCGAGGGCGAGTACGCCGGCGTGGGCGGCCGCGCGCACCAGGGCCACCCGATCGAGGTCGCCACCGACGTGAGCATGATGACGCGCGCCGGCGTGGAACGCATCATGCGCTTTGCGTTCCGGCTCGCGCAGTCGCGGCCGCGCAAGCTGCTGACGGTGGTCACCAAGTCCAACGCGCAGCGGCACGCCATGGTGATGTGGGACCAGATCGCCGCCGAGGTCGCGCGCGAGTTCCCGGACGTGCGCTGGGACAAGGAGCTGGTCGACGCGTGCACGGCGCGCATGGTCAACCGGCCGGCCTCGCTGGACACGCTGGTGGCCACCAACCTGCACGCCGACATCCTCAGCGACCTCGCGGCGGCGCTGGCGGGCAGCCTGGGCATCGCACCCACCGGCAACATCGACCCCGAGCGCCGCTATCCGAGCATGTTCGAGCCGATCCACGGCTCCGCGTTCGACATCATGGGGCAGGGCCTCGCCAATCCCATCGGCACGTTCTGGAGCTGCGTGATGCTGCTGGAACACCTGGGCGAGCACGAAGCCGCCGCGCGGCTGATGCAGGCGATCGAGTCCGTCACCGCCGACCCCGCCCTGCACACCGGCGACCTCGGTGGCAAGGCACGCACGGCCGACGTCACGTCCGCGGTGTGCCACCGCTTGAAGAACCGCTGATTCCAAGCCACGACGCCGGGACGCCGGCGAGTGGCGCATTCCCACCAAGGAGACAAGGCGATGAACCGGATTCTTTCCCTGCTCGCGCTCGCGCTGCTGGCGCCCGCGGCCCCGGCACAGGCCCCGGCCTGTCCCGAGAAGAACGTGCTGTACTGGCAGGCCTTCCCGCCCGGCGGCGAGTCCGACCTGTCCGCGCGGCACCAGCAGGTGGTGCTCAAGAAGCGCTGTCCCGCCATCGACACCATCATCCAGTACAAGGCCGGCGCCGGCGGCGCGCTGATGTGGACGCAGATGAACCAGCTGCCGGGCGACGGCGCCAACATCGTCGGCGTCAACCTGCCGCACATCGTGTTCCAGCCCATCGAGGGCCAGGTGCAGTACAAGACCCAGGACGTCACGCCGGTGTTCTGGTTCCACTACACGCCGGACATCCTCGTCGTGCCGGAGCAGAGCCCGGTGAAGACCTTCGACGACTTCATCAAGGCCGCCAAGGCGAACCCGGGCAAGCTCAGCCTCGGCGGCTCGGGCTCCAACTCCGCCAACCATGCCGCCCACGAGCGCATGAACAAGGCCTTCGGCGTGAAGACGATCTACGTGCCGTTCAAGGGCACCGGCGACATGGCCACTTCCGTGCTGGGCGGCCAGGTCGACGGCGCGATGACGTACACCGCCTTCGCCATCAACAACAAGACGAAGGTGCGGCCGCTCGCGGTCGCCATGGAGAAGCGGCATCCGCTGATGCCCGACGTGCCCACGTTCAAGGAGCTGGGCGTCGACTGGGTGGACGGCGCCTACCGCGGCATCGGCGTGCCGAAATCGACGCCGGCCGCGGAACGCAAGCGGCTGTCCGACCTCTGGCGCTCGCTCAACAACGACCCCGAGATGAAGGAGCTGGCCGCGAAGAGCGGCTTCGAGCTGGTGAACGTCGGCGTCGAGGAGATGGACGCGTTCATGCAGGGCAAGGTGAAGCTCTACACGGAAGGCGCGGCTCTGCTGGGCCTCGGCGCGAAAAAGTAGTAGTGATGTGCATGGCATGTGCGTGTGATGTGCGCTCACCCGCGGCGGGTAGGCAACTTCCTACAAGGCGTGCCGGCATGGCGCTCTACCATGGAGGACTTCCCCGGCCCCTCCCCCCGCGCCATCCCCCATGCCCCCTCCCTCGCCCGCGGCGTCGCAGCGCGCCGATGATTTCCTTGCCGGCGGTGGAGAGCTCGGCGCCCTGATCCGGGCGCACGACTGGCGCGGCAGCCCGCTCGGCGAGCCGGCGCAATGGCCGCGCAGCCTCAAGACTGCGGTGCGCATCATGCTCACCTCGCGCCAGCCCATCTGGATCGGATGGGGCCCTGAACTCACCTACCTCTACAACGATCCCTACCAGGCGATCATCGGCGGCAAGCACCCGTGGGCCGTGGGACGGCCGACGTCCGAGGTGTGGAGCGAGATCTGGCAGGACATCGGCCCGCTGCTCGCCACCGCGATGGCCGGCGACGGCACCTACGTCGAGAACCAGCTCCTCGTCATGGAGCGCAACGGCTACCCGGAAGAGACCTACTACACCTTCTCGTACAGCCCGATCCCGGGCGACGATGGCGCTCCGGCCGGCATCATCTGCGCCAACACCGACGAGACGCAGCGCGTGGTCGGTGAAAGGCAGCTGGCCCTGCTGCGGGAGCTCGGCGAGCGCACCGCCGACGCCCGCACGCCCGAGCAGGCCTGCGAACGCTGCGTCGCCGCCCTGGAGACCGACGCGCGGGACGTCACCTTCGCGCTGATCTACCTGGCGCCGCCCGGCGAGGAAGACCTGCGCCTGGTCGCCGCGCACGGCATCGAGCGCGGTGCACCGGGTGCACCGCTGCTGCTGCGGCCGGGCGCGCGGCCGTGGGCCGTCGCGGCCCGGGACGAAGAGTGCACCGTGGTGCCGCTGGATCTCGGGCTCGGCCCCTGGCCGTCCGGTGCCTGGCGCGAGCCCTCGCGCGAGGCCGTGGTGCTGCCGCTGGCGGCCGGTGGCGAGGCCGGCTCGCACGGGCTGCTGGTGATCGGACTGAGCCCGGTGCGCCTGTTCGACGAGGACTACCGGGACTTCCTGATGCTGGCCGCCAAGCAGGCGGCCGCCGCGGTCGCGCACGCGGAGGCGTACCAGGCCGAGCAGCGCCGTGCCGAAGCGCTGGCGGAGATCGACCGCGCGAAGACGCAGTTCTTCTCCAACGTCAGCCACGAATTCCGCACGCCGCTCACGTTGATGCTCGGCCCGCTGGAGGAAGCCCTCGCGCTGCGCGACGGGCTGTCGCCGCGGCATGCGGAACTGCTCGACCTGGCGCACCGCAACAGCCAGCGGCTGCTGCGCCTCGTGAACACGCTGCTGGATTTCTCGCGCATCGAGGCCGGGCGCGCGCAGGCCGCCTTCCGTCCGACCGCGCTGGCCGAGTTCACGCGCGAGCTCGCCTCCAACTTCGAGATGGTGACGGCGCGCGCCGGCCTCACGCTGGCGCTGTCCTGCCCGCCGCTGCCGCAGCCGGTGTACGTCGACCCGGGGATGTGGGAGAAGATCGTCCTCAACCTGCTGTCGAATGCCTTCAAGTTCACCTTCGAAGGCGGCATCTCGGTGCGCGTGGAGCCGACCGAGGACGGACGGCATGCGCGGCTGGTGGTGGCGGACACCGGCGTGGGGATCCCGCCGCACGAGCTGCCGCGCCTGTTCGAGCGCTTCCACCGCGTGCAGAACCAGCAGAGCCGCTCCTTCGAGGGCTCTGGCATCGGCCTGGCGCTGGTGCAGGAGCTGGTGCGCCAGCATGGCGGCACCATCGCCGCCGACAGCGCGCCGGGCCGCGGCACCACCTTCACCATCACGCTGCCCTTCGGGCGTGAGCACCTGCCGCAGGACCATCTCGCGGCGGGCCCGGGCGGCGAGCCGCGCAGCCTCGACGCGATGCGCGCCGACGCCTTCGTCGAGGAGGCCCTGCGCTGGCTGCCGGATCCGCCCGCGCCGGCGGCCGACCCGGCGGTGCCCGCGCTCGAGGCCGACGGCACGCTGCACGGGCTGCTGCCCCACCGCGCGCGCATCGTGGTCGCCGACGACAACGCGGACATGCGCGAGTACGTCGCGCGGCTGCTCGGCGAGCGCTGGGAGGTCGTCACCGCCGGCAACGGCGAGGAGGCGCTGCGTGCGATCCGCGCGCGCAAGCCCGACCTGCTGCTGACCGACGTCATGATGCCGGTGCTCGACGGCTTCGAGCTGCTGCGCGCCGTGCGCGCCGACGCGGCGCTCAGCGAACTGCCGGTGGTGATGCTGTCGGCGCGCGCCGGCGAGGAGGCCCGCGTGAGCGGCCTCGAGGCGGGCGCCGACGACTATCTCGTGAAGCCGTTCTCCGCGCGGGAACTCGTCGCGCGCGTGCGCTCCAACCTGCACCTCGCGGCGGTGCGGCGGGAAGCGGGCGCCGCGCTGCGCGAGAGCGAGGCGCGCTTCCGCAACATGGCCGACCACGCGCCCGTGATGATGTGGGTGACGGACGCCACCGGCTACTGCACCTACCTCAACCGCCGCTGGTACGAGATGACGGGCCAGACGCGGCAGCAGTCGCTCGGCTACGGCTGGCTCGATGCCACGCACCCGGACGACCGCGCCCACGCCGAGCGCACCTTCGTCGAGGCCAACGCGCGCAGCGAGGTGTTCCAGACCGAGTACCGCCTGCGCCGCGCCGACGGCACTTACCGCTGGGCGATCGATGCGGCCGCGCCGCGCTTCACGGAAGAGGGCGAGTACCTCGGCTACGTCGGTTCGGTGATCGACATCCAGGAGCGCAAGGAGGCCGAAGACCTCCTGCAGGACATCAACACCAAGCTGGCCCGGCGCGTCAACGAGGCCGGCGAGCAGGACCGGCGCAAGAACGAGTTCCTCGCGACGCTGGCGCACGAGCTGCGCAATCCGCTGGCGCCGCTGCGCAACGGCGTGGAGCTGCTCAAGCGGCTCGGCGCCACGCAGCCGGAACGCACGCCGCAGGTGCTCGCGATGATGGAACGCCAGCTGTCGCACATGGTGCGGCTGGTGGACGACCTGATGGACATCGCCCGCGTGAGCCGCGGCAAGGTCGAACTGCGGCGCGAGCGCGTGGCCCTGGCTTCCGTGGTGCAGTCCGCGCTGGAGACCAGCCGGCCCCTCGTCGAGCGCAGCCAGCATCAGCTGGCCGTGGACCTCCCGCCCGGTGAAGTCTGGCTGGATGGCGATCCCACGCGCCTGGCGCAGGTGCTCGGCAACGTGATCAACAACGCCGCCAAGTACACGCCGCCCGGCGGCCACATCGCGCTGCGGGCCGAAGTGTCCGGCGGCACCGTGGTGCTGCAGGTGCGCGACGACGGCGTCGGCATCGCGCCCGAGCTGCTCGGCGAGGTGTTCGACCTGTTCGTGCAGGGGCCCCAGACGCTCGCGGCGGCGCAGGGCGGCCTGGGCATCGGCCTGTCGCTGGTGCGCAAGCTGGTCGAGATGCACGGCGGCGTCGTGTCGGTGGAAAGCCCCGGTGTCGGCCAGGGCACGACCGTGCGCATCACCTTGCCGCTGGCGGCGCACGAAGCGCCATCGGCGGCGCCCGCGGGCGGCCAGGCGGAAGCGGCGGCCGCCGCCGCGCGCCGCGTGCTGGTCGTCGACGACAACGTGGACGCCGCGGACTCGCTCGGCCAGCTCCTTTTGGGCGGCGGGCACGACATCCGCGTGGTGCACAGCGGCGCGGCGGCCCTGCTCGCCGCCGAGACCTTCCGGCCCGACCTGGTGTTCCTCGACATCGGCCTGCCCGACCTGAGCGGCTACGACGTCGCGACCTCGCTGCGCCGCACGCGCCCGCTGGACGAGATGCGCATCGTCGCCCTGACCGGGTGGGGCAACGAGGAGGCGCGCGAGAAGTCCGCGCTGTCCGGCTTCGACCTGCACCTCACCAAGCCGGTGCCGATGGACGTGCTGCAGCGCCTCCTGGCGGGGGCGCAGGAACAGGAAGGCGCATGAAGCCCGCCAAGGTGCCGCGCAGCCCGCGCGTGCTGGTCATCGTCGACTTCATCAATCCCCTGAACTTCCCCGGCGCCGAGAAGCTGGCGCGGCCGGCCCTGGCCGCCGCCCGCGCCACCGTGCGCCTGCGCGAGCGGCTCGCGGCGGAGAACGTGGCCGTGGTCTATGCGAACGACAACTACGGCGCGTGGCAATCCGATTTCCAGTCGATGGTGAGCCAGCTGGCCGCGGGCGACGACACCAGCGGCGAGATCGCGCGACTGCTCGCGCCGGGCCCGCGCGACATCACGCTGCTGAAGCCGCGCCACTCCGCCTTCTACTGCACCGCGCTGGAGCTGCTGCTGCGGGAGATGGGCACGCGCGAACTGATCCTCGCGGGCCTGGCCACCGACATGTGCGTGCAGATGACGGCCGCCGACGCCTTCCTGCGCGGTTTCGAAGGCGTATGGGTGCCGCCGGAATGCACGGCCGCCGAGACGCCGCAGGCCAAGGCGGCCAGCATCCGGTACATGCGCGACGTGCTCAAGTGCGACGTGCGGTCTGCGCGCGCCGCGGCCCGCCAAGGCTGACGCGCTCCCGCGGCCGAGCTCGCAAGGGGCACGCCTGCGGCTACGATGGCCCGCTGCATCCCGCACAAGGACATCGCCCATGAAAACGCGCGCCGCCGTCGCCTGGAAGGCCGGCCAACCCCTGACCATCGAAGAACTCGACCTTGAAGGCCCCCGTGCCGGCGAGGTGCTGGTGGAGGTCAAGGCCACCGGCATCTGCCACACCGACTACTACACGCTGTCGGGCGCCGATCCCGAAGGGCTGTTCCCGGCGGTGCTCGGGCACGAGGGCGCCGGCGTGGTCCTGGAAGTGGGCGCGGGGGTGACCTCTCTGAAGCCCGGCGACCACGTGATCCCGCTGTACACGCCCGAATGCCGGCAGTGCAAGTTCTGCCTGTCGCGCAAGACCAACCTGTGCCAGCTGATCCGCGGCACGCAGGGCAAGGGCCTGATGCCGGACGGCACCTCGCGCTTCTCGCTGGACGGCAAGCCGATCCTCCACTACATGGGGACGTCCACGTTCAGCAACCACATCGTGGCGCCGGAGATCGCGCTGGCGAAGATCCGCGGCGACGCGCCCTTCGACAAGGTCTGCTACATCGGCTGCGGCGTCACCACCGGCGTCGGCGCCGTGATCTGGACCGCGAAGGTCGAAGCCGGCGCAAACGTCGTCGTGTTCGGGCTCGGCGGCATCGGCCTGAACGTGATCCAGGGCGCGAAGATGGTCGGCGCCGACAAGATCATCGGCGTCGACCTCAACCCGACGCGCGAAGCCATGGCGCGCCGGTTCGGCATGACGCACTTCATCAACCCGAAGGAGCACGCGAACGTCGTCGACGCGATCGTGCAGCTCACCGACGGGGGCGCCGACTACAGCTTCGAGTGCATCGGCAACACGACCACCATGCGCCAGGCGCTGGAGTGCTGCCACAAGGGCTGGGGCCAGAGCATCATCATCGGCGTGGCGGAGGCCGGCGCCGAGATCAGCACGCGGCCCTTCCAGCTGGTGACCGGCCGCCAGTGGAAGGGCTCGGCCTTCGGTGGCGCGCGCGGACGCACCGACGTGCCGAAGATCGTCGACTGGTACATGGACGGCAAGCTCAACATCGACGACCTGATCACGCACCAGCTGGCGCTGGAAGACATCAACAAGGGCTTCGACCTGATGAAGGCGGGCGAGTCGATCCGCTCCGTGGTGGTGTTCTGAAATGGAAGGACTGAAGACGCTGGAGGAGCATGCGTGCTTCGGCGGCACGCAGGGCTTCCACGAGCACGCTTCGGACACCATCGGCCTGCCGATGCGCTTCGGCGTGTACCTGCCGCCGCAGGCGGCGCGGGGGCCGGTGCCGGTGCTGTACTACCTGGCGGGGCTGACGTGCAACGAGCAGACCTTCGCGATCAAGGCCGGCGCGCAGCAGCACGCGGCGCGGCTGGGCATCGCGCTGGTCACGCCGGACACCAGCCCGCGCGGCACGGGCGTCGAGGGTGCCGACCAGGACTGGGACTTCGGCCACGGCGCGGGTTTCTACCTCGATGCCACGGCGCAGCCCTATGCCAGGCACTGGCGGATGGAGAGCTACGTCGCGCGGGAACTGCCGCAGGTGCTGCAGCGGCACTTCGCGGTGGACACGGCCCGCGCCGGCATCTTCGGGCACTCGATGGGTGGCCACGGCGCGCTGACGCTGGCACTGCGGCATCCGGGCCGCTACCGGAGCGTCTCGGCGCTGGCGCCGATCTGCGCGCCCTCCGAGGTGCCGTGGGGGCACAAGGCCTTCACCGGGTACCTCGGGGGCCACCGCGAGGCATGGTCGACGCACGACGCGGTGCAATTGGTGCGGCGGGGGGCGCGCGTGCCGCCGCTGCTGGTCGACCAGGGCCTGGCCGACACCTTCCTGGCCGCGCAATTGCGCCCGGAGCGCCTCGAGGAAGCCTGTGCCGCCGCCGGCCAGCCGCTCACGCTGCGCCGGCACGCGGGCTATGACCACGGCTATTTCTTCGTGGCCTCGTTCGTCGCCGACCACCTCGCGCACCACGCGGAAGCCCTCGCCGCCTGAACGTCCGGCGCCGCCGCGGCGCTTACAACTTGTTGCTTAAATGCCGCGGACGTGCGCAGCCTGCGGCGCGTTGGCGCACGCCGCTGTGGGCAGCGCCGGGAGCCATGCTTATGCTCGAGCATGTCCCTCCCGAGTGCCTGCCGCCGCGTGGCTGCCCTGTGTCTCGCCGCGCTCCTGCTGGTGGGCTTGGGGGCCGCGCGTGCCGTCGAGACGCCGCGGGCTGCGGCAGGGCACATCGACCTGCGCACCTGGGACTTCGGAAGGGACGGCATCGCGCCGCTGGACGGCCAATGGCTGCTGCAGTGGGATGAATTCGGCGACCCGCGCCAGCCCGCCGCGCCGGCCGCCCGCGGCATCGAAGTCCCGTCCGCGTGGAACGACGTCGCCGGCCAGCGCTACGGACGCGGCACCTACCACCTGACCGTGCAATGCGAGCGGGGCGCCGGCCTCGCCCTCAGCCTGCCGGTGCAGCACAGCGCGGTGCGCTGGTTCGTCAACGGCGCGCTGGTGGCGCGCCAGGGCGAGCCGGGCGCCAGCCCCCGCGGTGCGCGGCCGGAACTGGTGCAGCAGACCGTGGCGCTGGGCAGCGTCGCCTGTCCGCTGCACATCGTCGCGCACGTCTCCAACTTCGATGCCCAGCGCGGCGGCCTGCTGCGCAGCGTGGAACTGGGCGAGGCGCAGCAGCTGGCGCAGCGGCGCGAGCTGGCGCTGATGCGCGACCTGCTGTCCGTCGGCGGCCTGCTGGTGCTGGGGCTGCTGCCGCTGCTGTTCTACTTCGGCCGCCGCAGCGACCGCAGCCCGCTGTACTTCGGCCTCTTCTGCCTGGTGTTCGCGCTGGGCATGGCGCTCACCGGCACGCGCATCCTGCAGCCCGTGCTCGGCTCGATGGGCTGGGGCCGATACATGCAGCTCGTGTTCCTGTGCTGGTACGCGAACAACGCGCTGTTCGTGCTCTTCGTGCGCTCGCTGTATCCGCAGCAGGTGGGCACGCGCGCCGTGCGCCTGATCGTCGGCTGGGTGGCCCTGTCGTGCGCCGTCGTGCTGCTCACGTCGCCGCGCGTGTTCACCGCCCTGGTGCCCACGCTCGCCACCGGCTCCGCGCTGCTCGGCCTGTACCTGGCGTGGCGGCTGGCCGCCGCGTGGCGCAGCGGCCGCCGCACGGCGCCCCTCTTGCTGGGCGGGCTGGCGATGCTGGCGATCGCCGTGGTGCACGACATCGTCCAGTTCGCCCATCTCGCGCGCCTGAGCCTGCTGCCCTATGGCGTGCTGCTGTTCGTCGCGGCGCCGGCCTACCTGATGGCCCGGCGCTTCGCCCGCGCGCTGCTGGTGGAGGAGCGGGTGGCGATCGAGGAGCGCGAGCGCGCCAACCTGCTGGTGCGCTCCACCAAGGCGGGGCTGCTGGACTGGGACGCGATCAGCGGCCGCACCGAATGGTCGGAACGCCTGCGCGAGATGCTGGGCCATCCCGGCGGCCCCGATGCTCCCGAACTGCCGGAGTTCCGCAGCGTCGTGCACCCGGAGGACCACGACCGCGTGCACGGCAGCTTCCTGCGCCAGCTGCGCGACCGCAGCGTCGCGAGCGGCGTGCGCGCCGGCGAGCCGATGGACTACCGGCTGCGGCGCGCGGACGGCAGCGACCTCTGGATCCACGCCGAGGCCGTGTCGGTCTGCGATTCGCGGGGCCGGACGCTGCGCTACATCTGCTCCTTCATCGACATCTCCGACCGCAAGCGGCACGAATCCGAGATGGCGGAGCAGCAGGCGGCGCTGCGGGCGCAGGTGGCGCTGACGCGCACCGAGCAGCGGCGGCTGGACCTGGTGGTGCGCGGCGCGCGCGTGGGCATCGTGGACTGGGACGGCGTCACGCACGAGACCTACTACTCGCCGCGCTTCCGCGAGATCCGCGGCTACGCGCCCGACGCGGACACCGCGGACTGGCCCGACTACTTCCGCGTGATGATCCATCCGGACGACCGCGAGCGCGTCACGCGGCGCTGGGTCACCTTCATCAAGGGCCAGGGCCCGGAGGGTCCGTGGGGCGACTTCTACGCGCCCGAGGAATACCGCCTGCTGCGCGCGGACGGCAGCTACGTGTGGGTGCAGGTGAGCGGCATGGCGGTGCGCGACGAGAAGGCCTTCGTCGTGCGCTGGATCGCCGCCATCCTGGACATCACGGAGCGGCGGGCGCACGAGGAGGCCCTGCGCGCCTCCAACGAGGCGCTGAAGGAGAACGTGCGGCTGCGCGAGGAGGTCGAGCGCATCGGCCGCCACGACATCAAGACCCCGCTGAACAGCATCGTGGCGGTGCCGCGCCTGCTGCGGGAGGAAAGGCGGCTCGGGCCGGAGGCGGACGAACTGCTCGGCATCGTGGAGCGCGCCGGCTACCGCATCCTGTCCATGGTCAACCTGTCGCTCGACCTGTACAAGATGGAGCAGGGCAGCTACGTCTTCCGGCCCGACGCGGTGGACCTGGCGGACCTCGTGGAGAAGGTGCTCGCCGACGTGCGCGTGCACGCCGCCTCCAAGGGCGTGCATTTCCAGGTCGACCTGCACGGCGCGCCCTATGCGTGGGCCGAGGAGCTTCTCTGCTATTCGCTGCTGGCGAACCTGACCAAGAACGCCGTCGAGGCCTCGCCTGAAAACGCGACGGTCACGCTGCGGGCGGAGGCGGGCGAGCCGGGGACGGTGCGGCTGCACGTGCACAACCAGGGCGCGGTGCCCCAGGCGATCCGCGGCAGCTTCTTCCAGAAGTACGCCACGCTCGGCAAGGCGAGCGGCACCGGGCTGGGCACGTACTCGGCGCGGCTCATGGCGCGGGTGCAGGACGGGGAGGTCGCCATGCAGACCTCCGAGGCCGAGGGGACGACGCTCACCGTCACGCTGCGCGCCGCCGCCGAAGGCGTGATCCCCGCCAGCGTCCGGCACGCCAGCGAGCGCGCCCGCCCCGAACCGCTGCGCATCAACGGCCTGCCGCCCAGCCGCGTGCTGCTGGTGGACGACGACGAGTACAACCTGCTGATCGTGCGGCGCTTCCTGCCCTCGCCGCCGTTCACGGTCGACACCGCCATCAACGGCCGCATGGGCCTCGCGCAGGCCGAGCGCCACTGGCCGGACATCATCTTCATGGACCTGGACATGCCGGTGATGGGCGGCATGCAGGCGGTGCGCGAGCTGCGGGCGCTGGAGGCCGGCGGCGCGCGGCGCCGCTGCACGATCATCGCCCTGTCCTCGCACGAGGACGAACAGACGCAGCAGGCGGCCCTCGCCGCCGGCTTCGACCGCTACCTGAGCAAGCCGGTGACGCGCGAGGTGCTGCACGGCGCGCTGCTGGAACTGTGCGCGCCCGACGGCGGGGCGCCCGCGGCCGGCCGCCCGTCGCCGGCCCTGCCCGCCGCGCCCGGCGACCCGGTGCTGGTGGACGCCGACATGCAGGCGATGCTGGGCGAGTACCTGGTGTCGCGGCGCGCGTTGATCGGCGGCCTTCCCGCGCAGGCGCTCGCCGGCGAGCGCGAGGCCCTGCGCCGCAGCGCACACCAGCTGGCGGGCAGCCTGGGGCTCTACGGATTCCGCTGGGCCAGCGAGCAATGCCGCTGGATCGAGCACAACGCGGCGCACGTGGAAGCCGCGCGGGTGGAAGAACTGGCGGGCCAGCTGGAGGCCCACCTGGAAACCGCCGACATCCGCTTCATCGACATCGACGGGCTCCCCGAGCCTTCCCTGGAGAAATCATGACCGAGAAGAAACGCGTGCTGCTCATCGACGACGACGCCACCGTCGTGGGCTACCTCACCACCAAGCTGTCGAAGCTGTACGAGGTGGTCTCCACCTCCGACCCGCGCAAGGCGGTGGCGATGGCGCGGCGCGAGCTGCCCGACGTGATCCTGTGCGACATCGACATGCCCGGCATGGGCGGAGGGGAGGTGGCGGCTGCGCTGTCCGAGGACACGACGCTCGCGCGGATCCCCTTCGTCTACCTCACCGACCTGGTGTCGCCCGAGGAAACGCAGGACCTGCAGGGCGAAGTCGGCGGGCGGCCCGGTGTCTCCAAGCGCGCGCCGCTCGCGGAGCTGGTCTCCCGGATCGACCAGCTCACGTCCTGAATCTACTCGCAGAGCCGGCGGATCGCCTCGGGGATGTCCACGGCCCGGATGCCGGGCGTGTCGCCTTCGCGGCGTGCGGCGAAGATCCGCACTTCGTCGCATTCCATGATCACATCCTCGCCGCGTTTCACGACGTAGCGCTGCACGAAGCTCTTGCCGCGCCACTCCGCGATGCTCGTGTGGACCTGCAGCGTGTCGCCGTAGCTTGCGGTCTTCACGAACTTCGCGTGCGTGTCCACCAGCGGCGTGCCGATCACGCCCATGGACTTCTCGGTCTCGTGCCAGGGCGGCACGCCGCACTCCACGAAGAAGTGCCGCGACGCCGCGTCGATCCAGCGGAAGAAGTTGGGGAACCAGACGATGCGGGCGGGGTCGCAGTCGCCGAACTCGACCCGCACGGTGTAGACGACCGACTTGGACAAGTTCAATCGCCTTTGATTTTTCGCTCGCGGATCAGCTGGCCGAAGCGCTTGCTGTCGGCCTGGCCGCGGTCGCCGAACTCCTGCGGCGACATCGGGGCCGGGATCGCGCCGATCGCGTCCATGCGCTGCTGGAAGGCGGGGCTGCGCAGCACCTTGTTGATCTCGGTGTTCAGGCGCGCCACCACGGCCGGCGGCGTGCCGCCGGGCGCGTAGAAGCCGAAGAAGGTGTCGGCGTCGAAGCCCTTGAGGCCCACCTCGTCGAGCGTGGGCACGTCCGGGAACTGCGGCGACCGCTTGGGGCTGCCCACGGCCAGCAGCTTCAGCTTGCCGCTCTTCACGTGCTGCAGGCCGATGCCCGGGTCGAACATGAAGTCGATCTGCCCGCCCAGCAGGTCCTGCATCGCCGGAGCCGCGCCGCGGTACGGGATGTGGGTGGCGAACACGTTCCCCTGCACCTTCATCATCTCGCCGGCCAGGTGGGGCGAGCTGCCGTTGCCCGGCGACCCGTAGGACAGCTTGCCCGGGTTGGCCTTCAGGTGGGCCAGGAACTCGCGCGCATTGTTCGACGGCACCTTCTGCGGATTCACCTCCAGGAACACCAGCACGCGGGCCGCGGCGGCCACCGGCACCAGGTCCTTGGTGGGATCGAAGGGCATGCGGTCGTACAGGTGCGGGTTGATCGACACCGTGCCGCCGGAGCTCATGAGCAGCGTGTGGCCGTCGGCCGCCTGCTTGGCGACGAAGTCGCCGGCGATGTTGCCGTTCGCCCCCGCGCGGTTCTCCACCACGACCGGCTGGCCGAGCGCCTGCGACAGCGGCTCGGACACGGCGCGCGCGATCTGGTCGGCGGCGCCGCCCGGCGGGAAGCTCACGATCACGCGGACCGGCTTGCTGGGGAAGGCCTGGGCCAGCGTCAGCCCGGGCAGGGCGCAGGCGGCCACGGCCGCGGCCAGCACGCCGCGGCGGGCCAGGGTGGTCAGTCGTTGGTTGCGTTGCATGGATGCGTCTCCTTGTTGCTGTGTCTTGTCGGTCGGCGAGGACTGTAGCAGCCGCTCAATGCACCTTCGCCTGCACTTCATCGGCCAGGCCGCGCGGCTTGCGCACCCAGCGGATGGGCACCGCCTTCACGGGCCGCGGCGGCGCGCCGTGCTGCACCAGCGTGGCGTCCAGCGCCTTGCCGGCATCGTCGGCCAGCGCCGCTTCGCGCGCGGCGCGCACGGCCTTCGCCGCTTCCTCGGCGCGGCCGCCGTGGGCCAGGTGATCCAGCACGTGCAGCAGGTTTTCCTTGCCCCGCTCGTTGGTCGAACCGTAGCCCTTGATGAGCCGGCCGCACAGCGCGATCTCGTGGCCCAGCGCCCAGCTGCGCTGCGTGCCCTGGACCACGCCCTGCAGCCACTTGTCGATCATCCGCTGCTCCAGCGCGAAGCGGCTGCCGCGCACGCGCAGCCACTTCATCGAAGCGAGCGTGCGCAGCGCCACCATGCCGAAGACGCTGTGCGTGCCGATCTTCAGCGGCATCGCCCAGGGCTGCTTGCCCGTGCGCACGCGCTTGCGGTCCCAGGCGACCAGCCGGCCGGCCAGGCCTTCGGGCAGCAGCGCGGCGAACTCGGGCACGCCGGGCTTGAAGTGGTCGTACAGCTTCAGCAGGTCGTCCTCGCCCGCCTTGACTTCGCCCTGCACGCGCTGCCAGCGCGAGGCGCGGCTCTTGAGGTCGGCGACCCGCACGATGTCGTCGAAGGCCATCCACAACGCCAGCCAGCGCGCCATCTCTTTCGTGACGGCATGGCCGTTCGCGCCGGCCGGGTCGGCCTCGCGCTCGGCGGCCAGTACCGACTGCAGCCGCTGCACGTACAGCTCGGCGTACTTCGCGCCCTGGTAGTCCAGCAGCCGCTGGTAGCCCAGGCCGAACATCTCGCGCACGGTCTGCGGGAAGGCTTCGGCGTGCTGGTGCTGCGGCGGCGAGGCTTGCGGCGCCAGCGTGCCGGCCGGCATCGCTTGCGGCGCGAGCACCTGTTCCAGGTACTGCGACTGCTGGCGGCCTTGCGCGACGATGTCGAACGCCCTGGCGAAGCCGCGCAGGCTCGCTTCCGCGCCCTTGCCGCCGGCCTTGACGACGGCTTCGTAGGCGCTGCGCTGGAACGGGAACAGCCCGCTGCCGGCGATGGCGCCCAGCATCACTGCGCTGACGACCGTGCCCGCCTCTCGCGCGATGCCCGCCATGTCGAAGACCTGGTGCTGCTTGCTGAACTGGCGCACCAGTTTGAGCATGTCTTCGGGGTCGGCCCGGCCGTCGCCCAGCTGCATGCGCTCCTGCGTGGTGAGCGTGCGCGCCGAAGACGTGATCACCAGCGTGCGGTCCGGCGCCGTCATGCCGTTGCCGACCTGGCGGGCCGTCTCCAGCAGCTCGGAGGAGACCATCGCATCCAGCGCGCCGGGCACCGGGTTCAGGCTGAACACGGGGCGCTTGCCGCCGAGGTCCGCCATGGGCACGGGGAACACCTCGATGTAGTAGGTGGTCGCGCCGGTGCGCTGGGCCACGCCGGGGATCGACGTCGCCTGCGCCGGATAGCCGGCGTGGCGCGCGATGTCGATGAGCCATTCGGTCAGCACGCCGCCGCCTTCGCCGCCGAGGGCGCAGACCAGGAGGGAGATGGAACGGTGTTTCATGCGGGCTGGAGCGCGCGGACGACGGCGCTGCGGAAGGAGTTCAGGAGACGTTCGTGCCACTTGGGGTTCTGCACGACCTCGGCGCGGTAGAAGCTGGGGCACAGCGTGGCCGCGTGCGCGTTGGCGCCGCACAGGCCGCAGCCCACGCAGCCGTCGATCACGGTGGCCACCGGGTCCACCTTCAGCGGATCGGGGTTGTCCTTGAGTGTGAGCGTGGGGCAGCCCGACAGGCGGATGCAGGCGTGGTCGCCGTTGCAGACGTCCTCGTCCACGCCGTACTTCACGCGCACGACGCGCTCGCCCTTCTTCAGCAGGCTGGCGATCCAGGGCTTGACGCGGCGTTGCCGCTCCAGCTGGCATTCGCCTTCCGCCACGATCACCTTCAGCCCGTTGAAGTCGCTGGTGAACGCGTCGGTCAGCGTGGCACGCATCTGCTCCACCTCGTAGGTGTGCACCGTGCGCATCCACTGCACGCCCAGGCCCTTCAGCGCGGACTCGATGGTCTGGTTGGTATGGACGATGCTCTTCGACTTGTCGCTCGCCGCTTCCTTGGCGGCGTCCTTCGGCGTGGAGATGATCTCCTGCGTGCCGGTGGCGGAGGTGTAGCCGTTCTTGAAGATCAGCAGCACGGCGTCGTCGCCGTTGAAGAGCGCGCTCTGCACGCCCGTGAGCAGGCCGTTGTGCCAGAACCCGCCGTCGCCCATGATGGCCAGCGTGCGCTTCTGCATCATCGGCGAGACGCCGGCGCGCGAGGCGAGCGACATGCCGTAGCCCAGGATCGAATGGCCCATCGAGAAGGGCTCGAAGGTGCCGAAGGCGTGGCAGCCGATGTCGGCCGCGATGTGCACCTTGCCGATCTGCTCCTGCGCCAGCTTGAGCGCCGAGAACACCGGCCGCTCGGGGCAGCCGATGCAGAAGCCCGGCGGACGCGCCGGCAGCGGCTTGGCCAGCGCGGCGGCCGCGGCCTGGCGGCGGTCGGTGTTCGCGGCCAGCCAGCGGCGCGCGTCTTCGCTGGCCGCGCCCGGCAGGTAGCTGGTGGTGAAGTGCACGAGGCCGTTGGAGACGACTTCCACCGAGTATTCGCCGCCGGAGGGCAGCAGGTCCTTGCCGTGCAGCTTCGTCTGGATGTCGCGGCGGCGCAGCAGCGTGGCGATCTCCTGCTCGATGTATTCGGGCTGGCCTTCCTCGACCACCAGCACGGCGCGCTTGCCGGCGCAGAAGTCCGCAACCTGTTCCGGCACCAGCGGATACGTCACGTTCAGCACCAGCAGGGGGACGTCGGCGTTGCCGAAGGCGTCGGCCAGGCCCAGTTGCTGCAGCGAGCGGACCAGCGAGTTGTAGAGACCGCCCTGGACGATGATGCCGACGTCCTGGTGGCGGCCGTCGAACAGTTCGTTGAGCTTGTTCTCCAGAATGTACCGGCGGGCGGCGGGGATGCGCTGCTCCCCCTTGAGCTTCTCGTGGCGGAAGGTCACCGGCGGGTGCGCCAGCTTCATGTAGTCGAAGCCGGCGGGGTTCTCCATCAGCTGGCGCGTGGAGACGGCCGGCTTCACGTTGTCCTTCGTCTGGAAGCTGCCGCGCACGTGGCAGGCGCGGATGCGCAGCTCCAGGATGGAGGGCATGTTCGACGCTTCGGACAGCCGGAACCCTTCCTCCACCATCCGCGTCATCACGCCCAGGTCGGGACGCGGGTCGAGCAGGCACATGCTGGACTTCAGCGCGAAGGCATGGGTGCGTTCCTGGATCACGGACGCGCCTTCACCATAGTCCTCGCCGACGACGATCAGCGCGCCGCCCGTCACGCCGGGCGACGACAGGTTGGACAGCGCATCGGCGGCAACGTTCGTGCCGACGATGGACTTCCAGGTGACGGCCCCGCGCAGCGGGTAGTGGATGGAAGCGCCCAGCATCGCGGCGGCGGACGCTTCGTTGGAACAGGCCTCGACGTGCACGCCGAGCTCGTCCATGTAGTCCTTGGCCTGGACCATCACGTCCAGCAGGTGCGACACCGGCGCGCCCTGGTAGCCGCCGATGTAGGCGACGCCGGACTGCAGCAGCGCCTTGGTGATGGCGAGGATGCCCTCGCCGTGGAAGGTCTCGCCGGCGCCGAGGCGCAGCGATTCGATTTCCTTGCTGAATGAAACTTCCAAAGCGCGGTCTCCTGGAGCAACCGCGCAGTGTCCCCGCTCCCGCGTCATCAATCAATAAAATGAGGCGACTAAGCGGTATCAGCCCAATGCATATCAAAGACCTCGACCTCAACCTGCTGCGGCTGTTCGACGCGGTCTACCGCACGGGCAACGTCAGCCGTGCCGCGGAGCTGCTGGACCTCACCCAGCCCGCCGCGAGCCAGGGGCTCAGCCGGCTGCGGGCGCTGCTCCACGACCCGCTGTTCACGCGCACGGCGCGCGGCATGCAGCCGACGCCGAAGGCGCAGCGGCTGGCCGACCCGGTGCGGGAGGCGCTGGCCACCATCGAGCAGGCGCTCGGGGAGACGGCCGGCTTCGAGCCGGCGCGCTCCTCGCGCACCTTCCGCATCCACCTGAGCGACATCGGCGAGAGCCGCTTCCTGCCGGAGCTGATGGTGGCCCTGCGGCAGCGCGCGCCGAACCTGCGCGTCGAGACCCGGCCCGTGCCGCGCGAGGAGATCACGGGTGCCCTGGATTCCGGCCGGATCGACATCGCGATCGGCTTCCTGCCGACCGCGCGCGAGACGCGGCAGCTGCGCCTGCTGCAGGACCGCTACGTGGTGCTGCTGCGCGCGGGGCATCCGTTCGCCCGGAAGCGCCGCACGGGTGCCGCGCTGAAGGCGGGCCTGCGCGAGCTGGAGTTCGTGGCCGTGCGCACGCACGCGGCGACACTGGGCATCCTGCAGCAGGTGCAGCTGGAGGACCGCCTGCGGTTGGTGACGGAGCACTTCCTCGCCCTGCCCACCATCGTGCGGGCGACCGACCTGGCGGCGGTGGTGCCGCGCAACATCGCGCAGGGCTTCGGCGAGGGTTACACGATCGTCGAACCGGCGTTCCCGGAACGGGACTTCGCCGTCTCGCTGCACTGGAGCCGGCGCTTCGAGGCGGATCCGGGCAACCGCTGGCTGCGCGACGTGGTGGAAGAGCTGTTCAGGGAGTGAGGACGGCCGCGACCTTGCGCCGTTCGGTGCGCCACTGGCGGTAGGCGCACATGGCGTCCGGTCCCAGCTTCAGCTGCACGGCCGCGCCGAGGCCGAGCTGCGTGTCGAGGGCGGGGGGCGGCGTGCCGTCCCAGTGCAGCATCGCAAGGGCCAGTTCGAGGGCGGCCACCGCTTCCTCGTCCCCAGGCTGCGCCGCCTCCGGCTGGGCCAGCCGGCGCTGCAGGTCCAGCAGCAGGCGCTGCAGGAAATCGAGTTCCGTGCGGGCGAGTTCGACCTTGGGTGCATCCATCCGCGCAGGTTCACCGCTGGCGGCCGCACGGCTTGTCAGCCGGTTGCGGTTCGTGGATCAGGAAGAGGGCAGCATCCGTGTAGGCCGGAACGGCACGAGGCGCGCTACCGCGCCTGCAGCTTCGCCAGCCGGTCGGCGGCTTCGCGCTTGCCGATGCCGCGCAGCGCCGCGATCGCCTCCAGCTGGCGGGCGCGCGGGCGGGATTCGCCATGCTCCCACTTGTAGACGGACTGGCCCGAAACGCCGAGCAGGGTGGCGAAGTCCGCGGCGGAGAGGCCGAGCTTGCGGCGCTGGGCCGCCAGCCGCGTCGCACTGAAGCGGCGTGGCGTGCCTTCCTGTGCCCCGGCGCCTTCCTCCTGCGCAGCCGCGGCGGCGCGGCTGCCGCCGCGGCCCACCCGCTTGAGTTCGCGCTCGAGCGCGTCCACGCGCCGGCGCAGCGCGGCGATGTGGCTGCGGTAGGCGGCGGAGGCTTTCTTGAGTTCCTGCGTCTGGGCGCGGACTTCCTTGCGCGCAAGACGAGCGATCTCGTCCTTGAAGACTGTGGCGATATTGGGCATGTGATCCTGGCATCGCCGCGCCACCCTGGCGGCTGCGGTCGTGGCTCCCTGGGCTCCATCATAGTGGCCGGCCCGGAGGCCCGCCGCGCTGCGACACAATGCAGCGATGCCTGAACTCCAGCTCGCGGTGATCGACGTCAAGCCGGGCGCGGCGATGGAAAGCCAGTCCGGACTGCAACTGCTGCGGCCCCGCATCTATGGCGCGTGGCGCGAAGCCGCGGGACCCAAGCGCGCCGCCGCCATCGTCATGCACCCCGCGAGCAACTTCATGGGGCACTACCTGATCGCGCCGCTGGCCGAACGCGGCGTCGCCTGCATGGGCCTGAACTCGCGCTATGCGGGCAACGACACGCTGCTGCTGATGGAGCGGGTCATCCAGGACCTGGGCGCGGGCGTGCAGTTCCTGCGGGCGCAGGGCTACGACAAGGTTGTGCTGGTCGGCAACTCGGGTGGCGCCGCGCTCTCGGCGTTCTACCAGGCGCAGGCCGAGCTTCTCGACATCGATACGATGCTGGACGGCGACCCCGCGAACCTGTCGCCCGCCGACCTGCCGCCGGTGCAGGGTCTCGCGCTGTGCGCCGCGCACGAGGGCCGCTCCACCCTGATGCGCCACTGGATCGACCCTTCCCTCACCGACGAGCGCGACGTGCTCTCCGTCGACCCCGCGCTCGACATGTACGACGCGCGCAACGGGCCTCCGTACGCCCACGACTTCCTGGAGCGCTTCCGCCACGCGCAGCAGCGGCGCTACGAGCGCGTCGATGCCTGGGTGGGCGAGCGGCTGCGGCAACTGCGGGCGCAGACGGCGCCGGGCAGCCCGCGCGACGAGGTGTTCGTCGTGCACCGCACGCACGCGGACCCGCGCTTCCTGGATCTCTCGCTGGACCCGAACGACCGCGAAGCCGGCAGCGTCTGGGGCAGCGGGCCGGCGGGGGCGCGCGGCGTCAACTACGCGGCCAGCCAGATGGGCCGCATCACCTCCCTGACCGGCTGGCTGTCGCAATGGTCGCCGCGCAGCCGTGCCGATGGGCCGTCGAACCTGGCGCGCACCTCGGTTCCCGTCCTGCTGTGCACCCACACCGCCGACCCGTCCACCTTCCCGAGCACCCGTGACGCCTGGCTGCGCGCGGGCGGCGACCGCATCCGCAACGTCGACATCCAGGGCGGGAACCACTACCTCGCTGGCCAGCCGGGGCACGTGCGGGAGGTGGCGGATGCGATGGCGGACTGGATCCTGCGGCTGTGACTTCCGCCACGTTCAGGCCGAACATCGGCAGGCGGATGGGCTTTGTGGTCCGTGTCCTACAAGCGAATTCGTAACGAAAGGCATAGAGTTCGCTTCCCCTCACGGGAGAAGCCATGCAGCCCCACCCCACGCGCCCCGCAGCCGTCCCCAAGCCCGCGATCCGGACCATCCGGCGGCATGGGGATGCAACGGGTGGCGACGGCGAGGCGCAGCGGCGCAAGCGGCAACCCGCGGGTTCGCTCGACAACGTCCGCGTCGTGTTCTGGGAAGCCTATCGCCACCTCTTCCCGGCCCATGCGATGGCCGCGCAGACGTCGGGCGGCAACCTGGTGATCTCCTGGTCGGTGCAGGACGACCCGCATGCGCGCTATTCGTACGCCGCCCCGGTCATGCTGCGCTTCGACCCGGCGCTGCTGGAGGTCATGTGGAAGTCGGAAGCGCGCGGCCGCATGCGCATCGCGCAGCACCACGAGCCGACGCTGCGCGAAGGCCTGCGCGGCTACGACCCGTTCACTCGCTTCCCGAACGCGCGGGTGGTCTGCATCGGCTGATGCCGCACGCGGTTCAGCCGGCCTCGCGGCCCGACTGCCGCAGCAGCGACCACGCGACGCCGCCCAGCAGGGCGACACCCAGCAGCAGCACGAGCCACAGGCCCGCGGTCTTGCCGTCCACCCCGCGCGGCAGCCAGCCAGGGCCTCCGGTCGCGGGCGCTGCCGCGACGTCCACGGACGCGATGCGCGCGGCGGGCAGCGCCTCGACGGCGGTCGCGGTCGTCGCCGCCAGCATGCCCAGGGGCAGCGCCGAGGCACGCACCCCCGCGCTTCCCGCCACGAGCCGGTACGGCCCGGCGGTGCCCGCCGCGAAGACCACGTCGACCGGCTGGAACAGCACCCGCAACGTGAGGGGCACGCCCTCCAGCCGCACGCCGTGCGTGGCTTCCACGCGCAGGGTTCCGGCCGACACGGCCGGCAGCGCGATGGCGGGGTTGGTGCTCTCCTGGCCGGCCGGTCCCAGGCGGTAGACGACGGCCTGCGCGAGCGGTCGCCACGGCTCGGGCGGCTGGCCGCGTCCAAGCACGCGGACGGGCACCAGCGTGTTCGCGCGCGGGGTGCCCAGTTCCAGCATGGACACCGGGGTGGCGAAGCCGAGCGGCCATTCCACGGCCGATGCCCCGTCGGGCGCGGGTGCGGGCAGCACCAGGGCCGGCAGTTCGCGCGCGGGTGCGGCCGAGGCGAGGAGGCCGACCACCGACTCGACGCGCACGCCTTCCTGGCCGCTCCAGTCCAGGCGCAGGTAGCGGTCCTTCAGGCGCAGCGGGGCGGAGAGTTCGAGGCGGTCGTTGGCGGGCGCGCCTTCGCCGTCGAAGCGGAAGATGCGGCCCCGCGCCGGTACCGGCGTCCATTCCGCCAGGTCGGCGCTCTTCGACAGCGTGAACTGCACGGGCACGTTGGGCGGCAGTTGCGCGCGCACGATGAAGCCGCCCACGTCGGCCGCGAGCTGGCGCGTGTCGAAGAGCGCGGCGGGCAGCGGCGTCGTGCCGGGAGGCTGCTGCGCCGCGGCGTCCCCGAACTGCACCCACACCGACTGCCGGTCCCCGTTCTGCCGGGCCCGCAGCTGCAGCGTGCCCTTGGGCGCCCGCGATCCCGCGGGCGCGGCATGCAGGGGCAGCGCGCGGATCGCGGCGGTCTGCTGCGGCGGCGCGGCGGCGGGCCGTGGCGGGGTGGCGAGCGCGAAGGGCACCGGCTGTCCCTGCGCATCGAACACCCGCAGGTCCCCGGCGTCGCGCGACTGCAGCCGCGCGAGCGCCTCGGCCGGCAGCGGCACGCGCATCAGGCCCTGGTGCCCGGCCGTGTCCAGCGTGGCGCGCCAGGCGAAGGTGTCCGGTCGCGGTTCCTGTGCGGACGCGAGCAGCGACGTGGCGGCCAGCGCGAAGGCGGCGATGCGGCGGATGCTCAAGGGGTTGCCTCCTGCAGGTTGCCGGCCGCTCGCGGCGGCGCCGTGCGCGCCGGCGGCAGCGGCGCGAACCAGCCGACCACCAGCATCAGCAGTCCGACGGCGATGAACACGATGATGCGCTCGGAGCCGCCGCGGTTGGAGAGGTCCACGACGAACAGCTTGAGCACGGTGATGCCCAGCAGCGCCGCGCCCAGCATCCAGGCGGGGCGCAGTGCGCGCTTGTGCGCGCCCACCATCAGGCCCAGCGCGATCACGGTCCAGAGGATGGAGTAGCCCGCCTGCACCAGGAAGGAGTCGAACAGCGCGTCGGCATCCCACGCCACGCCGCCCCAGTGGTGCGCGATGCGCAGCCACACCGTGTTGACGGCCACGAACGCGATGGCGCCCAGCAGGGCGAGCGGCGCCGGTCCGCGCGCCATCCCCGGCAGGACGAGCGCGCTGCGGCGCACCCTCAGCAGCCAGGCCGCGCAGATCGCCAGCGCCAGGGCCACCGAGAGGTCGGTCGGGTTCAGCAAGGGCAGGTAGGGCAGCGGGCGGGCCTCGCCGCGCGAATAGACGGCCACCACCAGTGCGCCGAGGGCAAGCGCGATGGACAGCGGTGCCGCGGCGCGCCAGGCATAGGCTGGCGTGAAGCGGTCCAGCGGCCAGCGCCTCGCGGACCCGGGTGCCTGCAGGGCCCCACGGCATGCGAGCACGAGCGCCAGCAGCACGAGGCTGCCCGCGACGAGCAGGATGACGGTGGCCCAGGCCGTCCCCCACAGCTGCGCGCGGCCGATCGCGAACACGAGCAGGTTGCCGGCCAGCAGCACCGCGAGCCACACGCCCGCGGCATGCACCCACGGCCACCACGCTTGCGGACGGCCGTCGTCCAACCGGCGCAGCATCCGCAGGTGCAGCGCGATCACCAGCGGCCACACGAGCCAGCCACCGCCCTGGAACACGTGGTCCAGGGTGGCCATGCCCCACAGCGCGGCCAGCAGCAGGACCGGTGCGTTGAGCCAGGCCGGCGTCGCGGCCACGCGCCACGGCGCGGCACGCGTCGGCAGCGCGAAGGGGTGCAGGGCGAACGCGCTCAGGACCCATCCCGCCAGCATCAGCACCAGCCGCGTCGCGCGGTCGAAGACCATGGCGTAGCTGCCCTGCGCGTCGATCACGTAACGGTGGATCTCGACCCCCAGGGCCGACTGCCACCACAGGAAACCGATCCAGAACAGCACCGGGGCCAGTCCGTGTTCCAGCCGCGCGAACGCCTGGCCGGCGCGGCTGGCGCCCTCGTCCTGCGCCGGATTCCGCGCCCACCAGGCGATGACGAGCGCCGCCGCGGCGAGCATGGCCGCGCCGATGAAGGCGGGATTCGCGACGGGGAAGCGGCCGGCGGCCATGCCGGTGCTTCCCTCGAGGTACAGGAGCGCCGCGAGCCCCTGCAGCGCGAGGGCGAAGGCGCGCGCCAGCCAGCGGCCCTGCCGCCGGCCCATCCAGTACACGCCGGCGCCTTCGACCGCCCACACTGCGGAGGTCCAGCGGCCGTCCAGCGCCAGCGGCACGGCCAGTGTCGCGAAGCCGAGGGCGAGCGCCAGGAAGCACTCGGCCAGCCAGCGGTTCACGGTGGCATCACCGCTGCGCCGCTTCAGCGTCCAGGCACCGAGCAGCACGTAGACGAAGCCGAGCGCGAGCGAGGAGAACGCCGTGGCGTACGGCATCTCGCGCACCAGGCCGGCCTGCAATCCGAACGCCACGATGGGCGTGCCGAACACCAGCGTCGCGTCGACTGCCTTGCGGGCGGGCTGCCCGTGCCGCAAGGCATAGAACAGGCTGGCCAGGACGTACACAGTGAAGAAGGCAATGAGGAAGGGCTGGGTCGACCCATAGTGCGCCGGGTCGTAGCGCAGCACGCCCCAGGCGGTGGCGATGCCGAAGGTGGAGAGGAAGCCGAGCAGGTTGAGCGGGCGCCACGCGCGCTTCCAGGCGATGACGGCGATGGCCGCACCGAGCAGCAGGTAGTAGCCGAACAGCGCGACGTGGTTGCCCTGGCCGGTGGACACGAGCAGCGGCGCGGCGAAGCCGCCGGCGAACCCGATGAAGGCGAGCGCCTGCGCGTTCAGCACGAGTGCGATCACGGCGGAGAACAGGCAGATCAGGCCCAGCGCCACGAAGGCCGCGCCCGCGGGAAGGAACTGGTACAGCCGGAACGCGGCGAAGACGGTCAGGTACAGCACCGCGATGCCCGCGCCCTGCAGCGTGGTCGCATAGCCGGTGCGCTCCGCCCGGCGGCGCATGCGCAGGCCGAAGGCGAAGAGCGCGATGCCGGCGACGCCGATCGCCGCCAGGCGCAGTTGCGGCGGCAGGAGCGCGTTCTCCACCGCGTAGCGCGCCAGGAAGGCCAGGCCGATGAACAGCACGACCACGCCCATGCGCACCACGGTGTTGCCGCCGAAGAGCCACTCCCAGGCGCGCCGGACCAGGGTGGCCGGCAGGTCGAAGACCGGGTTCGGCGGCGCAGGCGTCCGCGCGGTCGCGGGCGTCGCCGTTGCCGGACGGGGCGAGGCCGTCGCTGCCACCTGGGCCGGGGCGACGGCGGGCTGCGGCCGGACCCCGGGCGAAGACAGGGGAACGGTCGGTCCGTCCCCGGTGGCCGGCGCCGGTGCGGGCGCCACGGCGGCGGGCGCGGGCGGCTGCACAGCGGCCTGCGCACGTGCGGCCTGCAGCAGCGTCGCCGTGCGCGCAACCTCGCCACGCACCGCCTTGCGCAGGGACCACCCCGCGGCAGCGCCCAGCAGCGCACCGGCGATCGCGTGCAGCTCCTCGTTGTAGCCCGGCCAGAGCAGGCCGAGCACGGCGCCCCAGACAGCACCCCACAGAACCATGGTGATCCTCCTCAGATGGCGCCGCGAGTGTGCGGCCGCCGCGCCCTCGTGCCGGGGCGGTGTGCGGGCAGTATAGGAAATCGCTACCCGGAAGCGCACCGCACGGGACCGGCGTGGCACCGCCGGTCGCGCGGGCCTCCACGCTCAGGCGCGCAGCGCCTTCAGCACGTTCTCCGCGGTCGCCGGCGCATCCATGCGCACCGGGCCGCCGCCGCGCGCCGCCGCCGCCGCATCGCGCAAGGCTTCCCACACGCTGATGGCCAGCATGAACGGCGGTTCGCCGACGGCCTTGCTGCCGCCGACGTTGTCCTCCGGGTTCGCCTCGGGCCACAGCTCGACGCGGAAATGCGCCGGCACGTCGCCGGTCGCCGGAATCTTGTAGGTGCTGGGTGCGTGCGTGGCGAGCACGCCCTGGCCGTTCCAGACCAGCTGCTCCGTCGTCAGCCAGCCCATCCCCTGGACAAAGCCCCCCTCGATCTGGCCGATGTCGATCGCCGGGTTGATCGAGTGGCCGACGTCGTGGAGGATGTCCACCTTGAGCACGCGGTTCTCGCCGGTGAGCGTGTCGATCGCGACTTCGGTGCAGGCCGCGCCATAGGAGAAGTAGTAGAACGGCCGGCCGGTCAGCGTGTGCTTGTCGTAGTGGATCTTGGGCGTGCGGTAGAAGCCGTCGCTCCACAGCTGCACGCGCGAGTGGTACGCGTCGTCCACCAACTGCTCCCAGGGCATCACCGCGCCGGGGGTGCTCACCTGGCCGTGGGCGAAGATCACCTGTTCGGGCCGGCAGTTCTGCTTCTCCGCCACGTACTCCGCCAGCCGTTGCCGCACCTGGCGCGCGGCGAACTGCGCGGCGCGGCCGTTCAGGTCGGTGCCGCTGGAGGCCGCGGTGGCGCTGGCGTTGGGCACCTTGCCGGTGTCGGTGGCGCTGATGCGCACGCGGCCGAAGGGCACGCCGAGTTCGTCGGCCACGATCTGCAGGATCTTGGTGTGCAGGCCCTGGCCCATCTCGGTGCCGCCGTGGTTCACCTGCACGCTGCCGTCGCCGTACACGTGCACCAGCGCGCCGGCCTGGTTGAAGAAAGTGGCGGTGAAGGAGATGCCGAACTTGACCGGCGTGAGCGCGAGGCCGCGCTTGATCACCGGGCTGCCGTCGTTCCAGGCCGCGATCTCTGCCCGCCGCGCGCGATAGGCGGACGACTGCTCCAGGCGCGCGATCAGCGGCGCGAGGATGTTGTCCTCCACCGTCATGTCGTAGTGGGTGACGTTGCGCTCCGTCGTGCCGTACAGGTTGGCCCGGCGCACGTCGAGCGCGTCCTTGCCGAGCGCGCGCGCGATGTCGCCGAGGATCGCCTCCATCACGATCATCCCCTGCGGCCCGCCGAAACCGCGGAAGGCCGTGTGGCTCTGGGTGTTCGTCCTGCAGCGGTACGAAGCGATCTCCACGTCGCCCAGGAAGTACGCGTTGTCGACGTGGAACACCGCGCGATCCGCCACCGGGCCGCTCAGGTCGGCGCTGAAGCCGCAGTTCACCGCCATCGTGAGCCTCAGGCCGGCCACGCGGCCGTCGCCGTCGAAGCCCACTTCGTAGTCGTAGGCGAACGGATGCCGCTTGCCGGTGACCATGAAGTCGTCGTCGCGGTCGAGGCGCAGCTTGACGGGCCGGCGGAACTTGCGCGCCGCCAGGGCCGCCCACACGGCGATGTGCCCGGCCTGCGTTTCCTTGCCGCCGAAGCCGCCCCCCATGCGCCGGCACTCGACGCGCACGTCGTGGTTCTCCAGCCCCAGCGCATGCGCGACCCAGTGCTGCACCTCGCCGGGATGCTGCGTGCTGGAGTAGATCCACCACTGGTCCTGCTCCAGCGGCATCGCGTAGCCGACCTGGCCTTCGAGGTAGAAGTGTTCCTGCCCGCCGACGTCCAGCGAACCGGAGAGCCGGTGCGCCGCCGCGGCGATGCGCTGTTCCGGTTCGCCGCGCCGCACCGTCACCGGCTTCAGCACGAAGCTCTGCGCAGCCAGCGCCTCGCGCACGTCCAGCACGGCGGGCAGCGGCTCGATGTCCAGCCGGACCTGGCGCGCGGCGCGGCGGGCCTGCATCACGGTCTCCGCCACGACGAGGCCGACAACCTGGCCCACGTATTCCACCTTGTCGCGCGCGAAGATCGGCTCGTCGTGCACGAAGGTGGCGAGGATCGGGTCGCCGGGAATGTCCTGCGCCAGCACCACGCCCCGCACGCCCTCCATCGCCAGCGCCGCCGCAGCGTCGACGCCACGCAGGTGCCCGTGGGCCACGTTCGACAGGATGGGCGCCGCGTGCAGCGTGCCCTTCACCTCGGGGATGTCGTCGATGTAGGTGGCGCCGCCCGCCACCTGGGCGCGGGCGCTCTCGTGGACGTGCGGCTGGCCGGTGGCCGGGACGGCGGCGCCCTGCGCCAGGTGCTTGTCGGGCGCGTTCACGGCGCGAGCGCCTCCGCCACGCGGAAGTCTTCCAGGTTGACGTGCCGCACGCCCTGGCTCTCCAGCCAGAAGCGCTGCACGAGGTTGCCCAGCACCTCGGCGCGATAGGCCGCGGAGGCGCGCATGTCGCTGATCGGCCGGAACTCCGCGCGCAAGGCATCCGCCGCCCGCTGCGCGGCCTGCGCCGTCCAGGCCTGGCCGGTGAGCGCCGCTTCGGCCTGGCGTGCCCGCACCGGGGTCGCGGCGACCCCGCCGGCGCCGATGCCGGCGTGCTGCACCACGCCGCCCTGCAGGTGCAGGTTCAGCACCAGGCAGACGGCGGAAATGTCGTCGTCGTAGCGCTTGGAGATCTTGTACGCGCGCAGGAACTCGCCCGGCGCCGGCTGGGGCACCTCCAGGCGCGCCACGAGCTCGTCCGGCGCCAGCATGTTCTGGCGGTAGCCGGTGTAGAAATCCTCCAGCGGCAGCGCGCGCTCGCCGCGCGGGCCGACCAGCACCACACGCGCGCCCAGCGCGATCAGCAGCGGCATCGAATCGCCGATGGGCGAACCGTTCGCCACGTTGCCGCCCAGCGTGCCGGAGTTGCGCACGGGCAGGCCGGCGAAGCGGGACGCGAACGGCTTGAGCTGCGGGCGCTGCGCCACGAGCGCGGCGAAGGCTTCGGTGAGCGTCACGGCGGCGCCGATCACCAGCTCGCCGTCTCTCGCTTCGACGCGCCGCAGTTCCGCGACGCGCGTGACGTCGAGCACGCGCGGGAAGCGCTTGTGCATCTTGGTGATCCAGAGGCCGGCATCGGTGCAGCCGGCGACCACCTGCGCCTGCGGGTTCGCCGCGCGCAACGCCACCGCTTCGTCCAGGGTGCGCGGGTCCAGGTAGCTGCCGCTGGCCGGCACCAGCGCGCGCTTGTCCTCGAGGGCCCGCAACTGCGCCAGCACCCCGGCTTCGTCGACGGGCCGCCGCGGCAGGTCGCCCATGCGCCGGGCCGCGTCCAGGATCGGCCGGTAGCCCGTGCAGCGGCAGAGGTTGCCCGACAGTTCCTCCTGCGCCAGGGCGCGGTCGATGGCGGCGCCCCGGCAGACGTGGTTCTGGTACATGCCGAACAGGCTCATGACGAAACCCGGCGTGCAGAAGCCGCATTGCGAGCCGTGGCACTGCACCATCGCCTCCTGCGCCGGGTGCAGGCTGCCGTCGGCCGCGGCCAGGTCTTCCACCGTCCACAGCGCCATGCCGTCGATGGAGTGGGCCAGCCGGACGCAGCTGTTGATGGCCTTGTATTCCAGGGCGCCGCCGCGCGGCTCGCCGAGCACGACGGTGCAGGCGCCACAGTCGCCTTCGCCGCAACCTTCCTTGGTGCCGGTGCAGCCGAGGTCCTCGCGCAGCAGCTCCAGCAGGGTGCGGTCGGGTGGTACATTGGCCAGGCTGACGAGCTCGCCGCGCCGGACAAATCGGATCGTCTTCGCATCCATGCCGTCAGTATGGTTCCATTCGAGGGGCCACGCGCATACCGGTGTTCTTATGGGCGGGATGCACGCAAAGGTATGAGAGACCAGGACCTTTTGGACAAGATAGACCTCCACTTGATCAGGGTCTTGCATACCGTCCTCACCGAACGCAGCGTCTCGCGGGCCGCACTGAAGCTGGGCATGTACCAGCCGGCGGTGTCGGCGTCGCTCAAGCGCCTGCGCGAACTCGCCGGCGACCCGCTGCTGGTGCGCTCGGGCGCGGGGATGGTGCCTACGGATGCCGGGTTGCGCATGGTCGAACCCAGCGCAAGCATCTTGCGTGCCGCCGAAATGCTTTTCAGCGACGCGCGGGGCTTCGACGCGCAGACCACCACGACGACCTTCCGCGTGGCCGCGGCCGACTACCTCGACCCGCTGTTCCTGCCCGCGCTGGTGGCGCAGGTCAAGGCCCGGGCGCCGCGCAGCCAGGTCCAGATCCATCCGTTGTCCGCGGCCTCCGACTGCCACGCGCAGCTGGCGCAGGGCGAGGTCGACGTGGTGGTCGGCAACTGGCTCAAGCCGCCTCAGGACCTGCACCTGGGCAGGCTGGTCGAGGACGAGATCGTCTGCCTGGTCGCCGAGGACCACCCGGCGGTGCGCCGCGGCTGGTCGCCGGAGGAATGGCTGGAGGCGGAGCACATCGCCCCGACGCCGACCCACCCCGGCGCCCGCGGCGTGATCGACGAATTCCTGGAAGGGCAGGGCCTGTCCCGTAACATCACGGCCCGCTGCCCGCATTTCGGGCTGCTGCCCCGCATGGTCGCCGGCACGCTGCTGGTGCTGACGACCGGCCGGCAGTTCTGCGAACGCTTCACCCAGGCCCTGCCCGTGCGCATCCTGGACTGCCCGGTGCCCTTCCCGCCGCTGGTGTACTACCAGCTGTGGCACGAGCGCAGCCACCAGTCCGCGGCGGGACGCTGGCTGCGCGAGCGCATCAAGGCCGTGGCGGGCGGGCTGCAAGAAGGATGAAGACAGGCATGGACAGGAGAAGACCGGCGTGACCGCACCGCGACTCGAACTCGCGCACATCACCAAGCGCTACCCGGCGGTGGTCGCCAACAGCGACGTCTCGCTGACGGTGCAGCCGGGCGAGATCCACGCCGTGCTCGGCGAAAACGGCGCCGGCAAGTCCACGCTGATGAAGATCATCTACGGCGCGGTCAAGCCGGACGAGGGCAGCGTGGTGTTCGACGGCCGGCCCGTGCACATCCGCAACCCGCAGGAGGCGCGGGCGCTGGGCATCAGCATGGTGTTCCAGCACTTCAGCCTGTTCGACACGCTGACCGTGGCCGAGAACGTCTGGCTGGGCCTGGACAAGAGCCTGTCGCTGAAGCAGGTGACCGAGCGCATCGTGGCCAAGGCGCGCGAGTACGGCCTGGACGTGGAACCGACCCGGCCCGTGCACACGCTGTCGGTCGGCGAGATGCAGCGCGTGGAGATCGTGCGCGCGCTGCTGACCGACCCCAAGCTGCTGATCCTCGACGAGCCGACCTCGGTGCTGACACCGCAGGCGGTGGAGAGCCTGTTCGCGGTACTCCGCCAGCTGGGGGCGCAGGGCTGCAGCATCCTCTACATCAGCCACAAGCTGCACGAGATCCGCGCGCTGTGCAACGCCTGCACGGTGCTGCGCGGCGGCAAGGTGACCGGCGTGGCGGATCCGCGGAACGAATCCAATGCCTCGCTCTCGCGCATGATGATCGGCGCCGAGCCGCCGCAGCTGGAGCACCACGCCCGCACGCCCGGCGAGGTGGTGCTGAAGGTGCAGGGCCTGACGCTGCCGCGCGAGGACCAGTTCGGCCACGACCTGGAAGCGATCTCCTTCGAGGTGCGCGCGGGCGAGGTCGTGGGGATCGCCGGCGTGTCGGGCAACGGGCAGCGCGAGCTGCTGTTCGCGCTGTCGGGCGAGGACCGGCGCGCGGCGCCCGGCATGGTGCAGGTGGCGGGGCAGGCTGCCGGGCGGTTCGGTCCGGCGCACCGCCGCCATCTCGGCCTGCACTTCGTGCCCGAGGAGCGCCTGGGCCGCGGCGCCGTGCCGAGCCTCGGGCTGGCGCAGAACCTGCTGCTCACGCGGACCGACGCCGTGGGGCGCGGCGGCTGGATCCGGGTCGGGGCCCTGCGGCAGCAGGCCGCCGCCATCATCGAGCGCTTCAACGTGAAGGCGGGCGGCCCGGACGCCGCGGCGCGGTCGCTCTCGGGGGGCAATTTGCAGAAGTTCATCGTGGGCCGCGAGATCGACGCGAAGCCGAAGCTGCTGATCGTGTCGCAGCCCACCTGGGGCGTGGACGTGGGTGCGTCGGCGCAGATCCGCGCGGAGATCCTGGCGCTGCGCGACGCGGGCTGCGCGGTGCTGGTGCTGTCGGAGGAGCTGGAGGAGCTGTTCGAGATCAGCGACCGGCTGCACGTGATCGCCAAGGGGCGGCTGTCGCCTTCCATCGCGCGTGCCCAGGCGACGGTGTCGCGGATCGGCGAATGGATGAGCGGACTGTGGGAGGGCCGACATGCTGAAGCTTGAACCGCGGCCGGAAGCATCGCGCTTTTGGAGCCTGGCCTCCCCGCTGCTGGCGCTGGCGATCACGGTGGTGCTGGGCACGCTGCTGTTCGTGGCACTGGGCAAGGACCCGGTTCAGGGCCTGCGCGTGTTCTTCTGGGAGCCGGTGAGCAACGCCTACCGCATCGGCGAGCTGCTGGTGAAGGCGACGCCGCTGCTGCTGATCGCGCTGGGCCTGGCGGTGTGCTTCCGGTCCAACGTGTGGAACATCGGCGCCGAGGGCCAGTTCGTGATCGGCGCGCTGGCCGCGGGCGGCATCGCGCTGATGGCCGGCAAGGACACCAGCCGGCTGATCGTCATCGCGATCCTGCTGGCGGGCGTGCTGGGCGGCATGGCGTGGGCGGGCCTCACCGCGCTGCTGCGCGACCGCTTCAACGCCAACGAGATCCTGGTCAGCCTGATGCTGGTCTACGTGGCCACGCTGGTCCTGAACTACATGGTGTTCGGGCCGTGGAAGGACCCGGGCGGCTACAACTTCCCGCAGACCAAGACCTTCGCGAGCGCGACCCAGGTGCCCCGGCTGATGCAGGGCTCGCGGGTGAGCATCGGCGCGTTGCTCGCGCTGGCCGGCGTCGCGGCCCTGTGGGTCTACCTGTTTCGCACCCGCGCCGGCTTCGCGCAGCAGGTCGGCGGGCTGGCGCCGGCAGCGGCGCGCTATGCGGGCTTCTCTTCCCGCAGGGCCCTCTGGACGGCGCTCCTGATCTCCGGCGGCGCCGCGGGTCTGGCGGGCGCGCTGGAAGTCGCCGGCCCCATCGGCCAGCTCACGCCCTACGTGCCGGCCGGCTACGGCTTCGCCGCGATCATCGTCGCCTTCGTCGGCCGGCTGCATCCCGTCGGCATGGTGTTCTCGGCCCTCCTCATGAGCATGTTCTACATCGGTGGCGAGCTGGCGCAATCCCGCCTGGGCCTGCCGAAGTCGCTGACCGGCGTGTTCCAGGGCCTGCTGCTGTTCACGCTGCTCGCCTGCGACACGCTCATGGCTTATCGCATCCGCCTGAAGCCCGCCGCGAAGGCGGCCGCCTGACATGGAAAGCTACGCACTCCTCTTCGCCTCCATGCTCAACGCCGGCACCGTGCTGGCGCTCGCGGCACTGGGCCTCCTGATCAACGAGAAGGCCGGCATCGTCAACCTGGGCGCCGAGGGCATGATGCTGTGCGCGGCCATCGCCGGCTTCGCCACCGTGGTGCACACCGGCAGCGACTGGATCGGTTTCGCCGCCGGCATGGGCGCGGGCGCGCTGCTCGCCGCCGCCTTCGGCGTGCTGGCGATCTGGATGAACACCAACCAGTACGCGACCGGCCTGGCGCTGAGCCTGTTCGGCGCGGGCTTCTCCGCGTTCGCCGGCATCAAGTACGTGCAGGAGAAGCTGCCGGAGCGGCCGCACTTCGCCGTGCCCTTCCTCGCCGACATCCCGCTGCTCGGGCCCGCCATGTTCCGCCAGCACCCGATGGTCTACATCGCGATCGCGCTGGTCGCCTGGCTGGTCTGGTTCCTGTACCGCTCGCGCACGGGGCTGGTGCTGCGCTCGGTGGGCGAGTCGCCGGAGTCCGCGCACGCGCTCGGCTACAACGTGCGCGTGATGCGCATGCTGGCGGTCATCGCCGGCGGTGCGCTGTGCGGGCTGGCCGGCGCCTACCTGGTGATCATCTACACGCCGCTCTGGGTCGAGGGCGTCACCGCGGGCCGCGGCTGGATCGCCCTGGCGCTCACCACCTTCGCCACCTGGCGCCCGGCACGCGTGTTGCTTGGTGCCTACCTGTTCGGCGGCGTGACCATGCTGCAGTTCCACCTGCAGGGCAGCGGCGTCGACGTGGCCAGCGAGTTCCTGAGCATGCTGCCGTACGTGGCGACGATCGTGGTGCTGGCCCTGATCTCGCGCAACCCGGCGTGGATCCGGGTCAACATGCCGGCCTCGCTTGGAAAGCCGTTTTACCCCGGTTCATAATCCTGCCTTCGCACCGTTCCGACCCAGAGGACCTTCCAATGACCGACCTGAAGAAACGCTCCCTGCTGCGCGTGGCCGCCCTGGCCACCGTGGCGGCCGCCGGCCTGGCTGGCTGCGGCAAGCAGGAGACCCCGGCGCCCGCCGCGCCGGCCGCCGCTCCCACGCCGACGGCCGCCGCGCCCGCCCCGGCGCCCGCACCCGCCGCCGCGCCGCTGAAGATCGCCTTCGCCTACGTCGGCCCGGTGGGCGACGGCGGCTGGACCTTCGCGCACGACAACGGGCGCAAGGCGGTGGAGAAGGAGTTCGGCAGCAAGGTCGTCACCAGCTTCGTCGAGAACGTGCCCGAGTCCGCCGACGCCGAACGCGTGATCCGCGAGATGGCGTCCAGCGGCAACAAGCTGATCTTCGGCACCACCTTCGGCTACATGGAGCCGATGGACAAGGTCGCCAAGGACTTCAAGGACGTGAAGTTCGAGCACGCCACCGGCTACAAGACGGCCGAGAACCTGCGCACCTACGACAGCCGCACCTACGAAGGCGCGTACATGGCGGGCGTGATCGCCGGCGCCATGACCAAGAGCAACACGCTGGGCGTGGTCGGCTCGGTGCCCATCCCCGAAGTGGTGCGCAACATCAACGCGTTCACGCTGGGCGCGCAGTCGGTGAACCCGAAGGTCAAGACCCGCGTCGTCTGGGTGAACAAGTGGTTCGATCCCCCGAACGAGACCGCCGCCGCCACGTCGCTGATCAACGGCGGTGCCGACGTGCTGATGCAGAACACCGATTCGTCGGCCGTGCTGCAGACCGCGGAGAAGATGGGCAAGCGCGCCTTCGGCTGGGACAGCGACATGACGGCCTACGGCCCGAAGGCGCACCTCGGCTCGGCCATCATCAACTGGGGCCCGTACTACATCAAGGCCGTGGGTGACGCGCTGAACAACACGTGGAGCACCGGGCAGAGCTGGTGGGGCGTGAAGGAAGGCGCGATCGACATGGTCTCCGTCGCGGCCGACGTGCCGGAAGAGACGAAGAAGAAGGTCGACGAGATCCGCGCCGGCCTGAAGGCTGGCACCTTCCAGATCTGGAAGGGCCCGATCGCCGACAACACCGGCAAGGAAGTGCTGGCCAAGGACGCCGTCGCCGACGACAAGTTCCTGGGCGGCGTGAACTTCTACGTCAAGGGCGTCGAAGGCAAGGTCCCGGGCGGCGAGAAGAAGTAATCCGCGCCTGCGCAACGAAGGGCCGCTCGCGCGGCCCTTTTTTCTTCCAGAATGGACCATGGTCGAACGACAGCACTGGCACCCCGTCGCGGCCGCTGAAGCGGTGGCCGCGCAGCCGCTCGCCGTCCGCCTGCTCGAGGAGGACCTGGTCCTCTGGCGCGATGCCGCCGGCGTGCTGCATGCCTGGCCGGACCGCTGCCCGCACCGCGGCGCGAAGCTGTCGATGGGCCGCATCGTCGACGACCGCATCGAGTGTCCCTATCACGGCTGGCAGTTCGCGCCTTCAGGCCGCTGCGTGCACGTGCCGGCGCTGCCGGCCTTCACGCCGCCGGCCACGCACTGCGTGCCGTCCTTCGAGGCGCGCGAGGCGCATGGCCTCGCCTGGGTCCGGCTCGCCGGCGGCGACACGGACCTCCCGGCCTTCGCCGCCGAGGACGATGCGCGGCTGCGCAAGCTGAACTGCGGTCCTTACGTCGTGGAGACGAGCGCGCCCCGCCTGGTCGAGAACTTCCTGGACCTGTCGCACTTCGCCTTCGTGCACGAGGGTTGGCTCGGGGCACGCACCGCCACGGCCATCGACGCGTATGCGGTGGAGGAACTGCCCACGGGCCTGCGCGCCACCGGCTGCAAGGCGTGGCAGCCGCAATCGAACCTGCATTCGACGGCGCCGGCGCAGGTCGAGTACACCTACGAGGTCACCGGTCCCTACACCGCGGTCCTCACGAAGATCCCGGAAGCCGGCTCGGTCGCGGTGGCGGATTGGCGCGAGTCCATCGCGCTGTTCATCGCGCCGGTGGCGCCCGAACGTAGCGTCGCCTGGTTCCGACTCGCCGTCGCCGACTTCGACTCGCCCGACGACAAGCTGCGCGCCTTCCAGGACACGATCTTCCGGCAGGACCAGCCCGTGCTCGAATCGCAGAGCCCCCGGCGGCTGCCGCTGGACCTGCGCGCCGAACTGCACACCGCGGCCGACCGTGCATCGTCCGCCTACCGCCGTTACCTGTCCCGCCTGGGGATCACCTTCGGAGCCTGCTGATGAACGCCGTCCCTGACGTCCCGATGGAGCGCCTGCCCGCGTTGCTGGCGGCGATGCCCAAGGCCGAACTGCACATCCACATCGAGGGCTCGCTGGAGCCGGAACTGATCTTCGCGCTCGCGCAGCGCAACGGCGTGGCCTTGCCCTACACGGACGTGGAGGAGCTGCGCCGCGCCTACGCCTTCACCAACCTGCAGAGCTTCCTGGACATCTACTACGCCGGCGCCAGCGTGCTGCTGCAGCCGCAGGACTTCTACGACATGGCGTGGGCCTACCTTCAGCGCGCGGCGGCCGACCACGTGGTGCGCGCCGAGATCTTCTTCGACCCGCAGACCCACACGGCCCGCGGGGTCGCGATGGAAACCGTCATCGACGGCCTGTCGCGCGCCTGCCGCGACGCCAGGCAGCTGGGCGTCGATGCCGAGCTGATCCTCTGCTTCCTGCGCCACCTGAGCGAGGAAGAGGCGTTCGCGACGCTGGAGCAGGCGTTGCCCTTCCGCGACCGTTTCATCGGCGTCGGCCTCGACTCGAGCGAACTCGGGCATCCGCCGGAGAAGTTCACGCGGGTGTTCGACGCCTGCCGCCGGCACGGGCTGCACCTGGTCGCGCATGCCGGCGAGGAAGGCCCGCCCGCCTACGTGTGGTCGGCGCTCGACGTGCTGAAGGTGGAACGCATCGACCATGGCGTGCAGTCGACGAAGGACCCGGCGCTGATGAAGCGCCTCGCGCAGGACGGCATCCCGCTCACCGTCTGCCCGCTGTCGAACCTGAAGCTGTGCGTCTTCCCGCAGCTGGAGCAGCACAACCTGCGCGAGCTGCTGGATGCGGGCCTCGTTGCCACGGTGAACTCGGACGACCCGGCCTACTTCGGCGGCTACATGAACGCGAACTTCCTGCAGACCTTCGCGGCGACCGGGCTCGACGCGCATCACGCGTACCGCCTGGCGCGCAACAGCTTCGAGGGCAGCTTCGCCGAACCGGCGGCCAGGCGCCGCTACGTCGAACGCCTCGACGCCGCGTTCGCCGCGGCGTGAACGCCCCTTCCATGGCCGACGAACCCACCCGCCTGTCCAAGGTCGTTGCCGCGCTGGTGCCCTGTTCCCGGCGCGAGGCGGAGCAGTACATCGCCGAAGGCTGGGTGCGCGTGGATGGCCAGGTGGTCGAGGAACCGCAGTTCCGCGTCTCAGGCCAGCGCGTGGAGGTCGACCCCCGGGCGCGCCTGCAGCCCGTGCAGCCCGCGACCTTCCTCGTGCACAAGCCGGCGACCTTCCGCTCGCCGCAGGCGCAGGACCTGCCGGCGGAGGCGCGCTGGGCGGGCGACGACTCGGGCATCCGCCGCGTGAAGAGCCACGCGGCGGCCCTGGTCGCGCTGCTGCCCCTGCCGGTGCCGGCCAGCGGCCTGGCGGTCCTCAGCCAGGACGGCCGCATCGTGCGCAAGCTCACGGAGGAGGCCCGCACGATCGAGCAGGAGCTGCTCGCGGACGTGACGGGGACCCTCGCGCCCGGCGGGCTGGAGCGCCTGTGCCGTGGCGGCCTGGTGCTGGAAGGCCGCGTGCTGCCCCCCGCGCGCGTGAGCTGGCAGAGCGAGGCGCGGCTGCGGTTCGCGGTGAAGGGCATCCCGCCGGAAGCGTTGCCGTGGATGTGCGCGCAGGTCGGCCTGCAGCTCACGGCGCTCAAGCGCCTGCGCATCGGCCGCGTCCCGCTGGCGGGGCTGCCGCCGGGGCAGTGGCGCTACCTGCGCCCCGACGAGCGCTTCTGAGGCTGCAGGCTCACTCCTGCACCTTCCCGCGCGTGGCCTTCACCTGCGAACGGATCGCCTTGCCCTGCAGCCGGCGCTGCTTCGAGCCGTAGGTGGGCTTCGTCGGCCGGCGCACCGCCTCCACCTGCGCGGCCTGCGCCACCAGTTCCTCCAGCCGCGCGAAGGCCTCGGCCTTGTTCTGCTCCTGGCTGCGGGCCGACTGTGCCTTCAGCACGAGGACGCCGTCCTTGCTGACGCGCCGGCCCGGCAGGGCCAGCAGCTTGTCCTTGACGGCCTCGGGCAGCGACGAGGCGCGGATGTCGAAGCGCAGGTGGATCGCGCTGGACACCTTGTTGACGTTCTGCCCGCCGGGCCCCTGCGCCCGCATGGCGGTGAACTCGACTTCCTCGATGCGGACGGTGGGCGGCATGCCGCATGTTAAGCAGGTCCGGCCCGCGGCCGACCCGGCGGGCGGACAATGCGGGTTCCGAACCCCCGCGAGAGTTTCCGTGCCCCGCCCTTCCTCCTCCTGGCCCGACAAGGTGATGGCGCTGCTGCGCGCCGGCAACGCCGCCGCCGCCGTGGCGCAGATCCGCGTCGCGCCCACCGTGCGCGACCTGCGCGCGCTCGAGAAGGCGCTGGCTGCCGCACAGATGGCGGGCCGCTGGCGCGACGTCGATGCCGCGATCGCCGAAAGCGTGCAGGCGCTGTCGGCGCCGCGGCTGCACCGTTCCCCATGACCGCAGCGACCTTCGCCGACCTGGGCCTGTCGCCCGAGCTCGTGCGGGCGTGCGGCGAAGCGGGCTTCGCGCTGCCTTCGCCCGTGCAGCGCGAGGCCATTCCCCCGGTGCTGAGGGAACGCGACGTGCTGGGGCTCGCACCCACCGGCTCCGGCAAGACCGCCGCCTTCGCCCTGCCGCTGCTGCAGCGGCTGCTGGAAGGCCGCGCCTTTGCGTTCCGCCGCGTGCGGGTGCTGGTGCTCGTGCCCACGCGCGAACTCGCGATGCAGGTCGGCGAGGTGTTCCGCGTGCTGGGCGGCGCAACCGAACGCCGGCCCAAGGTCTCCGTCCTGCACGGCGGCGTCTCGGTGAATCCGCAGATGATGGCCTTGCGCGGCGGCGCCGATGTCGTCGTCGCGACGCCGGGGCGGCTGCTCGACGTCCTGGACCGCAACGCCGTGCGTCTCGATGCCGTGGAGACGCTCGTCCTCGACGAGGCCGACCGCCTGCTGGACCTCGGCTTCGCCGCCGAGCGCGAAAGGGTGCTGGCCGCGCTGCCTGCGCGCCGGCAGAACCTGCTCTTCTCCGCCACCTTTCCACCGGAGGTGCAGGCGCTGGCGGAACTGCTGCTGCGCGACCCGGTGCGCATCGAAGCCGCCACGCAGGAAAGCGCCGCGCCGGACATCCACCAGCGCGCCATCGCGGTGGACGCGCCGCGCCGCACGGAGCTGCTGCGCCACCTGGTGCAGCAGGGCGGCTGGAAACGCGTGCTGGTGTTCGTCGCCACGCGCCACGCCACCGAGCAGGTGGCGCGCAAGCTGCGCGAGCGCGGCGTGCCCGCGGCAGCCCTGCACGGCGAGATGAGCCAGGGCCAGCGCACCGACGTGCTCGCCGGCTTCAAGGAAGGCCGCTGGGAGGTGCTGCTGACGACCGACCTGGCGGCCCGGGGCATCCACATCCCTGCGCTGGAAGTGGTGGTGAACTACGACCTGCCGCGTTCGGCCGACGACTACGTCCACCGGATCGGCCGCACGGGCCGGGCGGGCGCCGCCGGCGTCGCGATCAGCTTCACGACGGCCGCCACCGAAGCACACTTTCGCCTGATCGAGAAACGCCACGCGATGGCCTTGCCGCGGGAGCAGGTTCCGGGCTTCGAGCCGACGGAAGACGCGCCCCCGCTGCGCGCGGATGCGGGCACCGGCGGCATCAAGGGCCGGCGGCCCAGCAAGAAGGACAAGCTGCGCGCCGCGGCAGCCACGGCCGGCAAACGCGAAGGCGAGGACGCAAGCTAGTCATTTCGCCTGACCCCGGAAAAGTTTGCCGGAGAACATCGCGTAACGCGGGGAACTTCCGCTGACGATCCCCCCCTTAGTGGCATGACCCCACCGCAACGGGCTTGCGCCCCTGCGCTGCGGCGCATCGCCCTCCACGCCTGGACGGTGCTGCTCGCAGTCTTCCTCTGCCTCGCGCCCGTCGAAGGTTTCACCGCCTCCGCGAAGGGCAAGCCGGCAGCTTCCAAGGCGAAGAAATCCGCATCCCCCGCAAAGAAGCGCGGTGCTTCGCGCGTCGCCGTGGCCAAGAAGCGCGCCTCGAAAAAACAGGTCGCGAAGGCGCGGTCTTCGAAGAAGGCCTTGGTGGCGAAGCGGCGCAGCGCACCGGTGGTCCGCCTCGCCCCCTTGCCCGCGGACCCGGACAAGCTGGCGCTGAAATCGAGCGTTGCCTACGTCGTGGACATGGAGAGCGACGAGGTCCTGTTCGGGCGCAATGCCGAAGACGTGCGGCCGATCGCGTCCCTCACCAAGATCATGACCGGCCTGATCGTCGCCGAGGCCGGCCTGCCGCTGGACGAACGCATCACCATCACCGGCGAGGATGTCGACCGGCTCAAGCACAGCAGCTCGCGCCTGCGGGTGGGCACCACGCTCACGCGGCGCCAGGCGCTGCACCTGGCGCTGATGTCCAGCGAGAACCGCGCGGCGCACGCATTGGCCCGCACGTATCCGGGCGGCGTCAGCGCCTTCGTGAGCGCGATGAACAACAAGGCGCGCCAGCTGGGCATGCAGCAGACACGCTACGTGGACCCGACCGGCCTCTCCAGCCGGAACCAGTCGAGCGCGCGCGACCTCGTGCTGCTGGCCGACGCGGCTTACGCACGCCCGCTGTTGCGGGAGTACTCCACCTCGCCGGGCTACCAGCTGGCCGTCGGCGGCCGCTCGCTGCGCTACGTGAACACCAACCGGCTGGTGCGCAGCGGCGAATGGGACATCGGCCTGCAGAAGACGGGCTACATCTCCGAGGCGGGGCAGTGCCTGGTCGTGCAGACCCGGGTGAAGGGCCGCAACCTGATCATGGTGTTCCTCGATTCGGCCAGCAAGGTCACGCGCATCAAGGACGCCGAACTGCTGCGCCGCTGGCTGGGCAAGCACTCGGAGATCGCCGGTTCCCCCGGGCGCGACGAGAGCTAGGTCTTTTCGCCGTGCGGTTCGCGGGGGCTTGCAAGGGCCTCCAGCAGCTGTTGCGCCCGCACCGGCTTGTGCAGGAAGGGCACGCCGCTCGCGTGGATCGCCGCCATCCGCCGCGGTGCCGTTTCGCCCGTGACCAGCAGCGTCCGCAGCCGTGGCGACTGCTCCCGCAGGTCCAGCAGGTAATCCAGGCCGTTGCGCGCGCCCGGCAGGCGGTAGTCGACGATCGCCGCATCGAAGCGCGCGCCGTGCAGGAGGGCCTCCGCTTCGGCGATGCCGCCGGCGGTGCTGACGCGGCAGCCGTGCGACGCGAGCAGCGCCGCCATCGCCTGCCGGCTGGCGGCCTCGTCGTCCAGCACGAGGACGTGCGCGGGAAGCGCAGGCGCAGCGACGGTCTCCGCCGCGGCGTCGCCTTCGCTTCGCGCGGACGGGGCGGCGTGCGCCTGCGGCACCCAGACCTGCACGCGCGTGCCGCGGCCCGGCCGCGACTGCAGGCGCACCGGGTGCGCCAGCAGCTCGGACAGCCGCTTCACGATCGACAGGCCGATGCCGAGCCCGGAGCCGCGATCGCGTTGCGGGTTGCCGACCTGGTAGAACTCCTCGAAGACCCGCCGGTGTTCCTCCGCGGGAATGCCTTGTCCCGTGTCGACGACGTCGATGCGGATGTGCCCGGCGCGGCCCGACACGTCCGCCGCGCGCGCGGCCACCAGCACGCCGCCCGCGTGCGTGTACTTGATGGCGTTGTCGACGAGGTTGCCGACCAGGCGCTCGAGCAGCAGCGGGTCGCTCGCCACGTGCAGGTCGCCCGGCGAGCGCAGCCGCAGGTGCAGCCCCTTTTCCTCTGCCCGGCCGGCGAAGGTGTTCTGCAGCGACACGAAGAGGGCATGCACGCCCACCGACCGCAGCCGGGGCTGCACCGCGCCGGCGTCGAGGCGCGAGACGTCCAGCATCGTCTCCAGCGAGTGGCTGAGCGCCTGCACGGATTGCGCCAGCTGCTCCACCGTCTCCACGCCGTCCGCCGGCAGCGCGGTGCGCTGCAGCGTCGAGGTGAACAGCGAGATCGCATGCAGCGGCTGCCGCAGGTCATGGCTGGCGGATGCGAAGAAGCGCGTCTTCTCGCGGTTGGCTTCGCGCACGAGTTCGACCTGCTGCTCGAGCCGGCGCGCGAGGTCTTCCTTCTCGAAGCGCACGACCAGCGATTGCTGGAGGAGGGCCTGCTGCTGGCGGATCCAGTCCAGCGCCATCAGCAGGAACAGCAGGCTGGACGCCGCGAGCACCCAGCCGACCACGCCGCCGAACCACGCGAGGGCCGAGCACAGGCCCAGCATCGCCGCGATCGTCTGCCGGTGCGAGGCGACCAGCATCGAACCGAGCGCGACGGCCGCGACGACGAAGACCGACGTCATCAGGAGGTAGGCGAGGTCGCCGTGCGGGTCGAGCATCCACGGCGCCAGCCCCCACATCAGGCCCAGCAGCAGGATGTTGCGGTGGCTGCGCCGCAGCGCGGGCGCGATGGCGTCGTCGGCGAGCGGCTGTCGGCGTTCGAGCCGGTGCCGCGCCACGAAGCACGAGATGCTGACCGCCGCGAAGAGCGCCAGCCATGCCAGCGCCAGCGGCGAACCCCAGCGCGCGTGGAAGATCAGCGCCAGCGGCGCGGCGAAGGGGATGGGCGACAGCAGGCGCAGGGCGCCGGTCTTCTGCAGCAGCAGGTCCAGCTGGATGCGCTGGACCGCCACCGGGACCGCGCCGGCGGCGGGCGTGGGGCGGAACGACTGCAGCAGCCGGTGGAAGGAGGAGGCAGGCACGCCGGGCGATTATGCGCAGGGCGCCCTTGCCGCTAGGTCTCCAGCGAGCGGGCGACTTCTTCCAGGGTCTTCGGGGCGCCGGTGGCCGCGCGGTCGCCTCGCACCTCCGCGACGTGCATCGCGTGCGACTCGTGCAGGCCGTGCACGGGCGCGTCGACGTGCCGCCGCGACGCTCCGGCGCGCAGGGGCCGGGCGGGGTTCATCGAGGCGGTGACGACGTCCGCGCCGTCGGCCAGGCGCGTGCGGAATTCGCATTCGATCGCGGGGCGCGCCGGCAGCAGGTACACCAGCGCCGCGGTCACGCCGTCGGCGTGGACGTAGGCGCGCAAGGCGCAGGCGTAGAGATGCGACGCGAGCAGGTCGCCGACGGGCGCGAACCCGATGTCGCGGAGCGCGGCGTCGTGCAGGCCCAGTGCCTGCTGCGGCGTGACCTCCGTTCCCGCTTGCACCCGCTGCGGGTACCGGGCGGCCAGCCGTTGCGCCATCTGCTGCCGCTGGGCGCGGTACCAGGACAGGCGCGAGGTGTCGGCCGTGGCATAGATGTTCTGCGCGTGCAGCAGCACCCTGGGCGGTGTCCAGCCCGGCTCGGCCGGGACCAGCGTGGGCGGGAAGTACGGGCCTTCCGGCGCCTCGGCGATCCGCAGTACCGCGGCATGCGCCCCATGCACGAGGGCGAGGCGGCTGCCGGCGGGCAGGTCTCCCAGCAGGCGCGCGAGTTGTCCCGCCTGGCCCGTGCGCGGGCCGGTGTGCAGCCAGAGTTCGGCGCCGCCGGGTGCGACTTCCGCGTGGATGCCGCGCATCCACGCGGCCCGCGCGTCCAGGACGATGGCGGCGAGGCAGGCCGGGTCGGGCGCGGGAAGGCGCAGCAGCAAAGCCACGCGCTCGTCCTGCCGGGGCCAGCCGCGGTCCATCGGCCAGGCCACGGTGGTCGCCTCGCCGCGCAGGCGCTGTTCCAGTTCGCAGCGCGGCACGACCGGTTCGCCGGTGCCTTGCGGCGCGCGCTCCTGCGGCGCCAGTGCGCCCGGGGCGAGAACGTCGGCCAGGCCGGCGGCGAGGAGGGCGCCGCGCGGATCGAGGGCGCGTGCGGCGTCGGACACCTGCGCCGGCACGTCCTGCCGCGAGCGCTCGCCGGCCGAGAAGCGCAGCAGCTCGCCATGACCGTCGGCGCCGCAGCGCAGCACGGCCCCGTCGGCACCGGTCTTCGCGAACCAGCGCGCGAAGCCCTCGCACGGGCCCTCGGCCAGGTCGATCGACACTTCGCCCGCCCAGCCGTCCCGTGCGGCACTCGCGTCAGCTTGCAGGCCATGCGCCTTGCGTAAGGCCTGTTCCCGCGCCGCCGGCACCAGCACCGCGGTGAAGCCCGCGACGCGAGCCCGTTCCGCCAGTTCGGCGAACGCGGCCGCGTACAGGTGGCCGTTCCAGGCTTCGGCCTCATGGGCGGCCAGCGCCAGGAACAAGGGGTCGCGGCGCAGCGCCACGGGGTAGTGCGCGAGCAGGCGGCCCAGGGCGAGGGCCAGCGCCGGCTGCTTGCCCGAGGTGCGGAGCAGGGCGTCGCCCGCAGGGCCGCTTGTGATGGGGTCGAAGAGCGCCGCCGCGGCTGCGCATTGCGCCAGGCGGGGCGAGGTCGGCGTGCCCAGTTCCTCCCGCAAGGCAGCGAACGCAGCGGCCACGCGCCGCGCCGTTGCACCGAGGCGTGTTGCGGGCTTGGCCGGCAGGTGCTGCGTCGCGTCGTGGATCGCGGCATTCACGACCTTGCGCGCCGCGGGGTCGGCCGGCCTTCCGGCCAGCAGCGCGTCGGCCCCCTGCGCGAACGCATCCCACACCGGCGCGGGATCCACCGGCGAGAGTTCCTCCACGCCGGGAATGCCGAACGCGGCGAAGAAGTCCGCCAGGGACAGTGGAGCGGCCGCCAGCGCCCGTTGCAGGGCCGGCGGGTCCGGCGCGAGGTCGGACCCGCGCAGCCAGGCGCAGAGGCGTTCGGCCGCGCCTTGCGTACGGCCCCCGCGGGGCGCCGTGATGCGCAGGCTCAGTTGCAGCACGGCCGGCCGTGCACCCGGTCCCGCGGAACGGGCCGCCCACACGTGGACCGCCTGTCCCCAGGTCCACAGGACGACGGCATCGCCGCCATAGGCGTGCACCAGGTCGTGCGCCCGGCCGAGTTCGTCCCTGCGCGATTCGCCGAAGTTGAAGGTCTCGGAGCGGACGGCGCCGGCGACGAAGGCCAGGCCGGCGCGCCGGCGCACGGGCCGGAAGCGCAGGCCCCGGTAGGCGAGCAGCGGCAGCAACGCCGCGTCCCGGGGTGGCTGGTGCCCGAAGGGGTCGGGGTGGTCGGCTTCCTCGGGGAAGGGCCGGCCCGAAGCGCCGTCGTGGTCCAGGACCGCCTGGTCGTACGGCGTCCTGCGCGGCGGTTCGCCGGGCAGTTGCTGGGGGACGGCGACGCGGGTCGCGAGCAGGAAGGCAGCGGTGGCCATGCAGGTCGGCTCGCCCGCGGGCCCGGCGCGCGCCGGGCCCGCGGGCGCTGCCTCAATCCAGCCTGCGGCCCTGGATGTTCGCCGAGCCGGTCGCGCTCGGCCGCCACAACAGCATGCCGACGCCGCTGTCGTTGAGCGATGCATGCGGTTCGTAGGCGCTGCTGGCGATGCGCTCGCTGGCGGTCCAGCCCGTGGCCGGGCGATAGCGCGCCGCGCCCAGGTGCAGCCCTCCCGAGGCGGGGCTCTCCCGCCAGACCAGCAGCGCTTCGCCGCGCGCGTTCACCGCGAGCACCGGCGCATCGGACAGCACGCCGGCGGGATTCATCCGGCGCGCCGTGCCCCATCCGGTGCCCGGGACCCAGCGGTTCGTCCACACATCCGACGCGCCGCCGTCGCGGACCCAGGTGGCGATCGCGTGGCCGGCGGCATCCATGCCGATCCTCGCCGCGGAGGAGTCGGCCGGACCGGAAGCCTCGAGCGACACGGTGGCGCCCCAACCGCCGGTCGGCGTGAAGTGGCTGCCGCGCAGGGTGCGGTTCGCGCCATCGATCTCGCTCCACACCGCGATGGCTTCGCCCGACGGCGCGACGGCGACGCGTGGCTCGACGCGGTCCTGGACGTTCGCCAGGTCGACCATCCGCGGGCTGGACCAGCCGCCGGCGGGCGTGTAGCGGGCGGCCCAGACGCTGTTGCGGGTGTTGTCGTAGTGAGTCCAGACGGCGATCGCTTCGCCGCCGGCGTTCATGGCCAGCTCCGGCGCGGCCGCCGGCATGTTGGTGGTCTCGATCACGCCGGCGGTGCCCCAGGCGGCACCGGCGGGACGGCGCGCGGCCCAGATGCTGTAGCGGACGCCGTCCCACTGGTACCAGACCGCGATGGCGTTGCCTGCCGGATCGGAGGCGATGCGCACGTCATGGGCCGACAGGGTGCTGTTCTCCAGCGGATGCGGCGCTTCCCAGCCCGTGGCGGCCGTGAAGCGGCTGGAGAACACGCTGTAGCTGACGCCGCCTTCCAGCTTGGCGAAACCCAGGAAGATCTCGCCGTCGCGTCCCTCGCTCAGCACGAGCTGCGTCACGCGCCCGGCGCCCGTGTTGACCTGCTGCGCCGTGCTCCAGCCGCCTTCGGCCGTGTGGCGCATGCCGAACACGCCGGTCGTCGCGCCCAGGTCCTGGGTCCACACCACCGTCATGGCGCCGCTGCGCTCCACCAGCACCTTGTGTTCCCCGCCGGCGGGCGCCGGCAGGGCGGCAGGTGCCGACCAGCTCGCGTCCGCGGTGGTGAAGGTAAAGGAGGACGCGGCCGGCAGCCGTTCGCCGCCGGTGCCCGCGAGGCTCGTGCCGATTTCCAGCGTGTAGGAGGTCAGGGGCAGCAGGCGGCGCTGCGGCGTGAGGGTCAGCTCCGTGCCGGCCACGCGTGGCGTGAAGACCTCGGTGCCCTGGCCGCTGGACAGGCGGATGCTGCCGGCCGTGGCGGTCGCGGCATCGAGCCCGTGCGAGAACAGCAGGCGCGGCCGCACGTCGGTGGCGACGTCCGTCGCCCCTGCCTCCGGCGTGGCGCTGCGGATGGAGAGTGCGTTGGGATCGGGCGCCGGTGCCGGTGCGGGTGCCGGCGCGGGGGATCCGCCTCCGCCGCCGCAGGCGGAGACGAGGAAGGCGGCGGCAAGCGCGCCCAAGTACAGGCGGGAAGTTCGATGGAGGCTGCGCACTGGAGGTCCGTTCTGCGAAAACGGCGGAGTATTCGGGCACGGCCGCGTCGCCGTAAGTGACCCCGGTCACGCACCAGGGGCCGGGACCTCCGTTCGGGAACTAGTTCTCGCGCGTCGCCAGGCGCGACGCGCTTCGGCGGAGCGCTCAGGCCTCCTGCGTCCCGCGCGAGTCCGTCGATGCCGCCGGCGCATCGTGCGGCGCCGCCGGTGCCGTGCAGCCGGTGGCGGAAGCGAGCGTTCGTGGAGCGCTGCTGCCCTGCCTTTCGAAGATCGCGCACGTACAATCCACGCATGAGGTCGCGCCCCGGCGGCCTCTTTCCTTTTTCCCGGGGCCATGTCGAGGAACACCATGTACAAAAACCTCGCTGCCATCGCCATGGCGGCCGGACTCTTCACCTTTCCCGCGCAGGCACAGAAAAGCGAACCCCTGAAGGTCGGCTTCGTGCACGTCGCTCCCATCACCGAGGCCGGCTGGGTCCGGCAGCACGAGGACGGCCGGCTGGCCGTGCAGGCCGCGTTCGGCGGCCGCGTGCAGACGAGCCGCGTCGAGAACGTGGCCGAGGGCCCCGATGCAGAGCGCGTGATCCGCGATCTCGCCGCCACCGGCCACAAGCTGATCTTCACGCCCAGCTTCGGCTACATGGAACCCACGCTGAAGGTGGCGAAGGACTTCCCGGACGTGAAGTTCGAATCGGTCACGGGCTACAAGACGGCGCCGAACGTCGCGGCGGCCAACGCACGCTACTACGAGGGACGCTACCTTGCCGGCGTCGCCGCGGGGCGCATGACGAAGAGCCACGTCGCCGGCTACGTGGCCGGCTTTCCCATCCCCGAGGTGCTGCAGGGCATCAACGCGTTCACGCTCGGCATGCGGTCCGTCGATCCGCAAGCCCAGGTGAAGGTGCTGTGGCTCAACACCTGGTTCGACCCGGGCAAGGAGCGCGACGCGGCCATGGCGCTGATGGACCAGGGCGCCGACGTGCTCGCGTTCCACACCGCGTCCACCGCCGTGATGGCGGCCGCGCAGGAGCGTGGCAAGTGGGCCGTCGCCTACCATTCCGACATGCGCAAGGTCGCGCCCGACGCGCAGGTGCTCGCCGTCACGCACCAGTGGGCGGACTACTACCGGCTGCGCACGCAGGCGGTGCTGGACGGCAGCTGGAAGCCGCACAACATCTGGGGCGGGGTGAAGGAAGGGATGGTCCGCGTCGGCTGGTTCGGCGCGCGGGTGCCGAAGGCGGTGCAGGACGAGGTGCTCGCGCGGCAGAAGGACATCGGTGCCGGCAGGCTGCAGCCCTTCGCGGGGCCGATCACGGACAACACCGGCCGCGTCGTGCTCGGCAAGGGCCAGGCGCTGACCGACGCGCAGATCCTCGCCATGGACTACCTCGTCGCCGGGGTGCAGGGGAAGGCGGGACAATAGGCGGATGCAAGCCTTCCGCGCCGCGCTGCTTTTCTTCGACGACGACGGCTCCGCCCGCCACGAACCCGACGGCCTGCTGGTCATCGGCCCCGATGCCCGCGGCCGCAAGGTGGTGCGCGCGGCCGGCGCGTTCTCCACGCTCGCGGCCAACTTTCCCGGCGTCGCGGTGACGCACCTGCCCGGCCGCCTCCTGGCGCCGGGCTTCATCGACCTGCACGTGCACTTCCCGCAGACGGACGTGATCGGTTCGCCGGCCGAGGGCCTGCTGCCCTGGCTGGAGGACTACACGTTCCCGCACGAGGCGCGCTTCGCCGACCACGCCTACGCCCTCGGCGTCGCGGACGTGTTCCTGGACGAACTGCTGCGCAACGGCGTGACGAGCGCGCTGACCTTCTGCACCTCGCATCCGCACTCGGTCGACGCGCTCATGGAAGTCGCGCAACGGCGCGGGCTGCGCCTGGTCGCGGGCAAGGTGCTGCAGGACCGCCATTCGCCCGACGGCGTGCGCGACGAGACCGTCCAGTCCCTGCTGGACACGGAAGCGCTGATCCGGCGCTGGCACGGCACCGACCGGCTCGGCTATGCGATCACGCCCCGCTTCGCGCCCAGCTGCACGGAGGCGCAGCTGCGCGGTGCCGGCGAGCTGGCCGCGCAGTACGGCGACGTCTGGATCCAGTCGCACGTCGCCGAGAACAAGGACGAGGTGCGCTGGGCGCGAGAACTGTTCCCCGCGTCGCGCAGCTATCTCTCCGTGTACCAGGACTTCGGCCTCATGCGCGACCGCGCGGTCTACGCGCACTGCATCCACTTCGACGACGAGGACCGCGCGCTGATGCGCGATACGGGCGCCGCGGCGGCGGTGAGCCCGACCAGCAACCTGTTCCTGGGCAGCGGCTTCTTCGACTACGAAGGCGCGATGCGCGTCGGCTTCCGCTTCGGCCTGGCGAGCGACGTCGGCGGCGGCACCAGCTTCAGCCCCTTCCACACCATGCTCGCCGCCTACTACGTGGGCCGCGAGGGACAGACCAAGCCGGGCGTCAGCCTCTCGCCGCAGCACCTGTGGTGGCAGCACACGGCCGGTGCCGCGCAGGCGCTCGGTCTCGCAGGCGTGATCGGCAACCTGCGGCCGGGATGCGAGGCCGACTTCGTGGTGCTGAACCCGTCGGCCACGCCGTTGCTGGCGCGCAAGGTCGCGAATGCGCGCAACCTGGACGAACTGCTGTTCTCGCTGATCGTGCTGGGGGATGACCGGGTGGTGGAGCAGGTGTGGGCGGATGGGGCGGCGTGCACTATGGCTCGCTGAGCGCGAGCCCTTCCGCTGTCGGTGGCAGGGCGGGGCCGGGGGTCCGGGCCCCCGCTCTCCGGTCCAGGCTCGCTCTATTGCCGGTCATGGAGAGCAAGAGGCTTTGCTGCGGACGAGCGGCTTGGTGCAATGCTGTCCATGGGGGAGCGAATCGTCCCTGCGATCGGGAACCCGAACCCCCGACCCTGGCAGAGCGCAAGTGAATCCTCCCAGGCTGCGCTCCGTCATGAACTGCGGCGTGATGAGGTTGGGGGTTGGGGGTCCGACCGCAGGGACGATTCGCGCTACCTGGCTCCTGGTGCACCTGACCGCTCGTCCGCATTGGAGGCTCTCGTTCTCCATGGCCGCGGATTGCGCGAGCCTGGACCGGAGGGCGGGCCCCCGGCCCCCGACCTCGCCCTGACCCCGTGTGCACAAAGGACTCACGGCGCGTCCAACCTAGAATACCGACCGAGGAGCCCCCCGCGATGACCATCAAGAGCGACAAGTGGATCCGCCGCATGGCGGAGAAGCACGGATTGATCGAGCCGTTCGAGCCGAAGCAGGTGCGCGAAGTCGACGGCCGCCGCGTCATCAGCTACGGCACCTCCAGCTACGGCTACGACATCCGGTGCGCGCCGGAGTTCAAGGTGTTCACCAACATCCACAGCACCGTGGTGGACCCGAAGAACTTCGACGAGAAGAGCTTCGTCGACTTCCACGGCGACTCCTGCATCATCCCGCCCAACAGCTTCGCGCTGGCACGCACGGTGGAGTACTTCCGCATCCCGCGCAACGTGCTCACCATCTGCCTGGGCAAGAGCACGTACGCCCGTTGCGGCATCATCGTCAACGTCACGCCGTTCGAGCCCGAGTGGGAAGGCTACGTGACGCTGGAGTTCTCCAACACCACGCCGCTGCCCGCGAAGATCTATGCGGGCGAAGGCTGCGCGCAGGTCCTGTTCTTCGAGAGCGACGAGGAATGCGACGTGAGCTACAAGGACCGCGGCGGCAAGTACCAGGGCCAGCACGGGGTGACGCTGCCGAAGGCCTGAATCCCCACGGCGGCGTGTAGTCCGCCGCACCGCTTCGGCGAGCGCCCCACGTGGGCGCTCGCTTCGTTTGGGCCACGGCCGGGCAGTGCGGCGTGTTCGCGGGAAGGCGGATGCGCACTTTCGTGCTGTCGCGACGTTCCATCAGTCTTTCCGTTTCCGTTGCCGGCGCGCTACTTGGCCGGTGCGCGGAGGGATGGTCCGCCGCGCTTTCGCGGCGCCCCAGCATCGAAGCGGTCGCTCGCGCGCAACAAAGTACCCGGCAGCGGGCGCATGCACTGCGCGCGTACCGCGCGCGCGGTGAATGGCACGCGGAAGGTTCGTCGAGAGGCCGGAAGAACCGCAAGCTGTGCAGTCAAGATTCCGTCCTACAGCAGGACGCGGCGGCCACTCTGGCGGCGGCCCAGGGCGGGGCCTAGCATCAAAGTACCCCAAGGAAGTCCCGCCATGTCCATCCTCGCCAACGTCATCGACCCGCAAACGCAGGAGCCCCGCAGCCGCATGTTCTGGGTCCTGCTGGGGGCGCTGGTCGTCGCGCAGCTGTTCGCGTTCTGGCTCCTGTGCAGCCACCAGGTCCGCAAGGCCGAAGCGCGCAACAACGAGGTCATGGTGCACCAGATGGCGCTGGCGGACTGCCTGCAGTACATCCCGGGTTCCACCATTGCGAGCTGCAGCCGGCGCATCGCGCCCGACGCGCAGTCGATGCAGGCTGCGGCGCCTTCCGCCCTGGCCGGTGCGGTCCCGGTCAGCTTCACGTTCAGCCCCCGCTGAGAGGCCACCATGCAGACGCAACACGCTACCCCGGCCGCCCACGCCACCGCGGCCGCGGGCCTCGCTTCGCTCGAAGCGTCCGACGCGCTTCTGGCGCCGTCGTCCTCACCGCGCTACTGTCCCACCGGGCTGCTCGCGGGCTTCGCGCTGCTGATGGCGGGCCACGGCCGCTGCGTGAACACCGACATGATGCTCGGCGACCGCGAATACGCGATGTGGCAGCTGGCGTGCGCCCGCGCGATGGACGACGACGAACTCTCGCAGGTCGCCACGCGCCTCTTCTCCTATTTCGACGATGCCCGCCAGCCTTCGCTGCCGGTGATGGGCACGGCCTGAGGGCCTAGAACTCCGCGCCTTCCACGAGGAAGCGCACCCGCCGCGTTCCCTGCCATTCGTCCGCCTCCAGGCGGAACGCGATCCTGCAACGCGCGGGCAGCGGTTCGGTGCGGCCGAACCAGATGCCGTCGACCGGCTGGCCCTGGTGGCGCAGCTTGATCGACAGGTGCTTCTCGCCGACCAGCTTCTGCGACACGATCTCCACTTCCTCGCTGAACACCGGCGGCGCGAAGCCCTGGCCCCACACCTCCTGGTGCAGGGTGTCCACGAGGTCCGCGCGGCGGTATTCGGGCGACAGCGGGCCGTCCGTGTGCAGGCTGCGCAGCAGGGTCGCCGCGTCCAGCCACTCCTGTGCCACTTGCGCCAGCGCCTGCTCGAACACGTCCAGGTGTTCCTCGGCGACGGTGCAGCCCGCCGCCATGGCGTGGCCGCCGAAACGCAGCAGCACGCCGGGGTGCCGCTTGGCCACCAGGTCCAGCGCATCGCGCAGGTGGAAGCCGGGGATGGAGCGCCCGGAGCCCTTGAGCTCGTGCTCCTTGCCCGGCGCCTGGCTGGCGGCGAACACGAAGGTCGGCCGGTGCAGCTTGTCCTTGATGCGCGAAGCGACGATGCCGACCACGCCTTCGTGGAAGTCGGGGTCGAACACGCAGATGGCCGGGGGCGGCTCCTCGCCTTCGTCGAACAGCGATTCGGCCATGGCGAGCGCCTGTTCCCGCATGTCCCCCTCGATCTCGCGGCGTTCGCGGTTGATGCCGTCCAGGGTGCGCGCGAGTTCGTCGGCGCGCGCGGCATCGTCGGTGAGCAGGCATTCGATGCCGAGCGTCATGTCGGCCAGCCGGCCGGCCGCGTTGATGCGCGGCCCGAGCGCGAAGCCGAAGTCGAAGGTGGTGGCCGCCTGCGCCTTGCGCGCCGTGATGGCGAACAGCGATGCGAGCCCGCAGGGCAGCTGGCCGGCGCGGATGCGCTTGAGGCCCTGCGCCACCAGCCGCCGGTTGTTCGCGTCCAGCTTCACGACGTCGGCCACGGTGCCCAGCGCCACCAGCGGCAGCAGCGCGTCGAGCCGGGGCTGCGTGCCCTCGTCGAACACACCGCGGGCGCGCAGTTCGGCGCGCAGGGCCAGCAGGACGTAGAACATCACGCCGACGCCGGCGATGGACTTGCTCTCGAAGCCGCAGCCGGGCTGGTTGGGGTTCACGATCAGCGCGCCCCGCGGCAGCTCGGGGCCGGGCAGGTGGTGGTCGGTCACCAGCACCTGCAGTCCGAGGTCGAGGGCCGCCGCCACGCCGTCGAGGCTGGCGATGCCGTTGTCGACGGTGATCAGCACGTCCGCGCCCTTGGCCTTCACGCGCTGGGCGATCGGCCGCGTGAGGCCATAGCCATCGACGACCCGGTCGGGCACGAGGTAGTCGACGTGCCGCGCACCCAGCTGCCGCAGGCCGCGCACGGCCACCGCGCAGGCCGTGGCGCCGTCGCAGTCGTAGTCGGCGACGATGCACAGCCGGCGCTGCGCCGCGATCGCATCGGCGAGCAGGGTGGCGGCGTCCTGCGCGCCTTTCAACGTGGCCGGCGGCAGCAGCCGGCCCAGGCCGTTGTCCAGTTCGTCCTTGCCCAGCACGCCGCGCGCGGCGTAGAGGCGCGCGAGCAGCGGGTGGATGCCCGCCTGCTCGAGCGCCCAGGCGGCGCGCGGCGGGACGTCGCGGGTCAGGATCTTCACAGGCCCTCCAGCAGCGCCGAAGGTGCGGGCGCGGAGAACAGGCCGGTGAAGCGCTGCCAGGCGCCGCGGGCCGCGGACGACCAGGTGCGCGTGCCGGCTTCGCCGCACAGCGTGAGGCGGACGGTGCGCCCTTGCTCCAGTTCCCTGAGCAGGCGCGCGCCGTCGCGCGCATCCAGTTGTTCCCAGGCCGCGGCCCAGCCGGCCCAGTCGCCCACCAGTGCGGTGTCGCGAAGGTACGGCGTGACCTGCAGTCCGAGCGGCGTCGGCAAGCCGGGAGGCAGGGCACCGGTGCCGCTGACCCAGAAGGAGTTGACCGGCAGCAGCCCGCCGCGCTGGCGCGCGTCGTTCAGCGGCAGGGTGTAGAGGAGCATCTGCATTTCCTGTTGGAGCCGGCGCACCGGGCGCCCGGCGTCGCCGGAAGGCATCCAGCGGTCGATGGTGCGGCCCATCACCCGGTCGAGCGAGGCGCTGGGCAGCCGGCGGAACACGTCGGCGCGGGCCAGCCAGCGCAAGGGCGCATCGTACGCGAGGGTGATGCCGTCCTCGGCGAAATAAGGGCGCATGGCCTCCAGCAGGGCCTGTGAATCGTCGGCATCGAGCGCCAGGTCGTGCGGCAGTGCCATGTCGACGTGGTCGCGGCCCACCCGCCAGTGCGCAGGCGTGATCCAGGCCCAGCCCTCGGTGCCCGCTTCCTGCCCCGCCTGCCGGACCTGCAGGGCCGCCAGCGGGACCAGGCCGTCCTCGAACGGCAGGCCCCAGGCGCGCGCCAGCGCCCGCTCGTGCGGCGCCGACAGGCTGCCGGGGTCGCCCGCGTCCGTGCCTTCGACGCCCATCTGCCGCAGCAGCCGCTGGAGGTGGGGCAGCCGCAGGCCGCGGAGCGCCTCCTGGCAGCCGGAAGCGGCGCAGCTGGCGAAGGGAACGAGCAAGTGGACACCGTCTGACACAGCCGTATTGTCGGGGATGCCAGAATACGGGCCCACCCCCGAAGCGGCCTGCGGCCGCCTCCCCCTCAAGGGGGCGCCACCCGCGGCCCGGCGAAGCCGGTTCCGCGGTGGCCCCCGCAAGAAAGCCCCGACGCAAAGATGGCGCTTCCGTATGAACTCGTGCTCGGCTGGCGCTACACCCGCGCCGGCCGGGCCACACGGCGCAACGGCTTCATTTCCTTCATCTCCGGCGTGTCGATGCTCGGCATCTCCCTGGGCGTGGCGGCGCTGATCATCGTGCTGTCCGTCATGAACGGCTTCCAGAAGGAGGTCCGTGACCGCATGCTGGGCGTGGTCTCGCACATCGAGATCTACGGCCCCGGCGGCGGCGTGCTGCAGGACGTGGACCGCACGCTGCGCGAAGTGCGGCGCAACCCCGACGTGGTCGGCGCCGCGCCCTTCGTGGCCGCGCAGTCGCTGCTGGCCCGCGGCGAGGACATGCGCGGCACCATCGTGCGCGGCATCGACCCGAAGCTGGAGTCGCAGGTGACCGACCTGGCGGCCGCCTCGCAGCCGGTGCTGGACAAGCTCACCCCCGGCGCCTTCAACGTCGTGCTGGGCGCGGAACTCGCGCGCACGCTGGGCGTGCGCGAAGGCGACCCGGTGACGGTGATCGCCCCCGGCGGCCAGGTCACGCCTGCCGGCGTCGTTCCGCGGCTGAAGCAGATGACGGTGGCGGGCACCTTCGATTCGGGCCACTTCGAATACGACAGCGGCCTGGTGCTGATGCACGTGGAGGACGCCGCCCGCCTGTTCCGGTTGGAAGGCCCGACCGGCGTGCGCCTGAAGCTGCGCGACCTGCACCAGGCGCGCGAGGTGGCGGCGCAGCTCTCCACCACCTTGTCCGGCGACTTCCTGATCCGCGACTGGACGCGCCAGAACCGCACCTGGTTCGCCGCGGTGCAGCTGGAAAAGCGCATGATGTTCATCATCCTCACGCTGATCGTGGCGGTGGCGGCCTTCAACCTGGTGAGCACCTTGGTGATGACCGTGCAGGACAAGCGCGCCGACATCGCGATCCTGCGCACGCTGGGCGCGAGCCCGGCCAGCATCATGGGCATCTTCGTGGTGCAGGGCGCGGCGGTCGGCGTGATCGGCACGCTGGCCGGGCTGTTGCTCGGGCTCGGCATCGCGGCGAACATCGACGTCATCGTGCCGGCCATGGAAAGCGCGCTCAACGCGAGCTTCCTGCCGAAGGACATCTACCTGATCAGCCGCATGCCGAGCGACCCCCAGTCCTCCGACATCGTGCCGATCGCCATCATCTCCCTGGTGCTGGCGTTCGTCGCCACGCTCTACCCCAGCTGGCGCGCCAGCCGCGTCAACCCCGCCGAGGCCCTGCGCTATGAGTGAGGCCGTCATTCCCCACACCGGCGTCGTGCTGTCCGGCGAGGGCATCACCAAGCGGTTCAGCGAAGGCGGCCTCGACGTCGAAGTGCTGCGTGGCGTGGACCTGCACGTGCATGCGGGCGAAACGCTCGCGATCGTCGGTGCCTCCGGCTCCGGCAAGAGCACGCTGCTGCACGTGCTGGGCGGGCTCGACGCGCCGACCTCGGGCACGGTGCGCCTCATGGGCCGGGAGATGTCGAAGCTGGATGCGGCGGAGCAGGGCCGGTTGCGCAATCTGCACCTGGGCTTCGTCTACCAGTTCCACCACCTGCTGCCGGAATTCAGCGCGCTCGACAATGTCGGCATGCCGCTGCGCATCCGCCGCGAGCCGGTGGAGAAGATGCATGCGCAGGCGGCGGAGATGCTGGAGGCCGTGGGCCTGAAGGCGCGCATGAAGCACCGGCCGTCCGAGCTCTCGGGCGGCGAGCGCCAGCGGGTGGCGATCGCGCGGGCGCTGGTGGCGCACCCTGCCTGCGTGCTGGCCGACGAACCCACGGGCAACCTCGACCGCGGCACGGCCGATGCGGTGTTCCAGCTGATGCTGCAGCTGGCGCGCGACCGCGGCACGGCCTTCGTGATGGTCACGCACGACGAGCAGCTGGCCGCGAAGTGCGGGCGGATGGTGCGGCTGACGTCGGGAAAGCTGGACGCGTAGCCACCGTCATCCGCGCGCAGGCCGGGATCCGGCGGGAAGCGCTCCAGCCGCATCGCGTCGCGCCAGGCGGCGGGCGGTGTCGTCCCGCGATCAGGGGCCTCGGCTGGAAGGCTGTTCCCGGCGGCGAAGCAGGGCTACGAGAGCGCGTAGCGCGGATCGAGCGCTGCGACTGTGCACTGATTTCCGGGCTTCTGTCTGAACGGAGAGTTTGCCGCGCGCGGCAAAACTCGGAAGTGAGTTAGGCCGGATCGCCGCCGGGAGCAGCCTTCCAGCGCACCCGGAACGAAGCGTCAGCGAAGTGCAGGGCGAGGCACCGCGGGACGGCACTGCCCGCCGCCTGGCGCGACGGACCCCGATGGAATGCGGGAGCCCTGGATTCCCGCCTCCGCGGGAATGACGGAGCGGGATGGCCGACGGCTTACAGGATCCGGTTGAACCAGACCAGCGACAGCCCGGCCGAGAGGACCGCCAGCGCGGCGGCCACCATGGCGAACAGCGCCGAGATCTCGGTTTCCTTTTTCTCCACGGTGAGCTTGGAGCTGAGCGTCTCGTAGACCTTCTTCAGGTCCTGCGCGGTGCCGGCGTAGAAGTATTCGGCGGACGTCTTGTTGGCGATCGACTTGAGCGTCTCCTCGTCCAGCCGCACGCGCATCGACCAGCCTTCGAAGCCGATCGTCTCGCCGTCGACCGTGCCCACGCCCACCGTGTATACCCGCACGCCGCGGTCGGCCGCCATCTTGGCGGCTTCCAGCGGGTCGACGCCGGTGGTGCGCTGGCCGTCGGTCAGCATGATGATGGCCGCCGACGGATAGGAGCCGGGCGCCTGCGGCGTGAACTCCTTCTGCGGCTTGCGTTCGGTGTCCAGCGACATGCCGCGGGCGCGGTTGCGGCCGGCCTGCAGCGACTCGAGCTCGATGCCGGCATCGGGGAAGATCGTGGCCAGCGAGATCACGATCGCGTTGCCGGTCGCCGTGGCGCGCTGCAGCTGGAAGCGGTCGATGGCGGTCACCAGGTCTTCGCGGTTCACGGTGGGCAGCTGCGCCACCTGCGCCGAGCCCGCGAAGGCCACGATGCCCACCTTCACGTGGCGCGGCAGTTCCTGCAGGAAGGCCTTGGCGGCGTTCTGCGCCGCGACCAGCCGGTTCGGCTGCACGTCGGTGGCGCGCATGGAACCGGACACGTCCATCGCCAGGATGATGGTCTGCTGGTTCGACGGCAGCGTGACGACGGCGACGGGGCGGGCCGCCGCGAGCAGCAGCGCCGCGATGGACAGCAGGAACAGCACCGGCGGGATGTGCCGCCGCACCTGCTGGCCGGCACCCATCGCTTCCTTGATGAGGGACAGCGAGGCATAACGCACCGCCATCTTCTTCTTGCGGCGCAGCAGCAGGACGTACAACCCGACGAGGACCGGCAGCGCGAGCAGCAGCCAGAGGAACTGGGGCCAGAGGAATTGCATGGGTGGTCTCCCCGGGGATCAGGCGGCCCGGCGCAGGTGCGCAGGCATGCCGCCAGCGGACAGTTGGGTGCGGCGCTTGCGCATGTCGACGAAGCGCACGATGGCGTCGACCAGGTCGGCGTCGGTGGAGAGTTCCAGCGCGTCGACGTTGCTCTTGACGAGCGCCTCGCGCAGTTCGGCCTCCCGCTGCGCGGCGATGCGCGCGAAGCGCTTGCGGAAGCCCGCGTCGTGGGTATCGACCACCAGCTGCTCGCCGGTCTCGGCGTCGCGCAGCGTGAGCAGGCCGAGGTCGGGCAGCTCGAGTTCCAGCGGGTCGAGCACGCGCACGGCGACGACTTCATGCCGCTGCGCCAGCTGCGCCAGCGGCTTTTCCCAGCCCGGTTCGCTGATGAAGTCGGAGACGACGAAGACGGTGGAGCGGCGCTTGATCAGGCTGCCGGCGGAGGCCAGCAGCTCGTGCAGCCGAGTCGGGCCGTTCTCGGTCGACGCCGCGCGGTCCAGCATGCTGTGCAGCAGGTGCAGCACGTGGCGGCGGCCGCTGCGGGTGGGGATCACCGTGTCGACGCCGGAGCCGTACAGCATGGCGCCGACGCGGTTGCCGTGGCGCGTGAGCAGGCGCGCCAGCACGGTCACGAACTCGGCGGACACGTTGCGCTTGCGCAGCTCGCCGGAACCGAAGTCGATGGAGGGGCTGAGGTCCAGCAGGAACCAGGCCGACATCTCGCGGTCCTCGGTGAACACGCGCACGTGCGGCGACTGCATGCGCGCCGTGACGTTCCAGTCGATGTGCCGCACGTCGTCGTGCAGCTGGTATTCGCGCAGGTCGGCCAGGTCCAGCCCGGTGCCGCGCAGCAGCGTGCGGTAGTCACCCTGCAGCAGGCCGTCCAGGCGCTTGATGACCTTCCACTCCAGGCGGCGCAGCACCTGTTCGGCATGGTGCGCCGCGCCCACGGGGGGCGTCTCCTCCAGTGCCACCGCGGAACCGGCTCCGCCGGGCCGCTGGTGGCGCCCCCCCTGGGGGGAGGCGCCGGAGGCGCTTCGGGGGGGGGTGAGTTTACGCAGCCAGTTTTTCATGCTCGAGCGGCTTGGCCGGTGCCGGGACCTTGGCCATGATCTTCTGCACGATGGCGTCCGACGTGAGCCCTTCGGACAGCGCCTCGTACGACAGCACCACGCGGTGGCGCAGCACGTCGGGCACGAGGTCGACCATGTCCTCCGGCAGCGCATAGCCGCGGCCGCGCAGCATGGCCATGGCGCGCGCGCCTTCGACCAGGTTGATGGTGGCGCGCGGGCTGGCGCCGTAGGTGATGAAGGCCCGCAGGTCCTTCAGGCCATGGCGCTCCGGCGCGCGGGTGGCCGACACCAGCTTCACCGCGTACTGCACGAGCGACGGGTCGACGTAGACCTCGCGGCACTCGCGCTGCAGGGCGGCCAGCTGCTCGGTCGTGGCGACGGGCGTCACGTCCACCGCCGGCCCGGTCACGCGCTGCACGATCACGAACTCTTCCTCGTCCGTGGGATAGTCGACCAGCACCTTCATCATGAAGCGGTCGACCTGCGCCTCGGGCAGGGGATACGTGCCCTCGGTCTCGATCGGGTTCTGCGTCGCCATCACCAGGAACGGGTTGGGCACCTTGTGCGTCTCGCCCGCGATGGTGACCTGCCGCTCCTGCATCACCTCGAGCAGCGCGCTCTGCACCTTGGCGGGCGCACGGTTGATCTCGTCGGCCAGCAGCAGGTTGGCGAACACCGGTCCCAGCGACGTGCTGAAGTCGCCCGTCTTCTGGTTGTAGATGCGCGTGCCCACCAGGTCCGCCGGCACGAGGTCGGGCGTGAACTGGATGCGCTTGAACTGCCCGCGCATCGTGTTGGCGAGCGTCTTCACCGTCAGCGTCTTGGCCAGGCCGGGCACGCCTTCGACCAGCAGGTGGCCCTGCGCGAGCATCGCGACCATGACGCGCTCGAGGAAGCGGTCCTGGCCCACGACCACGCGCTTCACCTCGTAGAGAATCTGTTCCATCATCTGCGCCGTGGCGCTGTCCGTGCGGCTGGTGGTGTCCATGCGGTCCTGCGGAAGGAAGGGGAAGGGGGGCGCGCCGTCAGAACGGCGGCAGCCCGGCGGCGGAAGCGGCGTTCTCGATCGGCACGGCGAAGCCGATGCCGAGGAAGGTGCGCGCGGAGGTCGGGTTGAGGATGGCCGTCACGATGCCGACCACCTCGCCGTCCATGGTGACCAGCGGCCCGCCCGAATTGCCGGGGTTGGCCGCCGCGTCGAACTGGATCAGGTTCTTCATCTCCTGCTTGCCTTCGGGCGAGCGGAACACCCGGCCCAGCCCGGAGACCACGCCGCCCGACGCGGAGGGACCGATGCCGAACGGGAAACCGACCGCCAGCACCTTGTCGCCGGGTGCGAGGTCGTTGGTCGAGCGCATGGTGGCCGCGATCATGTCGTCGGGGATCTTGCTGGCCTGCAGCACCGCGAGGTCGTTCTCCGCCTGCACCCCGGTGACCGTGGCTTCGGCTTCGAGGCCGTCGTAGAACACGATCTTGATGCGGTCGGCGCCCTGCACCACGTGCAGGTTGGTGAGGATCACGCCCTTGTCGATGATGACCACGCCGGTGCCCACGCCGTTCTCGACCTCGTCGCCTTCGCCGGTGACGTCGGTGTCGTGCGGGCCGAGGGACTTGGGCTTGGCACCTGGCTTCGCGAGCTTCTGCTCGGTTTCCTTCAGCCGGCTCTTCTTGATGTAGCTCATCACGCGCACGACCGCCGGCCGCACGTTCTCGTAGGCCCGCGCGTATTCCGACGGCATGACCTGCGTCTCCATCGTCTTCATGACGGCGGCGTTGATGTCTTCCTGCGTCAGCTTGCGCTGCATGGGGCGCAGCGCGAGGCTGCCCGCCAGCGCGATCGCGAGCAGCACGATCGCGGCCCACATCATTGCGGGGCTGGTGGGCGACAAGGCGAAGCGGCGCCTGCGCGTGCCGGCCGGCGCAACGGCAGCGGAGGCACCGGGCTGGTCCGGCGTGGCGGCGGGGGAAGCGGGCGCGTCCTGGGGGGACGCGGCAGGCCGGGCGGGGCGGCTGGAGCTGTAGAGGGCGGGCCTGCGCATCCGTGTTCCTTGGGCTGTTCGATCAAGGGCCGGGGCACGCCGATGCAGCCCTGGCGATGGCACACGGTATCACGCTTTTCCGGGCCGTGCACGGCTTGCGGCATCATCGAAACCCTGATGTGGATTGATACGCACTGCCACCTGGATGCCGCGGAATTCGCGGGCGACGCCGACGCGGTGCGCGAGCGCGCCGCGCGCGCCGGCGTGGTGCATTGCGTGTTGCCGGCGGTGAACGCCGGGAACTTCCATGCCGTCCGCGCACTCGCGCACCGCCACGGCGACGTCTACGCGCTCGGCATCCATCCGCTTTGCACGGGCGAGGCGCGCGAGGCCGACCTGCAGGCGCTCGACCATGCGCTCGCGGAACACCGCGACGATCCGCGGCTGGTGGCGGTGGGCGAGATCGGGCTGGACTACTTCGTGCCGGGCCTCGATGCCGCGCGGCAGGAATGGTTCTACGCCGAGCAGCTCGCGATCGCGCACCGCCACGGCCTGCCCGTGCTGCTGCACGTCCGGCGGTCGGCCGACCAGCTGCTCAAGCAGTTGCGGCGCGTTCCCGTCACCGGCATCGCGCACGCCTTCAACGGCAGCGCGCAGCAGGCGCAGGCGTTCGTGCAGCTGGGCTTCCGGCTCGGCTTCGGGGGAACCCTGACGTACGAGCGGGCCTTGCAGATCCGGCGGCTGGCGGTGGAACTTCCGTTGCACTCGCTGGTGCTGGAGACCGACGCGCCCGACATCCCGCCGCACTGGCTTTACCGGACGGCGGAGCAGCGCGCGGAGGGCACGCCGCAGGGGCGCAACGAGCCCGGGGAGCTGCCGCGGATCGGCGCGGTGCTGGCGCAGCTGCGCGGCATGGAGAGCGACGCACTGGCCGCGGCGACCAGCGCCAACACGCGCGCCGCCCTGCCGCGGCTGGCGGCGCTCGCCGCGTGACCGTCAGGAGAGGTGCTGCGCCTTCTGCTCGATGCCGGCGAGCTGCACCGCCAGGTCCTGCACGCCCGACTGCAGCAGGGCGACTTCGGCGCGCGCCTGGGTGAGGGTGACCTGCATCGCATGCCGCGTGTCGATGGCGGCGACGAGTTCCTCGGGCACCAGCGGCCGGTAGGCGAGGGCCTCGATCAGCGGCTGCAGCGCGTCGTGCAGCCGGTCGCCGGCGGCCGGCACCTTGACCTGCAGCGTGGTGCCGAGCACGGCACGCTGTTGGGCCAGCTGCTCGCAGGCGGCATGCACGCTGCGCGCCAGCCCGCAGAGGCGGTGGACGGTCTGCAGCCGCTCGCGCAGCGTGCGGCCGCGGCGGCCCAGTTCCTCCAGCGCGCGATGGGACACCTCGGCCGTGGCGGACTGGCGGCGCTTGTGCAATTCGCGGTCCATCTGGGCCAGCCAGTGCGCGCCCTGGCGCACACGCTTCTGGAGGGAAGCCGACTCCAGCACCAGTTCGATCCACAGCAGGCGCGACACCGGCGCCTGCGTGGCGTGGTGCTCCGTCAACCGGCCGGCCAGGTCCTGCAGGCTCTTGCCGGCCCGGTGGATGGCGGCGCATTGCTGCAGGAACTCGAGCGCCCGGTCGCCGCCGTTGCGGCCGGCGATGAAGTCGAGCGCGGCGATCGCGTCGTGCAGGTCCGCCAGCGCGGCGTCCACGTGCTCCAGGCTCGGCCCCGCGGTTGCGAGTTGCAGCTGGCGGCGCAGGGCGTCCACCCGCGGCACGCGCTTGCGCACCATGCTGTCGAGCAGGTGTTGCGCGGCGGCCGCCAGCGAGGCGGCGGATTGCTGCGGGGCGCTGGCGGGCCGGGCCGGCGTGGGTTCCTGCGCGTCGGTCCACATGCCTTGCGGCACGAGGCTGGGGTAACCGGAAAGCTGCGATTCCGGCGTGAAGTCGGTCATGGCAACATTTTGTAACCCGTTCGGGGTCTCCCGCCGTGAAGAAGCGCACGGAAGAGTTCCGCCCGGCGCCCGCCGGTCACCTTCCAGGGGCAGGCGGTCCGCCCGCTGTTGCTGGGGCGCCCGACGCGCAGGCGATTGCGGGGACGCGGACGTCCATGCGATAAGCACGGCGCCCCATTACAAAGGAGACGCCCCATGACTTTCCGCACCCTGGCGCGACGGCTGCGCCCCTGGCTGTTCGCCGCCGGCTTCCTGGCCGCCGTGCCGGCGCTCGTCGCGCAACCGCTGCCCGCCGGCCGCCCGCAGGAACTCGGCTTCAGCCCCGAGCGCCTGGAGCGCCTGGGCCAGTGGATGCAGGGCGAAGTGGCGGCCAGGCGCGTGCCGGGCGCCGTCGTCCTGGTCGTGCGCAAGGGCAAGGTCGCCTACGCCCAGGCTTTCGGCGAGCAGGACCCCGGCACCTCCCGGCCGATGGCGCGCGACAGCCTGTTCCGCATCTACTCGATGACCAAGCCGATCGTCTCGGTGGCGGCCATGATGCTGGTGGAAGAAGGCCGGCTGCAGCTGGAGGCGCCGGTCTCGCGCTACATCCCCAGCTTCGCCAACCTGCGCGTCGGCGTGGAGAAGGTCGATGCCTCCGGGGCGAAGAGCCTCGAGCTCGTGCCCATGCGCCGGCAGATGACCGTGCAGGACCTGCTGCGGCACACCTCCGGCCTCACCTACGGCTTCTTCGGCGATTCCCTGGTGAAGAAGGCCTACCTCGACGCTGGCGTCGGCGCCGGCGACTTCACCAGCGCGGAATTCGTCGAGAAGCTCGCGACCCTGCCGCTGCACTACCAGCCGGGCAGCACGTGGGACTACAGCTATTCCACCGACGTGCTCGGCCGCGTGCTGGAGGTCGCGACCGGCCAGAGCCTCGGTTCGCTGCTGCAGGCGCGCCTGTTCACGCCGCTGGGCATGAAGGACACCAGCTTCTACGTGCCGGAAGCCGCCCGCCAGGCGCGCATCGCCGAGCCCTTCCCCGAGGACCGCTCGTTCGGCGCCGGCGCCGCCATGGGCGACCCGCGCGTGGTGCAGAAGTTCGAGTCCGGCGGCGGCGGCCTGGTGTCGACGGCGGACGACTATGCGCGCTTCCTGCTGATGCTCTCCAACGGCGGCGTGCTGGACGGCCGCCGCTACCTGGGCCCGAAGACGCTGGAGTTCATGACCGCCGACCACCTGGGCACGTCCATCGCGACCACCCCGCTGTACCTGCCGGGGCCCGGCTACGGTTTCGGCCTCGGCTTCGCGGTGCGCAAGGTGAACGGCGAGGCGGCGTACACGAGCCCGGCGGGCGAGTACTACTGGGGCGGCGCCGGCGGCACCTACATGTGGGTGGACCCGCGGAACAGCATGTTCGTGGTGTTCATGATGCAATCGCCGAAGCAGCGCGTGCCCTACCGCTCGATCCTGCGCAACATGGTCTACGCGGCGATGGAGAGGTAGCCCGTATGATGCGCGGCGAAGTGAAACCCGCCGCGCGCCAGCTCCCCGAAGTCAATTTCTCCGACCACGGCGACATCCGCTACCTGCACCTGGGCACGGAGTGGATCCAGGGCTCGATGCGCCTCGACGAGCCGTATGCGATCGAGCTGGAATACGTGCAGCGGATGATGGCCTGGCTGCTGTTCGTGCAGCCGCAGTCGGTGGCGAAGCGGCACGCCATGCAGATGGGGCTGGGGGCCGCCTCGCTCACCAAGTTCTGCCACAGGAAGCTGCGGATGAAGACCACGGCCATCGAGCTGAACCCGCAGGTGGTGGCCGCCTGCCGCATCTGGTTCAAGCTGCCGAAGGACGATGCGCGCCTGTCGGTGGTGCTGGGCGACGCGGCGGAGGTGGCGGCGCACGCGCACTGGCGCGGGCAGGTCGATGCCCTGCAGGTCGACCTCTACGACCACGAGGCCGCGGCGCCCGTCCTGGACAGCGAGGACTTCTACCGCGACTGCCGTGGCCTGCTGACGGAAGACGGCTGCATGACGGTGAACCTCTTCGGCCGCTCCTCCAGCTACGAGCGCAGCCTCAAGCGCATCCGCGGCGCCTTCGGGGCGGACGCCGTGTGGGCCTTCAAGCCGACGCGCGAGGGCAACACGGTGGTGCTCGCCTTGCGCGAGCCGGCATGGCCCACGCGCGCGGAGCTGGACGCGCGCGCGGCGGAGATCGAATCGCGCTGGGGACTGCCCGCGAAGAAGTGGCTGCGGGTGTTCCGGCGGGCGTGAGCGCCGGGCGGCGAATCGCTACCATGGCGCCATGAGCGCGCAACCCCAACCCAGGATCTCCGCCCGCAGCCGTCCGAGCGGCCCCCTGCACTGGCAGCACCTCGTCGAGTGGCTCAGCGAGGACGGGGTGATCTCCCCCGAGGAGGCGCGGCGCACCATCGCCCGCTGTTCGCAGGCGGAAAGCGCGCAGAACCCGCTGGTGCGGCTGGCCGCCGTGGCGATGGCGCGGGCATCGGACGGCAAGCCGCTGGACATCGAGGCGCTCACGCAATACCTCGCCGGCCGAGCCAACCTGGAGTACCTGCGGATCGACCCGCTGCGCGTGGACGTCTCCAAGGTGGCCGACATCATGAGCGCCGGCTATGCCGAGCGGCACAAGGTGCTGCCGGTGCAGGTGACCGCGACGGAGGTGGTGATCGCCACTGCCGAACCCTTCATCGAGGGCTGGATCGAGGAGGTGCAGCGGCAGGCCCGGCGCAACGTGCGGCGCGTCGTGTCCAACCCGCAGGACATCCACCGCTATACCGCGGAGTTCTTCGCGCTCGCCAAGTCCGTGCGCAGCGCGCAGAAGGCCGGCGGCAATGCGGGAGCCGCCAGCTTCGAGCAGCTGGTGGAGCTGGGCAAGAGCAACAAGCAGCTGGACGCCAACGACCAGGGCGTGGTGCAGGTCGTCGACTGGCTCTGGCAGTACGCCTTCGACCAGCGCGCCAGCGACATCCACCTGGAGCCGCGCCGCGAGCAGGGCGTGATCCGCTTCCGCATCGACGGCGTGCTGCATCCGGTGTACCAGATGCCGATGACGGTGCTCAACGCGATGATCGCGCGGGTCAAGCTGCTGGGACGCATGGACGTGGTGGAGAAGCGCCGTCCGCTGGACGGCCGCATCAAGACGCGCAACCCGCGCGGCGACGAGGTGGAGATGCGCCTGTCCACGCTGCCCACCGCCTTCGGCGAGAAGATGGTGATGCGGATCTTCGATCCGGACACGGCGGTGAAGGACCTCGACGCCCTCGGCTTCGCGCCGCATGACGCGCAGCGCTGGGAGGCGCTGGTGAAGCGGCCGCACGGCATCCTGCTGGTGACCGGCCCGACCGGTTCGGGCAAGACCACGACGCTCTATTCGACGCTGAAGCGGCTGGCGACGGAGGAAGTGAACGTCAGCACCATCGAGGACCCGATCGAGATGATCGAGCCCTCCTTCAACCAGACGCAGGTGCAGCCGCAGCTGGACCTGGACTTCGCCACGGGGCTGCGGGCGCTGATGCGGCAGGACCCGGACATCATCATGGTCGGCGAGATCCGCGACCTGCAGACCGCGGAGATGGCGGTGCAGGCGGCCCTCACGGGCCACCTGGTGTTCTCGACGCTGCACACCAACGACGCGCCGTCGGCCATCTCGCGGCTGATGGAGCTGGGCGTGCCGGCCTACCTCATCAACGCCACCGTCATCGGGGTGCTGGCCCAGCGCCTGGTGCGCACGCTGTGCGCCCAGTGCCGCGAGCCGGACCAGGAAACGGCCCGGACCGCCCTCGACGAGGTGGTGAAGCCCTGGAAGATCACCGGGACCTGGCAGCCGTACCGGCCGGTCGGCTGCGAGGACTGCCGCATGACCGGGTTCCGGGGCCGCATGGGCCTGTACGAGCTGCTGGCCGTCACCGAGGACTTCAAGGGGAAGATCGGCGGCGCCCCGGACATGGCCGCCATCCGCCGCCAGGCCATCGCCGACGGCATGCGGCCGCTGCGGCTGGCGGGGGCCCTGCGGGTGGCGGAAGGGCTCACGACGGTCGAGGAAGTCCTGAGCGCGACCCCGCCGCTGGAGTGAGCGCACGCGCAGGCGGTGTCGCCTGGGCAACATGCGGGTAACGGGTTGTAGGTGATACCCACATCGGCCCGAAGTCGGTTTCCCCCCAAAATCCGCCGGTTCAGCAATCCGCTTAGGAGACAACCCCATGAGAATCAAGAGCGAGAAGGACTTCTTCGCTGGCCTCATGTTCATGGTGGCCGGCATCGCGTTCGCGTGGGGCGCCACCAACTACACCATCGGCGACGCCGCGCGCATGGGTCCGGGCTACTTCCCGCTGATCCTGGGCATCCTGCTCGCCCTGGTCGGCCTGTTCGTCACCTTCGAAGCCCTGGTGGTGGAGACGGAAGACGGCGAGAAGGTCGGCAAGTTCGCCTGGAAGCCGCTGTTCTTCATCATCTTCTCGAACGTCGTGTTCGGCATCTGCATCGGCGGCATCCCCAAGCTGGGCATCCCGGCCCTGGGCCTGATCGTCGGCATCTACGCGCTGACCTTCATCGCCAGCCTGGCCGGCGAGGAGCACAAGAACAGGGAAGTGATCGTCCTGGCCACGGTGCTGGCGATCATCAGCTACGTCGCGTTCATCTACCTGCTGAAGCTGCAGTTCCCCGTGTGGCCCAGCTTCCTGACCCGCTAAAGGACGCCTCCCCATGGACCTGATCAGCAACCTTTCGCTGGGTTTCGGCGTCGCCTTCACGCCGATCAACCTGCTGTACTGCTTCATCGGCTGCGTCCTGGGCACCGCCATCGGCGTGCTGCCCGGCATCGGCCCGGTCGCGACCATCGCGATGCTGCTGCCCGCCACCTATGCGCTGCCCCCCGTGTCCGCGCTGATCATGCTGGCCGGCATCTACTACGGCGCGGCCTACGGCGGCTCCACCACGGCGATCCTGGTGAACCTGCCAGGAGAGTCGTCCTCGGTGGTGACGATCATCGACGGCTACCAGATGGCCAGGCAGGGCCGCGCGGGGCCAGCGCTGGCCGCGGCGGGCATCGGGTCGTTCTTCGCCGGCTGCGTGGCCACGCTGATCCTGGCGGCCTTCGCGGCGCCGCTGACCGAGGTCGCCTTCAAGTTCGGCCCCGCGGAGTACTTCTCGCTGATGGTGCTCGGCCTGATCGGCGCCGTGGTGCTGGCCTCCGGCTCGCTGGTCAAGGCGATCGCGATGATCCTGCTGGGCCTGCTGCTGGGCCTGATCGGCACGGACGTGAACTCGGGCGTCGCGCGCTACTCGTTCGACATCCCGGAACTGACCGACGGCCTCGGCTTCATCGTGATCGCGATGGGCGTGTTCGGCTACGGCGAGATCATCTCGAACCTCGGCAAGCACGAGAGCGAGCGCCAGGTGTTCACCGCCAACGTGACCGGCCTGTTCCCGACCCGCGACGACTTCAAGCGCATGGCGCCCGCCATCCTGCGCGGCACGGCGCTCGGTTCGGCGCTGGGCATCCTGCCGGGCGGCGGCGCGCTGCTGTCGGCCTTCGCCGCGTACACGATCGAGAAGAAGACCAAGCTGAAGCCGGGCGAAGTGCCTTTCGGCAAGGGCAACATCCGCGGCGTCGCGGCGCCGGAGGCGGCCAACAACGCCGGCTCGCAGACCTCCTTCATCCCGCTGCTCACGCTGGGCATCCCGCCCAACGCGGTGATGGCGCTGATGGTCGGCGCGATGACGATCCACAACATCCAGCCGGGCCCGCAGGTGATGACCAGCAACCCGCAGCTGTTCTGGGGCCTGATCGCCTCGATGTGGCTCGGCAACGCGATGCTGATCATCCTGAACCTGCCGCTGATCGGCATGTGGATCAAGCTGCTGACCGTGCCCTACCGCTGGCTGTTCCCGGCCATCGTGCTGTTCTGCGCCATCGGCGTGTACTCCACGAACAACAACACCTGGGACATCTGGATGGTCGCCATCTTCGGCGTCGTGGGCTACATCTTCATCAAGCTGGGGTGCGAGCCCGCGCCGCTGCTCCTGGGCTTCATCCTGGGCCCGATGATGGAAGAGAACCTGCGGCGCGCGCTGCTGCTGTCGCGCGGCGACTGGAGCGTGCTGGTCACGCGCCCGCTGTCCGCCGGCCTGCTGGCCGCGGCCGTCCTGCTGGTCATCATCGTGCTGCTGCCCGCGGTGAAGAACAAGCGGGAGGAGGCCTTCGTCGAGGAGTGATCCGCGACGGCGGCCCTCGCCAAACGGAAGGCGCCCCGCGGGGCGCCTTTTGCATGGGGCGGAGACAATCGGCCATGCCTTCCGGTCCCTTCGCCGCATGACGGACGCCGCCTCCGCGCGCCTGCCGGGGCTCGCCCTCGCACTCGGCGGCGCCATCGCCTTCAGCGGCAAGGCCATCGTCGTCAAGCTGTCGTACCGCTACGGCGTGGACGCGGTCACGCTCATCATGTACCGCATGCTGTTCGCGCTGCCGCTGTTCGCCGGCATGGCGTGGTGGGCCGGGCGCGGCAAGCCCCCGCTGACGCGCCGGGACTGGGGCGCGGTCATCGCGCTCGGCTTCTGCGGGTACTACCTCTCCAGCTTCCTCGATTTCGTGGGGCTGCAGTACATCACCGCCTCGCTCGAGCGCCTGATCCTGTACCTCAACCCGACGATGGTGCTGCTGTTCGGATGGCTGCTGTACGGACGGCGCTGGACCGCGCGGCAGGTCGTCGGCATGGGCATCAGCTACTGCGGCGTGGCGCTGGTGTTCGGCCAGGAACTGCGCATCGAAGGCGGCAACGTGGCGCTCGGCGCCGCGCTCGTGTTCGCCAGCACGGTGAGCTACGCGCTCTACATGGTCTACAGCGGTCAGGTGGTGCAGCGCCTGGGCTCGCTGCGGCTGGTGGGGCTGGCGACCTCGGTGGCGTGCGTCTGCTGCATCGCGCAGTTCCTCCTGCTGCGGCCGGTGGAGGCCGCGCTCGCGGTGGCGCCCGAGGTGGTCTGGCTGTCGATCGCCAACGCCAGCCTGGGCACGGCGGTGCCCGTGCTGCTGGTGATGATGGCGATCGAACGGATCGGTGCCGCGGCCACCGCGCAGGCCGGGATGGTCGGGCCGATCTCCACCATCCTGCTCGGGATCTGGCTCCTGGGCGAGCCTTTCACGGCCTGGCTCGCGGCGGGCACGCTTCTGGTGCTGGCGGGGATCTACGTCTTCACCCGCCCGCCGCGCTGAACCTCAGCGCGCGCGCAGGCGCGTCGCGATCGGCACCGAAGGCTTGCCGGACAGCGCGTCGAGCCGGTTGCCCATCGCCGCCTCCAGCACCTCCAGCCGCTGCTGCGCCGGCGGATGCGTGCTGAGGGTCAGCGTGAAGAGCGGGTTGTCCGGCGCCGCGGTGCGCAGCTGCTGCAGCACCGAAGGCAGACCGTAGGGGTCGAAGCCGGCGCGCGCCGCCAGCGTCACGCCCTGGCGGTCGGCATCGTGCTCGTCGGCCCGGTCCAGGCCGCTCGTGTAGAGGTCGCGGCCGAGCGCGAGCATCTGCGCGGAGATGGCGTTGCCCACGATGTTGCTGCGCACCTGCGAGGCGATCAGCTGGGTCGCGATGCCGGAGCGCGCCTTGGCGGCCAGCGCCTTCAGGTGGTGCCGCGCCGTCACGTGCGTGATCTCGTGCGCCAGGATGCCGGCGAGCTCCGCTTCGTCCACGCGGTCCACCAGGCCCTTGGTCACGAAGATGTAGCCGCCGGGCGCCGCGAAGGCATTGAAGCCGGCGTCGTCCAGCACGCCGAAGGTCCAGGGCAGGTGCGGCCGCTCGGATTGCAGCGACAGCCAGCGCCCCAGCCGGTTCACGTAGCGCTGCAGGTTCGCGTCGGAATGCAGCGGCTTGCTCCCGAGCAGCACCGCGGCCAGCTGCCGGCCGATCTCGATCTCGCGCGGCTCGTCGATGTTGTCCACAGACTGCGCCAGCATCTGCAGCAGGTCGCCGGCCGCGGCGGCACCGCCTGGTGCCGCCGGCGTGTTGAGGATGTTGCCGGCGCCGGGGATCGGCAGCTGGCGCAGGAGGTCGCCGAACTGGGCCTGCGCGGTGCCGGCGAGGCCAGCGAGCAGGGCGGCGGCGAGGAGGCGTTGCAGCGGCTTCATGGCGATTCGGGCTGGCCGGGGTTGCCGGCGGGGCGGGACGAGGAAGAGGAGGAGGAGGAGGAGGAGGACGAGCGCGCCGGTTCGGGCAGCGGTTCCACGGCGGCCGGGCGCCAGCCCGAACGGCCCGCGAAGCTGCGCGCGTCGGCCTCGCTCTGGCGCGTGGCTTCCATCCGAGCCACCGCGGAGGCGTCGGGCTGTGCGCGGGCCAGGTCGGCGGCGTCGAGGCCGCGGATGCCGGCTGCGGTGGTGCTGGCCTGCGTGGAACGGCCGCCGAAGAGGCCGGTCACGCCACGCAGGGCGTTGCCGGTGGTGCTGCTGGCCGCGGAAGACACCGGGCCGACGTCGAAGAGGTGGACCCAGCCGGTGGCGCCGGCTTCGGTGCGCACCCGCACCCAGGGGCCCTGGCGTTCGGCCAGGCGCGTCACGGGCGCCTGCGCGGGCAGCGATGCGATGGCGCGGCCGCGGTCGCCGGGGGTGTCGCGCAGTTCGACGGCCCGGCGGGTCGCGGCGGCTTCCTGCGCCGAGGCCAGGGGCGCCAGGGTGGCGGCGAGGAGCGCCGCGAGGACGGTGCGTATCATGCGTGGCTCGATTCTTTTTACCGCGGGGATTGTATGAACCTGGGCATTGCAGGCAAATGGGCGTTGGTGTGCGGCGCGAGCAAGGGACTGGGGTACGGCTGCGCCCTGGCGCTCGCCCGGGAAGGCACGCACATTGTCATCGTGGCGCGGGGCGCGGAAGCGTTGAAAAGTGCCGCCGATCGGCTTCGCTCTGATGCGCAAGTGACCCCGGTCACGCAGATCGAGGCGATCGCCGCCGACATCACGACGGTGGAAGGCCGCGCCAAGGTGTTCGCCTTCCGCAAGGACTTCGACATCGTCGTCACCAACGCCGGCGGCCCGCCGCCGGGGGACTTCCGCGACTGGGACCGGGACGCGTGGATCAAGGCGGTGGACGCGAACATGCTCACGCCGATCGAGTTGATCAAGGCGACCGTCGACGGCATGGCGGCGCGGGGCTTCGGCCGCATCGTCAACATCACGTCGAGCGCGGTGAAGGCGCCGATCGACATCCTGGGCCTGTCCAACGGCGCGCGCAGCGGCCTGACCGGCTTCGTCGCCGGCGTCTCGCGCACCAGCAAGCTGGCCTCCGCCAACGTCACCATCAACAACCTGCTGCCCGGTGCCTTCGACACCGACCGGCTGAAGGCGACGCTGGAAGGCGGCGCGAAGAAGAGCGGCAAGACGGTGGACGAGGTGCGCGACCTGCGCATCAAGACGATCCCGTCGCTGCGCTTCGGCACCGCAGAGGAGTTCGGCGCCACCTGCGCCTTCCTGTGCAGCGCGCACGCCGGCTACATCACCGGCCAGAACGTGCTGATCGACGGCGGCGCGTACCCCGGGACGTACTAGCGCCCTAGCGCCGGGACGACGCGACGATGCCGCCCACGATCAGCGCGAAGGCGAGCGCGTGGTAGAGGCGCGGCGGCTCGCCCAGGAAGGCGGCCGAGAAGATCGCGGCGAACAGGGGCGTGAGGTTGGAGAAGAAGCCGGCGATGTTGGGCCCGACGCGCTGCACGCCCATGCCCCAGCACCGGTAGGCGACCAGCGCCGGGCCGATCGCGACGTACGCGAGGGCGGCGGCGAGCGGCCAGCCCCACTGGATCGCCTGCGTGGTGGTCGCCGCCTCCGCCGCGGCGAACAGCCCGGACCACACCACGCCGGGCACCAGCTGCGCCATCAGGAAGCCGGCCCAGTCGGAACGCACCTCCGGCGGGTCGCCGGGCCGCGTGAGCAGCCAGCTGTACACCGCCCAGGACGCGGTCGCCACCAGCATGTACAGGTCGCCGACGACGAAGCGCACCTGCGCCAGGTGCTCGAGGTCGCCGCGCGCGAGCACCAGCAGCACGCCGGCGATGGACAGCACCGCCCCGACCATCTGCCGCCGCGTGATGCGCTGGCCGAAGAACGCGGCGCCCAGCGCCAGCATGAACACCGGCATGCTGGAGGCGACCAGCGTCACGTTCACCGGCGTGGAGGTCTTCAGGGCGAGGTACTGCAGCGCGTTGTAGAACCCGATGCCCAGCAGCCCCAGCACCGCGTAGCGGCCCATGCGCGGCCAGATCGGGCTGCCCGGCTTCAGCAGCGCCCAGGCGAACGGCAGCAGCAGGAGCAGCGCCAGCGCCCAGCGCAGGAAGTTCAGCGTGATCGGCGGCACCAGCGGCGCCATCAGGCGGCCGACGACCGCATTGCCGGCCCAGAGCAGCGGCGGCACGGTCAGCAGCACGGCGGTGGAGAGGTTCAGTCGCTGGTTCATCGCCGGGGCACTGTAGCGGAGTGCGGCGTCCCTTCCGGGGCGGCAGACGGGCTTTCGTGGCAGGATGCGCCGGTTCGCACCCACAGCCACAGGAGACCGACGTGAGCAAAGCCGTCCAGATCCGCCAGTACGGCGGCCCCGAGCAAATGGAGTTCGTCGACGTCGAGGTCGGGCAGCCCGGCCCCGGCGAGATCCGCATCCGCCATCGCGCCGCGGGCCTGAACTTCATCGACGTCTACCAGCGCACCGGCCTGTACAAGAACCCGCTGCCGCTGTCGCTCGGGATGGAAGGCGCCGGCATCGTCGAAGCGGTCGGCGAAGGCGTCACGCACCTGAAGGCCGGCGACCGCGCGGCCTACGCCAGCCATCCGCCGGGCTCGTACTGCGAGGTGCGCGTGATGCCGGCGAAGAACGTCTGCAAGCTGCCGGACGCCATCAGCTTCGAGACCGGCGCGGCAATGATGCTCAAGGGCCTGACGGCGCAGTACCTGCTCAAGCGCACGCTGCCGCAGGGCGGCCTGCAGGAAGGCGACTTCGTGCTGTTCCACGCGGCCGCCGGCGGCGTCGGCCTGATCGCGGTGCAATGGGCGAAGGCGCTCGGCCTGCAGTTGATCGGCACCGCGGGCAGCGACGAGAAGTGCGCGCTCGCCAAGTCCCTGGGCGCCGCCCACATGATCAACTACGCCAAGGAAGACTTCCAGGCCCGCGTGAAGGACATCACGGGCGGCAAGGGCGTGAAGGTCGTGTACGACTCGGTGGGCAAGGACACGTGGGAGAAGTCGCTCGATTGCCTGGCGCCCTTCGGCCTGATGGCGACCTTCGGCAATTCCTCCGGCCCGGTGCCGCCTTTCGCCCCCGCGGTGCTCGCCAACAAGGGCTCGCTGTACGTCACCCGGCAGACGCTGTTCACGCACATCGCCACGCGCGAAGCCAACCAGCAGATGGCCGACGACCTGTTCGACGCGGTGACGAGCGGCAAGGTCGACATCCGCATCGACCAGCGCTTCCCGCTGGAGCGCGTGCGCGATGCGCACGAGGCGCTGGAGGCGCGCAGGACGACCGGCTGCACCATCCTCACTTTGTAAAGACGGGGGCCGCGTGCGCTCGAGAAGTGCTTTCCTACAAACGCATGGCCTGGCCGCTTGCAGCCGCTTCCCTAGGCCGCCCCTACAGTCCCCCTCCAGACGGCCGCCCGCGTGGACGGCCGCTTGGAGAACCCCAAATGACGTTTCGCGCCTACATCGTCGAGGACAGCTCGACGATCCGGGAGAACCTGATCGATACGCTGAAGGAGCTCGCGCAGGTCGAGCTCGCCGGCGCGACCGAGACCGAGCACGAGGCGAAACGCTGGCTGGCCGCCAACGACTGGGACCTGGCCATCATCGACCTGTTCCTGCGCGAGGGCAGCGGCATCAACGTGCTGCAGTCGGTGCGCCGCGCGCGCCCGGACCAGAGGATCGTGGTGCTCAGCAACCATTCTTCGCGCGACGTGCGCTGGCGTTGCAAGCAGCTCGGCGCCGACGCGGTGTTCGACAAGTCCACCGAGCTCGAGGCGCTGGTGGAGTTCTGCCGGCAGCAGCCGCCGCGCGGCAGCACGCAGCCGGCCGCGCAGGCCGCGGCGTAGGCCAGGCGCCGACCGCTTCCTGGGTGCGGCCATGAGCCGCTGCGACATCCTGGCCCTGGGCGAGCCCATGGTCGAATTCAACCAGACCGGCGAGCGCGAAGGCCGCATCTACCTGCAGGGTTTCGGCGGCGACACGTCGAATGCCGCCATCGCCGCCGCGCGCCAGGGCGCGAGCGTCGGCTACCTGTCCGCGGTCGGCGACGACCCCTACGGCGGCATGCTGCGCGCGCTGTGGCGGCGCGAAGGCGTGGATGACACGGGCGTGCGCACGGACCCGGAAGCCTTCACCGCCATCTACTTCGTCACGCACGACGCGCAGGGCCACCATTTCAGCTTCTTCCGCAAGGGCTCCGCGGCGAGCCGCATGCGGCCGCAGGACTTGCCTTTGGAGCGGATCGCGCGGGCGAAGGTGCTGCACCTGTCCGGCATCTCCGCGGCGATCTCCGGGAGCGCGCGAGAGACCTGCTTCGCGGCCGTCGCGGCCGCGCGCGCGGCCGGCGTGCGGGTCTCCTTCGACACCAACCTGCGCCTGAAGCTGTGGCCCCTCGACGTGGCGCGCGAAGTGATGCGGGAGCTGATCCGGCTCAGCGAGATCTGCCTGCCCAGCCTGGACGACGTGCAGGCGATCAGCGGCCTCGAGGACCCCGACGCGCTGCTGGACTTCTGCCTGGATCTCGGGCCGCGGGTCGTCGCCCTGAAGCTGGGAGCGAAGGGCGCGCTGGTGAGCGACGGGACGAACCGCTGGCACGTGCCGCCGCACCGCTGCCGGCCGGTCGACGCCACCGGTGCCGGCGACACCTTCGGCGGCACGCTCCTGGCGCGACTGGTGGCCGGGGACGCGCTGCAGGACGCGGCACGCTACGCGGTGGTCGCCGCCGCACTGTCCACCGAAGGGTATGGTGCGGTGGACCCGATCCCGCGGGCGGAGCAGGTGCGCGCCGCGCTGGCGCAGGGCGCGAGCGCCTAGGTCAGAGCAGGGCGCCCTGCCGGTCGTCCGGCACGCCGCGGAAGCGGCTGGGCGCCAGCGCGCCGGCCGAATCGAGGATGGGGTAGGCGATGGAGCAGATGTGCGAGTTGATCCGCTTCAGGTCGCTGATCAGGTCCAGGTGCAGCGAACTGGTCTCGATGCTCTGCACCGTGTTCTCGGACAGGCGCGTGAGGTGGGTGCCCGCGTAGGCGCGCTCCAGGTCGCGGAAGCGCGCCTTTTCCTCCAGCAGCTTCTGCGCGTCGCGCACCGAGCCGTTGAGGAACACGCTCATGCCCAGGCGCAGGTTGTCGATCAGCCGCGCGTGCAGCTCGCAGATCTCCGCCATCCCGGCCTCGGAGAAGTTGCGGCCCTTCTTGATCTTCTTGTCCTCGATGTCCAGCAGGATCCGCTCGATGATGTCGCCGATCTGCTCCATGTTGATCGTGAAGCTGATGATGTCCGTCCAGCGGCGGCTTTCCTCTTCGCCCAGCGCCTCGCGCGAGATCTTGGTCAGGTAGTACTTGATCGCGGAGTAGAGCTGGTCGACGGTGTCGTCCATCTTCCGCAGTTCCTCGGCCAGGCGCAGGTCGTTGTCCTTGATGACCCGCAGCATGCCCAGCATCATGGTCTCGACGATGTCCGCCTGGTGCAGGGCCTCCCGCGCCGCGTTGGAGATGGCCAGCGAAGGCGTGGCCAGCGCGGAGGGGTCGAGGTGGTGCGGCCGCCCGGCCACCGTGTGCTTGTCGGGCTTGGGCAGCCATTGCTCCACCCATCGCGCCACGATGTGCGTAAGGGCCAGGAAGATCAGCGCGATCAGGATGTTGAAGACCAGGTGGTACAGGACCACGACGGTCGCGGGTTCCGGCAGGTAGGGCTGCAGCAGCTTCAGCCAGAGGCCGACGAAGGGCGCGGCCATCATCACGCCGACGATCTTGAAGACCAGGTTGCCCATCGGCACCTGCCGCACTTCCACCGTGGACTTGGCGGTGGCGAGCACGCCCAGCAGGCCGCTGCCCAGGTTGGCGCCCAGCGTCAGGCCCAGCGCCACGTCGAGCGGGATCGCGCCGGAGGCGGCCAGCGTCGCGGTGAGCAGCACGATGGCCAGGCTGGAATAGGCCACCACGGCCATCACGGCGCCGACGGTGATCTCCAGCAGGACATCGCTGGACAGTGACAGCAGCAGCGCCTTCACCGCGGGCGACTGCACCATCACGCCCGTCGATTCCGAGACCAGGCGCAGCGCCAGCAGCATCAGGCCCAGGCCGATCAGCACGCGGCCGAAGCGACCCAGCGCCGTCGCCTGGCGGGTGATGAACAGCACGACGCCGACGAAGATCAGCAGCGGCGACAGCCAGGACAGGTCGAAGGAGAACACCACCGACATCAGGCTGGTGCCCACGTCGGCCCCGAGCATGACCGCGAGCGCCGTGGGCAGGGCGACGAGGCCCTGGCCGACGAAGGAGGAGACGATCAGGGCCGTGGCGGTGCTGGACTGGACCAGCGCCGTCACGCCCAGGCCCGCGAAGGCGGCGGCGGGGCGGGTGCCGATGCTGCGCGCCAGCACGTGGCGGAGGTTGGCACCGAAGACGCGCAGGATGCCCGTGCGAACGAGGTACGTGCCCCAGACCAGCAGCGCGACGGCCGCCAGCAGGTTCAGCAGATGCTTCATTTTTGAACAATGATACGCCGCGGCCCGGCGGAAGGGGACAGGGTGTTTCCCGTCAACCACGGGCAGGCGTGATCCCCTGCACGTTCCGTGCCCCGGCCTTTACATGGGGGTTCCGCCAGGGGCGGCTACTTGCTTCCGCGCACGCGCAGCAGTTCGTCGAGGACCAGGCCGACCGCGCCCACGGTGATGGCCGCGTCCGCCACGTTGAAGGCGGGGAAATACCAGCCACCCCAGTGGAACTGCAGGAAGTCCACCACGTAGCCGTGCAGCAGGCGGTCGATGACGTTGCCGACGGCACCGCCCAGGATGCAGGCCAGGGCGAAGCAGAACAGCTTCTGTCCCGGGTGCGTCCGCAGCAGGTACACGATGAACAGCGTCGCGGCGATGCCGATGCCGGTGAACAGCCAGCGCTGCCAGCCGGAGGCGGCCGCCAGGAAGGAGAACGCCGCCCCGGTGTTGTGGGCCCGCACGATGTTGAAGAACGACGTGATGGTGGTCGAGTCCCCCAGCTTGTAGTAGCCGAGGATCAGCACCTTGGTGAACTGGTCCGCGATCAGCAGGATCAGCGCCAGGCCCAGCCAGGGCAGCAGGCTGTGCGACGCGCCTTCGCGCGGGAAGAGGGAGCCGGTCGCGCGGGCCATCAGGCGTGCACCCGCGCTTCGCCGGCGCCGAACAGGTTGGCGGCGCAGCGGCCGCAGATCGTCGGGTGCGCGGCGTCCTGCCCGACGTCGGCGCGCCAGTGCCAGCAGCGCTCGCACTTGGTGTCGGTGCTGGGCACGGCCTGGATCGCCAGGGCGTCGCCGGCCTGCAGCCGCACCGCGGACGTGATGAAGATGAACTTCAAGTCGTCTCCCAGGCCCTGGAGCAGGGCGAAATCGTCGGCCGGCGCGGTGATCACCAGGTTCGCCTGCAGCGAGGAGCCCACCTGGCCCTGCGCGCGCACGGCCTCGATCTCCTTGTTGGCCGCGTCGCGGATGGCGCGGATGCGCTCCCACTTCGCCAGCAGCGCTTCGTCGGGGCCGCCGATCTCGGCGTACTCCTCCAGGAAGATCGAGTCGGAGGTGCCGAACACCTTCCAGGCCTCTTCCGCCGTGAAGCTGAGGAAGGGCGCCATCCAGCGCAGCATGGCATGCGTGATGTTCCACAGCGCCGTCTGCGCGCTGCGGCGGGCCAGCGACTTGGGCGCCGTCGTGTAGAGGCGGTCCTTCAGCACGTCGAGGTAGAACGCGCCGAGGTCTTCGGAGCAGTAGACCTGCAGCTTCGCGACCACGGGGTGGAACTCGTACACCTCGTAGTGCCCCAGCACTTCCGCCTGGAACTGCGCCGCGCGCGCCATGGCGTAGCGGTCGATCTCCAGCAGCTCCGACAGCGGCACGGCGTCCTTCGCCGGGTCGAAGTCGCTCACGTTCGCCAGCAGGAAACGCAGCGTGTTGCGGATGCGGCGGTAGGCATCGACCACCCGCGCGAGGATCTTGTCGTCGCCAGCGATGTCGCCGGAGTAGTCGGAGGCGGCCACCCACAGGCGGATGATCTCGGCGCCAAGCTTGCTGCTCACCTGCTGCGGCTCGATGCCGTTGCCGAGCGACTTGCTCATCTTGCGGCCCTGGCTGTCCACTGTGAAGCCGTGGGTCAGCAGCCCGCGGTAGGGGGCGCGTCCGTACATCGCGCAGGCCGTGAGCAGCGAGGAGTGGAACCAGCCGCGGTGCTGGTCGTGACCTTCCAGGTACAGGTCGGCCTCGGGGCCGTTCTCGTGCGCCGCGCCCGCGTGCGAGCCGCGCAGCACCGTGGTGTGCGTCGTGCCGGAGTCGAACCAGACCTCCAGGATGTCCTGGCTCTTGGTGTACTGCGCCGCGTCGGCGGCCGCGCCCGCTTTCGCGAGGATCTCCTCGGTCGTGGCCTTGCTCCAGGCTTCCACGCCGCCGGCCTGCACCATGTCGGCCGCGAGGTCGAGGATCTCCATGGTCTTCGGGTGCAGTTCGCCGCTGTCCTTGTGCAGGAACAGCGGCAGGGGCACGCCCCAGCTGCGCTGCCGGCTGATGCACCAGTCGGGCCGGCCGGCGATCATGTCGCGCAGCCGCGCCTTGCCGTTCTCCGGATAGAAGCTGGTTTCCTCGATGGCTTCCAGCGCCATCCGGCGCAGGGTCTTGGGCGCCTTGTCCCTGGTGAAGACGCCCTCGCCCTCGTCCATGCGCACGAACCACTGCGCCGCGGCGCGGTAGATCACCGGCGACTTGTGGCGCCAGCAGTGCGGGTAGCTGTGGGTGATGGTCTCGGTGGCGAACAGGCGGCCGGCTTCTTCGAGCTTGCCGATGATGTGCGGCACCGCCTTCCAGATGTTCTCCCCGCCGAACAGCGCGAAGTCGGGCGCATACGAACCGTTGCCCTGCACCGGGTTCAGGATGTCGTCGTACTTCATCCCGTGCGCCACGCAGCTGTTGAAGTCGTCCAGGCCGTAGGCGGGCGAGGAGTGCACGATGCCGGTGCCGTCTTCGGCCGTGGCGTAGTCGGCCAGGTAGACGGGGGACAGGCGGCGGAAGCCGAGGTCCACGTCGTAGAAGGGATGGCGGAACTCCAGGCCCCCCAGGTTCTTGCCGGCGGTGGTCGCGAGCACCCTGCCTTCCAGCTTGTAGCGGGCCAGCGCCTTCTCCACCAGCGTCTCGGCCACGATGAGGCGGCCGCGGGGCGTCTCCACCAGCGCGTAGACGATCTCGGGGTTGAGGTTCAGCGCCTGGTTCGCCGGGATGGTCCAGGCGGTCGTCGTCCAGATCACGATGAACGTGTCCGGCACCGCGTCGGCCACGCCGAAGGCGGCGGCGACCCTGGCCGCGTCATCGGCCTTGAAGCCCACGTCGAGCGTCTGCGACTTCTTGTCCGCGTACTCGATCTCGAACTCGGCCAGCGACGAGCCGCAGTCGAAGCACCAGTAGACCGGCTTCAGCCCGCGGTACACGAAGCCGCGCTCGACCACGCGCTTGAAGGCGCGGATCTCGTTGGCCTCGGTCTGGAACTCCATCGTGCGGTAAGGGTGGTCCCAGTCGCCCAGGACGCCCAGGCGCTTGAAGTCGACGCGCTGCAGGTCGATCTGCTCGGTGGCGAAGGCACGGCTCTTCGCCTGCATCTCGTCGCGCGGCAGGTTGCGGCCGAACTTCTTCTCGATCGCGTTCTCGATCGGCAGCCCGTGGCAGTCCCAGCCCGGGATGTAGGCGGCGTCCAGCCCCTTGAGCTGGCGCGACTTGACGATCATGTCCTTCAGGATCTTGTTGACCGCGTGGCCCATGTGGATCTGGCCGTTGGCGTACGGCGGGCCGTCGTGCAGCACGAACTTCTGCCGCCCGGCCCGGGCCACGCGCAGGCGCTTGTAGAGGCCCTGGTCCTCCCACTCCTTCACCCAGCCCGGCTCGCGCTTGGGCAGGTCGCCCCGCATCGGGAAGGGCGTGTCGGGCAGGTTCAGGGTGGCGCGGTAGTCGGTCTTGTCGGTCATGGAAAGCCTTGGGCGAAATCGTCACGCCGGTCTGGGGCCGGCATCCACGGAGGGCGTGGGGAGGGATCGCGGGGCGGGCCCGCAATGACAAGATCGCTAAATTCGGTCGCGCGTGGTCTGCCGCCGGGTCTCGGCGTGCGTGGCGGCGAAGAAGGCGCGCGCGGCGTCGCAGTCGCGCGCGATGCCCGCCTTCAGGGCATCGAGGCCGTCGTAGCGCAGCTCATCGTGCAGTTTGTGCAGCAGTTCCACGCGGATGATTTTACCGTAGGCCCCCTCGGGGCCCAGGTCGGCGGGCCATTGCAGGCAATGGGTCTCCAGCAGCACCCGCCCGCCGTTGACGTCCCTGGGGTCCAGGGAAGGCCGGACGCCGAGGTTGGCGACCCCCACCAGCGGCGTGTCGCCCAGGCCGTGCACCTTGACCGCGAAGATGCCGCCGGCCGCCGGCTTCCAGTGGGCGAAGCGCAGGTTGAGCGTCCGGAAGCCGAGGTCCCGCCCCAGCTTGCGGCCGTGCACCACGTGGCCGCTGATGCTGTAGGGCCGCCCGAGGAGGGCGGCGGCGCCGGCCATGTCGCCGCGGGTCAGCGCCTCGCGGACGGCCGAGCTCGAGACCCGCAGGCCATGCACCTCGTAGCTGTTCATGCGGGCGACGTCGAAGCCGCGCCGGCTGCCGGCCGAGTCCAGCATCGCGTAGTCGCCGGCCCGCTTGGCCCCGAAACGGAAGTCGTCGCCCACCAGCACGTATTTCGCGCCCAGGCCCTGGACCAGCACCTCCTCGATGAAGGCTTCCGGCAACTGGCCGGACAGGCGGGCGTCGAACTTCAGGATCACGCACTGGTCGACGCCGCACTTGCGCAGCTCGGTCAGCTTGTCCCGCAGGGTGGCGATGCGCGCGGGCGCCAGCTCCGGCTTGCGGTGCAGGGCGGCGAAATAATCCCGCGGGTGCGGCTCGAAGGTGAGCACGCAGCTGGGCACGCCGCGGTGCCGGGCCTCGCTGTTCAGCAAGGCCAGCATCGCCTGGTGGCCGCGGTGCACGCCGTCGAAGTTGCCGATGGTGAGCGCGCAGGCTTCGGCGGTCTGGGGGTGGTGGAAGCCTCGCAGGATCTGCATCGGGGTTGGTATCTTTTTGATAGCGCCGGGGCGCCGTTGGCGAAGGCCAACGCACGCATGGCCTGCCACGAGCCCCTCACGAAAACACGGTATATTGTCTCTCACGCTGCCGCGAGGCGCAGACAGCCTCGCGGAAGGCGTCGTCCGTGATGAATGGAGGCGCGTCTTGAAGGTCTTGAAGCTGTCCGCCCAAGGGCTCCCGCAGTCGTGGATCTCGCTGGAGCAGGCCGTTCTGCACTATGCCGCCGACCAGGTGCGCTGGGAGGCCGGGGCCGAGGTCGCCATGTTCCGCGGCGGGACCAACGCCCGCACGGGCGAGCAGTCGGTCATCACGGTCAACAGCATCATCGGCACCAAGGGCGTGCCGAACATCAACCCCTTCGACCTCAAGCCCGGCCTCACCAACGGCAAGCTGTTCGCGCGCGACCGCAACGTCTGCGCCTACTGCGGCGAACTGCACGAAGAGGAAGAGCTCACCCGCGAGCACATCATTCCCTTCGCCCAGAACGGCAAGGACCACTGGATGAACGTGGTGACCGCCTGCCGGGCCTGCAACCACCGCAAGGGCAGCCGCACGCCCGAGCAGGCCGGCATGTCGCTCCTGTACGCGCCCTACGTGCCGAGCCTGTGGGAGGACTTCATCCTGCGCAACCGCCGCATCCTGGCGGACCAGATGGAGTTCCTGATGGCGCACCTGCCGAAGAACTCCAGGCTGCACGCCTGACCGTCAGTAGGTCAGTTCCAGCACGGAGACGTGGCCCTCGGCCACCGGCCAGTTCCGGCCCACGATCCGCTCGCCGTTGAATTCCGCCGCGACGGCGCGTGAGGGCAGCGGCGGCCGGATGCGGGAGGACGACACGCCGGCGCCCGGCAGCGCGCCCGGCGGCGGGTTCTGGCCGTCGAACGCCATGCGGTCGCGGCCGGGGTCGAAGTAGCCGCGCGGGCGGTCCAGGATGACCAGCGAAGGCGCGTTGCGGTCCGCCTCGGCCGTGACCCGCTGCGGCCGCATGTTCACAACGCTGCCGGAACGCGGGAACGGGCTGCGGTAGATGTGCGTGACGGCATAGCCGGGCGAGCGGACCACGAATTCGTACGGCACGCCCCTCTGCGCGGCGAACGGGCCCCAGGCGCCGTTCGCCCCGATCACCTGCGCGTGGGCGGCGGCGCCCCGGCGCTCGCCGGTCGCCGGGTCGAGGGCGAAGACCTCCAGCTGGGCGCCGGCCAGCGGCAGGTTGTTCTGGAAGTTGCCGGAGGCGGGGTCGGCCGACGCCAGGCCGAGGCCGCTGACCTTGCCGGACAGCTGCACGCGGTCTTCCGGCACGATCTCCAGCGTGCGCGGCGCGCGGCCGGTGATGAAGCGGTAGGTCGCCTCGAAGGCGGCGGGCGAGAAGGACACCTCGCGGTGGTCGGCGCGCGCCAGCACCACGTTCTCCGCGCCCTTGAGCGCGGGGCCGTCGTAGCCCACGTTCGTCTGCAGGTCCGGCGCGCCGATCCAGCGGCCGTGCGGCTGCGCGTACTTGTCGTTGTTGTCCGAGCGCAGCGTCATCCACTTCACGGGCCCGGCGACCTCGTCGCCGGCCGCGTTCTTCGGCGCATTCAGGCCCTGCACGAAGGGGCCATTGCCGGCGAACTCGCTGCCCGGGTTGCGCCCGGGCACGTTCCAGATGCCGTGGTTGGGCACGCCGCCCAGGATCGCGTGGCTGACCTTGGCCGCGCCGCCGCCGTTCTGGATGTAGTTACGGATGGCCAGGCCGCCGCGCGAGTTGCCCACCAGCACGACGCGGCTGGCGCCGGTGGCCTGCAGCACGCGGTCGACCTCGGCGCGCAGGTGCGCCATGTGCTCGGCCGCCGATGTGCGCCCGGGCTGCGGCTTGGTGTCGTCGTCACGCGCCAGCGGGTAGGGCACGTCGATGGCGTGCAGGCGCTCGCGCGGCCAGCCGTTCGACTCGAAGCGCCAGATCGTCGACTGCCAGATGCCGGCGGTGTCGCCGTTGCCGTGGACGAAGACGATGGGCGGATGGTCGGTCATGGAAGGGCCGGTGGCGCAGGCGCCCAGGCCCAGGGCGGCCGTGGCGGCGAGGAAATGGCGGCGGGTGGTCATGCTTCGATGTCTCCTTCGTTTTTGCAGGGCCCAAGAAAAAGCGGCCCGTGGCCGCTTCTTCCTTCGCCCGTGTCCCGGACTTTAGGCGAACACGCCTGCGGTGTCCTGCATCCGTTGCGACACCTCGCCGAGGTGGTGCAGGGTGTCGCCCCAGGCCAGCTCCAGCTGCGTGAGCTTCTTGAAGTAGTGGCTGCCCACGTATTCGTCGGTCACCCCGATGCCGCCGTGCAGCTGCACCGAGTTCTGGCCGACGAAGCGCATCGCCACGCCCAGCTGGTACTTGGCGCGCGCCATCGCGCGGCGGCGCTCGTCGGCCGGCGCGTTCAGCTTGAGCGACGCGTAGTAGCTCATGGAACGGGCGAGTTCCTGCTGCATCTTCATGTCGGCCATGCGGTGGCGCAGCGCCTGGAAGGTGGCGAGCGTCACGCCGAACTGCTTGCGGGTGTTGAGGTATTCCGCCGTGAGCTGCATCGTCTTGTCGATCACGCCGACCGCTTCGGCACAGGTGCAGGCGATGCCGATGTCCACGGCGTGCTCCAGCGCCGTCGCGCCATCGGCCGTGACCAGCGTGGCCGCCGCATCGCGGAAGGTGACCTCGGCCGCGCGCGCACCGTCCATGGTCGGATAGCCGCGCGCCGTCACTCCTTGCGCGCCGCGTTCGACGAGGAAGAGGGCGATCTTGCCGTCGGCCTTGGCCGGCACGAGGAAGGCGTCGGCCTGGTCACCGGCCGGCACGATGCTCTTCTCGCCGGACAGTTTCCAGCCGCCGCCCGCCTGCGTGGCCTGCGCTTCGCACGCGTCCAGCCGGTAGCGTGCCTTGCGTTCCTGGTGCGCGAGCACCACCAGTGCTTCACCGGCGGCCAGCCGGGGCAGCCATTGCTGCTTCACTTCCTCCGGCGCATAGCCGCCCAGCACGCCGCTGGCCACCAGGGTCTGGCCCAGGGGCTCCAGCACCATGCCGCGCCCGAGTTCCTCCAGCACCACCATCGCCTCGACCGGGCCCATGGCCATGCCGCCATGTTCTTCGGACACGTAGAGGCCGGTCAGGCCCAGTTCGGCCAGTTCACCGTAGGCGGCGCGATCGAAGCCGCCGGCCTTCGTGATGCCCTGGCGGCGCTCGAAGCCGTAGCTGCGGTCCACCCACTTGCGCACGGCGTCGCGCAGCTGTTCCTGTTCGTCGCTGAAATCGAAATCCATGTCCTGCCTCCTTAGCCCAGCACCGTCTGGGCGACGATGTTGCGCTGCACTTCGTTGGAACCGCCGTAGATGGTGGTCTTGCGCATGTTGAAGTAGCTGGCGGCCAGCGGCGCGATGTACGCGGCGCCGACGTACTCGCCCTGGTAGCCGGCTTCCATCGCCTCCTTGACGAAGGGGGCGGCGTACGGGCCCGCGGCCAGCATCATCAGCTCGGTGTAGCGCTGCTGGATCTCGCTGCCCTTGATCTTCAGCAGGCCGGCGATGTCCAGCGGGTTCTTGCCCGACTTCTCGGCCGACAGCACGCGCAGCACCAGCATCTCCAGTGCGACGACGTCCACTTCCAGCTTGGCGATCTCGTCGCGGAAGCGGGTGTCGTTGTAGACGCCTTCGTTGCGGGCGATGCGCTTGACGCGTTCGAGTTCGCGCTTGGCGCGGTTGACGTCGGCGATGTTGGTGCGCTCGTGCGACAGCAGGTGCTTGGCGTAGGTCCAGCCCTTGTTCTCCTCGCCGATCAGGTTCTCCGCGGGCACTTCGACGTTGTCGAAGAACACCTCGTTCACCTCGTGGCCGCCGTCCAGCATGATGATCGGGCGCACCGTCACGCCCGGCGACTTCATGTCGACCAGCAGGAAGGAGATGCCGGTCTGCGGCTTGCCTTCGGTGGAAGTGCGCACCAGGCAGAAGATCCAGTCGCCGTACTGCGCCAGCGTGGTCCACGTCTTCTGGCCGTTGACGATGTACTTGTCGCCCTTGCGCTCGGCGCGGGTCTTGAGGGAGGCGAGGTCGGAGCCCGAACCCGGTTCGCTGTAGCCCTGGCTCCACCAGACCTCGCCGCTGGCGATGCCGGGCAGGAAGCGTTTCTGCTGCTCCGGCGAGCCGAAGGCCATGATCACGGGCGCCACCATCACCGGGCCGAAGGGCACGATGCGGGGCGCGCCGGCGAGCGCGGTTTCTTCCTCGAACAGGTGCTTCTGCACCGCTGTCCAGCCCGGGCCGCCGAACTGCTTGGGCCAGCCGTAGCCCAGCCAGCCCTTCTTGCCGAGGATCCTGGCCCAGCGCTGCATGTCGTCACGCGTCAGGTGCAGCGCGTTGTGCACCTTGTGGGCGATGTCCTCGGGGAGGTTGGCGCGCACCCAGGCGCGGACCTCCTCGCGGAACTGCTGTTCTTCAGGGGTGAATGCGAGGTCCATCTCTTGTCTCCGGAGCGATCGGGAATTTAAGCACGGTCGTTCGATTCGGGGTGTCCAGGTGGCGACAAACCGAGCTGGGCCGACAGGTCGGACAGCTGGGCCCGCAGCAGGGCCACCTCCATTTCGAGCGCGCCGATGCGGGTGGAGAGGGCGGCCACTTCGCCGCCGTCGGCCGTGGGGCCGGCCGCCGCACTGGCGATCGGGGCCCACTGGGTGACGTCGACCGGCCCGCACAGCAGGTGGGCCCAGCGCGTCTCGCGGGCCCCCGGGGCGCGGGGCAGCTGCACCACCAGCGGGCCGCCCTTGTCTTCGGAGCGGTCGCGCATCTCTTCCAGGAAGCCTTCCACCGAAGAGATGTCGGCGAAGCGGTACCACCGCTCGCTGTGGATGCGCAGCTCGCCGGCGGTCTGCGGCCCGCGCAGCATCAGCAGGCCCAGCAGCACCGCGGACTGCTCCGGCACGACCATGGCGCGCTGGAAGTTGTGCTCCCAGCGTTCGACGCGGCTGCCGCGCATGGTGAAGGCGAGCGAACGGTGCTTCAGGCCGTCGAGCGCCTCCTGCACCTCCGCGTCCCCGAGGTTCGTGACCGGGTCGCGGCTGCTCCTCTGGTTGCAGCCGGCGACGATGGCGTTGAGCGACATGGGGTAGCTGTCGGGGACGGTGCGGGCCTTTTCCATCAGCGTGCCGAGCACGCGCGCCTCGGCGGCGGTCAGCGGCTGCATCGGCAAGGCAGGCCCCCCGGCATGGCTGGGATAATCGCGGCACACATGAAGAACATCGTGATCCTGGTCTCCGGCGGGGGCTCCAACATGGCCGCCATTGTGCGCGCGGCGCAGCGCGACAACTGGCGCGCGGCGTACGGCGCCCAGGTCGTGGCGGTGGTCAGCAACCGGCCGGACGCGGGCGGCCTCGCGTTCGCGCGGGAGCAAGGGCTGGCCGCGGAAGCCGTGGACCACAAGCAATTCCCCACCCGCGAGGCTTTCGAAGACGCGCTGGGCGCCGTCCTCGACCGCCACCAGCCGGCGCTGGTCGTCCTGGCCGGGTTCATGCGCATCCTCACGCCCAGCTTCGTCGCCCGCTACCAGGGCCGGATGCTGAACATCCATCCTTCGCTGCTGCCCGCCTTTCCCGGCTTGCACACCCACCAGCGTGCGCTGGAGGCAGGTTGCCGCTTCGCCGGTGCCACCGTGCACCAGGTGACCGCCGAACTGGACCACGGCCCGATCCTGGAGCAGGCCGTCGTCCCCGTGCTCCCGGGCGACACGGCCGAAACGCTCGCGGCGCGCGTGCTGACGCAGGAGCACCTGATCTACCCGCGGGCCATCGCCGCCCTGCTGCCCCGCCTCTAGGACCCGCATGCATCCCAAAGCCCTGCTGGACGCGTGCGCCGACCTGGTCGCCCAGGTCCTCCGCTTCGAACACCCCGCCGACGCGGTGGTGTCGCGCTATTTCCGTGAGCACCGTTCGCTCGGTCCGCGCGAGCGGGCCACGCTGGCCGAGACGGCGTATGCCGTGCTGCGACGCAAGCTGCTGTTCGAGCATTTCGCCGGCTCCGGCAGCGGCTCGCGCGAACGGCGTCTCGCCATCCTCGGGTTCGCCGGTCCCCGCGACTTCCTCAAGAGCGCGCTGAACGAGCAGGAGAAGGCGTGGCTGGACCAGTGCGACGCCGTCGATCGGGCCACGCTGATCGAGCGGCACCGCCACAACCTGCCGGAGTGGCTGGCCGAGCCGCTGAAGGCGCAGCTGGGCGAGGATTTCTGGCCCCTGGTGGACGCCCTCGACCAGGTGGCGCCGCTGGACCTGCGCGTGAACACGCTGAACGACAAGCGCGACGACGTCCGACAGGAGCTGAAGATCGCCGGCATCGCCGCGCAGCCGACGCCGTATTCGCCCTGGGGCTTGCGCGTGGAAGGCAAGCCCGCGCTGACGAAGCTGGATGCGTTCGCGCGCGGCGCGATCGAGGTGCAGGACGAAGGCTCCCAGCTGCTGGCGCTGCTCACGGATGCCCGCCGCGGCCAGATGGTGGTGGACTTCTGCGCCGGCGCGGGCGGCAAGACGCTCGCCCTCGGCGCGGCCATGCGCAACACCGGGCGCCTGTATGCCTTCGACGTGTCGGCGCACCGGCTCGACAACCTCAAGCCCCGGCTGGCCCGCAGCAAGCTGTCGAACGTGCACCCGGCGGCGATCGCGCACGAGCGCGACGAGCGCATCAAGCGCCTCGCCGGCAAGATCGACCGCGTGATCGTGGACGCGCCGTGCTCCGGGTTGGGCACCCTCCGCCGCAATCCCGACTTGAAGTGGCGGCAATCACCCAAAGCTTCGGAAGAGCTGACGGCTAAGCAGTCGGCGATCCTGCAAAGCGCGGCCCGGCTGCTCAAGCCCGGCGGGCGCATCGTCTACGCCACCTGCAGCCTGTTGCGGGAGGAGAACGAGGCGATCGCCGCCGCTTTCACGGCCGCAAACCCCGATTTCAGGCGACTTTCCGTGCAGGAACTGCTGGAACAGGCCAGGATCGCCGACGCGGCGCAGCTCTGCAGCGAGGGCGGACAGGACCTCCGCCTCTGGCCGCACCGGCACGGGACGGACGGTTTCTATGCCGCAGCGTGGGAAAAAGCCCCAAGCTGACACCGCTGGTCGGTCGGAAAGCTCCTACAGGTGAACCCCGGTCCGTAGAATCCCTCCAATCGGTACGCGGTACGAATCCTGCGTGTTGAACCCTGAGAGAAAGAGATACCTCATCCATGTTGCTTCCCGACTGGGCCGTGCTGAACGCGGCGATCGACTGGCTCGCCAACGGCCTCTGGGACCTGTCCTGGTGGCAGATCGTCCTGTACACCCTGGTGACCACGCACATCACCATCGCCAGCGTCACCATCTTCCTGCATCGCGCCCAGGCGCACCGGGCGATGGACCTGCACGCGATCCCGTCGCACTTCTTCCGCTTCTGGCTGTGGCTGGGCACCGGCATGGTGACCAAGGAATGGGTGGCCATCCACCGCAAGCACCACGCCAAGTGCGAGACGGTGGACGACCCGCACAGCCCGCAGACGCGCGGCATCGACACCGTGTTCTGGAAGGGCGCCGAGCTGTACCGCGCCGAAGCCAAGAACCGCGAGACCATCACGAAGTTCGGCCACGGCACGCCCGATGACTGGATCGAGCGCAACCTGTACTCCCGCTACAGCTGGCAGGGCGTGGGCCTGATGCTGATCCTGAACGTGGCGCTGTTCGGCTTCGCCGGCCTGGCGGTCTGGGCCGTGCAGATGGCGTGGATCCCCGTGACGGCGGCCGGCATCATCAACGGCATCGGCCACTACTGGGGCTACCGCAACTTCGAGGCGCAGGACGCCAGCACCAACATCTCGCCCTGGGGCTTGATCATCGGCGGCGAGGAACTGCACAACAACCACCACACGTACCCGACGTCGGCCAAGTTCTCCGTCAAGAAGTACGAGTTCGACATCGGCTGGGTCTACATCAGCCTGATGCAGAAGGTCGGCTGGGCCACGGTGAAGAAGGTGCCGCCGAAGCTGCGCCTGGGCACCATCAAGCCGGTCGCCGACGAGAAGACGCTGGAGGCCGTGATCGCCAACCGCTACGAGGTGATGGCCGGCTACGCCCGCGAGATGCGCCGGGCCTGCAAGGCGGAGATCGAGGTGCTCAAGGCCAAGGGCCACGACCTCGCGACGCTGAAGGCCGCCAAGCGCTGGCTGCACCGCGACGACGACAAGGTGCCGGCCGCCGCGCGCCAGCAGCTGCAGCAGGTGCGCGCCGAACACCCGGTGCTGGACAAGATGGTCAGCATGCGCGAGGAACTGCGCCAGATGTGGCTCAACACGAACCAGTCGCGCGAGCAGCTGGCGGCCGACCTGCAGTCCTGGTGCCGCCGCGCCGAGGAAAGCGGCATCGAGGCCCTGCGCCAGTTCTCCTTCAAGCTGCGCGCCGCGCACGCCTGAGAGGCGTACGCTGCGAAAGGAAGGCCCCGTCAGGGGCCTTTTTTCATGGCGCGGCGGTCAGGCCTTCAGGCGCTCCATGAGCTTCTTGTGCAGCCACGTGTTCATGGCGGCGGTGTCGTTCTTGTCGCCGGTGTAGCCCATCTCGTCGGCGAGCTCCTTGCGTTCCTGCAGCGTGCTGTCCATGCCGACGAGCTTCATCAGGTCGACGATGGAGTTGCGCCAGTTCAGCTTCTGCGGGTTCTTGGCCGCCATGTCGTCCAGCTGCTTTTCCATGTCCACGCGCTGGATGGCCGGCGCCGGCGCCGCCGCAGGCTGCTGGGCTGCGGGGGCAGGGGCGGCTTGGCTGGGTGCGGGAGCCTGGACGGGCGTGGCGGGGGCGGGGCCGGGGGCGGCCTGTGCCGTCGCCACCGCGTCCGGGCTGGCGTGGCCGCGGATGCGGTCGAAGATCTTGCCGAGGATGCTCATCGTCGTTCTCCTTGTACGGACGCGCATCTTGCGGCTGCCAGCCACCGTGGATGTGTCGGACGAAACCGATTTGCCCGCTCGAGAGCGGCCTCGCAGCCCATCCGCAGTCCGCCACAATGGGCGCCATGAACGCAATGGCAAGATTCCTGCCGGTCGCCGTGCTGGCGCTCCAGCTGGCCACCACGCCCGCCTACGCGCAGCCCCATGGCGGGGTCGACTTGCCGGGATGGCGTACCTACTCGGCCAAGGCCATGGGGTTCGAAGCCCGCCTTCCCGCCGGCTGGCGCGTGCGTCAGGCATCCGGCACGGGGCCCGAGACCGTCTCGTTCGACGAGGCGGCCCCATCGGGCGGGGCCGGCCTGTCCGTGCAGTTCTGGGTGCAGCGCAATGCCAACCCGACCGGCCTGCCGATAGCGACGTGGTATGCCGAGCAGGTGCGCGCGATGAAATCGTCGCTGCCGGCCCCCGCGACCACCTCGCTGGGCGGGCGGACCGCGGTGCGAAGGGAAGCGACCGCTGGCGGCAGCACGCACTTCAGCTACTACGTGGCCCTGAACGCCACGGACATCTTCCAGGTCACGCTGCGCAGGCCCGCGTCGCAGCAGGGGCTGGACAAGACCTCCGGGTCGATCCTTTCGACCCTCCGCTTCCTGGAGTGAGCCGGCCCGCGCATCGGCCGGGAATGTCGCCGCGCAAAAAAAAGCCCCGCGATGCGGGGCTTCCTGGATCCCCGCGAGCGCGGGGATGGGTGACGGGAGCGCCGGCGGCGCCAGCCGTCACTTCAGCTTTGTTTCCTTGTATTCGACGTGCTTGCGCGCCTTCGGGTCGAACTTCATGATCGACATCTTCTCGGGCATCGTCTTCTTGTTCTTGCTGGTCGTGTAGAAGTGGCCGGTGCCCGCAGTGGATTCCAGCTTGATCTTTTCGCGTCCGCCTTTGCTTGCCATGGTCTTGCTCCTTTAAGCCTGGCCGCGGGCGCGCATGTCCGCCAGCACAGCGTCGATACCGTTCTTGTCGATCAGGCGCACGGCGGCGTTGGTAACGCGCAGGCGGACCCAGCGGTTCTCGCTCTCGACCCAGAAACGGCGGTATTGCAGGTTCGGCAGGAACCGGCGCTTGGTCTTGTTGTTGGCGTGGGAGACGTTGTTCCCCACCATCGGGCCCTTGCCCGTGACTTCGCAGACTTTGGACATCTGGAATTTCTCTTTCGACTTCCGCCCGTCGCTCACCGCGAACGCTGGCGTTCGCTCCGAGGGACTGGGCTCACCTCGCCCTGACGGGGGCGGTAACCGGCCGGACGAGCCCAGCGAAGCCCGCGATTATAGCCCGAACCCTCCAGTGCCGCCGCGGAACCGGCTTTGCCGGGCCGCTGGGGGCGCCCCCTTGAGGGGGAGGCGGCCGCAGGCCGCTTCGGGGGTGGGCCCTATTCCTCTTGTTCGAGGAAGCGCTGGGCATCGAGGGCGGCCATGCAGCCGGTGCCGGCGCTGGTGATCGCCTGGCGGTACACGTGGTCCTGCACGTCGCCGGCCGCGAACACGCCGGGCACGCTGGTCATGGTGGCGAAGCCCTGCAGGCCGGACTTGGTGAGGATGTAGCCGTCCTTCATCTCCAGCTGGCCCTGGAAGATCTCGGTGTTCGGGCGGTGGCCGATCGCGATGAAGCAGCCCTGCAGGTTCAGGTCCTCGGTGGCGCCGGTCTGGGTGTCCTTCAGGCGCACGCCGGTCACCCCGGTCTGGTCGCCCATCACCTCGTCGAGCGTCTTGAACAGCTTCAGCTCGATCTTGCCTTCGGCGACCTTCTGCTTGACCTTGTCGACCAGGATCGGCTCGGCGCGGAACTTGTCGCGGCGGTGGACCAGGTAGACCTTCTTCGCGATGTTCGACAGGTACAGCGCTTCCTCCACCGCGGTGTTGCCGCCCCCGATGACGCAGGTGACCTGGTCGCGATAGAAGAAGCCGTCGCAGGTCGCGCAGGCGCTGACGCCCTTGCCCATGAACGCCGTCTCGGACGGCAGCCCGAGGTACTGCGCCGAAGCGCCGGTGGCGATGATCAGCGAGTCGCAGGTGTAGGTGCCGCTGTCGCCCGTGAGCGTGAAGGGCCGCTTGCCGAAGTCGACCTTGTTGATGTGGTCGAAGACGATCTCGGTCTTGAAGCGTTCCGCGTGCTCGAGGAAGCGCTGCATCAGCTCGGGACCCTGCACGCCGTGCACGTCGGCCGGCCAGTTGTCGACCTCGGTCGTGGTCATCAGCTGCCCGCCCTGCGCGAGGCCGGTGATCAGCAGCGGCTGCAGGTTGGCGCGGGCGGCGTAAACGGCGGCGGTGTAGCCGGCGGGGCCGGAGCCGAGGATCAGGACTTTGGCGTGCTTGGTGTTCGTCATGATGGAAAAACCTGTGTGGGAAACGCCACAGGCCGGTGTACATTTCTGGCCGGTTCGCGAAGTATCAAGCACGCAAGCAACAACAATCCTTGCGTCGTCTCAATCGGGGCGATTGTAAGAACCCATTGCCAGCCGCCATGCACGGAGGGATTTAGAACATGTCGATGCTGTCCAACCTGGAGTTGATCCGCCGGGTGCCCCTGTTTGCCCTGCTGACCTCCAACCAGGCGGAGGCGGTCGCCGACGCGGTGGTCAAGCGGCGCTTCAAGCGCGGCGAGACCATCGTGGAGCAGGGCGAGAAGACCAACACGCTCTTCATCATCCTGACCGGCCGGGTCCGGGTCGTCACGTCCGACAAGCGCGGGCGCGAGGTGATCCTGGCCACGCTGAACCCGGGCGACTACATCGGCGAGATGAGCCTGATCGACAACGAACCGCATTCCGCCACCTGCCGCGCGGAAGTGCAGACCGACATGCTGACGCTGGGCCGCGCCGAGTTCGCGCGCTGCCTGCCCGAGAACAGCTCCATGTCGTACGCGATCATGAAGGGACTGGTGCAGCGCCTGCGGCAGGCCGACCGCAAGATCGAATCGCTGGCGCTCATGGACGTGTACGGCCGCGTGGCCCGCGCGCTGCTGGAGTTCGCGCAGCCCGATCGCGAGGGCCTCATGACGATCCGCGAGCGCATCTCGCGCCAGGACATCGCCAAGATGGTGGGGGCCTCGCGCGAGATGGTCAGCCGCGTGATGAAGGACCTCGAGGACCGGGGCTTCATCGAGACCCGCGACGACGGCTCCATGCTGGTCAAGGACCGCCTCACCACCCTGGGCTGACGCGCGCAGGCGCCGGCCGCGGCGCATGACGTGCAAACAACACCCCGCTCGGAGCGGTTGAGGCGCTGCGCTAAGCTCGCGCTTGCGCATGACGTACTCGCTCCACACCCTGACGGACACGGCGACGGCGGCCTCCGGCCCCCGTGCAGGCCTTGCCCGCTTCGCCCACGAGACCGCGCTGGTCCTCGGCGCCGCGGCGCTCGTGTTCTGGCTGCTCGCCATGGCGAGCCACTCCCCCTTCGACCCGGCGTTCTCCACCTCCGGTGACGGCGGCCCCGTGCGCAACTGGGGCGGCCGCCTGGGCGCCTGGCTGGCCGACGGCAGCTACTTCCTGCTCGGCTACTCCGCCTGGTGGTGCCTGGCCGCCGGCGTGCGCTCCTGGCTCGCTTCGCTGGCGCGCTGGATGCGCGCGGACCATCCGGCGCCGGAACTCCCGGGCCGGCGGTGGCTGCAGACGCGCCTGGCCTTCTGGCTGGGGCTGGCGCTGCTGCTCGTCGCCAGCTCCGCGCTGGAGTGGTCGCGCCTGTACCGCTTCGAACCGCGACTGCCGGACCACGCCGGCGGCGCGCTGGGTTACCTCACCGGCCCGGCCGCCGTGCAGTGGCTCGGGTTCACGGGCTCCGGCCTGGTGGCCGTGGCGCTGCTGGTGCTGGGCGCCGCCGTGGTGTTCCGGTTCTCCTGGAGCCACGTGGCCGAACGCATCGGCGCGCGCATCGACGGCTTCATCGAATCGCGGCGCAAGAAGGGCGAGATCGCCGAGGACCTCGCCGTCGGCCAGCGCGCCGCCCGCGAGCGCGAGGAGATCGTGCTGGAAGAGCGCATCGAGAGCGAGGAACACCATCCCACGCCGGTCCTGATCGAGCCGGTCGTCGTCGACGTGCCGCGCAGCGAGCGCGTCGCCAAGGAACGCCAGAAGCCGCTGTTCTCCGAGATGCCGGACAGCAAGCTGCCGCAGGTGGACCTGCTCGACGGCGCCGCCGGCCGCCAGGAGACCGTGTCGCCCGAGACGCTGGAGATGACCTCGCGGCTGATCGAGAAGAAGCTCAAGGACTTCGGCGTCGAGGTGCGGGTGGTGCTGGCCCAGCCCGGCCCGGTGATCACGCGCTACGAGATCGAACCGGCCACCGGCGTGAAGGGCTCGCAGATCGTCAACCTGGCGAAGGACCTCGCGCGCTCGCTTTCGCTGGTGTCCATCCGCGTGGTCGAGACCATCCCGGGCAAGAACTACATGGCGCTGGAACTGCCCAACGCCAAGCGCCAGTCGATCAGGCTGTCGGAGATCCTCGGTTCGCAGGCGTACAACGAGGCCAAGTCCCAGCTGACCATGGGGCTGGGCAAGGACATCGTGGGCAACCCCGTGGTGGCCGACCTCGCGAAGATGCCGCACGTGCTGGTGGCCGGCACGACCGGCTCGGGCAAGTCGGTCGGCATCAACGCGATGATCCTGAGCCTGCTGTACAAGGCCGAGGCGCGCGACGTGCGCCTGCTGATGATCGACCCGAAGATGCTGGAGATGTCGGTCTACGAGGGCATCCCGCACCTGCTGGCGCCCGTCGTCACCGACATGAAGCAGGCGGCCAACGGCCTGACGTGGTGCGTCGCCGAGATGGAGCGCCGCTACAAGCTGATGTCGAAGCTGGGCGTGCGCAACCTGGCCGGCTACAACCACAAGATCGACGAGGCGAAGGCGAAGGAACAGTTCATCTACAACCCCTTCAGCCTCACGCCGGAAAGCCCCGAGCCGCTGGAGCGGCTGCCGTACATCGTGGTGGTGATCGACGAGCTCGCCGACCTGATGATGGTGGTCGGCAAGAAGATCGAGGAACTGATCGCCCGCCTGGCGCAGAAGGCCCGCGCCGCCGGCATCCACCTGATCCTGGCGACGCAGCGTCCCAGCGTCGACGTCATCACCGGCCTGATCAAGGCCAACATCCCGACGCGCATCTCCTTCCAGGTCTCCAGCAAGATCGACAGCCGCACCATCCTGGACCAGATGGGCGCCGAGGCGCTGCTGGGGATGGGCGACATGCTGTACATGGCCAGCGGCACCGGCCTGCCGGTGCGCGTGCACGGCGCCTTCGTGAGCGACGAGGAAGTGCACCGCGTGGTCGCCTACCTGAAGGAGCAGGGCGGCGAGCCGAACTACATCGACGGCGTGCTGGAAGGCGGCACGGTGGACGGCGAGGGGGGCGACCTGCTGGGCGGCGGCGCCGAAGGCGGCGGCGAGGGCGACCCGCTTTACGACCGTGCCGTGGAAGTGGTGCTCAAGAACCAGAAGGCGAGCATCTCGCTGGTGCAGCGGCACCTGGCCATCGGCTACAACAAGGCGGCCAACCTGCTGGAAGCCATGGAAAAGGCCGGACTGGTCAGCGCGATGAACGGTCGCGGCCAGCGTGAGATCCTGGTGCCCGGCCGTCCCGAATAGGTTTCCATAACGTTCGGTAACGAACTTCCGCAAGGCCGGGCCACCCAACGGACAATGCCCTGTTGGGAGAACACCAAGCTCATGAAGAAAACGCTCGCCTCGCTCGCCCTTTCCGTCCTCGCCATCGCCGCCCACGCCGGGCCGATGGAAAGCCTCGAGAACTTCATCCGCAACGCCAAGACGGGGCGCGCCGACTTCACCCAGGTCATCACCGCCCCGTCGCGCGACGGCCAGGCCGCGCGGACCAAGTCGTCCTCCGGCACCTTCGAGTTCCAGCGCCCGAGCCGCTTCCGCTTCGAGTACCGCAAGCCCTTCGAGCAGACCATCGTCGCCGATGGCGACACCCTGTGGCTGCACGACAAGGACCTGAACCAGGTGAGCCAGCGCAAGCAGGCCAAGGTGCTGGGTTCCACGCCGGCGGCGCTGATCGCCGCCTCGCCCGACCTCGCGACGCTCAAGCGCGACTTCGACCTGCAGCCGCTGCCCGATCGCGACGGCCTGCAATGGGTGCAGGCCACGCCGAAGCAGAAGGAAGGCCAGCTCACGAACATGAAGGTCGGTTTCCGCGGCGACCAGTTGGCGGCGCTGGACATCCTCGACAGCTTCGGCCAGCGTTCGGTGCTGACCTTCACCAACATGCAGGTGAATGCGGCCGTGGCCGCCGAGGCCTTCAAGTTCGTCCCGCCCAAGGGCGCGGACGTGGTGAACGCCCCCTAGATCTCCCGCGCGATCTGGTCCAGCTGCTTGCGCTCGATGAACTCCTCCATCCGCGACAGCAGCCGCCACCATTCGGTGCCGTCCGCACGGTAGATCCGGATCGCGCCGGCGCGCACGAGGATCTTGCGCAGCTCGTCGTCGGTGAAGCCGCCGAGGTGGTTGCGCAGCGTCTCGAACGAGCGGTCGGTGAAGCTCTTGTGGCCGAGGAAATGGCGCGCCGTCTCCTCCGCCATGTATTCCACCTTGTGCTGCTCCTGCAGCACCCGCAGCTGGTTCTGGAACTGCTGGCGGTTGAGGAGATAGCTGATGCCGCCGCCGACGAGCGCGCCGAGCAGGGCGGAGAGGGTGGACCAGAGCGCCGCTTCCATGGGGCGCAATATAAACTCGTTGGATGAGCACGCCCAGCACCCACGCGCCTCTCGCGGAGCGCCTCCGGCCCCGGACGCTGGGCGAGGTGATCGGGCAGCAGCACCTGCTGGGCGAAGGCATGTCGCTGCGCATCGCCTTCGAATCCGGGCAGCCGCACAGCTGCATCCTCTGGGGCCCGCCGGGCACCGGCAAGACCACCATCGCGCGGCTGATGGCCGACGCCTTCGACGCCCAGTTCATCACGATCAGCGCGGTGCTGGGCGGCGTGAAGGACATCCGCGAGGCGGTGGAGCAGGCGCAGGTCGCGCAGGGCCACGGCCGCCGCACCATCGTCTTCGTCGACGAGGTGCATCGCTTCAACAAGAGCCAGCAGGACGCCTTCCTGCCGCACGTCGAGTCGGGCCTGTTCACCTTCATCGGCGCGACCACCGAGAACCCGTCGTTCGAGGTCAATTCGGCGCTGCTCTCCCGCGCCGCCGTCTACGTGCTGCAGCCGCTCACCGAAGACGACTTGAAGCAGATCGTCCAGCGAGCGCAGGCGATCGACGCCGTGCCGCCCATCGAGGAGAAGGCGCTGCACCGCCTGATCGGCTATGCCGACGGTGACGCGCGCCGGCTGCTGAACACGCTGGAGACCCTCGCCGTCGCCGCGACCAAGGAGAAGCGCGAGGCGGTCACCGACGAATGGCTGCTGAAGGTGCTGGGCGAACGCATGCGCCGCTACGACAAGGGCGGCGAGCAGTTCTACGACACCATCAGCGCCCTGCACAAGTCGATGCGCGGCTCCGACCCCGATGCGACGCTGTACTGGTTCGTGCGCATGCTCGATGGCGGCGTCGATCCGCGCTACGTGGCGCGGCGCATGATCCGCATGGCGGTCGAGGACGTCGGCCTGGCCGACCCCCGCGCGTTGCGGATCGCGTTGGACGCGGCCGACGTGTACGAGCGCCTGGGCTCGCCGGAAGGCGAGCTGGCGCTGGCCGAAGCGCTGGTCTACCTGGCGGTGGCGCCCAAGTCGAACGCGGTCTACGTGGCCTACAACGAGGCCAAGGCGCTCGTCCGCAAGGATGGCACCCGGCCGGTGCCCCTGCACCTGCGCAATGCGCCGACCCAGCTGATGAAGGACCTCGCTTACGGCAAGGGCTATCGCTATGCCCATGACGAGGAGGGCGGGTTCGCGGCCGGCGAGAACTACTTCCCCGAAGGCATGAAGGCGCCGCAGTTCTATCGCCCGGTCGAGCGGGGACTGGAGATCCGCATCGCCGAGAAGCTGCGCGAACTGCGGGCGCTGGGCCGACCACAAGGGTAAAACCCCTAGAAACGGCGGCCGGGGGCCCCTGACGGCACCGCTACAATCCCGCCCGAACGAACCCGCCCACGGATCCGCTTGGCGGGTTTTTTGCTACATGGCGAAATGCCCCACAAAGGCATCCCCCGCCACGACGAGCGGCAAAAGAAACGGAGAAAGCCTCTATGGAGATCCTGCTGCAGCAGATCATCAACGGTCTGGTCCTGGGCAGCATGTACGCGCTGGTGGCCCTGGGCTACACCATGGTGTACGGCATCATCAACCTGATCAACTTCGCGCACGGCGAGGTCCTGATGGTCGGGGCGCTCACGAGCTGGGCGATCATCACCACCGCGCAGGCCGCCATGCCGGGCATCCCGGGCTGGCTGCTGCTGCTGGTGGCGCTCGTCATCTCCTGCGTGGTCGCCGCGGCCCTGAACTTCACGATCGAGAAGGTGGCCTACCGGCCGCTGCGCAACAGCCCGAAGCTCGCGCCCCTCATCACCGCCATCGGCATGTCGATCCTGCTGCAGACGCTGGCGATGATCATCTTCAAGCCGAACTACAAACCCTACCCGACGCTGCTGCCGCCCGTGCCCATCCAGTTCGCGGGCGCGGTGATCACGACGACGCAGATCATGATCCTGGGCATGACCGCCATCTCGCTGGCGGTCCTGATGTACCTGGTGAACTACACCCGCCTGGGTCGCGCCATGCGCGCCACCGCGGAGAATCCGCGGGTCGCGGCGCTGATGGGCGTGAAGCCGGACATGGTGATCTCGGCCACCTTCATCATCGGCGCGGTGCTCGCCACGATCGCGGGCGTGATGTACGCCTCCAACTACGGCACCGTGCAGCACACCATGGGCTTCCTGCCCGGGTTGAAGGCCTTCACGGCGGCGGTGTTCGGCGGCATCGGCAACCTCGCCGGCGCGGTGGTGGGCGGCATCCTGCTGGGGCTGATCGAGTCGATCGGCTCGGGCTACCTCGGCGTGCTGACCGGCGGCGTGCTGGGCAGCCACTACTCGGACATCTTCGCGTTCATCGTGCTGATCGTCGTGCTCACGCTGCGCCCCTCGGGCCTGCTGGGCGAACGCGTGGCCGATCGCGCCTGAGGAGCCGGCCATGATCACCAAGCAGAACAAGTACGTCGTCTACGCGCTCGGCGCGCTGGCACTGGCAATCCTGCCGCTGCTGCTGCAGACCGCCGGCAACTTCTGGGTGCGGATCGCCGACACGGCGCTCCTGTACGTGCTGCTCGCGCTGGGCCTGAACATCGTGGTCGGCTACGCCGGCCTGCTGGACCTGGGCTTCGTCGCCTTCTTCGCCATCGGCGCCTACATGTACGGCCTGATGGCGTCGCCGCACCTGTCCGAGAACTTCCCCTGGTTCAAGCAGATGTTCCCGAACGGACTGCACACCTCGGTGTGGCTGGTCATTCCACTCGGGGCGGCCATCGCGGGGATCTTCGGGATCCTGCTCGGCGCCCCCACGCTCAAGCTGCGCGGTGACTACCTCGCGATCGTGACGCTCGGCTTCGGCGAGATCATCCGCGTGTTCCTGAACAACCTGGACCACCCGGTCAACCTGACCAACGGACCCAAGGGACTGAGCCAGATCGACTCGATCACGCTGTTCAAGTTCGACGCGCTCAACATCCCGGGCCTGAACCTCGCGCGACCGCTGGACCTCGGCAGCTTCACCATCAACTCGGTGACGCTCTACTACTACCTGTTCCTCGTGCTGGTGGTCTTCAGCGTGATCATCTGCCACCGCCTGGAACTCTCGCGCATCGGGCGGGCCTGGATGGCGATCCGCGAGGACGAGATCGCGGCCAAGGCGATGGGCATCAACACCCGCAACATGAAGCTGCTGGCCTTCGGCATGGGCGCCACCTTCGGCGGCGTGTCGGGCGTGATGTTCGCGGCCTTCCAGGGCTTCGTGTCGCCCGAGTCCTTCTCGCTGATGGAGTCGGTGATGATCGTCGCCATGGTGGTGCTGGGCGGCATCGGCCACCTTCCGGGAGTGATCCTCGGCGCGGTGCTGCTGTCGGCGCTGCCCGAGGTGCTGCGCTGGGTATCTGGCGTGTTCGACCTGCAGGCCGTGACCGGCGGGCGGCTCGACGCCTCCATCCTGCGCCAGCTGCTGATCGCGCTGGCCATGATCATCGTGATGCTGCTGCGCCCCCGCGGCCTGTGGCCGACGCGCGAGCACGGCAAGGCCCTGCAGCCGGCGGCCAGGTAAGGAGCGACGCATGTCTGACATCGTTCTCCGCGTCGCGGGCATCTCCAAGCGCTTCGGCGGGCTGCAGGCCCTGTCGGACGTGGGCCTCACCATTTCGCGCGGCCAGGTCTACGGCCTGATCGGCCCCAACGGCGCCGGCAAGACCACGTTCTTCAACGTGATCACGGGCCTCTACACGCCGGACAGCGGCACGTTCGAACTCGATGGCGCGCCCTACAAGCCGTCCGCCGTGCACGAGGTCGCCAAGGCCGGCATCGCGCGCACCTTCCAGAACATCCGTCTCTTCGCCGACATGACGGCGCTGGAGAACGTGATGGTCGGGCGGCACGTGCGCACGGGCTCGGGCCTCATGGGCGCCATGTTCCGCACCCGCAAGTTCCGCGAGGAAGAAGCGGCGATCGCAAAGCGTGCGCAGGAACTCCTCGACTACGTCGGCATCGGCCACTTCGCCGAGTACAAGGCGCGCACGCTGTCCTATGGCGACCAGCGCCGGCTGGAGATCGCCCGCGCGCTCGCCACCGATCCAAAGCTGATCGCGCTGGACGAACCCGCCGCCGGCATGAACTCCACCGAGAAGGTGGTGCTGCGCGAACTGATCGACCGCATCCGCAAGGACGGCCGCACCATCCTGCTGATCGAGCACGACGTGAAACTGGTGATGGGCCTGTGCGACCGCGTCACCGTGCTGGACTACGGCAAGCAGATCGCCGAAGGCTCGCCGTACGACGTGCAGCGCAACGAGAAGGTGATCGAGGCCTACCTGGGCCACAGCCACAAGCCCACCGCGGGCCTGCCCACGGGCGCCCCGCTGGAGTCGGGAGAAAAGCAATGAGCGAGACGCTGCTGAAGGTGAGCGGCCTGAAGGTGGCCTACGGCGGCATCCAGGCCGTGAAGGGCGTGGATTTCGAAGTGCGCGAGGGCGAGCTGGTCACGCTGATCGGCTCCAACGGTGCCGGCAAGACGACCACGATGAAGGCCATCACCGGCCTGCTGCCGCTCAACGACGGCGACATCCAGTACCTCGGACAGAGCATCCGCGGACGCGGCGCGTGGGACCTGGTCAAGCAGGGCCTGGCCATGGTGCCGGAAGGCCGCGGCGTGTTCACGCGCATGTCCATCACCGAGAACCTGCAGATGGGCGCGCACATCCGCAGCGACAAGGCGGGCATCGCGGAGGACATGGAGCGCGTGTTCACCACGTTCCCGCGCCTGCGCGAACGCAAGGACCAGCTGGCCGGCACGATGTCGGGCGGCGAACAGCAGATGCTCGCGATGGGGCGCGCCCTCATGAGCCGTCCCAAGGTGCTGCTGATGGACGAACCCTCCATGGGCCTGTCGCCGATCATGGTCGACAAGATCTTCGAAGTGGTGCGCGACGTGCACCAGCAGGGCGTGACCATCCTGCTGGTGGAGCAGAACGCGAGCCGGGCGCTGGAGATCGCCGACCGCGGCTACGTCATGGAGTCCGGGATGATCAGCATGAGCGGCAATGCGCGCGACATGCTGGACGACCCGAAGGTGCGCGCCGCCTACCTGGGCGAGTGAACGCGCACCGGCCGCCGGCGCGTCAGTAGCGCCACTGCAGCCCGAGGCTGGTGGCGCGGACGTCCCGGCTGTCGCCGGCCGCGCTGCGCAGGTCGTAGCTGTCCCAGCCCACGCTGGCCGAACCGCGGCGCGAGAAATCCCAGCTCAGGCCGACGCCGTAGCGCAGGCCTGGTTCGGCCACCCAGCCGGGCATGGAACGCGGCGTGACCGTGCCGATGCGGCCGTAGACGCCGAAGTCCGCGGCGAAGCCCGCCTTGCCCACGAAGCTGAAGTCGGGAGTGGCACCGGCGCCGGAGCCCGCGGCTTCCTTGAGGGGGCCGATCTGCATGCTGAGGGTGCGCGGGGCGGCCTCGCTCGCATACAGCGGAATGACGCCGGCACCTTCGCAGGGGAAGGCGACGCTGCCGCAGGGCACGCGCCAGCCGTTCGCCTGCAGCCCGAGCGGCTCGGTGCCGCTCCGCCATCGCAACGCGCCGGTGGATTCGGCGGACGCGGCGCACGCGGCGGCCCATCCAAGGACCAGGCCCCAGGCGATGCGGTGTGCGGACATGGCGGGCTCCCTCGTTGTGGTTGAGCCAATGTGCCGCTCAGCTACGCCGACCGCGTGTCGGACAAGTCTCACAGGCGCTGTAGGCGCCGCGGCTCAGCTGTCAATCCACCTTAGCGCCGGAGGCTTTCACGACTTTTTCATATTTGGCGAGTTCGGCGCGCATGAATCGGCCAAATTCATCGGGCGACGTCGGCACGGGTTCCGCCATCAGCCCGGCGAAGCGGGCCTTCGCTTCCGGCGAATTCAGCGCCGCCACGAAGGCCTGGTTCAGGCGCTGCACCGCGTCCCGCGGCATCCCCGCGGGGCCCACCAGGCCCCACCAGGTGTCGATGGAGAAGCCCTTGAGGGTGTCCGCGACCGGCGGAGCGTCCGGCAGGCTGGGCGAGCGTTGCAGCGTCGTCACGGCCAGTGCCTTCAGCTTGCCGGAGCGGATGTTCGGCGCGGCGGTGGCGAGGTTGTCGAAGTTGAAATCCACCTGGCCCGAGAGCAGCGCCAGCTGCGCCGGGTTGCCGCCGTTGTAGGGGATGTGCACGGCGAACACGCCGGCGTCGCGCTTGAACATCTCGCCGGCGAGATGGCCCGCGCTGCCGTTGCCGCCGCTGCCGTAGTTCAGTTTCGCGGGATTCGCCCTGGCATAGGCGATCAGGTCGCGCAGCGTCTCGATCTTCAGGCGCGCGGCGGTCTCCGCGTTCATCACCAGCACGTTGGGCACGCGCACCATCTGCGTGATGGGGGTGAAGTCCTTCGCCGCGTCGTAGGGCATGCGGGAGAACAGCCAGGGGTTGATCGCGTGGGTGGCGACGGCGGAAATGCCGATCGTCGTGCCGTCCGGGGCCGCCTTCGCCACGGCGTCGGCGCCGATGTTGCCGCCGCCGCCGGGACGGTTCTCGATGATGACGGTGCCCAGCGAGTCCTTCACGCGCTCGGCGAGGACGCGCGCCGTGACGTCGATGGGGCCGCCGGCGGCATAGGGGACGATCAGGCGGATCGGACGGCCGCCGGCCTGCGCGAACACGCCGGGGGCGGCGACGCAAGCGGAGGTGGCGAGTGCGGAGAGGAGGATCTGGCGGCGTTGCATGGGCGTATTCTCGCCCGAACGCGCGCGCTATCCGCGGCCGCCGAACAGGCCCTTCCACCAGCTCTTGCCGGCGGGTTCCACCCGCGGCGGCGGGGGCACGGTGGAGGGCACCGCGTTCTCCAGGATCATCTGCTGGCGGCCGCGCATCACGAGCGCCGCTTCTTCCTTGCCCAGCATGCGCTGCGCGATCTCGCCGGCCTTCTCCATCGCCAGCGGCGAACGCTTGCCGGAAGAGTGGCAGTCGCTGGCGATGATGTGCGTGAGGCCGTCCGCGATGAAGCGTTCGCCCCAGTACTTGGCGCGGGTGCCGAACACACCGGTCAGCGCGCCCGCGGTGACCTGCATCCACGCGCCCTGCCGCACGAGGTCCCCGAAGACGCCGTAGTTGTCCTCGACCCAGGTCAGGCGTTCGGGATGGGTGATGACCGGAACGTAGCCGGCGGCGACCAGCTGGAAGACGGATTCCTGGAAGCGCGGCGGTGCCACGTGGTGCGAGGGTTCGAGCAGCAGGTAACGCGTGCGGTGCAGGCTGGGAATGCGGCCCGCGCGCAGGCCTTCGACCAGGCCGGGCACCAGGTGCACGTCGGCCCCGATCGTGAGCTGGAGGGGGATGCCCTTGTCGTCGAGCTCGCGCTGCAGCACGTCGCGTGCCGCCACGATGCCGGACGTGTCGTTCATGTACAGGCCGGGGTAGATGTGCGGCGTGCAAGCCATCGCCGTGATGCCGCTGTCGACGGCCATGCGCGCCATCTCCAGCGACATCTCCATGCTGCGGGAGCCGTCGTCGATGCAGGGGAGGATGTGGCTGTGGAGGTCGATCATCGGCGGAGGCCGGCCGGTACGCGCCGCGGCTGCGGGCGGGAGTGCACGCCCAGGGCAGCGCCACTATAGCGCCGGCGGCGAGGCAGAGGTGCGCGTCGGGATCAAATGTCCGCGGAATCCCCGGCTTTACGCGGCGGAAGCGGGCGCAGGTAGATCCCTGCCAGGAGGCATGCCACGATGGCGTTGGCGGGGATGTGCATGTTGAACTCGACCAGCGAGTGCAGCAGGAAGCCCGCCAGCCCCACGCCGCAGACGGCGCTGGCCATCTCCTGGCGGCGAAGCCGGCGGTGCAACAGGGCCAGCCGGGTGAGCACCGCGGCGCGTCGCACCGCCAGCCCCGCGAAGCAAAGCATCAGAAGCGCCGCGAAGATGCCGCCTTCGAAGAGCATCTGGGCATAGTCGTGGTGCGCGTAGTCGGCGGTCCCGACGAGGGACGGCGGCTGGAAGCGCGGGTAGACCTCGTAGTACGTGCCCCATCCGGCGCCCCAGGGCCAGAAGGCCCAGGCGCCTTCGAGCGTGGTCGCGGCCTGGATGGCCCGCTTCGGCGCGGCAAGGGCGAGCTGGTCGATGTCGAAGCGCGCCGCGAGCATGTCGAAGCCGACGAGGGAGATTCCGAGGACAGCGGCAGCCCCCGCGGCGAGGGCGAGGGTCCGCCAGGACCGGAAGCGGGTGCCGAGCCAGACCACGAGCAGCCCGGCCAGTGCGGCGGCCGGGATCCCCGAGAGTGCCGCGCCGCGGGAACGCGAGGCGAGCACGCCGACGACCATCAGCATCGCGCCGGCGGACCACAGCGCCATGGCCCGGCCCCGGGCATGCCGGTGGTGGGCCACGTGGCTTTCCCGCGTCCGGGTGAAGCGCACCCAGCCCAGCCAGATGTAGACGGCGAGGGCCATCCCCACGTAGTTCGCGAAGTGGTTCGGGTTGGCGAAGGTGCCGAACGGCCGGCCGCCGATCGCGCCGAAGTTGAGGGCCGACCTGCCGCCGCCCGCCGCCTGCAGCAGGCCCATGCCGATCTCGGCGAACGCCACGAGCACGAACACGCGGAGGAGCAGCTTGACCTGGTCGTTCGTGCTCGCGTATCCCGCCAGGAACGCGGCGACCAGCGGCAAGCCGGCGAACAGGGAGACGCGGGTGGCGTCAGGCACCAGCGACAGCGGCAGCCAGCTTTCGAGCGGGATCCCGGCGCCAGCGAGGAGTTCGGCGTAGAGGGACCGGCCCTCCGCCGCGCCCCAGAGGGACGCCGGCAGCGGGAGCAGGTAGGCCAGCGCCAGCCACAGGGGGCTCAGGACGAGGACGGCGACGGGTACGTCGGGCAGGGCAGCCCGCCAGGGGCGCGTCGCGGCGCGCGCTGCCAGGGCCGCCAGGAAGGCCAGGGCCAGGCCTTCGAGCGCGATGAGGGCGACGTTCCGGTTGCCGCCGCGCATCAGCGGCGCGACGACGAGCAGGACCACGAAGGCATAAAGAGCAACGGGGCCGATGGGCCCCGTCTCTTCGGCCGGGTCGCTGAACCCGCCTGGCTCTGTCGTGGTGGCCGTGCTCACCGGGCGCTGAGCGGCCGGTCGTCGTCGTCCAGCACCGTGCGCACGCCCTGCACCACGATGAGGGCTGCCCCGCCGGCCACGATGCCGTTCACCAGGCCCGCGCTCGTGCCGGCCGGCGCCGCTGCCGCCACCGGAACGACCGGCTGGACGGCGGCGGTGAGCTGCTGGCAGGTCATGGACTGGAGCACCGTGACGCCGTGCCCCGCGGGCACCGTGACGGTGCAGCCGCTGTTCAGGCGCAGGGTGACCGTGCCGTTGGAGGTGGTCACGAAGCGCATCCCGTTCTGGATCACCTGGCCGGGGGCCACCGTCATGCCGGTGGCGCCTTGCGTGGCCGTGACCACGCCCTGCACGTTCACGACGTTCCCCAGCGGGGTTTGCGCGAATGCAGAAGCGGCGGCGAGAGCGGCGGCAGCGACCAGGAATTTCGTGACAGCCACTTGGATGCTCCTCAATAGGTGACGGCCGGACTATAGCACGCAGGCCGTCGCTGCCTAGGGAATTTGCCTCACTCCTGCGCCGCGCGGGCGAGGCTGAAGGCGTCGAAGGCGACCCGGCCCTTGATCCCGGTCGCCGCTTCGAAGGCTGCGGCCGGTTCGAGCTGGATGCCCGCCACCGGGCCGCAGTCCTCGGGCACCGTGAACTGCACCTCGAAGGTCCGCCACGTGCCGCCGGTGTCCTTCAGCGCGGGGGCGTCGGTCTTCAGTTCCTTCGGGCCGGCGGTGCACACCACCTTCCACGCGAGCCCGCCTTCGCTGCGCAGCTTCGAGGCGTTGTACTCGCCCCGCAGGCGGTAGCTGCCCGGCGGCGCGAAGACGAACTGCCGCACGACGGGACGGCGGAAGGTGCGCCCGGTGAATTCCAGTTCCAGCACCAGGCCGCGGCGCGCCACGGAGCGCTGCTCGGCGATCACCCCGGCGCGGCTGCGCATGGCGGGCGCGAGTTCCCAGTCGAATCCGTCCCCCTCCAGCGGCTGGTCGAACCCGCCGTTGTAGAGGAGCGGCACCACCTGCTTGTGCCGCGTGAGCCACAGGCCATAGGCATCCAGCCATTGCCCGGACGCCTTGAGGGACCGCATGTACGACTGCAGCACCGCCGGCGGAACCACGCCCTTCTCGATGGCCTCGGCCATCAGCGGGAGGATCTCGCTGGGCGGGATCTTCTGCGCGTTCATGTGCATCAGCACGGCGGGCAGCCAGTACTGCGCATCGGCGAGATGGGGGCGCAGGAGGGCGGCGCCCTCCTTGCTGGCGGCCAGCTGCGCGAGCACCTTGGCGGCCTCCACGGAGCCGCGGTTGCGCAGCATCTGGACGAGGAGCCGCACGGCCTCGACCGATTCGCCGCGATCGGCCGCCTTGGCGGCGCGCCAGCGCAGGACGTTGCCGTTGTTGGGCGCGACGATGGATGCGGCGCGCAGCACGGCCTCCGCCTGGAGGTTGCCGATGCTGACCAGCAGGCGCGTCCAGGCCGTCGAATCGCCGGGGTTGGCCTGCAGCCGCGCCCGGAGTTCCGCCTGGACCTGCTCCGGTGCCTCGGTCGCGTCGGGGCAGAGCGGAAGGTAGGGCGTATCCATCACGACGCAGGCGCGATCCAGGTGCGCCGCCGCCGCCGCGAGGAACACCGCCGCTGCCGCCGCGACGGCCAGCGCCGGCAGGAGCCAGGGCCGGGCTTGCATCCTCGCCTCAGTCCTGCGCGCCGCTGAGGCCGGTGAGCAGCACCTTGCCGCCCCGGGACTGGAACTCCGCGCGAAGGAGCAGCCGCTCTCCGTGCGAGCCGATCGTCGGCTCGCCCGCGTGGAGCCGGACCCGCACCGTGACGAGCAGCACGCCGTCGCGGGTCTCGCCCTTGAATTCGACGTTCGACGGCCGCACGGGTCTTGCTCCCCGCACCAGCTGCTCGTACTGGCGCGACAAGGCCTGTGCGGGCGGCGCCTGGCGCGCGTCGCTTTCCAGCAGGCGCAGGAGCTGGTCGCCGCTGCCGGTCTCCAGCTGCTGCAACAGCTGGGTCAGGAGGGGCTGGGCGTCGCTCAGCGCCGGGGCCTGCGGTCCGGCCGCGGGTCGTGGCGCGGCAACCGGCGGCGGGGGAACCGCAGCGACGACGGGGGCGGGGGGTGGCGGCACGCCGGCTTCGAAGCCGCGCGACGCGGCCACCGGCGCAGGGGGCGCGACCGCCGCGCCCTCTCCAGGAGGCCGTGCGCCCTGCGCCACGGCGCGCCTGTGCGCTGCGGCCAGCTCCGCGGCCGTCGGGACGTTCGGGGGCACGCCGACCGGGGCGGGTGGTTGGCCCGGGGCCGCGGCCGTGGCCACCGCCGGACGCGGTGCCGCGGGCGAAGGCGGCCGAGCCGCAAGTGCAGGCGCAGCCGCAGGCGGGGCGACGGCGGCGACGGCTGGCGCGGCACTCGTGGCCGGCGGCGCGACGCGCTGGATCGGTGCGTCGGGCAATGGGGCGCGCGCAACGGTGGGTCCGTCGGTGGCGACCGCGGGCGGCCGGATGTCGACGGGCACCGCGGGAGCACCGTCCGCCACCAGCGGCAGGGCCGGCGAGGCGGCCTGCGGCAGGCTTTCCGTCGGCACCAGTGCGGCCGGTTCGGACGGCATCGGGGCGGCAGGGGCCGGCAGGGAGGTGCGTTGCGGCGACTTCTGCACCAGGTGGGTCGTCTCGCTGTCCGGCAGCAGCGCCCAGATCCCCAGCGTCCCCATGGAGAGCGCCAGCCCCCAGGCGGCCACGGGATTCACCTGCCAGGTCTTGTGCCGGCGGGCGGCCGCCGGCGGATAGGCAGTCTTCGGCGGTGGCGCATCGGCCCGCGGAGGCACGCCCACGCCCGCCAGCTGCTCGTCGTACTCCCGGCGCTGCACCGGGGACGAGAGCACCTCGTAGGCACGGTTCACGCGCACGGCCGCATCGGCGGACCACGCGGCGGCCGGCCCGGTGGTGAAGTCCGGATGCGTCAGCCGCATCAGCAGCCGGTAGCGTTCCTTCAGTTCGACGGGCTCCGTCCGCGAAGGCAGGCCCAGGACCGCGTAATGATCCGCTCCGGGATAGAGGAGGGCCGCCCGGATGAAGAACATCGCGGCCTCGTGCAGCGCCGCCGCTTCGGCCGGCGCCACGCCCGCCGGCTGCGTGCGGCCGACGGCGAGCTGCAGGATGTCCCGCACCGATGCGAACAGCACCGTGGGCTGCCGCAGCGTGAGCTGGTACTTGCCCGGTGCGGAGAAGTAGTCGAGGAGCGCCGCGTGCAACTGCGCGGCGGACGGAGGGCTCGACGGCTCGGCGGGTTCTTTCATGCCCGCCGTGCCTAGCGGGACCGGGACAAGGCCCTGCCTTGCGGGACGGGGGTGTCCGGGCCGTAGCCGTAGTAGGACTCGTAGTCCTGGGGCATCGCGTGGTTGAGCGTCTGGGTCAGGACGACCCCGCGCGGCACCAGGCCGCCCTGGCGCAGCCTGCGCAGCGCGGACTTGATCTGCGCCTTGCGCGTGCTGCTCGCCTGGACCACGAAGAGCACGTTCTGCAGCTGGTTGCCCAGCACGACGGAGTCGGCCAGCCCGAGCATCGGCGGTGCATCCACGATGACGTAGTCGATGCCGAGCGCTGACGTGATGTTCAGCAGCAGCAGCAGCTTGGGGCCCGTCAGCAGGTCGACCGGGTTGGGCGGCACCGGCCCGGCGGTGAGGACCGAAAGGTTCGGGATCACCGTCGGCGTGATCATCTTGTCGCCGCGGTTGTCGCTGGAAAGCAGGTTGGAAAGGCCGAAATCGTTGGAGATGCCCAGCAGCTTGTGGATCGTCGGGTTGCGCATGTCGCCGTCGATCAGCAGGACGCGCTGGCCCATCTGGGCGAAGTTGATGGCCAGGGCGAGCGACGTGGTGCTCTTGCCTTCGTTGCGCGTCGTGCTGGTGATGACGAGGCGCTTGGGCGCGCCTTCCGCGGTGGAGAACTGGAGCGCCGTGCGGACCGACCGGTAGGCTTCCGCCAGGGCCGAGCGGGGATCCTCGTGGACCTCCATCGCTACCGGCTTGTTGCCCCCGCGCCTGCGATTGAGCTTGGGGATGATGCCCAGCAAGGGCAGGCCGAGGATCCGCTCGACTTCGTCGGGGTACTTGATGGAATCGTCCATCACCTCCAGCGCGACGACGATGGCGCCGCCCAGCAGCATGCCGACCACCAGGCCGATCAGGAGGTTGCCGAAGAGGTTCGGCTCGTACGGGAACAGCGACGGCTCCGCCGCGTCGACGACGGAGATGTTGTTGCTGACGATGTTGCCGGAGATGCCCAGTTCCTTGAAGCGCTGCAGCAGGCTGTCGTACAGCTGGCGGTTGGTGTCGACCTCCCGCTTCAGCAGGTTGAGGTCGATGCTGTGGTCCTGCGTCGTCAGCACCTGCTTGCGCGTCTGGTTCACCTTGTCGCGGATCAGGTTTTCCTGGCGCGCGGCGGCGTCGTACTGCGCCTGCAAGGTGGCGGAGGCGGCGGCGATCTCCTCCTTCATCTGCACGTCGATTTCCGTCAGCTGCGCCTTGATCTGCAGCATCTTGGGGAATTCCGGCTTGTAGATGCGCAGGTTCTCCTGGTACTCGATCTGCAGCTTGGTGCGGCGCTCCTTCAGGGCCTGCACGCTCTTGTTGTCGACGATGGCGCTCGACGCTTCCGGGTTGCGGCGCATCTCGGCGAGCACGGCCTCGGCCTTGATGCGGTCCTGCTCCGCCTTCGCCAGGGCCGAGGCGTAGTCGATGTACGTCTGGTTGATCGCGCTGGTCTTGTCGTCCAGCGTCAGGATCTGGTTCGCCTGGGCATAGCTGTTCAGGCGGCGCTCGGAGTCCTCGAGCTTGGCCTTCATCTGCTTGATCTGGTCCTCGAGGAAGCTCTTGGCATAGGAAGACGCGTCGAGCCGGCGCTCCATGCCCATCGCGATGAACGCCTGCACCGTGGAGTTGGCGATGCGCGCGGCGAGCTGCGGGTCCGTGTTGTCGACGTGCAGCTTCACCAGGCGCGAGCTGCGGACCGGCTCCACCGTGACCGAGTTCAGGAAGCGCCGGACGACGGCTTCCCGCCCGAGCACTTCCGCGTTGCGGGTGCTCGGCTTTGTCATCTTCTTGTAGCCCTGCATCAGGCGGCCGAGGTAGTCGCCGCCCGCCTCGTCGTCCGCCGGCGCCTCGGCGCCCTCACCGAGCTGCCGCGCGGGCGAGAGCGTGAGCGCGGCCTGGCCCGAGGGCGTCGAGCTGTCCAGGCGCAGTTCGTCGATCACGCGCTCGGCGAGGGAGCGGCTCTTGAGGAGTTCCTGCTGCGTGCGCATGGACACCGCGTCGTCGCTGCTGCGTTCCTGCTCGGGATCGTTCTCGAAGCGGACCACGCGGGGGGTCGCGCGCTCGATCTGCAGGATGACCGTCGAACGGTAGACGGGCGTGCTCAGGAAGGTGCGGATCGCCGCGATGGCGCAGGCGAGGGAGATCACCAGCAGCAGCGTCCACTTGTGCTTGAGGATGATCCGGCCGATGTCGGTCAGGGTCAGCGAATCGTCCGCGACCTGTTCTTCCTCGCCCTTGGGGAGGAGCCCCGTCTGCAACTGGTAAGGCTGGCGCAGGGCCAGTTCGTTGTTGGCGACGGTCGGGGCGAATCCCGAAGCGTCGTCGCGCGAGATTTCGGAGGCAGACATGGTGGCGCTTTTTCGAGTTGGAACGGTCCGGGCCGTGGATCGCGCGGCCTGTGGGTACGCCGAGCTTAACGACCAAACACGGAGAAAGGATTGATCGAGTCGACGATATCCCGGAACACGGAATCCTTCAAAAGGGCACGGGTCGGGTCGCGCTGGACGACGATGAGGTCGCCGCCGCGCACGGACGGGTCCTCGTCCTTGCCGGCCCGGATGCGGTCCACGTCGAAGGTGGCCACCTGGCGCTCGCCCTTGTCCCCCTGCCGGAACACCTTCACCTCGGTGGAATTCGCGATCTGGCCGAAGCCGCCGGCGAGCGCCAGGGCCCGCAGGAGCGTCATCTGGCCGACCAGCGGGTAGATTCCCGGCTTGGTCACGGCGCCGTCGATGGTGATGCGTTCGGTCGTGAACTCGCGGATGAACACCGACACCTGCGGGTCCTGCAGGTACTTCGCGCCGTAAAGGCTGGCAACGTGCTGCTCGACCTGCTGCTGCGTCAGCCCGGCGACCGCCACGGGCCCGACCAGGGGCAGCGTCACGAAGCCGGCGGCGTTGACGCGGACCGTCCGCTTGCCGCTTTCGAGGTTCAGCACCTCGACGTCCAGCAGGTCGTTGGCGCCCACGCGGTATTCCTTGTCGAGGCCCATCACCGGCACGGGCTGCTGCCCCGCGGAGGACTCGCTGCTGGCGGGCCGGAAGGTGCCGTTCCCCTGGGCGGTGGCGGAGGAAGCAGCGTTCCCCAATGTGGTGGGCTGCTGGGCGAAGCCGGCTGTGCAGAACAACAGTGCTGCCGCCGCGAGCGCTTGACGGATCATGGTCGGAGCATCCCTAAAAGGACGGATTCTAGGGAAGTATCACTTCCGCTCCAACCCGGGTTCCCCTAGGGGCCGTGCTTGTCCGCCTCGGTGGTGAAGGAATCCGCGAAAAATTCCTCCGCCGGCAGGCCGCAGTGCGCGCTGTACTCGGCGCGCGCGGAATCGACCACGATGGGCGCGCCGCAGGCATAGACCTGGTGGCCGGAGAGGTCGGGGAAGTCCTCCATCACCGCCTTGTGGACGAAGCCGGTGCGGCCCGTCCAGTCGTCCTCGGGCAATGCGTTGGAGACCACCGGGACATAGCGCAGGTTCGGCATGTCGGCCAGCCGTTCGCGCACCCAGGCGTCCATGTAAAGATCGCCCGGCCGGCGGCCGCCCCAGTAGAGGGTGGCGGGCCGCTGGATCCCCTTGAACTGCATGTGTTCGAGCAGCGCCTTGATCGGCGCGAAGCCGGTGCCGGAGGCCAGCAGCACGAGCGGCTTGCCGGAGTCCTCGCGCAGGTAGAAGCTGCCGAACGGGCCTTCCACGCGCAGGATCTCCTTCTCCTTCATCGCGGTGAACACGTGGTCGGTGAACTTGCCGCCCGGCATGTGGCGGATGTGGAGCTCCACCCCGGGGCCGTTGTGCGGCGCGTTGGCCATCGAGTAGCTGCGGCGCGCGCCATCGCGCAGGATGAACTCGATGTACTGGCCGGCGTGGTAGCGCAGGGTGTCGTTGGCGGGCAGCTGCAGCCTGACCACCATCACGTCGTGCGACACCTTCTCGAGTGCGCTGACGCGCGAAGGCATCTTGCGCACCGGGAACGCGCTCTCGTCGGTGACCTGCCGCGATTCGAGCACCACGTCGGTCTGCGGCACCGCGCAGCACGTGAGGATGAGCCCCTTGGCCTCCTCCTCGGGAGAAAGCGCCTTGGCCTGGTGAGGCCCGTGGACCACGGTGCCCTCGAGCTTCCTGCACTTGCAGGAGCCGCACGCGCCGTCCTTGCAGCCGTAGGGCATGCCGATGCCCTGGCGGATCGCCGCCGGCAGGATGGCTTCGCCGTTCTCCACGCTGAACGCACGGCCGCTGGGCTGCACGGTGATCTGGAACGGGCCGGCGGCGGCCGTGGCGGCGGTCATGCTTGGTTATCCTCTCGGGCTCTGGCTGTGTCTCCCCGCGATTTTGCCCTCAAACCAATCCCCCCTCGGCGCGTTGCCGGCGCGCTTTCGCCGCACGCGCATGCTCATCGTGGGCTGCGGTGACGTCGGCCTGCGGGTGGCCCGCGCGCTGCCGCGGCGTGTCCGCGTGCTCGCCCTCACGTCGAGCGCCGACCGCGTGCCGGAACTGCGCGCGCGCGGCATCGTGCCCCTGCCGGGAAACCTGGACGAGCCCGCATCGCTGCGGCGGCTGGCGGGCCTGGCCGGCCACGTGGTGCACCTCGCGCCGCCCGCCGCCGAGGCGCAGGAGGAATGGTGGCGCGACCGGCGCACGCAGGCACTGCTGCGGGCGCTGCGCCTGCGCGGCGCGCCGCTCACCCTGGTGTATGCCTCCACGAGCGGCGTCTATGGGGACTGCGGGGGCGCGCGGGTGGATGAATCGCGACCCGTCGCGCCGCGCACGCCGCGGGCGCAAAGGCGCGTCGACGCGGAGCGGCAGGTGCGCGTCTTCGCCCGCGGCGCCGGCACCCGCGCGAGCGTGCTGCGCATCCCGGGCATCTACGCGCCCGACCGCCCGGGCGGCACGCCGCGCGAGCGCCTGCTGAAAGGGACGCCGGTGCTGGCGGCGCAGGACGACGTCTTCACCAACCACATCCACGCCGACGACCTCGCGCGCGCGGTGCTCGCCGCGGTGTGGCGCGGCCGGCCCCAGCGCGTCTACAACGCGAGCGACGACAGCGAGCTGAAGATGGGCGACTACTTCGACCTGGCCGCGGATCTCTACGGCCTCGCGCGCCCGCCCCGCGTGGCGCGCAGCACCGCGCAGGAGCAGCTGCCGCTGATGCTCCTGAGTTTCATGGGCGAGTCGCGGCGCCTGGCCAACCGCAGGCTGAAGGAGGAACTGCGCCTCGTGCTGCGCCACCCCACGGTGGCAAGCGGCTTGCGCGCCTGATCCGGCTACTGCGCCGCGCTGTCCGCGGGCGCGCTGGCCTGGGTGCGCAACTGGTGGCAGCGCAAGGACAGCCCCTGGTGCACCTGCAGGTGCCGCTGCGCGATCTCGTCGTCGCCGGCGGGGGCGGGCGCAGCGGCCAGCCGCTCCGCGCAGTTGTCCCGGCGCAGGTCGGGGCCGAGCGCGGCGAGGTAGCGTTCCAGCCGCAGCAAGCTGCTGTCGCCGGCGCGGGCCTGGTAGCGTTGAAGCTCCGATTGCAGCGCGGGCCAGCGCGCCGCGGAGGCGTCGGCCAGCAGCCGAGGGCTGCCGAGGGCGAGCAGCGGCTGCGCCTGCTGCACGAGCGCTTCCAGGCGGGCAGGCGCCGCGCCCAGGGCCTGCGCCGGTGACAGGGGTTCGCCCTGCCACGCGGCGAAATCCGTGGCGCGCGCGTCCTGCAGCGGATGCTGCTGCCATTCGTCGTGCAGCGCCGCCAGCCGCCGCGCCAGTTCGGCGTCCAGCGTGGCTTCCAGGCGCTCGCCCAGCGCGCCGGCTCCCGTTTCCTTCAGGACGGCCTGCAGATGCGCGACCTGCTCGCGCTGCTGGCGGAACAGGAGGGCATCGAACGGCACCTTCCGTTCCGCCGGCCAGGCGGACTGCAGCGTGCGGTAGGCCCGCTGGTAGATCAGTTCCGCGACCCGCGCGTCCACCACCCGTGCGACCACGGGCTGTGCCTGCGCAGGGAAGAGGGGCAGCACTTCCGCCCTGACGCGCGCGCGTTCGGCGGCCAGCGCCCTGGCCTCCTGCGTGACCCTGGCGAGGTTCGGGTTCTCGCGCACGCTCCGGCCGGCCGGGGCGGGCTCTTCGGCCATGAAGGAGGCCTGGAGCAGCCCCGCCAGTCCCGCGCGCAACGCCCCGCGCTCGCCGGAGAGGGCGAAGCGCTGCTCGCCGTCCACCCACACGATGCCGGCCTGCCCGCGGCTGCCGAAGGCCTCCTCGAAGTGGCGGCGGAACTCGGCGAAGGCCGCGCCCGACTGGTGGTGCAGCTGGTGCACCATCTCCGGCCCGAACAGGCGGGTGCGCTCGATGCGCCGCATCACGTCCTGGTAGGCCGGCCCCAGCTGCAGCTTCGCCTGCCGCATCCAGTCGTTGCGGCCGCGCGCCAGCAGTGCATGCTGGTCTTCCAGCAGGGCATGGACCGCGCGGTAACGCTCCAGCGTGCGGTCGAAAGCGGCGGGGCGCGCGGAGACCTCGAACAAGCCGGTGCTGCGTTCGACCAGCCCCTGCTCCAGGGCGAACAGGTCGTTGGTGTTCAGCAGGCGGGTGTGCAGCGCGCCCATCGCCTTGCCCAGCGAGCAACGCGTGGCCCACTGCAGGCGGGCCAGCATGAGCGAGCGCTGCACGTCGACCTCGTCGGCGCCCTGGAACATGCGCACGCTGCCCGCCAGTGCGCCCGGAACGTCCTTGCCCAGGGTGTAGGCGAGCAGCTGGCGCAGCTGCTCGGGATGGCCGACGCTGTAGTGCAGGGACAGGAAGGACTGCACGGCCGCGTCGAGACGCTCGACCGCCGCCACGTAGTCCGTGACGGCGACGAACTCGGGCAGGTCCTCGGCCGTGGCGGCGAGCTTGCGCTCGACGTCGCGCGGCACCGGGGACTGGCACTCCGCGCCGGCCTGCAGGTCGCCCGTCCGGCGCACCAGCGCAACGCCGGTCAGCGTCGATGCACGGGCATAGAGCTCGCGGCGCACCGTCTCGACGACGATGTCGCCGAACTCGCGTGCGAGGCGGGCCTGGACCTGCTCCTCGAGCCGGTCGAAGGCGGCCCAGGAACCCGGGAGGAAGAGGGTCCACAGCGTGTCGCGTTGCAGCCGCTCGGTGGCGGAGATGAGCGCCGTCGCCTTGCGCCGGTACCACTCGGGATCCACCGACTCGCGGTTCTGCACGCGGGCGCGGAAATACGCGTCGGCGTTGAGATGCGTCAGCGTGCGCGTGAGCTCCTGCCGCCATGTACCGAGCTGCACCGCGGCGAGCAGGATGCCGGTGGCCCAGACCGCCAGCAGCAGCCAGACCATCGCCAGCGCGATGCGCTGCAAGCGCCCCGGTGCGGGGCGAAGCCAGTCGAGGAAGTTCCTCATCGGGCCCCCGCGGGGCGGGACGTCGCCGGCGGCTGGAGCAGTTCACGCACCGGCCAGGTCTGCCAGAGCCACAGCGCTTCCGACGCGACCAGCAACGCCAGGGCAGCGAGGGCGACCCGCAGCCATGGACGCCATCCGGGGCCCGTGCCCGCGACTTCCGCGCCCTTCCCCGAAACTGGCTCCATGCCTGCGCTCCCCCGGTTGTGCCGACCGCCAAGGCTAGGGACCACGGCCTGCCTTCCTGTCAGCCTTCATCCGGAGGCCGTGTCGGACACGGCTGTCAGATCCCGAACGGCCGGATTCAGATGCCGGACGGCTTGCGCAGGGTCTTCATGCGGTCGACGCCCTTGATCGTCAGTTGCCGCACCTGCGACCCTTGCTGCACCGTCAGCCGGACCTCGGCCTCCGGATCGTTGCGCGCCCACAGCCGCTTGTAGAACGCTTCCAGCGTGCCGACCTGTTCGCCGTCGACGGCGAGCACCACGTCGCCGGGCGCGAGACCCGCTTCGCTCGCCGGGCCCTCCCGGTTGACGCGCACCACATATACGCGCCCGCCCCGCTCGGCGGAGCTCACACCGAGCCAGGGGCGCCGGCTGGCCTGGGTACTGCCGGTCTGCTGCATCTCCGCGAGAACCGGCTTGAGGAGGTCCACCGGCACGAACATGTTCCCGGGCTGGCCGCTGCGGTCGTCGGCGGTGTCGCCCACGAACAGGCTCCCGATGCCCAGCAACTCGCCGCGCGGGTTGAACAGGGCCGCGCCGCTGTGGTTGCGCAGCGGCGGGCTCGTGAACAGCGCGCTTTCGATGTGGTACTCCCAGTAGCCCGAGAACGGCCGGTTGGCCACCAGGCGCGTGAGCGCGATGCCGCCGTCCTCTCCGCCTGTGGCGGCCACCAGCGGCGCGCGGGGGGCGGCGCCCGCCGCGCTTCCGAGCATCACGGGCTGCACGCCGCGCAGGGGCAGCAGCGTGCGCAGCAGCCCGAATCCGGTGGCGAGGTCATAGCCGACCGGGCGCGCCGGAATGATCCGGTTGTCATGCGTGGTCACCTGGATCGCGTCCGCCTCGAGCAGCAGGTACCCGATCGTGAGGATCAGGCCGTCCGGTCCGATCACGACGCCGGAGCCGTTGCGCTGCCGGCCGAGGGTCTCGGCCGAACGTGCTCCCTCCGCGGCCGTGACCTGCACGCCGACCACCGCTTCCAGGGCACGCGCCATGGTGTCGATGCCCGGCGGCGCGGCGGCAGGCGACGCCGCGTGTGCCGCCGCCAGCAGCCCGGTGCCCAGGAAGAACGCGGCCAGCCGGCGCGCGCGGTGCAGCAGCGACATGGGAACTCCCCCGGAGTGGACAGCCAGAATGCGCCAAATCCCGGGGCCGTGCAAGCGCCGGTCTTTCGTAATTCAAGGGAGCCGTTTTTGCATAATCCGGCTTTTCCGAATTCCCGAGGAATCTCCGTGGCGACCTACCAGGAATTGAAAGAGCAGGCCGAAAAGCTGCTGGCCGAAGCCGAAAGGATGCGCGAGCAGGAAATCGCGGATGCCATCGCGGATATCCGGCGCAAGATCGATCTTTATGGATTGACGGCCGCGGACCTGGGATTTGCCCGTTCCGGACCTGGGATGGCGCAGCGCGCGAAGCCGGGGAAATCCGTGGCCAAGGCGCCGGTGAAATACCGCGGGCCGAACGGGGAGACCTGGTCCGGCGGCCGGGGCCGCAAGCCGCAATGGGTGACGCAGGCCCTCAAGGAGGGGCGCAGCCTCGAAGACTTCGCGGTGAACGGGCGCTAGCCGGCGCCCTCAGGCGCGCACATCGGCCGCGGAATCGGCGGCGTTGCCGGCCTCGGAGCTGTCCGCCAGCCGGCGGTAGAACAGGTGGTACGCGAGGGCGCAGCCACCGAGTGCCGGCAGGAGGATGTCCGGCCGGGTCGGGAACAGGATGGCCGGGATGACCGGCACGGCCGCACAGACCCACATCACCAGGGAGACCGCCGCGTTGCGGACGTTCGGGCGGGCGCCGCTCAGGCGCGGGTGCACGATCCGCAGGGCCACCAGGCTGTGCAGGTGGTGGCGGTCCGCCTGGCCGGGCGACTGCCGCAGCTTGCGGCGGCGCAGGATGCTGTAGACGACCTCGATCGTCGGGTAACCGCACAGGAGGACGCTCGCCCACGGCGAAACCGAGGGATTGCGGGCGAGCAGTTCCACCGACAGCCACGCCAGGGCGAAGCCGGAGAAATAGGCGCCGCCATCACCCAGGAACAGCTTGCCCCAGGGGTAGTTCACCAGCCAGAACCCGCCCATGGCCGCGGCCACGACCAGCGCGGCGATGGCCAGCGGGGCGTCGCCCAGGGCATAGGCGATCGCCGCCAGGGCGGCGGTGGAGATGATCACGGTGCCGCTGGCCAGGCCATGGAAGCCGTCGATGATGTTGATCGCGTTGGCCACCCCGCCCACCGCGAACGCGGTGAACAGGACGGCGAGCGGCCAGACCGACAGGAGGACGTCCGCCAGGGGAATGTCGACGCGGGTGAGGCCGATGCCCGTGAGCACCGCCGCCAGCCCGCCGGCGCCCATGGTCACCAGCAGCCGGGTGCGCACGCTCACCCGCTTGGTGACGTCTTCCAGCAGGCCGACCAGCAACGCGGGCATGCCGGCCAGGAGGATGACCGACAGCAGCCGGCGCTCGTGTTCGCCCGCGATGAGCGCCCAGGCGGCGGTGACGCCGGCATAGATGGCGATGCCGCCCACGCGGGGGGTCGGCACGGAGTGGAACTTCTGGACGCCCGTGGGCAGGTCCATCGTGAGATGGCCGTGCTTGTGCGCGCTCAGCACGAGGGCTTGCGCCAGCACCAGCGCGACGACCAGCGTGAGGGCAATCGACCAGAACGGACTCAGGGACAGCAAGACGACCTCTTCTCCATCTCCATCACCTCGGGCTTGGGGCAAATGCCACAAACTGTGACAGGGAGACGCACTTTATTGCAAAACACCCGTCAATGGCAATCCTTCCATTGGGGCAAATGGATGTGACACCACGATGGCAGCGGCGAAGTGTGCCCGGATTCACACGTTTCAGGGTGTCATGACTGGGGAACTTGCGTAAACCTGCCCGCTTGCTGACCGGGGCGGGCCTTGGTGCCGGAGGCCGGAATCGAACCGGCACGGTGTTGCCACCGGCAGATTTTGAGTCTGCTGCGTCTACCGATTTCGCCACTCCGGCAGCGGGAAGGGGAACCGGAAATTATGGCACAGTCGTTCCATGCATCCCTCTTATCCAACGATCGAGGACGCGATCGGCAAGACCCCGCTGGTGGCCCTGCAACGCATCGGCGCGGCTGAAAACGGGCCGCGTGGCAACGTCGTCCTGGGCAAGCTCGAAGGCAACAATCCCGCGGGCTCGGTGAAGGACCGCCCGGCGCTCTCCATGATCCAGCGCGCCGAGGAGCGCGGCGACATCAAGCCCGGCGACACCCTGATCGAAGCCACGTCCGGCAACACCGGCATCGCGCTGGCCATGGCGGCAGCCATCAAGGGCTACCGGATGGTGCTCATCATGCCGGAGGACCTGTCGGTGGAGCGGGCCCAGACCATGAAGGCCTTCGGCGCCGAACTGCTGCTGACGCCCAAGAGCGGCGGCATGGAGTACGCGCGCGACTTGGCGGAGAACATGCAGCGCGAGGGCAAGGGCCGCGTGCTCGACCAGTTCGCCAACGCGGACAACCCGCGCATCCATTACGAGACCACCGGGCCGGAGCTGTGGGAGCAGACGCACGGCCGCATCACCCATTTCGTCAGTGCGATGGGCACGACGGGCACGATCACGGGCGTGTCCCGCTTCCTGAAGGAGAAGAACCCGGCCGTGCGCATCATCGGCGCCCAGCCCAGCGAAGGCTCGCGCATCCCGGGCATCCGCAAGTGGCCGCAGGAATACCTGCCGAAGATCTACGATCCGTCCGCCGTCGACGAACTGGTGTACGTGAGCCAGGACGACGCCGAGGAGATGTGCCGGCGCCTCGCGCGCGAGGAGGGCATCTTCGCCGGGATCTCGGCCGCCGGCGCCTGCTGGGTGGCCCAGCAGGTCGCGCGCCAGGTCGAGAACGCCACCATCGCCTTCGTGGTGTGCGATCGCGGGGACCGCTACCTTTCGACCGGCGTGTTTCCCGCGTGAGCGCCCCTGCGGAGTACCGGTTCTGCCCGCAGTGCGCGGCGCCGCTGTCATGGATCGTGCAACGGGAGGACGGCGGTGACAAGCAGCGGCTGCGTTGCGCGGCCTGCGGCTGGACGCACTGGAACAACCCGACCCCCGTGCTCGCGGCCGTCATCGAGTACCGGGGCCAGGTGCTGCTGGCCCGCAACGCCGCGTGGACGCAGAAGATGTTCGCCCTGGTCACGGGCTTCATGGAGGCCGGCGAGACGCCGCAGGAGGGCATCCGCCGCGAGATCGCCGAGGAGACCAGCCTGCGTGCCGAGTCCCTGGACCTCATCGGGGTCTACGACTTCCAGCGCATGAACCAGGTCATCATCGCCTACCATGCGGTCTGCGAAGGCGAGGTGAAGCTGTCCCCGGAACTCGCCGAGTACCGGCTCTTCGCCCTGGACCAGCTGCGTTGCTGGCCCGCCGGCACGGGCCAGGCACTCGCCGACTGGCTGCGCAGCCGGGGCCACGAGCCGAGGTTCATGGAACCGCCGCGGCGCAGCGAGGAGACATGATGCAGATCGACAAGGAAATCGACACGCGGGGGCTGAACTGCCCCTTGCCCATCCTGAAGGCGAAGAAGGCGCTGACCGACATGCAGAGCGGTCAGCTGCTGAAGGTGGTTTCCACCGACGGCGGGTCGCTGCGTGACTTCCAGGCCTTCTCCCGCCAGACCGGCAACGACCTGGTGGAACAGCAGACCGTGGGCGAGGAGTACATCCACGTCCTGCGCCGGCGCTGAGCGCCGGGTCCCTTAGATCTTCAGCCCGGAAAGGTATTCGCGGAACGACGCGCCCACCTCAGGGTGCTTCAGGGCGAAGTCGACGGACGCTTCCAGGAAGCCCTGCTTGCTGCCGCAGTCGTAGCGCTTGCCCTCGTAGCGGTAGGCGTAGACGCCTTCCGTCGCGATCAGTTGCGCGATCCCGTCCGTGAGCTGGATCTCCCCGCCGCTGCCGCGCGGCTGGTTCTCGATGCGGTCGAAGACGGAGGGCGTCAGGATGTAGCGGCCGGCCACGCCCAGGCGCGACGGTGCCTTCTCCGGCGAGGGCTTCTCCACCATCTGCGAGACCTTCACAAGCCGTTCGCCTGCCGGCTCCCCGGCCACGATGCCATAGCGCTTGACGTGCTCCAGCGGCACCTCCTGCACGGCGAGCACGGAGCTCTGCACCCGCATGAACACGTCCACCATCTGCGTGAGGACGCCCGGTCCGCCCTCGTTGCCGATCATGAGGTCGTCGGCAAGCAGCACGGCGAAGGGATCGTTGCGCACGATGTGGCGCGCGCACAGGACCGCATGGCCGAGCCCCAGCGACCGCGGCTGCCGCACGTAGGAGCAGTCCATGTCGGCCGGTGCCAGGGTGCGCACCATCTCCAGCAGTTCTTCCTTGCCGCCGGCCTCGAGTTCGCTCTCGAGCTCGTAGGCGGTGTCGAAGTGGTCCTCGATCGCGCGCTTGTTGCGCCCGGTCACGAAGATCATGTGCCGGATGCCGGCCTCATAGGCCTCCTCGACGGCGTACTGGATCAGGGGCTTGTCCACCACCGGCAGCATTTCCTTGGGCTGCGCCTTGGTGGCCGGAAGGAAGCGTGTTCCCAGGCCCGCGACGGGAAAGACCGCTTTGTTAACATGTGTGAACTTTTTCATCGACGGTGTGTTCTTGTAAGGCTAGAGTCTGCGGATTCTCTCGAGAGGCCGTTCATTGTGCTGAAGAAGCGGTCATTCCGGTGAAGGCGAGGAACGTCCCCCTTGGAAATTCTCCTTCTTGAGCGGCTGGTCCCCGAGGCCCACGCATGGCTGGAAGCGCGGCACCAGGTCGCGTACCGGCCGGAGCTCGCCGCCGAGCCGGCCGAGCTGCGCAAGCAGCTCTACAACGTGCAGGCCCTCGTGCTGCCACGCAAGGTCGCCGTCACCCGCGAGTTTCTCGATTTCGCGCCCGTGCTGCGCGCCGTCGCCCGCATGCACGTCGGCACCGACAACACCGACCTCGAGGCGTGCCGCGACCGCCGCGTGCGCGTGGTCCAGGCCATCAACGCGCACGTGCGCTCCAACGCCGAATTCCTGCTGGCCAGCCTGCTGTTGCTGTACCGGCGCGGCATCGGCGCCACGCTGCGCGGCGAACGCCATGCACCCGGGACGATCGGCCGCGAGGTGCATGGCAGCACCATCGGCTTCCTGGGCCTGGCCCCGTCGGCCCATGCGCTGGCCGCCATGCTGGATTCGCTGGGCGCCAAGCTGATCGGGTACGACCCTGCGGTGCACCACACGGCGAGCATCTGGCAGCGCCTGAAGATCCGCCCGGTGACGCTGCAGGAGCTCACCGCGCAGGCGGACGCCGTCTCGGTGCAGGTGCTCTACGCGTCCCGCTACCACCACTTCGTCAACGAGGCGGTGCTGGCGAACTGCAGGAAGGGCCAGGTCTGGGTGGGGACCACGCGGTCCGCGCTGTTCGAGCCGGAGGCGCTCGCCGCCGCGCTGAAGGACGGCCGCATCGAAGCCGCCATGCTCGATGGCGCGGAGAACGGGTTCGCGTCGCGCGGCACGCCGCTGCACGACGCGCAGAACCTGCACCTCACGCCGCGGCTCGGGTCGCTCACGCGCGAGTCGCGCCTGCGCGCGAGCTGGTACGTGGCGCAGCGCCTGCACGAGACGCTGACCGCCCCGCGCAATTCGGGGTACGACACCATCCTGAGCGCGCCCATGGGGCTGGACAACCCCGAGAGCGTGCCGGCCAGCCGGCCGCAGGACCTCGTCTGATCAGCCCAGGCGCCGGAGCTGTTCCTGCAGCTTCTGCAGCAGGGCGGTGAATTCGGCGATCCGCTTGCGCTCCTGCTCGATCACGGCCGCCGGTGCCTTCGCCACGAAGGCCTCGTTGGACAGCTTGCCGTTCGCCTTGGCGAGTTCCCCCTGCAGGCGGGCGATCTCCTTCGTGACGCGTGCCTTCTCGGCCGCCACGTCGATCTCCATGTACAGGCACAGGCGCGCATCCCCGGCGACCGCCACGGGCGCGGCCTGGGCGGCCGCGGCCCAGGAGGCCTCGTCCTCGAAGACCTTCACTTCGCTGAGCTTCGCGAGGGCCTGCAGCACGGGCGCCGCTTCGCGGATGAATGCCGCGTCTCCGAGCACGTAGGCGGGCAGGCGGGTGCCGGGCGACACGTTCATCTCCCCGCGCAGGGTCCGGCATGCATCCACCACCGCCTTCAGGCGCGCCATCCAGGCTTCGGCCTCGGGGCTCACGTTGGCGGGGTTGCTCTCGGGATAGGGAGCCACGCTGATGGAGTCGCCGGTCTTGCCGGCGACGGGCGCGACCTTCTGCCACAGCTCCTCGGTGATGAACGGGATCACGGGATGGGCCAGCCGCAGGATGGCCTCGAGCACGCGGATCAGCGTGCGGCGCGTGCCGCGCTGCTGCGCAGCGTCGCCGCCCTGCACCTGCACCTTCGCGATCTCGAGGTACCAGTCGCAGTACTCGTCCCAGACGAACTGGTAGACCGTGTTGGCGACGTTGTCGAGGCGGTACTCGGCGAAGCCGGCGGCGACGGCCGCCTCGGCCTTCTGCAGGCGCGAGATGATCCAGCGGTCCGCCTGCGTGAGCGTGGCGCCCTGTTCCGACAGGTCGTGGCCCTCGCAGTTCATCAGTACGAACCGCGTCGCATTCCAGAGCTTGTTGCAGAAGTTGCGGTAGCCCTCGCAGCGCTTGGCGTCGAAGTTGATCGAGCGGCCCAGCGTGGCCAGCGCCGCAAAGGTAAAGCGCAGCGCATCGGCCCCATACGCCGGGATGCCCTCCGGGAATTCCTTCTCCGTGTTCTTGCGCACGGCGGGTGCCGTCTCCGGCTTGCGCAGGCCGGTCGTTCGCTTGTCCAGCAGCGGTGCCAGGGCGATGCCGTCGATCAGGTCGACCGGGTCCAGCACGTTGCCTTCGGACTTGCTCATCTTGCGGCCCTGCGCATCGCGCACCAGGCCGTGGATGTAGACGTGGCGGAACGGCACCTGCCCCGTGAAGTGGGTCGTCATCATGATCATCCGGGCGACCCAGAAGAAGATGATGTCGTAGCCGGTCACCAGCACGCTGGAGGGCAGGTACAGGTCCATGTCCTGCGTCTTCTCCGGCCAGCCCATCGTGGAGAAGGGCACCAGCGCGGAGGAGTACCACGTGTCCAGCACGTCGGCGTCGCGCACGAGCTTGTGCCCGGGCGCCTGCGCCTGCGCTTCTTCCTCGCTGCGCGCGACGTACACGTTGCCGAGCTCGTCGTACCAGGCGGGGATCTGGTGGCCCCACCAGAGCTGGCGCGAGATGCACCAGTCCTGGATGTTGTGCATCCACTGGTTGTAGGTGTTGACCCAGTTCTCCGGCACGAAGCGCACCGCGCCGCTGTCGACGGCGTCGATGGCCTTCTGCGCGATGGACTTGCCCGTGGGATCCTGCGCGCTGGCCTTCGTCATCGCCACGAACCACTGGTCGGTGAGCATGGGCTCGACGACCTGGCCGGTGCGGGCGCAGCGCGGCACCATCAGCTTGTGCTTCTTCGTCTCGGCCAGCAGGCCCTGCGCCTCCAGGTCCGCCACGACCTTCTTGCGCGCGACGAAACGGTCGAGCCCCTGGTACGCCGCCGGCGCGTGCTCGTTGATCTTCGCGTCCAGCGTCAGCACGCCGATCATCGGCAGCTGGTGGCGCTGGCCCACGGCGTAGTCGTTCGCGTCGTGCGCGGGCGTGACCTTCACGACGCCGGTGCCGAAGGCCTTGTCGACGTAGTCGTCGGCGATGATGGGGATGTCGCGCTCGCTGAGCGGCAGCCGCACCGACTTGCCGACCAGGTGCCGATAGCGTTCGTCCTCGGGATGCACCATCACCGCCACGTCGCCGAGCATCGTCTCGGGACGCGTGGTGGCCACCGTCAGGTGGCCGGAGCCGTCGGAAAGGGGGTAGCGGATGTGCCAGAGGAAGCCGTCCTCCTCCTCGCTCTCGACCTCCAGGTCGCTCACCGCCGTCTTCAGCTCCGGGTCCCAGTTCACCAGCCGCTTGCCGCGGTAGATCAGGCCCTGGCGGTACAGCGTCACGAAGGTTTCCGTCACGATCTTCGAGAGCTTCTCGTCCATCGTGAAGTACTCGTGCGACCAGTCCACGCTGTCGCCCATGCGGCGCATCTGCGTGGTGATGGTGTTGCCGGACTTCTCCTTCCACTCCCAGACCTTGCGCACGAAGTCCTCGCGGCCGAGGTCGTGGCGGCTCGTGCCCTGTTCCTGCAGCTGGCGTTCGACGACGATCTGCGTGGCGATGCCGGCGTGGTCCGTGCCCGGGACCCACAGCGTGTTGAACCCGCGCATCCGGTGGTAGCGCGTGAGGCTGTCCATGATCGTCTGGTTGAACGCGTGCCCCATGTGCAGGGTGCCGGTGACGTTCGGCGGCGGCAGCTGGATGGCGAACGAGGGTTCGCCGGCCCGCGGCTCGCCGGTGCCGCGGAAGCCCGCGCGCGCATAGCCGCGCTGTTCCCACAGCGGTCCCCACTTGGCCTCGATGGCGGCGGGTTCGAAGGACTTGGAGAGGCTGTTCAGCCCAGGTTGTTCGTTGCTCACCGGGGGATTTTAAGAGCCCGCCCGGTGCCGTGCCTTCAGGAGGGAAGCTGCCGCGCCGCCTCCACGCATTCCTTCAGCGCCCTGGCATCGCCCACCTGGTTCGCGAGCAGGAGGATCAGGCGCGCGTTCAGCAGGGCGGACTGGCGTTCGTCCAGGCCCTGGTGCGCATCGAGCAGCTGCTCGTAGAACGCGTCGGCGTCCGGCTGGCTCAGGGTCGGTTTCATGCGTTCTCCTCCAGTTGCGCGCCGAGGGCCTGGCCGACGGCGTGCACCAGGAAGGCGTCCACGCCTTCGCCCGTGGCGGCGACGTAGCTGTCCGGCCGCACCAGGGCCCACGCATGCCCGAAGACGTGGCAGGCACCCTGCAGGTGGCCCTTCGGGTCGCGGACGTGCTCGAGGGCGCCGGGCCGGTCCTGCGGGCCCAGCACCTGCACGCAGCGCACCGGGGCCGTCTCGGCGAGGCCGCGCAGCCGGGCCAGGGCGCCCGCGGAGGCCGTGCCGAACAGCAGCACCAGCAAGGCACCGTCGGCCCAGCGCAGCAGGTCGTTCACTTCGCCGCGGCTGCCGTCGGCCCATTCGAAAGCCACGTTCTGCACCGACTGCCCGCCGGTGCGGTCGCAGGCGCTCGTGCGCGTGTACGGATTCGCGATCGCCATGCGCCCCGTGTTCACGAACATCCGGGCGAACACCTGTTGCCGCGCCAGGCTCAAGGCTGCGTCCCGGAACAGCTTCTCGACCGGCGTTGCCGGGCGCAGGTAGCGCGCGGTGCGGTTGGTGACCAGCACGTTCTGCTGCGCCGCCTCGTGCCGCTCCTCGTGGTAGCTGTCCAGCAGGGCGGGGGCGGCGCGGCCGTGCAGCACGGCGGCGAGCTTCCAGGCCAGGTTGTCCGCGTCCGCGATGCCGGTGTTGCCGCCGCGCGCGCCGAACGGGCTGACCACCTTGGCCGAGTCGCCCATGAAGAAGACGCGCCCGTGCCGCATCCGGTCGACGCATTCGCTGCGGTATGCGTAAGGCCCGACCCAGACGATCTCGATGCCGGCATCGGCACCGAACTGGCGCGTGAGCCGCTCGCGGACGACGTCTTCCCGGCTCACCTCCGCCGGGTCGGCATCGGGCGCCATCTGGTAGTCGATGCGCCAGACGTTGTCGCCCATCAGGTGCTGCCAGACCGCGCGGTTCTCGTTGAAGGGCGCCTCGATCCAGGTGTGCCGCTCCACCGGCGGGGTCTTGGTGAAGCGCACGTCGGCGATGCACCAGCGGTCGTCACCCTTCTTCGCCGTGACGGAGGCGCCCACCCATTGGCGGAAAGGGCTGTGCGAGCCGGTGGCGTCGATCACGTAGTCGGCGCGCAGGGTGTAGTCGCCCGCGGGCGTCGTGACGGCCAGCGTTGCCGCCTCGCCGTCCTGGCGGAAGGACGTGACGCGGTTCTGCCAGCGCAGTTCGACCTGGCCCAGCGCATAGATGCGATCGACGAGGTAGGCCTCGATGTAGAACTGCTGGATGTTGATGAAGGGGGGCTGGGTGGAGAGGTTGTAGGCGCTCTGCTGGCGCAGGTCGAACGAATACACCTCGTCGTTGCCGGCGAAGGTGCGCCCGACGCTCCACTGGATGCCCTTGGCCGCGATGTGACCGTAGATGCCCAGGCGCTCGAAGATCTCCAGCGACTTCTGCGTGTAGCAGATGCCGCGCGACGACGCGCCCTTCACGCCGACCGTGTTGTCCTCGTCGAGCAGCACCGCGGGGATGCCGTATTGCGCCAGCGCGCAGGCCGCCGTGAGCCCCGTGATGCCGCCGCCCACGATCACGACGGGATGGTGGCTCGCCTGGCCGGAGGCGATCTCCGGCGGTTCGCGGAAGGGGTACTCCGGCAGCTCGTAGCCGCTGCCGGAGGTGAACTCATAGCCGTTGGAATGCGCCATCTCGGCGTAGCGATCCGCCATCTTGCCTCCTGTTCGCCTGCCGGCGCGGCAGGCCTGCCGACCTATTTCTTCACGAACTCCGGCCGGTCGTTCTGCTGCGGCTTGAGCGGCGCGGCCGCCTTGCCCTCGGCGCGGTCGCGGCGCCATTGCTCCTTGCGCGCGGTCCACTCCTTCAGGCGCGCGTGCGCCGTCTTGCTCTCCTGCAGCATCTGGAACTCGTCGGCCAGCTGCGCGGTGAGTTCCAGGCGCACGCCGTTCGGGTCGAAGAAGTAGATGCTGTGGAAGATGTGGTGGTCGGTGATGCCGAGCACCTCGACGCCGTGCGCCTCCAGCCGGGCCTTCATGTCGCGCAGCGCCTGCACGGAGTCGACGCGGAAGGAGATGTGGTTGACCCACTTCGGCGTGTTGGGCGAGGGCTCCGCCGCCTGGTCGTCGCCGAGGTCGAAGAAGGCGATGAACGAGCCGTCCTGCAGGCGGAAGAAGAAGTGCGTGTACGGGCAGTACTCGCCGGTGCTGGGCACCACGTCGCTCTGGATGATGTGGTACAGCGGCAGGCCGAGGATGTCCTCGTAGAAGTGGCGCGTCTCCTCCGCGTCCTTCGCCCGGTAGGCGTAGTGGTGCAGCTGGTGGATCGGCGCGGGCGCGGGCAGGGTCTGCGGGTCCTTCAGGACGGCGGCCATGGGGGCTCCTGATTCAACTATGCGTAATGCATTTACTATAACGTAACGCTCAGCGGCGGCCAAACGCGTCCATGCCGACCGGTTCGAGAACGCTTATCAACTGGATCGATTTCATAGCCATCGGCCATGGCTTGCCATTGAGGCAGGCTATTAGACGGCGCTGCCTCGCCTCACTACCCTTTGCAGCGTCCCCGGCGCATCCGGGGCAGGCTTCTTCACCCCGCAACCCAGGAGACATCCATGGCAGCCCTCAAAGGATCGAAGACCGAAGAGAACCTGAAGGCCGCGTTCGCCGGCGAGTCCCAGGCCAACCGCCGCTACCTGTACTTCGCGAACAAGGCCGACGTGGAAGGGCAGAACGACGTGGCGGCGCTGTTCCGTTCCACGGCCGAGGGCGAGACGGGCCACGCGCACGGCCACCTCGAATGGCTGGAGCAGTGCGGCGACCCGGCCACCGGGCTGCCGATCGGCAGCACGCGCGACAACCTCAAGGCGGCCGTGGCGGGCGAGACCCACGAGTACACCGACATGTACCCGGGCATGGCGCGCACCGCCCGCGAGGAAGGCTTCGACGAGATCGCCGACTGGTTCGAGACCCTCGCCAAGGCGGAGCGGTCGCACGCGAACCGCTACACCAAGGCGCTGAACGAACTGGCCGACTGAGCGCCGGGCATCGAGCGGACGGCGCGGCGGATGCCGGCGCCCTTCGCCGGACGTCCCGCGCAACGCAGAACGCACACGGAGACCGCATGCCCGTCCGAGAAGGCAGCCTCGAGGCGCCGACCCGCCATCCCATCGCCTGGAAGACGCCGGAGTACCACGACGAGGCGGCGGCCTTCCGGGAAATGGAGCGCATCTTCGACATCTGCCACGGCTGCCGCCGCTGCGTCAGCCTGTGCGGGGCCTTCCCCACCCTGTTCGACCTGGTGGACGAAGGCCGGACGGGCGAGCTCGATGGCGTGGACCGGAAGGACTACTGGAAGGTCGTCGACCAGTGCTACCTGTGCGACCTCTGCTACATGACCAAGTGTCCCTATGTGCCGCCGCACGAATGGAACCTGGACTTCCCGCACACCATGCTGCGGGCCAAGGCGATCAAGTTCCGCAAGGGCGGCGTCGACGCGGGCTCGAAGCTCATGTCGTCGACCGACGTGCACGGGCAACTCGCGGGCATCCCGGTGGTCGTGCAGGTCGTCAACGCGGTGAACCAGACGAAGCCGGTGCGCGCGCTGATGGAAAGCACGCTGCATGTCGACCGCAACGCCTGGCTGCCGGCCCTCGCCACCCGCAAGTTCCGCAAGGCGGCGCCGGCATCGGCGGACCTGCCGGTGAAGAACGGCGAACGCACGCCCGGCAAGGTGGCGATCTTCTCGACCTGCTACATCAACTACAACGAGCCCGGCATCGGGCTCGACCTGCTGAAGGTGCTCGCGCACAACGAGATCCCGTACGTGCTCGTCGAGAAGGAGAAGTGCTGCGGCATGCCCAAGCTGGAGCTGGGCGACCTGGAGTCGGTGGATGCGAGCAAGCGCGCCAACATCCCGGTGCTGGCCAGGTATGCGGCCGAGGGCTACGCGATCCTGTCCGCGGTGCCCAGCTGCACCCTGATGTTCAAGCAGGAGATCCCGCTGATGTACCCGGACGACGCCGAGGTGCAGGCCGTGAAGGCGGCGATGTGGGACCCGTTCGAGTACCTCGCCGCGCGCCGGCGCGACGGCCTGATCAAGACCGAGTTCCCCACGCCGCTGGGCAAGGTGAGCTACCACGTCCCCTGCCACAGCCGGGTGCAGAACTTCGGGAAGAAGACCGAGGAGATGCTGAAGATGGTGCCCGGCACCTCGGTGCACACCAACGAACGCTGTTCGGGGCATGCCGGGACCTTCGGCGTCAAGAAGCCCTACCACGAGGTCGCGATGAAGATCGGCAAGCCGCTCTTCAAGCGCATGGCGGAGCACCCGCAGGGCGGCGCACCCGACTACATCAGCTCCGACTGCCCGCTGGGCGGCCACCACATCGCCCAGGGATTCGACCGCAACCAGCTGGGTGCGCCACGCCTGGCGCACCCGCTCACGCTGCTGCGCACCGCCTACGGCCTGGACGAATGACATGCAGTTGACCGGCCGCATCACCGCCGACAGCCTGATGACGCTGGAGGCCTATGCGAAGTGGCGCAAGCTCCACCAGAAGGAAGTGATCGCGCACCGCAAGCTGCGCAGCGTGGCCCTCGGGGAGCACATCACGGTGCAGTTCGAGAGCGAACTGACCATGCGCTACCAGGTGCAGGAGATGCTGCGCATCGAGAAGATCTTCGAGGAAGAGGGCATCCAGGCCGAAGTCGACGCCTACGCGGCGCTGGTGCCGGACGGCGGCAACTGGAAGGCCACGATGCTGATCGAATACCCGGACATCAACGAGCGGCGCCGCGAGCTGGCGCGCCTGATCGGCGTGCAGGACCGCATGTTCGTCGAAGTCGAGGGGCACGCGCGCGTCTACGCCATCGCCGACGAGGACCTGCCGCGCGACAACGAGGAGAAGACCTCCGCGGTGCATTTCCTGCGCTTCGAACTCGGGGCGGCCCTGCGTGCGGCCGTGCAGGCCGGCGCGTCCGTGAAGCTGGGGTGCGACCACACCAACTACCCGGCGCACGTCACGCTGGCGCCCGAGACCCTGGCCTCGCTGGCGGGCGACCTGCGCTGATCAGGCCGCGGGGAAGAGGTCCACGCGGTCGGTGATGACCGCGTCGGTGCCCAGGTCCAGCAGCCGCTGGGCGGCCCACTCGTCGTTCACCGTGTAGCTCAGGCAGCGCATGCCGAGGCCCTTCGCCTTGGCCACGGTGGCGGCGTCCCACAGGGCGTGGTTGCAGACCACCGCCATGCACTGCAGCTTCTGCGCGTAGTCCCAGCAGCCGTCCCACAGCGTGTCCAGCAGCAGGCCGCGCGGCAGCTGCGGCTGCGCCTGCAGGGCAGCCAGCAGCGACTCGGGACGGAACGACGTGAGGACGGGCGGGACGTCCTGGCCGGCCCACAGGCGGGCGGCATGGTTCGCCACCACCTCGCCGGTCTTCGCTTCCAAGCCGGGCGTGGGCTTGATCTCGATGTTCAGGAAGAAGCGGTTGGCCAGGCAGTAGCGCGCGATGTTCTCGAAGGTCGGCAGCGGTTCGCCGGCGTAGGCGCGGGAATGCCAGCTCCCCGCGTCCAGCCGCGACAGCTGGTCCCACGGCTGGTCACCGCCGGTGCCCACGCCGTTGGTCGTGCGTTCCAGCGTCGCGTCGTGCATCAGGAAGGGCACGCCGTCCGCCGACAGCTTCACGTCGCATTCGAACATGCGGTAGCCGTGCTCGGCACCGAGCTTGAAGGCGGCCAGCGTGTTCTCCGGCGCGAGCTTGCCCGCGCCGCGGTGGGCCACCCACTGCGGGTAAGGCCAGGGCGTCATGCCGCGAGGCGCTTGCCGCTGGCGGCGTCGAACCAGTGCAGGCGGTCTTCGCGCGGCTTCACGCGGATGACCTCGTCGGGCGCCGGCGAGGGCGCACCTTCCTCGATGCGCACGATCACCTGTTCGCCATTGATACGGCCGTAGACCAGGCGCTCGGCACCGAGCAGTTCGACCGTTTCCGTGCGCACCTCCCAGCCGCTGTCGCTCACGTCCAGGTGCTCCGGGCGGATGCCCGTGATCGCCCCGGCGCGGCCGCCCTGCGCATTCTTCAGCAGGTTCATGGGCGGCGAGCCGATGAAGCTGGCCACGAAGGTGGACGCCGGGCGGTGGTAGACCTCTTCCGGCGTGCCGAACTGCTCCATGTTGCCGGCGTTCATCACGATCATCCGTTGCGCCAGGGTCATGGCCTCGACCTGGTCGTGCGTGACGAACAGCGAAGTGATGCCCAGTTCGCGGTGCAGCTTCTGGATCTCCAGGCGGGTCTGCGCGCGCAGCTTGGCGTCGAGGTTGGACAGCGGCTCGTCGAACAGGAACACCTGCGGCTGGCGCACGATGGCGCGGCCCATGGCGACGCGCTGGCGCTGGCCGCCCGAGAGCTGTCGCGGCTTGCGATCGAGCAGGTGGCCCAGCTCGAGGATGCCGGCGGCCTTGTCGACGCGCTGCTTGATCTCCTCGATCGGCATCTTGCGGATCTTCAGGCCGTACGCCATGTTCTCGAACACGCTCATGTGCGGGTACAGCGCGTAGTTCTGGAACACCATGGCGATGTCGCGCTCGGCCGGTTCGAGGTCGTTCACCACGCGGCTGCCGATGGCGATCTCGCCGCCGCTGATCTCTTCCAGCCCCGCGACCATGCGCAGGAGCGTGGACTTGCCGCAGCCGGAGGGCCCGACGATGACGATGAACTCGCGGTCGGCGATCTCGGCGTTCACGCCGTGGATCACCTGCAGTTCCTGCTTGCCCTTGCCGTACTTCTTGACGACGTTGCGAAGAGAGATAGAAGCCATTACTTTTCCGTATCGACCAGGCCCTTGACGAACCACTTCTGCATCAGGATCACCACCACCGCCGGCGGCAGCATCGCGAGGATCGCGGTGGCCATCACGACGTTCCACTCGACGTAGACCTCGCCGAACATCAGGCGCTTGATGCCCATCACGATCGGGTACATGCGCTCGTCGGTCGTCACCAGCAGCGGCCAGAGGTACTGGTTCCAGCCGTAGATGAACTGGATGACGAACAGGGCGGCCATGGAGGTCTTCGACAGCGGCAGCAGCACGTCCTTGAAGAAGCGCATCGGCCCGGCACCGTCCATGCGCGCCGCTTCCACCAGTTCGTCGGGCACCGTCATGAAGAACTGCCGGAACAGGAACGTGGCGGTCGCCGACGCGATCAGCGGTACCGTCAGGCCGGCCATCGAGTTGAGCATCCTCAGGTCCGAGATCACCTCGTACGTCGGGCCGATGCGCACCTCCACCGGCAGCATCAGCGTGACGAACACCATCCAGAACACGATGTTCTTCGCGGGGAACCGGAAGTAGACGATGGCGAAGGCCGACAGGATCGAGATGGCGATCTTGCCGATGGCGATGATCAGCGCGCTCGCCAGGCTGATGCCCATCATGGGCATCGCCGGGGCGACGGTGGCGCCGGCTTCCGTCTTGCCGCCGAACAGGGCGAAGCGGTAGCTCTCGAGCATGTTGCTGCCGGGCAGCAGCGAGATGGGGTTGCTGGAGTTGATCTGCTCCGCCGTCTGCGTCGACCCGATGAAGGTCACGTAGATCGGGAAGAAGACGACCACGACCCCGAGGATCAGGATCAGGTGCGAGAAGAAATTGAGGATGGGGGTGCGCTGGATCATGTCAGTAATGCACCTTCTTCTCGACGAACTTGAACTGCACGACCGTCAGCGCGACGACGATCACCATCAGCACCACCGACTGCGCGGCGGAGCCGTTGATGTCCATCGCCTTGAAGCCGTCGTAGTAGACCTTGTAGACGAGGATGGAGGTGTCCTTGCCCGGGCCGCCGTTGGTGGCGGCGTCGACGATCGCGAAGGTCTCGAAGAACGCGTAGACGACGTTGATCACCAGCAGGAAGAAGGTCGTGGGAGACAGCAGCGGCCAGACGATGCTCCAGAAGCGCTTCCAGGGGCCGGCGCCGTCGATCGTGGCGGCCTCGATCAGCGAGTGCGGGATGGACTGCAGGCCGGCCAGGAAGAACAGGAAGTTGTACGAGATGTGCTTCCAGATCGCGGCCATCACGATCAGGGCCATCGCGTGGTTGCCATTGAGCACGTGGTTCCACTCGAAGCCCATCTCGATGAGGGCGTAGCGGATCACGCCGTAGGGAGACGCGAACATCATCAGCCACAGCACGCCGGCCACCACGGGGGCGACGGCATACGGCCAGATCAGCAGCGTCTTGTAGATGCCCGCCGCGCGCACGACGCGGTTGGCCATGACGGCCAGCAGCAGCGAGACCGCCAGTCCGCCCACCGCCACCAGCGCCGAGAAAAGCGCCGTGATGCGGAACGAGTCGAGGTAGCCGGGATCGTTGAACAGGCGCTGGAAGTTCTCCAGCCCGACGAACTCGCTGCTCGAGCCGAACGCGTCTTCCTGCAGCACGCTCTGGTACAGCGCCTGGCCCGCGGGCCAGAAGAAGAACACCAGGATGATGGCCATCTGGGGCGCGATCAGCACCCACGGCAGCCACGCCGATTTGAATAAGACCCTCTTCTCCATGGGCGCGTATTGTCTATGAACTGTCGAGGTGCCAAACAAAAAAGGTGGGCAAAACGTGCTTGCCCACCCTAAGGATCGTTGTTCTCCCTGAAACCCTCCCCCGCTTGGCGGGGGAGGGCTGGGGAGGGGGTGCCGTCAATCCGATGCGAGCAGCGGAGCGCGCCAGAAGGACGGCAAGGGCTTTAGCCCTTGTTGGCCTTCTGAAAGCGCTCGAGCTGTTCGTTGCCGCGCTTCACGGCATTGTCCAGGGCTTCCTTCGCGCTCTTGTTGCCCTGCCAGACGCCTTCCAGTTCCTCGTCGATGATCGTGCGGATCTGGACGAAGTTGCCCAGGCGCACCCCGCGCGACTTGTCGGTGGTCTTGCGCACCATCTGGTTCACCGAGACGTCGAAGCCGGGGTTCTGCTTGTAGAAGCCGGACTTCTCCGTCAGCTCGAACGAGGCCTTGGTCACCGGAAGGTAGCCCGTGCGCTGGTGGCTGGCCGCCGCGACTTCCGGCTTGGACAGGTGGGCCAGGAACAGCGCGACGCCCTTGTACTCCTCGGGCTTCTTGCCGGCCATGACCCACAGGCTGCCGCCGCCGATGACGGTGTTCTGCGGGGCGCCGGGGACGTCCGGGTAGTAGGGCAGGGTGCCGATGCCATAGCCGAACTTGCTGTTGCGCTTCACGTTGCCGGAGAGACCCGACGAGCCGGTGATCATGGCGCACTCGCCGGACACGAAGGTGGAGTCGGCCTTGTTCTCGCGGCCCTTGTAGACGAACAGGCCGCTCTTGGCCATGTTGCCCAGATTCTCGATGTGGCGCACGTGCAGCGGGCTGTTGAACGCCAGGCGCGTGTCGAGGCCGCCGAAGCCGTTGTTCTTTGACGCGTACAGCACGTTGTGCCAGGCCGAGAAGGTCTCCAGCTGCGTCCAGCTGATCCAGCTGGTGGTGAACGGGCACTTGTGGCCGGAAGCCTTCAGCTTGGCGGCCGCCAGGGCCACTTCAGGCCAGGTCTTGGGCGGGTTCTCCGGGTCCAGGCCGGCGGCCTTGAACGCGTCCTTGTTGTAGTGGAAGACGGGCGTGGAGCTGTTGAACGGGTAGCTCAGCATCTGGCCGTTGGGGGCCGTGTAGTAGCCGGCCACGGCGGGCACGTAGACGCTGGGGTCGAACTTCAGGCCGGCCTTGTTCATCACGTCGGCCACCGGCACGATCGCGCCCTTGGCGTTCATCATCGTCGCGGTGCCGACCTCGAAGATCTGGATCAGGTGCGGGGCATTGCCGGCGCGGTACGCGGCGATGCCGGCGGTCATGGACTCGGCGTAGCTGCCCTTGAACGTGGGCACCACCTTGTAGTCCTTCTGGCTGGCGTTGAAGTCCTTGGCCAGGTCGTTCACCCACTCCCCCAGGGCGCCGCCCATCGAATGCCACCACTGGATCTCCGTCTGCGCCTGGGCCGGCCCGGCGGCGAAAAATGCGGCCGAAAGTGCCAGCGCAGAAAGCTTAAGTTTCATCAATCACTCCTGTTGCGTGTGCCTCAAAGGGCGTAACTCTACGGTGTCTTTGTGACGCGGATTAGACAGGCCGCCCCTGGCAGCGGCAAGCGGGTTTCCCATGACCCTGGACCATGTCCTTTGCTGCGCTGCGGTAACATGCCTATTCAGCCGGGGCTGCATCCGTTTGGCTGACATTGCACTGACCGAATGAACGCGCCAACCACACTCGAACAACTCATGGCTGCGGTCGGCGGCGAAGCGCCGCGCCTGCGCGAGATCCCCTACAACTACACCTCGTTCTCCGACCGCGAGATCGTGATCCGCGTGCTCGGCTCGCGTGCGTGGGAGGTGCTGAACCAGCTGCGCGAGGAGCGCCGCACCGGCCGCTCCGCCCGGATGCTCTACGAGGTGCTGGGCGACATCTGGGTCGTGCAGCGCAACCCGTACCTGCAGGACGACCTGCTGGACAACCCGAAGCGGCGGCGGCTGCTGGTCGAAGCCCTGCAGCACCGGCTGCACGAGGTCGAGAAGCGGCGCGACCCGGACAGCGATGCACAGCGCAACGCCCTGGTCGGCGAACTGCTGGAGGCCGCGCGTGCCGCGGTCCACCACTTCGACGCCGCCTTCACGGAAACCGCAGCCCTGCGCACCCGAGCCACGCGCCTGCTGCGCCGCTACACGGCCAAGGACAACATCAAGTTCGACGGCCTGTCGCGTGTCTCGCACGTGACGGACGCGACCGACTGGCGCGTCGAATACCCGTTCGTGGTGCTGACCCCGGACACCGAGGCCGAGATGGCCGGCCTGGTCAAGGGCTGCATCGAGCTGGGCCTGACCATCATCCCGCGCGGCGGCGGCACGGGCTATACCGGCGGCGCGATCCCGCTGACCTGGAAGAGCGCGGTGATCAACACCGAGAAGCTCGAGACCATGACCGAGGTCGAGAAGATCGCGATCGCCGGCCACGCCGAGCCGGTCGCCACGGTGTGGACCGAAGCGGGCGTCGTCACGCAGCGCGTGTCCGACGCCGCCGAGCGCGCCGGCTTCGTCTTCGCCGTCGACCCGACCTCGGCGGAAGCGTCCTGCATCGGCGGCAACATCGCGATGAACGCGGGCGGCAAGAAGGCGGTGCTGTGGGGCACGGCGCTGGACAACCTCGTGTCGTGGCGCATGGTCACACCGCAGGCCGACTGGCTCGAGGTCGTCCGCCTCGACCACAACCTCGGCAAGATCCATGACGCGCCGGTGGCGACCTTCGAGCTGCGCTATTTCGACGCCGCATCGAAGATCGACTGGACGAAACCGCGGCGCACGGAGCGGCTGGAGATCCCGGGCGCGAGCTTCCGCAAGGAAGGCCTCGGCAAGGACGTCACCGACAAGTTCCTGTCCGGCCTGCCCGGCATCCAGAAGGAAGGCTGCGACGGCCTGATCACCAGCGCGCGCTGGGTGGTGCACCGCATGCCGCAGCACACGCGCACCGTGTGCATGGAATTCTTCGGCAACGCGCGCGACGCCGTGCCGTCGATCGTGGAGATCAAGGACTTCATGTTCGCCGAGCAGAAGCGCACGGGCGTCGTGCTGGCCGGCCTGGAGCACCTGGACGACCGCTACCTAAAGGCCGTGGGCTATGCCACGAAGTCCAAGCGCGGCGGCCTGCCGAAGATGGTGCTGATCGGCGACATCGCCGGCGACGATCCCGACGCGGTGGCCCGCGCCACGTCCGAAGTCGTGCGCCTGGCCAACTCGCGCAGCGGCGAAGGCTTCGTGGCGGTGAGCCCCGAGGCGCGCAAGAAGTTCTGGCTGGACCGCAAGCGCACGGCGGCGATCAGCAAGCACACCAACGCCTTCAAGATCAACGAGGACGTCGTGATCCCGCTGCCGCGGATGGCGGAATACACCGACGGCATCGAGCGCATCAACATCGAGCTGTCGCTGCGCAACAAGATCCAGCTGGCCGACGAACTGGAAGCGTTCTTCGAGCGCGGCCGCCTGCCCCTGGGCAAGCAGGACGACGCCGGCGAGATCCCGTCCGCCGAGCTGCTGGAGGACCGCGTGCAGCAGGCGCTGGCCCTGGTGCGCGGCGTGCGCGCGCAGTGGCAGGACTGGCTGGCCAACGTCGGGGACCTGTTCCCGCAGCTGCAGGACCACACCCTGCGCGCCAGCTGGAAGACGCAGATCCGCGCGCCGCTGGCCGCCATCTTCTCGGGCAACCCGTTCGCGCCCATCCTCGGCGAGGTGAACGCGATCCACCAGCGCGTGCTCAAGGGCCGCGTCTGGGTGGCGCTGCACATGCACGCCGGCGACGGCAACGTGCACACCAACATCCCGGTCAACAGCGACGACTACGCCATGCTGCAGTCGGCGCACGAGGCCGTGAAGCGCATCATGGCGCTGGCGCGGTCGCTCGACGGCGTGATCTCCGGCGAGCACGGCATCGGCATCACGAAGCTCGAATTCCTGACCGACGAGGAGATCGCGCCCTTCGCCGACTACAAGAATCGCGTCGACCCGGAAGGCCGCTTCAACAAGGGCAAGCTGCTGCGGCCGTCCACCGTCGGCGGGGTGGATGCCGACACCTCGGTCTACGCGGACCTCACGAACGCCTACACGCCTTCGTTCGGGCTGATGGGGCACGAGTCGATCATCATGCAGCAGTCGGACATCGGCGCGATCTCCGATTCCATCAAGGACTGCCTGCGCTGCGGCAAGTGCAAGCCCGTCTGCGCGACCCACGTGCCGCGCGCCAACCTGCTGTACAGCCCGCGCAACAAGATCCTGGCCACCTCGCTGCTGGTGGAGGCCTTCCTCTACGAGGAGCAGACGCGCCGCGGCGTGTCGATCAAGCACTGGGAGGAGTTCGAGGACGTCTCCGACCACTGCACGGTCTGCCACAAGTGCGCCAACCCCTGCCCGGTGAAGATCGACTTCGGCGACGTCTCCATGAACATGCGCAACCTGCTGCGCAAGATGGGGCAGAAGAGCTTCCGGCCCGGCAATGCCGCGGCGATGTTCATGCTGAACGCGACGAATCCGCAGACGATCAAGCTGGTGCGCGGCGCGATGGTGGGCGTGGCCTTCAAGGCGCAGCGCCTCGCCAACAACCTGCTGCGCGGCTTCGCCCACCTGCAGGTGACGAAGCCGCCGGAGACGCACTTCGCCGCTCCCATCAAGGAGCAGGTGATCCACTTCGTCAACAAGAAGCTGCCCAAGGGCCTGCCGAACAAGACCTCGCGCGCGCTGCTGGACATCGAGGACAAGGACTACGTCCCCATCATCCGCGACCCGCAGGCCACGACGGCGGAGTCGGAAGCGGTCTTCTACTTCCCCGGTTGCGGCTCCGAACGGCTGTTCTCGCAGGTCGGCCTGGCGACGCAGGCGATGCTCTGGCACGCCGGCGTGCAGACCGTGCTGCCGCCCGGCTACCTGTGCTGCGGCTATCCGCAGCGCGGTTCCGGCCAGTTCGACAAGGCCGAGAAGATGATCACCGACAACCGGGTGCTGTTCCACCGCGTGGCGAATACGCTGAACTACCTGGACATCAAGACCGTGGTGGTCTCCTGCGGCACCTGCTACGACCAGCTGCAGGGCTACGAGTTCGACAAGATCTTCCCGGGCTGCCGCATCATCGACATCCACGAGTACCTGCTCGAAAAGGGCATCAAGCTCGAAGGCGCCGGCGGCTACCTGTACCACGACCCCTGCCACACGCCGATGAAGCTGCAGGAGCCGATGAAGACGGTCAAGGCGCTGGTGGGCGAGAACGTGCGCAAGTCCGAGCGCTGCTGCGGCGAATCCGGCACCTTCGGCGTCACCCGCCCCGACATCGCGACACAGGTCCGCTTCCGCAAGGAAGAGGAGCTGCGCAAGGACGAAGCGGCGCTGCGGGCCACCGGCGCGGTCGGCGAGAAGGACAACATCAAGATCCTCACCAGCTGCCCCAGCTGCCTGCAGGGTATGCACCGCTACAACCACGACCTGCAGAACGGCCTGCTCGAGGCCGACTACATCGTCGTCGAGATGGCGAACAAGATCCTCGGCGCGGACTGGATGAAGGACTACGTGCGCGCCGCCAACGCGGGCGGCATCGAGCGGGTGCTGGTGTGACGGCGCCGGCCGGCTGCCCGTTGTGCGAGGGGCCGGGCGGCCGCCTGCTGGTGCAGGGTGCGCGCTGGCGCCTGGTGCATGCCGACGAACCCGGGTTCCCGGCGTTCTACCGCGTCGTCTGGCAGGAGCATGTGCGGGAGTTCTCCGCGCTGGCGCCGGCGGATCGCGCGGAGTGCCTGGAGGTCGTGGTCGCCGTGGAGCAGGCCCTCCTGCGCCACCTGCGGCCGGCCAAGGTGAACCTCGCGAGCCTGGGCAATGCGGTGCCGCACCTGCACTGGCACGTGATCGCCCGGTTCGACTGGGACAGCCATTTCCCCGGCGCCGTCTGGGCGCAGCCCCTGCGCACCGCCGATCGCGAACGGATCGCCGGCCTGTCGGCGCTGCTTCCCTCGCTTGAAGCGGACCTGGTTTCGCGGCTGCAGCCCCCCGCCTGAAAACGCACGGCGCCGTGAAATCCCGCACGACGCTCCCGCGGCCCTCTCCCGACCGGATGCGGTAGGCTCTGCCTCAACCGTGTATAACCCGGGGAGTCGAGGATTCCGGTTGCAACACCGGTTACCGGAGGTTGGTCCATGCTTGCCGCAACACATCGCCACCCATGGCTGGCCGCCCTGGCCGTCGCCGCGGCATTCCTGTCCGCGCCCGCGGTGCACGCCCAGTCCGCCGGCGAGGTGGAGTTCTCGCGCGGCGTCGGATTCGCCCAGACGCCGGGGCAGACGCCCCGCACCCTGGGCCGCGGCCTGCCGCTGCGCGAAGGTGACCGGCTCACCACGTCCGAAGGCGCCAGCGCGATCATCCGGCTGAACGACGGCACGCGCATGACGGTGCGGCCCAACTCCGAACTCGTGCTGCAGCAGTACCAGTTCCGCGAGAACGCGCCGGACAACAGCTTCCTGATGCAGCTGGTGCGCGGCGGCTTCCGCGCCGTCACGGGCGTGATCTCCAAGAATTCCCCCAACGCGGCCCGCGTGCAGACCAGCACGGCCACCATCGGCATCCGCGGCACCGACTTCGACGCCCGTCTGTGCAGCGGCCGCGAGTGCGTGCAGGAGTCCAACCAGATCCCCGACGCCGCCCGCCCCAACGCGGCGCAGGCGAGCGCGAAGATCGTCAATGCCCAGGGCGAGGTGTACGCGCTGGACGGTGCCGGCGGGCGCCGGCGCCTGGTCAACGGCGGCAGCGTCTACCCCGGCGACGTCGTCGAGACGGCGCGTGGCGGCCAGGCCGTGCTCGTGTTCCGCGACGACAGCCGCGTGTCGCTGGGATCGCAGACGCGCTTCCGCCTGGACAACTTCGTCTATGACGACCGCAACGCGGGCGAAGGCCGCTTCCTGGCGTCCATCCTGCGCGGCTCGGTTCGCGCGCTGACCGGGCTCATCGCCCGCGCCAACACGCGCAACGTCGGCTTCAGCACCGCCACCGCCACCATCGGCATCCGCGGCACCGGCTTCGACGTGCTCTGCACCGGGCCGTGCGCCGGCGAGCCGTCCACGGACGGCGGCACCGGCACGACCCTGTGGACGTGGCTCGGCTCGATCGAGGTCGGCCAGCCCGGGCAGACGGCGCTGCAGGTGCTGCAGTCCGGCCAGGGCCTCTTCATCCCGCCCAGCGGCCCGATCCAGCAGATCACCAACCAGCCGAACATCGACGGCCCGCGGCCCGACCAGGTCGACGTGCCGGGCAACCTGTTCGGCGCCGGCGACGTCAACGACGCGAGCGAGGGCCTGTTCGTCTTCGTGCGCGACGGCCACGTGGAAATCATCAGCGGCCGCGAGATCCTGCACCTCGGGAACGGGGAGGCCGGGTTCGCCGGCGCCGTCGTCGGGCGGCCCCCGGTGATCCCGAAGTTCATGGACTTCGACCGCATCCCGATGCCGACGTCGCGCAACCCCATGCTCACCAGCATCCTCGGCGAGCTGGGCATCCGCAGCAGCAACGTCTGCAGGTAGCCCGTGTGGCGGGTGACAAATTGTTCACCCGCGACGAGAATGGCCGACTTCCCTGTCTAACAAGCGGCAAAGAAACATGAACGTAGGCCCTGTCACGCCGCGGCCCGCCCGGCACGTCCTGCTTGCCTTCATCGCCCTGGCCAGCGGAGCCGCCGGCGCGCAGGCACCCGCGGTCCAGCGCGCGGCACCCCCCATGGCCACCCCGGCGGCGGCGCCCGTGTTCGCCATCGGTGGCTTCCGCGTGGAAGGCGAGAACCCGCTCGGCGAAGCGCAGGCCCAGCGCGTCCTGGCCCCGTTCGTCCGCCCGCAAGCCACCATGGAGACGCTGCAGCAGGCCAGCGCCGCGCTCGAGACGGCGCTGCGCGATGCCGGCTACGGCCTGCACCGCGTCGCCCTGCCGCCCCAGGACGTGGGCGCCACGGTCAGGCTGCAGATCGTCAAGTTCACCGTGGGGCGCGTGGCCATCGAAGGCGCGCAGATCCACGATGCCACGAACGTGCGCCGCGCGCTGCCGGAGCTGAAGGAGGGCGAAAGCCCGAACTTCCGCACGCTCGCCATCCAGACGGCCATCGGCAACGAGAACCCGAACAAGCAGGTGCAGGTCAGCCTGCGCGAATCCGAGCAGCCGGACCGGATCGACGCCACGATCGCCGTCAAGGAGCAGCGCCCGTGGACCTTCGGCGTGGCGCTCTCGAATGCCGGCTCCGAGAACACCGGGCGCGACCGCTTCACCGTCTCCGGCGGGCACACCAACCTGTTCAACCTGGACCACGCGTTCGTCGCCGCGTACACGACCTCGCTGGCCGAACCGGACGACGTGCGGCAGCTGGGCCTGTCGTACAAGGTGCCGCTCTACGCGCAGGGCGGCGTGGTGAGTGCCACCTTCACGCGGTCGGACGTCGTCGGCAACTTCGGCGCCTTCAGCAGCACCGGTGCCGGCCACACCTTCGCCCTGGCCTACACGCATTACCTCGCGCCGCGCGGCGGCCGCCGCAGCTACGTGAGCCTGGGCATCGAGGACAAGCAGTTCGACGCCGCGCGCATCAACGACATCGTGGTGCCCGGCGCCCTGGACCGCCGCAGCCGTCCGCTGGTGCTCGGCTACACCTCGCGCACCGAAACCGACGCCGCCGTCTGGGGCTACGACGTCGCCCTGGCGTGGAACACCGGCAGCGGCTCGCACAACGACCTCGCCTCCTACCAGAGCGAGGACCCGCGGGTGGACACCGTGCACTGGAAGGCGCTGCGCGCCGCCGCCAGCTACACCGCGCCGCTCGCCGGCGACTGGCTGTGGTCGGCCCGCTACGCGTTCCAGTACAGCCCGGACGTGCTGATCTCCGGCGAACAGTTCGGCCTGGGCGGCATCGCCTCGGTGCGCGGCACCGAACTCGAGCGCCCGATCTCCGGCGACAGCGGCATCTCGACCACCGTCGAGATCACGACGCCCGAACTGGCGCAGGGCCTGCGCGCCATCGGCTTCGTCGACGCGGGACTGCTGCGCAACAACAACCCGAACGGCTTCAACAAGCCCAGCAGCGATGGCCTCGCCAGCGTCGGCCTCGGCCTGCGCTTCGTGCGCGGCGCCTTCGAGGCGACCGCCGACTACGGCTACATCGTGAAGGGCAGCCGCGTGCCGCTGGCGGTGAATTCCGCCGCGCCCAAGAAGGGCGACGACCGCTTCTACGTGACGGTGTCCCTGCGCTTCTGAGCGCGTGCGCTTAAACTGGCGCAATGGCCGGTCTGAGCAGCGCGACACCCACTCTCGAATCCATCACCCTGCACGGGCAGTCGCGCGTGCTGGAGGTGGGTTTTTCCGACGGATCCCAGTTCCGCATCCCCTTCGAACTGATGCGCGTGTACTCGCCGTCGGCCGAGGTGCAGGGCCACGGCCCCGGCCAGGAGGTGCTGCAGACCGGCAAGCGCGACGTCGGCATCCAGGACGTCGAGCCGGTCGGCAACTACGGCATCAAGCCGACGTTCACCGACGGCCACGACAGCGGCATCTTCTCGTGGGACTACCTCCACTTCCTGGGCACGCAGCAGCAGGAGCTGTGGGAGGACTACCAGCGGCGGCTCGAGGCCGCCGGCGTCGACCGCGACGCGCCCATGGCCCCGAAGGGGCACGGCGGCGGCCACTCGTGCGGGCACTGACATGAGCAACACGCATTTCGGCTTCCAGTCGGTCGACGAGCGCGAGAAGGCGAAGCGCGTGCGCAGCGTGTTCGACTCCGTCGCGCCGCGCTACGACCTCATGAACGACCTGATGTCGATGGGGCTGCACCGCGCCTGGAAAGCCTACACGGTGCTCGTCGCCGACGTCCGGCCGGGCCATCGCGTGCTCGACCTCGCCGGCGGCACCGGCGACCTCGCGCAGGCTTTCGCCGCGAAGGTCGGCCCCGGCGGGCTGGTGGTGCACACCGACATCAACAGTTCCATGCTGCGCGTCGGACGCGACCGCCTGCTCGATGCCGGCGTCGTCCTGCCCACGGTGGTGTGCGACGCGGAGAAACTGCCGTTCGAGACGGGCAGCTTCGACCGCGTGACCGTGGGCTTCGGCCTGCGCAACATGACCCACAAGGATGCCGCGCTGGCCGAAATGCACAGGGTGTTGCGCCCGGGCGGCAAACTGCTGGTGCTGGAGTTCTCCAAGGTGGCGCGGCCGCTGGAAAAGGCGTATGACTGGTACTCGTTCTCGGTGCTCCCGCGGCTCGGGCGGCTGGTGGCCGGCGACGAATCCAGCTACCGGTACCTGGCCGAGTCGATCCGCATGCACCCGGGGCAGGAAGAACTCAAGGACCTGATGAGGAAGAGCGGCTTCGGCCACGTCGACTATCACAACCTCACCGGCGGCGTGGCGGCGCTGCATGTTGCAATCAAGTGCTGAGCCCGCATCTGCAGGCGACTAGGAGACACGCATGAAACTCTGGACCGTACTGCTCGCCGGCGTGCTGGCCGTGGGCGCCATGGACGCCGACGCGGCGCGGCGCCTCGGCGGCGGCGGATCGCTCGGCCGCCAGTCGCCCAACGTGACGCAGCGGCAGGCAACCCCGCCCGCCGCCCCGGGCGCGCCGACCAATGCACAGCAGCGCAACGCTACCCAGCAGCCCGCCACGGCGCCTGCCGCGGCACAGCCGCAGCGGCGTGGCTTCGGCGGCATGCTGGCGGGGCTGGCCGCCGGCCTCGGCCTGGCGTGGCTGGCGCACAGCCTCGGCTTCGGCGAGGCGTTCGCCAACATCCTCCTGATCGCCCTGCTGGCCGTCGTCGTCATGGCGGTCATCGGCATGATCCTGCGCCGGCGTGCCGGCGCCGGGGCCGGGCCGCGCCAGGGCTACGCCTACCAGGGTGCCGGCGCCTCGGCCGACGCCCCGGTGTCGCCGCGCCAGTACAACCCGGCCAAGGTCGGCAACGATGCTTCCGCGCGTCCCTGGGAAGATCCGACGTCGGGCTTCGGCGCATCCCGCGAATCGGCGGCCGGCGGCGTCCGCATCGGCTCGGCGCTCGGCAGCGGCGCGCAGGCCCGCGGCGCGCTGGATGGCTCGCAGAACTGGGGCGTGCCGCCCGGCTTCGACACCGAAGGCTTCCTGGCGGCGGCCAAGCGCAACTTCACGACCCTGCAGGACGCCTGGGACCGCTCGGACATGGGCACGCTGCGCAGCATGATGACCGACGACATGCTGCACGAGATCCGCAACCAGATGGCCGAACGGGACCGGCAGCCGGCGCCGGCCGGCGCGCGCACCGACGTCGTGATGCTCGAGGCGCAGCTGCTCGGCATCGAGGAGCTGGCGACCGAGTACATGGCCAGCGTGGAGTTCTCCGGGATGATCCGCGAGGATCCTTCCGCCGGGCCCGCGCCGTTCCGCGAGGTCTGGAACATGGTCAAGCCGAAGAGCGGCAGCGCCGGCTGGCTGGTCGCCGGGGTGCAGGCCCTGCAGTGATCGAGGGCCCGCGGGGCCCTGCATCATCAATAATCGGGGGACTATGGCGACACAGTCCCCCGATTCGTTCCTGCGGCAGATCTTCGACCGGGTGGGCGACGCCCTCCAGCCGCCGGCCTGGATGGTCCATGAGGTCCAGCACCGCACCGTCCTGCTCCTGAACCACGTGCTGCAGCAGGAGCCCGAAGCGCAGGCCCGGCTCAGGCGCCAGTCCGGCCGGGTGGTCGAGGCGCACTGGCGCCAGTTCAGCATGCGCCTGCAGGCGACGCCGGCCGGGTTGCTGGACCTTGCCGCGCCGACCCAGGCGCCGGACCTCACGCTGACGGTGGGCGAGGATTCGCCCTGGTCCTTGGCGCAGGCCGCGCTGCGCGGGGAGAAGCCGCCGGTGCGGATCGACGGCGACGTGCAGCTCGCCGCCGAAGTGCAGTGGCTGGTGGACCACGTCCGCTGGGACGTCGAGGAAGACCTGGCCCGGGTGTTCGGCGACGCGCCGGCCCATGCGGCCGGGCAGGTGCTGCGCCGCATGGCCGACGCCGTGCGGCAGTTCGCCGGTCGCGGCCGCGACGCCGCGCCCGCCGGCACGGTGCCGCCGGCGACGCCCACGCCTCCCGGGCAGGCCGGCGGATGACGCGCTACCTGCGCGCCGCCTTCATCCTCTGGGTGATCCTGCGCTACGGGCTGGACGAGCTGGCGCTCTCCGGCTTCCGGCTGCGGGGCCTGTCGCGGATCATCACTTTCGGGCGCAAGCTCGATGCGCCGCGCGGCCAGCGCCTGCGCCAGGCGCTGGAACACCTCGGCCCCATCTTCGTGAAGTTCGGCCAGGTGCTGTCGACCCGCCGCGACCTGCTGCCGCCCGACATCGCCGACGAGCTCACGCTGCTGCAGGACCGCGTCCCGCCGTTCCCTTCCTCGGTGGCGGTGGCCACCATCGAGCGCGCATTCCGGCGCCCGCTGGCGGCGGTCTTCGAGACCTTCGAGCAGGAGCCGGTGGCCAGCGCCTCGATCGCGCAGGTGCACTTCGCCACCATCCGGCTGCGCAATGGCGAACTGCGCGACGTCGCGGTGAAGGTCCTGCGTCCCGGCATGCTGCCGGTGATCGAGAAGGACCTGGACCTGATGCGCATGATGGCGGGCTGGGTGGAGGCCGTCTCCCACGATGCGCGCCGCCTGAAGCCGCTGGAGGTGGTGGCGGAGTTTGACAAGTACCTGCACGACGAACTCGACCTGGTGCGCGAGGCGGCAAATGCGGCGCAGCTGCGCCGCAACATGGCCAGCCTGCACCTGGTGATGATCCCCGAGATGCACTGGGACTTCGTGCACCCGGAGGTGATCGTGATGGAGCGCATGCGCGGCATCCCGATCGCCCAGGTGGACCGCCTGCAGGCCGCCGGCGTCGACCTGCGGCAGCTCGCGCGCGACGGCGTCACGATCTTCTTCACGCAGGTGTTCCGCGACGGCTTCTTCCACGCCGACATGCACCCGGGCAACATCCAGGTGAGCGTGGAGCCGGGCAGCTTCGGCCGCTACATCTCGCTGGACTTCGGCATCATCGGGACGCTGACGGAGTTTGACAAGGACTACCTGGCGCAGAACTTCACGGCCTTCTTCCGCCGCGACTACAAGCGCGTGGCGGAACTCCACATCGAATCGGGCTGGGTCCCGCCCGGCACGCGCGTCGACGAGCTGGAGGCCGCGGTGCGCACGGTCTGCGAGCCGTACTTCGACCGCCCGCTGCGCGAGATCTCGCTGGGCATGGTGCTGATGCGCCTGTTCCAGATGTCGCGGCGCTTCAACGTCGACATCCAGCCGCAGCTGGTGCTGCTGCAGAAGACGCTGCTGAACATCGAAGGCCTGGGACGCCAGCTCGACCCCGACCTCGACCTGTGGAACACCGCCAAGCCCTTCCTGGAGCGCTGGATGCTGGACCAGGTGGGCCCGCACAAGCTGTTCCAGGAACTGCGCGACCAGGCGCCGCGCTACGCCAAGATCCTGCCCGAACTGCCGCGGCTGCTGCATTCCTACCTTTCGAGCCGGGACGACCGCGAGAAGCAGGAGCTGCGCGAGCTGGTGCAGGAGCAGCGCCGCACCAACCGCCTGCTGCAGGGGATCATCTACGGCGGCCTGGGGTTCGCCCTGGGACTGCTCGTGATGCAGTTCATCGTGCGCGTGCGGCTGTTCTAGGCGCGCAACTTGCTCATGCATAATGCCGCCGCTGCCCATGGGAGGGCAGGGGGACTGTCATGAACACCACGCTCATCACGTTTGTCGTCCTTTACCTGCTCGGCACCCTCGCCATCGGCGTGTGGGCGGGCACCCGCGTCAAGAACACCGCGGACTTCGCCATCGCCGGCAGGCGGCTGCCGCTCGCGATGGTGATCACCACCACTTTCGCCACCTGGTTCGGGGCCGAAACCGTGATGGGCATCCCGGCCAAGTTCGTCCAGGGCGGCCTCAACGCCATCGTGGAAGACCCGTTCGGCGCCGGCACCTGCCTGATCCTGGTGGGCGTGTTCTTCGCGGCCCGCCTGTACAAGCAGAACCTGCTGACCATTGGCGACTTCTACCGGCAGCGCTACGGCCGCGGCATCGAGATCTTCTGTTCCATCGCCATCATCCTGAGCTACCTGGGCTGGGTCGCCGCGCAGATCACCGCGCTGGGGCTGGTGTTCTCCGTGCTCACCAACGGTGCGATGTCCGAGACGGCCGGCATGATCGTGGGCACCCTGGCGGTGCTGGTGTACGTGGTGGTGGGCGGCTTCCTCGCCGTGGCCTGGACCGACTTCATCCAGATGATCGTGCTGGTGGTGGGCCTGGCGATCATCGCGGTGTTCTCCGCGGAACTGGCCGGCGGTGCCGGTGCCGTGTTCGACCTGGCCAGCCAGCAGGACCTGTGGAAGTTCTTCCCGGCGCCGACCTTCACCGAGATCGCGTTCTTCATCGCCGCCGGCCTGACCATGATGCTCGGGAGCATCCCGCAGCAGGACGTCTTCCAGCGCGTCATGTCCGCCAAGGACGCCGGCACGGCGCAGAAGGGCGCCGTGATCGGCGGCGTGTCGTACATCCTGTTCGCCTTCGTGCCCATGTTCATCGTCGCCGCGGCCGTGGTCGTGATGGGCAACAGCGCCATGGAGCTGGCCAAGAACGACTACCAGCGCCTGCTGCCCACCTTCATCCTGACCAAGATGCCGCTGGTGATGCAGATCCTCTTCTTCGGCGCGCTGCTGTCCGCCATCAAGAGCACGTCGTCGGCGACGCTGCTGGCGCCTTCGACCAGCTTCGTCGAGAACATCCTGAAGAACCTGCGTCCCGGCATGACCGACCGCGAGCAGCTGCTGGCCATGCGCTTCACCATCGTGGCGTTCACGGCCATCGTGCTGGCCTACGCGATCGCCATGAAGGGCACCTCCATCTACGACCTGGTCTCGTCCGCGTACCAGGTCACCCTGGTCGGGGCGTTCGTGCCGCTGGTCATGGGCATCTACTGGAAGCGCGCGACGACCCAGGGCGCCATCTGCTCGGTGGCGGCCGGCATCGCGGTCTGGGTGCTGTTCTTCCCGCAGGTGGGCGGCGAGGCGCTGGCCGAAGGCTTCCCGGGCCAGCTCGCGGGCCTGATCGCGGCGTTCCTGGGCATGATCGCCGGTTCGCTGGCGCCGCAGAAGCTGCGCAACCGCCACGAGGCGGTGAAGCACGTCGCCGGCCTGCCGGCGCGGTGAGGGCGGCTTTCCCCCGGCGGGCGGCTTGAGAAACCGCCCCCCGCCTATAATTGAGGGCTTTGCATCCCTAGCCCGCCCGACGCCATGCCCATCTACGCCTACAAATGCGGGTCCTGCGGCCATGCCAAGGACGTCCTGCAGAAAGTCTCGGATGCGCCGCTGACCGTCTGCCCTGCCTGCGGCGCGGAGTCCTTCAGCAAGCAGCTCACGGCTGCCGGCTTCCAGCTCAAGGGTTCCGGCTGGTACGCCACCGATTTCCGCGGCGGCAACACCGCCGCCCCCGCCGCCGACAAGGCCGCGGACAAGCCGGCCGACACGGCCAAGACGGACAGCACTCCCGCTTCCACCAAGACGGATGCGCCGAGCGCGTCCGGCGGCTGCGGCGCGTCCTGCGCCTGCCACTGAGGATCCGATGCACGCCCTGCGCAAATGGCTTCTGGCGGGGCTGCTCGTCATCGTCCCGGTCGCGATCACGCTGGCGGTCCTGCGCTGGATCATCGACACCCTCGACCAGACGCTGCTGATCCTGCCGCGTGCCTGGCACCCCGACGAGGTCTTCGGGATCCACATCCCCGGCTTCGGCGTGCTGCTCACGCTGGCCATCCTGCTGATCGTCGGCGCCATCACCAGCAACTTCGTCGGCAAGAAGCTGGTGAACGTCGGCGACCGCATCGTCTCGCGCATCCCCGTGGTGCGCTCCATCTATTCCAGCGTCAAGCAGGTCTCCGACACCCTGTTCTCGCCGAGCGGCAATGCCTTCCGCACCGCGGTGCTGGTGCAGTGGCCGCGCCCGGACGTCTGGACCATCGGCTTCGTCACCGGCTCGCCCGGCGGCGACGTCACCAACTACCTGCGCGGCGACGACTTCGTGAGCGTCTACGTGCCGACCACGCCCAACCCCACGGGCGGCTATTTCGTGATGCTGCGCAAGAGCGACTGCATCGAACTGAAGATGAGCGTCGACGAGGCGCTCAAGTACGTGGTGTCCATGGGCGTCGTCGCCCCCAGGATCAGCCCTTAATCGAAGGACGCGCCGCCGCAAGGCGGGGTGTGATGTCCGTGACTTCCCAATCCATGCGTACGACCTATTGCGGTCTCGTGACCGAAGCCCTCATGGGCCAGACCGTGTCCCTCTGCGGCTGGGTGAACCGCCGCCGCGACCATGGCGGCGTGATCTTCGTCGACCTGCGCGACCGCGAGGGCTACGTGCAGGTGGTGTGCGACCCCGACCGGCCGGAGATGTTCAAGGCCGCCGAGGGCCTGCGCAACGAGTTCTGCATCCAGGTCAAGGGCCTGGTGCGCGCCCGTCCCGCCGGTACCGTCAACGACAACCTCAAGAGCGGGAAGATCGAGGTGCTGTGCCAGGAGCTGACGGTGCTGAACCCGTCGGTCACGCCGCCCTTCCAGCTGGACGACGAGAACCTGTCGGAGACGACGCGCCTGATGCACCGCGTGCTGGACCTGCGCCGGCCGTACATGCAGAACAACCTGATGCTGCGCTACCGCGTGACGATGGAAGTGCGCAAGTTCATGGACGCCAACGGCTTCATCGACATCGAGACGCCGATGCTGACCAAGTCGACGCCCGAGGGCGCGCGCGACTACCTGGTGCCCAGCCGCGTGCACGACGGCATGTTCTTCGCGCTGCCGCAGTCGCCCCAGCTGTTCAAGCAGCTGCTGATGGTGTCCGGCTTCGACCGCTACTACCAGATCACCAAGTGCTTCCGCGACGAGGACCTGCGCGCCGACCGCCAGCCCGAGTTCACCCAGATCGACGTGGAGACCTCCTTCCTCACCGAGGAGGAGATCCGCGCGATGTTCGAGGGCATGATCCGCAGCACCTTCAAGAACGTCATCAACGTCGACATGCCGGCTTTCCCGGTCATGACGCACGCCGACGCGATGCGCCTGTACGGCTCCGACAAGCCGGACCTGCGCGTGAAGCTGGAGTTCACCGAGCTGACCGACGTCATGAAGGACGTCGACTTCAAGGTGTTCTCGGGCCCCGCGAACCAGGAAGACGGCCGCGTCGTGGGCCTGCGCGTGCCGGGCGGCGGCGAGATGAGCCGGGGCGAGATCGACGGCTACACCGAGTTCGTGAAGATCTACGGCGCCAAGGGGCTGGCCTGGATCAAGGTGAACGACGTCGCCGCCGGCCGCGAGGGCCTGCAATCGCCGATCGTGAAGAACCTGCACGACGCCGCCATCGCCGAGATCCTGAAGCGCACCGGCGCGCAGAACGGCGACCTGCTGTTCTTCGGCGCGGACCGCGCCAAGGTGGTGAACGATGCCATCGGCGCGCTGCGCGTGAAGGTGGGCCACAGCGAGTTCGGCAAGGCGCGCGGCCTGATCGAGGGCCAGTGGAAGCCGCTGTGGGTGGTCGACTTCCCCATGTTCGAGTTCGACGAGGACGCGCAGCGCTGGAACGCGGTGCACCACCCGTTCACCTCGCCCAAGGACGGCCACGAGGACTGGCTGGAGACCGACCCGGGCCGGTGCCTGGCCAAGGCCTACGACGCGGTGCTCAACGGCATCGAGCTCGGTGGCGGTTCCGTGCGGATCCACCGCGAGGACGTGCAGAGCAAGGTGTTCCGCGCGCTGAAGATCGGCGAGGAGGAAGCCAAGGCGAAGTTCGGCTTCCTGCTGGACGCGCTGCAGTACGGCGCCCCGCCGCACGGCGGCATCGCCATCGGCCTGGACCGTTTCGTCATGCTGATGACGGGCGCCGAGTCGCTGCGCGACGTCATCGCGTTCCCCAAGACCCAGCGCGCGCAGGACCTGCTGACCCAGGCGCCCGGCCCCGTCGACGAGAAGCAGCTGCGCGAGCTGCACATCCGGCTGCGGAACCCGACCGCGGCCTGACCAACCGTCCTCCCCGCGAAGGCGGGGATTCAGGGCTTTCGAGGAAGCGGCCGGTGGCCGCTTTTTCTTTGGGCGCCCTGGATTCCCGCCTGCGCGGGAATGACGATATTCTCGGATGCGTGTCCGCTCGGCCCTTCAAGATCCCGCAGTCCGTGCTGGTCGTGATCCACACGCCCGCGCTCGACGTGTTGCTGATCAACCGTGCGGACGCACCGGAATTCTGGCAATCCGTGACGGGCGCCAAGGACCGGGAGGACGAGAGCTTCGAGGAAACGGCGATCCGCGAGGTGCGCGAGGAGACGGGGATCGATTGCGCGGCCGGCCGCCTGGCGGACTGGCGGCTGGAGAACGTCTACGACATCTATCCGCGCTGGCTGCACCGCTACGCGCCGGGCGTCACGCGCAACACCGAGCACGTGTTCGGCCTCCAGGTCGCGGCGGGGACGCCCGTCGTCCTGAACCCCCGCGAGCACACGACCTACCGCTGGTTACCTTGGCGGCAGGCGGCCGATGCCTGCTTCTCGCCGTCCAACGCCGAAGCCATCCTGATGCTGCCAGAATTCATGGCATGAGCCTGCTGCGCATCGCCACCTACAACATCCACAAGGGTGTGCAGGGCCTGGGGCCGGTGCGGCGGCTCGAGATCCACAACCTCGGCCATGCGGTCGAAGGGCTGGACGCCGACATCGTGTGCCTGCAGGAGGTGCGCAAGCTCCACCGCACCGAGGAGATGTACTTCAAGCGCTGGCCCGAACTGCCGCAGGCGGAGTTCCTCTGCCCGGAGGGCTACCAGGCCGTCTACCAGACGAACGCGAGGACCAAGCACGGGGAGCACGGCAACGCGCTGCTCTCCCGCTGGCCGGTGGTCTCGCACGGCCACGAGGACATGTCGGACCACCGCTTCGAGCAGCGCGGCCTGCTGCACGTGCAGGTGAAGGTCGGGCGGCGGCAGGTGCACGTCATCGTGCTGCACCTCGGGCTGATCGCCGCCAGCCGCGTGCGGCAGGTCGAACAGCTCGGGCGCTACATCGAGCGCGAGATCCCGCGCACCGCGCCCGTGGTCGTCGCGGGCGACTTCAACGACTGGGGCGGCAAGCTGCGTCCCACCATGAACGGCCTGGGGCTGAAGGACTTCGTCGCCGAGCGCGCGCTGACCTATCCTTCGCGCCTGCCGCTCACCCAGCTGGACTACGTCTACGCGCGCGGCATGAAGCCGAACGGCGTCGAGATCCCGCGCGGGCGCATCTGGTGGCGCATGTCCGACCACCTTCCGCTGATCGCGGAATTCAAGCTCTGACCCGGCATGGCGCACGGCATTCCACCCCTGCGCAGCGGCCACCACCTGCAGCTGCTGGAAGGCAGCGTCGAGCTCTTCCCCGCGATGGTGACGGCGATCGACGCCGCGCTGCGCGAGGTCCGGCTCGAGACCTACATCTTCGACTTCAACGAGAGCGGCGCGGAGGTGGCCTACGCGCTGGAACGCGCCGCCCGCCGCGGCGTGGCGGTGCAGGTGGTGGTGGACGGCCTGGGTTCCGGCGACCTGCCGCCGGCGCAGCTGCAGCGGCTGGAGATGGCGGGCGTGCAGTGGCACGTCTATTCGCCCACCGGCACGCTGGGGCTGCTGTGGCCCGGGCAATGGCGGCGCCTGCACCGCAAGCTGTGCGTGGTGGACGGCGCGGTGGGCTTCTGCGGCGGCATCAACATCCTGGACGACTTCCACGACCCGAACCACGGCGCGCTGGAAGCACCGCGCCTGGACTTCGCCGTGCGCGTCACCGGGCCGCTGGTGGCGCGCATGCAGGAGACCATGGAGCGGCTCTGGCGCCGGATCGAGGCCGTGCGGCGGCTGCGGTCGGCGCACCTGCGCGGCACGCTCACCTCCCTGCGCGCGTCCGGCACCCGCGCGGCGGTTCCCGCGCCGCCGGTGCTCAGCCACGGCCTGCCGCGGGCCAAGGCGGCCCTGCTGCTGCGGGACAACCTGCGCAACCGCGCCGTGATCGAGCGCGCCTACCTCCGGGCCATCGGGCGGGCGCACCGCGAAGTGATCATCGCCAATGCGTACTTCGTGCCGGGCGCGCGCATGCGGCGCGCCCTGGTCAACGCGGCGCGCCGCGGCGTGCACGTGCGGCTGCTGCTGCAGGGCCGCTACGAGTACTTCATGCAGTACTACGCCTCGCGGCCGGTGTTCGGCGCGCTGCTGCGGGCCGGCGTGGAGATCACCGAGTACGAGCCCAGCTTCCTGCACGCCAAGGTCGCCGTGGTCGACGGGCACTGGGCCACGGTCGGGTCCTCGAACCTCGATCCGCTGTCGCTCCTGCTCGCGCGCGAGGCCAACGTGATCGTCGAGGACCGCGCCTTCGCGCACCGGCTGCGCCAGCGCCTGCTGCATGCGGTGCAGCACGAGGGCCGCCGCATGGAGGCCGCCGCCTACGACAACCGCTCCCGCGCGACCCGTGCCAAGGAGTGGGTGGCGCTGGTGCTGATGCGGCTGGCGCTGCTGGTGCAGGGCAAGAAGTACCTCTAGCCATGGAAGACCTCATCGTCCAGCGCCCGGAAGGGCTGTACTGCCCGCCCGGCGACTTCTACATCGATCCCTGGCGCCCGGTGCCGCGCGCGGTGATCACGCATGCGCATGCCGACCACGCACGCTACGGCAGCGGCCACTATCTCGCTTCGGCCGACGCCGAGGGCGTGCTGCGCACGCGGCTCGGCGACATCCACCTGCAGGTCGCGCGCTACGGCGAAAGGCTGCAGCACCACGGCGTGACGCTGTCGCTGCATCCGGCCGGCCATGTGCTCGGCTCCGCGCAGGTCCGGCTGGAACACGGCGGCCGCGTGTGGGTGGCCAGCGGCGACTACAAGGTGGCGCCCGACCCGACCTGCGCCCCCTTCGAGCCCGTGCGCTGCGACGTGTTCATCAGCGAGTCGACCTTCGGCCTGCCGATCTACCGCTGGTGTCCCGACGAGGAGATCTTCGCGGACGTCAACGCCTGGTGGGCGCGCAACGCCAGCCACGGCAGGGCGAGCGTGCTCTGCTGCTACAGCTTCGGCAAGGCGCAGCGCGTGCTGAGCGGCATTGACCCGTCGATCGGCCCCGTGATCGTGCACGGCGCGGTGCAGCCCCTCAACGCGGCCTATCGCGCGGCCGGCGTGCCGCTGCCGGACACGCGGCTCGTCACGGAAGTCGCCGACAAGGCGGACCTGCGGCGCTGCCTGGTGGTGTGTCCCCCGGGCGCCGCGGCGAGCCCGTGGATGCGCCGCTTCGGCGATGCGCAGACGGCCTTCGCCAGCGGCTGGATGCAGGTGCGCGGCAACCGCCGGCGTGGCGGCTACGACCGCGGCTTCGTGCTGTCGGACCACGCGGACTGGCCGGGCCTGATGTCCGCGATCGAGGCCACCGGCGCGCCGCGCGTCATCGTCACCCATGGCAGCGTGCCCGTGATGGTGCGCCACCTGCGCGAGCGCGGGCTGCAGGCGGAGGCGTTCGAGACGGAGTATGGCGACGACGTCGTGGAGGCGGACCTGCAGCTGCCGGCGGGGGAGGGCGCATGAAGGTCGTCGTGCTGGGGGGCTACGGCAACTTCGGCGCACGCATCGTCCGTGCCCTCGCGGGCGATCCCGCCATCGCGCTGGTCGTGGCCGGACGCGACCTGGCGCGCGCGCAGTCCCTGGCGGGTCCGCTGGGCGCGGCCGCGGCGGTGCTCGACACCGGCGACGCCGGCCTGGCGCACAGGCTGCGTGCGCTCGGCGCCCAGCTGGTGATCCACACGGCGGGTCCCTTCCAGGACCAGGGCTATGCCGTGGCACGCGCCGCGGCCGCCGCCGGTTGCCACTACATCGACCTCGCCGACGGCCGCCGTTTCGTCTGCGACTTCGCGGGTGGCCTCGATGCGACCTTCCGCCAGGCCAGACGCTGCGCGATCACCGGCGCCAGCACCGTGCCGGCCTTGTCGTCCGCGGTGGTCGATGCCCTGCGCCCCCGGTTCGCGCGACTCGACGCGATCGACTTCTGCATCGCGCCGGCGCAGCAGGCACCGCGGGGTCCCGCCACGATCGCCGGGGTCCTCAGCTACTGCGGCACGCCCGTGCAGGTCTGGAAGGACGGCCGCTGGCAGCAGTTGCGCGGCTGGGCCGATCCCCAGCCCATCCGGTTCGCGCGGCTGAAGCCGCGGCGCGGGGCGCTGTGCGACATCCCCGACCTGGAACTGTTCCCGGCGCGGTATGCCGGCGTGCGCGACGTGATGTTCCGGGCGGCGCTCGAGGTGGGCCTGACGCAGTCCGCCTTCGCGGGCCTGGCCGCCTTGCGTCGCTTCGGCGTGCCGCTGGGACAGCGTGCCCTGCCGGCGCTGATGCACGAGGCGGGAAAGGTGTTCGACCGGCTCGGCACCCCCCAGGGCGGCATGGTGGTCCGGCTGCGCGGTGAAGGTGATGGAGGGGTGCCGCTGCAACTGGCCTGGCATCTCACCGCGGGCGACCACCATGGCCCGGAGATCCCCTGCATGGCGGCCATCCTGCTGGCGCGGCGCCTGGCCCGCGGCGAAGGCCTGGCCCCAGGTGCGAGGGCGTGCATGGGCGAACTGGCGCTGTTCGAGTTCGCGCCGGAGTTCTCGCGGTGGAACATGCGCACCGAGGTCCTGGAGGAACCGGAGGCCGGCCATGGTGCATGAGCGCTTCGAGTTCGACATGCCGGCGGCGGCCGACGTGGTGTTCGACGCTTTCCACTACCATCATTGGCGGGCACGCTGGGATTCGCTGGTGCACGCCACGCATGTCCTCGGCGGCGCGCCCTGCCCGTACGTGGGGGCGGTCACCGAGAACGCCGGGGCGGCCTGCTGCGCCCGCTGTCGATGCAGACCGAGTTCATCGCGTACGACCGTCCCCGGGTGGCCGCGGCGAAGATGCGCGGCCGCGCCTTCCCGTTCGCCCGCTGGGCGGCTTCCATGCGGCACCAGCCGATCGACGAAAGCCGCTCCGTGATGGTCTACACCTACAGCTTCGAAACCGCGCCGCGGCCGCTGCGGTGGGTGCTCGACCCCGTCGCGAAGGCCGCCTTCGACTGGCAGACGCGCAAGCGTTTCGCGCGGATGCGCCGCTTCCTGGCGGCGCACGCGTCCGAGGTACGGGCCTGGCAGGAGGCGTCCCGGTGACCTACCTCGTCCTCAAGTGGCTGCACCTGGTCGGCGCCGCGTTGCTGTTCGGCACCGGCCTCGGCATCGCCTTCTTCGCCTGGTTCGGGTACCGGCGCGGCATGCAGGAAGGCGACATCGGGCTGATCCGGGGGTGCTGCGCCTGACCGTGATCGCCGACACCGTCTTCACGGCGACGGCGGCCGTGCTGCAACCCGTCACCGGCTACTTCCTCTGGCGCATGACCGGCGGGCAGTGGCCGGATGCCTGGCTGCTGTGGGTGCTGGTGCTCTACGTCTTCGTCGGTGCCTGCTGGCTGCCCGTCGTCGCCCTGCAGGTGCAGCTGCGCAATGCGGCGCAGCGCGCGGGGACCGTGGGACGGCTCGACGCGCGCTTCCATCGCCGCTTCGCCCTCTGGTTCGCGCTCGGCATCCCCGCTTTCCTCGGCGTGATGGGCCTGTTCGTGCTGATGATCACCCGCGGCTACTTCCGCTGAAGGATGAAACGCTTCTCCCGCCTGTTCAGCGAGCTGGATGCCACCACTTCCACCAACGAGAAGGTGGAGGCGCTCACGCGCTACTTCGACGAGGCCCCGCCGCGCGACGCGGCCTGGGCCGTGTACTTCCTCGCGGGCGGCAAGCCGCGGCAGGTGGTGAAGACCGGGTCGCTCGTCGGGCTCGCCTGCCACATCGCGCAGATCGAGGACTGGCTCTTCGACGAGTGTTACCAGTCGGTTGGCGACCTCGCCGAGACGATCGCGCTGGTGCTGCCGCGCGGGGACGAGCCCTCGGACGTCGGCCTGGCCGAGTGGGTGGAGGACCGGCTGCTGCCGCTGCGCGGCCTGCCGGACGAGGAAGTGGCGCAGCGCGTCGCCGGCTACTGGCGCGAGCTCGACACGCTCGGACGGTTCCTGCTCACCAAGCTGGTGGGCGGCGGCTTCCGCGTCGGCGTCAGCAAGCTGCTGGTGCAGCGGGCGCTTGCCACGCACGCGGGCATCGACGCCAAGCGCGTGGCGCAGCGCATGATGGGCTACACCGACGGCAAGTCGCTGCCTTCGCCGGAACGATACGAGGCCCTCATCGCGCGCGCCGAGGAGGGCGTGCCGGAGCAACGCGACGAAGGCCAGCCCTATCCCTTCTTCCTGGCGCACCAGCTCGACCTGCCGGCGGAGCTCTTCACCGCGCGGCTCGGCCCGGTCAGCGACTGGATGGTGGAGTGGAAGTACGACGGCATCCGCGGACAGGTGGTGCGCCGCGGCGGCAAGACCTGGATCTGGTCGCGCGGCGAGGAACTGGTGACCGAGCGCTTCCCCGAGATCGAGGCGCTGGCGCAGGCCCTGCCGGACGGGACGGTGCTCGATGGCGAGATCCTGGTGTGGAAGGAGGCGGCCGATCCGGCAACCGGCGAGATCGTGCCGGGTCCCGCGCCCTTCGCCCTGCTGCAGCAGCGCATCGGCCGCAAGAACCTGACGAAGAAGGTGCTCGCCGACGCGCCCGTCAGCTTCATGGCGTACGACCTGCTGGAGCAGGACGGCGTGGACGTTCGCGCACTGCCGCAGCGCGAACGCCGGCAGCGGCTCGAAGCCCTGCTCGCGGGCACCGGCTTCAAGCTGTCGCCCGTCGAGACCGACACCTCCTGGCTGGCGTTCGCCCGCCGGCGCGAGCAGTCGCGCGAGCGCGGCGTCGAGGGCTTCATGCTCAAGCGCCTGGACGCCGCGTACGGCACGGGGCGGACCAAGGCCGAAGGTCTCTGGTGGAAGTGGAAGATCGATCCCATGACCATCGACTGCGTGCTGGTCTACGCGCAGGCGGGCCACGGGCGCCGCGCGTCGGTCTACACCGACTACACCTTTGCGGTGTGGAACCGTCCGCCGGTCGACAAGGCCGAAGCCGACGCCGTGCTCGAAGCGATCGCGCGCAAGGAGCCTGCGCAGCCCGAAGCACTGCAGCTGGTGCCGTTCGCCAAGGCCTACTCGGGCCTGACCGACGAGGAGTTCCGGCAGGTCGACGCGATCATCCGCAGGAACACGATCGAGAAGTTCGGCCCCGTGCGCAGCGTGAAGCCCAGCCTGGTGTTCGAGTTGGGCTTCGAGGGCATCAACCGCAGCGGGCGGCACAAGAGCGGCATCGCCGTGCGCTTCCCGCGGATGCTGCGCATCCGCCACGACAAGCCGCTGCACGAGGCGAACAGCTTGCAGGACCTGGAGGCGCTCCTTAAGCTCTGAGGGCATGCGTCTTGGCCTCCGCTTCCTCCTCGTGCCGCTCGCCGTGCTGGGCGCGGCGCCTGCCGTCGGGGCCCAGCCGGTGTTCCGCTGCCTGGCGCCCGGTGGCAAGGTGGCCTTCCAGGCCGTACCGTGCGAGCAAGGTGCGACCGAGACGCGGGTGAAGCTGCGCGACGACGCGCCCGCCACGCCGGCGGCGCCGCGCCAGAGCGCGTGGAAGGGCTACACGCCACCCAAGGTGGCCGCCATGACCTTCTACTACGACCCGAAGGACGAGCCGGTCGGGTTCTCCTCGGCGCAGATGGAGGCGGACCTGCAGGCCGCGATCGCCGCCTGGAACGCCGGCTGCAACGTGCGCCTCGCCTATGGCGGCCGCCGGCCGGCCCGCCTGCCGGGCACGCCGGAGCACGTGCCGGTGCGCTGGGCGCCCGAGTACATGCGGCTCGCGCACCCGGCGGATGCCCGCAGCGGGATCGCCGGCACCGGCAGCCTTTCCAGCGGCATCGCGCTCAAGCCGCGTTTCCACGAAGGCCACATGCTGTCGGTCCTGATCCACGAGATGGGGCACGTCCTCGGCCTGCCGCACAAGCACGAGGATCCGCAGTCGATCATGAGCTACCTGCGGGACGAAGCGGCGCGGCGCCAGCCGCGGCCGTCCGCCGGGGACTATGATGACTGCAACGCGTCGATGCACCGCCTGTTCGGGGTGGACCATCAACCCGCGCCGGATGCGGCCGCGGCCGCCAGGCCGCCGCGGATGACGGACCGGGAAGCCCTGGAGAGGATCCACGGCGCCCCGAGGCGCTAGGATTGTTGTAGCGCTCCGTCCAATATCCGGGCCCTTCGCCACCCATTGACCCGTCCCGCTGCCGGGAAGCAAGGCGGTGTTACAGTTCCCCATGCTCATGAAAGCCGATCCGTCCAGCCAGCTCACCCCCGGCACGCCCGATGAAGGCACGCCGGTGTCGGTCAAGATCCGCGAGCGCGTCGTGGCGGCGCGCAAGCGTTTCCATTCGAACGACAACATCGCCGAATTCATCGAGCCGGGCGAGATGGAAGCGCTGCTCGACGAGGTGGAGCAGAAGATGCAGGCCGTGCTGGACAGCATGGTCATCGACACCACCAACGACCACAACACCGCCGACACCGCGCGGCGCGTGGCCAAGATGTACCTGAACGAGGTGTTCCGCGGCCGCTATGTCAAGGCGCCGGCGATCACCGAGTTCCCCAACGCCGAACACCTGAACGAGCTGATGATCGTCGGCCCGATCACCGTGCGTTCCGCCTGCAGCCACCACCTGTGCCCGGTCATCGGCAAGCTGTGGATCGGCGTGATGCCCAACGAGCACACCAACGTCATCGGGTTGTCGAAGTACGCGCGCCTGGCCGAATGGATCATGGGCCGGCCGCAGATCCAGGAAGAGGCCGTGGTGCAGCTGGCCGACCTGATCATGGAAAAGACGCAGCCGGACGGCCTGGCCATCGTGATGGAGGCGCGGCACTACTGCATGGCCTGGCGCGGCGTGAAGGACCTGGACAGCAAGATGATCAACTCGGTGATGCGCGGCGCGTTCCTGAAGGACTCCGCGCTGCGGCGCGAATTCCTCGCCTTGATCCCGAACAAGGATTGATGCTCATGCTCGTCCGCCTTCTCTATTGCAGCCGCGCCGTCGACAGCAGCCCCGCCGCCATCGAGGCGATCCTCGACAAGGCGCGCGAGCACAACCCGGTCAGCGGCATCACCGGCATCCTCTGCTACGGCGGCGGCATCTTCCTGCAGGCCATCGAGGGCGGCCGCATGCAGGTGAGCGAGCTGTTCGGCACCATCCAGAAGGACCCGCGCCACAAGGACGTCGCGCTGCTGCACTACGAGGAGATTCTCGAGCGGCGCTTCGGCGGCTGGACGATGGGCCAGGTGAACATCTCCAAGCTCAATCACTCGATCCTGCTGAAGTACTCGGAGAAGCCGGAGCTCGACCCCTACGCCGTGTCCGGCAAGGTCTCGCTGGCGCTGCTCGAGGACCTGATGGCCACCGCCGCGATCTGCGGCCGCAGCTGAAGCCCCGCGCCGCATGCCGCCCGGCGCGCTGGCCCTGGTGCTGCTGGCCGGGCTGATCCACGCCAGCTGGAACATCGCGGCCAAGAAGGCCGGCGGCGACATCCGCTTCGCCGCCTTCACCACCGCCATCGTCATCGTCGCCTGGGGCCCGCTGGGCGTCTGGCTGGCCTGGCGCCACGTGCCGGGCTGGGGCGCCAGGGAATGGGCCCTCGTCGCCGCCAGCGCGCTGCTGCACAGCGCGTACTACCTGTTCCTGCTGCGCGGCTACCGCAAGGCCGACCTCACCGTGGTGTACCCGCTGGCGCGGGGCTCCGGGCCCCTGATGTCGTCGGTCGCCGCCATCGTGCTGTTGGGCGAGCGCATCTCCGCGCTCGGCGCGCTCGGCATCGTGGCCGTGGTGGGCGGCGTGTTCCTGGTGGCGGGCGGGCCGGCGCTGTGGCGGCGCGGCCATGACCCCGCGGCGCGCGAGCGCCTGCACAAGGGGATGGTCTACGGCGTCGTCACGGGCGCCTTCATCGCCGCCTACACGGTGGTGGACGGCTACGCGGTGAAGATCGCGCTGATCTCGCCGATCCTCGTCGACTACATGGGCGCCGTGCTGCGCATCTTCGTGCTCGCGCCTTCCGTGGCGCGCGACCTGCCCGCCGCGCGCGTGCACTGGCGCGCGCAATGGAAGTACGCGCTGTTCGTCGGCATCGTGAGCCCCATCTCGTACGTGCTCGTGCTGTATGCCATGCAGGTGGCGCCGCTGTCGCACGTCGCGCCCGCGCGCGAGGTCTCGATGCTGTTCGCGGCGCTGATCGGCGGGCAGCTCCTCGGCGAGGGCGACCGCTGGCTGCGCCTGCTGGGGGCGACCTGCATCGCCGCCGGCGTCATGGCGCTCGCGCTGGGCTAGCCATGATGCTCCTGGGCTGCGACTTCTCCAGCACGCCGACGCGGCGCAAGCCGGTCGTGCTCGCCATCGGCACGGCCGCCGCGGGACGCGTGCAGCTCACGCGGCTGGAGAAGATCGGGTCGCTGCCGGCCTTCGGTGCCTGGCTGCGCGAACCGCAAGCCTGGGTCGGCGGCTTCGACTTCCCCTTCGGCCTGCCGCGCGAACTCGTGGAGCATCTCGGCTGGCCCACCGGCTGGCGGGAGTGCATGCGCCACTACGCCAGCCTCACGCGTCCGCAGATCCGCGAGACCTTCGCGGCGTACTGCGCCGCGCGGCCGGCGGGTTCCAAGTTCGCGCATCGCCGCTTCGACAAGCTCGCCGGTTCCAGCCCCTCGATGAAGTGGGTGAACCCGCCGGTGGCGTACATGCTGCACGCCGCCGTGCCGCTGTTGCTCGAAGCCGGCGTGCACATCCCCGGGCTGCACGAAGGCGACCCGCAGCGGGTGGCGCTCGAGGCCTATCCCGGGCTGCTCGCGCGCGAACTGATCGGCCGCCGCAGCTACAAGAGCGACGAGAAGGCCAAGCAGACACCCGAGCGCCTGATCGCGCGCAAGGACCTGGTCACCGCGCTGGAGCAGGGCCGCACGCGCCTCGGCCTGCGCCTGAAGCTGACCCATGCGCAACGCGATGCGCTGGCGGAAGACGCGAGCGGCGACAGCCTGGACGCGGTGCTGTGCCTGGTGCAGGCCGCCTGGGCCGCGCAACACGGCGCGCCGCGCTATGGCCTGCCGGAGGACCTCGATCCGCTCGAAGGCTGGATCGTGAGTGCCTGACATGGCCTGGCGCGTGCTCGCCGACGCGGTGGTGCTGTTCCACCTGTTGTTCGTCGCGTTCGCGGTGGGCGGCGGCCTGCTGGCGTTCCGCTGGCGCTGGGTGCCCTGGCTGCACCTGCCGGCGCTCGGCTGGGCCGCCTTCGTCGAATTCTCCGGGCGCATCTGCCCTTTGACGCCCCTCGAGAACCACCTGCGGGCCGCCGCGGGCGCGGAAGCCTACGCGGGCGGCTTCGTCGAGCACTACCTGCTGCCTGTGCTCTACCCGGCCGGGCTGACGCGCGAGCTGCAATGGACCCTGGGGGCCGGCCTCGTGGCCTTCAACCTGGCGGTCTATGCGCTGCTCGCCTGGCGCCCGCTGCGCCGCGGCTGAGCAGGCTGCACGGCTGTTACGGCGGCCCCACCGCCGGGCCGGTTTCCGCTAGCCTTGCCGTCATCGCAAGGAGACCGCCATGAAGGGCAACGACGAGGCCGTGCGCACCCTGCTGCAGCGCTTCGCGCAAGCGTTCACGACCGGCGACGGTCCGGGCGCCGCTGCGTGCTGGGAGGTCCCGGCCCTCGTGGTCGCGGAAGACGGCAGCCGCGCCGTCGCCACGCTGGACGAGGTCGCCGCCTTCTTCGGCGGGGCCACGGAGCAGTACACGCGCCAGGGCGTCACCGGCACGCGGGCGGACGTGCAGCACACCGAGTGGTACACGCCCCGGCTCGCGGCCGTGCGCGTGCGCTGGCCCTACCTCGACGCGCAGGGGCGCGACGTCGGGCGCGCGGAGGAAAGCGTGTACCTCGTGCGCCTGACGGGCGACGCGGCGAAGATCTGCGCCGTCACGATGCTGGGCGCCACGTGAAGCCGGATGTCCGCACCGGCCAGGCGCCGCCGCCCCATCCGCGCGAGGAATTCCGCCGCCGCTTCCTCGCCAACTTCGTCGATCCGGCCTTCCGCGCGGAAGGCGAAGCGCTGGACCGCATCGAGGCGATCGCGTGGGACGCCTTCCACGAGGGCCGCAAGGCGCCGCTCACGCGCAAGGCCGGCCCGGAGTTCGCCGACCCCGACTACGACCTGTCCGTCGAGTGGTACGAGGCGCGCGAGAAGCTGCGCGCGGCGCAGGCCCGATGGGGCGAAGCGGCCACGCCGTCGCGCATCCTGGTGGTCAACTGCGCCTCGCGCAACGACGGCACCTGCCCGGGCGAAGCGTCCAAGAGCTGGCGGCTCGCGCGCATCGCGCAGGCCGAAGTGGAGTCCGCGCGGATCGAATGCGACTTCCTGGACCTGAGCCTGCTCACCTCCGACTACCGCCGCCACATCCACCCGTGCAAGGGCTGCGTTTCCACCGCCATGCCCCTGTGCCACTGGCCGTGCAGCTGCTATCCGAACCACGGGCAGGGCCAGGTGAACGACTGGATGAACGAGATCTACGAACGCTGGGTGTCGGCGCACGGCGTGCTGCTCGTGACCCCGACGCACTGGTACCAGGTGGCGAGCCCCCTCAAGCTGATGATGGACCGCCTGGTCTGCGCGGACGGCGGGAATCCCGATCCCACCCGCACCGGCGGCAAGGACCCTGCCAGGGCGAAGGCGCTGGAGCTCGAAGGCTGGGACTACCCGAAACACCTCGCGGGACGCGCGTATGGCGTCGTGGTGCACGGCGACGTGGCCGGCATCGAAGGCACGCGCCGCGCGACCTGCGACTGGCTGGACTGGATGGGGCTGGTGGACGCGGGCCCGAAGGCGCGCCTGGACCGCTACATCGGCTACTACGAACCCTATGCCACGAGCCACGCCGCGCTGGATGCGGACGAGGCCGTGCAGGAGGAAGTCCGCAACGCCGCGCGCGCACTGGTGGACGCGGTGGCGCAGCTGCGGCGCGGCGAACTCAGCGCGCCGGGCAGCCGGCTGCCCGCGCCGCGGCCGAAGTGACTCAGGGGCCGAGGCGGCCGAAGGCCAGCAGCGCCTCGGTGTCCGTGCGGTAGGTCTTCAGCAGCGGGCCTTCGTCGAGCGCGCCGGCGCGCGCCAGCACGCGCTCCACGGGCAGCTTGATGCCGACGATGTGCAGGGTCACGCCGCGCTCGGACAGCAGCTTGCGCAACTGCGCGAACATTTCCACGCCGGTGGCGTCGACGCGGTTGATCGGCTGCGCGAACAGGCAGACGTGCCGCACGTCGGGATGCGCCGCCAGGTGCTCCACGATCTCGCGCTCCATGGCGGTGGCCGAGGCGAAGTCGAGCTCGGCATCCATGCGCAGCGCATAGAGCTGCGGCGCCAGCGGCGCCAGCTTCCACAGGTGGCGGTCGCGCAGGCTGCCGTCCGGGTGCAGCCCCACCTCGATGATGCGCGGGTGCAGCCGCAGGTACAGGAAATGCGACAGGCCCAGCAGCACCCCCGTGAGCACACCCCAGTAGATGCGCGGCGCCGTGAGGATCGTGATGAGGAACGTCGCCCCCGCGGTCATCGCTTCGACGCGGTCGACCTGCCACAGCGCGAGCAGGGTGCGCGGCTTGAACAGGCTGGACACCGCGGCGACGACGACCGCGGCCAGGATCGCCTGGGGAACGTGCGACAGCGCGGGGGTGAGCAGCAGCAGCACCAGCAGCACGAAGCCGCTGGCGATGACCGTGGCCCAGCCGGTCTTCGCGCCGGCATAGAGCGTGAGCGCCGACCGCGAGAAGGACGTGCTGGTGGCGAACGCGCCGGAGAACGCCGAGGCGAGCTTGCCCGCGCCCTGTCCCACCAGGTCCTGGCTCGCGTCCCAGCGGCGGCCTTCGCGCTGGTTCTCGATCTTGGCGCTGGCCGCCATCTCCAGCGAACTCACGAGCGTCAGCACCAGCGCCGGCGCGATCAGGGTGGAGAACTGTTCCCAGCCCGGCCAGCCGGGCCAGTAGAACGCGGGCAGGCCCTGCGGCAGCGGGCCGACCACCGCGCCCGAACGCGAATAGCCGGTGAGCAGCGCGACCAGCCCGCCGACGGCGAGCGCCACCAGCATGATGGGAAAGCGCGGTGCCACGCGCCGCGCGCCGATGAAGAGCGCGAGGCTCACGAGCCCGTAGGCCATGGCCTGGAAATCGAAGCGCGGGCCCTCCAGCAGCGTGGAGAGCGGGCCCTGCAGGCCGAACAGCGTCGGCAGCTGCGAGGCGATGATCAGCAGGGCCGCGGCCTGGCTGAAGCCGGCGAGCACCGGCGAGCTCACGAGGTTCAGCACCCAGGCTGAACGCGTGAGCCCCACCAGGAGCTGGATCCCGCCCGCCATCAACGCGAGCCAGACCGCGAGCATCACCCACGTGGCGCTCCCCGGTTGCGCCATGCCCAGCAGCGAGGCGCTGACCAGCACGCTGCTGAGGGCCGACGGCCCGACCGACAGGCGGGTCGAAGCGCTGAAGAGGACCGCGACCAGGGCGGGCAGGAAGGTGGCGTAGAGGCCGGTCACCAGCGGCATGCCGGCAAGGCCCGCATAGGCGACCGATTGCGGGATCATCACCACCGCCACCGTGAGGGCCGCGATGGTCTCGCCGCGCAGCAGGCGCGCATCGGGGCGGGGCCAGGCGAGGAAGGGGAACCAGCGGGTCAGCTTGGACATCGCCGCCGAGTATGCCTTGGCCGCACCGGCGTCAGCGTTGCGGCATGTCCTTGACGGAGTAGCCGAGGCTGACCGTCGCATCCTCCGGGATGGGCGGCATCGTCGCGTTCCATTCCTCCCACGCCTCGCGCATGGCCGCCAGGCGCTGCGGGTCGCGGCCCGCCAGGTTGGCGCGCTCCCTTTCGTCGGCGGGCAAGTGGAACAGGTAGTCGTGCCCGTCGACGCGCAGGTACTTCCACGGGCCGTCGCGGTAGGCGCGCTGGCCGCGATGGTTCATGCGCCAGTACAGCGGCCGTGCGAAGGCTCGCGCGGGATCGTCCAGCACCGGGAGCAGGGAAACGCCGTCCAGCGGATAGGCCGGGTCCGCCGGCGCGCCGCAGGCTTCGAGCATCGTGGCGGACCAGTCCATCGTCATGCAGGGCTGCGCGCTCTCCAGCCCCGGGCGGATGCGCGCCGGCCAGTGCGCGATCCAGGGCACGCGGATGCCGCCTTCGGTGAGGTCCATCTTGCCGCCCACGAGCGGCCAGTTGTCCGAGAAGCGTTCGCCGCCGTTGTCGCTGGTGAAGACCACGAGCGTGTCGTCGGCGAGGCCGTGGCGGCGCAGGGCGTCCATCACCCAGCCGATGCCTTCGTCCATGTGGTGGATCATGCGACGGTAGGTGTGGATGTTGCCGCCGTGCAGGTGGAACAGGTTGGACTTCACTTCCTGCGCCAGCGCGGCGTCGTCCCGCGTTTCCCAGGGCCAGTGCGGCGCCGTGTAGTGCAGGCTGAGGAAGAAGGGTGCGTCCGACGCGGCGCCGGTGGCCATGCGGTCGATGTACTCCACGGCGCGCCGCGACAGCAGGTCGGTGAGGTAGCCTTCCTCCGCCCGTTCCGCCTCGCCGAACCACAGGTCGTGCTGGCCGTTCGAGCTGCAGTGCGTGAAGTAGTCGACGCCGCCCGACATCGGGCCGAAGAACTCGTCGTAGCCGGAGCGCAGCGGGCCGAACGTGGGCGGGTACCCCAGGTGCCACTTGCCGACGAGGGCGGTGCGATAGCCCGCTGCCTTCAGCAGGGACGGCAGCGTCGGGTGGTCCGTCGGCAGGCCCAGGGTGGTGCTGCCGCGGCTCCTGCTGCTGATCGGCTCTTCCGCCGCGCCGCGCAGCCGGTACTGGTAGCGCGCCGTCATCAGCGCGAAGCGCGTGGGCGAACACACCGGCGAGTTCGCGTAGCCTTGCGTGAAGCGGATACCGCCGGCCGCCAGCGCATCGAGGTTCGGCGAGACCGGGCCGAAGCCGGCATCGCGGCCGCCGTAGCAGCCCAGGTCCGCGAAGCCGAGGTCGTCGGCGACGATGAAGACGATGTTGGGACGCCGGGCCGCCATCATTCCACCTTCATGCCGGTGGCGCGGATCACCTTGCCGTAGCGTTCCGAGAGGTCTGCCATCCGCCTGGACGCGGCGGCGCCGGTGAGGCCCTCGTAGAACAGGTCCAGGTTCTGCAGGCGGGCCCGCACATCCGGCCTCGCCAGCGCATCGGCCAGGTGCTTCTGCAGGGCCTGCACCACGGGCTCGGGCGTCGCGGCCGGCACCATCGCCACGTAGAGGACTTCCTGCTCCAGTTGCGGCAGGCCCGCTTCGGCGACGGTCGGGATCTCGGGCGCCAGCGTCGACCGCTTGCGGCTGGTCACGGCCAGCGCGGTGATCTTGCCCGCCTTGACGTGCGGCAGCATGCCCGGCGTGGCCAGCACGCCGGCGTCGACTTCGCCGGAGAGCACCGCGGTCACGGCGGGCGTGTTGCCCTTGTACGGCACGTGCGTGATCTTCACGCCGGCGGCATCCGTGATCACTTCTGCGGCCAGGTGGCCGGGGCTGCCGCTGCCGGCGGAGCTGAAGGTGACCGGACGCGCCTTGCCGGCGGCCACCAGGTCCTGCAGGCTCCGGAAGCCGGTGGAGGGGTTCACGCCCACGAGAAGGCCGGACGAGGCCATGACCATCACCGGACGCAGGTCCGCCGGCTTGAAAGGCAGGCCCTTGTAGATGTGCGGGTTGACCGTGAAGGTCGTGTCGATGCCGAAGAGGACGGTGTGGCCGTCGGCGGCCGCCTTGGCAACCGCATCGGCGCCGATGTTGCCGCTGGCGCCCGCCCGGTTCTCCACCACGAAGGGCTGCTTCAGCTGCTGCTGCAGCACGTCGGCGACGGAGCGCGCGATCGTGTCCGACGGCCCGCCGGGCGGGAAGTTGTTGACGATCTTCACGGGCTTGGCGGGCCAGCTGCCCTGGGCGAAGGCGGGGGCGGCGGCACAGGCGGCGGCCAGTGCCGCCGCGGCGATCAGTCGGTTCATCTCGCTTCCATGGTTCAGGGCTGGTAGCCCGATTGGCGCACCACCGGCGCCCATTGCGCGCGGTAGGCCTTGAGCATGGCGACGGTCTGGGCCTGCGTGGCCGCCACCGGCGTCATCTTCTGTTCGGCGTAGCGGCGCTGCGTGTCCGGCTCCCGCATCACCTGGTGGATCAACTCCGAGTACTGTGCCACGCGCGCCGCGGGCATCGCGGCCGGTGCGAAGAATGCGTTCCACCCCGTGGCCACGAGGTCGAGGCCGGCTTCCTTGAACGTCGGCACCCCCGGCGCATGGGGCGAACGCTTCGCGCCCGACGTCGCCAGGATGCGCAGCTTGCTGCCCTCGTGCTGCGGCAGCAGGGTCTCGAAGGTGTCGAAAGCCACCGGCACCTGGCCGCCGAGGAGGTCGTTGAGCAAGGGAGCGGAGCCGCGGTAGCCCACCACCTGCGCCTTCACGCCCGCCTTCTCGCCCGTCATCAGCGCGAAGAAGTGCGGCAGGCTGCCGGTGGCCGGCACGCCGAAATTGGCTTTCTCGGGATTGGCGCGCAGCCACGCGAGCAGGTGGGCGAGTTCGCGCACCGGCACCGCGGTCGCCACCGCCAGCGCGAACTCGTAGTCGTTGACGTGCGCGACCGGCACGAAGTCGCGTTCGGGGTCGTAGCCGTTGTCGCGGAAGACCAGCGGCGCCACCACCATCACCGCGGGGTTGCCGATCATCAGCACGTTGTCGCCGGGGCGCGCGGACTTCAGCTGCTGCGCGGCCAGGCGGCCGCCGGCGCCGGGCCGGTTCTCCACCACCACGGGCGTGCCGAGCCTCGCCTGCAGCCTGTCGGCGACGATGCGCGCAACGCGGTCGGTGGAGCCGCCGGGCGCGTAGCCCGACACGATGCGCAACGGGGCCTCCTGCGCCAGCACGCCGCCGGCGGCGGTTGCGAGCAGGGCGGCGAGGGCGGTCCTTCGGTTCATGCGGGTCTCCTCGGCACGGGGCCAGCCCACTGTATTCCGGCGACAATCGATTGTTCAAATCAATCATCGTCCGCGCAAACCCTGATGACCGTGCCGCGCCTGCGCGCCCCCGCGGGGCTCGACGACCTGCTGCTGTACAAGCTCGGCCGGCTCGTGTCGGTCGGCGGCAGCATGGTCATCCGCCTGTGCGAAGGGCGCTTCGGCATCACCCGCCGCGAGTGGCGCGTGATCGCGCGGCTGGCGCAGGAGCAGGACCTGCTGTCTTCCGAACTGGCCGAGCGCATCCAGCTCGACCGCGCACGTACTTCGCGGGCGGTCACCTCGCTCGTGACGAAGAAGCTCGTCCGGCGCGAAGCGGGCGCTTCCGATCGCCGCCAGGCCCGGCTCGCGCTCACGGAGCGGGGACTGCGCCTGCACGAGGAACTCTTCCCGCTGGTGGCCGAGATCAACCAGGGGCTCCTGTCCGGGCTGGCGGCACAGGACGTGCGCCGCCTCGACGCGATGCTGTCGACCCTGCAGGAGCGCGCCGAGGGCATGGTCGCCGCCGCCGAATTGCCGAAGGCGAACCGGCGGCGTGGAGCGCGTCCGCGCTCGGAGATGGGCTGAGATGGGGTCCCCGGACGCCCCCGGTGCCTTCGCCGAAGCATGGATGCAGGGGAAGGGCTGGACCGCTTTCCCGTTCCAGCAGGAGGCGTGGCAAGCCATTGCGGAAGGCCGCAGCGGCATGCTGCATGCCACCACCGGCTCGGGCAAGACCTACGCGGTGTGGCTCGGCATGCTGGACGCTCTGCTGCGCGCGCATCCGCGGGGCCGTGGCGCCGAACCGCTGCGCGTGATCTGGCTGACGCCGATGCGCGCGCTTGCGTCGGACACGGCGAAGGCGCTGGCCGCTCCGCTGCGCGACCTGGCCCCGGCCTGGACGATCGGCCTGCGCACCGGCGACACGCCTTCGGCGGAGCGTGCGCGGCAGGACCGGCGCATGCCCACCGTGCTGGTGACGACGCCCGAGTCGCTGACGCTCATGCTGACCCGCGAACACGCGCGCGACGAGCTGTCCGGCGTCGAGTACGTCGTGATCGACGAGTGGCACGAGCTGATCGGCAGCAAGCGGGGCGTGCAGGCCCAGCTGGCGCTGGCGCGGCTGCGCACCTTCCACCCGGGCCTGGTGACCTGGGGGCTCAGTGCCACCCTCGGCAACCTCGAGAACGCGATGGAGGTGCTGTGCGCGCCCGACCCCGTGCCGGCGCCGCGGCTGGTGCAGGGCCGCATCGACAAGACGCTGGTGATCGACACGCTGATCCCGCCCGACCCGGGCAAGTATTCCTGGGCCGGCCACCTCGGCGCCCGCATGCAGCTGCCCGTGGTGGAGGAGATCGGGCGTTCGGGGACCACGCTGGTGTTCACCAACGTGCGCTCGCAGGCCGAGGTCTGGTACCAGCTGCTGCTGGAGGCGCGGCCGGACTGGGCCGGCCACATTGCGCTGCACCACGGATCCCTGGACAAGGCGACCCGGGAGTGGGTGGAGCAGGGGCTCAAGGAAGGCACGCTGCGCGCGGTGGTCGCGACGTCGTCGCTCGACCTGGGCGTGGACTTCCTGCCGGTGGAGCGCGTGCTGCAGATCGGCTCGGCCAAGGGAGTCGCGCGCATGATGCAGCGGGCGGGCCGCAGCGGCCATGCGCCGGGGCGGGCGAGCCGCGTCACGCTGGTGCCGACCAACACGATGGAGATCATCGAGGCCGCGGCGGCCCGTTGGGCCGCGCGCACCGGGCGCGTGGAGAAGCGCATCCCGCCCGACAAGCCGCTCGACGTGCTGGTGCAGCACCTGGTCACCGTGGCGCTGGGCGGCGGCTTCCGCGCCGACGCGCTGTATGCCGAGGTCGCGAGCGCGTGGACCTACCGGACGCTCACCCGCGCGGAGTTCGACTGGGCGCTGGCCTTCTGCGAGCAGGGCGGCGACAGCCTCGGCGCCTATCCCGAGTACCACCGCATCGTGGCCGACGCAGAGGGCGTGTACCGCGTCCGGGACACGGGCGTCGCGCGCCGCCACCGCCTCGGCGTGGGCACCATCGTCAGCGACGCGGCGATCTCGGTGAAGTACCTGACGGGCGCCAGCATCGGCACCATGGAGGAGGGCTTCATCGCCCGGCTGAAGCCCGGCGACTGCTTCTTCTTCGCCGGCCGCCTGCTGGAGTTCGTGCGGGTGCGCGACATGGCCGCCTACGTGCGCAAGGCGACGAAGAACAAGGGGACCGTGCCGACCTGGATGGGCAGCAAGATGGCGCTGTCCACCGAGCTGAGCGATGCGGTGCTGGAGATGATGCAGGATGCGGCCCAGGGCGACTTCCACGAACCCGAGCTCGAGGCGGCGCGGCCCATGCTGCTGACGCAGCAGCGGCTGTCGAAGATCCCCACGCCGCATACGCTGCTGGTCGAAGGCTTCCGTTCGCGCGAAGGTCAGCACCTGTACATCTATCCCTTCGCGGGCCGCAACGTGCACCTGGGCCTGGGAAGCCTGCTCGCCTGGCGGCTGGCGCGCGACAAGCCGAACACCTTCAGCATCTCCATCAACGACTACGGCTTCGAACTGGTGAGCGCCGAGCCCTTCGACGTGGAGCCGGTGACGAGCCAGGCCGTGTTCTCCGGCACCGACCTGCTGCACGACGTGCTGGCCTCGCTCAACTCCTCGGAGCTCGCGCAGCGGCGCTTCCGCGAGATCGCGCGGGTGGCCGGGCTCATCTCCACCGGCTATCCCGGGCAGCCGAAAAGCACGCGCCAGCTGCAGGCCTCCAGCGCGCTGTTCTTCGAGGTATTCCGCAAGTACGACGCCGGCAACCTGCTGCTGACCCAGGCGGAGAAGGAAGTGCTGAGCCAGGAGCTGGAGATCTCCCGCCTGGCGGGCACGCTGGAACGCATGCGCGCGAAGCGCCTGGACTTCGTCGCGCTGCGCCACCCCAGCCCGATGAGCCTGCCGCTGATGGTGGAGCGCTTCCGCGAGAAGCTGTCGACCGAGCAGCTGTCGCAACGCCTCGACCGGATCCTGCGCGACATGGAAGGCGACGCCTCCGCCTGACCGCGGCTCTGCGCTTCTCCTACAGCCGGTTCATCCGTGCCCCGACCCGCGCCCCCGCACCCCGTGCCTAGAGTGGCGTCAACGAAGGAACGTTGTCGGGAGCAAGAAGATGCAGTTCAAGGATCTGGGCCGGATGGCGCTGGGAGCGTCGTCGCTGGCGGTGCTGCTGGCGCTGGGCGCATGCGGCGACCGCATCGAGGACACCGACATGCCGGTGCCCGAGCAGGCGAACGTGGAGATCAACCGGCAGGGCATGGACGGCGCGAAGCAATCCGAAGCCGCCGCCGGCGTGGACAACGACGGTGCCGTTCGAATGGGCGTGGGCGACACGAGCGTGATGGACCCGGACGTGCTGATCGCGGAGCAGGTGAAGGCGGCACTGGCCTCCAACCCGGACTTCGGCGCGCTGAAGATCGACGTGCACAGCGAGGACGGCGAAGTCACGCTGCGCGGCCGCGCGCCGGACCCGGCGGCCAAGGAGCGCGCCACCGACATCGCGCGCAGCGTGCGCGAGGTCAAGGGCGTGGACAACCAGCTCACGCTCGGCTGAGGGCGCCCGCCCGCAACCCGCGAGAAGGCCGCTCAAGCGGCCTTTTTCACGGGCGTGGCCGACGCACCCTGCTGCGGCTGCGCGCCCTGCGAACGCGACGCGGAGCGCGTCTCGCAGATCACGTCGTGCACGTAGCGCAGCTTCTCCAGCGCACCGGGGGAGAGCGCGAACGGATAGGCGTCCTCCTGGCCCAGGCTGCGGTTCAGGCTGTTCACCAGCAGCGTGAGCGGCACCCACTGCTCCACCAGCACGTCGAAATCGGGCTGGCCGGTCTCCAGCGGATTGACCACGTCTTCCACCTCCAGGTCCTGGCCCGGGACCGTGAGGCGCATGTTGTACGAGGCGGCCGTCTCCAGCAGGTCCACCATGTGCAGGTAGTGGGCCCAGGTCTCGGCCCAGTCCTCCCAGGGGTGCGCCGTGGCGTACTGGCTCACGAAGCGGTCCTGCCATCCCTCGGTGGTGCCGCCCCGCTCGTAGTGCGCCTGCAAGGCCTGGGCATAGTCCTGCTGCTCGTCGCCGAAGACCTGCCGGAACGCTTCGGTGCGGCCCCCTTCGTCGATCAGCCGGTCCCAGTAGTAGTGGCCGGATTCGTGCCGGAAGTGCCCGAGCAGGGTCCGGTAGGGCTCGTGCATCTGCAGCCGGCGCCGCACCCGTTCGTCGTCGTCCGCTTCGGCCACGTTGATCGTGATGAGACCGGCGGCATGGCCCGTCATCACCGGCTGGCCGGGCAGGTCCGCGAGGAAGTCGAACTGCGGGCCGTCGGCGGCGCCGTCCGGCGGGCAGGTCGCGACCAGGCCCAGCTTCGCGAGCGTGTAGAACAGCCGGCGCTTGGCGGTTTCGACCTTCACCCAGCGCCCGGGGTTCTCCGGCTGCGACAGGTCGGGGATGGTGCGCGACAGCCGGCAGGCGACGCAGAACGCGTTGGGGTCATTCGCCGGCACGGCGAAGTTGCAGCCGTTCTGCGCATGGTTGCCGCAGCGGCGGTAGCGCGCCGGCGCGGCCTTCCTGCCGCGCACGCGGGGACGCCAGAGTTCCTGGCCGTCCCCGGCCACGGGCTCGATCGCCGCGATGTTCAGGCGGTCCGGCAGGAAGGCGAGGGCGCTCTCGCACTGCAGGCAGCTCACGTTCTCGAAGAACACGGGATGGCCGCAGAACTGGCAATGGAAGGTCTTCATCTTCTTCCTTTTCGTGGCACACAAAAGGAAAAAGGCAGGCGCCCGGACGGCCGCCTGCCTCTTGCCCGGGCGGCCGGGGCCGCCCGTGGTACTGCAACGTGCCTTACGGACGGACGACCAGGTTGTTGCGCACTTCGCGCACGCCCTTGGTGCTGGCGGCGATGCGGCCGGCCATGTCCTTCTCGGTCTGCGACTTCGCGAAGCCCGACAGGGCCACGGTGCCGTTCAGCGTGTCGACGTTGATCGACAGGCCGCCGGTGCTCTTGTCCTCGAGCAGCTTGGCCTTGACGGCGGTGGTGATGGCGCGGTCGTCGACGTACGTCGCGGCGTCCGTCTGGCCGCGCATGACTGCGCAGCCCGTGGTGCCGATGACGGTGATGCCGGTGAGGATCGCGAGAGCGATGGCGCGGGTCTGTTTCATGGGGAACTCCCTTCCTTGGGTCGTTTGTAGGTCAGTGCGGTGGTTGCAGGGAGCAGGCCGGGAAGCCGCACCGTTCTTCCCGGCCTGCGTTTCACTCATTTCCATTCCGGACGCTGCGCGTCCTTCCGGTAGTCGGCCGCGGACATCGCCGCGGTGAAGAGGTGGGACATCTGCGAGGACTTCAGCAGCGCCACCAACAGGGTCGTCAGCGAGATCAGCCGCCACGGGCGCACGAAGGTCAGTGCCGCGCCGGCCGCCAGCGAGATGGCGAGCAGCTGCACCGGCTTGCGCCGGGCGTAGCCGCGCATCAGCGGGGAAGCGAGTTCGACCGCCATCTGCGCGGGGTGGTAGCGCCACCAGGTGCGCACCACGTGCTTGAGGTGGCCGAACCAGCCGCCGCCGGGCTCGTAGGGTTCGTCGTCGCGCCAGTCGTCGTCGGCGCCGGTGGCGAAGCCCTGCGTGGTTTCCTCGCGCGGGTCATGGTGGCGCTGCCGCCGGGCCACGTGCTCCATGATGGCCTGCCGGCTGCGCGCGAGCTTGTCCGAAGCCTCGCTCATGCGAGAACCTCCCTCTGTGCGGCGCTCATGAACGGGCACCGATCGCGCGCAGGGCCTGCGCATCGGCGTCGAGCTGCGCCTTCAGCTCGGTGAAGGCCTTCTCCGGCAGCGGCTTGCGCGCCGCGCTGAACCCGACCAGTGCGAGCGCCAGCGGGATCGCGGGCACGAGCACGAAGGCCCAGTGGAACTGGTCCTGGATCGCCGCCAGCATCACGGCCACGCCCGCCAGGATCAGGAACACCAGGGCGGAAAACAGCGTCACGCCCCAGGCGACGGCCCGCTTGGCCACCTCCTTGCCGACGGACGACGCTTCCTCGCGCATCAGCGAGGCGTATCCCGCCACGTGTTCCATCACCAGCTCGGGCTTGGCCACGAGCACGGAGAAGATCGGATGCAGCATGGGGCCCGGACTCAGAAGTAGCGGGCGTTGTCGCGGCGGTGGCGCAGCGCGATCACGACACCGGCCACGACGGCACCGACCGCGGCGGCGACCAGCGCCGACTTCAGCGGGTGCTCGGCGACGTAGTCCTTGCCGGTGCGAGCGTAGTCGCCCATGTAGCGGGAAGCGACGGAGGCGCGGTCCGACACGCCGGACCGCAGATCCCTCATGGTGCTGCTGGCGCGTTCCAGCGCATCGGAAGCCAACTTGCGGGTGCTGTCGAGCGGATGGATGTCGTTCATGTCGGGTCCTCTGTTTGTTGGTGGGGCTGGGCCTAGGACTTGCGCGCGAGGCTGATCACGAAGGCGGCGGCCGCCAGCGCGACGAACACGAAGAACAGCAATTTCGCGATGCTCGCCGCGCCCGCCGCGATGCCGCCGAAGCCCAGCACCGCCGCGATGAGGGCGATGACCAGGAAGACGACGGCGTAATGCAACACGGGGGCTCTCCTCGGAAGATCAGGTTCTGCGCACAGGCACGCAGGCAAGTTCGTGCCTGCGGCTAGCTTAGGCATATGCGCCGACGCCAAGATCAGGGCCGGGCGTGACCGCGTGTAGTCGGTCTCCTAGGTCCCCGCGTAGGACGGCGACTACGGCCGGCCCGGTCAGGCGGCGGCAGCGGCCTGCGCGGCGGGCTTGGGCAGCGATGCGAGGATGCGCGCGCCCGTGCCCGGCCGGGAGTGCACGGTCAGGCGTCCGCCGGCGGCTTCGACGCGATGCCGCATGCCGGCCAGGCCATGCGTGGAAGGCCGGATGGTGCCGACGTCGAAGCCGCGCCCGTTGTCGCGGATCTCGACTTCCACGTGGTTGCTGTAGTCGCGCAGGCTGATGCCGACCTGCGTCGCCTCCGCGTACTTGCCGACGTTGGTCAGCGACTCCTGCACGATGCGGTACACGGTGAGCTGCACCTGTTCGTCGAGCTCCACCGCCTCGAGGCTGCTCGCCACCTCGATGCCCGAGCGTTCCGAGAATTCGCGCGCGAGGATCTCGAGCGCGGCGGTCAGCCCCAGGTTGGCCAGCGAGGACGGCCGCAGGTCTTCGATGATGCGGCGCTTCAGCGCGATGCCGCTGTTGAGGGTTTCCGTCAGGTGCTGCAACCGCTGCGTGATCTCCGGTTGCGGCGTGCCCAGCTTGGACTTGAGGCGCGCGACATCCAGCTTGGCGGCCGTGAGCAGCGCGCCGAGTTCGTCGTGCAGTTCGCGGGCCAGGTGGCCGCGCTCCTCCTCGCGCACCTGCTGCAGGTGCGTGGCCAGTTGCGCCAGCGAAGCGGTGCGCTCGCGCACCTGGCTTTCCAGCAGGTCGCGCTCCTGCTGCAGCGCGGCCTGCTGCTGCTCGTCGGCGAGCTTGAGGCGAGTGGTCTGCCGCAGGTACAGCGCGAAGGCGAAGAGCGCTGCCGCCGCCACCAGCGCGATGCCGAGCCGGGCGAGGCGCAGGGACTGGTGCACCTGCGACTGCGCGCTGTCCATCGAAGCCGTGGCGCTCTGGGTCAGGCGCCCCGCCTGGCTGCGGATGGCGTCCATGTGTTCCTTGCCGATGTCGGTCATCAGCACGAACTTCCACGCCTCCTCGTTGCCCTGCTTGCGCATGCGCACCGACAGGTCCATCTCGGCGAGCTTGCGCTGCACGTTGCGCGTGAGCTGGGCGAGGGTCGCGGACTCCGGCGCCTCGGCCGGGTAGTTGCTGCGCATCTTCTCCAGGTTGTGGCTGAGTTCGGCCACCGCCGCGTTGTACGGCTCCAGGTAGCGCGGGTCGCCCGTCAGCAGGTAGCCGCGGGAGCCGGTCTCGGCGTCCAGGACGTTCTGCAGCAGCTGGTTCACCGAGTCCCGCGTGCGGGTGTACTCTTCGATTCTTTCCAGGGCCCGGGCGGACTGGTGGTACCCGGTTTCGTTGATACCGATGAGCACGAGAGCGGCCAGCAGCGCCAGGACGAGGCTGATCGCCCCACGGGTGGAGCGGAAAGATGACGGCAGTTTCACCCTAAAGACTCACTGATGTGAATAAAATCCGCGCACGTCATGACTCAAGGGTAGGCCATTTCCATCCGGAAGTGGGGCACAATGAAACAGCTTGACGTAGAAGGTGAAGCATGATCAAAGTGGGCATTGTGGACGACCACGCCATCGTGCGGTCGGGCCTCAAACAGTTCTTTTCCGAGCAAGTCGACCTGCGGGTCGTCGGCGAGGCATCGAGCGGTCGCGAGGCCATCGACCTCGTGAGGACGACCGAGATGGACGTCCTCGTCATGGATCTCTCCATGCCGGGGCAGAGCGGCATCGACGCGCTGGGGATGATCCGTGCGAAAGCACCCGACGTCGGGATCCTGATCCTCTCCGGCTACCCGGAAGAGCATTACGCGATGAACCTGATCCGGCAGGGCGCGAGCGGCTACCTGAACAAGGAATGCGAGCCGATGGAGATCGTCAACGCGATCCGCACCATCGCGCTGGGCCGCCGCTACATCTCGCCGGCCGTGGCCGAACTGCTGGCGCAGCAGCTCAATCGCAAGGAAGGCGGCGCGCCGCACGAGCAGCTGTCCGAACGCGAGTTCCAGGTGTTCCTGAAGCTGGCCAAGGGCGAAACCGCCGGCGACATCGCCAAGGCGCTGTCGCTGTCCGTGAAGACGGTGAGCACGTACCGCACGCGCCTGATGGAGAAGATGAACCTCTCCTCCAACAGCGACCTCACGTACTACGCGCTGAAGAACAAGCTGATCGACTGAAACCCGCCGCTCAGGCGGGGCGCTCGGACAGGGCCAGGCAGTAGTCCACGAGCGCGTCGATCTCGTTCGATTTGTCGAACACCGCATCTGCCCCCAGGTCGGAGCACCGCCGCCGCATGTCGGCGGTTGCGTAGTTGCTGAGCACCACCACCCTTTGTCCCCGGCCGCGCTGCTGGCAGGCCTCGAGCACGCCGATGCCGCTGCCCTGCTTCAGGAACAGGTCGACGATCACCAGGTGCCACTGGCCCTGGTGCGCGGCGAGCCAATCCCGCGCTTCGTTTTCGGTATCCGCCCAGCCGAGGGAGCGCACGGACGCCAGTTCCTGCAAGGTCTCGATCAGGTTGTCGCGGATCGTGACGTTGTCTTCGACGATATAGGTTCTGAGTTCCACTCGCGATGTCCTGCGGCCCGCACTGTAAAGCGCGGGGTCCCTCCGGGTCCGGCGCGATTGTGCCAGCGGCCCCTGGGCCCACCGGTAGGAAGTGTCCTACGGTGCCGGATGTAGGCGCGGGACCACGCGCTCCTCCGCAGCGGGCCGACGGACGCGGCGTTTACGTTCTGGAACAGTGCTCTTCAGGGCGATGCAGTTTCACGCCCGCCAAACACCATGAAGTTGCTTCTCCAATCCTCCATGATCTTCTTCGGCACGCTCATCGCCGCCGCGCTGGTCGCGCTCGGGGCCCCCGGTGAAGCCGAGGTGCAGATGGCCGTGCAGGCCGCTCCGGCCGTCGAGATCGTCGGCCTGCTGGGCCTGTCCCAGTAGGCGTCACGCGCCCCGTGTGCCGCACACCCGGCACAGCGGGTCGCGGCGGATGCGCAGCTCGGTCCATTCCATGCTGCGCGCATCCAGCATCTGCAGCCGCCCGGCGAGCGAGCTGCCCACCCCCACCAGCAGGCGCAGGGCTTCCGACGCCTGCATCGCGCCGATGATGCCCACCAGCGGCGCGAACACGCCCAGCGTCGCGCACCGCGTCTCCTCCAGTTCCTGGTCCGGCGGAAACACGCAGGCGTAGCACGGGCTCGCCGCCGCGCGCGGGTCGTACACGCTGATCTGTCCGTCGAACCGGATCGCCGCCCCCGACACCAGCGGCTTGCCGTGCCGGAAGCAGGCCTTGTTGATCGCCTGCCGCGTCGCGAAGTTGTCGCAGCAGTCGATCACCACGTCGGCCTGCGGCACCAGTTCGTCGAGCTCCTGCCCTTCGGCGCGCAGCACCAGCGGCCGCACGAACACGTCCGGGTTGATGGCCGCCACGGCTTCGCGGGCCGATTCGGCTTTCGGCATGCCGACGCGCTGCAGGTTGTGCGCGATCTGCCGCTGCAGGTTGGTGACGTCGACCGCGTCGTTGTCCACCAGGGTGATGCGCCCGACGCCGGCCGTCCCGAGATACAGCACCACCGGCGAGCCGAGCCCGCCCGCGCCGACCACCAAAGCGTGCGACCCCATCAGCTTCTCCTGCCCTTCGACGCCGAGTTCGTCGAGGAGGATGTGCCGTGAATAGCGAAGCAGCTGGTCGTCGGTCATGCGTGCATTTTCGGCGCAAACGCGAGGACGCACTCCGCAACCCGCCCTCCGTCATCCCCGCGAAGGCGGGGATCCAGGGCTTGCGCACCGTGGGCCGGCAGGCCCACCTCCGCCTTCGAACGTCGCGGCAGGCGGCGGGCGGTGCCGGCCCGCAGTCAGGGGCCTCGGCTGGAAGGCTGTTCCCGGCGGCGAAGCAGGGCTACGAGAGCGCGTAGTGCGTATCGAGCGCTGCGACTGTGCACTGATTTCCGGGCTTCTGTTTGAACGGAGAGTTTGCCGCGCGCGGCAAACTCGGAAGTGAGTTAGGCCGGATCGCCGCCGGGAGCAGCCTTCCAGCGCACCCGGAACGAGCGACAGCGGAGTGCAGGGCGAGGCACCGCGGGACGGTACTGCCCGCCGCCTGCCGCGACGCACCCCGATGGAATGCGGGAGCCCTGGATCCCCGCTTTGCGGGAAGGACGGGGCGAGGAGGGCGCCCAAAGAAGAAGCGGCCCGCAGGCCGCTTCTTCGCGTCGGAAGGAGATCAGTTCTCCTTCTTCTCTTCCTTGTTCTCCACGACCTGCGTCTTGGAGACCAGCACCGGCCGGCCCTTCAGCTGGTTCAGCGCCTGCACCAGCTGGAAGTCCTTGTCGCTGCCGAACTCGGGCGGCGTGCGGCTGGCGGACTTGCCGTTCTTGGCTTCGTCTTCGGCGCGCTTGCGGGCCGCTTCACGCGCCGCCTCGCGGGCCGGATCCTTCACCTCGGCACCCTGGCCGGAGCCCAGGTGCTTGTCGAGGTCGGCCTCGCGGGTGCGCAGCACGGAGAAGACGTTGCCTTCCTCGCTCTCGTCCACCAGCACGTCGGGCACGATGCCCTTGGCCTGGATCGACTTGCCGCTGGGCGTGTAGTACCGGGCCGTGGTCAGCTTGAGGCCGGTGTCGGGACCCAGCGGACGCACGGTCTGCACGGAGCCCTTGCCGAAAGTCTGGCTGCCCAGGACGGTCGCACGCTTGTGGTCCTGCAGCGCGCCGGCCACGATCTCGGAAGCCGAGGCGGAGCCTTCGTTCACCAGCACCACCAGCGGCACGTTCTTGATCTGCGGCGGCAGGCGCTTGAGCGGATCGGCACCGGCGCGGCGCTGGTAGAACTCCGGCGACGCCTTGTAGACGAACTTGCTCTCCGGCAGCTGGCCGTTGGTGGAGACCACCGGCACGCCTTCCGGAAGGAAGGCGGCGGAGATCGCCACGGCCGCGTCCAGCAGGCCGCCCGGGTCGTTGCGCAGGTCCAGCACGAGGCCGCGCACGTTCGGGTCGTTCTTGTAGATCTCCTCGACCTTGCGGACGAAGTCTTCCACGGTGCGTTCCTGGAACTGCGACAGGCGGATCCAGCCGTAGCCCGGCTCGACGACCTTGCCCTTGACGGATTGGGTCTTGATCTCCTCGCGGGTAATCGTCACCGGGAAGGTGCGGTTCTCGTCCTTGCGGTAGATCGTCAGCATCACGCGGGTGTTCGGCTCGCCGCGCATGCGCTTGACGGCTTCGGACAGCGTGAGGCCCTTGACGGCGGTGTCGTCGATCTTGGTGATCAGGTCGCCGGTCTTCAGGCCGGCGCGATAGGCCGGGGACCCTTCGATGGGCGAAACGACCTTGACCAGGCCGTCTTCCTGCGAGATCTCGATGCCCACGCCGACGAAACGGCCGGACGTGCCTTCACGGAATTCCTTGAAGGACTTCTTGTCGAAGTACTGCGAATGCGGGTCGAGGCTGGCCACCATGCCGGAGATGGCATCGGTGATGAGCTTCTTCTCGTCGACCGGCTCGACGTAGTCGGTCTTCACCATGCTGAACACGGCCGCCAGCTGCTGCAGTTCTTCCAGCGGCAGGGGCGCGAGGGAGCCACGGGCAACGGTCTGCAACGAGACCGTGGTCAGCGCTCCGGCCAGGGCGCCTACGGAAATCCAGCCGGCAATCTTGAGTTTGTGGCTCATGGGGGGTGTCCAAGTCCTCTCGTGGTCAATATACACCTGGGAAAGCTCTCTGACGCCCCGGAGCACCTGGGGTTCCCGAAGCACCCGCCGTGCCATGTGAAAAAAACGCGGATTGGCGCAGGAAGCGTCCTACAACGCGTCACGGGCGCGCCACATGCCTCTTCCGCGCACCACGCTCGTTCAGGCCTTGCCCTGCGCCGCCACGGCGGCGGCGGCCTTGGCGGCCGCCTCGGCGTCTCCGAGATAGTAGTGGCGCAGGGGCTTCAGGTTTGCGTCCAGCTCGTAAACGAGCGGGATGCCGTTCGGGATGTTGAGGCCGACGATGTCCTGGTCGGAGATGCCGTCCAGGTATTTGACCAGCGCCCGGATGGAGTTGCCGTGCGCGGCCACCACCACCCGCTTGCCGGCCCGGATGGCCGGCGCCATGGATTCGTTCCAGAAGGGCAGCACGCGGGCGACGGTGTCCTTGAGGCACTCGGTCAGCGGAATGTCCTCGGGCTGCAGCTTCGCGTAGCGCACGTCGCCGCGCTCGCTGCGCGGGTCGTTCGGGTCCAGGGCCGGCGGCGGCACGTCGTAGCTGCGCCGCCAGACCAGCACCTGCTCGTCGCCGAACTTCTTCGCCGTCTCGGCCTTGTTCAGGCCCTGCAGCGCGCCGTAGTGCCGTTCGTTCAGCCGCCACGAATGCACCACCGGCAGCCAGGTGCGGTCCATTTCATCCAGCACGTGCCACAACGTGCGGGTCGCGCGCTTGAGCACGCTGGTGTAGCAGAGGTCGAAGTCCCACCCCTCGGCCTTCAGCAGCCGGCCGGCCTGGATCGCCTGTTGCAGCCCGGTGGGCGTCAGGTCCACGTCGGTCCAGCCGGTGAAGCGGTTTTCGAGGTTCCAGGTCGATTCGCCGTGGCGGATCAGGACGAGCTTGTGCATGGTGATGGAAACGGAACGTGAAGGGGCGAACCCGGCATTCTAGAATCGCGGGTTGCCCGGCGAGACCGGGTTCATGGAAAGGTTGGAATGGATCTGATGCCGTTTGTGGTGCAGAACTGGGCGCTGCTGCTGATCGCCTTCGTCTCCGGTGCCATGCTGCTGTGGCCGGGGATCGCGAAAAGCGCCCGCTCCGGGATCTCGCCGGAGGGTGCCGTGCAGCTGATCAACCGCGAGAAGGCCGTGGTCGTGGACGTGAGCGAGGCCGAGGAGTTCGCCGCAGGCCACGTCACCGGTGCGCGCAACGCGCCCGTGGGCGAACTCGAGCAGAAGCTGCCCCAGCTGGTGAAGAACAAGGCGCTGCCGGTCATCCTGGTCTGCCCGAACGGTGCCCGCGCGAACCGTGCACTGGGCGTGGCGAAAAACCTGGGGTACGAAAAGGCTGTCGTCCTGGGTGGCGGGCTGCGGGCGTGGAAAGAGGCTAACCTGCCGGTCGAAAAGTCCTGAACCCGCCCCAAGATGGAGACCATGCAGCACGTCAAGATGTACACCACGGCCGTTTGCCCCTACTGCATCCGCGCCAAGCAGATCCTCAAGTCCAAGGGTGTCGAAGCCATCGAGGAAGTCCGCATCGACATGCAGCCGGACGAGCGCATGAAGATGATGGAGATCACCGGCCGCCGCACGGTGCCGCAGATATTCATCGGCGACACGCACGTGGGCGGCTGCGACGACCTGATCGCCCTCGACGGCCGCGGCGGCCTTGTCCCGCTGCTCAACGGGGCCGCCTGAGACCACCCCCCGCCGGCCTGAGATAATCGCCGGCTGCACGCACATTGCGCCCGCGCGGAGCGTTCCGGCGGGCTTTTTCATTCGCACCGAAAGGCAAGGGCCATGGCCGACAACAACGATCCCGTTTTCCAGATCCAGCGCGTCTACATGAAGGAGGCCTCGCTGGAGCAGCCGAATTCCCCGGCCATCCTGCTGGAGCAGGAGCAGCCCAGCGTCGACATCCAGCTGGGCGTCGAGGCGCAGCAGGCCGCCGAAGGCATGTTCGAAGTGGCCGTCTCGGCCACCGTCACCACCAAGATCAAGGACAAGACGGTCTTCCTGGTCGAAGTGAAGCAGGCCGGCATCTTCGAGATCCGCAACATCCCGGGCGACCAGATGCAGGCCATCATGGGCATCGCCTGCCCGCAGATCGTCTATCCCTACCTGCGCGGCAACGTCGCCGACATCGTCACGCGCGCGGGCTTCCCGCCGGTGCACCTGGCGGAGATCAACTTCCAGGCGATGTACGAGCAGCAGCAGGCCGAGCAGCAACAGCAGCAGGCCGGCGGCGCCTCGCGCATCATCACCTCCGCGTAAGGCGCGAGGCGCGGGCCCCATGGACATCCTGGTGCTCGGGGCCGGCGCCTGGGGCACGGCGCTCGCCATCAGCGCGGGCACGCGCCACGCCGTGACGCTCTGGGCGCGCGACACCGCGCAGGCCCAGGCCATCGCGTCCGCGCGCGTCAACGCCAAATACCTTCCCGGGTTCCAGCTGCCGCCGGCCGTCGCGCTGTCGGCTGAAGCCGTGGCGGACCTCCCCGCCCTGGCGCGCCGCCACGACCTGGTCATCGTCGCCACGCCGATGGCGGCCCTGCGCGAGATGCTGGCCGCCCTGGGCGCATGCGGGCGCCCGCTCGCCTGGCTGTGCAAGGGCTTCGAGGCTCCCTGGACGCGGTCCTATGGCCTGTTGGGACACGAGGTGCGCGCCGAGGTCGCCCCGGCGCTCGCGGCCGGTGCGCTGAGCGGCCCCAGCTTCGCCCAGGAGGTGGCCGCGGGGCAGCCGACGGCCCTGGTCGCCGCGAGCGAATCCGCGGAAGTGCGCGACGCGCTGGTCGCCGCCTTCCACAGTCCGTCCGTGCGCGTGTACGCCAACGAAGACTTGCCGGGAGTGGAGGTGGGGGGCGCCGTCAAGAACGTGCTGGCCATCGCCACGGGCCTGTGCGACGGCCTCGCGCTGGGCCTCAATGCGCGCGCCGCGCTCGTTACCCGCGGCCTGGCCGAAATGACGCGGCTGGGCGTCGCGCTGGGCGCGCGGCCGGAAACCTTCATGGGCCTGTCGGGCCTGGGCGACCTGGTGCTCACGGCCACCGGCGACCTGAGCCGCAACCGCCGCGTCGGCCTCCTGCTCGCGCAAGGCCGCACCCTGCAGCAGGCGGTGGCGTCCCTCGGGCACGTCGCCGAGGGCGTCTACAGCGCGCGCACGGTGGTCGAACGCGCCCGCCGGCTCGGGGTGCGCATGCCGATCGCCGAAGCGGTGGTGGACCTGCTGGACGGCAAGGTGGCGCCCGCCGAAGCGGTGGCCCTGCTGATGGCGCGGCAGCCTGCCTCGGAAGCAGGCTGAAAGTTCCCATCCCGGCATAGGGACCTTCCCACCCCCGCGATGGGTCCGGCGGGCCGAGACTCGGGCTCCCAACAACAACGGAGCACTCCATGCGCCGCAGCCTTCCCGCCATCGCCCTCCTTGCCGGCATCGCCGCCCTCCTGACCGCCTGCGCGGGCATGGGCGCGGGCCCCTCCGGCGGTTCCGCCGCCTCCGGCATGAGCTTCTTCGTCACCAGCACGAACCCCGGCCGGGGTGCCGACCTGGGCGGCCTGGCGGGCGCCGACCGCCATTGCCAGGCGCTGGCGACCGCCGTCGGCGCCGGCGGCAAGACCTGGCGCGCCTACCTGAGCACGACGGGCGCCGGCAGCACCGTGAACGCGCGCGACCGCATCGGCCGCGGTCCCTGGGTGAACGCGAACGGCGTGACGATCGCCCGCAACGTCGACGAGCTGCACGGCACCAACCAGCTCACCAAGCAGACCGCGGTGACCGAGCGGGCGGCGCTGGTCAACGGCCGGGGCGACACGCCGAACCTGCACGACATCCTGACCGGCTCCACGCCCGACGGACGCGCCACCGTGGGTGGCACGCAGGACACCACCTGCGGCAACTGGACGCGCAGCGGCGAGGGCTCGGCGATCGTCGGCCACCATGACCGGGTCGGCCTGCGCGACGACGAGCCGTCGCGCTCCTGGAACTCGTCGCACGGTACGCGCGGTTGCGGCATGGACGCCCTGCGCGCCACCGGCGGCGGCGGCCTGCTGTACTGCTTCGCGGCGAACTAGGCGATCTTCGCCAGCGCGTCCCGCACCTCGTCGAGGTTCTGCGGGCGCGTGACGCGCGCGAGCTCCCGGCCGTCCTTCAGGAACACCAGGGTCGGCCAGAGCTTCACGCGGAAGCTGCGGCCCAGCGGCCGGCCCGGTCCGTCCTCCACCTTCAGGTGGCGCACGTCGGCCTGGGAGGCGAGGGCACCCGCGATCAGGGGCTGGGCCGCACGGCACCAGCCGCACCACGGGGTGCCGAATTCCAGCACCGTCGCGCCGGCCAGCGCATCGACCTCGGTTCGCGAGGGTTCGGTCGGGGCATAGGTCGTTTCCATGCCTGCATTGTCGGCGCCCGGGGGAGGACGTGCGTCGGAGCGGTCCGGGTCCGGGTGTGGGAGGGGTTGGCGCGGCTTTGCCGCTTTGCCGCTATGAGTGACAGGGCGGGACGGGGGTCCGGGCACCCGCTCTCCGGTCCAGGCTCGCTCTATTGCCGGTCATGGAGAACATGCGCCTCCAATGCGGACGAGCGGCTTGGTGCAATCCTGTCCATGGGGGAGCGAATCGTCCCTGCGATCGGGAACCCGAACCCCCGTCCCTGGGCCAGCGGCGCTCGAACCCTCGACATTTCCCGCTCCGCCCCGGCCCCCGACCTCGCCCTGAACCCGCGTGCACAAAGGACGACCCCGTCAGCAGGACGTCCCCCCACCCGCTATGCTCCCCCCATGCCATCCGTGTTCGACTTCTCCCCCGCGTCCATCGCCGAACTCGCCCGCGCCGATGCTGCCCGCGCGCTCGCGGAAGACGTGGGCGGCGGTGACCTCACCGCGGCGCTCGTCGACCCGTCCCGGCGCGCCCACGCCCGCGTGCTCGCCCGCGAAAGCGCCGTGATCTGCGGGGCGCCCTGGGCCGAGGCCGCGCTGCGCCAGGTGGAGCCCGGCGCCAGGATCGAATGGCTGGTCGGCGAAGGCCAGCGCTGCGCAGCGGACCAGGTCGTGCTGCAGGTGGAAGGCACGGCGCGCGGGCTGCTGACCGCCGAACGCACGATGCTGAACTTCCTGCAACTCCTCAGCGCGGTGGCGACGAAGACAGCGGCCTACGTGGAGGCCGTGCGCGGCACGCGTGCCCACATCGTCGACACGCGCAAGACGCTGCCCGGGCTGCGCCTGGCGCAGAAGTACGCGGTGAAGACCGGCGGCGGCACCAACCACCGCATCGGCCTGTACGACGCCGTGCTGATCAAGGAAAACCACATCGCCGCGGCGGGCAGCGTCACGGCCGTCCTGCAGGCGGCCCAACGGGTCGCGGCGCAGGCAAGCTTCATCGAGATCGAGGTCGAGACGCTGGACCAGCTGCGCGAGGCGCTGGACGCCGGCGCGAAGATGGTCCTGCTGGACAACATGGACATGGACACGTTGCGGGAGGCCGTGCGCATCAACGCGGGGCGCGCCATCCTGGAGATCTCCGGCGGCGTCACGCTGGAGCGCCTGCGCGCCCTTGCGGAAACCGGCGTGGACCGCATCTCCATCGGTACGCTGACCAAGGACGTGAAGGCCACCGATTTCTCGATGCGCCTGAAGGAAACACCATGAGCGCCGTCATCCCCCTGAAGGAAGTCGAGTACGAGCACCCGCTGCCCGGCAGCACCTGCGACACGAAGTTCGCCTGGGCCCGCGTCCCGGTCGAACCGTCCCCCGGCGAGCGCATCGCACTCAAGGAACGGATCAAGCAGCTGCTGAAGGAACGCAACGCCGTCATGGTGTCGCACTACTACGTGCACCCCGATCTGCAGGACCTGGCGGAGGAGACGGGCGGCATCGTCAGCGATTCGCTGGAGATGGCGCGCTTCGGCCGCGACCACGCGGCGCAGACCCTGGTCGTGTCCGGCGTGAAGTTCATGGGCGAGACGGCCAAGATCCTGTCGCCGGAAAAGCGCGTGCTGATGCCGGACCTGGACGCGACCTGCTCGCTCGACCTCGGCTGCCCCGCCGACGAATTCGACGCCTTCTGCAAGCAGCATCCGGACCGCACGGTGGTGGTGTATGCCAACACGTCGGCGGCGGTGAAGGCGCGCTCGGACTGGCTCGTCACCTCCAGCTGCGCGCTGGACATCGTCGGCGCGCTCAAGGCGAAGGGCCACAAGATCCTGTGGGCCCCCGACAAGCACCTGGGCAGCTACATCCAGCGCGAGACCGGGGCCGACATGCTGTTCTGGAACGGGTCGTGCATCGTCCACGACGAGTTCAAGGCCTTCGAGCTGGTCGACCTGAAGAAGCAGTATCCGAAGGCAAAGGTGCTGGTGCACCCCGAGTCGCCCGCCGACGTGGTGGCGCTGGCCGACGCGGTCGGCTCGACCTCGGCCATCCTCAAGGCGGCGCGCGAGATGGACGCCAGGGAGTTCATCGTGGCCACCGACAACGGCATGATGCACAAGCTGCGCACGCTGAACCCGGGCAAGGTCTTCATCGAGGCGCCGACGGCGGGCAACAGCGCCACCTGCAAGAGCTGCGCGCACTGCCCCTGGATGGCGATGAACGGCCTGGCGGGGCTGGCGCATGTCCTGGAGACGGGCGCCAACGAGGTGTTCGTGGATCCGGCGCTGGGCCAACGCGCCCGCGTGCCGATCGACCGCATGCTGGCCTTCACCGCGGCGCTCAAGGCGGGGCAGCCCGCCGGCGCCCTGGTGCCGGACATCGGGGCGGCCTGAGCTTCAGCGGCCGCGGCGCGCCACGGTGAAGTGGGCCGGGGCCTGGAAGCTTTCCTCGGGCAGGGCCGGCGAGGACATCAGGAGCTGGGCGACCCGCCGCGCCGTCACGCTGCTCGCGCAGCGCAGGTGCAGGGTGGTCCCCGTCGTGAAGGTGAGCGCCAGGTTGCGCGCCGGACGCAGCAGGCGCAGCCAAGCGGCCCCCGAGGCACCCGGCGGGCCGGCGAACACCACGGCCCGGCGGGGCCATTCGCTCTGGAGCCTTCGCTCGCTGCCGGACGCCGCGAACAGCAGCACGCGGCGGTTCGTCACCAGCAGCCAGCGCGCCCGCCATCCGGGCAGGTAGACCGTCTCGCGGGGCACTTCGGCATCCAGCTTGACGCGGTCGAAGTCGCCGGACTGGCGCAGCCAGTCGCTGGCCGGCTGGTTGAGCGCCGACTCCCGGTCCGGGCGCTCGGCCAGCCGGTACCGGCGGTGCCGGTGCCAGGCGGCGGTGAGCAGCAGGGCCGCCAGCAGCGCCAGCGCCAGCAGGGGCAGCGGAGCGTCGCTCACGACAGCCGTTCCAGCAGTTCCTTCACCTCGGGCGGCAGGGACAGCACTTCCGGCGTGGTGATCACGCCGATCCCGAGCGCGTCGTGCCCCGGGAGCATGGTGCACTTGAAGCTGATGTCCGGCTGCTTCAGGCATTCGACGACGCCGCGCCCGGGCTGGTCGTAGCGGCCCGGGTGGAAGGCGTAGACGATGTCCTCGGCGTTGCGCGGGTAGACCGTGCGCTCCAGCAGGTCGGCGGGGTACTTGCGGCCGGTCATGGTGCGGATCATGTAGGCCATGCGCGGCGACAGCTCCGGCAGCGGCCGCTTGGTGTCGATCGCATGCGCCCCGTGCAGGCCCACCATCGTCTGCGCCAGCGGGCGGCCGTCGCTGAACGCGCGTTCGGTGCCGCTCAGGAAGATCAGGCCGCAGGCGGATTCGCACTTGCCGGACAGCGCCGTGGGCAGGCCTTCCTCGCGGATGCGGTTGCCGAGCTGGTAGCCGTTCCAGAGGTCGCCGCCGGGGCTCTCGTGCAGCAGCACGAGCTTGAAGCGCTGCGCGGCAAGGTGGTTGCGCAGCCGCACCAGGTCGTCGCTGGCGACGGGGCCCGACAGGACCAGCGTCTCGCCCACCGGGTGGAACTCCATCGCCCCCGCCGGTGCGAGCACGGCGGAGAGGAGGGCGGCGGACACGAAACGGCTGAGGCGGACCATGGCGTCCTTATAGCAAGGCCGGCCCCCGGCGAACAGGGCTTCGTTGCGCGCGCGGCACGCGCCGTGCGGAGGATGGACTAGGCCGGCTGCAGCGTCGTCGGAACGGCGACCGCCGCCATCTGCGGGTAGTCGCGGCTGAAATGCAGGCCGCGGCTCTCGTGCCGGGACTGCGCGGACTTCACGATCAGGTCGGCCACGGTCACCAGGTTGCGCAGCTCCAGCAGGTCGCGCGTGACGTGGAAGGCGCTGTAGAACTCCTGGATCTCCTGCTGCAGCAGCGTGATGCGGTGCGCCGCGCGGTCCAGGCGCTTGTTCGTGCGCACGATGCCCACGTAGTCCCACATGAAGCGGCGCAGCTCGTCCCAGTTGTGGGAAATGACGACCGCCTCGTCGGCGTCGGTCACGCGGCTGTCGTCCCAGGGCGGAACGTCCGGCGGCGCCGGCAGCCGCGTCGCCAGGATGTCGTTGGCGGCGGACCGCGCGAACACCATGCACTCCACCAGCGAGTTGCTGGCCAGGCGGTTGGCGCCGTGCAGGCCGGTGTAGGCCGTCTCGCCGATCGCGTGCAGCCCCGGCACGTCGGTCCGGCCCGCCAGGTCGGTGTGGATGCCGCCGCAGGTGTAGTGCGCCGCCGGCACCACCGGGATCGGCTGCCGCGTGATGTCGATCCCCAGCTGCAGGCAGCGCGCGTGGATGTTGGGGAAGTGCTCGCGCACGAACTCCGGCGGCTGGTGCGAGATGTCCAGGTGCACGCAGTCCAGGCCGTGCTTCTTCATCTCGAAGTCGATGGCGCGGGCGACCACGTCGCGCGGCGCGAGTTCCAGCCGCGGGTCGTGGTTCGGCATGAAGCGGGTGCCGTCCGGCAGGAGCAGCCGGCCGCCTTCGCCGCGCACCGCCTCGGTGATCAGGAAATTCTTGACGTGCGGGTGGTACAGGCAGGTCGGGTGGAACTGGATGAACTCCATGTTCGTCACCCGGCAGCCGGCGCGCCAGGCCGCGGCGATGCCGTCGCCCGTGGCGGTGTCGGGGTTGGTCGTGTACAGGTACACCTTGCCCGCGCCCCCCGTGGCCAGGATGGTGTGCGGCGCCCGGAAGGTGATGACCTCGTCGGTCGCCTCGTCCAGCGCGTACAGGCCCAGGCAGCGGTTCGGCTGCTGTCCCAGCTTGGCGGCCATGATCAGGTCGACGAGCATGTGCTGCTCGAAGACGGTGATGTTGGCGGTGTGCTTCACACGCTGGATCAGCGTCTGCTGCACGGCCGCGCCGGTGGCGTCGGTCACGTGCACGATGCGACGGGCGCTGTGGCCGCCCTCGCGCGTGAGGTGCAGGTGCCCGTCCTCCTCGGAGAAGGGCACGCCGAGCTCGCGCAGCCAGGCTACGCTTTCGGGCGCATGCTCCACCACGAAGCGTGTTGCCGCCGGGTCCGACAGGCCGGCACCGGCCACCAGCGTGTCGTCGACGTGCGCGTCGAAGCTGTCGGTCTTGTCCATCACGGCGGCGATGCCGCCCTGCGCCCAGCCGCTGGAGCCGTCGCTCATGGCCCGCTTGGTGAGGATGGCGACGCGGTGCGTGGGCGCGAGGTGCAGGGCGGCGGACAGGCCGGCGAGGCCGCTGCCCACGATCAGCACGTCGAAATCGCGGGGGATGGCTTGGCTCAAGGGAGCCCCTTCTTCGTTGTTATGCAGGTTGGTAGGCCAGGCGCACGTAGATCGGGGCATAGGCTTCGGCCTGGGTCACCTCGATCAGGGTTTCCTTGGCGAGCTCCAGCGTGGCGATGAAGGTGACGATCAGCGTCGGCACCCCCTTGGCCGGGTCGAACAGGTGCTCGAATTCGACGAACCGGCGGCCCTGCAGCTTCTTGAGCACCATGCTCATGTGCTCGCGCACCGACAGTTCCTCGCGTGTGATCTTGTGGTGCTGGATCAGGCGCGCGCGGCGCAGGATGTCGCGCCAGGCCTCCTGCAGGTCCGCGACGTGGACGTCGGGAAAGCGGGGCTGCAGCGACTGCTCGATGTAGACCTGCGCGCGCAGCACGTCGCGCCCCAGCTGCGGAATTTCGTTGAGGCGGAAGGCCGCGGCCTTCATCTGCTCGTATTCGAGCAGGCGGCGCACCAGCTCGGCCCGCGGGTCCTCGGCTTCCTCGCCCTCGGCCGTCTTCTTGGGCGGCAGCAGCATGCGCGACTTGATCTCGATCAGCATCGCCGCCATCAGCAGGTATTCGGCGGCGAGCTCCAGGTTGCGCTCGCGGATCTCGTCGACGTAGGTGAGGTACTGGCGGGTGACCGCCGCCATCGGGATGTCGAGGATGTTGAAGTTCTGCTTGCGGATCAGGTACAGCAGCAGGTCCAGCGGCCCTTCGAAGGCCTCGAGGAAGACCTCCAGCGCGTCCGGCGGGATGTACAGGTCCTGCGGCATGGCGAACAGCGGTTCGCCATAGAGGCGGGCGAGCGCCACCTGGTCCACCACCTGCGGCAAGCCGGTCTCTTCCGCGGCCGGGGGCTCGGGGAGTTCGGGCAGGACGGTCTCGCCGGTGTCCATGGCCGCGGCAGGCTTCAGCGGCGCTGGCGCGGGTCGTCGCCGTACACGTACGGCTTCTGCGGCACGCGGGCCTGCTTCCACTCGGAGATCTGCTCCCGGTCCAGGTTCTTGTCCCACCAGAGCGCACGGCCGGCCCGCTGCTGCGCCTCCAGGTCGGGCTTCTCGGTCTTGAGCTGCTCGATGAACTGGGTGACGTCGGACTTGTAGTCGGGGCGCCGGAAGATGCGCTGCAGGAAACTGGCCATGGGGGGCATTTTACCGGCGGGGCCGCCGGGCTAGGCCGCGACCTCGGGCGAGGGCAGCCGCTGCGCCATTTCCCCGTCGAATCCGGCGCGCACGATCACCTCGCGCGGCTGGGCCTGCAGGTGGTCGATGCGCAGGCGGCCGCCGCGGGCAAGCACGGCCTTGTGCAGCTGGCGCAGGGCGTCCAGGCCCGAGGTGTCCAGGTGCACGAGCTGCAGCGCGTCGAGCACGACGTCGGGCGCCTGCGCGGCGTTCTCCACCGTTTCCACGATGGCATCGATCTTCGCCGCCGCCCCGAAGAAGAGCGCGCCGTACAGCCGGTAGCGCAGTTGCGCGCCGTCGCCCGGCACCGGCTCCACGCGGAACAGCGCCCCCATCTTCTGGATGAACAGCAAGCAGGCGGCCACCAGGCCGACCTCGACCGCCACCGTCAGGTCGAACACCACGGTCAGCACGAAGGTGCCGAGCATCAGCACCCGGTAGTGGACGCCGTAGCGGCGCAGGTGGGCGAATTCGCGCCATTCGCCCATGTTCCAGGCGACGAACACCAGGATGCCCGCCAGCACCGACAGCGGTACCAGCAGCGCCAGAGGCCCCGCCACGAGCACCACCGCCGCGATGGTGAGCGCATGGATCACCCCGGCGACGGGCGAGGTCGCCCCGGAGCGGATGTTCGTCACCGTCCGCGCGATGGTGCCGGTCGCCGGCATGCCGCCGAAGAAGGGCACCACGAAGTTGGCGACGCCCTGCGCCATCAGCTCCTGGTTGGGGTCGTGCCGGGGCAGCGGCGCGAGCTGGTCGGCCACCCGCGCGCACAGCAGCGATTCGATGGCGCCCAGCAGCGCGATGGTGAGCGTGGGCGTCACCAGCAGCTTCACGGTCTCCCAGCCGAAGGCCGGCAGCGCGAACGCCGGCAGGCCCTGCGGGATGCTGCCGAAGCGGCTGCCGATGGTTTCCACCGGCAGCTGCAGGAGGGTCGCCAGGGCCGTGAGCGTGACCAGCGCCACCACCGGGCCCGGCACCCGGGCCCCCACCTCGCTCGCCTGCTTCAGGCCCGGTACTCCCACCGCCAGCCGGGCCGGCAGCCGCGCGTTCCACAGACGTGGCCAGGCGAACAGCCCGAGGATGCATGCCGTGCCCAGTGCGAAGGCGTGCAGGTTGAAGCTGTGGAGGTTGGCCCCGAGGGCCGAGAGCTGCGCGAAGAAGTCGGCCGGCATCTTCGCGATGTCCAGGCCCAGCCAGTCCTTCACCTGGGAGGCGGCGATCAGCACGGCGATGCCGTTGGTGAAGCCGACCACGATGCTGACCGGCACGTAGCGCACCAGCCGCCCGAGCCGCAGCAGGCCCATCGCGAACAGCAGGACGCCGGCGCAGGCGGTGGAGATCAGCAGGTTGGCCAGGCCGTAGCGCTCCAGGATGCCGTAGACGATGACGATGAAGGCGCCGGCAGGCCCCCCGATCTGGACGTGCGAACCTCCCAGCAGCGAAATCAGGAGGCCGGCGATGATCGCCGTCCACAGGCCCGCTTCGGGCTTGAGGCCGCTGGCGATCGCGAACGCCATCGCCAGCGGCAGGGCGACGACGCCGACGGTCAGGCCGGCGCCGAGGTCGCGGAAGAAGCGGTTGCGGTCGTAGCCCCGCACCGCCGTCAGCAGGCGCGGCCGGAACGGGGCGAGGGAGACCGGCGGGGACATCGTGCGGGCCATTCTTGCACCCGCTGCCCGCAGGGGGCGAGCCCGTTGTGGGGCGGGGGCAACGCAGGCCTATGGGGCGGTCGACACCAGCCGCTGGCGCACATCCCGCAGGAGGGGCCGCAGCGCCAGCACCCAGAGGCCGATGGCGAGGGGCACGGTCGAAATGAAGCCCGCGTACTTGAACCCCAGTGCCCCGGCCACGCCGCCGACGAAGAAGCAGGACACCAGCACGGCGTGGATCCGCAGCTTGTGGCGGTTGGCGAGCACCGGGTCGGCCCCGTCGCGCGGGTTGATGTACAGCAGCTTGCCCAGTTCGATACCGATGTCGGTGACGAGCCCCGTCACGTGGGTGGTGCGGATCTCCGCCCTGGAGATCTTGGTGATGACTGCGTTCTGCAGGCCCATGATGTAGCAAAGCAGCAGGACGGTGAGCGGAAGGAACAGCGGCTCGAAGGCGCCCATGGAGGCGCCGGCCACCCCGAACAGCAGCAGCGCGCCGGATTCGAGCAGCAGCGGCAGACCGTACGCGCTGTGCAGGCGCCGGCGCAGGCCCCAGTTCACCAGCACCGCCGTGGTCATGGCGCCGGCCACGAAGGAGAGGATGGCGCCGGCGGCGGAGGCCGCGAGCGCCAGGTTGCCCAGGACGAGGTTGTCGGCGACGGACGAGACCAGCCCGGTCATGTGCGAGGTGTACTGGCCCACCGCGAGGAATCCGCCGGCATTGGTGGCGCCGGCGACGAAGGCCAGGAAGGCGCCGAGGCGGACGTTGGCCTGCGTGGTGCGGTCGACATCGGTCCAGCCGCGGATGAAGGCGAACATCGCCGGCGCTTCGCCCTACTTCTCTTCGTTCGAAGGCAGCACGGCATCCACCGCCAGCCCGGCTGCCGCGCCGGTGATCTTCACCGTGCCCACGGCGGCATCGACCGCCAGGGATCCTGCCGTCACCGCCAGGGAGGTCGCGGCCCCGGCGACGGTCACCACGGCGCAGCCGCCGAGGGAGGCGGCGCCCAAGACCAGGATGGCGGCGCGGACGAGGTGCTGCATGGTCCCAGCTTAGCGCACGCGCATGCCCGGCTCGGCACCCGGCCACGGATTCAGGACGTAAATCCCTGCCTTCGACTTCTCGTCGGCGTGGCTCGCCGCCAGCACCATGCCTTCGCTCACGCCGAACTTCATCTTGCGCGGGGCGAGGTTGGCGACCAGCACCGTCAGCTTGCCCACCAGGTCGGCCGGCTGGTAGGCCGAGGCGATGCCGGAGAACACGTTGCGGTGCCGCCCTTCGCCGACGTCCAGCGTGAGCTGCAGCAGCTTCTTCGAGCCTTCGACCGCCTTGCACTCCACGATCCTGGCGATCCGCAGGTCGATCTTCGTGAAGTCGTCGATCGTGATCTCCGCGGCGAGAGCCTCGCCCCCGGGTTCTCCGCTCCCTCCCCCTCCGGGGGAGGGTTGGGGTGGGGGCACGGCCACTGCCTCCGCCGGGACCTCGAACAGCGCATCCAGCTGCTTCGCATCCACCCGCTGCATCAGGTGCTTGTACTCGCCGACCTGGTGGCCGGCCGGGAGGGGCTCCGTCGCGCTCACCCAGTCCAGCGGACCGCATTGCAGGAACGCCTCGGCCTGCGCGGCCAGTGCCGGCAGCACGGGACGCAGGCAAGCGCTCAGCACGCGGAACATCTGCAGGCACCAGCTGCCCACGGCGGCGGCTTCCTCGCCCTTGCCTTCCTTGGCCAGCTTCCATGGCGCCGCGGCGTCGAACGCGGTGTTCACCTGGTCCGCGGCGGCCATGATCTCGCGCAGCGCCTTGGCGTAGTCGCGGCTCTCGTACAGGCCCCGCACGGCCTGCAGCAAGGCCTTCGGGTCGACGGCCGCCAGCGGGCGGGCCGCCACCAGCTTGCCGCCCGGCACGAACTTCACCGCGCGGCTCGCGATGTTGACGTACTTGCCCACCAGGTCGCTGTTGACCCGGGCCATGAAGTCCTCGGGGTTGAAGTCGATGTCCTCGTTGCGGCCATTGAGCTTGGCGGCGATGTAGTAGCGCAGCCACTCGGGGTTCATGCCCAGCGACAGGTACTTGAGCGGGTCCAGCCCCGTGCCGCGGCTCTTGCTCATCTTCTCGCCGTTGTTGACGGTGAGGAAGCCGTGGACGAAGACGGCGTTGGGCGTCCTGCGGCCGCTGAAGTACAGCATGGCCGGCCAGAACAGCGTGTGGAAGGTGATGATGTCCTTGCCGATGAAGTGGTACTGCTCCGTCGCCGGGTCGGCCATGAACTCCGCGAAGGAGCGGGTCTCGCCGGCGGCCTTCGCGCCGCCCTTGTCGAAGTAGTTCTTCAGCGAGGCGAGATAGCCCACCGGCGCGTCCAGCCAGACGTAGAAGTACTTGCCCGGCGCGTCGGGGATCTCGATGCCGAAGTAGGGCGCGTCGCGGCTGATGTCCCAGTCGCCCAGCGCCGTCTGGCCGTCCTCGCCGGGCACCAGCCATTCGCTGATCTTGTTCAGCACCTCGGGCTGCACGGTGCCGCTGGCCGTCCACTCGCGCAGGAACTGCATGCAGCGCGGATCGGACAGCTTGAAGAAGAAGTGCTCGGAGGTCTTCAGGACCGGCGTGGCGCCGGACAACGCCGAGTACGGGTTGATGAGGTCCGTGGGGCTGTAGACCTTGCTGCAGACCTCGCAGTTGTCGCCGTACTGGTCCTTCGCGTGGCAGTTCGGGCATTCGCCCTTGATGAACCGGTCGGGCAGGAACATGTTCTTCTGCGGGTCGAAGAACTGCTCGATGGTCTTGCTGGCGACGAGGCCGTTGGCCTTCAGGTCGCGGTAGATCTGCTGGGCGAGCTCGGTGTTTTCCGCGCTGTCGGTCGAATGCCAGTTGTCGAAGCGGATGTGGAAGCCGTCCAGGTATTCCTTGCGGCCGGCGGCGATCTCGCCCACGAAGGCCTGCGGCGTCTTGCCGGCCTTCTCCGCCGCGATCATGATCGGCGCGCCGTGTGCGTCGTCGGCGCCCACGAAATGCACCATGTGCCCGCCCATGCGCTGGTGGCGCACCCAGATGTCGGCCTGGATGTATTCCATGATGTGGCCGATGTGGAACCTGCCGTTGGCGTACGGCAGGGCGGTGGTGACGAAGAGCTTGCGCTGGGGCATGGGGGGATTTCCAGGGGGAACCCGCGATTTTATTCGGGGTCGGTACACTCCGCCCAACTCCGAGAGACAAGCGTCATGGCCACCCCCGAACAGCTGCTCGCCGCCCTGGCGAGCGTGAAGGACCCGAACACGGGCAAGGATTTCGTCAGCACCAAGGCGGTGAAGAACGTGCAGGTGGAAGGCGGCGACGTCTCCTTCGACGTGGAACTGGGCTACCCGGCGAAAAGCCAGGTGCCCGCCCTGCGCAAGGCGCTGGTGGCCGCCGCCAAGGGCGTTGCCGGCGTCGAGAACGTCTCCGTGAACATCACCACCCGCGTCGTCGCGCATGCCGTGCAGCGCGGCGTGCAGCTGATGCCCAACGTGAAGAACATCATCGCCGTCGCCTCCGGCAAGGGCGGCGTCGGCAAGAGCACCACCGCCGCCAACCTGGCGCTGGCGCTGGCCGCCGAGGGCGCCAAGGTGGGCGTGCTCGATGCCGACATCTACGGCCCCAGCCAGCCCATGATGCTGGGCATCGACCGCCGGCCCGAGAGCGACGACGGCCAGACGATGGAGCCGCTGGAGAACCACGGCATCCAGGTCATGTCCATCGGCTTCCTGATCAACCAGGACGAGGCCATGATCTGGCGCGGCCCCATGGCCACCCAGGCGCTGGAGCAGCTGCTGCGCCAAACCAACTGGCAGGACCTCGACTACCTGATCGTCGACATGCCCCCGGGCACCGGCGACATCCAGCTCACGCTGTCCCAGCGCGTGCCCATGACCGGCGCCGTCATCGTGACCACGCCGCAGGACATCGCCCTGATCGACGCCAAGAAGGCCGTCACCATGTTCGAGAAGGTGGGCGTGCCCATCCTCGGCGTCGTCGAGAACATGGCGGTGCACGTGTGCAGCAACTGCGGCCATGCGGAACACATCTTCGGCGAGGGCGGCGGCAAGCGCTACGCGCAGGAAAAGGGCATCGACTACCTCGGCGCGCTGCCGCTGGACATGCGCATCCGCCTGCAGGCCGACAGCGGCAAGCCGACGGTCGTGGCGGACCCGGACAGCGAAGCCGCGGGCATCTACAAGAGCGTCGCGCGGCAGGTGGCGATCAAGATCGCCACCAAGGCCAAGGACTTCTCGACCAAGTTCCCGACGATCACGGTGTCCAAGAACACCTGAGCGGCTAGGGCGAACTGCTCCAGGCCCGGCCACCGCCGATCAGCTGCATCGCGTCGCCGACCTGCCAGCGGCCCGGCTGCGGGTCGCGGCTGTAGCGCAGGGTGCCGTCCGGCAGCCGCACGGCGAATTCGTAGGAGGCGGCGGCGTCGCCCTTGGCTTCGATCTGCCGGATGCTCTCGATGACGCCGCAGGTTTCGCAGCGCGCCCTGGGCGGCAACAGTTGCGGGTGGAGCTGCGTGCCCGTCGGCGCGGTGGCCCGTGGGGACGAGGGCATCTGCGGGGCGGCTTCGGGCCACAGCGCAAAGGCTGCCAGCACGGCACCGAAGGCGCCGACCACGGCCCCGACGGCGAGGGGTCTCGAATGCCTGGCGGTCAGGCCCGCCCACCAGGCCGGCGGCGCGCCGTGCGATTCGCTCATGGAAGTCCTTCCGGTTGGATGCCGGGACGGATTCCACGCGCAGGGCGCGATTGTGCGCTTCATTCCTGCACAGCGGGGGGCGGGCGGGGCTGCTGCACAATGGGAACGATGACGACGCGCCCCCACATCGAAGTTGCCGTGGTGATGCGGAAGGTCCCCACCTCCAGCAAGTGGCAGCCGTTCCGCTGGGAACTGGCGGAGGTCGTGCGCCACGAGGAATCCTTCGGTACCGAACCGCGCCTGCTGCAGCGGGAGCCCAGCGGCGCCGAACAGTGGCTGCATCCCGCCCTGCGGGTCGAACTGTTCCGCGACGAGGCCGAGGGTTACCACCTGAACCTCACGACCGACGCGCCCGCCTGGTTCGTGATGTGGCGCATGGAAGAAGAGCCGACGGTCGCCGACGAGCCGATCGCCCGGCCGGTGGTGGTGACGCTGAGCTACCACGAGGCCGGCCGCTGGCTGGACGCGCAGGAAACGGTGGAGAACGTGCCCGCGCCCGGCGAAGTGCTTGCGTGGGCCCAGGAATTCGCCGATGCGCACTACGTGCCGGAGCCGCGCAAGCGCAAGCGCCCGGAAAGCTTCAGGCGCCTGGAAGACCGCTTCGGCAATCCGGCTTCGGTGTCCACCGGCAAGAAGTACGGCGGGGGCGAAGGTGGCTGACGGATTCCTGGGGCGCTGGGCGAAGCGCAAGGAGGCGGTGCGCAAGGGGGAGGCCGTGCCGGCGGAGCCGGAGAAGGTTGTTGCCGCGGTGCCCCCACCCCAGCCCTCCCCCGGAGGGGGAGGGAGCGAAGCCGCAGTCCTCCCTCCCCCCCTGGGGGAGGGCCAGGGTGGGGGCACGCCGGCGACGGAACAGTCCCCCCTCCCCACCCTCGCCGACACCGAATCCCTTACCCCCGCCTCCGACTTCACCCGCTTCGTCCAGCCCGGCGTGGCGCCGGAGGTGAGGAACGCCGCCGTCAAGAAGCTCTTTGCCGACCCGCACTTCAACGTGATGGACCGGCTGGACACCTACATCGACGACTACGGCAAGCCCGACCCGATCCCGCCCGCCATGCTGCGGCAGCTGGCCAGCGCGAAGTTCCTCAACCTCTTCCGCGAGGACGAGGAGCAGGAAGAGCGCGAACGCCTCGCGCGGGAGGGCAAAGGCCCCACGGCCCGGGAAGTCGCGGATGACCCGGCACCCGAATCCGTGGCACAGTCCAGCAACCGGACCGAGCAAGCATTACCGCCGGCCGAAGACCATGCCGACCCTGATCTGCGACTGCAACAAGACGATGCCCCTGGACGCGAAGAGCCTGGGGCGGGCTCTGGATGAAGACCTGACGCTGCACTCCACGCTGTGCCGCCGCGAAGCCGGCGCGTTCCAGCAGGCCGTGAAGACCGGCGCCGACGTGGTGGTGGCCTGCACCCAGGAAAAGCGGCTGTTCGCCGAGCTGGGCACGCAGATCGAAGGCGCGATCTCGCCGATCCGCTTCGTCAACATCCGCGAAACCGGCGGCTGGAGCCGCGACGCCAAGAGCGCCATGCCCAAGCTGGCCGCGCTGCTCGCGGCCGCCAAGCTGCCGGAGCCCGAGCCGGTGCCCACCGTCACCTACAAGAGCGCCGGCCGCCTGCTGGTGATCGGTCCGCTGGAGGAAGCCGAGCGCTTCGCCGCGGTGGTCGGCGACGCGCTGGACGTCGTGATCTTCTCGCGCGGCGGCAGCGGCGCGCAGGAACGCAAGTACCCCGTGGTCGGCGGCCGCATCGAGAGCCTCACCGGCTGGCTCGGCGCCTTCCAGCTGAAATGGTCGCAGGACAACGCGATCGACCTGGACCTGTGCACCCGCTGCAATGCCTGCGTGGCCGCCTGCCCGGAGCAGGCGATCGGCCTGGACTACCAGGTCGACCTGCAGGCCTGCAAGGGCCATCGCGACTGCGTGAGGGCCTGCGACGTTGCCGGCGCCATCGACTTCGCGCGCGAGCCCGTCGCGCACGACGACACCTTCGACCTCGTGCTGGACCTGCGCCGCCAGCCCGGCTTCCTGCAGCACGCGCCGCCGCAGGGCTACTTCCACCTGCCGCCGGAGCAGGAGAACGGCCCGCGCGCGCTGGATGTGGTCATCAAGCTGCGTGAACTGGTGGGCGAGTTCGAGAAGCCGAAGTTCTTCGCGTACAAGCAGAAGCTCTGCGCGCACAGCCGCAACGAGAAAGTGGGCTGCAACGCCTGCGTCGACATCTGTTCCGCCGAGGCGATCTCCAGCGACAAGGCCCGCCAGCAGATCAAGGTGAACCCGAACCTGTGCGTCGGTTGCGGGGCCTGCACCACCGTGTGCCCCACGGGCGCGCTCACCTATGCCTATCCGCGCGCGGGCGAGCAGGGCACGAAGGTGCGCACGCTGCTGAACACCTACGAGAAAGCCGGCGGCGCCGCGCCCGTGCTGCTGCTGCACTCGCAGGAGCGCGGCCAGGCGCTGGTCGAGGAGCTGGGCCGCGCCGCCCGCGTGGGTGCCGGTGCCGGCGTGCCCGCCAACGTGATCCCCTTCCCGGTCTGGCACGTCGCCAGCACGGGCATCGAGCTGTGGCTGACGGCGGTGGCGCAGGGCGCTTCGCACGTCGCGCTGCTCGCGACCCACGAGGAAGCGCCGCAGTACCTGGACGCGCTCGAGACGCAGATGCAGGTGGCGCAGGCCATCCTGGAAGGCCTGGGTTACGAGGGCACGCACTTCAGCCTGCTGCGCAGCCGCAGCCCGTCCGACCTGGACCAGGACCTGCAGCTGCTGGCCAGGCGCCGCGGCGCCGCGCCGCGCGAGCGCGCCCGCTATGCGGTCGCCGCGGAGAAGCGCACGACGCTGGAGCTCGCGCTCGACCACCTCGTCGAGCACGCGCCGCGTCAGCCGGAGAGCATCGCGCTGCCGGCGGGCGCCCCGGTGGGCCAGATCCTCGTCGACAAGGACAAGTGCACCCTGTGCCTCAGTTGCGTGAGCGCCTGCCCGGCCAGCGCCCTGCAGGACAACCCGCAGGCGCCGCAATTGCGGCTGGTGGAAAAGAACTGCGTGCAGTGCGGCCTGTGCGCCAAGACCTGCCCCGAGCAGGCGATCACGCTGCAGCCGCGGCTGCTGCTGACGCCGGAGCGCAAGCAGCCGCGCGTGCTGAACGAAGCCAAGCCTTACTCCTGCATCCGCTGCAGCAAGCCGTTCGGCACGCTGAAGGGCATCGAGAACATGCTCGGCAAGCTCGCCGGCCACTCCATGTTCCAGGGCGCGGCGCTGGACCGGCTGAAGATGTGCGGCGACTGCCGCGTGATCGACATCTATTCAGCCGAGAACGAATCGCGCATCACCGACCTATGAACGATCCCTTGCCGACGTCCAGCGCGCTGGACGAGGAAACCGCGCGTGCCGAGATCTACGGGCTGCTGGCGCATCTCTATTACGCGCCGCCGCCCGAGGAGACGCTCGCTGCGCTGCGCGTGGCCGTGACGGAGGCACCGGCGCAAGGCGCCTTCCTCGAGGAGCCCTGGCGCGAAGTCGTGGCATCGGCGCGCGCCCTGGACGCCAAAGCGATCCGCGACGAGTACGACGCGCTCTTCGGCGGCGTGGGCAAGCCCGACGTCTACCTGTTCGGGTCGCATTACCTCAGTGGCTTCCTGAACGAGCGCCCGCTCTCGCAGCTGCGCGACACGCTGGCGGAGCTGGGCCTCGCGCGCGACGAAGCCATGCCCGAGACCGAGGACCACATCGCGTACCTGTGCGAGGTGATGCGCTACCTGATCGCCGGCGACGATGCCGCGGTGGCCAACCTCACGAAGCAGCGCGAGTTCTTCTCCGCGCACCTGCTGCCCTGGGCCAATGATTTGTGCGATGCAATAAGCGCGCACCCCCGCGCCCGCTTCTATGCGGCGCTCGCCGGCTTCACGAGAGCTTTCGTCTCCGTCGAGGCGCAAGGCTTCGACATGCTCGCCTGAGCGCGAGGCGCCGCACGCTGACACGATGCTTGCACGCGCCCTGCGCGCGTGTCGCTTTTTGCGACGGATCCTGTCGTGCTGCTGTCTTCTCCGCGTTTTCCCTAGGCGTGCGCCGCGTCTTTTTGCATGCCAACGATTGCCGCCCTGTATCGCGTCCACTACAGTATGAAACGTAGTTCATAAGCTGAGCGAGCCAGGAGACGCACATGTCCGAAAGCAAGCCGAAGCCCTCCCGCCGGGGTTTCATGTTGGGGGCCGCCGTTGCCGGCGCAGCCACTGCCGCAGTCGTCGCACTGCCCAAGGTCGAGGGCGAGCAAGCCCCCACCGCCGAACAGACGCCGCCCGCGCCTGCGAACGGCGGCGGCTACCGCCTGACGGAACACGTCAAGCAGTACTACAAGACCACGCTGATCTGATTTCGCTGGAGAGTTCCATGTTGCTCACGAAGAAGTCGGGAGCGGCCTCGGCCCACCCGCGCTCGCCGTTCGTCCACAGCCTGCAGCGCGGCCTGACCTCCGCGATCCCCACCATGGACCGGCGCGCGTTCCTGCGCCGCTCCGGCCTCGGCGTAGGCGTCGGCATCGCCGCGGGCTCGCTGACCCTGGTGAAGAAGGCGAAGGCCGCCGACGGCAAGGGCCCGGCGGTCGGCGAAGGGCGCATCGAGGTCAAGCGCACGGTCTGCTCGCACTGTTCGGTGGGCTGCGCGATCGACGCGGTCGTCGAGAACGGCGTGTGGGTGCGCCAGGAGCCGGTGTTCGACTCGCCCATCAACCTGGGCGCGCACTGCGCGAAGGGCGCGGCGATCCGCGAGCACGGCCACGGTGAATTCCGCCTGCGCTACCCGATGAAGCTGGTGGACGGCAAGTACGTCCGCATCCCCTGGGACCAGGCCTACAACGAGATCGTCGCGCGCCTGAACGAGATCCGCAAGGCGAGCGGGCCCGACGCCGTGTACTGGATCGGCTCCTCGAAGCACAACAACGAGCAGGCGTACCTGATGCGCAAGTTCGTCAGCCTGTACGGCAGCAACAACTGCGACCACCAGGCCCGCATCTGCCACTCCACCACGGTGGCCGGCGTGGCGAACACGTGGGGCTACGGCGCCATGACCAACTCGTACAACGACATGCAGAACAGCAAGGCTGCGTTGTACATCGGCTCGAACGCCGCCGAGGCGCACCCCGTTTCCATGCTGCACATGCTGCATGCCAAGGAGACGGGCACGAAGATGATCGTGGTCGACCCGCGCTTCACGCGCACCGCCGCGAAGTCCGACCAGTACGTGCGCATCCGCTCCGGGTCCGACATCCCGTTCCTGTTCGGCGTGCTGTACCACGTGTTCAAGAACGGCTGGGAGGACAAGAAGTACCTCAACGACCGCGTCTTCGGCATGGACAAGGTGCGCGAGGACGTCATGGCGAAGTGGACGCCGGACAAGGTCGAGGAGGCCTGCGGCGTGCCCGAGGCCGAGGTGTTCAAGGTCGCCCAGACCATGGCGATGAACCGTCCGTCCACCATCGTGTGGTGCATGGGCCAGACGCAGCACACCATTGGCAATGCGATGGTGCGCGCCTCGTGCATCCTGCAGCTGGCGCTGGGCAACATCGGGGTCTCCGGGGGTGGCGCGAACATCTTCCGCGGCCACGACAACGTGCAGGGCGCGACCGACGTCGGGCCGAACCCGGATTCGCTGCCCGGCTACTACGGCATCGTCGAAGGCTCCTGGCGCCACTTCGCCCGCGTCTGGGGCGTGGACTACGACTGGATCAAGGGCCGCTTCTCCAACCCCGGGATGATGTCCAAGCCCGGCATCACGGTCTCCCGCTGGATCGACGGCATCCTCGAGAAGAACGAGATGATCGACCAGGACCCCAACCTCAAGGCGGTGGTGTTCTGGGGCCATGCGCCGAACTCGCAGACCCGCGGCCTCGAGATGAAGAAGGCCATGGACAAGCTGGACCTGCTGGTCGTGATCGACCCGTACCCGTCCGCCACCGCCGCCATGGCGGCCATGCCGGGCAAGCCCGAAGACCAGAACCCGAACCGCGGCGTGTACCTGCTGCCCGCCGCGACGCAGTTCGAGACCAGCGGCTCGGTGACGGCGTCCAACCGCTCGATCCAGTGGCGCGAGAAGGTGATCGAGCCGCTGTGGGAAAGCCGCAGCGACCACATGATCATGTACCAGCTGGCCGACAAGCTCGGCTTCGGCAAGGAACTGGTCAAGAACTACAAGATGCAGAAGGTCAAGGGCATGGACGAGCCCGTGCCCGAGGACATCCTGCGCGAGATCAACAAGTCCGTCTGGACCATCGGCTACACGGGCCAGAGTCCCGAGCGGCTGAAGGCGCACATGAAGCTCATGGCGCACTTCGACGTGAAGACGCTCAAGGCCAAGGCCAGCGTGAAGGACCCGGTCACCGGCTACGACATCGCCGGCGACTACTTCGGCCTGCCGTGGCCCTGCTTCGGCAACCCCGAGCTCAAGCACCCCGGTTCGCCGAACCTGTACGACACCACCAAGCACGTGATGGACGGCGGCGGCTGCTTCCGCGCCAACTTCGGCGTGGAGAAGGACGGCGTGAACCTGCTGGCCGAGGACGGCTCGCATTCGGTCGGCTCCGACATCACCACCGGCTATCCCGAAGTCGACCACGTCTTCGTCAAGAAGCTGGGCTGGTGGAACGAGCTCACGCCCGCCGAACAGGCCCTGGCCGAAGGAAAGAACTGGAAGACCGACCCGTCGGGCGGCCTGATCCGCGTGGTGATGAAGAACCACGGCGTGCACCCGTTCGGCAATGCGAAGGCGCGCGCGGTGGTCTGGAACTTCCCGGACCCGATCCCGCAGCACCGCGAGGCGCTGTACAGCACCCGGCCCGACCTGGTCGCCAAGTACCCCAGCCACGACGACAAGAAGGCCTTCTGGCGCCTGCCCACGCTGTACAAGACCCTGCAGCAGCAGAACATCGCCGACAAGCTGCACGAGAAGTTCCCGCTGATCCTCACCTCCGGCCGCCTGGTGGAGTACGAAGGCGGCGGCGAGGAGACGCGCGCCAATCCCTGGCTGGCGGAACTGCAGCAGGAAGCCTACGTGGAGATCAACCCGAAGACGGCCGCCGCGCGCAACATCCGCAACGGCGACCGCGTGTGGCTGAAGTCGCCCACCGGCGCGCAGCTGAACGTGCAGGCGATGGTGACCGAACGCGTCGGGCCGGACACGGTCTGGATGCCTTTCCACTTCTCCGGCCGCTGGCAGGGCGCCGACATGCTGGCGTACTACCCGTCCGGCGCGGCGCCGGTGGTGCGCGGCGAGGCGGTGAACACCGCCACCACTTACGGTTACGACTCCGTGACCATGATGCAAGAGACGAAGACGACGATCTGCAACGTCGAGAAGGTCGCGTGAGGAGACTGACATGGCACGAATGAAATTCATCTGTGACTCCGAGCGTTGCATCGAGTGCAACAGCTGCGTCACGGCCTGCAAGAACGAACACGAGGTGCCCTGGGGCGTGAACCGCCGCCGCGTGGTCACGCTCAACGACGGCGTCCCCGGCGAGCGCTCGGTGTCGGTGGCCTGCATGCACTGCTCCGACGCGCCCTGCATGGCGGTCTGCCCGGTCAACTGCTTCTACCGCACCGAAGAGGGCGTGGTGCTGCACGACAAGGACACCTGCATCGGCTGCGGCTACTGCAGCTATGCCTGCCCGTTCGGCGCGCCGCAGTTCCCCGCGGCCGGCACCTTCGGCGTGCGCGGCAAGATGGACAAGTGCACCTTCTGCGCCGGCGGCCCCGAGGCCCACGGCTCGCAGGCCGAGTTCGAGAAGTACGGACGCAACCGCCTGGCGGAAGGCAAGCTGCCCGCCTGCGCCGAGATGTGCTCCACCAAGGCGCTGCTCGGCGGCGACGGCGACGTGGTCGCGGACATCTTCCGCAACCGCGTGCTCAAGCGCGGCAAGGGCGCCGAAGTGTGGGGCTGGGGCACCGCCTACGGTTCCAAGCAGGCCGGCCAGCCGCAGGGAGCGAAGTCGTGATCCGCGGCGCGCTCCTCATCGCCCTGGGCACGCTGGCGCTGGCCGGCTGCGCCGAGCGCGAGCAGACCGAAACCGGGATCAAGAGCGACCAGCAGGCCTTCCAGGGCACCAACCGGCAGCCGCCGTACATGGCGCCCGGCTGGAAGCCGGGCGACCGCGCCGCCTGGGAATCGCACCTGAAGGTGCGGACCGTGCAGGGACAGAACGACTATGCCAAGGTTCCTTGACCTCGTCGTCGCGGCGGCACTGACCTTCGGGGCCGCGGGCATCGCGCTGGCGCAGTCGAACGCGTCCGCGCCTGCCGGCGGCGGTGCCTCGACGACCACCAGCGCGCCGGCCACGCCGGCCGACGACCCGGCGCCCGCCACCGGCGGCATCCAGGGCCAGAACATCTTCGACGTGAAGCCCGAGGTGAAGCGCGACGCTTCGTCCGAGGCCGGCTACATGCAGCAGAGCAACGGCCAGCGCAACGCCGTGCAGCCCGGCAACAATTCGCCCATGTGGCGCGACGTGAAGAACGGCGTGACCGGCTTCACCACGCTGCCTTACCCCGAGGCGGGCAACCTGATCCAGGGCCAGGTGCAGTATCCGGGCTCGAAGTTCACCACCGCGGGCGAGGCCTGGCGGCAGGTGCGCAACCACTGGATCGTGCCGTACGGTGGCGCGCTGCTGCTGATCGTGGTGCTGGCGCTGGCGATCTTCTACTTCACCAAGGGCAAGCTCGGCCACGCCGACGTCACGGCCGGCACGGGCCGGATCGAGCGGTTCACGCCCTTCGAGCGCGCCGCCCACTGGTCCAACGCCATCGCCTTCGTGATCCTGGCGGTGTCCGGCATCATCATGGCCTTCGGCAAGTTCTTCCTGCTGCCGGTGATCGGCCAGACGCTGTTCGGCTACTTCACGTACCTGCTGAAGAACCTGCACAACTTCGTCGGCCCGCTGTTCGTGGTGTCGCTGGTGATCATCTTCCTCACCTTCCTGCGCGACAACTTCCCGCAGCGCGGCGACCTGCGCTGGCTGGTCAAGCTGGGAGGCCTGATGGGCAAGGGCCCCGAAGTGCCGTCGCACCGCTTCAATGCCGGCGAAAAGGCCGTGTTCTGGGGCGGCGTGTTCCTGCTGGGAACCATCGTCGTCGCTTCCGGCCTGGTGCTGGACAAGCTGTTGCCCGGCCTTCTGTACGAGCGCGCGACCATGCAGCAGGCCCACATGATCCACGCCGTTGCGGCCATGCTGATGATGGCCGTGTTCCTGGGGCACATCTACATCGGCACCATCGGCATGCGCGGCGCCTACGGCGCGATGCGCCGTGGCTACGTCGGCGAGGAGTGGGCCCGGGAGCACCACGAGTACTGGTACGAGGACATCAAGGCCGGCAAGATCCCCGCCCAGCGCAGCAAGGCCATGACCATCGTCGACGACACGCAGCGCGTGCGTCCCGTCTGAGGAGATCCGCTTGAGCAAGAAACTGGTACTCACCGCCTGCGCCCTCGCCGCTTCCGGCCTGGCGCTCGCCAAGCTGCCGCCGCTGGACGATGCCGCCAAGGCCAAGGCCGCGGAAACCGCCGCCAAGGCCGCGTGGCAGGCCAAGGTGGACGCTTTCCAGCTGTGCAAGGTGCAGGACCGCATCGCGTCTCAGTACCGCGGCAAGGCAGGCAGCCGCCCGGCCGGCGCGACGACGACGGCGGGCATGGTGCCCGCCTCGATGCCCACCACGGCCGCCACGGGCGCCGCGGCGCCTGCAGCAGCCGCGGCGCCTGCGGCGGCCACCACCGCCGCGGCAGCCACACCGACGACGCCGTCGAACTCCGGCAACCCGACCACCACGGCACAAGCCGGCGGCACGCCGGTGGCCAACGTGGCCACCGCCCCCACGCTGCCGGCCTGCGCGGACCCGGGCCCCTTCGCCTACAACCCGGCGCCGCAGACGCCGCTGGAGACTTCCGGCGCGCACTCGCCGGCCGGCAATGCGGCCGCGCCACCGAGCGTGCGCCCGGAATCGGCCCAGATGGCCCCGGCCGGCGCCACGACCGAAAAGTCGAAGCAGGCGACCACCAAGCCCTGAGCTTCGACTGCCCGATCGGAGGCCGGCCTTGCGCCGGCCTTTTTCGTTTGCGGTAGCCTAGGCGCCATGTCCCGCCCCGTCCTGACCCAGGCGCATGCGCCGCTGACCCGCAGCGTCGAGGTGCTGAACGCCCACGGGCAGGTGGAGACGATCTCGATCCCGGCCGAGCGGCCCCTGACCGTCTACGTGGACAAGCGCGAGCTGGTCACGCTGATGACGCTGGGCGCCCATCCCGAATGGCTGGTGCTGGGCTACCTGCGCAACCAGCGGCTGGTGCGCTCGGTCGACGCCGTCGAATCCGTGACGGTCGACTGGGACGTCGGCGCCGCCGCCGTGAAGACCCACGACGGCATCGACCGCATCGAGGAGCGCACCGCGCATCGCGTGGTCACCACAGGCTGCGGCCAGGGCACCGTCTTCGGAGCGCTGATGGACGAGATCGAGAACGTGCAGCTCCCCGACGCGCGCCTGTCGCAGGCGCAGCTCTACGCCATCGTCAACGCGATCCGCGTCCAGGAGAGCACGTACAAGTCCGCCGGCTCGGTGCATGCCTGCGCGCTGTTCCGCGGCGAGGAGATGCTGCTGTTCGTCGAGGACGTCGGCCGCCACAACGCGATCGACACCATCGCCGGGTGGATGTGGCTGCAGGAGCCCGCGCGCCTGGACGCCAGCGACACGCCGCTGGTGTTCTACACGACCGGCCGGCTCACCAGCGAGATGGTGATCAAGTCGGCGCAGATGGGCGTGGCCATCGTCATCTCGCGCAGCGGCATGACGCAGATGGGCCACGAGATCGCGCAGCGCGTGGGCCTGTGCACCGTCGGCCGCGCGACCGGCAAGCACTTCCTCTGCTACACCGCGCCGGAACGGCTGCTGCTGCAGCCCGAACTCGCCGGCGAGCGCCTGCGTTCGGCCGGCGCGGCCTCCTGAGCCTCACGCCCGCCTCATACTTTTCCGGCACGATGCACCCATGCTCCTGAATTCCGCCTGGTCCCTGGGCTGGCGCACGCTCTGGCGCGACCTGCGCGCGGGCGAACTGCGCCTGCTGATCGTCGCCGTCACGCTGGCCGTGGCCGCGCTCACGGCCGTGGGCTTCTTCGCCGACCGGCTGAAGGGCGGCCTGGCCCGCGACGCCCGGCAACTGATCGGCGGCGATGCCGTCGTCGTGAGCGACCAGCCGACGCCGCAAGCCTTCATCGAGCGCGCGAAGTCGCTGGGCCTCCAGAGCGTGACCACGCTCACCTTCCCGTCGATGGGACGGGCCGGCGAGGCGCAAGGCGGCGCGGGCCGGCTGGTGGCGCTGAAGGTCGTGGAGGACGGCTACCCCTTGCGGGGCGGACTGCAGACCACGGACCGGCCCGAAGTGGCGGGCAGCCCCACGCGCGACGTGCCGCGTCCAGGGGAAGCCTGGGTCGACAGCGGCCTGCTCGACGCGCTCGGCCTGAAGATGGGCGACCCCCTGCTGCTCGGCGACGCGCAGCTGCGCATCGTGCGCATCATCACGGTGGAACCCGACCGCGGCAGCGGCTTCATGTCGTTCGCGCCGCGCGTGATGATCCACGCCGCGGACCTGGCCGCGACGCGCCTGGTGCAGCCGGCCAGCCGCGTCGGCTACCGTTTCGCCGTGGCGGGTGAGGACCGCGCGGTGCGGCGCTTCGCCGACTGGGCGGACGCCGAGGTGAAGAAGGCGGAGGTGCGGGGCGTCCGCGTCGAGTCGCTCGAAGGCGGCCGGCCGGAGATGCGCCAGACGCTGGACCGCGCGGAGAAATTCCTGAACCTGGTCGCCTTGCTCGCGGCGCTGCTGAGTGCCGTGGCGGTGGCCCTGGCGGCGCGCGGCTTCGCGGGCCGCCACCTCGACGACTGCGCCATGCTGCGCGTGCTGGGGCAGAGCCAGCGGACGATCGCCTGGAGCTACGCCTTCGAGTTCGCCATCATCGGCGTCTTCGCCAGCCTGCTCGGCGTGGCCATCGGTTTCGCCGTGCACTTCGTCTTCGTCGCGCTGCTGGCGGGACTGGTCGAGGCGTCGCTGCCCGCCGCCAGCCTCTGGCCGCTGGCCTTCGGCCTGGGCATGGGCCTCACGCTGCTGTTCGCTTTCGGCCTGCCGCCGGTGCTGCAGCTGGCGCAGGTGCCGCCGCTGCGCGTGATCCGCCGCGACGTCGGCAACCTCAAGCCGGCCTCGCTGCTGGTGCTGGGCGTGGGCGTCGCGGGCTTCGCCGCCTTGCTGCTGGCCGCGAGCAGCGACCTCAAGCTCGGGGGCATCGCGGTGGGCGGCTTCGCCGGCGCGGTGCTGGTGTTCGCGGGCCTGAGCTGGGTGGCCGTCAAGCTGCTGCGCCGCCTGGTCAACGAAGCCACCGCGCCGCGCTGGCTGGTGCTGGCCACGCGCCAGATCAGCGCGCGTCCGGTCTACGCGGTGGTGCAGACCAGCGCGCTGGCGGTCGGCCTGCTCGCGCTGGTGCTGCTGGTGCTGCTGCGCACCGACCTCATCGCCAGCTGGCGCCAGGCCACGCCGCCGGACGCGCCGAACCGCTTCGTGATCAACGTGATGCCGGAGCAAGGCCAGGCCTTCGTGCAGGCGCTGCGCGGTGCCGGCGTGCAGCGCATGGACTGGTACCCGATGTTCCGAGGCCGCCTGGTGGCCGTGAACGGCCGCAGCGTCGGCCCCGACGATTACGTGGAAGACCGCGCCAAGCGCCTGGTGGACCGCGAGTTCAACCTGTCGTTCGCCGCCGAACAGCCGCCGCACAACCAGGTGGTGGGCGGGCGCTGGCAGCCGGAAGAGAAGGGCGCCGTCAGCGTGGAGGAGGGCATCGCCACCACGCTGGGACTCAAGCTGGGCGACACGCTGCGCTTCGACGTCGGCGGCATGACCAACGAGGCGAAGGTCACGTCGCTGCGCAAGGTGGACTGGGGTTCGATGCGCGCGAACTTCTTCGTGATGTACCCGGTGAGCGAGCTGCCGGACGTGCCCTTCACCTACATGGGCGCCTTCCGCGCGCCGGAGAGCAAGGGCTTCGACAACCAGCTGGTGCGCAGCTTCCCGAACGTGACCAACGTGGACATGTCCGCGACCATCACGCAGGTGCAGGGCGTGCTGGACAAGGTGATCCGCGCGGTGGAGTTCCTGTTCGGCTTCACGCTCGCCGCCGGCCTCGTCGTGCTGTTCGCCGCGGTGGCCGCGACGCGCGAGGAGCGCGCGCGCGAGTTCGCGATCATGCGCGCGATGGGCGCGCGCGGCGCGCTGCTGCGGCAGGTGCAGCGGGCGGAACTGGTGGGCGTCGGCCTGCTGGCCGGCTTCCTGGCGAGCATGGTCGCCTCGGTGGTCGGCTGGGGCCTGGCGAAGTACGCCTTCGACTTCACCTGGACCGCGTCGCCCTTCGTGCCGCTGGCCGGTGCCGCCGCGGGGGCCTTGCTGGCGCTCGCCGCCGGGTGGTGGGGCCTGCGCGAGGTGCTGAGCCGGCCGGTGGTGGAAACCTTGCGCAAGGCCGCCGAATAGCCGGCGGGCGACAATCGCGGGCATGGAACCGCAAGAGAAGCCGCCGCACGCCACCCCTTTCGCCTGGATCGGCGGCGAGGAGAAGGTGCAGGCGCTGGTCGACCGCTTCTACGACCTGATGGACCTGGAGCCCAGGTACGCGGAGCTGCGTGCCGCGCACGGCACCGAGCTGGAACGGGCCCGCCAGAACCTGTTCTGGTTCCTGTGCGGCTGGCTGGGCGGTCCCCAGCACTACACCGAGCGCTTCGGCCATCCGCGCCTGCGCATGCGCCACATGCCTTTCCGCATCGGCATCAAGGAACGCGACCAGTGGGTGGCGTGCATGGACCAGGCGATGGGCGAGGTCGGGGTAGACGAGGGGCTCCGCGCCCGGTTGCGCGAATCCTTCGCCGGAACCGCCGACTGGATGCGAAATACGCACGGTTGAGCTTGCCTCCGGAGCGCCCATAATGGCCGGGTCCGAAAAAGGAGGCCCGCGTGAGCGTTGCAAGCTGGATTTCCCTGGCGGTCGTGGCCGTCGTCGTCCTGTGGGCGGTGGCCGTGTTCAACGGGCTGGTGCAGAAGCGCAACCGCATCGCCAATGCGTTCTCGCAGATCGACGTGCAGCTGAAGCGCCGCTACGACCTGGTGCCCAACCTGGTCGAGGTCGCCAAGCGCTACCTCGCCCATGAAGCGTCCACGCTGGAGGCGGTGACCCGCGCGCGCGGCACCGCGTTCGATGCGGCCGCCGCGGTGCGGGCACGGCCCACCGATGCCGCCGCCGTCGGCACGCTGGCCCTTGCGGAGCAGGCCCTGGGCGGCAGCCTGGGCCGGCTCATGGCGCTGGCCGAGAGCTATCCGGACCTCAAGGCCGATGCGACGATGGCCTCGCTGAGCGAGGAGCTCACCTCCACCGAGAACCGCATCGGCTTCGCCCGCCAGGCGTACAACGACGAAGTGCTGGCCTACAACGACGCCGTCGGCCAGTTCCCTGCGCTGCTCGTGGCGCGGGTCAGCGGCTTCGCCCCCGCGGCGATGCTGCAGTCCACGCAAAGCGCGCAGGAGCGCGAAGCGCCCCGCCTGGCCTTCTGACCGGACGCCGGCAGCCGGCGATGCGCTTCTTCGAACTCCAGCAGCAGGCCCGTGCGCGCACGACGCGCCTGGTGCTGCTGTTCGCGCTGGCGGTGGCGGGCACGGCGCTGGGCGTGCACCTGGCGCTGGCGCTGTGCTGGTGGACGCTGAACTGGTTCCTCGGCCCGGTGGAGATCGGGTTCCCGCGCTCCTTCTTCGCGGTGAACGTGGGCGTGACGCTCCTGCTGGTGCTGGGCGGCTGGTGGATCGAGACCTCCAACCTGAAGATGGCGGGCGGGGCCGAGCGGCTGGCCCGCCGCATCGGCGCGCGCGAGGCGCGGCCGGGCACCTCGATGGGCGAACAGCGCCTGTGCAACATCGTCGACGAGGTCTGCATCGCCGCCCACATGCCGCGCCCGACCGTCATGGTGATGCCGCGGCACGACGCGATCAACGCTTTCGCCACGGGGTGGGACGAGGACGACGCGGTCGTCGCCGTGACGCAGGGCGCGCTCGACCTGCTGACGCGCGAGGAGCTGCAGGGCATCGTGGCGCACGAGTGCAGCCACATCCACGAAGGGGACACCCGCCTGAACATGCAGCTGGCCGGGATGGTGTTCGGGCTGGAGATGGTGTGGGACTTCGGAGACATCCTCCGCGAGAAACGCGGCCTCGCCACGGTGTTCGGCACGGCCATCATGGCCGTGGGCTCCATCGGCTGGCTGGCCGGCCGCTGCCTGCAGGCGGCGGTGTCGCGCGAGCGCGAGTTCCTGGCCGATGCGCGCGCGGTGCAGTGGACGCGCAGCCGTGACGGCCTGGGCGGCGTGCTGCGCAAGGCGATGACGCAGCGCGCGGATGCGAACCGCCCGTCGGATCCGGCCTGGCCGATCGCGGTCGACCACCTGTTGCTGCTCGGACACCTCGCGGAGCACGGCGGCTGGCTGGACTCGCATCCGCCGCTGGCCGTCCGCATCCGCCGCATCTACGGGCGCAGCATGGCGCCGCTGCCGCTCGTGCAGGACGACACGCAGCCCGCTACGCCGGCTTGAGCAGCACCACCACCGCGCCGGCGCCGCCTTCGTCGCCGCGCGCCTGCACGAAGGCGAGCACCTCGCTCTTCTGCACCAGCCAGCCGTGCACCTTGCCCTTCAGCACCGGCGTCTTGCCCGGCGAGCCCAGGCCCTTGCCGTGCACGACGCGCACGCAGCGCAGGCCCTGGCGCACCGCGTCGCGCAGGAAGGCGGACAGCGCCTCGCGCGCGTCGTCGCGCCGCAGTCCGTGCAGGTCGATCTCGGACTGGATGCTCCAGTGGCCGCGCCGCAGCTTGCGGGCCACGTCGATGCCGATGCCGGGCCGGCGGAAGCTCATCGCGTCGTCGACCTCCAGCAGCGTGGAGGCGTCGAATTCGTCGCTGATGGATTCGCGCAGCACGCGTTGGTCGTCGAGCTGGCGCTGCGCGGGGATGGGCGCGGGCGGTTCGGGCACGTGGTGCACGCGGCCATGGGCCGGCAGGCGTTCGACCTTGCCGGCCGCGCGTTCGAACAGGCTGCGCTCGGCCTCCAGCCGCTTCTGCTCCAGCGCGCGCTTCTCCGCCTGCTCGCGCGCCACGCGTTCGCGCTCGGCCACCTGCTGGCGGATGGCTTGCAGGTCGCGCAGGGAATTCGCCTTCACAAGAGACCTCTCTCCGCCATCGACAGTGCCTGCCCCGGCGCGACAATGACGTGATCGAGCACCCGCACGTCGACCAGTGCCAGGGCCGCCTTCAGCGCCTGCGTGAGCGCTTCGTCGGCGCGCGAGGGCTGCACCGTGCCGCTGGGATGGTTGTGCGCCAGCACCACGGCGGCCGCGTGGTGGTGCAGGGCTTTCAGGACGACTTCGCGCGGGTACACGGAAGTCTGAGTCAGCGTGCCGCGGAAGAGTTCTTCCATCGCCACCAGCCGGTTCTGCGCGTCGAGGAACAGGGCGGCGAAGACTTCGTGCGGGCGGTGGGCGAGGTGGAGCTGCAGGTAATTTTTCACGGCCTCGGGGGAGCCGAAGACCTCGCGCGCCTTCAGCTGTTCAGCCACCGCGCGGCGCGCGAGTTCCAGCACCGCGATCAGTTGCGAGCGCTTGGCGGTGCCGCCCAGGCCGTGCACCTGCCGCAGTTCTTCGCCGGAGGCGTGCAGGAGGCCGGCCAGGCCGCTGAAGCGTTCCAGCACCGATTCGGCCATCTGGAACACGCCCTGCCGCTGGGTGCCGGTGCGCAGCAGCAGCGCCAGCAGTTCGGTGTCGCTCAGCGCGGCCGGCCCGCGGGACAGCAGCTTTTCGCGCGGCCGCGCGTCCGCCGGCAGGTCTTTGAGCGCCATCACAATGCCCTTCGGCCCGTCTTTTTACAATGGACCCAGTTTATGACTTCCATGGCCACCTCCGCGCCCCGCGTCCGACCGGGCTCGTTCCTCACGCTGCACTACCGCCTGGCGGGGCCGGCGGGCGACATCATCAACACCTTCGCCGGCAAGCCGTCGACGCTGACGCTCGGCACCGGCGAACTGTCGCCCGCCGTGGAGCAGCGCCTGCTGGGGCTGGAGGAGGGCGCGAGCGCCCGCTTCGAGATCCCGGCCGGCGAGGCCTTCGGCGAGCGCAACCCGGACATGGTGCAGTGGGTCGCGCGCAAGCTCCTCGTTCGAATGGGGGACCCCGACGAGCGTTATGGCGTTGGCGACGTGGTGCAGTTCCCCACGCCCGACGGGCGCGGCTCCTATGCCGGCGCCGTGCGCGAGCTGGGCGAGGACAAGGATGGCGACGGCCACCCCGACGCGGTGCTGTTCGACTTCAACCACCCGCTCGCGGGCCAGCCGGTCATCTTCGAGGTGAACGTGATCGGGGTGCTCTGATGGGACCGAACGAAATCCTGCTGGCCGAGCCGCGCGGGTTCTGCGCGGGGGTCGACCGCGCCATCGACATCGTGGAGCGCGCCCTGTCGAAGTTCGGCGCGCCGATCTACGTGCGGCACGAGATCGTGCACAACACCTTCGTGGTGAACGACCTCAAGGCCAAGGGGGCGATCTTCATCGAGGACCTCGACGACGTGCCGCCGGGCGCCACGCTGGTGTTCTCGGCCCACGGCGTGAGCAAGGCGGTGCAGAACGAGGCCGCCGCGCGCGGCTTCCAGGTGTTCGACGCCACCTGCCCGCTGGTGACCAAGGTGCACGTGGAGGTGGCGAAGCTCGCGAAGGAGGGCTACGAGTTCATCATGATCGGGCACAAGGGCCATCCGGAAGTGGAAGGCACCATGGGCCAGCTGGACGCCGGCATCCACCTGGTGGAGGACGTGGAAGACGTCGCCCGCGTGCAGCCGGCCCAGACCGAGCGGCTCGCCGTGGTGACGCAGACCACGCTGTCGGTGGACGACGCGGCGGAGATCACCGCGGCGGTGAAGCGGCGTTTCCCGACGATCCGCGAGCCGAAGCAGCAGGACATCTGCTACGCCACCCAGAACCGGCAGGACGCGGTGAAGATGCTGTCGCCCGAGGTCGACGTGATGATCGTGGTCGGCAGCCCGACCAGTTCCAACAGCAACCGGCTCGCCGAACTGGCGCGCAAGCTGGGCGTGGACAGCTACATGGTGGACCACCCCGGGGAGCTGCGGCCCGAATGGGTGGAAGGCAAGACGCGCGTCGGCCTGACGGCCGGCGCCTCGGCGCCGGAGGTCGTGGTGCAGGAAGTCGTTGCCCGCCTGAAGGCGCTGGGCGCCGTCGCCGTCCGCAAGGTCGACGGCATCCAGGAAACGGTGAAGTTCCCGTTGCCGAAGGGGCTGCGGCTTGAACCGTGACGCCATCGCGCAGGCGGCGCAGCGCTTCGCGGGCGACGGCCGCGGCTTCGTGCGGCGCACGCCGCTGTGGCAACTGCCCGGCGCCGCTCTCGGCGTGGACTGCGCGCAGGTCTGGCTGAAGCTGGAACACCTGCAGGTCGGGGGCAGCTTCAAGGCCCGCGGCATGTACAACCGGCTGCTGTCGAACCCGATCCCCGACGGCGGCGTGATCGTCGCCTCCGGCGGCAACGCGGGCATCGCGACCGCGGCCGCGGCACAAGCCCTGGGCGTGCGGTGCGAAGTGTTCGTGCCGACGGTCAGCAGCCCGGCCAAGCAGGCGAAGCTGCGCGAGCTGGGCGCGCAGGTGGTGGTGACCGGCGCCGCGTATGCCGAGGCGCTGGAGGCGTGCGTCGCGCGCCAGCGCGAGGCCGGTGCCCTGATGACGCACGCCTACGACCAGCCGGAGGTCGTGGCCGGCGCCGGCACGCTGGCGATGGAGATCGAGGAGCAGGGCGGCCGCTGTCCCGACACCACGCTGGTCAGCGTGGGCGGCGGCGGGCTCATCGCCGGCATCGCGGCCTGGTTCGAAGCCCGCAGCCGCGTGGTGGCGCTGGAGCCGGAACTGGCGCCGACCCTGTTCCGCGCGCGCGAGGCGGGCGAGCCGGTGGACGTTTCCGTCGGCGGCGTTGCCGCCGATGCGCTGGGCGCCAAGCGCATCGGCGCGATCGCGTGGGACGTGTCGCAGCGTCACGTGCCGCAGGCCCCGCTGCTGCCGGATGCCGCGATCCGGCAGGCGCAGCTGGCGCTGTGGAAGGATTTCCAGCTGGCGGTGGAGCCGGCCGCGGCCCTGGGCCTGGCGGCGCTGCGGACCGGGGCCTACCGGCCCGCCAGGGACGAGACGGTGGCGCTGGTCATCTGCGGCGCGAACGTGGACCCCGCCACGCTCGCGTGATCACTCGCAGCTGACCATCCACGGCACGCCGAACTTGTCCTCCAGCATGCCGAAGTGGCCGCCCCAGAACGGCGGCGCGAAGGGCATCACCACCTTGCCGCCGGCGCCGAGCGCGTCGAACACCTTGCGCGCGCGGTCGGGGCCTTCCTTCACCCACGCCGACACGGTGAACCCGGCGAACTTGCCGCCGCTGCCCATGTTGGGCGGCACGTCGCTGCCCATGATCTGCGCGCCTTCGGCATCGAGCGTGCCGTGCATCACCTTCTTCTCCCATCCCGGCGGCACTTCCATGCCGCTGTCCTTGGGCGCGGTCTCGAAGCGCATTAGGGTGACCTTCCCACCCAGGCACTGGGCATAGAAGTTCAGCGCTTCCTCGCAATTGCCGTCGAAGCTCAGGTAGCAGTCGAGTTGCACGGCCATGGTCGTTCTCCTTTTGGGGGCAACTATCGTATGCAGTCCGCCGCATAAAATCAGCTCATGCTCGACGTGAACCTGTTACGAAAAGACCTCCCGGCCGTGGTGGCCCGGCTGGAAGCCCGCAAGTCGCCCCAGGCCTTCCTGGACGTCGACGCCTTCCAGCGCCTGGAGGCGGAGCGCAAGAGCATCCAGACGCGGACGGAAGAGCTCCAGGCCCGCCGCAACCAGTTGTCCAAGCAGATCGGTCAGCTCAAGGCCAAGGGCGAGTCCGCCGACGCCGTGATGGCGGAGGTGGCGCAGGCGAAGGTCGAACTCGAACAGTCGGCTGCGCGCCTGGAACAGATCCAGCCCGAGATGCAGGGCCTGCTGCTGGCCGTGCCCAACCTGCCGCACGAGAGCGTGCCGAGCGGCAGCGACGAGCACGGCAACGTGGAAGTGCGCAGGTGGGGCGAGCCGCGCAAGTTCGACTTCGCGGTGAAGGACCACGTGGACGTCGGGCAGCCGCTCGGCCTGGACTTCGAGACCGGCGTGAAGCTCAGTGGCGCGCGCTTCACGGTGATGAAGCAGCAGGTCGCACGGCTGCACCGCGCGCTGGCGCAGTTCATGCTGGACGTGCAGACGCAGGAGCACGGCTACACCGAGTGCTACACGCCGTACGTCGTGAACGAGGCGACGCTGCGCGGCACGGGGCAGCTGCCCAAGTTCGAAGCCGACCTCTTCGCGGTGAGCAAGGGCGGCCAGGAGGGCCTCGCGTCCGAGGAACAGCAGGCGCTGTACCTGATCCCCACCAGCGAAGTGACGCTGACCAACTTCGTCCGCGACGAGATCCTGGCCGAGGCGCAGCTGCCGTTGAAGCTGACCGCGCACACGCCGTGCTTCCGCTCCGAGGCGGGCAGCGCCGGTCGCGACACGCGCGGCATGATCCGCCAGCACCAGTTCGACAAGGTGGAGATGGTGCAGGTCGTGCACCCGGAGAAGAGCTACGAGGCGCTGGAAGAGATGACGCGCCACGCCGAGGCCATCCTGCAGAAGCTGGGGCTGCCGTACCGCGTGATGCTGCTGTGCACCGGCGACATGGGCTTCGGCGCCGCCAAGACCTACGACCTCGAGGTGTGGCTGCCGGCGCAGGACACCTACCGCGAGATCAGCTCGGTCTCCAACTGCGAGGCGTTCCAGGCGCGCCGGCTGCAGGCCCGCTTCAAGAACGCGCAGGGCAAGAACGAGCTGGTGCACACGCTCAACGGCTCCGGCCTCGCCGTCGGCCGCACGCTCGTGGCGATCCTGGAGAACTACCAGAACGCCGACGGCAGCGTCACGGTGCCGCCGGCGCTGCGCCCGTACATGGGGGGCGTGGAGCGTCTGGCCGCCTAACGGGCCGCGACGTTCGACAGGGTGAAGATCACCAGCAGCCCGGTGCCCGCGGCCACGGCGGCGGATTGCTGGAACTGGTGGCTCTCGGCCTCGGGCACCAGCTGGGTGGTGGTCAGGTAGAACATCGCGCCGGCGCCGGAGGCGAGCAGCAGCCCCAGCGTCTCCTTCGGCAGGTCGCGCAGGAAGAACCAGCCCGCCATCGCCGACAGGAAGAGCGCCAGGCCGATCAGCGAAGTCCAGCCGAGGATGCGGCGGGTCGGGTGCTCGCCGCCCTGCTCGTGCACCAGGTGGCCGATGCTGAGCGACTCGCTCACATTGTCGATGACGATGGCCAGGCCCACGATGAGGCCCAGCGAGGGATCGGTGGCCGCGCTCACACCGATGGTGAGCCCTTCCACGAGCTCCTCCGCGCTGGTGCCGCCCGCCAGCACCGTCACCTCGTCGCCGCGCTGCTTGCGCCGGCGCTGCACGCTGCGCACCCAGTCGCGCTGCTGCGCCTTGTCGCCGGCACTGGCCCCGCGATGGACGAACAGGTCGAGCGCGTAGAGGAAGGCGAAGCCCAGCACGAAGCCGAGCACCGCGCGCGCCAGCGATGCCAGCTCCACCGCCTTGGGCAGCATCTCGAACGCGAAGGCGCCCAGCAGGGCGCCGGCGGCGAAGCCCACCGACAGCGACAGGGCGAGGGTGGTGGGCTTGCGCAGCAGCGACAGCGCCCCGCCGATCGGCGAAGCGAGGGCGCCCGCGAGGGCGATGCCGAACAGCAGGGCGAAGTCCATGGACGTGGGCTCGGGTGCAGGGAGCCGCATTCTGCGGTGCCGCGCGTGGCTTCGGGGCCGCCTGCGGGCGGAAGCCGTTCACGTAAAGATGGCGCGCTGACACGGCTCAGCGGTCGTGGCCTACATGGTCCCGATGGGCTGGTCACCCACCATGGGCCTACGCGACCGTTCGAGTCGCTTTTCGCGTGACCAAGGAGTCCCCATGAAACCAATCCTCAAGGCGGCATTCGCCGTGTCTTCCATCGTCCTCGCCTCGCAGGCGATGGCGCAGATCGTCCTGTACGAACGCGAGGGCTTCCGCGGCCGCTCCGTCGTCGTCGACCGTGAAGTGCGCAACGTGGAGCGCCGCGCACTCGGCGACACCGCCGCATCCGCAGTGGTCGAGCGCGGCCGCTGGGAAGTGTGCGAGGAACCGCGCTTCCAGGGCCGCTGCGCCGTCCTGCGCCGCGGCAACTATCCGGACCTGCGCGGCACGGGCATGCAATGGAACATCGCCTCCATCCGCCCGGCGCGTGAAGGCCGACGCTACGACATGGAGCCGCAGGCTGCCGCCGGCAATGGCGACTACGCGTACCGCCGCCGCGCCAGCGAGCGCACGCAGGAAGTGCCGATCCGCGACGTCCGCGCGATCATGGGCGCGTCCGGCCAGCGTTGCTGGGTGGAACGCCAGGCCGTCCCGGTCGCGAACCAGGGCAGCGCCGGCGGCGCCGTGATCGGTGCCATCGTCGGCGGCATCCTGGGCCACCAGGTCGGCGGCGGCAGCGGCCGCGACCTGGCCACCGGCGCGGGCGTGGTCGGCGGCGCGATCGTCGGCAACAACGTCGGCCGCAACCAGGCGCCCGGCTATGCCACGCAGGACGTCCAGCGCTGCGAGACGGTGCAGGGCACGCCTTCGCACTACGAAGTGACGTACAACTTCCGCGGCGCGCTGCACACGGTGCAGATGAGCGCCCCGCCCGCCGGCAACACGATCATCGTGAACGAGCGCGGCGAACCGCGCATGTAAGCCCTGCCGGGAGGGCGGCCCGCGGCAGCCCTCCCGAATGCGCTAAAATCACCGGCTTCGCACCACGCGAACCGAATTCAGGAGCGGTGGCAGAGTGGTCGAATGCGCCGGACTCGAAATCCGGTATACGGTTTCACCGTATCGAGGGTTCGAATCCCTCCTGCTCCGCCAAAGACGATCCCCCCGCTAACGAGCACCTTGGTGCCGTTAGCGTGCAGCGGAATCAGATCCCTTCTCCACCGACCGCCTCACGCCGCGCTCCTGGGACCGCAACCGCAGCTCCCGGCCTTCTGTCCCGCGGCGGGCATTCCGCAGGTTGGCGCCGGAGGCCTCGCCCGTTTGGCAATCCACAAACCCAGACCTCCCATCGCTCCAGCGGCGCCCACGGCGATGCCTGCCAGCGCGCCGCCGGAGAGTTGCTCCCAGCCCAGCGCGCTGGCGAAGCCCGCAGCGGAGAGGCCCGAGAGGCTGGGGATTGCCAGGGGAACGGCGCAACAGGCCGCGCACGCTCCGACGACGCCGACGCCCGCGAGAAGTGGCTTCTTCATGATGGTTCCATGTGTGCTCCGGCCGATGCCGTAGACTGACTCTAGAACCTCAAGTGACTTGAGATGCAAGGGGTCCGCATGAAAAATGTCGACGTGCAGCAAATGACCATCGGGACGCTCTCCGTGCGGACGGGGCTGGCCGTGTCCGCCATCCGCTACTACGAGGAGATCGGCCTGGTCCCCGAGGCGTCGCGCAAGCCGAGCGGACACCGTGTCTACGGGCGGGAGGCCGAGCTCCTCCTGACGCTGATCCGCCGTTGCCGCGACTTCGGCTTCTCGCTCGAGGACACCAGGACGCTGGCGTCGCTCGCGGCGAGCCCGGACCGCGACTGCGTCGAGGCGCGCGACGTCGCGCAGGTGCACCTCGACGCGGTGCGCGACAGGCTCGTGGAGATGCGCGCGTTGGAAGCGAGCTTGGCTGGTTTCGTCGAGGCCTGCAATTCGGAATGCGCTGGCGGGCCGGCGCCGCAGTGCGCGATCCTGAAGGACCTGGGCGACGCGAGTCTTTCGGCGAAGAAGCCTCGGGCGCGCGGCTGCTGCGGCTGACGCGCTCGGCGCGAGGCGCCGCATCATGGTGGTTCAACGCGCCTGGACGCGCCGCTTCGACCCGTCGAGAAGGTCCGCGATCCACTGCCGCACCAGCGCGCGCTCGACCTCCGGCCTGAACTGAGGCTCCCTGCGTCCGCATTGTTTGGAGAGCTGCGCAGCGTAGTCCGGCTCCAGGACAAAACGCCGCATGCACGCGGCCAATGCCAGGCTGTTGCCCGCTTCGAAGTAGCCGGCATAGTCTTCGCCCAGCAAGCCGACATTGCCCCCGATCCGGCTGGCCAGGACGGGCACGCCGGAGCGCACCGCCTCGATGACTGCCTGGGCACCGCCCTCGATCCGACTCATATGCACCAGCGCCCGCCCGCTCGCGATCCATGCGCGTGCCTTCTCGCGCGGGACGCCTCCGAGCCACCGGTAGTGCGGACACCGCGCCATGGTGCGTCGTGCCTGCTCCGCCAGGGCAGGATCCAGCGCCTCGCCGATGTGGATGATGCGCACGCCCAGGTCGGGGGCCAGGTGACCGGCTGCCTCCATCAGCGTCCGTGGGTCCTTCTCATCCCGTAGATGCCCGACGGCCACGAAGTCGATGGATCGCGCCCGGGGCCGGGGCCGCCAGGCCGTCGCGGACTGCAGGATGACACGCGCCTTGGCTCGGTGCGCCGGCGCCAGGCGTTCCAGCGCATCGGGCTGCAAGACCACCAGTCCGCTGGCACACTCCAGGGAATGCCGCGCCGATTCGTCCTGCAGGATGTCGCGATAGACATCGGTTCCCGTCAGGACCAGGCCGATCGGCGTGCCGGGCCGTTCGATGGCGATCCGTGCGACCGGATCCGCCGAACGGCGCGCGTGCAGCGCGATCATCGCGTCGCACGGCGTGCCGTCCCAGGTGCGCGCGATCTCGACCCGTGCCACCGCCGAAAGGAAAGCTTGCCAGCGCGATGCGGTTCGCCAGTTGCCGTTGTTGTCCTGGGCCAGGGCCGGCGAGACGATGAGGACGCGGGGCTTGCTCACGAGCCGATTCTGGCAGGACACCCGACATGAGTCGCATCGTCGATGCCCGGGCGCTCGCGGGTGGCGCGCTGGCCGACGCGCTGCGGGATGCGCGCAGCCGTACGCGCGCCTGGACCTTCGACCTGAGTGACGCGCAATGGCGGGTGCCTTGTCAGGCAGGCGTGAACCTTCCGGGTTGGGAACTCGGACACCTCGTGTGGTTCGGCGAGTTCTGGGTTCTGAGGGGCCTGCATTCCGTCGATGACGGCGGTCTCGTCCAGGCCGCGGGACCGCCTCGCATCGGCGGACCGGACCGGGTGTTCGATTCGGCCCGCTTGGGACATGCCGCGCGGTGGACTGCCGCGCTCCCCTCGCGCGCCGAACTGGCCGACCAGCTGGACGCGCAGCTTCTCGCGTTGCTGGCGGATCTCGACGCGGCCGATGGCGACGACGCCTCCCTTTACTTCCATCGGCTGGCGCTGTTCCATGAAGACATGCACACCGAGGCGTTCGCCTGGATGCGGGCCACGCTGGGGTACGCCGCACCCGAAGGCCTGCATCTGGCGGCTCAGACCCGGTCGTCATCGATCGAGATCGATGCCGTCCACGCCTGCATCGGATGGCCCCCGGGGCGCGCTGGCTTTGCGTTCGACAACGAACGCGACGCCCATGTCGTGCACCTGGCCGCCTACGAAATCGACACGCGCCCCGTGAGCGCGGGCGACTACCTGCAATTCGTCGAATCCGGGGGCTACGATGCTCCGAGGTGGTGGCCGGGCGAGGCGGCGCGGTGGCGCCTGGTTCACGGACTCGACCATCCGGCGCGCTGGCGTCGAGCGCCGGGCGGATGGCAGGCGCGATGGTTCGACCGGTGGCTTCCGCTGGATCCGGACCAGCCCGCGATCCACCTGAGTGCCTGGGAAGCGGAAGCGTATGCACACTGGAAGGGGCGGCGCCTCCCGAGCGCAGCGGAGTGGGAGCATGCGGCCGCCAGCCACGACGGATTCCAATGGGGTTCGAGCGTGTGGGAATGGACCGCCGACGCGTTCCGGCCCTATCCCGGCTTTGCGCCCGGCCCCTACCGCGATTACTCGGCGCCCTGGTTCGACAACCATCGCGAACTGCGGGGCGGATCCTTCGCCACGCAACCGCGCATGCACGACGTGCGCTACCGCAACTTCTTCCAGCCGCACCGGAACGACATCTTCGCCGGCTTCCGGACGGCGGCCAGCCTGTGAGCGTGCAGCCCGGTCTTCCGAGGCCGCTGCCACGCTGCACCTAGCGAGCCGTCGCCGCGGGCCGGGGCGAGGGCTTCCCATCGCCCAGGTCCCCCACCAGCTGGGCCAGTCGGCTCGCATAGGCGGGGTGTTCGGTGCCGCACCAGCGGTCCCACCAGGTGAAGTAGAGCCCGTAGTTCGTGTGCCCGTAGGCGTGGTGCATTTCGTGGTGCAGGGTGGTCGTCATCCAGCGCCCCCACCAGCCCGCCAGCCACCGGCGGGGAAGCAGCTCCATGCCGCTGTGGCCCATCACGTTGCGCAGCACCATCCACAGCAGCCAGGCGAACACCACCGACGAATGGAGCGGCACCACGAGGAGGACGACCGGCAGGAACAGGGCCTGCACGAACGCTTCCGGAACCGAGAACGCATACGCGGTCCAGACCGTGGGGGCGACCGAAAGGTGGTGGGTGCGGTGGACGCCGGTGAAGACTTTCCGGTGGTGCAGGAGTCGATGGGTCCAGTAGAACCATGCGTCGTGCAGGACGAGGAGCACGGGGAAGCTGGCGACCAGCCACGTCCAGCCGTATTCCCCCGGCGCCTCGTAGAACCGGTTGAGCCCCAGGCGATAGCCCAGGAACACCGTGGTCCCGACGGCGGAGAACACGACGACGGTGCGCAGCGAGCGCAGGAACTCCTTCCAGCGCTGGTCCTGCGCCACCGTGCGAATGCGGACCGAGCGCGGGGCGAGCCATCGCTGCGACGCCAGGTCGAGCACGGCGGCCACGGCCGCCACGCCCAGCAGGTAGCGGAGCAGGTCCAGGAGCCAGATCATGGGCCAGGCCTGCGCGGCGGTGGCCAGGATGTCTTCGATGCACATGGGATGCCCTCCTCGAGTGCGCGAACTGTGGCGATAGCGGTCGAAGAGGTCTTGCCGGAAGCCGCGGATGCTTGCCGTTTTCCGAAAACGGCCCGAGATTCCGGGTTTCGGCGAGATGCCGCGAGCGCCGCGCACGAAGCTTGGAGCCATGAACCTTCCTCCAGACATCCTGGTCCGCGTCGCGGGCGTCACCATCGGGCTGGTCTTCCTGCTGGCCGTGGCCCTTTCGCAGGGATGGCGACGCCGTGCCGACCTGTTGCTGCTCATCGCCTGTACCGTGGCTTACCTGGTGTGCTCGGCGCCATCACGGCCGTGCTGTTCGACCCCACTGACCCTGCCGCTGCTGCTCGGCGCGGCCGGCTTCCCTTTCGCGTTCTGGCGCCTGGCGCGTGTGGCGCTGGAGGACGACCACGCGGTTCCCGCCTGGGCATGGAGCGGGCTGGGATTCCTGCTCCTGACCGCGGCCGTCGCCGCGCCGGACTATGGACCCGCACCGCAAGCCTTGCGGACGGGATCTGCCGTGGCGAACAAGCTGGTGGCCCTGGGCTTCGTGGCCGGTGCCCTGGTGGCGGCCTGGCGAAGCTGGGACGGCGACCTGGTCGAACCGCGAAGGCGGCTGCGTTGGTGGCTGATGGCCTATCTGGGCGGCTACGGGCTCATCGTCATGGCCGGCGAGGTCTACCTTCTCGGCGAGCGGCCCCCCGCCTGGCTGGACCTGGTGAACGCAGGGGCGATCGGCAGCACGTTGTGGGTGACCTTGCTCTATTTCATTCAACTTCGGAGTGCGGCCCTGGAGACGCTCTTTGCTCCCAGTCCGCCGGCAGCACCTGAACCTGCACCCGCAGTCGAAGCATGTGCGGACGAGCCCCTACCTGCTCCGATTCCATCGGCACGAAGCGATGCCCGGATGCTGGCCCGTTTGCGGGAGTTGATGGAGGACGAGAGGGCCTTCCTCGATCCCGACCTGTCCGTGCAGATCCTGGCGAAGCGCGCCGGCGTCCCCGAGTACGCCCTGCGTCGCCTCATCAACGAACGACTGGGCTACCGGAATTTCGCCGCCTACGTCAATGAGCATCGCCTTCGTGAGGTCGAAGGGCGTCTCCGGGATCCTCGATGGGCGAAACGTCCCATCCTCTCGCTCGCCCTGGAGGCGGGCTTCGGCTCCATCGGACCCTTCAACCGCGCGTTCCGGCAACGGTACGGCAAGACGCCGACCGAGTTCCGGGCTGAACTCGAGCAGGTTCCACATGCGTCCGGCGAAGCGCGCGCCTCGGGATAGCGGGCACCTTCCATCAGGGCGCCAACGCTCTTCCGGAGACCGAAAGGCCCGGTGTGGGGGACGCACTGGAGGATCGCGTGCGCCGCCCTGCCCGAAAAACGTCGGATCACTCAGTTAGCACTTGCCACACCGTTCCGCAATTGCGACAACGATACACAGACGCACCTGCGACGTCATCGAGCATCTTGACTAGGCAGGACGGATGGGGCGTTGTTCTGACTGCGTCGATAAGTCCTTCACAGTCTTGGCACATGTCGACACTTGAGACCATCAGCCAATTTTCCCCCCAGACCGTAGCTCTTGCTGGCTCACGATTTCCGCGTTGCATCAGCTTGAGCGACGGCCGAATGGATGCCCACTTCGCATACATGCGAGCAGCTAAGGGACCGCCGGCAACGCGGTGAATTTCTTCGGCGTCCGAATATGGAGGGGTGATGCCCCGGCCTTTGTGAGCAAAGATAAAGGCGTGGTACCAACCATGGAAGCACCAATGACTGAACTCGCGTGGTGTACGACCCTCGCGAGCGTGATCCATCACGAGTGTCATACACCACTGCCCTCTGATGCGGCTTGCCGGGTGAGTGCGTCCACCGAACGGCGACGAGAGATCGCGCAGGAGAACTTCGAACGCGAGGCGTAGAGCGACGCCGAAGTAGCGGGCGATGAGACGCTCCGAGCCAAGAACCCGGAGCGACGATTCGGAGAAGAATGGATTGAGATAGGCACTGCGACCAAGCTTGATATCTGCGCATTGGGTCAAGAGCCGTGCGATCGTGAACGTGAGGGCGCCACAATCAGCATCGAGTTCGAGTGCGTAGCTTTCAAGATCCAGAACTTGACTCGTGAATGGATCCACGTCTGCAGCTTCCGCCATCGCGCGTTGCGTGTTCAAGTACTCAAGATGTGAGTTTGCAAGGTGGCTGTACTCATGCGCCACGATGAAATTTACTGCGAGATAGAGCAGCAACAACACTTCCGAATCCACGGACATGCCCGCACCATCATCGAGGTAAACTCCAGTCTCATCCTGTCTCATAGTCTCCATGACGCCAGGAAGCCGAAGGTGCTCGCGAAAGTAGTTTCCTAAGTTGACCACCACGGGCCATGGCAAGCCTATGAAGTCAACAAGCTGCCCTCGCTCATCGACGCATACGGTTGCGTATGGTGATGCGTTGGTACGATCAAAAAGCACGGCTTCGATTCGCCGAGTACTTTGACCGGGCGGCGGAGGAATCGGGCTCCTGGCCGCAGTTCGTAGTGCGTCGACAGCCACCCAGATCCACGAGTTGTCGTCCGCCCGTTCCTCTATGAACGTTGCTCGACCTCCAATCCGCTCTAGCTCTTGTTCAACTGTCCTCCATGACATTCTGGATCTCCTCGCTCAAAGTCGCCTTCTGTGCATGACTGAATTCCCCACGTCTATGTCAACTCGCGCATGACTAGCAAGGGGACTCATCAACTGTCCGGGACATGTTCCTCCGCTGGGGCCTGCAGCTTATTCCTACGCTGCTTTTGACGGCATCCCGATTGGCCGACGACGGAAGCCAACGTGTCTGCCGTCCAGTTCGCATGCGGCTGCGTGCGGCGGCTATCCTTGTGCGCACGAAAGCGAGTGGCGGTACAAGGAGAACGGCCTCGATCCTGAAATCCCTTTTCCGATTCTGACTTGACGTGGCCGCGCCCGCGCCTCACCGCATGAAATTCCCGTTCGGCCCCACCACCGTGATCTCCACGAAGTTCGACCCGTGGTGGTTCTCCGGCGAGAACTCGAAGGCATAGCCGCCCAGGTCGAGCCGGCCCATCTTCTCCATCGCCTTCGCCACGCCGGCCGGCGTCGGGTTCTTCCCCGCCGCCCGCAGGCCTTCGACGAGCACGCGCCCGTTGATGTAGCCGGCGAAATGGTCGTAGTCCACCGGCTTGCCCGCCGCGGCCATCTGCTGCGCGAAGGTGCGGGCCAGCGCCGTCGTCGCGCGCCAGGGGTAGGGCGTGGCGCGAGATACGGCCAGGCCGCGCGCGTCTTCCCCCAGCGCCTTGAGGATCGCGGAGCCCACCGAAAGCGAGAAGGTGTAGATGGGCACGCCCGCATGGGCGCGGTTCGCCTTGACGTAGGCGACCACGGCGGGGCCGGCGACGATCATGACCACCGCCTGCGGCCGGCTCGCAGCCACCGCCTGTGCCACGGCCACCGCATCGCCGCCCGACACCTCGAGCGGCCTGGCCACCGTCACTTCGCAGCCCTCGGCGGCGATCACCTTTTCCGCGACCGGCAGCAGCAGCTTGCCGAACTCGTTGTTCTGGTAGACGACGGCGATGCGCGTGGACTGCACCGACTTCAGGTTGCGCACCATGCGCACCAGTTCGTCCGCGTAGCTGGCCTGCGTGGTGAAGAAGAAGGGGTTGTGCTTCGTGCGCAGCGCCGGGCTGCCGGTGTACGCCGAGATCAGCGGCACCTTCTTCTCGGCCACGTACGGCAGCAGCGCGGCGGTCTGCGTGGTGCCCACGCTGCCGAACAGCGCGACCACCTGGCGTTGCTCGACCAGCGTGCGCGCGTTCTCCAGCGTGCGCGCGGGGTCGAACCCATCGTCCAGCATCACGAGTTCCAGGCGCCGGCCGTGGATGCCGCCGGAGCGGTTCGCCTCGTCGATCGCCATCTGCTGCCCGGCCAGCACGCCCACCATGGTGGGCGCCATGGCGCCGCTGAGCGGGGCACTCTGGCCGACCAGCAGCGTCCCTTCGCGGGCGGGTGCGGCGTAGGTGGCGATGGGCACGGCGAGGGCGGAGAGCACGAAGCGCCGGCTGACTTTGAAACCTGCATCGAACGGCATGGCGGACTCCTGGAATGGTCGAGCCACGTTACGAGCCGTAACCGCCGCGCACCCTACAGAATTTCCCTAGGGCTGTCGCCAGTGCGTCAGGCCTTCGCACGACCGACGCAAGCAGCGGCCCCGAAGCCTTTCTTCTTCGCGGGTCTTCCCCATCATCCTTCCTGACGTCCCGGCACACCGGCTGGCGCGTGCACCGCTAGCATCGTCCGCGCAAGACCACGAAGACGATGCACGCGAGTGCGTCCACAGGAGACAAGCCCCCATGCGCAAGCCCTTCCTCGCGGCGGCCTGGCCGTTGCTGCTTTCCGCCTTCCTTGCCGGCTGCGGCGGTTCCGACGCCCCACCCCTGACCGTCACGCCGCCACCGCCGGCGGTCGTGCCGCCGCCTGCGCCGCCGCAGATCTCGCTCGCGGGCCTGGACTTCTGGGTCGGCGAGGTCGGCCCCTCCGCGCCCACCGAGTACAGCGGCGCGCAGCAGCAGCCCTTCATCTGCCGCACGCTGGAAAGCAACCTCGGGCAGCCCGAGGTCGACAACCAGGACGGCATCGGCCAGCCGGTCTTCGAGATCCCCGGCGACACGCGCAGCCGCGTCGTGGGCTACAGCAGCACCTGCGGCGTGAAGACGCGGCTCGCGTACTTCTACTGGAACGGCACGGACTTCAGGCCCTTCGATCCGGCCACGCAGTTCGCGACGCCGCCGGCGGACCTGCGGACCACCGTCGTGGGCGGCGTCACCAAGCCGTTCGTGATCCGCGTGGAAGCGGGCACGATCAACCGCTTCGCCTATGCCATCGCCATGCTGGCGCCGCAGCCGGAAGCGACCGGCACGCCCGAGGCGCTGGACAACAGCGCCTGGAACCGCAAGCTGGTGTACTACATGCGCGGAGGCGTCGGCATCGGGCGCCAGCAGGGCACCGCCATGTTCACCGGCGGCTTGTGGAGCGAGGAGAAGGCGACGGTGCCGCAGCTGCTCGCGCAGGGCTATGCGATCGCCTCGTCCTCGGGCAACGAAACCGGCGTGCACTACAACCTGCGCCTCGGCGGCGAGACCGCCGTGAAGGTGAAGGAGCACTTCGTGCAGACCTACGGCGCGCCGAAGTACACGGTGGCGCTCGGCATCTCGGGCGGCGCGGTGCAGCAGTACGTGTACGCGCAGAACCACCAGGGCCTGTTCGATGCGGGCATCCCCATCCAGTCCTATCCGGACATGGTGACGCAGGCTATCTACGTGGCCGACTGCAACCTGCTGGAGCAGTACTTCCTCGAGGACGTGACGGCGAACCCGGCGTCGCCCTGGGCCACGTGGAGCCGGCGTTCGCTGGTCGAGGGCCTGGCGACCAGCGACACGGAGACGAATCCGCTCACGCGGCGGCCCGGGTCGTCCGAATGCATCAAGGGCTGGGGCAGCGCCGCGCCGCTGGTGCTCAACCCGAAGTTCGTCGATCCGCGCTTCTTCACGGTGGCCACCAGCTATGGCTGGAACCTGGATGCCTTCGCCAACGTGAAGTGGACGCACTTCAACGACCTGGCCCACATCTACGGCACCGACGCGCAAGGCTTCGCGCCCATCCCCTGGGACAACGTGGGCGTGCAGTACGGCCTGGCCGCGCTCAAGAGCGGGGACATCGACGCCGCCGAGTTCCTGAAGATCAATGCCTGCGCGGGCGCATGGAAGGAGCAGGCCGACTTCGTTTCATGGAACATGGCGGGCGATCCCTTCGACTCGGCGAACATGCGCCGCAGTGCGACCTGCCGCACCGATTCGGCGGCCCCCGCCCCGCGCCGCACGGGGGACTCGGGTGCGATGCGCGCCGCCTACAGCTCGGGGCACGTGTTCACCGGCAAGACACTGGACATCCCGCTGATCGACCTGCGCCCCTATCTCGAGGCCAAGCTCGACATGCACAACTCGCGGCAGTCCTTCTCCGCCCGGGCGCGGCTGCAGGCGAACGGGGGCCAGGCCGCCAAACGGCAGGTGATCTGGTTCACCAACGCCGCGGCGGACCTGCCTGCGCGCATCGGCGAAGCGCTCGCCGTGCTCGACGGGTACCTTGCCTTTCCCGAACCGAAAACGGATGCGCAGCGCGCCGTCCTCGGTTTCGTGGACCAGTGCTTCGGCCCGGGGGGTGCGCGCATCGCTTCCGGCGACGGCGTCTGGGCCGGCGTGCTGGAGGGCGGTGCGGCCGGTGCTTGCACGCAGGCCTACCCGATCAAGTCCAGCCCGCGCATGGTGGCCGGCGATTCCTTCCGCGGCGACATGTTCAAGTGCGCGCTCAAGCCGCTCGCGACCGCGCTGGGCGACGGCACCTACGGCGGCGCGACGTTCACCGACGCGCAGAAGGCCTGGCTCGCCAACGTCTTCCCGCAGGGCGTGTGCGACTACGGCCAGCCGGACCAGGGGCGGCCCGCCGGCTTCTAGGCGCTGTATCGCCGGGCGCGCCAGTACAGCACGCGGTTTGCTGTGCCGGTGGGCGGCGGCCGCCGGGCGGTAGGCTGGCCCCATGATCGAAGGCCTGATGCCGCTCGCCACCTACTGCGCCCTGATGTCGGGGACGCCGGGGCCCAACAACGTCATGCTGGCCGCATCGGGCGCGAACTTCGGCTACCGGAGGACGCTGCCCTACCTGCTGGGCATCAATGCCGGCGTGTTCGGACTGACGCTGGTGGTCTGCCTCGGGCTGGGCGCGGTGTTCACGCGGTACCCGCAGGTCCACGGCGTGCTGAAGATCGTCGGCGCGCTGTACCTGGTGTATCTCTCGTGGAAGCTGGCCGGCGCCCGCCTGGCGGCGACGGCGAAGGTCGGCCAGCCGCTCTCCTTCGTCAATGGCGCGACCTTCCAGCTGGTGAACCCGAAAAGCTGGATGAAGGCGGCGACGCTGGCTTCCGTCTTCATGCCCGCGGGCGTGCATCCCGCGCTGGGTGCGTTGACCGTCGCCACGGTCGGGTTGGCGGTGGGCTTCCCGCTCATTTCCGTCTGGGCGATGTTCGGGGTGGCGATCGGCCGCGTCCTCGATACGCCGCGCCGCGTGCGGCTGTTCAACGCAGCGATGGGCCTGGGCCTGCTCGCCCTCGCCATCAGCCTGTTGCTCTGACGCCGGGGGCGGGTTCGCTGCGTGCAAGCCGGCGGGCCAGCTCCTGCGCGCCGTCGAGCGCGTCGCGCACCGACGCGGAATGGCGTTCGTCCCCGAATTCCTGGTACTCGATGGCGACATGGTGCAGGTGGCCGTCGGCGACACCGAGGTAGCGCGCGCACGTGCGCACGTGCGGCTCCAGGTGCTCCCACCGCTCGCGCAGCCCGCCGGGGCCGAAGGCGAACTCCCCAGAGGAGGACAGCAGCACCAGCGTCTTGCCGGAAAGCAGCGGCGACAGCGGCCAGGTCTTCTCCGCGCGGTCGAAGCGGAAGGTGCGCCGGATGCGGATCACCTGGTCGAACCAGGCCTTCAATGCGGCGGGCATGCCGTAGTTGTAGCGCGGTGTCGCGATGACGACGAGGTCCGCGCGGGCGAGTTCCGCGATCGCGGCATCGGAATAGGCCAGCACTTCGCGTTGCTCCGGCGTCTGCTGTTCGTCCGGCGTGAAGCATGCCGCGATCCAGGCTTCGGTCAGCAGCGGCGGATGTTCGATGCCGACGTCGCGCTGCACGACGCCGTCGTGCGGCCTCAGGGCCAGCCACTCGGCGACGAAGGCCGCGCCGAGGCGGCGGGAGAGGGAGCGTTCGCGGCGCGGGCTCGCGTTCACGACGAGAAGGTTCATGGGATGCTCCGGGAGGACTCGAAGAGGGTTTGCAGGTCGATGGCGTCGGCCATCGCGCGGTACCCGGCGTCTCCGGGGTGCAGGTGGTCGCCGGAATCGAAGTCAGGGCGCATGCGGCTCGGCCGCGCCGGGTCGCGCAGCAGCCGATCGAAGTCGACGACGGCATCGAAGGCGCCCGCGTGGCGGATCCACTCGTTCACCGCCTGGCGGATCGCTTCCTTGCGCGGACTGTGGTGCCCTTCCAGCGGTGTTCCCTGCAGCGCATCCTCGAAGGGCGGGAGCGTGGCCCCGATCACCCGCACGCCGCGCAGGCGCGCCTGTTGCACGAGTTGTCGAAAGCCGGCGGCGATGTCGGCCGTCGATGGGAGGGCTTCGTGCGGCGCGAAAGGGCCGCCGGGCCAGCCGATGTCGTTGGTCCCCAGCAGGACGATCACCGCGCGGACCCCGGGCTGCTGCAGCACGTCGCGGTCCAGGCGGGCCAGCGCGCTCTCGCCCATGCCGGCGCGCAGCAGCCGGTTGCCCGAGATGCCCGCGTTCAACACGGCCACGCCCCGGGCCGCCAGCCTGCGCGCGAGGTGGTCCGGCCAGCGGCGGTCCGCGCCCGGCGTGGAGCCGTTGCCGTCGGTGATCGAATCGCCGAGCGCCACGACCGCGACCGGACGACGCGCGGACTCCACCAGCACGGCGGAAAGGAAGGCACGGGTGGGCAGCTTCTCGCCGGCGGTGGCATCCTTCCGCCCCGTGGTGTCGCCCCGCTGCAGCAGGGCCTGCTCGCGGGCATCCCAATGGAATCCCGCCAGCCGCGACGGTGTCGGCAGGTACACGTCGACCACCAGGCGCGCGCCGGCGGCCGTGCGCAGTGCGACCGGATCGCTCACGGCCGTGGCGCCTGCCGCCACGACGACGTCCTTGCTGCCCTCGAAGGTGACCGGCATGCCCGCGTCCGATCCGTCCAGGCCGACGTGCGCGGCGCCGATGCGCAGCGGCGCTTCGCCGTACGCATTGCTCACCACGAGGCGCAGGCGGTCGCCGCCGATGCTGGTGCGCAGTGCCTGCCGCAAGGTCACGTTGTCCAGGTGCCGCGGCATGCCGAGCGGCAGCACGAAGTCGTCGGCCCAGGCGGGTTGCGGTGGGGCGGTCCAGGTGGCGGCCCAGTGCTGGGCGGCGGAGACGCTCGCGGCACCGGCCAGCAGCGCCGCGATCGCCCATCGGGTGAGATGTGTGTGCATGGCGAGCACTGTGGCTTCTTCCGGAACGGCGCGGAAGACGCGAGAATGGAAGACGACCCATTCGATATTGGAATGACATGGACCGGCTGAAAGCCATGGGCGCGTACGTGCGTGCCGTCGAACTCGGAAGCCTGTCCGCCGCCGCCCGCGAGCTGGGCACCACGCAGCCCACGGTGAGCAAGCTGGTCGCTGCGCTGGAGCGCGAGCTGGGCGCACGCCTGCTGGAACGCAGCACCCGGCGCGTGCTGCCCACGGAGGAGGGCGCGCGCTTCCTGGCGAGCGCCAGGCGGCTGCTGGAGGACTACGAGGAGGCGCTGGACGACATCGCCGGTGGCGTGCGCGAGCCCCGCGGCCTGGTGCGGCTGTCGGCGCCGGTGGCGCTGGGCGAATTGCGGTTGAACCGGCTGATGCTGCAGGTGCTGGCGAAGCTGCCTCGGGTGCAGGTCGAACTGCTCCTCGAGGACCGCTTCGTCGATCCGGTGGAGGAGCGCATCGACCTGATGGTCCGCATCGGCGGCACGCTCCCGCCGGACCTGGTGGCACGCCAGCTCGCGGCCTGGCCACGCTACTTCGTGGCCGCTCCGTCGTACGTTCGGGCGAGCGGGCGCCCGCGTCGGCCGCAGGACCTGCGGGACCATGCGTACCTGCGCTACGCGGGCAGCGACGAAATCGTCACCCTGACCGGGCGGAAGGGGAGCATGACCCTGGAGCTGGATTCGCGCTACCGCGTGAACAGCGCCATCGCGCTGCTGGAGGCGGTGCAGGGCGGCGCCGGCGTCGCCCTGCAGCCGTCGTGGATGGTGGATGCCCTGCTGCGCCAGGGCCGGCTGGTGCGCCTGTTGCCGCAGTGGACCGGGCCGGCGCAGACGGCGCACCTCGTGCACGCGCCGCGCCGCCGCCTGCCGGCGCGGGTGCAGGCCGTCATGGAGGCGCTGGTCGCCGCCGTGCCGACCTGGTGAGGGAGATCCGCGCCTTCAGTCGGCGTGGACGCGCACCACGAGCTTGCCCGCGTTGCGCCCCTGCAGCAGGCCGATGAAGGCCGACGGCGCTTGCTCCAGGCCCTCCACGCGGTCTTCGCGCAGCTTGACGCGGCCCGCTGCGACCCACTCGCCCATCTCGCGGCGGAACGCGTCGAAGCGCGGGCCGTAGTGGTCCAGGATGATGAAGCCCTGCATGCGTATGCGCTTCTGCAGCACGGCGGCCAGCAGCTCCGGCCGCCGGTCCGGGCCCTGCGGCGCCGTGTCGTTGTAGTGCGCGATGAAGCCGCAGACCGGGACGCGTGCCCCGACGTTGAGGTGCGGCAGGACGGCATCGAGCACCGCGCCGCCGACGTTCTCGAAGTACACGTCGATGCCTTGCGGGCAGGCCGCGGCGAGGCGCTCCGCGAAATGCGCATCGCGGTGGTCGACGCATGCGTCGAAGCCGAGCTCCTCGACGGCCACGCGGCACTTCCCGCTGCCGCCGGCAATGCCGACGACGCGCGCGCCCCGGATCTTCGCGACCTGGCCGACGACGGACCCGACCGCGCCGGTGGCGGCCGCGACGACCACCGTCTCGCCCGGAAGCGGCGCGCCGATGTCCAGCAGGCCCACGTGCGCGGTGAAGCCGGGCATGCCGAGGCCGCCGAGCGCAAGCGAGGGTTGCGCGAGGTCGCCGAGCGGCACCAGGTCGCTGCCGTCCGACAACGCATGGTCCTGCCAGCCGGCGTTCGCCAGCACGAGGTCGCCCTCGGCGAAGCCGGGGTGGCGGGAAGCCACGACGCGGCTGACCGTGCCCCCGACCATCGTCGCGCCGATGGCCACGGGTGGCGCATAACCGGGCCCGACCGGGTCCATCAGGTTGCGCATGTATGGGTCGAGCGAGAGGTACAGCGTGCGCAGCAGGACCTCGCCCGGGCCCGGCGGCGTCACCGGCGCGGTCACCATGTCGAAGTCCTGCAAGGTCGGCAGGCCCTGCGGGCGCGCGGCCAGCACGATGCGGCGGTTGGCGGGTTCACGCATGGCTCGCTCCTCCGGTGGCATGCGACGGCTGCACCCTGGGACCGCTGCGCCACGTGAGGGCCGTTCCCAGGGCCATCGCCGCTGCGGCGAACGCGGGTGCACCCAGCGGGCCGACGCGGTCCACCAGCAGGCCGCCGCCGATCGCGCCGGTGGCGATCGCCACCTGGAACGCGGCGACCAGCAGGCCTCCGGCGCCTTCCGCCTGGTCCGGGGCGGCCCGGACGATCCAGGTCTGGAACCCGACCGGAAAGGCGCCGAAGGCGAAGCCCCACAGGGTGACCGCGACCGCCGTCACCGCCGCGGAGCTTCCCGCCGCCAGCAGCGCGAGCGCCAGCAAGGCGATGCAGGCGCCGCCGGCCACGATCGCCCAGCGCTCGCTGCGTTGCGCGATCCAGCCGCCCACGAAGTTGCCGGCGAAGCCGCCGATGCCGTACGCCAGCAGCACCGCGGAGACCGCCTCCACCGACAGCTGCGCGACCTTCTCCATCACCGGGCGGATGTAGGTGAAGCCGGCGAAGTGGCCCGAGATGACGAGGACGACGGCGACCAGCGCGACGCGCACGGCGGGCCGTCGGAGCAGGCCGCCCAGCACGCGCAGGTTGGGGCGGTCGCGCGGTGGCAGCGCGGGCAACGCGGCCCACTGCACCGCGAACGTGAGTGCGCTCAGCACGGCGGCGGCCGCGAAGGTGCTGCGCCAACCCCACAGCCCGCCCATCCACGCACCCAGGGGCGCGGCGCACACCGTCGCGACCGACACGCCGGTGAGCACCACCGACATGGCGCGGGCGAAGAGGTGTTCCGGCACGAGGCGCATCGACAGCGCCGCCGCCATGGACCAGAACCCGCCGAGCGCCACGCCCAGCAGCACGCGCGCCGCCAGCAGCACGGCCAGCGACGAGGCCGTGGCGGCGAGCACGTTCGAGGCGATCAGCAGCGCGGTCAGGGCGAGCAGCACCGACCTGCGGTCGAAACGTTGCGTGAGCAGCGGCAAGGCGGGAGCCGCGACCGCCGCCACGAGCGCGGTGGCGGTCACGGTCTGGCCGGCACCGCCGTCGCTCACGCGCAGGTCGGTCGAAATCGCGGTCAAGAGGCTGGCGGGCAGGAACTCCGCGGTCACGAGGGCGAACACGCCGAGGCCGAGGGACGCCACGGCGGTCCAGCGGGCATCGTGCGCGTCGGGCGGCGCACCGGCCGCGTCGATGCAGGCACTGCAGGAAGAGGACATGGAAAGGGAAGCCTTGTGGTTCGAGGGGTTGACCAGCTTAGGCATAGCATCCGGCCCCTGGAATGGCCCAAAAGCCAAAATGCTTGACACTTCCGCTCGCGGACCCGATCCGCTCACCCAGGTCCTGCTGAATCTGCGGCTCCACGGCGTGGAGTACGGCCGCTGCGAATGGAGCGCGCCCTGGGCGGTGGCGTTCCCGGGGCCGTCGGTGGCCCGGTTCCACTTCGTCGGCCGCGGCGATGCATGGCTGCGCACGGGCGGCGCCGACTGGGTGCGCCTGCAGCAAGGCGATGCCGTCCTGGTGCCGCGCGGCACCACGCACGTGCTGGCGAGTGCTCCGGACGTCCCCGCCGTGGACATCGCTTCGCTGCCGCGGGTCGCGGTGTCCGAAGCGATCCACCTGGTGGGCGGCGGCCAGCATGCCGGCGAAGCGTCGACCCACACGATGTTCTGCGCCGCATTGCGCTTCAACCTCGATGCGAGGCATCCGCTGCTGGCGATGATGCCGGACGTCATCCGGGCCGGCGCGCTCGCCCGGCGCGATCCCACCGTGCCCGCGCTGCTGGAGGCCATGGAGCGCGAGGTGATGCAGGAGCGCGTCGGCGCATGCGGCATCGTGGCGCGGATGGCGGACGTCCTGGCGGCGACGACCATCCGTGCCTGGGTCGAATGCGTGTGCAGCGACACCACCGGCTGGATCGCCGCGCTGAACCATCCCGTCGTCGGCAAGGCCCTGGCCGCCATCCACGCGGATCCCGCGCAGGACTGGTCGGTGCCGGCGCTCGCGCGGCTGAGCGGCAGCTCCCGCTCGGGCTTCGCCTCGGCGTTCAAGCAGGCGGTGGGCGAAACGCCGGCCAGGTACATCGCGCGCCTTCGCATGTTCCAGGCCAGCGAGTGGATGGCCGCCGGCGGCATGCGCGTCGGCGTCGCGGCGGATCGCCTGGGCTACGAATCCGAAGCCTCGTTCAGCCGCGCCTTCAAGCGCATCATGGGCGCTGCGCCGAGCGCGGCGCGGGCGCGGCGCACGCAGCCGGTGCGTGGCTCTGCTGCGCGCGCCTAGGCGCCGAAGAAGTGTGCCAAGGCTTCCGCGGGCCGAAAAAAAAGTCCGGGGCACCGCATCCTTTGGACCGCGCCGGGGGTCTTTGCAGCATCTTCCCAGGAAAGGAACGGCCATGAAGACTTCCATCGTCCGCTACCGCACCCATCCGCAGCATGCCGAGGAGAACGCCGCCCTGGTCGGCGAGGTCTTCCGCGCGCTCGCCCAGGCGCGGCCGGCGGGGCTGCACTACGAGGCGCTGCGCGCGCCGGACGGCGTGAGCTTCATCCATGTGGTCTCGGTGGACGAAACGCTGCCCGTGCACCCGCTGACGTCGCTGCCGGCCTTCCAGGCCTTCGTCGCCGGCATCCGCACGCGCTGCGCGGAGCCGCCGGCGCCGCTCGAATCGATGCTGCTGGGCCGCTATGCCGGCTGACCGCCTTTCCCCCGCCTGTTCCCAGGAGCAACCGTGAGCGCCACTGCCGCATCCATTCCTCCCATCGATCGCAACTGGCCGCTGGTGGCCGCGGGCGCGCTGATGACGTGTGCCGCGATCGGCGTCGTGTTCTCGCTGGCCGTGTTCCTGGAGCCGATGGCCGCCGACACCGGCTGGTCGCGAGCCGGGATCAGCGGCGCCATGACGCTGGCCTTCGTCAGCATGGGCTTCGCCGGCTTCGGCTGGGGCGCGTTGAGCGACCGCATCGGGCCCCGGCGGGTCGTGCTGTGCGGCATCGTGCTGCTCGGGCTGGCGACGGTGCTCGCCAGCCGTGCGTCCAGCCTGCCGGCCTTCCAGCTCCTGTTCGGCGTGCTGACGGGCGTGGCCGCCGGCAGCTTCATCGCGCCGGTGATGGCCGCCACGGCGGCGTCCTTCGACAGGCACAGGAGCCTGGCGGTGTCGCTGGTGTCCGCGGGCATGGGGGTCGCGCCCATGACGATCGCGCCGCTCGCCGCCTGGCTCGTCACGCTGCACGGCTGGCGCACGACGCAGCTCATGATCGGCGTGGCCGTGTGGGTGGTCCTGCTGCCGGCCGTGTGGTTCATCCGGCGGTCGCCGGCGCCGCAGGGCCGCGGCGCGGCGTCCGCCCAGGCCGCGGAGCCGGACATGACGGCGGGCCAGGCCTTGCGCTCGCGTGCGTTCATCCTGCTCGCCGCCGCCTTCTTCGCCTGCTGCGCCGCCCATTCCGGGCCGATCTTCCACACGGTCAGCTACGCGATCGGCTGTGGCCTGCCGATGGTGAGCGCCGTCACGATCTACAGCATGGAAGGCGCCGCCGGACTCGGCGGCCGGCTGCTGTTCGGCGTGCTGGCCGATCGCGTCGGCGCCAAGCGCGTGCTCGTGGCCGGCCTCCTGGTGCAGGCGTTCGCCGCGGCGTCCTACCTGATGGTGAACCAGCTCGGGGGCTTCTACGCGGTGGCGATCGTCTTCGGCCTCGCCTACGGCGGCGTGATGCCGCTCTACGCCACCCTGGCGCGCGAAGCGTTCGGCCCCCGCATCCTCGGGACGGTGCTCGGCGCGGCGTCGCTGGTGTCCAGCATGGGCATGGCGCTGGGGCCGCTGCTGGGCGGCTGGCTGTACGACCGCTATGGCAGCTATGCGTGGCTCTACATCGGTTCGCTGGGCGTCGGCCTCGCGGCGGCGGCGATCGCGCTGGCGTTTCCGCGCGGACCGGCCGTCGCGCCGCGCCTGGCGCCGGCCGCGGCCTGAGGGAGCGCGCACGCCATGCCTGCGGACACCGGAAACGACAGCTTCGCCAACCTGGCGGCCGACCTGCGTCCGCGCCTGCACCGGTACTGCGCGCGCATGGTCGGCTCCGCGCTCGACGGCGAGGACGTGGTGCAGGACGCGCTGGCCAAGGCCGCGCTGCACTACGACGGCGAACTGGTGCGGGAGCCGAAGGCGTGGATGTTCCGGGTGGCGCACAATGCCGCACTGGACTTCCTGCGCCGCCGCTCGCTCGAGCGGCAGGTCTTCAGCCCGGCCGACGAGGAGACGGGCCCGGACCTGCAGGATGCCGTCGACCCCCACGCCGGCGCCGAGGCGACGGCGGCGGCACTGGCCACCTTCATGCACCTGCCGTTCACGCAGCGCAGCGCGGTGATCCTCGCGGACGTCCTCGGCCATGCGCTGCAGGAGATCGCCGGGACGCTGCAGACCACCGTGCCCGCCGTGAAAGCTGCCTTGCACCGGGGGCGCACCCGCCTGCGCGCCCTCGGCCGCGAGGGCGAGATCCCGCCACAGGCGCAGCTGCCGCCCCGGCTGCTCGTGCTCGCGCAGCTGTATGCCGAGCGCTTCAACGCCCGCGACTTCGACGGGCTTCGCGCGCTGCTCGCCGACGAAGTGCGGCTGCAGGTCGCCGGCCGCGTCGACGTGCAGGGCAGCCGCGAGGTGGTCGGCTACTTCTCCAACTACGCCAGGCTGCAGGGCTTGCGGGCGCAAGCCACGGCCTTCGAAGGGCATGCGGGCCTGTGGGTGCACGAGGGTGGGCCGGGCGGCGGGGCGTATCCCATCGTGCTGGACTGGGGTGCCGGCGACCGGCTGGTGGCCATCCGCGACTTCCGCTATGCGCGGTACGTGGCGGATACTTTCGTGGCTAAGGGAACTGCCTAGGAAATTCGCTCACTGCCCAGCGCGGGGTCGAAGCGGGAGACTCGATCTCCATGCCGTCCCTCGAAGCGTTCTCCCGTCGTGCAGCCGCAGCGGGAAGCGCCGCGATCGCACTCTCGCTGGCGTGCGCGTCGGTGCCCGCGGCGGCGGAAACGGCATCGGCCACCTTGACCATCCGCGTCGCCGTTCCCGCCGTCACCCTCCTCAAGTTGCCTGCGCACCACGTGGACGTGGAACTGTCCGCAGCCGACGTGGCCCGTGGGTTTGCCACGCCCGACGCCCCTTTCACCGTCGAAGTCCTGACCAACCTGCGCGACGGCCTGCAACTGGAGCTCGCGTGCGCCACCGCTCCTTGCGAGCCCGGCCGGGTCCTGGCGGAAGACGGATCGCAGGCCTGGCATGTGCCGGGGGGACGCGGCTTGCGCCGCCACACGGTGACGGCGCCGCTGCGCCTGCCGATCTCGCGCGGCGCGGCGCCTGGCCGTTACCGCGTCGCCGTCCAGGTCACGACGCTGGGACCGTAGCGGACGCGATCACCGGAAGTGATCGCGCCATCAGCATTCTGGATTTTCCAGGAATGATGGCCGTGCTTATCGTCGCGCCATGACGCGCACTTTCGCCTGCATCGCTTTCTCCTCGGCGCTCCTGCTCGCCGGCTGCGCCGCCGGTCCCGGCGGCCCCGCCGCCTTGCAACGTGCGACCACCCTCGGCCCGGTGGTCGGCGTCGATGCCTCGGCGAGCGACGGCACGTACAGCTGGAAGGGCCTCCCCTTCGCGGCAGCGCCCGTGGGCGCGCTGCGGTGGAAGGCGCCCGCCGATGCGGCGCGCTGGACCCAGCCCCGTGCGGCGGACCGGTTCGCGGCGGCGTGCGTGCAGACGGGCCGCCTCTACGGCCCGGGGCTGAACAACCGCTTCGACGAGACCATCGGCAGCACGCTCGGGCAGACGCTGGGCGCCGAGGACTGCCTGTACCTGAACGTCTGGCAGCCCGCGCAAGGCGCCGGGCCGCGCCCGGTGATCGTGTTCGTCCACGGCGGCAGCAACATCACCGGCTACACCGCGGATCCGCTGTACGACGGCGCCGCCCTGGCCCGCGCTGCCGGCGCGGTGGTCGTGACCGTCAACTATCGCCTCGGCATCTTCGGCTTCCTCGACCTGCCGGCGCTGAAGACCGGCGACGCGCTGGACGATTCCGGCAACTTCGCGCTGCTGGACATCCTGAAGGCGCTGGAGTTCGTGCAGGCGAACATCGCCAGCTTCGGCGGCGATCCGCGTCGCGTGACCCTGATGGGGCAATCCGCCGGCGCGGTGAACGTGTACGCGCTCCTGGGTTCGCCGCTGGTGGCGTCGCGCGCGCAGCCGCTGTTCCATCGGGTCGTGGCGCTCAGCGGCGGCATCTCCACCGCGGCCTCGTTGCCTGCAGGTGCGATCCCGGGCGTGCTGCCGCGCACGGTGTGGACGACGCGCGGGCAGGCGCTGCTCGAGGGCGCGCTGTTGTCGGACCGCTCGGCGGCGGACGCGGCGGCGGCCACGGCCCTCGCGGGCGCGCGGCCGGCGGCGGAGCATGCGCGCTACCTGCGGGCGAAATCCGCCGACGAACTGCTGGGTGTCGTGCGCACGCGGCTCGCGCCGCGCGGCATGTCGGCGTCCAACCCGATCCCCGACGGCACCGTGCTCGCCGCCGACCCCATCGCCGCCATCCGTGCCGGTCGCTACGCGAAGGTGCCCGTGCTCGCGGGCATCACGCGCGACGAGACCAAGTTGTTCCCGCAACTGCTCGCCATCCGCCCGGCGCTCGGCGGCGTGAGCGGACGGCTGCTCGAAGATGCCGACGTGTTCCGCATCGCGTACCGCTACGACGCGCAAGCCGCGCCGGCCACGCGCATCGAGGACTGGGTTCCCGCGGCCTACCTGCCGACGGACCGGCCCGTGACCGGCTTCGATGCGAGGACGCGCGAGCTGAACCGGCTGTGGTTCGAGGCGATCCGCGACGACGTGCTGAACGCGGTCCGCTCCCGCCAGCCGGAGGTGTGGAGCTACCGCTTCGACTGGGACGAACTGCCAACGCCCTTCGACACGATCTTCGGCGCCGCGCACACCTTCGACCTGCCGTTCGTGTTCGGCAACTTCGGGCCCAGCCTCTACTCCAGGATCGCCTTCACGCGCGGCAACGAACCCGGCCGGCTCGCGTTGTCGCGCGCCATGATGCAGTCGCTGGGGGCTTTCGCCGCGACGGGCGACCCCAACACGCCGGCCCTGGGCACGCGCTGGCCGGCGTGGCCCGGGCGCATCGTGTTCGACGCCGATCCGGCCCGTGCGGTCATCCGTGCGGAGTAGAAGCCAGGCCGTGGCGCTCGTGCCATTCGGCCAGGGACAGGTCCGGGTAGCGGTCGAAGCGCGGGTCTTGCGCACCGCCCTCGACCTTCACCCATGCGGCCTTGGAGCCGACCATGCAGTGCATGTGCTCCGGCGCCTCCGGCAGCGGCGTGTCGATCGCGCCCGCGTGCGGATGCACGAGGTCGGGCCAGGTCGGGTCCCACAGCCACAGCGCGCTGCCGCAGCCGGCGCAGAAGTAGCGGCGGCCCGTGCTGAGCCGCGTCCCGCGACCGCCTTCCTTCGGCAGCCGCGCACGATAGATGCGCAGGTGCTGCTTGCCCCTGACCTTCATCGTGCGCGTGACGGCGCCCAGGTTGATGGCGTAGCCGCCCGCGCCGGCGGTCTTGCGGCAGATGGAGCAGTAGCACCGCATGAAGGGCACGGGCTCCCCGGATTCGACGCTGAACTTCACCTTGCCGCAATGGCATGAGCCTTCCAGGTGCACGGCACGCTCCTTCGGTGTGGCTGGGGACAGGCGCCACTATGCCGTGGCTGCGCGCATCGAGGTGTTACGCGGCCCGCCCCCGCGGCGACCAGTCGGCGAGGTACGTCGCGGCGGCCAGGGTGACGCCGGTGACCAGCAGGCTGGCGGCGACCACGAAGTACAGCGCCTCGGGTGCGCCGGACGCGATCCGCAGCGCGGCGGCGCCGCCGACGACCACGACGGCCAGCCGCGCGCCGCTGGCGAGCAGGGCCCATTTCAGGCGGCCGGCCCCCTGGGACGCGAAGAACAGCGCGAGGCTGAGTCCGAAGAAGCCGTAGCTGCCCCCCACGATGCGCAGGTAGGTGCTGCCGGCCTGCTGCACCGCCGCGTCCGCGGTGAACAGGCCCATCCACGCAGCCGGCCACACCGCGGCCCACACGCCGATCAGCCCGGTGACCAGCCAGACCACGCCCGCGCCCGTCCAGGCGATGCGCTTGGCCCGCTCGGGCTGCTGCGCGCCGAGGTTCGCGGCCACCATCGCCGTGAGGGCGCTGCCGATGCCGAAGGCGATCGGCACGAGGATGTACTCGAGCCGCGCGGCGATGCCGTAGCCTGCGATCGCGAGGCCGCCGAAGCCGGCCACGTAGCCCGTGGCCGCGGCGATGGCGCCGTTGCTCAGGACCGGGCTCATCGCCGAGGGCAGGGCGATCTGCAGGATGCGGCGGAAGGCCCCGTCCCCGGCACGCGCGGCCGGCGCGAGCGGCCGCACCGGGCTGCCGCGGCGCGAGAGCCAGGCCAGCAGTGCCAGTGCCCCCACGCCGTTCGTGACGACCGTGCTCGTCGCCGCGCCGGCGACACCCAGCGCCGGCACCGGGCCCGCCCCGAACACCAGCACGGGGCACAGCAGCAGGTGCATGGCCGTGGTGCCCACCAGCGCGAGCGCCGCGGCACCCATCTGCCCGGAGCCGCGCGCCACGCCGGCGAGCACGTTCACCGACCAGATCGCGGCGGCACCGCCGAACAGCACCGCTGCGTAAGCACGCGCCTGCTCCAGCACCGGCCCGCGCGCGCCCAGCGCGGCGTACAACCAGGGGCCGGCGCACAACAGCGTGAAGAGCACGGATGCGAGGAGGCCGAGCAGGACCGCGTTGCGCGCGAGTTGCGCGGCCAGCGGGGCGTCGCCGGCGCCCAGCGCCCGCGCCACGACCGCCGTCGTGCTGCCGCCCAGGCTGCCCGCCGACATGTGCAGCATCAGCATGGCCAGCGGCAGCACGACGGCGACGCCGGCCAGGGCGTCGGCACCCAGCCGCCCGACGATGTAGCCGTCGAAGCCGATCACCACGGTGTTGGCGAACAGGCCCAGGACGTTCGGCGTCGCCAGCCGCAGCAGCGTGGGGAAGACGGGGCCGCGCAGCATGCGCTGCGTCGCCGGCGCGGCGGCCAGGGCCGGCGCGTTCATGCGGCCGCCAGGTAGGCCGGCACCGCCAGGGACAGCGATTGCTTTACCTGGCGCGTGGCGTCGTCGGCCAGGATCTCCTCCACGCCGGCCTCGAGCCCGTCGAGCGCGAAACGCACGATGGCTTCGGGCGAGGACTTCGGCATCTCGATGCCGCGGGTGAGGTCCGTGTCGACGAAGCCCATGTGCAGCGCGGACACCTGCGTGCCCTGGGCGCGCAGCTCGTGCCGCAGCCCGTTCGTCAGCGCCCAGGCGGCGGCCTTGGTCGCGCCGTAGGTGCCCAGCAGGGGGCGGTGGACCCAGCTGGCGATGGAGAGCACGTTGAGCAGCGCGCCGCCGCCGTTGGCCGCGAGCACCGGCCCGAAGGCCTGCGCCATGCGCAGCATGCCGAAGAAGTTCACCTCCAGCTGGCGGCGCGTGTTCTCCAGCGCGCCGTCCTGCAGGAAGCCGCCGGGCTGCGCGATGCCCGCGTTGTTGATGACGAGGGTGACGTCGCCGCACGCGCTGGCGACGCGTGCCACCTGCCCGGGATCGGTGACGTCGAGCGCGATCGCCTGCACGCCGGGGATCTGCACGGAAGAAGGATCGCGTGCCCCGGCGTAGACGCGTCGGGCACCGCGGGCGAGGGCCTCGCGGGCGAAGGCGGCGCCGATGCCGCGGTTGGCACCGGTGATCAGGACGACGGCATGGGCAAGCTTCATGGGCGGACTCCGGCTTGAATATGACGACCGTCATATCGACGGTCGCGGAAGGAACGCGCCCCGAAGGCGCGCAGGGAAAGGAAGGTCATCAGGCGGCCGGGACCGGATGGTCGAACTGCGCGAGCAGGAAGCGGCGGCTGGCCTCGAGGTGGCGCCGCCCCTTCGCGTTGTCGCCGAGCGCGCGTGCGACCTGCAGCGCGCCGACCAGGTGCGAGGCAACGATGGCGGCCGCCTCCGGCGGTTGCGCAGGGCCCAGCGTCGACGCGACGCGCGCGGTGAGGGCTTCGACGCGGGCGGCGGCGGCGGCACGGACCTCGTCGCTCTGGCGCGGCATCTCCGAGGCCAGCGCGGCCACGGGGCAGCCCCGCTCGGGCGAGCGCAGGTGGCGCTCGGACAGGTAGCTTTGGACCAGTGCGCGGAAGCGGTTGCCGGCGCTCGCCTCCCCCTGGTCCAGCGAACGCTGCAGGCGCGCCTGGCTGTCCTGGCCGGCGCGCTCCAGGGCGGCCGCCAACAGGGCGTCACGCGAAGCGAAGTGCGCGTAGAACCCGCCATGCGTGAGGCCCGCGCGCTTCATGATGTCCGCCACGCCCACGCCGCTGAAGCCGTCGCGGCGCAGCACGCCCGCGGCCGTGTCGAGGATGCGGTCGTGCGTCTGCAGCTTGCGTTCGGAGCTGGTGGCGGGATCGAGGGGCATCTGCGGGTGTCCTACTGAATATGACGGTCATCATACAGATGCGCCGCGAGGCTTGCATTGCCCCTTCCGGGCCCGGGTTTTTCAGGCGACGGTGTCCAGCGCGCCGCGCGTTTCCGCGGCGTCCTTCATCGGCGAACGGCCGAACATCCGGCCGTACTCGCGGGTGAACTGCGAGACGCTCTCGTACCCGACGGCGAAGGCGGCGCTGCTGGCGGAGCGGCCCTCCGAGGTGACCAGGCGGCGTGCCTCGATCAGCCGCAGCTGCTTCTGGAACTGCAGCGGCGACAACGAGGTGACCGCTCGGAAGTGCTGGTGGAAGGACGAAACGCTCATCTTCGCTTCCGCGGCCAGCCGTTCGACCGGCAGCGGACGCGTGAACTCCGCCCGCACGAGCGCGATGGCACGGGCGATGCGCTGGCCCGGCGCCTGTGGCCAGCCCAGCCGGCGGATCGCGGGGCCATGCCGGCCTGCCAGCAGCCAGTAGTGCAGTTCCCGCAACAGCTGCGCATGCAGGATGGGCATCGCCGCGGGACGTTCGACCAGGCGCATCAGCCGCAGCGCTGCGTCCGCGACTTCCGCGTCGGTCGGCTCCACGCGGACGGCCGCGCCTTCATCTGCCGGCACCGCCTTCATCTCCAGCACGAGTTCGGCGATCAGCGCCAGGTCCAGCTCCAGCACCACCGACAGGTAGGGCGCCTCGACGCTGGCCTGCGTGATCTGGCTGACGCACGGCACGTCGGCCGTCACCAGCAGCGAGTCGCCCGCCCCGAAGGTGAAGGTCTGCGCGCCCAGGGCCACGTGCTTGGTGCCCTGCAGGACCATGCACACCATCGGCTTCGTGATGGCGTGCACGAGTCCCGTGGGCGCGGTGGCGCGGATGGTGGTGAGGCCCGGGACCGGCGTGAGCGCCAGCCCGGCCGGATCGGCATGCGCCGCGGCATGGCGGGCGACGACGTGGAGCAGGGTGTCGGGCATGCCGCAACCCTAGCGGAGGCGGGCGCTTCGCGCCATGGCCCCTGGAGGAATGGGCAAGGAGCGAGGAGCATTCGGCAAGCCGCCGTTGCGGGTGCAACGCCCGCGGCGGCACGCGTCGCACGCTTTGCAGGAACGGGCAAGGGACGGCGAGTTCCAGGCAATGCCTCGGGGGCTTGCGGCTCCTAGCATCGACCGCTCGTATCCACCCCCCAACAGGAGCACTCCATGACCACTCTCTCCATCGTCACCGGGTCCAGCCGCGGCCTCGGCCGCAACACCGCCTTGCACATCGCCCGTCGCGGCGGCGACGTGATCGTCACCTACCGCAGCCGCCGCGAGGAGGCCGAAGCCGTGGTGGGCGAGATCCGGGCCCTGGGACGCCAGGCGGTGGCGCTGCAGCTCGACACGGCGGTCGTCGCCGGATTCGCCGGCTTCGCGCAGGAGGTGCGCCACGCGCTGCGCGAGGTCTGGCGGCGCGACACCTTCGACCACCTCGTCAACAACGCCGGGCACGGCGAGATGGCGCCGATCGAACAGACCACCGAGCAGCAGTTCGACGGCCTCGTGGCCGTGCACTTCAAGGGCGTGTACTTCCTGACCCAGGCCCTGCTGCCCTTGCTGGCGGACGGCGGCCGCATCGTCAACCTCTCGACGGGGCTGACGCGGGTGACCTACCCCGGGTTCTCGGCGTACGCGTCCGTCAAGGGCGCGGTCGAAGTGCTGAGCGCCTGCCTGGCCCGGGAGCTCGGCGGCCGCGGCATCACCGTCAATACCGTGGCGCCGGGCGCGATCGAAACCGATTTCCTCGGCGGCGCCGTGCGCGACACGCCGGACCTGAACCAGGCCTTCGCCGGCATGATCGCGCTGGGCCGCGTGGGCGTGCCGGACGACATCGGCCCGATGATCGCGAGCCTGCTGTCGCCGGACAACCGGTGGGTCACGGGCCAGCGCATCGAGGTGTCCGGCGGGCAGGTGATCTGATGACCGCGGCGCTGCAGCCGAACGAGGGGAGCCGACCTTGACCGCCGTGTCCGCCGCCGCGCTGATCCAGGTCTACGGCGCCCTTGCGTGCGGCGCCGTCCTGGCGAGCATCGTCATCGCGCTGGCCTGGGACGAGCCGGGCCTCGCCCGCCCGCGCGCTCAGGCGGCGGCGAGCGCGTAGCCCGTCTCGGCGTTCGGGCGCCGAGGCGCTTCGGCCGCGCGGCCGGGCCGCGGCAGCGCGCGGGCCTGCTCGCCACCCGCCACGCACTGCAAACCCGCGAGGTCGCGCACCAGCCAGCGGCCCTGGTCCGTCCCCAGCAGACCTTCGGCGCGCAGCTCCTGCAGCTCGCGGTTGACGCGCTGGCGCGAGGCGCTCACCAGCTGCGCAAGTTCCTCCTGCCCGAGCCGCAGGCCGATGCGGATCTCGCCGGCCTGGCGCAGCGAGGGCACGCCGTAGCGGCGGGCCAGCAGGGTGAACTGCTTGGCGATGCGCTCGCGCAGCGACAGCGTCTGCAGGTCCTGCAGCAGTTCGAACAGCTGGCGGGTGCGCGCGGCATGCAGCTTGAGCAGGGCGCCGTACAGCTCCTGGTGCTGCCGCAGCATGCCCTGCGCGTGCTCCAGCGACACCATCAGCATGGCGGCGGGACCGTGCGCATGCGCGTCGTAGCTGCGCGGCTCGTCGTGCAGCACCGAGACGTCGCAGAACCAGAGGCCGGGACGCATGTAGCAGAGGGTCAGCTGCTTGCCGCCCGGATGCGAGGTGCTGACCCGCACGTTGCCACGCACGACGGCCGCCCAGCAGGTGGCGTCCTGCCCGCGCAGGAAGATCGGCTCGCCGTCGGCGAAGCGGCGCACGCTGCCGTGGCGCACGAGGTCGTGCCGCAGCGAGGGGGACAGCGATGCGAACCAATGGCCGCCGTTGAGGGCCTGGCGTTCTTCGGGCAAGAGGACGGGATCGTCCATGCGGATCTCCTGCGTGGCGGGATGGTCGTTTCGCTTGGCGGAACAATGGAGCATCCCTGTGGCTTCCTGCCATCGTAGCCAGTGCCAAAGGGAGTGCATGGGGGTTTGTTCGGGCGCGCCTTCCCCTTCTTCCGGGTATCGTTCCGCTGATCGGAACGGAGAGTGCCATGCCCCAGTTTGTCGACCCCAGCGCGGCGCAGGACCGCCGCTACGTGACCGCGCTCGCCCGGGGCATGGAACTGCTGCACAGCTTCCGCTGGGGCGAACGCTGGCTGGCGCACCAGGAGCTGACGCGGCGCTCGCAGCTGCCCAAGGCCACCGTGTCCCGCCTGGCCTTCACCCTTTGCAGCCTCGGCTACCTGGTGCACGACCCGGCGCGCGGCGCCTATGCGCTCGGCCCGGGCGGCCTCACCCTGGGCCTGCGCGTGCTGGCGAACGACGACGTCTCCAGCATCGCGCGGCCGGTGCTCGAGGAGCTGGCGGGCGCTTCCGGCGCCGCGGTCTCCCTGGGGGTGCGGCACCAGCTGTCGATGGTCTACATCGCGCACGCGCGCGGCCACGCGCGCCTGAGCCTGTCGCTCGACGTCGGCGCGAGGCTGCCGATCGAGAGCACCTCGATGGGCCGCGCGTTCCTGTGCGCGCTGCCGGAATACAAGCGCTCGGAGGTCTATGCGCAGCTGCAGCAGAAGCTGGGCGAGCGCTGGAAGGCGACGCAGGCGTCGCTGCAGCGCGCCGCGGAGCAGTACCGCCAGGTCGGCTACGTCACCAGTCTCGGCGAGTGGGACTCGGACATCAGCGCGGTCGGGGCCGCCGTCGATGTCGGCCATGGCGGCGAACCCTACGCGCTGAACATCGGCGGGCCCTCGACGGTGCTCACGCGCCAGCGGCTGGTGGACGACCTGGGGCCGCGCCTGGCGGCCGCCGCCTTGCGCATCCAGCAGGCGATCCGCAACGGGCGGCCCGCCGCCGCCTGAGGGCTGGCGGCGGTCGCCGCCTCAGCGGATCAGCCGGCCGCCCTGGCCGATCACCGTGACTTCGACGAAGCGGGAGCCGACGCGGTTGCCGGGCCCGAAGCCCACGTGGAAGCCGCCGACATCGTGATTGACGAGGCTTTCCAGCTGCGCCATCACCTTCTGGCGGGTCGGGTTCGGGCCCGCGCGCCGGATCGCCTCGACCAGCACCTTCGCGGCCACGAACGACTCCATGCTGGCGTACGAGATCGTCTTGCTGGGCTGGTATCGCGCCATGAGTTCGCGGAATTCGCGCACCACCGGCAGCATCGGCGAGTAGGGGTAGGGCATCACCTGCGAGATGCCGACGCCGCGCACCGTGTCCTCGCCGGCGTTCTTCAGCAGCTCCTTGAAGTTCACGACGGAGATGCTGAACAGGCGGGCGCTGCTGCCCGTCTTGCGCAGCTCCTTGATGAAGGCCGCGGACGCGCGATTCACCGACACCATGATGATCGCGTCCGGGTTGCTCGGGGCAATCGCCTTGACCGCGGCGCCGATCTCCTCCGGCTTGGTGCGGTCGTAGCCGCCCTGCGCGACCAGCTTCATGCCCAGCTTCTCCAGCGCGCGCTCGGCGCCGGCCAGGCCGCTCTTGCCGAAGGGGTCGTCCTGGTACATCACCGCGAACCGCCGCAGGCCGATGGTGTGCAGGTGCTCCACCATGCGCGAGGTCTCGTCGGTGTAGCTGGCGCGGATGTGGAAGATGTGCGGGTTCATCGGCTCGCGCAGGTCCTGCGCGCCGGTGTAGGGCGCCATCAGCGCGATGCCCGCTTCCTCGAGCACCTTGTTCTTGTTCAGGGCCAGCACGTTGCCCGTGCCCACGTAGCCGAACAGGGCGAGCGGCTTGTCGTCGGCCAGCAGCGCGCGCGTGTGCGCCAGGGTCTGTTCCGGCTTGTAGCTGTCGTCCTTGGTGACGACCCGGATCTTGCGGCCGAGGATGCCCCCGTTCGCATTGACGTGCGCGAAGTAGGCGGCGCCCCCCGCGACGTACTCGTCGCCCGTGCCCGCGATCGTGCCCGTGAGCGGCGCGACCTGGCCGAGCACGATGTCGTCGGCGGCGCCCGCGCCCGCGCCCGCCGCGGCGGCCCAGAGCGCGCACGCTCCCAGCAGTTTCATCCAGCCCATGACGTCCCTCCTTCTCTTGGATCCGCGGAACGTCGTTCCGCAGTGCGGTCCATTCTGTGGACTGCCGTGCGGCCTTCCCACGCGGAACATCCCGCGCTTCCCCACGGCCGCGTTCCGTTAAGCGGAATACCTAAGGGGCGGCAGGGATTTCGAGTCGCCGAGGTGACTTCCCGCCGCGCCACGTCACGTCGGCGACCTTCAAACGAAACAAAACGAACAAACCGAGGGTAAACAAGGAGTCAAACCGCGCCATTGCGAACCAAGAATCCGCCGCGATTCAGCAAACCGCAAGGCTTCGATTGACCGCTTCGCCCCTTTCCGCCGCCGTTTCCGCCTCTCCATCCCCGGTGGGCGGTCCCGAACTCGACGTGCTCGTGGTCGGCGGCGGGGTCAACGGCACCGGCATCGCCCGCGACCTCGCCGGCCGCGGCTGGCGCGTTGCCCTCTGCGAGCAGGACGACCTGGCCTCGCATACGTCGTCGGCCTCGACCAAGCTCGTGCACGGCGGCTTGCGCTACCTGGAGCATCTCGAGTTCGGGCTGGTGCGGCGCGCGCTGCAGGAACGCGAAGTGCTGATGCGCAGCGCGCCGCACATCATCCGGCCGCTGCGGTTCGTGATGCCGCACGACGCTTCGCTGCGGCCGGCCTGGCTGGTGCGGGCCGGGCTGTTCCTCTACGACCACCTCGCCGCGCGCGCAGTCCTGCCCGGATCGCGCGCGGTGGACCTGCAGGCGCATTCGGCAGGCGCCACGCTGCAACCGCGGTTCCGGCGGGGCTTCGTCTACTCCGATGGCTGGGTGGACGACGCGCGCCTCGTGGCCCTCAATGCCGTCGATGCGGGCGTGCGCGGCGCGCAGGTGTTCACCCGCACCCGCGTCACCCAGGCGGTACGCGGCGAGCACGGCTGGGACGTGGCGGTGCAGCCCGCGGCCGGCGCCCGACGCATCCTGCGCGCCCGCGCACTGGTGAACGCTGCAGGACCTTGGGCGGCGACATTCCTCCGGGACTCCGTGCGCGCCGGCGGCGCCGAAGCTCCCGCGCCGCGCAGCCTGCGGCTGGTGAAGGGCAGCCACATCGTGGTGGGCCGCTGCTTCGAGCACGACCACGCGTACCTGCTGCAGACCACCGACAAGCGCATCGTCTTCGCCATCCCGTATGAAGGGGCGTTCACGCTGATCGGCACCACGGACGTCGAGCACCCGGGCGAGGCGCGCAGCCCATGCATCGATGCCGCCGAAACCGCCTACCTCTGCGAACAGGCCAGCCGCTACTTCCGCACCCCGGTGCGCGAGACCGACGTCGTGTGGAGCTTCTCGGGCGTGCGCCCGCTGCTGGAGGACGAGAGCGCCGACCCGTCCGCCGTCACCCGCGACTACCTGCTGGACCTCGATACCGCCGGCGCGCCGCTGTTGTCGGTCTGGGGCGGCAAGCTCACGACCGCGCGCAAGCTCTCGGAGGAAGCGGCCAGCCGGCTGGGCCGGGCGCTCGGCGATGGACGCGCGGCGTGGACCGCGCGGGCGGCACTGCCCGGCGGCGACTTCTCCGGCTGGATCGGCCGGCCGCAACGGCCGGACCTGGACTTCGAGCGGATGGTCGCCGCGGTGCAGCGCCGTTACGGCTGGCTCGCCCCTTCCGCCGCACGCCGGCTGGCGCGTGCGTACGGCAGCCGCGTCGACCGCGTGCTGCACGTGTCGCAGCGCGCGATGGGTGCCGAAGTCGCGCCGGGCCTGTGGGAAGCGGAACTGCAGTACCTGTGCCGTGAAGAGTGGGCGAGCACGGCCGACGACGTGCTGTGGCGGCGCAGCAAGCTGGGCTTGCACTACACCGCCGCGGAACGCGAACGCGTCGCGTCCTGGCTGGCCGCGCATGCCGCGGGCTGGCGGGAGGCTGCGTGATGCAGCTCGCGCTGGAACGCATCAGCAAGAAGGTCGGGGCGCAGCCCTGGCTGCACGAGATGAGCCTGGCCCCCCGGCCCGGCGCGGTGACGGTGCTGCTGGGTGCCACGCAGGCCGGCAAGACCAGCCTGATGCGCATCATGGCCGGCCTCGACCAGCCCACCACCGGCAGCGTGCGGGTGGACGGCCAGGACGTGACCGGCCGGCCCGTGCGCGAGCGCGACGTGGCCATGGTCTACCAGCAGTTCATCAACTATCCGTCCTTCACGGTCGCCCAGAACATCGCGTCGCCGCTCAAGCTGCGCGGTGCGCAGGATGCGGCACGGCGGGTGCGCGAGCTCGCCGAGCGCCTGCACATCGACATGTTCCTGGACCGCTATCCGGCCGAGCTCTCCGGTGGACAGCAGCAGCGCGTCGCCCTGGCGCGGGCGCTCGCCAAGCAGGCGCCGCTGATGCTGCTGGACGAACCCCTCGTGAACCTGGACTACAAGCTGCGCGAGGAACTGCGCGACGAACTGGCCATGCTCTTCGCCGGCGGTGAATCGACAGTGGTGTACGCCACCACCGAACCGGGCGAGGCGCTGCTGCTCGGGGGCTACACCGCCGTCCTCGACGCGGGCGAGCTGCTGCAGTACGGGCCGACCTCCGAAGTGTTCCATGCGCCAGCGTCGCTGCGCGTGGCGCGTGCCTTCAGCGATCCGCCGATGAACCTGCTGGCGGCGGAAACCGCCTCGATCGGGGTGCGGCTGCAGGCCGGTCCCGACCTCTCCATCCCGCTGCCGGATGCCGCGTCCAAGGCGCTCACCATCGGGCTGCGCGCCAGCGCCCTGCGCGTGCAGCGGCGCGAAGGCGACGTCGCCCTGCAGGGCCGGGTGGAACTGGCGGAGATCTCCGGCTCCGACACCTTCGTGCACGTGCACACGCCGGTGGGCGAGATGGTCGCGCAGCTCACGGGCGTGCACCGCTTCGTGCTCGGCGAGGAGGTCACGCTGTACCTGCATCCCACCCAGGCCTATGTCTTCGACGCGGCCGGCAACCTGCTGGTGGCGCCGCGCCGCGCCACGGAGGCCTGACACATGGCCCGCATCGACCTCGACCTTGCCCACGCCTACCGCCCGAACCCGCGGGAAGACAGCGACTACGCGCTGCTGCCGCTGAAGATGCGCTTCGAGGACGGCGGCGCCTATGCGCTGCTCGGCCCCTCGGGCTGCGGCAAGACGACGCTGCTGAACCTCGTCTCGGGCCTGCTGTCGCCCTCGCAGGGCACCGTGCATTTCGACGGCGCGGACGTCACGCACGCCTCGCCGCAGCAGCGCAACATCGCGCAGGTGTTCCAGTTCCCGGTCATCTACGACACGATGTCCGTGGCCCAGAACCTGGCCTTCCCGCTGCGCAACCGCAAGGTGCCGGAAGACCAGATCCGCCGGCGCGTCGCCGAGATCGCGGAGATGCTGGACCTCTCCGGCGACCTGGACCGGCGCGCTTCGGGACTGTCGGCCGATGCCAAGCAGAAGATTTCGCTCGGCCGCGGGCTGGTGCGGCCGGACGTGTCGGCGGTGCTGTTCGACGAACCGCTGACGGTGATCGACCCGCACCTGAAGTGGCAGCTGCGCCGCAAGTTGAAGCAGATCCACCAGGAGCTGAAGCTCACGCTGGTCTACGTGACGCACGACCAGGTGGAGGCGCTCACCTTCGCCGACCAGGTGGTGGTGATGACGCGAGGGCGCTCGGTGCAGGTCGGCACCGCCGAGGCGCTGTTCGAGCGGCCGCAGCACACCTTCGTGGGCCACTTCATCGGCTCGCCGGGAATGAACTTCCTGCAGGCGCGGGCCGAAGGCGGACGCCTGCAGGTGCCCGGCGTGGACCTTTCGCTGCCGGCGGGTCGCGCGCTGGCCGACGGCGACTACAAGCTGGGCGTGCGGCCCGAGTACGTCACCCTGGCGCAGCCGCTGGCGCCGGGCGCGTTGCCGGCGACCGTCACGCGCATCCAGGACGTCGGCACCCACCTGCTGCTCACCGCCGAAGCCGGCGGCCAGCCGCTGAAGGCGAGGCTCGCACCCGGGCTCGCGGTGCCCGCGAAAGGCGAGACCACCTGGCTGCAGGTGGTCGGCGAGCACACCTGCTTCTACGCCAACGAGGAGCTCGTCGCATGAACGGCATCCACAAACCCGTGCAGCAGCGCGCCTGGCTCCTGGTGCTGCCGGTGCTGCTGTGCGTGGCCTTCTCGGCCATCCTGCCGCTGATGACCGTGGTGAACTACTCGGTGCAGGACATCATCTCGCCCGAGCGGCGGGTGTTCGTCGGCACCGAATGGTTCGCCGCCGTGATGCGCGACGAGGAACTGCACGCCGCACTGTGGCGGCAGCTCGGGTTCTCGCTCGCGGTGCTGGCGGTGGAGATCCCCCTCGGCATCCTCCTCGCGCTGTCGATGCCGTCCGAAGGCTGGAAAGCTTCCGCGGTGCTGGTGGTGGTGGCGCTGTCGCTGCTGATCCCCTGGAACGTCGTCGGCACCATCTGGCAGATCTACGGGCGGGCCGACATCGGCCTCCTCGGCGCCACGCTGCAGCGTCTGGGCATCGACTACAGCTACACCGGCAACGCGCGCGATGCCTGGCTGACGGTGCTGGTGATGGACGTCTGGCACTGGACGCCGCTGGTGGCGCTGCTCTGCTTCGCGGGCCTGCGTTCCATTCCCGACGCCTACTACCAGGCGGCGCGCATCGACGGCGCCGGCCGGCTGGCCGTCTTCCGCTACATCCAGCTGCCCAAGCTGCGCGGCGTGCTGATGATCGCCGTGCTGCTGCGCTTCATGGACAGCTTCATGATCTACACGGAGCCGTTCGTGCTCACGGGCGGCGGTCCGGGCAACGCGACGACCTTCCTGTCGCAGTTCCTCACGCAGAAGGCGGTGGGCCAGTTCGACCTCGGGCCGGCGGCGGCGTTCTCGCTGATCTACTTCCTGATCATCCTGCTGCTCTGCTTCATCCTCTACAACTGGATGCAGCGCGTCGGCACCGGGCAGGAGGCGCCGCAATGACGAAGCCGCGCTGGCGGGCCCGCTCGCTGTTCCTCCTCGCGTACCTGCTGTTCGCGCTGCTGCCCATCTACTGGATGGCGATGATGAGCTTCAAGACGAACGAGGAGATCCTCTCCGCGTTCACGCTGTGGCCGCGCGACTTCACCTTCGCCAACTACAGGACGATCTTCACCGACCCGGCCTGGTACTCCGGCTACATCAACAGCCTGATCTACGTCGCGATCAACACGGTGATCTCGATCGCGGTGGCGCTGCCCGCGGCCTATGCGTTCTCGCGTTACAGCTTCCTGGGCGACAAGCACCTGTTCTTCTGGCTGCTCACCAACCGCATGACGCCGCCGGCGGTGTTCCTGCTGCCGTTCTTCCAGCTGTATTCCACCGTGGGCCTGATGGACACGCACATCGCCGTGGCGCTGGCGCACCTGCTGTTCAACGTGCCGCTGGCGGTGTGGATCCTGGAAGGCTTCATGAGCGGCATCCCGCGCGAGATCGACGAGACCGCCGCCATCGACGGCTATTCCTTCCCGCGCTTCTTCCTCACGATCTTCCTGCCGTTGATCAAGGCCGGCGTGGGCGTGGCCGCCTTCTTCTGCTTCATGTTCAGCTGGGTCGAGCTGCTGCTGGCGCGCACGCTCACCAGCGTCAACGCCAAGCCGATCGTCGCCACCATGACGCGCACGGTCTCCGCCTCCGGCATGGACTGGGCCACGCTGGCCGCCGCCGGCGTTCTGACGATCGTGCCCGGCGCGGTGGTCATCTGGTTCGTGCGGCACTACATCGCGAAGGGCTTCGCGATGGGCCGGGTCTAGGAGCAAGCGATGTTCGACTGGATGGTCTGGACGACGCCGGTGGCGGTGTTCTTCACCTGCATCGCACTGCTGCTCGCGGGCATGACGGTGTGGGAGCTGAAGTCGCCCACCCGCCTCACCAAGGGGTTCCTGCCGATCGCCACCACCCGCGGCGACCGGCTGTTCATCGGCCTGCTCACCGCGGGCTACATCAACCTGGCCTTCATCGGGCTGGCGGGCAAGTTCGCCCAGTGGTTCTCGCTGGAGCAGGAACCCAGCATCTGGATCAGTTTCGTCGTCTCGATGGCGGTGCTGGCGCTGGTCATGCGGCGCGGCTGACCGCAAGCGACAGGGATGCGGCCCGGGTGCTTCCCCGGGGGCCGTCCGGACCTCACTGCACGTCGGGGAAGCGAACACGAGGAGATTCCCATGAAGATGCGTTACACGGCGCTGGCTCTCGCGGCGGCCTGCCTGGCCGGCAGCCCCGCCTGGGCCGGCGAGCCCGAGGCGAAGAAGTGGATCGACAACGAGTTCCAGCCTTCGACCCTCTCGAAGGACCAGCAGATGGCCGAGATGCGCTGGTTCATCGAGGCCGCGAAGAAGCTGCAGGCCAAGGGCGTGAAGGAGATCTCGGTCGTCTCCGAGACCATCACCACGCACGACTACGAGTCGAAGACGATGGCCAAGGCCTTCGAGGAGATCACCGGCATCAAGGTCAAGCACGACCTGATCCAGGAAGGCGACGTGGTCGAGAAGCTGCAGACCTCGATGCAGTCCGGGCGTTCGATCTACGACGGCTGGATCAGCGACAGCGACCTGATCGGCACGCACTACCGCTACGGCAAGATCCTGAACCTGACCGACTACATGGCCGGCAAGGGCAAGGAGTACACCAACCCCGGGCTGGACCTGAAGGATTTCATCGGGCTGAAGTTCACCACGGCGCCCGACGGCAAGCTGTACCAGCTGCCCGACCAGCAGTTCGCCAACCTGTACTGGTTCCGCGCCGACCTGTTCGCGCGGCCGGACCTGCAGCAGAAGTTCAAGGCGAAGTACGGCTACGACCTGGGCGTGCCGCTGAACTGGAGCGCCTACGAGGACATCGCCGAGTTCTTCACCAACGACGTGAAGACCATCGACGGCAAGCCGATCTACGGCCACATGGACTACGGCAAGAAGGACCCCTCGCTCGGCTGGCGCTTCACGGACGCCTGGCTTTCGATGGCAGGCACCGCCGACATCGGCGCGCCGAACGGGCTGCCGATCGACGAGTGGGGCATCCGCGTGGCCGACGACAAGTGCACGCCGGTGGGTGCCTCGGTGGCCCGCGGCGGCGCGACCAACTCGCCGGCCGCCGTCTACGCGCTGACCAAGTACGTGGACTGGATGAAGAAGTACGCGCCCAAGGAAGCGACCGGCATGACCTTCGGCGAGGCCGGTCCGGTGCCCGCGCAAGGCCAGATCGCGCAGCAGATCTTCTGGTACACCGCCTTCACGGCGGACATGACCAAGAAGGGCCTGCCGGTCGTGAACGAGGACGGCACGCCGAAGTGGCGCATGGCGCCCGGCCCGAACGGCCCGTACTGGAAGCAGGGCATGCAGAACGGCTACCAGGACGTCGGCTCGTGGACCTTCTTCGCCAACCACGACGAGAACCGCACGGCGGCGGCGTGGCTGTACGCGCAGTTCATCACGGCCAAGTCCACGTCGCTGAAGAAGACGCTGGTGGGCCTGACGCCGATCCGCGAGTCGGACATCCAGTCCAAGGCGATGACCGACATGGCGCCCAAGCTCGGGGGCCTGGTGGAGTTCTACCGCAGCCCGGCGCGCGTGGCGTGGTCGCCCACCGGCACCAACGTGCCCGACTACCCGAAGCTCGCGCAGCTGTGGTGGAAGAACGTGGCGCAAGCCGTCACGGGCGAGAAGACGCCGCAGGCCGCGATGGACACGCTGGCCGAGGAGATGGACCAGGTGATGGCCCGCCTCGAACGCGCCGGCATGGCGCGCTGCGCGCCCAAGCTCAATCCGAAGGGGGACCCGAAGAAGTACCTGAGCGACAAGTCGGCGCCCTGGGCCAAGCTGGCCAACGAGAAGCCGAAGGGCCAGACCATCGCCTACGACAAGCTGCTGGGCGCGTGGAAGGAAGGGCGCGCCCGCTAGGCGCGGCCTCGGCCCCGCGAGAGCCGCGCCTGCGAGGCCGCTCTCGCGCGGGCCGAGTTTTCCCTGTCACGGCCCTGGCGCGGTTCTCGCTACAGTCGCTTACATGATCCCCGCAGGACGGAAAGCCCGGTCGTGAACGGCACCAATCCGAGGCAGCTGAAGCTGCTGGCCGTGGTGCAGGAGAGCGGCTCGGCGACGGTGGAGCAGCTGGCCGAACGCCTGGGGGTCGCCTTGCAGACGGTGCGCCGCGACGTGCAGCGGCTGGCGGACGCCGGCCTGCTGGCACGCTTCCACGGCGGTGTGCGCACGCCGGGCTCGACGACCGAGAACCTCGGCTACCAGCAGCGGGAAAGCATCAACGCCGCCGGCAAGGCCAGCATCGCGCGGCTGGTGGCGAGCCAGGTGCCGAACGGCTGCTCCCTCATGCTGAACATCGGGACCACGACCGAAGCGATCGCCCGTGCGCTAGTGCACCACCGCGGGCTGCGCGTGATCACCAACAACCTGAACGTCGCGGCCATCCTCTGCGGCAACCCCGAATGCGAAGTGATCGTCGCCGGCGGCATGGTGCGCAGCCGCGACCGCGGCATCATCGGCGAGCCGGCGGTGGACTTCATCCGGCAGTTCAAGGTGGACATCGCGATCGTCGGCATCTCGGGCATCGAGACCGACGGGACCTTGCGCGATTTCGACTACCGCGAGGTGAAGGTGGCGCAAACCATCATCGAGCGTTCGCGCGAGGTGTGGCTGGCCGCGGACAAGAGCAAGTTCAACCGCCCCGCGATGGTCGAACTGGCGCGGCTGGACCAGATCGACCGGCTGTTCACGGACGCGCCGCCGCCCGAGCCCTTCCCGGCATTGCTCGAAGAAGCCCAGGTCCGCTGCGACGTCGCCCGCGAGGCCTGACCCGCTTCAGCGCCCATCGGCGCGGAACTGCAGGATCTCCTGGCGCGCGAAGTCGATGAACGCCCGGGTGCGCGCCGGCAGCAGGCGTGCGTGCGGGTAGACGATGCTGATCGGCCGCGGCGGCAGCTCGAAATCCTCCAGCACGACGCGCAGCTTCCGCTCGCGCACCAGCTGCTCCACCTGGTACGAGAAGAACATCCCGAGGCCGGCGCCTTCGGCGCAGGCCTGCACCGTGGGCCACACGTGGTTGAACTCCAGGTTGCCGGTGACCGCGACCTGGAACACGCGTCCGCCCTCCTGGAAGTTGCCCCAGGTGGTGCGGCTGGCGCCCACGATGCGCACGCAGTTGTGCCGCGCCAGCTCGCGCGGGTGCCGCGGCGTGCCGTGCCTGCGCAGGTAGGCCGGCGTGCCGACCACGACGCGGCGGATGTGCCCGAGGTTCTGCGCGACCAGTGAAGAGTCCTCCAGGTTGCCGATGCGGATGCCGAGGTCGAGGCCTTCCTCCAGCAGGTTGACCACGCGGTCCAGCAGCAGCGTCGTGCAGCGCAGGCCGGGATGGCGCTGCACGAAGCGCGTGACGACCGGCGCCACGTGCATCTGCCCGAACAGCACCGGCGCGGTGATCTGCAGGTGCCCCGTCGGCGCCGAGGTTTCCGCCCGCAGCGCGGCTTCGGCCTCGTCGAGGCCGGCCAGCAGTTGGCGGCAGCGTTCGAGGTGTTGCCTCCCTTCCTCGGTGAGCGTGATGCGCCGCGTGGTGCGGTGGAACAGCCGCGCGCCGAGCTGCGCCTCGTAGGCCGCCAGCGAGCGCACGACGGCGGGCAGGGAGCTGCCCAGTTCGCGCGCCGCGCCGGTCAGGCTGCCCGCATCGGCGATCCGCACGAAGATCTGCATCGCCTTGAACTTGTCCATGCCGGGGATTATTGCTTCGAAGCGCAGCAGTCTCCTGCAAGCAGCGCCATTTATTCAGGATGCCGGAGCAAACAGAATCCGCCCGCACTCCACGGAAAAGGACCTCCCATGACCGCCCAACCTACCAAGCCCATCAAGCTGTACCGCATGGCCTTGTCCGGCCACTGCCACCGCGTCGAACTGCTGCTGTCCCTGCTGGGACTGCCGTACGAACTGGTCGACGTGGACATCAAGGCCGGCGAGCACAAGCAACCTGCCTTCCTGGCGCGCAACTGCTTCGGCCAGGTGCCCGTCATCGAGGACGGCGAGCTCACGCTGGCCGATTCCAACGCCATCCTGGTGTACCTGGAAGGGCGCTACGCACCGGGCAGCTGGATGCCGCGCGACCCGGTGGCGGCGGCGCAGGTCCAGCGCTGGCTCTCCGTCGCGGCGGGCCCGCTGGCGTACGGACCTGCGGTCGCCCGCGTGATCGCGCTGTTCGGCCGGCCCGACGATCCCGCGCCCTACGTGGCCCGCAGCCGCCAGCTGCTCGCCGTGATGGAAGGCGAGCTGGCGTCACGCCCCTGGCTGGCCGGCGACGCGGCGACGCTGGCGGACCTCGCGAACTATGCCTACGTGGCACGGGCGCCGGAAGGCGGCGTGTCGCTGCAGGAATACCCGCGCCTGCGCGACTGGCTGCAGCGGCTGGAGGCCTTGCCCGGCTTCGTGCCCTTCGCGCGCAGCCCGATCGGGCTGGCCGCATGAACACGGCGGCGCCGGGTTGGCACCCGGGCGAGCGTGCCTTGCAGGCACGGGCCGGGGTCTCCGCGCGGATGGCGGACGTCGGCAGCCGCGTGCTGCGCGACCACATGCCCGACCAGCACCGGTCCTTCTTCACGCTGCTGCCTTTCCTGCTGGCGGGGACGGTCGATGCCAGCGGCCAGCCGCGCGTGTCGCTGTTCACCGGCGCGCCGGGCTTCGCGCACTCGCCCCAGCCGAGGGTGCTGCGCGTCGATGCGGCGGCGGGCGCGCGCGGGCACGCGGACGAAGACCTGGCCGTCGGCGCGCCTGTGGGGCTGCTCGGGATCGAGGCGCACACGGGGCGTCGCAACCGCATGAACGGGTGGATCGAAGCCCTGGACGATCGCGGCTTCGCGGTGCGCGTCGGCCAGAGCTTCGGCAACTGCCCGAAGTACATCCACCCGCGGCAAGCGGTGCATGGCGCGGCCGGCGGTCCCGTGGAGCATGCGACGCACGGTGCGCTGGACGCCGCGGGCCAGGCCCTCGTCGCGGCGGCGGACACCTTCTTCATCGCCACGGCACACCCCGACGCGCTGCGCAGCGACGACCCGGTTGCCGGCGTCGACGTCTCGCACCGCGGTGGCCCGGCGGGTTTCGTGCGCGTGCAGGACGCGGCCACGCTGCTGGTGCCGGACTACGTCGGCAACTCCTTCTTCAACACCTTCGGCAACCTGCAGCTGGAGCCGCGCTGCGCGCTGCTGTTCATCGACTTCGCCACCGGCGAGCGGCTGCACCTGGTCGCGCGCGGCGAGGTGCTGTGGGAGGGGCCCGAGCGCGAAGCGCTGCCCGGTGCGCTGCGCGTGCTGCGCCTGTCCGTCAGCGAAGTGCGGCGGACGACCGGCGGCCTGCCGCTGCGCTGGCTGCCGGCTTGAGGAGAGGCGGCGCGCGCAGGGGCACGGGCGTGGACTGGACCAGCGAGGTCGTGGTCTGGCCGTAGGGCAGGAAGCGGTCCAGCAGTTCGTCGAGCCGTTCGACGCTCTCGAGGTAGACCTTCAGGATGAAGCAGTCCTCGCCGGTCACGCGGTGGCATTCGGCGACCTGCGGCAGGGCGCCGGCGAGCTCCGCGATGCGGGCGAGCTGGCCCGGCGCCGGCCGCACCCGCACGTAGGCCGTGAGCGGCCAGCCCAGCGCGACCGGGTCCAGCTCCACGCGGTAACCGCGGATGACGCCGGCCTCTTCCAGCCGCGCGAGCCGCTCGCGCACGGTGGGGGCGGACAACCCCATGCCGCGCGCCAGGTCGGCGATCGCGGCGCGCGGTTCGGCTTGCAGTCGCTGCACCAGTTCGACGTTGCGGCTGTCCTGCAGCAGCTTGTGGGCAAGTGGATGCACGGGATCACCTTCGATTCGAAGCGAAAGAAGCCTGCGGGGCGACGCAAAGTGCATGGACCCGGACCAGGGCACGCGGAAGAATACCCCGATGCCTTCCAGCCCGGCGAGCGCGACGCGCAGCCTCATCGATGCGGTGCCGCCCCACGCGTACTTCGCCGTGAGCGCCGTGTTCCATTACCTCGGACCGTCCTTCGCCGTGCTGCTGTTCGCGCAGGTGGCGCCCCTCGGCGTCGCCTGGCTGCGGATCGCCATCGCCGCGGCCCTGCTGGCGGCATGGGCGCGGCCGTGGCGCCTGCTCGCCCGCCTGGCACCGGGCGAGCTCCGCCTCGTCGTGCTGCTGGGCATCGTGCTCGCGGGCATGAACGGCGTGTTCTACCTGGCGATCGCGCAGCTGCCGCTGGCGACCGTCGGCGCCATCGAGTTCATCGGCCCCGTCGTCCTGGCCGTGCTCGGGGTGCGTTCGTCGCGCAACGCCTGGGCGCTCGTGACCACCGTCGCCGGGCTCCTTTGCCTGGTGCAGCTTCGGCTGCCCGAGGAACCGCTGGCCTTCGGCTATGCGCTGGCGAACGCGGCGCTGTTCGCCGCGTACGTGGTGGTCGGGCACCGGCTCGCATCCACCGCAAGGGACACGACCGCGGTGGAGCGGCTGGCTTGTGCCATGGTCGTCGCGGCCTTCGCCAGCCTGCCTTTCGGTGGCGCGGATGCGTTGCCGGCGCTGCGAGATCCCGGGCTGTTCGCCGCGGCGGCCGGGGTGGCGGTCTCATCCTCGGTGGTGCCGTACCTCTGCGACCAGCTGGCCATGCGCCGCCTGCCACGCGCATCCTTCTCGCTGTTCCTCGCGCTGCTGCCGGCGGTGGCCGTGGTGATCGGCTACCTGGTGCTGGGGCAGCGGCTCAGCGCGCTCGAAGGCTTCGGCGTGTTGCTCGTGGTCGCGGGCGTGGCCCTGCACCGGCCCGCCGGCACGTCCGGGGCGCAGGCAGGGCGCGCGCCTGCGGGCCGCCGGGCCTGAGGGGCAACCTCTGCGCCGGCGGCGGTCGGCGCGGCCCGCCAGGACCAGCACGAGTGCGGTGGCGCCCAGCACCAGGACGGAGAGCCCGCCCCAGACGATCGCCAGCGAACCAGGATCCAGCATGCGGTTTCACTTTCGGCGTGGCATCGGTTCAGGGGCGCGTGCGGGCGAGTTCGGTGGCCGGCGGGCTGGCGTCGCCGCGCAGCGGTCCGTCCCAGCCGCCACCCAGCGCGCGGACCAGGGCGACCGTCGCCTGGAACTGGGCCGACCGCACCTGCAGCGCCTGCCGCCGGTTGCGCAGCTCGCTGCGCCGCGCATCCAGCAGTTCGAGCTGGCTGACCAGGCCGTTGCGGTAGCGCGTGTCCGACAGCGTCGTCGCGCGCCGCGCGGCATCGACCGCGCGGCCCTGGGCCTGCGCCTGTTCGTGCAGCAAGCGCAGCGACGCGAGCTGGTCTTCCACCTCGCGGAAGGCGACCAGCACTTCGCCGCGGTACCGGGCCAGGGCGGCATCCAGTTCCGCCTGGGCCTGCTGCACGCCGGCCTCGCGCCGCCCGCCGTCGAAGATCGGCAGCGACAGCAGCGCGCTCACGGTCCACGCGCGCGCCGACCAGCGCAGCAGGTCGCCCAGCTCGGGCGAGGCGAAGCCGCCGCTGCCCGTGAGCGACAGGTCCGGGAACCAGGCGGCGCGGGCCACGCCGACGCGCGCCTGCGCGGCGAGCAGCGAGGATTGCGCAGCCGCCACGTCGGGCCGCCGGGCGAGCACGGTGGCCGGCACGCCGGGCGGGATCACCGGCAGCTGCGCCTTCCAGTCGGCCGGTGCCAGGGCGAACTGGGATGCCGCATCGCCCACCAGCACCGCCAATGCGTGTTCCAGCGTGGCGCGCTGCCGGTCCAGCGCCAGGGCGTCGGCCTCCGTGGCGGCGACCTCCGCCTCCACGCGCACGACGTCGAGCTCCGCCAGGTCGCCGGCGGCATGGCGGCGTTGCGTGAGATGGAGCGTGCTGCGGTGCGCCTGCACGGTCTCGCGCACGATGGCGCGTTCGACGTCGATCGCGCGCAGTGCCAGGTAGACCTGCGCCGTCTCCGCCTGCACCAGCAAGCGCGTGCTTTGCAGCAGGGCCTCGCGCGCCTGCGCATCGAGCGCGGCGGCGTCGCGGCGGCCGGTCGCGCGGCCGAACAGGTCGGGCTCGTAGGCGAACTGCACGCCCGCCTGCCACAGGGTGGCGGGGGCGGCGCCGGTGGCGGTGTTGGCGCCGGCCTGCCGGCCGACACCCGCGCCCGCACCCACCTGCGGCAGACGATCAGCATTGGCGGCCCGCACCAGTGCACGGGCCTGCGCCACGCGCGCCGCGGCTTCCTGGATGCTGGTGTTGCGCTCCGCGGCCTGCGCGACGAGCGCGTCGAGCACCGGGTCGGCGAACGCCTGCCACCAGCGGCCGCGGTCCTGCGCCTCCGCGGGCGCGGCCTGGGTCCAGCGGCCGGCTTCCTTGAAGGCGACGGGCGGCTCCGGCTGCGCGGGCAGCTCGGGCAAGGCGGTCGCGCAGCCGGCCAGCAGCAGGGCGGCGACCAGGGGGAGAAGTCTGGGAATGGGCACGTTCAGTCCTCCGAGGAGTGGCGCGGCGCGGCGGGGAGCGGTCGCGCATCGGCGCCGCCGGCGAAGCCTTCGAAGTGCGGGGCCTGGCCGTGCTGGCGCAGTGGCCGGTTGCCGGCCAGCCGGCGCAGCACGACGTAGAAGACGGGCGTGAGGAACAGGCCGAAGGCCGTCACCCCGATCATCCCGCTGAAGACGGCGATGCCCATGTCGCGGCGCATCTCCGAGCCGGCGCCGGTGGACAACACCAGCGGCAGCACGCCCATCACGAACGCCAGCGAGGTCATCAGGATGGGGCGCAGGCGCAGGCGGCTCGCCTCGATCGCGGCCTGCACGGGCGTGCGGCCGGCGAACTCCAGCTCGCGCGCGAACTCCACGATCAGGATCGCGTTCTTGGCCGACAGCCCGACGAGCACCATCAACCCGATCTGCGTGAACACGTTGCTCTCGCTGCCGGACAGCCACACGCCCGTCATCGCGGCGAACACGCCCATCGGGACGATCAGGATGATCGACAGGGGCAGCGTCAGGCTCTCGTACTGCGCGGCGAGCACCAGGAACACCAGCAGGATCGCGAGCGGGAAGACCCACATCGCCGAGTTGCCGGCCAGGATCTCCTGGTACGTCAGCTCCGTCCACTCGAAGGTGATGCCCTGCGGCAGCGTCTCGGCGGCGATGCGCTTCACCGCTTCCTGTGCCTGCCCCGAGGAGAACCCCGGCGCGGGCCCGCCGTTGATGTCGGCGGTGAGGTAGCCGTTGTAGCGCATGGCACGCTCCGGGCCGAAGCTGGGCTTGACGTTCATCAGGGCCGACAGCGGCACCATCTCGCCGGAGCTGGAGCGCACCTTGAGCGCGCCGATGTCCTCGGCGCGCGCGCGGAACGCGGCATCCGCCTGCACGCGCACGGTGTAGGTGCGGCCGAACTGGTTGAAGTCGTTGACGTAGGCGCTGCCCAGGTAGATCGACAGCGTGTCGAAGATGTCCGGCACGGCCACGCCCAGCTGGCGCGCGCGGGTGCGGTCGATGTCGGCGTAGAGCTGCGGCACGTTCAGCTGCCAGCTCGTGAACATCCCGGTGAGCTCCGGCGTCTGGTAGGCCTTGCCCATGAAGGCCTTGACGGCATCGTCCATCGCTTCGTAGCCGAGCGAGCCGCGGTCTTCCAGCTGCAGCTTGAAGCCGCCGGTGGTGCCCAGGCCCTGCACGGGCGGCGGCGGGAACATCACGATGAACGCGTCCTGGATGCCGGCGAAGGCCTGGTTCAGCTGCCCGGCCACCGCGCCGCCGCTCTGGTCCGCGCGCTTGCGCTCGTCGAACGGCTTGAGCATGGCGAACACGATCCCCGAGTTGGAGCTGTTGGTGAAGCCGCTGATCGACAGGCCGGGGAAGGCGAGCGTGCTCTCGACGTTCGGGTTCTTCTGCGCGATCTCGCCCATCTTGCGGATCACGGCTTCCGTGCGGTCCAGCGTGGCGCCATCGGGCAGCTGCGCGAAGCCGATCAGGTACTGCTTGTCCTGCGCGGGCACGAAGCCGGCCGGCACCACCTTGAACAGGCCGATGGTCGCCACCGCCACCACCGCGTACACGCCCAGCATCAGGCCCTTGCGCGCCAGCACGCGCTTGACGCCGCCGCCGTAGTTCTCGGCGCCGCGCTTGAACACGCGGTTGAAGCCGCGGAACAGCCAGCCGAACGCGCGGTCCATGCCCCGGGTGAGCGCATCCTTGGGCGCGTCGTGGCCGCGCAGCAGCAGGGCGGCCAGGGCCGGCGACAGCGTCAGCGAGTTGAAGGCGGAGATCACCGTCGAGATCGCGATGGTGACGGCGAACTGCCGGTAGAACTGGCCGGTCAGGCCGCTGATGAAGGCCAGCGGCACGAACACCGCCACCAGCACCAGCGCGATGGCGATGATCGGCCCGGACACTTCGCGCATGGCGCGGTACGTCGCTTCGCGCGGCGAGAGCCCGGCCTCGATGTTGCGCTCGACGTTCTCCACCACCACGATGGCGTCGTCCACCACGATGCCGATCGCCAGCACCAGGCCGAACAGGCTCAGTGCGTTGATCGAGAAACCGAGCAGGTGCAGCACCGCGAACGTTCCCACCACCGAGACGGGGACAGCCAGCAGCGGGATGATGGAGGCGCGCCAGGTCTGCAGGAACAGGATCACCACCAGCACCACCAGCAGGATGGCTTCCAGCAGCGTGTGCACGACCGATTCGATCGAGGCCCGCACGAACTGCGTCGGGTCGTAGGCGATGCGGTACTCCACGCCTTCCGGCATGCTCTTCTTGATCTCCTCCATGGTCGCGCGGACCTGCGAGGAGATTTCCAGCGCGTTGGAGCCGGGCGCCTGGAACACGCCGACGCCGACGGCCGCGTCGTCGTTCAGCAGCGAGCGCAGCGAATAGTCCGCGGCGCCGAGCTCCAGCCGCGCGACGTCGCGCAGCCGGGTGACGGCACCGTCGGTGCCGGCCTTGATGATGATGTCGCCGAACTCCTGCTCGTTGCGCAGGCGGCCCTGGGCGTTGACCGAGAGCTGCAGGTCGACGCCCGGCAGCCCCGGCGAGGAGCCCACGGCGCCGGCCGCGGCCTGCACGTTCTGCTCGCGGATCGCGCGCACCACGTCGCTGGCGGACAGGCCGCTCTGGGCCACCTTCTGCGGGTCCAGCCAGACGCGCATCGCGTACTCCCCGCCGCCCCAGATGGCAACCTCGCCCACCCCCGCGATGCGGGCCAGGCGGTCACGCACGTTCAGCACCGCGTAGTTGCGCAGGTAGTCCATGCCGTAGCGGCCGTTCGGCGACACGAGGTGCACCACCATCGTGATGTCGGGCGAGCTCTTGACGGTGGACAGTCCCAGGCGCCGCACTTCCTCGGGCAGCCGCGGCTCGGCCTGCGCCACGCGGTTCTGCACGAGCTGCTGCGCCTTGTCCGGGTCGGTGCCCAGGCGGAAGGTGACGCTGAGCGTCATCAGCCCGTCGGTCGTGGCCTGGCTCCCCATGTAGAGCATGCCTTCGACGCCGTTGATGGCCTCTTCCAGCGGCGTCGCCACCGTTTCGGCGATCACCTTGGGGTTGGCGCCGGGGTAGTTCGCGCGCACCACGATCGTCGGCGGGACGACCTCCGGATATTCGGAGATCGGCAGCCCGCGCAGTGCGACCAGGCCGGCCAGGAAGATCAGCAGCGACAGCACGCCGGCGAAGATCGGCCGGTCGATGAAGAAGCGGGAGATGTTCATGCGCGTGCTTCCATCGTGACGACCTGCGGCTGCACCACGGCGCCGGGGCGCACGCGCTGCAGGCCGTTGACGACGATGCGGTCGCCGGGCTTCAGGCCGCTCTCGACGATGCGCAGGCCGTCGGTGGTCGCGCCCAGGGTGACCGCGCGGTATTCCGCCTTGTTGCCTTCGCCCACCACCAGCACGAACTTCTTGTCCTGGTCGGTGCCGATTGCGCGGTCGCTCACCAGCAGTGCGCGGGTGGTGCGCGCCTGGCCCATGCGCACGCGCACGAACTGGCCGGGGATCAGGCTGCCGTCGCGGTTGTCCACGGAGGCGCGCAGGCGGATCGTGCCGCTCTTGGCATCCACCTGGTTGTCGATCAGCTGCAGCCGGCCCTGGTACGGGGTGTCGGCGGTCGCCGTCGTGCCCATCTGCACCGGGATGCGCTCGATCAGCCCGCGCGCGCTGGCGCCGCCGGGCATGTCCTTCAGCGCGCGCAGGATGACCTGCTCGTGCGCGTCGAAGCTGGCGTAGATCGGGTTGACCGACACCAGCGTCGTCAGCACGGGCGAGCCGGGGCCGGCCGCCACCAGGTTGCCGGGCGTGACTTCCAGCTTGCCGATGCGGCCGGCGACCGGCGCGCGCACCTGCGTGTACTGCAGGTTGAGGCGCGCGCCCTGCAGCTGCGCCTGCGCGGCACGCAGGTTGGCCACCGATTCGCGCGCCGCGTTGGCGCGTTCCTCGAGTTCACGCTGGGCGATCGCGCTTTCCTCCCACAGCCGCTGCGCGCGCACGAGCTCGCTCTGGGCCTGCGCCTGGCGCGCCTGCGCGGCGGCGACCTGCGCCTCCGCCCGTTCGACCTCGGCGGCGTAGGGCGCCGGATCGATGGTGATCAGCAGGTCGCCGGGACGCACCAGCGCGCCTTCGCGGAAGTGCACCGAGTGGACCGCGCCCGAGACGCGCGAGCGCACCTCGACGCGCTCGACGGCTTCCAGGCGGCCGGAGAACTCGTCCCAGGCGGTGATCTCGCGCTCGGTGACGACCGCCACCGAGACCTGCGGCGCGGGGGGCGCACTGTTCGCGGTGGCCTGCGCGCGGTCGCCCTGCAGCGCGATGACGCCGGCGGCGATGACGGAGAGGCCGGCGGCGGCACCGGCCGCCGTCCAGACGGACCACGGCCGGCGGCCGGACTTCTTCAGGTTTTCTTCTTGCATGGTTTCTTTTCCTCTTTTTCGGGATGCACGGGTCCTGCCCGGTGGCGCGCACCGGGATCGGAAAGACGGGAACGGGTCGCGAAGACGCTAGGAAGGTGGCGGCGTCGGCGCGGTCAGGAAGCCTTCGAGCTGCTTGCGCACGGCTTCGGCGCAGGGACAGGGATGCAGCGGTTTTTCGAGCGACTCCGGCCAACCCGTGAGGGGGACCATGCCGGTGCGCACCGGGATGCCCGCGTGCGCGAGGCGGTTCGCGAAAGCCATCGCCTCGTCGCGCATCGGGTCGTCTTCACCCGCCAGCACCAGCGTGGGCGGCAGTCCGGCCAGCCGTTGCGCGTGCGCCGGCACGGCATAGGGATGTTCCGCATCGAGCGGCCGCCGCAGGTACTGCCGCCAGCCGGCGCTCCACTTGCATTCGACCTGTTCGCGGGTGGCTTCGCGCTGTGAAGCCGTGGCGGTGCACGGGTCGAGCATCGGCGCGACCAGCACCAGTCCGGCCAGTGTGGGGCCGGCGCGGTCGCGCGCCATCATCGCCACCCCCGCGGCGATGTTGCCGCCGGCTTCTTCGCCCGCGAGGAACAGCGGTGCGCGGGCACCGGCCAGGCGGGCGCGGGCGCCGTTCACCCATTCGAGCGCGGCGTAGCTGGCCTCCACCGCATCGGGGAAAGGATTCGCCGGTGCGAGCGGGTAACCGATCGTCACGACCACCGCGCCCGCTTCCGCGAGCAGCGTGGCCAGGCACTCGCCGCTGTCGACGCCGCCGCTGGTGAAGGCGCCGCCGTGCAGGTGCAGGACGAGCGGCACCGTCTGCCCGCGGGGCCGGCGGCCGTCCAGCCGCACCGGCATCGGGGCGTGGCCGGGCAGCACCAGGGGACTGGCGGCGAGGGCGGCGGATGCGGAACTTGGCATGCGACGGAATATAGGCATGAAGTTCGTACGGATAAACAGGCCCCCCGCCAGTTCTCTGTTTCGTTCGCATGAACAATCGCGCTCACAAGAACGAAGGAAACTTGAGGGATGGACCAGATCCAGGCGATGCGCGTCTTCGCGCGGGTGGTCGAGACCGGCAGCTTCACGAGAGCCGCCGAGACGCTCGACATGCCCAAGGGTTCCGCGACCAAGCTGGTGCAGCAGCTGGAGACCCGCTTGCGGGTGAAGCTCCTGAACCGGACCACGCGGCGGGTGACGGTGACGCCCGACGGCGCCGCCTACTACGAGCGGGCGTCGCGGCTGCTCAACGACCTCGACGAGATGGATGCCGCGATGACGCAGGCCAGCGGCAAGCCGAGCGGACGCCTGCGCGTCGACGTCGGTTCGTCGGTGGCGCTGCTGATCGTCGTGCCGGCGCTGCAGGACTTCTATCGCCGCTACCCGGACATCCAGCTGGACCTGGGCGTGGGCGACCGGCCCGTGGACCTGATCACCGACAACGTCGACTGCGTGATCCGCGGCGGCGACCTCATCGAGCAGTCCCTGGTGGCGCGGCGCATCGGCAACCTGGCGCTGGTGACGGTGGCCACCCCTGTGTACCTGGCGCAGCATGGCGCGCCGGCGAATCCGCAGGAGCTCGAGGCTCGGCACACCATGGTCAACTATTTCTCGCCACGCACGGGCCGGCCCTATCCGCACATCTTCGAGAAGGACGGCCAGCACATCGAGGTAAGCGGGCGCTACAAGGTGTCGGTCAACGAGAGCAATGCGCATCTCGCGGCCGTTCTGGCCGGCCTGGGCATCTCGCAGGTGCCCGAGTTCGCCGCGCAGCCGCACCTGGCAAGCGGCGAGCTGGTGGAAGTGCTGCCCGGGTGGCGCCATCCGCCGATCCCCATGCACGTGGTGTATCCGCCCAACCGGCACCTGAGCGCGCGCGTGCGCGCCTTCGTGGAGTGGGCGGCGGAGCTGTTCGCGCAGCATGGGATGGCCGGCGGGCGCGCGGTGCGTGACGTGGCTGCGCCGCCGGCCCGGCGCGAGCCGGAGCTCGCAGCCTGAGGCGCGGCGGCGCAGTGGCGGACGCTCAGCGGGCGGTGTGAGCCAGCTGCGTGGAAGCCGGCAGCTGGCGCTGGGCCAGGTACTGCGAGCCGCTGTCCTCGCCGGTGAAGGCACGCACTTCGTTGCGCGAAGCGATGTAGTCGGCCACGACCGCGTCGCGGGTCGCCGCGCTGCGGAAGCTGCGCAGCGGGTTGTACGTGGTGGACCAGGGGTTCACGCCGGCCTTCTTGTAGGCGGCGAGTTCGGCCTGGACTTCGGCGCGCGTCAGCTTGCCGGCGAAGTTGTCGTTGACGACGGTGGGCGACTCGGCGAACGCGGAACCGGCGAAACCGGCGGCGAGGACGAGGGAGGTGAGGGCGATCTTGGCATTCATGATGGAGTCCTTGTGGGTGGTGGGTCAGGTTCCGGTCTCGCTGCCTGGTGGGTGCGCCGGCCGTGCATGTAATGTAGGAAGCGCGCCTTAGGCAACTCTGAGCGCTCTGTTAGCTGGGAATGAGGAGCAATCGGCATGGGCGGCAAGCCGTACGGCTGCGGGATCGGCCCCGCGTTCGAGGTGATCGGCGGCAAGTGGAAGGCGAGCCTCCTGTGGGAGATGCAGGCGCAGCCACGCCGCTTCGGCGAGCTGCGGCGCCTGGTGCCCGGCATCAGCGAGAAGATGCTCACGCAGCAGCTGCGCGAGCTGGAAGCCGCGGGGCTCGTCGCGCGGCGCGTGCTCGAGGTGGTCCCGGCGCATGTCGAGTATTCGGTCACGCCCCTGGGCGCTTCGCTCAGTGCGGCGCTCGCGCCGCTCGCCGATTGGGGCGAGCGCTACGAGCGCGCGCGGCCCTAGCCCGGGCGCGCGGAGACGCGGAACACCTGGATCAGCGCGGCAAGTTCCGAATCCGCAAGACCCGCGTCATGGGCCTGCGCCAGCAGCGAAGCGAACAGGCGCGGCACGCGCGTGTCGATGCCGGCATCGGCCGAGGCTTCCAGGATGCGCTGCGTGGCCACCACCGAAATGCGCAGCGGACTTTCGCTGACGCGGAAGTCTCCGGACGCGATCACCCCCGCCTGGTGGCGGAAGAAGGCACCGAAGGACGGCGCGATCGACTGGACGATGTCGCCGTAGCGGACGATGTCCACGCCGCGCACTTCCGCCAGCCGCGCGCCATGCATGAATCCGGCATACGCGCCGTACACGTACGAGAGCGTGGCGAAGTCCATGGTGGCCGCCGCGTCGATCGCGGGGCCGAGGTAGACCAGGTTGCCGGCGATGACGCGCAGCAGGCCGGCGACTTGCTCGTAAGCGGCCCGGTCGCCGGACAACAGCAACGGCGTGTCGGCTTGTCCCATCTGGCTGGGCGCCGCCTGGATCGCGCCTTCGACATACCCCGCGCGGTGGCGTGTCGCCCATTCGGCTGCTTCGAGCGCGTCCTGCGGGCTGCCGGTCGTGAGCTGGACCAGCACCTTGCCGCGGATCGCCGCCTCGACCGCCGCGTCGTGCAGGATGGCCGCGGCCGCGGCGTAGTCGTACACGCACATCAGCGTCACGCCGCTCGCCGCCACCGCTTCGGCCGCGCTGCCGGCGGGCCGTGCGCCTGCGCCGACCAGCTCGCTTGCCTTCGCCATTGAACGGTTCCAGACCGTGACGTCGTGGCCGGCGGCCAGCAGCAGACGGGCGAGCGTGGCGCCCATGGAACCGAGGCCGATCACCGAGACTTGCATCGTCAACTCCTTGTGTAGAGGAGGGCGATGCTCGCGGCCGCGCCCGGGCGCCACAAGCACTGACACACTTGTCAGGTGCTGAACTTTCGGTAAGCACCCGCTCCCCCCGTGCGCCTCGTGTAGGCACAATCACGCCATGGCCGACCGCCTCTTCCTGCGCCTCGCCGACGACCCGTTGTACGCGCCGGAGACGACCGTGCCGGCCGGCACGATGCAGGACCTGGCAGTGCCCCGCGCGTTGGCCCCCTACGTCGCCAATGCGATGAGCTACCAGGACGCAATCGCGCCCGGTCTCGAAGTCACCGAACGCGTGCTGCCGGACGGCGCGCTTCGGCTGATCTTCGATTTCCAGGGCGACCGCGTGACGGCGCGCGTCGCCGGTGCGAGCACGCGCGCGGTGCTGCTCACGCATCGCGGCGAGATGCGTGGCCTCTCGGTCACGCTGCGGCCCGGCGCGTCGCTGGCCTTGCTCGGCCTGGCCGCGCACGAACTCACCGATGCAGATCACGCCTGGGACGACGTCGCGCCGCTCGCGGTCCGAGGCATCGGGGTCAGGCTGCTGGAGGCACGTTCGCCGCACGCGCGCATGGCGGTCGTGTTCCAGGCCCTGCAGGCGCGGCTGCCAACCGATGGTCCGGACAGCAGCGAAAGAGTCGCGCACGCCATGCGGGTGCTGCGGCACAGCCGGGCGGTACGCCCCGTCACGGACGCTGCACGCGCGCTCGGCGTGGGCGAGCGCCGGCTGCAGCAGCTCTTTCGCGAGCACACCGGCCTGGCGCCCAAGGCGTGGCACGGGCTCGCACGGTTCCACGAATGCCTGCGGCTGCTGCGCGACCGCACCTCCGTGTCCTGGGCCGAGCTGGCCGTGGAGGCCGGGTTCCACGACCAGGCCCACCTGTCGAACACCTTCCGCGCCATCTGCGCCTGCACGCCGGGGCAGTTCCTGGCCGAGCGGGCGGCTTCGGGTTTTTCCAAGACGGCGTCCTGAGCTCGCGCTAAGGTGCGCGGCATGTCGGAACCAAGGAAAGAGCCATGGGGAACCTGAAGGATTGCATCGCCGTCGTGACCGGGGCCACGCGCGGCGCGGGCCGCGGCATCGCGGTGGAGCTGGGCGCGGCGGGCGCGACGGTGTACGTCACCGGCCGCAGCACGCGGGCGCAGCCGGCGCCGGCCTACGGACAGATCCTGTCGCTGTCCGGGATGGACCGCTTGCCCGGCAGCATCGAGGCCACGGCCGAGGAGGTGACGGCGGCCGGCGGGCGCGGCATCGCGGTGCGCTGCGACCACACCGACGAAGCGGACGTCGCCGCGTTGTTCCGGCGCGTGGAGCAGGAGCAGGGGCGGATCGACCTTCTCGTCAACAACGCCTGGGGTGGGCACGAGGTGTTCGACGGCGTGTTCCAGGCACCGTTCTGGGAACGCGGCATGGAGCAGTGGGACCCGTTCATCAACCGCGGCGTGCGCAACCACCTGCTGGCGAGCCGCATCGCCGCACCGTGGATGGTTCGCCGCCGCCGCGGCCTGATCGTCACCACGACCTTCTGGGACCGGGACCGCTACATGGAAGGCAACCTGTTCTACGACCTGGCCAAGTCCGCGATGACGCGGCTGGCCTTCGGCATGGCGCAGGAGCTGCGGCCGCACGGCGTCGCTTCCGTTGCGGTGACGCCGGGATGGATGCGCACGGAGTTCGTGCTGGCGGGCCACCACACGGACGAGGCGCATTGGAGAGAGAAGCCCGCGCTGGCGCGCACCGAGTCGCCGCGCTACCTCGGGCGCGCGGTGGCCGCCCTCGCTGCCGATCCGCAGGTGTTCGCGCGCACGGGACAGGTGCTGCGCGTGGGCGACCTGGCGCGCAGCTACGCGTTCACGGACATCGACGGGCGGCAGGTCCCGCCCTTCGAGCTCGACGCGCACGCCTGAAGGTCAGACCGCGAGGAAGCCGCCGTCCAGCACCATTTCGCTGCCGACCGCATAGGCCGATTCGTCCGACGCGAGGTAGACCGCCGCCAGCGCGATCTCGTCGGGCGTGCCGAAGCGCCGCGCGGGGATCTGGGCGGTCAGCGCCTCCTTCATCGCCCGCAGGTCGTCCCCCGGCAGGCCCAGCTTTTCGTAGATGGGCGTCGTCACCGGCCCCGGGCTCAGGGTGTTGACCCGGATGCCGCGCGGCAGCAGGTCGCCGGACAGCGTCCGCGCGAGCGAGCGCAGCGCCGCCTTGGAGGCCGAGTAGACGCTCGAGTTCGGCATCCCGATGTGCGCATTCACCGAACTGACCAGCACGACCGAGGACGGGTCCGCCAGCAGCGGCAGCAGCGCCTGCAGCAGGAAGAACGGGCCCTTGAAGTTCACCGCGAAGGACCGGTCGAAGGTCTCCGTGTCCCACGCGTCCAGCGGCCGGAACACGCCGATCGCCGCGTTGAGCACGGCGACGTCGAGGCCGCCGAAGTGATCGCGCACGCGCTGCCCCAGCCGCTGCTGGGCGGGCACGTCGCCGGCGTCGCAACGCACGGCGAGCGTGTCCGGCCCCAGCGCCTGCCGGGCCTGCGCAAGCCGCGCCTCGTTCTCGCCGGTGATGATCACCCGCGCGCCTTCCGCGATGAAGCGTTGCGCGATGGCGAAACCGATGCCCGTCGTCGCGCCGGTGACCAGCGCGCGCTTGCCTTGCAACCTGTCCATGGAATCTCGTCCTGTCGTTCATGCCCGATGCGGGCGGGACAGGGACAGTAAGAGGACAGGCGCCGTGGTGCGCGCCGATTCCGGACGCGCGTTCCCGGAAAGGATGTCCGCTTCCGGCCAGCCGCTAGGCGGCGCGCGCGCGCTTCGGACGGCGCACGGCGCGGACGGTGCCGCTCGCGCCGCCGCCGGCATAGAACAAGTCGGCACCGTCGGACTCCAGGCCGCTCACGAAGGTGCCTTGGGGCATGCGCAAGCGTTCCTGCACCGCGCCGCTCTCCGGGTCGATGCGGCGGATCTCGCTCTCCTCCGCTTCCCATGTGGCGTGCCACAGCTCGCCGTCGACCCAGGTGACGCCGGTGACGAAGCGGTTCGATTCGATGGTGCGTTTCACGGCGCCCGTTTCGGGATCGACCTGGTGGATGCGGCGGCCGCGGTACTCGCCGACCCACAGGCTGCCTTCCGCCCAGGTGAGCCCCGAGTCGCCGCCCTGGCCGGGCGCGGGGATCGATCGCACGACGGCGCCCGTGGCCGGGTCGATCTTGTCGATGCGCGATTCGGCGATCTGGTACAGGTACCTGCCGTCGAAGGCGGTGCCGGCATCGCACGGCACGTCGAGCGTGCGGACCGTCGCGCCGCTTTGCGGATCGAGCGCCAGCAGCGCCTCGCCGGTCGCGGCCCACACGTGGCGACCGTCGTGCGTCACGCCGGCCACGCTCCTGGCGCCGGGGAAGGGACCGAGCTCGCGCACGATCTCCGCGGTTTCCATGGGGACTTCAGGGAGGCCCTGCTGCTTGTTCATCGCTGTTCCTTGCGGCGCGTCGGTGTCGGCGCCATGACCCGGACTCTAGCCAGGGGAGAGCGCGGCCGGGAGTAACAAGATCGTCGTGAATCCCGCCAGCGGCGGCGAGAGCCAGCGTTGGGCGCGCGCCTTGCCGACGGAACGGACGCGCCCCGCCGCCTCCAGCTCGGCCAGCGCACGCTGCACCGTCCGCTGGCTCGCGCCCAGGGCCAGTGCAAGCGCCGACGTCGACCACGCCTCGCCGTCGGACAGCAGGGCGAGCAGCGAGGCCTGGTCGCCCGCGATCGGCGGCGCGAGCAGCACCACCTCGCGTCCCGCCGCCGCACGCAGGGAGAAGCCGCGCGCCGTCGCTTCGATGCGGGCCAGGGGCCTGAGCAGCGCGCGCAGGCGGCCGATCTCGACCCGCAGCCGCGCGCGGTGCGTCTCGTCCGGGTGCCGCGTGCGGAAGGCTTCGGCGATCAGCGTGTCGCGCTCCGCGTCCGCGGGCCACGCCCGGGCCAGCGCCGCCGCGAGCGTGAAGAGCACCGGCCGGCGGGCCAGGTCGCAGGCATGGGCGCGGATGCTCACCCGCCGGCGGCAGGCGTCGACGACCAGCGCGTCCGATGCGAGGACCTCGGCCACTTCTTCCAGCCGCAGGCGCTGCTCGCCATCGGCACGGATGCGCCGGGCCGCGGGGCGCTGGAGGGCGAGCGCTGCCTCCGTCACCTCGGCCTGCAGCGCGGGCACGCCCGCGCGCTGCGCCAGCGCCGATGCGCGTTCCATTGCGGCGCGCGCCACGGCGGTCTGCAGGGAACGGAGCGCGAGTTCCGCGCCCGCCAGTTCGGCCACCGCCGCCAGGGACGGATGCAGGGGGCGCAGGTCGATGCCCGCCAGGGCGGCCGCGGCATCGTCCAGGCGGCCGAGCAGGACCAGCCTGCGGACGCCGACGAGGCGCGCCTGCGCGGCATTCGCGGCGTCGCCCTGCACGTCGAGGGTGGCCGCCGCCTGCGCGAGCGCGCGCGGCGCTCCCGCGAAGTCGCGCATCGCCAGGGCCACTTCCGCGTCGGCGACGACGCAGCGGGCGCGCGCCACCTCCTCGTGCGCACCGAAGCCGCGCGCCGCCCGGCGCAGGAGTTCGCGGGCGCGGGCGTGCTCGCCCAGCTGCGCCATCGCGATCCCGCGCAGCGCCAGCGCCGGCGGGTCCTCGCGCAGCGCGACGCGCTTGAGCGCGCCGAGCGCGTCCCCGCCAGCCAGCGCCCGTGCGGACGCCGCGATCAGCGAGTCCACCGGCGATCCCGCTGCGACGACGGCTTCAAGCGGCTACGCTCCGCATCGCCTGGCGCACCAGGCTCTCCGCATCGCCCCCGAACTTGAACGCCTGCAGGAAGGCGTCGATGCCGTAGCCCGGTTGCGCGCGCTGGATCGCCGTGGCGAAGGCCTGCGCCTCCTGCTTGCGGCCGGCCAGGGCCACGCAGACCATCGCGATGGCCTGGATGTGGACGTGCGCATTGGGCCGGGCCGCGGAGCGGGCGCCCCAGTCGGCGGCCTCGTCGTAGCGGCCGAGGCGCGCCAGCGCCAGCGCGCGCGAGGCCAGCATGCCGAACAGCAGGGGATCGAGCGGGCTGAGCGCGCGCGCATGGTCCGCCTCGGCGATCGCCGTCTCCGGATCGCCGGACTGCGCATGCACGAAGCCGAGCGTGTAGTGCCCCAGCGCGAAGTTGGGGCTCAGCTCGATGGCGGCGCGCAATTCGCGCAGCGCCTCGTCGTCCTCGCTGTTGCGCAGCCACATGGCGCGGCCGAGCGCCCAGTGCGAGGCCGGGTCGTGTTCGTCGGCCATCACGCCGTCGGCCGCGGCGCGGTACGCCTGCTCGATGGCGGCCCTGCGATCGCCCCAGCCCAGGAAGGCGTCCTGGAAGTGCGTGAAGGAGAGCCCCGCGAGCGGCCGCGCAAAGGTCGGGTCCAGCCGCGCCGCCGCGCGGAAGAACTGGCGGGCCTGCTCGTTGTCCTCGCGGTGGAAGCGCATCATGTGCCAGAGGCCGCGGTGGTGCGACTCCCAGGCATCGAGCGAAGCCGGGTTCTTGAGGATCGCGCGGTTGCGCTCGGCGACTTCCACCTGGTGGGCGATGGCGGTGACGATGCGGTTGCCGATCTCGTCCAGCACCGCGAAGGTGTCGTCGATGCGGCCGGAGAACTCCTCTCCCCACACCACCTGCGCGCTGCGGGTCTCGGCCAGCTGCACCGACACCGCCAGGTGGCCGCCGGGGGTTCGCCGCAGGGAACCGCTGGCGACATAGTCGACGTCGAGGCGGCGGCCCGAATCGTCCGAGTCGACGCGCCGTTCCGCCAGCGCGAACATCGTGCCTTCGGCGATCACGAACATGCTGCGCAGCTTGGCCAGGCGCGTGATGATGTCGTGCGCCATCCCGTCGGCCAGGCCGCCGCGCAGGGGCACCCCTGGAGAGCGGTCCGAGAAGGGCAGGACCGCCAGGGACGCGCGGCGGGCCGGTGCCGCTGGCGCGGCTGCAGCCTCGATCGGGGACGCAAGGGTCTGGATGACGGGCACCTGCGCGAAGGCGTGGCGCGCCTTCGCCTGCTGCCAGGCGCGCCCGATCGGCGCCCAGTCCTGTCCTTCGGCTTCGTACTGGCGCGCGGCGGCCGCGACGTGCTCGTCGCCTTCGCGGATGCGACCGCGTGCGGCCAGGGCCTGCAGCAGCTGCTCGTGCGCCTGGCGGTCGAACGGCGTGACGGCGAGCCAGCGCTCCAGCGCGGCCAGGGCCGCGTCGCTGCCGACCTCCAGCGTCCGCACCCGGTGTTCGAGGACCGCGGCATGGGCCGCGCGGAAGCGCCGGCGCTCCGCCACCAGCCAGCCGGTGAAAGCGGGGCTGCGCGGCAGGTCGAGTCCCTCCAGCAGTTCGCCGCGGGCCAGCAGTTCCGCGAGCGCCTGCAGGCGCTCCGCCGGCAAGGTGGCGAGCCCCGCGCGCAGCGCGTCCTGCACCTGCACGGCGTCGATGGTGCCATCCCGCAGGTCGACGGCCACGCCTTCGCCGTCGGTGACCACGCGCCCGCGCCCGTCGTCGTCGAGCACCGTCCGCAGCTTGCTCAGGCACCAGCGCAATTCGCCGCGCGGATCGCTCGGCAGGTCCCACAGCAGCTCGCAGAGATGGCTGCGGCTGGCGGGGCGGGAAGACAGCGCCAGGTAGGCAAGCAGGGCGCGGGCCTTGCGCGAGGGCGGCAGTGCCACCGGCACGCCGTCGCGGCGCAGCTCCGGCGGGCCGAACAGCCGCACGGCGAGCCCCGAGGCCGCCGGCGAGTCCGTCTGCATCCGCGTTCGCATTTCCACGCCCATTCCCACGCCTGCCACCACGCCAGCATCCACGAGGGACGCGGAAAGTGCGGGCCTCGACAACTTTCCCTGGAGCAATTCCATGAATGCATCGTCCGCCGCCGTCGCCGCCCCGGCTTCCGCCGCAGCCCCCGATTTCGCGGCCATCAAGACCCGCCAGAAGGCCACCTGGGCCTCCGGCGACTATGCCGTGGTCGGCACCACCTTGCAAATCGTCGGTGAAACCGTGTGCGAGGCGGCCGACCTGCGCGCCGGCCAGCGCGTGCTGGACGTCGCGGCCGGCAACGGCAACGCCACGCTCGCGGCCGCGCGCCGCTGGTGCGAAGTCACCTCGACCGACTACGTCTCCGCGCTGCTGGAGCGCGGCCGCGAGCGCGCCGCGGCCGAGCGCCTGCACGGCATCGAGTTCCGCGAGGCGGACGCGGAGGCGTTGCCCTTCGACGACGCGAGCTTCGACGCCGTGCTCTCCACGTTCGGTTGCATGTTCGCCCCGAACCCGGCGCGCGTCGCCAGCGAACTGCTGCGCGTCTGCCGGCCCGGCGGCCGGATCGCGATGGCCAACTGGACGCCCGAAGGCTTCATCGGCCAGGTCTTCCGGACGGTGGGCAAGCACGTGCCGCCGCCCGCCGGGGTGAGCTCGCCCGCGCTGTGGGGCACGCGCGACCGCATGGTGGAACTGTTCGGCGCTTCCGCCTCGGACATCACCACCGCGACGCGCCAATTCGTCTTCCGCTACCGCTCGCCGGAGCACATGCTGGAAGTCTTCCGCAGCTACTACGGACCGATCCTCAAGGCGTTCGCCGCCCTCGAGGGTGGCGCGCAGCATGCGCTGGGCGAGGAACTGGTGGCGCTCATGCACCGCTTCGACCGCGGCGAGGGCCGCGGCCTGGTGGTCCCCAGCGACTACCTCGAGATCGTCATCACCCGCCGCTGAACCAGGACACGACCATGAAACACGCAAGACAGATTGCGGCGGCCTGCATCGCCGCAGCCTTCGCCGCCGCGCCGCAGGTGCGCGCCGACGCCGTCACCGACTGGAACACCGTCGCCGGCAACCTGCTGGTGCAGGCCCGGATCGGCACGCCGCCCGCCACGCGCATCATGGCGATCGTGCAGACCGCCGTCCACGAGGCGGTCGATGCCGCGCAGGCGCAGCAGCGCGGCGACGCCGGGGCGCTCGCGGCCGAAGCGGCGGTCGCCGCCGCCAACCGTGCCACGCTCGCGCGGCTGCTGCCGCAGCAGGAAGCCGCGATCACCGCGGCCTACCGCGCCGCGGTCGCGAAGCTGGGCGAGGGCCCGGCGGCGCTGGCCGGCATCGCCGCCGGCGAAGGCGCTGCCGCGCGCGTGCTGGCTTGGCGCGCGCAGGACGGTGCCGATGGCGCCGACCGCTACCGACCGCACGCCGCGCCCGGCGCGTACGTGCCCACCGCCGGCGTGGCCGCTCCCCAGTGGCCGCAGCGCAAGCCGTGGCTGATGGCCGATGCCGCGCAGTTCCGCCCGGGGCCGCCGCCCGCGCTGGGCTCCGCCGAATGGGCGCGCGACTACAACGAGGTGAAGGCGTTCGGGGCGAAGGCGAGCACGCGCCGCAGCGCCGAACAGACCGAGGCCGCGCGCTTCTGGGAGTACTCGCTGCCGCCGATCTACCACGCGGTCGTGCGCTCGGTCGCGCTGGCCCCCGGCCGCACGCTGGCGCAGAACGCACGCCTGTTCGCGGCGGCCAGCCAGGCCATGGACGACGGACTGATCGCGGTGCTCGAGGCCAAGTACCACTACGGCTTCTGGCGGCCGGTCACGGCCATCCGCAACGGCGACCGCGACGACAACCCGGCCACCGAGATGGACGCGGGCTGGGCTCCGCTGATCGAGAACCCCACGCACCCGGAGTACCCGAGCGCGCACAGCATCCTCGCGGGTGCCCTCGGCACGCTGCTGAAGGCGGAAGTGGGGCAGGGCCGCATGCCGGAACTCGCCACCAGCAGTCCCACCGCCCAAGGCGCCACGCGGCGGTGGAACAGCGTCGAAGCGTTCATGCAGGAAGTGGCGGACGCCCGCGTGTGGGAAGGCATCCACTACCGCACTTCGACCGAGGTCGGCCTCGCGATGGGGCGCCGCATCGGTGCGCTGGCCGCCACCCGCGTGGCGCAGTCGCCCGCTGGCGCGGTGACGCAGGCGCTGGCCCCGCGCGGCGCGCAGCAGGCGCTGGAGCGCATCGCCGCGCGTGGCGTGCAGATCTATGCCTGCCAGGCCGATGCGGCCGCGCCGGGAGGCGCCCGCTGGGTGTTCGTGGCGCCGGAGGCGGAGCTGTTCGACGCGACCGGCGCGCCGGCGGGCAAGCACTACGGCGGACCGCACTGGGAGGCGGCGGACGGCAGCAGGATCGTCGGCGCGGTGGAAGCGCGCGCCGATGCGCCGCAGGTCGATGCCATCCCGTGGCTGCTGCTGTCCGCGCGCTCGGTCGGCAACGCGGGACGCTTCGCGAAGGTGACGAGCGTACAGCGCATCAACACGCGCGGCGGCCTGGCCCCGGGGCGGCCCTGCACCGCCGGCACGGTGGGCGACCAGGAGACGGTGCCGTACACCGCGGACTACGTGCTCTACGCCTCGTGAGAAGTCCCGCCGGGCCGGCGCCAGGCGCGAAACCCGCCGGCCGGCGGGTTTTCTTCGGGAGGGGCCGGTTCAGGACCGGTAGTGGGCGACCGTTTCCGGGAACATGTCGGGCACGGTGTCGTCCGTCCCGAGTTCGGTGTTGCGCCGCACGGTGACGTCCGACGGGTCGAGGAGCATCAGTGCCTCGCAGGCATGGCAGCGGTACAGCTTGCGCCCGAACGCCAGGTGCATCCAGGGGCTCCTCTTCACGCGTGCGTAGTACGCGGCGCGGCAATCACAGGCCGTCAACTTCATCGCGTCTCCTCTTCCTGCGCCGCATTATTGTCAAAGCCAGCGCGTGCATCAAGGAACCGGCGACGGGGTGGCCCATCCGCGCCACACCAAAAAAAAGCCCCGCTTGCGCGGGGCTACCCCAAATGAGGCCCTGCTTGCCCAGGGCCTTCCCCCAACGACATCCCACTTGCGGCCGTGCTCCCGATCGCCTGGAGAGCCACAACTCGTGAGAACTGTTGCAAGAAGTATCAGAGACGGAGAAGCATGTGCCAAGTCCGCCCGGAGGCGCCGATGCTGCCGCTCGTCCCCTCCAAGGGGGTCCAGGCGTGAGATCCTGCACACCGGCGTGGAGTCGCCCATGACGAAAGCGGCCCGCAGGCCGCTTTCCCGGAGCGCGCCGCGCTCAGCCGCGCTGCTGCAGCGTCAGCCGCTCTTCGGCCGTCTCGCTGCCGCTGGTGGCCGTGACGCGCACGTCGTAGCGCGTCCCGGGCAGCGGCAGGCCGCGCGGGCTCACGTTCGCCTCGAAGTGGCCGTTGCCGTCGGCCTGCACCGTGCGGTCGGCGACCGGCGTGCTGATGCCGAACATCCCCGGCGCGCGGACGACCGACTCCACCTGCAGGCGCACGGTGGCGAAGGGCACGGTGCGGCCGCGGATCACCAGGTTGCCGTTGGCGCCGACCACCATGTTGTCGCCTTGGCTGGTGACCTGCAGGGGCAGCGGGCCGCTGCCCGCGTACCGGTCGCGGTTCTCGCCGGCCCGGTCCCGGCCGCGTTCGTTCTCGCCGTAGCGGTCCCGCCCGCGCTCGGCCACCTCGAAGTTCCACGACTTGCGGGTCAGGTTGCCGACCTTGTCGCGCACGCTCACTTCGGCCACGTAGCGCCCCGGCTCGAGGTCCTCGCGGAACACGACGCGGTCGTCGGTCACGCGCGCGTCGGCGCTGACGTCGCGGCCGTTGATGCGCACGCGCACGGACGACGGGTCGACCCCGCTGCCCTCGTCGGACAGCCGGGCCGAGACACGGGCGTTGCCGCGCTCGCCGATGCGTTCGCCGTTGGCCGGTGTCAGGTCGGTGATGTCGGGCGACTGCTGGTCGCGCCGGGCGTTGCGCACCTCCTCGCGCGGTTCGCCGCGCGCACCCATCGACAGGGCCTGGAAAGCCGGCGGGAAGTTGAACTGGCGGCTGTAGACCCGCTCGCCGTAGGTCAGGCGGGCGGTCATCAGCTGCATCGGATCGATGCGGTCGCTGCGGCGGATGACGTACGAACCCGCGTACTGGCCCGGCGACTGCTGTTGCAGCGGCACGGTGATGCCGCTGTCGCCCAGGGCGATCGTCGCGCGGCGCGCGTGGGGCGTCGCCTGCACCTGCACCCGCAGCGTGGCGCCCGGCGAAAGTCCCGCGTCGGAATTGAGGGCCATGTTGGTGATGGCTGGCTGCGCCGCGGCACGCTGCTGGGCGGCGGCGGGTTCGGCCAGGAAGGTCAGGGCCGCGGGCGCGAGCAGCATCGCCGCGGCGACGGTGGAACGCAATTTGGCTTGCATGAGGAAGGTCCTCCGGAGTTCAGCTGCCGCCAAGTTAGGTCGGCTGCGCCGGCGCAGGTGTAGGCAGCGTCCCGGGGCGCGCGTGGGAGCGCACCCGCGTGGTGGGGCACCCGCGCTTCAGCGGCGGTCGTCTTCGCGGGCCAGGGGCCCCGGCCGCGTGCCGCCGCGGTCCACCGGCATCTCGCTGGGCGAGCCGGCCTGGAAGCTGGTGAGGCGGGTGTCCTCGCCGGCATCGCCGAAGAACGCATCGTCTTCCGCGCCCTTGGCCACCTGCACGCGGTACCAGGCGAAGGCCGCGGCGCCCAGGGCGACGAGCGCGACGCCGCCCCAGGACCGCAGGTAGGCGGACAGCGCCAGCAGCGCGGCCAGCACCACGGCGGCGACGGCGATCAGGCGGGTGGAGCGGGTCATGGCGGCGGGGGGAAGCCGCCCCGATGCTAACGGCTCGCGGCCTGCAGGGGAACCACGGAACGCCGGCTGGCGATCTCGTGCGGGAAGTCGTGCGCGCTCATGGTGCTCTCCAGCCGCTGCACGCCGGGCATCTGCCGCACCTGCTCGAGCAGGCCTTCGTGCTCCTTGGCGAGCACGCGGCCGCTCAGGTGGACCACGCCGTCTTCCACGTCGACGCGGATCGCGCGCGGATGGCTCACCATCCGCCCGAGGCGCGTTTGGATGCGGTCGCGCAGTTCGGCGTCGCTGCGCCCATCGGCCGGCATCGGCGGGTGGTAGGCCCGCCGGGCGTAGCGTCCGCGCCCGTGCGACCGCCGCTCGCCGCCCGGCAGCCCGCCGCGCACGAGCTCGGCCAGCAGCGCGCGGCGCTGGGCGCCGAGCTCCGGGTCCAGGTAGTACATCGCCACGGCGCCGGCCGCCGCGGCACCGAGCGCGCCCAGGGGCTTGTTCATGGCGTCCTCTGCTTCGGATGGAAGGGATTCAGGCATAGGTCGATTCGCGCCGGGGCGCCGTGGTCTGGATGCGGACGCTGGCGGCCTGCTCGAGACGGGCGAGCAGGGCCTCCAGGGCGAAGCGGTGCTGCCGCCACAGCGCCATGAAGCGCTTGTCGTGCTCCGACTCCAGCCAATGTTCGGGGTCGCGCAGCCACAGCTGCTGCTGCGTGCCGAGGAAGTGCAGCAGCCGGTTGTGCACGGCCAGCAGTTCGGCCATCTCGCCGGCCAGCTCGGGGAACGCGGCCAGGCGGATGGTGCAGGCTTCGTCGAGTGCGGCGGCCGCTTCGGCGCCTTCGCCCTGGTAGACGGCGGCGAGCCGTTGCGCGCTGACCCATCCGGAATAGCGCTGGAGGGCCGCCAGCAGGCGGCGGGCCTGGACGCGGCGCAGGTCGTGGCGGCGGTGGTGGCGCGCGAGCAGCCAGCTGATGCCCGCCACCCCGGCGAGGGCCAGCACCAGCCAGGCGGCCAGGTAGGTCGTCGGGTCCATCCGCCGTGCCTCCTCAGGCCGCGCGCCTGGCGCGCGAGGTCTTGGCGGGCGCCTTGGCGGCGGTGCTGCGCTTGCGGCCGGCGGAGGCGGCGGCCCGCTCCGGCGCGGCCTTGCGGCTGCGTGCCGGGGCGGCCTTCGCGGCCTTCGCCGCGGACTTCTTCGCCGGTGCCTTGGGCGCGGGCGCCTCGGCGTCCCTGGCGCCGCCGCGCAGGCTGCGGCGCAGCAGTTCGGTCAGGTCGATGACATCGGCGCCCTTGGCGTCCGGCGCTTCCTCCAGCGGCTCGACCACTTCGCCTTCGCCGGCCTTGGCCTTCGCCGCCACCAGCTTCATCACGGCGTCGTGGAACTCGTCGCGGAACTCCTGGGCGCTCCAGTGGCCGCTCATGTCCCCGATCAGCTGCTTGGCCATCTTCATTTCGGCGTCGCGGATGCCGGCGGCCTTGCCCTGCGGCGGCAGCGCCAGCCCGTCCCAGGAGCGGATCTCGCCGCCCCAGCGCAGCAGGTTCAGCACCAGCGCCGGCCCGCAGGGCAGCACCACGGCCAGGTGCTGCTTGCTGCGGATCACCACGCGGGCGAGCGCCGCCTTGCCGGTGTCGCGCAGCGCCTCGCGCAGCAGCGCGTAGACCTTTTCGCCCTTGTTGATCGGTGCGGTGTAGTAGGGCTTCTCGAGATAGACGAAAGGCACCTCGTCGACGTCGATGAAGGCCGCGATCTCGATGGTCTGCGTGGTGCGCGGATAGGCTTCCTCGATCTCCTCGGGAGAGACGACGACGTAGTGGCCCTTCTCGTATTCCACGCCCTTGACGACGTCCTCCTTGTCGATCTCCCGGCCGGTGCGCTTGTTGACGCGCTTGTAGCCCACCGGGTCCATGGTGCGCTTGTCCAGCCAGTCGAAGTCGACGTCGCTCTCCTCCGTCGCGGAGTAGAGCCCGATCGGGATGTGGACGAGGCCGAACGTGATGGCCCCCTTCCACAGCGACCGCGTGGAGGTCTTGGCCATGCCCTTGGTTTCTGCCATTGCGTGATGCGTCCGGATGTTTCACGGCAGTGTGCGAAGCCGCAGGTTCACGCCCTGTCGGACGTGCCCAGACGGTCCTGTAGGACGGCGCGTCAGGAGAAAAGGCGGGCGAGGAAGTTCGGCGCGGGCGCCGGTTCGGGCGCGTGCTGCTGCGCGTTGCGCTGCCAGCGCCCGGCGAGGCGGCCGAAGCTGGCGCGGCTCGGCGCGTCGAAGCATTCCTGGCGGGAGAGCGTGTCGAAATTGCGCGCGATGCGGCGCGCGAGCAGGTACCGGTGGGCGGGCGCCGCGGTCTGCATGAAGGCCGCCATCAGGGAAAGGGTCGCGGCCCAGAGGGCGCGGTTGGCCTGCGCAAGCAGCGCCGCCGGCGAGGCTTGCGCCAGCGCCGGCGGGTGTGCGGTGGGGGACGGCGCGGTGGCGGCTTCCGGGTGGGATGGCATGGCGCCATCTTAGGAAGGGGGCGGCGGGGAGGCTGTCAGCCCCCTGGCCCAGCCGCGGACCGCCGCGTCCTACGGCCTGTCAGTTCAGGCGCGGGGGGCTTCGCTCGAGGCGGCGGCGGCGCGGGCGTGGCGCTTCTTGCCGGCGGCGCGGGCTTCTTCGCTGGTGAATTCGTGGGCATGGCCGCTCTGGTGCGCCGCACGGCCGCCCAGGCTGGCGATTTCGCGCTGGCGCTGCGGGTCCATCGCGGCAAAACCGCGCAGGGACTTCTTGGGAGCGGGCTTCACATTGTCGGTGTCGTGGGCGGTTTGGGAATCCATGGGGTCCTCATCTAGGTTGGTCTGCGAACAACTGGGCACGCGCGCCGGCTGTCCTGGGGTGCGCTGCCGGCTGGTGGGCGTCAGGTCAACGCAACGGCAGAGTCTGTTCGTGTTCCCCGGTGGGGCTTGTAGGACGATGCCCATAGCTTTGTCGGTCACGTCCTTCCGCCTCGCGGGCTCCAGCGGAAGCGATGTTCTAGACTCGCCGCCATGAAACCGGAGACCGTGCCGCCGCCGCACCTCGCCGCGGAGGCCCAGTGGGTCGAAGGCGAACTGGTGCGCGGCCTCATGCGCACGCAGCGGCACACGACGTGGGTCGGGCTGGCGATGGCCGTCATCGTCGTGGGCGTCCTCTGGACGGACGTGCCCCCGGTCCGGACCCTCGCGTGGCTGGCCATCGCCGCCGTGGCGGCGGGGTGGCGCTGGTGGGTCCTCCAGCGCTACGACCGCGAAGTCGTGCACCGCGGCACCGGCGAACACCTGGACTTCTTCCGCCGGCACCGCTTCGTCTGGCCCTTCTCCGCCCTGGTGTGGGGGCTCACTGCCGTCCTGTTCTTCGACCGCACCTCGCTGGGCGACCAGTACGTGTGCTGGCTGGCGCTGGGCGGGCTGGCCATGCTGTCGGTCAACAGCCTGTCGGCCAGCCTCCCGGCCATGCGCGCCTACCTGGACACGTTCGCCGCCACCGCGCTGGCGGTCATGCTGTGGCGCATGGTCGCCGAACTGCACCTGATGGGGCCGCCCTACCACTGGTGGCAGGTGGCCCTGCTGCTGGTGTTCTGGCTGGCCCTGCGCCAGGGCGGCCGGCGGCTGCACGAGACGCACAGGCGCAACTTCGAGCTGCAGTCCCGCAACAGCCAGCTGATCGACTCGCTGACCCGGCAGACGCAGGCGGCGCTGGACGCGGTGGAGATCAAGAACCGCTTCCTCGCCAGCGCGGCGCACGACATCCGGCAGCCCGTGCACGCCCTGGGGCTCTATGCCGACTGGCTCGGGAGCGAGCCGGAGCTGGTGCACGAACTCGCGCCGAAGATCGTCGAATCGACCAAGGCGGTGAACCGGCTCTTCGATTCGCTGTTCGACCTGGCGCGCCTCGACTCGGGAAAGATCCGGCTGAACATCGCCACGGTGGACGTCGCGCAGCTGCTGCGCGAGCTGGAACTGCAGTACCGGCCGGTGTGCGAGGCGAAGGGCCTGGAGTTCCGGCTGCGCGTGCAGCCCGGCACCGCGGTGTCCGACCCGATCCTGCTGCAGCGCACGCTGGGCAACCTGGTCGCCAACGCGATCAAGTACACGCAGCGCGGCGGCATCCTCCTCGCGTCACGCCGCGGCGCCCGCGGTCCGCGCATCGAGATCTGGGACACCGGCGTGGGCATCGCGCCGGCGCACCAGCGCGAGATCTTCCGCGAGTTCTACAAGGTGCCGACGCACGGCGGCACGGAGGACGGCTTCGGGCTGGGCCTCTACATCGTGGGCCGGCTCACGCACATCCTGGGCCACCCGCTGACGCTGCACTCGCGCGTCGGGCGCGGCACGGTGTTCCGGCTGCTGCTGGAGCCGACGGATGCGCGCGCGGCGCAGGAGCGCGCCGTGGCGTCGGTCGCGCAGATGCTGCCGGGCCGCCCGCGGGCCCCGAGCCCGCTGCGCGGGCCGGCGACGTAACGGCGCCGCGCTAGCTCGCCAGCAGGCCGTGCGTGCGGGCGAAGTGGATGGTCTGCGTGCGGCTCTTCACGCCCAGCCGGCGGAACAGGCGCCACAGGTGCACCTTCACCGTGTGTTCGCTGATGCCCAGTTCGTCGGCGATCTCGCGGTTGGAGAGGCCGCGATCGAGCATCACGATCAGCTGCTTCTGGCGCTTGGACAGCTTGTTGTCGGTCGGCGCGAGTTCCTCGAACTGGCCGTCGGCGGAGAGCAGCGCGCGCAGCGCGTTGCCGATCTCCAGGCCGCCGGACGACTTCTCGATGTAGATGTCGGCGCCGGCCTCGATGCACTGCTCCTCCGCGTCCGCGGCGGGCGAGGCGGAGAGCACCGCCAGCGGGGTCTCGGGGAAGCGCTTCTTCAGCTCATGGATGCCGGAAGTGCCCGTGGTGTCGGGCAGCTTCAGGTCGAGCGTGATCAGGTCCGGCGCGCCGTGTTGCTTGACCGCCGCCTCGATGCCGCCGAGGCGCTCGAGTTCGACGACGTTGGCCCCGGGGCGCATGCGGCGCAGCAGCATCACCACGGCTTCCCGCATCAGCGGGTGGTCGTCGATGACGTACAGGGTCATGAGTTTGGACAAAGGCTTTTCCATCGGTTGCCCCGAGGATACAGGTTCGGCCATGCGCACCTCCGTACTAAGCCCTTAGTTCCCGGCGTCCGCCAGGGCCTTCAGGGCGGCTTCCACCTCGGCAGCGGCAACACCCGCGGCGAGGGTGGCGCTGCCGTCGGCCGGCATCGCCTGGCCCTGCTTCAGCGCCGCGATGGATTGGCCCGCTTCGCGCGGCGAGGCAAAACCCTGGCTCTGCAGCAGCAGCCGGCCCTGCGCATCCACGAACTTGAAATAGAAGAGGCCGTCCGCCTCGCGGTACTGCTTGAAGCTGGGCAGTTGCGCCTTGGCCTGCACTTTCTTCGCGGCGGTGGCGCCGGTCGCCAGGTTGCGCAGGCCCACGGCGTGCCGCAGCTCGCGAATGAAGGGCGTGGCACGTTCCCGGGCGCGGGCGGCGCCCAGCATCAGGACCGACTCGATCTCCTGCGGATGGGCCACCAGGTGCTCGTACTGCTCGCGCATCGGCGCGATCTCGCGGTCGATGCGCTCGAAGAGAACCTGCTTGGCGTCCGCCCAGGAGATCCCCTCGGCGTAGGCCCGCCTCAGCTGCTGCGTCTCCTCGGGCGCGGCGAAGGCCTGGTAGATCTGGAACAGCGCGGAGCCTTCGGTGTCCTTCGGCTCGCCGGGCGCGCGCGAATCGGTGACGATCGAGAAGATCTGCTTGCGGACCTGCTCGCGCGGCGCGAACAGGCCGATCACGTTGTCGTAGCTCTTGCTCATCTTGCGGCCGTCGAGGCCCGGCAGCAGCGCCACGTGCTCGTCGACCTGCGCTTCCGGCAGCACGAAGTGCTCGCCGTACAGGTGGTTGAAGCTGGCGCCCATGTCGCGCGCCATCTCGATGTGCTGGATCTGGTCGCGGCCCACCGGCACCTTGTGCGCCTTGAACAGCAGGATGTCCGCGCCCATCAGCACCGGGTACATGAAGAGGCCCGCGCTGACGTCGGCATCCACGTCCACGCCGGCCGCCGCGTTCTTGTCGACCTGCGCCTTGTAGGCGTGCGCGCGATTGAGCAGGCCCTTGCCGGTCACGCAGGTCAGCAGCCAGGTCAGCTCGGGGATCTCGGGGATGTCCGACTGGCGATAGAAGAACGCGTGCTGCGGGTCCAGCCCCGCCGCCAGCCAGCAGGCCGCGATCTCCATCGTGGAGCGCTGGATGCGCGCCGGCTCGTCGCACTTGATCAGCGCGTGGTAGTCGGCCAGGAAGTAGAAGTTCTCGCTGCCGGCACGCCGGCTCGCCTGGACGGTCGGGCGGATCGCGCCGACGTAGTTGCCCAGGTGCGGAGTGCCGGTGGTGGTGATGCCGGTGAGGTAGCGGACGACGGGAGCGCTCATGGGGTCATTGGAAGAGGAGGTTCAGCGGCGCCATCAGGTGCGCCAGCACCCAGTAGCCGGCCGACATCAGCGGCCGCAGCCAGTAGGTGCCGACCAGCCCGGCCAGCACGAGGGCCAGCACGATGAAGAAGCCCCAGGGCTCCACGCGCGAGAGCGCGTAGGCCTGGCGGGGCGGCAGCAGGCCCACCAGCACGCGGCCGCCGTCCAGCGGCGGCAGGGGAAACAGGTTGAAGGCCCACATGACCAGGTTCACCAGCACGCCGGCGCGCGCCATCTCGAGGAAGAAGCGCTCTCCGACCCCGCTGGCCGTGAGCACGACGAAGACGATGGCCCAGCCGATCGCCTGGATGAAGTTCGAGGCCGGCCCCGCCAGCGCCACCCAGATGCTGTGGCGGCGCGGGTTGCGCAGGTGCCCGAAGTTCACCGGCACCGGCTTGGCGTAGCCGAAGAGGAAGGCGCCCGAGGTGGCGAAGTACAGCATCAGCGGCATCAGGATGGTGCCGATGGGGTCGATGTGCTTTACCGGGTTGAGCGTCACGCGCCCGAGCATGTACGCGGTGTTGTCGCCGAAGTGCCGCGCCACGTAGCCGTGCGCCGCCTCGTGCACCGTGATCGCGAAGAGCACGGGCAGCGCGTAGATCAGGATGGTCTGGATGGTGTCGTTGAAATCCACCGGCCCATTGTCTCAGAGGCCCAGGAGCGAGGCGTCGCCGCGTCCCTGGCGCACCAGCACCGCATCGTCGCCGGTGCCCATGGGCGTGAGGTCCACCACCGTGGTGGGCTGGTCCGGGCAGGGCCCGGCGCCGATCACGGCGGCGAGCTGCTTCTCGAAACGCCTGCGGATCTGCTCGGGATCGTTCAGCGGCTCGCTGTCCTGCGGGTCGATCAGCGTGGTGGCCAGCAGCGGCGCGCCGTGCAGCTCCAGCAGCTGCTGCAGCACGGCGTGATCGGGCACCCGCAGGCCGATCGTCTTGCGCTGCGGATGGCTGACGCGGCGCGGCACCTCGCGCGTCGCGTCCAGGATGAAGGTGAAGGGGCCGGGCGTGACCGACTTCAGCAGCCGGTACTGCTTGTTGTCCACGCGCGCGTAGTTCGAGAGCTCGCTCAGGTCGCGGCACAGCAGCGTGAGGTGGTGCTTGTCGTCGACCCGGCGGATCTGGCGCAGGCGGTCGGCGGCCGCCTTGTCGTCGAGGTGGCAGGCGATCGCGTAGCTCGAGTCGGTGGGGACGGCGATCACGCCCCCCGAGGACAGGATGGCCACGGCCTGCTTCAGCAGGCGCGGCTGCGGATTGTCGGGATGGACTTCGAAGTATTGGGCCATGGGTCAGGCGGCGCCCGCCGCGCGCCGCTCGCGCACCGTGAGCCAGGCACCGGCGGCGCCGCAGACCGCGATCATGCCGATGCCGGCCAGCGACAGGGTGTCGGGCATGTGCGAGAACACCAGCCAGCCACCGAGCATGGCGAAGCCGATCTGGCTGTAGAGGTAGGGCGTGAGGGTCGCCGCCGGCGCGCGGTAATAGGCGAGGATCAGCATGAAGTGGCCGACGGTGGCCATCAGCCCCATGAAGCAGAGGCAGGCCCACAGCCACCCGTTTGGCAACGAGGTCCAGACGTAGGGCAGGGCCAGCGCCGACAGCAGCGTCCCCGTCCAGCCGGTGTAGAGGTGCATGGTCACCGGGTCCTCGGTGCGCGCCAGCTTGCTGGTGAGCACCTGGAAGCTGGCGTTGCTGGCGACCAGCGCCAGCGGCAGCAGGCTGCTCCAGCCGAAGGTCTCGGCGCCCGGCCGGATGATGACCAGCGTGCCGGCGAAGCCGCCGGCCACCAGCAGCCAGCGCAGGGGCGAGACGTGTTCCTTCAGGTGCGTGGCGGCCAGGACGGTCACCGCCAGCGGCGTGATCATCACGATGGCCGTGAACTCGCCGACCGGCATGTAGCGCAGGCTGGCGAAGGCCAGCAGGCTGCTGGTGAGCAGCAGCAGGCCGCGCAGCAGGTGCCAGGCGAGGCGCCGCGTGCGCCAGATGGTGCGGCCGCGCAGCGGGACGACGACCAGCGTCGTGGCCGCCGCCTGGAAGAAATAGCGGAACCACAGCGCCATCAGCAGCGGCACCGAGGCGCTCACGTACTTGGTGGTGGTGTCCAGGGCCGAGAAGCAGGCGCTGGCGCCCAGCACCAGCGCGATGCCGGCCAGGGCGTTGGGAGTGCGCAGCGCCCGGGCGCCGGGAAGCGCGCTCACTGGATGCGGTCGGCCAGCAGTTCCCACACCGGCGTCAGCTCGCCCGGAAGGTAGGGCAGGCGGCCGAGGTCGGTGTGGCTTTCGCCGGGGCTGTGGAAGTCGCTGCCGCGCGAGGCGGCGAGGCCGAATTCCTTCGCCGTCTCGGCGTACTTCACGTACTCGGCGGCCGTGTGGCTGCCGGTCACGACCTCGACGCCGCGCCCGCCGTGCGCCTTGAACTCGGTGAAGAGGGCGTATTCCTCGTTGGCCGTGAACTTGTAGCGGGCGGGGTGTGCGATGACCGCCAGGCCGCCGGCGTCGGTGATCCATTGCACCGCGTTCTTCAGCGAGGCCCAGCGGTGCGGCACGTAGCCCGGCTTGCCTTCGGTGAGGTAGCGCCGGAACACCTCGCTGGTGTCGCGGCAGGCGCCGGTCTCCACCAGGAAGCGGGCGAAGTGCGTGCGCGAGATCAGTTCCGGGTTGCCCACGTACTTGAGCGCGCCTTCGTAGGCGTTCCTGATGCCGACCTGCGCGAGGCCGGCCGCGATCTCGAGGGCGCGCGCGCCGCGGCCACCCCGGGTCTCGACCAGGCCGTGGCGCATGCCGGCGTCGTCCGGATCGAAGCCGAGGCCGACGATGTGCACGGTCTCGCCGGCGAAGGTGACGGAGATCTCGGTGCCGGTGAGGTAGCGCATGCCGTGTGCACGCGCGGCTTCGGCGGCGCGGCGCTGGCCGCCGATCTCGTCATGGTCGGTCAGCGCCCACAGCTCGACGCCGTTCTGCGCGGCGCGCGCCGCCAGGTCCTCGGGCGTCATCGTCCCGTCGGACACCACGGAGTGGCAGTGCAGGTCGGCGTTGAGGATGGACACCCTGCGATTCTAGGGCCGCGGGTCTTTCCCCCGCCCGCGCACGCCCTTGCCAAGCGCCTCAGTTCAGGGCGCCTGCTTCCTTGCGGATGTCGTGCTCCGTGCGCAGGGCGCAGGTGATCGCCAGTTCCAGCCCGCGGACGATTTCCTCCAGCCGCATCGAGGGCTGCCCCTGCTCCGGCAGCCAGGGCACGTGGATCAGGCCGCCACGGACGCCGTCCCATTGCCGCTGGTCCAGCAGGTGCATCAGTCCGTAAAAGACCTGGTTGCAGACGAACGTCCCGGCGGTCTGGGACACCTCGGCGTTGATGCCTTCGTCCAGCAGCGCCTTGAGCATGGCCTTGATCGGCAGCTTGGTGAAGTAGGCGGCCGGGCCGTCCTTCACCACGGGCGTATCGATGGGCTTGCGGCCGGCGTTGTCCGGGATGCGGGCGTCGTTCACGTTGATCGCCACGCGCTCCAGCGAGATGGCGGACCGCCCGGCGGCCTGGCCGGTGCAGACCACCAGCTCGGGCTGGTGCTCCACCATCAGCTCGGCCAGGCGGTCCAGCGAGGTGCCGAACACGGTCGGGATCTCCGCCCCGACCACGCGCCGCCCCTCGAGGGTTCGGCCGTTGAGGGCGTGCACCGCATGCCAGCTCGGGTTGGTCGGGCTGCCCCCGAAGGGATCGAAGCCGGTGACCAAAACCGTTGCTGGCTTACGTCCGGCTGGGCTGTCACGGTCTAGCATGGGCTCACTCTACAGGGAGAACGACATGCGTTGGGAAGGCAACCGGCAATCCACGAACGTCCAGGACGCCCGCAGCGGCGGGGGCGGCGGCTTCGGCATCGGCGGCGGCACGATCGGCATCGGCACCATCGTCGTCGCCCTGATCGGCGGCGCCGTGCTGGGCATCAATCCCCTCACGCTGCTCGGCATCCTGAGCGGCGGCGGCGGTCCTGCCCCCCAGGTGCAGAACGCACCGGCGCCTCCGGCCAACGACCGCATGGCGCAGTTCGTGTCCACCGTGCTGGCGGACACCGAGGACGTCTGGAAGCAGCAGTTCCAGCAGGGCGGGGCGAACTACGTCGAGCCCAAGCTGGTGCTGTTCCGCGGTTCGGTGCGCACCGCCTGCGGCGCCGGCCAGGCGGCCATGGGTCCGTTCTACTGCCCTGCCGACCAGAAGGTCTACATCGACCTGAGTTTCTACGAGACCCTGAAGAGCCGCATGGGCGCGCCCGGCGACTTCGCGCAGGCTTATGTGATCGCGCACGAGGTCGGCCACCACGTGCAGCACCAGTTGGGCATCACGGACCAGGTGGAGCGCGCGCGGGCCGGCCGCGCCGGCAACGCCAACGACCTGAGCGTGCGGCTGGAACTGCAGGCCGACTGCTTCGCGGGGCTCTGGGGCCACCACGCGCAGAACCAGCGCCAGATCCTGGAGCAGGGCGACATCGAGGAGGCCATGAACGCCGCCTCCAAGATCGGCGACGACGCGCTGCAGCAGGCTTCGGGCCGGGCCGTGGTGCCGGAGAGCTTCACGCACGGCTCGAGCGAGCAGCGCCAGCGCTGGTTCATGACCGGCCTGAAGACCGGCAGCGTGAAGGCCTGCGACACCTTCAGCGCGCGCAACCTGTAACCCGGGCGAAACGGCTGGGCCAGGGGGACTTCGGCGCCCCCTGGCTCGATTTTTGCGGCAATGCGACAATCCCGGGTTGATGTCCGATTCCGCATTCTCCAAACTCTCCCTGGCCGAACCGCTCGCCCGCGCCGTGGCGGAGATGGGCTACGAGTCCATGACGCCCATCCAGGAGCAGGCCATCCCCGTGGTCCTCGCCGGCCGCGACGTGATGGGCGCCGCCCAGACCGGCACCGGCAAGACCGCCGCCTTCTCCCTGCCGCTGCTGCAGCGCCTGCTGAAGCACGAGAACGCGTCCACGTCGCCGGCCCGCCACCCCGTGCGCGCGCTGGTGCTGCTGCCCACGCGGGAACTGGCCGACCAGGTGGCGCAGCAGGTCAAGCTCTATGCCAAGCACACCAACCTGCGCAGTGCGGTGGTGTTCGGCGGCATGGACATGAAGCCGCAGACCGCCGAACTGAAACGCGGCGTCGAGGTGCTGGTGGCGACCCCCGGCCGCCTGCTGGATCACATCGAAGCCAAGAACGCGGTGCTGAACCAGGTCGAGTACGTGGTGCTCGACGAAGCCGACCGCATGCTGGACATCGGCTTCCTGCCGGACCTGCAGCGCATCCTCTCGTACCTGCCCAAGCAGCGCACCACGCTGCTGTTCTCGGCCACCTTCTCGCCCGAGATCAAGCGCCTGGCCAGCAGCTACCTGCAGGACCCGGTGACCATCGAGGTGTCGCGGCCCAACACCACCGCCTCCACGGTCGAACAGCATTTCTACAGCGTGCCGGACGACGACAAGCGCCGCGCGGTGCGCCAGATCGTGCGCCAGCGCGGCATCACGCAGGCGTTCGTCTTCGTCAACAGCAAGCTGGGCTGCGCCCGCCTGGCCCGCTCGCTGGAGCGCGAAGGCCTCAAGACCACGGCGCTGCACGGTGACAAGAGCCAGGACGAGCGCCTGAAGGCGCTCGACGCCTTCAAGAAGGGCGAGGTCGACCTGCTGGTGGCCACCGACGTCGCGGCCCGCGGGCTGGACATCAAGGACGTGCCGGCGGTGTTCAACTTCGACGTGCCGTTCAACGCCGAGGACTACGTGCACCGCATCGGCCGCACGGGCCGCGCCGGCGCTTCCGGGCTGGCGGTGACGCTGGTGTCGCCGAGCGACACGCGCCTGATGGCCGACCTGGAGAAGCTCCTCAAGCGCAAGATCGAGATCGAGGCCATCGAGTGGGACGACGAGCGTCCGCGCGGCCGCATCAACGACGGCCGCCGGGCCTGGCGCGAGGAAGACGAGCGCCGCGACGAACGCCGCGAGCCGCGCCAGGACTTCCGGCGCGACGCCCGGCCACCGTCGGCGCCGAAGGACCCGTTCTTCGAGCAACCCTACGAGCCGCCGGCGCGCGAAGAAGCGCCGGCGTGGGAAGCCAACAAGCCGGCTTCCACGCGCGTGTCGGCCAACATCAAGCCCAAGCGCAAGGTCGCGGCGCTGTTCAAGAGCGAATAGACACCTCGTCATCCCCCCGCAGGCGGGGATGACGCGCGGGGGTGCTACTCCCCCGGCGCCTGCGCCTGTTCGCAGTTCTCCTGGAGGAGTTCGTGCGCGCCGGCGCCGCTGGCGTCCAGGCGCAGCGCGCTGAGGCAGCCGCCCCACACGCAGCCCGTGTCCAGCCCGATCACGTCCGGGCGGCGGACGTATCCCAGGGTCGACCAGTGGCCGAAGGCGATGCACACGCCCGCCGTCCGGCGGTCCGGCACGTCGAACCAGGCCAGCGTTCCCGGCGGCGCCTGGTGCAGGCCGCCCGAGGCGCGCAGGTCCATCACGCCCTCCGGCGTGCAGAAGCGCAGCCGCGTGAGCGCGTTCACCACCACGCGCAGGCGATCGGCCCCCGCGAGGGCGTCGTCCCAGCGGTCCGGCTGGTTGCCCCACATGCGGGCGAGGAAATCCACCAGCCCGGGCCCGCGCAGCACGGACTCGACCTCGCCGGCGAGTTGCAGCACCTGCCGCAGGTCCCATTGCGGCAGCACGCCGCCGTGCACCATCAGCAGGCCGTGCGCGTGCAGCGCCATCGGGCGGTGCCGCAGCCAGTCCAGCATCGCCTCGCGCTCCGGCGACCGCAGGATGTCGTCCATGGTGTCGTTGCGGTGCGGTGCGCGGTGTCCGTGGGCGGTGGCGAGCAGGCTGAGGTCGTGGTTGCCCAGCAGGCACTGCGCGGCGTCGCCGTACGCCATCAGGCGCCGCAGCACGGCGGCGGATGCGGGGCCGCGGTTCACCAGGTCGCCCAGCAGGTACAGCGTGTCGCGGCTCGGCGAGAAGCCGACCTTCTCCAGCAGCCTTCCGAGCGGGGCATCGCAGCCCTGGACGTCGCCGACGAGGTAGTGCGCCATCTTCAGGGACGCTGCGCGCGGTAGGGGGTGCTGGAACGTGCGACGCGGTCCGCCCACGCCGGCTGGTACAGCTCCAGCATCCGCTGCACCGAACGCAGCGCCAGCGGCGTCGCCAGCACCGGCCCGAGGATGATCCGCTGCACCATGGACTCCAGCAGCGGCTTGCGCGCCGCTTCGGCGGCGAAGGCGCCGGTGGTGAAGCGCAGCCGCGGCTCGATGCCGCGCCCGCCGATCGCGTAGTGCAGCTGCTGCGTGAACAGGCCGTCGCGGTCCAGCTCGCGCAGGTAGACGATGCGCCACTCGCGCTCTTCGTGGAAGCCGCGGTGCTTGGTGAACAGGGCGAACAGCTTGATGCGTTCGAACAGCGCCGCGGCAGCGTCCTTCATCGACGCCACCGGCCCGCCCACGCGCTGCAGCTGCAGCGAGAACTGCTGCAGCTTGGCGTCCATCCACGCCTCGCTGGCCTCGTAGGAGAGGTATTGCACCTGGCGCACCAGCAGCGGCGTGCCCGCCGCCACCAACGGCGCCATGTCGAAGACGATCGCCACGCCGTTGCCGTCGCCGCCGTAGCCGCGCCACATGGAGAGCAGCCCGTCGTCGCCGATCTCTTCGTCGTGTTCCGAGCAGCTGAAGACATAGACGTCGAAGGCCGAATCGTTGTCGAAGGTCGTGTAGAGCAGGTCGAAGGCGTCCAGCAGCGCGTTGTAGTGGTCCGGCGGGCAGGCCTCGCGCAGCCCGGCGTGGCTGCGCACCGCGTGCAGCCCCAGGTTCATGCCGTAGCGCAGTTCGTCCACGTCGTTCATGTACAGCGGGTTGGAGAACCAGATCTCCCCGGTCTGGGAGATCCGCTCCAGCGTGCCGATGGAGGTGTAGTGCGCCAGGAGCGGCAGCTGGCCGGGGGCGGGCTGCGGCTGCATGTCGGACCACAGCACGCGGTCGAGGGGCGACAGGGGCTCTGCGGTGTCGGGCATGGGGTCCTGGGGGGCGGCGGCCGGGCCGCTGCGGCGTTGCAGTACAGTGCGATGCTTGCGATTCTGTCCTGATTCATGGATTTCCTGCTGATCGCGCTGCTGACGCTGCTCAACGGCCTGTTCGCGATGTCCGAGATGGCGCTGTCCACCAGCCGCAAGGCGCGGCTGTCCGCGATGGCGGAGGGCGGGGACGGCGGCGCGCGCGCGGCCCTCAAGCTGATGGAGCAGCCGACGCAGTTCCTTTCGACCGTGCAGGTGGGCATCACCTCCATCGGGTTGATCAACGGCATCGTCGGCGAGGCGGCCTTCAGCGCGGACCTCGCCGTGGCCCTGCGGGAATGGAAGGTGCCCGAGCGCATCGCGCCCATCGCCGCGACGGCGATCGTGGTGCTGTTCATCACCTACATCACCATCGTGTTCGGCGAACTGGTGCCCAAGCGCATCGGGCAGCTCTATCCCGAAGTGGTGGCCCGCTGGGCCGCGCGGCCCATGCGCTGGCTGTCGAAGGCAGCCGGTCCCTTCGTGGGACTGCTGTCGGTGTCCACGCAGACCACGCTCAGGCTGCTGGCCATCGACACCACCACGCCGCGCGGCATGACCGAGGAGGAGATCGCCCACAGCCTGGAAGAGGGCGTGGACGCCGGCGTGATCGAGGCGCACGAGCACCGCATGGTGCGCAACGTGTTCCACCTCGACGACCGGCCGCTCACCTCCATGATGGTGCCGCGTTCGGACGTGCAGTGGATCGACGCCACCCTGAGCGTGCGCGAGGGCTTGCGCCGCGCCGGCGAGGGCGAGGCGCACTCCTGGTACCCGGTGTGCCGGGGCTCGCTGGACGACGTCGTCGGCATCGTCAGCGTCTCGAAGCTGATCTCGCTGGGGCCGCAGCACGAAGGGCCGGTGGAGCCGCACGCGGAAGCCGCGGTGTTCGTGCCGGAGACGCTCACCGGGATGGAGCTGCTGGAGCAGTTCCGCACCCACTCCGCGCGCTTCGTGTTCGTGGTGGACGAATACGGCGTCGTGCAGGGCCTGGTCACGCCGCACGACCTGCTGGAGGCCATCACCGGCGAACTGCAGCCGGCCGAGGAGGACGAGGCCTGGGCTACGCAGCGCGAGGACGGTTCCTGGCTGCTCGACGGCCTGATGCCCGTGTCGGAACTCAAGGAGCGGCTGGAGATCCGCGAACTGCCCGAGGAGGACAAGGGCCGCTACAACACGGTGGCGGGCCTGCTGATGGCGGTGTCCGGCCAGCTGCCGGGCCCGGGCGAGCGCATCGACTGCGGCGAGTGGGTGTTCGAGGTCGTCGACCTCGACGGCCGCCGCATCGACAAGGTGCTGGCCACGCCGGTGCCCGAAGCTGCCGACGCCGCGACCGGGGATTGAGCGCTCCAATGTCCGACCTTGTCTACTACGAAAAGCCGGTGCTGCTGGACCGCGTGAAGCACCGCGCGCGCCGCGTGCGGCCGGGCAGCGGCTACGGTTTCGCGCGCCAGGCCAATGCGCTGTACCTGGCCGGGGCGGAGTTCGGCGAGGCCTTCAAGGAATACGCCATCGTCTTCAGCCGCACCGGCGGCAAGGTCCTGCCGCTGGCCATGCTGGGACTGCGCAGCCGCGAGAACCTGTTCGTCGACGCCGGCGGCCGCTGGGACGCGCGCTACGTGCCCGCGTTCGTGCGGCGCTACCCGTTCGTGCTGGCCGAACTCCCCGGGCAGTCGATGGCCCTGTGCATCGACGAAGCCTGCCCGGGCGTCGGCGACGCCGAGGGGGAGGCGCTGTTCGACGCGCAAGGGCGGGACACGCCGTTCCTGCGGCATGCGGTGGACTTCCTGACGCAGTACCAGGGCGAGTACGTGCGCACCGAGGCGTTCTGCCGGCGGCTGGACCAGGCGGGACTGCTGGTGGAAATGGATGCGCGCGCCGACCTGGTGGACGGGCGCAGCTTCACGGTCAACGGGTTGATGGTGGTCGACGAGAAGAAGCTGATGGCGCTGCCGGATGCGGCGGCGCTGTCGTTGTTCCGCGCCGGCGAACTGCACCTCGTGTCCATGCACCTCGCGTCCCTGTCGAACATGCAGGCGCTGGTCGACCGGCTGGCGCAGCGCGACCCTGCCCTGCCGCCGGCGCCGCGGCCCGGCGGCTGACGCTCAGGCGCGCGCGGGCTGCCGGCCCGCGAACAACGCGGGGTCGATCACCTCGAGGGCGCCGTCGGCGACCAGGTGCTCGAGCAGCGCATCGAGCTGGCGCGGGGCCATGCTGCAGCGGGCGAGCAGCCACTGGCGGGTGACGGGCTGGCTGCTCATCACGGACAGCATGCGGTAGATCTCGGCGGTGCGCCCCGACTCGGGCAGCTGGGGCCACGCCTTGAGGCGGAAGATGAGGTCGGCGCCCTGACCATTGCCGGCGGCGGGACGCGAGGCCGGGAAGCCTTCGGAGTCCGCTGCGTCGCGCCGGGTCAGGGACAGCACCCGGCGGATCGTGTCAAGCGTCATTGTGAGCATGCATACAGTGTCTTACACGGATGAGCATCTCGAGATAAGGGAAAGGCAGCGCGTCCTTAGCGCCTTTCCCTACGCTGTCCTGCCACAAACCGGACGGAAGGTCATCCTCCGTCCGGGTTGCGAACGTTCGGGTTAGGTTTGAGCGGGCTCGGGCCCGATGCAGTAGCCGATGCCGCGCACGGTCTGGATGACGCCGTCGCCCAGCTTCTTGCGCAGGTGGTGCACGTGGACCTCGACGGCGCCGCCGTCGCCCACCCGGTTGCCGGTGCGGGCCTGGATCTCGGCGCGGCTCAGGGCCTTGGGCCGGTCCTCCAGCAGCGCCAGCAGCACCGTGAACTCCTGCTCGGTCAGTTCGACCGGCACGCCCTTCTGCTGAACGAAGCGGCTGTTCGGGTCCACGACGAGGTCCTGGTGCCGGATCTGCCCCGCTTGCAGGGTGCTGCGCCGCCGCAGCAGGGCGCGCATGACCGCGGCGACTTCCTCCAGGTGCACGGGCTTGATGACGTAGCCGTCCGCGCCCAGGTCCAGCGCGGCCAGGCGCGTCTGCAGTTGCGCGCGCGAGGAGATCACCAGCACCGGCGTCTTCGGGTCCGGCAACGCGGGCGCCAGCGAACGCCTGAGCTTGCGCAGCAGGTCCGTGCCTTCGCCGTCGGGCAGCTGCAGGTCGAGCAGCAGCAGGTCGACCGGCTCGCTGCACAACACCTGCCACCCCGAATGGAGGTCCGCGCAGTGCTGCGCTTCCCACTGCTGTCGGCGAACCACGCCGACCATCATGGCGGCGGTGGTGGGGTCATCCTCAACGATCAGAACGCGGGTCATTTTCGGGGGGCCGCAGGGCCCTCCCGGCGATTGTGCATGAGCCGCGTGTAACGCTGCGTTATCACGCGCAGCGCCTGTGGGCGGATCAGGCGGTCAGTTCCGGCTTCAGCTCGGTCGCCGGGATGATGCCCTGGTCGCCGTCCTCGTACACGAGGTGCGCGGCACCGCCGACCATCCGCCAGCACGCGTTGAAGCGCTGGCCCTGGAAGACGGCGGAGGCCTGCCGGTATTCGGCGGCCGCGGACGGGTCGAGCCGGCCCAGCACCAGGTCGCTCTTGCAGGCGGTGTCGGACAGGCGCACGGAGTCGTCGCCCTGGCGGGCCACGAGTTCCTGGGCGAAGGCGGGAGCCACGGCAAAGGTGGCCAGCGCGGCGCAGAACACAACGGCTTTCATCTCTGACTCCAGATGGTTTGAGCGCGACTGCAGTTTCGGGATGAAGGACTGAAGGACTGCGCTACGGAAGGGATCGTGCGCCTCGGCCGGGAGGGCCCTTGTAGGAGTCGCGGCGTCCCCGCCGTCCGCCAAGCCCGCCGCCGCCCCGTCGCCCCGTGGAAGCGCGGCAGCCGCCTACATCTTTGGTGCGGGCAGCACGGTGCCGCGGCACTCGCCGAAGCCGATGCGGCGCGCGCCTTCGCGCTCGCAGGACGCGCGCAGGATGACCGTGTCGCCGTCCTCGAGGAAGGTGCGCGTTTCCCCGTTGGGCAGACGAAGCGGCGCCTTGCCCCCGGCCGTGAGTTCCAGCAGGGAACCGGCCTGGTCCGGCAAGGGCCCCGACAGGGTGCCGGACCCGAACATGTCTCCGCCTTCCAGCCGGCAGCCGTTGACCGTGTGATGGGTGACGAGCTGGGCGACCGTCCAGTACGCCGCATCGGCGAAGCTGGAGCGGCTGATGCGCTCGCCCGCATGGCCGGCGGCGGCCATCTGCGCGGTCTGCAGCCAGACCTCCAGGTGCACGTCGAAGGCGCCGCGTGCGCGGTTCGCCTCGCCGTCCAGGTAAGGCAGAGGCAGCGGCTCACCGGCCGCGCGCTGCCACGGACGCCGGAAGGGTTCCAGGGCGTCCAGCGTCACCATCCAGGGCGAAACGGTGCTGGCGAAGTTCTTCGACAGGAACGGTCCCAGCGGCTGGTATTCCCACGCCTGCAGGTCGCGCGCGCTCCAGTCGTTGAACAGCGCAAGGCCGAAGACGTGGTCCTCCGCGCCGTCGAGCGCGATCGGTTCGCCCTGCGCGTTGCCGCGCCCGATGAAGATGCCCAGCTCGAGTTCGAAGTCCAGGCGCGCGCTCGCCCGCAGCACCGGCGTGTCGGAGTCCGGCGGCTTCACCTGGCCCACGGGACGCCGGAACGCGGCGCCGCTCGCGTTGATCGTGGAGGCGCGCCCGTGGTAGCCGATGGGCACCCACTTGTAGTTCGGCAGCAGCGGCGCATCGGGACGGAACTGCTTGCCGACGGCGGTCGCGTGGTGGATGCCGACGTAGAAGTCGGTGTAGTCGCCGATGTCGCAAGGCAGGCCCATCTGCACGGACGCCAGCGGCAGCAGCGCGCGTTCGAGCGTCCCCCGCTGGGGGCTGCCGTGCTGCAGGCCTTCCACCAGGGCGTGCCGCAGCGCGCGCCGCTCGAAGGGGGACGTACGCAACAGCTGCTTCATCTGCTGGTGCGGGAACAGGCCGGCCGCCTCGAGGTCGACGACCCGGTCGCCGATCGCCACGCCGATGCGCAGCTCCTCCCCTTCGTCGCGGCGGAAGCGCCCGAAGGGCAGGTTCTGGATCGGGAAGTCGCACGCCGGGTCGTTGGCGCTGTCGACCCAGCTGCGCAGCGCGGGGTCGAGGCCGGGCGTGCCGGCGCTCATGCCTTCTCCACCTGCAGCACCCCGCGGCGGATCTGGTCGCGCTCGAGCGATTCGAACAGCGCCTTGAAGTTGCCGTTGCCGAAGCCGTCGTCGCCCTTGCGCTGGATGAACTCGAAGAACACCGGGCCGAGGACCGGCTCCGAGAAGATCTGCAGCAGCAGGCGGGGCTGGCCCCCGCTGGTGTCGCCATCGAGCAGGATGCCGCGCGCCTGCAACTCGCCCACCGGTTCGCCATGGCCGGGCATGCGTTCCTCGAGCATCTCGTAGTACACCTCGTTGGGGGCCGTCATCAGCGGCACGCCCGCCATCTGCAGCCGGTCGATGGTGGCGACCAGGTCGTCCGAGAGCAGCGCCACGTGCTGGATGCCTTCGCCGCTGAACTTCATCAGGAATTCCTCGATCTGGCCCGAGGTCTTGCCCGCTTCCTCGTTCAAGGGGATGCGGATCATGCCGTCGGGCGCGGTCATCGCCTTGGAGGTGAGGCCGGTGTACTCGCCCTTGATGTCGAAGTAGCGGATCTCGCGGAAGTTGAACAGCCGCTCGTAGAACGCCGCCCAGTGCGCCATGCGGCCGCGGTAGACGTTGTGCGTCAGGTGGTCCACGACCTTGAGGCCGTGGCCCCGCGGATGCCGGTCCACGCCGGGCAGCCATTCGAAGTCGATGTCGTAGATCGACTTGCCGTCCTCGAAGCGGTCGATCAGGTACAGCGGGGCGCCGCCGATGCCCTTGATCGCCGGCAGGCGCAGCTCCATCGGGCCGGTCGGCATCTCGATCGGCTGCGCGCCCAGCTCCAGCGCGCGGGCATAGGCCTTGTGCGCGTCGCGCACGCGGAAGGCGAGGCCGCAGGCCGAAGGCCCGTGCTCGGCGGCGAAATACTGCGCCTGGCTCTTCGGGTCGCGGTCGACGATGAAGTTGATGTCGCCCTGCCGGTAGAGCAGCACGTCCTTGGAGCGGTGCTTCGCGACGAGGGTGAAACCCATCTTCTCGAACAGCGGCTCGAGCAGGTTGGGAACGGGGGAAGCGAACTCGACGAACTCGAACCCCATGAGGCCCATGGGGTTGTCGAACAGATCAGCCATTGCGGTACTCCTGGCGGGTGGATGGACGAAAGACCGGTGGCCGCGCGCGCGGCCGGCTTCGTCAGGCAGGAGGCGCACCGGGGACGCCCCGCACGCTGCGCGCGAGGTGGTCGCCGATGAAGAGGGCAAAGCCGTGCATGGAGGAGTGCATTGTGCCTCGTTGGCGGCGGCCGCGCCCGCTGCTGACCTGCGTCAAGGACAGCCGGCACGGCGCGGCTTAGCGTCGCGGCATGCCGCGTCCTTCCCTCGCCAGCCTGCTGCAGGACGACCTGCAGGGCCTCTTCACCGGAACCCTGTTCGCTGCCTTCGGCGTGTTCCTGATGCAGAACGCGGGCCTCGTGCCCGGCGGGACGGTCGGCATCGCGCTGCTCGCGCACCATGCGGGCGGCGTGGACCTCGGCCTGGCGCTGTTCCTGGTGAACCTGCCGTTCCACGGCCTGGCGTGGCTGCGCATGGGGCGCGCTTTCGCGTTGCGCACGGCGCTCGCCGTCACGCTGCTGTCGCTGCTGGCGGCCTGGCTGCCGCGGCTGGTCACGCTGCAGCGGGTGGACGGCGCCTTCGCCGCGGTGCTGGGCGGACTCCTGTGCGGCGCCGGCATGCTGATCCTGTTTCGCCACGGGGCCAGCCTCGGCGGCCTCAACGTGCTGGTGCTGCGCTTGCAGGACCGCTTCGGCTGGCCCGCGGGCAAGGTGCAGATGGCGGTGGACGCGGCCATCGTCCTGGCCGGCGGATGGTGGGCCGGCGACGCGGGTCGGCTGGCGCTGTCGGTGCTTGCCGTCGTGGCCGTGAACCTGGCGCTGGTCTACAACCACCGGCCCGGCCGGTACCGGCCGGCCTGAGCGCGCACCACGCCCGCCCGCGCCCCGCGCCTGCGCCTTTGCTGCAATGATGGAGGGCCGCGAGGAGGGGACATCCTGGAAAACGCCCGCCACCTGACGCCTTCCGCCCTGCTGGCGCTCGACGCCGGCGCGCTCTCGCGCCGCATCGCCGCCCGCGAAGTCTCGTGCCGCGAGCTGATGCGCGCCACGCTGGACCGCATCCACGCGCTGAACCCGGTGCACAACGCCATCGTCTCGCTGCGCAGCGAAGAAGACCTGCTGGCGCAAGCGGACCTGCGCGACACCGCACTGGTGCGCGGCGAGGCCACCGGCTGGATGCACGGGTTCCCGCTGGCCGTGAAGGACCTGAGCGATGCGCAGGGCCTTCCCACCACGCAGGGGTCGCGCACGACGGCCGGCCGCATCGCGTCCGGCGACGCCCTGTTCGTCCAGCGCATGAAGAAGGCCGGCGGCATCGTCATCGGCAAGACGAACACGCCGGAGTTCGGGCTCGGGTCGCACACGTTCAACGAGGTCTTCGGCACCACCCGCAACGCATGGGACCCGGCGCGCTCGGCGGGCGGCAGCAGCGGTGGGGCGGCGGTGGCACTGGCCCTGGGCATGCTGCCGGTGGCCGACGGCAGCGACTTCGGCGGCTCGCTGCGCAATCCGGCGGCCTTCAACAACGTGGTCGGCTTCCGCCCTTCGCGCGGGCGCGTGCCGGCGGTGCCGGCGGAGGATGCCTTCTTCGCGCAGCTCGGAACCGAGGGCCCGATGGCCCGCACCACGATGGATGCGGCGCGCCTGCTGTGCACGATGGCGGGCTGGGACGAGCGTGCGCCCCTGTCGCTCGCCGACCCGCTGCCCGAGCCCGGCAGCCTGGAACTCGCCGGGCCGCCGCGGGGGCAGCGCATCGGCTGGCTCGGCAGCCTCTGGAGCGACCTGCCGCTGGAGCCCGGCATCGCCACGCTGTGCGAGCAGGCCTTGCGCCGGCTTCAGGAGGCCGGGCACGTCGTCGAGCCGTGCACGCTGGACGTGCCCCGCGACGTGAACTGGAACGCCTGGCTGGTGCTGCGGCAGATGCTCACCGGCGGCAAGCTGCGGGCGACGTATGCGCAACCCGAACTGCGCGCGCTGATGAAGCCGGAAGCCGTGTGGGAAGTGGAGCAGGGCCTGCAACTCACCGCGGCGCAGCTATACCAGGCGTCGGCGCAGCGCACGGAGGTCTACCACGCGCTGCGGCGGCTGTTCGAGCGATTCGATGTCCTGGCCGCGCCCAGCGCGCAGGTGTTCCCCTTCGCCGCCGACGAGCGCTGGCCGAGGGCGATCGCAGGGGTCTCCATGGACACCTACCACCGGTGGATGGAGATCGTCACGCCCTTCACGCTCGCCGGCCTGCCGGTGGCGAGCGTGCCGGTGGGCTTCGGCGACGGCGGACTGCCCATGGGCATGCAGCTGGCGGGCCCGCCGCGCGGCGACCTGCGCGTGCTCGCGCTGGCCCATGCGTTCGAGGCGATCGCGCCGTGGAACGTGCGCCAGCCGCCGCCACTGGCGGGACCGGCGTAAGCGCGCGCCCTGACGTTGCACCCTGCGGCGCGCACGAAAGCGCATTCCGGCGCGCCGCGCGCCGGCGTTTACACAAGCGACATTGGCCGTCGCGGACCGCTTGCTAGATTGGCCCCGCCAACAGGAAGTGGGGACCATGAAGCACATACCTTTCGCAGCCTTCCCGCCGGGCGACCGCCTCGCGGTCGCCGAGGCCGTGCGCCGCAGCGGCATGGCCGCGCGCCACGTGTGCGTCTCGCAGCTGGAGCTGCCGGAAGCGGCCCTCGACGGGGACGACCTGCCGCGCATCACGCTCGTCACCGCGCGCGGCTGGGTGGGCAGCTATGCCGCCGGGTCGGGCTGGTTCCGCAGCCTGGAGCAGGATCTCGGGGCACTGCGCGCCGGCTAGGCAACAATGCGTCTCCGATGACAGGAGACATGCATGGCTGAGGCGCTGGCGGTGGGCTGCGGTGCCGGTTTTTCCGGCGACCGCGTCGACGCGGCCGGGCCCGTGGTGCGCACGCTGGTGGCGCGCGGCGGGCCGGCGGCGCTGATCTTCGAGAACCTCGCGGAACGCACGCTGGCGCTGCAGCACCTGGCGCGCCGGCGCGACCCGGCGCTGGGCTACGAACCGCTGCTGCGGCAGGAACTGCGGCCCGTGCTGGCCGACTGCCTGCGGCACGGCATCACCATCGTCGGCAACTTCGGTGCCGCCAACCCGCAGGGCGCGGCGCAGGCGATCCACGCCCTCGCCGCCGAACTCGGGCTGCCGCGCCCGCGCGTGGCGGTGGTGCAGGGCGACGATCTCTCGGACGAGCGCGGCCGCGCCATCGTGCGCGAGCGGCTGGAAGGCGGCTTCGATGCGGATCGCTTCGTCTGCGCCAACGCCTACCTCGGCGCGGCGGAGATCGCCGACGCCATCCGCGCCGGCGCGCAGGTCGTGGTCACCGGCCGCGTGGCCGATCCCTCGCTGGTGCTCGGCCCGGCGCTGGCCCACCACGGCTGGTCCCTCGACGACTGGGACCGCCTGGCCGGCGCGACCATGGCGGGCCACCTGCTCGAGTGCGGCGCGCAAGTCACCGGCGGGTACTTCGCCGACCCCGGCTGCAAGGACGTGCCGGACCTCGCCGACGTCGGCTTCCCCATCGCCGAGATCGCGGCCGACGGAAGCTGCATCGTCGGCAAGGCGGACGGCACCGGCGGCCTGGTCGATTTGCGGACGGTGAAGGAGCAGCTGCTGTACGAGGTGCACGATCCCGCGGCCTACCTGACGCCGGACGTCGTGGCCGACATCGGCGAAGCGGAGCTGGGGCAGGTCGGCCGCGACCGCGTGCGCCTGCGCGGCGTGAAGGGCCACCCGCGCACCGGCACGCTCAAGGCGCTGGCCTTCTTCGACGGCGGCTGGCTGGGCGAAGCCGAGATCTCCTATGCCGGCCCGAACGCCGAAGCGCGGGCCCGGCTGGCGATGCAGGTGATGCAGGCGCGGATGGCGGGCGTGCTGCCGCTGCGCTGCGACCTGATCGGCGTCAGCAGCCTGTTCGGCGACGACGCCAACGGGCACCTGCGCGGCATCCCCGCCGGGTCGGCGCTGGACGTGCGCCTGCGCGTCGCCGGCAAGCATGCCCTGGCCGAACCGGTCGACCGCCTGCTGCAGGAAATGACGGCGATGTGGACCTGCGGGCCCGCCGGCGGCGGCGGCGTGCGCACGGCGAAACGCCCGCGGCTGTCCAGCCGCGCCTGCCTGGTTCCGCGCGAGCTGCTGCAGCCGCGCTTCCACTTCGCCTGAGGCCGCCATGCCGACCATCCCACTGCACGAAGTGGCACACGCCCGCACCGGCGACAAGGGCAACCGCATCAACATCAGCCTCATCGCCTACCGGGCGGAGGACTACGACTGGCTGGTCGAGGAGGTCACCGAGGCCCGCGTGGCCGCGTGGTTCGGCCATCGGCAGCCGGCCGCGGTGCGCCGCTATCTGCTGCCGCGCCTGGGGGCCATGAACTTCGTGCTCGACGAGGTGCTGGACGGCGGCGTGAACGATTCGCTCAACCTCGACATGCACGGCAAGGCGCTGTCGTTCCACCTGCTGGCCATGACGGTGCCCGCGCGAACTGCCGCTGCACCACCAGCTCGATGACGACGTCGCCGACGAGCGGCTGCAGCAGCCGCGGCTCGCCGGCCCGCAATTCGCAATCGATCACCAGGCGGCGCGCACCGAACCACCGCGTCTCGACCTGCTCGCAATCGCCCGCGAACACCAGCCGAGGCTGCAGGCTGCGCAGCCACGCATGCTCGCCGCGCAGGAAGACACCGCGGTCGCCGGGCGCGGCGCCCGCGGGCAGGGCGCGCACCTCCGCCACCCACGCCGCGTCCGCCGATGGCGCGGGCGGCTTGAGCAGGGCATGCCGCCAGCGCCACTGGAATTCCCAGGCGAGCAGGGCCAGCACGGCAAGGGCGAGGGCGGCGAGGGGAAGGCGGAACTTGTTCACGGGTGGCAGGCGGGGCCGGCCGATTCTGACGCAGCATCGCGCGGTCCGTTCAGGATGCGTTCACGTGCCCGGCCGTACAGTCTCTCCATCCCCTACAGGAGGTGCTATGCAGAACCGAGTCCGTACCCATGTGGCAGCCCTGATGCTGCTGGTCCCCGCCGCCACCGCTTTCGTCGCCGCTCCCGCCGCGGCCCAGTCGCGGTTCGCGCGGGCGCCGCAGATCGAGAGCTTCGAGGTCCGGGGCGGTGGCGAGCGCTTCGAGCCGGGCCGCGAGCTGCGCTTCCGCCTGGAAGGCACCCCCAATGCGCGCGCCTGGGTCGAGATCCCCAACGTCACCCAGCTGGAGCTGCGCGAGACCCGCCGCGGCGTCTATGAAGGCGAGTACGTGATCCGCCGGCGCGACGACCGCCGCGACTTCGAACGTGCCGTCGCCTCGCTGCAGGACAACGGCCAGCGCGTGACGGCGCGCGTGGCCCTGCGCGACCGCGACGACGACCGTCCGGGCCGCGGCAACGGCGGCCCGCAGATCGTCGAGGTCACGCCCGCCAACGGCGCACGGGTGGACGACGACGGCCGCGTGCGCATCGCCGCCAAGCTGCGCGACAACCGCCGCATCGAGGACGTGACCCTGCGCGTCGACGGCCGCGACGTCACCGGCGATGCGCGCATCGAACGCGACGAGATCGAGTACCGCGCGAACCTGCCGCGCGGCCGCCACACCGCCGAACTGTCGGTGCGCGACCGCGCCGGCCGCACCGCGCGGCAGTCGTGGAGCTTCGACGTTGTGGAGCGCGGCCGCGCCAGCCCGCCGGTCGGCGCGGTGCCGGTGCCCGTGCCCGTCCTTCCGCCGGTGGCGGTCGCGCCGACGGCGCCGGCCATCGAGGTGATGAGCCATCCGGTCGACGCCGTCTGGGACATCCACAACCCGCACCCGATCCGCGGCCGCACATTCCCGCACGCCACCGTGCGCGTGCTGGTCGACGCGGTGAGCGAAATGAACGGCGGCGGCACCCAGCAGACCATTGCCGACACCACGGTGCGCGCGGATGCGAACGGCAACTTCGCCGTGGTGCCCCGCCTGCTGAACCCGAACCTGCGGATGACGGGCACGGGTTACCAGATGCGGCTGATCTCCACCACCGGCGCGCAGACTGCGGAAACCCGCCTGCGCCTGCGGCACGGCTGAGGCACTACCATCGCGTGAAGGAAGGACCGCCATGCAACCCACCCGCAAGCTGATCTGCGCACTGGCCCTGGCGGTGGCCAGCGCCGGCGCCTGGGCCCAGGTGAGCCGCGACGGCGCGGCCGCCGCCGCCCAGCGCGTGAGCCCGGGCCGGGTGCTGGCGGTCGAGCGCGCCGATGCCGACAACCGCCCGGCGTGGCGGGTGAAGGTGCTCACGCCCTCGGGCGAGGTGCGCGTGATCCTGATCGACGCGGCCACCGGCCGGCCGCTCTAGGCATGCGCCTGCTGCTGATCGAGGACGACGCGGCGCTGCGCACGGGCCTGGCCCGGCAGCTCGAAGCGGAAGGCTATCGCGTCGACCAGGCGGCGGACGGCGAGGAAGGCCTCTTCATCGCCCAGGAGTACCCGGTCGACCTCGCGATCGTCGACCTGGGCCTGCCGAAGCTCAACGGCATCGCCATCGTCCAGCGCCTGCGCAAGGAAGGGCGGCCGCTGCCGATCCTGATCCTCACGGCCCGCGGCAGCTGGCAGGACAAGGTGGCGGGGCTCGAGTCGGGCGCCGACGACTACCTCGTCAAGCCTTTCGAATACCAGGAGCTCGCCGCGCGCGTGAAGGCGCTGTTGCGCCGCTCCATCCAGGCCACCAGCGACGTGCTCACGCTCGGGCCGCTGGGGATCGACCTGGCCGGCCAGAAGGTCCGGCTGCACGGCGAAGCGCTGGAACTCACCACCTTCGAGTACCGCATGCTGGAGTACCTGGTGCGCCATCGCGACCGCGTGGTGACCAAGCAGGAACTCTCGGACTACCTCTACCCGCACGGCGAGGACCGCGACAGCAATGTGCTGGAGGTGCTGATGGGACGCCTGCGCCGCAAGCTGGACCCCGACGGCAAGCTGGGCCCGATCGAGACCGTGCGCGGGCGGGGCTACCGCTTCACGCTGGGATGAGCCCGGGCTACTCCATCCGCGCACGCCTGCTGCTGGGCGCGGCGCTGGTGCTGGTGGCCTTCCTCGTCGGTGCCGGCCTGGCCGTGCAGCGCGCGCATGCGGACAGCGTGCGCGCCGTGCATTTCGGCCGCCTGCAGGGCACCGTCTACCTGCTGCTCGCCGGCGCGGAGGTCGACGCGGCGGGTGCGCTGACCATGCCGGCCGGCCTGGCCGAGCCTCGCCTCATGCTGCCGGCTTCCGGCCTGTACGCCAGCATCGCCAGCCCCGGCGCCGGGGAGCAATGGCGTTCGCCGTCGTCGCTGGGACAGCAGCCGCCGTTTCGCCGCGCGCAGCCGGTCGGCGAGTGGCGCTACGACGACCTCGACGGGGACGGCAAGGGCTGGCTGGGCGTCACCTACTCGGTGAACTGGGCCGGCCGCAACGGCGCGGTGCCGCTGGTGCTGTCCGTGCTGGAGGACCGGGCGACCTTCGATGCCGAGATCCGCATCTTCGCGCGCACGCTCTGGGCCTGGCTGGGCAGCGCCGGCGTGCTGCTGCTGATGGCGCAACTGCTCCTGCTGCGCTGGGCGCTGTCGCCGCTGCGCCGCGTGGCCGGCGAGATCCGCCGCATCGAGGCCGGCGAGCAGGAAGGCATCGAAGGCAGCTACCCCACGGAGATCACCGGGCTCACCGGCAACCTGAACACGCTGCTGCGGCAGGAGCGCGTGCGGCAGGTGCGCTACAAGGAGGCCCTGAGCTTCCTCGCGCACAGCCTGAAGACGCCCCTCGCGGTGCTGCGCAATGCCCTCGCGGAGCCGGCGCAATTGCCGGCCGCCGTGGAGCAGCAGGTGGCGCGCATGGACGACATCGTGCAGCACCAGCTGGGGCGCGCGGCGGCCGGCGGCGCCACGCGTTTCGCCCGGCCGCTGGAACTGCTGCCGGTGATCGACCGCATCCGCGACGCGCTGGCCAAGGTCTATGCCGAGAAGCGCCTGGCCCTCACGGTGGACGGCCCGCCGCAGTTGCGCTGGCGCATCGACGAAGGCGACACTTTCGAGATGATGGGGAACGTGATGGACAACGCCGCCAAGTGGGCCCGCAGCCGCGTTGCCGTCCGGGCCGGCCTCGAGCAGGGCAGGCTGGTGCTGCAGGTCGACGACGACGGGCCCGGCTTCAGCGACACGGAAGCGGTGCTGGGCCTGCACGTGCGCGGCGACGAGCGGGTGCCGGGTCACGGCGTCGGGCTGGCGGTGGTGAACGACCTGGTGGCGAGCCACGGCGGCGAGCTGCAGCTCACGCGCTCGGACCTCGGCGGCGGGCGCGTTCGCATCGTGCTGCCCGCGCCCTGAGCGTGCAGCGTCGCCACCGCACCATGGACTTCCGGGTCGCCTTCCTCCTGCTCGCCTTGCTGGCGGGCGCGCTCCCCGCGCGCGCCGCGCCGCCGTCCCCGTTCACGGCCACCGGTGCCGGGCGGGCGCCCGTGGTGCTCGCGCACCGGGGCATCGCGCAGACCTTCCCGTCCGCGGGCGTCACCGGCGACACCTGCACGGCCGCGCGCATCCATCCGCCGGCCCATGCCTTCCTGGAGAACACGATTCCCTCGCTGCAGGCGGCGGTGCGCGCGGGCGCCGACGTGGTGGAGGTCGACATCCATCCCACCACCGACGGCGAGTTCGCGGTGTTCCACGATTGGACCCTGGAGTGCCGCACCAACGGCCGGGGCCGCACCCGCGACCACGCCATGGCCGCGCTCAAGGCGCTGGACATCGGCCATGGCTACACGCACGACGGCGGCCGCACGTTCCCGCTGCGCGGCAGGGGTGTCGGCTTGATGCCCTCGCTGCGCGAGGTGCTCGCCGCGCTGCCCCGCCAGGCGATCCTGCTGAACGTGAAGAGCAACGACGCGCAGGAGGGCGAGCGGCTCGCCGGCTGGCTGCTGTCGCTCGCGCCGGAACAGCGGCGCTTCCTGGCCGTGTACGGCGGCGACGTGCCGGTGGCCGTCGTGCGGGCCCGGGTGCCGGACGTGCTGACCACCAGCCGCTCGCAGATCAAGGCCTGCGGCCTGCGCTATCTCGCCCTGGGCTGGACCGGCTGGATGCCTGAGCCATGCCAGCGCATGATCTTGCTGCTGCCGCTGAACTACACGCACTGGATGTGGGGCTGGCCGCACGCGCTGGTGCAGCGCCTGGAGCACCGGCAGCGCCGTGTTTGTGCTCGGGCGCTGGGGCGGCGGCTTCACGCAGGGGCTGGACACGCCGGAAGACCTGCGGACCTTGCCGAAAGGGTGGCAGGGTGGCGTCTGGACCGACGAGGTGCAGTGGCTGGGGCGGGCGCTCGGACGCTCGCGCTAGGTGCCGGTTTGGACCGCAGGCGGTCGGCAGGGTTCCCGCCTGCAGAGCAGGAATCCGCCGGTGTTTTCCCCGCTGCGCGCGGGCGCCCGGCCGCCTAGACTGGCTGCACGAAACGCCATTGCGGCGCGACGTGGACTAGAGAGAGTTCTTTCGGGATCTTCCTGCGCCCCCTCCCCGCGAGGGGGCCTTTTTTTTGCGGCGCGCGGAGCGGCGCCGCGCCCCGGCCGCGCGCAAAGGCCTTAAGGTTCCGCGATGGACCGCAAGCTGCCCGCCGATGCCCAGGCTTTCCTCCAGGGACTGCTGGAACGCCACCGCGCGAACGAGGAAGGCAAGCTCACCGACTACCTGCCGGAGTTCGGGGCAACCGACCCGGGGACCTTCGCCGTGGCGGTGGCGACCGTGGACGGCGAACTCGCCTGCGCCGGCGACCACGGGCACGCGTTCACGCTGCAGTCGATGTCCAAGCCCTTCATCTACGGCCTGGCACTCGACCGCTTCGGGCGTGCCGACGTGCACCGCAAGGTGAGCGTGGAACCCACGGGCGAAGCGTTCAACTCGATCATCGAGCTGGAAGAGGACCACCTGCCGTACAACCCGATGATCAACTCCGGCGCGATCGCCATGTCCGCGCTGCTGCACCATGCGGCGCCGGAGGGGGCGGCGGAGCAGATCATGGCGATGTTCGGGGCGTATCTCGGGCGTGAGGCGCGGCTGCACGAAGCGGTGGACGCGGGCGCGCTGGGCGGCAGCCACCGCAACCGCGCCATCGCGCACCTGCTGCGGCACTTCGAGGTGATCGGCGACGACATCGAAGGCGCGCTGTCGCTCTACGCGCGCCAGTGCGTCGTCGCGGTCGACACGGCGGACCTCGCGATGATGGCGGCGACGCTGGCGAATGGCGGCGTGCAGCCGCGCACGGGGTGCCGCGCGATCGGGCGCGACCACCTACGCGACGTGCTCACGCTGATGTTCACCTGCGGCATGTACGACTCCTCCGGCGCGTGGGCCTATACCGTCGGCCTTCCCGCCAAGAGCGGCGTGAGCGGCGGCATCCTGGCGGTGGTGCCGGGTCGCATGGGACTGGCGGTCTACTCGCCGCGGCTCGACGCGCACGGCCACAGCGTGCGCGGCGTGGAGGTCTTCAGGTCGTGGTCGGCGCAGTGGCGGCTGGGGATGTTCGATCGATGAGGGCGCCGCGCTGCTGCGCCACTTGCACGAGCCACGCGATGAAATCGCTCGTCTGCGTCTTGTCGAACACGGCATCGGCGCCGAGGTTCATGCAGTGCTGGCGCACGCCGCCGGTGGCGTAGCCGCTGAAGACCGCCACCGCGCCCGCGTCCGGCGCCGCCTTCAGGGCCCGCAGCACGTTCATGCCCGTGCCTTCGTCGAGCACGAGATCGACGATCGCGACATCCCAGCCGCCCGGGTGTTCCTCCAGCCACAACTTGGCCTCGGCTTCGGTGCTCAAGGCGGAGACGACGCGGTACTGCCCCATGGACGCGAACAGGTCGTCCAGCAGCAGGCGCATGCCGCGCAGGTCCTCGAGCAGGAACACCCTCAGTTCCACCGGTCCTCCGTGAAGTGGTCACGCCATTGTCACTGTCGGCCGGGGCCGGCGGACATCGGTGCATCGAATCGTTTTTTTCTTCACTCCGGAAGGCACCACGGCGCGTCCCGGAATGCATAGACTGGCGTCCGGACTTCTCCGACGCCATGGACCCGCTCGACCCCCTGCTCACCCTCAAGGAAGAGTTGGACGACGCCGCCCGGCGCGAAACCGGGTGGCTGCGCCTGGCCCTGGCGCTCGCGCGCGACAAGGCTCCCGCCCACGTCGTCGACGAGGCCTATCGCAACCACGAACTGGCCCGCGACCGTCGCCGGCAGCTGGTGCGGCACCTCGGCGCGTCGCTGCTGTCGCAGCTGTAGCGGCAGCCGCCCTGCGGCTTACTGCCGCCGCGGGTTGTTCGGCCGCGCGTCCTGGCGGTTCGGTACCCCGTCGTTGTCCCGGTCCGGATCGACCCGGTTGCGCAGGCCGTCGCCGTCGCGGTCCCGGTTGCGGCCGTCGCGCCGCTGCACGTCGGTGCGGTACACCGGATAGCTGCCATACACGCCGCCGTAGACCGGGCCGGGATAGTAGCCGCCCGGCGAGGCATACACGCCGGGCTGGCCGTGGTAGCCGTAGCTGCCGTACGGATCGCCGTAGCCGACGCAACCCGCCAGGGCGGCACACGCGGCGATGGGAAGCAGGATCTTGATCATGAGGGACCTCCGCGATGGGATGCCGCGAGTGTTCTCCCTCCGCAACGCGGCCGGGGCAAGCGGAAGGCGGGAGCGGGTGTAGGAGCGCAGGGGCGCGCCCTACAATCCGCCGCAAACACCCTGGAGACCCACGTGCGCCGCACCTTCCTGTCCTTGGCCGTCCTGGCCGCCGCCTCCTTCTTCACCACTGCCGCCACGGCGCAAGCCTGGCCCAGCAAGCCGATCCGCGCGGTCGTGCCGTTCGCGCCCGGCAGCGCCACCGACCAGATCGGGCGGGCGTTCGCCGCGGAGATGGCCAAGGTGCTCAACCAGCCGATCGTCATCGACAACAAGCCCGGCGTGAACGGCATGCTCGGGGCCGCGGAGGTCGCCAAGGCCGCGCCGGACGGCTACACGATCCTGATCGGCACCAACAGCACCAACGCGGCGCTGAAGAGCCTGATGAAGCAGCTGCCGTACAACCAGGACACCGCCTTCGCGCCGCTGGGCTACATGGGCTCGGTGCCGCTGATCGTGGCCGTCAACAACGACGTGCCCGCGAAGAACCTGCGCGAGCTGGTGAACCTGGCCAAGACCAAGGCTGGCCACGTCACCTTCGCCAGCGCCAGCACCTCGCAGCTGGTCTCCACCGAGATGCTCGCCAGCATGGCCGGCGTGCAGATGACCAACGTGCCGTACAAGAGCGGCCCGGCGGCGATGACCGACCTGATCGGCGGCCAGGTGATGCTGTTCACCGCCGACTTCGCCGTGATGCTGCCGCAGGTGAAGGGCGGCAAGGTGCGCGGCCTGGCCGTCACTTCGACGCAGCGCTCCGCGGCCATCCCCGAACTGCCCACGGTCAACGAGGCGCTGGGCCTGAAGGACTACGAGCTGATCGCCTACTTCGCGATGTTCGCCCCGGCCGGCACGCCGCCCGAGATCGTGGCGAAGCTGAACCAGGCCATCAACGCCGCCGCCAACAGCAAGGAGCTGCAGGAGAAGTTCGCGCCCATCGGCTTCGTCGTCGAGCCGGGCACGCCGGAAGCGCTGGCGCGCCGCACGCAGCTCGAGACGGCCAAGTGGGCCAAGGCGATCCGCGACGCGAAGATCGAACCGCAGTGACGCGGCGCCGCGCCGTCCTGCTCGCGCCGCTCGCGGCGGCCCTGCTGGCGGCCTGCGGGCGCAAGCCGAAGAAGGCGGCGGCGCTGCCGGCGGGCACGCCGGTGCTCGCGCTGGGCGACTCGATCACCTTCGGCACCGGGGCCGGCACCGAGGCGAGCTATCCGTCGGTGCTCGCCGGGCTGACCGGGTGGAAGGTGGTGAACGCGGGCGTCCCCGGCGACACCTCGGCCGGTGCACTGGCGCGGCTTCCCGCGCTGCTGCAGGAGCACGCTCCCGCCCTGGTGCTGGTGAGCATCGGCGGCAACGATTTCCTGCGCCGGTTGCCCCTGGCGGAGACGCGCGCCAACCTCCGCAGCATCTGCGAGGCGGCCGTGACCGCCGGCGCGCAGGTGGTGCTGGTTGCCGTGCCGGAGGCGAATGCGATGGCGGCCTTGGCGCGATCGCTCGCGGACCATGCGATGTATGCGGAACTGGCGGCGGAAATGAAGCTGCCGCTGTATGCCGGAGGCTGGGCGGCGGTGCTCAGCGATCCCGCGCTGCGCTCGGACCCGATCCATGCGAATGGCGCGGGCTACGGGAAGTTCGCGCGCGGCCTGGCCGACTACTTGCGCGAGATCGGCCTGGTCCCGGCATGAGCATGGACGATCCCAACCAGATTGAGGTGCCGCCCTCGTTCCTCGCGCTGTTCGCCACGCCCTCGGGCCTGCGCCTGACGGAGCCGATCTCCTTCGTGCGGGAACGCTACGAGCTCTGCGAGGACCTGGCGCAGGCGCTCACCGAACAGGCGGCCGCGGCGCAGTTCCGCACCGGCGACGCCGAGTCCGTGGTGCTGCGCAAGATGCAGGCGGCGCTGTCGGTGGACGGCTCGGCCGTCGAACCGCGCGAGGCGCAGTGGGTGGTGCGCCGCCTGGCCGAGCTGCTCGGGTGGCCGCAGCCGGAGGACGGCTAGGACTCAGTCCGCCTGGCCCGCGGCGCAGACCTTGCGCACGGTGTCCCAGGTGCGCGTGGTCACGTCCTTGCCGAAGGCACGCTCGATCACCCCCATGAAGGCGGCCGCCTTCGGTCCGGGCACGTAGGCGCTGTACAGCTCCAGTCCCTCCAGGCGCAGCATGCTGGCGCCATCCGACCGCACGGGCAGCTCCGGTGCGTCCGCCGGTGCGGCAGCCAGGAAGGTGACGACGCGCTTGGCGCCCGCCGGAAGGCGGAAGGCGCGGTACGGGTCGGCCTCCAGCATCGCCTGCAAGGCCGCGACCGGGCGCACGATGGTGAGGAAGCTGCGCCCCAGGTGCTCCTGCATCGCCGCTTCGGCCTTGCGCGCGATGGCGCGCGGCGTGCCGGTGGCGCCGAACACCACGTTGCCGCTGGAGAGCACCGTCTTCACGCCGGTGAAGCCCGCGGCTTCCATGGCCCGCGCCAGGTCGGCCATGCGGCAGTTCATCGGGTTCACGCCGCGCAGGAAGGCCGCATGGCGCTTCATGCGGAGGGCTCCATCACGCGCTGCCAGCGGGCCAGCCCCAGCCAGTCGCGGAAGGCCGCCGCGCCGGCGGGCGTCAACGCGAGCGTGCGCACGCGCGGCTTGCGCAGCAGCCAGCCCTGGTCGAGGCAATGCGTGCAGAGCAGGGCGCCGAGGCGCCCGGCCAGGTGCATGCGGCGTTCACCCCAGTCCAGGCACGGCCGGCACGCCGGACGGGACGCCGGCGCGGCGAGGGTGGAGGGCAGCGCGAGGCCCAGGGCCTGCAACGGCGAAGCGGCTCTGGCCGTGAGGACCGCCGTTTCGTCCTCGATCACGACGGCGCCGTCCTCGACCAGCCGGTCCGCGATCGCGACGGCGATGCGCCCGGCCAGGTGGTCGTAGCAGGTGCGCGCCAGCCGCATGGCGGGGTCTCGCGGCCCCGTGCTCACCGGCGGAGCGGCGGGCGCCACCGACAGCTGCATGATCCCTTCGAGCACCCGCGCCACCTCCGCCGATGCCAGCCGGTGGTAGCGGTGCCGGCCCTGGCGGTCGAGCCGCAGCAGCCCGCCCTCGACCAGCAGCGCGAGGTGCCGGCTCGCCGTCGGCGCCGCCACGTTCGCGGCGGCCGCGAGTTCGTTGGCGGTGAGGGCGCGGCCGTCCATCAACGCGAGCAGCATGCCGGCCCGCGCCGGCTCGCCGACCAGCGCGGCGATGCGGGCGACCTGGTTGGTGTTCATGCCCGCGAGTTTGCACCAGCGGGCGGCGCCACGTTTCGTCGCGCAGCGAAGCATCGGCAGCGGTGCGCCCCCCACCATCGGGTCTTCCCTTTCCCTGGAGGACCCCATGCGCGTCACCTGCTTCATCCGCTACCAGATCGACCCGTTCCAGCGCGAGGCCTTCGCGGCCTATGCAGCCCAGTGGGGCCGCATCATCCCGCGCTGCGGCGGCCGCCTGCTGGGCTATTTCCTGCCGCACGAAGGCACCAATGACATCGCCTGGGGGCTGATCGGGTTCGACAGCCTGGCAGACTACGAGGCTTACCGGGCCCGGCTGCGCGCGGACCCCGAAGGGCGCGACAACTTCGCACTGGCACAGCGGCAGAAATTCATCCTGCGCGAGGAGCGCACCTTCTGCGAGGCGGTGCCCGGCACTTTCGCACCCAGCTGATCGGGAGGGGCGCGTCGCGTCGGGCGCTGGACTTTGCGGATCGCGGACCTCCATGGGCCTGCTCGCGCCGTAGAATGCCCTCGCCCATGAGCCTCATCCTCTCCCACAAGGTGCTCGACGAAGTGCTGCAGAAGCACGGCGTCAAGCCCAACGACCTCGCCGGCATCGACCGCCTGTTCGGCGGCGCCGACGGCTACTACTGGTACCACACGCTGCGCCATCTCTGCCCCAAGGGGCAGATCATCACGTGGGAAAGCGTGGAGGAGATGCGCGCCGCGGTGCAGGGGCACGAGGACGAGACCGCGGCCGAGGACGAAGTGAAGCCGCAGGCGCTGCAGGACGCGCACGTCGCGGCCATCGCCAGGCACCTCGCCACCGCCGTCTAGCGCTCAGGCGGCGGCCCAGCCCGTCCAGAGGGCCCAGGCGGCCGTGCCCACCAGGAGCGCGGCCACCCCGCGTCCCAGCACGGACTGGGCGCCGACGGAATCCCGCAGGTTGGCCCGCAGCCCCGCGGCGCCGAAGGCCACGGCGCCGTACACCAGCACCTGCGTCACCGCGATGATCGCGCCGAGCGCGACCACCTGCGCCAGCAGCGTGTCCTGTCCCGGCCGGATGAACTGCGGGAACACCGCGACCATGAACACGTACGCCTTCGGGTTCAGCAGGCACGTGACCATGGCGCGCGTGAAGGCGGACCGCATGGTGCGCGGCCGGCCGGTTTCGACGTCGGTCATGGTCGCGGGCGAACGCCAGAGGCCGATGCCCATCCAGGCGACGTAGAGCGCGCCGGCCACCAGGATCGCGTTGAACGCGGCCGGGAAGAGCTGCAGCAGCAACCCCACGCCCAGGGCGCCCATGGCGGTGTGGACGATGCCGCCGGCGACCAGCCCGCCAACCGCGGCGAGGCCCGTCCGGCGCCCGCCGACGAGCGCGCTGGAGAGCACGAAGGCCATGTCCATGCCGGGGATGACGATGATGCCGAAGACGAACAGCGCGAACAGCCAGAGATGGTCCATGGGGGGCTTCCTTCCTTGCAGGTGAAGGAAGGCAGTCTGCGGCGGCATACATGCCAACCTGCGGCATGTATTTGGCCTAGACTGTCCCCATGCGTGCGAGCCGGCTCCTGTCCATCCAGATGCTGCTGGAGACGCACGGCCGCATGAGCGCCCCGGCGCTCGCCCGGGCCCTCGAGGTGTCGGTGCGCACCCTGCACCGCGACATCGACGAACTCACGACGGCCGGCGTCCCCGTGTACGCCGAGCGCGGGCGGGCCGGCGGCTTCCAGCTGATGCCGGGATGGAAGACGACGCTCACCGGCCTGACGCCCGCGGAGTCCGAGGTGGTGTTCCTGGCGGGACTCGCGGGTCCGGCGGCGGACCTGGGCCTGGCCACCAAGGTCGAAAGCGCGCAGCTCAAGCTGCTCGCCGCGCTGCCCGCGCCGATGCGCGGCGACGCGCAGCGCATCAGCTCGCGGCTGCACCTCGACCCCGTGGAGTGGTACCGCGAGCCGGACCCCGTGCCGCACCTGCCGCTGGCGGCGACGGCGGTGTGGGAAGGACGGCAGCTGGCGATCACCTACGAGAGCTGGACGCAGACCGGGCGGCGGACCGTGCATCCCCTCGGGCTCGTCCTGAAGGCCGGCATCTGGTACCTGGTGGCGGCGCGCGAACGCAAGGTGCGCACCTGGCGCATCTCCAGCATTCAGGAAGCGGTGCTGCAGGACAAGCCGGTGCTGCGCCCCAAGGGCTTCGACCTGGCCGCCTACTGGCGCGATGCGGTGCGCCGCTTCGAGGCGGGCGTGTACACCGGTGAAGCGCTCGTCGCCGCCACCCCGCGCGGGCTGGTCGAGCTGCGGCGCATCAATGCCGCGCTGGCGCTGGCCGTGGCGCGCGCGACGCCGCCGGCGCGCGCGGGCGGACGCAGCCACGTGCGGATGCCGATCGAATCGGTCCCGCATGCGGCGGGCCAACTGCTGCGCCTGTTCCCGGAGGTGGAGGCGCTGGAACCCCCCGAGCTGCGGCAGGAACTGCGGCGCCGCAGCACCGCCGCCGCGCGGGCGTACCGGGCGTAAACTGGCGCGGCATGCCCACCCGGACCTTCACCAGCGGCCGCATCCGGCGGGCCGACTACGACGCGGCCTCGCGGCAGCTGGACCTGCACTGGGAGGGCGGCAAGGTGCTCGCGTACAAGTCGGTGCCCGAAGAAGTGTTCCGGCGGCTGTGCAGCGCGCCGAACCCGGCGACCTACTGGGAAGACCGCATCGCCGAGGAGTATCCGAAGGGCACGCCGCGCAGCGGCGCCGCCGTCCCGGCCGCGGGCAGGCCGCCCGGCGACCTCTTCGGGAAGGACTGACAGGAGCGAACATGGCCACCCGCACCGGCATCCTCTTCCTGCTCTTCGCGCTGGCGGGATGCGCCGCGGCGCCGCGGCCGCAGGCCGGGGCTTCGGCCTGCGCGCTCGGCGAGGCGTCGTACGCCTGCCAGGTCGAGCGCTACCACGCCGTGTCGGCGCCCTGAGGCTGCCCCCCTAGGCCGTCGAATCGCGCGCGGGCGTCGGCAAGTCGTCGTCGCGCACCCTGCGCTCGTTGCTGTTGCGCTGCTGGTCCTTGCGCATCTGGTCGGCGACGCTTTCGGCGCCGGCACCCGAACGGCGCCCCGGCTGGTCGGAGGGCTGCAGGCCCGGGCCCTCGTCGGGCTGCTTCGCATCCCCCGTCTGTTCGTCCGCTGCTCGCATGGGGTCCCAGTATGGAGACGCCGGCGCGGCCCGGTTGTAGGACCCACCCGAATCCGCCGTGGTCCTGTACAAACCATGCCACCCTGGAGGACGCATGGACCCATCGATCCTGTTCTGGCGGCGCACCGATGTCGAGGGCCTCGAGCGCCTCGAGCTCGAGATCGGGGCCGACCGCGTGGCCGCACGGTCGACCGTGCTGTGCCTGGAATCCGGCGGTTTCCGGCTCGATCACCGCTGGGAACTCGATCGGCATTGGCGCGCGCAGTCCGTCGTCGTGGAGCGGTGGGGCACGGCGGGCCACCGCCTGTTGCGGCTGGAGCGCAGCGGCAACGGCTGGCGCGTGGACGGCGCCGCGCGGCCCGACCTGGATGGGGCGGAGGAGCCCGACCTGTCGGTCACCCCCTTCTGCAACACCTTCCCGATCCGCCGGGCGCCCGCGGCCGCGGGCGCGTCGCTGGCCCTGGACACGGCGTTCATCGACGGTGACACGCTGGAGGTCACCCGCTCGCGCCAGCGCTACGAGCGGCAGGGGCCCGGCCGCCTGCGCTTCGTGGACCTGGGCCTGTCCGCCGGCTTCGAGGCCGACCTGGAGGTCGACGGGCACGGGCTGGTCCTGCGCTACGAGCACCTGTTCGAGCGCCTGTCACCGCCGCCCGCTATGCTCTGAGCTCCAGAAGAACGAGGGGCCTCCATGATTCGCCTTGCCCGCGGCTGGGTGCTGCCGCTGCTGGCCGCGTGCGCGGCGCAGGGGGCCGGCGCCGAAACCTGCGATCCGCGCTTCGCGAAGTCGCCGCAGTTCGTGGCGCAGGACTGCACCTTCCGCAACCCGCCCAACCCCGACGCCAAGCCGCACCGTTCCACCTGGGCCATCTGGTCGCGCGTGCTGCTGGAGGCCAAGCAGGGCACGGTACCGGTCGACGCGGTGCCGGTGCGCCACCTCGATGCCGCGGCGCTCGAAGCCCTCGACCGCGACGCGAACCACATCATCCGGCTCGGCCACTCGTCGCACCTGCTGAAGCTGCGCGGCAAGTGGTGGCTGGTCGACCCCGTGTTCGGCGAGCGCGCCTCGCCGTTGTCCTGGGCGGGACCGAAGCGCTTCCACGCGCCGCCCGTGGCACTGGCCGACCTGCCGCCGATCGAGGGCATGGTGCTGTCGCACGACCATTACGACCACCTCGACGTGCCCACGATCGAGGCGCTCAAGGGCCGCGTGCAGCGCTACTTCGTGCCGCTCGGCGTCGGCCGCCGGCTGCAGGAATGGGGCGTGCCGGCCGACCGCATCGAGGAGATGGACTGGTGGGAGCAGCGCAAGTGGGGCGAGGTCGTGGTGACGGCCGCGCCGGCGCAGCACTTCTCCGGCCGCACCCTGTGGGACCGGAACAAGACGCTCTGGGCCTCGTGGTCGCTCCTGAGCGGGCGCGAGCGCATCTTCTACAGCGGCGACACCGGCTACTTCCCCGGCTTCCGCGAGATCGGCCAGCGGCTCGGCACGATCGACATCGCGCTGATGGAGAACGGCGCGTACGACACCTACTGGCCCACGGTGCACATGACGCCGGAGGAGACGGTGCAGGCGTTCCAGGACCTCGGCGCGCGCACCCTCTACCTGGTGCACAACAGCACCTTCGACCTGGCCTTCCACGGCTGGCGCGACCCGCTGGAACGCGTCGCCGCGCTCGCGCAGCAACGCGGCATCGCGCTGGCGACGCCGGAGATCGGCGAGGTGCTGACGCTCGGGCGCCCGCGCGAGAACCGGAAGTGGTGGGAAGGGCTGCGCTGATGGCGGGCCGCGCGGCCCGCCATTCTGCTTACTGGCTGAGGATCAGGTTCGCGATGAGGCCGGTGGCCACGGCGGCCAGCACGTAGTCGGGGCCGACCTGCACCCAGTGGTAGCCGCGCGGGGGCGCGGAAAGGCGGTGGCCGCGCCAGTCGTTCACCACGTAGTGGCGGTCGCGCAGTTCGGCCGGCAGCCGGCCGCCGCGGCGGAACTCCGCCCCGCGGGCGTTGTCGTAGCGGCGCGCCTCGCGCCGGTCCTCGCGGGCTTCGCGCAGGTCGCGGCGGCCTTCGCGCAGGTCCTGCCGCGCCTCGCGGGCATCGCGCCGGTCATCGGCGCGGCGGAGGTCGCGTTGCGCTTCGCGGATGTCCTGCCGCGCCTCGCGTGCGTCCTGCCGCGCGTCCTGCCGCGAGGGTTGCGCGAACGAGGCCGAGCTGAAGCCCAGGGAAGCGATGGCGAGGGTGCAAAGAAGGGTCTTGGTGTGCATGTCGGGTTCCGTCGAAAGGGAGACCCCATGCTCGCGGCACCGTGCTTCGCGCAGGCGAAGGGCGTGTAGAGAGTTGCAAAGCGGTGTATCGGCGCCGGCGTCCTACGCGCGCGGGGCGCGCCCGCCGCTGCGAGAATCTCGCGCATGAACGACGACACCGCATCCGGCATCCGCCAGCTCACCGCGAACGACCTGCCGTGGATGGACGGCCTGCTCGCCCTGTTCGGCGAGGCCTTCGACGACGCCGCGACGTATTCGGCGCGGCGGCCCCGGCCGGAGTACCTGCGCAGCCTGCTGGCCAGCGAGACCTTCATCGCGCTGGTGGCCCTGGACGGCGATGCCGTCGTCGGCGGGCTCGCGGCGTACGAGCTGCGCAAGTTCGAGCAGGAGCGCAGCGAGATCTACATCTACGACCTGGCCGTGGCGGCCACGCACCGGCGCCGCGGCATCGCCACGCGGCTCATCGGCGAGCTCGGCCGCCTCGGCGAGGCACGCGGAGCCTGGGTGATCTTCGTGCAGGCCGACCATGTGGATCCGCCCGCCATCGCGCTGTACACCAAGCTCGGCACGCGCGAGGACGTGCTGCACTTCGACATCCCCGTGCGCTGACCCGGCATCCCGTGGACTCCCTCTCGCAGATCGCACTGGGCGCGGCCGTCGGCGTGGCGGTGATGGGCCGCCGCACGGCGGCATGGAAGGCCGTCCTCTGGGGCGGCATCGCCGGGACGCTGCCGGACCTGGACGTCTTCATCGACCACGGCGACGCGCTGCGCAACATGACGATGCACCGCGGCTTCAGCCATGCGCTGTTCTGGCTGACGCTCGCATCGCCGGTGCTCGCCGCCGCGCCGGCCGCGCTGCACCGCCAGCGCGAGCACTTCGCGCGCTGGTGGCTGGCGATCTGGCTGGCGCTCGTCACGCATCCGCTGCTCGACGCGATGACCGTGTACGGCACCCAGCTGCTGCTGCCCTTCACGGACCATCCCTTCGGGGTCGGCAGCGTGTTCATCATCGATCCGCTCTACACCCTGCCGCTGCTCGCGGGCCTCGCCGTGGTCCTGGCGCGGCGCGACGCGCGCGGCCTGCGCTGGAACCATGCGGGACTGCTGCTTTCCACCGCCTACCTGGCCTGGAGCGTGGGCGCACAGTGGCATGTCCGCGGCGTGGCGCAGCAGGCGCTCGCGGCGACGGGTGCGCGCGACGTCCCGCTGCTGGTGACGCCGACCCCCTTCAACACCGTGCTGTGGCGCGTGGTGGCGATGCATCCGGACGGCAGCTACGACGAAGGTTTTTATTCGCTCCTGGACGGCGGCCGCCCGCTGCGGCTGCGCCGGTTCGAGGGCACGGTTCCCGAGCGTGCCGGCCTCGCCCGGCTGGAGCCCGTGCAGCGGCTGGCGCGCTTCACCCACGGCTTCTACACGGTGCACGTACGCCGCAACCACGCCTGGGTGACGGACCTGCGCATGGGGCAGGAGCCGCACTACGCCTTCGCCTTCGTCGTGGCCCGCGCCGACGGCGCCCGCTGGGTGCCGCTGGTGCCGCGCAACCAGGGTTCCCGCGGCGACGTCCGCGCGGCGCTGGGCTGGCTCTGGCAGCGCCTGCAGGGCGAGGACGTGCCGCCACCCGGCTGGTCGGCGGCCGAGGCCGGCGTGCAGCGCTTACCGTCCGCCGTGACGGACGTCACGGACCGGGTGTCACCCAGCTCATCCACAAGCCGTTGAGGATTCCTGGAGGAGGGCCGCGGCCGCGGCTTCCACGGCCAGCAGCAGGTCCTGCGGATGCAGCATCGCTTCGCGCGCGGCACGGGCGGTGTCGTACTGGTGCAGGGCGGACCGGAGCTGCGGGGCTTGTGGGAGCGCCTCCCACACCGGCAGCAGCAAGGCCGGTCCAGGCGTCTCGCCACGCGTGAGGGCGTGCGCGAACGCGAGGCTGGCGGGTTCCGACAGCAGCACCGCCTTGCTCGCGGCGCTCAGCATCTGCACCTGCCCTTCGGGCGGCGCCGCGGAACAGTAGATGACGTGCGGCGGCAGCGCGAGCCCGTGCGGCTGCAGCTCGCGCAGCGTGCCACCGGCGATGCGCAACTCGCCGTCCGCGGCAGGAAAGGCATAGCTGCCCGCGGCGTCCGCCTGCGCCAGCCGCTGCAGCCCGCGCAGCAGCCGCGCCAGGTCGGAGGTCGCCGCTGCCGGCGCGGCCTTCACCTCGGCCAGCAGCACGATGTCGGCCCCTGCCCCCGGGGAGCCCTCGCGCAGGATGGCGACGTCCCATTCGTCCTTGGCCTTGCCCGCTTCACCGGGAAAGCCGCGCGGGGTGCGCAGGCCTGCGGCTGCGCGGAAGGTGCCCCCGGCTGCATCCCGTTCCTGCAGACATCGCGCGACCGCGCGCAAGGTGCGCAGCGTGTCCTGCTCGGCGGCGTCGCCGGTGCGCGCGGCGGCACGGCCCTGCGCGGCGGCGGCCTCGCTGCCGGCCGCGGGACCGCGGCGTTCGCACAGCGCCTGGTACTGGCGGACTGCGGCCCGGGTGCGCAGCGTTTCGGCCCGCGCGAGCCGGCGCAGGGCGGCACCCCCGATCAGGTCGTCGAGGACGGCCCGCAACGGCACGGACAGGTCGTCCTGTCCCAGCAGGGCGGCGCCCCTGGCATGCAGGTCCGTCCAGCCGCCCCCCGCGGCGAGGGCGTGCAACGCCGCCAGTTCGTCGCGCAGCCGCCCCTGCGGCAGCAAGCGCAGCTTGCCGGGGTGCGCGACGGTGTCCAGCGCCGTGCGGACCGACCGGCGGTCCGCCACGTGCTGCGCCGAAAGCCGGACGTGCTCGTCGACGTCGGCGTCCTGCGCACGCAGGACGAGCGCCTGGAAAGCGGCATCGCCAGCCCCGGGTGCGAGTGCTTCCGCGACCAGGGCGGCGAGTGACGTGGTGAAGAGATCCTGCGCGCCGGGGGCGCCGCCGGTGCGCGCTGCCTCGATCGCGAAGGCCAGCGCGGTTTCGGGATCGGCGGCTGCCGCCGTTCGCAGGTCCGCCGGCAGCGGCGGCATGCGGTAACGGCGCGGCGCGTCACGCAGGGCGGCAAGGAGCAGGGCGGGCGGCGGCAAGCGGGAGACGAAGCGATGGGCCAGCGGCGAGTATGGCCCCGTGCGGCCGGTTCAGGCGCTCGCCAGCTTCCATTGCTGCAGCAGGCGGCCGACCCGGCGCGGGCCGCCGCGCACGTTCTCGACCAGGTTCAACCGCGCGTAGCGGAAGGCGTCGAGCACCGCCAGCATGTCGTCGCCCGCATCGCTGTCGGAGCCGCGCAGCGTGAGCAGGGGCAGCGGACGGTTGTTCCACACCGCGCCGACGAAGGCGACGATGTCGCGCGCCTGCGGGGAGCTGCGTTCCTCCGCGGTGCGCAGCAGCCGGTCGAAGGCGGCGAGGCCGAGCTCCGTGGCGCGGTGCGACCGGAGTTCCTCCTCCATCAGCCGGGCCCTTTCGAACAGGGTGCCCTCGTGGTCGATGCGGGACTTGTCGGCCCGCCCCGTGACGACCTGCACCCGGGCGATCCTCTCGAGGTTGGCCTGGTGGCGGCGCTCGCGTTCGGCTTGGTTCATGGCGTGTCCCTCGTGCGTGGAGCCGGTCCGGTGCACCCGTTGTACTGCAGCCGGCGCCAAAGGGTAAGGCGGGCAAACGCCGGTGTTGCGTTCAGCCCGCGGGCGGCAGCCGCACCCTTTCCGGCCGCACGCCCATGCCGATCGCCCGCGCCGGAAGCCGGCGCAGCAGGGGGAGCCGCTGCAGCAGGCGGACGGGCAGCGGCACGCCGGCGGGCACGTCCGTGCGGGCGAGCAGCGGCGAGAGCAGGGCATCCTGCAGCGCGATCTGCATGCGCTGGGTCACGCGCGTGGGCCACTCCCGCCGGCGTTGCACCGCTTCGAGGTGCGCGGGGAGCAGACGCCCCTCCCGCAGCGGCGCGGCCAGCAGGTTGGCCGCCGCCACCGCATCCTGGATCGCCAGGTTGATGCCGACCCCGCCGATCGGCGACATCGCATGCGCGGCGTCGCCGATGCAAAGCAAGCCGTCGCGCCACCAGCGCGGCATGCGGCTGACCTGCACGCTCAGCAGCTTGACGTCGTCCCAGCTCGCGATGCGGTCCACCACGTCGCCGAGGAAGCCGGAGATCTCCGCCACGCTGCGGCGGAACGCCGGCAGCCCGCGGGCGCGCAGCGCCTCCAGCGATCCTTTCGGGATGACGTAGGCGCACTGCCAATAGGTGTCGCGGTTCAGCGTGACCAGCATGGAACCGGGCCGCATCGTGCCGCCGGTGCGGGACGGATCCTCCGGCGTGCGCGGCAGGTGGAACCAGAGGACGTCGATGGGCGCGCCGTAGTCCGTCGTCGGCAGGCCGGCGCTGGTGCGCACGGTCGTGTGGCGGCCGTCGGCGGCCACCACCAGGCCGGCGCGGATCTCCTGCGTATCGCCGCGCTGCGACACCTCGACGCCCGCCACCCGCCCGTCTTCTTCCAGCACGCGCGTGACCCTGGCGCCCATGCGCAGCTCGAAATGCGGGAACTTGCGGGCCTCGTCGGCGATGAAGTCGAGGAAGTCCCACTGCGGCACCAGCACGAGGAAAGGCCGCGGCGCGGGCAGGTGGCGGAAGTCCGCCATCACGACCACTTCGCCGAAGACGTCGGCCGTCAGTTCGCCGATCTCCTGGTGCGGCAGCCGCAGGAAGCGATCGAGCAGCCCGACGTCCTCCAGCACCTGCAGCGTCGACGGGTGGATGGTGTCGCCACGGAAATCGCGCAGGAAGTCGTCGTGCTTCTCCAGCACCACCACCGGCACGCCGCTGCGCGCCAGCAGGTAACCGAGGACCAGGCCGGCGGGTCCGCCCCCGGCGATGCAGCAGCGGGTCGCCATGCCCAGGCCTACACGCCGCCGCCGGGATGGGTGGGGTCGATCCAGAGGACCTGCTCGGGCTTTTCCACCGGCTCGATGTCGAGGTTGATCGCCACCGCCTCGCCGTCGCTGCGGCACAGGACGCATTCGAGCGCTTCGGTGCGGCTGGCGTTGATCTCCTGGTGCGGCACGTAGGGCGGCACGTAGATGAAGTCACCGGGGCCGGCCTCGGCGGTGAACTCCAGCTGCTCGCCCCAGCGCATGCGCGCCCGCCCGCGCACCACGTAGATCACGCTCTCCAGGTGGCCGTGGTGGTGCGCGCCGGTCTTGGCGTCGGCATGGATGGTCACCGTGCCGGCCCACAGCTTCTGCGCGCCCACGCGCGCGAAGTTGATCGCCGCCTTGCGGTCCATGCCCGGCGTCTGGGCCGTGTTGGGGTCCAGGCGGTCGCCGGGGATCACGCGCACGCCGTCGTGCTTCCAGCGTCCGGCGTCGCCATGCGGGTGGGGGTGCGGGTGGGGGTGGTCGTGGCCGCTCATGCGCGCCAGCCTACACCTTCCCGATGCCGCGCGTGGCAGGACCGCCGACGCAGGAAGAGCCGCGCTCCGACACGCCGGCAGCCCATCCGCACCTAGGCTTGCCGGCTGAAAGGAAGTTCGGCATGAAGTGGAAGCTCATCGGGATGGCGGCGCTGCTGGGCCTGTCCGGCGCAGGCGCGGCGGTCGCCGAGGTGAAGGCAGGCATGGGCAAGGCGGCGTACGAGACGGCGCTCAAGCGCATCGAGGCGCAGCGCAAGGCGGACGACCGCGCCTGCAAGCGGGCGAAGGGGCATGCGAAGGAACTGTGCGAGGCGCAGGCCGAGGGTCGGGACAAGGCGGAGAAGGCGAAGCTGGAGGCCCGCTACAAGCCCAGCCCCGAAGCGGTGCAGGAAGCGAAGTTCGCGGTGGCCGAGGCGAACTACGAGGTAGAGATGGTGAAGTGCGAAGCCCTGAAGGGACGCGCGGAGGACCGGTGCGAGGACCGCGCCAAGGCGGCGCGCGAGGCGGCCGAGCGGCAGGCGCGCGTCGAGAAGGTCGACAGCACCGGCGGCATCTTCGGCAAGGGCGAGGACGGCAAGCCGGCGAAGGCCGGCAAGTCCTGACCCTCAGGACAGCCCGAGCCCGCGCAGGTAGGTCTCCACCGCCTTCGGGCCGGTGGCTTCGAGGTCGAAGGCGCCGGGGTCCAGCAGCCAGTCCTGGATCAGTCCGTCGACCAGCGCATGCAGTCCTTGCGCCGCCACGGTGGCGGGCACCGGCAGGCGCACGCCCCGCACCGCGGCACTGCGCAGCAACGCCTTGCGGAAATGGCCCGTCGCGCCGTTGCGCATCTGCACGTGGCGCTCGCGGATCGCGCAAAGGCTGTCGACGTATTCCACCTTGTGCGTGGCCACCTCGAAGACCCGCCGCGTCTGCGGGTCCGCCACGGTTTGGTGCATGGCCTGGCGCAATGCCTCTTTCAGGTGCGGCAGCGGGTCGGCGTCACCACCGCCGTCGACCGATTCCATGGCGATCTGCAGGGGCATCACGACCCGGTCCATCATCGCGTTGAACAGGTCCGCCTTGTCCTGGAAGTGCCAGTAGATCGCGCCGCGGGTGGTGCCGGCCGCCACCGCGATGTCGTTGAGCGACGTGCCCGCCACGCCCTGCGCGAGGAACACGCGCTCGGCCGCATCCAGCAGGCTGTTGCGGGTGGCGAGGGCATCTTCCTTGGAGCGGCGGACCATGGCTCCGAATATACATTCAAACTTGAATGTATACTCGCCGGCTTGTCATTCGGGTCGTCGTCCCAGGCCCGGCCGTCCTCCTCACTTCCAGGCGAATCCATGGCTGCTCGCGTGCCGCACGTTTCCGTTGTCCTCCTTGCCACCCTGCTGCTGGCCGCCTGCGGCAAGGGCGGCGGGCAGGCCGCACCGCAGGGCGCCGCGCCGCCGCCGCCCGAAGTCGGCGTCGTCACGGTAGCGACCGGAGAAGTCGGGATCGTGACGGAACTGCCCGGCCGGCTGGAGCCTTCGCGCGTGGCCGAGGTGCGCGCGCGCGCCGCCGGCATCGTCCAGCAGCGCCTGTTCCGCGAAGGCAGCGACGTGCGGGCCGGCCAGGCGCTGTACCGCATCGACGCGTCCTCGCTCTCCGCCGCGACGCAGAGCGCGCAGGCCGCCCTGGCCAAGGCCCAGGCCAACTTCGCGCAGGCGTCCGCGCTGGCCAACCGCTACCGGCCGCTGGTGGAAGCCAACGCCATCAGCAAGCAGGAATACGCGAATGCGATCGCCGCGGAGAAGCAGGCCGAGGCGGACGTCGCCGCCGCACGGGCGGCGCTGCGCACGTCCGAGATCAACCTGGGCTATGCCTCGGTCACGGCGCCGATTTCCGGACGCGTCGGGCGTGCGCTGGTCACCGAAGGCGCGCTGGTGGGGCAGGGCGAGGCCACGCCGCTGGCCGTGATCCAGCAGATCAACCCGCTCTACGTGAACTTCACGCAGCCGGTCAGCGAGGTCATGAACCTGCGCCGCGCGCTGGAGCAAGGGCGCCTCAAGCGCGCCGGCGCCGATGGCGCTGAAGTGCGCATCGTGCTGGAAGACGGCACCGAGCACCCGCAGGTCGGCAAGCTGCTGTTCGCCGACCTGAGCGTGGACCAGGCCACGGGCCAGGTCAGCCTGCGCGCCGAGGTGCCGAACCCGCGCGCGATGCTGCTGCCGGGCATGTACGTGCGGGTGCGGCTGGAGCAGGCCAAGGCCAGCAACGCGATGCTGCTGCCGCAGCAGGCCGTGACGCGCTCGCCCCAGGGCGACAGCGTGATGGTGGTCGGCGCCAATGGCCAGGTCGCGCCGCGCACCATCAAGGTGGGCGGCTCGCAGGACGGCAAGTGGGTCGTGCTCGGCGGACTGCAGCCCGGCGAGCAGGTGATGGTGGACGGCTTCCAGAAGCTGCGCCCGGGCGCGCCGGTCAAGCCCGTGCCGTGGACGGCCACCGCCGCGGCCGCGGGATCGCCTGCGGCGCCGGCCGCCGCGGCCCCCGCCCAGCCGGCGTCGGCGCCGGCGAGCGCCGCCTCGCAGCCCGCGAAGAGCTGAGGACCGCATGGCCAAGTTCTTCATCGACCGCCCCATCTTCGCGTGGGTGATCGCGCTGTTCATCATCGTGCTCGGCGCGGTGTCGATCACGCAGCTGCCGATCGCGCAGTACCCCCCGGTGGCGCCGCCCGCCATCGTGATCTCCGCCGTCTATCCCGGCGCTTCCGCGCGCACGCTCGAGGAGAGCGTGATCAGCGTGATCGAGCAGGAAATGAACGGCTCGCCCGGCCTCATCTACATGGAGTCGGTGACGCAGGCCAACGGCAGCGGCCAGATCACGCTCAGCTTCGAGCCCGGGACCAACGCCGACCTGGCGCAGGTGGACGTGCAGAACCGCCTCTCGCGCGCGACGCCGCGGCTGCCGTCGGCCGTGACGCAGCAGGGCGTGCGGGTGGAGAAGTCGCGTTCGAACTTCCTGCTGTTCACGATCCTCTCCTCCGACGACCCGAACTTCACGCCGGTGGACCTGGGCGACTACGCCTCGCGCAACGTGCTGCCCGAGATCCAGCGCCTGCCGGGCGTCGGCCAGGCGCAGCTGTTCGGCACCGAGGCGGCGATGCGGGTCTGGATCGACCCGCAGAAGCTGGTCGGCTTCAACATGTCCTCGTCCGAGGTGACGGCCGCGATCCGCGCGCAGAACGCGCAGGTCTCCTCCGGCTCCATCGGTGAACTGCCCAACGTGGCGGGGCAGGGGATCGCCGCCACGGTGGTGGTCAACGGCCAGCTCGGGACGGTGCAGCAGTTCCAGGACGTCGTGCTGCGCGCCAACCCGGACGGCTCCACGGTGCGCCTGAAGGACGTCGCCCGCGTGGAGCTCAACGCGCAGAACTTCTCCACCGCCGCACGACTGAACGGCAAGCCCTCCACCGGCATCGGCGTGCAGCTCTCGCCTACCGGCAATGCGCTGGCGACGGCCGACGCGGTGCGCAAGCGCATGGGCGAGCTCGCGCCCTACTTCCCGCGCGGCATGAAATGGGACATCCCGTACGACAGCTCGCGCTTCATCCGCATCTCCATCGGCCAGGTCGTCGAGACGCTGCTGGAAGCGGTGGCGCTGGTGTTCCTGGTGATGTTCCTGTTCCTGCAGAACTGGCGCTACACGATCATCCCGACGCTGGTCGTGCCGGTCGCGCTGCTGGGCACCTTCGGCGCGCTGCTGGCGCTGGGCTTCTCCATCAACGTGCTGACCATGTTCGGCATGGTGCTGGTGATCGGCATCGTGGTGGACGACGCCATCGTGGTGGTGGAGAACGTCGAGCGCATCATGAGCGAGGAAGGCCTGCCGCCGCGCGAAGCCACCCGCAAGGCGATGGGGCAGATCTCCGGCGCCATCATCGGCGTGACCGTGGTGCTGATCTCGGTGTTCGTGCCGCTGGCTTTCTTCGCCGGTTCCACCGGGAACATCTACCGTCAGTTCGCGGCGGTGATGGTGGCATCCATCGCGTTCTCGGCCCTGATGGCGCTGTCGCTGACGCCGGCCCTGTGCGCCACCCTGCTGAAGCCGGTGGAAGCCGGCCACCACGTGGAGAAGCGCGGCTTCTTCGGCGGCTTCAACCGCTTCTTCCGGCGCACGGCGCACGGCTACGAAGGCATGGTGTCGAAGCTGCTGCGCCGCACCGGCCGGGCGCTGGTGATCTACGGCGTGATCGCCGCGGTCGTCGCGCTCGTCTACACGCGCCTGCCCACCTCCTTCCTGCCGCAGGAAGACCAGGGCAACATGCTGGTGAACGTGCAGCTGCCGCCGGGCGCCACCGTGGAGCGCACGCGCAACGTGATGGAGCAGGTCGAAGGCTGGGTGCTCAAGCAGCCCGAGGTGCAGAGCATGGTCAGCGTGCTGGGCTTCTCCTTCTCGGGGCAGGGCCAGAACGCCGCGCTTGCCTTCGTCACGCTCAAGCCGTGGGACGAGCGCGAGGAGGAAAGCCAATCCGCGCAGTCGCTGGCGGGCCGCGCCTTCGGCGCGCTCTCGGGCATCCGCGATGCGTTCATCTTCCCGCTGAGCCCGCCGCCGATCCCCGAACTGGGCACGGCCTCCGGCTTTACCTTCCGCCTGCAGGACCGCGGCGGCAACGGCCGCGAGGCGCTGATCGCCGCGCGCAACCAGCTGCTCGGCCTGGCCGGCCAAAGCAAGATCGTGACGCAGGTGCGGCCGGACGGCCTGGAGGACGCGCCGCAGCTGCAGCTGGACATCGACCGCGACCGCGCCAATGCGCTGGGCGTGCCGTTCGAGGCGATCAACAGCACGCTGTCGACGGCACTGGGCTCTTCCTACGTCAACGACTTTCCCAACCGCGGGCGCTTGCAGCGCGTGGTGGTCCAGGCGGACGCGCCCGCGCGCATGCAGCCGGAGGACCTGCTGCGCCTGAACGCCATCAGCAACACGGGCAAGCCGGTGCCGCTGTCGGCCTTCGCCTCCACGCGCTGGGTGAGCGGCGCCATGCAGACGGTGCGCTACAACGGCTATCCGGCGATGCGGATCTCCGGCGCACCGGCCCCGGGCTACAGCACCGGCGCGGCGATGGCGGAGATGGAGCGCCTGGCGGGCCAACTGCCGGCCGGCTTCGCCTACGAGTGGACGGGGCAGTCGCGCGAGGAGAAGCTCGCCGGCGCCCAGGCACTGATCCTCTACGGCTTCGCGATCTTGGCGGTGTTCCTGTGCCTGGCCGCGCTGTACGAGAGCTGGTCGATCCCGCTCGCCGTGATCCTGGTGGTGCCGCTGGGCGTGCTGGGCGTTCTGCTGGCGACGCTGCTGCGCGGCTATTCGAACGACGTGTACTTCCAGGTGGGCCTGATCACCATCATCGGCCTGTCGGCGAAGAACGCCATCCTGATCATCGAGTTCGCCAAGGACCTGCAGGCGCAGGGCAAGGGTGTCATCGAATCGGCGCTGGCGGCGGCGCACCTGCGGTTCCGCCCGATCGTGATGACGTCGATGGCGTTCGGCCTGGGCGTGCTGCCGCTGGCGATCGCGAGCGGCGCGGGTTCGGCCAGCCAGCGCGCCATCGGCACCGGCGTGCTGGGCGGCATGCTGACCGGCACCGCGCTCGCCCTGTTCTTCGTGCCCGTGTTCTTCGTGGTCGTGCGCGGCTACTTCAAGGGCAACGAGCGCCAGCGCAAGCTGTACACCCACGAACTGGACCGCGAACTGCCCGCCGGCGCCACGGCCGGAGACCAGGTATGAGACCCCGCATGAAGATCCTTGCCCCGCTGGCCGCCGCACTGCTGGCGGCGGGCTGCTCGATGATGCCGAAGTACGAGCGCCCGCAGGCGCCCGTGCCGGCGACATTCCCCTATCCCTCCGCGACCGGCGGCGTGCCGGCTTCCGAGCTGGCATGGGACCAGTTCTTCGGCGACGCACGGCTGCGCGCACTGATCGCGACGGCGCTGCGCAACAACCGCGACCTGCGCATCGCGGTGCTGAACATCGCACAGGCGCGCGCGCAATACGACATCCGCAATGCCGACCGCTTCCCCACCGTGGGCGGCACGCTCAGCGCCACGCGGGCACCGAACACGCAGGGCGACCAGGCGACCACGCTACAGGCGAACCTGGGCATCAGCGCCTGGGAGATCGACTTCTTCGGCCGCATCGCGAGCCTGGGCGAGGCGGCCCTGGCGCAGTACCTCGCGACGGAGGAAGGCCGCAAGGCGGCGCAGGTCGCGCTGGTCGCGAGCGTCGCCAACGCCTGGCTGAACCTCGCGGCGGACGAGGAGCTGCTGGAGATCACGCGGGAGGCGCTCGCCACGCGCGAGGAGTCGCTGCGGCTGACGCGCCTGCGTTTCGAGAACGGCGCTTCCTCGGAGATCGACTTCCGGCTGGCGCAGTCGCTGTCCGAGACGGCGCGTGCCACGCTGGCGCAGTTGCAGCGCCAGCGTGCCGTGGACCTGAACGCCCTGGGGCTGCTGCTCGGCGAACCGGTGGGCCCGAACTACCAGGTCGACGTGCGCACCGCGGGCATCCGGCTGCCGGACGTGCCGGCGGGCCTGCCTTCGGAGGTGCTGACGCGCCGGCCGGACGTGCGCCAGGCCGAACAGCAACTGGTCGCCGCCAACGCGAACATCGGCGCCGCGCGGGCGGCGTTCTTCCCGCGGATCTCGCTCACGGCCGGCATCGGTACGGCGAGCAGCGACCTGTCCGGCCTGTTCAGCAGCGGCTCCTGGGGCTACACCGTGGCACCCTCGCTGCTGCAGCCGATCTTCGACGCGGGTCGCAACCGCGCGGGACTCGCATCCGCACAGGCCGCGCGCGACATCGCGCTGGCGCAGTACGAGCGCGCCATCCAGCAGGCCTTCCGCGACGTGGCGGATGCGCTGGCCGGCCGCGGCACGCTGGACGAGCAGGTGCGGGCGCAGGCCACGGTGGTGGAAGCGGAAGCGGTGCGCTTCCGCCTGGCGCGGCTGCGCTACGACAACGGCATCGCGAGCTACCTGGACCTGCTCGATGCGCAGCGCTCGCTCTTTTCCGCGCAGCAGGGGCTGGTGCAGGTGCGGCTCGCCCGGTTGCAGAACCAGGTGCAGTTGTACCGCGCGCTGGGCGGCGGCTGGACCGAGCCGGCGCCCTGACGGCCGCGCCCCTCAGGGCGCGTTGGCCTGCCCCTCCACCTGGTGGTACACGCTGGTGATGGCGTAGCCCTTCTCGTCGATCTGGGCGCGCGGGTTGTCGATCTCGTAGGGGTGCAGGTGCTCCTGCGATTCGTCCACGTTCACGCCCTGCTGCCGTGCCTGCCAGTCCGAGTTCACCGCTTCCTCCGGGATCGGCTGTCCCGCCGGGACGATGAGGTAGGTGAACTTGTTCTGCGGCTCCGGGCGGCGGTAGATGTCGACTTTCATCGGGGCTCCTTTTGCATCGGGGATGCGGTCCATTCTGGTCAAGATGCCCCTTCGTGCAAGTAGGACTTCGCCTTCAATGGGCTGGCGGGCCCCCGTGGGCGGGCGGCGCTGGAGCAGCGGGACCGTTGCGACTAAACTGGCGTTGCCATGCCTGCTCCTTTCCTGCACGCCCTCGTCCGCGCCGAGCACAGCATCCTCGTGGTGGACGACAACGAGTCCACCCGCTACGCCACCTCCCGTTCGCTGCGGGCAGCGGGCTTCAACACCCTCGAAGCCGCGGCGGGCGCGGAGGCGCTGGAACTGGTGGACTACGTTTCGGCGGTGGTGCTCGACGTGCACCTGCCCGACCTCCTGGGGTTCGAGGTCTGCCGCCTGCTGCGGCGGCGTGCCGGGACGGCGTCGCTGCCGGTCGTCTACGTCTCTGCGATGTACGTGACGCAGGAGGACCAGGTCCACGGCATGGAAACCGGCGCCGATGCCTACATGGTGGCGCCGGTCGACCCGGAAGCGTTGCTGGCCACCCTGGACCAGTTGATCCTCGACCGGGGCGCGCTGAAGCACTAGGCGGCGGCGGCCCCGGCGCGCCGCCGCAACGCCGCGCTGAAACCCCATCCGGTCAGCGGCAAGGCCACGGCGGGCAGCAGCAGCAAGGGCAGGGCCCCGAAGCGATCGAAGCTGGCGCCCGCCATCCACACGCCGATCGCCTGCCCGAGGAACAGGCAGAACGCGAACAGCGCCATGCCGCTGCCGCGCATGGCCGGCGCCATTTGCGTCGCATGCGTCTGCAGCGTGTTGTGGAACATGTAGGTCCCGAAGCCCACCACCAGCGCGATCGGGCCCGCCCACCACGCGGCCGGTGCCACCGCCCAGGCGGCGAAGCCGGCGCCGACGATCCATCCGCCGTGCAGCACCATCCGGCGCTCGCCCAGCCGCCGCACGATGGGCTTCGCCGCCATCGCGTAGAGCAGGCCACCGACGGCGTAGAGGGCGACCAGCGCACCCGCGGCGGAGAGCGGGATGCCGAAGCGCTGGTGCAGGTAGGAAGGCAGGAAGGCCAGCGCGCCGATCAGGAACACGCCCTCGAGCAGCGCGGCGCCGACGACCAGCCGCGCCCAGGGAATGGCAGCGACGGCCGCCAGCTGCGGGAAGAAGGCCAGCCGGCCGCCTTGCGCAGGTGGCGCGGACGGCATGCTGCGCAGCCGCGCGAGCAGCATCACGGCGATCACGACGTAGCCGGCGCACAGCGCGCCGAAGGCACCGCGCCAACCCAGCGGGGAGTCGGCGAACAGTCCGCCACCCAGCTGCCCGGCGCTCATGCCGGACAGCGTGCCCAGGAGCAGGCGGGCCAGGGTGGCCTGCCGCTCCTCGTAGGGGACCGCGTCGCCGATCCACGCGATCGCCAGCGGGATGACGCCGCCCGCGGCGATGCCCCAGAGCACGCGCAGGCGCAGGAGCATGTCGAAGCCGCCGGCGAATGCGCAGGCGAGGGCCGCGCCGGCGCAGCCGAACAGGGCGCAGCAGACCACCAGCGCCTTGCCGTAGCGGTCGCCCAGGGGTCCGAACACCAGCTGGGAGACGCCATAGGCGATCGCGAACGTGAGCACCACCTGGCCCGCCGTGCCTGCCGTGATGCCGAAGTCGGCGGCCAGGCGGGGCAGCAGGCCGTCACAGATGCGCAGGGCGGCGCCGCTGAAGAAAGCGGCCAGCGCCAGCACGAGGACGGAGGAGCGGGTGGACCCCGTGGCAGCGGCGGCGGAGGGCTCGGGGCGGGAGGGCACGGGCGATCCTACATCGCACGGCCGGGCTGCTCTGCCCCAGCCGTGGGTGCCGTCCTACGAACCGGAGCACCGCGGCACGCGACCATAGCCGGATGAACCTCCCACGCGTCTTCCTCACCGCCGGTGAGCACCAGATCCAGGTCTACGTGGCCCGCAGCGACGAAGAGCGCGCGCAGGGCCTCATGTTCCGGCGCGAGATGCCCGAGGACGAAGGCATGCTCTTCATGTGCGACGAATGCGCCGTGCTGAAGTTCTGGATGAAGGACACCCCGCTGCCGCTGTCGATCGCCTTCCTCGACGAGGACGGCACCATCCTGAAGATCTCCGACCTGGAGCCGCACGACCTGGAAGGGGAGTCGTCCGAGCACCCGGTGCGCTTCGTGCTCGAGGTCAACCAGGGCTGGTTCGCGCAGCGCGGCATCGGCGAAGGCGCCCGGCTGACCGGCCCGCTGTTCCTGGAGCGCGCGTGATGCGCGGAACCCCGGCCCTGCAGGGTGTCGCCGAATTCCTGGTGCACCCGGGCGAACCGTATCCGCTGGGCGCCACCTGGGACGGCGAAGGCGTGAACTTCGCCATCTACTCCGAGAACGCGACCCGCGTCGAAGTCTGCCTGTTCGACGCCGACGGGCGCGAGACCCGCGTGCCGCTGCGCGAGCAGACGGCCTTCGTGTGGCACGGCTACCTGCCGGGCCTGCAGCCGGGGCAGCGCTACGGCTACCGCGTGCACGGGCCCTACGACCCCGACCGCGGCCTGCGCTTCAACCCGAACGTGGTCCTGCTCGACCCCTACGCGCGCGCCCTGGACAGCACCGAGCACTTCGACCGCGGCGTCTTCGCGTACGAGCTGGGCCACGAGAACGAGGACCACGCCATGCTCCAGCAGGACCAGCGCGGCGTGCCGCTGGGCGTGGTGATCGACAACGCCTTCGACTGGGGCCGCGACCGCTGGCCCAACACGCCGCTGCACGAGACGGTCATCTACGAGGCCCACGTCAAGGGCATGACGATGCTGCACCCCGACGTGCCGGAAGAACTGCGCGGCACCTACGCCGGCCTGGCGCACCCGGCGATGATCCAGTACCTGCGCAAGCTGGGCGTGACCTCCGTGGAGCTGATGCCGGTGCACGCGCACCTGGACGATCCCTTCCTCCTGGACAAGGGCCTCACCAACTACTGGGGCTACTCCACGCTGAACTTCTTCTCGCCGGAACTCCGCTACAGCGCGGCCTACCGCAAGGGCGATGCCGTCGGTGCGATCGCCGAGTTCAAGGAGATGGTCAAGGCGATGCATGCCGCCGGCCTGGAGGTGATCCTGGACGTGGTCTACAACCACACGTCCGAGGGCAACCACATGGGCCCGACGCTCAGCTTCAAGGGCATCGACAACCCGACCTACTACCGGCTGGTGCCGGACAACCCGCGCTTCTACTTCGACTACACGGGCACCGGCAACACGCTGAACGTGCGGCACCCGCAGACGCTGCAGCTGATCATGGATTCGCTGCGCTACTGGGTGCTGGCGATGCACGTCGACGGCTTCCGCTTCGACCTGGCCAGCACGCTGGCGCGCGGCCTGCACGAGGTCGACCAGCTCTCGGGCTTCTTCACCATCATCCACCAGGACCCGGTGCTCTCGCACGTGAAGCTGATCGCCGAGCCCTGGGACGTCGGCGAGGGCGGCTACCAGGTCGGCAACTTCCCGGTGCGGTGGGCCGAATGGAACGGCATCTACCGCGACTCGATCCGCGCGTTCTGGAAGGGTGAGGGCGGCCTGGCGAGCGACCTCGGCTACCGCCTGACCGGCTCGAGCGACCTGTACCAGGGCGACGGCCGCAAGCCGTCGGCCAGCATCAACTTCATCACCGCGCACGACGGCTTCACGCTGCGCGACACCGTGAGCTACAACGACAAGCACAACGAGGCCAACCAGGAGAACAACCAGGACGGCCACAACGACAACAGGTCCTGGAACTGCGGCGCGGAAGGCCCGACGGACGACGAAGAGGTCAACCGGCTGCGGGCACGCCAGCAGCGCAACCTGCTCGCCACGCTGCTGCTGTCGCAGGGCACGCCCATGCTGCTGGCCGGCGACGAGTTCGGCCGCACCCAGCACGGGAACAACAACGCCTACTGCCAGGACAACGAGATCAGCTGGTTCGACTGGTCCGCCGTCGACGACCGGCTGCTCGAGTTCACGCGGCGGCTGATCCGCATCCGCAAGGGCCACCCGGCGCTGCACCGGCAGAAGTTCTTCTCCGGCCGGCCGATCCGCGGCAGCGACGTGCACGACGTGATGTGGTTCCGCCATGACGGCGAACAGATGACCGACGAGGACTGGCAGAACCCGCACACGCAGTCGCTCGCGATGTTCCTGGCCGGCAACGGCCTGCGCGAGACCGACCGCCAGGGGCGCCCGCTGCACGACGACCACCTGCTGCTGATGCTGTCGTCCTCGCACGAGGACCTGGAGTTCACGCTGCCCGACCTGCACGGCTGCCGGCAGTGGGAGGTGGTCGTGGACACCAGCGACGACGAGGCCGCCGAGTCGCATGCCCCCGGCGAGAAGACGCTGCTGATGGCGCGGTCGCTGAAGCTGTTCCGGTGCCCGCTGGAGTGAGCTTCAGCCGGCGACCAGGCGGGTGACCGCATCGATCACCGCCCGCGGCTGGTCCTTGTGCGGCGAATGCCCGCACCGTGGCAGCTCCAGCAAGTCCGCCTGCGGCACCGCGCGCGCGATGCCGCGGATCTGTTCCAGCGTGCCGTACTCGTCGTCCAGCCCCTGGATCGCCAGCAACGGGCACCGGATCGTGCGGAGTTCCGCCGTGATGTTCCAGCCGCGGAATGCCGGTGACAGCCACACGTCGTTCCAGCCGAAGAAGGCCGAGTCGGCGTCCTCGTGGTAACGCGCGAGCCGCTGCGGGAGGTCCGTCTCCACGTAGGCCGCGCGGGCCCGCGCGATGCTGGCGATGGAGACGTCCTCGACCAGGATGTGCGGCGCCAGCACGACGGCGCCGCTCACCGCATCGGGAAACGCGGCCGCGTGGAGCAGGGCGATGGAGCCGCCGTCGCTGTGGCCGAACAGCCAGGGCCGCGCCACGCCGAGGTCCCGCAGCAGCGCGGGCAAGACCTCGCGGGCCTGCCGGTGCATGAAGTCGGGGGCCCACTTCTCCTCGGTCCGGCGCGGCGTCGACCTGCCGTAGCCGGGGCGCGAGTAGACCAGTCCCCGCAAGCCGGCCGCCTCGCACAACTGCGCCGGGAAGTCGCGCCACATCGCCACGGAGCCCAGGCCCTCGTGCAGGAAGACCATCACCGGGGCGTCCGGCGGGCCCACCCATTCGTACTCGATGTGCAGCGGCGCGCCGGCCGCCCCCAGTTCCGCGAACGCCACTTCAGGCCACCAGCCAGTCGATCGCCTCGGTGAGCGCGGTGAAGACGCGCAGTTCCATGCCCTGGGCGCGCGCGGCGGCTTCGCTCACGCGCGTCAGCTTCTCCGGCGGCACCAGCGAGGCGACCTTCTCCAGGTGCGACAGGTGCTGGTGCGCGAGCAGCCCGATGGTGCGCTGCTCCTCGGCGCCGAAGGTGCCGACCACGTCGATCAGGTTGATCAGCAGGCGCCGGTCGCCGTGCATCCGCGTCTGTTCCGAGATGGCGCGGAGCACCGGCGGCGCCGCCTCCATGAAGGCGAGCGCCGAGATCTCCGCGACGGCGTACGCGGGGCCATGGGTGAGGTGCAGGGTGAAGCTCACGCGGCAAGTATGCCCCGGATCGCCCTACATGTTCCGGCGGTACTGGCCCCCGACCTCGAACAGCGCGCCCGTGATCTGGCCGAGCGAGCAGACCCGCACGGCGTCCATCAGCACGGCGAAGACGTTGCCGTCCGCGATCACGGCCTGGCGCAGCCGCTCGAGCATGGCCGGCGCCTCGCCCGCATGGCGGGCGTGGAAGTCCTGCAGGCGCTTCAGCTGCCCCTGCTTCTCTTCCTCGGTCGAGCGGGCGAGTTCGAGCTTGTCCGGGATGGTGTCGCCGTGCGGGTTGCGGAAGGTGTTCACGCCGATGATGGGCAGCTCGCCGGTGTGCTTCTGCATCTCGTAGTGCATGCTCTCGTCCTGGATGCGGCCGCGCTGGTATCCGGTCTCCATCGCGCCGAGCACGCCGCCGCGTTCGGAGATGCGCTCGAACTCGGCCAGCACCGCCTCTTCCACCAGCTCCGTCAGCTCCTCGATCACGAACGCGCCCTGGTTCGGGTTCTCGTTCTTGGCCAGGCCCCACTCGCGGTTGATGATCAGCTGGATCGCCATCGCGCGGCGCACCGACTCCTCCGTGGGCGTGGTGATCGCCTCGTCGTAGGCGTTGGTGTGCAGCGAGTTGCAGTTGTCGTAGATCGCGATCAGCGCCTGCAGCGTCGTGCGGATGTCGTTGAACGCGATCTCCTGGGCGTGCAGGCTGCGGCCCGAGGTCTGCACGTGGTACTTGAGCTTCTGGCTGCGTTCGTTGGCCCCGTACTTCTCCTTCATCGCCACCGCCCAGATGCGCCGGCCGACGCGGCCGAGCACCGTGTACTCCGGGTCCATGCCGTTGGAGAAGAAGAACGACAGGTTGGGCGCGAAGTCGTCGATGTGCATCCCGCGCGCGAGGTAGGCCTCGACGAAGGTGAAGCCGTTCGACAGCGTGAAGGCCAGCTGCGAGATCGGGTTGGCCCCGGCCTCGGCGATGTGGTAGCCCGAGATCGACACCGAATAGAAATTGCGCACGTCGTGGTGGACGAAGTACTCGGCGATGTCGCCCATCACCTTGAGCGAGAACTCGGTGGAGAAGATGCAGGTGTTCTGGCCCTGGTCCTCCTTCAGGATGTCGGCCTGCACGGTGCCGCGCACGTTGGCCAGCACCCATTCGCGGATCTTCGCGGCTTCGGTCTCGGTGGGTTCGCGGCCGTTGTCCGCCTTGAACTTGTCCAGGTTCTGGTCGATGGCGGTGTTCATGAACATCGCCAGGATCGTCGGCGCCGGGCCGTTGATCGTCATCGACACGGAGGTGGCGGGATCGCACAGGTCGAACCCGGAGTACAGCACCTTCATGTCGTCGAGCGTCGCGATCGACACGCCGGAGTTGCCCACCTTGCCGTAGATGTCCGGCCGCAGGTCCGGGTCGTTGCCGTACAGCGTGACGGAATCGAAGGCGGTGGACAGGCGCTTGGCTGGCATGTTGGCCGACAGCAGCTTGAAGCGGCGGTTGGTGCGGAAGGCATCGCCTTCCCCCGCGAACATGCGCGTCGGGTCCTCGTTCTCGCGCTTGAACGCGAACACGCCGGCGGTATACGGGTAGCTGCCCGGCACGTTCTCCAGCATCAGCCAGCGCAGGATCTCGCCGTGGTCTTCGTACGGCGGCAGGCTGACCTTGCGGACCACCGTGCCGGACAGCGACGTGTACGTCAGCTTCGTGCGGATCTCGCGGTCGCGGATCTTCACGACGTACTCGTCGCCGGCGTACGCCTGCTGCATGTCCGGCCACTGCTTGAGCAGGTGCAGCGCGTCCTTGTCCATGCGCGCGAGCCGCTGGCCGGCGAGGTCGAGGGAGGCTTCGGCCGCCGGCGCGCGGCCCGGCTTCTCCTCCTTGAGCATGCGTGCCGCTTCCTTGAGCTGCTGCACCTCGCGCGCCAGCTTCACCTGTTCGCGCACGCGCTTCTTGTAGCCGCGCACGGTCTCGGAGATCTCCGCCAGGTAGCGCGTGCGCGCCGGCGGCACCACCGGCGACTGGTTGGTGCTGTGGCGCACGTTCGCGGCCGGCAGCTTGCCGTCCTGCAGCGGCAGGCCGAGTTCCGCCAGGCGCGGCTTGAGCGCCTGGTACAGCGCCGTCACGCCGTCGTCGTTGAAGCGCGCGGCCATGGTGCCGAACACCGGCATCTCGTCGGGACGCTTGCCCCAGGCTTCCTTGTTGCGCTGCACCTGCTTGGCCACGTCGCGCAGCGCGTCCGCCGCGCCCTTGCGGTCGAACTTGTTGATCGCCACGAACTCGGCGAAATCCAGCATGTCGATCTTTTCCAGCTGGCTGGCGGCGCCGAACTCCGGCGTCATCACGTACACCGGCACGTCGACGTGCGGCACGATCGCCGCGTCGCCCTGGCCGATGCCGCTGGTTTCCACCACCACGAGGTCGAAGCCGGCGGCCTTGCAGGCGGCGATCACGTCGGGCAAGGCCTTGCTGATCTCGCTGCCGAAATCGCGCGTGGCCAGCGAACGCATGTAGACACGCTGGCCGTCCCGCCACGGTGCGATCGCGTTCATGCGGATCCGGTCGCCCAGCAGCGCGCCGCCGGTCTTGCGCCGCGAGGGGTCGATCGAGACGATCGCCACGCGCAGGCGGTCGTCCTGGTCCAGCCGCAGCCGCCGGATCAGTTCGTCGGTCAGGGACGACTTGCCCGCGCCGCCGGTGCCGGTGATGCCCAGCACGGGGGTGGTGCGCGTGTCCGCCGCCTTGCGGACGGCGTGGACCAGCGCCGCATCGGCCGTGCCGCCCTCCAGCGCGGTGATCAGCTGCGCCAGGGCGCGCCACTGCGGCTCGCCGTGGCCCTGGATCGCCGCGAGTTCGCGCGGCGCGTGCTGCGCGAGGTCCTGGTCGCAGCGCATCACCATCTCGCCGATCATGCCGGCCAGGCCCATCTTCTGCCCGTCCTCGGGACTGTAGATGCGCGTGACGCCGTAGTCCTGCAGTTCGCGGATCTCGGCCGGCACGATCACGCCGCCGCCGCCGCCGAACACGCGGATGTGCGCGCCGCCGCGCTGGCGCAGCAGGTCCACCATGTACTTGAAGTATTCGACGTGGCCGCCCTGGTAGGAGCTGACCGCGATGCCCTGCACGTCCTCCTGCAGCGCGGCGGTGACGACCTCGTCGACGCTGCGGTTGTGCCCGAGGTGGATCACCTCCGCGCCCATGCCCTGCAGGATGCGCCGCATGATGTTGATCGCCGCGTCGTGCCCGTCGAACAGGCTCGCCGCGGTGACGAAGCGGACCTTGTGGGTGGGGCGATAGTTCGCCAGCGCCTTGAATTCGGCGGACAGGTCGGTCATGGGGGATGTCTCCAGGAGAGCGCCTAGCCTAATTGACGTTTACGTCAACGTCAATGGAATCGCCAAAGGAAAAGGCGGCCGCAGCCGCCTTTTCACGCCCGTGCTCCGTGCCTACCGTGCGTACAGGACCGAGGGCAGCCACAGGCCGATCTGCGGCCAGATGTAGAGCAGGAAGATCGCCACGATCTGGATCCCCATGAACGGGATCATCCCCATGAAGATCTGGTTGAGCGTCACGTGCGGTGGACTCACCCCCTTCAGGTAGAAGGCCGACATGGCCACCGGCGGCGACAGGAAGGCGGTCTGCAGGTTCAGCGCCACGAGCAGGCCGAACAGCAGCGGGTCGACGCCGAAGTTGTCCAGCAGAGGCACGAAGATCGGCATGAAGATCACGATGATCTCGGTCCATTCCAGCGGCCAGCCCAGGATGAAGATGATCACCTGCGACAGCACCAGGAACTGCGTCTTGGTCAGGTTCATCGACAGCACCCAGCGCTCCACCAGTTCCTGCCCGCCCAGCAGCGCGAACGCCGCCGAGAAGATCGCCGAACCGACGAACAGCCAGCACACCATGGCCGACGTCTTCGCCGTGAGGAACACGCTTTCCTTCACCACTTCGAAGGTGAGCTGCCGGTAGGCGATGGCGAGGAGGAATCCGCCCAGCGCCCCCACCGCGGCCGCTTCCGTCGGCGTGGCCAGCCCCATGACGATGGAGCCGAGCACCGCCAGGATCAGCACCATCAGCGGGAAGAAGCTGGTGAGCAGCATCTTGAACACTTCGAGGCGGGCGAAGGTCAGCATGCCGTAGAAGAGCGCGAACAGCGCGGCGAACACTGCGAAGACCGTCCACCACGTCCGCGACGCCTCCCGTTCGGCGCCCGCCGGGGCGGGCGTCGCCGCGGCGCTGCCGCCCGCACCAGGGGGCTCCTGCACGCCACCAGCCGCGGGCGCCTGTGCCGCTGCCGGCGGTTCCGCCACCCCACCCGCCCCGGGCGGCTCGGCCAGGCCGCCGCTCGCGGCCGGTGGCTCCGACAGGGCGCCACCGGCCGCCGGGGGCTCGGCGAGGCTTCCCGCAGCCGGAGGTTCCGCCAGGCCGCCTTCGGCGGGTGGCTCGGCGAGTCCGGTGCCGGAGGCGGCCGGGGGTTCGGCCAGCCCGCCGGCCGCCGGCGGCTCGGCGAGGCCCGTGGCGGCACTGCGCTCGGCGCCGCCACCGGTCTCGCCCATGCGCGTGAGGTTCTCGTAGGTGGCTTCCGCGGCCAGCGGCTCCGTGACGGCGCGGTAGCTCCACAGCGAGACGAACACGAACAGGAGCAGGGGCGCGAACACCAGCAGCAGCTGGCGCAGCAGGTAGCCCGTCGGGACGTCCTGGTTGCGCTTGCCCTTGAGGGCCGCGATCAGGCCCAGCACGGCGTGGCCGGTGCCGTTGGGGTTCGTGATCTTCTGCGTCAGCGGCGGCAGCGGGACGAAGCGGTCTTCGGCGGACAGCGGCGGCGCGAGAGACGGCTTGATCTTCGCGACGATGATCACGTAGACGATGTAGAGGCCGGCGAGCATCAGCCCCGGGAAGAAGGCGCCCGCGTACAACTGCACCACCGAGACGCCCGCCGTCGCGCCGTAGACGATCAGCAGCACCGAGGGCGGGATCAGGATGCCGAGGCAGCCGCCCGCCGTGATCGAGCCGGCCGTCAGCCGCACGCTGTAGCCGGCCTTCAGCATCGCGGGCATCGCGAGCAGGCCCATGAGCGTGACCACCGCGCCGACGATGCCGGTGGCCGTCGCGAAGATGGCGCAGGTCACGAGCGTGGCCACCGCCAGCGCGCCGGGCAGGCGCGCCAGCGCCAGGTGGATGCTGCGGAACAGCCGTTCGATCAGGTTGGCCCGCTCGACGATGTAGCCCATGAACACGAACAGCGGGATCGCGATGAGGACGTCGTTGCCCATCGTCTTGAAGGTCGCCTGCACCATCAGGTCCAGCGTCTGGGTGGTGTTCCCCCCGTACGCCAGGAAGGTGAAGATCATCCCCATGCCCATCAGCGTGAAGGCGGTGGGGAAGCCGAGCATGATGGCGACGACCACGAGCGACAGCATCAGCAGGCCGATGTGGCCGCGTTCGATGCGCTCCACGCTCACCAGCATGATCAGCGCCGCGGCCACGATGACCGCCATCAGCGAGAAGCCGAACCAGAGTTCCTTGCGGATCTTCACAGCGGGCTCCCTTTCTCCGCCGGCGGGGCGGCGAGCTCGCGGTGGTCGTCGGCGTGCACCATCGCCTTGAGCTTCTCGACGTCGACCTCCTCCACGTCCTGCTCGCGCGACGGCCATTCGCCCTGGCGGATGCAGATGATGCAGCGGGCGATCTCGACGAAGCCCTGCAGCAGCAGGATCGCGCCCGCGAAGGGGATGAAGAACTTGAAGGGATACACGGGGATGGGGTCCGCGTTGAAGGTGTGCTCGCGGATCGCGAGCGATTCCTGGAAGTAGGTCCAGCCGGCCCAGGTCATGGCGAACACGCCGGGCAGGAAGAAGAGGATGTACAGCACGAGGTCCAGCGTGGCCTGCGTGCGCGGGCGGAAGAACCCGTACAGCACGTCGCCGCGCACGTGGCCGTTCTTGGACAGCGTGTAAGCGCCGGCCATCATGAACAGCACGCCGTACAGCATGATCTGCACGTCGAGCATCCAGGCGTGCGGCTTGCCGAGGACGTAGCGCGAGAACACCTCCCACGAGATGAACGCCGTCAGCAGGATGATGGCCCAGGCGAACAGCTGCCCGATCCAGGTGGAGAGCCGGTCGATGGCCAGTAGTACTTTCTGCATTGCTTGCCCCTTTTGCCCTGCCAGCGCGGCCCAAAAAAAGGGCGGCCGGTGCCGCCCTTTCCGCCGGCCGCTGCCGGTCAGGCCTTCTTGCCGCCCTTCGCGAAGTAGCGGTTGTAGGCCATCTTGAAGTCGACGGTGTAATCGTTCTGCCACTGGCCCGCGCGCTCGGCGAAGGCGCGCTGCGAATCCAGCACGCGCTTGAAGAACGCGTTCTCGCCGGCCTTGGCCGCCGTCACCTTGTCCCAGGCATCCAGCTGTGCCTTCAGGATGGAATCGGGCGTCTTGTAGAAGTTGACCTTGTCCTTGGTCTTCAGCTCGATGTAGTCCTTGGAGTTGCGGTCGATCGCCTTCCAGCTCATGTCGGCGCTGGAGGCCTGCACGGCGTAGTCGATGATGGACTTCAGTTCCTGCGGCAGCGCGTTGTACTTCGGCTTGTTGAACAGGATCTCGAACTGCTCGCCCGACTGGTGGAACGACTGCAGCATGCAGTTCTTCGCGACGTCCGGGAAGCCCAGCACGCGGTCGGAGGACGCATTGTTGAATTCGGCCGCGTCGATCAGGCCGCGGTCCAGCGCCGGCACGATCTCGCCGCCCGGCAGCGGGTTCACCGCCACGCCCAGTTCCTTGAACACGTCGACCGCCAGGCCCACGGTGCGGAACTTCAGCCCCTTCAGCTGCGCGGCGTTGGAGACCGGCTTCTTGAACCAGCCGAGCGGCTGCGTGGGCATCGGGCCGTACAGGTAGGAGACCACGTCCATGTTGATGGACTTGTAGATCTCGTCCAGCAGCGCCTTGCCGCCGCCGTAGTAGTGCCAGGACAGGACCATGTTGGGGTCCATGCCGAAGGCCGGGCCCGAGCCCCACAGGGCCAGCGCCGAGTTCTTGCCGTAGTGGTAGGCGACGACGCCGTGGCCGCCGTCGAGCGTGCCCTTGTTGACCGCTTCCAGCAGCTGGAAGGCCGGGACCACGGCGCCGGAGGGCAGCACCTCGATCTTCAGGCGGTTGCCCGCCATGTCGTTGACCTTCTTGGCGAAGTCGAGCGCGTACTCGTGGAAGATGTCCTTCGCCGGCCAGGTGCTCTGGAAGCGGAAAGAGGTGGTCTGGGCGACGGCGACCATCGGCGCCGACATGGCACCGGCGGCAACGGCGGCACCCTTGAGCAGGCTGCGGCGGCGGGGGGTCTTGGCTTCGGACATCGAGGGGTCTCCTGTGGCGTGAAATTGTTAGCAAGCTATCCTCGGCGGCGCCCCCCCAAGCAGTGATAGGGTTTACACGGAGCGATCGCGCATGGACCTGACGGATCGCTGTCGGCCGGCGGCGTCGAGGCGTTGGAGGCCCTGCCGCGCGCACTGGCAAAATCGCCCCATGAACGCGCCCACGCCCCTGCCCGACCAGCCCCGGCCCGCCGAAGGCTATGCCGGCGACGTCAGTCCCGAACTCGCCTGCCGCTGGTGGCAGGCGGGCGAGGCGGTGCTGGTGGACGTGCGCACGGACGCCGAGCGCGAGTGGGTCGGGTTCGTGCCCGGCGCGGTGCCGCTCGCCTGGAAGCAGTGGCCCGGCATGCAGGCCAATGCGGGCTTCGACGAAGGACTGCGCGCAGCGGTGCCGCCCGGCCGGAAGGTCGTGCTGCTGTGCCGCAGCGGCGTGCGCTCGATCGCGGCCGCGAAGCGCGCGGCCGAACTCGGTTTCGAGGCCTACAACATCCTCGAAGGCTTCGAGGGCGACGCGGATGCGGAAGGCCACCGCAACCGCAAGGCCGGCTGGCGCTTCCGCGGCCTTCCGTGGCGCCAGGGATGACCCACCCCCGAAGCGGCTCGCGCCGCGTCCCCCTCAAGGGGGCGCCACCAGCGGCCCGGCAAAGCCGGTTCCGCGGTGGCACTGGAAAGAGATCCCGCGAACTTCAACGAGAGAGCAGACCATGGCAGTCAACCTGAACGCGCCGCGCGCGGAATCGCTGCACGCCGTCGCCGGCGTGCGCATCGGCGTGGCGGAAGCCGGCATCCGCAAGGCCAACCGCAAGGACCTCACCGTCTTCCTGCTTGACGAAGGCGCGGCGGTGGCCGGCGTCTTCACGCAGAACCGCTTCTGCGCGGCGCCGGTGCAGGTCTGCCGCGAGCACCTCGCGCACGGTGGTGTCCGCGCGCTGGTGATCAACACCGGCAACGCCAACGCGGGCACCGGCGAGGACGGCCTGGTGCGCGCGCGCACCACCTGCATCGCGGCCGCGCGCCTGCTGGACGTGGCGCCGGAACAGGTGCTGCCGTTCTCCACCGGCGTGATCATGGAGCCGCTGCCGGTCGACCGCATCGAGAAGGGCCTGCCCGCGGCGCTGGCCGACGCGCAACCCGCGCACTGGCTGCGCGCGGCCGAGGGCATCATGACCACCGACACGCTGCCCAAGGCCTTCAGCCGGCAGGTGCAGGTGGACGGCGTCACCGTCACCGTGACCGGCATCAGCAAGGGCGCCGGCATGATCCGCCCGAACATGGCGACGATGCTGGGCTTCGTGGCCACCGACGCGAAGATCGCGCCGGGGCTGCTGCCGGCGCTCGCCCTCGAGCTGGCGGAAGGCTCGTTCAACCGCGTCACCGTCGACGGCGACACCTCCACCAACGACTCCTTCGTCGTGATCGCCACGAACAAGGCGCGGCACGCGGAGATCGCCTCCTTCGACACGCCGGCGGGCCGTGCGGTGAAGGACGCGATGCAGGAGGTGGCACGCCTGCTGGCGCAGGCCATCGTGCGCGACGGCGAAGGCGCCACCAAGTTCATCACGGTGCGTGTCGAGGGCGGGCAGACCGGCGCGGAGTGCCGCCAGGTGGCTTACGCGATCGCGCATTCGCCCCTCGTGAAGACCGCGTTCTTCGCGAGCGACCCGAACCTCGGGCGCATCTTGGCCGCCGTGGGCTACGCCGGCATCGCCGACCTGGACCAGACGAAGATCGACCTCTACCTCGACGACGTGCACGTGGCCAGGCAGGGCGGCCGCAACCCGGCCTACCGCGAGGAAGACGGCCAGCGCGTGATGAAGCAGGCGGAGATCACGGTGCGCGTGGTCCTCGGCCGCGGCGATGCCGCCGACCAGGTGTGGACCTGCGATTTCAGCCACGAGTACGTGACGATCAACGCCGACTACCGTTCATGAGCGAAAAGAACTTCGACGCGCTGATCGCGCGCGCGCTGCAGCTGGTGGCGCGCATCGAGGCCATCCTGCCGCAGCCCCTGGGCGCGCCCGACTGGAACGGCGCCATCGCCTGGCGCTACCGCAAGCGCTCCAGCGGCCATGGCGCCCTGGAGCCGGTGAAGCACGTCGGCGCGATCACACTGGACGACCTGAAGGAGATCGACCCGCAGAAGGAGAAGATCCAGCGCAACACGCTGCAGTTCGTGCAGGGCCATCCGGCCAACAACGTGCTGCTGACGGGCGCGCGCGGCACCGGCAAGTCCTCGCTGATCAAGGCCTGCCTCAACGCGTACGCGAAGGACGGACTGCGCCTGATCGAGGTGGACAAGGCCGACCTCGTCGACCTGCCGGACATCATCGACGTCGTGGCGAACCGGCCCGAGAAGTTCATGGTGTTCTGCGACGACCTGAGCTTCGAGGAAGGCGAGCCCGGCTACAAGGCGCTCAAGTCGATCCTGGACGGCTCGGTCGCGGCATCGACGCCGAACGTGCTGATCTATGCGACCAGCAACCGGCGCCACCTGCTGCCCGAGTACATGAAGGAGAACCTCACCTACACCCACACCGAGGACGGCGAGGTCCATCCCGGCGAGGTGGTCGAGGAGAAGATCTCGCTGTCCGAGCGCTTCGGCCTCTGGGTGAGCTTCTATCCCTTCAGCCAGGACGAGTACCTGCACATCTGCGCGACCTGGCTGGCGCACTTCGGCGTGGCGCCGGCGGCCATCGAGGCCGCGCGGCCTGAGGCGCTGGTGTGGGCGCTGGAGCGCGGCTCGCGCAGCGGCCGCGTCGCCTACCAGTTCGCGCGCGACCACGCGGGACGGCAGCGCGGGTGAACCGCGTCCTGGTCGCCGACGGTGAACGGCCGCGCGAGGGCGGTCCGGACCGCAAGGAAGTGGAAGTCGCCGTCGGCGTGTTGATCCGCGGGGACGGTGCTTTCCTGCTCACGTCGAGGCCGCCGGGCAAGGTCTACGAAGGCTATTGGGAGTTCCCGGGCGGCAAGGTCGAGCCGGGCGAGACCGTCGAACAGGCGCTGCGGCGCGAACTGCAGGAAGAGATCGGCGTGACCATCGGCGCCGTGCAGCCCTGGCGCGTGGAGCGCGTCGACTATCCGCACGCCCTGGTGCGGCTGAACTTCTGCAAGGTGTTCGACTGGACGGGTGAGCTGCACATGCACGAGGGGCAGCAGTTCGCGTGGCAGCAGCTGCCCGTCGCGGTGCAACCGGTGCTCCCGGGCACGGTGCCGGTGCTGCAGTGGTTCGCGCAGGAGCGTGCGTTCACCGGCGCCACGCACGGCTGACGGCGCGGGGGCACGGGAGCCTAGCGTTCCTTCGGGTCGCCGAAGGGCAGGTCGTCGGGCGGCGTCTCGTCCGGGACGCGGAAGCTTTCGCTGGCCCAGGCGCCGAAGTCCAGGTTCTTGCAGCGCTCGCTGCAGAACGGGCGGAACGCGTTGGTGGGCGCATAGACGCTGTCGCCGCCGCAGGCGGGGCAGCGCACGATGCGCGGCTTGGCAGGCTTGTCTGCACGCGTGGCCATGGTCCTCGCCTCAGGCGCAGAGCGTCAGTTCGAAAGGGGTGTTGTCGCTGCTCGCCTGGAGCCGGTCGGTGTCCTGCCGCATCAGGCGCACCGACACGATCAGGCGGTTGCCGCTGATCTCGGGCACCACGCCGAGCTCGGGCGCGATGCGCAGCCGCAGCAGCTGGAAGGTGCGGCCCTGCGGCAGGTTCTGCTGCAGCTGGCCGCCGGTGGCGATCACCTTCTGGGGGCTGCCGGAGTCGCGCAGCATCTTCAGCAGCAGGTGGATGGATTCGGCGAGCGGCCCCAGGGTGCCGGCCCAGCGCTCCAGGTCCGCGCGCCGGTGTTCGGCCGGCAGGTGCTGCCAGGCGTAGTAGGCGGGCAGGTCGAACTCGCAGGTGCCGCCCGGGATGCCGGCACGGCTGCGGATGCTCATGAGCCACTCGTTCTCGGTGAGCGGCTGGCCGGCCTTGCCCGGCGTGCCGTTCACCGCGGCGAAGCAGCTTTCGATGTGCGCGACGACGTCGTCCAGCGCGCGTTCGGAAACGCCCGGGTTGCCCCGATAGCCGTTGAGCACCTGCTTCTGGCGGTCCAGGTCCTTGAGCACGTCGGACTTGAGGTCGGCGCGCGCGGCGACGTCCATCACTTCGAAGATCGTGGCGAGCGCGTAGTGGTGGTCCAGCGGGTGGCTGCGCGGGATCAGTTCGCCCAGCCGGCGGAACAGGTGTTCCAGCCGCAGGTAGGTCCGGATGCGTTCGTTGAACGGATATTCGTAGAGGATCACGCGCGGGTTAGGGCGTTTGCTGATGGGCGGCGAGGCGCCATCATAGCCCGAAGGATCGCGCCGCCTGTTCCACTTCGTTGCGGAGCGCTTCCAGCGACAGCCCCTCGTTGCAGACCACGATGTCCGCCGCGGCGAGCCGCAGGCCCCTCGGTGCCTGCGCCGCGATGATGGCGCGGACCTCGTCCGGGGACAGCCCGCTGCGCGCCGCGACCCGCGCGACCTGCGTTTCCGGCTCGCAGTCGATGACGAGCACGCGATCGAGCTGCGCGCGCCAGCGGCCGGTCTCAACCAGCAGGGGAATGTCGAACACGATGCAGCGCGCCCCGGCCGCCAGCGCGGCCTCGACCTGGCTCGCGATCTCCTCGCCCACGAGCGGATGGATGATCTGCTCCAGCTCCCGCCGGGACTCGGGTCTTGCGTAGGCTTGCTCTCGCATGCGCACTCGGTCGAGGGCGCCTTCCGGCGTGATGAAGTCCGCGCCGAAGCGCTGGGCGATCAGGGGCAGGGCGGCGCCGCCGGGCGCGGTCGTCGCGCGCGAGATGGCATCCGCATCGACCGCTGCCGCGCCGCGTTCGCGCAGCATGGCGAGCACCGTGCTCTTGCCGCTGCCGATGCCGCCGGTGAGCCCGATGCGCAGGGCCACGGCTTCAGCGCGCGCCGAAGGGGAACGCGAAGGGGAGCAGCGCCGGGACGGCGGAGGGGCCGAGCGCCAGGGCCAGCAGCCCGGCGCCGGCGAGATAGGGGCCGAAGGGCATGGGGATGTCCTTGTGGGCGAGCTTGCCGATGAAGATCAGCAGGATGCCGATCACGGCGCCGACGATGGAGGACAGCAGCACGATCGCCAGCAGGTACTTCACGCCCAGCCAGGCACCCAGCGCGGCGAGGAGCTTGAAGTCGCCGTAGCCCATGCCTTCCTTGCCGGTCGCCAGCTTGAAGGCCTGGAAGATGCCCCAGAACACCAGGTAGCCGAGGGCCGCGCCCCAGACCGCCGAATGCAGCGGCACCGTCCAGCCCACGGCCGATGCGAGCAGGCCGAGCCACAACAGGGTGTAGTTCAGGTCGTCCGGCAGGATCTGCGTGTCCATGTCGATCAGGAACAGGCAGATCAGCAAGGCCGCGAAGGCGGCCCAGGCCGCGGCCTGCAGCGTGATGCCGAAGCGCCAGGCGCACAGCGCGAAGAACCCCGCCGTGATCAATTCGACCAGGGGGTAGCGCACGCTGATGGGCGCCTTGCATCGCGAGCACTTGCCGCGCAGCGCCAGCCAGCTCACGACCGGGATGTTCTCGTACCAGCGGATCTGGTGGCCGCAGTGCGGGCAACGCGAGCGCGGCACCACGAGGTTGAAGGCTTCGCCTTCCTCCTTCGCCGGCTGGCCGCTGAATTCCGCGCACTCGGCCGCCCACTCCCGTTCGAGCATCTTCGGGAAGCGGTGGATCACCACGTTGAGGAAACTGCCGATCAGCAGCCCGAGGACGGCCGCGACGAGCGCGGCCTCCAGTCCGCCCGCCAGCCCCATCAGACCACGGCGCCGAGCTTGAAGATGGGCAGGTACATCGCGACCACGATGCCGCCGATCAGCGTGCCGAGGAACACGATGATCATCGGCTCCATGAGGCTGGACAGGCCCGCCACCATGTCGTCGACCTCGGCCTCGTAGAAGTCCGCGGCCTTGCCGAGCATGTGGTCGATGGAGCCGGACTCCTCGCCGATCGCGCACATCTGCAGCACCATCGACGGGAACACGTTCGCGTTCATCATGGCGGCCGTCAGGCTGGTGCCGGTGGAGACTTCCTGCTGGATCTTCTCCGTCGCCAGCGCGTACACCGAGTTGCCCGAGGCGCCGCCCACGGAATCCAGCGCTTCCACCAGCGGCACGCCGGCGGCGAACATCGTCGCCAGCGTCCGCGTCCAGCGCGCGATCACCGACTTGTAGATCAGGTTGCCGAAGAGCGGCAGCTTCAGCAGCAGGCGGTCCATGAACTGCTGCACCTTCTCGCTGCGCTTCCAGGCCTGCATGAAGAAGTAGAACCCGCCGCCGATGCCGCCGAAGATCAGCCACCACCACTGGACGAAGAACTCGCTCATGGCGATCACGAACAGGGTCGGTGCCGGCAGGTCCGCGCCGAAGGAGGTGAACACTTCCTTGAACGCCGGGATCACGAAGATCATGATGACGGTCACCACCACGAAGGCCACCACCATCACCGAGATCGGGTACATCAGCGCCGACTTGATCTTCGACTTGATGGCCTCCGTCTTCTCCATGTAGGTCGCCAGGCGGTCCAGCAGGCCTTCCAGGATACCGGCCGCCTCACCCGCTTCCACCAGGTTGCAGTACAGGTTGTCGAAGTACAGCGGGTACTTGCGGAAGGCGGCGGACAGCGAGGTGCCCGTCTCGACATCCGTGCGGATGTCGTTCAGCAGCTTGGTGACGCTGGGGTTGGCATTGCCGCGGCCCACGATGTCGAAGGCCTGCAGCAGCGGCACGCCGGCCTTCATCATGGTGGCCAGCTGGCGCGTGAAGATCGCGATGTCCTTGGGCTTGATGCGCGAGCCGGAGCGCATGCGGCGCTTCTTGACCTTGGTCGGCGACACGCCCTGGCGGCGCAGCGAGGCCCGCACCTGGTTCTCGCCGCCTGCGCGCGTCTCCCCCCGGACGGTCTTGCCGTTGCGGTCCCGTCCCTCCCACTCGAAAACGAAGTCCTTCGTTGCTGCTGCGGTGGCCATGTTGGCTCCTCTGACTGCTTATTCGTTCGTGCAGGCGAGCACTTCCTCGAGGGAAGTGAGCCCCATCTTGACCTTGTGCAGGCCGGATTCGCGCAGGCTGCGCACGCCTTCGATCTTGGCCTGCTGGGCGATCTCGAGGGCGCTGCCGTCGGCCAGGATGATGCGCTGCATGTCCTCGCTGATCGGCATGACCTGGTAGATGCCGACCCGTCCCTTGTAGCCGTTGTTGCATGCGGAGCAGCCCACCGGGTGGTAGGGCGTCCAGCTGCCGTCGACTTCCTCTTCCTTGAAGCCGGCGTCGATGAGCGTTTCGTACGGGATGTCTTGCGGCGCCTTGCACTGCGGGCAGAGCCGCCGCGCCAGGCGCTGCGCGGTGATCAGGATCACCGACGACGCGATGTTGAACGGCGCGATGCCCATGTTGCGCATCCGCGTGAGCGTCGTGGGCGCGTCGTTCGTGTGCAGGGTCGACATCACCAGGTGGCCGGTCTGCGCGGCCTTGATCGCGATGTCGGCGGTTTCGAGGTCGCGGATTTCGCCGACCATGATGATGTCCGGGTCCTGCCGCAGGAAGGACTTCAGCGCGGCCGCGAAAGTGAGGCCGGCCTTGTCGTTGACGTTCACCTGGTTGACGCCGGGCAGGTTGATTTCCGCCGGGTCTTCCGCCGTGGAGATGTTCACGCCCGGCTTGTTCAGCAGGTTCAGGCAGGTGTACAGCGACACCGTCTTGCCGGAGCCGGTCGGGCCGGTCACCAGGATCATGCCGTAGGGGCGGCCGATCGCCTCCATCAGGCGGGCCTTCTCCTCCGGCTCGTAGCCGAGCGCGTCGATGCCCAGGCGGGCGCTGCTCGGGTCCAGGATACGGATCACGATCTTCTCGCCGAAGAGCGTGGGCAGCGTGGAGACGCGGAAGTCGATCACGCGGTCGGCGCTGACCTTCAGCTTCATCCGGCCGTCCTGCGGCACCCGCTTCTCGGAGATGTCCATGCGGGAGATCACCTTGATGCGGGAGGCCAGCTTGTCCTTGATGGCGACCGGCGGGGAGGCGATCTCGCGCAGCTCGCCGTCGATGCGGAAGCGCACGCGGTAGGTGTGCTCGTAGGGTTCGAAGTGCAGGTCGGAAGCGCGGGCGCCGATGGCGTCCAGCAGCATCTTGTGCAGGAACTTGACGACCGGCGCGTCCTCGACGTCGGAGGTCGCGCCCTTGTCGTCCTCCTCGCCGGCCGTGCTGTCGATCGTCGATTCGTCGAACTCGAAATCGTCGCCGATGATGCTGTCCATGGCCTCGGTGGCCGTGGTGGCGTGCGCCTCCACCACCTTGGACAGCTTGTCGTATTCGGCGATCACCCAGTCCACGCCCATCTGCGTGGCGAACTTGATCTTCTCGGCGCACTGCTGGTCCGACGGGTCGGCGGTGGCGACGATCAGGCGGTTGTTGCGCTTGGACAGCACCACCACCCGGTAGGCCTGGCAGATCTTGGTGTCCAGCAGGCCGCGGGGCAGGCGCTGCAGGTCGATCGCGTCCAGGTCCACCAGCGGGGCGCCGAAGGCACCCGACATGGTGTGCGCGAGGTCGGCCGCGGACACGGCGCCGGAGCCGGTCAGTTCGGCGATGAAGCTGGTGCGGTTGGCCTGCGCCTTCTTGTAGATGTCCTCGGCCGCCCGCTGGCCGAGCTTGCCGGCGGACACCAAGGCGCGGCCGAGGCCCGGGAGGGCGACGGCGGAAGCTTCGGTGAGGGGATCGACTGCGGCCATGGATCGGTAATTCGGGGACAAGGAAAGCTCTGACCCGGGCTTGCAAGGGTCGGGTCTCATCATCCCGAAAAGCCGAGTTGATGTAAATGCGCAAAGGGTTTGTGACGTCCTGGCGTTGGTAGGAAGTCACGGCATGGTGCATCCGGCACCATGAAGCAAAGTCTTGTTACGCCGCCGCGGGAAAGTTCCGCGGCGAAAGGACCAGTCCGTCTGGAGGAAACTGGTCGGGGTGAGAGGATTCGAACCTCCGGCCTCTACGTCCCGAACGTAGCGCTCTACCAGGCTAAGCTACACCCCGATTTCTGCGATGTGTCGTGTGCCGAGGGGACCTCAGTTGCGACGCTGCAGCAGTGAAGCCGCCAATTGTACCAAAGCCTGAGCATGCGGATTCGACGGCAGCTGTGCGGCGGCTGACATGGCACGCCGTGCCTCCGCCGCCGCCGCGTCGCGCGCGACTTCGAGTGCCCCTGTTTCCTGCACGACGGCGACGATGCGTTCGAGTTCTTCCAGCGCGCCGGTCTCGACGGCCTTGCGCACCAGCGCGCGCTGCTCCGCCGTGCCGAGCCGCATGGCCGCGATCAGGGGCAGCGTGACCTTGCCTTCGCGCAGGTCGTCGCCCAGGTTCTTCCCGAGTTCCTGCGCATTGCCGGTGTAATCGAGCACGTCGTCGATCACCTGGAACGCGGTGCCGAGCGCCTGGCCGTAGCTCGCGCACGCTGCTTCCAGCGCGCCGTCCGCGCCGGACAGGACGGCCCCAAGCCGCGCGCTCGCCTCGAACAGCTTGGCCGTCTTGGAGCGGATCACGTGCAGGTAGGCGCGCTCGTCGAGCTCCGGGTCGTGCATGTTCATCAGCTGCATGACCTCGCCCTCGGCGATGACGTTCGTCGCGTCGGCCAGGATTTCCATGACGCGCATGTCGTGCGCGTCCAGCATCATCTGGAAAGCGCGCGAGTAGAGGAAGTCACCCACCAGGACGCTGGCCGGGTTGCCGAAGTGCGCGTTGGCCGTGGCCCGTCCGCGCCGCAGCGTGGATTCGTCCACGACGTCGTCGTGCAGCAGCGTGGCGGTATGGATGAACTCCACCACCGCGGCCAGGTTGTGGTGCTGCTCTCCGCGGTAGCCGAGGGCGCCGCAGACCAGCAGCAGCAGGGCGGGCCGCAGGCGCTTGCCGCCCGAGGAGATGATGTAGCGGGAGACTTCCCCCACCAGCGGCACGCCGGAGTCGAGGCGGCGGGCGATCACCCGGTCGACCGCGTGCATGTCGTCCGAAATCAGGGAGAGCACGGAGGCGGCGCTGGGGGAGGAATCGGTCAAGAGGGAGCCTGGGGTTTGCCTGATTATAGAAACAGCCCCGCCTGCCCTTCGGCGCGGCCCGGCCCCGCTTGTGAGCGTCCACCAACCATGCTATAGTCGCGGGCTCTCCGGAAATGGGTCCGGGAGAGTCGATGACCCCCGCTGGGGGTCGTTTCCATAGTGAGGTCAACATGTACGCGGTCATAAAAACCGGGGGCAAGCAGTATCGCGTTGCTTCCGGCGACAAGATCAAGGTAGAACAGATTGCTGCGGACATCGGCCAGGAAATCACGATCGACCAGGTTCTCGCAGTCGGCAACGGCGGCGACCTGAAGATCGGCGTCCCCCTGGTGTCCGGTGCCACGGTGAAGGCCACGATCGTGGCGCACGGCAAGCACGACAAGGTCCGCATCTTCAAGATGCGCCGTCGCAAGCACTACCAGAAGCACCAGGGCCATCGCCAGCAATACACCGAACTCCAGATCGGTGCGATCGCCGGCTAAGGAGCACAGGAAATGGCACAGAAAAAAGGCGGCGGCTCTACGCGAAACGGGCGCGACTCCCAGCCGAAGATGCTGGGCGTGAAGGCCTTCGGCGGCGAACTGATCAGCGCCGGCTCCATCATCGTGCGCCAGCGCGGCACCAAGTTCCACCCCGGCACCAACGTCGGCGTGGGCAAGGACCACACGCTGTTCGCGCTGGTGGACGGCCACGTGCACTTCAAGGTGCAGGGCTCGCTCAACAAGCACACGGTCAACGTGATCCCGGCGGCTTGAGCTAAGCTCATCCCGCTGACAAGAAGCCCCGACTTGTCGGGGCTTTTTTTTCGTTTGAGGTTCCCATGAAATTCGTCGACGAGGCATTCATCGACATCGCCGCCGGCGATGGGGGGAACGGCTGCGTCTCCTTCCGCCACGAGAAGTACAAGGAGTTCGGCGGGCCGAACGGCGGCGGCGGCGGGCGCGGCGGCCACGTGTGGGCGGTGGCGGACCCGAACCTGAACACGCTGGTGGACTACCGCTTCTCGCGCCGGCACGAGGCCGGGCGGGGCGAGCACGGCATGGGCTCCGACATGTTCGGTGCCATGGGCCACGACGTCGTGCTCAAGATGCCGGTGGGCACCATCCTCACCGATGCCGAGACCGGCGAGGTGCTGTACGAGCTGCTGCAGCCGGGCGAGAAGATCCTGATCGCCAAGGGCGGCGACGGCGGCTTCGGCAACATGCGCTTCAAGAGCTCGGTCAACCGGGCCCCGCGCCAGAAGACGCCCGGCTGGCCCGGCGAGAAGAAGAGCCTGAAGCTGGAACTGAAGGTGCTGGCCGACGTCGGCCTGCTCGGCATGCCGAACGCCGGCAAGTCCACGCTGATCGCCGCGGTTTCCAATGCGCGGCCGAAGATCGCCGACTACCCGTTCACCACGCTGCACCCGAACCTGGGCGTCGTGCGCGTCGGCCCCGAGCAGAGCTTCGTGATCGCCGACGTGCCGGGCCTCATCGAGGGTGCCGCGGAAGGCGCGGGCCTGGGCCACCAGTTCCTGCGCCACCTGCAGCGCACGCGCCTGCTGCTGCACATCGTGGACCTGGCGCCGTTCGACGAAACGGTCGACCCCGTGGCGCAGGCGAAGGCCATCGTGGGCGAGCTGAAGAAGTACGACAAGGAACTCTTCGACAAGCCGCGCTGGCTGGTGCTGAACAAGCTGGACATGGTGCCGGCGGACGAGCGCGCCGCCCGCGTGAAGGACTTCGTCAAGCGCTTCAAGCACAAGGGCCCGGTGTTCGAGATCTCGGCGCTGACGCGCGAAGGCTGCGAGCACCTGGTGCAGGCCGTGTACCAGCACATCCGCGCGCAGCAGGTCGCGGAGCAGCCGCCGGCGGAGGTCGATCCGCGTTTCGCGGGCGGCGACAATCCGGCGCCATGAGCGACAACAACGGCAAGGCATCGGCGACGCTGCGCGAGGCGCGGCGCATCGTCGTCAAGGTCGGCTCCAGCCTGGTGACCAACGAAGGGCGGGGCCTGGACGAGCGCGCCATCGGCGAATGGAGCCGGCAGCTCGCGGCACTGGCGGGCGACGGGCGCGAGGTCATCATGGTCTCCAGCGGCGCCATCGCCGAAGGCATGAAGCGCCTGGGGTGGACCAGCCGCCCCCACGAACTCAACGAACTGCAGGCCGCTGCGGCGGTGGGCCAGATGGGCCTGGCGCAGATGTACGAAACCAAGCTGCGCGAGCACGGCATGGGCTCGGCGCAGGTGCTGCTGACGCATGCGGACCTCGCGGACCGCGAGCGCTACCTGAACGCGCGGTCGACGCTGCTCACGCTGCTGTCGCTGCGGGTCGTGCCGGTCATCAACGAGAACGACACGGTCGTCAACGACGAGATCAAGTTCGGCGACAACGACACGCTCGGCGCGCTGGTCGCCAACCTCGTCGAGGCCGACCTGCTGGTGATCCTCACCGACCAGAAGGGCCTGTACAGCGCCGATCCGCGCAAGGACCCGGAGGCGCGCTTCATCCACGAAGCCCGTGCCGGCGACCCCGCGCTGGAGCAGATGGCGGGCGGCGCCGGCTCCAGCATCGGCCGCGGCGGCATGATCACCAAGGTGCTGGCCGCCGGACGCGCCGCGCGGTCCGGTGCGTCCACCGTGATCGCCTGGGGCCGCGAGCCCGATTGCCTGCTGCGCGTCGCGCGCGGCGAGATCGTCGGCACCCTGCTGGTCGCGCCCACGCAGAAGTCGCAGGCGCGCAAGCGCTGGATGGCCGACCACCTGCAGCTGCGCGGTGCGGTGACGGTCGACGCGGGCGCGGCCGCCAAGCTGCGGGCGGAAGGCAAGAGCCTGCTGCCGATCGGCATGACGGCGGTGGAGGGTGACTTCGCGCGGGGCGACGTCATCGCCGTGCGGGACCCGGCCGGCGCCGAGATCGCGCGCGGCCTCGCGAACTACGCTTCAGCCGAAGCGCGCATCCTGTGCCGCAAGCCTTCGGGCGAGATCGAGAAGCTGCTCGGGTACATGGCCGAACCCGAGATGATCCACCGCACGAACCTGGTGGTGACGCGCTAGCGGTTCACGCCGCCGCGCTCGAAGCGGCGGTCGTGCGGGGCCTTCAGGTCGCGCACGATCTGCACGGCGGGGCCGTTGTTCGAATGGCCCACGCACACGCCGTTGCGGGCGAGGTAGAGGCTGTAGCGGAAGTTGGTGCCGCCGTGCAGCGGCTGCCAGTCGCTGTTCTTCACCTGCACCCATCCGCTGTCCGGGTTGTGCCGCGCGTACACCTTGACCTCGCCGCTGCTGCAGCGGATGCCTTCGTACATGCCGTTGACCGTGCCGCTCGGACTGGTGGCCACGACCACGTAACGCACGACACCGTCGGTGCCGACGACGATGGAGCCGGGGTCCACGCCGAAGCGCAGGCTGCTGCCCGGGATGTCCAGTGCGATGAGGCCCTGCGTGCGCAGCGCCGGGGGCGGCGGGGTCTCGAGTTCCTTCCAGTCGGGGTCGGGGGTGGAGAACTGCGCGGTGGCCGCGCCGGCGGCGCAGGCGAGGGCCAGCGCGAGGATCCTACGGTGCATGCTTTCCCTTGGCGGCGGGCTGCGCCCGCCCTTGCGGATTGGGTTCGAAGGTGGCGCCGGGCGGCAGCTCCATCTGCGGCGACGGCAGCGGGCCGCCGTTCAGGTCGTGCGGCCCCTGGTCGTCGCGCGCGCGCATGCCGCTGCGCAGGTAGCGGTTGCGGTGGTCGTTGCGCGGCAGGTAGCGCGCGAGCTCGCGCAGCGCCATTTCGTAGACGCCGCGCTTGAACTCCACCACCACGTCGAGCGGGACCCAATAGTCGTTCCAGCGCCAGGCGTCGAACTCCGGGTGGTTGGTGGCGCGCAGGTTCAGGTTGTGGTCCTGCCCGATCAACTGCAGCAGGAACCAGATCTGCTTCTGGCCCTTGTAGTGGCCGCGGGCGTCGCGCCGGATGTAGCGTTCCGGCACTTCGTAGCGCAGCCAGTCGCGCGTGCGCGCGACGATGCGCACATGCTCCGGCTTCAACCCGATTTCCTCGTGCAGCTCGCGGTACATCGCCTGCTCGGGGCTCTCGCCGCGATCGATGCCGCCCTGCGGAAACTGCCAGCTGTGCGTCCGGATGCGCTTGCCCCAGAACACCTGGTTCCTCTGGTTGAGCAGGATGATGCCGACGTTGGGCCTGAAGCCGTCCCGGTCCAGCATAATCACACCCCAAATCTTTGAACTGAGTTCATTATGCACGGCGCTCCCTGGCGCCGGAAGGGCTCAGCCGTTCCCACCCGCACCGCCAATTCGATGAGAGCCTCCCAGTTCCTGATTTCCACCCTGAAGGAAGCGCCCGCGGACGCCGAGGTCGCCAGCCACAGGCTGATGATGCGCGCGGGCATGATCAAGAAGCTGGGCGCCGGCATCTACACTTACATGCCGATGGGCCTGCGGGTGATCCGCAAGGTCGAAGCGATCGTGCGCGAGGAGATGGACCGCGCCGGGGCGGTCGAATGCACGATGCCGGTGGTGCAGCCGGCCGAACTCTGGCAGGAATCCGGCCGCTTCGAGAAGATGGGCCCGGAGCTGCTGCGCATCAAGGACCGCCACGACCGCGACTTCGTCGTCCAGCCCACCAGCGAGGAAGTCGTCACCGACATCGCCCGCCAGGACCTGCGCAGCTACAAGCAGCTGCCCAAGAACCTGTACCAGGTGCAGACCAAGTTCCGTGACGAGCGCCGCCCGCGCTTCGGCCTCATGCGCGGCCGCGAGTTCATCATGAAGGACGCCTACAGCTTCGACCGCGACGCGGCCGGCGCGAAGAAGAGCTACGAGGCCATGGCCCAGGCTTACCGCCGCATCTTCGACCGCTTCGGCCTGCGCTACCGCGCCGTGGCGGCCGACAGCGGCGCCATCGGCGGCGACCTGTCCGAGGAGTTCCAGGTGATCGCCGCCACCGGCGAGGACGCGATCGTGTACTGCCCGGACAGCGAGTACGCGGCCAACATGGAGAAGGCCGAGGCGCTGGCGCCCTCGCAGCCGCGCGGGGCCGCCACGCAGCCGATGGAGAAGGTGGCCACGCCGGGCAAGAGCACTTGTGAGCAAGTGGCCGACCTGCTGAAGGTGCCGCTGACGCGGACCGTGAAGTCGCTGGTGCTGGCCACCGATGTCGTGGACGACAAGGGCCAGCCCGTGAAGACGCAGGTCTGGCTGCTCCTGGTGCGCGGCGACCACGACATGAACGAGATCAAGGTCGGCAAGGTGCCCGGCCTCGACAACGGCTTCCGCTTCGCCACCGTCCCCGAGATCGAGGCGCATTTCGGCACGAAACCCGGCTACCTGGGCCCGATCGGGCTGAAGCAGCCGGTGAGGATCGTCGCCGACCGCGAGGTGGCGGTGATGGCCGACTGGATCTGCGGCGCCAACGAGGAGGGCTACCACCTCACCGGCGTCAACTGGGGCCGCGACGTGCCGGAGCCCGTGGTGGCCGACCTGCGCAACGTCGTCGCGGGCGACCTCTCGCCGGACGGCAAGGGCAAGCTGGCGATCGAGCGCGGCATCGAGGTCGGGCACATCTTCGTGCTGGGCACGAAGTACAGCAAGGCCATGGACGCGACCTTCCTCGACGAGGACGGCAAGCCCAAGTTCTTCGAGATGGGCTGCTACGGCATCGGCATCACGCGACTGCCGGCGGCCGCCATCGAGCAGAACAACGACGAGCGCGGGATCATCTGGCCGGACGCGATCGCCCCCTTCACGGTGGTGGTCTGCCCGATCGGCATGGACCGCAGCGCCGAAGTGAAGGCGGCGGCGGAGAAGCTGCACGACGAACTCGCGGCCGCCGGCGTCGACGTGATGCTCGACGACCGTGGCGAGCGCCCCGGCGCCATGTTCGCGGACTGGGAACTGATCGGCGTGCCGCACCGCGTCGTGATCTCCGACCGCGGCCTCAAGGAAGGCCAGCTGGAGTACCAGCATCGCCGCGATGCTGGCGCCACCAAGGTGCCGGCCGGCGAGATCGCCGCCTTCCTGAAGGCGCGGCTGGCCGCGTGATCACCCGCAGGGCGTTGCTGCAGCCGGCGCTGGCCGGCGCGGCCCTTTCCTTCGTGGGCCTGCCGGCCCGTGCCGGCGGCCAGCTCGAGGAGCCGCTGGCCGACTCCGTGCGCACGGCGCTCAGCTCCGCCATCGCCAACAGCGCGCCGCCGGTCCCGGACTTCACCGACACCGACCAGCGCCTGAAGTACCTGCGCTGGCTGGGTGCCATGAGCGGCCGCCTCCAGCGCCGCAAGACCGACTGGACCGAGCGCAAGGAATTCCTGCAGACCGTCTGGTACGAGAGCCGCCGCGCGGGCCTCGACACGGGCCTGGTGCTGGGCCTGATCCAGGTCGAGAGCGCCTTTCGCAAGTTCGCCGTGAGCCCGGTGGGCGCGCGCGGCTACATGCAGGTGATGCCGTTCTGGACGCGCGTGATCGGCAACGGCGACCCGGCCAGCCTGTTCCACATGCAGACCAACCTGCGCTTCGGCTGCGTGATCCTGCGGCACTACCTGGACCGCGAGCGCGGCGACCTCTACATGGCGCTGGGCCGCTACAACGGCAGCCGCGGCAGGCCGCAGTATCCGAACGCCGTGTTCGCGGCCGCGAAGAACTGGGAATGGAAGGAAGAGGGCCCGCGCGAGACCTCGCCGGTGCCCGGCACCCCGCCCGGGCGCGTGCCGGGCGGTCCGTCCTGACCCGCTAGTTCAGGAAGCCGATCTTCGACTTGCCCTTGCCGCAGGACGGCAGGTCTTCCGCGAGGATGGTTTCGCGGTGCGCCAGGCGGGCGTTGCCGAAGCCGGTCATCAACGCGCGCCGCATCTCGCGCGGCGCCAGTTCGGCCAGGCAGTCGAGCACGTCGTCCGCCGGCTCGTCGTCGAAGCGGCGGCCCCAGCCGTGTTCGCCGCGGATGCCCTTGTAGAGATTGCGCGCGATGGCGCGCGCCTGGTCCAGTGAAGGCGCGTCGATCTCGAACACGTTCATGCGATTGAGGATCGGCTCGGGGATGCAGCGCTCGTCGTTGGCCGTCATGATCCAGATCACCTGGCTCGCGTCGATCGCGACCTCCGCGAATTCGTCCATGAACGCGTGCGCCGTGTCGTGCTCCAGCAGGCCGTAGAGCGCACCCAGCGGGTCGTACTGCGCATCGGCGCTGGCCTTGTCGATCTCGTCCACGACGATCACCGGGTTGGCGTACTGGCCGTCGACGATCGCTTCGAACACCTTGCCCGGCTTGGAGCCCTTCCATTGCGAGGAGGCGCCCGAGAGCAGCCAGCCGGCCGTCATCGAACTCATGGGCACCAGGCTCATGCCGGTGCCGAGCAGCTCCGCCAGCTGGCGCGCGAAGTGGGTCTTGCCGATGCCCGGCGGGCCAAGCAGCAGCATGGGCGTGATCTCGATGCCGTCGGAAGCATCCTGCGAGAGCGCCACGTGCCGCTTCACGTCGTCGAGCGCATCGGCGAAGTTGGGCAGCTGCTCGTACAGCGCTTCCATGTCCGGGATCCCGCTGGGCTTGACCTGGAAGCGCTCGGGGCCGCGTTCGAGCATGCGCTCGTAGGTCGCGCGCAGCATCTCGTGGTCGCGCGCGGGCAGCTTGGCCAGCTTGCGCTCGACGTCGTTCGGTCGGAAGACGCTGCGCAGGTTGGCGATCGGCAGCTTGAGGCTGGGGGTCTGCGGGACCAGGCTACGGGATTCCATCGGCCACTCCTTCACGACTGTGCTTTATTCCAGCATAGGCCGCTGACCCAGGCAACCGATGGACGCCCGTTCGCACGAGCTTGTCAGCAGGAGTCGACAGTGGGCGCGGGAACCGCGGCTGTTGGCAGCCGGCCGCGCGGAGTGCTGATGGTCAGCTCTGGGCCGGGGTGCCCAGCACCTGCTGCAGTTCGCCGCTCTGGTACATCTCCATCATGATGTCCGAGCCGCCGACGAACTCGCCGCGCACGTACAGCTGCGGGATGGTCGGCCAGTTGCTGTATTCCTTGATGCCCTGGCGGATCTCGTCGTCCTCGAGCACGTTCACCGTCATGAGCTGCTTCGGGTCGACGCCGCAGGCCTTCAGGATCTGGATGGCGCGGCCGGAAAAGCCGCACATGGGAAAGGAAGCGTTGCCCTTCATGAACAGCAGGATGTCGTTCTGCTTCACGAGGGAATCGATGCGTTGCTGGACGTCGCTCATGCGGATGCTCCTGGGGCAGGGACTCTGCCGAAACGTTGTGGTGGATTATCCCAGTTCAAGTCGGCGTCCGCCGGAGCAGCGGGCGATGCCGGCCAGGTCGTTCCGGCTGGCGACGCCGGCGAAGCCGGCCTGCGCCAGCAGCGCGCGCACGGCTTCGGCCTGGTCCCAGCCGTGCTCCAGCAGCAGCCAGCCGCCCGGCCGCAGGTGGGCGGGCGCGGCGGCGACGATGGCGCGCAGGTCCTCCAGCCCGTCGGCGCCGGCGGCCAGCGCCTCCAGGGGCTCATGCCGCAAGGCCGCCAGGTGCGGGTCGGCCGCGGCGACATAGGGCGGGTTGGAGACGACCAGGTCGTAGGCCTCCGCGCCCTCCAGCCAGCGGGCCTGGCGGAAGTGCACGGCCAGGCCGAGGCGCTGCCCGTTCGCGCGAGCGACGGCCAGGGCCGCCTCGCTGCGGTCCACGGCTTCCACGCGGGCGTCGGGGCGGGCCGATTGCAGGGCCAGCGCGATGGCGCCGCTGCCCGTCCCGAGATCGATGACGCGCGGCGCGGCCACCGGGCGCAGCACCTCGAGCGCCCATTCGACCAGCGTTTCGGTGTCCGGCCGCGGCACCAGCACGCGCGCATCCACCTGCAGCGCCAGGCCGAAGAACTCCTTCTCGCCCGTGAGGTAGGCCACGGGCTCGCCGGCGGCCCGCCGCGCGCAAAGCGCAGCGAACCGCTCCTGCGCCGGCGCCGGCAATGCGTCGCCATCGTGCGCGATCAGCCAGGCGCGGTCGCCGGCCGGCCGCTCGAGGACGTGCAGCAGCAGCAACTGCGCATCCAGCCGCGCCAGCCCCTGGCGAGCAGCGGCGGCGAGCGCCTGCTGCAGCGTCACGCGCGCGCGGCCCCCATGCCGACCTCGAGTTCCTCCAGCTGCTCGGCGCGGCGCGCCAGCAGCAGCGCGGCGATCACCTCGTCGAGGTCGCCTTCCATGATCGCGCCCAGCTTGTACAGCGTGAGGTTGATGCGGTGGTCGGTCATGCGGCCCTGCGGGAAGTTGTACGTGCGGATGCGATCCGAGCGGTCGCCGCTGCCGATCAGGCCCTTGCGCGTGGCCGCTTCCTTGGCGGCCCGTTCGGACCGCGCCTTCTCCTGGATGCGCGCGGCCAGCACCTGCATGGCCTTGGCCTTGTTCCGGTGCTGCGAGCGGTCGTCCTGGCATTCGGCGACGATGCCGGTGGGGATGTGCGTGATACGCACGGCCGAGTCCGTCTTGTTCACGTGCTGGCCGCCGGCGCCGGAGGCGCGGTAGGTGTCGATGCGCAGGTCGGCCGGGTTGATCTGCACCGCCGCGGCCTCGTCGGGTTCCGGCAGCGCCGCGACCGTGCACGCGCTGGTGTGGATGCGGCCCTGGTTTTCCGTGGCCGGAACGCGCTGGACGCGGTGACCGCCGGATTCGAACTTCAGCTTGCCGTAGCTGCCCTCGCCGACCACGCGGACGACGACCTCCTTGTAGCCGCCGACTTCGCCCTCGCTCTCGCTGACGATCTCGGTGCGCCAGCCCTGCCGCTCGGCATGGCGCGTGTACATCCGCAGCAGGTCGCCGGCGAACAGCGCGGACTCGTCGCCGCCGGTGCCGGCCCGGATCTCGAGGAAGGTGTTGCGCACGTCGTCCGGGTCGCGCGGCAGCAGCAGCGCCTGCAGCTCGGTTTCCAGCGCCGGGATCTCGGTCTCCAGCGCGGCGAGCTCCTCGCGCGCCATCTCCGCCATTTCCGGGTCTTCCATCATCTCGCGGGCCTGTGCGAAGTCGCTTTCGCGCTGCAGGAAGCGCTGGTAGAGCGCGGCGACGGTGCTCACTTCGGCGTGCTCGCGCGTGAGCTCGCGGTAGCGCTCCATGTCGTTCACGACGTCCGGCTGCGACAGGAAGAAGTCGATCTCCTGCAGGCGGACCGGGAAGCGCTCGAGTTGCTGGCGGAGGAAGGGTTTCACGAAGGAGCTGGAAGCGGGGAGCGGAAGGAAGCGCCGGGCCGATGGCCGTGCGCGGCGGGCGGGTGGGAACCGCCGCTAACGCTCTTTGCGCAGGAAGAAGTGCTCGATCGCCGTGGTGGCGCGCTGGCGCGACTCGGCGTCGCCGGCGCGCAGCTCCGCCATGGCGCCGTGCAGCATCTTCTGCGTGAGGCCCTTCGACAGGGCGTCCAGCACTGCATCGACGTCCTCGCCGCGGGCGAGGAGCTTGCGGGCGCGCGCCAGTTCGGCGGCGCGCCACTCTTCGGTCTGGTGGTTCAGCTGCTGGATCAGCGGCACGACCTGGCGCTGGTCCATCCAGTGCACGAAGCTTTGCACGCCGGCGTCGATGATGGCCTCGGCCTGCGCGACGGCGGCCTGGCGGTTCGCGTGGCCGGTCTGCACCACGTGCGCCAGGTCGTCCACGGTGTACAGGTACACGTCTTCGAGCGCCTTCACCTCGGGCTCGATGTCGCGCGGCACGGCCAGGTCGACCATGAACATCGGGCGGTGCTTGCGCGCCTTGAGCGCGCGCTCGACGGCGCCCAGGCCGATGATGGGCAGCTGGCTGGCCGTGGAACTCACCACGATGTCGAACTCGTGCAGGCGCGAGCTCAGGTCGGCCAGGCGCAGGACCTCGCCGCCGAAACGCGAGGCGAGCTTCTCGCCGCGCTCGAGGGTCCGGTTGGCGATGGCGATGCTCTTCGGGCTCTTCGCGGCGAAGTGGGTCGCCGCCAGCTCGATCATCTCGCCGGCGCCGACGAACAGAACGCGCACCTGCGTCAGGTCCTCGAACAGTTGCGCCGCCAGCCGCACCGCCGCGGCGGACATGCTGATGGAATGCGCACCGATCTCGGTCGAGGTGCGGACTTCCTTGGCGACCGCGAACGAACGCTGGAACAGCTGGTTCAGCGTGGTGCCCAGGGCGCCGGCTTCGTCGGCCACGCGCACCGCATCCTTCAGCTGGCCGAGGATCTGGGCTTCGCCCAGCACCATGGAATCGAGGCCGCTCGCCACCCGGAAGGCATGGCGGGCCACGCCGGCGTCCTGCAGCGTATAGGCATGGCTGCGCAGCAGGCCGGGGCTGACGCCCCCGGAGTGCGCCAGCCAGTCGACGGTGGTGTCGATCTCGTGCTGCGCGCCCGCGCAATAGATCTCGGTGCGGTTGCAGGTCGAGAGGATCGCGGCTTCCGGCGCGCGGCCGGCGCGCTGCCCGACGTTGTCCCGCAAGGCCCCCAGCGTCGGGGCGATCTGGTCGAGCGCGAACGCGAAGCGGCCCCGCAGATCCAGCGGTGCCGTCGTGTGGTTGATGCCCAATGCCCAGACTGCCATGTTCCGAATTATAAAATTCGATCCAGATCAAGGACTTGGCCTTCTTCGATTCCACTTGCTCTGGATCAACCGCTTGCCGAACCCGTGGGCCCCATCGACTCCCTGAACCACCTGCTCAGCTTCGCCGCCCCGGCCTTCGCGGTGGCCCTGCTGGTCACGCTGGCGCGCCCGCTGATCCTCCCCGTCGGCGGCCAGCGCCTTGGCTGGTGGAGCTCCTTTGCTCTCAATTTCGCAGCAGGCCTGCTCGTGCTGGCGGCCGGCCTGTGGTATTTCGGGCGCGACGGCAAGATGGCGACCTACGCCGCCCTGGTGGTGGCAGTGGCGACCGTCCAGTGGCTCAGCGGCCGGGCCTGGCGCGCCTAGAATCGCGCGCCCATGCTGTTCCTCCTCTCGCCGGCCAAGTCGCTCGACTACGCATCCCCCGTTGCGCCCGTCCCACACACGCTGCCGCACTTCCTCGAGGATGCCGCCCGCCTGATCGAAGTGCTGCGGCGCAAGTCGCCCCAGGAGATCGCGACGCTGATGGACATCAGCGACCCGCTGGCGGCCCTGAACGTGGCCCGCTACCAGGGCTGGAGCCGCAAGTTCACGGCCCGCAACGCGCGCCAGGCGGTCCTGGCTTTCGACGGCGACGTTTATGACGGCCTGAAGGGACGCCAGCTGCCGCCGGCCGACCTCGACTGGGCGCAGCAGCACCTGCGCATCCTGAGCGGCCTCTACGGCGTGCTGCGGCCGCTGGACTGGATGCAGCCCTACCGGCTGGAGATGGGCACCGCGCTGAAGGTGGGGTCCGCCGCCAACCTCTACCAGTACTGGGGCGGGCGCATCGCCCAGCACCTGAACGAGGCGGTCGCCGCCGACAAGACGCCGGTCGTCGTCAACCTCGCGTCGCAGGAGTACTTCCGCGCCGTCGATCGCCAGGTGCTCAAGGCCCGCGTGGTCGAATGCGTCTTCGAGGAGTGGCGGCCGGGCGGGTACAAGATCATCAGTTTCTCGGCCAAGAAGGCCCGCGGCCTCATGGCGCGCTGGGCCATCCAGAAGCGCGTGGAGACCCCGCGCAGGCTGGAACAGTTCAACCTCGAAGGCTATGCTTTCGACCCGGCCGCCTCGCAACCCGAGCGGCTGGTCTTCAGGCGCAGGACGACGACATGAGTACGACGCAGGCGAGGCAGCAGGTCACCCCCGAGCTGCGCAAGTGGATCGTGGACCAGGCCCAGGCCGGCCACGGTCCCGAGTCCGTGGTCAAGGCGATGATGGCCTCGGGCTGGACGGAGGACGTCGCCATCGACGCGATGGAGTCCACGCTGCGCGGGCACCTGGAGGAACAGGCCGTCGCGCAGGGATTGCCGCCGGCGGTTCCGGTTCCGGACGCTGCTCTCGACGAGTCCCCGCTTTACGTGGATGCGGGCGACCGCCAGGTCGCCGTGCTGCAGGCGATGTACAACCCGCGCGTGGTGGTGTTCGGCAACCTGCTGTCGGACGAGGAATGCGAGCAACTGATCGCCCTGGCCAAGCCCCGCCTGGCGCGTTCGCTCACCGTGGCCACCAAGACCGGCGGCGAGGAAGTCAATGCCGACCGCACCAGCAACGGCATGTTCTTCCAGCGCGGCGAGAACGACCTCGTGCGCCGCATCGAACAGCGCATCGCCCGGCTGGTGAACTGGCCGGAGGAGAACGGCGAGGGCCTGCAGATCCTGCAATACGGCCCCGGCGCCGAGTACAAGCCGCACTACGACTACTTCGACCCCGCGGAACCCGGCACGCCGACGATCCTCAAGCGCGGCGGCCAGCGCGTGGGCACGATCGTGATGTACCTCGCCGAACCGGAAAAGGGCGGCGGCACGGTGTTCCCCGACGTGCACCTGGAGGTCTCGCCCAAGCGCGGCAACGCCGTGTTCTTCAGCTACGAGCGCGCGCACCCGTCCACCCGCACGCTGCACGGCGGTTCGCCGGTGCTCGCGGGCGAGAAGTGGATCGCCACCAAGTGGCTGCGCGAGCGCCGCTTCGAGTAAGCGGCGCCGCATGAAGGTCCAGGCCAACGGCCTTTCCATCGAAGTCGAGGACCACGGCGCGGGCGGCGGGCTGCCGCCGGTGCTGCTGGTCATGGGCCTGGGCATGCAGCTCACCGCCTGGCCCGCCGCCTTCGTGCGCGCACTCGTGGATGCCGGCCACCGCGTGGTGCGCTTCGACAACCGAGACATCGGCCTGTCCACGCGACTGGACCATCTCGGCACGCCCAACCTGCTGTGGGAGAGCGTCAAGCTGCGCATGGGCCTGGGCGTGCGGGCACCGTATCCGTTGCAGGCGATGGCGGACGATGCGTTCGGCGTCCTCGACGCGCTGGGCATCGCGCAGGCACACGTCGTGGGCGCCAGCATGGGCGGCATGATCGCGCAGCGCATGGCGCTGGCGGCACCGCAACGCGTGCTGACGCTCACCAGCATCATGGGTTCCAGCGGCGCGCGGCACCTGCCGGGGCCGAAGCGGGACGTGCTGCAGGTGTTGTTCAGCCGGCCGAAGGACCACAGCGAACCGTCGCTGCTGGCGCATTACGTGCGCGTGTTCCAGGCGATCGGCAGCCCCGCGTACCCGACGCCGCCGGCGGAGCTGCGCAAGCGCATCCTCGACTCGGTGCGCCGCGGCGGCTACCGGCCCGCCTGCACCGCGCGCCAGATGGCCGCCGTCGCTTCGGACACCGGCCGCGCCGCGGAACTCGCGCGCATCACCGCGCCGACGCTGGTGCTGCACGGCACGGACGATCCGCTGGTGCCGGTCGCCTGCGGCGAAGACACCGCGCGGCGCATTCCCGGCGCACGCTTCGTCGCCATCCCGGGCATGGGCCACGACCTTCCGCCGGGCGTGGTCGAGCGCCTGCTCGATCCCCTGCTGCCGCATTTGCGGCTAGGCTCGCCGCCATGAATTCCCCCGAACAGTCGCAGCTGGGCAAGCCGGTCCCGTACGCCGACCGGTACGACGCCTCCCTGCTGTTCCCCATTGCGCGCGCAACCAAGCGCGAGGAGATCGGCATCTCCGGCGCGCCGCCGTTCTTCGGCGCCGACCTGTGGACGGCCTTCGAGCTGAGCTGGCTGAACCCGCGCGGCAAGCCGCAGGTGGCGATCGCGCACTTCACCGTGCCCTGCGAGACGCCCAACATCGTCGAGAGCAAGTCGCTCAAGCTCTACCTCGGCAGCTTCAACGCCACGGTGTTCCCCAGCGCCGACGCGGTGCGGGACCGCCTGCGCGCGGACGTGAGCGAAGTGGTGTGGCGCGGCGCGCCGGCGCCGGCGACCATCGGCGTGAAACTGCTGCTGCCGGACGCTTTCGACCGCGAGCCGGTGCACGAACTCGACGGCCTGAGCCTCGACCGCCTCGACATCGAGTGCGACGCGTACACGCCGGCGCCCGAACTCCTCACCGCTGCCTTCGAGGAACCGCCGGTGGAGGAGACGCTCACCAGCAACCTGCTGAAAAGCAATTGCCTGGTGACCGGCCAGCCGGACTGGGGCAGCATCCAGATCCGCTATACCGGCGCCGCAATCGACCAGGCCGGGCTGCTGCGCTACCTGGTGAGCTTCCGCAACCACAACGAGTTCCACGAGCAGTGCGTGGAGCGGATCTTCATGGACGTGTGGCGCCGCTGCCGGCCGACCCGGCTGGCCGTGTATGCGCGCTACACGCGGCGCGGCGGGCTGGACATCAACCCGCTGCGCACCAGCCACCCGATGGCCTTGCCCGCGAACGTGCGGACGGCCCGCCAGTAGCCCTCAGCGCAGCCAGTCGCAGCGCAGGCTGTTCGCGCGATGGGCACGGCCGCGCCAGCCGGCATAGAGAGTGGGCGCCGACATGCCCAGCAACAGCAGTGGTGCCGTCCAGAGCGCATCGAAGGCGAAGGCCGGCAGCCAGCCGACCCAGCCCATCAGCCAGAGCGTCAGCATCGCGTCCCACAGGTGGTATTCGACCGGGTGGTCGTGGTGGTGGCGCGCGTGCCACTGCTTGATCCGCTGCAACTCCGCAAGGGTCATGGCGTCCTCCGCAGGCGCCTCCCGCCGGCGCGGGGGCTGCAGCCACTGTAAGTTCGGCGTCAGCGAAGGTCAACCGCCCTGGAACAGGTCGGGCGTGTGCTCCGCCACCTGCAGCGGTGCCGCCGGCGGCGCGGCCTGCGGCACCTCGCCGGCGCGCGCCAGCTTGCCGACGCGCACGCCGAGCAGGCGCAGCCGCGGCGCCAGGTCCACGCGCTTGAGGCACTGGCCGGCCGTGCGCCGGATCAGCGCGGGGTCGTCGGTGAAGTGGTCCAGCGTGTGGTCGCGCGTGGCGGTGCGAAAGTCGTCGTAGCGCAGCTTGATGCCGATGGTCTTGCCGACATAGCCCTTGCGCCGCAGGTCCTCGGCCACGCGCGTGCACAGGTCGGTGAAGATGGCGCCGAGTTCGGCGCGATCGCGCACCGCGTGCAGGTCGCGGTCGAAGGTGGTCTCGCGGCTCATGGACACCGGCTCGCTCTCGGTGACCACCGGCCGGTCGTCCCGGCCCCAGGCCGCATCGTGCATCCAGTGGCCGTAGGCCTGGCCGAAGTTGTCCACCAGCCACTCGCGCGACTGCGCGGCGATGTCGCCGATGGTGTGCAGGTGCAGCCGGTGCAGCTTGGCTTCGGACTTCGGGCCGATGCCGTTGATCTTGCGCACCGGCAGCGGCCAGATCCGGGTCTGCACGTCTTCCGGGTACACGATGGAGATGCCGTTCGGCTTGTTGAATTCGCTCGCCATCTTGGCGATCAGCTTGTTGGGCGCGACGCCGATGGAGCAGGTGAGGCCCGTCGCCTCGTGGATCGACTTCTGGATCAGGCGGGCCAGGACGCGCCCGCCGTCGCGCTGGCCGCCGGGCACCTCGGTGAAGTCGATGTAGACCTCGTCGATGCCGCGGTCCTCCACCAGCGGCGCGATGTCGCGGATCACGCCCTTGAACGTGCGGGAAAAGCGGCGCACCTCCTCGAAGTCCACCGGCAGCACGATGGCCTGCGGGCACAGCTTCGCCGCCTTCATCATGCCCATGGCCGATCCCACGCCGAACTGGCGGGCCGGGTAAGTCGCGGTGGTGATGACGCCGCGGCCGACGTAGTCCTTCAGCAGCGGGAAGGCCTCGACCGGGATCCGCGACAGCGGCACGTCCGGGTAGCGCTGCAGCACCTGTTCGTCCACCCGGCGGCGCCCGCCGCCGATCACGACCGGCAGTCCCTTGAGCTGCGGATAGCGGAGAAGCTCCACGGACGCGAAGAACGCGTCCATGTCCAGGTGGGCGATGCGGCGCACGGCGGTCACCCGCCGATTCTCGCCTACTGGGGATTTCCTCAGTAGGTGCCGGGCAGCAGGATGCTGCGGTCGACCTGGCGGATGTCGGTGCGGCCGCAGAACGCCATCGAGAGGTCCAGCTCGTTGCGGATGATCTCCAGCGCCCGCTCCACGCCTTCCTGTCCCATGGCGCCCAGCCCGTACAGCATCGCGCGGCCGATGTAGGTGCCCTTGGCGCCCAGGGCGATCGCCTTGAGCACGTGCTGGCCGGAACGGATGCCGCCGTCCATGTGCACCTCGATGCGGTCGCCGACCGCCGCCACGATCTCGGGCAGCGCGGAGATGGAGGAGGGCGCGCCATCGAGCTGGCGGCCCCCGTGGTTGGAGACGATCACCGCGTCGGCGCCGGAGTCCGCCGCCAGCCTGGCGTCCTCGACGTCCTGCACGCCCTTGAGGATCAGCTTGCCGCCCCACCGGCTCTTGATCCACTCCACGTCCTGCCAGGACAGGCGCGGGTCGAACTGCTTGGCCGTCCACTCCGACAGCGATCCCATGTTCTCCACGCCCTTGACGTGGCCGACGATGTTGCCGAACTGCCGGCGCTTCGTGCCCAGCATGCCCAGGCACCAGCGCGGCTTGGTGGCGAGATTGAGCAGGTTGGCCAGGCTCGGCTTGGGGGGCGCCGACAGGCCGTTCTTCAGGTCCTTGTGCCGCTGCCCGAGGATCTGCAGGTCCAGCGTGAGGACCAGCGCCGAACAGTTGGCCGCCTTGGCGCGGTCGATCAGGCTCTCGATGAAGCCGCGGTCGCGCATCACGTACAGCTGGAACCAGAACGGGTGCCGGTCCGTGCCCTCGGCGACGTCTTCCAGCGAGCAGATGCTCATGGTGGACAGCGTGAAGGGGACGCCCATCTTCCTGGCGGCCCGCGCGGCGAGGATCTCGCCATCGGCGTGCTGCATGCCCGTGAGGCCGGTGGGTGCGATCGCCACGGGCATCGCTACATCCTGGCCCACCATGGTGGTGCGCAGGCTGCGGCCTTCCATGTTCACGGCCACCCGCTGGCGCAGCAGGATGCGGTTGAAGTCCGCTTCGTTGGCGCGGTAGGTGCTCTCGGTCCACGACCCCGAGTCCGCGTAGTCGTAGAACATGCGCGGCACGCGCCGGCGGGCGAGGACGCGCAGGTCCTCGATGTTGGTGATCACTGGCAAGACAAGTCTCCTCGGCGGTCGCGATCGTAAGCGGCGGCGCGCTGCCCGCCGCGGACGAAATCTGGTGCTCCCCTGAAATTTCGGACCGGCGCCGACCCCTGTTGCAACCGCGCAACTCGGACGCCCCTCGAGTCCCGCCCTTCATCCCCGATGGGCGACCGCTTAGGGCGTTCCCTTAGGCCTCCCTTACGCCTATTCGTTACTGGCAGAAATACATCGTTACATTCACCCGGACCGTTGGAACCCGTGCGTGGAGCCGGCGGAGGAGGCGGCGCGGTCGCGCCGTCCATGGCCCTGAAACCGAGAGTAGCCCGATGCGCAAAGCCTTGTTGACCTCTTGCCTGCTGGTTGCCGGAGTGATCCTGGCACAGGCAGGCTTCGCCCAGACCCCGTCCGTGACGTCCACCCTCGTCGCCAAGCGCGTCGAGACGGTCTCCGGGAAGGTGGTGCTGAACCCCGCCGATTCCGGCAAGCCGGGAGACCTCGTCGAGTACAGCGGCACCTACCGCAACGAGGGCCGCAACGGCGTCGAGAAGCTGGTCGCCACCATCCCGGTGCCCGCCGGCACGACCTTCGTGGCCGGCAGCGCCCAGCCGGCGGCCGCCCAGGCCTCCACCGACGGCACCCGCTTCGCCGCGCTGCCGCTGATGCGCACCGTGCGCCTGCCCGACGGCACCAGCCGCCAGGAACCGGTGCCCCTGTCCGAATACCGATTCGTCCGCTGGGAGCTGGGAACGCTCGCCGCCGGCACCGACGCCGTGGTGAAGCTGCGCGTCCGCATCGACGCGGTGGCCGCCACGACCGCCGCCGCCAAGCCCTGAATACACACGCGCAAGAAAGAAGAGGGACTTCCATGAACATCGCCTTCCCGAGCCCGCGGCAGTTGCCGTCGTGGCTGACCCTGGCCCGCTTCGTCGCGGGCCTGTTCGTCGCGCTGGTGCTGGCCCTGGCCGGCACGCGCGCCGACGCCGCGCCGCCGCCGGCCGGCACCTCCATCAGCAACCAGGCCTCGGCGACCTACTCCGACGGTTCCGGCGTGGCGCGCACCGTCACGTCGAACCTGGTGCAGACCACGGTCACCCAGGTGTACAGCCTGACGCTGACCGCCAACGGCGCGCAGAACGCGACGCCGGGCAGCGTGGTGTACTACCCGCACACCCTGACGAACACCGGCAACGGCACCGACACGTTCAACCTGAGCGCGGTCAACGCCACCGGCTTCGTGATGGGCAGCATCCAGATCTTCGCGGACAACGGCAGCGGCCAGCCCACGGGCGCCGCGATCACGTCCAGCGGCCCGGTCGCCTCCAACGGCACGTTCCGCTTCATCGTGCAGGGCACGGTGCCGACGACCGCCACCCCGCCGGCGACCAACCAGTTGACCGTGACGGCCACCAGCACCGGCGACGTCACCCGCACCGCCAGCAACACCGACACGACCACGCTGACCAGCAACGCCGTCGTCACGCTGACGAAGGCGATCAGCGCTTCCTCCGGTGCGCCGAACTCGGGTCCGTACACCTACACCCTGACGTACACCAACACCGGCAACAGCAACGCGACCGCCGTGGCCATCACCGACGCCATCCCGGCCGGCATGAGCTACGTGGCCGGCTCCGCGCGCTGGAGCGTCACCGGCGGCACGACCGCGCTGAGCGACACCGGCGGCTCCTCCGGCGCCGGCGCGAACACGCTGACCTCCACGGTCACGGGCGGCCCGACCGGCCCCTACACCTTCCAGGCGACCATCGCCACGGTCACGCCCGGCCAGTCCGGCTTCCTGACCTTCCAGGTGAACGTGAACGCGGGCGTCGCGCCCGGCGTGCTGACCAACACCGGCACCGTCTCGTACAACAACGGCGCGGCCACCGTGTCCGGCAGCTCCAACTCGGTCCCGTTCACGGTCACGCAGACCGCCAACGTGACGCTGACGGGCCAGACCATCGCCACGGCCGCGGCCGCCGGCTCCACGGTGACGTTCACCAACGTGCTGACCAACACCGGCAACGGCACGGACACCTTCAACGTGACCTTCGCGGCCACGAACAGCTTCCCGGCGGGCACGACCTTCCAGCTGTTCCGTCCGGACGGCACCACGCCGATGGTCGACACCAACGGTGACGGCACCGAGGACACGGGTCCCCTGGCCGCCGGCGCGGTCTACAACGTGATCGTGCGCGCCACGCTGCCGCCGAACGCGTCCAAGGCCACGCCGTCTTCCATCGTGAAGACCGCCCGCTCGGTGCTGGACTCCACCAAGTTCGCCGACGCCACCGACACGCTGAACGCCATCACCGGCGCCAGCATGGACCTGACGAACAACACCTCCACCGGCCCCGGCGTCGGTGCCGGCCCCGAAGCCACCCGCCAGGTGACCAACACCACCAACCCGGGCACGACCACCGTGTTCACGCTGGTGGCCAGCAACAAGGGCCCGACGCCCGACACCTACAACCTGGCGGCCAGCACGTCCAGCGACTTCAGCACGGGCCTGCCCACGGGCTGGACGGTGACGTTCCGCGCCGACGGCGGCGGCGGCTCCTGCGCCACCACCGGCGCCACGATCACCAACACCGGCACGGTGGCGGCGACGACGGGCACGGCGACGGTCTGCGCGGTGGTCACCATCCCCGCCGGCTATGACGCGGGCACCACCAGCCTGTACTTCCGCGCCCTGTCGCCGACCTCCGGCGCCGGCGACCGCCTGCACGACGGCGTGACCGTCAACGCGGTGCGCTCCGTCAGCCTGACGCCCAACGGCACGGGCCAGACCTACCCGGGCGGCTCCTTCGTCTACACCCACACGCTGACCAACAACGGCAACGTGGCCGAAGGCACCACCAACAGCACGCTGACCCCGGCGCTGGTGAACGACGGCTCCGGCTGGACCGCGACGCTGTACATCGACAGCAACAGCAACGGCGTGCTCGACGCGGCCGACGTGCTGGTGAGCGGTTCGCTGAACGCGGTGCTGCCCACCGGCCTGGCCAAGGGCCAGGCGGTGACGCTGTTCAACCGCGTCATCGCCCCCAGCGGCGCCGTGCCCGGCACGGTCAACACGACGACCATCACGGTGACCACGGTCAACGGCACCTACACCACCACGGCTCCCGCGCCGACCGTCGCCACCGACAGCACCACTGTCATCGCCGGCAACCTGACGCTGGTGAAGACCCAGGCGCTGGATGCCGCCTGTGACGGCACCGCCGACGGCGTGTACAGCCAGGCCGGCCTCAACGCCCGTCCCGGCGAGTGCGTGCTGTACCGCATCACCGTGACCAACGTCGGCGCCGCCAACGCGACCAACGTGGTGGTGTCCGATGCGACCCCGAGCTACACGACCATCAGCACGACCGCGTCGACCACCGCACCGAACTTCGCCAGCGGCCCCGCCGTCGGCGCCTCGGGCACGGTGACCGGCTACATCGGCGACACGGCCACGGCCAGCTCGGGCGGCACCCTCGCCCCGGGCGCCTCCGCGGTCATCACCTTCGGGGTGCGGATCACGCCGTAAGCCTCGCACGACGTCGCGGGGGAGGGCGCGAGCCCTTCCCCCGCTTCCGGGAGCCCGCGCGCTGCGGGTTGCCGGAAGCGGACCGACGGCCCGTCACGGCCACCGCAATGCCTTCCTCATGACCACCTGCCGCCTGCTGCACAAGTTGCTCGCCTGCTGCTTCCTGCTGCTCTGGTGGGTGGCGGGGCAGGCGGCGCCGGCCGCGGGCGTCGTGATCAGCAACACGGCCACGGCCACCTTCGTCGACACGCCGACGGGCATCTCGGCCCGCCTGAACTCCAACACGGTCCACACCCGCGTCTCGGCGCTCGAGGCGCTGACGCTGACGGCGTCGCAAGGCTTGCTGATCGCCACCGGCGCGCCCTTCAACGCCACCCACACCCTGACGAACACCGGCAACGTGGACTCCACGTTCCGGCTGGCCGCCACCGTGTCGGGCGGCAGCGGCTTCGCCGCGATCAACCTGCAGGTGGTGCGGGACGCCAACGGCAACGGGCGCATCGATCCGGGCGAGCCCGTCATCGGCCCGGCCGGCATCGACCTTCCCATGGGTGCTTCCGCGACCCTGGTGCTCACGGGGCAGGCGCCCGCCACCGCGACCGCGGGCCAGAGCGGGCAGGTCGTGCTGACCGCCACCAGCGTGGCGCAGGGCGCGACCGCCAGCAACACCGACACGCTGACGCTCACCAGCGGCGCGGCCGTCCAGGTCACGCTGGCCGCATCCACGTCCGCGCCGGTGCCTGGCGGCATGGTGGACTGGACCCCGGTGGCGGTGAACAACGGCAGCGCGGCGGCCGCGCCCCTGCTGGTGTCGGTCGACGGCGCGGCCACGAGCGTGTTCGTGCTGCGCGTGCCGGTGCCGGTCAACACGCGCTTCGTCTCCGCCTCGCCGGCGGCCAACGTCTCGGCCGCCACCCGCTACCACCTCGCCGGCGCGCCCGCGGGCAGCTACGTGAGCACGGTGCCGGCGGGTGCCGTCGTCGATGCGGTGGCCTGGACCCTGGCCGACCTGCCGTCGGGCGGTTCGCTGCAGGGCCAGTTCCGCGTGCAGGTGAACGACAACGCGACCGGCGTGATCTCGGCCACGGCGCAGGCCGACTGGTCGGATGCCGGCACGGTGCGCCTGACCTCCAGCAATCCCGTGGTCCTGCCCCTGCCGGGCCGCGCCGCGCAGATCCGCTTCTACACCAGCAACGCCTATGCGCTGACGGCCGCCCAGAACACGCCGGGCCGGCCGCTGTTCGTGCAGGCCGATGCCGCCATCTGCAACGCGTCCAACGGCGTCGTCGACACCGTGCCGGTCACCGTCACCAGCCAGCTCACCGGCGACGTGGAGACCTTCACCGGCGTCGAGACCGGGCCCAACACCGGCATCTTCCGCATCCAGCCCGAGGTGCCGACGGCCAACGGCGCGATCCGCACCGTGGTCTCCGGCGACGGCATCCTGGAAGTGCTGCGCAACGACGTCGTCACCGCCACCATCGCCACCTGCGCGGGCGGTTCCGCGACCGCCACCACGACCCTGCTGATCGACCCGAGCGGCGTGGTCTACGACACCCGCAGCAACACCCCGCTGGCCGGCGCGACGGTGGAACTGATCGACGTGACCGGCGCGGGCAACGGCGGCCGCCCCGGGCAGGCGGCCGTGGTGCTGGCCATCGACGGCGTCACGCCGGCGCCGTCCACCGTCGTCACCGGCGCGGACGGCGTGTACGCCTTCCCGCTGGTGCAACCCAGCACCTACCGCCTGCGGGTCACGCCGCCGGCCGGCTTCGTCTTCCCTTCGGCCCTGCCGGTCGCGCTGCAGCCGGCCAACCGCATCATCGACACGCCCGGCTCCTACGGCGGCAACTTCACCGTGGCGCTGGCCGCCGTGCGCTTCGACGTGCCCCTCGACACCGGCGGCATCAACGGCCTGACGGTGCAGAAGGTCGCCAACCGCAGCACCGCGGAGGTCGGCGACTTCGTGGACTACACGGTGACCGTGCGCAACGTCATGGCGGTGCCGCTGCACCAGGTGATGGTGCGCGACGCGCTGCCCGCGGGCTTCGTGTACGTCGGCGGCACGGCGCGGCTCGCCGGCCAGGCGACGCCCGATCCGGACGGCGCGCCGGGCCCGCAGCTCGCCTTCAACGCCGGCCGCATCGAAGCCGGTTCGCAGGTGGTGCTGACCTATCGCCTGCGCGTCGGCCCCGGCAGCCAGAACGGCACCGGCATCAACACCGCGCAGGCGGCGGGGCAGGGCGTCACGTCCAACCGCGCAACGGCCCGGGTGCTGGTGCTCGGCGGCGTGTTTTCCAGCGACGGCTACGTGATCGGCAAGGTGTACGCCGACTGCAGCCGCAACGGCCTGCAGGACGCGGGCGAGCCCGGCATCCCGGGCGTGCGCATCTACCTCGAGGACGGCACGTACGCGATCACCGACGAGGAAGGCAAGTACAGCCTGTACGGCCTGAGCCCGCGCACCCACGTGGCGAAGGTCGACGCCACGACCCTGCCCGCCGGCGCGACGCTGCGCGTGCTGGACAACCGCAACGCGCGCGACGCGGGCAGCCGCTTCGTGGACCTGAAGAACGGCGAACTGCACAAGGCGGACTTCGCGATCGAGCAGTGCGACGCGGGTGTGCGCGAGCAGGTCGCCGCCCGGCGCAAGGCGCTGCAGAACCCGTCGGAGATCAGCCAGGCCGCGGGCGTCCTGCTGTCGCCCTCGGCAGCCGCCGGCGCCACCGACACGCGCACGCTGCCCGCCACCGGCGGCCTCGGCCTGCCGGGCGCGGCCCGCGCCGGCGGCGGCACCGCCGCCACGCTGCCCGACGCCATGCCCGGCATGCCTTCGCTCGGGGCGGTGGGCGACACGGGCGGTTCGACCGCGGCCCGCCTGCAGGGCCTGCCGCAGCCGATCTACCGCCCCGCGGCCAGCCTGCTGCAGGATTCCGCCGACGCGCCGGCCGGCGCCCCCGCGCAGGACCCGGACGCCGCGCGCCCGCTGGAGGACCTGCTGCCGCAGATGACCCCGGAGACCGGCTTCGTCGCCCTGCGCGACGGCCAGGTGCTGCCGACGGCCCAGACCCGTGTGCGCGTGAAGGGGCCGCTCGGCGCCACCTTCGACCTGCAGGTCAACGGCCAGCCCGTCCCCGCCTCCCAGGTGGGCAAGCGCAGCAGCCTGGAGCAGGTGCGCGTGACGGCCTGGGAATACATCGGCGTCGACCTGCGTCCCGGCCGCAACGTGCTGGAGGTGAAGGTGGCCGACGGCTTCGGCAACGTGCGGGGCCGCGCGCAGGTCACCGTCGTCGCACCCGGACCGCTCGCCGCCGTGCGCATCGACGTGCCGGAGCGCCCCGTCGCCGACGCGACCACGCCGGTGCCGGTGACGGTCTCGCTGCGGGATGCCGAGGGCGTGCCGGTCACCGCGCGCGCGCAGCTGACGCTGTCGACCAGCGCCGGGCTGTGGCAGGTCACGGACGCCGACCCGCGCCAGGCCGGCATCCAGGTCCTGCTCGAAGGCGGCGCCGGCCGCTTCCTGCTGCTGCCCCCGGCCCAGCCGGGCAAGGCCGAACTGGTGGTGCTGGCCGGCACGGCCAAGGGCACGGCGACGGTGGACTTCGTTCCGAACCTGCGGCCGCTGATCGCCGCCGGCATCGTCGAGGGCACGATCAACCTGCGCAACCTGAACCCGGCCGCGGTGCAGCCGGTGCAGAGCGGCGACGTCTTCGAGCGCGAGATCCGCGCCGTCTCGCGCAGCTTCAAGGACGGCAAGGGCGAGGCCGGCGCGCGCGCCGCGCTGTTCCTCAAGGGCAAGGTGCTCGGTTCCAGCCTGCTGACGGTCGCCTACGACTCCGACAAGGCTTCCGATACCCGCCTGTTCCGCGACATCCAGCCGAACCTGTTCTATCCGGTCTACGGCGATTCTTCCGCGCGCGGCTTCGACGGCCAGTCGTCCGGCAAGCTCTACGTGCTGCTGCAGAACGGCAGCAACTACGCGCTGGTCGGCGACTTCCACACACAGGGCGAAAGCCCGGCACGGCAGCTGACGCAGTACGCGCGCGCGCTCAACGGCGCCAAGGGCCGCTGGAGCGACGGCAAGGTGCAGGTCGAGGGCTTCGCCAGCCGCACCTCCGCGACCCAGCTGGTGCAGGAGTTCCGCGCCAACGGCACGTCGGGTCCGTTCAACCTGGACGCCGACGGCGTGGTCAACAGCGAACAGGTGCACGTGATCGTGCGCGACCGCGACCAGCCCGCCGTGGTGCGCAAGGACACGCCGCTCGCGGCCTTCACCGACTACACGATCGAACCGTACAGCGGCGTGCTGCTGCTCAAGGCGCCCGTGCCCAGCGTGGACGCCGACCTGAACCCGGTCTTCATCCGCGTGAGCTACGACATCGACTCCGGCGGCCCCAAGCACACCGTGGCCGGCGTCGAGGCTTCGGTGGAAGTCGTGCCCGGCACGCGCGTGGGCGCGGTGGTCGTGCGCGACGGCGACCCGGCCAACGCCATGACGCTGCAGGGCGTGACGCTCGCCAGCCGCATCGGGCCGAACACCGCCATCGCCGCCGAAGTGGCCCGCACCCGCACCGACCTGCAGGGCGAAGGCCATGGCGTGCGGGTCGACGCCCGCCACCACGGCCCCACCGTGCAGGCGCACGTCTGGGGCGTGCGCACCGACGCCGGCTTCCAGAACCCCGGCAGCCCCCAGGCCGGCGGCCAGTCGGAGTACGGCGCCAAGGTGGGCTACACCATCGACGCGAAGAACCGCATCGTGGGCGAGGCGCTGCGCACCTCCAACGCCACGACGGGCGCGGAGCAGACCGGCGCCGAGCTGAAGCTGGAGCACGCGCTGCCCGGCAACGCCAAGCTGGAAGTCGGCGTGCGCCACAGCAGCGCCAACGTGCAGGCGGCCCTGTCCAGCCCCGCCGCCCCGGGCACGGCCGGCCCGTTGGTGGCCACCGCCGCGGACCCGGCCGCCCCGACCGACCAGGAGGGCTACACGAGCGCTCGCGTCAAGCTGACGGTGCCGGTGCCTGGCGTGCCGGAAGCCGACATGTACGCGCTGGTGGAGCATGCGATCGACGGCAGCGGCGGCCGTGAAGTGGGCATCGGCGCGAACTACGCGGTGAGTGCGGGCACCAAGCTGTACCTGCGCCACAGCTTCATCAACAGCCTGAACGGCCCGTACACGCTCAGCACCGAGGTGTCCCGCTACACCACCGTCGCCGGCGTCACCACCGTGCTCCCCGGCGACACCCAGCTGTTCAACGAATACCGCATGGGCGACGCGATCGACGGCCGCACCGCGGAAGCCGCGATCGGCCTGCGCCGCACTTTCCGCCTGCCGGTGGGCCTGAACGTCACCGCCAGCGTGCAGCGGATCAAGCCGATCGCCGGCCCGCGCGCCGAGGACTCGAGCGCGGTGGCCCTGGGCGCCGAGTACACGGCCGCCGCCGACTGGAAGGCCTCGGGCCAGGTGCAGTGGCAGACTTCCACCGCCTCCAGCAGCTGGCTGCTGAGCGGCGCCGTGGTGAACAAGCTCGATCGCGACGTCACGCTGCTGAACCGCTTCCTGTACAGCGACCAGTCCAGCAACGGCGCCGCCGGCGGTTCGCGCAAGGTGACGACCGCGCAGTCCGGCGTCGCCTTCCGCCCCGGCGACAGCGACGACGTGAATGCGCTCGCCCGCATCGAGTACAAGCGCGAGCAGGACACGACCGTGGTGCAGGGCACCGACCAGAGCGCCTGGATCCTCTCCACGCACCTGAGCATGCAGCCGCAGCGGCACTGGCTGGTGAACGCGCGCTATGCTGCGCGCCTTGCACGCGACCGCTCCAACGGCCTGGAAAGCCGCTCCTTCACGCAACTGCTCGGTGGCCGGGTCACCTGGGACGTCACCGAACGCTGGGACGTCGGCCTGCAGGCGTATGCGATGTGGGGCGACGGCGTGCGCCAGGCCGCCGTCGGCCTGGAAGTGGGCTACCTCGCCTGGGAGAACCTCTGGGTCTCCGTCGGCTACAACTTCACGGGTTTCTCGGCCAAGGACCTGGCGGGCGATGCCACCACCATGAAGGGCGCCTACCTGCGCCTGCGCTACAAGTTCGACGAAGCGCTGTTCGAGGGCAAGGCCGACGGCCAGCGCAACGAGGCCGCCGCGGCCGCGGGCAAGCCGTGAACACCGTCCTCGCCATGGCCCGTCGCCTTCTGCTGGCCCTCGGCGTCGCCGCGGCCGCCGGCTGGCTCGCGCCGGCCGCGGCGCAGACCGCGTCCACCTGCGGCGCCGCCGCCGTGCAGGGCACCGCGCCCAACGATTTCCGCGACTACTGCTGGCTCAACTTCGCCGGCTACAACAACGCCACGGCCAGCACGGCCGGCGGGCAGAACTTCGTCTTCAACCTCCCGGACGGCACCGCGGTCAGCATGAACGTGCGCACCACGGGCGCGGGCGGCCTCACCTCGGTCGCGGTGCCGTCCTGGACAGGCTCGGCTTTCGGCAACGCCGCGTTCAACAACATCCCCGGCCGTCCCATCCTGTACACGGCCACCAATGCGACCACGCCGGTCGTCACCCTGAGCAACATCCAGGTGACGCCGCCGGCCGGCGCGTCGTTCTCCACCTATTCCATCGTGGTGGGCGACGGCGAATCCAGCAACGGCGGCGAACGCCTGACGTTCACCACCGACGGCGGTCCCTGGCAGCAGATCGCCCAGATCCGCAACGGCACCAGCAACACCTATCCCGCGCTGACCTACAGCAACGCCAACCGCACCGTGATGGAGACCGGCGCCGACGGCACCGTCGGCAGCTACGTCTTCCGCTCGGACAACAACCCGCGCACGATCACGGCCACGCTGCAGGGCGGCGGCCTCCAGGGAATCATCGTCGGCATGCGCTACGCCTCGGTGTCGGTCGTCTCGCAGATCGTGAACAAGCGCTACAACCCGGCCGACCAGTTCACCTACCGCCTCTCGACCGCCAACGGCACCTCGCTCGTCTCCGGCAGCACGAGCGGCACGGCCCTGAACGGCTTCACGCCGGCGATCATGCCCACGGTGGCGGCGAGCTACCAGTTCGTGGTGTCCCAGAGCATGGCCGCGGGCAGCATCGGCACGCTGGCCAACTACACGACCTCGCTCACCTGCGTGAACGCGAACCCGTCCGCCACGCCGATGCCGACCAACGCCGCGGGCAGTTCGCACACCTTCAACAACCTGCTGTACGGCGATTCGGTGCTCTGCACCTTCACCAACACGCCGATCTTCAACACGGTGACCGGCACCGTGTACCGAGACGCCAACCACAACGGGTCGCAGGACGGCACGGAGAGCGGGCCGGCCGTCGCGGGCTTCTTCGTCAAGATCGCCACGTCCTCGGGCGGCACCTGCGCCGCCTCGGCCAGCCAGGCGGTGGCGGTCACCCCCGCCACCGGCGCCTACACCCTGCCGGAACTGCAGCAGGGCACCTACTGCCTCATCCTCGACAACAACAACACGCTGACCGACGTCACGCCCAACCTGCCGGCAGGCTGGATCGGAACGCAGAACGCGAGCGGGGTGCTGCAGCTGACCGTGCCCGCCGGTTCGCCACCGCCGCCGCCGCAGATGTTCGGCGTGTACAACGGCTCGCGGCTCACCGGCACCGTGTTCGCGGACACCGGCCTCGGTTCGGGGGTTCCCAACAACGGCGTGAAGGACGGCACCGAAGCCGGCTATGCCGGCCTGGCCGTGACGGCGCGTTCGGGCGCGACGGTGATCGAGAGCGCCGTGACGACCGGCGACGGCGGCTTCACGCTCTGGATCCCGGCGACCGTCACCGGCACCGTCACCGTCGTTCCCACGCCGCCGTCCGGCGCGCTCCCCACGTCCGGCAGCGCCGGCACCACGGGCGGCAGCTACGTGCGCCCGAACCTGAGCTACGTCCCGGCGGCCGGCCAGTCCTATGCGGGAGTCGGCTTCGGACTGGCCCCGCCCGCCACGTTCGCGCCGGACGGCGCGCAGACCGCGCAGCCGGGCACCGTCGTCTTCTACGCGCACACGTTCCAGGCCGGCAGCGGCGGGCAGGTGGCGTTCGCTCTGTCGGGCGCGTCCAACCCCGCCAGCCCGACGTGGAACATGGTGCTCTATCGCGACACCAACTGCAGCGGCAACCTCGACGCCGCGGAGCCGCTGCTGGGCACGGCGCTCACCGTGACCGCCGGCCAGCCGGTCTGCGTGGTGGTCAAGCAGTTCGTGCCGGCCGGCATCACCTACGGTGCGCAGAACACGGTGACGGTGACGGCGACCTTCACCTACACCAATGCGAACCCGGCCCTGTCGGCCACGCTGGTCGTGACCGACGTGACCACCGCCGGCGAAGCGTCGGCGCTTTCGCTGCGCAAGACCGTCAGCAACATCACGCGCGGCGGACCGGCGGCCACGTCGGTGAACGCCACGCCGGGCGAGGTGCTGCAGTACACGCTGACCGCGCAGAACAACGGCGGCAGCGCGGTGTCCACGCTGGTGATCAACGATTCCACGCCGGCCTTCACCACGCACGTGTCGGCGGCTTGCCCATCCCCGCTGCCCTCGGGCATCGGCGCGTGCGCGATCAGCACGCAGCCCGCGGTGGGCGGCACCGGTGCCTTGCGCTGGACCTTCACGGGCACGCTGCCTTCCGGCGGCGTGCTGGTGGTCACCTACCAGGTCCGGCTGTCGCAGTAGCACCGCGCGGCGCGGGCAGCGAACCCGCGCCCGGTTGACGCCGGTCAAGCCCCGGGGCAGGAGCCGCACCTACAGTGCAGCGTCCCCACCACCGGAGCGCCTCCCGTGTCCCCGATCGAGCTTTATCGCGACGAGCACCATGCCTGCCTCATGTTCACCGACCTCATGGAGGAAGACGGCCAGGCGGTGCAGGCCAACCAGTTCCTCGTCGTCGACCATGGCGTCGGCGCCGTGATCGACCCGGGCGGCAACCTGGCGTACAACGAGCTGTACCTGGCGCTCTCGCGCTGGTTTGCGCCGCGCGAGCTGAGCTACGTGCTCGCGTCGCATGCCGACCCCGACATCATCGCCTCGCTGGACCGCTGGATGAGCTCCACGAACGCCAAGCTGGTGATCTCGCGCATCTGGGAACGCTTCGTCCCGCACTTCACCAAGGCCGGCAAGACCGAGGACCGCGTGATCGGCGTGCCCGACACCGGCGGCCGGCTGGCCCTGGGCCGCAGCGAGCTGTGGCTGGTGCCCGCCCATTTCCTGCATTCGGAAGGCAACTTCCACTTCTACGACCCGGTCAGCCGCATCCTGTTCACGGGCGACCTGGGCGTCTCGATGATGAACGGCGAGCAGGCACGCACGCCGGTGAAGGACCTGAAACCCCACATCCCGAAGATGGAAGGCTTCCATCGCCGCTACATGGTGTCGAACAAGATCCTGCGCCTGTGGGTGCAGATGGCGCGCCGGCTCGACGTGCGCATGCTCGTGCCGCAGCACGGGGCGCCCATCACCGGCAGCAAGGCGATCGCGGATTTCTACGACTGGGTGGAGTCGCTCAGCTGCGGCATCGACCTGTTCGATGACCGCAACTACCAGCTGCCCACGGCCACCATCGACGCGCGGCCGGCGCGGGGCAACCCGCTGCTGCGCGTGGCCTGATCAGGCCGCCAGCCGGGCCCGGTGCCGCGCGAGCTGCGCGCGCACCTGGGCCGGGGCCGTGCCGCCGAGCGTGTTGCGGGCATTGAGCGACCCGCGCAGCGACAGGGCGTCGTACACGTCCTTTTCGATCTGCGGGTGGAACTGCTGCAGCACCGCCAGCGGCAGCTCCGACAGGTCGCAGTTGTGCGAAGTGGCGGCCTTGACCGCATGCGCCACGGTTTCGTGCGCGTCGCGGAAGGGCAGGCCCTTCTTCACCAGGTAGTCGGCCAGGTCGGTGGCGGTGGCATAGCCCTTCAGCGCCGCCTGCTCCATCGCCTGCGGCTGCACCGTGATGCCGCCGGCCATGTCCGCGAAGATGCGCAGCGTGTCCTTGAGCGTGTCGACCGTGTCGAACAGCGGCTCCTTGTCTTCCTGGTTGTCCTTGTTGTAGGCGAGCGGCTGGCCCTTCATCAGCGTGATCAGGCCCATGAGGTGGCCGACCACGCGGCCGGTCTTGCCGCGCGCGAGCTCCGGCACGTCGGGGTTCTTCTTCTGCGGCATGATCGACGAGCCGGTGGTGAAGCGGTCGGCGATGCGGATGAAGCCGAAGTTCTGCGACATCCAGAGGATCAGCTCCTCGGAGAACCGGCTCACGTGCACCATCACCAGGCTGGCCGCGGCCGTGAACTCGATGGCGAAGTCGCGGTCGCTCACGGCGTCCAGCGAGTTCTGGCAGACGCCTTCCATGCCCAGTTCCTGCGCCACCCATTCGCGATCGAGCGGATAGGTCGTGCCCGCCAGCGCCGCGGCGCCCAGCGGCAGCCGGTTCACGCGCTTGCGCACGTCGAGCATGCGCTCGTGGTCGCGCGCGAACATCTCCACGTACGCCAGCATGTGGTGGCCGAAGCTCACGGGCTGCGCCACCTGCAGGTGGGTGAAGCCGGGCATCACGACCTCGGCGTTCTTCTCCGCGAGGTCCAGCAGGGCCTTCTGCAGGTCCTCCAGCAGGCCGGCGATCAGGTCGATCTCGCCACGCAGCCAGAGGCGGACGTCGGTGGCGACCTGGTCGTTGCGGCTGCGGCCGGTGTGCAGGCGCTTGCCCGCATCCCCCACCAGCTGCGTCAGGCGGGCCTCGATGTTGAGGTGCACGTCCTCCAGGTCCAGCTTCCATTCGAAGGCGCCGGACTCGATTTCGGACCGGACCTGGGCCATCCCGCGCCGGATTTCGGCCCCGTCTGTTGCGGAAATGACACCCTGTCGCTCCAGCATGGCGGCGTGCGCCAGGGAGCCCGTGATGTCGGCCAGCCACAGGCGCTTGTCGAAGAAGACACTGGCGGTGTAGCGTTTCACGAGGTCGCTCACGGGTTCGCTGAAGAGGGCGGACCACGCCTCGGACTTGTGATCGAGTTGGCTCATAGGGGGTGCTGGCGGGCAGGAAACGGATGGGCTCGGGCGTCGATTCACCAATAATGAAGGCCTCAGGAGGGCCGCAGCGGCCGCGCCACGGCGCGCCCAGGAACGATGAACGACTCGCAACTATTATCCGCGTTCCAGGATCTGTCCCGGGAGCCGCCGCAGCCGGCGCGCCCGCGGCCGGACCTCATCTTCGACGCCTGCCAGATCGGCGTGGTGTTGCGCGCGGTGCTGTTCGTCGAGGGCGTGATGGCGGTCGGCGCGCTGTTCGGGCCCGGCGGTTTCGCGGAATGGGTGACCCGGCTGGCGGTGCTGTCCGGTGCGGCTTTTCCCGGCGTGCTCGGGTGGCTCGTGATCACCTGCAGCTGCAAGCGGCTGCTGGCGCGCCTGCCGCCCTGGGCGCAGCAGGCCACCGGGGTCGCGCTCGGCGCGGTGTCCGGCCTGTACGGCTGCGCGCTGATCGCCCTGGCGGTCCCCGGCGGGCCGGTCCCCTGGGTCGCGTCGGCGGCCACCGGGGCCATGCTCTCGGGCGTCCTGGTCGGCGCGCTGGTGCTGCGCGCCAAGGGACGCATGCCGGCCGAGACCGCGGCGCGCCTGGCGGAACTGCAGGCGCGCATCCGCCCCCATTTCCTCTTCAACAGCCTGAACAGCGCCATCGCGCTGGTGCGCGAGGATCCCGGCCAGGCCGAGACGCTGCTCGAGGACCTGAGCGAACTGTTCCGGCATGCGCTCGTGAGCAAGAGCGACGCGGTGACGCTGGCCGAGGAAGTGCAGGTCGCCCGCCACTACCTCGCCATCGAGCAGGTGCGCTTCGGCGAACGCCTGCGCGTGGAATGGGCCATCGACCCGCGCGCCGGCAGCGCCCGGGTGCCCGCGCTGTTCCTGCAGCCGCTGGTGGAGAATGCGGTGAAGCACGGGGTCGAGCCGAGCCCGACGGGGGCCGACGTGAAGGTCACCACGCAGCGGAGGGGCAGCGTGGTCGTGATCAAGGTGACGAACACCGTGCCGGCGGGGCAGGGACGCCCCGGACACGGCGTGGCACTGGGGAACGTGCGCGACCGCCTGCGGCTGCTGCACGACGTGCAGGCGCAATTCCAGACCGCCCTGATCGACGGGCGGTACCAGGTGCGCCTGGAGGTCCCGGCATGAACGAGACGGACGGAGGACAACGATGGGCCTGAAGATGCTGTTGGTCGACGACGAACCGCTGGCGCGCGCGCGCCTGCGGACGCTCCTGGCCGAGTGCCAGTCCCCCGCGGCGGAAGTCGCGGGCGAGGCCGCGAACGCGGCCCAGGCGATGGAGCACCTGCGGCGGCAGTCGTTCGACGCCGTGCTGCTCGACATCCACATGCCGGGCGCCGACGGGCTGGCGCTGGCGCAGGTCCTGCGCTCGCTGCCGGAATCGCCGCCGGTGGTGTTCGTCACCGCGTATGCCGAGCACGCGGTGACCGCCTTCGAACTCGAAGCCGTGGACTACCTGACCAAGCCGGTGCGCCTGGAGCGGCTGCAGACCGCCCTGGACCGGGTGGAGCGGGCCCGCCAGGGCCGCTCGGGCGCCGAGCTGGAACAGGAGGTGCTGGTGATCCAGGACCGCGGCCGCACCGAGCGCGTGCCGGTGACCGAGGTGCTCTATTTCAAGGCGGAACTGAAGTACATCACGGTGCGCACCGCCGCCAGGAGCTATATTCTCGATGGCTCGCTCAGCGACCTCGAGGAGCGCCATGGCGCCGCGTTCCTGCGCGTCCACCGCAATGCGCTGGTGTCGCGCCGCGCCGTGAGGGCCCTCGAGAAGCATTTCGACGCCGAGGAAGGCGAAGGCTGGGCGGTGCGGCTGAACGGGGTCGACGAATCCCTCGCCGTCTCGCGCCGGCAGCTGAGCGCAGTGCGGGAGGCACTGGCCAGCTGATTCGATCAATCCGAGGAACAGGGGACTCGATGGAGTTGCAGGCACCGTGAGTTCCGTTCCCCAGGACCCGCAGGGCGTCCCGGCCGTCACGCCCGAAACCGCCGTCGATCCCTCCGAGATCGACGATCTCCCCCGCACGCGCATCGACCCGCGCCAGCCGCCCCACGTGCTGCTGCACATGCCGCCGCAGGAGGCGCGCAACGTGGCCATGGTGGTGCTCGTGGTCCTGGTGGTGCTGGCGATGCTGCGCTGGGCCAGCGGCTTCTTCATCCCCCTCATGCTCGGGCTGGTCTTCGCCTATGCGCTCTGGCCGCTGGTGGACGGGCTCGAGCGGCTGAGGATCCCGCGCGCGATCAGCGCCGGCGTGCTGATCCTCGGGATCCTGGGCGGCATGGGCGGCGCCATCTACTCCCTGTCCGACGACGCCAACCAGCTGGTGCAGTCGCTGCCCGACGCGGCGCGCAAGCTGCGCGACTCCGTGCAGCGCAGCGCACGCCAGCAGGACACCACCCTGGACACGATGCAGAAGGCGGCGGCCGAACTGCAGAAGGCCGCCGAGGCGGCCGGCGGCAACACCGCCGCCCCCGCCCGCGGTGTCTCGCGCGTGGTGGTGGAGGAGCCGCGCTTCGACCTGCGCAACTACCTGTGGAGCGGCACGCTGGGGCTGGCGAGCATCCTGGGCCAGATCGTGATGGTCACCTTCCTCACCTACTTCATGCTGGTGTCCGGCAGCACCTTCCGCCGCAAGCTGGTCAAGATCGCCGGGCCGGGGCTGGCGGAGAAGAAGCTCACCGTGCAGGCGCTCGACGAGATCAACGCGCAGATGCAGCGCTACCTGATGGTGCAGCTGATCGCCAGCGTGGGCGTGGGCCTGGCCACCGGCATCTGCTTCGCCGTCATCGGCGTCAAGCACGCCGCGGTGTGGGGCGTGGCCGCCGGCATCCTGAACCTGGTGCCCTACGTGGGGTCCATCGTGGTGACCGCGGGCGCCGGGCTGGTCGCCTTCCTGCAGTTCAACGGCGACGTCAACATGGCGCTGATCGTCGCCGGCAGTTCGCTCCTGATCAACACGGTGGAAGGCTACCTGCTGGTGCCCTGGGCCACGAGCAAGGCGAGCAGCATGAACCCGGTGGCGGTGTTCATCGGCGTGCTCGCCTGGGGGTGGATGTGGGGCGTGTGGGGCCTGCTCCTCGGCATCCCCATCCTGATGGCGGTCAAGGCGGTGTGCGACCGGGTCGACCACCTGAAGCCGGTGGGCGAACTGCTCGGGACCTGAGGAAATTCGGGACAATCACGCCCATGACCGAACCTTCCACCCGGCCCCCGCTCCCCGACCACCTCTCCGTCGACCCCCGCAGCCCGCACCACGACGCCGCGGTCTGCGAGTTCGACATCGGCATCCGCTTCAACGGCAAGGAGCGGCACGACGTCGAGGAGTACTGCATCAGCGAAGGCTGGATCCGCGTGCCCGCTGGCAAGACGCTGGACCGCAAGGGCAAGCCCCTGCTGATCAAGCTCAAGGGCCAGGTCGAAGCGTTCTACAACGAGGAAGAGGGCAGCGCCGGGGCCTAGGCGGCCAGCGTGCGCCAGAACAGGCGCGTCGCTTCCAGTCCCGCGGGCGTCCAGTGCTGCGCCGGCGACATGGCCCGCACCAGCAGCGTGCTGCGCTCCGCATCGTCGGCCCGCGCCAGCTGCTCGCGGAAGAGGGCGAGGTCCGGGTCGAGCGTGTCGGTGGCGTCGTCGGCAAGCGGCCGCGCGTTGCGCACCAGGGCGCGGAAGGTGGCGCGCCGCTTGGGCGGCCCCGACGGCGCGGCCTCGGTGTAGGCGCGGCCGTCGGCGCTGGCCGCCCCGCGGATCCAGTCGTGCAGCACCTGCAGCTCGTAGCTGGAGAAGACGCCGAACATCTCGGCGCGGTCCCCCTGCAGCAGCGACCAGAAGCGGCTGTTCTCCACCGGCTCGCCGAAGCGGATCCACCCGGCCTGCTGCAGCGCCTGCACGAAAGCCCCGATCTCCCGCGGGTCGCGCAGCCAGTCGTTGACGCTGCGGCCGGCCACGCGGCAGTAGTCGGAGTGGGCGCCGCCGCCCGCCTTCGACTTCTGGCCCAGGATGCGCAGCGCCTCCTGGCCGACATGGAAGCTCTCGACGACGTCGGCCGTGCCCAGGCCGGCATCCGCCAGCTTGCAGCCCGCCTGCACGCGGCGCCAGAAGGCGCCGCCGTCGTCCATCTTCGGCAGCATGTCCAGCACGGCCTGGCAGGCCCGTCGTGCATGGCCGGTGTCGGAGTTGTCGACCGTCACGTGCAGCGTGAAGTAGTAGGGATCGATGCCGAGTTCGTTGAGTTCGTACGCGGTCACCAGCAGGTGCAGCGGCAGCTGCTCATAGGAGAGGTTGAATCCCACCACTTCGGGCAGGAAGGCCTCGGCGTTCCAGCCGAGTGCGAGCTGGATCAGCCCCTGCTCGTAGAGCGCATCGGGCAGGTCGTCGAGCGGGTCGAGCGCGTAGCGCGCGAGCAGGTTGCGGTACAGCACCACATGGTTCTTGTCCGCGGCGCCCTCGCCGAGCTCCTCGACGTACGTGCGGACCAGGTCCGAGGCGCGGGCGCTGCGCCAGTGCGGCAGCAGGCCGTAGAGCCAGGCGCCGTCGACCAGCTTCGTCGGCGCGACCGAGCGCAGCACGTACAGGGCGTGGGCACGGTTGCTGAAGAAGCGGCGCGGCCCGCCGGCCTTGCGCTCCTCGAGGTAGCGCGCATAGTTCTCGTGCACACGGCGCGCATTGCCTTCCATCCATGCGAGCAGGTCCTCGGGGGAAGCGGGAAGGCCGGAGTCCATGCCCTCCAGCTCGGCGAGCTTCGCCCGCAGGAACCCTGCCGCCGCTTCACGTTGTGCCGGGTCGGGTTCGCGGTCGGCCAGCGCGTGGTACTGCGACTTGAATGTTGCGGGCCGTTCGCCGCTTGGTGCCGACTGCAGCTGGCGCCATTCTTGTTGTCCGATGTGCATCGCACCAGTGTGGGTGTCGCATGACAGGGGCGCTATCGGGGCGGCGCGCGCCGCGCCGTGGTCGGGTTCCTACGCCATTGCAGGATGAAGGTGCACCTTCATCGGATGGTCGTGCCTCTGCACCACCAGCGCCACGGCGGCGATGCGGTCGGCATCGGCGTAGGACGGTTCGTCCAGCTCATCGCCGAACACGTCCGGGTCGAGCTCCTTGTAGCTCCACGGGTGGCCGCCGGCCTCGAGGTGCGGGCGCAGCGACTCGAGCAGCGGGTCGCGGCCGTCCACCATCACGGCGCCGGTGTAGAGCACCAGGCGTCCTTCGGGTGCCAGGCGCTCGATGCCTTCGCGCACGATGCGCGCCGACAGCGCTTCGCCCCAGCGGCCGCCGCCGTGGCGGTACAGCCGCTGCTGCCCGTCGTTGAGGTAGGGCGGGTTGGCGACGATCAGGTCGAACTGGCCGTCGAGCGCACGGAACAGGTCGCCCTGCGCCAGCTCGGCATGGCCGCAGTTCGCGTGCGCGGCGTTGGCCGCCGCGAAGGCGAGGGCGCGGCGGTTGATGTCGGTGAGCGCCAGGGTGGGGCCCGCGACCGCAGCTGCGATCGCCGCGAGGATGCCGCCGGGGCCGGCGCCGCAGCCGACGTCGAGGATGCGGCTCCCGGGCGGCAGGGGCTGCCGGCGCAGTTCCTGTTCGATGAGGTCGACGAAGCGGTACGTGTCGGGGCCGAAGAACACCGCGTCTTCTTCCAGCGTGGGGAAGGCGGAATGCGCGAAGAGGTGGCCGCGCAGCGTGGAGAACCGCACCGCGCTGCGCAGCAGGCCGCTCTCGCCGGGTACCAGCAGTCCGGCGGCCCGCAGCGGCTCGGTCGCGGCCTCCGGCAGCAGCGATGCGGGGAACGGCCGGCTCCAGCCGAACACGTCGCGCAGGCTGCGGGCCACCGCGTTCCCCGGCCGCGCGTTCACGCGCGCGTGCGTCGCCGGCGTGACGGTGGTGAAGCCGTAGCCCTCGCCCTGCAGCCAGCCGGCCAGGCGCAGCAGGGACGAGGTGAGCAGGAGTTCGGGAGCCGCCGGTGCGTTCATCGCCGCAACGATGCCGGTGCAGGCGGCACGGCCTTGTAGGCCGCGGGCGCGTCCGCGCGGCAGAGCCAGGCGCCCCCGCGGCTCAGCCGGTGTTGCGCAGGCCCGCGGCGATCCCGTTGATCGACAGGTGGATGCCGCGGCGGGCGCGTTCGTCGGCCTGCCCTTCGCGCCAGCGCCGCACCAGCTCGACCTGCAGGTGGTGCAGCGGGTCGATGTAGGGGAAGCGGTGGCGGATCGAGCGCGCGAGCGCCGCATTGCCGGCCAGGCGCTGCTTCTCGCCCGTGATGAGGTTCAGGGCGACGACCGTGCGCTGCCACTCGGCCTCGATCGCGCCGAAGATGCGCTTGCGCAGCCGCGCGTCCGGCACCAGGCCCGAGTAGCGTGAACCCAGCGCGAGGTCGCTCTTGGCCAGCACCATGTCGATGTTCGACAGCAGCGCCCGGAAGAACGGCCACTGCCGGTACATCTTCTGCAGCAGCGCGGCCTGTTCCTTGCGGTCGCCGGCCGCCAGGAAGGCCTCCACCGCGGAGCCGAAGCCGAACCAGCCGTTGAGCGTGACGCGGCTCTGGCCCCAGCTGAAGCTCCACGGCACGGCGCGCAGGTCTTCGAGCTTCTGCAGCGCCTTGCGCGAGGCCGGCCGCGAGCTGATGTTCAGCTCCGCGATCTCGCGGATCGGCGTGGCGCTGAAGAAATAGTCGGCGAAGCCCGGGGTGTCGTACACCAGCCCGCGGTACGCCTTCATGCTCGCCTGCGACAGCGTTTCCGCCGCCTGGAGGAAGGCTTTCGAAGCCGGCTTGGTCGGCTGGAGCAAGGTGGCTTCCAGCGTTGCCGCGACCAGCGTCTCCAGGTTGCGCCGGCCGATCTCCGGGTTGGCGTACTTGGAGGCGATCACCTCGCCCTGCTCGGTCAGGCGGATCTGTCCGCGCACCGTGCCGGGCGGCTGCGCCAGGATCGCCTGGTAGCTGGGGCCGCCGCCGCGCCCGACAGTGCCGCCGCGGCCGTGGAACAGCCGCAGCTGGATGTCGTGCGCGTTCGCCAGCCGGTCGAACAGGTCCACCAGCGCGATCTCGGCGCGGTACAGCTCCCAGTTGCTGGTGAAGATGCCGCCGTCCTTGTTGCTGTCGCTGTAGCCCAGCATGATGTCCTGCTCGGCGCCGGAACGCTGCACCATGCGCGCGATGCCCGGCAGCGCATAGAAGTCGCGCATGATCGCCGCGGCGTTGCGCAGGTCGGCGATGGTTTCGAACAGCGGCACCACGATCAGGTCGCAGCGGGCATGGTCGTCCAGCGTGCCGTGCAGCAGGCCGACCTCCTTCTGCAGCACCATCACCTCCAGCAGGTCGCTGACCGCTTCGGTGTGGCTGATGATGTAGTGCCGGATCGCCGCGCCCCCGTAGCGGCGCACCATGCGCTGGGCCGTCTCGAAGATCGCCAGTTCCTTGCGCGCGAGTTCGCCGTAGTCCGCATCCAGCACGCGCAGCGGCCGCGCGTCGTTCAGCAGCTGCAGCAGCACCTGCTGCTTGCCCGCTTCGTCCAGCGCGCGGTAGTCCTTCGTGATGCGCGCCGCGGCGAGCAGTTCGGCCACGACCTCCTCGTGCTGCTCGGAGTTCTGCCGCAGGTCCACGGTGGCGAGGTGGAAGCCGAACACCTCCACCGCGCGGATCAGGGGCCGCAGGCGCTGCTGCACGATCGCGGCGCCGTGGTGGGCGAGCAGCGAGTCGCGGATGGTGCGCAGGTCGGCCAGCAGGTCCTCCGCGCGCAGGTACGGGTTCTGCGGCGGCACCGCGTGGCGCGCCGCCTCGCCGCCGGTGAACTCGCGCAACGTGGCGGCCAGGCGCGCGTACATGCCGGTGACGGCGCGCCGGTACGGTTCGTCCATGCGGTGCTCGTTCACGTCGGGCGACCGCTCCGCGAGGGCCTGCATTTCCGGCGTCACCTGCACCAGCATGGCCGACAGCGACAGCTCGCTGCCCAGCCAGAACAGCTCGGTGAGGTAGTGGCGCAGGGCCACTTCGCACTGCCGCCGCAGCGCGTACTCCAGGGTCTCGGCGCTCACGTTCGGGTTGCCGTCGCGGTCGCCGCCGATCCACTGGCCCATGCGCAGGAAGCTCGCCACCGGCTGGTTGCCCAGTTCCTGCTCCAGCTGGCCATAGAGCTTCGGGATCTCGCGCAGGAACGTGGCTTCGTAGTAACTGAGGGCGGTCTCGATCTCGTCGGCGACGGTCAGCCTGGTGAAGCGCAGCAGGCGCGTCTGCCACAGCTGCGCCACGCGCGCGCGCATCTGCGCTTCGTTGGCGGCGAGTTCGCGCGGCGCCAGCGCGTCGCGCGGCTGGGCCCGCGCGCGGATCTCGTCCCGCTCGGTGAGCAGCCGCGCGAGGTCGCGTTCGGCGTCGAGGATGCTCTTGCGCTGCACTTCGGTCGGGTGGGCCGTGAGCACCGGCGAGAGATAGCTGTGCGCCAGGGTCTGCGCCACGGTCTTCGCGTGGATGCCGCCCCAGCGCAGGCGCGCCAGCGCCACCTCGATGCTGCCCTCCTGCGTGTCGCCGGCACGTTCGTGCACCTGCCGCCGCCGGATGTGGTGGCGGTCCTCGGCCAGGTTGGCCAGGTGGCTGAAGTAGGTGAAGGCGCGGATCACGCGCACCGCCTGGTCGCCGGTGAGGGACTTGAGCAGGCCTTTCAGCGCGCGGTCCGCCTCGTGGTCGGCATCGCGGCGGAAGGCGACCGATAGCTTGCGGATGCGTTCGACCAGTTCGAAGGTGTCGACGCCTTCCTGCTCGCGGATCACGTCGCCCAGGATGCGGCCCAGAAGGCGGATGTCCTCGAGCAGCGGGCGTTCGTTGTCCTTGGCACGCCGGACGGGCGGCTGCTCGGTGGGCGGCATGCGGAAGCTTCCGGTGGGGAGATGCCGGGGATGCTAGCATCGACTTTCCCCATGGAAGACAAGCAGGTCACGACGTGAGCCAGTTCACCATCGCCACGCGCGAAAGCCGGCTCGCCCTCTGGCAGGCCGAGCACGTGAAGGCGCTGCTGGAGCAGCGCGGCCACCGAGTGGCCTTGCTGGGCATGACGACCCAGGGCGACCAGATCCTCGACAGGTCGCTGAGCAAGGTGGGCGGCAAGGGCCTGTTCGTGAAGGAACTGGAAGTCGCGCTCGAGGAAGGCCGCGCCGACCTCGCCGTGCACTCCCTCAAGGACGTGCCGATGGAACTGCCGGAAGGCTTCCACCTGGCCTGCGTGATGGAGCGCGAGGACCCGCGCGACGCCTTCGTCTCCAACCGCTACGAGAACCTGGCCGCCCTGCCGCAGGGTGCGGTGGTCGGGACGTCCAGCCTGCGCCGGCTCGTGCTGCTGCGGGCGCTGCGCCCGGACCTGCGGATCGAACCCTTGCGCGGCAACCTCGACACCCGCCTGCGCAAGCTCGATGACGGGCAGTACGACGGCATCGTGCTCGCGAGCGCCGGGCTCAAGCGGCTCGGGCTGGCGTCCCGCATCCGCCAGGTGTTCGAGCCGGCCGAGATGTTGCCCGCGGCGGGGCAGGGTGCGCTGGGCATCGAAGTGCGCGGCGCGCGCGCGGATGTCGCCGCGGCCCTCGCGCCCCTGTCGCACCAGTCCACCTGGCTGTGCGTCGCCGCCGAACGCGCGGTGAGCCGCGCGATGGGCGGCAGCTGCTCCATGCCGCTGGCGGCGCATGCGCACTTCGACGGCGAGTACCTGCAGCTGTCCGCCGCCTGGGGCGATCCCGAGCGCCCCGGCACGCTGGTGCGCGTGCGGTCCGCGGAAGTGGTGGCCGACCTGGCCGAGGCCAACGCGGTCGGCGAACACGTGGCGGCGCGCCTGCGGGCGGGCGGCGCCGGCTGAGCGCCGGCATGGCCGTGGTCCTCACCCGGCCGCTACAGGAGGCGCGGCGCTGGGCCGAACGCTTGCGTGAACACGGCGTGGACGCCGTCCTCCTGCCCCTGATCGACATCGCGCCGGCGCCCGACCTGCCGGCCTTGCGCCAGGCCGCCGAACAGGTGGACCGGTACGCCGCCGTGATGTTCGTGAGCGCGAACGCCGTGCACGGCTTCCTCGCCGCCGGCGCGCGCCCGCAGCGCACGCGCTGCTGGGCACCGGGACCCGCGACCCGCGACGCGCTGCTGGCCGCCGGGCTGCCCGCGCAACGCATCGACGCGCCTGCCGCCGACGCGGAGCAGTTCGATTCGGAAAGCCTCTGGCAGCAGGTGCGGGACCAGCTGCGGGCCGGCGACCGCCTCCTGCTGGTGCGCGGGGGCGATGCGCAGGGGCGGCCGCAAGGGCGCGACTGGATCGTGCAGCAGCTCGCCGCCCGGGGCGTGGCGGTCGAGACGGTGGTGGCCTACGTCCGGCGGTCCCCGACCTGGTCCGAAGCGGAACGTTCCGTCGCCCGGCGCGCGGCCGGCGATGGCACGTGGTGGCTGTTCAGCAGTTCCGAGGGCGCCGCCCACCTGGCGCAGTTGCTGCCGGGGCAGGACTGGTCCGGCGCCCGCGCCGTGGCCACCCACCCACGGATTGCCCAAACCGTGCAGTCGCTCGGCTTCGGCGAGGTCCGGACCGCCCGCCCCGGACTGCCGGACGTGCTCGCGTCGATAGAATCGGCGCGATGAGTTCCCAGCCCCCACCGCCAACGCCCGAGCTCGCGCCGGCGCTGCCGGCGGCGGCGCCGCTGCCCGCCAGCGTCGAAACCCCGGTGCGCGCGGCCACCGTCTCGCGGGCCACCCTGCTGGTGCTGGGCCTGCTGGCCAGCGCCGCGCTCCTGTCCAGCCTGATGCTGTGGCAGCGCCTGTCCACCATCCAGGAGCAGCTGGCGCGGCAGAGCGCCGACACGGGTGCCAACGCGATCGAAGCGCGGGCGCTGGCGCGGCAGGCGCAGGACATCGCACGGGATGCCGTCGCGCGGCAGGCGGTGCTGGAAGCGCGCCTGTCCGAGGTGGCGCTGCAGCGCACGCAGCTGGAAGACCTGATGCAGAGCCTCTCGCGCACCCGCGACGAGAACCTGGTGGTGGAGATCGAATCGGCGCTGCGGCTGGCGCAGCAGCAAGCCCAGCTGACCGGCAGTTCCGAGCCGCTGCTGGCCGCGCTGCGCACCGCCGACCACCGCCTGTCGCGCGCCGCGCTGCCGCGCCTGGCCCGGGTGCGCACCGCGATCACGCGCGACATCGACCGCATCCGCTCCGCGGCCGTGACGGACGTCCCGAGCCTGCTGGCCCGGCTGGACGAAGTGGTGAGGCAGGTCGACGAACTGCCCCTGGCCAATGCCGTGCCCTTGCGCACCCAGGCGCCGGCGGCCCGTCCGGCGCCGGCGACGCCGGTGTCTCCCGCCCGCATGTGGTGGGAAAGCTGGCGTGATGCCGTCACCGGGGAACTGCGGGCACTGGTGCGCGTGAGCCGCATCGAGGAGCCCGATGCCGTGCTCGTCGTGCCCGAGCAGGCCTTCTTCCTGCGCGAGAACCTCAAGCTGAAGCTGCTGAACGCGCGCCTGTCGCTGCTGGCGCGGCAGAACGAATCCGCCAGGGCCGACGTCGCGGGGGCGTCTGCGGCCGTGCAAAAGTACTTCGACATGGGCTCGCGGCGCACGCAGGGCGTGCTGCAGCAGCTGCAACAGGTGCAGACGCAGGTGCGCGCCGCCGAACTGCCGCGCGTGGACGAGACGCTGGCGGTGCTGGCCACCGTCGCCGGCGGGAAGTAGGCGGCGATGCGGGGCGCGCTCTGGCTCCTGGTGCTGTTCGCCATCGCCGCGGCGGCGGCGCTGTTCGCCGGCAACAACCAGGGCTCGGTCGCCTTGTTCTGGCCGCCTTACCGCATCGACCTGTCGCTCAACCTGGTGCTGCTGCTCCTGGTGGGCGCCTTCCTCGTGGTGCACACCGCCATGGGCGCCATCACCGCGCTGCTCGACATGCCGCGGCAGGCGCTGCGCTGGCGCACGCAGCAGAAGGAGCGCGCGATGCACGGTGCGCTGCTCGACGCCCTGTCGCACCTGATCGCGGGGCGCTACATCCGCGCCCGCAAGTCCGCGCAGACGCTGCTCGACCAGGAGGCTTCGCTCACCGCTTCCGGGCAGAAGCCCGCCAACGCGGGCCAGCTGCGCGCCATCGCGCACCTGCTGGCGGCCGAATCGGCGCAGGCGCTGCAGGACCGGGCGGCGCGCGAGCGCCACCTGCAGAAGGCGCTGGACCAGGCCACGTCGGCCCGCGACGCCCAGGAGACGCGCGACGGTGCACTGCTGCGCGCGGCGCGCTGGTCGCTGGAGGACCGCGACCCCGAGGCCGCCATGCAATGGCTGCAGGGCCTGCCGCAGGGCGCCGGCCGCCGCACGGTGGCGCTGCGCACGCGGCTGCGCGCTTCGCGCCAGGCCGGGCGTCCGCTGGAGGCCCTGGAGACGGCGCGCCTGCTGGCCAAGCACCATGCCTTCTCCGACATCGCCGCCCGCGGGATCCTGCGCGGCCTCGCCATCGACCTCCTGAACGGCGCCTACGACGTCGCGCAATTGCAGCGTGCCTGGCTCGCGCTGGAGCCTCCGGAACGCGTGATGCCGGAAGTCGCCATCCATGCGGCGCAGCGGCTCACCTCGCTGCGCGGCGACCCGCGCCTGGCCCGCGACTGGCTGCTGCCGGTGTGGGAGAAGCAGGCCGAGCTCGGCGACTCGCTGCGCGTGAAGCTGGTGTGCGCGCTCGAGGAGGGGCTGGACTCCATCGACGGCGGCTGGCTGGCGCGCATCGAGGCGGCGCAGAAGGCGAATCCGCGCGATGCGACGCTGCAGTACCTGGCCGGCATGGCCTGCATGAAGCGGCAGCTGTGGGGCAAGGCCCAGCAGTTGCTGACGCAGGCGGCCTTGGGCCTGCAGGATGCCGCCCTGCACCGCAATGCGTGGCGGGCGCTGGCGGAACTGGCGGAACAGCGCGAGGACGCGCCCGCCGCGGCGCAGGCCTGGAAGCGGGCGGCCGGGGAATAACCGCTTCCTCCAATGAAAAAGCCCGGCTCTGCCGGGCTTTTTCGTTCGTTCAGTGGCCGTTCTGGAATCGCGCAGCGATTCCAGAGTGGATCGTCAGAACGGCAGCTGCAGGTTGCGCAGGTCGCGCTTGGTCTCCACCAGCACCAGCGGGCCTTCGTCCACGACCACCGCCGGCGGCCGCTCGCGCGGCACGTGCTGCGGGCGAGGCTCGGCGGCCATCGCGGCCTGGGCGGCGGCGATCTTCTCCGCGTCCGACAGCACCCACTGCAGGCCCGAGCCTTCGGCGACGTTCTTCAGGTCCTCGACGGGCAGCTGGAAGGCGCGCACGCGGGGCAGGGAAGTCCGGGCGGATTCCGCTTGCGCCGGAGCGGCGGCAGGGGCAGGGGCAGGGGCAGGGCGGGCCTCGCTGCGTGCGTGGTGCTCCTGCGGCAGCGGCGCGTGGCCGGCGAACACTTCCATCTCGGCGGGCGAGACCTCGGCGCCCGTCGCGACGTTCAGGTCGGCTGGCCGGTCGCCGCGCTCGCCCCGCTCGCGGCGGTCGCGTCCGTAGCGGTCGCGCGAACGACCGCGGTCACGCCGGCCATCGCCGTCGGTGCCTTCGGCCGGACGGCCCTCGTCGAAGTGCGTGTGCGACTCCATGACGGCATTGGCCATCGGCGGCTGCTGCGCGTCGGCCGACTCGGTGACGGCGCCGACGGAACCGGCGGCACCGGCCAGGGCCGTCGCTTCGGTTTCGGCGTCGGCCGGCAGGCCCTCGCGCGGCGCGCGTTCGCGCCGCTCGCCACGTTCTCCGCGTTCACGGCGACCCCCGCGCTCGCCGCGCGGCTGGCGCTCCTCGCGCTGCTCGGGTGCGCCGGCATCGGCGCCTTCCTGCGGCGCCGGCACGATGCCTTCCGGCATGTCGCCCCGGGCTTCGACGGCATCGCGGTTGCCTTCGCGCGCGGCGCGCTCGGCTTCGCGGCGCTGGCGCGCCTCGAAGCGCTCGCGGCTCTCGCGCGGCTCACGGTCGTCGCGGCCTTCGCGCGGCTCGCGGCCCTCGCGGTTCTCGCGCGGTTCACGCGGCTCCCGCACTTCCCGCGGCTCGCGGCCTTCACGTGCTTCGCGCTGCTCCCTCGGCTCGCGCGGCTCCCGCGCTTCCCGTGGCTCGCGCTGTTCGCGCGGCTCGCGGTTGTCGCGGCCTTCGCGCGGCTCGCGGCCCTCGCCACGGCTGCCGCGTTCGCCGCGTTCACCGCGCTCGCGCCGGCCTTCGCCTCGGCCGGCCTGGCCTTCGCCACGCGGTTGGCCCTGCGGCACGCCGGCCTCGGCGCCTTCGCCCGCGGCCACGCGCGGTTCGCGGCGCTCGTCACGCCGCCCTTCGCCGCCGCGGCCTTCACCGCCACGGCCACGGCCGCCGCGGTCGCCACGCTCGCCCCGGCCTTCGCCGCCGCGTCCGCGTCCGCCGCGGTCGCCACGCTCACCGCGGCCCTCGCCGCGGGCGCCGTCGCGGCGCTCTTCCTTCTTCGCCTGCACGGCGGGCGCCGGTGCAGCCACCGGCTCGGCCGCGGGGGCCAGGCCGAGCGCGCTCTTGAGCCACGAGAAGAAGCCCTTCTCGGCGGCCGCCGGCGCGGGTGCCGGCGCCGCGACCGGTGCCGGGGCGGCCACGGCCTTGGCCGCCACCGGTTCCTGCACCGGCGGCTTGGCCACGGGCATCGGGGCCGGCGCGTCGGGCAGCACGCCCTTGATCACCGGCTCCTGCTTGTTGGTGCGCTCGTGCGAGCGGCGCGTGACGGCGGTCGGGTCCTCGACCTCCTCCGCCATGTGGTAGCTGGCCTTGATGCTGTCGAGGCGCGGGTCGTCGTGCTTCAGGCGCTCGAGCCGGTAGTTCGGCGTCTCCAGCGTCTTGTTCGGGACCATCAGCACGTTGATGCGCTGCTTCAGCTCGATCTTGGCGATCTCGGGGCGCTTCTCGTTCAGCAGGAACGAGGCGACTTCCACCGGCACCTGGACGTGCACGGCGGCCGTGCTGTCCTTCATCGACTCTTCCTGGATGATCCGCAGGATCTGCAGGGCGGAGCTCTCGGTGTCGCGGATGTGGCCGTGGCCGCCGCAACGCGGGCAGGGGATCGACGCGCCTTCGGACAGGGCCGGGCGCAGGCGCTGGCGGCTCATTTCCATCAGGCCGAACTTGCTGATGGAGCCGAACTGCACGCGGGCGCGGTCCTGCCGCAGCGCGTCGCGCAGGCGGTTCTCCACTTCGCGGCGGTTCTTCGACTCCTCCATGTCGATGAAGTCGATGACGATCAGGCCGCCGAGGTCGCGCAGGCGCATCTGGCGCGCCACTTCGTCGGCGGCTTCCAGGTTGGTGCGGGTCGCGGTTTCCTCGATGTCGCCACCCTTGATGGCGCGCGCGGAGTTGACGTCGATCGAGACCAGCGCCTCGGTGTGGTCGATCACGACCACGCCGCCGGAAGGCAGCTTGACCTCGCGGGCGTAGGCGGACTCGATCTGGTGTTCGATCTGGAAGCGGCTGAACAGCGGCGCGTCGTCGCGGTAGCGCTTCACGCGGGCGGCATGCTCGGGCATGACGTGCGCCATGAACTGGTGCGCCTGCTCGTAGATGTCGTCCGTGTCGATCAGGATGTCGCCGATGTCGTGGTTGAAGTAGTCACGGATGGCGCGGATGACGAGGCTGGACTCCTGGTAGATCAGGAAGGCGCCCTTGCCGCCCTTGGACGCGCCCTCGATGGCGGTCCACAGCTTCAGCAGGTAGTTCAGGTCCCACTGCAGTTCCGGCGCGCTGCGGCCGATGCCGGCGGTGCGCGCGATGATGGACATGCCGTTCGGGTACTCCAGCTGGTCCATGTTCTCCTTGAGCTCGGCCCGGTCGTCGCCCTCGATGCGCCGGCTGACGCCGCCGCCGCGGGGGTTGTTGGGCATGAGCACCACGTACCGGCCGGCCAGCGAGATGAAGGTGGTGAGCGCCGCGCCCTTGTTGCCGCGCTCTTCCTTCTCCACCTGCACCAGCAGTTCCTGGCCTTCGCGGATCGCCTCGTTGATGCGCGCCTGCGAGACCGAGACGCCCTGGGCGAAGTACTGCTTGGAGATTTCCTTGAACGGCAGGAAGCCGTGGCGGTCCTCGCCGTAGTCGACGAAGCACGCCTCGAGCGATGGCTCGACGCGGGTGACGACCGCCTTGTAGATGTTGCCTTTGCGCTGTTCGCGCCCTTCGATCTCGATCTCGTAGTCGAGGAGCTTCTGTCCATCGACGATCGCCAGCCGGCGTTCTTCCGCCTGCGTGGCGTTGATCAGCATCCGCTTCATCGCGTGTGTCCTTCAAACTTCCAACGCGCCCCCAGGGGGCGCGAACTCGATGCCGGACAGGCGCTTCGAAACGGAATGGAATTGCCGGAGTGCGACGCGGCCTGCCGAGCTAGCTCAGCAACCGTGGCAAGGGCACAGGGATGGGGGCGAGGGGACGACGGCGCTGCACCGCAGGGGCTGCGGAGGGGTTGACGCCGACGAGGGGCCAGGGTGCCTGCATGGCGGGCGCCGGCAGGAGCCAGCGCCAGAAAGCCAGGAGGAGAACCATCAGCACCGCGTTGTCTCGCTTTGATCCGTCCACGAGCCGGAGGGCTTGCGGACTTGTATTCCGTATCAGTGTTTCGAAGAGCCGGACCGTGCGGCAGTCGCGTGCGCCATGGCGGGCTGTGGCCCGGGATCTGCGCGGCGCGGTGCCGGTGGCATCGACCTGCCAGTCGCCTTCAGTGGGGTGCGTGGACTAAACTGCCAGCCAAATCAACCACTTACAGCGTAACTCTGGTGAAACTGATTATAGGGGGCGGACCGCCTCCTGCAAGCGCCGGGGTCAGGTTCCTGACCGTGGGGGAGGAATCGGCAGGTCAGCGGCTGGACAATTTCCTCATCCGCACGCTCAAGGGCGTGCCGAAGACCCACGTCTACCGGATCATCCGCTCCGGCGAAGTGCGGGTGAACAAGGGGCGGGCGGCGGCGGATGACCGGGTGGCGGCAGGCGACGTCGTGCGGCTGCCGCCGGTGCGCGTCGCCGAGACGGCGGCGGACGCCCGGCCGGCGCCGGCCCGCGAATTCCCCGTCCTGTTCGAGGACGAACACCTGCTGGCCATCGACAAGCCGGCCGGGACCGCGGTGCACGGGGGCAGCGGGGTGAGCTTCGGCGTCATCGAACAGCTGCGCCAGGCGCGGCCGGACGCGAAGCTGCTCGAACTGGTGCACCGGCTGGACCGGGAAACCTCCGGGATCCTGCTGGTGGCCAAGAAGCGGTCGGCGCTCACGAAGCTGCAGGACCAGTTCCGCGACCGCGAGACCGGCAAGACCTACCTGGCGCTCGTCACCGGGGCCTGGCCGGCGAAGCTGAAGGTGATCGACCAGCCGCTGCACAAGTACCTGCAGGCCGACGGCGAACGCCGGGTGAAGGTGGTGGCGAAGGACGACCCGGACGGGATGCGGTCCATCACCCTGGTGAAGGTGCAGGAGCGGCTGCCGCTCCTGCACCTTCCGGGGGAGGGCCGGGGCGGGGGCGGCAGCGAGGCGAGCCTGCTCGAAGTCACCATCAAGACCGGCCGCACCCACCAGATCCGCGTGCACCTCGCCGCGCAGGGCCACCCCATCGCCGGCGACGACAAGTACGGCGACTTCGAGATGAACAAGGCGCTGCAGAAGGCCGGCCTCAAGCGCATGTTCCTGCATGCGTGGAGGTTACAGTTCGACCACCCCGCCAGCGGCGAGCGCATCGCCCTGCAGGCCCCCCTTCCCCCCGAGCTGCAGAAATTCGTCGACCATGCCCGCCACGCGCCCGCGCCAGTACGACCTGATCGCCTTTGACTGGGACGGCACGCTGTTCGACTCGACGAAGATCATCGTGCGCTGCATCCAGCGCGCGGTCGCCGACGTCGGCGGGACGGTGCCCACCGACGACGCTGCCGCGTACGTGATCGGCATGGGGCTGATGGAGGCGCTGGCCCATGCGGCGCCCGACGTGCCGCGGGAGAAATACGCCGAGCTCGGCGCGGCCTATCGCAAGTACTACATCGCCCACCACGAGGACCTGGTCCTCTTCGACGGCGTGCTCCCCATGCTGACCGACCTGCGCAAGCGGAACCACTGGCTGGCGGTCGCCACGGGCAAGTCGCGCCGCGGGCTCGACGAAGTCCTGCACAGCGTGCAGCTCAAGGGCGTGTTCGACGGTTCGCGCACCGCGGACGAGACGGCCGGGAAGCCGCATCCCCTGATGCTGCAGGAGCTGATGCGCGAGTTCGGCACGGAACCGGAGCGCACGCTGATGATCGGCGACACCACGCACGACCTGCAGATGGCCGTGAACGCCGGCTGCGCCAGCATCGGCGTGGGCTACGGCGCCCATGCCATCGACGGTTTCGAGGCGCTGGGGCCGCGTGCCGTCGTCCATTCCGTCCCCGAGCTCCACGCCTGGCTGCTGGAGCACGCATGAAAGGCCTGGCGGAGGACGCGGACCGCGTGCCGCTGTGCCATTCGGCCGACCTCGTCGACGGCGGCCTGGCGGTGCCGTTCGACGTGGTGTACGGCGGCCAGACCTGCCGCGCCTTCGCCATCCGCTACGAAGGTCGCGTGCTCGCCTACCTGAATCGCTGCACCCACGTGGCGATGGAAATGGACTGGCAGCCGAACCGCTTCTTCGACGACACCGGGCGCTGGCTGCTTTGCAGCACCCACGGCGCCGCCTACCGGCCGGACACCGGCGCCTGCGCGGGCGGCCCCTGCCGGGGCGGCCTGGTGGGCATCGAGCTCAGCGAGAGCGACGGGGTGGTGCACTGGCATACTGCCTGGAACCTGCAACCGATTGCCTTCTGACATGAACGAGAACGACCTGCCGCCGCCGCCGGCAAACCCGCCGGCGGCCCCCCCCGCCACCGGTCATGCCGCGCCGCGCGGCCTCACGCCCGGCTGGGAGCGCGAAACGCTGGAGAAGCTGCTGTTCGCCACGCTGGCGGAGCAGCGCGCGCAGCGCCGCTGGCGCATGTTCTCGCGGCTCACCTGGCTGGCGCTGTTCCTGTTCGTCATCTGGGCGCTGGGCTTCAAGGGCGGCGCGCCGGCCGCCGACAAGGCACTGGCCCACACGGCCGTCATCGAGATCGAAGGCGAGATCGGCCCCGACCAGGAGGCGAACGCCGAATTCATCATCGCGGCCGCCAAGGCGGCGTTCGAGGATGCGGGCGCGCAGGGCGTGGTGCTCCTGATCAACTCGCCGGGGGGCAGCCCGGTGCAGGCGGGCATCATCAGCGACGAACTGCGCCGGCTGAAGGCGCGCTACAAGAAGCCGCTGTACGCCGTGGTGGAGGAGTCCTGCGCCTCGGCCGCGTACTACATCGCGGCGTCGGCCGACAACATCTACGTCGACAAGGCCAGCATCGTCGGCAGCATCGGCGTGCTGATGGAAGGCTTCGGCTTCGTCGGGTTGATGGAGAAGCTGGGCGTGGAACGCCGGCTGCTCACCGCGGGCGAGAACAAGGGCTTCCTCGACCCGTTCAGCCCGCAGACGGAGACGCACCGCCTGCACGCGCAGCAGATGCTGGACCAGGTGCACAAGCAGTTCATCGACGTGGTCAAGACCGGCCGCGGCAAGCGCCTGAAGGCCGACATGCCGGAGCTGTTCAGCGGCCTGTTCTGGACCGGCCAGCAGGCGGTGGAACTGGGCCTGGCCGACCAGCTGGGCAATCTCGACTTCGTCGCCCGCGAGGTGGTGAAGGCCGAGGAACTGGTGGACTACACGCGCCGCGAGAACATCGGCGAGAAGCTGGTCAAGCGTTTCGGCGCGGCGATCGGCGAAGGCGCCATCAAGGCCCTCCGCGCGACGCAGCCGATGCGCTGAGCGTCAGGGGCCGATTGCGAACACGGCGGGCCGGCCACCGACCGGCGCCGGCCGCTGCTTCCAGTCCGCCACGCTGGCCGTGCGGCACTGCGCGTCGGGCAGGGTCAGTCCCGACGCGATCGCCACCCGCGTGGCTGGCTTCAGGCCCTGCAGCAGCGCCTGCCAGAGTGCCGCGTTGCGGTAAGGCGTTTCGATGAACATTTGCGTCTGGCCTGTCTTCACGGCGAGCGCTTCCAGTTCGCGCAGGCGCTGGGTGCGCGCCGCGGCGTCCTGCGGCAGGTAGCCGACGAAGGCGAAGCTCTGGCCGTTGAGGCCGCTGGCGGCGAGGGCCAGCAGCAGCGACACGGGCCCGACGAGGGGAACCACCTCCAGGCCGAGCTCGTGCGCGGCGCGAACGACGGATGCGCCCGGGTCGGCGACCGCGGGCATCCCGGCTTCGCTGATCAGCCCGACGTCATGGCCCTGCAGGGCCGCCTGCAGCAGGCCGCGCGCATCGAAGGCAGCGGGCCCGTGGTCGCCTTTCTTGTGCACCTCCCGCGGGAGTTCGGTGATCGCCTGCTGCTGCAGAGGCGCCGCCAGCGGCTGGACTTCGCCGACCCGCTTGAGGAAGGCGCGCGCCGACTTCGCGTTCTCGCAGATCCAGTGCGTCAGGCGGGCCGCGGCGGCGACCGTTCCGACCGGCAGCACGTCGCGCAGGTCGCCCTGCGGGTCGCAGCCGAAGTCGAGCGGCGTCGGGACGAGGTAGAGGCGTCCGTGCGGCATCAGAAGACGGGCAGCCCGGCCGCCCGCAGCATGCGGCAGGTGCGGATCAGCGGCAGGCCGACCAGCGCGGTGGGATCGTCGCTCTCGATGGCTTCGAGCAGCGCGATGCCGAGTCCTTCGCTCTTGGCGCTGCCGGCGCAGTCGTAGGGCTGCTCGGCGCGCAGGTAGGCCTCGATCTCCGCATCGTCCAGCGTCCGGAAGCGCACGCGCACCGGCGCCAGGTCGTGCTGCGCGAAGCCGCTGTCGAGGCACAGCACCGCCAGCGCGGTCTGGAAGATGACGGTGCGGCCGCTCATGCGGCGCAACTGCGAGACCGCGTTGGCGTGGTTGCCCGGCTTGCCGAGCGGCTCGCCGTCGAGGTCCGCCACCTGGTCCGACCCGATCACGACGGCGCCGGGATGCCGCGCCGCGACGGCGGCGGCCTTGGCCGCGGCGAGGCGGCGCGCGAGCTCCGCAGGCGCCTCGCCGGCGTGCGGCGTCTCGTCGACGTGCGGCGGCTCCACGGTGAAGGGCAGCCGCAGCCGGGAGAGCAGTTCGCGCCGGTACACGGAGGTGGACCCGAGCACCAGGGGGCGTGCCGCAGAGGCAGGACGGGGAGGCTGCATCCGCCGCATTCTCTTACACTGGCCGGATGGCCAAGGACCACGACCCGCACCGCCTGGACGTCCGCCGCTTCGCCGAGGAAGGCGCCGCGCTGGAATCCACCGACGCCCTGCGCGAATACCGCCGGCTGGTGGCCGAAACCGAAGGGGCCGACCTCGCGCGCAGCGTGCATTGGCAGGCGCGCGGCGAGATCCTCAACCCGCACCACCACCAGCCGCAGGTCTGGGTGCACCTCGAGGCCGACGCCTCGCTGCCGCTGGTGTGCCAGCGCTGCCTGGGCCCGGTGGACGTGCCGCTGGAGGTGAACCGTTCCTTCCGCTTCGTCGCCGACGAAGCCACGGCCGCCGCCGAGGATGACGCGACGGAGGAGGACCTGCTGGGGTTGTCGCGCAGTTTCGACCTGAAGGAACTGGTGGAAGACGAATTGCTGATGGAGGTGCCGGTGGCCCCGATGCACGGCACCTGCCCCGAGCCCGTGAAAATGTCCGCGGCCGACGCCGGCTTCGAGGAGGCCGTGGCCGAAAAGGTGCATCCGTTCGCGGTGCTGGGACGGCTCAAGACCGGCAAGTAGCGCGGGAGGCGGCTTGGGCTATAATCGTGGGCTTCGCGCCGCCAGGGCATGCTTCGCACATCGCGGGGAGCCGGCCAGAGCGCGCCTCGTCCAACCGTCCAACCCGCTGCCAGCCAGGGCCCCGTCCTGCGGCGCATTGAATCCAGGAGCCCGTCATGGCCGTCCAGCAAAACAAGAAGTCGCCTTCCAAGCGCGGCATGCACCGTTCGCACAACGCGCTGACCGTGCCGGGCATCGCGGTGGAGCCCACCACGGGCGAAACCCACCTGCGCCACCACATCAGCCCCACCGGCTTCTACCGTGGCCGCAAGGTGCTGAAGACCAAGAACGACGCCTGACCACCGGTCCAGGCAGGGGGCCCGGCTGCGCAAGGCAGGCCGGGCCTTTTTTCTTGCGCGCCCCGCACCTCTTCCGTTTGCCCCTACAGTTCACGCCATGACGACGACCACCCTGGCTGTCGATTGCATGGGCGGCGACCACGGCCCCCGCGTCACGCTGGCGGCCTGCCGCAACTTCCTGGAGGCGCACCCCGAAGCGCAGCTCCTGCTGGTCGGCCTGCCCGCCGAACTGGCCGCCCTGCAGCATCCCCGCGCCCGCATCGTGCCCGCCACCGAGGTGGTGACCATGGACGACGCGGTCGAGGTCGCCCTGCGCCGCAAGAAGGATTCGTCCATGCGCGTGGCGATCCAGCAGGTGAAGGACGGCCAGGCGCAGGTGGCGGTCTCCGCCGGCAACACCGGCGCGCTGATGGCGCTCGCGCGCTACCTCCTGAAGACCCTGGACGGGATCGACCGCCCCGCGATCGCCACGCACCTGCCCAATGCGAAGGGCGGGGCGACGACGGTGCTGGACCTGGGCGCCAACGTCGACTGCACCGAGCACCACCTGCTGCAGTTCGCGGTGATGGGCTCCGCGCTGGTGTCCGCCTTCGGCGAGGACAACAGCCCGTCGGTGGGCCTGTTGAACATCGGCGAGGAAGTGATCAAGGGCAACGAGGTGATCAAGCGCGCCGGCGAACTGCTGCGGGCGGCTGGCGCGGCGGGCGACCTCAACTTCTACGGCAACGTGGAAGGCAACGACATCTTCAAGGGCACGACCGACATCGTGGTGTGCGACGGCTTCGTGGGCAACGTCGCGCTCAAGACGAGCGAAGGCGTCGCCTCCCTGATCAGCGGCTTCCTGAAGGAAGAGTTCACGCGCAACCCGCTCACCAAGCTGGCCGCCATCGCCGCGTATCCGGTGCTGTCCGCGCTCAAGAAGCGCGTGGACTACCGCCGCTACAACGGCGCCGCCCTGCTGGGGCTGCGCGGTCTGGTGTTCAAGAGCCACGGTTCGGCCGACGAACTGGCCTTCGAGCAGGCGCTGAACCGCGCGTATGATGCGGCCCGGAACAATCTGCTCGACCGCGTCCAGGCCCGGATCGCGCATGCCCGGCCCCTGCTGGCGGGCGGCGACGAGGATGCCCGGCCCGTGGAAGCGGCGGTCACCTGAGAATGAACAAGTATTCCCGGATCACGGGCACCGGCAGTTTCCTGCCCCCGAAGCGCGTGACCAATGCGGAGCTGGCGGCCCAGCTGGCCGCCACCGGCGTCGAGACTTCGGATGAATGGATCGTGGAGCGCACGGGCATCCGCGCGCGCCACTTCGCCGAACCGGAGGTCTCGACCAGCGACCTGGGCGTGCAGGCCGCGCGCAACGCCCTGGAAGCCGCGGGCCGCAAGCCGTCCGACGTCGACCTGATCATCGTCGCCACTTCGACGCCGGACATGGTGTTCCCGTCCTCGGCGACCATCCTGCAGAACAAGCTCGGCATCGCCGGCTGCGCCGCGTTCGACGTGCAGGCCGTGTGCAGCGGCTTCGTGTACGCGCTGACCGTCGCCGACGCGATGGTCCGCACCGGCAGCGCGAAATGCGCGCTGGTGATCGGCGCCGAGGTGTTCTCGCGCATCCTCGACTTCGGCGACCGCACCACCTGCGTGCTGTTCGGCGACGGCGCCGGCGCCGTGGTGCTGGAGGCGTCCGACACGCCCGGCATCCTGGCGAGCGACCTGCATGCCGACGGCAAGCACGTCGAGATCCTGTGCGTGCCCGGCACCGTGTTCGGCGGCAAGGTGCACGGCAACCCGCTGCTGCGCATGGACGGCCAGGCCGTGTTCAAGCTGGCCGTCGGCGTGCTGGAAGAGGCCGCCCGCGCCACGCTGGCCAAGGCCGGCAAGACCGAGGCCGACATCGACTGGCTCATCCCGCACCAAGCCAACATCCGCATCATGCAGGGCACGGCGAAGAAGCTGAAGCTGCCGATGGACAAGCTGGTCGTCACCGTGGACCAGCACGGCAACACGTCGGCCGCGTCGATCCCGCTCGCGCTGGACGTCGCGGTGCGCAGCGGCAAGGTGCGCAAGGGCGACACGCTCATGCTGGAAGGCGTCGGCGGCGGCTTCACCTGGGGCGCGGTGCTGCTGGATTTCTGAAGCCGGGACCCGGCTTCGGCACGAACATTCGAGGACGACATGAAACCGTTCGCTTTCGTCTTTCCGGGACAGGGCTCGCAAGCCGTCGGCATGCTGGACGCGTGGGGCGACCACCCCGCCGTGCGCGACACGCTGAAGGAAGCGTCCGATGCGCTCGGCGAGGACGTCGGCCGCCTGGTCCGCGAGGGCCCGAAGGAAGCCCTGGCGCTCACCACCAACACGCAACCCGTGATGCTGGTGGCCGGCATCGCGGCGTACCGCGCATGGCGCGCCGAGGGCGGCGCCGAACCGGCCGTCGTGGCCGGCCATTCCCTCGGCGAATACACCGCGCTGGTGGCCTCGGGTGCGCTGACGCTGGCCGATGCCGCGCCTCTCGTGCGCTTCCGCGCGCAGGCCATGCAGGAAGCCGTGCCCGTGGGCACGGGCGCGATGGCCGCGATCCTCGGCCTCGACGCGCAGAAGGTCATCGAAGGCTGCGCCGAAGCGCTGCGCAGCCTGGGCACCAACAGCGGCGAAGCGGTGGAAGCCGCGAACTTCAACGATCCCGCGCAGACGGTGATCGCCGGCAGCAAGGCCGCCGTCGACCGCGCCTGCGAGATGCTCAAGGGCATGGGCGCCAAGCGTGCGTTGCTGCTGCCGGTGTCCGCGCCCTTCCATTCCAGCCTGATGAAGCCGGCGGCCGAGAAGCTCCGCGAGCGCCTGGCCGCCACGCCGCTGCAGGCGCCGCGGATCCCGGTGGTGAACAACATCGAGGTGCAGGTCGAAACCGATCCGGACCGGATCCGCGCCGCCCTGTACCAGCAGGCGTTCGGCCCGGTGCGCTGGGTGGAATGCGTGCGCGCGATCCAGCAGCGCGGCGTGACGACGATCATCGAATGCGGTCCGGGCAAGGTGCTGGCCGGCCTGGTGAAGCGGGTCGATCCGGCCCTGGTGTCCGGCGCCGTGTACGACCCGGCGACGCTCGCCGAAGCGAAAGGGCTGCTCGCATGACCACGTCCACGCTGCAGGGCCAGGTCGCCCTCGTCACCGGCGCCTCGCGCGGCATCGGCGCCGCCATCGCGCAGGAACTCGCGGTGCGCGGCATGAAGGTGATCGGCACCGCCACCACCGACGAAGGCGCGGCCAAGGTGTCGCAGGCCCTGTCGCAGCACGCGGGCTGCCGCGGCGCCAGGCTGGACGTGAACGACGCCAAGGCCGGCGAGGCCCTGGTGGATGCCATCGCCAAGGAGCACGGCGCGCTGCACGTGCTGGTGAACAACGCCGGCATCACGCGCGACACCCTGGCCATGCGCATGAAGGACGAGGACTGGGACGCCGTGCTGGACACCAACCTCAAGGCCGTCTTCCGGATGAGCCGCGCCGTGATGCGCACGATGATGAAGCAGCGCTACGGCCGCATCGTCAGCATCACCAGCGTGGTCGGCGCCTCCGGCAACCCGGGCCAGGCGAACTACGCGGCCGCCAAGGCCGGTGTCGCAGGCATGACGCGGGCGCTCGCCCGCGAACTCGGCAGTCGGGGCATCACGGTCAACTGCGTGGCGCCGGGCTTCATCGAGACCGACATGACCGCCGCCCTGCCGGAAGACCAGCAGAAGGCGCTGCTGGGTCAGATCCCGCTGGGCCACCTCGGCAAGCCTGCCGACATCGCCCATGCCGTCGCCTGGCTGGCCTCGCCGCAGGCCGGCTACGTGAGCGGACAGGAAATCCATGTGAACGGCGGCATGTTCATGGCCTGACAGGCCTCACCGGACCGCCGGCGCCTCCCACCCCAGCCGGACCCTCCGCCCGGCTTAAAATCGCGGATTCAACACAACCCTTAGAGGGAACCCCATGAGCGATATCGAAGCACGTGTCAAGAAAATCATCGCCGAGCAGCTCGGCGTGGAAGAGTCCCAGGTCACCAACGAGAAGGCCTTCGTGGCCGACCTCGGCGCGGACTCGCTCGACACCGTGGAACTGGTCATGGCCCTCGAGGACGAGTTCGGCATCGAGATCCCGGACGAGGACGCCGAGAAGATCACGACGGTGCAGAACGCCATCGACTACGCCAACGCCCACCAGAAGGCCTGAGCCCAGCATGCGCCGCCGTGTCGTCGTGACGGGGCTGGGCTGCGTGAGCCCGGTCGGCAATTCGGTCGAGGAGTCCTGGGCCAACCTGATCAGGGGCCAGAGCGGCATCGACTTGGTCCAGTCCTTCGACGCCAGCACGCTTTCGGTCAGGTTCGCCGGCGAGGTCAAGGGCTTCGACGTCACGCAGTACATGCCGGAGAAGGAAGCCCGGCACATGGACCGCTTCATCCACCTGGGGCTGGCCGCGGCCGACCAGGCGATCAAGGATGCGGGCCTGCCGAGCGGTGACCAGCTGGACCCGGAACTCGCCACGCGCATCGGCGTGAACATCGGCTCCGGCATCGGTGGCCTGCCGATGATCGAGGAAACCCACACCGAGATGGTGAACCGCGGCCCGCGCCGCATCTCGCCCTTCTTCGTGCCCGCGTCGATCATCAACATGATCTCCGGCCACGTCTCGATCCGCCACGGCTTCCAGGGGCCGAACATCGCCGTCGTCACGGCCTGCACCACCGGCCTGCACGCCATCGGCCTGGCCGGCCGCATGATCGAGTCGGGCGACGCCGACGTCATGGTGGCGGGCGGCGCCGAGTCCTGCGTCTCGATGCTGGGCATCGGCGGCTTTGCCGCGGCGCGCGCGCTGTCGACCCGCAACGACGACCCGAAGACCGCCTCCCGCCCGTGGGACAAGGACCGCGACGGCTTCGTGCTCGGCGAAGGCGGCGGCGTGATGGTGCTCGAGGAGTACGAACACGCGAAGAAGCGCGGCGCGAAGATCTACGCCGAGCTCGCCGGTTTCGGCATGAGCGCCGACGCGTACCACATGACCGCTCCCAACGTGGACGGCCCGCGCCGTTCCATGGCCGCCGCGCTGAAGAACGCCGGCGTCAACCCCGACCAGGTCCATTACCTCAACGCGCACGGCACCTCCACGCCGCTGGGCGACGTGAACGAGACCAACGCGATCAAGAACACGCTGGGCGACCACGCGAAGAAGGTCGTGGTGAACTCCACCAAGTCGATGACCGGCCACCTCCTCGGCGGCGCCGGCGGCATCGAGTCGGTGTTCACGGTCCTGGCCATCCACCACCAGAAGAGCCCGCCCACCATCAACATCTTCAACCAGGACCCCGAATGCGACCTGGACTACTGCGCCAACGAGGCGCGGGACGTGAAGATCGACGTGGCGCTGAAGAACAACTTCGGCTTCGGCGGCACCAACGGTTCGCTGGTCTTCAGGCGCATCTGAGCGCGCCCGCGGGCCGCTCCCCCACTTTCCCATGCATGCAGCCCCATCGGTGAGCTATCCGGTGGGGCGCAGCGCCTTCGCCGGGGCGCTGCATGCGGCCGTCTTCCTGCTCGCACTTGCCGCCGCCGCCGCGTGGACCGCCAGCGCGGACGCCCCGGGCTGGCGCCAGGCGCTGGCGGGTCTCGCCACCCTGTCCCTGGGCGCGTTCGCCCTGGCGAGCTGGCTTCGCTCGCCGGCCGGCGTGCTGCGCTGGGACGGCAGCGCGTGGCAATGGCAGGAGCGGGCGGGCAGCGTGGTCGCTGCCCTGGACCTGCAGTCGCGCCTGCTCCTGCGCTGGCGCGGCGAGGAGGGCGTCACGCAGTGGCTCTGGATGGAGCGTGAATCGGATTCCGCCCACTGGGAGGCGCTGCGCCGTGCGGTATATTCGCGCGCCAGCCCGCCCTTGCCCCCCGCCGGCAAGCCCCCCGCGGCCGAACAATGACCAAGACGCCTCCCGCCGCATCCCCACCTTCTCCTGCCGACACCGACCTGATGCTGGTGGAGCGCACGGTGGCCGGCGACCACAAGGCGTACGAGCTGCTGGTGCTGAAGTACCAGCGCCGGATCGAGCGGCTGATCGGCCGGATGGTGCGCGACACCGACCTGATCGAGGACATCGCGCAGGAAACGTTCATCCGCGCCTACCGGGCGCTCGCCCAGTTCCGCGGCGAGGCGCAGTTCTACACCTGGCTGTACCGGATTGCGGTCAACACCGCGAAAAAAGCCCTCGTCGACATGAAGCGGGATCCGGTCGTTTCCGAGAGTTCCTTGCGCGGCGGCGATGATGAGGAAGAAACTTCCGGCGTCGAGAACGAACTAACCTCCGCCGAGACGCCGGAAACGGTCCTCGCGGCCAAGGAAATCGCGGCCACGGTGAACTCTGCCATGGAGGCGCTGCCCGACGAACTGCGGCAGGCGGTCACCCTGCGCGAGATCGAAGGCCTGAGCTACGAGGAGATCGCGGAAGTGATGAACTGCCCCATAGGCACCGTCCGCTCCCGCATCTTCCGGGCCCGCGAGGCGATTTCGGCGAAGGTCAAGCCCATGCTGGAAAACCAGTCGGGCAAGCGCTGGTGACGGGCGCAAGATGGAAGCGATGGACAAGATGGACAACCAGGAAATGATTTCGGCGCTCGCCGACGGGCACCTGCGCGGCGAGGACTTCGCCCGCGCGGTGCAGCTGGCGGCGGGCGATGCGCGTGCGCGCGAGGCCTGGTGCGCCTATCACGTGGTCGGCGAGGTGCTGCGCACCGGCCGTGCCGTAACGGGGGGCAGCGCGCCGGAGGCCTTCCTGGCCCGGCTGCAGCAACGCCTGCGCGAGGAGCCCCAGGTGGCCGATTTGCCGGTGGCGATCGCAGCGGCGGCCGGACGGCCGGAGGCGGCCGCGAACGACTGGCGCTGGAAGATGGTCGCCGGCCTGGCCTCCGTGATGGCGGTCGCGGCGGTGGGTTGGAACATGTGGGGCGCCGGTGGCGCTGCCGGCGGCCGGCCGCAGCTCGCGGCCGCGCCCGGCGCGCCCGCGGTCGTGTCCGCGTCGGCCGAGGCGCCGGCGATGCTGCGCGATCCGCGGCTCGACCAGCTGCTGCAGGCGCATCGCCAGCTCGGCGGCGGGACCGCCCTGGGCGGCAGCTCGGGCTTCCTGCGCAACGCCACGTTCGAAGGGCCGGCCCGCTGAGGCCCGAGCGCATGACGCTGACCGCGCCCGCCTTTCCCCGCATCCGCTTCGCCCAGGGCCTGCTCGCGCTCGGGGCCGCCGCGGCGTTCGCGCTGGCCGCCAGCCAGGCCGCCGCGTCGCCGCGCGTGACGGACCCGCGGCCGGACGGGCGCGCCGAACGCTCCATCACGGAGTGGCTCACGCGCATGCACGAGGCCTCGCGCCAGCGGAACTACGTCGGCACGTTCGTGGTCATGTCCTCGTCGGGCCAGATGTCCAGCGCGCGCATCTGGCATGCCTGCGACGGGCAGCGGCAGGTGGAAAGGGTGGAATCGCTCTCGGGCGCGCCGCGCTCGACGTTCCGTCGCGACGACGAGGTGCTGACCTTCCTGCCGGAGAGCAAGACCGTCCGCAGCGAAAGGCGCGAGTCGCTCGGCCTGTTCCCCGAGATCAAGCCCGACGAGACGGGCATCCCCGAGGTCTACACCGCGCGCCGCGTCGGGTCCGACCGGGTGGCCGGCTTCGATGCGGACATCGTGCAGGTGCTGCCCAGGGACGCGCTGCGTTTCGGCTACCGGATCTGGAGCGAGAAGAAGAGCGGGCTGGTCGTGAAGATGCAGACGCTCGACGAGAGCGGCAAGGTGCTGGAGCAGGCGGCGTTCTCCGAACTCCAGCTCGACGCGCCGGTCCGCATGGACAAGCTCAAGCAGATGATGGCCGTGCCCGACGGCTGGCGTGTCGAGAAGGCCGAAGCGGTGAAAACCACCGCGGCCGCCGAGGGCTGGGCGCTCAGCCGCCCGGTCGCGGGCTTCCGGCCCCAGAGCTGCTACAAGCGCCCGGCGGAGGGCGTTCTGCAGTGGATCTTCTCGGACGGCCTGGCTTCGGTGTCCCTCTTCGTCGAGGAGTACGATGCCAGGCGGCACCAGCAGGAAGGTGTGTTCGCGAGCGGCGCGACGCACACCCTCACGCGGCGGCTGCAGGACTGGTGGGTCACGGCCGTGGGCGAAGTCCCCATGCAGACGCTCAAGGCGTTCGCGCTCGGCCTTGAGCGGCGCAAGTAGGCCCCCAACTGGTGCCTGGCGCCGCGCGGGGGTGTAAAGCGCGACGCGTCCTCCGCTGACGCGCAACTTTGCGTCTTTCGCATAGTCTCAGCCATTACCCTTTGTCGACCCTTCTGGAGAGGTCTGTATGTTCCGCATGGATCTGAACAACTTGCGCAGCTGCGGACTGGCGATGGCCCTCGCCATCGCCGGCGCCGCCGCCCTCACGCCGGCCGCGCCGGCGTTCGCGCAGTCCGCCCCGCAACCCCGTTCGCTGCCGGATTTCACCGAGCTGGTGGACCAGGTGAGCCCGGCGGTCGTCAACATCCGCACCACCGAACGGGCGCGCACCCCGGCCGGCCCGGGCGCGGGACCCGGGGGCGGGCCGATGGACGAGGAGATGCAGGAGTTCTTCCGGCGCTTCTTCGGCGTGCCGATGCCGAGCCCGAACCCGAACGCACCGCGCCAGCAGCGGCCCAATCCCCGGGGCGAGGACGAGAGCCCGCGCGGCGTGGGCTCCGGCTTCATCCTCACCCCCGACGGGTTCGTGATGACCAACGCGCACGTGGTCGAGGGCGCGGACGAGGTCATCGTGACGCTGTCGGACAAGCGCGAGTTCAAGGCGCGCATCGTCGGTGCCGACAAGCGCACCGACGTGGCGGTGGTCAAGATCGAGGCGGCCGGCCTGCCGCACGTGCGCGTCGGCGACGTCCGCAGGCTGAAGGTCGGCGAATGGGTGATGGCGATCGGTTCGCCCTTCGGCCTGGACAACACCGTGACGGCGGGCATCGTCAGCGCGATCGGCCGGGACACCGGCGACTACCTGCCCTTCATCCAGACCGACGTGGCGATCAACCCGGGCAACTCCGGCGGGCCGCTGATCAACATGCGCGGCGAGGTGGTGGGGATCAACAGCCAGATCTACTCGCGTTCCGGCGGCTTCATGGGGATCTCCTTCGCGATCCCGATGGACGAGGCCACCCGCGTCGCCGAGCAGCTGCGCGCCACCGGCCGCGTCTCGCGCGGAAAGATCGGCGTGCAGATCGACCAGGTCACGCGGGACGTCGCGGAATCGATCGGCCTCGGCCGCCCGCAGGGCGCCCTGGTGCGCAACGTCGAGACCGGTTCCCCGGCGGAGAAGGCCGGCATCGAGGCGGGCGACATCATCACCAAGTTCAATGGGCAGGCCATCGACCGCGCGACGGAGCTGCCGCGCCTCGTGGGCAACACCAAGCCGGGCAGCCGCGTGAACCTCACGGTGTTCCGCCGCGGCGGCCAGCGTGACCTGGCGGTCACCGTCGCGGAGATCGAGCCGGAGCGCACGGCGGCGGCCACGCCGCGCCGCAACGCACCGCAGGGCGGCGAGCCGGCACGCGCCACCAGCCCCGCCGCGCAGACGCTCGGCCTGGCCGTGAGCGAATTGACCGAAGCGCAAAAGCGCGAAGCGAAGGTCAAGGGCGGCGTGCGCGTGGACACCGCCACCGAGGGCGCGCAGCGCGCGGGCATCCGCGAGGGCGACGTGATCGTCGCCATCGGCAACACCGAGGTGAACAACGTGCGCGAGTTCGAGGCGGCGGTGGCCCGGGTGGACAAGAGCAAGGCGGTGCCCATCCTGCTGCGGCGCGGCGAGATGGCGAGCTATCTGCTCATCCGTCCCGCGCGCGGTTAAATCTTTCGGCTTCGTCCAAAGCCCCAGCCCGCGGTCGGGTTTGGGGCTTTTTTTCGCCTCATGGTCAAAAAAAGACAGGCCCTCCTGAAGATTTGCTGGAGGCCTCGGCGGGGTGCAAAGCAGTTGGCAGCCGCTAACTTGGCGGGCCCTAAGAACCGGATTGGGTAGAATCTGGCCAGCCCAGCAGGCATTCAGGGCATATCGGGGGCACGGTCCACCACCATGCGAGATGCGTGGCGTAAGTCACGTCGCCGATCCACAGATCGCCCACATGTTGTCCCACCAGGGGTCTCCACGGATTGTTGAAAAGCTGTGAACAAGATGCGAGTTGCTGACCCGCAACGGCCGAGTCCGGCCGGCCCCGAGACTGTACGCCCGGCCCGTTTTGCCTACAATGAAGTTCCAACTATCGCAGTTGCCATAGATTGTTGGTTCAGGGCGCGTCACCTTCTTGACGCGCCCTTTTTTCTTTGTGCGCGCCTTTTGAATCAATCACTTGAACGTTCCCGTTGATGAATCACATCAGAAACTTTTCGATCATCGCGCACATCGACCACGGCAAATCCACGCTCGCCGACCGCTTGATCCAGCGTTGCGGCGGACTCTCCGACCGCGAGATGGAAGAGCAGGTGCTGGACTCGATGGATCTCGAAAAGGAGCGTGGGATAACCATCAAGGCGCAGACCGCCGCACTGTCGTACAAGGCGCGTGACGGACTGGTCTACAACCTGAACCTGATCGACACGCCGGGCCACGTCGACTTCTCGTACGAGGTGAGCCGCTCGCTGTCCGCATGCGAGGGCGCGCTGCTGGTGGTGGACGCGAGCCAGGGCGTGGAAGCGCAGACCGTCGCCAACTGCTACACCGCACTGGACCTCGGCGTCGAAGTCGTGCCGGTCCTGAACAAGATGGACCTGCCGCAGGCGGACCCGGAGAACGCGAAGGCGGAGATCGAGGACGTGATCGGCATCGACGCGAGCCAGGCGATCCCTTGCTCCGCGAAGACGGGCATGGGCATCGACGAGATCCTCGAGGCGATCGTCGCCCGCATCCCGGCGCCGAAGGGCAAGGCGGATGCGCCGCTGCGCGCGATGATCATCGACAGCTGGTTCGACAGCTACGTGGGCGTCGTGATGCTGGTGCGCGTGGTGGACGGCCGCGTGGCCAAGGGCGACCGCATCAAGCTGATGGCGACGGAAGCCACCTACGAGGCCAACAGCCTGGGGGTGTTCACGCCGGCGAACGCGCCGCGCGAAGCGCTGGAGGCGGGCGAGGTGGGCTACATCATCGCCGGCATCAAGGAGCTCCAGGCGGCCAAGGTCGGCGACACCGTCACCCTGATCAAGCCCGGCACCGGCGGCGCCGCCTTCACGGCCACCGAGCCGCTCCCGGGCTTCAAGGAGATCCAGCCGCAGGTGTTCGCCGGCCTCTACCCGGTGGAGGCCAACCAGTACGACTCGCTGCGCGACAGCCTGGAGAAGCTCAAGCTGAATGACTCGTCGCTGCACTACGAGCCGGAGGTCAGCCAGGCGCTGGGCTTCGGCTTCCGCTGCGGCTTCCTCGGCCTGCTGCACATGGACATCGTGCAGGAGCGGCTGGAGCGCGAGTTCGACCAGGACCTGATCACCACGGCGCCGAGCGTCGTCTACCAGGTGCTGAAGCCGGACGGCGAACTGCTGATGGTGGAGAACCCGGCCAAGATGCCGGACGTCGGGCGGATCCAGGAGATCCGCGAGCCGATCGTGACCGTGCACCTGTACATGCCGCAGGAGTACGTCGGCGCCGTCATGACGCTGGCCAACCAGAAGCGCGGCGTGCAGATGAACATGGCCTACCACGGCCGGCAGGTGATGCTGACGTACGAACTGCCGCTGGGCGAGATCGTGCTGGACTTCTTCGACAAGCTGAAGTCGGTGAGCCGCGGCTACGCCTCCATGGACTACGAGTTCAAGGAGTACCGGGCTTCCGACGTCGTGAAGGTCGACATCCTGCTCAACGGGGAGAAGGTCGACGCGCTCTCGATCATCGTGCACCGCAGCCAGGCGCCGTACCGCGGACGGGCGGTGGTGGCGAAGATGCGCGAGATCATCAGCCGGCAGATGTTCGACGTGGCGATCCAGGCGGCGATCGGCGCCAACGTGATCGCCCGGGAGACGGTCAAGGCGCTGCGCAAGAACGTGCTGGCAAAATGCTACGGTGGCGACATCACCCGCAAGAAGAAGCTGCTCGAGAAGCAGAAGGCGGGCAAGAAGCGCATGAAGCAGATCGGCTCCGTGGAAGTGCCGCAGGAAGCGTTCCTCGCCATCCTCCAGGTCGAAGACTAGAAGAACAGAACGAATGATGCCTTTCATCACGGCCGCGGTCCTCGCGGCCTTCGTCGGCTACGCCGCCGCCTGGTACATGGAGCTCGTCGAAGGCAACTTCGCGCTGCTGCTGTTCCTGGCCACCATCGTCACCGGGGTGTACTGGGTGGCCGAGCGCCTCTGGTACCTGCCGCGCCGGCGGCGCGCGGCCGCCGAACTCGAGGCCCGCGCGGCGCAGCGCCGCGGCACCGACGGCGAAGATGCCGACATCGCGGAGGCGAAGCAGAAGGTCCTGGCGCAGCCCTGGTGGCTGGACTGGACGGCGGGCCTGTTCCCGGTGATCGTGGCCGTGTTCGTGCTGCGCTCGTTCCTGTTCGAGCCCTTCAAGATCCCGTCGGGCTCGATGATCCCCACGCTGCTCGTCGGCGACCTCATCCTCGTGAACAAGTTCACGTACGGCCTGCGGCTGCCCGTGCTCCACACGCGGCTCACCGAGGGCAACGCGCCCCGGCGCGGGGACGTGATGGTGTTCCGCTACCCGCCCAAGCCTTCGCTGGACTACATCAAGCGCGTCATCGGCGTGCCCGGCGACGAGGTGGCCTACCTGAACAAGAAGCTGACCATCAACGGCCAGGCGGTGGAGCAGCGCCGGCTGCCGGACTACTTCGAGCGCGACGCCATGCGCTACTTCAAGCACTTCGAGGAGACGCTGGGGGACAAGACGCACAGGCTGTTGAACGATGACGACAGGCCGGCCTTCATCCCCGGCGCGGAGCCCTTTCCGAACAGGCAGAATTGCCGCTACAGTGTCGAGGGGGTCGTCTGCAAGGTGCCGGAGGGGCACTACTTCGTGATGGGCGACAACCGGGACAATTCGCTCGACTCGCGTTACTGGGGGTTCGTGCCGGACCGGAACATCGTCGGGAAAGCCTTCCTGATCTGGATGAACTTCGGCGACCTCGGGCGCGTGGGCACATTCGACTAATAAGCTGGACGGAGGGTTCGATGGCAGGCAAGTCGCGGCAGCGCGGTATCTCGATGATCACGTTGATCTTCATCCTGGCGGTGCTGGGTGTGGTCGGCGCGGTGGGCATCAAGGCGTTTCCCTCGTTTCTCGAATACCAGGCCGTGGTCAAGGCGGTGAACAAGGCCAAGTCCGAGGGGACGCCGCAAGCCATCCGCCAGTCCTTCGACCGCGCCGCGGACATCGACAACATCACGTCCATCGCGGGCAAGGACCTGGAAATCGCCAAGGACGGCGACCAGGCGGTGGTGTCCTTCGCCTACCAGAAGGAATTCCACATGGTCGGGCCCGCCTGGCTGACGCTCAAGTACGAGGGGCGTTCGCGCCCCGGCCGGTAGCGGGGTGCGGATCGCCCGTGGCTGACGCGCTCGCGGCGCTGCAGGAGCGCCTGCAGCACCGCTTCCAGGATCCCCGCCTGCTGGCACGGGCGCTCACGCACCGCAGCTTCTCCGCCGAACACAACGAGCGGCTGGAGTTCCTGGGCGACTCCGTCCTGAACCTCGCCGTGGCGGCGCTGCTCTACCAGCGCCTGAAGGACCTGCCGGAAGGCGATCTTTCGCGCGTGCGCGCCAACCTCGTGAAGCAGGACACCCTGCACAAGGTGGCCGTGGAGCTCGGCCTGCCGGGCATGCTCAAGCTGGGGGAGGGCGAAGCCCGCTCCGGCGGCCACAAGCGCCCCTCCATCCTCGCCGACGCGCTCGAGGCCCTGATCGGCGCCGTGCATCTCGATGCGGGGTATCCGGCGGCCGAGGCCCTGGTGCACCGCCTGTTCGCGCAGGTGGAGATCAAGCCGGAGATGCAGGCGGCCGCCAAGGACCCGAAGACGGAACTGCAGGAAGTGTTGCAGGGCCGCAAGATGCATCTGCCCGTGTACCGGGTCGTCGGCACCCTGGGCGCCGCCCACAAGCAGACCTTCGACGTGGAATGCGAGGTGGGCGAGCTCGGCCTGGTCGAACGCGGGATCGGCGCCTCGCGCCGCGCGGGCGAACAGGCCGCGGCAGCGGCTATGCTGCTGGCATTGAAGGCCCGAATCAAATGACAGAGCAGGAACGTCCCCCGGCACCCGAGGGCGCGCCGGACGCCCCCGCGCAGCGCTGCGGCCTGGTCGCGATCGTGGGCAAGCCCAACGTGGGCAAGTCCACCCTGCTCAACGCGCTGGTCGGCCAGAAGATCAGCATCACCTCCCGCAAGGCGCAGACCACCCGCCACCGCATCACCGGCGTGCGCACCCAGGGCGACACGCAGTTCGTGTTCGTCGACACGCCCGGCTTCCAGACGCGCCACAGCTCCGCGCTCAACCGCTCGCTGAACAAGGCCGTCACCGGCGTGATCGGCGACGTCGACGTCGTGCTGTTCGTGGTGGAGGCCGGCAGCTTCACGCTGGGCGACGCCAAGGTGCTGTCGCTGCTGCGCCCCGGCATCCCGGCGATCCTGGTGGCGAACAAGCTCGACCTGGTGCACCGCCGCGGCGAACTGGCGCCCTGGCTGCGCGACATGCAGCAGCGCCATGCCTTCACCGAGTTCATGCCGATCTCCGCCAAGGCGAGCAAGGACGTCGACCGCCTGCTGGATGTCTGCGCGAAATACCTGCCGCAGCAGCCCTGGTGGTACGGCGAGGACGAGCTCACCGACCGCAGCGAGCGCTTCATGGCGGGCGAGATGGTCCGCGAAAAGCTGTTCCGCCTGACCGGGGACGAGCTGCCGTACACCTCGACGGTGGTGATCGACAAGTTCGAGGAAGAGCCCAGTCCCAAGTTCAAGCGCATGGTGCGGATCGCCGCCACCATCGTGGTCGAGCGCGACAGCCACAAGGCCATGGTGATCGGGGAGGGCGGGGAAAAGCTCAAGCGCGTCGGGACCGAGGCGCGGCAGGAACTCGAGCAGCTGTTCGACGCCAAGGTCTTCCTGCAGCTGTTCGTGAAGGTCCGCTCCGGCTGGGCCGACGACGAGGCGCGCGTGCGGTCCTTCGGCTACGAGTGACCATGCTTCGCGAGGCCTGACGCCATGGCCAGGCGCATCGGCGACGAGCCCGCCTTCGTCCTGCACCGCTACGACTGGAGCGAGTCCAGCCTGATCCTGGAGGTGCTCACCCGCCACCATGGGCGCATCGCCGTGGTCGCCAAGGGCGCGAAGAAGCCGAGCTCCAACTTCCGGCCCGTCCTGCTGCCGCTGCAGCCGCTGCACATCGCCTTCGGCGGCGACGCGGAGATCCGCACGCTCAAGTCCGCGGAATGGATGGGCGGGCAGGTGATGCCGACCGGCGATGCGCTGTTGTCCGGCTACTACCTCAACGAGCTGCTGCTGCGCCTTCTGGCCCGCGACGACCCGCACCCCGTGCTGTTCGACGTGTACGCGGCGGCCGTGCGCATCCTCGCGGGAGAAGAGGGCACGCTGCTGCAGGCGGCGCTGCGGGCCTTCGAGCTGCTGCTGTTGCGCGAGATCGGCCTGCTGCCGTCGCTCGACCTGCAGACCGCCACCCTGGCGCCCCTCGGCGACGATGTGCCCTACACCCTGCGCCCGGAAGGCGGACTGGTCGAGGCGCACGACGGCGAGGAGCGCGGCAGCCTCGCCGGCGCCCAGTGGCGGGCGTTGCAGGCCGCGCTGGACGACCCGGCGCCCTTCCACGCCACCTTGCGGGAGGCCGCGGTCCTCGGCGAGCTCAAGCCGCAGCTGCGCGCGCTGCTGCACTACCATTGCGGCGTGAACACCCTGCGCACCCGGCAACTGATGATGGACCTGCAAGCCCTATGACCACGCTGCTGTCCGCGAACGTCAACAAGGTCGCCTTGCTGCGGAATTCCCGCCACCTGGGCATCCCGAGCGTCACCCGCGCAGCGCAGCTGTGCCTGGAGGCCGGCGCCCACGGCATCACGGTCCATCCGCGGCCGGACGCGCGCCACATCCGCGCCGGCGACGTGCGCGAACTGCACGCGCTGCTGCGCCGGGACTGGCCCCGCGCCGAGTTCAACATCGAGGGCAACCCCTTCCACAACCTGATGGACTTCGTGCGCGAACTGCGGCCGCACCAGTGCACCTTCGTGCCCGACAGCGAAGGCCAGTTCACCAGCGACCATGGCTGGGACCTGCGGGCCGATGCGCGGCGCGTGCAGCCGCTGATCGAGGAAGCCAGGGCGCTGGGCGTGCGCGTCAGCCTCTTCATGGATGCCGATCCCGAGGCGATGCCGCTGGCGAAGGCGGTGGGCGCCGACCGCATCGAGCTCTACACCGAGCCGTACGCCGCCGCCTGGGGCACGCCGCGGCAGGCGCAGGAGCTGGAGCGCTTCGCCGCTGCCGCGCGCGCGGCGCAGGCGGCGGGCCTCGGCGTCAATGCGGGCCACGACCTCAGCCGCGCCAACCTGCCCGACTTCCTGCGGGCCGTTCCCGGCGTGCAGGAGGTCTCCATCGGCCATGCACTGGTCGCCGACGCGCTGGAGCTCGGTTACGCCGCCACGGTGCGCGCCTACCTCCAGGCCATGGAGCCGGGCACGCGGTGATCTACGGCATCGGCACCGACATCTGCGACGTGCGGCGGATCCGGTCTTCGCTGGAGCGCCACGGCGACCGCTTCGCGCGCAAGATCCTGAGCGACGCCGAATTCGCGACCTGGCAGGCGCGCAGCGCCCGCTGGCCGGAGCGCGGCCTCCGCTACCTCGCCACGCGCTTCTCGGCCAAGGAGGCCTTCAGCAAGGCCGTGGGCCTGGGCATGCGCATGCCGATGACGTGGCGTTCCTGCGAAGTGGGCAAGCTCGCGAGCGGCAAGCCGGTGATCGTGCTGCACGGGGAATTGAAGGATTGGTGCGCCGCGCGCGGCCTGAGCGCGCAGGTGAGCGTCACCGACGAAACCGACTACGCCGCCAGCTTCGTGGTGGTGGAACAGAAAGAAGCCAGAACATGAGCGAACACGCACCGGTGGTCATCGACGTCGCCGGCCTCGAACTCAGTGCCGACGACCGCCGCCGCCTGGCGCACCCGCTGGTGGGCGGCATGATCCTCTTCGGGCGCAACTGGCAAAGCCGCGAGCAGCTGGCCGCCCTTTGCGCCGAGGTCAAGGAGGTGCGCGGCGACCTCCTCATCTCCGTCGACCACGAGGGTGGACGGGTGCAGCGCTTCCGCACCGACGGCTTCACGCACCTGCCGCCCATGCGCCGTTTCGGCGATCTGTGGATGAAGGACGGCAAGGCCGGCGAAGGCAGCGGGGCGATGAAGGCGATGGCCGCCGCGACGGCCGCTGGCTACGTGCTGGGTGCCGAGCTGCGCGCCTGTGGCGTGGATTTCAGCTTCACGCCGGTGCTCGACCTGGACCACGGCGCGAGTTCCGTCATCGGCGACCGGTCGTTCCACCGCGACCCGCGCGTCGCGACGCTGCTGGCGCGCAGCCTGATGCACGGCCTGCTGCAGGCCGGCGTGGCGAACTGCGGCAAGCACTTCCCGGGGCACGGTTTCGTCAAGGCCGACTCGCACCTGGAGATCCCGGTCGACGACCGCAGCCTCAAGGCCATCCTGCAGGACGACGCGATCCCGTACGAGTGGCTGGGCAACACCCTCACCAGCGTGATGCCGGCCCACGTGATCTACCGCAAGGTCGATCCGCGGCCGGCCGGCTTCTCGCCGCGCTGGCTGAACGACATCCTGCGCGAGCAGCTGCAGTTCCAGGGCGCGATTTTCAGCGACGACCTCAGCATGGCCGGCGCACGCCGGATCGAGGGGCGCGACGTGAGCTACACCGAGGCGGCGGTGGTGGCGCTCAATGCAGGCTGCGACATGGTGCTGCTGTGCAACGAGTCGGTGAACAGCCCCGGCGGGCAGTCGATCGACGAATTGCTCGACGGTCTCGCGGAAGCGCAGGCGCGCGGCGAGTGGCAGGCGAGCGAAGCCGGCGAGCAGCGCCGCCTCGCGCTCCTGCCCTGCGGGCCCTCCATCACCTGGGACGCGCTGATGACCGAGCCGCGCTACATGCGCGCGCTGCAGCTGCTGCCGTAAACCCGCCCGGCGCCCCTCAGCCCCACGCCAGCTTGCCGTGGGTCTCCAGGTGCGTGAGGTACAGGCGCAGGTCGAACTCGAACTGGTGGTAGCGCGGCTCCATGTGCGTGCAAAGCTGGTAGAAGGCCTTGTCGTGCTCGCGCTGCCGCAGGTGCGCCAGCTCGTGGACGGCGATCATCCGCAGGAACTCCGGCGGCCCCTCGCGGAACAGCGCGGCAATGCGGATCTCCCGCTTGGCCTTGAGCTTTCCGCCCTGCACCCGCGACACCGTGGTGTGCGTGCCCAACGCATTGCGGATCACGTGCAGCTGGCCGTCGTAGACCACCTTGCTCAGGGGTTCCGAGCTGCGCAGGTACTCCGCCTTGAGGCCCATGACGTAGGTGTAGAGGGCCCCGTCGGTGCGCACGTCGTGCGCGCAGGGGTACTTCCGCAGCAGCAGGGCGCCCACCCGGTCGGCGGCCAGCAGTTGCCGCACCTCGTCCTGCACGGCGGCCGGGTAGTGCGCCAGGTAGCGCAGGATCATGCGCGCCCCCCGGCGTATGCCAGGCCAGTGGCCACGCCGCCGAACAGGTCGCCTTCCACGATGTCGGTGCCCGGGAAGCGCTGCCGCAGCCTGGCCAGGAACGGCCGCAGCGACGACGAACCCCCGGTGAGGTAGAGCGCGTCCAGCTGGTCCGGCTGCAATCCGGCCGCACGCACGCAGTCGGCCGCGCGGTCGACGACCTGCAGGAGCAGGGGATCGAGGTCGCGTGCCATGCCTTCCGCGTCCAGCTGCGCCTGCAGTCCGCGTTCCACGGCCGGCAGGTCGATCGGCGCGCGGCCCCCGCTGGTGGAGCTGGCGATCTTCGCGCGTTCGACCTGGTCCAGCACGAGATGCGCGAGGCGCTGGTCCAGCACCGCCATCAGGCGATCGTGCAGGCGCGGGTCCGCGTAGTCGCTGCGCAGCGCACGCACTTCGCGCACGCGGCGGGGGACGTACATCCACTGGACCAGGTGCCAGCTGGAAAGGTCGATGAAGGGCCCGCTCGGGACTTCGCGGCCTTCCGGCCCCTCGTGGTGGTAGCCCAGCAGCGGCATGACGTTGCGCAGGTTCAGGCGCCGGTCGTAGTCGGTGCCGGCGATGTGGATGCCGGCCGTCGCCAGGACGTCGCCGCTGCGGTCCGCCCGTGCCGCGCGCTCGGGTCCCAGGCGGACCACCGTGAAGTCGGACGTGCCGCCGCCGATGTCGACCACCAGCACCAGCACTTCGCGCGTGACGCGCCGTTCGTAGTCCAGCGCCGCGGCGATGGGCTCCAGCTCGAAGCGCACGCCGGTGAATCCGGCGGCCGCGGCGCAGTCCGCCAGCGCCGCCTGCGCGCGGCGGTCCCGCTCGGGCGCGTCGTCGGCGAAGTGGACGGGCCGGCCGATCACCGCCTGCGCCGGTACCGTCCCGAGGTGCGCGCCGGCCTGCGCCCGCAGGCGGGACAGGTACAACGTGATGATCGCGCGGAAGCTCAGCGCGCCGCTGCCGATCGCCGTTTCCTCCTCGAGGAGGCTGCTTCCCAGCAGGCTCTTGAGCGAACGCAGCAGCCGTCCTTCGACGCCGGCCAGGTACAGGCCGATCGCCTGGCGCCCGAAGTGCGTCGTGCGGTCTTCCGCATTGAAGAAGACGGCCGTGGGCATCCCCGTGGCCGTGCCCTCGAGCGGCACGAGGCGCGCGGCTCCCTCCGCGTCCAGCCAGGCGACGGCGGAATTGGAGGTGCCGAAATCGATGCCGACCGTGGCCGGCGCGCGCGGGTTCAGGATTCCCGGCGCAGGGCCGGGAACAGGATCACGTCGCGGATGCTCGGGCTGTCGGTCAGCAGCATCATCAGCCGGTCGATGCCGATGCCGCAGCCGCCGGCGGGCGGCATGCCGTACTCCAGCGCCCGCACGAAGTCATGGTCGTAGAACATGGCTTCGTCGTCGCCCGCATCCTTGGCGTTCACCTGCGCCTGGAACCGCGCCGCCTGGTCCTCGGCGTCGTTCAGCTCGGAGAAGCCGTTCGCCATCTCGCGTCCCGTGATGTACAGCTCGAAGCGCTCCGTCACCTCCGGGCGCTCGTCGTTGGCGCGCGCCAGCGGCGAGATCTCGGTCGGGTGCTCCATGATGAAGGTCGGCTGCCACAGCTTCTCCTCCACCTTCTCCTCGAAGAACAGCACCTGCAGCGAGGCCAGCGAACGTGCCGACAGGCGCTCCTTCTCCTCCGTCATGCCCAGCTTGCGCAGCTGCTGCACCAGCCACTCGCGGTTGCCGACGTTGTCGCCGGCGTCGCCGTGGCGCACGATCGCTTCGGGAATGGTCAGCCGCTCGAACGGCTGCGACAGGTCGATGGCCTTGCCGCCGTACGACAGCTGCAGCGTCCCCACGGCCTTCTGCGCCGCGTCCCGGACCAGCGCCTCGGTGAAGTCCATCAGGTCGCGGTAGTTCCAGTAGGCCGCGTAGAACTCCATCATCGTGAACTCGGGGTTGTGCCGCACGGAGATGCCCTCGTTGCGGAAGTTCCGGTTCACCTCGAACACGCGCTCGAAGCCGCCCACCAGCAGGCGCTTGAGGTACAGCTCCGGCGCGATGCGCAGGTACATTTCCTGGTCCAGCGCGTTGTGGTGCGTGACGAAGGGCTTCGCGTTGGCGCCGCCGGGGATCGGGTGGAGCATCGGCGTCTCCACTTCCAGGAAGCCGTGCTGCACCATGAACTCCCGGATGCCCGACAGCGCCTTGCTGCGCGCGACGAAGCGCTTGCGGGCGTCCTCGTCGGTCATCAGGTCGACGTAGCGCTGGCGGTACTTCACCTCCTGGTCGGCGACGCCGTGGAACTTGTCCGGCATCGGGCGCAAGCTCTTGGTGAGCAGGCGGATCGAGGTGGCGTGCAGCGACAGCTCGCCGGTGCGCGTCTTGAACATGCGCCCCTCGGCGCCGACGATGTCGCCCAGGTCCCAGTGCTTGAACGCCGCGTAGGCTTCCTCTCCGACCGCGTCGCGCGTGACGTAGATCTGGATGCGGCCGCTCTGGTCCTGCAGCGTGGCGAAGCTCGCCTTGCCCATCACCCGCTTGAGCATCATGCGGCCGGCCACGCTGCCGGCCGGCGCGTCGGCTTCCAGCTGCTCGGCCGGTTTTGCGGCGTGCAGCGCGTGCAGTTGCGACGCGTGCTGCCCCGGCTTGAAGTCGTTGGGAAAGGCGGGCACGCCGCCCTGCCGGTGGGCCTGGCGCAGGGCCTTGAGCTTCTCGCGGCGTTCCGCGATGAGCTGGTTCTCGTCGGTGGGCGGGGTGGTCTGGTCGGACATCGGGGGCGGGCGCGCGGCGGCGCCGCGAGAAGGCGAAACCGTCGATTCTAAGTTTTTGCCGCCGCGGCCCCGCCGGCGGCGCCCGGAGGCCTCAGATCGTGATGCCGGTGCGGGCCAGGACGTCGCTCACCAGCTCGAGCCGCACCAGGGGGTTGTCCAGTTCCATCAGGCGCTGCTTGAGGGCCACCGGCAACGGCAGCAGCTCGCACCAGCGGTTCGCCACCCAGCCGCAGTCGTCCAGTTTCCAGGGCGGCAGCAGCGGCATCGGTCCCGCCTGGTCGGGCTTCAGCTGCAGCGACTGGATCAGGCGGTGCAGGGCCTCGGCGGTCGGCTGCAGGTCCTCGGGCACCGGTACCGACAGGTCGGCAGGGATGCTTTCGACGTCGGCGACCCACAGGCCGTGCTTGAGCTGGTCGCTGGCCGTGATGCGGAACCGCTGCGCGCCCTTGGCGCGCACCAGCATCAGCCCGGCCTGCGGGTTCTCGAACTCGTGGATGGTGGCCAGGGTGCCGACCTGCGAAAAGGCCTCCTGCATGCCGGGCTGCCGCACTTCGCTGCCCTGGGTGAGCGACACCACCCCGAACGGCGCGCCGGCCTTGTGGCACTTGGAGATCATGTCGAGGTAGCGCACCTCGAACACGCGCAGGGACAACAGCCCGTCCGGGAAGAGGACGGCGCCGAGCGGGAAGAGGGGGAGCGACTGCAGGGTGAGGGGAGCGGGCACGACGGGTCCAGTGGCTGCCGCTATCATCCCACGACCCACCTGATCCATGTTCTTCCAGATCCTTTCCTTCCTGCTCGACGTCGCGGCGGGCTTGCTCGGCGGCGCCTGCCTGCTGCGGCTTTACATGCAGCTGCAGCGCATCCCCTTCGGCAACCCGGTCGGGCGCTTCGTCTTCGCGCTGACGGACTGGATCGTGTTGCCCCTGCGGCGGGTGCTGCCATCCGTGAAGCGCTGGGACCTCGCGAGCATCGTGGCGGCCTACCTCATCGAGCTGTCCCAGTTCGCCATCCTCTGGCTGTTCGTGCGGGGCTCGCCCGCGGTGCTGCCGGCGTTGGCGCTGTTCGGGCTGGTGCGGCTGGCGATCTCCGGTGCGATCGGCTTGGTGATCGTCTACGCGATCCTGTCGTGGGTGCGCGCGGACTCGCCGATCACGGACGTGATCGACCGGCTGGCCGCGCCGATGCTGCGGCCTTTCCGGAAGATCATTCCGCTGGTGGGCGGCTTCGACCTGTCGCCGTTGGCGCTGCTGGTGGTGTTGCAGGTACTGCTCATCATCCTGGCGAACTTGCAGGCGGCGGTGTTGCGGTAGGGCTGCCGTTCCGTGGCTCTCCGGTGTTCAGGGCGAGGTCGGGGGCCGGGGGCCCGCCCTCCGGTCCAGGCTCCCCGGTCCCGCCCTGTCACTCGCAGCGGAAAAATCAGTCGACCGCGTCGGCCGACTGCCGCGTCAGCATCGCCAGCACGTTGGCCACGGTCTTGCGCAGTTCACGGCGGTCGCAGATGAAGTCGACGGCGCCCTTTTCCTGCAGGAACTCGGCGCGCTGGAAGCCTTCCGGCAGCTTCACCCGCACGGTCGACTCGATCACGCGGGGGCCGGCAAAGCCGATCAGCGCCTTCGGCTCGGCGATGACGAGGTCGCCGACGAAGGCGAAGCCCGCGCTCACGCCACCCATGGTCGGGTCGGTCAGCACGCTGATGTAGGGCAGGCCCTTCTTCGCCAGGCGCGTGAGCGCGGCGTTGGTCTTGGCCATCTGCATGAGCGACAGCAGGCCTTCCTGCATGCGGGCGCCGCCGGTGGCGGTGAAGCAGAGGAAAGGCACCTTCTGCTCGATGGCGGTTTCGACGCCGCGCACGAAACGCTCGCCGACCACGCTGCCCATGCTGCCGCCCATGAAGTCGAACTCGAAGGCGGCGGCCACCAGGCTGATGCTGTGCACCGAGCCGCCCATCACGATCAGCGCGTCGGTCTCGCCGGTGTTCTCCAGCGCTTCCTTCAGCCGCTGCGGGTACTTGCGGCTGTCCTGGAACTTGAGGGCGTCGACCGGCAGCACTTCCTGGCCGATCTCGTAGCGGCCTTCCGGGTCGAGGAAGGCGTTCAGGCGGGCGCGGGCCCCGATGCGATGGTGGTGGCTGCAGGTCGGGCAGACGTTCTGGTTCTGCTCCAGGTCGTTCTTGTAAAGCACCGACTCGCAGCTGGGGCACTTGATCCACAAGCCCTCGGGCACGCTGCGGCGCTCGTTCGGATCCGTCGGCTGGATCTTCGGGGGCAGCAGTTTTTCCAACCAGCTCATCTGGGTACCTCCATCAACCTCTGGAGTCTAGCGCGTTCCGGATGCCGGACAGGAAGCTGGACAGGGCCGGCAGCACCTGCTCGCGCGGCTGCTCTTCCACGACCTGGATGACCTTCGTGCCGATCACGACGGCATCGGCGACGCGGCCGATCGCGCGCGCCGTCTGGGCGTCGCGGATGCCGAAGCCGACGCCGACCGGGATCTTCACGTGCTTGCGGATCCTCGGCAGCGCCTCTTCCACCGCCGCCGTGTCCAGATGGCCGGCGCCGGTCACGCCCTTGAGCGACACGTAGTAGACGTAGCCGCTGGCGACGCGCGCGACCTGCTGGATGCGCTGCTCCGTGCTGGTGGGGGCCAGCAGGAAGATCAGGTCGAGGCCGTGCTGCTTCAGCTGCGCGGCAAAAGCCTCGCATTCCTCCGGCGGGTAGTCGACGATCAGCACGCCGTCGACGCCGGCCGCGCCGGCATCGCGCGCGAAGCTTGCCGCACCGTGGGTGAGCTCGTAGCGCTCCACCGGGTTGGCGTAACCCATCAGCACGACCGGCGTGTCCGCGTCCTTCGTCCGGAACGTGCGCACCATCTCCAGCACCTGCGCCAGCCCGATGCCCAGGGCCAAGGCGCGCTCGCCGGCCTTCTGGATCACCGGCCCGTCGGCCATGGGGTCGGAGAAGGGCACGCCCAGTTCGATCACGTCGCTCCCGGCTTCGACCATCGCGTGCATCAGCGAAGGCGTGATGTCGGCGAAGGGGAAGCCGGCGGTGATGTAGGGGATGAGGGCCTTGCGCTGTTCGCGCGCCAGCCGCTCGAAGGTCTTTCCGATGCGGCTCATTCTGCCTCCCGACGAGCCGCCTCTAGGGGGGCAGGCGCCCCCTCGGGGGGCAGCGACGACACGAAGTGCGGAGCGTGGGGGCACCTCATTGTTTGGGCCCTCCCTTGAGCGAGAGTCCGCGCATGGAGGGGCGGTCGTAGAAATCGACGCCGGCCAGGTCGGCGACGGTGCCGATGTCCTTGTCGCCGCGGCCCGAGAGGTTGACCAGGATGGACTGGTCGCTGCGCATCGTCTTCGCGAGCTTCATCGCATAGGCGATCGCGTGGCTGGATTCGAGGGCGGGGATGATGCCTTCCGTGCGGCACAGGTAGTGGAAAGCCTCGAGCGCCTCCGCGTCCGTCACGCCGACGTATTCGGCGCGGCCGCTGTCCTTGAGCCACGCGTGCTCGGGGCCGACCCCGGGATAGTCGAGGCCGGCGCTCACGCTGTGCGTCTCGGTGATCTGCCCGTTGGCGTCCTGCAGGATGTAGGTGCGGTTGCCGTGCAGCACGCCGGGGCTGCCGCGCTGCAGCGACGCCGAGTGCTTGCCGCTTTCGAGGCCTTCCCCCGCCGCCTCCACGCCGACCAGCCGCGTCTTCCCGAAGGGGATGTACGGGTGGAAGATGCCCATGGCGTTGCTGCCGCCGCCGACGCAGGCGATCACGGCATCCGGCTGGCCGCCGGCCAGTTCCGGCATCTGCTCGATGCATTCCTTGCCGATCACGCTCTGGAAGTCGCGCACCATCATCGGATAGGGGTGCGGGCCGGCGACGGTCCCGATGATGTAGAACGTGTTCTCGACGTTCGTGACCCAGTCGCGCATGGCCTCGTTCAGCGCGTCCTTCAGCGTCTTGCTGCCCGAGTCCACCGGCACCACGCGGGCGCCCAGCAGGTTCATGCGGTAGACGTTGGGGCTCTGGCGCTGCACGTCGTTGCTGCCCATGTAGACCACGCATTCGAGGCCGTAGCGCGCGCAGATCGTCGCCGTCGCCACGCCGTGCTGGCCGGCACCGGTTTCCGCGATGATGCGCGGCTTGCCCATGCGCCGCGCCAGCATCGCCTGCCCGATCACGTTGTTGATCTTGTGCGCGCCGGTGTGGTTCAGGTCCTCGCGCTTGAGGTAGATCTGCGCGCCGCCCTGTTCGCGGCTCATGCGCTCGGCGTGGTAGACCGGCGAGGGCCGGCCGACGAAGTGCTTGAGCTCGTAGTGGAATTCGCGCAGGAACTCCGGGTCGTTCCGGTATTTCGCGTACGCGTCGCGCAGTTCGCTGATCGCGTGGGTCAGCGTCTCGCTGACGAAACTGCCGCCGTAGATGCCGAAGTGGCCGGTGGCGTCAGGCTGGTGGTAGCTGGACATTCGGGGACCTTGCAAGAAGCGCGTCGGCGGCCCGCACGGCCGCGACGAACCGATGGATCTTGCCGGCGTCCTTGATGCCCTTGTCGGACTCGACGCCGGAGCTCACGTCAACGGCCAGCGTCCGGAAACGCGGCCGCACCTGCGTGATGCCATCGCCCACGTTTGCAGGTGTGAGCCCACCAGACAAAACGGCGTGAAAGCTGGCGCTTGGAGGAAGGCGTGACCAAGGGAATGTCTTGCCGGCGCCGCCGTAGCCTTCGACGTGCGCGTCGAGGAGCAGGGCGGTCGCCCGGGAGTGATCTGCCGCGAATTCTAGCAAGTCGAAGGAGGCCGACGGGTCGAGCGGGATCCGGGCGGCGCGCAGGTAGGGGCGGCCGGCGCTCGCCTGCGCGCAATGGGCCGGTGTCTCGTCGCCATGAAACTGCAGCATCGCCGCCGGCACCTGCCCGCACGCGTCCCGCACGCGCTCCGGGGTTTCGTTGACGAACAGCAGCACCGGCGTCACGAAAGGCGGCAGCCGCCGCGCGAGTTCAGCGGCGCGCGCGGCTTCGACGAAGCGCGGGCTCTTCGGATAGAGCACGAATCCGACGGCGTCCGCGCCGGCTTCCACCGCGGCATCCACGTCCTGCTCGCGCGTGAGGCCGCAGATCTTGATGCGTGTCCGGTGCGCCAGGGGGCTCATGGCAGTCCATCATACGCAGCCACCCGGTCGGGCAGGCCCCAGTGCGCGTCGTACAGCGGGCCGAGGAAGTACAGGCCGTCGGGCGAGAAGGTCGGCGCCGCCGCGTCGCGGCTGCGTGCCGCCAGCACTTCGCGCATCCAACCGGGCGGCTGCAGTCCCTGGCCCACCACCAGCAGGCAGCCCATGAGGTTGCGGATCATGTGGTGCAGGAACGCGTTGGCCTGGAAATCGAAGCGCCAGTAGGCGCCGCGGCGCGTGATCCGCACCGGCTCCAGCGTCTTCACCGGGCTTTTCGCCTGGCAGGAGGACGCGCGGAACGACGTGAAGTCATGCTCGCCGGCCAGGTGCGCGGCGGCGGCCTGCATCGCCGCGAGGTCGAGCGGCCGGAAGACCCAGCCGACCCGGCCGGCGTCGACGCTCGGCCGCACCGGCGATTCGAGCAGCACGTAGGCGTAGCGGCGCGCCCTGGCGCTGGCGCGCGAATGGAAGGCCTCGGGCACGGAGTGCGCCCACTGCACGGCGATGTCCGCGGGCAGGAAGGTGTTGGTGCCGCGCACCCAGGAGAACGGCTCGCGCGCCAGTTCGGTGTCGAAGTGCACCACCTGCATGAGGCCGTGCACGCCGGCATCGGTGCGGCCGGCGCAGACGGTGGCGACCTGCTGCGTCGTGAAGCGCCCGAGCGCCGCCTCCAGGTGGTCCTGCACGGTGCGGCCCGACGGCTGGCTCTGCCAGCCGTCATAGGCCTGTCCGTTGTAGCTGATGCCGAGGGCGATTCTCACTGGAGCCAAAAGGAAAGGGCCGCTGCGCGGCCCTTCTTGCGTCTGCGGATGGCGACCTTAGCCGATTTCGGCCAGCAGGCGCTGCGCGCGGGACTTCAGGTCGCCCGAGGCTTCGGCCAGCACTTCCTCGGCCAGGCTGCGGGCGCCGTCGGCGTCGCCGATCGCGTTGAACTCCTCCGCCAGGGCCAGCTTGGTGGCCAGCGGGCTGTCGCCGTCCGCGTCACCGGAGGCAGCGGGGGGCGCGACGTCGAGGTTCAGCGCCGGGTCCGCGGCGAACGCCGGGGCCTTCGCGGCCGGTGCGGGCGCAGGCGCAGCGCTGCCGGGCAGGTCCAGGGACAGGCCGCCGAGGTCGAACTCCATCATCCCGTTGTCGGGAGCGGCCGGTGCCGGGGCCGGTGCCGCCTTGGCGACGGGAGCGGGGACCGGGGACGGCGAGAAGTCGAGGCTGTTGGCATCGACGTTCAGCGAGGGCGATTCGAGCTGCACCGGCTGCGTCTTGCCGAGGTCCAGGCTGGGCGCGCTGCTGAAGTCCATGACCATCGGCGGCGGTTCCACCACCGGTGCCGGCGCGGGCGCCGGGCGGGCGGCCGCCACGGGCGCCGGTGCCGGCGGCTGCAGCGTCTCCGGCTCGTCCCCGAGGGAGAAGTCCAGGTCCAGGTCGATGTCGGACGCGGCGGGAGCCGGGGCCGGCGCGGGGCGCGCGGCGGCTGCCAGAGCGGCACCACCGGCGGCGGCGGCCACGGCCCCTGCGCCGGGCTGGCCACCGCGGTACAGCGGGTTCTGCGGATCGAGGTCGCGGCCCAGGTCGCAGATGTGCTCCCACTCCTGGCCGGAGCCGCGCGTGAGGTTGTAGGCCTCGGCGGCGACGACTTCGAACGCTTTCACGTCACGCCGCTTCGCGTAGATCTCGAGCAGCTTGGCGTGGATCGCGACGCGTTGCGGGTTGATCCGCAGCGCTTCCTTGAGGATTTCCTCGGCCTGCAGGTCGCGGCCGTAGGCCAGGTACACGTCGGCCTCGGCCACCGGGTCGACGTCGCCGGCGGCGTCGAGCTGGCTGGGCGAATAGACCATCGACGAACCCGTGGGGTTGTTGGTCTCGGCGGTGTCGATGCGCTGCCCGCCGCTGGCGCCGAAGAAGGAATCCGGCTGCAGGCGGCTTTCGAGGAAGGAGCTGTCGACGGCGGCCGTCTTGCGCTTCTGGCGCAGCTTGTAGAAACCGAAGCCCGCCAGGATGGCCAGCAGGGCCACGGCCAGCGCGGGCACCAGCGGGTTCTCCTGCAGGTCGTCCAGCAGGCTCGGCTCGGGTTCGGGCGGCGGCGGCGGGCGGCGGACAGGCGCCGCCGCGGGGGCGGCAGCGGTCGTTGCGGCGGGCGCCACGGCCGCGGCCGCCGCGGACGCAGCGGGCGTGCCGGCGGCGGCCGGGGTTTCGGACGGAGCCGGGGCGGCGGCGCTCGCCGCCGGCGTGGTCACGGCCGCTGCCGCGGGTGCGGGTGCGGGCGTGGGGGCAGGCGTCGGTGCCGGCGTCGGAGCCGGAGTGGGGGCCGGCGTCGGAGCCGGAGTGGGCGCCGGCGTAGGCGCCGGGGTCGGTGCAGGCGTCGGGGCGGGCGCCGCAGCGCGCGGCGCGGCGGTGGCGGGCGTCCCCGCGGCAGGCGCCGCGGCCGTGGTCGTGCCGGGGCGGGGCGCGGGTGCGGGTGCGGGTGCGGTCACGCCGGGCGGCGTCGGGATGCCGGCGCCCGGGCGGGTGCCCGTTCCCGTGCCGGTACCGGCGGCACCCGGCGTGGCGCCTTGCAGCCGGTTCAGGTCCGAGAGGTTCTTGTTCAGCTCGGCGACGCGCGTGGCGGCATCGCGGGCCGCGCGGTCGCGGGCGATCTGGTCGGCGGCGGCCTTGCCCTGCACGGCGCCCTTGGAGAGCTGCAGGCGGTCGGCGTTGGCCTGGCCGGCGCGGCGGTCTTCCACCTGCGCCTGCACCTGGCCGCTGGCGGCACGGCCGGCGGTGGGCGCCGAGGAGGCGGGCACGCCTTCGGCGAGGCGGCGGCGGAACTCGTTGAAGTCGCGGCTTTGCACCACCAGCGTCTGGCGGGCCTGCTCGGGCGCCACGGCGCTGGCCTGGTCGCCGCTGGGCACTTCCAGCACGGCGCCGGCGCGCAAGCGGTTCACGTTGCCGTCGACGAATGCGTCGGGGTTGGCTTGCAGCAGCGCCACCAGCATCTGGTCCAGCGAGACGCTGGCCGGCTTGTTGGCCGCCGCGATGCGGCCGGCCGTGTCGCCGGCCTGCACGGTCACGCGCTTGCCGTCGCCGGAAGGCGTGGGCGCGGCGGCGGGTGCCGGGGCGGAGGCGGAAGGCGCGGGAGCGGAAGACGAGGGCGCCGGCGCGGCGGGCGCCGGGCTGGCGGCGCGCGGGGCAGGGGCCGGTCGCGTGGTGGCGGAGCCGCCGGGCGCGCGTTGCGCCGGCGGGGTGACCCGGGCCGTCAGCGGGGCGCCGGGCTGGCGCAGGCTCGGCGGGTCGAACAGCATGGTGAAGTCACGCTGCACGCGGCCCGACGACCAGGCGGCTTCCAGGATCACGTCGACGAAGGGTTCGTTGACGGCGCGGTCGCTCGCCAGCTGCAGGAAGTAGCTGCCGTCCGGACGGCGCTGCAGCGTGATGCTGACGTTGGCGAGCGCGGGGCTGTATTCGAGGCCTGCCGAACGGAAGGCCTGCGGCGCGGCGATGTTCGCGCGCAGCGAGTTGATCTCCTCGGGCGAGATCTGCGGCACGTCGACCTCGGCACGCAGCGGCTCGCCCAGCGCGGACTGGACCTGCACACGGCCGAGGGCCAGGGCTTGCGCGTCGGAAGGCGCGAAGCCGAAGGTGACTGCCGCGGCCAGTGCTAGCGCGGACAGCCGGTGCTTCGGCAGGCTCTTCGGATTCGGCGTCCCCACTGCTCGTTCGAGAGGCAGTCTTGTTCTCTTCATGCGGGCCATTGCCTCGAGGCTTAATTCGAAAAAGGACCATAGCAGCAACGTCTTAGACTGACAAGCTGAGACACCGCTTAACGTCCGTGGAACGCTTGCACACAGCTTGTCGCACGCGTCCTTGTTGTCGCTGGACAACGCGCCGTAACGCGTGGATACAGCCGATGGTCCAGAAAAAAGCGCCGCATCGCGGCGCTTTTCGTCACCCCGCGCGACGCCGTTCAGGCGTCGAGCAGGATGCGCAGCATGCGGCGCAGCGGCTCCGCCGCGCCCCACAGCAGCTGGTCGCCGATGGTGAACGCGCCGACGTAGTCGGAACCCATCGCGAGCTTGCGGATGCGGCCCACGGGGATCTGCAGCGTGCCTGTGACGGCCACCGGCGTGAGGCCCTGCAGCGTTGCTTCGCGCGTGTTGGGCACCACCTTCACCCACTCGTTGTCGGCGGCGATCATGGCCTCGAGGTCGGCGAGCGGCACGTCCTTCTTCAGCTTGAAGGTGAGCGCCTGCGAGTGGCAGCGCATGGCGCCCACGCGCACGCAGAAGCCGTCGACCGGTACGGCCTGCGTGCCGAACGCCTCGCCCTGTCCCAGGATCTTGTTGGTCTCGGCGCCGGCCTTCCATTCCTCGCGCGACACGCCGCCGCCCAGGTCCTTGTCGATCCAGGGGATCAGCGAGCCGCCCAGCGGCACGCCGAAGTTGGTGGTCTCTTCGCCCGACATCGACTGCTGGCGCGCCAGCACCTTGCGGTCGATCTCGAGGATCGCGGACTTCGGGTCGTCCAGCAGCGCGCGCACCTCGCCGTTCAGCGTGCCGAACTGCGTGAGCAGCTCGCGCATGTGCTGGGCGCCGCCGCCGGACGCCGCCTGGTAGGTCATGCTGGTCATCCACTCGACCAGGCCCGCCTTGTACAGCGCGCCCACGCCCATCAGCATGCAGCTGACGGTGCAGTTGCCGCCGATCCAGTTGCGGCCGCCCTTGCCCAGGGCGTTCTTGATGACGGGCAGGTTGACGGGGTCCAGGATGATGACCGCGTCGTCCTTCATGCGCAGGGTGGAGGCCGCATCGATCCAGTGGCCGCTCCAGCCGGCCGCGCGGAGCTTGGGGAACACCTCGGTGGTGTAGTCCCCACCCTGGGCGGTGATGACGATGTCGCACTTCTTCAGCGCCTCGATGTCGAAGGCGTCCTTCAGCGCGGTCTCGTTCTTCGCCATGGCCGGGGCCTTGCCGCCGGCATTGGAGGTGGAGAAGAACACCGGCTCGATCAGGCCGAAGTCGCCTTCGGCCTGCATGCGGTCCATGAGGACCGAGCCGACCATGCCGCGCCAGCCGACGAGGCCGACCAGCGGTTGTTGTGCGTTGGAGAGAGTCATCGTCGCGCCTTTCAGTGGAAGTCCTGTGTTTCCCCGGCTCGTCTGGCCGGGGAACGGGCGCGACGAACCGGAGCCTGCTAGCTCTTGGTAATCGTCTTCTTGGTGATGGCCGCAACCACCGCGTCGCCCATCTCGCGGGTACCGACCTTGCGGGTGCCTTCCGACCAGATGTCGGCCGTGCGCAGCCCCTGCGCCAGCACGTCCTTCACCGCGGACTCGATGCGGTCGGCGGCGTGGGGCTGGTTCAGGGAGAAGCGGAGCATCATGGCGGCTGACAGTATTGTAGCCAAAGGATTGGCGATGCCCTTGCCGGCGATGTCCGGCGCGCTGCCGTGGGACGGCTCGTACAGCCCCTGGCTGGACGCGTTCAGGCTGGCCGAGGGCAGCATGCCGATGGAGCCGGTCAGCATCGCGGCCTCGTCGGACAGGATGTCGCCGAACATGTTGCCGGTGACCACCACGTCGAAGGCCTTGGGCTGCTTGACCAGCTGCATGGCCGCGTTGTCCACGTACATGTGGTCCAGCTTCACGTCGGGATACTGCTGGCCGACTTCCGTGACCACGTCCTTCCAGAACTGGAAGGTTTCCAGCACGTTGGCCTTGTCGACGCTGGTCACCCTCTTGCTGCGCTTGCGCGCGGCCTGGAAGGCAACGTGCGCGATCCGCTCGATCTCCGGGCGGGTGTAGCGCATCGTGTCGAACGCCTCCTCCGCGCCGGCGAACGCGCCGTCGGGCGAGGCGCGCCGGCCGCGCGGCTGGCCGAAATAGATGTCGCCGGTCAGCTCGCGGATGATCAGGATGTCGAGGCCGCTCACGAGCTCCGGCTTGAGGCTGGAGGCGTGCGTCAGCTGCTCGTAGCAGATCGCCGGGCGGAAGTTCGCGAACAGGCCGAGGTTCCTGCGCAGGCCCAGGATGGCCTGCTCCGGGCGGAACTGCCGCTCCAGCTTGTCGTACTTCCAGTCGCCCACGGCGCCGAACAGCACGGCGTCCGCTTCCTTGGCCAGCTTCAGCGTCGCCTCGGGCAGCGGATGGCCATGGCGGTCGTAGGCCACGCCGCCGACGTCCGCGGTCTCCATCTCGAACTGCAGGTCGAGGACCTGGAGCACCTTCACGGCCTCGGCCACGATTTCGGTGCCGATGCCGTCGCCCGGCAGCACTGCGATCTTCATTGCTTTCCTATCCTTGCAGGGTGTGGGCGAGCCAGGGCTTGGTGGCCAGGCGCCGGGCCTCGAAGGCCTTGATCTTGTCGGACTGCCGCAGCGTGAGGCCGATGTCGTCCAGCCCGTTGAGCAGGCAGTACTTGCGGAACGCCTGGACCTCGAACGGGATCTCCTCGCCCTGCGGCTTCACCACGACCTGGCGCTCCAGGTCGATCGTGAGTTCGTAGCCCGGGAAGGCGTAGACCTCGTCGAACAGCTTCGCGACGGTGGATTCCGGCAGCACGATCGGCAGCAGGCCGTTCTTGAAGCAGTTGTTGAAGAAGATGTCGGCGTAGCTGGGCGCGATCAGGGCGCGGAAGCCGTACTGCTGGATCGCCCACGGCGCATGCTCGCGCGAGGAGCCGCAGCCGAAGTTCCGGCGCGCCAGCAGCACCGAAGCGTTGCGGTAGCGCGGCTGGTTCAGCACGAAGTCCGGGTTCGGCTTGCGGGACGCCGGGTCGGAATCGGGCTGGCCCGGGTCCAGGTAGCGCCACTCGTCGAACAGGTTCGGGCCGAACCCCGTCTTGGTGATGCGTTTGAGGAACTGCTTGGGAATGATCGCGTCGGTGTCGACGTTCTCGCGGTCGATGGGGGCGACCACGCCCTTGTGGATTTGAAATGATTCCATGATCAGAGGGGCCGAGCACCGCTTCGCTGGTGGTCCGTCCCCAGGTCCTTATTTCTTCTTGCCCACGTCTTCGATCTTCTCCCCGGCCTTCTGCACGTCCTGGCCGACGCCGCGGACGGTGTTGCAGCCGGCCAGCACGAACGCGGCGGCGAGGAGGGTGGCGATGGTCTTGGTCATGGGGGCTCCTTCAGGTTTCAGGCGAACTGCCGGACGTCGACGAAATGGCCATGGACAGCGGCAGCGGCCGCCATGGCGGGACTCACGAGGTGCGTGCGGCCGCCGGCGCCCTGGCGGCCTTCGAAATTGCGGTTGCTGGTGGAGGCGCAGCGCTCGCCGGGCTCGAGCCGGTCGGCGTTCATGGCCAGGCACATGGAGCAGCCCGGCTCGCGCCATTCGAAGCCCGCGGCCTGGAAGATCTCGTGCAGGCCCTCGCGTTCGGCCTGGTCCTTCACCACGCCCGAACCGGGCACGATCAGCGCCGCCTTGATGTTCGGCGCGACGCGGCGCCCGAGCTTCTTCACCATCGCGGCGGCCTCGCGCATGTCCTCGATGCGGCTGTTGGTGCAGGAGCCGATGAACACCTTGTCGACGTAGATGTCGTCCATCCGCTTGCCGGGCTGCAGCCCCATGTAAGTCAGCGCCCGCTCGATCGCGTCGCGCTTGTTGGCGTCTTTTTCCTTGTCCGGGTCGGGCACGCGCCCGTCGATGGATGTCACCATCTCGGGCGAGGTGCCCCAGGTGACCTGCGGCACGATCTGCGCGGCGTCCAGCTTCACCACCGCGTCGAACTTCGCGTCGGCGTCCGACTGCAGCGTCTTCCAGTACGCGACCGCTTGGTCCCATTCGACGCCCTTGGGCGCCAGCGGCCGGCCGCGGACGTACTCGATCGTCTTCTCGTCGACGGCCACCAGGCCGGCACGGGCGCCGGCCTCGATGGCCATGTTGCAGACGGTCATGCGGCCTTCCATCGACAGGCTGCGGATGGCCGAGCCCGCGAATTCGATGGTGTAGCCCGTGCCGCCGGCGGTGCCGATGCGGCCGATGATGGCCAGCACGATGTCCTTCGCGGTCACGCCCAGGGGGAGCTTGCCCTCCACCTGCACCAGCATGTTCTTCGCCTTCTTGGCCAGCAGCGTCTGCGTGGCCAGCACGTGCTCGACCTCCGAGGTGCCGATGCCGTGGGCCAGCGCCCCGAACGCGCCGTGGGTGGACGTGTGCGAGTCGCCGCAGACCACGGTCATGCCGGGCAGCGTCGCGCCGGACTCCGGGCCGATGACGTGCACGATGCCCTGGCGCTTGGACAGGAAGGGGAAGTAGGCGGCCGCGCCGAACTCGCCGATGTTCTGGTCGAGCGTGGTGATTTGCTGCTTGGAGATCGGGTCGGTGATGCCGTCGTAGCCGCGGTCCCAGCCGGTGGTGGGCGTGTTGTGGTCGGCAGTGGCCACCACCGAGCTGATGCGCCAGACCTTGCGGCCGGCTTCGCGCAGGCCTTCGAAGGCCTGCGGGCTGGTGACCTCGTGCACCAGGTGGCGGTCGATGTAGAGGACGGCCGTGCCGTCCTCCTCGGTGTGGACGACGTGCTCGTCCCAGATCTTGTCGTACAGCGTGCGTCCCATGGGGGGCTTTCCTTTGCGAGAAATTCTATGCGGCCAGCGCTTCGCCCTCTTCGGCGCGCGACCGCAGGTGGTCGACCAGCAGGCGGGCGGTGAGGGGCAGGGTGGAGAAATCGCGCGCGACGAGCCGGATGTCGCGCGTCGCCCAGGGGTCGGCGAGGCGCACGCATTCCAGGTCGCCGACGCCGTGCATCAGCGTGAAGGCGCGGTGCGGCATGACGCCGACGCCGAGCCCGTTGTGGATCATGCGGCACATGGCGTCGAGCCCCGTGACGTGGATGCGCAGGCGGATCGCCCGGCCCGCGGCGGCGGCGGCCTCGCGCATCGCCAGGTGGATGGAGCTGTTGGCGTGCAGCCCGACGTGGTCGAACTCCAGGGAAGCCTCGAACGGCACCCGCTGGCGGCCGGCCAAGGCATGGCCGCGCGGCACGATCAGCACCAGCTCGTCGCGCCGGTAGGGCAGGGTCTGGAGGTCGCGGCCGGCCGCGGGGACGTTGCAGATGCCGAGGTCCGCCGCACCTTCCTGCACGGCCCGGACCACCTCGTTGCTCAGGTGTTCCTCCAGGTCGATCTTGACCTGCGGGTGCTCGCGGCTGAAGGCGCCCAGGTCCTCCGGCAGGAACTGCACGATGGCGGAAATGTTGGCGTGGATGCGCACGTGTCCGCGCACGCCGTCCGCGTACTCGGACAGTTCCGCCTGCATCTTCTCCAGGCTGAAGAGGACGGTGCGTGCGTGGTGCAGCAGGCTTTCGCCGGCCGGCGTGAGTTTCACCCCCCGCGTGTGGCGATACAGCAGCGGCGTCTCCAGCGTCGCCTCCAGGTCCGACAGCCGCTTGCTCACCGCGGAGGCGGCGATGAATTCGCGTTCGGCCGCCTTGCCGATGGAGCCGAGCTCGCACACCGCCACGAACAGCTGCAGCGAGGTGAGGTCGATCCGGCGGGCGAAGGAACGTTCGGAGGCGGGCATGGCGGTGAGGCATCGCGGATGGCGATGGCGAATGCGGATTGTCCATGAGAAGCGCCTGCTCCGCCATCGCGATCCGCGATGCCCTCCTTGCCTGGCCGGGTCGGTTCGCGCGAGCATCCGGCGCCATGAAATTCCTGCCCTGCCTCCTGGCCCTCCTGCTGGTGCTGCCTTCCAGCGCGCAGGACCGCCGCAACGCCTTCGACGACCCCTCCCTGCAGGTCACCTCCGCCCTGGCCGGCTGCCCGGCGCCCCGGCCGCCGGGATTCACCGAGGAAGAGGTCCGCAAGGAAGCGCACGTGCGCTCGCAGCACGGCGGCAGCTGCTACCGCGTGGGCCGTTGCCGGCTGCCGAACAGCTACCTCTACGACAAGGAGATCATCCCGCGCGTGCAGCAGTACCTGCGCATGGACGGCCGCTTCGACGACACCACGGTGTGGGTGCAAGGCGAACGCCGGCTGGTGACGCTGATGGGCTGCGTGCGGACCGCCCGGCAAAAGGAGGAGATGGAGCGGGCCGTGCTGCTGGTCGACGACGTGATGGGCGTGGTGAACCAGCTGATGGTGGGAGCGGATGAAAAGCCTCGGTATCCGCTGGCGCGGCCTTGAATGCCCTGGGTTCCCGCCTGCGCGGGAATGACGGATTCCCCGAATGGCCCCGCCCAAGCCACCGTCATCCCCGCGCAGGCGGGGATCCAGGGCCTTCACAAAAGAAAAGGCCCGCGCGAGCGGGCCTCTTCCTGCGAGCGCTCGATCAGCGCTTGCCGATGGGCGCCACGTCGCGCTTGGTCGCGCCGGTGAACAGCTGGCGCGGGCGGCCGATCTTGTACTCGGGGTCGCCGATCATCTCGTTGAGCTGGGCGATCCAGCCGACGGTGCGGGCCAGCGCGAAGATCGCGGTGAACAGGCTGACCGGGATGCCGATCGCGCGCTGCACGATGCCGGAGTAGAAGTCGACGTTCGGGTACAGCTTGCGGGAGACGAAGTACTCGTCTTCCAGCGCGACCTTCTCCAGCGCCATGGCCAGCTTGAAGAGGGGATCGTTCTCCAGGCCCAGCTCCGACAGCACCTCGTGGCAGGTCTCGCGCATCAGCTTGGCGCGCGGGTCGTAGTTCTTGTACACGCGGTGGCCGAAGCCCATCAGCTTGATGCCGCTGTTCTTGTCCTTCACCTTGGCCACGAACTCGCCGATCTTGGCCACGCCGCCCATCTTCTGGATGTCTTCCAGCATGTTCAGCGCCGCTTCGTTGGCACCGCCGTGGGCGGGGCCCCAGAGGCAGGCCACGCCGGCCGCGATGGCCGCGAACGGGTTGGTGCCGGAGGAGCCGCACAGGCGCACCGTGGAGGTGGAGGCGTTCTGCTCGTGGTCGGCGTGCAGGATGAAGATGCGGTCCATCGCGCGCACCAGCACGTCGTTGGGCTCGTACTCCTCGCACGGCGTGGCGAACATCATGCGCATGAAGTTCGCCGTATAGGACAGCGAGTTCTTCGGGTACATGTACGGCTGCCCCATGGAGTACTTGTACGCCATGGCCACCAGCGTCGGCATCTTCGCGATCAGGCGGATCGCGGAGATCTCGCGGTGCTCGGGATTGTTGATGTCCGTGCTGTCGTGATAGAAGGCCGACAGGGCGCCGACCAGGCCCGTCATCACGGCCATCGGGTGCGCGTCGCGGCGGAAGCCGCGCAGGAAGAACTGCATCTGCTCGTTGACCATCGTGTGGTTGGTCACGCGGGCCACGAAGTCGGACTTCTGCTGCGGGTTGGGCAGCTCGCCGTACAGCAGCAGGTAGCAGGTCTCGAGGTAGTCGCACGAGGTCGCGAGCTGCTCGATGGGGTAGCCGCGGTACAGCAGCTCGCCCTTGTCGCCGTCGATGTACGTGATGGTCGACTGGCACGACGCCGTGGACATGAAGCCCGGGTCGTACGTGAACATGCCCGTCTGCGCGTACAGCTTGCGGATGTCGATCACGTCCGGGCCGATGGTGCCCTGGTAGACGGGCATCTCCACGCTCGGGCCGCCGTTGCTGAACGACAGGGTGGCCTTGTTGTCGGCGAGTTTCATGGTTGATTCCTAGTCAGTTTCAATGCCCAACCTGGGATGCGGCCGGCGGCATGCGCAGCATCTCCAGCACTTCCTTCACGTCCGGCCGGTCCAGCGCGCCTTCCGGGTCCTTGCGCCGCAGCAGCAGGTCCAGCAGGTCGTTGTCCGCCAGGTCCATCAGTTCGCACAGCGCGTCGGCCTGCCGCACGGTCAGGCCCACGGCATGGCGGTCGAAGAACCGCTCGATGAGCAGGTCGTTCTCCAGCAGCCCGCGCCGGCAGCGCCAGCGCAGCTTGCTCAGGCCCCGTTCATCCAGCAGCGCTTCGGTCATTTTGCACCCGCTCAGACGGACCGGCGGACCATCAGCTCCTTGATCTTGCCGATCGCCATGGTCGGATTCAGGCCCTTGGGGCAGACGTCGACGCAATTCATGATCGTGTGGCAGCGGAACAGCCGGTACGGGTCTTCCAGGTTGTCCAGGCGGTCGTTGGTGGCCTGGTCGCGGCTGTCGGCGATGAAGCGGTACGCCTGCAGCAGGCCGGCCGGGCCGACGAACTTGTCCGGGTTCCACCAGAAGCTGGGGCAGCTGGTGGAGCAGCTCGCGCACAGGATGCACTCGTACAGGCCGTTCAGCTCGTCGCGCTCCTCGGGCGACTGCAGCCGCTCCTTCTCGGGCGGGATGTCCTCGTTCACGAGGTAGGGCTTGATCGAGTGGTACTGCTTGAAGAAGTCGGTCATGTCCACGATCAGGTCGCGGATCACCGGCAGCCCCGGCAGCGGCTTGAGCACGATCGGCTTGTCGCCCAGCTGCAGCAGGTTGGTCAGGCAGGCCAGGCCGTTCTTGCCGTTGATGTTCATCGCGTCGGAGCCGCAGACGCCCTCGCGGCAGGAGCGGCGGAACGACAGCGTCGGGTCCTGCGCCTTGAGCTTCATCAGCGCGTCGAGCAGCATGCGCTCGTTGCCCTCGAGCTCGATCTCCACCGTCTGCATGAACGGCTTGGCGTCCTTGTCCGGGTCGTATCGGTAGATGTGGAAGGTGCGCTTTTGCATGTTGGATCTCTTTGAATCTAGGCCGTTTGCAGGTCCGCAGAAGTACGTAACGCGAAGGTGCTCAGAAAGTGCGGACCTTCGGCGGCACCGAGTCCACCGACAGCGGCTTCAGCTTGACCGGCTTGTACGCCAGGCGCGCGCCTTCGCTGTAGAACAGCGAGTGCTTCATCCAGTTGGCGTCGTCGCGGCCCAGCGGCGCCGTGGCGTCGTCGGCCGGGCGCTCGTAGTCGCTCACCGTGTGGGCGCCGCGGCATTCCTTGCGGGCGGCCGCCGAGACGATGGTGGCCTGGGCGGCCTCGATCAGGTTCTCGACTTCCAGCGCCTCGACGCGCGCCGTGTTGAAGACGCGCGACTTGTCCTTCAGGCCGATCGCGTTCACGCGCTCGCGGATGGCCGCGATCTTGCGCACGCCCTCGTCCATGCTGGCCTGGGTGCGGAACACGCCGGCGTGCGCCTGCATGGAGGCGCGGATGTCGTTGGCGACGTCCTGCGCGTACTCGCCGCTGGAAGCGTTCTCCAGGCGGTTCAGGCGCTCCAGCGTGCGGTCGGCGGCGCCGGCGGGCAGCGGCTTGTGCGACTTGGTGCGGCTGGCGAAGTCGACGATGTGGTTGCCGGCAGCCTTGCCGAACACCAGCAGGTCCAGCAGCGAGTTGGTGCCCAGGCGGTTGGCGCCGTGCACGCTGACGCAGGAGCATTCGCCCACCGCGTACAGGCCGTTGAGGGGCTGGTTGTCGTCGCCCGGCTTCTGCACCACGACCTGGCCGTGGATGTTGGTCGGGATGCCGCCCATCTGGTAGTGGATGGTGGGCACGACCGGGATCGGCTCGCGCGTGATGTCGACGTTGGCGAAGTTCACGCCGATCTCGTAGACGGAAGGCAGGCGCTTGTGGATGGTCTCGGCGCCCAGGTGGTCGAGCTTGAGCAGCACGTAGTCCTTGTTCGGCCCGCAGCCGCGGCCTTCCTTGATCTCCTGGTCCATGGAGCGGGAGACGAAGTCGCGCGGCGCCAGGTCCTTCAGCGTCGGGGCGTAGCGCTCCATGAAGCGCTCGCCCTTGCTGTTCAGCAGGATCGCGCCCTCGCCGCGGCAGCCTTCGGTGAGCAGCACGCCCGCGCCGGCCACGCCGGTCGGGTGGAACTGCCAGAACTCCATGTCTTCCAGCGGGATGCCGGCGCGGGCCGCCATGCCCAGGCCGTCGCCGGTGTTGATGAAGGCGTTGGTCGAAGCCTGGTAGATGCGGCCGGCGCCGCCGGTCGCCAGCAGCACGGTCTTGGCGTGCAGCACGTGCAGGTCGCCCGTCTCCATCTCCAGCGCGGTCACGCCGACCACGTCGCCCTCGGCGTCGCGGATCAGGTCCAGTGCCATCCACTCGACGAAGAAGCTGGTGCGTGCCTTGACGTTCTGCTGGTACAGCGTGTGCAGCATCGCGTGGCCGGTGCGGTCGGCGGCGGCGCAGGCGCGCTGCACCGGTTTTTCGCCGTAGTTCGCGGTGTGGCCGCCGAAGGGACGCTGGTAGATCGTGCCGTCCGGATTGCGGTCGAAGGGCATGCCGAAGTGCTCGAGCTCGTACACGACCTTCGGCGCCTCGCGGCACATGAACTCGATGGCGTCCTGGTCGCCGAGCCAGTCGGAGCCCTTGACGGTGTCGTAGAAGTGGTAGTGCCAGTTGTCCTCGGACATGTTGCCGAGAGAGGCGCCGATGCCGCCCTGCGCCGCCACGGTGTGCGAGCGGGTGGGGAACACCTTGGACAGCACGGCCACATTCAGGCCGGCCAGGGACAGCTGCAGGGAGGCGCGCATGCCGGAGCCGCCGGCGCCGACGATGACGACGTCGAACTTGCGCGTCGTGATGTTGTTGGTGGTGTATGCCATGTTCTTCAGACTCTCCACAGGGCCTGGATGGCCCAAGCCGCGCAACCCAGCAGCCACACGATCACCAGGATCTGCAGCGCGAGGCGGATGCCGACCGGCTTGACGTAGTCCATCAGCACGTCGCGCATGCCGACCCACACGTGGTAGATCAGGGCCACGACGGTGGCGAAGGTCAGGGCCTTCATCCACTGCGGGTGGAAGATGCCGGCCCAGCTGTCGTAGCCGATCGGGCCGCGGGAGAAGATCACCTGCGCCAGCACCACCAGGGTGAAGAGCGCCATGAGGACGGCGGTGACGCGTTGCGCCAGCCAGTCGCGGGTGCCGTAGTGCGCGCCGACGACCGTGCGCCGGGAACCGTAGTTGACTGCCATGGGGTTCTTGCTCCGGGGGTCAGTAGACGCCGAACAGCTTCGCGCCGAGGACGACGGTCAGCACGAGGCTGGCGACGAGGGTGAACTTGGCGGAGCTGCCGCCCCAGCTCTTGCTCACCGCCTTGTGGCTCACGTCCATCCAGACGTGGCGCAGGCCGGCGATGAAGTGGTGCAGGTAGGCCCAGATGAGGCCCAGCGCGACCAGCTTCATCAGCACGCCCAGCGCGCCGTTGTTGAAGGCGTTGCGGAAGCGCGCGAAGGAGATCTCGGAGGACACCGAGGTGTCGAACATCCAGATCACCAGCGGCAGCAGCACGAACATCAGCACGCCGCTGATGCGGTGCAGGATCGACACCCAGCCGGGGGCGGGCAGCCGGTAGGTCGGCAAATCCTTGAACGCGTTGATGTTGCGGAATTCCGGCCGCTTCTGGGCGACTGTCATGGGTGGTTCTTTCAGGGGCTGCGCGGGAAAACGGGAAGGGGGAGGAAAGGCGGACAGCCCAAAATTCTATTGCAACGCAACAACCTGACACCAGGGTTGCGTTTTCGCGACCCGCCGGCGGGTCAGCTCAGGTCGTTGCGGTAGTGGTGCGTGTCGGTGCGATACAGCCCCCGGCGCAGTTCCATCGGGACGTCGTTGTAGGTGTGCGAAAGGCGTTCCACCGACAGCAGCGGCGCGCCCGCGTCCACCGCGAGCAACCGCGCATGCTGCGCGTCGGCGGCGACCGCCCGGATCTTTTCCTCCGCCCGCACCATGCGCACGCCGAACTCCACTTCGAAGAGCACGTAGGTCGGGCCCTGGTGGCTGGCCAGCTGTTCGGCCGTCAGCCCCTTGAAGGCATTCCCCGGCAGCCAGATGTCCTCCAGGATGGTCGGCACGCCGCCGAAGGACAGCACGCGCCGGACCTGCACCACGGGGTCGGAGGTGCGCAGGGCCAGCGCGCGCGCGATCTCGGCGCTGGCGCGGCCGCGGCGGCATTCCAGGATCGTGCGCTGCGCCGGACCCTCGTCGCCGCTGTCCGGCACGAGCTTCAGGAAGCGGTAGCGCACGTGCTGCTCGGCGTGCGTGGCGACGAAGGTGCCCTTGCCCTGGCGGCGCACCACGAGGTTCTCGGCCGCGAGTTCGTCGATGGCCTTGCGCACCGTGCCTTGGCTCACGCGGAAGCGCGCGGCAAGGTCCATCTCGCTGGGGATCGCCTCGCCGGGCTTCCACTCGCCGGCCTGCAGGCTTTGCAGGATCAGCCCCTTGATCTGCTGGTACAGCGGGCTGAAGGCGGGCGTCGCCGGCCCCGCGGCATCGCTCGCGGGTTCGGTGGAGGAGGGTTGGTGCACGGCCATGGCGACGGGACGGCGCGGACGCCGTCGGTGCGGGCAATCATATCTTATATAAGACATAAGACAAATTGACCGCCTGCGGGGCTACGGGTAAACTCGCAGGCTGTCCGCAGGGCCTCCGCCACCCCCGCCGCGCCCCTTGCGACTGCCGTATTCGCCAACCTTCCTTCGGAGATTCCCATGAGCAAGAAGCCCGTTCGCGTCGCCGTCACCGGCGCCGCCGGCCAGATCGGTTACGCCCTGCTGTTCCGCATCGCCTCCGGCGAGATGCTGGGCAAGGACCAGCCCGTGATCCTGCAGCTGCTGGAGATCCCGGACGAGAAGGCGCAGAAGGCCCTCAAGGGCGTGATGATGGAGCTGGAAGACTGCGCGTTCCCGCTGCTGGCCGGCATGGAAGCCCACGGCGACCCGATGACGGCGTTCAAGGACACCGACTACGCGCTGCTGGTCGGCGCCCGCCCGCGCGGCCCCGGCATGGAGCGCAAGGACCTGCTGTCCGCCAACGCCGCCATCTTCACCGCGCAGGGCAAGGCCCTCGACAAGGTGGCGTCGCGCAACGTGAAGGTGCTGGTCGTGGGCAACCCCGCCAACACCAACGCCTACATCGCGATGAAGAGCGCGCCCAGCCTGCCGCGCAAGAACTTCACCGCCATGCTCCGCCTGGACCATAACCGCGCGCTGTCGCAGGTCGCCGCCAAGACCGGCACCCAGGTCAAGGACATCGAGAAGCTGACGGTGTGGGGCAACCACTCGCCCACGATGTACGCCGACTACCGCTTCGCCACGGTCAACGGCAAGGCCGTCAAGGACCTGATCAACGACCAGGAGTGGAACGCCAACACCTTCCTGCCCACCGTCGGCAAGCGCGGCGCCGCCATCATCGAGGCGCGCGGCCTGTCGTCCGCCGCTTCCGCCGCCAACGCCGCCATCGACCACATGCGCGACTGGGCCCTGGGCACCAACGGCAAGTGGGTCACCATGGGCATCCCGTCGGACGGCCAGTACGGCATCCCCAAGGACACCATGTTCGGCTTCCCGGTCACGACGCAGAACGGCGAGTACAAGGTCGTCGAAGGCCTGGAGATCGACGCCTTCTCGCAGGAACGCATCAACATCACGCTGAAGGAACTGCAGGAAGAGCAGCAGGGCGTGGCGCACCTCCTGTAAGGCAAACGGACGGATGGCCCACCCGCGCGACATCCTCCTCGGCGCCCAGGCGCGCACCGGCACCCTGCCGGTGTGCGACCACTACAGCGGCGTGGAGGCGCGCATGCGCAAGAGCCTGCAGCTCCAGCAGGAGATGACGCAGGAATTCGGCGCGTGCGTGTTCGACGTGACGCTGGATTGCGAGGACGGCGCGCCGGTCGGCGGGGAGGCCGAGCACGCCGCCCTGGTGGTGGAGCTCGCGCTGGGCGCCGCGCCCGACGCCCGCGTCGCGGTCCGCGTCCATCCCGTCGACCATCCGGCGTTCGAAGCCGACATCGCCACCATCGCCGGGCGGGCGGGCCACCGCCTCGTGCACGTGATGCTGCCGAAGGTCGAACGGCCCGAGGACGTGGAACGTGCCGCCCGTGCGCTCGATGCCGCCGGCGCGAAGCAGCTGCCGCTGCAAGGCCTGGTCGAGTCGCCGGCGGCGGTGCACCGCGCCTTCGACATCGCCGCGCATCCGCGCCTGCAGTCCCTCAGTTTCGGGCTGATGGACTTCGTCTCGGCGCACGGCGGCGCGATCCCGTCCGCCGGCATGGGCGTGCAGGGCCAGTTCACGCATCCGCTGGTGGTGCGCGCCAAGCTGGAGATCGCCTCCGCCTGCCACGCGCACGGCAAGGTGCCGTCGCACGGCGTCGTCACCGAGATCCGCGACCAGGCCGCCTTCCGCGCCGCGGCGTCGCGTGCGGCCAACGAGTTCGGTTACACGCGCATGTGGAGCATCCACCCCGACCAGATCAGGGCCATCGTCGAAGTGTTCGCTCCCGCTGCTGACGAAATACACAAGGCGTCACAACTTCTGCGGGCCGCCGAAGCCGCGCAATGGGCGCCCATCAGCTTCGACGGCAAACTCGAGGACAGGGCGAGCTACCGCTACTACTGGCAGGTGCTGGAGAGGGCACACCAGACCGGCAGGCAGCTCCCCGATGAAGCGCGGGAATGGTTCGCCGCCCGCGTCCCCAGTCCAACGGAGAGACGTCAATGAAGTTCCTGTTCGCCACCGTCCTGATTTCCTCGCTGTGCACCGCCGCGTTCGCGCAGGCGCCGGCGCAGCCGGCCGGCAAGCCCGCCGCGAAGCCCGCGGCCAAGTCCGGCAAGCCGGCGGCCGCCAAGGCGGCACCGGCTTCGCGCCGCGAGGCCATCGAGCTGTCCACGCCGCTGGAGGAGAACGATCCGGCCGACAAGCTCACGCCCGCCGAACTCGAGATCGCCAAGCGCGTCTACACCGGCGAGATCAAGTGCGAACTGGGCGCGCACGTGAAGGTCACGCCGCGCCGCCGCGCCGGCTACTTCCTGGTGTCCCACGGCATCAACCGCTTCGTGATGCACCCGGTGGAGAGCAAGACCGGCGCGATCCGCCTGGAGGATCCCGCCCGCGGCGCGCTGTGGCTGCAGATCGGCAACAAGTCCATGCTCATGAACCAGAAGGAAGGCAAGCGCCTCGCCGACGAGTGCGTGAGCCCCGAGCAGGCCGAGTTCGCGAAGAACATGAAGGCGGTCAACCTGCTCGAACCGGCCCCTGCCGCTGCCGCCGCACCGGCCGCGACCGCACCTGCCACCACCGCACCCGCCGCCGCGCCTGCCGCGACGCCGGCCCCCACCGACACCGCGCCCTCCGCCGCGCCGGCCGCGCCCGCACCCGCGGCGGCCCCGGCGCCGGCGCGATGACGCCGACACCGATTTGAACGGAGAACCCCATGTTGCAAGCCTACGTTGAACACGTTGCCGAACGCGCTGCGCTCGGCATTCCCCCGCTGCCCCTGTCCGCCAAGCAGACCGCCGACGTGATCGAGCTGATCAAGTCGGCCCCGGCCAAGGAAGAAGCCTTCCTGCTGGACCTGCTGACGCACCGGGTGCCGCCGGGCGTGGACGACGCGGCCAAGGTCAAGGCCAGCTTCCTGGCGGCCGTCGCGCATGGGGACCTCACCGTCAACGCGATCTCGAAGGCCAAGGCGACCGAACTGCTCGGCACCATGGTCGGCGGCTACAACGTCAAGCCGCTGATCGACCTGCTGGACGACGCGGAGGTGGCACAGGTCGCCGCCGACGGCCTGAAGAAGACGCTGCTGATGTTCGACTACTTCCACGACGTCGCGGAGAAGGCCAAGGCCAACAACGCGTTCGCCAAGGAAGTGATGCAGTCCTGGGCCGAGGCCGAGTGGTTCACCACCCGCACCGAAGTGCCGCAGAAGATCACCGTCACCGTCTTCAAGGTGCCGGGCGAGACGAACACGGACGACCTGTCGCCCGCGCCCGATGCCTGGTCGCGTCCCGACATCCCGCTGCACACGCTGGCGATGCTGAAGAACAGCCGTCCCGGCGCCGCGTTCCAGCCCGAGGAAGAGGGCAAGCGCGGCCCCATGAAATTCATCGAGGAGCTCAAGGCCAAGGGCCACCAGGTCGCCTACGTCGGCGACGTGGTCGGCACCGGCTCCTCGCGCAAGTCCGCTACCAACAGCGTGATCTGGGCGACGGGCCAGGACATCCCGTTCGTGCCGAACAAGCGCTTCGGCGGCGTCACCCTGGGCGGCAAGATCGCGCCGATCTTCTTCAACACGCAGGAGGACTCCGGCGCCCTGCCGATCGAAGTCGACGTGGCGAAGCTGAACATGGGCGACGTCATCGACATCTATCCGTACGAAGGCACGATCGAGCGCGACGGCGCGGTCATCGAGCGCTTCCAGCTGAAGAACGACGTGCTGCTGGACGAAGTGCGCGCCGGCGGCCGCATCAACCTGATCATCGGCCGCTCGCTCACCGCGAAGGCCCGCGAATTCCTGGGCCTGGGCGCCTCCACCGTGTTCCGCCTGCCCAAGCCCACCGCCGATTCCGGCAAGGGCTTCACCGTGGCCCAGAAGATGGTCGGCCGCGCCTGCGGCCTGCCGGAAGGCAAGGGCGTGCGCCCGGGCACGTACTGCGAGCCCCGCATGACGACCGTCGGCAGCCAGGACACGACCGGCCCGATGACGCGCGACGAACTGAAGGACCTGGCCTGCCTGGGCTTCTCCGCCGACATGGTGATGCAGTCGTTCTGCCACACCTCCGCCTACCCGAAGCCCGTGGACGTCAAGACGCACCGCGAGCTGCCGGCCTTCATCAGCAACCGCGGCGGCGTCGCGCTGAAGCCGGGCGACGGCGTCATCCACAGCTGGCTGAACCGCCTGCTGCTGCCCGACACCGTGGGCACCGGCGGCGACAGCCACACCCGCTTCCCCATCGGCATCAGCTTCCCGGCAGGCTCCGGCCTCGTCGCCTTCGCGGCGGCCACGGGCGTGATGCCGCTGGACATGCCCGAGTCGGTGCTGGTCCGCTTCAAGGGCGAGATGCAGCCCGGCATCACGCTGCGCGACCTGGTGCACGCCATCCCCTACTTCGCGATGAAGCAGGGCCTGCTGACCGTCGCCAAGCAGGGCAAGGTCAACGCCTTCTCCGGCCGCATCCTCGAGATCGAGGGCCTGCCGGACCTGAAGGTGGAACAGGCTTTCGAACTCAGCGACGCGTCGGCCGAGCGCTCCGCCGCCGGCTGCACCGTGAAGCTGAACAAGGAGCCGATCGCCGAGTACCTGCAGTCGAACGTGGTCCTGATGAAGAACATGATCGCGCAGGGCTACCAGGACAAGCGTTCGCTGGAGCGCCGCATCAAGGCGGTGGAAGCGTGGCTCGCGAACCCGCAGCTGCTGGAGGCCGACCGTGACGCCGAGTACGCCGAGGTGATCGAGATCGACATGAACACGATCACCGAGCCGCTGCTGTGCTGCCCGAACGACCCGGACGACGTCAAGCCGCTGTCCGAAGTGCAGAACACGAAGATCGACGAGGCCTTCATCGGTTCGTGCATGACGAACATCGGCCACTTCCGCGCGGCCTCCACGCTGCTGGAAGGCAAGCGCGACATCCCGGTGAAGCTGTGGATCGCGCCGCCGACCAAGATGGACGCGGAGCAGCTGACGCGCGAAGGCCACTACGCCAACTTCGGCGGTGCCGGCGCACGCACCGAGTCGCCCGGCTGCAGCCTGTGCATGGGCAACCAGGCGCAGGTGAAGGAAGGCGCCACCGTGGTGTCGACCTCCACGCGCAACTTCCCCAACCGCCTGGGCAAGAACACCAACGTGTTCCTCGCCTCCGCCGAACTGGCCGCGATCGCGTCGAAGCTCGGACGCCTCCCGACGGTCGCCGAGTACGCGTCCGACATGGGCGTGATCAACAGCCAGGGCGACAAGGTCTACCGCTACATGAACTTCGACCAGATCGAGGAGTACGCCGAGACGGCGCGGGAAGTGGCGGCCTGAGCGGCCACGCTGTCCAAAAAAAAGCGGCCCGCGGGCCGCTTTTTTCATGGACGCTGCGTGCTCAGCCGCGGTCCGCCTTGGCCGGCAGGCGGCCACGGCTCATGGGCGCGCCCATGCTGGTGCTGCCCGCGTTCGCACCCATCGCGGAGGAAGCGCCGCTGTCGGCGCCCGCACCCATCGCCGTGCTGTTGCCGGCGCCGAGCGCCGTGGAACTGGCGCCCACGTCCTGGCTGAGTGCATTGCCGGGGACCGTGGTCACGGTGGCCGGCCCGCCGAGGACGGTGGCCGGTGCGCCCGGAACGGCGACCACCGACGGTGCGCTCAGCGAGCCCGGGACGGTCGTGACCGTGGCCGGGCCGGTGACGGTGACCGTGTCCGGTGCGGTCACGCCGACCGTGCCGGTGGTGCCCACCGTGCCCGTCGTTCCAACGGTGCCCACCGTGCCCGTCGTTCCGACGGTGCCCGTGGTTCCGACCGTGCCGGTGGTCCCGACCGTGCCGACCGTGCCGACGGATCCGGTGCCGCCCACTGCCGCACCGCCGCCGACGCTGGCACCACCACCGGCGTTCGCGCCACCGCCGACGCCGGCGTTCGCACCGCCACCGCAGCATGCGTTGCCGGCGGTGTCCGCGTTCGGGCCGTTGCCCTGGTTGCCCAGGCCGGTGTTGCCCACGCCGTTGCCGCTGTTGCCCGTGCCGACGTTGGCACCGCCGTTGCCGCCTGCGTTGCCGGCCGGCGCACCGCCGGCACCCCCGCCGTTGGCGCTGCCGACGCCGACGCCGACGCCTGCACCCCCGGTGCCGCCAGCACCGACGCCCACGCCGCCGGCGCCGACGCCCGCGCCGCCGCTGCCGCTGCCGCCGGCGCCCGCGCCGACACCCGCTCCGCCGCCGCCGACGCCGCCACCGCCGCCGCCGCCAACGCCTGCACCGGCGCCGGCGCCGGCGCCACCGCCACCGGCACCGCCGCCGACCCCGGCACCGCCGCCGAC
>NZ_JADDIV010000006.1 GCF_015070875.1 Ramlibacter pallidus
CCGCACCCGCGCCGGCAGCGGCGCCGGCGGCGGCTCCCGCGCCAGCCCCTGCCGCCGCACCCGCACCCGCACCCGCACCCGCCGCCGGCGCCACGGCCTCGCGCGACGTCGAAGCCGCCGTCCGGGCCTGGGCCAATGCCTGGGCGAGCAAGGACATGTCGGCCTACCTGGGCGCCTACGGCAAGGAGTTCGACCCGCCCGGCAAGCTGTCGCGCGCGGCCTGGGAGCAGGAGCGCCGCGCCCGCATCGTCGGCAAGAACAAGATCACCGTGCAGGTCAGCGACCTGGACGTCACCGTGACCGGCAGCAAGGCGGTCGCGAAGTTCCGCCAGGCGTACAGCGCCGACTCGCTGAACGTCACCAGCCGCAAGACGCTGGAGTTCGTCAACAGCGGCGGGCGCTGGACGATCGTCCGGGAGAGCACCGGCGCCTGAGGCGCTGCTGCGTCCCCCGGCGAAGGTTGTGCAGTTGAACCTCCCCACCGCCCCGGCCGCGTTCGGCCAGCTGCTGCTGGCGCTGTGCGCCTTCGCGGTGCTGCTGCCCGCGGCCGCCGCGCCGCCGCAGCGCAAGGCCGCGGCCCAGTCCCCGGCCCGCAAGCCGGCGCCCCGCGACGGCGAAGCCGAGGCGCGGCTGATCGAGATCTACCGCCTGATCGGCCAGGCCCGCACCCGCGATGCGCTCGCCAAGGCCGAGCGCCTGGTCCAGGACCATCCCAACTTCAGCCTGGCCCAGCTCGTCTACGGCGACCTGCTGACGGCCCAGCAGCGGCCCGTCCGTGCCTTCGGTGACGTGCCCGACACCGCGGTGCGCAGCGCGGGCCAGCAACTGGCGGAACTGCGCGAGGAGTCGCAGTTGCGCATCCGCGCCCTGCGCGAGCGCCCGCCCGCCGGTGCCGTCCCCGCGCAGTTCGTGCAGCTGTCGGCGAAGAACAGGCATGCGATCGCCATCGACAGCTCGCGTGCCCGCCTCTACCTGTTCGAGAACGGCCCGCAGGGCGTGAAGCTGGTGGCCGACTACTACATCTCGGTCGGCAAGGCCGGCATCGAGAAGGTGGTCGAGGGCGATGCGCGCACGCCGCTGGGCGTCTACTACATCACCAGCAACCTCGACCCGAAGACGCTCAAGGACTTCTACGGCGCGGGCGCCCTGCCGATCAACTACCCGAACCCGTACGACGCCCGGCGCGGCAAGACGGGCCGCGGCATCTGGCTGCACGGCACGCCGCCGGAGCAGTTCGCCCGCGCGCCCAAGGCCACCGACGGCTGCGTGGTGCTCGCCAACCCCGACCTCGAGCGCATCATCCGCACCGTGGAGGTCCGCACCACGCCGGTGGTGATCGCGCAGTCGCTGCGCTGGGTGAACCCGGCGCACGTGCAGACCGACCACCGCCACTTCAAGGACGTGCTGCAGGCCTGGCGCGATGCCAAGGCCAGCGGCGACGTCGGCCGGCTGCTTTCCTTCTACACGCCCGACTTCGCCGTCAACGGCAAGACGCTCGCGCAATGGACGCCGCTGCTGCAGGTCGAACTCAGCCGCGCGCGTGGCCGCGAGATCGAGATGAAGGACCTGTCGGTGCTGCGCTGGACCGACTCGGCCGACACCATGGTGGTAACCTTCGGCGAAGTGGCCGCGGGCGCCCGCAGCGGCCCGGTCAAGCGGCAGTACTGGGTGCGCCAGGGGCCGCAATGGAAGATCTTCTACGAAGGAGTGATCGGCTGATGTTTTCCCTCACCCGCCGGGCCGCCACGGCCGCCCTGGTGATCGGCTGCATGGCCGGCGGCGTCTCCGCCCAGCAGGCGCCCCGCGTCAGGTTCGCCACCAGCGCCGGCGACATCGTCGTCGAGGTGTATCCCGACAAGGCCCCCAAGACGGCGGCCAACTTCCTGCAGTACGTGCGCGACAAGCACTACGACGGCACCATCTTCCACCGCGTCATCGACCGCTTCATGATCCAGGGCGGCGGCTTCGACCGCAACATGTCCGAGAAGCCGACGCGCGCGCCGGTGGCCCACGAAGGCCGCGAGGCCTACGCGAAGGGGCTGAAGAACGAGATCGGCACCATCGCCATGGCGCGCACGTCCGACCCCGACTCGGCCACGTCGCAGTTCTTCATCAACGTCGCCGACAACAAGCGCACGCTCGACCCGCCCGGCCCCAACGCGCCCGGCTACACGGTCTTCGGCAAGGTCGTCGAAGGCATGGACGTCGTCAACAAGATCAAGGGCGTGGCCACGGCCAATGCCGGCATGCACGGCGACGTCCCCGTGACGCCGGTGGTCATCCAGTCGGCCACGCTCGTCAAGTAAGAGACAAAGGTTTTCCCATGAGCAATCCCAAGGTGGAACTCCACATCGCCGGCCACGGCGTCGTCACGCTGGAGCTCGACGAGCAGAAGGCGCCCAAGACCGTCGCCAACTTCCTGAACTACGTGAAGAAGGGCCACTATGACGGCACCATCTTCCACCGCGTGATCAGCGGCTTCATGGTGCAGGGCGGCGGCTTCGCGCCCGGCATGTCCCAGAAGCCGACCGACGCACCGGTCGAGAACGAAGCCAACAACGGCCTGAAGAACGACCGCTACACGGTGGCGATGGCGCGCACCAACCAGCCGCACTCGGCCTCGGCGCAGTTCTTCATCAACGTGGCGGACAACGAGTTCCTGAACCACAAGTCGCCCACGCCGCAAGGCTGGGGCTACGCGGTGTTCGGCAAGGTCGTTTCCGGCCAGGAAGTCGTCGACGCCATCGAGGGCGTGGCCACGGGCAACCGCGGCGGCCACGGCGACGTCCCCAAGGCGGACGTCGTGATCGAGAAGGCCGTCGTCGTCTGAACGCGATGCAGCCGCCGCCGGCGCAGGAACTGCGCGCCGCGCCCGGCTGGCGCACCGTCGAGTGCATCTCCGACCTGCACCTGCAGGCGTCGCAGCCCGCCACGGTGCAAGCGTGGCGGCGCTACATGGCGGCGACGCAGGCGGACGCGCTCTTCATCCTGGGTGACCTGTTCGAGGCCTGGGTCGGCGACGACGCCGCCGAGGCGCCCGGCTTCGAGGCGGAGTGCGCGCAGGTGCTGCGCGACACGGCGCGGCGCCTGCCGCTCTTCTTCCTCTGCGGCAACCGCGACTTCCTGGTCGGCGAGCGCCTGGCGCGGGCGACCGGCCTGGCGCTGCTGGCGGACCCCACCCTCTTCCTCTTCGGCGAGCAGCGCTGGTTGCTCTCGCACGGCGACGCCCTGTGCGTGGCGGACACCGACTACCTCGCGTTCCGCGCCAAGGTGCGGGCGCCGGGCTGGCAGGACGCCTTCCTCTCGCAACCGCTGACCAGGCGCCAGGAGGTCGCGCGCGGGCTGCGCAACGAGAGCGAGGAGCTGAAGCAGACCGACCGGTTCTACGCCGACGTCGACACCGAGACCGCGCTGGCCTGGCTGCGGGCCGCCGGCGCCCCGGTGCTGGTGCATGGCCACACCCACCGGCCGGCCGAACACGCGCTCGACGCGACGCACCGGCGCATCGTCCTCAGCGACTGGGACGCGCATGCGCAGCCGCCCCGCATGGAAGCCTTGCGCATCACGCGCGAGGGCGACGTCCGGCGCATCGCGCTCGCCTGATGTGGTCCTGGCTGCGCCGCCGCCGCGTCCCGGCGCTGCCCGACGCGCTGTGGGAAGCCACCCTGCGGCGTTACCCCTTCCTCGCGGAGCGGGAGGCGGCTGAAGCCGCACGCCTGCGGGCGCTCGCCGCCGAGTTCCTCGCGCGCAAGGAGTTCCACGGTGCCGGCGGCCTCGTCATCACGGACGAGATCGCGCTGGCCATCGCGGCCCAGGCCGTGCTGCCGGTCCTGCACCTCGGGCTGGGCTGGTACGACGACTTCGTCGGCATCGTGGTCCACCCCGACGAGGTGGTGGCGCGGCGCACGGAAGTCGACGCGACCGGCGTGGTGCACGACTGGGACGAAGTGCTGGCCGGCGAGGCCATGGAAGGCGGGCCGGTCATGCTGAACTGGCGCGACGTGGCGCAGGCCGGCGCTTCCGCCGAGACCGGGTTCAACGTGGTGATCCACGAATTCGTCCACAAGATCGACATGCGCGACGGCGCGCCCGACGGCTGCCCGCCGCTGGCCTCGGTGCAGGCCCGGCGCGCGTGGCTGCAGGTGATGGAGGCGAACTACGAGCGCTTCCGCGAGGCGGTGATCCGCGCCGAGCGCTTCGGCGAGGAACACCCCTGGCTGGACGGCTACGGCGCCACCGCGATCGACGAGTTCTTCGCCGTCGCGTGCGAAGGCTACTTCGTGAACCGCGCCCGCTTCACGCAGGACTTCCCCGAGCTCACGGCGCTGTTCGACGGCTTCTACCGCCGGGGGTAAAGGCGGCGGGCACGGCGGCCCGCCCACCGCTCACCTTCCGCGCAGCAGCGCCTTCAGGGCGTTCTGCAGCCGGCGCGCCGCGTTCGCGTCGTAGCCGGTCGCCAGCACCTTCGCCACGTCCGTGCCCCAGGTCTCCTGCGGCGACGGATCGTTGCGGCGCGTCAGCAGTTGCAGCTGCAGCGCGCGCCGGGCGGTGATCTGGTCGGCCGGCGTGGGCACGTCGGCGGCGATCTCCAGGCGCAGCAGCGCTTCGGAAGCGTCGCCACCGGCGGGCTTGCCCAGCGCCTGCGTCCAGCCCTGGCGCACCTGCGGGCCCACGGCCTTGCCGAGTTCCTGGTGGCTGGGCACCTGCTCGGCGGAGCGCTGCTCCCAAGCGGTCATCAGCTGCGTCAGCGCCTCCCCGTGCGCCTGCGCCGCCAGCTTGCGCAGCGCCGCCTGCGCGTGCTCCAGCGCATCGCGCTGCGCGCGGAAGGCCGCGTCGCCCAGGCGCGGGCCACGGTCCTCCCGATCGTCGCGGTCGCGGCCGAAGGGACGGCGCTCGTCGCGCATGTCGCGGCCACCGGGGCCGGGCCGGCGGCTGTCGAACTTGCCGGGGCGGGCCGCCATGGCGGGTTCGGCCCGACGGGCGCCAGGACGGTCGTCGCCGCGCATCGCCACGACCGGCTTGGGTGCCGGCTTCGGCGGGGCCGCGGGTGCGGCGGCCTCCTGGCCTTCGGCGGGCGCGCCTTCGGCGGTGGCGCTTTCCGCCCCGCCGTCGGCGGTTGCCGCATCGACCGGCGACGCGGCAGGCTTCGCGCCCACGGGGGCGGCGGCGGCGTTCGCGTCGTCGCGGGCGCGCACGGCCTGCTCCAGCGCGGCGAGCGCCGCGCGGATCTTCTGGGCGTCGCCGCTGGCGGTGGCCTGCTCGACGGCCTTCGACGCTTCCAGCACGGCACGGTCGCGGCCGCTCATGGCGGCGCTCGCCTTCTCACGCTCCGCGGTCTTGCGGTTGAAGGCGTCGTCGATCGGCTTGCGGAAGGTGTCCCACAGCTTCTGCTCCTGCTTGCGGTCCAGGGGCACGGTCTGCGCCTCCGCCTGCCAGCGCTGCTGCAGCGCCTTGACGGCATCGATGCGCAGCATGGGCGCGTCGCCGAGCGCCCTGGCCTCCTCGATCATCGCGTTGCGCCGCTCGATGCTCTGTTTCTGGGCCCGGTCCAGCGGGGCTGCGGCCAGGCCGATCGCTTCCTTCCATTGCGGCTGCAGTTCGGCGAACGCCTTCTCGCTCAGGTGGCCGGCCTCGCGCCAGCGGTCCGAGAACTGGTGCAGCGCGCGGTTGAACCCCTTCCAGTCGCCGTTGGGCGCGTCGGGATGGGCCGCGGCCCAGGCCTTCACTTCCTCGATGAGCGCCAGGCGCGCCGTGCGGTGTTCCGCGGCTTCCGACTTGACCTTGTCCAGCCACTCCTGCACCACCTTGTAGGCTTCGTTGCAGGCTTCGTCGAAGCGCTTCCACAGGGCATGGTTCGGCGGGCCGCCCTGGTCGACCTGCTTCCACTGCTCGCGCAGGCTGCGCAGGGTCTCCTGCATCTTGCGGCCGCCATAGCGGGGCTTGCGCACGGCGGGGCCGGAGGGAGTGGCGGCTTCCGCCACCGCCTCGGGCGCCGGCCGGTCGTCCGGTTCGGCCGCGGCCGGGACCGCTTCCGCCGTCGCCGGCAGGTCCTGCGCGGCGGCTTCCGCGGGCGCGGCTTCCACGGCCTCGCCGGTGGCGACAGGAGCGGCCTCGCCGTCTCCGGGCTTCACCCGCGCCGGCTTGCGCGGCTTGGCGGGCACCGTCTCGAACAGCGCCTCGGCCTTGGCCACGAGCTCCTGCCGCAGCTGGTCGGCGCGCCAGCGCTGCCAGCCTTCCAGTTCGGTGGCGGCGCCCAGCGCGGCATGCGCCTGCGCCTCGAGCTTGTCGTCCACCAGCTTGCCGTGTTCCTTCAGTGCGTTGCGCAACGCGTTCGCCGCGCCCACCGTGGCCTTGCCATGGCCTTGCGCGACTTCCTGTTCCAGCTTCGCCAGCGCATCGCCGACCACCTTGCCGGCATGGGCCCGCTGCTCCGGGTCGGCCTTCGGCCGCGCGGCTTTCGGCGGCGCGGCCTCGGCCGGACCGCCGCGCGCCTGGCGCAGTTCATCGGCCCAGACCGGCACGGGCGGCAGCGCGGCATTCGCGTCGGCGGCCGCGGCGACCGCCTGCGCCAGCGCGCTCTGGAACGCATCCCAGACGACCTGCAGCTGCGCGCGCGAAGCTTCCAGCAACGGCGGGAATTTCGGGTCGACACTCACCCAGTTCGCGTCGTCGAGCAGGGCCTGCGCCTGGGCCTGCCACGCCGGCACGTCGTTGCGCAGCGCGTCGGCGGCCGCCTGCGCGTCTTGCCAGGACTTGGTGGACAGCACCTCGATGCGCTGCGCGAGCAGCACGGCCGCCTCGCGCTGGATCTGCACGCGGTTCTGCAGGTCCTCGATGCCTCGGATGCGGTCGGCGAGTTCAGCCTTCACGGAGGCGAGCGGCTCGCGGCTCAAGGGTGCGCCGGCCTTGGCGGCGTCGCGCTGCCACGCCATCGCGTCGGCGATGTTCAGGCGCGGCTGGCCGAGCAGGCCACGGGCCTTCTCGGCCCATTCGGCCGCGATGGCCTCCTGGCCCTTGGCGCGCTTGATCTCGTCCAGCTTCTCGCGCAGCAGGCGGGCGGCGCCCTTGTCGCGGGCGCTCAGCTCGCGGAACACCTCCTGCATCTGTTCGGCGCTGGGCTCGCCGGCCAGCCAGTCGCGCAGGCGGGCCGCCCGTTCGCCGGACGTCGGGGCGGAAAAGGCGCCCCCGGTCAGCGTGTCCAGTGCCTGGGTGTCGTGGGATTTCAAGCTGCTCACAAGTCTTGTTCGGTGGGAAAGGAAAGCCCCCTGGCAGGGGGCAAGGTGCGTATTCTCGCCGCGAACGGGCGCAGGGGGTGCGGGCGCCGCGCGTGCCCGCACGCGCCGTGCATATATGGAGGATGCGCGATGGCGGCCCCAAAGAGGAAGCCCGGCCAGGAGCCTGAAGCCGCCTGCCGGGCTTGACGGTCCGACCCGAGTCGGTGCCGTCTGGGTTCGCGACTCGAACGGGACGTCCGCGTCGCGCCGGAAGCAAAGATTGCTTCCAAGTGGGGCCGGGGCTGCCACGGGTGTGGCCCTACCGGCTGATGCCCGATCGCTCGGGCCCTTCCAACTTAGGCGACGCCCCCGGGGATTGCAAATCGACTTTTCAATGGTGCTCCAAGGCGCGATTGCGGGTCGCTCAGCCGTTTCCCCCGGCCATTCCTGACGGATGGCGACCGCCGCCCAAGGGACCGACGAGCGGCACGGAGGACGCTCCGGCTCGCCGTTCGCTCCTGAAAAAGGAGCATCCGGCCGCCTGTCAGGCATGGCTGACAGCGGTCCGCGGGCTCCGACTACGGAACTTCCGGCTGGCTCAGCCCTAAATTATCGACTCCATATGTTTCAGGAAGCATAAAGAAGCAGGCAATGATCCTTGACCGGGTATGAAGCAGCCTCCTAGAATCCGCCCCGTTCCCGCCCCTGACCGGGAACGACCCACCCGCTGCCGAACCCGGCGAAGTCGGTGAAGACGTGACAGGTGCTCCAGCGAGCCCTCCGTTTTCCCGATGGCGTACCAATCCAAGCGAGGAGCCGACGGTGAGAGTGCCGCTTGCAGCGGCACGAAGACGCGGATCCGCGCGCAGAAAGGAAGTGCTATGACAGCGCTAGGAAAACTGGCCAAGGGCGTGCAGACGTTCGTCGCGGACGTCGCCCAAGGCTTCTTCGAGATCACCCACAACGGCTTTGCCGTCGTGGGCCTTGCCACCGTGTTCACCGTCCTCACCCTGCTGGCGCGTCCGGACCTGCAGCAGGCCGGCGAGTCCCGCCTCATGACCTGGCTGCAGGCCCGCCACGTGCAGGCCATGGGCCTCGTGCCCGAACTCGACGCGATCGACCGCGCCACCGCGCTGAATCCGAAGGAGCTCCCGAAGCAGCAGGCCGCCGTGGCCTACTGGCTCAGCAAGAAGTATCGCGTCGCGCCCGAGCCGCTCAGCGCGCTGGTGGCCGAGGCCTACGAGATCGGCGCCCGCAACAAGATCGATCCCCTGCTGCTGCTGTCCGTGATGGCGGTCGAGTCCAGCTTCAACCCCTTCGCCCAGAGCCCGGTCGGCGCCCAGGGCCTGATGCAGGTGATGACCGGCATCCACAGCGACAAGTACGAGAATTTCGGCGGCAAGCTGGCGGCTTTCGACCCCGTGACCAACCTGCGCGTGGGCGCCAAGGTCCTGCAGGAGTGCATCCAGCGCGCCGGCTCGGTGCAGGGGGGCCTGAAGCACTACGTCGGCGCCGCCCTGCTGCCGCACGACGACGGCTATGCGGCCAAGGTGATGGCCGAGCACGAGCGCCTGCAGCAGGTGGCCAACGGCCGCGTGGTGCCGCTGGTGACGCCGCCCGTGCCGCTGCGCACGATGGCCCCGGCCATTCCCCCGCAGGTCGAGCCGGAACAGGCCGCGCCGGCGCCGGCCCACGTCGTCTCCTAGGCTAAACTAGCGCCCGTACGCGACTGGCGATAGGCGGCCCCGCAGCGGGCCGTTGACGTGGTCTACCACTGGGGAGCGTGCCGCGGGCACCGGAAGCACCTTCCGGCCCCGTGATCCAGCCGTTCGCCTGGGCACCCTCCGTCTCCGCACGGGGGCCACGCCATAGGACCGCCATGTACGACCGCAAGACCCTCATCGAACAGACCGACCCCGAGATCTGGGCCGCCATCCAGGCCGAGAACCGCCGCCAGGAAGAGCACATCGAGCTGATCGCGAGCGAGAACTACGCCTCGCCCGCCGTCATGGCCGCCCAGGGCACCCAGCTGACCAACAAGTACGCCGAAGGCTATCCCGGCAAGCGCTACTACGGCGGCTGCGAGAACGTCGACGTCGCCGAGCAACTGGCCATCGACCGCATCAAGCAGCTGTTCGGCGCCCCGGCGGCGAACGTGCAGCCCCATTCGGGCGCCCAGGCCAACGAGGCCGTGTTCCTGGCCTTCCTGAAGCCGGGCGACACCATCATGGGCATGAGCCTGGCCGAAGGCGGCCACCTCACGCACGGCATGCCGCTGAACATGTCCGGCAAGTGGTTCAACGTGGTGAGCTACGGCCTGAACAAGGAAGAAGCCATCGACTACGACGCGATGGAGCGCAAGGCGCACGAGAGCAAGCCCAAGCTGATCATCGCCGGCGCATCAGCCTATTCGCTGCGGATCGACTTCGAGCGCTTCGCCCGGGTGGCCAAGGACGTCGGCGCGATCTTCATGGTCGACATGGCCCACTACGCCGGCCTGATCGCCGCCGGCGTCTACCCCAACCCGGTTCCGCACGCCGACGTGGTGACCTCCACCACCCACAAGAGCCTGCGCGGGCCGCGCGGCGGCTTCATCCTGATGAAGCCGGAGCACGAGAAGGCGATCAACAGCGCCATCTTCCCCGGCCTGCAGGGCGGTCCGCTGATGCACGTCATCGCCGCCAAGGCGGTGGCCTTCAAGGAAGCGCTGTCGCCCGAGTTCAAGGCCTACCAGCAGCAGGTCGTCAAGAACGCCCAGGTGGTGGCCGAGACGCTGGTGCAGCGTGGCCTGCGCATCGTGAGCGGCCGCACCGAAAGCCACGTGATGCTGGTGGACCTGCGTTCCAAGGGCATCACCGGCAAGGAAGCCGAGGCCGTGCTGGGCGAAGCCCACATGACCATCAACAAGAATGCGATCCCGAACGACCCGGAGAAGCCGATGGTCACCAGCGGGGTGCGGGTGGGCACGCCGGCCATGACGACCCGCGGCTTCAAGGAAGAGGAAGCCCGCATGACGGCCAATCTCGTCGCCGATGTGCTGGAGAAGCCGCGCGATGCCGCCAATATCGCGGCCGTTCGCGAAAAGGTCCACGCCCTCACCCGCCGCTTCCCGGTCTACAGGTAGCGCCATGAAATGCCCGTTCTGCAGCCATGCCGACACCCAGGTGGTGGAGACCCGCATGGCGGAGGACGGCGACTTCATCCGCCGGCGCCGGCAGTGCGCCCACTGCGAGAAGCGCTTCACCACCTACGAGCGGCCCGACGTGACCTTCCCGGCGGTGGTGAAGAAGGACGGCCGCCGCATCGAGTACGAACGTGCCAAGCTGCTCGGCTCCTTCCACCTGGCGCTGCGCAAGCGCCCGGTCAGCACCGAGCAGGTGGACGGCGCCGTGGAGCGCATCGAGGAGAAGCTGCTGAACCTGGGCGTGCGCGAGATCCCCAGCTCGCGCATCGGCGAACTCGTCATGCGCGAGCTGAAGAAGCTCGACAAGGTGGCCTACGTCCGCTTCGCCAGCGTCTACCGCAGCTTCGAGGACGTCGACGACTTCAAGAGCGTGGTCGACGAGATCCGGCGCTGAGCGCCGCGCCCTCCGCGGTTACCCGCAACTCCCCACCGAGCCCTCCTGCACGCGGGCCCGTCCGCCCGAAGCGAGCACGATGGTGCGCGCCGGACCCTGCTGCGGCGAGCGCCGGCAGATCGTGACCGTCCCGGCCAGCATGCCGCCGCCGGCGCCACGCGGCCCACCCAGCGTGGAGAACGCGATCACGCGCGCCACCGGCTCGTTGCCGGTCACGACCAGGTCGGCGGCCAGCGCCTCGCCGCGGTAGATCAGCGCCTCTCCCGGGTCGGGCGACCGGTTGCCGTTCGGGTCGTGGAAGACGAGCCAGCCCTGCTCCCAGCCGCCGGCGGCGCTGCAGGACTGGCCATCGGCCGACTTGCACATCGCGACCGGGCTGCCCCGCAGGAGCGCCTGGGTGCGCACCAGGTGCAGGCTCGACACGAAGGTGCTCGCTGCAGATCGCAGCTGCGCCGCATGGATGGCTTCCGCGATGGAGGGAGCGCCCGCTGCGAGCGCGACCGCTGCGACGGCCAGCACCACCAGGAGCTCGACCAGGTTGAATCCGCGGGACTTCGGCATGGGCACCTCCAGGCCGCAAAGGTAGGCCGGCGACCCCTTTCCGGCGTGTGAACAGGAGGCCTGCGGGCCGTGCGAAAGTGGAGCCGCGCGCGGTGCGCGGCGGCACTTGCCGAAGCCCTCGCCAGAGGGCGATTTCGCTCGTGCGGTAGCCCTGCGCCGAGGGGCGGATGTGAGTGTTGACGGACGGTGGAACACGCCCGATGCGCGGGTCGCGAACCACGGCCGGGCTGCCTAAACTCGCGGCATGAGCTCGCTCCGCCCGCATTCCATCCGGCCCGCCGCCATGCGCTCCTCCCGGGGCTTCAGCATGGTGGAAGTGCTCGTCTCGATCGTGATCCTCAGCATCGGCGTCCTCGGTGCGGTGGGCATGCAGGCCGCGGGGATGCGCAACAGCCGCGAGGTCCGCTCGCAGGCCCTGGCCGGTGCGCTGGCCCGCGAGCTGGCGGAGAAGATGCGCGGCAACCACCTCGTCGCCATCCAGACGACCGCGGCCGCCAACCCCTACCTGCTGGACCAGACGCTGGTGACCAGCCCGCCCACGACCCTCACCTCGCCGACGCCGAACTGCTACCAGAACGCCTGCGCCACGGGCCTCCAGATCGCCGCCTGGGACGCGTACGAATGGCGGATCCGGCTGCGCGACACGCTGCCGAACCCCCGCGTGCGCGTCTGCATGGACGCCGACCCGTTCGACGCCGGCGGCCTGCCGAAGTGGGACTGCACCAACACCGGCAACGTGGCCGTGCTCAAGCTGGCCTGGAACCGCTCCAACACCCTGGGCGTCACCGAATTCACCTCCGTCGGCGACGCGACCCTTCCGATGCTGGTGCTGCCGCTGACCGCGGGGAGCAACGAATGAAGACACTGCACCTGGGCCGCCAGCGCGGCGTGACGCTGGTCGAAATGCTGGTTGCCCTGACGCTGGGCCTGCTCGTGGCGATCGCCGCCATGGTGACCCTCGTGGTCGGCCGCACCGGCTTCAACTCCGTCGACGCCACGACCCAGCTCATCGACCGCGAGCGGTTCGCCGCCGACACGGTCGCGCGCGTCATCGCGCAGGCCGGCTTCGAGGACCAGGGCGCCGACCCGCTCGTCACGCGGGCCATCGTCAAGCGCATGGGCGGCGATCCGGAGCCCGACCTGTTCGGCTGGAACAACGCGCTGTACGCATCGCCCGGCACCCTGGCCATCAGCGGATCGACGACGATGACCGACAGCAGCCGGACCAGCGGTTGCGGCGCGGTCACGGACACCAGCTGCGCCAACGGCAGCGACGTGCTCGTCGTCCGGTTCCAGGGCTCCGGCAACCCCACCGCCGACGGCGCGATGGTGAACTGCCGCGGCGAGTCCGAACCGGGCCTCGCCACCGGCAGCCTCGACGAACGCGCCGCCAACATCTTCTACGTGGACCGCGACGCCGCCGGCGAGCCGGGCCTCTACTGCGCCTACTACAACCGCGCCACCGCCGCGTGGGTCGCCGGCCAGCCGCTGGTGGAAGGCGTCGAGGCCATGCAGGTCCTCTACGGCACGGACCGGGTGACGCCCCTGTCGACGCCGCCCGCGGCCCTGGGGGACACGATCGTCGACCGCTGGCTGCGCGCGGACCAGCTCAAGGTCGCGGGGAATGCGGCCGCCACCCGTGAGAACTGGCGCCGCGTCCGCGCCATCCGCGTCGGCCTGCTGCTGCGCGGCGCCCCGGGTTCGGCCCAGGAAAGGGTCACCGGCAGCTTCAACCCGCTGGGGGTGGCCTACGCCCACACGAACGACGTCGGGAGCACGCTGGCGACGGCGGCCGACGGACGCCTGCGCCGCGTCGTCAACTTCACCGTCCACCTGCGCAACGACCTGAGCACACGATGAACGCCCGGAAAACCCCCTGCCCGAGCACGGCCCCGCGCCGCGCCAGCGGCTTCAGCATGATCGTCGTGCTGATCATCCTGTCGGTGCTGAGCCTGATGGGCGTGGCGGTCACGCAGATGACCCTCCTCAGCGAGCGCTCCACCCGCTACGACCGCGACTGGCAGATCGCCTGGCAGGCCGCGGAGGCCGCCCTGCTCGACGCGGAATTCGACATCCGGGGGCCGAACACCAGCGGCGCGAGCCGCGTGGCGGTGTTCAGCCCCACGAGCCTGCTCGGCTTCACCGACGGGTGCGGCACGGGGACCGACCGCGGCCTGTGCCTGCCTGCGCTGGCGGGCAAGCCCATCTGGTACACGGTGAACTTCCTCGACGGCTCGGCCAACGCCAGGACGGTGGAGTTCGGCGAATTCACCGGCAGGACGCTGGACACCGGCAACGGCGTCCGTCCGGCCCGCAGGCCGCGTTACATCATCGAAGTGCTGCCGGACCTCACCCCCGGCGGCAGTGCGACGGTGCAACGCAACATCTATCGCGTCACGGCCATCGGATTCGGCCCACGTGAGGACACGCAGGCTGTCCTGCAAATGTTCTTCAGGAAAGAGTAACCCGCCATGTTCGCACTTCCCATTCCGCCGCTGCCCGCCCGAGCGAAACGCGTCCTGCAGGTCACGCTGCTGGGCAGCCTGGTCGCGGCCGCCAGCCTGGTGATCGGACAGTCCAGCCCGCCGCTGGTGCAGCTGGCCACCGAGCCGTTGTACATGAACGGCGCCAAGGCCAAGGGCAACCTCACCATCGCGCTGTCGGTGGAATTCCCCACCGTGGGCGCCACCTACCGCGCCGGTTTCGACCCGAACACGGAATACGTCGGCTACTTCGACCCGAACGCCTGCTACAAGCACGTGCCGGCGAGCGGAGGCAAGGGTGCCTATTTCGACTGGCAGAAGGCGATGCCTGCCGACAACGACTGCGGCGGCGGCGGCTTCAACGGCAACTTCATGAACTGGGCCACTTCGTCGGCCATCGACATCCTGCGCTACGGCCTCACGGGCGGCAACCGCGTGATGGATGAGGACACGGGCAACGGCGTGACCGTCGTGGAACGCGCCTGGCTGCCGGACGACTTCTACCGCAACGGCTCTTACTTCCCCACGAAGTCGATCTCCAAGGCGGTTGCCGCCAAGATGATCGAGACGAGCGTGGCCAACCAGATCCCGGCGGGCGGAAACCTCTACATCTACAACTGCCGCGAGCGCGTCTACTTCTCGATCGCGAACGACACGTCCGGGGATTGCGCCAGCCCGCACGGCACCAGCGCGGACGACAAGAAACATCCGTACCTGATCGGTCCGTCGAACGCGAAGTACTACGAAGTGCGGAACATGGTGTGCGACCCGAACACCGCCACGAACCGCCTGATGACCTACGACCCGCAGACCAAGCTCTGGCGCGGTCTGTGCAAGAAGTACGAGAAGGGCAACAAGTCCTTCTACAAGCCGGTGGGCCAGTTCCAGGTGAACTCCGACAGCCTGCGCGTCTCCGTGTTCGGCTACCTCAACGACGACCAGCGCACCCGCTACGGCGGCGTGATGCGCTCGCCCATGAAGTACCTGGGCCCCAACGACTATGACGCCAACTTCAACCTGAAGGCGGCCGCGAACCCGCACGCCGAATGGGATCCGCTGACCGGCGTCCTCAAGGAGAACCCGCAGGCCGGCCATGCGACGTACGGCGACCAGGGCCATCCCCGCAGCGGCGCGATCATGTACATCAACAAGTTCGGCACGCTGGACATCAAGGGCGACTACAAGACGTACGACCCCGTGACGGAGATGTACTACGAGGCGCTGCGCTACCTGCAGGGCAAGCAGCCCACGAGCAAGGCCGTGTCCCTGACCGGGACCGCGACCCAGATCAAGCGGCTGAAGGAGAACTTCCCCGTCTACGACACCTGGACCGATCCGTTCGACGGCTTCCAGGACACGACCGGCGACGCGGCGAGCTGCCTGCGCAACAGCATCCTGACCATCGCCGACGTGTTCACGCACAGCGACCACGAAGTGCCGGGAAGCACCCGCAATGCGACCGACGACTCCGCCCGGGCCAAGGCCGCCTGGCCGGACCTGGACGCCCCCTACTGGTCGAAGGTCGTGGGCGGCTTCGAAGGCAACCTGGGCGTCGCCTACAAGGACAGCAAGGGCCGCAACCAGACCACCAGCAACCCGAACACCGTGATCAACACGGGCGGCCTGAGCGGCAACGACGCGGTGGACTTCAGCACGCTGGACTCGCAGACCACCGGCGCCGGCACCGGTTCGTACCACATGGCCGGCATGGCGTACTGGGCGAACACGCAGACGTTCAACATCACCTATCCGAAGGCCCGGGTGCAGACGTTCGCCATCGACGTGAACGAGAACTCCAAGAGCACGGCCTCGACCACGTTCCGCCGCACGCGCCAGCTGTACCTGGCTGCCAAGTACGGTGGCTTCAACGACCGCGCCGCCGCGCAGACCGGCAACCCGTACCAGCCCGGCAGCAACGTGCTGTGGATCGGCGCCGACGGCGACGCCAAGAACTACTTCCTGGCGAGCGACGCGCAGAAGTTCCTGGATGCGCTGGCCGAAGTGTTCGCCCGGGTCGTCGAGGAAACCGGCTCCATCGCGGGTGGCGCGATCTCCACCACGCGTCTGACTTCCTCCGAATCGGCCTCGGTGTACCAGGCGCGCTTCAACCCCGTGGCCAACTACTGGAGCGGGCGCCTGCTGAAGTACCCGATCTCCCTGGCCGCGGACAACACGATCGAACTCGGTTCCACGCCCACCTGGGAGGCGGGACAGATCCTGACCAACCGCACCAAGGTCGACCACGGCGCGGACCGCAACATCGTCATCGGACCGCCGCTCGGGCGGCAGGGCGTGGACGCGGCGGCGCCCTTCAAGTGGGCCAACCTCCCGACGGCGCACCAGACGGCCCTGAACACCCTCGACGGCGTGGTGGATGCGTTCGGCAGCGATCGCCTCGACTACCTGCGCGGCGACCGCCGCAAGGAACAGTCCGCCACCAACAAGACGGGGCCGTTCCGCCCACGCGACGTCGTGCTGGGCGACGTCGTGAACTCCGGCATCGTCTACGTCGGCAAGCCGTCCCTGTCCCAGGCCGGCAAGGAGTTCCGCGACTTCTACGACGCCAACAAGTCCCGCAAGTCGGCGCTGTACGTCAATGCGAACGACGGCATGCTGCACGCCTTCTACGACGACACCGGCGCCGAGGCCTTCGCCTATGTGCCGGGCTTCCTCTCGTCGAAGCTCTCGCAGCTCCCCGACCTGGACTACATGCACGCCAGCCTGGCCGACGCGACCCCGGCGGTGGCGGACGCCTTCTACCGCGGCGCATGGCGCACCACGCTGGTGTCCGGCGTCGGTGGCGGCGCGCAGGGCGTGTACGCCCTGGACGTCACCAATCCCGCCACCTTCAGCAAGGACAAGGTCCTGTGGGAGTTCACGGACCGCGACCACCCGGCGATGGGCAACGTGCTCGGCGCCCCGCAGATCCTGAAGTTCCGCGTGACCGACAGCACGGCGACCACCCACACGTACAAGTGGTTCGCGGTGGTCGCGAGCGGGGTGAACAACAACGCCACGGACGGCAACGCCCTGACCTCGGGCAACGCCTCGCTGTTCTTCCTGGACCTGGGCTTCGTTCCCTCCCTCACGGACAAGTGGGTCGAGGGCACCAACTTCTGGCGCATCGAACTGCCGCAGAGCGACAACTCGATCGCCAAGGGGCTGGTGGGCTTCACGGCCACCCGCAACGCGGTCACCGGCGCTGTCGACCAGATCTACGGCGGCGACATGCAGGGCAACCTCTGGAAGTTCGACTTCAGCACGAAGGGCACGGGGAGCCTGGTGACCACCGCGGCGACCAATTTCTCCACCTTCAACATGATCAGCGGCAACGCGCCGATGTTCATCGCGAAGAATTCCGCCGGCAACGTGCAGCCGATCACGGGCGAGCCCACCGTCATCAACGGATTCATGGGCAACCGGATGATCGCCTTCGGAACGGGCAAGTTCCTCGAAGTGAGCGACACCACCGTGCCGCTGGCGCCTTCGGCCAGCTTCTACACCGTGCTGGACACCAAGACCGCGGTCATTGCCGACCGGTCGGCCCTGCAGGGCGGCACGATCAGCGGCAACACGGTCACGGTCCCGGGCTTCGTCTGGGGAACGGGCGCCGGGGAGAAGGCCGGGTGGTACCTCGACTTCGACCCGAGCATCGCGGAACGGCAGATCAGCGACATCACGGCCATGGGCGGAAGCATCCTGTTCGGCTCCATCTACCCGACCAAGGGCTCCTGCGGCGAAGGTGGCGGACGGCTGTACATCCTGAATTCGCTGACCGGCGGCGGCGTCTCCGAGGAATCGCAAGTGGGCGTGCTGGCCGCGCCGCTGGTGATCACGCTCGGCGGCACCAGCCTGACCATCAGCGACACGGCCGGCCAGCGCACGGCCACGGAGAAGCTCGGGGTGATCACGCAGGGCGCCAAGGGCCTGAAGCCCAGCTCTCTGACCAGCACCTACAGCATGCAGGTGGGCCGACTCAGCTGGCGCCAGCTGAACAACTTCCAGGCCAACAAGGCCGCACCGTGAAGCAGGAGCGGAACATGACGAAAGCCGACAGCCGGGGCTTCTCCCTGATCGAGCTGATGATCACCGTGGCGATCATCGGGATCCTCGGGGCGGTGGCCTACCCGGCCTACACCGACCAGGTCCGCAAGGGCCGCCGGGCGGAGGCGCGGACCGCCGTCCTGAGCCTCCTGCAGCAACAGGAGCGCTACATGACCCAGCGCAATACCTACGAGACTTTCGCCGCCGGGAACCCGGCGACGCTTCCCTTCAGGGCCTTCAGCGGGAACACCCTGGCCGAGAGCAAGCACGTGCTGGGGGCCCAGCTGTGCCAGCCGATCGGGGCGGTCACTCCGGCCAAGACGGACTGCATCGAGGTCTTCGCGCAGCCGATCGCCGGCTACTCCGATCCGCAGGCCACGCTGATCGCCATCGATACCCAGGGGCGCCGCCGCTGCGTCCCGGCCACCAGCACGAAATGCTGGAAGTGAAGAAGGGGGCCGCCATGCGCACGCGCCGTCGCCTCGCCGGTTTCACGCTGATCGAGGTCCTGGTCACCCTGGCCATCATCGGGGTGCTCGGACTGGTCGCGGTGCCGAGCTTCGTCGAGTTCCGGCGCAATGCGGAGCTTTCCGACAGCGTCAGCAACCTGATGCTGGCCGCGAGCACCGCCAAGACCGCGGCGCTGAAGTCGGGCCGCAATGCGTTCGTGCAGACGAAGGCCGCCACGGGCTGGGGCTCCGGCTGGTTCGTGTACGTCGACACGAACTGGGACAACGACTATGACGCGGGCACGGACGAACTGGTGATGGAGCACGCCGCCCTGTCGTCCGACGTCACGGTGGGCACTTCCGCCGGTTCGCTGGCCTCCAACTACCTCATGTTCAACGGTGCCGGCTTTCCGCGGCTGACCGGCGGCGGCAACGGGAACGGCAGCCTGGTGCTGTCGACGAAGGGCCGCTCCAGCATGGTGATCGTCGACACCTCGGGGCGCACGCGCTCCTGCAAGGTCGGCACCACGGGGTGCTCGGCGCTCTGAGCATGCGCCGGGCCCTGGAGCTCGCGCGACAAGCCTTCCCGCTTTCGGACCCCAATCCGCGCGTCGGGTGCGTCCTCGCGGACGCCGACGGCCGGGTGCTGGGGGAAGGCTTCACCCAGCAGCCGGGCGGCCCGCATGCCGAGGTCATGGCGCTGCGCGATGCGGCGGCGCGCGGTGCCGATGTCCGCGGCGCGACGGCGTACGTGACGCTGGAACCCTGCTCCCACCACGGCCGTACCGGCCCCTGTTGCGACGCGCTCGTCGCGGCCGGCATCGCCCGCGTGGTCGCCTCGCTGCGCGATCCCAATCCTTTGGTCGCGGGCCAGGGCTTCGCGCGGCTGCAGGCCGCCGGCGTCCAGGTGGAAGTCGGCCCCGGCGCGCAGGAGTCGCGCGAGATGAACATCGGGTTCTTCAGCCGGATGATCCGGGGCACACCCTGGGTGCGGCTGAAGGTGGCCGCATCGCTGGACGGGCAGACGGCGCTGGCGAACGGCCGCAGCCAGTGGATCACCGGCGACGCGGCCCGTGCCGACGGGCACGCGTGGCGCGCACGGGCGGGGGCGATCCTCACCGGCATCGGCACGGTCTTGGAAGACGACCCGCGGCTGGACGTGCGCGAGGCCCGCGTGGCGCGGCAGCCGCCCCTGGTCGTGGTCGACAGCCGGCTGCAGACGCCCGGCTCCGCCGCCCTTTTCCAGGTGCCCGACCGGCCGGTCTGGATCTATGCCGCCCGGCACGACGCGGCCGCCGAAGCGGCCCTGCAGTCGCGCGGCGCGACCGTGGTCCACCTGCCCGGCGACGGCGGCAAGGTCGACCTGGCGGCCATGCTCAGGGACCTCGCCGGCCGCGGCGTCAACGAACTGCACGTCGAGGCCGGCTTCAAGCTCAACGGTTCGCTGCTGCGCGAAGGCCTCGTCGACGAGTTCCTGGTGTACCTCGCGCCGAAGCTGCTGGGACCGGGCCAGGGCATGGTGAACATCGGGCCGCTGCAGGAGCTCGACGCAGCCGTCGCGCTGGAATTCGTCTCGGTGGACCGGGTGGGCGCGGACCTGCGCGTGCTGGCGCGGATCCCCGGCCGCGCCGCCTTCTAGGCCCATCGTCCGCCGCGCCGGGGCCCGGCCCCCGAGTCTGCGAAAATGGCCGGATGTTCACCGGCATCATCACCGGCGTCGGGCGTATCGCCGCCATCGACGACCTCGGATCTTCCCAGCAGCACGGCAAGCGGCTGACCATCAGCACGCCGGCGGGTTACCTGGAGGACGTGGGGCTGGGGGACAGCATCGCCCTCAACGGCGCCTGCATGACGGTCACGTCGCTCGACGCGGCCGCCGGCCGGTTCACCATCGACATCTCCGCCGAATCGCTGGACAAGACCGCCGGCCTGGCCGAGCCGGGACCGGTGAACCTCGAAAAGGCGCTGCGGCCGCAGGACCGCCTGGGCGGACACCTCGTCTCGGGCCACGTCGACGGCGTCGGCACGGTGCTGGCCCTGCAGCCGGTGGGCGAAAGCGTGGAGCTGCGCATCCTGGCGCCCTCCTCCCTGGGCAAGTACCTTGCGTACAAGGGCTCCATCACCGTCAACGGCGTGAGCCTGACCGTCAACCGCATCGAAGACCGCGCGGACGGCACCGCGCTTTCCATCAACCTGATCCCGCACACCGTGGAGAACACGGCGCTGCATGCCCTCGCGGCGGGCAGCCGGGTCAACCTCGAGATCGACCTCATCGCGCGCTACGTCGAGCGCATGCTGGGCGCCGGAAAGGTCACGCCATGAACGCAAGGGCCCCGGTGGGGCAGCTCACTCCCGTCCCGGTGTCGCCGGTCGAGGAGATCGTCGCCGAGATCAGGGCGGGCCGCATGGTCATCCTCGTCGACGAGGAAGACCGCGAGAACGAGGGCGACCTCGTGCTGGCGGCCGACCACGTCACGCCCGAAGCCATCAACTTCATGGCCCGGTTCGGCCGCGGCCTCATCTGCCTCACGCTCACCCGCGAACGCTGCGAACGGCTGCAGCTGCCGCCCATGGTGGCGCGCAACGGCACGAAGATGGGGACCGCGTTCACCGTGTCCATCGAGGCCGCCGAAGGCGTGACCACCGGCATCTCCGCGGCGGACCGCGCCCGCACGGTGCAGGCGGCGGTCGCGCGCCACGCGAAGGCGCAGGACCTGGTGCAGCCCGGCCACATCTTCCCGCTGCAGGCGGTGGACGGCGGCGTGCTGATGCGCGCCGGGCACACGGAGGCGGGTTGCGACCTCGCGGCGATCGCCGGCTTCACGCCCGCGGCCGTCATCTGCGAGGTGATGAAGGACGACGGCACCATGGCGCGGCTGCCGGACCTGCAGCTGTTCGCCGCCGAGCACGGCCTGAAGATCGGCACCATCGCCGACCTCATCGCCTACCGCAGCCAGAACGAGAGCCTGGTCGAGAAGCTGGGCACGCGCCCGCTGGCCACCGCGTACGGCGAGTTCGTCGCCCACGCCTGGCGCGACAAGCCGAGCGCCGGCCTGCACTTGGCGCTCGTCAAGGGCCGCTGGCAGCCGGACGACGAAGTCCCGGTGCGCGTGCACGAGCCGCTGTCGGTGCTGGACGCGCTGGAGCTGGACCGCTCCATGCACTCCTGGAGCCTCGACGCCAGCCTCAAGCACATCGCGCAGGCCGGCCGCGGCGTCGCGGTGCTGCTCAATTGCGGCGAGAGCGCGGAGCAGCTGCTGGCGCAGTTCGAAGGCACGGCGCGCGCCTCGCATGCGCCGGAACGCGGCCGCATGGACCTGCGCAGCTATGGCATCGGCGCGCAGATCCTGCGCGAGTGCGGCGTGCGCAGGATGAACCTCATGGGCGCGCCGCGGCGCATGCCCAGCATGGCCGGCTACGGCCTGGAAGTCGCCGGCTACACGCCGCGCGGCAAGAGCTGAAGGAAAAGAATGTTCGGAGCAGACAAGGGCACGGCCGACCGGCTGGATGGCAAGGAGCTGGTGATCGGCATCGTGCAGGCGCGCTTCAACCAGGGCGTGACCAACGTGCTGGCGAAGGCGTGCTGGGACACCCTGCTGGCGCACGGCGTGGAGGAGAAGCACATCGACCACGTGCAGGTGCCGGGCGCGCTCGAAGTGCCGGTGGCGCTGCAGGCGATGGCCGAAAAGGGCGGCTACGACGCGCTGATCGCGCTGGGCTGCATTATCCGCGGCGAGACCTACCACTTCGAGCTGGTGGCCAACGAATCGGCGGCCGGCGTCACGCGCGTTTCGCTGGACTACCAGCTGCCGATCGCCAACGCCATCCTCACCACCGAGGACATGGACCAGGCGATCGCCCGGCAGGAGGAAAAGGGCGTCGACGCGGCGCGGGTCGCCATCGAGATGGCCAACCTGCTGGAACGGCTCGGATGACGGCGGCCGCCCCCCGCAAGACCGCGGCCAAGCCGCCCCGCAGCCGGGCGCGCGAGTTCGCCGTGCAGGCCCTGTACCAGCACCTCGTGGGCCGGCAGGATGCCGAATCGATCGACCAGTTCACGCGCGGCCTGTCCGGCTTCCACAAGGCCGATGCGGTGCACTACGACGCGCTGCTGCACGGCTGCATCCGCGAAGCGGCGCAGCTCGACGCGCTGATCGTGCCGCTGCTCGATCGCAAGCTGGAGGAGATCTCCCCGATCGAGCGCGCCGTGATGTGGATCGGCACCTACGAATTCCTGCACGCGCCGGACGTGCCCTGGCGGGTGGTGCTCAACGAATGCATCGAGCTCGCCAAGGAGTTCGGCGGCACCGACGGCCACAAGTACGTCAACGGCGTGCTGAACGGACTCGCGCCGAAGCTGCGCGCGCCCGAAGTCGAGGCCGACCGGGCCGCCGGGAAGGCGCGTCCGTGAGGATCTCCCGTCGTGCCGAACGGATCGAGCCGTTCTACGTGATGGAGGTGGCGAAGGCCGCCTCGCAGCTGGCGCGCGAGGTCGCGGGCACCAGCCGGCCCATGATCTTCCTGAACATCGGCGAACCGGACTTCACCGCGCCGCCGCTGGTGCAGGAAGCGGCCGCACGGGCCATCCACGACGGCCGCACGCAGTACACCGACGCCATGGGCCTGGGGGCCCTGCGCGAACGCATCAGCGGCTGGTATGCGCAGCGCTTCGGCGCCGACGTCCCGGCGCGCCGCATCGTGGTGACCGCCGGCGCCTCCGCCGCGCTGCAGCTCGCCTGCCTGGCGCTGATCGAGGCCGGCGACGAGATCCTGATGCCGGACCCCAGCTACCCGTGCAACCGGCATTTCGTGAGCGCCGCCGAGGGCGACGCGGTGCTGGTGCCGACCACCGCCGCCGAACGCTACCAGCTGAGCGCGGCGAAAGTGCGCGAGCACTGGGGGCCGAAGACGCGCGGCGTGCTGCTGGCCTCGCCGTCGAACCCCACCGGCACCTCGATCCACCCCGAGGAACTGCGCCGCATCCACGCCCTGGTGCAGGAACGGGGCGGCATCACGCTGCTGGACGAAATCTACCTCGGCCTCTCGTACGACGACACCTTCGGCCACACCGCGCTGGCGATCGACGACCAGGTGGTCAGCATCAACAGCTTCTCCAAGTACTTCAACATGACCGGCTGGCGCCTCGGCTGGATGGTCGTGCCGGACGCGATCGTGCCCGCGGTCGAAAGGCTGGCGCAGAACCTCTTCATCTGCCCGAGCACGGTGGCGCAGCACGCGGCGCTGGCCTGCTTCGAGCCGGAGAGCATCGCCGAGTACGAGCGCCGGCGCGGCGAGTTCAAGGCGCGGCGCGACTGGTTCATCCCGCAGCTGCAGGCCATGGGCCTGGCGGTTCCGGTGCTGCCGGACGGCGCCTTCTACGCCTGGGCCGACTGCGGCGAGGCGGCGCGCCGGCTGGGCGTCGAGGGCAGCTGGGACTTCGCCTTCGAGGTCATGCGCGGCGCGCACGTTGCCGTCACGCCGGGGCGGGACTTCGGGCACGCGGAGACCAGCCGCTTCGTCCGCTTTTCCACGGCGAACTCCATGGCGCAGCTGCAGGAAGCGGCGGCCCGCCTGAAGGGCCTGATCGGATGACGGTGCCGGCCGGCACTTTCGCGTGGCCGGTGCGGGTGTACTGGGAAGACACCGACGCCGGCGGCATCGTCTTCTACGCCAACTACCTCAAGTTCTTCGAGCGCGCCCGCACCGAATGGCTGCGCTCGCTCGGCGTGATGCAGGGCGAGCTGCGCGAGCGCGTCGGCGGCATGTTCGTGGTGAGCGAGACCGCGGTGCGCTACCTGGCGCCCGCCCGGCTCGACGACCAACTTCTTGTTACGGCCCGGCTGCAGGCGGCGGGCCGCGCGTCTTTGATAATCGCGCAGCAGGCGACCCGGGCAGACACCGGCGCTTTACTCTGCGAAGGCACCATCCGCATCGGGTGGGTCGCCGACCGGACCCTGCGGCCCGGGCGCATCCCGGCCGCCATCCTCGACGTCCTAGCAACCGAATGAACCAAGACCTCTCCATCCTGCAACTCGTGCTGGGGGCCAGCTGGGTCGTGCAGCTGGTGATGCTGCTCCTGCTGCTGGTGTCCATCACCAGCTGGGCCGCGATCTTCCGCAAACTGTTCGCGCTGCGGCGCGTGAATGCGCTCAACGACGACTTCGAACGCGAGTTCTGGTCCGGCACCAGCCTGAACGACCTGTTCTCCGCCGCCGCGCAGAACGCCAAGACGGCCGGCCCGATGGAGCGCATCTTCGCCTCGGGCATGCGCGAGTACCAGAAGCTGCGCGAGCGGCGCATCACCGACGCCGGCACCCTGCTCGATGGCGCCCGCCGGGCCATGCGTGCGAGCTACCAGCGCGAACTGGATGCCGTGGAGACGAACCTGTCCTTCCTGGCCTCCGTCGGGTCCGTGTCGCCTTACGTCGGCCTCTTCGGCACCGTCTGGGGGATCATGCATGCCTTCACCGGGCTCGGCGCGCTGCAGCAGGTGACGCTGGCCACCGTCGCGCCGGGGATCGCGGAGGCGCTCGTGGCCACCGCGCTCGGACTTTTTGCCGCGATTCCCGCCGTGGTCGCCTTCAACCGCTTCGCCCGCGACATCGATCGCGTGGCGATCAAGCTGGAGACCTTCATCGAGGAGTTCTCCAACATCCTCCAGCGCAACCTCGGCGCCCACAGCGCCTCGGGCCACTAACCATGCCGTCCGTCGCCCACCGCGGCCGCGGCCGCCGCACGATGAACGAGATCAACATGGTCCCGTTCATCGACGTGATGCTGGTGCTGCTGATCATCTTCATGGTGACCGCGCCGCTGATCACGCCCAGCGTCATCGACCTGCCGAGCGTCGGCAAAGGCAAGGACCTGCCGCAGCAGCTGATCCAGGTCTCGGTCGGCAAGGACGAGGCGCTGGAGCTCAAGATCGGCGACAAGACCAGCGCCGTCACCTTGCGGGAGCTGCCGGCGCTGGTGCGGCAGGCGCAGGGCACGCAGCCCGCCGGCCAGAGCGCCGTGGTGATCAGCGCCGACAAGAGCGTGCGCTACGAAGCCGTGGTGAAGGTAATGGACACGCTGCAGCGCGCGCAGGTGCAGCGGGTCGGCCTCGCGGTCAAGGTCCAGCCCTGAGCATGCACGCCTCCACCGACCGCCTGGACTTCGCGCCGCCGCCGCAGCCGGGGCTGCTGCGCGGCTTCGCGCTCGCGGTGATCGCGCACGTGCTGCTCGCCATCGCGCTCACGCAGGGCCTGCAGTGGCAACGCGAGTCGGAGAACGTGGTCGCCGAGGCGGAGCTGTGGTCGGCCGTGCCGCAGCAGGCCGCGCCACGGGAAGAACCCGCTCCGGTCCCGACGCCGCCCGCCCCGACGCCGCCGGTCGTGAAGGCCCCGCCGCTGCCCGACCCGCAGGTGCAGCGCGACGCCGAGATCGCGCTGGAACGCGAGCGGGAAAAGCGCGAGGCCGCGGAACGCCGGCAGGCCCAGCTGGAGCGCGAGCGGGACCAGAAGCGCAAGCTCGAAGCGCAGAAGAAGCGCGAGGAGGAACTCGCGCGGCGCAAGGAAGAACAGGCGGAGAAGCTCGCCGAAGCGAAGCGCAGGGAAGACGAGCGCAAGCGCAAGCTGCAGGAGCAGGAAGCCCGCGACACCCGGCGGCTGGCGCAGCAACGGGAAGAAAACCTGCGGCGCATCCAGAGCATGGCGGGCACGGGCGCGCCCTCCTCCACGGGCAGCGCGGCGCAGTCCTCCGGGCCGTCCGCCAGCTGGGGCGCCAAGGTGCAGGCCCGGGTCCGGCCCCACATCGTCTTCACGGAGAACACCGCGGGCAACCCGAAGGCGGACGTCGAAGTCCGGACCTCGCCCGACGGCACCATCGTCGCCAAGCGCCTGGTGCGCTCCAGCGGCAACAAGGCATGGGACGACGCGGTGCTCCGCGCGCTGGACAAGACCGACTCCCTGCCGCGCGACGTCGACGGGCGCGTGCCGTCGCCGGTCATCATCGGGTTCCGCCCCCAGGACTGACCGGCCGTCGCGGACGGACGTGTCACTTTGTCGCAGCTGCAACGCGCCAGTTGCGCAATGGGGCCTAGGCTTCGCGCCTAGGCTGGCCGCGGATGCGGCGCCAAACGGGCATCCCGTGCTCCTTCTTTGAGAGCATCGACTGAAACCGCGTGTAAGAGCGCGCGGCGGGAGGCAAATCCCTCTTTCCAGCGCGTGCGCGCGCTCGCGACACTCGCGTAGCGCGGCAGTCCGGTGCTGGGAGCAGCGGAGCAGCGCGGAGGGAGAAAACAATGAAACGTCGCCAGTTCCTGGTCCACGGCACCGGTCTCGGCATCGCCGCGGCCGTCGCCCCCATCACCATCGGCGCCGCCAACGCGGCCCCCATCCTGGTCGCGCAGTCGGCCGCGCTGTCCGGGCCGCAGGCGGGCTTCGGCACCGCGATGCGCGACGGCATCCTGGCCGCCATTCGCGGGGCCAACCGCAAGGGCGGCGTCAACGGCCGCGAGGTCAACCTGCTCTCGCTGGACGACCAGGGCGACAAGGCCAAGACCGAGGCGAACGTGGCGCTGCTCACCGGCGACAGCCGCGTGCTGGGCCTCACCGGATTCACCACGCGCCCCTGCTCGGAAGCCGGCGCGGTGCTCGCCGCCAAGGAAGGCATCGCCCTGGTCGGCGCGTTCTCCGGCACGCCGCTGCTGTACGGCGACAAGGCCTCGACGACCTTCACCACGCGCGCCAGCTACGAGCGCGAACTCGACGCCATCGTGCGGCACTACCGCCTGCTCGGCCTCACGAAGTTCGGCTTCGTGCACCTCGAGGACGCGCGCAGCACCAACGTGCCGCTGCTGGAGAAGATCCTGGCGCAGCATGGCGGCCAGCTCACGGTGACCGCGGGGGTCGACCGCAAGGGCCCGAACCTGAACGACAGCGCGATCAAGACGCTCACGGCGAGCCAGCCCGAGGTGCTGATCATCCTGGCCAACAACGCGCCGCTCACCGGCTTCCTGCGCGAGTACGCGCCGAAGACCCTGGTGCTGCCGAAGATGGTGATCTCGTTCGTGGACCGCGAGAAGCTGCTCGCCGACCTGGGCAAGGACGCCGCGGGCGTCGGCTTCAGCGTCGTGGTGCCGGAGTACACGCGCGAGAAGTACTGGGTGGTGCGCGAGTTCGTCGCGCTGGCGAAGGAGATGAAGATCCCCGTCACGCCCGTGTCGCTGGAAGGCTTCGTCACCGGCCTCGCGCTGCTCGAAGGCCTGAAGCAATCGCGCACCGAATCGCGCGCCGCCCTGATCGAGGGCATGGGCCGCGTGGGCGCGCTGGATCTAGGCTACACCAACATCCGTTTCAGCCGCAGCGAGCGCACCGGCTCGCGCTTCGTCGACCTGTCGCTCGCGTCGCGCTCGTCCGGCCTGGTCTGAGGGATCTCCATGGCGATCGTCCACACCCCCATCACCCCCGCACTGGGCGCCTTGATCGAGGGCGTGGACCTGGCGGACATTTCCGCGCAGGAGTTCCGGCAGGTCTACGACATCTGGAAGCGGCACCACGTCATCGTGCTGCGGAACCAGCAGCTGACCAACCCCCAGTTCGAGCGCTTCTCCGCGATGCTGGGCGAGCTGGACCCGCCGCCGAACCAGGGTGCCGGCCGCAAGAGCGTGCCCGGCCATCCGAACCTCTACGTCGTTTCCAACCGCAAGAACGCCAGCGGCCAGCCGATCGGCGCGCTGGGCGACGGCGAGGCGCAGTGGCACACCGACATGTCGTACCTGGAGCGGCCGCCCTTCGCCTCGATGCTGTGGTCCGTGGAGCTGCCGCGCACCGGCGGTGACACCTGGTTCGCCAGCATGCCGGCCGCCCTGCGATCGATGCCGGCGGAGCTGGTGAGCCGGCTGCGCACCCTCGCCATCAAGCACGACGGCACCTACGACAGCGGCGGCAACGTGCGCCAGGGCATGACGGCCAACGACGATCCCACGCAGTCCGTGGGCACGGTGCACCCGATGGTGATCGTGCAACCGGAAAGCGGCGAGCACACGCTCTACCTGGGCCGGCGGCGCAACGCCTGGATCGTGGGGATGCCGCTGGAGGAGTCCGAGCGGCTGTTGAACATCATCTGGAGCTACGCCACCGCCGAGGCCGTCACGTTGCGCCACCAGTGGCGGCTCGGCGACGTGGTGCTGTGGAACAACCTCACCACCATGCACCGGCGCGACGCGTTCCCCGCCGACGAGATTCGCACGCTGCACCGTTCGCAGATCAAGGGCAAGTACATCCTCTCGTCCCCCATCCAGAAGGAAGCCGCATGATCACCCGCCGCCAGTTCACCCAGGGCGCGCTCGCCTCCAGCCTGGGCGTGACGACCGCGCTGCACGCGCAGGAGCGCTATCCGAACAAGCCGATCCGGCTGGTGGTCGGCCTTGCCCCGGGAGGCATTGCGGACCAGACGGCGCGGATCATCGCGCCGCGCATGGCGGAGATCCTGGGACAGAACGTCGTGGTGGAGAACCGCACGGGCGCGGGCGGCGCCATTGCGACCAAGGCCGTGGCGGCCAGCGCCCCCGACGGCTACACGCTGCTGATCGCCTTCGACGGCACGCACGTCACCATCCCGGCGGCGAATCCCGGCATCGGCTTCGACCCGACCGCGGACTTCACGCCGATCGGCAAGGCCGTCGATTCGCCCGTGCTGATCACCGCCCACCCGAGCTTCCCCGCCAACGACTTCGGCGAATTCGTGCGCCTGTCGCGCAAGCTGATCGGCTCGAGCGAGGCGGCACGCGTGATCGACTACGGGACGGCGGGGGTCGGCAGCACCGGCCACCTCACGATGGAGCTGCTCAAGCTGCGCCTGGGCTTCTACGCCGTGCACATCCCGTACCGCGGCGGCGGCGACGCCCGCGGCCAGGTCCTGGGCCGCCAGATCCCTCTGATGCTCGCGGCGGTGCCCACCACTTCGGGCGACATCCGCACCGGCACGCTGAAGGGCCTGGCCGTGACCAGCGCGAAGCGTTCGCCCGTGCTGCCGAACGTGCCGACGCTGGCGGAACTGGGCTACGCCGAACTGAAGGACCTGGACGTCAACTCCTGGGTCGGCCTGGTCGCCCCTGCCCGCACGCCGGCCGCGGTGGTGGCGCGGCTCGATGCGGCCCTGCGCCAGACGCTCGCCAGCGACGACGTGAGCACGCGCCTGCTCCATACCGGCTCGGTCCCCGTCAAGAGCTCGCCGGAGATCTTCGCGAAGCAGATCTCCGCCGACTTCGGCCAGTGGAAACGCGTCATCGCCGACTCCCGCCTGCGCCTCGAAGCCTGACCGCTCGATCCATTGGTGGCAATGGATCGAGGGCATTCGCCCACCGCCGCTAGGCAACTGGCCTAACACGCAGCCGCGGGCACTGGCGACACTCGCCACGAGCGCGGCCGTGAAGGTGCTGGGAGTACCGGGCCCGCGCGCTGGGAGCAAGCCATGGCGTCGTGGAAGACCGCAGTCCCCTTCATCGCATTGCTGGCATCGGCGCTGGCCGCGCCCGCCCTCGCCCAGTCGGCACCGCCGCCGGGTGCGCTGCGCGTGCTGGTGAACCCCGGCGACAGCAGCGAACAATCGCGCTACGCCCTCTACTCCGCGTGGAAGGCGGCGGTCGAGCAGGCGCTGCGCAAGCATGTGCCGAACGTCCATGTCTCGCTTTCCAATGACGCGACCGCGGACCTGGGCTCCACGCGCGCCGGCATGCACGACGCGTTCGTGGGCCCGGCCCACGTGGTGGGCAGCGCCGTGCGCTACGGCTACAAGCCGGTGCTCGGCATCGGCAAGCCCGTGCAGGCCGTGCTGGTCGCGCCGAAGGACAGCGAGATCGGCAGCCTCGAGCAGGCGAAGGGCAAGCGACTGGGCCTGCCGCTGCAGGACAGCGTGGTCACCTACCTGGTCCGCGGCGAGGTGAACGCGGCCAACACCACGATCAAGCGCCACTTCGCTTCGGTGTACGACACGCGCTACCAGGACGCGCTGCTGCCCTGCCTGCAGGTGCGCCGCTGCGACGTGGTCGCCGTGGAGAAGGGCGTCTTCGACCGCTGGGTAGCGGCCGGCGAGCCGGTCAAGGCCATCATGCAGTCGCGGCCGGTGCCGGGCCTCAGCCTCGCCATCAAGGACGGGGCGAAGCCGGGTGTCGAGCCCCTGCAGGCCGCGCTGGCCGATGCGCCGCAGTTCGCTGCCCTGCTGCGCGGCGAGAACGCCCAACCCGTCGCGCACAAGGCGGACGACTTCAAGTACGTGGCGACGCTCGGCTACTTCACGCCGCGCACCCTGCCCGGCGCCACCGTCGTCGATGCCAAGTCCGTCGCCCAGCTCCTGCAATCCGGCGCGACCTACGTCGACACGCGCACGGACGCCGAATTCAAGGCCGGCCACGTGCCGGGGGCCGTCCTGGTCCCCTACGTGGAGAAGAGCGCGAAGGACGCCGACTTCGACGCGACGCTGGACAAGTTCGACCTGGCGAAGCTCGGGACCGACAAGAACGCCGAACTGGTCTTCGCCTGCAACGGGGCGGAATGCTGGAAGAGCTTCAAGGCCACGCAGGCCGCGCTGAAGGCGGGTTACCGCAAGGTCTACTGGTTCCGCGGCGGCTTTCCGGAGTGGCGAAGCTCCGGCATGAAATTCGACGGGGCCGCCGCGCAGTAGGGATGGACAGTGCGACCGCCACGGCGACGCACGCGGCGCTCGTTCGGGCCATCCACCAGAGGCACCGGCTGCGGTTCGTCTACCACGGCAAGCCGCGGCTCGTGGAACCCCAGTGCTACGGCATCGGCACGCAGGGCACGCAGCTGCTGCGCGTGCACCAGCTGCGGGGCGGGGCCCAGCGCGAGCCGCTGTTCGACGTGGCGCAGATCGAGCAGCTGCAGGTGCTCGACGAGGTGTTCGAGCGGCCCGGGCCGCACTACCGGAAGGACGACTCGGCGATGCGCAAGATCTTCGCGCAGCTGTAGCCGCGTCAGCCTTCGTACACGATCTGCGCCTGCCCGCCGTGGGCCTGCGCCATCCAGCTGGCCAGCGCCGCATCGGTCGGGTAGAAGCGCACCTGCTCGCCCAGCTGCAGCTCGGCGACGGCGCTCTCGCGCTGCACCAGCAGCCGCACGCCCAGCCCACGCACCAGCTCGCCTTGCTCCGACATCTCGCGCTTGGGCGGGAAGTCGCGCAGCAGGCGCTGGATGTCCGGCGCCTGCCCGTTCACCGCGACCTTGAGGTACTTGCCGAAACGGCAGCGCGCCGTCGCCAGGTCCCAGATCTGCTGCACGTTCAGGCGGAAGCCGCCCGAGAAGCGGTCGGGCTGCAGCTTGGCCTGCACCACCACCAGCTCGTCGTCCTTGAACCAGGCGCGGTGCGGCCCGAACACCGATTCGTCGGCGGCGGCCTCGATCACGTCGGTCTTGTCGTCCAGCTTGAACAGGGCCAGCTTGCCGCGCTGGCCGTTGATGACGCGCATGTCCGTCACGATGCCGGCCAGCATCAGCGGCTCGCGCGTGTCCACCAGTTCCTCGATGCGCCGCTTGCAGAAGCGCCGCACTTCGCGCTCGACCTCGTCGAACAGGTGGCCCGAAAGGTAGAAGCCGATCGCCGTCTTCTCCTGCGACAGGCGCTCCTTCACACCCCAGGGCGTGGCTTCGACCAGGTCCGGTTCCTCGGTGCTGGCGCCGTGCGTGTCGCCCATGTCGAAGAGGCCGCCCTGGTTGGCGTTCGCATCCTGCGCATTGGCGAAGTCGAAGGCGCGGTCGATGGAAGCGACCATCGCGGCGCGGTTCATCTGCAGGGAATCGAAGGCGCCGGCCTTGATCAGCGCTTCCACGCTGCGCTTGTTGATGCGCGTGCGGTCCACGCGGCAGCAGAAGTCGTACAGGCTCTGGAACGGACCGCCCTCTTCCCGCGCCGCGACGATGGCCTCGATGGCGGACTGCCCGGTGCCCTTCACCGCGCCGAGGCCGTAGCGGATCACCTTGTCGGAGATCGGCTCGAAGCGGTACGTGCCGCGGTTCACGTCCGGCGGCTCGAAGGTGAGGCCGAACTTGTTCTGCGCATCCTCGAACAGCACCTTGAGCTTGTCGGTGTTGTCCATTTCGATGGTCATGTTGGCGCAGAAGAATTCCGCCGTGTAATGGACCTTCAGCCACGCCGTGTGGTACGCCAGCAGCGAATAGGCGGCGGCGTGCGACTTGTTGAAGCCGTAGCCCGCGAACTTCTCCATCAGGTCGAAGATCTCGTCGGCCTTCTCCTGCGGGATGCCGTGCGTCTTGGCGGCGCCGGCGCGGAAGCGCTCGCGGTGCTCCGCCATCTCCTCGGCCTTCTTCTTGCCCATGGCGCGGCGCAGCAGGTCGGCGCCGCCGAGCGAGTAGCCGCCCAGGATCTGCGCGGTCTGCATCACCTGCTCCTGGTAGACCATGATCCCGTAGGTCTCGCCGAGCATCTGGGCCACCGCCGGGTGCGGGTACTCCACTTCCTCGCGGCCGTGCTTGCGGGCCACGAAGCTGGGGATCAGGTCCATCGGGCCCGGCCGGTACAGCGCGTTCAGCGCGATCAGGTCTTCCAGGCGCGAGGGCTTGGCGTCGCGCAGCATGCCCTGCATGCCGCGGGATTCGAACTGGAACACCGCTTCGGTCTTGCCGTCGGTGAACAGGCGGTAGGTGTGCGCGTCGTCGAGCGGGATGGTCTCGAAGGAGAAGTTCTCCTGGCCCGGGTGGCGCTTGACGATGAACTCGCGCGCGAGCTCCAGGATCGTCAGCGTGGCGAGGCCCAGGAAGTCGAACTTCACCAGGCCGGCGGCCTCCACATCGTCCTTGTCGTACTGGCTGACCGCGGAGTCGCTGCCCGGCTGCTGGTACAGGGGCGTGAAGTCGGTGAGCTTGCCGGGCGCGATCAGCACGCCGCCCGCGTGCATGCCGACGTTGCGCGTCATGCCCTCGAGCTTCTGCGCCAGGTCCAGCAGCGTGCGGACCTCGTCCTCGCGCTGGTAGCGTTCCTTCAGGATGGGCTCCTGCTCCAGCGCGTCGGCGATCGTGATGTGCGTGCCGGGCTTGTTCGGGATCAGCTTGCTGATGCCGTCGCAGAAGGTGTAGCTCATGTCGAGCACGCGGCCGACGTCGCGCACCGCGGCGCGCGCGGCCATCGTGCCGAAGGTGGCGATCTGGCTCACCGCGTCGCGTCCGTACTTCTCCTTCACGTACTCGATGACGCGGTCGCGGTTGCCCTGGCAGAAGTCGATGTCGAAGTCGGGCATCGACACCCGCTCGGGGTTCAGGAAACGCTCGAACAGCAGGTTGTACTGCAGCGGGTCGAGGTCGGTGATCTTCAGCGCGTAGGCCACCAGCGAGCCGGCGCCGGAACCACGGCCCGGGCCCACGGGACAGCCGTTGTTCTTGGCCCAGTTGATGAAGTCGCCCACGATCAGGAAGTACCCCGGGAACCCCATCTTCAGGATGGTGCCGATCTCGAACTCCAGCCGCTCGACGTAGCGCGGGCGCTCCTTCTCGCGCTGCGCCTCGTTCGGATACAGCTGCACCAGCCGCTCCTTCAGGCCCTCGTGCGAGGCGTAGCGGAAGTACTCCTCGATCGGCATGCCGTTGGGCGTGGGGAAGTTCGGCAGCCGCGGCTTGCCCAACTCCAGCACCAGGTTGCAGCGGCGGGCGATCTCCAGCGTGTTGGCGACGGCGGAGGGCAGGTCGGCGAACAGCTCCACCATCTGCGCGGCGGACTTGAAGTACTGCTCGCGGGTGAACTTGCGCACGCGCCGCTGGTTGCCCAGGATCTCGCCCTCCGAGATGCACACGCGCGCCTCGTGCGCCTCGTAATCGTCGTCCTTCGTGAACTGCACCGGGTGGGTGGCGACCACCGGCAGGTTCAGCCGCGCCGCCAGCTGCACCGCAGCGGCGACGTGCACTTCGTCGTCGTTGCGGCCGGCGCGCTGCAGCTCGATGTAGAAGCGGTGCGGGAACATGCCGGCCAGCAGCAGCGCCACTTCGGAAGCGCGCCCTTCGTCGGCCTGCAGCAAGGCCTGCCCGATGGCACCCGCCTGCGCGCCCGCCAGCAGGATCAGGCCTTCCGAGAGCTCCTGCACCCACTCCAGCTTCACCACGGCCTGCGCGCGCACCACGTTGCGGGTCCAGCCGCGCGCGAGCAGCTCGCACAGGTTGAGGTAGCCCCTGTGGTTCTGCACCAGCAGCACCACGCGCGAGACGGCGGCGGCGTCCGGCGGCAGCCCCTGCAGCATCACCTCGCAGCCGACCACCGGCTTCAGGCCCTTGCCGCGCGCTTCCTTGTAGAACTTGATCGCGCCGAACAGGTTGTTGAGGTCGCTGATCCCCAGCGCCGGCTGCTGGTCGGCCGCCGCGGCCTTCACGATCTCGTCGATGCGGTTGGTGCCGTCGACGACGGAAAACTCGGTGTGCAGGCGCAGGTGGACGAACATGCGCCCGATTGTAGGAAAGCCAGGGAACCGATCCCCGCTTGACAGGTTCCTAGAATGCCTGCTCGTGAACAATGTCCTGAACGTCTCCGCCTACCGTTTCGTGCCCCTGCCGGACGCCGCGCAGCTGCGCGAACCGCTGCTGGCCCGCTGCCTGTCGCTGGCGCTGAAGGGGACGATCCTGCTCGCCCCGGAAGGCATCAACCTGTTCCTCGCCGGCGAGGCCGGCGCCGTGCGCTCGCTGCTGGACCACCTGCGGGAAGAACCGCGCCTGGCGGGGCTGGAAGCCAAGGAAAGCTGGTCGCCGGACGTGCCTTTCGGCCGCATGCGGGTGAAGGTCAAGCGCGAGATCATCCGGATGGACCATCCCGCCATCCAGCCGGCGGACGGCAGGGCGCCCGCGGTGGACGCGCCCACGCTCAAGCGCTGGCTGGACCAGGGCCACGACGACGCGGGGCGGCCCGTGGTCACGCTCGACACGCGCAACGCCTTCGAAGTCGACCATGGCACCTTCGAAGGCGCGATCGACTGGCGCCTGGGCAAGTTCAGCGAATTCCCCGCGGCGCTGGCGGCGAACCGCGACGCCCTGCGCGGCAAGACGGTGGTGAGCTTCTGCACCGGAGGCATCCGTTGCGAGAAGGCCGCCCTCGTCATGCGGGAAGCCGGCCTGGACCACGTGTGGCAGCTCGAAGGCGGCATCCTGAAGTACTTCGAGGAAGCCGGCGGCGTGCATTTCCGGGGAACGTGTTTCGTTTTCGACGAAAGGCGTGCCGTGAACGCCGGACTGCAGCCCGTCCGCATTGGTGAACCCGCCGCCGGTTCCTAGAATCGGCGGATGCAGCCCCCTATCCAGGTGCACGCGGGGGAGACCCTGCGCCGACACCAGCGCACCGCCCTCTACGCGATCTTCTTCCTGTCAGGCTTCTGCGGGCTGATCTACGAATCGATCTGGTCCCATTACCTGAAGCTGCTCCTGGGGCACGCCGCTTACGCGCAGGCGGTGGTCCTCGTGGTCTTCGTCGGGGGCCTGGCGCTCGGCGCGTGGCTGGCCGGCCGCTTCGCGCACCGCATCCGCGAACCGATCGTGTGGTACGCGGCGATGGAGGCGGCCGTCGCGTTGATGGCCTTCCTGTTCCAGGGCGTCTTCGAAACCGCATCGGCCTGGGCCACCAGCGTGTTCCTCCCCGCCGCCTGCAGCGAAGCCGGCGCCTGCGCGGCCACCTGGGTGCTGGCCGCAGCCCTCATCCTGCCCGCGTCGATCCTGCTGGGGACCACCTTCCCGCTCATGACGACGGGGGTGATCCGCCTGGGTGCCCTGCCCGGGCGAGGGCTGAGCCTGCTGTACTTCCTGAACAGCGCCGGTGCCGCGCTCGGCGTGGTGGCATCGGGCTTCGTCCTGATCCCCGCATTGGGGCTGCCCGGCACGATGATGCTCGTCGGCGCCTGCAACGCCTTCGTGGCGATCGCCGCGTACACCGCGGCGCGCGTTGGCCGTCCCGCGGCCGCTCCCGCGCCGGCGGCCAGCGCAGCCGAGGGTGGAGGCGGCACGCGCGAGCTGCGCCTGCTGCTGCTCGTCGCCGCGCTCACGGGCCTGTCGTCCTTCATCTACGAAGTGGTGTGGATCCGGCTGCTCACGCTGGTGCTCGGCGCCGCGACCCATGCATTCGAACTGATGCTCGCCCCCTTCATCCTCGGCCTTGCGCTGGGGGCCTGGTGGATCCGCAACCGCATCGACGGCGCGCGCGACGCGGTGCTGCTGCTGGCGCGCATCCAGCTGCTGATGGGCCTGCTGGCGGTGGCGACGCTGCCGCTCTATGCGGGCAGCTACGACGCCATGGCCTGGGTGCTGTCGGCCCTGCAACGCAGCCCGCAGGGCTACGAGCTGTACAACGTGGTCAGCGGGCTCACCGCCGCCGCCGTGATGCTGCCGGCCACCGTGTGCGCCGGCATGACCTTGCCCCTGATCACCGCCCTGCTGCTGCGGCGGGGCTACGGCGAGCGCCAGGTCGGCCAGGTCTACGGCATCAACACCTTCGGCGCCATCGCCGGCGTGTTGCTGGCCGTCCACCTCCTGATTCCCGGCCTGGGACTCAAGTGGGCGCTGGCGGCGGGCGCGTTGATCGACATCGCGCTGGGCGTCGCGCTCTGGCTGTGGGTGCGCGAGCGGCACCCGCCCCAGGCCGCCGGCAAGCGCCGCTGGGCGGGCATCGGCGGGCCCGTGCTCGCCGGCACGCTCGGCGTCGCCCTCGTGGCCGCCATCACCACGGCCGCCCCGCTGGGCCCCGAACGCGTCGCCTCGGGCGTCTTCCGGCACGGCAAGGCCCGGATCCCGGACCAGCGCGCGGTGCTCTTCCACCGCGACGGGAAGACCGCCAGCGTCACGGTGGTCGAGCGCCCGGACGGCGTGCGCAGCCTGCTCACCAACGGCAAGTCGGATGGTTCCTCGCACCCGCAGCGCCGCGTGCGGACGCAGGACGACCACACGATGATCCTCACCGGGGCGCTGGGGCCCGCGCACCATCCGGCGGCCAAGACCGCCGCCGTGGTCGGCATCGGCACCGGCACCACCAGCGCCGTGCTGCTGGACATCGCCAGCATCGAACGCGTGGACACGATCGAGATCGAGCCCATGATGGTCGAAGCGGCGAACCTGTTCCGCCCACGCGTGGATCGCGTCTTCACCGACCCGCGCAGCCGCATCGTCATCGACGACGCCCGCGCGCACTTTTCCAAGACACGCTCCCGCTACGACCTGATCGTCTCGGAGCCTTCCAACCCCTGGGTGAGCGGCGTCGCCAGCCTGTTCACGGTGGAGTTCTACGCGCACGTGGCGAATCACCTCGCGGAGGGTGGCCATTTCGTGCAATGGCTGCAGCTGTACGAGGCGGGGCCCGAGATGGCGGCCTCGATCCTGCGCGCCTTCACGCTGGTGTTTCCGGAATTCAGCGCCTATGCCACGAACACCGGCGACATGGTGCTGATCGCGCGCCGCGACGGCCGGCTCCCGGTGTTGTCGGGCGCCGCCCTCGACGGCATGCCGGGCCTGCAGAAGAACCTGCTGGAACTCGGCATCGACTCCACGGCCATGCTCGCCGCGCACGAAACGGGCCGCGGCAGCGCGATCAAGCTGCTGGCGGACTCGTTCGCGGTGCCGCCGAACTCGGACTACCAGCCCTACGTCGACAACCATGCGGCCTCCGACCGCTTCCAGGGCAAGATCGCTTCCCTGCTGTTCGACCTTCGCAACGCGCCGGTCCCGCTGCTCGAAGTGGGGCGCCCGCCCCTTGCCCACGTCGGCGAGGTCCGCAGCGCGACCCAATGGATGCCGCCGCACGTCGTGAGCCTCGCATCCGGCTGGCACGGCCACCGCTACCTGCGGGGCGAACGGCTCGAGGCGGGCGAGATGGCCTACCTGTCGCACCGCGCGGTGGACTATGCGCTGGTGCGCCAGTGGCTGTCGCAGTGCAAGCTGCCGGAAGGCACGGGCGACGCGTGGGCCGCCATGGTGCGCGTCGCGGCGGACGTCAACCGTGCGCTGCCGGCCGAAGCAGCGACGGCCTACTGGCGGGAAGCGGAGCAGCGCTGCGGCGCCGGCCTGGCCCCGGCGCAGCGTGCCTGGCTGCAGCTCTTCGCCGCCACGGGGTCGCGCAAGGCCGTGGACATGTACCGCAAGGGAGAACAGGTGCTTGCGCTCGACCACGCGCTGGTGCCCGAAACACGCGCCTATGCGGCGCTGGCGGCCGCGGCCGGCGGGCTCTTCAGCAACCAGCGTCCGCGCGCGGACGTGCTGCTGCAGGAGCAGCTCGCCTTGCTCCCGCCGCACCACGTGGCGGCGCCATGGTTCCGCTATCTCCACTTCGCCACGCTCGCCAAGGGCCCGGCCAAGCCGAACCCCTGAAAGCGCGTCAGGACCGCGGTTCGGGCGGCGTGGCGGGCGTCGGCGGCAACGGGATGAACTCGTCGTCGCCAGGCACCATCGCCATGCGCATCTCCTTCCAGTCCGCGCTGGCCTGGAGGATGCGCTCCTTGCGGCTGGAGACGAAGTTCCACCACATGTGGCGGGGCGCATCGAGCGGCGCGCCGCCGACCACCACGAGGCGCGCACCGGCCGGCGCGAACAGCTCCACCGGCTGCTCCGGTGCGAGGACAGCCATCCGTCGCGGCGCGATCGCCTGTCCATCGACCTCCACGGGTGCGTCGACCCCATAGAGCGCCTGCTCCGGCGCCAGCGGCGGCAGCTCCATGCGCCCGCCCTCGGGCAACCAGATGTCCAGGTAGAGCGTCGGCGACAGCGCCGGCACCGGCGAGCGCGCGCCGAACGCACCGCCCACCAGCACGCGCACGCGCGCGGCACCGACGCTCACCTCGGGGATGGCGTCGGCGGGCGTGTGCGAGAACGCGGCCTCGGCCTCCTCGTGGGCCAGCGGCAGTGCCGTCCAGAGCTGCAGCCCGTGGTTCGTGAAGGCCACGTCGCGCAGGTGGGCCGGCCGGCGTTCGGAGTGCACGATGCCGCGTCCGGCCGTCATCCAGTTGATGGCGCCGGGTTCGATGAGCTGCTCGGTCCCAAGGCTGTCGCGGTGCATCATCGCGCCCTCGAACAGGTAGGTCACCGTGGCCAGGCCGATGTGCGGGTGCGGCCGCACGTCGTGGTTGACGCCGGGCAGTTCCCGCGCCGGGCCGAAGTGGTCGAAGAAGATGAAGGGCCCGACGCTGCGCTGGCGCGCGTCGGGCAGCAGGCGCCGCACGACGAATCCGCCGCCGAGATCCTTCTCGTGTCCGGTGAGCTGCTGGGTGATCGCCATGGGGCATTCTAGGAGCGGCACGGCGGTCGCCCTGCCGCTCCCGTCCTTCAGCCGAACAGCTTCGCGGCGATGCCCGCGACGTGCTTGCCCTGGAACGCCGCCATGCCCAGCTCCTGCTCGCTGGGCATGCGCTCGCCGCGGCCGCCGGCGATGGTCGATGCGCCGTAGGGACTGCCGCCCTTGATCTCGTCCAGGCCCATCTGGCGCTGTTCCGAGTACGGCAGGCCGACCACGACCATGCCGTGGTGCAGCAGCGTGGGATGGAAGGTCAGGATCGTGCTTTCCTGGCCGCCGTGCTGGGTGGCACTGGAGGCGAACACGGAGCCCACCTTGCCCACCAGCGCGCCGGACGCCCACAGGCCGCCGGTCTGGTCGAGGAAGGTGCGCATCTGCCCGGTCATGTTGCCGAAGCGGGTGCCGGTGCCGAAGATGATGGCGTCGTAGTTCACCAGCTCGCCCGGCTGCGCCACGGGGGCGGCCTGGTCCGCCTTGCCGCCCGCGGCGCGGAAGGCGTCTTCGGGCATCGTCTCGGGGACGCGCTTGACGTCCACCTGCGTGCCGGGGACTTCGCGCGCACCCTGCGCGACGGCGTTGGCCATCGCTTCGACGTGGCCGTAGAAGCTGTGATAGAGGACGAGGACGCGTGCCATGGAGAACTCCTTGGAAGAATGAAGGGAAGGGAAAGGCGCGGCGCGTCGGCACCGCGCGGAAGTCAGCGCTGGAAGCGCGCGGTGATCGCGGCGACCCGTTCGCCGAACAGGCGCGCGGTTTCGAGGTCACCCGGCGACATCGCATCGGCGCCGGCGTCGGACGGCGACTGCGCGATCGCGCCGCTGTAGGAAACGAGGTAGTTGGTGTCGTCGCGGCGCGCGCCGCGGGTGTTGCTGGGCATCAAGCCCTGGCTCACCCAGATCATCCCGTGCTGCATCGCCAGGGTGAACAGGGTGGTCAGGGTGCCCTGCTTGTCCCCGCTCATGCCGGCGCTGTTGGTGAAGCCCGCCGCGATCTTGTCCTTCCACTGCTGCGCGTACCAGGGCTTCGACGAGGCGTCGGCGAACTTCTTGAACTGCCAGCTCACGCTGCCCATGTAGGTGGGCGAGCCGAAGACGATCGCGTCGGCCGCGGCCAGCTGCTCCCAGCCGCCGGCGGGCAGGTTGCCCTCGGGGTCGATGGCGAGCAGGCTGGCGCCGGCCCCGGCAGCGACGGCTTGCGCCATCCGCTGCGTGTGGCCGTAGCCGGAATGGAAGACGACGACGATCTCGGCCATGCGGGGCGCTCCGTCAGACCGCGCGGCGGCGGCCGTCGATGCTGAATCGACCGGCACCGAAGGCGGCAAACGCCAGGAAGCCGCCGACGATGGCGAAGTTCTTGCCGAAGGCCTGCTTCTGCATCATCTGCTGCGCTTCCGGCATGGCCCAGTAGTTGTGGAAGATCGGCGTGATCACGGCGACGAAGATCGCCAGGCCGAGCGCGGCCCAGCGCGTCTGCCAGCCGACCAGCAGCAGGAGCCCGAGGCCCAGTTCGGCGACGATCGCCGCGGCCGCCAGCACCTCCGGCATCGGCAGCCCCTTGGAGGCGATGTAGCCGGCGGTGCCGGCGAAGCCGGCGATCTTGCTCCACCCCGCGGGCACGAACAGCCAGGCCAGCAGGATGCGGCCGACCAGCGCGAAGGTGTCGTGCAGCGCGCTGGGCGCGTAGGAAGGGGTGGATGTCGTGACGGCCATGGGGGCTCCTTGTTGAAGAATCTTTGGAAAGCGGATCAGTGTTCCGCGAGGTCGAACACGAGCACCTCGGCATCCTTGCCGTCGGCGACCGTGAGGCGCGTCTCGCCTTGCAGCCTGGCGGCGTCGCCGGCGACGAGGCGGGTACCGTTGACCGTCAGCTCGCCGCGCACCAGGTGGACGTAGGCCGGGCGATGGGCGTCCAGCGCCAGCGTCGCCGCCTCGGCGCCGTCGAAGAGGCCGGCGTAGAGGCGCGCATCGGCGTGGATCGTCACGGAGCCTTCGGCCCCGTCCGGCGACGCGACCAGGCGCAGCTTGCCGCGCTTCTCGGCCTCGGCGAAGCCCTTCTGCTCGTAGCTCGGCTCGATGCCGGTCACGTTGGGCTGGATCCAGATCTGCAGGAAGTGCGTGGTGCGGTCTTCCGCGTGGTTGAACTCGCTGTGCATCACGCCGCGACCCGCGCTCATGCGCTGCACGTCGCCGGGCGGGATCGCCTTGACGTTGCCCAGGGTGTCCTTGTGCGCCAGTTCGCCCGACAGCACGTAGCTGATGATCTCCATGTCGCGGTGGCCGTGCGTGCCGAAGCCGGTGCCGGGGGCGATGCGGTCCTCGTTGATCACGCGCAGGTTGCCCCAGCCCATGTGCTGCGGGTCGAAGTAGCCGGCGAAGGAGAAGCTGTGGAAGGACTTCAGCCAGCCGTGGTCGGCGTAGCCGCGATCCTGGGACTTGCGAAGCGTCAGCATGTCGATTCCTTTGAACGAGACCTACTGTAGGTGCCCGCAGGCCCTCCGGGATGCCCTCGCGTTTGATGGCATCATTCAAACCGTTTGAACGATCAGCCCGGCAGTGCCCTCCCCCCGCGACGTCCTCACCCCTGATGCCCTGGGCCTGGTGCAGGCCGTTGCCCAGCATGGCAGCTTCGCCGCCGCCGCGCGCGAGCTGGGCCTGGTGCCCAGCGCCGTCACGTACCGCATCCGCCAGATCGAGGACGCGCTCGACGTGCTGTTGTTCGACCGCAGCTCCCGCCAGGCGCGCCTGACGGCGGCGGGCGACGAGCTGCTGTGCGCCGGGCAGCAGCTGCTGCAGGACATCGACGCGATGGCCAACCGCGTGCGCCGGGTCGCCACCGGCTGGGAAGCGGAGCTCACCATCGCCTGCGACAGCGTGCTTTCGCAATCCACCCTGATGGAACTGGCCGAGGCCTTCTACGCGCTGGAGCCCACCACGCGGCTGCGGCTGCGCGAAGAGACGCTGGCGGGGACGCTGGAGGCGCTGATCTCCGGGCGAGCGGACCTGGCGCTCGGCGTCGTGGTGGAACCGGGCACCACGCCCGGCGTGCACAGCCACGAACTCGGCGACCTGCGCTTCGTCTATGCCGTCGCGCCGCACCATCCGCTGGCCGCCGCGACCGAACCGATCCCGGACGAAGTGCTGATCCGGCACCGCGCTGTCGCCATCGCCGACTCGACGGCGGTGCGCAACAACGCGATGACGGTCGGCGTGCTCGCGGGCCAGGACGTGTTCACCGTGTCCACCATGCGCTCCAAGCTCGATGCGCAGCTGCGCGGCATCGGCGGCGGGTTCCTGCCCGAGCCGCTGGCACGGCCTTACCTCGAAAGCGGCCGCCTGGTCGCCAAGGAGATCCAGCGCCTGAGCAGCCGCTCGATCCGCTTCAGCTATGCGTGGCGCAACGTGGGGCCGTTGGGGCCCGGCCGCGCCCTGAAATGGTGGCTCGCGCAACTGGAGAGCGCCGCCACGCGCCTGGCCTTGCTGGAGCGGCACCGGGCGGCGTGATGCGCTACCGCGGCCGCTTCGCGCCCTCCCCCACCGGGCCGCTGCACGCCGGGTCGCTGGTGGCCGCGCTCGCGAGCTGGCTCGACGCGCGCGCGCACGGCGGCGACTGGCTGGTGCGCATCGAAGACGTCGACCGCCCGCGCTGCGTGCCCGGTGCCGACCTGCACATCCTGGCGCAGCTCGCCGCCTGCGGGCTGCGGCCGGACGAAGACCCGTGGTGGCAGTCGCGCCGCGAGGAAAGCCACGAACGCGCGCTGCAGCGGCTGGTGGCAGCCGGCCTCGCCTATCCGTGCGGCTGTTCGCGCAAGGACATCGAGGAAGCGCTGCGTGCGCAGGGACAGGAAAGGCCCAGGCACGGCGAACTGGTCTATCCCGGCACTTGCCGCGCAGGCCTGCACGGCAAGCCCGCGCGCGCCTGGCGCTTCCGCGTGCCGCCGGGCGTGGTGCGCTGGACCGACCGGCGCCTCGGCGCGCAAGCGCAGGACGTCGCGGTGGAAGTCGGTGACTTCGTCCTGAAGCGCGCCGACGGGCTCTTCGCCTACCAGCTTGCGGTCGTGGTCGACGATGCGGACCAGGGCATCACCCACGTGGTGCGCGGCGAGGACCTCGCGGACAACACGCCGCGGCAACTGCTCCTGCAGCAGGCCCTGCGCTTGCCGCGGCCGGCGTACCTGCACACGCCGCTGGTGCGGGGCGCCAACGGCGAAAAGCTGTCGAAGCAGAACGGCGCGGCGGCGCTGGAACTGCGGGAACCGGCCGCGATGCTGGAGCAGGCCGGGCGCGTGCTCGGCCTCCGCGTGCCGGCAAGTGCGGGCGTCGGCGAATGGCTCGCGCAGGCGGTGGACGCGTGGCGGGCGACAATCCCGGCATGACCGACAAGCCGAACACGCCCGAGAGCGTGCCCCATCCGCGCGGCATCCGCAGCTACGTGCGCCGCGCCGGCCGCACCACCGTGGGCCAGGCCAAGGCGCTGGAATCGCTGGGGCCGCGCTTCCTGCTCCCCTACCAGTCCTCGCCCGTCGACCTGGCGCAGGTCTTCGGCCGCGCCGCGCCCGCGGTGCTGGAGATCGGCTTCGGCATGGGCGAGGCCACGGCGCACATCGCCGCGCTCCTGCCGGACACCAACTTCCTGTGCTGCGAGGTGCACCCGCCCGGCGTCGGCGCGCTCCTCAAGCGCATCGGCGAACAGGAGCTCGCCAACATCCGCATCGTCGAACACGACGCCGTGGAAGTGCTGGACCACATGCTGCCCGAAGGCGCGCTCGCCGGCGCGCACATCTTCTTCCCCGACCCCTGGCACAAGCTGCGGCACAACAAGCGGCGCCTGGTGCAGCCGCACTTCGTGGCCAAGCTGCTGCCGAGGCTGCAGCCGGGTGGCTACATCCACTGCGCCACGGACTGGGAGCCGTATGCGCAGCAGATGCTGGAGGTGCTGTCCGCCGAGCCCGCGTTGCGCAACACCGCCGAAGGCTTCGCGCCGCGGCCGGATTACCGGCCGCTCACCAAGTTCGAGAACCGCGGGCTGCGGCTCGGGCACGGCGTGTGGGACGTGGTGTTCAGGAAGACTTGAACTCGCGGGCCGCGATCGTGTAGCGGAAATCGTCCGGCGCGTAGGAGTCGAAACGCCCTTGCGCGTCTTCGGCCACCGGGTACATCAGGAAGCCGAGCTTGCCCAGCTTCGATCCGGGCAGGGACACGTCGTGCGCCGTGTTGTAGCCGACCCAGTTGCCCTCCCAGCCGCCGTACAGGCCGCGGTACACCGGCGCGACCAGCGGGTGCTGGACCGACTTGATCCACTCGCCGGTCTCCTGCCGCATCACCTTGGCGACGTCGGCCGGGTCCATGGCCACCCAGCCGTGCGCCTTCAGGAACACCTCGGCGCGGCAGTGCTGCGCGCCCTTGAGGCTGGCCGAGTTGCTGCCCAGTTCGCGGTAGCCGAACGCCGACGGCGCCAGGCGCAGGCCGTACACGTCGCGGGCCGGCACGCCGACCGCGCGGCACAGGCCGACGAACAGCGCGTTGATGTCCGCGCACTTGCCGCCGAGGTCGCCCGTCTCCAGCATCGTCCTGATGTCGCCCTCGCCGCAGCCGCGCACCTTGGGTTCGCGCCAGGCGTTGCCGACCACCCAATCGTAGATGCGCCGCACCTTGTCGGCGTCCGTGCGCGCGTCGCCGACCGCCTTCAGCGCGGTGTCGCGCACGATGCCGTCGGTGGGGATCAGCGCGGTGGGGCGCAGGGCGTGCGCCAGCGTGGCCGCGTCCTGGCGCGCCGCGGCCGGCCGCGCCCAGTCCACGGCACGGTCGCGGGTCTGCACGCGCGTGACGACCTCCACGAAGGGGTCGCGGACGGCCGGGTCGAAGGTGACATGCAGCATGCGCGCGCCTTCCACGCCGTCGGCGGTCCGCACCGCGGCACCGTTGCTGGTGTACCCCGTCTCCAGCGAACGCTGCCAGTCCGTGTCCAGCGAAGGCAGCGGCACCCACACCTGGCTCGCACCCTGCGCCAGCGCCGGCGTGACCCGCGTGGTGAGCTCGAAGGTGCGCCAGCCGGCGGGCTGCGGCGCGAAGCGGCGCTCGGGCACGGCGGCGAGCGCCGGCAGGGAGAAGGCACCGGCGGCAGCGGCGGCGGTGGTCAGGAAACGGCGGCGGTCTTGCATGGCTGGCTTTCTCGTTCTCAGGTCCAGAGGCTGTCGACCAGCTTGCCGGCTTCGGCCGTGCTCCAGTCGTATTCGCCGCGCACGCGCCAGCGCGCACGGCCCTGCGGGTCGAAGCCGAAGGTGGTGGGGAAGGTCTTCACCTCCCAGGCGGCGGCGCCTTCCCCGGCCGCGTCCAGCAGCACCGGGTGGTTCCAGGAGGAGGCCTGCATGTAGCGCTGCACGGTGGCGGCGCGTTCCTTGAAGTTCACCAGCTGCAGCGCGAGCCGTTCGCCGTACAGCTCGGAGAGCTGCAGCAGCAGCGGCATCTCCGCGCGGCAGGGCGGGCACCACGTGGCCCAGAAGTTGACGATGGTGGCGCGGCCACGCGCCGGGACCGGCATCGGTTGCCCCTGCAGGTCTGGCGCCGTGAAGGCCGGCACGCGCGCCCCGGCCGGAAGCGGCAGCACCTGGGCGGCGCGTGCCTGCGGCAAGGCGAGCGCGAGGCCGCCGGCGGCGATCAGCTTCAGCGTGCCGCGGCGGCCGCCGTGGGCGCGCGGCGCGTTCACAGCCGTTCCGAGACCCAGCCCTGCACGGACTGGAGGGCGCCGGACAGCTTGCTCGCGTCGGTGCCGCCGGCCATGGCCATGTCCGGCTTGCCGCCGCCCTTGCCGCCGACCTGCTGCGCGACGAAGTTCACCAGGTCGCCGGCCTTGACCTTGCCCATGCTGTCGGCGGTCACGCCCGCGGCCAGCTGCACCTTGGCGCCGTCCACGGTGGCGAGCACGATGGCCGCCGACTTCAGCTTGCCCTTCAACTTGTCCATCGTGTCGCGCAAGCCCTTGGCGTCCGCGCCGTCCAGGCGGGCGGCCAGCACCTTGATGCCCTTGACGTCGATGGCCTGCGCCACCAGCTCGTCGCCCTGCGAGGAAGCCAGCTTGCCCTTGAGCTGGGCGAGTTCCTTTTCCAGCGTGCGCACCTGCTCCAGCACCTGGCCGATGCGCGACTGCAGCTCGGGCACCGGCGCCTTCAGCGCACCGGCCGCGCTCTGCACCGTGCTTTCCAGGTCCTGCAGGTAGGCCAGCGCATGGGCGCCGGTCACGGCTTCGACGCGGCGCACGCCCGCGGCCACGCCGCTTTCGCCGACGATCTTGAACAGGCCGATGTCGCCCGTGCGCTGCACATGCGTGCCGCCGCACAGCTCGCGGCTCGATCCGATGTCCAGCACGCGCACCGAATCGCCGTACTTCTCGCCGAACAGCATGACGGCGCCGGTGGCCTTGGCGGCCTCGATCTCCATCACGCGCGCCTGCGTGGCGTGGTTGTCCAGGATCTCGGCGTTCACGCGCTTTTCGATCTCGCGCACTTGGTCGTCCGTGAGCGGCGCGTTGTGCGTGAAGTCGAAGCGCGTCTTGTCGGCGTCGACCAGCGATCCCTTCTGCTGCACGTGCGCGCCCAGCACCTCGCGCAGGGCCTTGTGCATCAGATGGGTGGCGCTGTGGTTGCGCACCGTCGCCTGGCGGCGGGCCATGTCGACCTGCGCCTTCACGGTGTCGCCGACCTTCAACGTGCCCTGCGTCTGCGTGCCGTGGTGGCCGAACACGTCCGCCTTGATCTTCTGCGTGTCCTCCACGCCGAACTGCACGCCCTCGGCGACCAGCACGCCGCTGTCGCCGACCTGGCCGCCGCTCTCGGCATAGAAAGGCGTGGTGTCCAGCACCACGACGCCGGCCTCGCCTTCGGCGAGCTGCTGCACCGGCGTGCCGTCCTTGTACACGGCGACCACGCGCGCCTGCTCCTCCAGGCGTTCGTAGCCGGTGAACTTGTTGGAGGCACCGCCGTATTCCAGCGCGCGGTCCATCTTGAACTTGCCCGCGGCGCGGCCCGCGGCCTTCTGCTTTTCCATCGCGGCGTTGAAGCCGGCTTCGTCCACGGTGACGCCGCGCTCGCGGCAGACGTCGGCCGACAGGTCCAGCGGGAAGCCGTAGGTGTCGTGCAGCTTGAAGGCGACGTCGCCCGGCAGCACCTTCTGGCCGCCGCCCAGGGCGGCATCGAGGATCTCCATGCCGTTGGCGAGCGTCTCGTAGAAACGCTCTTCCTCGGCCTTCAGCACCTCCATCACGCGCGTCTCGCTCGCCTTGAGGTTCGGGTAGGCGTCGCCCATCAACCGCACCAGGTCGGGCACCAGCTTGTGGAAGAACGGCGTCTTGCGACCGAGCTTGTAGCCGTGGCGGATGGCGCGGCGGATGATGCGGCGCTGCACGTAGCCGCGGCCTTCGTTCGACGGGATCACGCCGTCGGCCACCAGGAAGGAGGTGGCGCGCACGTGGTCGGCGATCACGCGCAGCGACGGGTTCGACAGGTCCTGCACGCCCGTCTCGCGGCCGGCGGCGGCGATGAGCGCCTGGAAGATGTCGATCTCGTAGTTGCTGTGCACGTGCTGCAGGATCGCGGCCAGGCGCTCCAGCCCCATGCCGGTGTCCACGCAGGGCGCCGGCAGCGGCTTGACCGACCCGTCCGGCTGCATGTCGAACTGCATGAACACGTGGTTCCAGATCTCGATGTAGCGGTCGCCGTCCGCCTCCGGGCTGCCCGGGGGGCCGCCGGGGATGTGCGGGCCGTGGTCGTAGAAGATCTCCGAGCACGGGCCGCAGGGGCCGGTGTCGGCCATCATCCAGAAGTTGTCGGAGGCGTACTTCGCGCCCTTGTTGTCGCCGATGCGCACCACGCGCTCGGGCGGCAGGCCGATGTCCTTGGTCCAGATGTCGTAGGCCTCGTCGTCGTCGATGTAGACCGTGGCCCAGAGCTTCTCCGCCGGCAGCCGGTAGACCTGCGTCAGCAGTTCCCAGCCCCACTTGAGCGAATCGCGCTTGAAGTAGTCGCCGAAGCTCCAGTTGCCCAGCATCTCGAAGAAGGTGTGGTGGCGGGCCGTGTACCCCACGTTCTCCAGGTCGTTGTGCTTGCCGCCGGCGCGCAGGCAAGCCTGCACCGAGGCCGCGCGCACGTAGGGGCGCTTGTCGGTGCCGAGGAACACGTCCTTGAACTGCACCATGCCCGAGTTGGTGAACATCAGCGTCGGGTCGTTGCCCGGCACCAGCGGGCTGGAGGCGACCACCGAGTGCCCGCGCTCCTTGAAGAAATCCAGGAAGGTCTGGCGGATGTCGGCAACGGTGAATTGGGGGGTGCTCATGGTGTGTCCAACTGAACCTTTGATTATAGGTTTCGGGGCATGCCCGCCCTTCCGCAGGGCCGGCGATTCACCGCCTTGCACATGAGGCAGCCCCAGCCCGACCAAAGCCGCTTCCTACAGACGGCACCCCAAGGGGACGACGCGGCCGTGCTTGGCGCAGGCGGAGAGTGTGAGGAAGTTGACGACTTCCCCCCTGGAGACCCCATGCCCACCCAAGTCACCGAATGGAGCGACGCGATGTTCACCTCGCTCGCCGCCGCGCTGGCGCTGTTCTTCTCCGCCATCCCCAAGATCATCGGTTTCGTGCTGATCATCGTCGCCGGCTGGTTCATCGCCTCGCTGATCGAGCGGGGCCTCGCCGCCGTGCTGCGTTCCATCCGCTTCAACGACCTCGCCGAACGGGCCGGGCTGAGCGACTTCATCCGCAAGATGGGGATGAACACCGACGCGGCCGGGATGATCGGCCTGGTCGTCAAGTGGTTCGTGCGGCTGATCGCGCTGGTGGTGGCCTTCGACGCGCTCGGCCTGCCGGCGGTGTCCGAGGTGCTGCGCCAGCTGCTGCTGTGGCTGCCGAACGTGGTGGTCGCGCTGGTGGTGCTGGTGATCGGCGGACTGGCGGCCCGGGCGCTCAGCAACGTCGTGCGCGGCGCGGCCAGCGAGGCCGGCCTGACCAATGCCAACTTCCTGGCCAAGGCCGCCACCGTGGTGGTGTGGGCCTTCGCGATCGTGGTGGCCGTCAACCAGCTGGGCATCGCCACGGAGCTGGTCAACACGCTGTTCATGGCGATCGTCGGCGCCCTGGCGCTGGGCCTGGGCCTGGCATTCGGCCTGGGCGGGCGCGAGACGGCGGCCGAGATCCTGCGCAAGTGGTACGCGAAGGCACAGGAGAAGTCGGGCGAGATGAAGCAGCTCGCCGAGAACCTGGGCGACGCGGCGCGGCGCGAGGATCCCGCGCACGGTCCGGGCCAATGGCCCACGGGAGGTTATCCGCAGGGCGGCGGCACGCAGGGTGGCGGCACCCCGATGCCCGCCGACCGGCGCCACGATGCCGAGGGCGGCTGAGACGCAACCGATCCCTTTCTTCGGGGCCCTCTGGGCCCCGTTTTTTTTGGGGCAGACTGCGCGCATGCCGTTCGACCCCGTCATCCAGAGCCTGCTGGACACCGACCTGTACAAGTTCACCATGTGGCAGCCGATGCTGCACCGGCAGACGCAGACGCAGGCGGTCTATCGCTTCATCTGCCGCAACGCGCCGCACTACCCGCTGGCCGAGTTGCTGCAGGAGGTGGATGCGCAGCTGGACCACCTGTGCACGCTCTGCTTCCGTCGCGACGAGCTGGACTACCTGGCAGGCCTGCGCTTCATCAAGCCGGACTTCGTCGACTTCCTGCGCATCTTCCGCTTCCAGCGCGAGTTCATCCGTGCATGGGCCGAGGGCGACGCGCTGTGCATCGAGGCGCGCGGGCCGCAGGTGCACGTGATGGGCTTCGAGATCTTCGTGCTGGCCACGGTGAACGAGCTGTACTTCCGTCGCTTCGACGGAGAAGCGGCACGGGCGGAAGGCCGCCGGCGCCTGGCCGCCAAGATGGACCAGGTGCGCGCCTTCCTCGCCGAGCCGGCGCTGGCGCACCCTTTCGAGTTCTTCGACTTCGGCGTGCGGCGGCGCTACGGCCGCGCCTGGCAGCGGGAGGTGGTCACCACGCTGGCGCGCGAGCTGCCGCAAGGCTTCAAGGGCAGTTCCAATGTGCTGCTGGCGCGCGATCTCGGGATCACGCCGATCGGCACCATGGGCCACGAGTACCTGCAGACCTTCCAGGGGCTGGGCGTGCGGCTGCGCGACTTCCAGCGCGCCGCGCTGGAGCAGTGGGTGCAGGAGTACCGCGGCGACCTGGGCATCGCGCTCACGGACACGGTGGGCATGGACGCGTTCCTGCGCGACTTCGACCTGTACTTCGCCAAGCTGTTCGACGGCCTGCGCCACGACTCCGGCGATCCGGTGGCCTGGGGCGAGAAGGCACTGGCGCACTACGCCCGGCTGCGGATCGACGCGCATGCCAAGCGGCTCGTGTTCTCGGACGGCCTCGACGTCCCGAAGGCGATCGCGCTGTACCGCCACTTCGCCGACCGCGTGCAGCTGGGGTTCGGCATCGGCACGAACCTCACCAACGACGTCGGCCTGGTGCCGCTGAACATCGTGATGAAGCTGGTGGAAGCCAATGGCCAGCCGGTGGCCAAGCTCTCGGATGCGCCCGGCAAGACCCTGGCGACCGATCCGACCTTCCTCGCTTACCTGCGCCAGGTGTTCGAGGTCACCTAGGGTGCGCGGCTGCGCCGCGCCTTCCGGCCCTCAATGGCTGGAAGGGCGCTCCGGGGAGCGGCTGCGCTGCAGGTGCTCGCGCACCCTGTCCGCCTCGTCGCCCACCGCGGCGACGGCTTCCTTCACGCGCTTCTCGCTCACGTTGAAGTGCCGCGCCCAGGCGCAGACGGCGTAGTCGTAGCTGACGTCGATCCGCTCCTTGCGGGCCGCTGGCTGCTTTGCGCTGGTCTGGACCATGGGTTGTCTCCGAAAACCCGGATGCTAGGCAGCCCCGCGGCAACGCGGTGTAGGACGGCGCGGATGCCGCCTGCCGGACCGTGGGGCGCGCGTCCTCCGGAAAGGAAAAGGCCTCCCGCGGGAGGCCTCTCCGTTCGCCGGTGCGAACTTACTTCTTGCGCGCGGCGATGTCCTTCTCGGCCTGATTCACCAGGTCGGCGCCGATGGTGGCCTTCCACTTCTCGTACACCGGACGGGTGGCCTTCACGAAGGCGTCGCGTTCGGCGGGCGACAGCGTGGTGACGGTCACGCCCATGCCGGCCACGTCCTTCAGCAGCGGCTTGTCGGCTTCCACCAGGCCCTTGCGCGCCAGCGCGATCTCCTGCTTGCCGGCCTCGATGGCGGCCTGGCGCACGATCTCGCGGTCGGCCGGGCTCCAGCTGTTCCAGACGTCCTTGTTCACGACGAAGATCAGCGGGTCGGCGACGTAGCCCCAGGTCGTCACGAACTTCTGGCCCACGGTGTGCATCTTCAGCACCGTGAACAGGAACATCGGGTTCTCCTGGCCGTCCACCGCGCCGCTGGAGAGCGCCGGCTGGGCGTCGGCCCAGCTCATCTGCGTCGGGTTCGCGCCCAGCGCGTTGAAGGTGTCGGAGAACAGCGGCGAGCCGACCACGCGGATCTTCATGCCCTTGAGGTCCTCGGGGGACTTGATCGGCTTCTTGCTGTTGGTCAGCTCGCGGAAGCCGTTCTCGCCCCAGGCCAGCGGCACGGCGCCCGCACGGTCCACCGTGGCGAAGATGCGCTTGCCGACCTCGCCTTGGGTCAGCGCGTCGACCGCGGCGTAGTCGGGCATCAGGAAGGGCAGCGAGAACAGGTTCAGTTCCTTGATCTGCGGCGACCAGTTGATGGTGGAGCCCACCGCCATGTCGATCACGCCCTGGCGCAGCGAGCTGAACTCGCGCGTCTGGTCGCCCTGCACCAGCGACACGCCGGGATAGAGCTTGATGTTGATGCGGCCCTGCGTGCGCTCCTTCACCAGGTCGGCCCAGATCTGGCCGGCCATGCCCCAGGGGGTCGGCGGGCCCAGCACCAGCGACATCTTGTATTCGGCCTTGTAGTTCGACTGGGCGACGGCGCCCTGCGTGAAGGCCAGCGCGGTGGCGGCCATGGCGAGGCCGACGAGGGTGCGGCGGAAGTTCATGGTTTGTCTCCTAGGGATGGTTCGACGGGAAGGAACGGGATCAGTAGCCGAGCTTGCGCGGCAGCCACAGGGCGAGTTGCGGGAAGGCGATGACGAGCACCATCACCAGGGCCATCGACAGCAGCATCCACCCGACCCAGCGGATGGTGCTCTCCATCGGCACCTTGGCGATGCGGCACGACACCATCAGGTTGACCGCGAGCGGCGGCGTGAACTGGCCCAGCGCCACCTTCAGCGTGAGGATCACGCCGAACCACACCGGGTCCCAGTTGTAGTGCCGCATGATCGGCACCAGCAGCGGCACGAAGATCAGGAAGATGGACACGCCGTCGAGGAACATGCCGACGGTGACGAGCAGCACGATCAGCAGGCCCAGCACGCCGTACTCGCCCAGCCCCGAGTTCACGATCGCGCGCGTCACGGGGTCGATCACGCCCAGCGTGGAGAGCGAGTACGCGAAGATGCCGGCCAGCGACACCACCAGCAGGATCACGGCGGACAGCTCGCCCGATTCGCGCAGGATCGTGAACAGGTCGCGCACCTTGATCGTGCGGTGGACCACCATGCCGACGAACAGGCCGTAGAACACGGCGACCACGGCCGCCTCGGTCGGCGTGAACCAGCCGGCACGCATGCCGCCGAGGATCAGCACCGGCGCCGCCAGGCCCCACAGCGCCTCGCGCAGGCTGCGCCAGAAGGGCGGCCGCGGCAGCTGCGCCTCCAGCTGTCCCATCTTGTGGTGCCGCGCCATCCACACGGCGGGGATCATCAGCGCCAGGCCCGCCAGCACGCCGGGGATCATCCCGGCCGCGAACAGCGCGGGCACGGACGCGCCGGTGACGAGCACCGAATAGATGATGAAGGCGACCGAGGGCGGGATCAGGATGTCGGTGGCGGCAGCCGCGCCGACCACGCTGGCCGAGAAGGCCGGCGGATAACCGGCGCGGCTCATCGCGGCGATCATCACCGCGCCCACCGCGGCGGCGTTGGCCGGGCCCGATCCGGAGATGCCGCCCAGGAACATCGCCACCGCGATCGCGACCAGCGGCAGCATGCCCGGGCCGCGGCCCACGATCGCCACGGCGAAGTTCACCAGGCGCAGCGCGACACCCGAGCGGTCGAAGATCGACCCGACCAGCACGAACATGGGCACGGCCAGCAGCGGGTACTTGGCGAGGCCGGCATAGAAGTTCTGCGGCACGGCCAGCAGGCCGAACCACTGCACGTCCTGGTTGGCCAGTGCGATGCAGACGGCGCCCGCCAGGCCCAGGGCCGCGCCGATCGGCACGCCGACCATGAGCAGCGCCAGGAAGGCGACGAACAGCAGCGTGGCGATCATGGCCGGCGGCCCCTGCGGATGAAGAGTCCCAGCGCGCGGCCGGCGATCGCCACCGACATCACCGGCATCCACATCGTGTACCACCAGACCGGCACGCCGATGCCGGGCGAGGTCTCGCCGAAGCGGATGTCGTCGTAGACCACGCGCGCGCTCAGCACGGCCAGCACCGCGAAGAACAGGAACATCATGAACGCGCCGAAGCGCGCCAGCGCACGCTGCCGTGCTTCCGGCCCGTTGTCGGCGAAGAACTCGATGCGGATGTGCCGGTTGCGGGCGACCGCCGCCGACCCGGCCACCAGTGCCAGCACGATCATCAGGAAGACCGATATCTCTTCCGTCCAGGCGAAGGACTGGCTGGTGAAGTAGCGCACCAGCACGTTCGCGAAGGTGATCAGCGCCAGCAGCGCCATGACGACGACCGTCAGCCAGTCCTCGATGGCCAGCGGCACGCGCGTGACCTCGTCGGGATGCACTTCGGGTTCGCCGGGGATGGGATCGGGCAGTTCGGGCAGCGACATGGCGTCAGGCCAGCAGGCCGCGGGCGGCGGCGGCGATGTCTTCTGCGTCGATGCGCGACTGCGCCTCCAGCACCGGCGCGTAGCCCACCGGGATGCGCGGCGCGCCCAGCCGGCGCACCTTGCACCCGACGGTCTCCGCCACGGTGGCCGCGATCTCCGCTCCGAAACCGCCGGCCTGCACGGCTTCGTGCACCACGAGCAGGTGGCGCGTGCGCGCGCAGGAGCCGAGCACCGTCGCGCGGTCCCAGGGCCAGATGCTGCGCAGGTCGACCAGTTCGGCGGCGATGCCTTGCGCGGCCAGCGCGTCGCACGCCTGTTCGCAGGCCTGCAGCTGGCGGCTCCAGCTGACGACGGTGAGGTCCTGGCCGGGGCGCACGATGCGGGCGGAACCGAGTTGCGTAGCGAGCGACGGGTCCACCTCGCCCGTCATGCCCCACAGGGTCTTGTGCTCCATGTAGACGACGGGGTCGCCGCTGGCGAGCGCCGCGCGCAGCAGCGAGTAGTTGTCCTGCGGCGTCGCCGGACACGCGACCACCAGGCCCGGCAGGTGCGCGAACCAGCTTTCCAGCGACTGCGAGTGCTGCGCGGCGGACGCGTCCCAGATGCCGATGGGCATGCGCAGCACCAGCGGAACGCGGCCCTGGCCGCCGAACATGAAGCGGTTCTTGGCGGCCTGGTTGACGATCTCGTCCATGCCGCACAGCGCGAAATCGACCACGCGCATCTCGGCGACGGGGCGCATGCCGGCGAGCGCCATGCCGACGCCCGCGCCGACGATCGCGGCTTCGCTGATCGGCGTGTCGATCACGCGCTGGGCGCCGAAGCGCGCCTGCAAGCCCTTGTACTGGCCGAAGATGCCGCCGCGCCCGACGTCCTCGCCGATCACGACGACGCGCGGGTCGGCTTCCATCTCGTGCGCCACGGCCAGCACCGCGGCCTCGGCATACGTCATCAGCGCCATGTGCCCGCTCCCGTGGTCTGCACGTCGGTGAAGGCGGCTTCGGCCTCGGGCCAGGGTGCCGCGTCGGCGGCCGCCAGCGCGGCGTCCACTTCCTGCTTCGCCTCGCGTTCGATCGCCTCCAGCACGGCGGCATCCGCGCCCGGCCGCGCCAGGTAGTCGGCGCGGGCGCGCGCGATCGGGTCGGTCTGCAGGGCCTCCTGCAGTTCTCGCGGGTCGCGGTAGGCGGCGGGGTCGACGGAGACGTGGCCCTTCACGCGGTACGTGATCGCGTGCAGCAGCCGCGGACCGTGTAAGGCCCGCACCTCGGCGACCAGCGCCGCCGCGGCCGCGTGCACGGCGAGCACGTCGTTGCCGTCCACCTTCCGGAACGGGATGCCGAACCCGTCGGCGCGGGCCGAAGCCCCCTCGCCCGCGGTCATCGGCGCACTGGCGGTGGTCGCGCTCCAGCGGTTGTCTTCGCAGACGAACAGCACCGGCACCTGGAACACCTGCGCCCAGTTCAGCGCTTCGAGGAAAGGCCCGCGGTTGATGGCGCCGTCGCCGAAGAAGCAGGCGGTGATCGCATCCTGCCCCTGCAGTTTCTGCGCGTGCGCGGCGCCGACGGCGATGGGCAGGCCGGCGGCGACCACGCCGTTGGCGCCCAGCATGCCCACCGAGAAATCGGCGATGTGCATCGAGCCGCCCTTGCCGCCGTTGAAGCCGCTGGCCTTGCCGAACAGCTCGCACATCATGCGGGCGAGGTCGGCGCCCTTGGCCAGCGTGTGGCCGTGGCCACGGTGGGTGGAGGTGAGCAGGTCCTCGCGCTTGAGGTGCGCGCAGACGCCGGCCGGCACGGCTTCCTGCCCGGTGGACAGGTGCAGCGGCCCGCGGACACGGGCGGTACCGTCGGCGGCCCTGCCGTAGGCGCTGACGCCGCCCTGGCTGGCGACCTCCGCCGCGTTCTCGAAAGCCCTGATGCGCACCATGGTGCGATACAGGTCCGCCACGGCGCGCGCGTCGACGCTCACAATGTCCCCAGCTTGTTCTTGATGGATGGGCACGGATTCTACGGGCCGGTCCCGGCGCCGTTCCTACGCATTAACCGCCATATCTTTCTTCTTCTTCGTCCACGGAAGCTTGCAAACATGCGACACGTTCCCTTCGGCCGCACCGGCCTCTTCGTTTCCGAACTCTGCCTCGGCACCATGACCTTCGGGGGCACCGACGGCATGTGGGGCAAGATCGGCATGCTGCAGCAGGCCGAGGCCGAGCGCCTGGTCGGCCAGGCCATCGACGCGGGCATCAACTTCATCGACACCGCCGACGTCTATGCCGGCGGCGTGTCCGAGCAGATCACCGGCAATGCCCTGCGCAACCTGAAGGTGCCGCGCGACAGCGTGGTGGTGGCCACCAAGGTCTTCGGCGAGACCGGCCCGGGCGCCAACATGCGCGGCGCCACCCGCAGCCACATCCTGGACGGCGTGAAGGCGAGCCTCAAGCGCCTGCAGCTGGACCACATCGACCTGTACCAGATCCACGGCTTCGATCCGGCGACGCCCATCGAGGAGACGATGCGCGCGCTGGACCAGCTGGTGCGCCACGGCCACGTGCGCTACATCGGCGTGAGCAACTGGGCCGCCTGGCAGGTCGTCAAGGCGCTGGGCATCGCCGAGCGCCTGGGGCTCGCCCGCTTCGAATCGCTGCAGGCCTACTACACGGTGGCCGGCCGCGACCTGGAGCGCGAGATCGTCCCCATGCTGCAGAGCGAAGGCCTGGGCCTCATGGTGTGGAGCCCGCTGGCCGGCGGCTTCCTGAGCGGCAAGTACACGCGCCAGCAGCAGGCGGCGGAGAAGGATTCGCGCCGCCTGGCCTTCGACTTCCCGCCGGTGGACAAGGAACGCGCCTTCGACGTCATCGACGTGATGCGCCAGATCGGCGAGGCGAAAGGCGCGAGCGTCGCGCAGGTGGCGCTGGCCTGGCTGCTGCACCAGCCCCAGGTGACCAGCGTGATCATCGGTGCCAAGCGCCCCGACCAGCTGGCGGACAACATCCAGGCGACGGGCGTGAAGCTCTCCGCCGAGGAGCTGGCACGCATCGGCGAGGTCAGCCAGCTGCCGAAGGAATATCCGGGCTGGATGCTGGAGCGGCAGGGCGACGTCCGCCGCAAGCAACTCGCCGACGCCCGCCGCTGACCCTGTTCCTCCTCGCTCCCCCTCCGGGGAGGGCCGGGGTGGGGGCGCCCCGCTACTCCTCTGCTTCCCCGCGTGGCAACAACGGCGGCTGCGCCAGGAAGCGCGGCCGCGTGCCGCGATGCGGCTGCGCCGAGTGGACCAGGAACGGATGGCACAGGTAGACCGTCCCGGCCTCGCCGCAAGCCAGCACCTCCGGCAGGCCTTCGGTCTGCGCGATGCAGGGCAGCAGCTCGCGCAGCGTGAGCCCCGCCTCTCCGGCAGGCGCCAGGGCACGTGCCACGTGCTGGTGCGAGCCCACCCGGATGCGTGTGGGGGCGTCATCCGCTCCGACGTCGGAGAACAGGAACAGCATCAGGAGCGCGCGGCCCCGCGAACGGGCGTTCGCGCGCCATTCCATGAAGTCCGGCTGTTCGAAGCCGAAGCTCACGTCGACGTGCCAGCCCGTGTCGACCGGATCGCTCGGCGAGGGGAAGCGGACGGGGAAGGTGCCCATCGCGCCGCACGGCAGCCAGCGGCCGGCGCCGACCAGGCGGTCGAACGCGGCGTGCAGGACCGGCGTGTTGGCGGCGGCCACGAAGGGCGCGTCCGTGTACAGGCCGAGGCGCACGACGGGTTGCGTCCAGGTCGTGGGATCGTCGGGGCGGCCGGGCAGGTCGCGCCAGAGGATGGCCTGTGCCTCTTCGGCGAGGGAGCGGGGAAAGGCGTCGGCGATGCGGACGAAGCCGTCGCGATGGAATTGCGAGACCTGCGCGTCGGACAGCGCAGGCGTGGAGGTGCCGTGAAGGGACATGTTCTACCTCGAGGTTCGGCAGCGAGGCCCGCCGGACGCGGGGACGCTGCTGGGACGACCGGGACGCCAGGCGTCCCGCTGCGAACTCGCCGTGTGGCGAGGAGCCGCTCAGGCCTGCAGGAAGATCGTCGCGAACGCGCGGGTGAACATCATCATGGGGTTCCAGGGTGCTGGAGCGGGCGATGGGAATCGAACCCACGTCTTGAGCTTGGGAAGCTCAGGTCCTGCCATTGAACGACGCCCGCGGGACTGCGGCGGATTCTAAACGCGATCGGCTGGAGGCGGCGTTCCCGCGGGGAGGCCCTGCCGCGTTGCAGGCTGACACCGGCCATCCGCTCCGTGCTGACGCGCGACGTCCCCGGTGCGAGGCCACAGTGCCGGGATGCAGTGCACTTCCGACCGATGGCCGCGGTGCCCTGGTACGACGACGCGGCCCACGCGTTCACCGGGTTCGCCGGCATGGCCGCCATCGGGTACCTGTACGCGCGCGGAAAGCAGCTCGGGCGCGGTCACGTCATCGCGTGGTGCACGGTGGTCGGCGTGGTCCTCGGGGTCGGCTGGGAGATCCTCGAAGGGCTGGCGGGGAACCTCGACGCGTGGGACACGGCCAGCGACGTCCTGCTGGACGGGACAGGCGCGCTGGCCGGGGGCGTGTTCACGTGGCAGGCACTGCGTGCAGGCCGGCCGGTCGCAGCGCCAGCTCCCACGCGACCTTCGGCTGGGCATAGCGGTGGATCGTCACTTCCCGCCGGCGCGCTTCGAGCCAGTCGACCGGCGGGAACAGGCGGTCCAGGTCTCCGGCGCTGAAGAAGCGCTTGCAGGCGGCATAGTGCGCGTCCTGCCCGTAGAAGCGCGGTTCGAGTTCCTCGCCCCGCCCTGCGCCATGCAGCACGTCCCTTTCCGAGTTCACGCGGCAGAGGAACAGGCCCTGCGGCGCCAGGCAGCGCCGGATCTCCCGCACGGCCGCCACCGTGGTCGCCCAGTCGAAGTAATGCAGGCAGAGGCTGGCGATCACGACGCCGAAGCTCGCGTCCGCGAACGGCATGGGTTCGCGCAGGTCGTGGTGCACGCACTGCGCGGAGGAGGCGACGCGCGCCGTCGCTTCCAGCGCTCGCGCGGAGACGTCGGTGGCCGTGACCCGAAAACCGTGGTTCACGAGCCATGCCGTGTCGAGGCCGGTGTCGCAACCGAGCTCGAGCACCGGCCCGCGCGTGACCGCGGAACGAAGCTGCGGCAACCAGGGTTCGAGCCAGAGATCTGCAGCGAGCGTGTCCATGGGCGCGATTGTCGGCGCAAGGCCACCCCGCGCAGGCGCGACAGACTTGCCGCTCCCACGTTCACGGACGGGTGACGTAGCGCGCCACGGCAGCGATGGCGCCGCTGCGGTTGGCCTCCGGCGCCTGCGTGTTCGTCACGTAGGCGGCCACCAGGATCGGCGCTTGGCCGGGCGGCCAGAAGATCCCCACGTCGTTGGTCGTGCCGCGGCCGCCGGTGCCCGTCTTGCTGCCCATGCGCCAGCCTGCGGGCAGGTCCGCGCGCAGGCGCTGGAGGTTGGTGCGCGTGGCCTCCATCCAGCCGGCCAGCACGTCGCGGCTCGCCGGCGACAGCGCCTTGCCGACCAGCGTCGCCTGCAGCAGGCGCACCATCGCGCGAGGCGTCGTCGTGTCGCGTGGGTCGCCGGGTAGCGCCTCGTTCAGCTCCGTTTCCCACCGGTCCAGGCGTGTCGTCTCGTCGCCGAGGCTGCGGGCATACGCGGTCAGGCCGGCGGGGCCGCCAAAACTCGCCAGCACCAGGTTGCCGGCGGCGTTGTCGCTGGTGGTGATCGTCGCATGGCACAGGTCGCCCAGCGCCATGCCCTCCCCGACATGCTTCTCGGTGATGGGCGAATGCGGCTGCAGCACCTCGCGCCCATACGGGATGCGGCGGTCCAGGCGTTCGAGGCCGAGGTCCACGCGCTGCAGCACGTGCGCGCCGGCCAGCCACTTGAACGTGCTGCACATCGGGAAGCGCTCGTCCAGCCGATGGCCTTCGATGCGGCCGTCGGCACGCAGGATGGCGATCCCCATGCGGCCGCCGCTGCGGGACTCGATGGCGGACCACCGCGCCGCGGGCGCAGGACGCGAGGGTGTCTGCGCGCCGGCGGGGAGCGCGACGGCTGCGGCCGCGGCCGCGAGGTTGAGATGGAAGTGGCGTCGGTTCATGGGTGTTCTCCGTTGAAGGCGGCGCGACTTTATCGACGGGTGCACCGCCTTCGCAAACGAAGATTTCGCGCGGGAAATCCAAGAAAATCTGGGGCATGACCTTGCCCCTGAACGCGCTGCGCGCCTTCGAAGCCGCGGCCCGGCACCTGAGCTTCACGCGGGCCGGCGCGGAGCTGAACGTCACGCAGGCCGCGGTCAGCGCGCAGGTGCGCAACCTCGAGGCACGCCTGGGCGTGCAGCTGTTCCGGCGCTTGCCGCGCGGCCTGGCGCTGACGGACGAAGGCCAGGCGCTGCTGCCGCGGCTGTCGGATTCGTTCGGCCGGCTGGTGACGATCCTGGACCAGTTCCGCGGCGGCACCTGGCGCGAGCCGTTGACGGTCGCGGCCGTGGCGACCTTCACGGTGGGATGGCTGATGCCGCGCCTGGAAAGCTTCCACCGCGAACACCCGTTCGTGGACCTGAAGCTGATGACGCACAACAACAAGGTCGACCTCGCCGGCGAAGGTCTCGACTTCGCCATCCGGTTCGGCGACGGCACCTGGCACGGCACGCATGCGGAGCCGTTGCTCGATGCGCCGCTCACCCCGATGTGCAGCGCGACGATCGCCGCGCGCCTGTCCCGCCCCGAAGACCTGCTGCGGCAGACGCTGCTGCGCTCCTACCGCAACGACGAATGGCGCGCGTGGTTCGCGGCCGCCGGCTGCGATGCGCAGCCCCCGACGCTGCGGGGGCCGGTGTTCGATGCGTCGCTGGCCCTGGCGGCGGCCGCGGCGCAGGGTGCAGGCGTCGCCCTGCTCCCGGCACGCCTGTTCCAGCATGAAGTGGACGCGGGCCGGCTGGTGCGGCCGTTCGCGGCCGAAGCACGGACCGGCCGCTACTGGATCACGCGGCTGCACTCGCGCGCGCCGTCGCCCGCGATGGCGCAGTTCCGCCAGTGGCTGCTGCGGGAGACGGCGGCCGCCGCTCCCGCGTGAGGACGGGGCCTTACTTGGCCACCGACTGCGACTTGGAGTAGACCTCCAGCACCGTCGCGAAGTCGCGCTCGTAGTTCACCGGCAGGAACACGTCGTTGCCGGGCAGCAGCTTCTGCAGCGGGGCGGGGAACTTGTAGCTGAAGGTGCAGCTGCGCACGCGCGCCTGCACGTCGGCGGGCACTTCCTTGGTCATGATCCAGCTCTCGGTCATGAACGGCGGGCTGGTCCACACCACGCGCACGCTGGACTGGCGGATGTCGCCCTTGACCACCATGCGCTGGAACAGGTCGCTGGCCACCGCGGCGCCGTCGTAGAAGCCGTGCATCACGCCGACGGCCGAGCGCTCGTGGCCGCCGGAGAACACCACCTCGTAGTTCTTCTCGGGCTGCAGGCCCAGCGCCGGGAACAGCGCGCGCGGCGCGAGGTTGCCGGAGTTGGAGGTCGGCGTCGTGTGCGCGATCTTCTTGCCCACCAGGTCCTTCGGCGCGCGGTACGGCGCGTCGGTCCGGGTGATCAGGATCAGGTTGTACGAGTTCGGCTTGTTGCTGGCCTTGTTGCCCGGCACGGCGAACGGCGCCGGCTGGCCCGCGGCCACCAGCTGCGGGACCAGGCCAGGGTTGACCTGCGCGAGGTGCGCCTTGCCGGTCTTCACCGCGTCCACGAGGTCCTTCTCCGCCAGCACGTCGACGTTGGTGGACTGCTCCAGCGAGTCGCCGAACTGGTTGCGCAGCGTCACGTTGGCGCACTGCCCCAGGTGCGAGAAGTACCCGCCCCAGATCTGCATGGTCTCGGTCTTGCCGTAGGTCTTGGGCATCGCCACGACCAGGTTGAACTTCGGCCCCGCGGACTTGCCGGCGGCCGGCGCGGGCTGCTGCGCCATGGCGCCCATGGCGGCCGCTGCGCTGGCCAGAAGGGCAACCGTACGTACTGCTTTCATGTCACTCCTCGCTGAAAAGAACAAATGTATCAGCGTGTGACGTCGACGGATGAGCAGTTTACGCAGCACTGAAGACGAAAGTTCTTGCCTGGACGCGACGGTGTCGCCAGTTCACACCACTCGCGCGCCACAGTTGCTCATCCGTCCGAATGATCGCGCCGGCGCGGCCGGTTGCTTAGACTAGCCGGCCGAGGCTCCCCGCGGGGACACAGAAGTACAGCAGTTCCATGGATTTGTCAGAGCAGTCGTTCCAGAAGTTCATCGGCCTCGTCTACGAGGCCGCCGAGGACCCCGGGCGCTGGAAGGCCCTCTACCAGGAACTGCAGGCCGCGCTGGACGTGAAGTCCATCCACATGCTGGCGCTCGACAAGCGCCACGGCACCCTGTCGTACAGCGATGGCGCCAACCTGCCGGTGCAGGGCGAGCTGGCGTACATGCAGCACTACCGCTTCATCGATCCGCGGCTGCCCGTCATCCTGGAGCGGCCGCTCGGCGAATGGACGCACTGCCACGAGATCCTCACGGACGACGAGGTTGCGCGGCACCCGTTCTACCAGGAGTTCCTGATCCCCTACGACCGCCGCTACATGAGCGGCTGCAAGCTTGCCGACACGCCCGATGCGACGGTCATCTTCGTCACGCTGACCGGACAGGCCGAGGGCCCCCTGTCCACCGACCGCCATGCCTTCCTCGAGCGACTGATGCCGCACCTGCGCCGCGCCTGCCGGATCGGCATCCAGAACTTCGTCTATTCGAGCCAGGCCCTGGTGGGCCACCTGCTGGTGAACAAGCTGCGCCAGCCGGTGATCCTCATGACGCCCGGCGGCGACGTGATCCACACCAACGAGGCGGCGCAGGACCTGCTGCGGTCCACGTCCATCGTGCGGGTGGAGGCGGGCCGCCTCCAGCTGCCGCGGCGACAGCTGGATGCGCTGTTGCGTCGTTGCGCCGAGCTGGAGCAGTCGCTGAAGATGGGGCCGCACGCGCAGGCGCAAGCTGCGTCGCAGGCCAGCCAGTTCGCATCGCTGCAGCTGCAGGAGGAAGGCGGGAGGGAATCCGTCTACGCCTTCTTCACGGTTCTCTCGCCGCAGGCCGCCCTGGGCACCTTCGGGCTGCGGCCGGTGGTCATGCTGCTGTTCTACCACCCGCGGTCCGCTCCCGCGATCGATTCGGGCCTGCTCTACGCGGTGTTCGGGCTCACGCCGGCGGAATGCCGCATCGCGACGCTGCTGGCCGAAGGCCTGTCGCTCAAGCAGATCGCGCAGGCGCAGGGGACGCAGCACGAAACCGTGCGCAAGCAGCTGCGGTCGATCTACCAGAAGACGGCCACCAACCGCCAGCCGGAACTGATCCGGCTGCTGCTGCACCTGCCGCACAACGCGGTGCAGCAGTAGGTCCTTCGTAAGCAGTCGCCTTCCCGCCCCCGCCGCGCGTGGCGCCGCCGCCGCGTGCGCTTCTCACGGTGCCGGCCGCCCGTCCGCGACCGGTGGCCGCAGGTCCGTCCGGAGGGGGCAAGCGCCAAAAGCTGTGAACCTGACAACCTGTAACGCGTTGTTAATAGAAGGGAAATCACATCGTTCGTGGAGCAGACCTTGAAGAACCTTCGCATCGCAACGCAACTCGGCATCGGCTTCGCGCTCATGGTGCTGCTGGTCCTGGCCAGCGGGCTGGTCGCGTGGGTGGAGAGCGTGCAGTCCGAGCACCGCGCGAAGGCGGCGCGCGACAGCACCGCGGGCGCCGTGGCGCTCGCCGAGGCGCAGAGCGCCCTCTGGCAACTGCGCTACGGCTTTCCGCAATTCATGATCGGCGACGAGGAGGGACGCAAGAAGATCGTCGCCGACGAGCCGAAGCTCTACGCCGCCATCGACAAGTCGCTGACGTCCTATGCGGCGAGCAGCCCGAGCGAAGACGAACAGAAGGCGCTCAAGGGCCTGCAGGAGGTCTACGCGAAGTACATCGCGGCGCGGCCGCGGTGGTTCGAGCTGTACGGCGCCGGGAAATTCGACGAGGCCAAGGAGTGGCGCGCCGCGACGACGACGCCCTTCGGTGCCGCGACGGTGAAGGCCTTCGCCGACCTCATCGAACTGCAGCAGAAGGTGGGCGCCGAGAACCACGCCGCGGGCCTGAAGGAGCTGGAGGCGACGCGCATGCTCATGCTGGTGGTCGCCTCGGCGGCCCTCGTCATGGGCATCGTGCTGGCGTTCGGCTTCATCGCCGGCCTGCGCCGCCAGCTGGGCGGGGAGCCGGCCTATGCGAAGCAGGTCGCGTCGAACATCGCGCGCGGCGACCTCGCGGCCGATGTGGAAGTGCGCCATGGCGACACCTCGAGCCTGCTGTGGGAGATGAAGCAGATGCGCGACAGCCTGCGCACCGTGGTGAGCGAGGTGGTCGGTGGCGCGGGCAGCGTCGCCGATGCCAGCGGCCAGATCGCCCAGGGCAACCGCGAGCTGTCGCAGCGCACCGAGATGCAGGCGAGCACGCTGGAGGAGACGGCGAGCTCGATGGAGGAATTCGCCTCCACCGTCCTGCAGAACGCCGACAACGCGCGGCAGGCGAGCGAACTCGCGGTCGGCGCCTCCGGCGTCGCCCGCAAGGGCGGCGAGGTGGTGGGGGAAGTGGTCCGCACGATGTCCGGCATCTCCGAATCCTCGCGCAAGATCTCCGACATCATCGGCGTGATCGACGGCATCGCCTTCCAGACCAACATCCTGGCGCTGAATGCCGCGGTCGAAGCCGCGCGTGCCGGCGAGCAGGGCCGCGGCTTCGCGGTCGTCGCCGCCGAAGTGCGCAACCTGGCGCAGCGCAGCGCCGCCGCCGCCAAGGAGATCAAGGGCCTGATCGGAGACTCCGTCGAGAAGGTCGACCAGGGCACCCGCCTGGTCGACGCCGCCGGCCAGACCATGGAGGAGATCGTCACCTCCGTGAAGCGCGTGAGCGACCTGGTCTCCGAGATCGCCGCCGCCAGCCAGGAACAGAGCAACGGCATCGGCCAGGTCAATTCCGCGGTGACGCAGATGGACCAAGTGGTGCAGCAGAACGCATCGCTGGTGGAAGAGGCCACGGCCGCCACCGAATCGATGAAGGAGCAGGCCTCCTCGCTGCTGAAGGCGGTGTCGCGGTTCCAGCTCGGGAACGCGGTGGCACCGCACCTGCAGCGGCCCGCGGCGCCGAGCAGCCCGGTGGCGCCGATCCGCTTCAAGCCCGCGGCACCGCGGACGGAGGCGCAGCCCGCATGGGCGGTGGCGCCGGCGGCGGGCGGCGCCGAGGGGTCGAACGGCTGGAAGGCCTTCTGACGGCGCGACGTCAGGCCGCGGCGGCCTGGCGCCGCCACGTCGCCGGCGGCGCCCCGAACTGCCGCCGGAATGCACGGCAGAACGCCGGTTCCGACTGGTAGCCCACGGCCTCCGCGATCCGCGCGAGCGACCACGACGTCTGGCGCAGCATGCGCGCCGCGGCGCCCAGCCGGCAGCGGGTGAGATGGCTGATCGGAGGCTCGCCCACCACCGCGGCGAAGCGCTCCGCCAGCACGGTGCGGGAGGTGTGGACCTCCCGGGCCAGCATCGGCAGCGTCCACGGCGCCGCCGGGCGGCCGTGCATCAAGGCAAGGCAACGCTGCACGATCTCGTCGCTGGCCGCGGCGAACCGGCGGCGCAGGTCGGGCTCGGCCTCCGCCAGCAGGCCGATCGCCTGCACCAGCCAGGCTTCGGCCATGCGCCGCAGCACGGCGTCCGCGCCCGGGACCCCGGCCTCGGCGCGGGGGATCCAGGCGAGGGCCGCCGACTGCACCGCCTGCAGGCAGGCGGTGGCCTCGCCGCGCACCAGGGCGGGCAGGACCGGCAGCAGCCACGGCGCGGACGACGTCTCGACGCCGAAGCGCACCGCCACGAGGCTGCAGCAGGCGATCGTGCAGCGCAGGCCGTGGGGCTCGCCGTGCGCCAGGACCACGAAGGTGCCGGGCGCCAGCACCAGGTCCGGCGAACCTGCACGCTCGAGCACGCAGGTCCCGGTGCACACCTGGTAGCCCACGAGCGTCTGCAGACCGTCACGGCCCGAGGCGCCCGCGGCGACACGGACTTCTTCCGGGGCGATCTCGACGCGCCGGAACTCCGCGTGGTCGAGGCGGAGGGCGGACAGGGCTTCGGCGAAAGCGTCCATCGCGGTGCGGGAAGTCCGCGTCAAGCCGCCGCCCAATGGCGATTGCGCATCACTTCCAGGATCTGCTGCGCCGCCCGGGCGGCCCCGTCGGTCTCCACCGGCTTGTAGTCCACCGGCGAATGCATCGTCCGGAGCGCCCGCTCCGCGAGCTCACGCTCGCCGAGCTCGCGCAAGCGCACGGTACAGTCGGCGCAGTAGTTGTGCATGCGTTGCGTGACGTGGATGCACTGCTCGAAATGCCGTTCGAGCGGAAAGCGCAGGAACGGGCGGCGGGTCGCCACCAGCTCCATGCAGGTGCTCAGTCCGCCTTGCACCAGCGCCAGGTCGGCGCAGGCGAGGTGTTCGAACAGGTTGTGCACGTACGGCAGCACGTCCAGGCCTTCGTGCGCCGGCAGCGCGTCGCGCGGGACGCGCGGCCCGGCGACGAGCACCATGCGCAGCCCCGGCTCCTGCTTCTTCATGAGCGGGAAGGCGTCGGCGATCCGGCGCAGCAACGGCGCACCGACCGAGGTACCGCCCACCGCGGCGATCATCAGCTTCTCGTCGCGCCGGTAGCCGTGACGCACACGCAGCGCCTCGGTGTCTGCGAGCGAGGCGGGATCGAAGGGCAGCGCGTAGCCGGTGAACGCGAAGTTGCGCCGCGTCCATTCCCTGATGTCGGGCAGGCCGGGGCCGAACGGCAGCTGGGGCACGTCCTCCTCGTTGCCGACGAAGATCGCGCGGTCGCGGATCCAGGGATAGCGCGCCACGTGCTCGATGTCGTCGGCATTGCGGTCCGCGCACAGGAACGCCTCGCGCTCGTTGCCCTCTTCCATCGGCAGGCAGCCCACGAAATCCGTGAGGAACACGAAGGGCTGGCGCTTGAGCTCCGGGTTCTCGTGGTAATGGTAGTCCACCTCCCAGGCTTCGTCTCCGATCACGATGTCGTAGTGCTCCTCGCGCAGCACGTCGCAGAACACGAGGAAGTTGCGCGCCATCACTTCGTCCATGGTGCGCAGGGCGAAGAAGGCCTGCAGGTCGTGCTCGCCGGCACGGCGTTCGAAGTGCCGGCTCTCGTTGGCCAGCCGGCCACAGGCCGGGTGCAAGCGTTCGCCTTCGCGCTCGAGGTAGGCGGATGCCGGGTGCACGGTGAACCAGTCGACCTGCAGGTCCGGCTGCGCCTTGCGCAGCTCGCGCGCGATCGCCAGGTCGCGCTGCACGTGGCCGAGGCCGATGGCGCTGGAGAGGAACAACGCCTTCGGCTTGCGGGCCATGCCCCGCACCCAGGTCGAACGGGCGGGCGCCGCACCGACGAAATCGCGCACGCGGCGCGCGAAGGCGACCGGGTCGCGCGCGTTCAACAGGTGTCCGCCGCCCCCGATGGTGACGAGCTGCGCGCCCGGGACGGCCGCGGCGATCGTCTCCGCCTGCGCGAACGGGACGATCTTGTCCTGGTCCCCGTGCAGTACCAGTGTCGGGCAGCGCACCCGCGCCGCCGCCGCCCGCACGTCGGTCCCGAGCCAGCCGTTGCGCCCCAGCGCGACGGTGGTTCCGTCGCTGGCCCCGCCGTTGCGCAGCACCGCGTCCTCGTAGGGCTTGGTCGAGTGCGGCTCGCTGAAGGCGGCACCGAAGAAGCCGTCGAGGAACCCCGGCCAGTTGTTGCGCATCTTCGCCAGCGCCAGTTCCGCCGCCTCGCGCGCCGCACCGGTGCGCAAGGTCATGTCGACCCAGCCGCCGGCGCACACGAGGTGCGACACGCGCTGCGGCTGCTCCGCCGCCAGCCGGATGGCAGCCATGGCGGTGGCGGAGATGCCGACGATGGCGAGGCGGTCGATCGCCAGCCGATCGACCACGGCCAGCAGGTCGGCGTAGTAGTGGTCGAAGGTGTACGCATCGGCGGTTTGCGGCCGGTCCGAGCGGCCGTTGCCGCGCAGGTCCATCACCACGACCCGGAAATGCTGCGACAGCCACGGGGCGACGCCGCGCAGCATGTGGCTGTTGGCGATCTGGTAGATCGGCGAGAACACGAGCCAGGGACCCCTCTCGCCGAACTGCGCATGCCAGGTGCGCACGCCGTCGCGTTCGACGAAGCCTTCGTGCACGGGCTCGACGGTTTCGTAGGGGTACGGCTTCGGCAGCGTGCCGGGTTCCGGCATCGCACCGGCCGCGAGCTGCAGCCGCCGCGGCAGTCCCTGCGGATTCATGCTTTCCTCCGTGCACGCGCGGGCGTGGCCACGGCCGCCTCGACCCGCTGCAGCAACTCGGCCATCGCCGCGACGGCTTCGCGCTGGTGGCCCTGCTCCTCCGGGATTTCCAGCGCCATGCTGGCTTCCATGCCCATCCAGAACCAGGTGATCCAGGCGGAGATCGCACGGCCGGAGACGGGCAGCGACAGGCGCGACTCGGCCAGGAACGCATCGACCGCCCCTTCGATCAGGCTCTGCCAGGCCAGCAGGCGCGGCGTGAACTCGCGGCGCAGCGCCTCGTCGTGGAAGCTCGCGCCCATCAGCTCCATCAGGAGCTTCACGAAGCCGGACGCCAGGTCCTCCTCGTAGAAGTCGCAGGCCTGCCGCCAGATCTGCGAGGCGCTGGTCGCATCGCCGTACATCCGCGTCTGCCGCCCGAGCAGCTGCGCGTTCGCCTCGTCCAGCACGGCCAGCACCAGCTGCTGCTTGCCGTTGAAGTGATAGCCGATGAGCGCGTGGTTGACGCCGGCGTCCCGCGCGATGTCGCGCACGTTCAGGTTCGCGTAACCCTGCTCGACGAGGCGGCGCCGCGTGGCGGCGAGGATGGCCGCGCGGGTGCTCGCGCCATCGCTGCGCGGGCCGCGAGGGGACGCCGGCACGGTTTTCGCGCGCCGGCCCGGGGACTTCGCGGTGCGCCGGGTAGATTGAACGTTCGATTTATCCATCCGTTCAATTTACGCCCGCATCCCGGCCGCCGTCAACTCCCCCGATCAGTGGATGGCGGGACCGGGGTCGGCGTCCGGATGGGCTGGCGCGGCGTAGCTCAGGGGTCCCAGGGCCTCGGCCAGCCGGGCCGCGTTCGCCTCGCCGACCACGCCGAACAGCACCTTCTGGAAGCGCGGCTCCGACACGCCGGAGACGATGTACTGCCAGCGGTACGCCTTGAGCACCTGCTCGCCGACCTGCGCGCGCTGGCGCGCGTCGTACCGGCGGCCGGCATTCGCCAGGAAGTATTCCGTGTCGGCCGCGGCCTGCCCCTGCAGGATGCCGTCCAGCGCGCCGACCAGCGCGATCAGGTCCGACACGCCGGCATCGCGGCCTGCCTGGCTGGAGCGCGCGTCCTCGCGCAGGAACTCCACTTCGTCCAGCACCGCGTGCTGCGCCTCCTCGCGCGCATGGAAATGGAAGACGTCCCGCCACAAGGGGCAGAGGTCCTCGCGGGGCGCGATGCTGGCGCGGTAGTGCGCGAGCGTGAACAGCTCGATGCACAGCGTGAGCGCGAGGATGGACCAGTCTCCCTTGGAAAGCACCACCTGGGCGACGGCGTTCGGCTCGGCGACGACGCGGTAGCCGGGCGGCATGGCAGGCGCCATCAGCTCCTCGAGGCGGCGGAACATCTCCTGGTGCTTCAGCTCCTCGTCCGCCATGCGCACCAGCGCCTCCACCGCGACCTGGTCGCCCAGCGAATGGCCCCGTCCGAGGTCCAGCGTCTTGGCGCCGATGTAGCGCTCGATCACGCCGAAGAGGTTCGCGTAGGTGCGGCCCTGCACCTGCGACAGCAGGCGCGCGTCGCCCGGCTGCAGGAAGCCGAGCTCGTCGGCCAGCGAGAGGCCGGCGGGCAGGAAGGTCTTGCCATGGTCGAAGGAGCGACCACGGATCACGTCGGCGTCGATGTCCCAGCGGATGCGGCGCGACTGCGCGATGGTGCGGGCGTAGGGGTTCGCGGGAGTGGAAACTTGCATGGTGCTCTCTCTCGATGGTGGGGTTCATGGCCCGTGTGGGGGAGGGCCGCCGGGGCCTCTGCGGCGGGGAGGCGGATTGTTGAAGCCGGCCACGCGCGCGGCAATTGCGCCGCGTCCGCGTTTTGGCGCCGTGCGTCCGCCCTGCGGAGGAATGCACACCGCGCCGCGGCGCCCCCGGACGGTGAGGCAAGGAATGCGGACGCACGGCACGGCGCAGGACGACGCCGTTGCGGAACAATCCCCGCCATGGACCGCATCGAAGAAGCTTCCCGCGCACGGCCGCAGGCCTGGTTCCGCGCTGCCGGGCAGGGTCCCGGCGTGGTGTGCCTGCACGCGAACGCGAGCAGTTCGGCCCAATGGCGAGGGTTGATGGACACGCTCGCGCCGTCGTTCCGCGTGCTGGCGCCGGACCTGTACGGCTGCGGCCGCAGCCCCGAATGGCCGTCGGACCATCGGATCCGGCTCGACGACGAAGTGGCGCTCATCGCGCCCGTGCTGGCCGAGGCCGGCGACGGACTGGTCCTCGTCGGGCACTCGTACGGCGCGGCGGTCGCCCTGAAAGCGGCGCTGGGACTGGGCGGCAGGTTGCGCGCGCTCGCGCTCTACGAGCCGACGCTGTTCGCCCTGGTGGACGCGGAGTCCCCGCCGCCGAACGACGCCGACGGCATCAAGGCCGCGGTGATGGCGGCGGCGGCGGCGCTGGACCGGGGAGATCCGGAGGACGCTGCGCGCTCGTTCATCGACTACTGGAGCGGTGCGGGCACCTGGGACGCCATGCCACCCGACCGCCAGGCCGCTGTCGGCCCCTCGGTCGCCAAGGTCCGGCGCTGGGCGCATGCCCTGATGCAGGAGCCGGCGACGGCGAGCGACTTCGCGCGCCTCGAGGTCCCCGTGCTGCTGTTGCGCGGCAGCCGGACCACCGCTTCGGCACGGGGCGTGTCGCGTATCCTCGAGGCGGTGCTGCCGAGGGTGCAGGTGGAGACCTTCGAAGGGCTGGGCCACATGGGCCCGGTGACGCATCCCGCACCGGTGAACGCGGCCATCGAGCGCTTCCTGCGGGGACTGGCGCGCTGAGCGCTAGCCGTCGCGCCGCGGGGTGCGCTCGCGCGGGGTGCTGACCAGTCGCTCGAACAGGTGCGCGAGCGTCTGCTCGAGGTCGTTCGACAGCCCGCAGTGCACCGGCGACATCTGGATGATCGTGCTGCGCTGCGCGGTCAGCCAGTGGAAGCGCGGCCGCGCGGGCTGCAGGGCGATCGGGTGCGTCGCGGTGCCCGCGCAGATGGCGGTGATCGCATCGAGGTGTCGCCGCGCCATCGCGACGTCGGCGGTGGGGTCCATGCAGCGCAGCTTGCCTTCGTCCAGTTCCATGCGCGCGGCGATCCAGTTGGAAGTGGCGGCGCACAGCAGGATGCCGGCGTTGACGAACTCGCCCCGGTCGACGCGGGGGACGACGCGCACGACGGCGTAGTCGTAGCGTTCAGCGGCGCGCATCGAGCGCCTCCTCGAGGAAGCCGCGTTCGCGCAGCCGCTGCTCGAAATAGCCGCGGTAGGCGGAACGCACGGCGTCGGGGGGTCCCAGCTCCGACGGGGCCAGCCATGCGTCCGGGAGCAGGCCCACCGCGTCACCGATCGCGGCGGCGATGCGTTCGCGCGAGGAAGCGTCGACCTCCTGCAGCAGGGAAGCGCGCGGCAGCAGCACGTGGTCGCGCACCATCGGGAAGCGCGAGGCCGCCGCGGCGGTGCTTCCGTCCCAGTTGTGGTGGAAGTAGAGGGCCGCGCCGTGGTCGATCAGCCAGAGCGCGTCGTGCCACATCAGCATGTTGCTGTTGCGCGCCGTGCGGTCCACGTTGCTGATGAAGGCGTCGAACCAGACGATGCGCGATGCGAGTTCCGGCTCTACGGGGTCGGCGGCGGGGTCGAAGGTCGCCGAGCCGGGCAGGTAGTCGATGCCGAAGTTCAGGCCGGCGCTGGCGCGGATCAGGTCCTGGATCTCCGGGTCGGGTTCGGTCATCGCCAGGCTCGCATCCAGCGTGGCGAACACGCGGTCCGGCACGCGCAGGCCGAGCGCCGCGGCGAAGTGCCCGGCCAGGACTTCGGCGATGAGGGCCCGCGGCCCCTGCCCCGCCCCCCGGAACTTCAGCACGTACTGCCCCAGGTCGTCCGCCTCGACGATGGCCGGCAGCGAGCCGCCTTCGCGAAGCGGCGTCACGTAGCGGACGACATGGACATGGCGCATGCCGGCGAGTGTAGGGGATGCCTTCAGTGGAAGTCGCGCGAGCTGCCGACCCGGCCCAGGCGGCCGAGCAGCGGCGTGAGGTCCTCCAGCTGCTCCGCGATCAGGTGGCGCACCTCGCCGCCGCTGTCCACGTCGCGCTGCCACACGCCGCGCACCGCCATCAGCCGGGCGTGCAGCAGGGCGTCGCGCTGCCGTTCGCGCACGTGCTTCCACACGATGACGTTGATCGGGCCGGTCTCGTCCTCGATCGTGACGAAGATCGTGCCGTTGGCGGTCTGCGGCTGCTGCCGCACGGTGACGATGCCGCAGGCGCCGACCTTGCGGTTGTGCGGCAGGTCGTGCAGCTGCGCGGCGCTCAGCAGCTTCATGCGCGCGAGCCTGGCGCGCAGCAGGGCCACCGGGTGGCGCCGCAGCGTGAGCCCCATCGCGGCATAGTCGAAGAAGATCTCCTCGCCCTCGTGCGCCGCCGGCAACTCCAGCGGCAGTTCGTCGACCGGCGCCTGCCGCAGCATGCCGGGCGCCTTCTGCTGCGCCGACGCTTCCCACACCTGCTGCCGTCGGTGCCCCGCGAGAGAGCGCAGCGCGTCGGCCGACGCCAGCGCGTTGAGGTCCTTCAGGTCGAGCTGCGCGCGCAGCGCGAGGTCCTCGACGCTGGCGAAGGCACGTTCGGCGCGCGCCGCGACAATGCGCTGCGCACCGGCCTCGGCGAGGCTGCCCACGAGGCGCAGCCCGAGCCGCACGGAGGGATCGCCCGGCGGCGATTCCGTTTCGAGCGTGCAGTCCCAGTCCGAGCAGCAGACGTCCGGCGGCCGCACCACCACCCCGTGCCGCTGCGCGTCCTGGATCAGCTGCGAAGGGCCATAGAACCCCATCGGCTGCGAGTTGAGCATCGCGGCGAGGAAGCAGGCCGGTTCGTGGCGCTTGAGCCAGCAGCTGTCGTACGCCAGCAGCGCGAAGCTGTAGGCATGGCTTTCGGGAAAGCCGTATTCGCCGAAGCCGAGGATCTGCTGGAAGATGCTTTCGGCGAACTCGGGCCGGTAGCCGTTGGCGACCATCCCGCCGATCAGGCGGTCCTGGAACTTGTGGACGCCGCCGCTGCGCTTCCACGCCGCCATCGAGCGCCGCAGCTGGTCGGCTTCGTCGGCGGAGAAGCCGGCGGCAATCATCGAGATCTGCATCACCTGCTCCTGGAAGATCGGGATGCCGAGCGTGCGCTCCAGCGCCGGGCGCAGCGCGTCGCTCTCGTACAGCACCGGCTCGCCGCGCCGCACGCGCTCGCGCGCCTTCAGGTAGGGATGGATCATCCCGCCCTGGATCGGGCCCGGCCGCACGATCGCCACCTCGATCACCAGGTCGTAGAACTCGCGCGGCCGCAGGCGCGGCAGCATCGACATCTGGGCCCGGCTCTCGATCTGGAAGGTGCCCACCGTGTCGGCCTTGCAGATCATGTCGAAGGTGGCTTCGTCCTTGTCCGGGATGTCGGTGAGCGTGAACGGCCGGCCGCGCCGGAGCGCCACGAAGTCCAGGCAGCGGCGGATCGCGGTGAGCATGCCCAGCGCCAGCACGTCGACCTTCAGCAGGCCCATCTCGTCGAGGTCGTCCTTGTCCCACTGGATCACCGAGCGGTCCTTCATCGCGGCGTTCTCCACCGGCACCAGCCGCGTCAGCTTGCCCTGCGTCAGCACGAATCCGCCCACGTGCTGGCTCAGGTGCCGCGGGAATCCCATCAGCTCCTCGGCCAGTTCCATCCACAGCGCGATGTTGCGCGGATGCGCCTCGACGCCGAGGGACGCGGCCAGCTCCCCGAGCTTTTCCACCCGCAGCACGCGCTCGTCGAACCAGAAGTGGTCCTTGGCGAAGGCATCGACCAGCTTCTCCGGCAGTCCGAGCGCCTTTCCGACGTCGCGGATGGCGCTGCGGGCCCGATAGGTCGCCACCACCGCCGCGATCGCCGAACGCTCGCGGCCGTACTTGCGGTAGATGTACTGGATCACCTCCTCGCGCCGCTCGTGCTCGAAGTCGACGTCGATGTCCGGCGGTTCCTTGCGCTCGCGGCTGATGAAGCGTTCGAACAGCAGGTTGGAGCGCGCCGGGTCGACCGCTGTGATGCCCAGGCAGTAGCACACCGCCGAATTGGCGGCCGAGCCCCGGCCCTGGCAGAGGATGCCCTGCTCCCGCGCGAAGCGCACGATGTCGTGCACCGTCAGGAAGTACATCTCGTAGGCGCAATCCGAGATCAGGTCCAGCTCGCGCACCAGCTGGCGTCGCACCGGCACGGGCACGCCTTGCGGATAGCGTTGCCGTGCTCCTTCCAGGGTGAAGCGGCGCAGGGCCTGCCGCGCGGTGAGCCCCGCAGGGACGGTCTCCAGCGGGTACTGGTACTTGATCTCCTCCAGGCTGAAGCTGCAGCGGTCGGCCACTTCCAGCGTGCGCTCCAGCAACTCGGGCGGATAGAGCGCAGCCAGCCGCATGCGGTGGCGCAGGTGGCGTTCCGCATTGCTCTCCAGCGCGAAACCGCAGTCCGACACCGGCTGGCCCAGGCGCACCGCCGTCATCACGTCCTGCAGCGGCTTGCGGGAGCGGGCATGCATGTGCACGTCGCCCGCGGCCACCAGCGGCAGGCCGATCGCCTCCGATGCGCCTTGCAGCGTGTGCAGCCAGAGTTCGTCCTCGCCTTCCAGCAGCAGTTCCGCCGCCAGCCAGGCCGCGCCGCCGAACTGCCGCAGCGCCCATTCCGCGCGTTCGCACAGGTCGGCCAGGGATTGGCCCTGCTCCGGCACCAGCAGGACCTCGCACTGGTCCAGCAGGCGGAAATCGCTGCGCTCGCGGCTGCAGGCGTACTCCCCCTTCGGCGCTTCGCGCCGCGCGAGCGTGATGAACTCGCACAGGTTGCCCCAGCCCTGCACGTTGCGCGCGATCGCCACCAAGCGGAAGCCATCGAGCGCGAACTCGGCGCCCAGCAGCAGCTTCAGCCCCAGCTTCTTCGCCTCGCCATGCGCGCGCACCACGCCGGCCACCGAGCATTCGTCGGTGATCGCCAGGGCGGTGTAGCCCAGGGCGTGCGCGCGCTGCACCAGCTCCTGCGGGTGCGAAGCCCCACGCTGGAAGCTGAAGTTGGAGAGGCAGTGCAGCTCCGCGTAATCCGGCAACCAGGACATGGCGCCCCTCAGGCGTAGAGGCCGTGCAGGAACCACTGGGCGCGGTCCTGGTCGGCGGCCAGCCGCTCGCGGTACACCCACAGCAGGCCGGCGGACGCGCTGCGGGCGATGAAGTAGTCGCGCAGCACCGGCTCTTCGACCTGCGTGTCCCACCAGGCGGCTTCCAGCCGGCGGGCGCGCGTCAGCAGTTGCAGCGGTCCCTGGTAGCTGGGCTTGTCGCCCTTCACCTGCAGCTTGAGCGGCTCGCGCAGCAGCCAGGGCGGGTAGAGCGCGTCGGTCGCCTGGCGCAAGGCGGCGATCGCGCCGCGGGTGCGCGCCGGGATCCAGCGCTGCATGCATTCGGGGCGGTGGTCCGCGCAGGGTTGCGGAAAGGTCACGTTCGCTTCGCCGAGCCGCACGCTCAGGCGCTCCACCAGCTGGTGCAGCTTCTCGCCGGGCTTGTTGTCCTCCGGCAGCAGGCTGGTGGTGCGGCCGCCCCAGGGCACCGTCTCCAGCGTGCGCAGCCGCAGGTGGTTGGCCGGTGCGGAGATCAGCGTGCGCGCCAGCTGTTCCGACGCGAGCCGGCGCAGGTGGTGCGTGTCCTGCGTCGGCTGCGCGGTGCGCAGCTGCAGGCTTTCGTGCGGCGGCAGCGGCTTGCCGTCGAGCCGGCGCAGGTCGAGCGTCCATTCGAGCTCCAGCGCCAGCACGCCCAGGTTGCGCGCCTGCAGCCACAGCTGCAGCAGCGTCAGCAGGTGCTGCACCGCCGTCATCAGGTCGGGCGCGGAAGTGGCCAGCGACACCAGTTCCACGCGCTGGTCGAAGGTGGCCGGCAGCTCGATCCACGCATAGCGCTCGGCGCGCTCGCCCCAGGCGCCATCCAGCGCCTGCAGCAGCGCGGCACCGAAGCGGCGGCTCACCCCCGCGCGCGGCAGGCTGCGCAAGCCGCCGAAGGTGGTGCAGCCGATGCGGTCCAGCGTGTGCAGGTGCCCGCGCGCCGCGCTCAGGGTGGACAGGGGCAGGTCCTCGGGCACCTGCGCGGGCGCGGGCATCCCGGCCAGCTTCATCCGCAGCAGCGACAAGGCGACGAGCGCGGTGGGACCGGCGGCCCAGGCCTGGGCCTGCAGGCCGGGCGTTTCCTTCAGCAGCGCGCGCAGCAGCCGCTGCCGGCCCCCGAACAGCCGCTCCGAGGCGCCGGCCTCCAGCAGGATGGCTTCATCGACGCGGGCGACACGGGGGGTGAACTGCAAGGCGCGCCATCCCCATGCCGTCGCCTCCTCATCCCGTGACGGTTTCAGGGCGATCCAGTACATGCGATCCGGGGATGGGGACAGGGGCCGGGAGGCCGCGGCGCGCCTTGCGGGCGGCCAGCAGGGCGGAGAGCTTGCGCGGCTGCGCCTGCAGCACCAGCGGCTGCAGCAGCGGCGGGCCACGCCGCTTGAGGACCAGGACTTCCAGGCGCTCGCCGCCCTGCACCAACAGGCGCACGCGCGCCGGCGACGACAGCTCGCGCGCCGACAGGCCGCGGAAGGCGACCAGCAGCTTGCTGGACGACTGCGCGATGAGGTGCAGCCGCCGCAGGTCTTCCTGGCGGGCCTGCGGCAGCCAGGCGAACACGGCGCAGACGTCGGCGCAGCGCAGCGCCTGTTCGGCCGCCCACAGGCGCGCCGACGGTTTCTGCGCCTGCACGCACAGCAGCTGCTCGGAGGGGATGCCCTGGGCGCGCAAGGCCGGCCCGAAAGGCTGGTAAGGTGGATCCACCAGCACCGCCGGCTCGCCCTGCGCCTGCATCGCGGACGCCAGGGCCGGGCCCAGCAACTGCCAGACATGCTGCTGTGCCTCTTGCTGCAGGATCTCGACCAGCTGCCCCAACGGCCAGCCCCTTCCGGGCAGCTGTGCATCGAGCGCGGCATGGCCCGTGGAGAGCGTCTGTTCCTGCGCCTGCGCGAGCTCCCGCCCACGCCAGACCTGGGGCGGGAAGGTGGGTTCGGCAGGGGTGGCAAGGGCGGTCATGGCGGCGAAAAGACTGTTTCTTTATACAGTATTTTCCGGGCCCGCCAAGGCCGTCCGGCCCGCCTCCCCCAAGGTTGCCGCTTTCCGTTCAAACTGCCCGCTCCCCGTGACGGGGAAACGCATCACTGGAGTCTTTCGTTGTATCGGCTGTTCGAAAAACTGCTGCACCCCTACCCGGAATCCGAACCCCCGGAACTCCCGAAGAGCTTCTTCCGCTTCGTCTGGGCCTGCACCGCCGGCCTGCGCGGGTACCTCGTCGCGCTGGGCATCCTGAGCGCCGTCATTTCCGCCTGGGAAGCCTGGCTGTTCGCCATCCTGGGCCAGGTCGTGGACTGGCTCACGAAGGCGCAACCCGCCACCCTGTTCCAGGACCAGCGGGGGACCCTGATCGCCTTCACGGCCCTGCTGGCCGGCAGCATCGCGATGGTCGGCCTGCACACCTTCGTGAAGCACCAGACGCTGGCCATCAACTTCCCGCTGCGCCTGCGCTGGAACTTCCACCGCATGATGCTGGGCCAGAGCCTGTCGTTCTACTCGGACGAGTTCGCCGGCCGCATCACCACCAAGGTGATGCAGACCGCGCTGGCGGTGCGCGAGATGCTGTTCACGACCACCGAGGTGATCATCGGCATCGGCGTCTACTTCATCACCATCGTGGTGCTGGCGGCCAGTTTCGACGTGCGGCTGATGTATCCCTTCCTCGGCTGGCTGGTGCTCTACGCCCTGTCCTGCAGCTGGTTCGTGCCGCGGCTGGGCAAGGTCGGCAAGGCGCAGGCCGACGCCCGCGCGATGATGACCGGCCGCATCACCGACGCGTACACCAACATCTCCACGGTCAAGCTGTTCTCGCACACCCAGCGCGAAGCCGGCTTCGCGCGGCAGGCGATGACGGAGTTCATGTCCACCGGCTACCGCCAGATGCGGCTGGTGAGCGCCTTCGAGATCGTCAACCACACGCTGGTCGTCGGGCTGATCATCACCACCGCCGGCTACGGCATGTGGCTGTGGAGCCAGGGCCAGGTGGGCGCCGGCGTGGTCGCCGCCCTGGCCGCGATGACGCTGCGCATCAGCGGCATGTCGCACTGGATCATGTGGGAGATGGCTTCGCTGTTCGAGAACATCGGCACCATCCAGGACGGCATCGCCACCCTGACGCGGCCGCGGCAGGTGCTCGACGCGCCGGACGCGAAGCCGCTGCAGGTCACCCGCGGCGAGGTGCGGTTCGAAGCCATGCGCTTCGGGTACGGCAAGCCGCAGCCCGTCATCTCGGACTTCACCCTCGCCGTGCGGGCCGGCGAGAAGGTGGGCCTGATCGGCCGCTCGGGCGCCGGCAAGTCGACGCTGGTCAACCTGCTGCTGCGCTTCTACGACCTCGAAGGCGGCCGCATCCTGATCGACGGCCAGGACATCGCGCACGTCACGCAGGACAGCCTGCGCGCCAACATCGGCATGGTCACGCAGGACACTTCCCTGCTGCACCGCTCGGTGCGCGACAACATCCTGTACGGCCGGCCGACCGCGACCGAGGAAGAGATGGTCCGGGCGGCGAAGCGCGCGCAGGCGCACGACTTCATCCAGCAGCTGTCCGACCCGCAGGGCCGCACCGGCTACGACGCGCACGTCGGCGAACGCGGCGTCAAGCTCTCGGGCGGCCAGCGCCAGCGCATCGCCATCGCCCGCGTGATGCTCAAGGACGCGCCCATCCTGCTGCTCGACGAAGCGACCAGCGCGCTGGACTCCGAGGTCGAGGTCGCGATCCAGGCCAGCCTGACCGAGCTGATGCAGGGCAAGACGGTGATCGCGATCGCGCACCGGCTCTCCACCATCGCGGCGCTGGACCGGCTGGTCGTGATGGACCAGGGCCGCATCGTCGAGGAAGGCAGCCACCGCGCCCTGCTGGCGCAGGACGGCCTCTACGCCCGGCTCTGGTCGCACCAGAGCGGCGGCTTCCTGGCCGAGAACGTGGAGGAGGAGCTGGAGGATGCCTAGGCGGCTGCGGCCGGCCGACTTCGAGGGCGACGCCGAAGACGTCGCGAAGGCGCTGATCGGCGCGGTGCTGCTGGTCGACGGCGTCGGCGGCCGCATCGTGGAGACCGAAGCCTACGACCGGGAGGACCCGGCGTCGCACAGCCACTCCGGCCCGACCGCGCGCAACCAGGCGATGTTCGGGCCGCCGGGCCGCGCCTACGTCTACCGCTCCTATGGCATCCACTGGTGCCTGAACTTCGTCTGCCGCGAGGAAGGCCACGGCGCCGGCGTGCTGATCCGCGCGATCGAGCCGCTGCAGGGCCTGGACACGATGTGCGAGCGCCGCGGCCTGCACGAGCCACGGCTGCTCTGCTCCGGACCCGGGCGGGTCGGGCAGGCGCTGGCGATCCAGCACGCGTACAACGGGCATCGGCTGGACCGCGCGCCGTTCGAGGTGCTGGCCGCCGCGGAGCGCCACGACATCGTCGTCGGCCCGCGCATCGGCATCAGCAAGGCGGCCGAGGTGCCGTGGCGCTTCGGCCTGGCCGGTTCGCGCCACGTGAGCCGCCCCTTCCCGCGCGGCGCCGCTATCATCCGCGCATGAACACCCACCGGGTTGCCTGCAACCCGCCTCCCTTCGCACCCCCGCCTCCGCCCCTGGGCTGAGGCTTCCACGCTCCCGCCTGCGCGGCGGGCCTTCGTGTGTGCAGGCGGCGCGCGCCACGCGTGCCGCCGGAACGGGTGTGATCATCATGAAACTTCGAGACGGCGTGGCCGCCGCGTGCGGGCCCACGTCCCTGTTCGTGCTGCTCTGGAGCAGCGGTGCCTTGTTCGCCAAGTGGGGGCTGGCGCATGCCAGTGCCCTCGCCTTCCTGTCCCTGCGCTTCGCGCTCGCGCTGGCGGTGCTGTCGCTGGTGGCCGCGTTCCGGCGGCGCTGGCTGCCGCGGCCGGGCACCTTCGCCCCGGTGGCGCTGACCGGCGTCCTGCTGGTCGGCGGCTACTCGGTCTTCTACCTGCTCGCGCTGGACTTCGGCGTCACGCCCGGGTTGCTCGCCACCCTGCTCGGCGTGCAGCCCGTGCTCACGCTGGTGGCGACGGAACGTCCGCTGGCGCGCGGCCGCATCGCCGGCCTGCTGGTGGCGCTGACGGGCCTGTGCGTGCTGGTGGCGGAAAGCCTGTGGGCGGCACGGGTGACGGGAGCGGGCCTGGCGTGCGCGTTCGCGGCGCTCGGCTGCGTCACGGCTGGCACGCTGCTGCAGAAACGCCTGCAGCAATCGCCGCTGGACGTGCTGCCGCTGCAGTACGCGGTGGCGCTGGCGCTGTGCGTGCTGTTGCTGCCGCTGGCACCGCAGCGCATCGAATGGTCGGTGGGGCTGGCGGTCACCGTCGGCTGGCTGGCGCTGGTGATCTCGGTCGGCGCGACGCTGCTGCTGTACCGCCTGATCCAGGCCGGCAACCTGGTGAACGTCACCGCGCTCTTCTACCTGGTGCCCGCCGGCACCGCCTTGCTCGACTGGCTGGTGCTGGGGAACAGGATGGCGCCGGCCGCGTTGGCCGGCGCGGGGGCGATCCTCGCCGGCGTGGTGCTGGTGCACCGCACGCCGGCACGCTAGCGCAGGTTCAACGCTGCACGGAGATGTTGTTGCCCCGCTGGATGATGGTCATCGGCGGGTCGCGCATCTCGGTGATCACGGTCTGCTGGCGGGCGGGGGCCGGGCCGGCGCCCATCGCCGTCGTGTTGGGGGCGGCGGGCACGTTCGCGCGCGCCAAGGCCGTGTCCGCCGGGATGACCGTGTAGGTCGGCAGGTCCAGGCGCGCGGCCGCCTGCGCCGGCACCATCACGATGTTGCTGGCGCCCACGACGGTGTGCGGCAGGCCGTTGCGCTGCGCCGTTTCGCGATCGGTCAGCAAGGGCGAGGCGTCGCTCGAGGGCGAGAGCGTGCGGCCGGTGCGTTCCATGCGGATCGTGTTGGGCGGGATCATGCCGCTGGTGGGACGCGCCACCTGGGCGAGGCTCACCGGCGTGCAGTTGGCCCCCTGGTCGAACACCAGGCTGGAGCCGGCCGGGAAGCGCTGGCTGACCGCCTGGTGCAGCGGCAGGCTCATGTCGACCGGCGCATCGGTGCCGCGATAGACGACGCGGTTGTTGCCGTCGTAGACCGTGTAGCAGGCCATGGCGTTGGCGCCCGAGAACAGCAGGCCGCAGAGCAGTGCGAGTTTGAGTTTCATGTCTTGCCCTTCGTGCCGCCCAGGCGGCCGGAATTGGATGATGCGATCTTGGGCACTCTTCCGTGCAAGGTTCGCAGGCCAAGCGAGCCATCCGCTGTCAGCTTCCTTCCCGCGCGTGCCGAGGAAGTTACCAGCGGGCGGCCGAACTGCCAGGGGGCGCCGACGGACGGACCCAGGCTGCTGGTGTACGGCCGAGCTGAGCGCTGTGGCGCACGGCGGTGAGGCGGCCGAATCCGGAATCGGTGGTTTCGAGGAAGGGCTCCAGCGGCGGCGGCACGGCATCGAAGCCGTCGGGGATGCGGCCCAGCCCGCGCAGCCAGTGCCCGGTCTGCGCCAGCGACACCTGCACGTGCCAGCTGCCGCCTTCGCGCTGCTGGCGCCACAGCGCCGCCGAGGCGCCGAAGGCGATCAGGTAGCCGGTGGCCTGGTCGAGGATCTGCATGGGCAGCGGCCGCGGCTTGGCCGGGTCGCCGGCGGCCTCGGCTTCCGCGAAGTTGAAGCCGGTGGCGGCCTGCACCAGGGAGTCGAAGCCCCGCCGGTCCTGCCAGGGGCCTTGCGGGCCATAGGCGGACAGCGACACGTACACCAGGCCCGGCCGGCGCCGCGCCAGTTCGGCGGGACCGTGGCCGAGCGCCTGCAAGGCTCCCGGCCGGTAGCCCTGCAGGAAGACGTGCGCCTCCTGCAGCAGGCCGTCCATCGTGCCGCGGCCTGCCGGCGTCCGCAGGTCGGCCAGCGCCGACCGCTTGCCGCGGCTGGTCTCCGCGATCGCCTCGATGTTCGGCAGGTGCGGCGCGTTGACCAGCATGACGTCGGCCCCGTACGCCGCGAGCGCGCGGCCGCCGACGGGACCGGCCAGGATGCGGGTGAGGTCGAGCACGCGCACGCCTTCCAGGGGGCGCTGCGACGCTGCGAGGGGCGGCAGCGCGCGCGGCGGGGCGTCGCCGATGCGGGTGATCGTCATCAGGGGCTGCGCGGCGATCGCACGGCCGGCCTCGGTGGCGTCCCATTGCGCGAAGGTGCGCAGCGCCGAGGCGACGAGGCCCGCATGCGCCGCGGCGGTTTCGAACTCCCGCGCGTCCCAGGCGAGCATGGCGCGTTCGGCTGCCGCGCGGTCCGCGGTCGCCGGGTCCAGTCCGAGCAGGCGCAGCGCGCCGTCGCGGTGATGCGCGAAGTTGGCGTGCAGGCGCACCCAGCCGTCGCGGGCGCGATAGAGGCCGGAGAACTTGTCCCAGAGCTCCGGCACGCGGCCATCGAGGCGGAACCACGCCAGGCATTCCGCCGACGCGTGCGCCGCGTCGACCGACACGGTCTGGCGCGGCACGCCGCGCGCGTGTCCCAGCTCGCAGGCGGCGAGCGCCGCGGCGCCGATGGTGGCCTGTGCCGCCGTCGCGACGGCGAAGGATGAGGGATGGACCGGGTCGCTGCCGGTGAAGGTGCAGGAGTCCAGCGCCTCGCCGGGCAGCCCTGCGAGCTGCCACAGTCCGGCGAGGGCGGCCTGCGCGTTCACTGCATCAGTCGATCAGCTTTGCGCCGGTCTTGGCCTGCACGGACTCGCGCGTGACGCCGGGCGCCAGTTCCACGAGCTTCAGGCCTTGCGGGGTCACGTCCATGACGGCCAGGTCGGTGATGATCCGGTCGACCACGCCGACGCCGGTCAACGGCAGCGTGCACTGCGGCAGGATCTTGAGGTCCTCGCCGCCGTCCTTCTTCTTCGCCACGTGCTCCATCAGCACGATGACGCGCGGCACGCCGGCCACGAGGTCCATCGCGCCGCCCATGCCCTTGACCATCTTGCCCGGGATCATCCAGTTGGCCAGGTCGCCCTTCTCGCTGACCTGCATGGCGCCCAGGATGGAGAGGTTGATCTTGCCGCCGCGGATCATGGCGAAGCTGTCGTGGCTGCCGAAGATCGACGAGCCCTTGATGGTGGTCACGGTCTGCTTGCCGGCGTTGATCAGGTCGGCGTCGACCTCCTGCTCGGTCGGGAACGGGCCGATGCCCAGCATGCCGTTCTCCGACTGCAGCCAGACTTCCTTGTCGCCGGTGAAGTTGGCCACCAGCGTCGGGATGCCGATGCCGAGGTTCACGTAGAAGCCGTCCTGCAGTTCCTGCGCCGCGCGCGCGGCCATCTGGTCTTGGGTCCAGGGCATGTCTTGCTCCTTACGTGCGGACGGTGCGCTTCTCGATGCGCTTTTCCGGGGTGGGGTTGTGCACGATGCGGTGCACGTAGATGCCCGGCAGGTGGATGTCGTCGGGCTCCAGTTCGCCGATCTCGACCACCTTCTCCACTTCGACGATGCAGATCTTGCCGGCCATCGCCGCGGCGGGATTGAAGTTGCGGGCGGTCAGGCGGAAACGCAGGTTGCCGCTCTTGTCGGCCACGTCGGCCTTGACCAGCGCGACGTCGGGCACCAGCGAACGCTCCATGACGTAGGTCTCGCCGTCGAACTCGCGCAACTCCTTGCCCTCGGCGACGATGGTGCCCACGCCGGTCTTGGTGAAGAAGGCCGGGATGCCGGCGCCGCCGGCGCGCAGCTTCTCGGCCAGCGTGCCCTGCGGCGTGAACTCCAGCTCCAGCTCGCCCGCCAGGTACTGGCGCTCGAACTCCTTGTTCTCGCCGACGTACGAGGAGATCATCCGCTTGATCTGCCGCGTCTGCAGCAGCTTGCCGAGGCCGAAGTCGTCGACGCCGGCGTTGTTGGAGATGACGGTGAGGTCCTTGGCGCCGCTGTCGCGCACCGCGTCGATCAGGGCCTCCGGGATGCCGCACAGGCCGAAGCCGCCGACGGCCAGCAGCTGGCCGCTGCGCACGACGCCGTCGATGGCCGCCGCCGCGCTGGGATAGATCTTGTTCACACCACGCTCCTGAAAATGACGCGCGCGCCCGCGGTGCGGGCCGGATGAGGCGCTACGATACTACCTAGCATGTTACGTAGTAATTCGTAGAGGATAGCCCGATGGACGTCGATTACCGGCTGGCCTTCGAGCATGCCCCGGTGGGGCTGTGCCTCTCCCGCAACCGCGTCATCGTCGACTGCAACACGCAGTTGTGCGAGATGTTCGGCTGGTCGCGCGAGCTGCTGACCGGCCAGTCCTTCATGGTGCTCTACCCGAGCGCCGAGGAATACGAGCGGCTCGGCGCGCGCATGGTCCCCATCCTCAACGCCAAGGGACACTACGCCGACGACCGGATCATGAAGCGCGCCAGCGGCGAGGTGTTCTGGTGCCACGTGACCGGCCGCGCGCTGAACCGCGAGGCGCCGCACGAGTCCGGCATCTGGGCCTTCGAGGACCTGAGTTCGCAGCGGCCCGTGAAGGCCGAGCTCACGGCGCGCGAACGCGAAGTCGCCGCCCGCCTGCTCGACGGGCTGACCTCCAAGGAGATCGGCAAGACGCTCGACATCAGCCATCGCACGGTGGAGATCTACCGCGCCCGGCTGATGCGCAAGTACCGGGCCAACACCACGGCGGACCTGGTGCACAAGCTGATGGCCGGCGGGTCGTAGCGCCGGCTAGAACTCGGCGAACAGCTGCCGCTTGCGCTGCGCCGCCCACTGGCGCAGGCATTCGCCGTCGCCGTGGCAGGCCGAGCGTTGCGCCAGCGCCTGCTGGTGGCGGCGCTGCAGGCCCGCGGGGTCGCGCGACACGGACCGCGCCTGCGCGTAGAGGCGCTCGAGGTCGTCATCGACCTTGCCGAGGTCTTCGGTGCGCGCCGGCGGCGCATCGGCCAGCGACATGCGCGCCGACCCGAGGCGGGTCGTGTCGGGCGCCGCCGGCTCCGACGACACCGCGACGGCCCCGGCATCGGGCAGGCGCAGCGAAGGATCCCGCAGGGCCGGGTCGCTCAGGGAAGCGAGGCGCTGCTCCGCCAGGCGCGTCTTCGATGCGTTGCGGCCGAGCGCGGTCGCATAGGCGCTCGCGCCCTCGCTGAACAGCGTGGAGGCACGCTGCAACAGCTGGTCGCGCGCCGCGTCCTCCTGCGACTGGCGGGCCAGGCCGGCGTAGTGCTGGCCGAGCTGCGACTTGACGTCCGCCACCGGCGTCGATTGCGCACCGGCGGTCCGCTCCGCCGTGTGGCAGGCCGCGATGAAGGCGACTTCGGCGTCGCGGGACCGCCCCTGCTGCGCGGCTTCGCGCGCCACGGAGAGGAAGGCGGAAGCGTCCGGCAGCGGCTGCATCGCCAGGGCGCGCGCCAGCTGGAACTGGCCGTCGCCCTCGCCTGCCGGTGCCGCCGCGGCATCCGCGGGACAACTGCCGGCCGGCGAAGCCTCAGCGGCAGCCGGCGGCGCGGCGGCGACGTGGGTCGCCGCGAAGGGCTGCTCCGTCGGGGAAGCGACCGGGGACGGTGCGTCCGCCGCCTTCGGGTGGATGAATCCGAGGTACGCGGCAAGGACCACCACCGCGCCGGCGATGGAGCCCGCGGCGAACGTCCAGGTGCTGCGCGAGGGATGGGCCATGGCCCACCATAGTCCGGCTGCAGCGCTGGCGGGGCGGTTGGTCACACCTTGGTGAACGGCTCACATCCGGCAACGCCAGTGCTGAGCCACGTCAGACGTCCTTCGCGTCGATCACTTCGGAGCCCACGCGGAAGGCATCCAGGGCCGCGGGGAAGCCGCAGTACACGCTGGCATGCAGGAAGATCTCCTGCAGTTCCTCCGGCGTGACGCCGTTGTTCAGCGCGCCCCGCACGTGGATCTTGAGTTCGTGCGTCTTGCCGGCCGCGACCAGCATGGACACGGTGACGATGCTGCGCGTCTTCAGGTCCAGGCCCGGCCGCTGCCAGGTGTTGCCCCATGCGTGCTTGGTGACCAGCTCCTGCAGCGGCGCGGTGAAGGGCGTCGAGCGGCCGATCGCCGCATCGACGTAGGCGTCGCCGAGCACGCGGCGGCGCGTCACCAGCCCGCGCTGGGTTTCGGGATCGTTCGAGAGTTCCATGGCCATCTCCGTTGTGGGGCGCCCATCGTAGCGAGGCCGGGCCGGCGCGCCGCTATGCTTGCGGCAGACCAGGAGACACCATGAACCGCTACCCGATGCCCGAACTGAAGGACCTGCCCGAAGACATGCGCCAGCGCATCCTGGAGGTGCAGGAAAAAAGCGGCTTCGTGCCCAACGTGTTCCTCGCGCTGGCGCGGCGGCCGGCCGAGTGGCGCGCCTTCTTCGCGTACCACGACGCGCTGATGCTCAAGGAGACCGGCTCGCTGACCAAGGGCGAGCGCGAGATGATCGTCACCACCACCAGCGCGGCGAACCACTGCCTGTACTGCGTGGTGGCGCACGGCGCCATCCTGCGCATCTACGAGAAGAAGCCGCTGGTGGCCGACCAGGTGGCCGTGAACCACCGCAAGGCCGACATCACGCCGCGCCAGCGCGCGATGCTCGACTTCGCGATGAAGGTCTGCCTGCGTTCGCACGAGATCGAGGAATCCGACTTCGAGGCGCTGCACCCGCACGGCTTCGACGACGAGGACATCTGGGACATCGCGGCGATCACGGCGTTCTTCGGGCTGTCGAACCGCATGGCGAGCTTCTCGAACATGCTGCCGAACCCCGAGTTCTACCTGATGGGGCGGGTGCCGCGGGAGAAGAAGTGATCAGGCCACCAGCGTCCTGATCCAATCGGGCAGCGGCACCGACTTCTGCTTCGGGAAATCGACCCACACCGTCGTCGCGCCGCCCGACGCATAGACCACCCCGGGATCGTCGACGCGCTCGATGGTCGCCCAGCTCTCGAAGCTGCTGCGCCCCGGCTCGCTGGTGTACATCTTCACGACGATGTCGCCGGGGTACTCCAGCTGCTTGTGGAAATTGCAGAACGCGTTGACGATCACCGCGCCTTCGCCCTGCGGGTTGATGGGGCAGCCGATGACGCGGAACCAGTCGATGCGCGCCGTCTCCAGGTAGCGGAAGTAGACGGTGTTGTTGACGTGGCCCATCGCGTCCATGTCGCCCCAGCGGATCGGCATCTGCAGCGTGTGGACCAGTTTCTTGTTCGGGGGAAGTTCGAGCTTCATCGGTGCGCCTTGATGGAGGCGAGGATACCCGCGGTGAAAAGGACGACGGCGCCGGCCTGCAGCTCCGTAGGCCACACGCCGTCCCAGGCGAACGAATAGGCCAGCGCGAACAGCGTTTCGCTGACGATCAGCTGCCCGCACAGGCTGGCGGAAAGGCGCTGGCTCGCGACGTTCCAGAGGATGGTGGCGAGCCACGCCGAGCCGAAGCCGGTGGCGACCACGAGCAGCGCGAACAGCGGCGCGCCAGGCTGCGCGCGCAGGGTGGCGAGGTCCGATCCGGCCACGGCCCACAGCACGATCGCGCCGGCCCCGGTGGCGAGGCCGAGCCAGTTGGCCCAGTCGGTGGCATTCACTTCGGGGTGCCGCTTCAGCCACGCGGAGTTCAACAGAGCGAAGGCCGTCCAGCACGCCAGCGAGGCGCACGCGAGCAGCACGCCGCGCCAGAAGTGCGGACCGGCCGGCGCCTCGCCTGCGTGCGGCGCCGCCATCATCAGCGCCAGGCCGGCGGCGGTGAACGCGATCCCGGGCAGCAGCGCACCCCAGCGCAGGTGGCCCGGCTTGCCGAGCAGCATCACCCAGAGCGGGATGGTCCCGATGACGAGGCTGGGCACCTCGGTGCCGGCATCCCGGATCGCCAGCACCAGCAGCAGGTAGTAGCCGGTGAAGCCGAGCAGGCTCATGCCGATGGCGGCGAGCGCCTGCCGGCCATCGGGCCAGGGCCGCCGCGTCACCACGCAGACCGCCACGGCGACGATGCCGTAGACGAGGAAGCGGCCTGCCGTCAGGTCGACGGAACCGAAGCCGTCCACCATCCGCGGCGCCACGAAGACAAGGCCCCAGAGAGCGCCGGCCAGCAGGCCGGCGACGATGCCGGTGAGCAAGCGCCGGCTAGAGGTGGAAGCCCTCGTCGGCCGCGATGATCGCGCCGTTGACGAAGTGGCTCTGGTCGGAGGCGAGCATGACCAGCAGCGCGTCCAGGTCCTCGGGCTTGCCCACGCGCTTGCGCGGCAGCATCTGCACCAGCTTCTGGCCCTGCTCGGTCTGCCAGTGGTGGTGGTTGATCTCGGTGTCGATGTAGCCGGGGCACAGCGCGTTGACGTTGATGCCGAAGCGGCCCCACTCCAGCGCGAAGGCCTTCGTCATCTGGATCACCGCGGCCTTGCTGATGGCGTAGGCGCCGATCTGCGGCAGCACGCGCAGCCCCGCGGCCGAAGCGATGTTGATGATGCGGCCGCCGGTGAAGCTGCCGGGCGCCGCGCCGCGCGAGCGCGCCAGCATGCGCTTGCCGACCTCCTGCGCGACGAAGAAGGCGCCGCGCAGGTTGGTGTCCATCACGTAGTCGAAGTCCTCTTCCGTCACGTCCTGGATGCGCTGCGTGGTGCTGACGCCGGAGTTGTTGACGAGGATGTCGATCGAGCCCATCTCGGTCTCGGCGTGCGCGACCGCCGCCTTGATGCTGTCAACGCTCGTCACGTCCAGGCCCACCACGTGGGCGTCGCCGCCCTCGCCCTCGATCTGCGCGCGCAGGTCCTTCAGCTTCTCGATGCGCCGCGAGGCCAGCACGACCGCGGCGCCGGAACGCGCCAGCACCTTGGCGAACTGCGCGCCCAGGCCGCTGGAGGCGCCGGTAACGAATGCGACACGGCCGGACAGGTCGATGCTGTAAGCCACTGGGAGTCCTCTCTAGAATTCGGTTGGAACGTTCGTTCGCGCCAGGGACCGGCGCATAGAATGCGGCAGCCTCTGCCACGGGCGAGCGCAAGGCGCGCCGTGCGAACCATTATCGACGACACCCCATGACGCAAGAAGACATCCTGGCCCAGTACGGACCGCGCGAAGCGATGGAATACGACGTGGTCGTGGTCGGCGGCGGCCCGGCCGGCCTCGCCACCGCGATCCACCTGAAGCAACTCGCCGAACGCGAAGGCAAGGAGCTCTCGGTCGTCGTGCTCGAGAAGGGCTCCGAACCCGGCGCGCACATCCTGTCGGGCGCCATCATGGACCCGAAGGCGCTGACGGAACTCATCCCCGACTGGAAGGACAAGGGCGCGCCGCTGAACGTGCCGGTCACCGAGGACATCTTCCTGTTCCTCGGCGAGCACGGCGGCAGCCGCGTGCCCAACCTGCTGTTGCCGCCCAACTTCGGCAACCACGGCAACTACATCGTGAGCCTGGCCAACGTCACGCGCTGGCTTGCGCAGCAGGCCGAAGGGCTGGGCGTGGAGATCTTCCCCGGCTTCCCCGCGGCCGAAGTCCTCTACAACGAGAACGGCTCGGTCAAGGGTGTCGCCACCGGCAACATGGGCGTGGGCAAGGACGGCGCGCCGACCGAAAGCTTCCAGCTCGGCATGGAGCTGCACGCCAAGTACACGATCTTCGCCGAAGGCTCGCGCGGCCACCTGGGACGCCACCTGATCTCGCGCTTCAAGCTCGACGAGGGGCGCGACCCCCAGAGCTACAGCATCGGCATCAAGGAAGTGTGGGAGATCGATCCCTCGCGCCACCAGCCGGGCCTGGCGCTGCACAGCGCGGGCTGGCCCCTGGACGAGATGACCTACGGCGGCTCCTTCCTGTACCACATGGAAGGCAACCAGGTCGCCATCGGCTTCGTCGTCGGCCTCGACTACACCAACCCCTACCTGTCGCCGTTCGAGGAGTTCCAGCGCTTCAAGACGCACCCGAACATCCGCTGGTACTTCGAAGGCGGCACGGCCAAGCGCCTCGCCTACGGCGCGCGGGCCCTCACGGTCGGCGGCTTGCTGTCGCTGCCCAAGACGGTGTTCCCGGGCGGCGCGCTGGTGGGCTGCGATGCGGGCTACCTGAACTCGTCGCGCATCAAGGGCAGCCATGCCGCCATCAAGACCGGCATGCTCGCCGCCCGCGCGGCCTTCGACGCCGTGGTGGCCGGCCGCCAGCACGACGAACTGACCGCGTATCCGGAGGCTTTCGAGAAGTCCTGGCTCTACACGGAGCTGAACAAGGCGCGCAACTTCAAGCAGTGGTTCAAGAAGGGCCGCTCGGTCGCCACGCTGATGACGGGCATCGAGCAGTTCGTGCTGCGCGGCAGCATCCCGTGGACGCTGCACCGCGAGCGGCCGGACCACACCTACCTGAAGCCGGCGGCCGAGTGCAAGCCCATCGTCTACCCGAAGCCGGACGGCAAGCTCACCTTCGACCGGCTGTCCTCGGTGTTCATCTCCAACACGAACCACAGCGAGGACCAGCCGGCGCACCTGACGCTGAAGGATCCCTCGGTCCCGGTGAACGTCAACCTCGCGAAGTTCGCAGGGCCGGAGGCACGCTATTGCCCGGCCGCGGTCTACGAATTCGTCGAGGAGAACGGGCAGCCGCGCCTGCAGATCAACGCGCAGAACTGCGTGCACTGCAAGACCTGCGACATCAAGGACCCGACGCAGAACATCGTCTGGGTCACCCCGGAGGGCGGCGGCGGGCCGAACTACACGAACATGTGATGATTGGTGAAACTCCCGTGGTGCACTGCAGCGGAAAGACCGCATAGTCGGGCAGTCCGACCCCACACCTCAGGAGACACCATGAAGTTCAGCATCCTCCACGCCCTGCTGGCCGCCGGCCTGCTGGCCAGCTCCGTCGCCTCCGCGCAGACGACGATGAAGATCAGCATCTCCACCGCGCAGAACTCGCACCAGGGCGTGGCGATCGACACTTTCGCCCGCGAGGTCGAGAAGCGCACCGGCGGCCGCTACAAGATCCAGACCTTCTACAACGGCTCCCTGGGCGGCGAGCGCGAGTCCATCGAGGCCGTGCAGCTGGGCACGCAGGAACTCGCCTTCTCCTCCACCGGCCCGGTGCCGAACTTCGTGCCGGAGACCAAGATCCTCGACGTGCCCTTCCTGTTCCGGGACAAGGCGCATGCCCGCGCGGTGCTGGACGGCCCGATCGGCCAGGACCTGCTCAAGCAGTTCGACGCCAAGGGCTTCAAGGCGCTGGGCTGGGCCGAGAACGGCTTCCGCCACATGACGAACAGCAAGCGCGCCGTGAACGCCCCCGAGGACCTGAAGGGCCTGAAGATGCGCACCATGGAGAATCCGGTGCACATCGCCGCCTACAAGGGCTTCGGCATCGTGACCACTCCCATGGCCTTCCCGGAGGTGTTCACCGCCCTGCAGCAGGGCACCGTCGACGGCCAGGAGAACCCGCTGTCGGTGATCATCGCCGCCAAGTTCGACCAGGTGCAGAAGCACCTGTCGCTGACCGGCCACGTGTACTCGCCGTGCATCTGGGTGATGAACAAGGCCGCCTTCGACAAGCTGTCGGCCGCCGACAAGCAGCATTTCCTGGACGCCGCGAAGGAAGCCACCAAGGCCAACCGCGCCCGCGTGGACGAGGACGACGCCAAGGGCGTGGCCGACCTGCGCGCCAAGGGCATGAACGTGGTGGAGAACGTCGACAAGGCGAAGTTCGTGCAGGCCCTGGCCCCCGTCAACGCCGACTTCGAGAAGCAGTTCGGCAAGGCCAACATCGACAAGATCCGCAACTTCAAGTGACCGGCGGCGCCGCGCCCGCCGCGGCATCGCAGGTCGTCCCCGCACCGGCGGGGATCCAGGAGGGCCCGCGACAGCGGGCCTTTCCACTCAGAACGAGGGGCCGATGAAAGAAACCTTCCTGCGCATCGAGCGCTTCACCAGCGGGCTGGCCATGGCCGGCGCCTGCGCCATGCTGGTCGTGGCCAGTGCGCTGGGCATGTTCCAGATCGTCACGCGGTTCGTGCTGGAGCAGCCCGCAGAGTGGAGCGAGATCCTGATCCGCCTGTCGCTGATCTGGATGGTGTTCCTCGGCATCCCGATGGCCTTCCGGCAGGGCGCGATGGTCAGCGTCGACGTCCTGTACCGCTGGAGCCCGCCGCGGCTGCGGCGGGGGCTCGACTGGATGGTGGCCATCGCCTCGCTGCTGCTGATCGCCGTCATCCTCTGGTGGGGCTGGGACTACGCCGTGCGCGGCAAGGTGCAATCGATGGCGGGCCTGGAATCGGTCTCGATGTTCTGGGGCTACCTGGCGCTGCCCGTGGGCGCCCTCTTCTGCATCCTCGGCATCATCGGCAACCTGCTGGACCCGCAGCGACACGAGCTGGAGACCGCGCAATGACCGGCGCCATGATCGGCACGATGGTGCTGTGCTTCGCCCTCAGCATCTCGGTCGCCGTCTCCATCGGACTCGCTTCCGTCGTCGGCATCCAGGCCAGCAACGCGCACATGCTCATCTCCGTCAAGGAGATGTTCAATGCCATCAACAAGTTTCCCCTCGCCGCGATCCCCTTCTTCATCTTCGCCGGCAACCTGATGGAGGCCGGCGGCATCTCGCGCCGGCTGGTGGAGTTCGCCAAGAGCATCGTCGGCGGCGTGCAGGGCGGCCTGCCGATGACCTGCGTGCTGACCTGCATGATCTTCGCCGCGGTCTCGGGTTCGTCGGTGGCGACGACCTTCGCCATCGGCGCGATCCTGATCCCGGCCTTGATCAAGCACGGCTACCCCACCAGCTACGCGGCGGCACTGCAGGCCACGAGCGCGGAGCTCGGCGTGATCATCCCGCCGTCCATCCCGATGATCCTGTACGGCGTGAGCGCCGAAGTGTCGATCGGCGAGCTGTTCATCGCCGGCGTCGGCCCCGGCCTGCTGATCGGCGGCGTGCTGATGGTCTTCGTCTGGCTCTGGTGCAAGTGGAAGGGCTGGGGCAAGAACGACGGCGACGGCCGGCTGGCGTTCGGCCCGGCGTTGCTGCAGGCGGGCTGGGCGCTGCTGATGCCCGTGATCATCCTGGGCGGCATCTACGGCGGCATCTTCACGCCGACCGAAGCGTCGGCCGTGGCGGTGTTCTACGCGCTGGTCGTCGGCATGCTGATCTACCGCGAGATCCGCCTCCCCGAGCTCTACGCCATCGTGCGCCGCTCGGTGATCTCGTCCGCCGTGATCATGTTCATCATCGCCAACGCGGGCCTGTTCGCCTTCCTGATCACGCGCGCCGGCGTGCCGGACGCCATCGGCCGCTGGCTCGAGGCCGTGCTGCAGAACCCTGCGATGTTCCTGCTCGGGGTGAACGTGGCGCTGTTCCTCATCGGCATGTTCATCGAGACCAGCGCGGCGATCATCGTGCTCGCGCCCATCCTCGCGCCGGTCGCCATGCACTTCGGCATCGACCCCGTCCACTTCGGGATGGTGATGGTGGTGAACCTCGCGCTGGGCATGATCACCCCGCCGTTCGGGGTGAACCTGTTCGCCGCCTGCACGGTGGCGCGCATCTCGCTGGACCGCATCATCGGGCAGCTGGTGCCCTTCGTGCTGGTGGTGCTGGCCTGCCTGATGGTGATCACGTACGTGCCGGCGATCTCGCTGACGCTGCGCGACCTGGTGTACGCGAAGTAGCGGCTACAATCCGCGCGCCAGGAGAGCGCTTCTCCGGGAAGCCGCCGAAGGCGAATAACGCTCAGGCAAAAGGACTGGCAAGCGCCCCGTTCGCGGGGCGCCTCCATGCTGGAGAGAGGCTGCACCGCCGAGGTGCAGCCCACCGAAGGAGCAAGCCCCACCGGGGTGAATCTCTCAGGTAAAGCGGACAGCACGGGCCCATCCATCGTGTGTACGATGGTTCTTCCCCCGTTGGAGCCCCCGTGTCCGCCGCACAAGAAGAGCTACAGAAGACGCCCCTGCACGCACTGCACCAGGAACTGGGGGCGCGCATGGTCCCCTTCGCCGGCTACAGCATGCCGGTGCAATACCCGGCCGGCCTCATGGCCGAGCACCACCACACCCGGGCCGCCGCCGGCCTGTTCGACGTCTCGCACATGGGCCAGCTGCGGCTGGTCGGCCCCGATGCCGCGGCGGCTTTCGAGACGCTGATGCCGGTGGACGTCATCGGCCTCGCGCCGGGCAAGCAGCGCTACGGCCTGCTGCTGACCGACGAAGGCACGATCATCGACGACCTGATGTTCGTCAACCGGGGCGACGACCTGTTCGTCATCGTCAATGGCGCCTGCAAGGCGGGCGACCTGCGGCACATCCAGGAGCGCATCGGCGGACGCTGCCAGGTCGTCCCCCTGCCGGACCGCGGCCTGCTGGCGCTGCAGGGTCCGCAGGCCGTGGATGCCCTGAAGCGCGTCGTGCCCGGCGTGGAGCAGCTCGTGTTCATGACCGGCGCGGCCTTCACCTGGCAGGGCAACGACCTGTTCATCACGCGCAGTGGCTACACCGGCGAGGACGGCTTCGAGATCTCGGTGCCGGGCGCGCAGGCCGAAGCCTTCGCGCGCGCGCTGCTCGCGCAGCCGGAGGTGAAGCCCATCGGCCTGGGCGCACGCAACTCGCTGCGGCTGGAAGCCGGCCTGTGCCTGTACGGCAACGACATCGACACGACGACGACGCCGGTCGAAGCGGGCCTGACGTGGGCGATCCAGAAGGTCCGCCGCACCGGTGGCGCCCGCGCCGGCGGCTTCCCCGGCGCGCAGCGCTTGCTGGCGCAGCTCGATGGCAGCGAACCGCTGGCGCGCAAGCGGGTCGGCCTCGTCGCCCTGGAGCGCGTGCCGGTGCGCGAGCACGCCGAGCTGCAGGACGTGGGCGGCGGCCGCGCCGGCGAAGTCACCAGCGGGCTGCTGGGGCCCACCATCGACAAGCCCGTCGCCATGGGCTACGTCCCGCCCTCGCTCGCCGTGCCCGGCACCCGGGTGCAGGCCGTCGTGCGCGGCAAGCCCGTGCCCATGGAAGTGAGCGCCATGCCCTTCGTTCCGAATCGTTATTTCCGCGGCCCGGCCGCCTGAGGACAGGAGAAGAACCATGACCATCAAGTACACGCCCGACCACGAATGGATCCAGCTGGAGGGCCAGGTGGCCACCGTCGGCATCACGGTGCATGCGCAGGACGCCCTCGGCGACGTGGTGTTCGTCGACCTCCCCGAGGTCGGCCGCAGCTACGCCAAGGGCGAAGTCGCCGGCGTGGTGGAGTCGGTCAAGGCCGCGGCGGACGTGTTCATGCCGCTCGACGGCGAGGTGACGGCGGTCAACGAGGACCTGCGCGCCGACCCGTCCACCGCCAACAAGGACCCGCAGGGCGAAGGCTGGTTCTTCAAGATGAACGTCAAGGACATGGGCCAGTTCGACACCCTGATGGACGAGCCGGCCTACCAGCAGTTCGTCAAGGACAACGCCTGAGAGACGGAAAGAAGCGCCCCCGATGTTGATGCAATCCGCCCGGCCGCTCGGCGAGCTGGAAAACACCTCCGAGTTCATCCCCCGCCACATCGGCATCTCCGAAGCCGACGAGCGCCACATGCTGTCGGTGATCGGCGAGGCGTCGCGCCGCGCGCTGGTGGAAAGCATCGTGCCGCGCGCGATCGCCCGCGCCACCGCCATGCAGCTGCCGGCGCCGGCCACCGAGGCGGCGGCGCTGGAGGAGCTGCGCGGCATCGCGAACCGCAACCAGGTGTTCCGCAGCTTCATCGGCCAGGGCTACCACGGCACCTTCACGCCGGGCGTCATCCTGCGCAACATCCTCGAGAACCCGGCCTGGTACACGGCGTACACGCCCTACCAGGCGGAGATCAGCCAGGGCCGCATGGAGGCGCTGGTCAACTTCCAGACCATGGTGTGCGACCTCACGGCCATGCCGATCGCCAACGCGTCGATGCTGGACGAAGCGACCGCGGCGGCGGAGGCGATGACGCTCGCCAGGCGCAGCGTGAAGAGCAGGAGCCAGGTGATCGTCGTTGCCGGCGACTGCCACCCGCAGACCATCGAGGTGGTGCAGACGCGCGCCGCGCCGCTGGGCATCCAGGTGGTGCTGGCGAACTCGCACGAGGAATGGAACCAGTGCCTCGCCGGCGACTACTTCGCCGTGCTGGCCCAATACCCGTCCACCAGCGGCCGCATCGACGACCTGCGCGCGGACGTGGAGAAGGTGCACGCGAAGCAGGCAGCCTTCATCGTGGCGGCGGACCTGCTGGCGCTCACGCTGCTGGTGCCGCCGGGCGAGTTCGGCGCCGACATCGTGGTGGGCACCACCCAGCGCTTCGGCATGCCCATGGGCGCCGGCGGCCCGCACGCCGCGTACCTCGCGTGCCGCGACGACTACAAGCGCTCCATGCCGGGCCGGCTGGTCGGCGTGAGCGTGGACGCGCACGGCAATCCCGCCTACCGCCTCGCGCTGCAGACGCGCGAACAGCACATCCGCCGCGAGAAGGCGACGTCCAACATCTGCACCGCGCAGGTGCTGCCGGCGGTGGTCGCCAGCATGTACGCCGTGTACCACGGGCCGCAGGGCCTCAAGCGCATCGCGCAGCGGGTCGCGAGCTACACGGCGATCCTCGCGAAGGGCCTGGAGCAACTGGGCCACAAGTGCCGCGCCACCGCGTTCTTCGACACGGTGTCGCTGCACACCGGTGAAGCCACGCAGGGCATCGTCGCCAAGGGCCACGCGCTGAAGGCGAACCTGCGCATCTACTGGGGCGAATACATCTGCATCTCGCTGGACGAGACCACCACGCGCGCCGACATCGAGCTGGTGTGGAAGATCTTCGCCAAGCCGGGGCAGGCGCTGCCCGACTTCGCTGCCTTCGAGAAGGGCATCGAGCCGGCCATCCCGCAGGAACTGCGCCGCACCAGCGCGTACCTGACGCATCCGGTCTTCAACACGCACCACAGCGAGACCGGCATGCTGCGCTACATCCGCAGCCTGTCCGACAAGGACCTCGCGCTGGACCGCACCATGATCCCGCTGGGCAGCTGCACGATGAAGCTGAACGCGACCAGCGAGATGATCCCGATCACCTGGCCCGAGTTCGCGCACGTGCACCCGTTCGCGCCGCGCGACCAGCTGCAAGGCTACGCCGAACTCGACGAGCAGCTGCGCGCCTGGCTGTGCCAGGCCACGGGCTATGCCGGCATCAGCCTGCAGCCCAACGCGGGTTCGCAGGGCGAATACGCCGGCCTGCTCGCCATCAAGGCCTGGCACGAAAGCCGCGGCGAAGGCCACCGCAACATCTGCCTGATCCCCTCCTCGGCCCACGGCACCAACCCCGCCAGCGCACAGATGGCCGGCATGCAGGTGGTGGTGACGGCCTGCGACGACAACGGCAACGTCGACCTCGACGACCTGCGCCGCAAGTGCGAGCAGCACAGCGCCAACCTGTCCTGCATCATGATCACCTACCCGAGCACGCACGGCGTGTTCGAGATGCAGGTGAAGGAGCTGTGCGCGCTGGTGCACCAGCACGGCGGCCGGGTCTACGTCGACGGCGCCAACATGAACGCGCTGGTCGGCGTGGCCGCGCCGGGCGAGTTCGGCGGCGACGTCAGCCACCTGAACCTGCACAAGACCTTCTGCATCCCGCACGGCGGCGGCGGCCCGGGCGTCGGCCCGGTCTGCGTGGTGGAGGATCTCGTGCCCTTCCTGCCCGGGCACCAGGCCGGCGGCCTGCCGGAGCATCCCGTCGGCGCGGTATCGGCGGCGCCCCTGGGCAACGCCGCCGTGCTGCCGATCAGCTGGATGTACTGCCGCATGATGGGCGCCGAAGGCCTGACCCAGGCCACCGAGGTCGCGATCCTCAGCGCCAACTACATCAGCACGCGCCTGCGCGACCACTACCCCACGCTGTACGCCAGCGAGAACGGGCACGTCGCGCACGAGTGCATCCTCGACCTCCGGCCGCTCAAGGACGCGAGCGGCGTGACCGCGGAAGACGTCGCCAAGCGCCTGATCGACTACGGCTTCCATGCGCCCACCCTCAGCTTCCCGGTGCCCGGCACGCTGATGGTGGAGCCCACCGAAAGCGAGACGCTGGAGGAAATCGACCGCTTCGTCGAGGCGATGATCGCCATCCGCGAGGAGATCCGCCGTGTCGAGCGGGGCGAGTGGCCGCAGGACGACAACCCGCTCAAGCACGCGCCGCACACCGCGGGCGCGCTGCTCAAGGGCGAGTGGACGCACGCGTACCCGCGCGACGTCGCGGCCGCCGTGCTCGACGAGCGCCGCCACGCCAAGTACTGGCCGCCGGTGGGCCGCGTGGACAACGTCTACGGCGACCGCAACCTGTTCTGCAGCTGCGTGCCGATGTCGGCGTACGAGTGATCCCTGGCTCCTTCCCCCTCTGGGGGAAGGCCGGGATGGGGGCGCGCGGCTCGGGCACACTCCGGAGGTGACCCGCGCCCCCACCCCCACCCTCCCCCAGAGGGGGAGGGAGTAGATGCCGGCAACCGACCTCCTCCTCTTCGTCGTCGTCGGCGCCGCCCTCGCCGGCTTCATCCAGGGACTGTCCGGCTTCGGCTTCGGGCTCACCGCCATGGCGGTGTGGGCCTGGACGCTGGAGCCGCGGCTGGCCGCCGCCTTGGCGGTGTCCGGTGCGCTGGTCGGCCAGCTGACCGCCGCCTTCACCGTGCGGCGCGGCTGGGACTGGAAGGACCTCGCGCCCTTCCTCGCCGGCGGCTTCGCGGGGCTGCCACTGGGCCTCTACCTCCTGCCGCGGCTGGACGTGCCGCTGTTCAAGGCGCTGCTCGGGCTGATGCTGGTGATCGTCTGCCCGCTGATGTTCTTCGCCGGGCGGCTGCCGCGCGTGCGGGGCGGGCGCGCCGGCGATGCGCTGGCCGGCGCCGCCGGCGGCGTGATGGGCGGGCTGGGCGGCTTCACCGGCGTGGTGCCCACGCTGTGGTGCACGGTGCGCGGCTTCGACAAGGAGCGCCAGCGCGGCGTGATCCAGAACTTCAACCTGGCGATGCAGGTCGTCACCTTCGCGAGCTACCTCGCCACCGGGATCATCACGGCGCCCATGCTGCCGCTGCTGGCGCTGGTCGTGCCCGCCGTCCTGCTGCCGGTGCTCCTCGGGGCGCGCCTGTACGTCGGCATCAGCGAGGTCGCCTTCCGGCAGGTCGTGCTGGGCCTGCTGTTCGCCAGCGGCATCGCGCTGCTGGCCGCCTCCGTCCCGGTGCTGCTGGGCCGCTGATCCCCCCTTGAAAGCCCGGTGGACGATCCCTAATTCCGGATCGCCCCGAACGCTGGAAAGGAGAAGCACGATGAGTTCCATGTTCCGATCCTCCGCCGACCTCTTCGCGGAGCTCAACCGCATGCAGTCCCTGCTCGACCAGGTGTTCCCTTCGACGGGCGCCAGCATCCGTTCGCAAGCCGGTGCCGGCTTCCCCGTTCTGAACGTGGGCACCACGCCCACCGCCATCGAGGTGCAGGCGCTGGCGCCCGGCCTGGAGGCCGACAAGCTGGAGATCACGGTCGACCGCGGCCTGCTGGTCATCGCCGGCGAGCGCAAGAGCGAGCTGCCGGCGGGAGAGCGCACCAACGTGTACGCGCAGGAGCGCTTCGCCGGCCGGTTCCGGCGGGTGGTGAGCCTGCCCGAGGACGCCGACCCGTCCCGCGTGGACGCGAGCTACCGGGACGGCGTGCTGCGCATCACGGTCAGCAAGCGCGAGTCCTCGCTGCCCCGCCGCATCGAAGTGAACTGAAGGAGAGCGCCATGAACCACGCAGTCCAGACCACTTCCCCGTCCGCCGTCGCCGCCCGCGCGCAGGGCCAGGCGCGGCAGCCGCAGCCCTCCGTGGTGCCGCCGGTGGACGTGTTCGAGAACGACAACGCGATCACGCTGCTGGCCGACCTGCCCGGCGTCACGCGCGACCAGCTGCAGGTGCGCGTGGACGGCGACACGCTGGTGCTGGAAGCCACCGCTGCCACCCGGGGGCCGCAGGACATGCAGCTGGTGTACGGCGAGGCGCAATGCCCCACCTACCGGCGCCAGTTCACGCTGAGCCGCGAGCTGGACACCGCCCGCGTCGAGGCGCAGCTGCGCGACGGCGTGCTGAAGCTCACGATCCCGAAGGCGGAGGAAGCCAGGCCGCGCCGCATCCAGGTGCAGGTGGGTTGATCGCGCAACACCCGGCACGCGCCGATGCACGTGCCGGGCGGCCTTGGGTGCAAAATGGCCCGGACGCGGCACGGCCGCGCCACCCGGAGACGCGTTGGCCCTCAAGGCATTCATCGTCGAAGACCAGCCGGCCGTGAAGGACAGCCTCGCGGAAGCGTTGTCCGAGCTGGGCTCGATCGAGACCGCGGGCTGGGCGGCCACCGAGAAGGCCGCCATCCGCTGGCTGCGCGACCCCGCCAACCGGTGGGACATCGCGATCGTCGACCTGGTGCTCGAGCCGGGCGGCGGCAGCGGCTTCGGCGTGCTGCAGGCGCTGCGCGAGCGCCCCGTCACCCGCAAGATGGTGGTGCTGACCGGCAGCGCCAACCCGCAGGTGCGGCGCCACTGCGAGGACATGGGCGCCGACGGCGTCTTCGACAAGGCGATGGAGACCGAGGCGATGCTGGACTACTGCGTCGCCCTCGCCCGCGCCGCGGGCGGGCACTAGCCTAGGCGGCCTGTTCCGCCAGCTGGCGCAAGGCCTGCTCGAACACTTCCGGCGGCTGGCCGCCCTGGATCAGGTGGCGGCCGTTGACGATCACCGAAGGCACCGCCTGGATGCCCATCTGCTGGAAGTGCCGCTCGCTCTCGCGCACTTCGTCGGTGTAGCGGCCGCCGGCCAGCACCTCCGCGGCCTGCTGGCGGTCCAGGCCGACCGAAGCGGCCACGTCCGCCAGCACCGCGTGGTCCGCCGGGTTGCGGCCTTCGCCGTGGTACGACTTCAGCAGCGCCATCTTGAGGTCGCGCTGCTGCTGCGCGCCCTGCTCGCCGGCCCAGTACAGCAGGCGGTGCGCGTCGAAGGTGTTCCAGACGCGGCCGCGGCCCTCCTTGCGGAACTGGAAGCCGACCGACGCCCCGCGCTGCGCGATCGCCGCGCGCGACTGCGCCTGCTGCTCGGGCGTGGAGCCGTACTTGCCGGTGAGGTGCTCGGTGACGTCCTGCCCCTCCGGCCCCATCTGCGGGTTCAGCTCGAAGGGCTGGAAGTGCAGTTCGGCCTGCACCTCGCCCTGCAGCTTGCCGAGCGCGGTCTCGAGGGACGCGAGGCCGACGGCGCACCAGGGGCAGGCGACGTCGGAGACGAAATCGATCTTCAGGGTCTTGGCCATGACCCCATTGTCCCTAACTCCCCACAGACCCCGTGACGGGCAGGACAATTCCGTTGATGTAGCTCGAACACACCGGCGAAGCCAGGAACACGTACGCCGGCGACAGCTCCTCCGGCTGCGCCGGCCGCTTGTAGTCGGTCTGCTTGCCGAACTCCACGATCTCCTTGGCGCTGCGGTCGGCGGGGTTCAGCGGCGTCCAGACCGGCCCGGGCGCCACGGCGTTCACGCGGATGCCCTTCTCGATCAGGCTGGACGCCAGCGACAGCGTGAAGGCGTGGATCGCGCCCTTGGTGGCGGAGTAGTCCAGCAGTTCCTTGCTGCCCTTCAGCGCCACGACCGAGCCGGTGTTGATGATGCAGGAGCCCTTCTTCAGGTGCGGCTCGGCGGCGCGCGCCATGTAGAAGTAGCCGAAGATGTTGGTGCGGAAGGTCTCCTCGAGCCGCTCGTCCGTGATGTCCTGCAGCGAGTGGGCGTGTTCCTGGAAGGCGGCGTTGTTCACCAGGATGTCGAGCCCGTCGAACTCGGCGACGGTCTTCTCCACCGCGTCCTTGCAGAACTTCGGGTCCTTGACGTCGCCGGGGATCAGCAGGCACTGGCGGCCTTCCTTTTCCACGTAGCGCTTGGTCTCCTCCGCGTCCTCGTGCGAGGTGAGGTAGACGATCGCCACGTCCGCGCCCTCGCGCGCATAGAGCACCGCCACCGCGCGCCCGATGCCGGAGTCGCCGCCCGTGATCAGCGCCACCATGCCCTTGAGCTTGCCGCTGCCCCGGTAGTCGGGGGCGAAGAACTGCGGCTTGAGCTGCATGTCCGCTTCCTGCCCGGGCTTCTCCAGGTGTTGGGAAGGCAGGTCGTCCGGATACTGGCGCGCGCTGGTCTGCACGCCCTTGTCCTTCTTGTCGCCGCCGCTTTCCTTCGGCTCCTGGCGGTCCTGCTCGCGCTGGATCTCGCGTTGCTTCTCGGCGGTCTGTTCCGCGGCGTTGCGGTTCTGGTCCTTGGCTTGGGGTTTCCGGTCCATGCGGCCTCCTGTGGCAAACCGCCATCCTGCGGCGACGCGCCCGCGTGCTGCCGACGAAAAGCCCGGAGCGGGATGTGGGAAGAGGCCTACGCCCGGTGCGGCTGCGTGCGCTTGAGCCGCAGGTAGCGCTCGACTTCCTCGACCTGGTGGCCGGCGTGGTGCACGGCATCGCGCAACTGGTCCATGCTGACGTCGAAGATGCGGCACCAGTACTGCACGTCGACCTGGCGGGTCAGGTCGATGCGGCGCGCGCTGTCCGCGGTGGGCTGGGTCTGCTCCATGGGAACCTCCTGGGCCTGCGCCGCCATGATGCGCCGAAACCGCGGCGCGCGCAGCAGCGGTCGCTCAGGCGCGCGGGCCGCCCTGCCGGCGGGCGGGCGCCAGGGCGTACGCCTGGCGCTCGAAGTGGTTCTCGCGGTACGGATTGCGGCCGCGCAGCAGCTGCAGCAGGCTCGACAGCAGGTACGCCGGCACGAACAGCGGACCCCAGCGCTCGTACTGCCGCACGTGCACCCATTCGTGCCGCCGCAACTGCGCGAGCGCGGAACGGTCCACCGCGAGGATCACGTGGCCCAGCGTCATCGCCGAGAAGCCCAGGCTGCGCGGCAGCCGCGCCAGTGCCGCACCGATGCGACCGCCGAAGAACTCCATCACCCCGCCGTGCGTGCGCCACTGGCCGCCGAACAGCAGCGCCAGGGCGCCCAGCAGCAGGCCGACCGCGGTGTACGGGCCGGCCCACACGTAGCGCAACAGGCGGGAAGCGGTTGCCATGGCGGCATTGTGCGGCCGGCAGCGAAATCCTGCTGGAGCCGGCCTCGCCGCTCGCTGCCTCTACTGCGGCGACACCCACGGGAAGCCGTCGCCCGGGTCGCCTTTCGCGACGGCCATGGACTTCTCCCAGGGGAACGGGACCCAGTTGGCGACGGCCTCCTCGAACTCGGCATCCCGCTCGCCCGAAGTCATGCTGTTCAGCGAAGCGTGGACCCGGACGCCCTGGACCCAGCGGGGCACGTTCGGGATGTGCAGGGGACGGGCCGGGATGTCCGCGGGCCGGTACATCATGACGATGATGTCCGGCAGCTCGCCGACCAGGTCCATGTCCCAGATGCCGTCCGCGGGCGGCGTGATGTAGATGCGCGGGACCAGCTGGATGTTGCTCCAGCCGACCTGCGTGACGTGGGCGGTGGCGGTGACCAGGAGCCCCGGCGGCAGCATCTTGGTCCAGGCCACCCCGACCTGCTTCACCTTCGGTACCTTGACGTACATGGCGTTTCTCCTTGCAGTGGAGGACGCACGGTACGGGCCGGGGGCGGCGCGGGCGTCATCAACATCGATGACGACGCAAGGGCGCATGGCACTTCAGCTCGCGGCGACTTCGAGGCGCCGCACGCGCTGGGCGCACAGCAAGGCCAGCATTCCCAGGACCGCCGCGGCGGCATACATCGCCTCGAAGCCCCAGCGGGCGGCGACGGCCCCGCCCGCCAGCACGCCGCACACCCCGCCGAAGCCGTAGCCCGTCACCGTGAACAGGGCCTGCCCGCGCCCGCGCAGCCGGCCGGGGAAGTGCTTGGTGACCATCGCGATGCAGGCCGTGTGGTGGGTGGCGAAAGTGAGCGCGTGCAGCAGCTGGGCCACGAAGAGCGCAGCGATCCAGCCACCCAGCCCCGCCGTCAGCGCCATGCGCAGCACGGTGGCCACGGCGCAGAGCACCAGCCACTTTTCCATCGTGAAGCGGCCGATCAGCCGGCCCTGCGCATAGAACCAGGCGATCTCCACCACCACCGACACCGCCCACAGCGCGCCGATGGTGGCCTTGCTGTGGCCGAGCGCATCGAGGTACAGCGAAAGGAAAGCGTACACCGCGAAATGCGCCATGACATGGAACAGGAGCGAGGCAAAGAACCAGCGCACGACGGGGCGCCGCAGGGCATCCCCGATCGGCTCCTTCACCTGCGCCCCGTGGTGCGCAGGTTCCCTCACGTTCGGCAGCCACCACGTGCACAGCAGGACGCCGGCCAGCGTGACCGCGGTCCAGCCCGGGAAGCTGCCCATGCCGAAGCGCTCGAACCACGCGCCGGCGGCGAACACGGTCACCATGAAACCGGCGGAACCCCAGAGGCGGATGCGTCCGTACCGGCCCCAATCCCCGGCCACGAGCTGCGCCATCGCCGCTTCGGTGAGCGACATCATGGAGCTGGTGTGCGTGAACAGCAGCAGCAGCACCAGCGCGATCCACCAGGCGCCGCCCGGGAACCAGAGCCCGATGGAGGCCAGCAGCGCCACCGCCGCGCTGATGCGCAGCAGCTTCACGCGTTCGCCGGTGTGGTCGCTGAGCGCGCCCCAGGCATAGGGCGCGAACACGCGGGTGAACGACTGCACCGAGGCCAGCAGGCTGATCACGGTGATCGGCAGCCCCTGTTCCTTCAGCCAGAGCGGCAGGTACGGGTTGAAGAACCCGATGTGCGCGAAATAGGTGGCCGACAGCGCGGCGAACGGCACCAGCTGGCGGGCGGCCGCCGCTTGCGGGACCGCGGGCATTCAGAGGAAGGAGGAGTCCGCGTACGAGATCGGCGGCTCGACGTGGCCGCACTGCGCCCGGTGGCGCAGCGCCAGGTCCATGACGACCAGCGCCAGCATGGCCTCGGCGATCGGCGTCGCCCGGATGCCGACGCAGGGGTCGTGGCGCCCCTTGGTGATGACCTGCGTCGGCTGTCCCTGCAGGTCGATGGTGTCGCGCGGCGTGATGATCGAGCTGGTCGGCTTGATGGCGATCGACACTTCCAGGTCCTGCCCGGTGCTGATGCCGCCCAGGACGCCGCCGGCGTTGTTGGTGGCGAAGCCTTGCGGCGTGAGCGAATCGCCGTGCATGGAGCCGCGGTGCGCCACGCTGGCGAAACCCGCGCCGATCTCCACGCCCTTGACGGCGTTGATGCCCATCATGGCGTAGGCGATCTCGGCATCGAGCTTGTCGAACAGCGGCTGGCCCAGGCCCACCGGCATGCCGGTGGCGGTGACGCGGATGCGCGCGCCGCAGGAGTCGCCCGCCTTGCGCAGGCTGTCCATGTAGGCCTCGAGCTGCGACACGTCGGCCACCGGCGCGAAGAACGGGTTGTCGGGCACGTGGTCCCAGCTCTCGAAGGCGATCGGCAGGTCGCCGATCTGCTGCATGCAGCCGCGAAAGCGCGTGCCGTGTTCGGCCAGCAGCCACTTCTTCGCCACGGCACCGGCTGCCACCATGGGCGCCGTCAGCCGCGCCGAGGAGCGGCCGCCGCCGCGGGGGTCACGCAGGCCGTACTTCTGCAGGTAGGTGTAGTCGGCGTGGCCGGGCCGGAACTTCTGCGCGACCTCGGAGTAGTCCTTGCTGCGCTGGTCCGTGTTGCGGATCAGGAGGCAGATCGGCGTGCCGGTGGTGCGCCCTTCGAAGACACCGGAGAGGATCTCCACCTTGTCTTCCTCCTGCCGCTGCGTGACGTGGCGGCTGGTGCCGGGCCGGCGGCGGTCGAGGTCGGGCTGGATGTCGGCCTCGGACAGCTCCATGCCCGGAGGACAGCCGTCGATGACGCAGCCGATGGCAGGACCGTGCGATTCGCCGAAGTTGGTGACGGCGAAGGACTTGCCGAAGGTGTTGCCGCTCATGGGGAGCGATTATCCCGGATCGGCCCCGGCCACCGGCCCGAAGGCATCCATGGGTCCGCCAGGGTCCCGAAGTCCCGTGATGTCAAGACGGCCATGCGGCCGGTTGTCCGTTCCACGCACTGTTGCTAGAGTCCGCCCCGCTCACAAGAAACTGAAAGTTTCTCCAAGTAATGGAAAGTGCTTCGTCGTGGCTGTGCACGCGACGGAAGCCAGCCGGGAGGTTCTCACCATGCAGCAGTCCGACCGCCACGCCACGGCGTCGCTTCGCCGTGCGTCCCTGTCTCCGGCCGCGCGCGCGCTTCCTCCGCTGCGGCCCCTCGTGGTGGCCTGCGTGCTGGCGTGGGCCGTCGCTCCCTCGGCGTTCGCCTGCAATGCGTCCGACACCGCGTCACTCGCCGCCTGCGTTGCCAACGTGGCCAACGACGGCACCATCAACATCACCGCGAACATCACCCTCACGGGCGCCATCGGCGTGCTCGGGGCCAACGCCACCATCGTGGGGAACGGCCACACCATCGATGGCGCCGGCACCTATGGCCTGGCGGTCGCGGCCGGAACCACCAGCGTCAGCGGCCTGACGCTGGTCAACATGGCCGCCAACAACGTCCAGGGCGCCACGCTGGCGCTGGGCGATGCCGGCAGCCTGGGCACGGGCCACCTCAACCTGGCCAACGCCCAGCTCACCGCGCTGAACACCATGACGCTGGGGCCCAGCGCCACCACCTACGCCAGCGGCACGAAGGTGACCCTGGCGGCAGCGGCCGGCGCCACGCTCACCATGGCCGGGGTGGCCCAGGTCAATGCCGCCCTGCACTTCGGCACGGCCACCGAGACCGGCACGGTCGTTTTCTTGCCTAGCGGGGGCAATTTCATCCTCGGCCAAACCATGTCCGTCGACGGGGGCACGGTCGTCGATGGGAACGGCAGCCTGGGCTACTTCAACCCCTATGCAACATCGACGACGGTCAAGGCCGGAGCCACCTTCGACACCAACGGCTACGTCTTCGGCGCCCGCAACCTCCAGGGCGGGGGCAACATCGTGACTTCGGCCGCGCCGGGCAACACGGCCATCATCCAGTCCGGCGACTTCTCCGGGGTCATCAGCGGCGCCGACAACCTGGCCAAGGGCGGCCCCGGCACGCTGGTCCTTTCCGGCAACAACACCTACAGCGGCACCACCACGATCAACCTCGGCACGCTGCAGGTGGGCAGTGGCAGCAACACCGGCTCGCTGGGCACGCACACGGGCGCCATCACGAACAACGGCGCGCTCGTGTTCAACCGCTCCGACACGGTCACCCTCGCCAACCAGGTCACCGGCAGCGGGTCGCTCACGCAGGCTGGTACGGGCACGCTCATCCTGACCGGCGCCAACAACTACAGCGGCGCCACCACCATCAGCGCGGGCACGCTGCAGGTGGGCAACGGCGGCACCACCGGATCGCTGGGCACCCACACCGGCACCATCGTGGACCACGGCACGCTGGTGTTCAATCGCTCCGACAACGTCACCCTCGCCAACCAGGTCACCGGCACCGGATCGCTGCACCAGGCCGGCGGCGGCACGCTCACCCTCACCGGCGCCAACAACTACAGCGGCACGACGACCATCAGCGGCGGCACGCTGCAGGTGGGCAACGGCGGCACCGCCGGATCGCTGGGCACCGGCAACGTGGTGGACAACGGCACGCTGGTGTTCAACCGTTCGGACAACGTCGTCGTCGGCAATGCCATCAGCGGCTCCGGGACGCTCACGCAAGCCGGCAGCGGCACGCTGACGCTCACCGGCGCCAACAGCTACGGCGGCACCACCACGATCGCGGCCGGCACGCTGCAGGTGGGCAACGGCGGCACGACGGGTTCGCTGGGCACCGGCAACATCGTCGACAACGGGGCACTGGTGTTCAACCGCTCCGATGACCTCACGGTGGCCGGGATCATCAGCGGCACCGGGACGCTGAGGCAGGCAGGCACGGGCACGCTCACGCTGAGCGGCAGCAACACCTACAGCGGCGGCACAACGATCGGCAACGGCCAGGTGGCGATCACGAACGGGCAGGCGCTGGGCACCGGCCGCATCCAGCTGGACGACGGCGCGCAGCTGACCGCGCGCAACACGCTGACCCTGTCCAATACGATGGATCTATCGGCAGGCGACAGTACCGTGGCGGCCGCAACCGGCAGCACGCTGACGCTGTCCTCGTCCCCCAGCTGGGGCGCCAACGCCCACGTGCATTTCGGCACGACCACGGACGCCGGGACCGTCGTCTTCAACGCGAGCTCCGCGATCGTCAGCAGCACCGGAACCGCCCTCTCCGTCGACGGGGGAACGCTTCGTGACGGTGGCTTGCTGGGCCAGGTCACCGGAGTGCTCACCGCCGTGAACATCGGGGCGGCGGGGACACTGGAGACCGGCGACCACGCGTTCACCATCCAGAACCTCCAGGGCGCCGGCAAGCTGGTGACCTCGACCGGGGCCGGCACCACGCTCAGTATCCGCAGCGGCAACTTCTCCGGCGTCATCAGCGGCAACGATAGCCTGAGAAAGACCAACAGCGGCACGCTGGTGCTTTCCGGCGACAACACCTACACCGGGACCACCACCGTGCAGGGCGGCACGCTGCAGGTGGGCGCCGGCGGCACCAGCGGTTCGCTGGGCACGGGCAGCGTGGTGAACGACGCCAGCTTGGTGTTCAACCGCTCCGACGACTTCACGGTGGCCAATGCCATCAGCGGAACCGGCGCACTGGCGACAAACGGCGCGGGAAAGCTCACGCTCACCGGCGCCAACAGCTACCTCGGTGCAACCACGATCAGCGGCGGAACGCTGCAGATCGGCAATGGCGGCACCGCGGGAGCGCTGGGCGCGGGCAACGTCGTGGACGACGGCGCGCTGGTGTTCAACCGCTCGGACAACATCACCGTGGCCAACGCCATCAGCGGCACGGGCTCGCTCACGCAGGCCGGCACCGGCACGGTGACCCTCACCGGTGCAAACACCTACGCGGGCGCCACGACGATCAGCGCCGGAACGCTGCAGGTGGGCAACGGCGGCACCACGGGCACGCTGGGCACGGGAGCCGTGACCAACGACGGCACGCTGGCTTTCAACCGCAGCAACGCCGTCACGGTGGGCAACGCGATCGGCGGCGCCGGTTCCGTGGTGCAGGCCGGCGCCGGCACCACCGTGCTGGCCGCCGACAACAGCTACACCGGCACCACCACCATCTCCGCGGGCACGCTGCAGGTGGGCAACGGCGGGACCGCCGGTTCACTGGGCACCGGCACCGTGGTGGACAACGGCGCGCTGGTGTTCAACCGCTCCGACGACGTCACGCTCGCCAACCAGGTCACCGGCACGGGATCCCTGACGCAGGCCGGCAGCGGCACGCTCACGCTCACCGGTGCCAACAACTACGGCGGAACGACCACGATCAGCGCCGGCACCCTGCGAGTGGGCAACGGCGGCACCACTGGTTCACTGGGCAGCGGCAACGTGGTCGACAACGGCGCGCTGGTGTTCGACCGCTCGAACAACATCACCGTGGCGAACGCCATCAGCGGCACCGGCGGCGTCGAGCAGGCCGGCACGGGCGTGCTGGCGCTCACCGGCAGCAACAGCTACGGCGGTGGCACCACCATCGGCAGCGGCACGGTCGCGATCGGCAACGGGCAGGCGCTGGGCACGGGTGTCGTCACGCTGGACGGCGGCCAGCTGACGGCGCTGAACACCCTGACGCTGGCCAATGCCACCGTCTTCACGGCCGGCACGAGCAGCACGGTGGCAGCAGCGAACGGCCAAGTGTTGACCCTGTCCGGCGGCAGCGCCTGGAACGCGGGGAGCGCCGTGCATTTCGGCACGTCGACGGCGACCGGTGTCGTGGAGGCTGCGTTCGGCGGGGGTTCGTTCTCCAGCGACGCCAGGTTGCTGGTCGACGGCGGCACGCTGCGTGCCGGCAACGGCACCCTAGGCCTCGTCACCGGCGCGATCGAGTCCGTGACCATCGCTGCCGGCGCGACGCTGGCCACCAACGGCCACGCGTTCGGATTCCGGGACCTCCAGGGCGCCGGCAACCTCGTCACCTCGGCCGCGCCTGGCAACACGGTGGGCATCGAGGCCGGCAACTTTTCCGGCGTCATCAGCGGCAGCGACGGCCTGGACAAGACCGGCACCGGCACCCTGGTGCTGTCCGGCGCCAACACGTACTCCGGCACGACCACCGTCAGCCGCGGCACGCTGCAGGTGGGTGCCGGCACGGCCGCCGGGTCCCTGGGCACGGGCAGCGTGGTGGTCGACGGCGCGCTGGTGTTCGACCGCTCGGACGACTTCACCGTGGGCAACACGATCAGCGGCAGTGGCACGCTCACGCACGCGGGAAGTGGAACCCTCACCCTGACGGGCGCCAACAGCTACGCGGGCACCACCACCATCGGCGCCGGCACGCTGCAGGTCGGCAACGGCGGCACCACCGGCGCGCTGGGCGGCGGCGCCGTCGTGAACGACGGCGCGCTGGTCTTCAACCGCTCGAACGGCGTGACCGTGGCCGGCGCCATCAGCGGCAGCGGCACGCTCACGCAGGCCGGCAGCAGCACCGTGACGCTCACCGGCGCCAACAGCTACGCGGGCGCGACCACCATCAGCAGCGGCACGCTGCGGATCGGCAACGGCGGCACCAACGGCACGCTGGGCACCGCGGGGGTGACCAACAACGGCGTGCTGGCCTTCGACCGCAGCGACGCCATCCTGGTGGCCAACGCCATCGGCGGCACCGGCGCCCTCGCGCAGGCCGGCGCCGGCACCACGGTGCTGGCCGGCGCCAACACCTACGCGGGCCCGACCACCATCTCCGCGGGCACGCTGCAGGTCGGCAACGGCGGCACCGCCGGTTCGCTGGGCGGCGGCAACGTGGTGAACGACGGTGCGCTGGTGTTCTACCGCTCGGACGACATCAGCGTGGCCAACGCGATCAGCGGCACCGGCACGTTCACGCAGGCCGCGGGCAGCACCCTGGCGCTGACCGGCGCCAACACGTACTCCGGCGCCACGGCCATCGTCAGCGGCGGCACGCTGCAGGTCGGCAACGGCGGCACCACGGGCACGCTGGGCACCGGCGCGGTGACCAACGACGGCACGCTCACGTTCAACCGCAGCAATGCGTTCACGGTCGCCAACGCGATCGGGGGCGCAGGCTCCGTGGTGCAGGCCGGCGCCGGCACCACGGTGCTGGCGGCCGACAACAGCTACGCGGGCACGACCACCATCTCCGCCGGCAGGCTGCAGGTCGGCAACGGCGGCGCCACCGGCACGCTGGGTTCGGGCGGCATCACCAACAACGCGGCGCTGGTCTTCAACCGCACCGGAACGGGCACGGTCAACGGCGCGATCAGCGGCACCGGATCGCTGACGCAAGCCGGCACGGGCACGACCGTGCTGGCCGCCGACAACACCTACACCGGCGCCACCACGATCGCCGCCGGCACGCTGCAGGTCGGCAACGGCGGCACGAGCGGCTCGCTGGGCTCGGGGACGGTGACCAACAACGGCGCCCTCGCCTTCCAGCGCAGCGACACCGTCACGCTCTCCAGCCCGATCGGCGGCACCGGCTCGCTCGTGCAGCAGGGCACCGGCAACCTCGTCATCGCAGGCACCCACACGTACAGCGGCGGCACCTTCGTCAACGCGGGCACGCTGTCGGTCAACGGTTCCATCGTGGGCAACACCACCGTCAACAGCGGCGGCACGCTCGGTGGCACCGGGACCGTCGGTTCCATCGTCGTGGCCGGCGGCGGCACGCTGGCGCCCGGCAACTCCATCGGCACGCTCACGGCCAGCGGCAACCTCACCTTCGCTGCCGGCTCCACCTACCGGGTGGAAGCCAATGCCGCCGGCGCCGCCGACCGCGTCAACACCACCGGCGCCGGCACCATCACCATCCAGGGCGGCACCGTGGAAGTCCAGGCCGGTGGCGCCGGCTACCAGCGCAACACGACCTACACGATCCTCCGCTCGGGCGGCGCGACCACGGGCCAATTCACGAATGTCACCAGCAACCTCGCCTTCCTCACGCCCACGCTGAGCTATTCGGCCGACGGCGTCCTGCTGAACCTGCAATCCAGCGACGTGCTGACCTATGCCACCGTCGCGCGCACGCCCAACCAGCGGGCCGTGGCCGATTACCTGCAAGCCTTTGCCAACACGCCGGGCGATGCGGCGGCGCTGATCCAGCAGATCGACAACATGACGGCCGACCAGGCCGCCGCCAGCTTCGGGTCGATGGCCGGCAGCCAGCACGCGTCCGCCAGCCAGGTCGCCTCGGCGCTGGGCCGCAACTTCTCCGCGGCGCTGGCGGCGCGCTCGGGCTTCAGCGCGGGCGGCCTGGGCAACGCGATGAACGACTGGAGCCAGGTGCGCTACGCCAGCCTGGCCTCCGTCGCAGCGCCGGCCGCCACGCAGGAGCGAGGCCTGTGGGTGCAAGCGCTGGGGGCCGGTGGCCGCATGGACGGCGACGGCAACGCGGACGGTTCGCGCTACCGCAACGGCGGCCTGGTGCTGGGCTACGACCAGCCCGTCACCGGCCGGTGGATCGCCGGCGGCGCCTTCGGCTACAGCAGCAGTTCCTGGAACAGCACCGGCGGCGACGCCGCCAGCGGCACGCTCGAGTCGCCGCAGGCAGGCCTGTATGCGCGCTACACGGGCGACCGCTTCCGCGTGCGCATGGACGGCACCTTGTCCGGGCACGACTTCACGACCGACCGCACCGTCAGCATCGGCGGGGCCCGCACGCGGGCCGAGTCCAGCCACAAGGGTCGCGAATGGGGCCTCGCAGGCCAGGTGGAAATGCCGATTCAGGCCGGCGAATGGGAATGGCGTCCCCTGGCAGGGCTGCGCTACGCACACCTCAGCGAAGACGGCTTCACCGAAACCGGCCCGGGCCCGGCGAACCTGGTGGTGGCCAGGCGGACCACGCAGAACACCCTGCTCTCGGCGGGCATGCACTTCGTGCGCCCGTTCAACCAGGGCAAGGCGGGCCTGGAACTGCGCGCGATCGCTTCGCACCTGGCGGGCGACAACGACTCGCCGGTCACCGCAGGCCTGGCCGGCCAGCCAGGCCGCTTCACCGCGACCGGAGTCCCGCTCAAGCGCAACGCGCTGACGCTGGGCGCCACCGTGACCGGGCAGTTCACGCGCGATGTCAGCGTCTACCTGGACGCCAACTACGAAGTGCGCGGCGCCGGCCAGAACGCCTACCGGTTCAACGGCGGCGTGCGGGTGGGGTTCTAGCGGTCGGCGAAAGGAGCCGCAAGAGCGAGGTCGGTTCGCGCGCACGCGCGCCGACCTCGCAGGCCAAGGGCCAGCCTCAGAGCTGCGCCGTCGGCTGCGAATCCTCGCTCGCCGGCCAGTCGCGGATGTACGCCTTCAGCATCCGGTTCTCGAAGTTCTGGCTGTCGACGACCGCCTTGGCGACGTCGTACAGGCTGATCACGCCCATCAGCATGCGCTTGTCCATCACGGGCATGTAGCGCGCATGGCGCTCCAGCATCATGCGGCGCACTTCGTCGAGCTCGGTTTCCATCGTGCAGGTGAGCGGGTGGTCGTCCATCGCCGTGCGCACCACCGTGCTGCCCACCGTGTGCTGGTTGGTCACGATGCACTGGATGACTTCGCGGAAGGTGAGCATGCCCACCAGGTCGCCGTGGTCCATGACGACGAGGGAGCCGATGTCCTTCTCCGCCATGATGTCGATGGCACGCGCGAGCGGTTCCTCGGGGCCCACCGTGTACAGGGTGTTGCCCTTGACGCGCAGGATGTCGCTGACTTTCATGGCTGTCTCCTAGTGCCGGCACTCTTCCGCCGGCCGGGTCCGAAAGAATATAGCCCACAATCCGCACCACTGCCATACGAGGAGGGAAGCTCCCCATGCCCGGTTACGCCGATCCCGGATTCGACACCCTGGCGCTGCACGCCGGCGCCGCGCCCGACCCCGCGACGGGCGCCCGGGCCGTGCCCATCCACCTGAGCACCTCGTTCGTCTTCGAATCCAGCGACCACGCCGCCGCCCTCTTCAACCTGGAGCGCTCCGGCCACGTCTACTCACGGATCAGCAATCCCACCAATGCGGTGCTGGAGCAGCGGGTCGCCGCGCTCGAAGGCGGCATCGGCGCCATCGCCACCGCCAGCGGCCAGGCCGCCCTGCACCTGGCCATCGCGACCCTGATGGGCGCCGGCTCGCACATCGTCGCCAGCACGGCGCTGTACGGCGGCTCGCAGAACCTGCTGCATTACACGCTGCGGCGCTTCGGCATCCAGACCACCTTCGTCAAGCCCGGCGACATCGATGCCTGGCGCAACGCGATCCGCCCCGAGACCAAGCTGCTGTTCGGCGAAACGGTCGGCAACCCGGGCCTGGACGTGCTCGACATCCCGACCGTCTCCGCCATCGCGCACGACGCCGGCCTGCCCTTGCTGGTGGATTCCACTTTCACCACCCCTTACCTGCAAAAGCCCTTCGACCTGGGCGCGGACCTCGTCTACCACTCCGCGACGAAGTTCCTCTCCGGCCACGGGACGGTGATCGGCGGCGTGGTGGTGGACGGCGGCAGCTTCGACTGGGAACGTTCCGGCCGTTTCGCCGAACTGACGCAGCCCTATGACGGCTTCCATGACATGGTGTTCAGCGAGGAGTCCACGGTCGGCGCCTTCCTGCTGCGCGCGCGCCGCGAGGGCCTGCGCGACTTCGGCGCCAGCATGAGCCCGCACACCGCGTGGCTCATCCTGCAGGGCATCGAGACGCTGCCGCTGCGCATGGACCGGCACATGTCCAACACGCGCAAGGTCGTGGAGTTCCTGGCGGCGCACCCCTTCGTCACCCGCGTGGGCCACCCCATGCTGGAGTCGCACCCCAGTCACGCACTCGCGCAGAAGCTGCTGCCCAAAGGCGCCGGGTCCGTCTTCAGCTTCGACCTGAAGGGCAGCCGCGAACAGGGCAAGAAGTTCATCGAGGCGCTGAAGCTGTTCAGCCACCTGGCGAACGTCGGTGACTGCCGCTCGCTGGTGATCCACCCGGCCAGCACCACGCATTTCCGGATGAGCGACGAGGCGCTGCAAGGCGCCGGCATCGGGCCGGGCACGATCCGCCTCTCGATCGGCCTGGAAGATCCCGATGACCTCCTCGACGACCTCAAGCGCGCGCTGCGGGCCGCCGAGAAAGCCTGAGGAACGCCGCATGTACCTCGATGTCCAGGGTGCGCGCACCTTCTGCTACACCGGCGGCAAGCCCTTCGATGCCGCGAAGCCCACGATCGTGTTCGTCCACGGCGTGCTCAACGACCACAGCGTCTGGATCCTGCAGACGCGCTACTTCGCGCACCACGGCTGGAACGTGCTGGCGGTGGACCTGCCGGGCCACTGCAAGAGCGGCGGCGAGCCGCCGAAGTCGGTCGAGGAGGCGGCGGACTTCGTGATCGCGCTGCTCGATGCGGCGAAGGTGGAGAAGGCCGCGCTGGTCGGCCACAGCTTCGGCGCGCTCACCGTGCTGGAAGCGGCGGCGCGCGCACCGCAGCGGGTGACGCACCTCGCCCTGCTCGGCCCGGCGGCCCCGATGAAGGTCTCGCCCGCCTTGCTGGAGAACTCGCAGCACGCGCCCCTGAAGGCGATCGCCATGGTCAGCGTGTTCTCGCACTCCATGCTGGCGCCCCCGCCCTCCTCGCTCGGTCCCGGCACCTGGCTGTACGGCGGTGCCCGCGCCCTGATGAAGCGCGTGCTGGCGAGCAACCCGCGGATCAACCTCTTCCATCGCGGCTTCGTCGCCTGCGACAGCTACGGGGGCGGCGAGGCGGCGATCGGCAAGGTGCGCTGTCCCGTCCTGTTCCTGCTGGGCAAGGGCGACGCGATGGCGCCCCCGAAGGCGGCGCTGCCGCTGCAACAGAATGCGCGCGACGCGAAGACGGTGGTCGTCGAGGGCGGCCACCAGATGATGTCGGAGGCGCCGGACGCCGTGCTGTTCGCGTTGCGCGACTTCCTGAAGGCGTGACGATGCAGGTGACGCCCCCGATGACCGCGGAACGCGCGCGCGAGATCGCCGCAGCCTTCGACCTGCGCGCCTTGCCGGAGGACTTCTACGCCAATCCGTTCCCGGTGTACGCCGCCTTGCGGGAGACCGATCCGGTGCATCGCATGCCGGATGGCTCGTGGTTCCTCACCCGCTACGCCGACCTGGTGGCGGTCTACCGCGACGCGCAGTCGTTCAGCTCGGACAAGAAGGTGGAGTTCACGCCGAAGTACGGCGCCGGCGCGCCGCTGCTCGAGCACCACACCACCAGCCTGGTGTTCAACGACCCGCCGCTGCACACCCGCGTGCGCAAGCTGATCATGGGCGCGCTCACCCGGCGCGCCATCGCCGACATGGAACCCGGCCTCGTCCTGCTGGTCGAATCGCTGCTCGATGGCATCGAGGCGGAAGGCGGCGGCGACCTGGTCGAGGACTTCGCTTCCGCGATCCCGGTGGAGATCATCGGCAACCTGCTGGCCGTGCCGCGCGACGAACGCGGGCCGCTGCGCGCCTGGTCGCTCGCCATCCTCGGCGCGCTGGAGCCGAAGCTCACGCCGCAGCAGGAGGAGCTCGGCAACCGCAGCGTGACCGAGTTCCTGGACTACCTGCGCGTGCTGGTCGCCGACCGCCGCAAGCATCCCGGCGACGCGGAACACGACGTGCTCACGCGCCTGATCCAGGGCGAGGCGACCGGCGAGAAGCTGTCGGAGACCGAACTGCTGCAGAACTGCGTGTTCATCCTGAACGCGGGCCACGAGACCACCACCAACCTGATCGGCAACGCGCTGGTGGCGCTCGAGGAATGGCCGCAGGCCAGGGCCCAGCTGCTGCGTGCGATCGGCACGCAGCCGGACTGGGACGCGCTGGAGCCGGTGATGACGCTGGCGGTCGACGAGTTCCTGCGCTTCGAATCCAGCAACCAGCTGGGCAACCGGCGCGCGGTGAAGGACTGCGAAGTCGGCGGCGTCGCGCTGCCGGCCGGTGCGCTGGTCACCCTGTGCATCGGCGCGGCGAACCGCGACCCGGCGCAGTTCGCGAACCCCGACGTGCTGGACCTCGCGCGCGAGAACAACCGGCACCTGGCCTTCGGCTTCGGCATCCACCAGTGCGCGGGCCTGAGCCTCGCGCGGCTGGAGGGCCGGGTGGCGATCGGGCGTTTCCTCGCGCGTTTCCCGCGCTACCGGCTGACCGAGCCGCCGACGCGCGGCGGCCGCGCGCGCTTCCGGGGTTTCCTGCAGGCGCCTTTCGCGGTCTAGGACTCAGGCGCGGCGCAGCGCCTCGAGCAACGCGGGCCGGTCCACTTTGCCGGAGGGAAGGCGCGGGAGGGCGGGGACCCGCAGCACACGCACGGCTTCCGCGGCATCCGGCCCGAAAACGGAGCGCACCGCCTGCAGGACGTCCTCCGCCGCGGCGGCGGGCGCGAGCACCGCGGCGATGCCCAGCGTCGCACCGCCCGCGAAGCTGCCGCCCAGCACCGCGACGTCCTGGAACGCGGGCTGCTCCCGCAGTGCGTCCTCCACCCGCACCGTCGGCACCTTCACGCCGCCGAGGTTCAGCAGTTCATCGGTCCGCCCCAGCAGCTGCAGCCGTCTCGGCCCGACCAGGGCGCCGAAGTCGCCGGAGACGAACCAGCCATCGCGGAACGCGGCCGCGCTCTCCTCCGGCCGCCCCAGGTAGCCATCCGCCATGGCCGGCGTGCGCACCGCGATCACGCCCGGCTGGCCCGTGGGCAGCGCGTCGCCGCCGGGTCCGAGGATGCGCACCTCGACGCCGGGGCACAGCACGCCCGCGCCTTCGGCATCGAGGTCGACGCAGATGATGTGCGCTTCGTTGCTGCCGTAGCGGCTGCCCGGTTCGGTATGGAACACGGCGCGTGCGCGCTGGCGCAACTGCGGCGGAGCGAAGCCGCCCATGGTGGTCACCTTCACCGGGTGCGGCGCCACGTAGCCGGCGGGCAGTTGGGCCAGCAAGAGCTCCAGCTGCAGCGGCAGGCCGTACACGTGCGTCGGCTGCAGCCGCCCGATGTCCCGGCCCTCCCCCACCATCACCAGGCCGCCTTCGCGCAGGCAGTCGCTGGCGCGGCCGTAGATGGCGTTGGCGACCAGCGGGCCGAGCAGGAGCAGCCGCGTGCCGGGGTCGTAGCCGGCGACGTCGAGGATGGGATGGATCCAGCTCTCCTGCGCCTGCCGCCGCAGCAGCATGAACTTGGACGCGCCGGTGGAGCCCGAGGTGCGCGTCAGGCGCTGGGGCTCGTCGAAGCCGGCGGGCTCCCAGCGCGGCATCTCCGCAGCGAAAGGCTGCGCGAGCCGGCGGGCCAGCGCCGCGTCCAGCCGCACGAAGCGCACTCCCGGCGGCACGTCCTGCGGCAGGGCCGAGAACACCCAGTCCACGTGCTTGAAAAGCTCGCTCGCATCGGTGTCCTCGTGCGCCTCGAACGATGCCGTCACGGCGCCGATCGCCTCGCAGGCGAGCAGCACCACGATCTGGATGCCGAAGCCCGGCCCGGCGACGGCCACGCGCTCGCCGCGCCGCACGCCGAGGGTGCGCAGGTGCTGCGCGCATTGCAGCAACTGGTTGGCCAGCTGCCCGTAGCCCAGCTGGACGCCTCCCTCGTACAGCGCCGGCCGCTGCGGCTCGCTCCAGGCCCGGGCCTCCACCACCTCCAGCGTCGAAGGCGGCGCGCGCATCAGAGCACGTCCCGCAGGTACAGGGTGGACAGGCGGCCGGTCTGCCACAACTTGGCCGTCGCGTCGGACTGTGGCAGCAGCAGGTGCCGCATCAGCGGCTCCAGCGCGGTGGACTGCGCGTCGGCCAGCAGCACGAAGCGCGTGCGCTCCTGGTCGTCCACTTCGTTGAGGCGGCCGATCCAGTCCAGCTGCACCAGCGTCTGCAGCACCGGCTCCAGCTGCAGTTCCTCGACCTCCAGGGCATCGGCCAGCTCGGTCAGCGTCAGGCCCCGGCGCGCGCCCGTGCGCGCCGCGTGCAGCTGCTGCAGCACCTCCAGCGCCAGCTGGAACTGCCAGCCATGCGCGCCGCCGCGCCGGCGCGAGCCGGCCAGCAGGCTGGGAAGGTAGGCCGTGACGACCGCGCCCAACAGCACGATCACCCACGCGATGTAGATCCAGACCAGCAGGATGGGCACGGTGGCGAAGGCGCCGTACACCACGGAATAGGTCGGCACCTTGGCCAGGTACCAGGCGAGCAGGCGCTTGGCGACCTCGATGCCCAGCGTCGCGAACACGCCGCCCGCGATCGCGTGGCCCCGGCGCACCGGTGTGTTGGGCACGTACCTGTAGAGCGCCGTCAGTGCGGCCGCCATCAGCACGAACTCGACGAGGTCCAGCATGAAACCGAGCACGCCGGGCAGCGCACGCGTGACGCCGCGGCTGGCGGTGAGCAGGTAGGTGGTGGTGCCCAGGCTGACGGCGAGGAGCATCGGGCCGAGCGTGATCGCGGCCCAGTAGATCATCAGCTTCTGGGCCAGCGGCCGCGGCCGGCGCACCCGCCAGATGTTGTTCAGCGTGCGGTCGATCGTGAGCACCAGCGCGATCGCGCTCACCACCAGGGCCGCGAGGCCGACGCCGCCCAGCCGGCTGGCCTTGCCGGCGAACTGCGTGAGGTAGCCGAGCACCTGCCGCGCGATCGCGTCCGGCACCAGGCTCTGCACCAGCCAGGTCTGCAGCGTCTGCTGCAGCTTGCCGAAGATGGGGAAGGCGGTGAACAGCGCCAGGGCCACCGTGAAGAACGGCACCAGCGCGATGGTGGTCGTGAAGGTCAGGCTGCTGGCCGTCAGGCCCAGCCGGTCTTCGCGGAAGCGCTCGCGCAGCGTCAGCGCGGTCGACCGCCACGGGAAGCGCGCGAGGTCGGCAAGCAGCTGGCGAAGGTTCATCGCTCGCTATGATGCCATCGCACATGCAGACCTCCCAGCCCGTCCTCGTCCCGCCCGCGGTGGAAGCCACGCGCTGGCTCGGTTTCGGCTCCGCCCTGGGCCTGGTTCTCCTGGGCCTGGCGTGGGAGCTGTGGCTGGCGCCCCTGCGGCCGGGCGGCTCCTGGGTGGCGCTGAAGGTCCTGCCCCTGTGCGCCGCGCTGCCCGGCCTGTACCTGCGGCGCATGTACACCTACCGCTGGACCAGCCTGCTGGTCTGGGCCTATTTCACCGAAGGCGTGGTGCGCGCCACCGGCCGCGGCGTGGGCGACAGCCTGCCGCTCGCGCTGCTGGAGATCGCGCTCTCCATCGCCCTCTTCACCGCCTGCGCGCTGCACGTGCGGCTGCGCCTGCGCAAGGCCACGCCATGAACCCGCTCCTTTCCGCGTTGCGCGCCGCCGTCGGCGCCGCGAACGTGCTGACCGAAGGCGACCTGAGCGCCTACGAACTCGACTGGCGGCGCCGTTCGCACGGCAAGGCCCTCGCGGTGGTCCGCCCCGGGACGACGGAGGAAGTCGCCGCCGTGGTGCGCGCCTGTGCCGCCGCAGGCACGCCCATCGTTCCGCAGGGCGGCAACACCGGCATGGTGGTGGGATCGACGCCCGATGCGTCGGGGCGGGAAGTCGTCCTGAGCCTCACGCGCATGAACCGCATCCGCTCGGTCGACCCCGACAACCTGACCCTCACGGTGGACGCCGGCTGCGTGCTGCAGAACGTGCAGCAGGCCGCGGAGGATGCCGGCCTGTTCTTTCCCCTGAGCCTCGCCGCCGAGGGGAGTTGCACCATCGGCGGCAACCTGGCGACGAACGCCGGCGGCACGCAGGTGGTCCGCTACGGCAACGCGCGCGAGCTGTGCCTGGGCCTCGAGGTGGTGACGGCGCAGGGCGAAGTCTGGCAAGGCCTCTCCGGGCTGCGCAAGGACAACACCGGCTACGACCTGCGCGACCTCTTCATCGGCAGCGAAGGCACGCTGGGCGTGATCACGGGCGCCACGCTGAAGCTGCACCCGCAGCCGGCCGCGACGCTCACCGCCTGGGCCGCGGTGCCCTCGATGGACGCGGCGCTGACCCTGCTGGGGCTGGCGCACCGGCACCTGGGCGCGGGGCTCACCGGTTTCGAGGTCATGGGCCGTTTCGCGCTCAGCCTGGTGCCCCGGCATTTCCCGCAGCAGCGCGTGCCCTTCCTGCAGGAGTCGGCCTACGGCGTGCTGCTGGAGAACTCGGACCAGGAGTCGGAGCCGCATGCCCGCGCGCTGTTCGAGAAGTTGCTGGAAGCCGCGATGGAGGACGGCTGCGTCACCGACGCGGTCGTGGCCGAGAACATTTCGCAGGCCCGTGCGCTCTGGCACATCCGCGAATCCATCCCGCTGGCGCAGGCCCAGGAAGGCCTGAACATCAAGCACGACATCTCGATCCCCGTCTCGCGCATCCCGGCGTTCTGCGCCGAGACCGACGCGCTGCTGCAGCGCGAGATCGCCGGCGTGCGGCTGGTCAACTTCGGCCACCTCGGTGACGGCAACCTGCACTACAACGTGCAGGCGCCGGAGGGCGGGGACATGCAGGCCTTCCTGCGGGACCAGGAGGAACGGGTGAACGCGCTGGTGTTCGAGCAGGTCCGCCGCTTCGATGGTTCGATCTCGGCCGAGCACGGGATCGGCACGCTGAAGGCCGCGAAGCTGCCGCACCACAAGTCGCCAGTCGCGCTGGGCATGATGCGGGCGCTGAAGAAGGCGCTGGACCCGCAGGGCATCCTGAACCCTGGGCGCGTGCTGCCGCTGGCGGATTGAGATAATCGCGCCATGACGACCCGCCCCGTCCGCTCGCAGTACGAAGACTTCATGCGCCATGTCTACACGCATGGCACGCCCAAGACCGACCGCACGGGGACCGGCACGCGCAGCGTGTTCGGCTACCAGATGCGCTTCGACCTGAACGAGGGCTTCCCGCTGGTGACGACCAAGAAGGTCCACCTGAAGTCCATCATCCACGAGCTGCTGTGGTTCCTGGAGGGTTCCAGCGACAACAACAGGCTGCGCGAGCGCGGCGTGACGATCTGGGACGAGTGGGCGCGCGAGGACGGCGACCTCGGCCCGGTGTACGGCGTGCAATGGCGCAGCTGGCCGACGCCCGACGGCGGCCACGTCGACCAGATCGCGGAGGCGGTGAAGACCATCAAGGCCAACCCGGACTCGCGCCGCATCATCGTCAGTGCCTGGAACGTCGCCGACATCCCGAAGATGGCGCTGGCGCCCTGCCACGCCTTCTTCCAGTTCTACGTGGCGGACGGCAAGCTCTCCTGCCAGCTGTACCAGCGCAGCGCGGACATCTTCCTGGGCGTGCCGTTCAACATCGCGAGTTATGCGCTGCTCACGCACATGATGGCGCAGCAATGCGACCTGGGCGTCGGCGACTTCATCTGGACGGGCGGCGACTGCCACATCTACAGCAACCACCACGAGCAGGTGGAACTGCAGCTGTCGCGCGCGCCCTACCCTTATCCCACGCTGGACATCAAGCGCAAACCGGCCTCCATCTTCGAGTATCGGTACGAGGACTTCGAGGTGCTCGACTACCAGTGCCACGGGGCGATCAAGGCGCCGGTGGCGGTATGAAGCTGGGACTGGTCTTCGCGCGCGCGCGCAACGGCGTGATCGGCAAGGACGGCGTGCTGCCGTGGCACCTGCCGGAGGACCTCGCCCACTTCAGGAAGGTGACGACGGGCGCGCCGGTGATCATGGGCCGCAGGACCTGGGACTCGCTGCCGCCGAAGTTCCGCCCGCTGCCGGGTCGCAGGAACATCGTGGTGACGCGGCAAGCCGGCTGGTCCGCGCCCGGCGCCGAGACGGCGAACACGGTGGAGCAGGCGGTCGCGCTGTGCGAACCCGCAGCGCATGCATGGCTGATCGGCGGGGCGGAGCTCTACCGGCACGCGGTGCCGCTGGCGCAGATCGCGGAAGTCACCGAGATCGATGCCGACTTCGACGGCGACACCCATGCGCCGGAGCTCGGGCCCGACTGGACGCAGGTCGCGCGCGAGGAGCACACCGCGGCGAACGGCCTGCGCTACGCCTTCGTCACTTACGGACGCGGGCAGGCGGGCGAGTAGGCGTCTTCGCCGGCGCCGGCCGGGACTGCGCCAGCAAGGCGAACAGCCAGTCCAGCCCCGCATCCATCATCGCCGCGTGCGGCGCCACCGCGCGCAGCTGGAACTTGCCGAGCGGCAGCGGCGGCTCCACGACAGTGACGCCATGGCGCGCCCCATGCAGCGCAACGAAGCGCCGCGGCAAGGCGGAGACGAGGTCCGTCTCGGCGATCACCGACAGCGCGAACAGGAAGTTCGGCACCGTCAGCGCGACCCTGCGGGAGCGGCCTTGTCCGGCCAGGAGCTGGTCCACGAAGCCGTGGCCGTCGCCGGTCTGGGAGACGACCAGGTGCTCGGCTTCGCAGTACCGATCCAGCGTCGGTGCCTTCGCCAGGGCGTGCCCCTTGCGCAGCGCCAGCACGAAGTCCTCCTCGTAGAGCACCTGGGCATGGAAACGGGCCGGGCTCGATGCAGCCGGCAGGATGGCGATGTCCATCGTCCGCGCTTCCAGCTCCGCGTACGCCCCGCGCCAGGCGCGCTCCACGGCGGCGTCGCCCGGTTCCGGCAGGAGCTGGCGCACGGACAGGGCGATCCCGGGGGCCGCGGCGCGCACGCGCGCCAGCAGCGGCGGCAGCAGCACGGCCGACACGCCGTCCGGCGCGCCGATGGTGAAGCGGCGCGTGGAGCTTCCGGCGTCGAAGGCCTCGGCGCTGGACACGATGCTGCGCGCGCCGGCGAGCACCTGCGCGATGGGTTCGGCCAGCTCCATGGCCCGCGCCGTGGGCACCACGCCCTTGGGCGTGCGCAGGAACAGCGGGTCGTTCAGCAGCCGCCGCAGGCGACCGAGGCCATGGCTGACGGCCGACGGGGTGAGGTGCATGCGCTGGGCGGCGCGCCCGACGTGCCCCTCGGCAAGGACCACCTCGAACAGCGTCAGGAGGTTCAGGTCCACCCGCGCAAGATCGATCTGGTTCAGCATGTTCCTGAAATCGTATCACTTGCTTCAGCAGGCGAGCCAACCGACCATGCGCTCCTCGCGGTCGCCCCGGAGCGGCCGGCCACCCATCCAGGAGCTTCCATGTCCACGTCACGCCGCAACGTCCTTGCCGCCGGCGCCGCCCTTGCCGCCGCCGACCTCGCCCCCGCCGCGGGCGGCCCTCCCCGGGAGATCGCGCAACTCACCCGCCTGTCCGAGCAGGGCAATGCCGCCCTGATGCGCGGCGACATCGCCCGCTACATGGAGCTGGTGAAGATGGCACCCGACTTCACGCTGATGTCACCCTTCGGCGGGGAGCCTTCGCATGGCGCCTCGTACACGCCCGAGCGAATGCAGTCCATGGGCCGCTTCTTCCGCAACGGCGACCTCCAGCAGGAGGTGGTGCAGGCCTGGGGCACCGCCGACATGGTCGTCCTGGCCATCATCGAGCGCGCGCTGCACGTCGAGGTCGGCGGCCTTCCGGCCCAGGACTGGACCCTGCGCGTGACGCTCGTCTACCGACGGCACGGGTCGGAGTGGCACCTGGTGCATCGCCACGCCGATCCGCTCGCCGCCGGCATCAGCCTGCAGCAGGCGGCGGCGCTGGGGCGCGGGGAGCGGCAGGAACCCGCGGCGGCGCGATGAGCACCGCGTACCACCCGCACGGGGCCGCCGTGTTCGACTGCTTCCGCGGCGAACGGGGTGCGCTGCTGGTGTGCCACCAGGACGGCGAGCGCGACGACGTGCCCGCGGCGTTCTGGCTCCGCGAGACGATGGACCCGCTGGAGGAGAAGGCGCTGGCCCTGTGCCGCGGCCGCGTGCTCGACGCCGGTGCCGGCGCGGGGCTGCACACGCTCGCGCTGCAGCGCCGCGGATTCGACGTGACGGCGATCGACGTCGCGCCGGAGTGCGTCACCGTGATGCGCGAGCGCGGGGTGGCGCGGGCCGAGGCGGCCGACGTGCTGTCGTACGCCGGCGGGCCCTTCGACACCATCCTGTGCCTGTGCAACGGCCTCGACAAGGTGGGCCGCCTGGCCAGCCTGCCGCACTTCCTGGACCGCATGCGCCGGCTGCTGGCGCCAGGCGGGGCGCTCCTGGCCGACTCGTTCGACGTGCGCGTGGGCGCGAGCGGGTCGCGGCGCGATGCGCTCCTGCGCAAGCAGGAGGAGGGCCGCTACTTCGGCGAAACGGACATGCGCTTCGAGTACAAGGGATTGCGGGGCGCGCCCTTCCCCGTGCTGCAGGTCGACTTCGAGACCCTGTCCAGGGTCGCCGGCATGCGCGGATGGGAATGCGAACGCGTGGACGGCACCGGGGGCCACTACCTCGCGAGGCTGGCACCGCGCTAGCATCGCGGCCATGAAGATCACCACCTGGAACGTCAACTCCCTCGCCGCCCGCCTGCAGCACGTGCTGGACTGGACCGCCGCCAACCCGGTCGACGTGCTGTGCATCCAGGAGCTGAAGCTCACCGACGACAAGTTCCCGCTGGACGTGCTGCGCGGCCACGGCTACGAGCACTGCGCGGTGTTCGGGCAGAAGACGTACAACGGCGTCGCGGTCCTGAGCCGCCACCCCGTTCGTGACGTGGTGAAGAACATCGTCGGCTTCGAGGACGACAGCTCGCGGCTGCTGTCGGTGACGCTCGACACGCCGGTGGGCGAGCTGCGCGTCCTGAACGGCTACTTCGTCAACGGCCAGGCCCCGGGCACCGAGAAGTTCGACTACAAGATGTCGTGGCTGCGGGGCCTGCGCGACTATGTCCGGGAGGAACTCGCGCACCACCCCCGGCTGCTGCTGGTCGGCGACTTCAACATCGCGCCGGAGGACCGCGACTCCTACGACCCCGTGGGGCTGAAGGAGACGATCCACCACACCACGGAGGAGCGCGACCACTTCCGCCGGCTGCTGGCGCTCGGGCTGGTCGACAGCTTCCGCCTGTTCGAGCAGCCGGAGAAGAGCTTCAGCTGGTGGGACTACCGGATGCTGGGCTACCCGAAGAACCGCGGCCTGCGCATCGACCACGTCCTGGTGAGCGAACCCGTCAAGCCGCTGGTGAAGGGCTGCAGCATCGACCGCGTCCCGCGCAAGTGGGACAAGCCCAGCGACCACGCACCGGTGACCGTCGAACTGGGCTGAGCGCGCTCACTCCAGGCCGAGCTCCTGGATCTTGCGGGTGATGGTGTTGCGGCCGATCCCCAGTTTCTGCGCGGCCTCGATGCGGCGGCCCCGCGTGTTCTGCAGCGCGGTCAGGATCAGCTTCGACTCGAAGCGCTTGGTCAGCTCTTCCCACACGTCGTGCCGGCCGCTGGTCAGCAGGGCCATCGCTTCGACTTCCAGCGCGGCCTCCCAGCCGCCCGGAGGCACGAGGCCCGCCACCGGTGCGATCGCCGGCTGCGGATGCGGCTCCGCCGGCAGCGAGGGGACGGGGACGTCGGCCGCGGCGACGTCCGGGCGTGGCACGTCGGCCTGCGCCACCAGGCCGATCTCCGGCGGCAGGTCTTTCGCTTCGATCAGCTGTGCCGGCGCCATCACCGTCAGCCAGTGGCAGATGTTCTCCAGCTGCCGCACGTTGCCCGGGAACGGGAAGGTCATGAGCTTCTCGATCGCCGCGTCGGAAATGCGCTTGGGCTCGACCCCGAGCTGCTTGGCGCTCTGCTGCAGGAAGTGCCGCGCCAGCATCGGGATGTCCTCGCGCCGCTCGCGCAGGGCGGGCAGGCGCAGGCGGATGACGTTGAGGCGGTGGAACAGGTCTTCGCGGAAGTTGCCTTCCTTGACGCGCTGCTCCAGGTCCTGGTGCGTGGCCGCGATGACGCGCACGTTGGCCTTGATCGCGTTGTGGCCGCCCACGCGGTAGAAGTGGCCGTCCGACAGCACGCGCAGCAGGCGCGTCTGCAGGTCGAAGGGCATGTCGCCGATCTCGTCGAGGAACAGCGTGCCGCCTTCGGCCTGCTCGAAGCGGCCGCGGCGCATGGTCTGGGCGCCGGTGAAGGCACCGCGCTCGTGGCCGAAGAGTTCGGACTCCAGCAGGTCCTTGGGGATCGCCGCGGTGTTGATCGCGACGAAGGGTCCGTTGGCGCGCGGCGAGTGCTTGTGCAGCGCGCGCGCCACCAGCTCCTTGCCCGAGCCCGACTCGCCCGTGATCATCACGGTCACGTTGCTTTGAGAGAGCCGCCCGATCGCGCGGAACACGTCCTGCATCGCCGGTGCCTGCCCGAGCATTTCGGGGGCGGCCGCCATGCGTTCCTCGGCGACTTCCTCGCGCTGGCTTTCCTCCACTGCGCGGCGGATCAGCTCGATCGCCTTGGGCAGGTCGAAGGGCTTGGGCAGGTATTCGAAGGCACCGCCCTGGAAGGCGGAGACGGCGCTGTCCAGGTCGGAGAAGGCCGTCATGATGATGACCGGCAGGCCCGGGTGCTTTTCCTTCACGCGCGTGAGCAGGTCCAGGCCGGAGCCGCCCGGCATGCGGATGTCGCTCACCAGGATCTGCGGGCCGTCCTCGTCGTTGGCGGCTTCCAGGGCCGTCAGCACCTCGCGCGCGTTGGTGAAGCTGCGCGTGGGCAGGTCCTCGCGCAGGAGCGCCTTTTCCAGCACGAAGCGGATGGATTGGTCATCGTCAACGATCCAGATCGGCTTCATGGGTCCCTTGTGGTCAGGCTGGCTGCAATGTTCTCGAAAAGGCTTCAGGGCAAGGGGATGAGGATCTTGAAGTCCGTCCGCCCCGGCACGCTGTCGCACTCGATCAGGCCATGGTGCTGCTGCACGAAGGTCTGCGCCAGCGTGAGCCCCAGGCCGGACCCGCCTTCCCGCCCCGACACCAGGGGAAAGAAGATGCGGTCCTTGATCGAGTCCGGTACACCGGGCCCGTTGTCGATGACATGCAATTCCAGTGCCAGTCGATAGCGCTGCTTGCCGAACGTGACCTGCCGGCTGATGCGCGTCTTGAACGTCAGCATCGCGTCGCCGGCGGCCATGCGTTCGGCCAGCGCCTGCGCCGCGTTGTGCGCGATGTTCAGCACCGCCTGGATCAGCTGCTCGCGGTCGCCGCGGAATTCCGGGATGGAGGTGTCGTAGTCGCGCACCACCCGCAGCCCGCGCGGGAACTCGGCGAGGATCAGCGACCGCACGCGTTCGCACACCTCGTGGATGTTCACGTCGCCCACCACGTGCGGCCGGCGGTGCGGCGCCAGCAGGCGGTCGACCAGCGTCTGCAGCCGGTCGGCCTCGTGGATGATCACGCGGGTGTATTCCTTGAGGTCCTTGCCCTCGATCTCCATCTCCAGCAGCTGCGCCGCGCCGCGGATGCCTCCGAGGGGGTTCTTGATCTCGTGGGCCAGGTTGCGGATCAGTTCCTTGTTGGCCTGCGCCTGGTCGATCAGGCGCTCCTCGCGGTCCTGGCGGGCCTGCGCCTCGAGCGGCAGGAGCTCCACCACGAACTCGTCGGGGGTGTCGGTCTGCGCCAGCACGACGTGCACGGGCATGGGCTCCGACAGGTGGCGCACCAGCCGCGCGTCGTAGCGCAGCGCGGCGTATTCGTTGATGCGCGCGCCGTCGAGGGCGGTGCGCAGGACCTGCGGTTCGGTGAAGAAGGGGAGGAAGCTGGCGCCCTCGATGCTGCGGCGGGAGGTGCCGAGCGCGTCCTCGAGGGCGGAATTGGCGAACAGCACCGTGCCGTCGCCGCGGACCATGGCCACGAGCGTGGCCAGCAGGTCGAGCGACTGGAAGCGCTCGACCTTACTTGGAAGCCGTGCTGCCGCCGGTGCGGCCAAGTTCGCGCTGGAGTCCCTTGATGTCATTGTCGGTACGCTCGATGCTGGCCTTGAGTTCGGCCACGCGGTCCAGGTACTTCTGGTGGTTGCGCGTTTCGGGGCCCAGCTTGTCGGGCTCGCCGTTGTTGTATTCCTTGAGCAGTTCCGCCTTGCGCGTCTCGGCCTTCTTCAGCTCGGCTTCGAGGATGGCGCGGGCATCGCTGTCGCGGGCCTTCTGGTCGCCGGAGTTCACGCGCACCGCCTCGCGGGAGGCCGCGCTGCCGGGCGCGCTGACGTTCGCCACGCCGGTCGCCGCAGCCCCGTTCACGCGGGTGCCCTGCACCACCGTCACGTTGCCGCCTTCCATCAGCTTGCAGCCGCGCGACTGCGCTTCGGCCTGGCTGTTGGTGTACACGTTGCCGGGGCAACGGAAGATCTGCGCCTGCGCGGACGCGCCAGCGGCGGCAAAGACGAAAGCAGCGGAGATGAGGATGGATGCGGTCTTCATGAACGGTTCTCCTGGCATCGGACGGATGCACGGGGGACGGCCTTTCAGTATCGCGCAAACTCTTCAGATTGCAAATTAAGTGATTGATTTAAAAGGGAAAGAGGCGACAAATGTCGCCTCTTTACCGCTCAGCCTGTGATTAATTACAGGCTGTAGTACATGTCGAACTCGATCGGGTGCGTCGTCATGCGGAAGCGGGTCACCTCCGTCATCTTCAGCTCGATGTAGGCATCGATCATGGCGTCGCTGAACACGCCGCCCTTGGTCAGGAAGCCGCGGTCGTTGTCCAGGTACTCCAGCGCCTGGTCGAGGCTGTGGCACACGGTCGGGATCTTCGCGTCTTCTTCCGGCGGCAGGTGGTACAGGTCCTTCGTGGCGGCTTCGCCCGGATGGATCTTGTTCTCCACGCCGTCGAGGCCGGCCATCAGCATCGCCGCGAAGCCCAGGTACGGGTTCATCAGCGGGTCCGGGAAGCGGCACTCGATGCGGCGGCCCTTCGGGTTCGCCACGTACGGGATGCGGATGGACGCCGAGCGGTTGCGCGAGCTGTAGGCCAGCTTCACGGGCGCTTCGAAGCCGGGCACCAGGCGCTTGTAGCTGTTGGTGCCGGGGTTCGTGATGGCGTTCAGCGCGCGGGCGTGCTTGATGATGCCGCCGATGTAGTAAAGCGCGAACTCGCTCAGGCCGGCATAGCCTTCGCCGGCGAACAGGTTCTTGCCGTCCTTCCACACGGACTGGTGCACGTGCATGCCGGAGCCGTTGTCGCCGACGATCGGCTTGGGCATGAAGGTCGCCGTCTTGCCGTAGGCGTTGGCGACGTTCTGGATCACGTACTTCTGCAGCTGCGACCAGTCGGCGCGCTGCACCAGCGTGCTGAACTTGGTGCCGATCTCGTTCTGGCCGGCGCCCGCCACTTCGTGGTGGAACACTTCGACCGGGATGCCCAGCTGCTCGAGGATCAGGGACATCTCGGCGCGCATGTCCTGCGTGCTGTCGACCGGGGGCACGGGGAAGTAACCGCCCTTGGTGGTGGGACGGTGGCCCTTGTTGCCGCCTTCGATCTTCTTGCCGGTGTTCCAGGGGGCTTCGTATTCGTCGATCTCGACGAAGCAGCCGGAGGGGCCGGCGGCCCAGCGCACGTCGTCGAAGATGAAGAATTCGGGCTCCGGGCCAAAGAAGGCGGTGTCGCCGAGGCCGGAGGCCTTGAGGTAGGCCTCGGCGCGCTTGGCGATCGAACGCGGGTCGCGGTCGTAGGCCTTGCCGTCGCCCGGCTCCAGCACGTCGCAAGACAGGATCAGCGTGGTCTCTTCGAAGAACGGGTCGACGTTGGCCGTGTTCGGGTCCGGCATCAGCAGCATGTCGGAGGCTTCGATGCCCTTCCAGCCCGCGATGGAGGAACCGTCGAACGCGTGGCCCGCGCTGAACTTGTCTTCGTCGAAATGGGACACAGGCACGGTCACGTGCTGCTCCTTGCCGCGGGTGTCGGTGAAGCGGAAGTCGACGAACTTGACTTCGTTCTCCTTCACCATCTTCATGACGTCTGCGACGGTCTTGGCTGCCATCAAGGTTCTCCTGGGGATGGTTGGTGGTTGTCGAATGGGACGGCGGGCAGGATGCAGGTTCTGTGCCAGAAGCTGGTGCATGCCGGCAGGGCGGAAGAGGCGCATTCTCGCCGCTTCCGGCCCGGTTTTGCGCTCAGCAGTGCACCTCGCCGGTGCAATCCTCCTCTTGCACTGCAATGGTGCAGCTAAGGACGCACCAGTTCGGGGCCGAGCTTGGCGCCCAGGGCCTCGAGCCCGGACCGGAGCAGCCCGTAGGCCGGGTCCACCGCGGCCGGCGCGCCCTTGACCCCGAGGTCGATGTGCTTGCCCAGGGTGGGATGGTCGACGCTCGGCAGGCTGAAGACCTTCACCCCCGGGTGCTCCCGCTCCACCTGCTCCATCAGCGGCGTGAGCAGGGCCTCCATGGCGCCGAACACGATCACCGACTTCTCGACGTAGGCGCCGCGCTGGAACTGGTGGCCGTAGCGCGTGTCCAGCACGTGCTCGATCATCGGCCAGGCCATCACCGGGAAGCCGGGCACGAAGTGGATGTCGCGCACGCTGAAGCCCGGGATCTTGTTGTACGGATTGGGGATGAGCGTCGCGCCTTTCGGGAACACCCCCATGTTCAGGCGGTGGACGTTGTCCGGGCGGTCCGGCTCGTAAGTGGTGCCCTGCTCCCGGGCGACGTCCTGCATGCGCTCGCGGATCAGGCGCTCGGCCTCGGGGTGCAGCTCGAGCTCGATGCCGAGCGCCCGGGCCGCGCACTGCCGGGTGTGGTCGTCGGGCGTGGCGCCGATGCCGCCGGTGGAGAACACGATGTCGCCGGAGGCGAAGGCGCGCCTCAGGCTGTCGGTGATGCGCCCCGGCTGGTCGCCGACGTATTCGGCCCAGGCGAGTTGCAGCCCGCGGGCGGCGAGCAGTTCGATCACCTTGGGCAGGTGCTTGTCGACGCGTTTGCCGGAGAGGATCTCGTCGCCGACGATGATGAGGCCGATGTCAGGGTTTTGGGGCATGGGGGTCGTCGTGGCGGCGGACGCCGGGTCTGGGGCAGTGCGCATTCTTCCATGCCGGCGCCGGGGCCACGCTCAGGGACAGGATGGCGCGCGGAAAGGGACCGTTCCCGCCAGGGCGGCCCGCATCGCTCCGCCCCATTCCAGCAAGGGCCGGCGCGCCGCCTGCCATCCCGCCTTGCCGGGTCGGAAGGCCTCCAGGCTCCAGCGGAATGGCGGTCGGCCGCCGGGGTCGGTGCCGCCGGGGACGGGCGCGGGAACGACCTCGAAGCCGGCCGCGGCGAACTCCGCCCGTGCGCGGGGCATGTGGTACGGGTCGGTGACCAGAGCGATCCGGCGCACGCCCATGCCCGCCACCAGACACCACGAGTAGACGGCGTTCTGGTGCGTATTGACCGACTCGGTCTCCACCCAGCGCGGCCCGACGCCGTACTGGCGCAGGAGGATGTCTTCCATCTTCTCGGACTCTGCCCGGAAGCCGCTGTCGCCGGTGCCCTTGCCGCTGAGGAGCACCGGGAGCCCGGTGGCCAGGTGCAGCCGGGCCGCATGGTGGACGCGCGCGGTGCGGCCTCCGACCACGACGATGGCATCCACCTGGCCCGCGAGCCGGCCGGGCTCGACCGGCGCCGACGCCTGCTCGAGCGCCGACAGCAGCAGCGCAGCCCCGGCCCGCGTGGCCGACACGAGCACGCCGGCCGAAGCGATGGTCACGAGAACGAGGACGGCGATCCCGATGCGCCATCCGGTGCGCATTCGCCTCAGGCCTTCCCGACCAGCCGCAGCAGCCCCAACCACTGCTGCTCCCAGAACCCCGTGCCGTAGTGGCGGCCCTTTTCCACCTGGTCGCGGATGCCGGTGGGGTCGTAGCGGATCTCGAAGTTGCCGGTGCGGAACAGCATGTCCCACCAGGGCAGAAGCACGCCGAAGTTGTGGCCGCCCAGCGCGGGGCTGCGGCCGGCCTTCAGCGAGTCGCCCGCCACGCCGCGCTCGTGCCCGATGCCGATGCTGTGGTGCAGCCGGTGGAAGCGCGGGGAGATCCAGAGCCGCTCGCCGATGCGGCCGAAATGCAGGCGGATGTTCGCGTGCTGCAGGCTCTCGCTCAGCTGCGCGATGGCCACGATGGCCACGAACTGCCCCGGCCCCACGCCGATCATCTGCCCCAGCACGACCAGCAGGCTGTCACGCAGCAGGTCGTCCAGCAGGTGGTTGCGGTTGTCGCTCCACATCGTCATCTGCCGCTGCGAATGGTGCAGCGAATGCAGGCTCCACCACCAGTTCAGGCCGTGCTGGCCGCGGTGGATCCAGTAGTCGACGAAGTCGAAGACCACCAGGTACAGGAGGAAGCTGAGGAAGGGGTGGTCGGTGAAGCCGGCGGCGAGCTGGTCCAGGTGCCAGGTGGCGAAGCCGGCGACGCGCAGCGCGCTGAACATCTCGTCGAAGAGCGGCTCCACGCTGAAGAACAGCGCGAGCCGGAACAGTCCCAGGCGGTGCAGCAGCGTGTAGAGCACGTCCGTGCGGATCGCGCGCACATCCGTCATCGGCTCCACCGGCCGCCAGCGTTGCAGCGGCCCGATGATGGCCAGCATCACCGCGATCTGCACCAGGCCCACCAGCAGCCAGCCGGTGGCCGTGTAGCCGTCCTCGAGGAAGTTGCCGAAGCCGAACGAGAACAGGATCGGCTGGGTGGCCGTCTCGAACAGCCACTGCTGCGCGCGCTCGAAGATTTCCTGGATCCACTGCATGGTCGAACCGTACTACTTGGTGCGCGCGATCCAGGCCCGGTGGTCCGGGTGGTCGCGCAGCGTGGCGAAACAGAAGCCCCTGGCCTTCAGCCCCGTGACCAGCGGCTCCAGCACGGCCGGTGCCCACGGGTCCTTGCGCGACCAGATGCCCAGGTGGGCCAGCAGGATGTCACCGGGGCGGATGTCGCGCAAGGCCTTCTGCAACAGCTGCGCGTTGCTGGCCGATGCGCTGGGGAGCTCGTCGCCCAGGAACCCGGCCGGCGACCAGCCGACGTGCTGGTAGCCGCAGGCCCGGGTGGCGGCGAGGAAGCGCGGCGAGGTCTTCCCGCCCGGCGCGCGGAACAGCGGCAGCGGCTTGCGTCCGGTGAGCTCCTCCAGGCGGCGTGAGGCCTTGTCGATCTCGGCGCAGTACTGCGCGGCGGTCCAGGTGAAGTCCTTGCCGGCCTGCGGCCCCGACGACGCGCGCACACGGAAGCGCACAGGTTCACCCGGCAAGTCGGCGCGCCAGTAGGTGTGGTCCCAGGTGTGCGAGGCGAACTCGTGGCCTTCGGCCGCCCTCGCCTTCCACCAGGCCGCCCAGTGGTTCCCGAGGCTGCCGTCGCCTTCCTTCGTCGTTTCGTTGGCGGCGAAGAAGGTGACCTTGACGTCATGGCGCTTGAGCACGTCGGCCACCAGCGGGGCCACTTCCATGTGGCCGGTGTCGAAGGTCAGGTAGACCGGCTTGCCGCAGGCGGACGGCGGCGGAGCCGGTTGCGCGAACGCCGCGGGAAGAACGAGGCCGAGCGCCCCCACCCCAACCCTCCCCCAGAGGGGGAGGGAGCGCGGACTAGAACCGCGCCGCATGGTCCAGCGTCCATACGCCGTGGGGTGACTTGCCCACCTTGACCTGCTTCACGATCTGCTTCGTCTGGGTGTCGATCACCGTCAGCTTGCGCGCCCAGCGCGAAGTGACCATCAGCAGCCGGCCGCCCTGCAGCACTTCCATGCAGTCGGGGCCACCGGGGGCGGGATAGGTCTCCACCACCTGCAGCGTGGTGACGTCGATCTTGCTGATCGTGTTGGCGACGCGGTTGCTCAGGTAGACGTGCTTCTGGTCGCCGGCGCCGCGGAAGGCGTGGGCGCCCGCGCCCGTCTTGATCTTGCGCACCGTGCGCGGCGCGTCGCCGCTCACGTCGAACACCTCCACCGAGTCGCTGCCCGTCAGGCCCACCAGGGCCGTCTTGTCGTCCGGCGTCACGAAGACGTCGGCCGGCATCGGGCCGGTCTTGATGCGCCAGCGGATCTCCTGGCGGGCAAGGTCCACCGCCACCAGTTCATCGCTGTCCTGCATCGTCACGTAGGCCACGGTGCTGCGGGTGTCGATGTAGATGTGGCTGGGCGTCTTGCCGGTCGGGATGCGCTTGGCCAGCGCGAGGTCCTTGCCGTCCCACTTGTAGACGTCGACGTGGTGCAGGCGGTTGCCGGCCGTGACCAGCCACTTCATGTCCGGCGAGAAGCGCAGGTGGTACGGGTCGACCACGCCGCGGATGGTCTTCTGCACCTCCGCCGTCCGCGGATCGATGAAGGTCAGCGAGTCGGCCAGCGCGTTGGCGACGATGATCGACTTCTCGTCCGGCGTCATGTACAGGTGGTGCGGCTCCTTGCCCGTGGGGATGCGCTTGACCTCCCGCCACGTGGCGGCGTCGATCACGCTCACGTCCGCCTCCAGCGAATTCAGGACGAAGATGGGCGCGCGCTGGGCGGCGGCAAGGCCGGACGCCAGGAGCAGCAGCGCGGCGGCCAGGCCGGCGCGCCAGGGGGAAAGAAGATTCACGGGCGGGCACTCAGGGGGGAAGGCACTTCAACGCGCCAGGGCGGCCGGCGGAGGACCGCAGGGGCGGCCGCTATTGTCCCCGATCAGAGGCTGCGGCAAGCTCGGCATTGGTGAGCCAGCGCCACCCGCCGGGGGGCAGATCGTGGGGAAGTTCCAGCTTTCCGATGCGGGAGCGATGCAGCGCCACCACACGGTTGCCCACCGCGGCGAGCATCCGCTTGACCTGGTGGTACTTGCCCTCGGTCAGCGTCAGGCGAAGGGCATGCGGCCCGGTGGCCTCGCAGGCGGCGGCCCGGACGGGGCGCGGGTCGTCGTCCAGCACGACCCCGGCCAGGAGCTGCCGCACCTGGCGGTCGTCCACGGCGTCGGCCGCCTGCACCTCGTACACCTTGGGAACGTGGTGCTTCGGTGAGCTCATCCTGTGGATGAAGGCGCCGTCGTCGGACAGCAGCAGGAGCCCGGTCGTGTCCTGGTCGAGCCGGCCGATCGCCTGCACGCCCGGGTTGGCGCCCTTGGAGGGCCGCTGCCGCAGGGGTGCGGGCAGCAGGGTGTAGATGCTTGGCCAGGCGGAGGGCTTCTGGGAGCATTCGTAACCCGCGGGCTTGTGCAACATCAGGTAAGCCCTCGCGTGGTACGCCCAGGGCTTGCCTTCCACCGAGAACCGCAGGCCCTCGGCGGGGAAATCCGCATAAGGATCCGTGCACGGCGCCCCTTCCACGGTCACGTGCCCGCCCTGCACGAGCCCGAGGCACACGCGCCGGGGACCGAAGCCCTGGCTGAAAAGGATGTCCTGCAGTTCCATGCACGCAAGCCCGAGAAATGACACAAGGGCACGCAGTGCCTCAGCTACGATCGTGCACCGCATTCTAGTGAGGGCAGGCACAGGTGCTTCGACGTGACTTTATCGCGGGCCTCGCGGTGGGAGGCGCTGCGCCATGGACGGTCGCCAGGACCGCCGGACGCGACGACGCGTCGCCGCTGCACGTGGTGCAGGACGGCAAGCCCCTCGTCCCGGTCGTCGTCGCCGCGGACGCCGGCAAGGAAGAGAAACTGGCGGGCGCCGACCTCGTGAAGTACGTGGAGATGATGTCCGGCGCCCGGCTGGCGGTCGTGACCTGGGCCTCCGGAACACCGGCACCCGCGGGGCCGGGCATCTTCGTGGGCCAGGCGGCGCTGGCCGCGGAGCCCGCCCTCTCCGCCCGGCTGCGGGATGCAGCCAAGAAAGACCCGCTGCTCTATTCGGATGCCGTCGCGGTGCGGCGCGTGCGCGACCGCCTCCTCGTCGCGGGCAACAGCGACCGAGCGCACTACTACGCCGTCGCGCGCCTGCTGCAGGAGTGGGGTTGCCGGTGGTACATGCCGACGGCGTTCGGCGAGGTCGTGCCCGAGCACAGGGACCTCTCCGCCGGCGCGCTCGACATCGTCTACGGCTCGCCCTTCGAGATCCGCCATTACTGGCTGGCGTGGCGCGGCGACGCGACCGGCCTGGCCGACTTCCATCGGCGCAACTTCGCGACGCCCCGCCCCCCCTGGCAGGCCAGCCACGCGCTCGGGCGTTACACCAAGGAGCTGGTCCCGCCGGGGAAGACGGCATTCAGCGTGCCGCTGTCGGACCCGCAGACCATCGATCACGTGGCGTCCCGCATCAAGCCGGATTATGCGAAGGGGGTGCCGGGCATCTCCCTGGCGATCGAGGACGGCCGCTACGTGAGCGGGTCCGAGAACGATGCCGCCCTGCAGGCCGGCATCATCGACAAGTACATGCTCGCGCCGGCCAACACCGACGCCATGATGACGCTGTACAACGGCGTCGCGCGCAAGCTCCGCGACGAACATCCGGACAGTCCCACCAAGATCCTCGGGCTGGCGTATTCGAATGTCACGCTCCCGCCACAACAGGTGCTCAAGATCGAGCCCAACGTCGTCATGTGGCTGGCGCCGATCGACATCGACCCGAACCACGGCATGGACGACCTCCATTCCACCCCCCGGCAGGAGCTCAAGGGCATCATGTACCGCTGGGCCGACGTCATGCAGGGACGGCTCCTGATCCGCGACTACGACCAGGGCCAGCTGATCTGGCGCGACCTGCCGAACCCTTCGCAGCATGCGTTCGCGCAGGACGTGAGGCACTACCGCAAGGCCGGCATCCTCGGCGCGTTCACGGAAAGCCGCGGCGCCACGTCGACGGTGTTCCTCAACCTGTTCTTCCGGCTGCAGCTCCTGTGGAACCCCGACCAGGACGTCGACGCCCTGCTGGCCGAGTTCTACCCCGCCTTCTACGGGCCCGCGGCCCCGGCGATGGCGCGGTACTGGACGGCGATCTTCAAGGCCTGGCAGGACACGACCGCCACCGAACACGAGCACTTCGTCGCACCGGCGATCTACACGCGGGCGCTCGTCGCCACCCTCAAGGGACACCTGGCCGAGGCGCAGCGTGCCGTGGCGCCCCTGCGGGCGAAGCCGGCCCCGGGACGCAACGAAGCGCTGTACCTGCAGCGCATGGACTTCACCAGCCTGTCGTTCGACATCATCGAGAACTACGTCGGCCTGGTGCACGCATCCGCGGCCGAGAACCAGTACGCGCGTGCCGCGGAGCACGGCGAGAAGGCCCTGGCCGCCCGCGAGAAGCTCACGGCCATGAATCCCACCTTCACGAACTACCGCATGGGGGAGAAGGGGCCGCGCTGGCTGCCCGGCGAGATCGAGCAGATGCGTGCCCTGGCCACGTTGACCGACGGCACCGCCGGCACGCTGCTGGCACGCACCCCGCTCGAGTGGGCGTTCCGCAGGGATGCCACCGACACCGGCCTCGCCCGGGGCTGGGCGTACACGCGCGCCGACCTGTCCCACTGGAAGACGGCCGCCCCGCGCGTCACGGAAGCCAACCGGAAGGACTATCCGGACGCCTGGGAGATGCTGCGGACCGACGTCTACATGCAGGGCCAGGGCGTGCGCCACCCGGACGGCCACAGCTTCACCGGCCACTACTGGTACCAGGCGGACGTGGAACTCGACGCCGCCCAGTCCGCCGGCGAGGTGCACCTGCTCTTCCCGGGGCTGTTCAACGAGTGCTGGCTCTACGTCAACGGCGTGCTGGTGAAGCATCGGCCCCTGCGGGAGCCCTGGTGGAAGAACGACTACCGCTTCGAATGGGACGTCGACGTCTCGGGCCGGCTGCGGCCGGGCGCCAACCTCCTCACCCTGCGCGGTCTCAACCCGCACCACTTCGGAGGCATGTTCCGCCGGCCTTTCCTGTACCGCCCGCGGCGCTAGGGACCGTCGACCCCACGGGCCCGGCCTTCGCGCGCGCGTGAAGAACGCCGCGCCCTTCTCGTAAACCCATGAATGGTTGATTGTCTTGAATGTATCAAGCTGCTACATTGCGCTGTCCTGAACGGCCGCGCGGTTTCCGCCCGGGCGAGCACTCGAACCGAGCCGCCTCCGAAACCCACCCAGGGCGCGTCGCGGACGCGGGCACGCTTCTAGCTCCCCCGTCCCCGACCACCCTTCGCACAAAGGCCATCCGGCTCTGAACAGAATGAAAGTCCTCGTCACCGGCGCCGCCGGCTTCATCGGAATGCACACCTCCCTTCGCCTGCTGGAACGCGGCGACACGGTGGTGGGCGTCGACAACCTCAACGACTACTACGACGTCAACCTGAAGCTCGCCCGGCTCGAGCGCCTGAAGGCGCACCCGAATTTCCGCCTCCACCACCTGAGCGTCGAGGACCGCGAAGGCATGCCGCGCGTCTTCGCGCAGGAGCAGCCCCAGCGCGTGATCCACCTGGCCGCGCAGGCCGGGGTGCGCTATTCGCTCACCAACCCCCACGCGTACATCGACGCCAACCTGCAGGGCTTCATCAACATCCTGGAAGGCTGCCGCCACAACGGCGTGGAGCACCTGACGTACGCCAGCAGTTCCAGCGTGTACGGCGGCAACACCGCCATGCCGTTCTCGGAGCACCACAACATCGACCACCCGGTCAGCCTCTATGCCGCCTCGAAGAAGGCGAACGAGCTGATGGCGCACACGTACAGCCACCTGTTCCGGCTGCCGACCACCGGGCTGCGCTTCTTCACGGTCTACGGCCCGTGGGGGCGCCCGGACATGGCGCTGTTCCTCTTCACGAAAGCCATGCTGGAAGGGAAGGCGATCGACGTCTTCAACAACGGCCAGATGGTGCGCGACTTCACCTATGTCGACGACATCGTCGAAGGCGTGATCCGCGTGAACGACAAGACGGCGACGCCCTCGCCGGGCTTCGACCCGTCGTCGCCCGATCCGGCCACGAGCAACGCGCCCTATCGCATCTTCAACATCGGCAACAGCCAGCCGACGCCGCTGATGGACTACATCCGCGCGCTGGAAGAAGCCCTCGGCATCGAGGCGCGCAAGAACATGCTGCCGATGCAGCCGGGCGACGTGCCGGCGACGAACGCGGACACTTCCGAGCTGGACGCCTGGGTGGGGTTCAAGCCGAACACCCCGGTGGCCGTCGGGGTGGGCCGCTTCGTCCAGTGGTATCGCAAGCACTACGCGGCCTGACCGGGGTGCCGGCGCCGCGCCGGCCCGTCTCGAAATCCTGGTGAACTGATGCGTGACACCTTCAGAATGGCCGTGAGCATCCTGACCGCCGCCGAGCGGCGCAGGGCCCTGCTCGTGTGCATCCCCATCGTCATCGCGGCACTGGCGTCGGCGTTGACGATCGCCTCGGTCATCCCGTTCCTGTCGGTGCTGAGCGACCCCCGGCTGCTGCAGGGCAACGGGGTGATCGCGCAGGCCTACCGGTGGACGGGCATCTCGAGCGAGTACCGGTTCATCGCGCTCCTCGGCGCCGCGGCCGTGGCCATCATCGCCTTCTCCAGCGTCGCGAACATCTGGCGCGTCCACGCCACCTGGAAGCTGACGGCCAACCTGATCCACACGGTGAGCTGCCGCCTGCTCGCCGTCTACCTGCGCCAGCCCTACGAATTCTTCATCCGCAGCCACTCGGGGGACATGGCCACGTCCGTGCTTTCCGAATGCGAGCAGCTGGTGATGCAGGTCTACAAGCCGACCGCGGACCTCGTCGCCTCCGCCCTCACCGTCGCCGCCATCCTGTCCGTCGTGATCGCGATGAACCCGCTCATCGCGGTCTCCGCCATCGTGTTCCTCGGCACCGTGTACGCGGTGACCTTCGGGTACAGCCGGCGGCGCGTGGCGCTCCTCGGCAAGATCCGCGTCCAGGCCAACAACGAACGCTACCGGATCGCGGGCGAGGCCCTGAACGGCATCAAGGACGTGAAGATCCTCGGCCGCGAAGCGCACTACCTGCGCCGGTTCGAGGACCCGTCGACGCGCATCGCGGACGGCCGCACCCGGGCCAACGTCATCGGCGAAGCCCCCAAGTACGTGGTCGAGGCCGCCTCCCTCGGCGGGATCGTCCTGATCTGCCTGCTGGTCCTGGACCCGCGGCTGCTCGCGTCGCAGCAGAACACCAGCGACATCATCCCGCTGCTGGGCATCTTCGCGTTCGCCGCGCAGCGGCTCATCCCGGAACTGCAGCGCACCTATGCCGCACTGAACAAGCTGCAGTACGGCGCCGCCGCGGTCGGCCAGGTGTATCGCGACCTGCAGAAGGAGCCCGAGCTGCCGCCCCTCGTGCACCAGACCCCGCAGCCCCTGCCGTTCCGCCAGGAGGTCTGCGCGAAGCACGTGCACCATCGCTACGAGCAGGCGGAGCGCAGCAGCCTCGTCGACCTGTCGTTCTGCGTGCGGCGGGGCGAGCGCGTCGGCATCGTCGGCGGCTCGGGGGCCGGCAAGACCACGCTCGCCGACCTGCTGCTCGGCCTGCTCAAGCTGGAAGGCGGCGCGCTGACGGTCGACGGCGTCGAACTCACCGACCAGAACATCCGGTCCTGGCAGCAGACCGTCGGCTACGTGCCCCAGGACATCTTCATCTCCGACGCCTCGGTCGCGGAGAACATCGCGCTCGGCATTGCGTCGGCCGAGATCGACATGGACAAGGTGCGGCGCAGCGCGGACATCGCGAACCTCACCGGCGTGATCGAGAAGGACCTCCCGGAAGGCTTCCACACCCGCCTGGGCGAGAAGGGCGTGCGCATGTCCGGAGGACAGCGGCAGCGCATCGGCATCGCGCGGGCGCTGTACCACGACGCGGACCTGATCATCTTCGACGAGGCGACCAGCGCGCTCGACAACGTCACGGAGGCGGAGGTGGTGGACGCCATCAACCAGCTGCCCGGCACCAAGACCGTCCTGATCATCGCCCACCGCCTGAGCACCGTGCGCCACTGCGACCGCATCATGGTCCTCGACCGGGGGCGCCTCTCCGCGTTCGGCACGTGGGAGGAACTGCTGGCCGGCAACGCCATCTTCCAGGAGCTGGTGAGCCGGACGGGCAAGAGCCCGCAGGAAGCCGCCGAAGCCCCGTCCGCGGTGTAGCAGGAGGCCGGATGAAATACCGTCCCGAGGTCGATGGGCTGCGCGCGGTTGCGGTCCTTCCGGTCCTGCTGTTCCACGCGGGCTTCAGCACGTTCTCCGGCGGCTTCGTCGGCGTCGACGTCTTCTTCGTCATCAGCGGCTACCTCATCACGGGGATCCTCCTGGAGGAGATCGAGTCGGGCACGTACTCGCTGGCGAAGTTCTACGAACGGCGCGCCCGCCGCATCCTGCCGGCGCTCTTCGTGGTGATGCTCGCCACCATCCCGTTCGCGTGGATGTGGATGCTGCCCGGCCAGTACAAGGACTTCTCGCAGAGCCTGGCCGCGGTGGTCTTGTTCGCGTCGAACTTCCTGTTCTGGCGCGAGGAAGGCTACTTCGCCGCCGCGGCGGAACTCAAGCCGATGCTCCACACCTGGAGCCTGGCCGTCGAGGAGCAGTTCTACCTGGTGTTCCCGCTGCTGCTCGTCTGGCTGCTGGCCCGCGGTCGCAGGACGGCCCTGTGGGCCATCAGCGGCATCGCCGTCATCAGTTTCGCGCTGAGCGAGTGGGGCTCCAGGCACTGGCCCAGCGCGAATTTCTACCTGGCACCCGGCCGGTTCTGGGAACTGATGGTCGGCTCCCTGTGCGCCTATGCCATCCGCTATCGCGGCGAGCGGCAGAACGGGCTGCTCGCCGCGGGCGGCGTGGTGATGGTGCTGCTGTCGATCGGCCTCTACAGCAACCAGATCCCCTTCCCTGGCGCCTACGCGCTGTTGCCGGTCCTCGGGACCGCCCTCATCCTCCTCTACGCGGGCGACGGCACTGCGGTCGGCAAGGTGCTCTCCTCCCGCGCGCTCGTCGGCGTCGGGCTGGTCAGCTACAGCGCCTACCTCTGGCACCAGCCGCTGTTCGCGCTGGCGAGGATCCGGAGCACGCACGAACCGCCGGCCGCGGTCATGCTGATGCTGATCGGCGCGTCCCTGGTGCTCGCGTACGCCACCTGGCGCCTGGTCGAACAGCCCGTGCGCCGGCGCAAGCTCGCGCTCTTTGCGAGCCGTCCCAGGCTGTTCGCGGCCTGCGGGGCTGGAGCAGCCGCACTGGTCCTCTTCGCTGCCGTTGGACACCTGGGCGATGGCCTGCCCAAGCTGCGCGGGGGCGACACGGACCTCGCCCTGCTGGAACGGCGGCTCCAGCCGAACCACGGCCTGAGCGCCAAGTGCGACGGCTTCACGCTCGCCCCCGCGTGCCGGACGTCCGCAGAGCCGGAGTTCCTCCTGTGGGGTGACAGCTTCGCGATGCATCTGGCCCCTGCGCTCGTCGCCAGCCAGCCGGACCTTCGCATGCAGCAGCACACCAGGTCGCGCTGCAATCCCGTGCTCGGCGTGGCGCGCGTGGGAACCGCGCAGCCTCTGGCGCAGGCGCGGGACTGCATCCAGTTCAACGACAGCGTCATGGAGTGGCTGGTGCAAACGCCCTCCGTCAAGTACGTCGTCCTGTCGTCGCCGATGACCATCGTGGATGGCGATCTCCTGCTGCGGGACGGCGACGTGCGCTCCACGGGCGACAACCTGGAGTTCCTGCGCGGGCAGATCGCGCAGACGGCAGCGAAGATCCGGGAGAGCGGTCGCAAGGTGGTCTTCGTCTCGCCCACGCCGCGCAACGACAGGGACATCGGCTTGTGCAGCGTCAAGGTGGAATGGTTCGCCCTTTCTCCGGACACGTGCGACATGGCTGTTTCGACACTGACGAATCGCAGGCCCTTCGAGCTGATGCGGCGCATCGCGGCGGACGTGCCCGTGATCCGGCTGGATGAGGCGATCTGCCGCGAAGGGGTCTGCAGTGCCTACTTCGAGGGGGTCGCACTGTTCCGCGACGATGGGCACCTCACGCGCGAAGGTTCCGCGCTGCTCGGGCGGCAACTGGGCCTCGCGGCGAGGGTGAGGGAATGGGCCAAGTGAGCGAACCGGCATGAAGTACCGCCCCGAAATCGACGGCCTGCGCGCCGTCGCCGTCCTGCCCGTGGTGCTCTTCCACGCCGGCTTCAGCGCCTTCTCGGGCGGCTACGTCGGCGTCGACGTCTTCTTCGTGATCTCGGGGTACCTCATCACGAAGATCCTGCTGGATGAACTCGAAGGTGGACGGCTTTCCCTTCGCAACTTCTACGAGCGCCGCGCCCGCCGCATCCTGCCCGCGCTGTTCGCCGTGTGCCTCGCCACCCTGCCGTTCGCGTGGTTCTGGATGTTCCCGGCGCAGCTGCAGGACCACGCGCAAGGCCTCGTTGCCGTCGTCCTGTTCGCATCGAACATCCTGTTCTGGCGCGAAACCGACTACTTCGCCGCCGCCGCGGAACTGAAGCCGCTGCTGCACACGTGGAGCCTCGCGGTCGAGGAGCAGTATTACGTGCTCTTCCCCCTCCTGCTGCTGGCGATCCGGACACGCACCTGGAGGACGAAGGTCTTCGTCGTGGCCGGTGTCGCGGCCGCCAGCCTCCTGCTCGCGGAGCTGGCGTCGCGCTACTCGCCGGTGGCGAACTTCTTCCTGCTGCCGACGCGGGCGTGGGAGATCCTGGCCGGCGCGCTGTGCGCCCTGTGGATGCTCAAGAGGCCCCCGCGCGGCAACGACGCCATCGCGGCAGCGGGGCTGGCCCTCATCGTCGCCGCCGTCTTCCTCTTCGACAGCGGAACGCGTGTTCCTTCGGTCCTGAGCGCGCTGCCGGTGCTCGGCGCCTGCCTGCTGATCCTGTTCGCGGGCGGCACCGGCGTCGTCGGCCGCCTGCTCTCCAGCCGGATCCTCGTGGGGGTCGGCCTGGTCAGCTACTCCTTCTATCTTTGGCACCAGCCCATCTTCGCCTTCGCGAGGGTGCGCGCCCTGACGGAACCGTCCCCGGCGCTCATGGGAGCGTTGAGCGTCCTGGCGCTCGTGGCCGGATGGCTGACCTACCGCTACGTGGAGAAGCCGTTTCGCCAGCGCGGAAACACCTTCTTCTCGGATCGCAAGCGCTTCGTCGCCTGTGCGTGCGCCGGCTTGCTCCTCCTGTTCGTCGCGGGGCTGGCCGGGCATCTCACGAGAGGCGCGCCGGCTCGCATCCCGGCCGACGTGCGCGGCTACCTGGCGGCGAAGGACGACACCAATCCCCACCGCAAGACGTGCCACTACCGCGCCATGAAGGGGGTCGACCGCCTGCCGGAACTGCCGGACCCGAACTGCGTCTTCGGCCCGGGGCGCGAGCCGGCGGTCGCCCTGCTGGGAGACAGCCACGGCGACGTGGTCGCCTCCCAGTTCGCCACCGCCCTCGGCCAGCAGGGCGTCACGGCCACGCAGATCACCGTCTCGGGTTGCCTGCCGTTCTCCGGCTACGACCGGGCGCTGCTGGCCTGCGACCGCGTCAACCGGAGGATCTTCGACTACGTCACCCGCGGCGGCATCAAGACCGTGGTCCTGACCGGCCGCTACGCCTCGCTCTACCACGACACCCCTTTCGACAACGGCGAGGGTGGGCACGACCCGGCCTCCGTGGTGTACGACAAGAAGACCTTCCTCTTCGACCTCGGGCCGGGCCGCTCGCACGAGGACCATGCGCTGGAGCTGATGCGGCGTGGCGTGCAGCGTTACCTCGATGCCGGCCTCCAGGTCGTGCTCGTGTACCCGATCCCCGAGGCCGGGTGGGACGTGCCCCTGTACCTGGCCAAGTCCGCGCTGCACGGCGCCGGCCGCGACACCCTCTCGACCCGCCACGACGTTTACCTGCGCAGGTACGCCGAGGTGATCCGGGCCTTCGACGCGCTCGAACATCCCCGCCTGGTGAAGTACCGGCCGGACCGTACGTTGTGCGATACGGCCATCAAGGGACGCTGCCTGAATGCCTGGCAGGGCCAGGTGTTCTACTTCGACCACAATCACCTGTCCGAAGCCGGGGCGCGCTTCCTCGTTCCCGGCTTCGTCTCCGCGGTCGGGCGGCTGGGTCGGCCGGATTGAGGAACCCATCGTGCTGATCCATGTCATGAACGGGCCGCGGCTGCGGGGCGCCGAGACGTTCGCCGTGCAGCTCGCGGAGGAACTGGCCCGCTGCGGCGTGCGCCAGCGCATCGTCTTCCTCAAGGGCCTTTCCTCGCCGCGGCCCGCCATCGACGGCTGCGAGATCGCCCCGCGCAGCGCCACGCTGTCCCGGCTGCGCGCCTTCTCCTGGCTGCGCGCTCAACTCCGCGCCGAGGGTCCGTCCGTCGTCCTCTGCCACGGGCAAGGTCCGCTCAAGGAGGTGCTGCCTGCCCTCGCCTTCCGTGGCGGCCGCCGCCCCGCCCTCGCCCTCAAGCAGATCGGGATGATCCTGCCGTGGCTGCGGACGCACGCGGCGGTGCGCAAGGCGCTGAACCGCTGGCTGCTCGCCCGCACCGACATGTGCATCTGCCTCGGCCCGAAACAGGCCGAGGAGCTCAACGCCGCGTTCGGCGTCCCGGCGGAGCGGATCGCGATCATCCCGAACGGGAGGCGGTCCCCGTCGCATCCCGGCCCCGCGGCGCCCCGCGACGCCTCGGAGATCCTCGTGGTGGGGTCCCTGTCGCCGGAGAAGAACCCCGCGCTCGTGCTCGATCTGCTGGAAGCCTTGCGCAGGGACCGGCCCGACCTGCACCTGACCTTCGTCGGCGACGGGCCGCTGCGGCCCGCGCTCGAACGCGAGGTCGAAGCGCGCTTCCCGCAGGGTGCCGTGCAGTTCGCCGGGCAGGTGGCGGACGTGTGGCCGTTCTACCGGCGCGCCGGCATCCACCTCCTCTGCAGTGAGACCGAAGGCGTGCCCGGCGTCGTCATCGAGGCCACCCTCGCCGGCCTGCCCACGGTCGCCTGGGAAGTGGGCGATGTCGCGACCGTGCTCGAAGACGGCGTGAACGGCCGCCTCACGCCCTTCTCCGACCGTGCCGCCCTGCTCCGCGCGCTGGCGCAGGTGGCCGGCGATCCCGCCTCGTGGCAACGCTTGCGCGAAGGCGCGCTGGAGATCTCCCCGCGCTTCGACCTCGGGCGCATCGCGCGCGAATACGTGCGCGTGCTGGACCTCCTGCCGGCCCCGCCCGCCACCGGGAGCGTTCCATGAGGATCTGCATGCTGATCAAGACGCTGGCGCTCGGCGGGGCCGAGCGGCACGTCGTCGACCTGGCGGCGGACCTGCAGCGGCGCGGCCACTCCGTCAGCGTGCTGTTCTCCGACGTGCACCTCGATGCGCTGCGGCCGGAACTCGTCTCGCACGGGGTCGAGGTGGTCGGCGTGGGCGACGGCGGCGCGGGCGGCCTGCTGCGCGACCTGGCGCGCGAGCTGCGCAGGATCGCGCCCGACGTCGTCCACGCGCATTCCCCGCGCCTGAAGTTCCTTGCGCGCATGCTGCGTCCCGTGCTCGGCTACCGCCTGGTCACCACCTACCACAACACGTTCGCGAGGCACCATCCCCTGATCCGCCTCGGCGAGCACCTCACGCACGGGATGGACGACGTCCGCATCAGCTGCTCCCAGGAGGTGGCCGACACCATGCGCTGGCCCTCGCGCGTCGTGCCCAACGGGATCCGCCTGCCCTCGGGGCCGGACGGTTCGGGGGGGCTTCGCTTGCGCCTGCAGCTGGACGCGGGCACGCTGCTGTTTTCCTGCGTCGCGAACCTCTGGCAGAAGAAGAACCATGCAGGCCTGGTGGACGCATTCGCGCGGGCGTTCGGGACGGCCGGTGGCGACGCCCTGCCCCATCTCGTCCTCTTCGGCGAAGGCGACGAGCGCGGTGCACTGCGCGCGCACATCGACGCGCTCGGCATCGGTGCCCGCGTGCACCTTCTGGGCGCGGACCCCGACGCCGCGCGCCTGACCTCGGGCGCGGACGTCTTCTGCCTCGTCTCCTTCCACGAGGGATTGCCGCTGGCCCTGCTGGAGGCCATGGCCAACGGGCTGCCGTGCGTGGTGAGCCGCGCCGGCGGCATGCCCACCGTCGTCCAGCACGGCGCCACCGGGCTGGTGGTCGACGCCACCGACACCGCCGCGATCGCCGATGCGATGCGGACGCTGGCCGCCGACGCCGGCCTGCGCCGCGCCATGGGCCAGGCGGGCCGGCAGCGGATCGAGCGGGACTACCAGCTTTCCACCATGGTGGACCGGGTGCTGGCCCTGTACGCTGCGCCGTGACGACGCGAACCACAGCACGCCCATGACGGACCGCCTTTCCTATTACGCGATGACCGGGCAGAAGCCGTCGCCCTCGCGGCGCGCCAAGACCCTGCTGGCCCGGCTGGCCGCCGCGGCCCTGGGCGGCGCCTTCTGGCACGACGGCTCGGCTTTCCGCGGCAAGCGGATCGTCGTCGTCGGCCCTGCCGACACCGCCGCGCGCCACTTCTCTCCGGCCCGTATCGATGCGTACGACCTCGTCGTGCGCGTGAACTCCTCGCTCGACCTCGTCGAGAACGCGCGCGGTGCGCTGGGCACGCGCACCGACGTGCTGTACCACAACCTGAAGGAACACGGTGAACGCAGCACCGGCCCCATCCGCAGCGAAGCGCTCGCCGCGCAGGGGACGCACCTGATCGTGTGCCCCACGCCGACCGACGAGAAGCTGGCGGTGATCCTCAAGGCCAAGGCGAGGTACGCTCGGCTGGGCCGGCGGATCCCGGCCTTGCGGCGGCTGCAGGTGCGGGCGACCCCGCGGCACGAGTACGCGGCGCTCTGCGAGCTCCTCGACGGCTACTGGCCCACGACCGGGCTGGCCTGCATCTACTCCGTGCTGCAGTCCGACTTCGCGGAGCTCGCCATCAGCGGCTTTTCGTTCTACACCACCGGCTACGCTCCGGGCTACCAGCAGCAGCTTTCGTCGCCCGCGGAAGTCGAAGCATGGACGGCGCAGAACGTGGTGCACAAGACCAGCCTGGAGAAGGACGTGTTCTGCAGGGTCGTCGACGAAGCGCGGCGCTCGGGCAAGAATGTCGTGCTCGACCCGCTGCTGGCTTCCTTCCTCACCGACCGCCTGGAACAGAGAACCTGACATGAGGCTTGCCGTCATCAACGACACCGACGGACGCGAGAACATCGGCTGCAGGCTGACCAGTTCCCGCTTCAAGGCCTCGCTGCTGGAGCGGGCCGCCGAAGCCGGGAGCGACCTGCAGGTGATCTCGTGCCCGTGGAAATTCAGGAAGTCGTCCGAGCCGGTCATGCCCCACACGGCCTTCGCCCTGATGCGCGGATCCTCCGTGCTGTCGGCGCGCGTGCTGCGCGAGATGTCGCTGGCGGAGTACGGCGCGCAGGCGGTGGCCGACGTCGAAAGCGCCGACGTGGCGCTGTACCACCCCGAGGGGTCGATCTCGGACGACAACAATGCGTTCCGGGTCTTCCGCCAGCTGTGCCTGCCCCTGTACGCGCACGTGTCGCTGCGCAAGCCGCTCGTGATCGCGAACGGCACCTTTCCGCGGTTCGGCGACCATCGCAAGGACCTGCTGCTGTCGCTCGTCGCCGGCGCCGAAGCGGCATTCTTCCGGGACCGCCTTTCCACCGAACACTACGGCGGCCGGTTCTGCCCGGATGCGGCGATCACCTGGCGCGGGGCACCGGTCGACGCCGATGCGGCGCAGCGGGAGTACGCGCTGGTGACCACGGCCGCCCACGCGAGCGTGGAGGACGACCGGGCGCTGTGCCGCCGGGCGCTGGACTTCTGCCGGGCGAACGGCGTGCGGCCGATGGTCCTCACCAAGGGCTGGGAGCGCCTCGCCGGCTTCCGCGACGAAGTGACGGCGGCGGGAGGACGTTTCCTGACGTACGCCACCCTGGACGAAGCGGAAGCCCTGCTCCAGGACGTCCGCTTCCACGTCGGCGGCCGCTACCACATGGCGATCTTCTGCCTCACCAAGGGCATCCCCAGCTGGCTGGTGGTGAGCAACACGCACAAGAACCGGTGGCTGGCGGAAGACTGCCATGGCGTCGAACTGCTGCCGTCCGCCCATGCCGACCTGGGCGCGGCGATCCAGCTGTCCCGGCTGCCGCAGCCCTCGGCCATCCTGCAGTCGGTGGCGGTGCAGGTGGGGCTGTTCGAGCAGGAGAGCCGCACCCTCTTCGCGGCGATCGCCGCTGCGGCCGGCGGCCGGGCGAAGGCCCCGGATGCCGCAAGCGCGGCATGGGACCGCGCCAGCGTCCGCGCGGCGCTGCGCAACGACTACTTCCGCGACGCCACCAAGGTGGTGCTCCGGTCCCTCGGCGTCATGCGCCCGCCCCGCCACCACGAGCTGCCCACCTGAACGACGACGTGCTCCCCCGCCCCGTGTTCGACGACGTCACCGTCTGCCTGGCTTCGCACAATTGCCGCGACACCATCGTGCGCGCGATCGAATCCGCGCTGGCCTGCGCGCCGGCGGCGGTGCTGGTGGTGGACGACGGCTCGACGGACGGGACCGACGCGGTCCTGCGCGGCAAGGCGCGGGAGGAGCCGCGGCTGCACGTCCTCTTCAACGAGCGGAACGCGGGCGTGGCCGTGGTCCGCAACCGGCTCCTGGCGGCCTGCCGGACGCGCTTCCTCATGTTCCTGGACGACGACGACGAAGCGCCCGCGGACCGGATCGCGCGCCAGCGGCACGCGTTCCTGCAGGTTCGCGAAAGCCTCGGCCACGACCGCATCCTCTGCTACGGTGCCCGCCGGGTCGAGGGCAGCGGCAAGGTCCTGGCCGGCCTCGGTGCCGGGCAGGTGGTGGCGAGCCGGCCGCTGTACCTGTTCGCCACGGTGGGCCTGCGGCATCCCGGGCTTCGCCCCGGCCTGTTCGGCACGGGAACGCTGTTCGCGGCGGCCGAGCCGCTGCGGGCCTTGGGCGGCTTCGACGCGAACCTGCGGCGCAACGAGGACACCGAACTGGTCATCCGGGCGGCGCAGGAGGGCTTCGTGTGTACCTCGGTGGCGGAGGTGGTGCTCCACCAGCATCCCACGCCGGGCGCCGAGAAGAAGCTCGCCGTCGAATTCGCGATGCGCAACCGCATCCTGCGCAAGCACTGGAAGACGATGATGAAGACCTGGCCGCTGCTGCCTGCCGCGTACTTCGGCCAGTCGCTCGCGTTGCGCGCACAGGGCCTGTCGACGGCGGCCAAGCGCGGACTGCGCGCCCTGTCGCTCCTGTTCGTGAACCCCGCCGATCTCGCGCGCCACCTTCGAAGCGATCGTCCCTGATGCCGACTTCCCGGAACCCCTGACATGTGGCCCTACTGGATCCTGTTCCTGCTGCCCGCCCTCGCCGCGTTCACCGCCGGAACGGGGCCCAGGGCACACCTCCCGCAGCGGCAGGCCCGCTGGACGCCGGGCTGGCTGTTCGCCGCGGCCGCGACGAGCCTGATGATCGGCCTGCGCTACCAGGTCGGGGGCGACTGGTTCAACTACCTGCGGTACCTCGAGACGGTGCAGGGAGCGACGCTCCAGGAAGTCGTCACCATGAAGGACCCCGGGTACCGCCTGCTCAACTGGCTCAGCGACGAACTCGACTGGGACATCTTCGGCGTCAACCTCGTCAGCGGGACGATCTTCACCATCGGCCTGGCGTGCTTCTGCCGCAGCCTTCCGCGCCCATGGCTCGCGTTCGCCGTCGCGGTGCCCTACATGGTCATCGTGGTGGGCATGGGCTACACCCGCCAAGGCGTCGCGCTCGGCTTCGCGATGCTGGGCCTGCTGGCGCTGCAGAAGCGTTCGATCGCCTGGTTCGTGGTCTGGGTGGTGCTCGGCGCCACCTTCCACCGGTCCGCGGTGCTGCTCCTGCCGATCGCGGCCCTCGCGAACTCCCGCAACCGCTACCTCACGATCGGGCTCGTCGGCGTGGTCACCGCGTCCGCCTACTTCCTCCTGCTGCAGGACAGCGTCGACGACCTGATCGAGAACTACATCGAGGCCGAATACCAGTCGGAGGGCGCGCTCGTGCGGCTGCTGATGAACGCCGCGCCGGCGCTCGTCCTGCTGCTGTTCCGCAGGCGGTTCCGGTTCGCGCCCGGCGAGTCGGGACTCTGGCTGTGGCTGGCGGTGATCTCGCTGGCGCTGCTCGCCGGCCTCCTGGTCTCCCCCTCCACCACGGCCCTGGACCGGCTGGGACTCTACATGCTGCCCCTGCAGCTGGTGGTGCTGTCGCACCTGCCGTCGGTGTTCGGCTCGCCGGGGCGCGCCAACCGTGCGTGGGTCGTCGCCATCCTCGCCTACTGCGCGGCCGTGCAGTTCGTGTGGCTCAATTACGCCAGCCACTCCGTGGCCTGGAAACCCTACCGCTTCTACCTGTTCGAGTGATTCCCAGAATGTGCTGCAACGTGTCCCCGGTCCGCGCGGGTCGGCCGGGATGAAGGTCCTGCTGTTCGCCAACACCGAGTGGTACCTGTACAACTTCCGGCGCTCGCTGGCGCTGGCGCTGCGGGAGGCCGGGCACGAGGTGCTGCTCGTCTCGCCACCGGGCCCCTACGGCGAGAAGCTGCGGGAGCTGGGATTCCGCTGGATCCCCGCCCCGATGGAAAGGCGCAGCCTCAATCCGCTGCGCGAGCTCGGGCTGGTCCACTGGCTGCGGCGCCTGCTGGTGGCGGAAAGCGTCGACATCGTCCATGGCTTCACCATCAAGTGCGCCGTGTATGGCTCGCTGGCTGGTCGCTTCGCCCGGCATGAGGGCGGCCGGCCCCAGCGCGTGAGCGCCGTCGCCGGCATGGGCTACGTGTTCATCAGCGACGACCTCACCGCACGCCTGCTGCGCCCCGTCGTGCGCGGGCTCCTGCGCTTCGCGCTCGACGGCGACGGCGCGCGGCTGATCCTGCAGAACCCGGACGACGTGGCCCTCTTCCACCGCGCCCGCCTGGTCCAGCCGGCGCGGATCCGCCTCATCCCGGGCTCGGGTGTCGACAGCGACCGGTTCGGGCCGCCCGGGCCCGCCGACGCGGCGTCCGGCGGGCAGGCGCTGCGCGTCCTCCTGCCGGCCAGGCTCCTCTGGGACAAGGGGGTCGCGGAGTTCGTGGAAGCCGCCCGCATCCTCCGTGCGGAAGGCCGGCGGATCGACTTCCTCCTCGCCGGCGACCCCGACCCCGGCAATCCCGCGGCCGTCCCGCAATCCGAGCTCCGGGCCTGGGTGGACGAGGAACTCCTGCAGTGGCTGGGCCACGTCGGCGACATGCCGGCCCTGTTCCGCTCGGTGGACGTCGTGGCGCTCCCCAGCTACAGGGAAGGGCTGCCGAAGGGGCTGATCGAGGCCGGCGCATGCGCGCGGGCGCTGGTGACGACCGACGTGCCGGGTTGCCGCGAGGTCGTCGCCGACGGCGTGGACGGCTTGCTCGTCCCCGCGCGGGATGGCCAGGCGCTGGCCCGGGCCATCGCGACGCTGCAGGACGACCCCGCGCTCCGGGCGCGGCTCGGCGCCGCCGCGCGGCAGAAGGTGCTGCGCGAATTCGACGAGCGCATCGTCATCCGCCGGACGCTGGACGTCTACGCCGAACTGGTGCGCGCCTGAGCGAGCCGCCGGACGCGGCCACCGCCCGGCTCGGCCCGGCTATCGCTCCATCATCCCGCTCAGTTCCCGCACCTTGGCCGCGCCCAGCCCCATGCCGGCCATCTGCGCCTGCGCCTTCTCGCGGCCCTTGCCCATCGTCTCCGCGTAGACCTGCTCCGCGGTCTTGCCGGAGGGCACCGCGACGCCGAGGCCCTGGAGGATCTCCGCCTTCTGCGACGGCGTCGGCTGCAAGGCTGCCGCCGCGGCATCCAGGTGCGCGCGGAACTGCCGCGTCACTTCCGCGGACGGCAGGTGGGCGGGCAGCTCGATGCCTTCCCTGTCCAGGATGCGGCGCTGGTCGGCCACGGTCAGCACGCCCAGCGGCTTGCCCGTTTCGGCCTGCGTGTACGCCTTCAGCATCGCGTCGCGCGCTTCCTCGCGCATCGCATCCACCGCGGCGGCGATCGCCGTGGCGGCCTGCACCGCCGGATCCTGCAGCAGCCGCAGCGCGACCACTTGGTCCTGCGCCTGGAACTGCTTCGCCAGCGGCAGCAGGCTGCGCAGGGTGGCCTGCTTCTCCTCCTCGTCCTGCACGGGCGGGGGCGCGGTGCTCACGTCGATGCCGAAGGCCGTGACCACTTCCTTCCAGCGCCGCACCTTGTTGCCGTAGTACTTGGCCTTGACGGAGAAGGCATAGGGGTTCTTCACCCGCGCCCCTTCCTTCTCGGCCTTGGCCGCCAGCGCGTCCGCCGCCGCCTTCTCCTCGGGCGTCATCAGCCTGGCGAGTTCCGTCTTGGCTTCGTCGCGCTTGGCCTGGGCGGCCTTCTGCGCGGCCAGGAAGGTCTTCTCGCTTTCGGCCTTCTTCTGCTGCTTCTCGCGCGCCGTCAGCGCGGTGTCGGCATCGATGTCCGCATCGCGCCGGGTGCGCTCCGCGGTCGCCAGCTGCTCGTCGCGGCGGGCCTCGATGTCCTTCTTCTGCGCGGTGAAGGTGCTGTCCGCCTTGGCCTTCGCGTCCGTGTGCTGCTGCGCGATCTCCGTCAGGCGCGCGGCCTTTTCGGTGGCCGGCAGCTTGTTGGCCGCCTCCGTTTCGCGCTGCTTGGCCAGGTCGGCGGCGGCCTTCGCGCGTTCCGAATCGGCCTGGGCCACCTTCTCGTCGCGATCGGCCGCCGCCTTGGCCACATCGGCATCGTGCCGGGCCTGCAGGTCGTTCTTGCGCAGCGCCGCTTCCTTCTCGATGCGGGCTCGCTCGCTCTTCTTGTTCTCTTCCGGCAGCGTCGTGCTGATGTTCGCGAGCTCGCGGTCCTTGCGGTCCTCCGAGGCCTTCTCCCTCGTGGACTTCGTCTTCTCGAGGGCGTCGGCGGCGTCCTGGTAGGCCTTGGCAGCCTGCGCCTCGGCCACGCGCTGGTCGCGTTCCACCTTCGCGTCCTCCACTGCCTGCTTCTTCGCCTCGGCGGCGGCCGCGACCTGCTCGTCGCGCACCTTTTCGCGGTCCTTCTTCAGCGCGTCGTACTTGTCGGCGATCTTCTTCTTCGCGGCATCCTTGTCGGCGGCCGGGAGCTTCGGATCGATGGCGGCTTCCTCCGCCTTGCGGGCTTCGTCGTCGCGCGCCGCCTTCGTGGCCTCCTGCTTCTTCGCGTGGTCGGCGGCGACCGTTTCGAGGTCGCGCGCCTGCTCCTCCGCGTTGGCCTTCAGCTTGTCGGCCTTGTCCTGGGCGGACAGGCTGTCGTCGGCCTGGACGGCCTCGTCCTTCTTCGCCCTCGCCTCGGCCTTCTCGGCCAGCGCCTTGCGGCGCGCCTCGTCGAGGTCGGCCAGTTCCTTGCGCACCTTGGCTTCCTTGCCGGCCTGGGCAAGCCTGTCGTCGCGCTGCTGGTCCAGGTCGCGCTCCATCTTCTGGCGGGCCGCCTTCACGTCCGCGTCCGCGGCCTGGTCCTTGTCGGCCTGCTCCACGCCCTTGTCGTGCTCGGCGTCGAGCTTGCCCTTCTCGGCGGCATGCGCTTCCTTGGCCTTCGTCTCGGCCGCGGCGAAGTCCTGCTCCGCCTTCTTGCGGGCGGCGGCCTTGTCCTTCGCCGTCATCTTGGTGTCCTTGGCGATCCGGGCCAGCTCGGCGTCGCGCTTTTTCCGCGCGTCGCCCACCGCGTCATCGCGCTTCTTGTCCTGGTCCTTCAGGGCGTCGTCGCGCTTCTTGTCCAGGTCCGCGACCTTCTCGTTGCGTGCCTTGTCGGCCTTGGCCAGCGCATCCTTCACGTCCTGCGTCGGCTGCAGGCCCAGGCGGTCGCGTTCGGCCTTCGCCAGGGTCTCCTGCCTCGCCTGCTCCGCATCGGCCCTGGCCTTCTCCCGGGCGGTCACGGCCTCCTGCAGCTTGTCGGCTTCGGCCTTGGCGCTGGCCTCCCTGGCGTCCTCGAGCTCCTTGCGGGCTTCGGCCACCTTCTCCTGCGCCTTCTTCGCGTTCTCGGCCTTCTTGTCCGCTTTCTGCGCATCGGTCAGGCCGGCCTGCTTGTCGATGTCCGCATCGTCCTTCTTCTGCTGCTCCAGGACCTTGTCGACCTTCGCCTTGGAGGCTTCCTGCGCGGTCTTGTCCGCTTCCAGGCGCGCCTTCCTGGCGTCGTTGTCGGCCTTGGCCTTGTCGGCGTCCGCCTTGAGTTCCACCACACGGGCAGCCTTCTCGGCATTCACCTCGCCCTTGCGGTCGATCTGCTTCTGCCTGGCGTCGATCTCCTTGGCTTCGTCGGCGGTCTTCGTGGCCAGCGCCACCTGCACCTTGGCGTTGTCGTCGGCGTGCCGCCCCTGCGATTCGGCCGCCTTGGTCTCGGCGGCTTCCTTGCGGCCCAGGGTCTTGTCGGCGTACTGGTTGCGCGCATCGAGCGCCGCGACGGCGTTCTGCTGCTTGGTCGCGTCGGCCGTCTCGGCATTGGCCTGCTTCTTGGCCTCGAACTCCGACTGGATCTTCGCCTTGGCGGCGTCCTGCGCCGGGGCGCCGGCGGTCTTGTCGATCGCCTTCAGCGCCTTGTCGCGCTCGGCCGCCGCCCGATCGTCGGCCTTCTGCTGGTCGTAGCTCGCCTTCTGGTCCTTCTTCGACTGGTCGGAAGAGATCCGCCTCTCGGCTTCCGTCGCCTTGCGGTCGGCGTAGGCGACGTTGTTCTGGCGCTTGTTCTCGGTGGCCTCGTCCTTGGTCTGCAGGCCGAGCCTGGCCTTGGTGTCTTCCGTCTTGTTCTGCAGCGCCGTGCCGACCTTGCTGTCCTTCGCCTTCTGGACGGTGTCGGTCACTTCCTTGCGCGCCTTCTTGCTGGGCACGATCACGCCCACGCTCACGCTGGTGTTCGACTTGGTCGATTCGTTCACGTCCTGGCGCTGCTCCACGGTCACGGCGGCGCCGTGCGTGTCGAGCGTGCCGGCCTTGATCACGCTGTCCACGCCGGTCACGCCGGTGCCCTTCACGTCGATGCCGCCGGCGGCCTTCACGTCGGCTTTCCCGCCGACCTTGATGGACGCGTTCTGGTTCGTCACCTGGTTGGTGTTCTCGGACGCGCTCTCCACCTTCACGCTACCCTGGCCGTTCTGCGACTTCACGTCGGCCTTGAGGCCGACCTCCGCCGAGTCGTTGTTGATGCGCACGGTGCGCGTGCTCACGGCCGACTCCACCACCAGCTTGCCCTTGCCGGCGTCGATGCTGGCATCCTGCTTGACGTCCACCGCCGTGCCTTCCAGGCGGATGCCGTCCCCCGCCTTGATGGTCAGGTTGGACGCGGTCAGGGTGCCGCCGCGCTTGGTGGAACTGCTCTCGGATTCGTCGGTGACGCTGGCGCCGACCTTGGCGCCGCCGCCCTTCGCGCCCGCCTCCAGGTCGACCTGTGCCGACTTGCCCTGCGCGGTCCGCGTGTAGGTGTCTTCCACCGCCTTGAAATCGACCTTGCCCTGCGTCTCGATGGAAGCGTTGTCCCGGGCGGCGATGTTGGTGCCTTCCAGGGTGATGTCGCCCTTGGACTTCAGCACCACGTTGCCGGCGCTGATGGAGCCCGCCACGCCGGTGGACGAATTCTCGCGCGTGGACATCGTGCCGCCGCCCCCGCCGATGCTGCCCTCCTTGCCGGAGACGTTGGCGGAGAAGCTGGCGTTGGCGCTCTCGGAGTCGCTCGACGCGCTGGTCGTGTTGCGCGCGGCCTGGAAATCGATCTTGCCTTCCTTGGCTTCGATCGAGGCCGTGCCGCCCGCGGCCAGGTTGGTGCCGACCAGCGTCACGTCCTTCTTGGCCTCGATCGTCAGGTCCGTGCCGGCCTTGAACGACGCGGCGGTCTGGCGCGTGGACGAGGACGCATCCGTTTCCTTGCTGCCGGAGCCGGAGCCGGAGATGGTGCCGTCCATGCTGACGCCGATGGTCACGTCGGCCTTGGTCGTGGTCTTGCTGGCCTGGTCGCTGCTTTCGGCGGCCAGGATGTTGACGCTGCCCTTGGCCGCCGTCACCTCGATCGCCTTGGCCGCTTCCACGTTCGTCCCGGCGAAGGTGGCGTCGCCCTCGCGCGCCGTGAAGGTGACGTTGCCCCCGGAGGTGAAGCTGGAGGTCCTGGCCTCGCTGCCGCTGGCGGTCGAAGTCGTCTTGGTGGTCGAGATCTTCAGTTCGGCCTTGACCGAGCCGGCGTCCGGCACCGACAAGCCGTTGATGCTCTCGCTGGCCGCGGCCATGTCGAAGTCGGCCTTGCCCTTGTCGTTCATGAAGCTGCCGACCACGCCGCCCAGGCCGGTCTCCGCCGTGATGCCGAGGCTGACGTCGACCGACAGCGAATCGCCGGTTTCGGTGTAGGTGTCCTTGGCCGCGCGGCTCTGGATGCTGGCGGCTTCCACCTTGATGTCGCCGCCCGCGGCGACCTGCGTGCCCTGCTCCGTGAAGTCGCCGCCGGCCTTGAGGGTCATGTTGCCGCCGGAACTCAGGCCCGACACCTGCGCGGTGGTCTGGGTCGCGCTGCCGTTCGATTCCTTGTGTTCGACCCCCAGCTTGGCGCCCGCTCCGTCGATCGACGCTTCCGCGCCGACGTACAGGGACGTCGACTTGCTGGTCTTGGTGACGGTGGTGCTGTCGTCGGCGGCCAGCACGTTGATGTCCCCGCCGGCGACGAGCTTCAGGTCGCCGCCGGTGGCGATGTTCGAGCCCGTGATGTTCACGTCGCCCTTGATCGCGCCTTCGCCGGCGTTCAGGTTGCCGCCCACGCTGATGCCCGAGCGCAGGTGCGTGGTGGAGTCGATGCGGGTCGTCTCTTCCGAGCTGTTGTACAGCGTGCCCTTGGCGGACGCCTTGCTCTGCGTGGCGTTGTCGCCCGCGTCGGCCTTCGCCTCGCCGCCGAAGAAGGAGCTCGACTTCTTCTCCGAGGTGATGGTGGTGGATTCCTGGAACGTGGTGACGTTCAGGTTGCCGCCGATGCCCTCCACGTTCAGGTCCTTGCCCACCGCGATCTCGGAGCCGACCACGTTGGTGTCGCCGCCCGACTTGATCGTCAGGCTGCCACCGAAGTTGACCGTGCTGGCCTTGCCCGTGGTGCGGTCGATGGTGGTCTTCTCGCTGCTGCTGGTGTTCCAGCTGTCGGTCTGGGTGTCCTGCCTGGAGCTCGACGTCTCGGCCTGGGCCGTGATGGTGAGGGTGCGGCCAGCATCCAGCCGGCCATCGCCGGTCACGTCGACGGAACTGCCTTCGATCTTGATGTCGCGCTTGGCGCTGGCGTCGAGGTTGCCGCCGACCGTCAGGCCGGAGCCCTGCACCTGCGTGCGCTGCGTGCTGCTGCGCTCGGTCGTATCGTAGCCACCCTGGCTGGTGTTCGTCACCGACGATTCCAGGCTCTTGCGCTCGATGCCGGTGAAGGTGATGTCACGGCCGGCCTCCAGCTTCGCATCGCCGCCCGCGGCGACCTGGCCGCCCTTCGAGGTGATGTCCTGCGCCGCCTTGATCTGCAGGTTGCCGGTGGATTCGATGGTGGCCGTCTGGCCGACGACCGTGGTGAGCCCCTGCCCGTGCGCGCCGCGCACGACCTCGTCGCGCGTCAAGGTCTCGTTCACGACAGAACCGGTGCGCGACTCCAGGGCCACGTTGCCCCCGCGCAGGGTGCCGCTCTGGTTGAGGATGTCGCCGGTGGCCGCGATGCTCAGGCCGTTGGCGGCGACCAGCGTGCCCATGCGGTTGGTGAAGGTGGTGCCCGCGTCGATCGTGATGTTGTTGGAAGCGACGAAAGCACCGGTGTTGGTGATGGCGCCTTCGGTCTTGATGTTGATGTTGGAGGCAACGAAGCGGGCGCCGTCCGCGAGCTTCGCCTTGGTGGCGTCCGACAGGTACAGCTGCGGCACCAGCACCTTCTTGCCGTTCACCACCGTCTCGACCATCCAGACGATGTCCTTTTTCAGGTTGGCCAGCTGCTCCGCGGTGAGCGCCACGCCGACGCGCAGCTTGAGGTCGCCGCTGACCGAGGCGGCGTTCGCCATCAGCAGCTTGAACTGGTCGTTCTCGCTGGCCAGGCCGTCGGCGATGAACAGCTGGCCGGCGGCGGCCAGCAACTGCTGGCGCAGCAGCTGCTGCTCGAAGTACGGGTCGCCGACGCGCATGTACTTGGTCGGGTCGAGGCCGAGGCTCTTGAGCAGCAGGTCCGAGCCGTACAGGCCTTCCAGGCTCATGAGCCTCGGATTGGTCTCGAAGAGGTAGGGCGACGACGGGCTGGCCGCCGGCACGAAGAAGGGGCTGCTGCCCAGGGTGGCGATGCCCCCAAGAGTGGCGGTGCCGAGCGGCTGGGCGCCGACGGCGCCGGGCGTCATGGGCGACCCGGCGGCCGGGGTGGAAGGCGGCGTCGGGCTCGGGATCGGTGCGGAATTGGGTTTCCGGTCGCCCGTGCTGTTGTTCACCACGTCGGTGATGTGGATGTTGATGGCGCCGACCGCCTGCACCGTCGACGCGATGCCCTGCTTGTAGTAGAAGGGGTCGGTCGCCAGCGAGATGTTGTCGAACCGCTTCTTGTGCCACAGCGCGTCGTCGGGGCCCGGGCCGTCCACGTAGCCGTAGAAGCACCGGTCGCCGTCGCAATTGACGCCGGGGTTGCTCTCGACGCCCCCGTCCTCGTAGCTGACCACGTACGCGCTCTCGCGGTAGCGCAGCTTCTCCGCCTTGTTCTCGAAGGTCGCGCCCGGCGCGCCGTTCACGTTGACGTCGCGGCCCGCGGACATCAGGCTGATGTAGTTGAGCGCCTGGTTCTCGATGTACAGCGTCAGGTCGCGCCCGGCGATCAGCTTGGCGCGCGGCGCGAGGTTGGGGCCGCCCGTGAATTGCTCTTCGTACATGTCGACGCCCGCCGTGCAGCGGTGGCCGATGCGTCCCTCGTCGAAGTGGTCCGCGAAGGTGCCGCAGTTGCTGTACACCTCCACCATGGCGCCGAGGCCGTCGAGGTTGCCGTCGTACTCGAAGGAGCCGGACGAGCGGCGGCCGACGTGGACCTCCTGCTTCACGGGGGCACTGTCGGTGGTGGTGTTCTCCAGGAAGCTGGCGTTGACCTGGATGTCGCCGGTCCGCGCCTCGATGTCGGAGTCGACGTTCCGTACCGTCACCGCCTGCGCCGAGCCGAGCAGCGTGGTGCTGTCGGGAGCCCCCAGCAGCATGTTGCCGAGGTTGCTGAAGGTGTAGGCGCGCATGCCCACCCACGACTGGTTGATGTACTGGCGCGAGACGAATGCGGTGAGGTTCTGGCCGCTGAACAGCAGGCCGCCGGAGTTGGTGACCGACTGCGTGGCGGCGTCGCCGCTGCGCGAATCGATCAGCAGGGAGCCGTCGCGCGAGACGATGCTCGCGACCTTGCCGGTGGCCGACGTGTTGGCGAGCGTGTGGTTGTCGGTGATCGACAGGTCGCCGACCGCATAGATGTCGGCCGCCGCCGCGGCGGTGGACATGTTGGCGAGCGAGCGCACCTGCAGGCCCATCGTGCCGCCGGACTCGATCACCCTGCGGTTGGTGAGGATGCTGGCTCCAGCCAGCAGCGCGGACGCGCCGTACAGGCGGCCGTCGTTGGTGATGGTGTCGAAGTAGACGCCCAGCTGCGCCCCGGCGATCGTGCCGGTGTTGGCCAGCGAAGCGCCGCGGGTGCCGTTCTGGTTGAGGGCCAGGACTCCGTCGGAGGCGACGGTGCCCGCATTGGTGAGGCTGGACACGACGAGCGTCGCCGCGTCGTCGCCGAAGAGGCGCCCGCTGCCGGCGTTGTCCACCGAGGCGTAGGTGACCGACAGCGTGCGTCCCTCCACGGTGCCGCTGTTGGCCAGCGTGCCGCCGGGGCCGGCCTGCTGCAGCGTGAGGCTGCCCGGGGTGGCGATGGAGGCCCCGGTATGGTTCGTCAAGGTGTCCGCCGTGATCGCCAGGCTGTCCTGCCCGTACAGCTGGCCGCTGTTGGCCACCGCGTCGAGCTGGACGGAAAGCACGCGGGCCTTGACCTCGGCACCGGCCTCGTTGGTGAGGCTGGTGGAAGCCGCGCCATGGCCCTGCACGTCCAGCGTGCCGTTGGCCAGGATCGCGCCACCCGTCTGGTTGGTGAGGGCGTTCGTGCGCAGGGCCAGGCCGCCGAGGCTGGCGAGATCGCCGGCGTTGGTGATCGTGCCCGCCGTGATCGCGGTCGAAGCGCCCTGCACCAGGCCGGTGGCGCGGTTGGTCACCGTGCCCGCCTCGACGGTCAGGGCGGCGTCGCTGGCGACCAGGCCGGCGTTGTCCACGCTGTCCGCTGTCACGGTCACGTCCGAGCCGCCGCGGATGCCCTGCGTCCCGTTGTCGTTGCTGGCCGCGTCGACGCTCAGGCTGGCGGCGGCGACCTCGACGGTGTTCCCGCCGAACAGGGCAGAGTCCTGCAGCGTGACGCCTTGGGTGGCGGTCACACGGGTGCGGCCCAGGCCGCTGCCGTCCGCGTCGGTGCCGTCCGCCTCGCCCATGACCCTGGCGCCGGCCTGCAGTGCCACGCTGTCGGCAGCTGCCGTGAGATGGCGCTTGGCCTGCACCGTGCTGCCCTGCACCGTCCAGGCGCCGGTCGCCTGCACCGTGAGGTCGCGGCCGGCGTCGCGCACACCCTGCGCGTCGGTGAGGGTCGTGCTCTCGATGCGCAGGTCCCGGCCAGCGCCCGTGCGGCCGCCGGCCAGCGTGGTCGCGCCGGCGCTCTGCAGCGTCGTGTCGTTGCCGGCATAGACGGTGGCCGCGTCCAGCTCCACCTGCGCGGCCTTCAGCGTGACATCGCGCACCGCGGTGGCCGCATTGCCCTTGAAGGTGATCTTGCCGTTCACGTCCATGGACACGTCGCTCACCGACGCAGCCACCGTGCCCATCGCGCGCACGCCCACGCCCGCCTCGGTGCCACGCAGCCAGATGCGGCCGGCGTACATGCCGCCCAGCTCCGACGAGTCCAGCGCAAAGGCCGGCGCCGGCTCGCCCGCCGCGGTCGCGAGCGGCGTCGCGGCGAGCGTCGCGTAGTCGACCTGGTTGCGGCCCAGGACGAAGGAGAGGTCGTTCGCGTTGACACGGCCGTTGAGCACCGTGGCGCGCGTGATGATGTCGAAGAAGTCGACGCCGGTGGCGTTCAGGCCGCCGGGGCCGACCAGCAGGTCGCCGCCGTTCACGGTGAAGCCGCTGATCGCGCCGTTGGACAGCACCGGCGCGCCGGTGGCCAGCGTCGCGCGCGGGAAGTTGATGAAGCCGCAGCCGTCGCAGGTGATGCCGTTCGGGTTGGCCAGGATGTACGCCGCCCGTCCCCCCAGCAGTTCCTGCGTGCCCTTCAGGATCGAGCGGTTGCCGCTGGTCACCTCGTTCAGGATCAGCCGGGCCTCGCCTCCGGCCAGGTGCGGGTTCGCCACCACGGCGCCGCCGATGTTCGAGATCGCGTTGATGCTCGAGTTGTTGATCACCAGCCCCTTGGGGTCGACGTTGAAGGTGGTGAACTTGTTGTGCGAGAGGCCGCCGGCGTTCGGCGCGGCGATGTTCTGCACCGCCGTCCCGTTGAGGGACTGCGTGAGCGCGGAGCGGTTCGCCGCGGCGGCGGCAGGGTCGACCACCTGCTGCGCGTGGCTGACGTGGATGACGGGGATCATCCCGAGGCAGGCCCCGGTGAAAGCGCCCTTGAGGGTGGCCTTGGCGATGACTTTCATGACACGACTCCTTGCGCCCCGCGGGCGCGCCTGATCTTCAGAATCCGAGGGTCACGCGCGCGTACAGCGCGTGGTTTTCGACGTTGCCGCGCTGCTTCAGCACGGACGGGGTGTGCACGGGTGCGCCGTAGCCGACGTCGAAGCCGAGGCGGCCGCCGACGCCGCGCAGGCCGAGCACCATGCCGGCCAGCGTGCCGCCGGCCTGGCCGGCGCGGCCGGAGATGTGGCCGACGTCCACGCCGAGGTACGGCTGCAGCCGGCCGAACCAGCGCGCCACGCCCGCATCCTGCGACGCGGGGAGCAGCACGCTGAGGTCGTTGCGCCAGTACACGCCGCGGTCGCCGGACAGGGAGCTGCCGTCGAAGCCGCGCACCGTGTAGAGGCCGCCGACCGAGATCTGCTCCGAGCCGTAGAGGTAATCGCGGCTGGTCTGGCCCTGCAGCGTGCTGGACCAGTTGGCATCGAGGTCCGCCACCTTGAACGGGCGGCCATACGAGACCGAGCCCTGGAAGCGCAGCCAGCGGGTGGTGGGGATCGTCCCGGTGCCGGCGCCGGGCAGTTCCTCGACGCCGAACAGCGACAGGCCCTTGGAGACGCCGCCGTCGATGGTCCAGAAACCGCCGCCCGCGAAGAAGACCGAGGTCAGGCCGACCTGCACGTCGGTCAGCTTCGGGCTGCCGGTGGTCAGCAGCGAGCCTTCGATGTAGTTGCGCGAATCCTTGTGGGTGAGGCCGACGTTCAGCGTGAGCTTGCTGGTCTGCCCGCGCAGCAGGACACGCTGCACGCCCAGGTTGTAGGTGTCCGTCTCGCCGGTGCTGTTGAAGCGCTGCGTCGCGGACGCCACCACGCTGTTGTACCGGCTGTTGCTGGCCGAGGCGAGGAAGTTCCAGTAGCCGTACGGGAAGTTCACGCTCAGGAGCGAGCTTTCGGAAAGCCGCGAGCCGGGGTGCGCATCGGTGTTGCGCGAGAGCGAGACGAACCAGGCGTCGTTGAGTCCCAGCGGGTTGTCGAGGCTGAGGGTGCCGGTCGCGCGGATGTCGCCGGTCGAAGGCGAGCCGTAGTTGTCGAAGGTGAGGCTGCCGCTCACCCACGAGCCCGGCTGGTTGGTGATGACGATGTTCGTCAGCCCCGGGTCGGTGCTGGGCTGCAGCTCCATCGCCGCGTTGTTGGATCGCAGGCGGTTGATCTGGTCCAGCCCCTGCTCGATGTCGCGGATGTTCAGGACGCGCCCGCGCAGGCCGGGAAAGGCGGAGGCGAGGTGCACGCGCGACGCCGGGTCCTCGAGGCGCAGTTCACCGACCTTGCCTTCGAGCACCAGCAGCCGCAGCGTGCCCTGGCCCAGGTCCTGCTGCGGGATGTAGACCCGCGTCGTGACCAGGCCGAGCTCGATGTAGCGGTTGGTGATCAGCCGCATCAGCTCGCCGATCTCCTTCAGGCCCACGCACTGGCCGATGAAGGGGGCGGTGAGCTGTGCCTGCTCCTGCGCGCCGAGGCGGTCGGCGCCTTCCAGGCGGATCGCGTTCACGACCGAACACGGGCCGGGCACGGTGCCGTCGGTGCCGGAAGGCGCGAGCCCCGGGTCGACGCCGCCCGGCGGCCGGCGCGCGGGGTCCTGCCGCCGCAGTTGCTCCTGCAGTCGCTGCTGTTCCTGCTGCTGGATGCTTTCCTGCTGCCGCTGGATGTCCTGCAGTTGCTGCGGCGAGGGCTGTGCCCTGGCGGCGGGCGCGCAAGCCATGGCCGCGACGAGCGCAAGCGCGCTCCATGCACCCCCCAACGGGTGCATCCCCTTCTCCAACCCCATGTTCTGGTCCCCAGGATTCGTTGCGCGCGATCATAGGCAAGCGTGGCGCGCGCGTCTGTCACCCGTAGTGATGACGGTCCGACCGCCCGTCGACGATCGCCGCCGCTGGAATCCGCGCGCCTTGACAGGGGGTCGCCGGCCCCGCCTTCGAACGCTCCGGCCACGAGGGCAGATGAAAAAAGGCCGTCCGGTGGGGACCGGACGGCCTTCATGTTTGGTGGAGCTGGCGGGAATTGAACCCGCGTCCGCAAGCCTTCAACGAACAGTTCTACATGCTTAGCGATCTGTTTTGTTTCTCGCCGCCCCCGTCGCGCAGTCGCACGCTACGGAAGCCGCCAGCACCCTATTTTCTCGCCCCGCACCAAGGTACCCGATGCGGAGCCAGCCAATGTAGATTACCTTGCAGTCAGGACCTTACGACCCTGGCCCGGCCCATCGGCCAACCGTTGCAAGGCTCACGCGCGATTAAGCGGCGAGGGCGAAACGTTCGTCGTTCGCAGTTGGTTTGTTTCAGCTGGATTAACGAGGGAACTGAGCCTCGACATGCCCTGCTGCGTCTCCGAACCCACGTCGAAACCGGTGCAGCCCCAGGAAGACGTAGTTTAAGGCAACCGGCGGAGTTTCAAGGGCCCGGCCCGGATTCGCCGCATTGCGCCCGGGGGCAGCGGATTCGCGCCTCTTCAGAACGCCCCGGCCACCTTCCCGATCACCCCGGCCTGTTCATGCTCCAGGCCCAGCCACATCGGCAGCCGGACCAGCCTGTCCGCCATCTCTTCCGTGACAGGCAGCTTTCCGGCCGACCGGCCCACCTTCTGCCCGAGCGGCGTGCCATGCAGGGGCACGTAGTGGAAGACGCACTGGATTCCCTCGTGCCGCAGCGCCGCGATCAGCTCGGTGCGAGCCTGGAGGTCCGGCATCAGGAGGTAGTACATGTGGGCGTTGTGGGCGCAGTGGCCCGGCACCACGGGCCGGCGGACCTGCCCCGACCGCTCCGCCGCGGCGAAACCGTCGTGGTAGGTGTCCCACAGCGCGAGCCGGCGCTGCGTGATCTCCCGGGCCTGCTCCATCTGCGCCCACAGGAAAGCCGACACCAGTTCGCTGGGCAGGTACGAAGAACCCACGTCCACCCAGGTGTACTTGTCGACCTGGCCCCGGAAGAACTGGGAACGGTTGGTACCCTTCTCGCGGATGATCTCGGCCCGCTCGGCATGCCGCGGGTCGTTCACCAGCAGCGCGCCCCCCTCCCCCGAGATGATGTTCTTCGTCTCGTGGAAGGAGAGTGCCGCCATGTGGCCCATGCTGCCCAGCGGGCGGCCCTTGTACGTGGACATCAGGCCCTGCGCGGCGTCCTCGATCACCAGCAGCCGGTGCCTCTGCGCGATGTCCAGGATGGGATCCATCTCGCACGCGACGCCGGCGTAGTGCACCGGCACGATGGCGCGCGTGCGCGGGGTGATGGCCGCCTCGATCAGCCGTTCGTCGATGTTCAGCGTGTCCGGCCGGATGTCGACGAAGACGGGGACGGCGCCGCGCAACACGAAGGCATTGGCCGTGGAGACGAAGGTGAACGAGGGCATGATCACCTCGTCGCCGGGCTGCAGGTCCGCCAGCAGCGCCGCCATCTCCAGCGCCGCCGTGCAGGAGTGCGTGAGCAGCGCCCTGTGGGAGCCCACGCACTGCTCCAGCCATGCCGAGCACCGTTTGGTGAACGCCCCGTCCCCCGACAGGTGCCCGGAGGCGTGCGCCTGCGCGATGTACTCGAGCTCCTTGCCGGTCATGTACGGCTTGTTGAACGGGACTTTCATGTGGGTTGCTCCGGAGGGGGATGCGCGGCCGCGGCGGGGAAGACCCAGAACCTGTGCAGCAGGAACAGCAACACGGCGACCTGCACCATGGCTGCGGCCTGCACCGCCTGGTGCGGAAAGCCGAGGCGGTCCACGAAGACATGGAGGATGGCCAGCTGGACGAGGTAGCCCAGGGCATAGGACACGGCATACCGGGAAAAGGCCGGCGCGCCCGGCCCCCGGAAGGAGAAGGTCCACCGCTTGTTGAAGACGAACGTCTGGCACACGCCCACCGCGTAGAGGAGCGTCATCGCCAGCTTGGCGCCCATGCCGGCCGCGGTCAGCACCAGGTAGGCCGCGTAGAGCACGGCATTGGAAACCAGTCCCACGGTGGCGAATCGCGCGAACTGCCGGGGCCATCGCGCCGGCATCATTCGCGCCGCGTGCTCTCGAGCAGCGTATAGGGCGGACGCTCCATGGAGCGGAAATGCATCCGCGCCAGGTACTCGCCGAAGATGCCGAGCGCGAACAGCTGGACGCCGGAGAAGATGGCGATGATCGATGCCAGGAAGGTGAAGCCGGGCACCGAACTGCCGTGGATGATGTACCGCCCCACCACGTACATGAGGATGGCGAAGCCGACGGCGCCGAACAGCACGCCCAGGACGCTCGCGATCTGCAGCGGCAGGACGGAGAAGCCGGTGACCATGTTCACCGCATGCGTGAACAGCCGCCGCAGGCTGTATCCCGAATCGCCGACGGTGCGCTCGTCCTGCCGCACCCGCACCGCGGAGAAACGGGTGGTGCCCCACGTCAGCAGCACGTCGATGTTCACCGACGGGCTGCGGTAACCCGCGAAGGCGTCGCGCAGGTGCGTGCGGAACGCCCGGAACGCACTCACCTTGCTCGCGGATTCCACACCCATGCTCTGTTGCAGCGCGATCTTGGTCACGCGCGACGCCATGTTGCGCAAGAGCCCGTGCGCGCCCGCCTGCGGCGTGCCGTAGACGACGTCGTAGCCGTTCCCGAGTTCGGCCAGCAGGCGCGGCACTTCCTCGGGAGGGTTCTGCAGGTCGTCGTCGATCGTGACGATCAGTTCGCCACGGGCGGCCCGGATACCGCACAGCAGGGCGTTGTGCTGGCCATAGTTGCGGCCCAGGCGGATGCCGACGACGCGCGGGTCCTGCGCGGCGAGGGCCTGGATGACCTGCCAGGAGCCGTCGCCTCCTCCGTCCTCCACCAGCACCATCTCGAAGGAGGGATGGATCGGCTCGAGGACGGCCACGACGCGCCGATGCAGTTCCCGCAGCAGCTCCTGCGAACGGAATACCGGCACCACGATGGACAACGTCACAGACATGAAGGATTCTCTCCGTGCTGCCGATGCCGGCCCCACCTCCTGCTCGAGCATACCGCAAGGCCGGCCGGGATCCCGCTCACAGCCAGGCGTGGTGGACGTGCTCGACCGCTTCGACCGTGAATCCGCATTTCTCGTAGAGGCTGCACGCGGGCGTGTTGTCCTGCTGCGTCACCACCTGGAGGTTGGCCAAGCCCCATGCGTGCGCCCGCGCCACGGCCGCGTCCACCAGCGCGGTGCCCACGCCACGGCCGCGGGAGGCGCGGTCCACGCCCAGGAGCGAGATGTCGGCGCGTCCCTTCTTCATGCCGAGGGCCAGGAATCCGTCCGCGTCCTTCCCCGCCTCGCCGAACACGAGCACCTCCCGCGCGAGTTCGCCCGCAAGCGAACGGTCCAGCCACGCCGCATACATCCGCTCGAAGCTGCCCGCCGGCATGCGCGGGTCGACCCGGAAGCGTGAGTACTGGCCGCTTTGCAGCGCCAGGGAGAGGAGATGGTCGGAAGGGGTCGTCGTCGCGGTCACCGCCGGGTGCGCCTGCCGCTGGCCGGATGCAGCGACGTAGGTGACTTTCCGATCCATGAGGAGCACACCGGCCGCCGCGAGCGCGTCGGCAGGGGCTTCGGGCGGGACCACCCAGTACACCAGGCGCAGCCCGCGCGCGGCGGCCTCCGCCAGGATGCGGGCGATGCCGTCTGCCGAGGTGTCTCGGGAATCGCAGCGGCCCACGCCGAAGCCGAAGAAGGCGCTGTCCCAAGCCAGCGTGACCAGTTCGTCGTCCATGCAGGACGGATTCTGCCGGAGCGGTCCGGCGCCCGCGCCTGCAGGGAACACGAACCGTCAGCGGCCGCCGGCAGGCGCCGGCGCTTGCCGGGCCTGCCGGCAAGCCGCCTCGGCATCCGCGCGCAGGGGCTTCATCAGTACCTGCAGCCGGGGATCGGCGTAGCCGCCGGCTCCCCGCGCGGTGTGCCAGGAGCCCGCCGGGCTGTAGTCACGCTCCACCGAAAGGCCCGATGCCTGCAACACCGCCCCCGAGAGGCGGCGCGGCCCGCCGGGTTCGGCCAGCAACCATGCGCGGCCGATCTCTTCGCACGGGACATGCCGCAGTGACGCCGCCGCCAAGGGCCCGCTTCCGGGATAGCCGCCGATCATCCAGGCCTGGCCGATGTTCCTTGCACCCAGCGCGTACAGGATGCCCGGCGACTGCCCGCTCAGGTCGATCACGGGCGTGCCGGGCTGGAAGCCGGCGAGCCCCGCTGCCTTCCGGACGCTTTCCAGGTAGGCCGCGTAGTCGTCCGACAGCAGGAGGTTCGACGACGGGGAGCCGAACTGCACCGCCATCCGGTTGTGGCGCAGGGGTTCCGGCTGCCGATAAGGATCCTGCATGGCATCGAACATGACCGCCGCGGTGACCAGCTGCGTCGCCAGCGCCAGCGGCAGCAGCGCCAGCCCCCCTCCAGGCGCCAGCGCCGGCAACAGCAGGACCAGGCCGGCGGCAACCCAGAACACCCCCGCCGCACCGGCGGCCTGCCAGTAATTGCCGTTCGTGCCGAAGGCATAGACGTGCGGCAGGATCGCCAGCAGCAGCGCGAGCGCCAGTTCGGCCCGGCGTGGCCGTGCGAGATGGGCCGGAGCGAGCACCACGGCCACCACGGCTGCCAGCGGAACCGCCAACAGCAGGAGGTCCTTGTAGGGGCCCAGGGCCGCGCCCCGGACCGGGACGTCGAGCGACAGGACAAGGGTGCCGCCCGCAAGCAGCCCGCAGACGACCGCCCCGACGGCCCACGCGCGCGCACCTCCCTGCAGGCACAAGGCGCCGAAGGAGGCGCCCAGCGCCAGCACGACGAGCGCGACCCTCTCGGCAGCCGGCAGGCTGAAGCCGTCCCAGCGCAGCACGTCGCCGGCGGAGTAACCGCCCTGCATGTAGCCGAGATACTCCACCCCGGTGGAGAGCCTGGCGGCGAAGCGCTGCACCGAGCCGTCGATGGCGAAAGCGGTGGCGAGCAGCAGGCCGGCCGCGACTGCGCCGGCCAGTGCGAGGAGCCGCAGGTTCATCTTGCCGGCCGCGGCGACATAGAGCGGTGCCACGACGGCCAATGCCGCTGCGCTGCTGGGCTTGCCCGAGAACGCCAGCCAGCCGCCGGCCGCCACCAGCAGCCAGCCCAGCAGGCTCTGGCGAGAGGGTTCCCGCTCCGTCAGCACGAGCCCAGCCGCCGCGACCAGCAGCCCTTGCTGCGCGAGGCTGTTGTAGCTGGGCGTGGGCAGCCAGGTGTCGGCGATGAGGAAGCCGGCGCAGGCAACGGAACCTGCCAGGACGGCGCGCACGGAAGCGGGCATGCCCGGTCCGTGCTTGCGCAGCAGGACCCACACCAGCATCGAAGACAGCCCGAAGCTCACCAGGAGGTTCGCCTGGCGCAAGGCGGCGACGTCCCCGCCCAGCAAGCTGAACAACGGGTGGTAGAAGAAGCCGAAGAGGTAGACCGACCACTCGTACAGGAAAGGGTTCGCTATCCACACGAGGTAGAAGCTCTCGTCGGTGAAGTCGACGCCGTAACGGCTGTAGCGAAGCAGCCAGGCGCAGATGCTGAGGGTGCAAAGGACACCCGCAGCCAGCAACGCGAGATCCCGCCGGGGGAGCGGCGCGCGCGAGGGAGCTCCGGGTTGCATCGCGCTCGGATGGAAGTCCTGGACCGGGCGCGCCGTCGGAGCTCCGCCCTCGCGGGGCTCGGTCACATGCAGAAGCCTCTCAGGCAACCTGCGTCAGCCTGAGCAGTTGCAGCAGCGCCAGCGGGGAGGCGATCTGTGTATCGGCACCCCACTCCTTGACGTCCAGGGCCCCGAGATACCCATACGTCGCCGCCACGGTGCCCATCCCGGCCGCCCGGCCGGCCTGCACGTCGCGCGCGTCGTCCCCGACATAGACGCATTCGATCGGCCGCACGCCCACCTGCCGGGCGGCTTCGAGCAAGGGCGCGGGATGCGGCTTCGGGTGCGGCGTCGAGTCACCGCCCACCACGGCGCGCGCCGTGGAGAACAGCGGCATCGCCTTGGTCAGCGGCGCGGTGAAGCGCATGGACTTGTTGGTCACCACGCCCCATTGCACGCCGTGTTCCGCCAGGGCGGCGATGAGCTGCTGCACGCCGTCGAACACATAGGTCCGCTGGGTCATGCAGCTCTCGTAGTTGCGGAAGAACTCCTCGCGCAGGGCGGCGAACTCGGGGTGGTCCGGCGTCATGCCGAAGGCCACGCCCAGCATGCCGCGCGCGCCGGCGCCCGCCATCGGCCGGTACTTCTCGAACGGCAGGCTGGGCAGCCCGCGGTCGGTGCGCATCTTGTCGGCGGCGGCGCCCAGGTCGGGCGCGCTGTCGATGAGGGTGCCGTCCAGGTCGAAGAGGACGGCTTTGACGTCGGCGAACATCAGGCTTTCCGCGTGGCGGCCAGGTAGTTGACGCTCGTGTCGGCGGAGAGCCAGTAGCGCCGGGTGACCGGGTTGTATTCCATCCCCTGCGTCTGCAGGACGTCCAGGCGGGCGGCGCGGCACCAGCCGGCCAGTTCGCTGGGCTTGATGAACTTCAGGTATTCGTGCGTGCCCCGCGGCAGGAGGTTGAGCACGTACTCCGCGCCGACGATGGCGAAGAGGAAGGACTTCGGGTTGCGGTTGATCGTGGAGAAGAAGACCCAGCCGCCCGGCTTGACCAGGCGCGCGCAGGCATCCACCACCGAGGCGCGGTCCGGCACGTGCTCCAGCATCTCCATGCAGGTGACGACGTCGAAGCTTTCCGGCTGCTCCCGGGCCAGCGCCTCGGCGCTGCTCTCGCGGTATTCCACGTTGGGCGTCCCCGCCTCCAGCGCATGCAGCTGCGCCACCCGCAGGGCTTTCTGCGCCAGGTCGATGCCCAGCACGCTCGCGCCCCGCCGGGCCATGCTGTCGGCCAGGATGCCGCCGCCGCAGCCGACGTCCACCACGCGCTTGCCGGCCAGGCCCGCCAGGCTGTCGATCCAGTTCAACCGCAGCGGATTGATATGGTGCAGCGGCCCGAACTCGCTGTCAGGGTCCCACCAGCGGTGGGCCTGCTCGGAGAACTTGGCAAGTTCCGCGGGGTCGGCGTTGACGGTCTCGTTCATGGCTGGGCCAGATTGTCGGCGCTCTCGCCGGTGTGCAAATGAAAAAAGGCCCCGCCGGGCGGGGCCTTTCGTGCACGATTTCTCGTGGCTGTGGATCAGCGGCTGGAGCGCGTGCCGACCACTTCGATTTCCACGCGGCGGTTCTTCGCGCGGCCTTCGGAGGTGCGGTTGTCGGCGACGGGCTGCTTCTCGCCCTTGCCTTCGGTGTACACGCGGTTGCGCTCGATGCCCTTGGAGACCAGGTAGGCCTTCACGGCTTCGGCGCGGCGCACGGACAGGCGCTGGTTGTAGGCGTCGGTGCCCACGCTGTCGGTGTGGCCGACGGCGATGATCACTTCGAGGTTGATGCCCTGGATCTTGGAGACCAGGTCGTCCAGCTTCGCGCGGCCTTCGGGCTTGAGGACGGCCTTGTCGAAGTCGAAGAAGGCATCGGCGGCGTAGGTCACCTTGCTGGCGGCCGCTTGCGGGGCGGGCGCCGGGGCCGGGGCCGGGGCGGGTGCCGGGCGGACGGCGGGTGCCGGGGCGGCGGCCGGGGCCGGGGCAGCGGCAGCGCGAACAAGGGCGCCATCGCAGCCGACGGCGGCGGTGGCCGGCGTCCAGTTGGCATCACGCCAGCAGAGTTCGTTGGTGCCGTTGCGCCACACGTACTCGCCGGTGCCGTTCTGCCAGTTGTCGACGACGGTGCCACCGTTGGCGGCCACGACGCGGCCCGGGGAGGCGACGCCGGTGGGGGACATGGTGCCGCAGCCGGCGAGCAGCGCAGTCGAGGCAAACATCAGCGCCACTTTGTTCAGTTTCTTCATGGTTCTCCTCTTGGGGAAAAGTTCCGCAGCTGCGCTGCGCCAAAACTACGTCCTTAGTGACCAATTCACCAGTTACGTCCGGGGCATTGTGCCATAGGCACTTACACAATCAACGGATGTGCCGGAGGAGGTTCGTAGGACGAAACCGCAATTCCGCCTTCCGTTGCTCTGTCGCGACATGGCGACAAAAACGTAAAATCAGCGGTTTCGCGCCTCGCAGACGGACCCCATGACTTCCTTCGCCAAAGAAACCCTGCCGGTCAGCCTCGAGGAGGAGATGCGGCGCAGCTACCTCGATTACGCCATGAGCGTGATCGTGGGGCGCGCGCTGCCGGACGCGCGCGACGGCCTCAAGCCCGTCCACCGCCGCGTGCTGTTCGCGATGCACGAGCTCAACAACGACTGGAACCGGCCGTACAAGAAGTCGGCCCGTATCGTCGGCGACGTCATCGGCAAGTATCACCCGCACGGCGACCAGTCGGTGTACGACACCATCGTGCGGCTGGCGCAGGACTTCTCCATGCGCCACATGCTGGTCGACGGCCAGGGCAACTTCGGCTCGGTCGACGGCGACAACGCCGCGGCGATGCGCTACACCGAGATCCGCCTGGCCAAGATCGCCCACGAGATGCTGGCGGACATCGACAAGGAAACCGTCGATTTCGGGCCCAACTACGACGGCAGCGAGAAGGAACCGCTGGTCCTGCCGTCCAAGCTGCCCAACCTGCTGGTCAACGGCTCGGGCGGCATCGCGGTGGGCATGGCCACCAACATCCCGCCGCACAACCTGAACGAGGTGGTCGACGCCTGCCTGCACCTGCTGAAGAACCCGGAAGCGACCATCGACGAGCTGATGGAGATCGTGCCGGCGCCCGACTTCCCCACCGCCGGCATCATCTACGGCATCTCGGGCGTGAAGGAAGGCTACCGCACCGGGCGCGGCCGCGTCGTGATGCGCGCCAAGTGCCACTTCGAGGACATCGACCGCGGCCAGCGCACGGCGATCATCGTCGACGAGCTGCCCTACCAGGTGAACAAGAAGACCCTGCAGGAGCGGATGGCCGAGCTCGTGCACGAGAAGAAGATCGAAGGCATCAGCCACATCCAGGACGAGAGCGACAAGTCCGGCATGCGCCTGGTGATCGAGCTCAAGCGCGGCGAGGTGCCCGAGGTCGTGCTGAACAACCTGTACAAGCAGACGCAGTTGCAGGACACCTTCGGCATCAACATGGTCGCCCTGATCGACGGCCAGCCGAAGCTGTGCAACCTGAAGGACCTGATCCAGGTCTTCCTGCAGCACCGCCGCGAGGTCGTCACGCGCAGGACGGTGTTCAACCTGCGCAAGGCCCGCGAGCGCGGCCACGTGCTGGAAGGCCTGGCCGTGGCGCTGGCCAACATCGACGAGTTCATCCGCATCATCCGCGAGTCGCCCACCCCGCCGGTCGCCAAGACCGAGCTGATGGCGCGCGGCTGGGATTCGAGCCTGGTGCGCGAGATGCTCACGCGGGCCAAGGAGGACGGCAGCGTCATCAACGCCGACGACTACCGGCCGGAGGGCCTGGAGCGCCAGTACGGCCTGCATGCCGACGGCCTCTATCGCCTGTCGGACACCCAGGCCGGCGAGATCCTGCAGATGCGCCTGCAGCGCCTGACGGGCCTGGAGCAGGACAAGATCGTCGCCGAGTACCGCGACGTGATGGCCGAGATCGACGACCTGCTGGACATCCTGGCGCGGCCCGCCCGCGTGTCGACCATCATCACAGAGGAACTCACCGCGCTGCGCACCGAGTTCGGCCAGACCAAGCTGGGCGCGCGCCGCTCCACCATCGAGCACAACGCGCAGGACCTCGCCACCGAGGACCTGATCACGCCCACCGACATGGTGGTGACGCTCTCGCACCTGGGCTACATCAAGAGCCAGCCGCTGTCCGAATACCGCGCCCAGAAGCGGGGCGGCCGCGGCAAGCAGGCCACCCAGACCAAGGAAGACGACTGGATCGACCAGCTCTTCATCGCCAACACGCACGACTACCTGCTGTGCTTCTCCAACCGCGGCCGCCTCTACTGGCTGAAGGTGTGGGAGGTGCCGGCCGGCTCCCGCGGCTCCCGCGGCCGCCCGATCGTCAACATGTTCCCGCTGGCCGAAGGCGAGAAGATCAGCGTGGTGCTGCCGCTGACGGGCGAGTTCCGCAGCTTCCCCGCCGACCACTACGTCTTCATGGCGACGTCGATGGGCACCGTGAAGAAGACGGCGCTCGACGAGTTCAACAACCCGCGCAAGGGCGGCATCATCGCCGCCAACCTCGACGACGGCGACTTCCTGATCGGCGCGGCCCTCACCGACGGCAAGCACGACGTGATGCTGTTCTCCGACGGCGGCAAGGCCGTGCGCTTCCACGAGGAGGACGTGCGCCCGCTCGGCCGCGTCTCGCGCGGCGTGCGCGGGATGGCGCTGGATGCCGGCCAGAGCGTCATCGCGATGCTGGTGGCCGAGGACGAGACGCAGAGCGTGCTGACCGCCACCGAGAACGGCTACGGCAAGCGCACGCCCATCGGCGAGTACACGCGCCATGGCCGCGGCACCAAGGGGATGATCGCGATCCAGCAGAGCGAGCGCAACGGCAAGGTCGTCGCCGCCACGCTGGTGCACGCGGACGACGAGATCATGCTGATCACCGACCGCGGCGTGCTGGTGCGCACCCGCGTCAGCGAGATCCGCGAACTGGGCCGCGCGACGCAGGGCGTGACGCTGATCGGCCTGGACGAAGGCTCGAAGTTGAGCGGACTGCAGCGCATCGTGGAGAATGACGCCGGCGCAGCCGAGGGTGAAGACACCGCCGGCAGCGAGACGCCCTCCACCTGATGCCCAAGACCCTCTCCGAACTCCGCGCCGGCATCGACCAGGTCGACCGCGAACTGCTGGCGCTGCTCAACCGCCGCGCCGCCCTCGCCAACGAAGTCGGCGAGATCAAGCGCGCCGAGGGCTCGCCCGTGTTCCGGCCGGAACGCGAGGCCCAGGTCATCAACGGCCTGCAGTCGGCCAACCCCGGCCCGCTGAAGGACCGCAACGTCGCCCACATCTGGCGCGAGATCATGTCGGCCTGCCGCGCGCTGGAGGCGCCGCAGCGCGTGGCCTACCTCGGCCCGGCCGGCACCTTCAGCGAGGCGGCCGCCCTGCAGTTCTTCGGCAGCAGCATCGAGCACGTGCCCTGCGTCAGCATCGACGAGGTCTTTCGGGCTACGGCCGCGGGGACCGCCGAGTACGGCGTGGTGCCGGTCGAGAACTCCACCGAAGGCGTCGTCGCGCGTTCGCTGGACCTGTTCCTGGGCTCGCCGCTGCACATCGTGGGCGAGACCAGCCTGCTGGTGCGCCACAACCTGCTGCGGCAGTCGAATTCGCTGGAGGGCGTCCAGGCCGTGCTGGCCCACCCCCAGGCGCTGGCCCAGTGCCAGGGCTGGCTCAACAACCACCTGCCCGACGTCGAGCGGCGTGCCGTTTCGTCCAACGCGGAAGGCGCCCGGCTGGCGGCCGGCAACCCGGCCTGGGCCGGCATCGCCAGCGACCGTGCCGCCACCGAGTTCGGCCTGCACATCGCCGCGCATGCGATCCAGGACGACGCCTTCAACCGCACCCGCTTCGCCGTGGTGTGCCTGCCGCAGACCCTGGCGGCGCCCGAGGCTTCCGGCAAGGACTGCGTCAGCCTGATCGTCTCGGTGCCCAACCGCCCCGGCGCGGTGCACGACATCCTCGTGCCGCTGAAGCACCACGGCGTTTCCATGACGCGCTTCGAGTCGCGCCCTGCGCGATCGGGCCAGTGGGAATACTATTTCTACATCGACCTGCAGGGCCATCCCTCGCAGCCGCACGTGGCGGCGGCGCTCAAGGACCTGCAGTCCCTCTGTGCTTTCTACAAGGTGCTCGGCACCTATCCCCTCGGCGAATGAAATGTTGACCCCCACGCTTGCCGACTTCGTCTTCGGCGCTGCCCCCCAAGGGGGCCTTCCCGCCTTGGGGCGGCCCGGCGGCGGTCACTGATGGCTGCGATGTTCGAGCAACTGGGATTGATCGGGTGCGGCCTGATGGGCGGCTCGTTCGCCCTGGCCATGAAGCGCGCCGGCCTCGTGAAGCGGGTGGTGGGGTACTCCAAGTCGCCATCGACGACCGAGCGCGCGCGCCAGATGGGCGTGATCGACGTCGAGGCGCCGTCCGCGCTGCTGGCCGTGTCGGGCGCCGACCTGGTGCTGCTGGCGGTGCCGGTCTCGGCCTCGGAAGCCACCTTCAAGGCGATCCGCCACCTCATCACCAGCAACATGCTGGTGATGGACGTGGGTTCGACCAAGCGCGACGTCGTCGACGCGGCGCGCAAGGTGCTGCGCGACAACGTGGGCTGCTTCGTGCCGGCGCACCCGATCGCCGGCAAGGAGGTCTCGGGCGTGGAACACGCCGACGCCGACCTCTATACGGGCAAGCAGGTCATCCTGACGCCGATCGAGAAGACCCAGGTCGGCCACCTGAAGAAGGCGACCGACCTGTGGGAGGCGATCGGCTGCCACGTGCAGCAGATGGCGCCCGAGGCGCACGACGCGGCCTTCGCGGCCGTCAGCCACCTGCCCCACCTGCTGGCCTTCGCGCTGGTGCATGCCATCAACAACCAGCCCCAGGGCAAGGAGTTCCTGGGCCTCGCGGGGCCCGGCTTCCGCGACTCGACGCGCATCGCCGCCAGCGACCCCAAGATGTGGCGCGACGTGCTGCTGGCCAACCGGCACGAGCTGGTGGAGCAGGCCAAGATGTTCTCGCGCAGCCTGCACAACATGCTGATCGCGGCCGAGCAGGGCGACGGCGAGAAGCTTGAGGCCATGATCACCCTGGCCAGCGAGAGCCGCGCGCACTGGCGCATGGGCCAGAAGCCGAAGTAGGCCCGTGTTCTCCACCGACTTCCTGGACCTCGCGCCGCTCGAGGAGGCTGGGGGCACGGTCGTCCTCCCCGGCTCCAAGAGCATCTCCAACCGCGTGCTGCTGCTGGCGGCGCTGAGCGGCGGCACGACGGTCGTCCACGACCTGCTGGATTCCGACGACACGCGGGTGATGCTCGACGCCTTGCGGGCGCTGGGGTGCTCGGTCGAGGAACAGGGCGGGTCGATCGCGATCACCGGCATGGCTCCTCCCCCTTCTGGGGGGAGGCTGGGAGGGGGGCGCTCCGACGTCGACGGGGGGCGCCCCCACCCCAACCCTCCCCCGGAGGGGGAGGGAGCAAGGAAACTTTTCCTCGGCAACGCCGGCACCGCCATGCGGCCCCTCACAGCCGCCCTCGCCCTTCTCGGCGGCACCTACGAGCTCTCCGGCGTGCCCCGCATGCACGAGCGGCCCATCGGCGACCTGGTCGATGCGCTGCGCCAGCTCGGTTGCCGGATCGACTACCTCGGCAACGAGGGCTTTCCGCCGCTGAGGATCCACCCAGCGACGGCATTGCAACTGGACGCACCCATCGCGGTCCGCGGCGACGTCTCCAGCCAGTTCCTGACCGCGCTCCTGATGGCGCTGCCCCTGGTGGCCAGCCGCGACGTCGTGATCGAGGTCGTCGGCGAGCTGATCTCCAGGCCCTACATCGAGATCACGCTCAACATGCTGCAGCGCTTCGGCATCGCCGTGCGGCGCGAAGGCTGGCAGCGCTTCACGATCCCCGCGGGCAGCCGCTACCGGTCGCCCGGCGAGATCCACGTCGAGGCCGACGCCTCCTCGGCCAGCTACTTCGTGGCGCTGGGCGCCATCGCCGGCGTGCGGCAGCCGGTGCGCATCGAGGGCGTCGGTGCCGGTTCGATCCAGGGCGACATCCGCTTCGTCGAGGCGGCGCGCCAGATGGGCGCCGACGTGGCCAGCGGCCCCAACTGGCTCGAAGTGCGCCGGGGCGCCTGGCCGCTGAAGGCCGTCGACCTGGACTGCAACCACATCCCCGACGCCGCGATGACCCTGGCCGTCATGGCGCTCTACGCCGACGGCCCGACCACGCTGCGCAACATCGCGAGCTGGCGCGTGAAGGAAACCGACCGCCTGGCCGCGATGGCCACCGAGCTGCGCAAGCTGGGGGCGGACGTCGAGGAAGGCGCCGACTTCCTGCGCGTGCGTCCGCCACGGGCGTGGTCGGCGGCCCGCATCCATACCTACGACGACCACCGCATGGCGATGTGCTTCGCGCTGGCCGCCTTCAATCCGGCCGGCGCCCACCTGCGCATCGAAGACCCGAAGTGCGTGGGCAAGACCTTCCCGGATTACTTCGAGGCGCTGTTCTCGGTGGTCCAGACCTCCCGGCCGCACATTCCCGTGATCTGCGTGGACGGCCCCACCGCGTCCGGCAAGGGCACGCTGGCCTCCGAGGTCGCCCGCCGGCTGGGCTACCACTACCTGGACTCCGGGGCGCTCTACCGGATCACCGGCCTGGCCGCCACCCGTGCCGGGCTCGTGCTGGACGAAGCGCACGAGCACTCGATCGCGAAGCTGGCCGGGTCGCTGGACATCGTCTTCTCGACGGCGGGCCGGGTGCTGCTGTCCGGCCAGGACGTGACGGACGCCATCCGCACCGAAGAAGCCGGGATGAACGCCTCCCGCGTCTCCGCCCTGCCCGCCGTGCGCACGGCTCTGGTGGCCCTGCAGCAGGGCTTCCGCCGCCTGCCCGGGCTGGTGGCCGACGGCCGCGACATGGGCACGGTGATCTTCCCGGACGCCCAGCTCAAGGTGTACCTGACGGCCAGCGCCGCCCAGCGTGCCGAGCGCAGGCATAAGCAATTGATTTCAAAAGGGATTTCGGCTACACTCGCCGCTCTCCGCGCGGACCTGGAAGCGCGCGACCACCGCGATTCGTCGCGGGCCGTCGCACCGCTCAAGCCCGCCGAAGATGCCCTGCTGCTGGATAACTCGGGCCAGACCGTCGAAGAGTCGGTCGCCCAGGTGCTCCGGTGGTGGGAGGAGAAGCAACCTTTCTCCACGAAGTAGAAGGCCCCCGCCGCTCCCTCCGCGCAGCAGCGCACCGGTGACGGGGATCATCAACCCCAACCCCCGCGGATGCGAATCCGCAAACCTCAATGTCTGAATCCTTTGCCGCCCTGTTCGAGGAATCGCTGCAACGCGCCGAAATGCGCGCGGGCGAAGTCATCACCGCCGAAGTCGTGCGCGTGGAACACAACCACGTCGTCGTCAACGCCGGCCTGAAGTCGGAAGCCTACATTCCGATCGACGAATTCAAGAACGACCAGGGCGAAGTCGAAGTGCAAGCCGGGGACTTCGTCTCCGTTGCCATCGACGCCATCGAAAACGGCTACGGCGACACCATCCTGTCGCGCGACAAGGCCAAGCGCCTCGCCTCCTGGATGTCCCTGGAGAAGGCGCTCGAATCCGGCGAGTTCGTCACCGGCACCACCACCGGCAAGGTCAAGGGCGGCCTCACCGTCCTCGTGAACGGCATCCGTGCCTTCCTGCCCGGCTCGCTGATCGACACGCGTCCCATCAAGGACCTGTCGCCCTACGAGAACAAGACCCTCGAGTTCAAGGTCATCAAGCTCGATCGCAAGCGCAACAACGTGGTGCTGTCGCGCCGCGCCGTCGTCGAGGCGTCGATGGGCGAAGAGCGCGCCAAGCTGATGGAAACCCTGAAGGAAGGCTCCATCGTCCGCGGCGTCGTCAAGAACATCACCGAGTACGGCGCGTTCGTCGACCTCGGCGGCATCGACGGCCTGCTGCACATCACCGACATGGCCTGGCGCCGCGTCCGCCACCCGTCCGAGGTGGTCACCGCCGGCCAGGAAATCACCGCCAAGATCCTCAAGTTCGACACGGAGAAGAACCGCGTCTCGCTGGGTCTCAAGCAGATGGGCGACGATCCGTGGATGGGCGTGTCCCGCCGCTACCCGAACGGCACCCGCATGTTCGGCAAGATCACCAACATCGCCGACTACGGCGCGTTCGTGGAACTCGAACCCGGCATCGAAGGCCTGGTGCACGTCTCCGAAATGGACTGGACCAACAAGAACGTGGCCCCGTCCAAGGTCGTCTCCCTGGGCGACGAAGTCGAAGTCATGGTCCTCGAGATCGACGAAGACAAGCGCCGCATCAGCCTGGGCATGAAGCAGTGCAAGGCCAACCCGTGGCAGGAATTCGCGCAGAACACCAAGCGCGGCGACCGCGTGAAGGGCCCGATCAAGTCGATCACCGACTTCGGCGTGTTCGTCGGCCTGGCCGCCGGCATCGACGGCCTGGTGCACCTGTCCGACCTGTCCTGGAGCGAAGCCGGCGAAGCCGCCGTGCGCAACTACAAGAAGGGCCAGGAAGTCGAGGCGATCGTGCTCGGCGTCGACGTCGACCGCGAGCGCATCTCCCTGGGCATCAAGCAGCTCGATGGCGACCCGTTCTCCACCTTCACCTCGGTGCACGACAAGGGCTCCACGGTGACGGGCAAGGTCAAGACGGTCGACCCGAAGGGCGCCGAGATCGACCTGGGCCAGGACATCCTGGGCTACCTGCGTGCCTCCGAGATCAGCCGCGACCGCGTGGAAGACGCGCGCAACGTGCTGAAGGAAGGCGACGAAGTCACGGCCGTGGTCGTGAACATCGACCGCAAGACGCGCAACATCCAGCTGTCCATCAAGCAGAAGGACATGATCGACGAGCAGGGCGCCATGGCGAACCTGAGCCAGCAGTCCTCGCGCGAGAACGCAGGCACGACCAGCCTGGGCGCGCTGCTGCGCGCCAAGCTGAACGACTCGGAGTCCAAGTAACCTTGCGGGACAGATCACGCGCGCGGCGCTGCCGCGGGCGTGCTCTGTCCCCAACTTGCCGAGACGCCATGACCCGAAGCGACCTCGTAGAAGAACTGGCCGCCCGCTTCAGCCAGCTCACCCACCGCGACGCGGAATACGCCGTCAAGACCATTCTTGACGCGATGAGCGACGCCCTGGTGCGCGGGCACCGCATCGAGATCCGCGGCTTCGGCAGTTTCTCGATCAACCGGCGCCCGCCCCGCATGGGGCGCAACCCGCGGTCCGGCGAGAGCGTGGCCATTCCCGAGAAGCGCGTCCCTCACTTCAAGCCGGGCAAGGCCCTGCGCGAGGCGGTGGACCAGCGGACCAAGGAAATGGAAGCGGGGTGACCCCGTAGAATCCGGCGACGAGCGAGGAGCCGAATGAAATATCTTGCATGGCTGCTCAAGGCAGCCATTTTTTTTAGCCTGTTCGCCTTTGCGCTGAACAACCAGCAGGACGTGGCGGTCCACTTCTTCTTCGGCACCACCTGGACGGCGCCGCTGGTGCTGGTGGTGTTCGCGGCCTTCGCCGTGGGGCTGGTGCTGGGCGCGCTGGCCATGGTGCCCCGCTGGTGGCGGCACCGCCGCGCCATGGGCGCGCGGCCGACGCCCTCGATGCTCGCCGAGAACAGCACCCTGATCGGCGGCACCCCGCCCCAGAATGGACTTTGACCTCACCTGGCTGCTGTGGGGCCTGCCCATCGCCTTCGGGCTGGGCTGGTTCGCGTCCCGGCTCGACCTCCGCCAGCTGCGCATCGAGAACCGGCTGGCGCCCAAGGCCTACTTCCGCGGCCTGAACTTCCTGCTGAACGAGCAGCAGGACCAGGCCATCGATGCCTTCATCGAGGCGGTGCAGAACGACCCGGACACGACCGAGCTGCACTTCGCGCTGGGCAACCTGTTCCGCCGCCGCGGCGAGTACGAGCGTGCCGTGCGCGTGCACGAGCATCTGCTGTCCCGCGCCGACCTGAGCCGGGCCGACCGGCACCGCGCGCAGCATGCGCTGGCCCTCGACTTCCTCAAGGCGGGCCTGCTCGATCGCGCCGAAGAGGCGCTGCGCAAGCTGGAGGGCACCGCCTTCGAGGAACAGGCGCTGCTGGCGCTGCTGGCGATCTACGAGCGCTCCCGTGACTGGGTGCAAGCCTGCGAGATCGCGCGCAAGCTCGACTCCGGCGCCGCCGCGGGGCAGTTCGCCGGCCGGCAGGCGCACTACCTGTGCGAACAGGCCGCCGGCGCGCCCCCGGAACGCGCCGAGGAGCTGCTGCACAAGGCACTGAAGATCGCGCCGCAGACCGCCCGCCCGCGCATGGAACTCGCGGCGCTGCGCCGCCGGGCCGGCGATCCGCGTGGCGCGCTCGAACTGCTGCTGGAGCTGGCCGAGGCCTCCCCCGCGGCCGTCCCGCTGCTCGCCAAGCCGCTGACCGATGCGGCGGTCGCGTGCGGCCGCCAAGCCGACGCCATGCAGGTGCTGCAGGCCAGCTACGAGCAGCGCCCGTCGCTCGACGTGCTGGACGGCATCACGACGCTGGAGAACGACGCGGACGCCGCCCGCGGCTGGTACGTGCGGCACCTGCAGCGCGAACCGTCCCTGGTCGCCGCGGCCAAGTGGATCGCCGGCGAGAAGCTGGAGCACGAGCAGTTCCACCCCGACGTGCAGCGCGCCCTGGACCACGCGGTGAAGCCCCTCACCCGCTACCGCTGCGCCGCCTGCGGCTTCGAGGCCAAGCAGCACTTCTGGCAATGCCCCGGCTGCCAGGCCTGGGACTCGTACCCCGCCCGGCGCGTGGAAGAACTATGAACCCGAGCAAGCAACAACTCGCGAAGGCGCGCGTGCTGGTGGTCGGCGACGCGATGCTGGACCGCTACTGGCACGGCGCCGTCGAACGCATCTCGCCCGAGGCGCCGGTCCCCGTCGTGAAGGTCACGCGCGAGGAAGAACGCATCGGCGCCGCCGCCAACGTGGCCTACAACGTCAGCACCCTCGGCGCACAGGCCAGCTTCCTCGGCGTGGTCGGCGACGACGAGCCGGGCCACCGGCTGGAGACGCTGCTGAAGGAGACCGGAATCCGCACGCTGCTCAAGCGCGACCCGGGCCTGCGCACCACCGTCAAGCTGCGCGTCATCGGGCGCCAGCAGCAGTTGCTGCGCATGGATTTCGAGAACGAGCCGGACCACGAGGTGCTGGCGATGCAGAACGAAGCCTTTGCGCAGCTCCTGCCGCAGCAGGATGCGATCCTGTTCTCCGACTACGGCAAGGGCGGCCTCGCCCACATCCCTGCGATGATCGCCCAGGCGCGCGCCGCCGGGAAGCCGGTGCTGGTCGACCCCAAGGGGTCGGACTACACGCGCTATCGCGGCGCCACGGTGATCACGCCGAACCGGGCCGAACTGCAGGACGTCGTCGGCCGCTGGAACGGCGAGGACGACCTGCGCCGGCGCGCGCAGGAACTGCGCGCCTCCCTCGGCCTGCAGGGCCTGCTGGTCACCCGCAGCGAGGAAGGCATGACGCTGTTCGACGCCGCCGGCGAGCTGCACGTGCAGGCGCAGGCCCGGGAGGTGTTCGACGTCACGGGCGCGGGCGACACGGTGATCGCCACGCTCGCGGCGATGGTCGCCGCCGGCCTCGACCTGCGCGAGGCGCTGCCGATCGCCAACCGGGCGGGCGGCATCGTGGTCGGCAAGTTCGGCACCGCCACCGTTTCCTACGAGGAGTTGTTTGCGCAGCCATGACTTGCCTGCAGCAAGTTAGTCTGCACTGAACCTAAAGGTACGCATGACTCGCATTGTCGTCACCGGCGCCGCCGGCTTCATCGGTTCCAACATCATCAAGGGCCTCAACGCCCGCGGCATCATCAACATCATTGCCGTCGACGACCTGACCCAGGGCGACAAGTTCGTGAACCTGCGGGACCTGGAGATCGACGACTACCTCGACGCCGACGAGTTCTACTCGGTCTTCGCCGAAGGCGGCTTCGGCAAGGTCGAAGCCGTGTTCCACGAGGGCGCCTGCAGCGACACGATGGAGCAGGACGGCAAGTACATGATGGACAACAACTACGGCGTGTCCTGCTCGCTGTTCGAAAGCTGCCAGGAACGCGGCACGCGGCTGCTGTACGCGTCGTCGGCGGCGGTGTACGGCGGCTCGGACACGTTCAAGGAGACCCCGCAATACGAGCTGCCGCTGAACGTCTACGGCTACAGCAAGCTGCTGTTCGACCAGCGCATGCGCCGGGCCTGCGGCCGCGACTTCAAGCGCACCAAGCGCCAGGTGGCGGGCTTCCGCTACTTCAACGTCTACGGCCCGCGCGAACAGCACAAGGGCCGCATGGCGAGCGTCGCCTTCCACCAGTTCCACCAGTTCCGCGAGCAGGGCAAGGTCAAGCTGTTCGGCGAATACGGCGGCTACGGCCCCGGCGAGCAGTCGCGCGACTTCGTCTTCATCGACGACGTCGTGGCGGTCAATCTCTGGTTCTTCGACCACCCGGAGAAGTCCGGCATCTTCAACCTGGGCACCGGCCGCGCGCAGCCCTTCAACGACGTCGCGCTCGCCGTGGTCAACGCGCTGCATCCCGGCGGCGTGCAGGACGCACCGACGGCCGTCGACCTCGGACTGCTGGAATATGTTCCCTTCCCCGACGCCCTGCGCGGCAAGTACCAGTGCTACACGCAGGCCGACCTGACGGCCCTGCGGGCGGCCGGCTGCGAGCACGAGTTCGCGGATGTGGCCACCGGCGTGGCCCGCTACATGGCCACCCTGTCATCCGCCGCCTGAGCACGGCCGTTAGGGCCTGACCACAACCTTCGTCGAGGAGAGCACCATGCTGAAGAAGATCCTGGCCGTCCTGGCCATGCTGTACGCCGCCGCCGCCTTTGCCGCCGTCGACGTGAACACGGCCAAGGCGGCCGACCTCGATGGCCTGAAAGGCATCGGCCCCGTGATGTCCAAGCGCATCCTCGACGAGCGCAAGAAGGGCAAGTTCAAGAGCTGGGAAGACATGGTCTCCCGCGTGAAGGGCCTGGGCGACACCAGCGCCGCCAAGCTGTCGGCCGAAGGCCTGACGGTGAACGGCGAAAGCTTCAAGGCCGCGGCCGCGGAGAAAAAGGAAACGAAGGCGGAAGCCAAGGCCGAGAAGAAGGAAGCCAAGGCCGAAGCGAAGGCGGAAAAGAAGGAAGCGAAGGCCGCCGCTGCCCCGGCGCCGGCCGCCAGCGCGAAGAAGTAAGACGCCGTCGTCCCCGCGCAGGCGGGGACCCAGGGCATTGAAAAAGGCGCCGCATTGCGGCGCCTTTGCTTTGGGAGCCCTGGATTCCCGCCTCCGCGGGAATGACGACTCAGGCGCCGAACCCGCCCCCCCCCGGCGTGTGGATCTCGAACAGGTCCCCCGGCTTCATCTCCGCCGAGCCGATGTGCTCCAGTTCTTCCACCTTGCCGTCCACGCGCACCACCCGGTTGAGGCCGGGCTGCCCCGGCTGCCCGCCGGCCATGCCGAAGGCGGGGAACTTGCGGCCGTTGGACAGGATGCTCGCCGTCATGTCCTCCAGGAAGCGCACGCGGCGCACGCCGCCGTCGCCGCCCTTCCAGCGACCGGCGCCCCCCGAGCCCTTGCGGATCTCGTAGCTTTCCAGCCGCACCGGGAAGCGGAACTCCAGCACCTCGGGGTCGGTCAGCCGCGAATTGGTCATGTGCGTCTGCACGACGCTCGTGCCCTCGAAGCCGCCGCACGACCTGCCCTCTTCGTCGTACAGCCCGCCGGCACCGCTGCCACCCGAGATCGTCTCGTAGTACTGGTAGCGGGCGTTGCCGAAGGTGAAGTTGTTCATCGTGCACTGGCCCGCGGCCATCACGCCCAGCGCGCCGAAGATCGCATTGGTCACGCAGGTCGAGGTCTCGACGTTGCCGGCCACCACCGACGCCGGCGGGTTCGGGTTCAGCATGCAGCCTTCGGGCACGATCACCTTCAGCGGCTTCAGGCAGCCGGCGTTCAGCGGGATCTCGTCGCTCACCAGGGTGCGGAACACGTACAGCACCGCCGCCATGCAGACCGCCTTGGGCGCGTTGAAGTTGTTCCGCTGCTGCGGCGAGGTGCCGGTGAAATCGATCTCGGCGGCGCGGTTGGCGGCATCCACGCGGATCGTGACCTGGATCTGCGCCCCGTTGTCCAGCGGCAGCGTGAACGCGCCGTCCTTCAGGCGCGTGACGACGCGGCGCACCGACTCCTCGGCGTTGTCCTGCACGTGCCGCATGTAGGCCTGCACCACGTCGATGCCGAACTGGTCGACCATCCTGCGCAGCTCCTGCACGCCCTTCTCGTTGGCCGCGATCTGCGCCTTCAGGTCGCCCATGTTCTGGTCGGGGTTGCGCGAAGGGTACTTCGCGCCGCGCAGCAGCGCGACCATCTCCGCCTCGCGCAGCACGCCGCGGTCCACGAGCTTGAAGTTGTTGATCTGCACGCCCTCTTCCTCGATCAGCGTCGAGAACGGCGGCATGGAGCCAGGGGTGGTGCCGCCGACGTCGGCGTGGTGTCCGCGCGAGCCGACGTAGAACATGGGCCGCGTGCCCGGCTCCGCCCCCTCCCCCCCTGGGGGAGGGTTGGGGTGGGGGCTTCCCCCGGAGAGGTACACCGGCGTGATCACCGTGATGTCCGGCAGGTGCGTGCCGCCGTGGTACGGGTCGTTCAGCACGTACACGTCGCCGGGCTGCATGGTGGCCGCGTTCTCGCGGATCACCGTCTTGATGCTCTCGCCCATGCTGCCCAGGTGCACCGGCATGTGCGGTGCGTTGGCGATGAGGTTGCCTTCCGCGTCGAACAGCGCGCAGGAGAAGTCCAGCCGCTCCTTGATGTTCACCGAGTAGGCGGTGTTCTGCAACTGCAGCCCCATCTGCTCGGCGATGTTCATGAACAGGTTGTTGAACACCTCCAGCAGCACGGGGTCGACCTGCGTGCCGGCGGCGAACTTCACGGCGCGCGGCACCTTGCGGTCCAGGACGATGTGGTCCAGCTCGGTGATGCGCGCTTCCCAGCCCGGCTCCACCACCGTGGTCGCGTTCTTCTCCGCGATGATGGCGGGGCCCGCGATCACGTCGCCGGGTTGCAGGTCCTCGCGCACCGCGAGCGCGGCCTCGTGCCACTGGCCGCCGGAGTACATGCGCACCGTCTCCCGCCGCGGCAGCTCGCGCGGCGCGTTCACGGGATGGCGCGGCTCGGCGGGCGCGTCGCCGGCGACGATCGCTTCCACCGACACGGCCTCCACGATCATCGGCTTGCCCGGCATCAGGAACGAGAAGCGCTGGCGGTACGCGGCCTCGAAGCCGGCGACGATCTCGGGCAGCGCGCCGAACGCCACCACCAGGGCGGAGTCGCTGCCCTGGTAGCGCACGTGCACGCGCCGGCGCACCTGCACCGCGTTGCCGCTCACCTGCTGGCGCTGCAGCTCCGACTGCGCCGCCGCGGCCAGCGTGTCGAGCCGCTGCGCCACCCCCGGCAGCGTGTCGGCCGTGAGCAATTCTTCCACCGCCTGTTCGCGGATCACGTTCTGGTCCGCGAGGCCCATGCCGTAGGCGGAGAGCACGCCGGCCAGCGGATGGACGAAGACGCGCGACATGCCCAGCGCGTCGGCGACCAGGCAGGCATGCTGGCCGCCGGCGCCGCCGAAGCACTGCAGGGTGTAGCGCGTGACGTCGTAGCCGCGCGCCACCGAGATCTTCTTGATCGCGTTGGCCATCTGCTGCACGGCGATGGCGATGAAGCCCTCGGCGACTTCCTCGGCGCTGCGTCCGGTGCGCTGGGCCAGCGCGCCGAACTTGCCGACCACCGCCTCGTGGCTCAGGGCCTCGTTCGCCTGCGGCCCGAACACCTTCGGGAAGTAGCGCGGCTGGATCTTGCCCAGCATCACGTTGGCGTCCGTCACCGCCAGCGGCCCGCCACGCCGGTAGCTGGCCGGACCGGGGTTCGCCCCGGCGCTCTCCGGGCCGACGCGGAACCTTGCGCCGTCGAACTCCAGGATCGAGCCTCCGCCCGCCGCCACCGTATGGATCGACATCATGGGCGCCCGCATGCGCACGCCGGCAACCTGCGTCTCGAACTCGCGCTCGAACTCTCCGGCGAAGTGCGAGACGTCGGTGGAGGTGCCCCCCATGTCGAAACCGATCACCTTGGCATGGCCCGCCAGCTGCGCGGTGCGCGCCATGCCGACGATGCCGCCGGCCGGACCGGAGAGGATCGCATCCTTGCCCTGGAAGGCATGGGCGTCGGTCAGGCCACCGGACGACTGCATGAAGAACAGCTGCACGCCCGGCATCTCGGCGGCGACCTGCTCGACGTAGCGGCGCAGGATCGGCGACAGGTAGGCGTCGACCACGGTGGTGTCGCCGCGGCTCACCAGCTTCATCATCGGGCTGGTCTCGTGCGAGGTGCTGACCTGCGTGAAGCCGATCTGCCGCGCGATGTCGCGCGCCCTGGCCTCGTGCGCCGTGTAGCGATAGCCGTGCATGAACACGATCGCCACGCTGCGCAGGCCCCGGCCGAAGGCGGCCTGCAATTCCTCCCGCAGCGGTTCTTCCTCCAGCGCCTGCACCACTTCGCCGTGCGCCCCCATGCGCTCCTGCGCCTCGATCACCTCGGCGTAAAGCAGCTCCGGCAGCACGATGTGCCGGTCGAACAGCCGCGGGCGGTTCTGGTAGGCGATGCGCAGCGCATCGCGGAACCCCCGGGTCGTGACCAGCAGCGTGCGCTCACCCTTGCGCTCCAGCAGGGCGTTGGTGGCGACGGTTGTCCCCATCTTGACGCATTCCACCTGGCCCGGCGTGATCGGCTGCCCTGCCTGCAGCCCGAGCAGGTGGCGGATGCCCGCCACCGCCGCGTCGCGGTATTGCTCCGGGTTCTCGGACAGGAGCTTGTGGGTGACCAGGGAGCCGTCCGGGCGGCGGCCGACGATGTCCGTGAAGGTGCCGCCACGGTCGATCCAGAACTGCCATTTCGGGGAGGTCGATGTCATCGGCCGATTATGGGAGAACAGCCCCTACACTTCGGCTCGACAACAACGAAGGACCGTATGCGACGGGTGCTGGACTTCCTCTACGACGCGGCCGCGTGGCTGGCCGCCCTGGCCATGATCGGGGTGCTGCTGATGGTGCTGCTGTCCATCGTCAGCCGGCAGTTCGGCTTCCACGTCCCCGGCACCGACGCCTATGCCGGCTACGCCATGGCCGCGGCGGGCTTCCTGGCCCTGGCCCACACCCTGAAGCGCAACGAGCACATCCGCGTGACCCTGATCCTGGGCCGGCTGCAAGGCCGGGCCCGGCACGCGCTGGAAATGTGGGCGCTGTCCGCCGGCGTGCTGCTCGCGGGACTCTTCGCCTTCTATTCGGTGCGGCTCGCCTGGCAGTCGCACGCGTTCCACGACATCTCCACCAGCAACGACGCGACGCCGCTGTGGATCCCGCAGATCGCCATGGCGGTCGGCACGCTCATCCTGCTCGTGGCCTTGCTCGACGAGTGGGTGCTGGAGTTGCGCGGCCGCCGCGTGACGGTGGACAGCGAGGAGGCGCTGCACAATGAATGACGTCCTTGTCACCACCCTGCTGATCGTCGCGCTGTTCGCCCTGCTGGGCAGCAGCGTCTGGATCGGCCTCACGCTCGCGGGCGTGGCCTGGATCGGCATGGAACTGTTCTCGTCGCGCCCCGCGGGCGACGCGATGGCCGTCACGGTCTGGGGTTCGGCCTCGAGCTGGACCCTGACCGCCCTGCCCCTGTTCATCTGGATGGGCGAGATCCTGTTCCGCACCAAGCTCAGCGAAAGCATGTTCCGCGGCCTCGCGCCCTGGGTGTCGCGCCTGCCCGGCCGGCTGCTGCACACCAACGTGATCGGGTGCACCATCTTCGCAGCCGTCTCCGGCTCCTCCGCCGCCACCTGCGCCACCATCGGCAAGATGAGCCTGCCCGAGCTGGGCCGACGCGGCTACCCGGAGGAGATCACCATCGGTTCGCTGGCCGGCGCCGGCACGCTGGGCCTCCTGATCCCGCCTTCGATCATCATGATCGTGTACGGCGTGACGGCGGACGTGTCGATCGCGAAGCTGTTCGTCGCCGGCATCCTGCCCGGCATGCTGCTGGCGGCGCTGTTCTCCGGCTACATCGCGGCGTGGGCGCTGCTGAACCCGCAGAAGATCCCGGTGCCGGACCGGGTGATGCGCTTCGGCGAGAAGCTGCGCGAGTCGCGCCACCTCATCCCGGTCGTGCTGCTGATCGCCGGCGTGCTCGGCTCGATCTACACCGGCGTGGCGACGGCCACGGAAGCCGCTGCCGTCGGCGTGGTGGGCTCCTTCATCCTCTCCGCGGTGCAGGGCTCGCTGAACTGGGCGACCTTCCGCGACTCGCTCATGGGCGCCACGCGGCTGTATTGCATGATCGCGCTGATCCTCGCCGGCGCGGCCTTCCTCACGCTGTCGATGGGCTACATCGGCCTGCCGCGCAACCTGGCCGAGTACGTGCGCGGCCTGGGCCTGTCGCCCTTCATGCTGATGGTGGCGCTGGCGCTGTTCTACATCCTGCTCGGCTGCTTCCTGGACGGCATCTCGATGGTGGTGCTGACCATGGGCGTGATCCTGCCCACGGTGCAGGCCGCCGGCTTCGACCTGGTGTGGTTCGGCATCTTCATCGTGGTGGTGGTGGAGATGGCGCAGATCACGCCGCCGGTGGGCTTCAACCTGTTCGTGCTGCAGGGGATGACCGGCAAGGAGATCACCTGGATCGCCCGCGTCACCATGCCCTTCTTCTTCCTGATGTGCGGGATGGTCCTGCTGCTGTGGTTCGTGCCGCAGATCGCGACCTGGCTGCCGTCGAAGATGTAGTCGCCCCGCTAGGCCGGGACAGCCTTCTCCTCCAGCGCCTGCAGCCAGCCCGCGACTTCCGCCGCCACGGCCTCGGTGCCGCGGCCGATGTCGCCCTGCCACGCCAGCAGGTGGTCGACGCCTTCCAGCACCTGCAGCCGCGCGTCCGGGCGGCCGGCGTGCAGCAGGGAGGCGTGGTCCACCGTGACCTGCGCGTCGGCACTGCCGTGAACGAGCAGCACGGGCACCGCCACGGAGGACAGCACCGCCGGCGGGTCGTGGCGGAACCAGGACATCAGGTAAGGCTGCACCGTCGGGCGGAACAGCAGCGCCAGCGCGTCGGGCACGTCGTCCACCGCCTGCTGCTGCTCCAGCGCGGCCAGCGCGGCCAGCGCGGGCTGCGACAGGTCGTCCGGCAGCTGCGCCTCGACCTGGCGGCGCATGAGCACCGACGCGCGGCTTCCCGCCCCCGAGACCGACACCAGGGCGCGGGCGCCGGCGTCCTCGGCCGCCAGCGCGGCGACCAGCGCGCCTTCGCTGTGGCCCACGAGCACGACGCGGGCCACGGCGGGGTGCTCCTGCAGCAGCAGGCCCAGTTGCACGGCGTCGTCCACCAGGTGCTCGAAGCGCAGCGCCGCCTCGCTGACGCCGGGAAAGCGGCTGGCGCCGATGCCGCGCTTGTCGTAGCGGAGCGTTGCGATGCCGCGCGCGGCGAGTGCCTGCGCCAGCCGCTTGAGGTTGTCGATCGGCGCCGGCAGCAGCGGGTTGTTGCCGTCACGGTCGGTCGGGCCGGAGCCGGCCACCAGCAGCGCGGCCGTGAACGGCCCGCCGGCGTCCGGCAGCAGCAGCGTGCCGGACAGCTGGCCCCACGCGGTGGGCAGCTCGATGGGAAGTTCAGGCATGCGGCCACTGTAGCAGCGGCCCGGCGTCCAGCAGCGTACGAACACGCCATCCCGTCGCGTCCGCCAGCGCCTCGGCATGGGGCGGCATGTTGGTGCATTCGAGCACCAGCGTGCGCAGCCCCGGCGCCCGCCGGCGCAAGGACAGGGCGGCCGCGACGACGTCGGCCCGGGCGGCGGCGAGGTCCATCTCCGGCAGGTCGCCAAGGATGGTGCGCGCGAACGGCCCTCGCGGATCCATGCCCTGCACGCGAACGTCCCGCAGGCGGTCCGGCGGTACGCCGGCTGCGAGCAGATGCTCCTCGCCCAGGTGTTCGGCCGAAATCGTCAGCACACCGACCTCCGCCTCGCGTTCCAGGATCTGCGGCAGTTGCAGCAGCGTGGAGCTCACCAGCGGCACGCGGACCGCAGCCTGCAGCTCGCGCTGCAGCAGCACCAGGAAGCCGCAGCTGGTGGTGAGCGCCCGCGCCCCTTCGGCCTCGAGCGCGCGCAGCGCTTCGGAGAATCTCTCCGCGAGTCCCGACGCACGCAAGGCCGCCGCCGACGCCACCACCGCACGCGGGAAGGCGCCGGGGACCACGCGCCGCCGCACCGGGACAGGGAAGGTGTCGGGGTGGCCGACGTCGCCACGCGGACGCGGGAACCGCGTGTCCAGCATCACGATGCCGAGGAACCCCGCACGGGGCGCTTGGGGTAAGACCGCATCTGCTGGCCCGGGACTTGCACTTAAGCTGGACGGATCCACAATACCCATTCTCCCGGAGCTTCCATGAAACTCAAGTTCGCCCTGGCGATCGCCTCCGTGGCCCTCGCCGGCCAGGCCGCCGCCCAGACCAAGTGGGACCTGCCGGCCGCCTACCCCGCCAGCAACTTCCACACCGAGAACCTGGTGCAGTTCGCCAGCGACGTCGACAAGGCCAGCGGCGGCAAGCTGAAGATCACGGTGCACCCGAACGCGTCGCTGTTCAAGGCGCCCGAGATCAAGCGCGCCGTGCAGGGCGGGCAGGCGCAGATCGGCGAGATCCTGCTGGTGAACTTCCAGAACGAGTGGCAGATCTTCGGCGCCGACGGCCTGCCCTTCCTGGCCGACAGCTACGACTCCGCGGCCAAGCTGTGGCGCGCGCAGAAGCCGATGGTCGACAAGAAGCTCGGCGAGCAGGGCATGATGGTCCTGTACGCGGTGGCCTGGCCGCCGCAGGGCATCTACACCAAGCGCACGATCAATTCGGCCAACGACATGAAGGGCCTGAAGTGGCGCGCCTACAGCCCCGCCACCGCGCGCATCGCGGAACTGGTGGGCGCGCAGCCGGTGACGGTGCAGGCGGCCGAACTGTCGCAGGCCATGGCCACCGGCGTCGTCGACTCGTACATGTCGTCCGGCTCCACGGGCTGGGACTCCAAGACCTACGAGCACATCAAGAACTGGTACGACACGCAGGCCTGGCTGCCGAAGAACGCCGTCATCGTGAACCGCGCCGCCTTCAACGCGCTGGACAAGGCCACGCAGGACGCCGTGCTGAAGGCCGGTGCGGACGCCGAAGCGCGTGGCTGGGCCGCGAGCCGCAAGACCAACACCGAGGTGCTGGAGAAGCTCAAGGGCGCCGGCATGACCATCCACCAGCCGTCCGCGCAGCTGAAGGCCGACATGAAGAAGGTCGGCGACACGATGCTCAAGGAATGGCTGGAGAAGGCCGGCCCCGAGGGGCAGCAGCTGGTGGACGCGTACCGGAAGATGTGACGCCCGTCCCCGCGCAGGCGGGGACCCGGTACCTTGGAGAAGCGCCGCACAGCGGCGCTTTTTCATGGGGCGTCGTGGACTCCCGCCTGTGCGGGAAAGTCGGCAAGCGTCGCCTCACCGCACCGCATCCATCGCCTCGATGAACGCGCGCACGCGCTGCGGTACCAGCCGCGCGCCCGGATACACGAGCGAGATCGGCAGCGGCGCCGGCCGCGCGCCGGGCAGCACCTCGACCAGTTCGCCGGTGTCCAGCCGTTCGCGCACGAAGTAGTCCGGCAGCTGCGCCAGCCCGAGCCCCAGGCACGCCGCCTCCACCAGGCCCTCGCCATCGTTCAGGCGCACGCGCGACGCAGGATGCAGCTCCACCGGGTTGCCGCGCTGGCGAAACTGCCAGGGCCTGTCCTTGCCCGAACTCGGCATGCGGAACAGCAGCGCGTCGTGCGCGGCCAGCTGGTCCAGCCGCCGCGGCGTGCCGCGTTCCGCGAGGTACGCCGGGCTGGCCACCAGCACCATGTTCTGCGTGCCGAAGCGGCGCGACACCAGCGTCGAATCCTTCAGCGCACCCACGCGCAGGGCGACGTCGATGCCTTCCTTGACCAGGTCGGTGTAAGCATCCTGCAGCCGGACGTCCAGCGCCAGGCCGGGATGCCGCCGCACCAGCTCCGCCAGCACCGGCAGCACCACGCGCCGGCCCAGCACGATGGGCAGGTCGATGCGCAGCGTGCCGCTCGGGCCGGCGCGCACGCCGGACGCCTCGGCGTGCAGTTCGTCGACTTCGGCGAGCAGCCGCTGGCAGCGCTGGAACAGGCGCTCGCCGTCGGGCGTCAGCGCCACCTGCCGCGTGGTGCGGTGGAACAGCTTCACGCCCAGCGAGGCTTCGAGCCGCGCGACGGACTTCGCAAGTGTCGAAGGTGCGCTGCCCGACTCCCGTGCGGCGGCCGCGAAGCTCCCGTGCTTGGCCGTCTCGGCGAAGGCCGCCACCTGCTGCAGTGAGTTCATGTCCGCCGGATTGAGGAAGGAATGCCGTCAATGTTACGGCACTGCCGCATCTTGTGCGCGGCATCCGGCGCGCGGACACTGCGCCCCACGTCAGCGCCGCGCGTCCCTTCCACTTCTTTCCAGGAGCACTTCATGACCCGTCCCTTGGTCCTCGACCAGCCCCGTCCCGCCGCCACCCCCATCCCCGGCATCCTGCACGCCACCTGGGCCGGCCACGCCGACGGCGCCACCAGCCTCAGCGTGTGGCGCCAGTCGGTCGCGCCGGGCGGCTGCACGCCGCCGCATTCGCACCCCTGCGAGGAACTGGTGATGTGCACCGCCGGCCGCGGCGAAGTGCACCTCGACGGCCAGGTCCATTCGTTCGGGCCCGACCAGACCGTGCTGCTGCCCGCGCAGGTCCCGCACCAGATCTTCAACGTGGGCAGCGGCCCGCTGGAGATGACGGCGGTCTTTTCCGCCACGCCGGTCGCCGTCGCCCTGCCGGACGGCTCCGCGCTGGAACTTCCCTGGCGCAGCTAGGCGCCTGCCACCGCCGAGTGCAGGTTTCCGTCCGCGGGCCCTTCGCGGGCGAGCGGGTTCCCATCCGCCGCCGCGCGGGTAAACCCGCAAGCCGCGCAAGAGGCCCCTGACGAATCAATCACTTGCAGCAGCGGTCGCGCGTGGCACACGCGTTGCTATCCCGGTCCTGCGTCCATCGCGGCGCAGAGAACACCAGGAGACAAGCCATGCCAGAAAGAATGCCCGCCCGGCGCAGCCGCCGCCTTGCGCAAGCCGGCGCCGCCGGCGCCCTCACCGCCCTCGTGCTCGCCGCCTGCGGCGGCGGCGGCGGATCGGCCGCAGCACCCGACACCCCGCCCCCCGCCCCCGGTCCCGAAACGCCTGCCGCGGCCCTGCGCCTGGCGGTGCTGTCCTCGCCCGCCGACAAGGTCACCGGCACCGACGCGCTGGTGCAGGTCGAAGTGCTGCGCAGCCAGGCCGATTCCACGCTGGCGATCACCGCGAACGGCACCGACGTCACCGCTGCCTTCGCCGCCGACGCCAGCGGCAAGCTGGTGGGCAAGGTCGCCAACCTCCAGCCCGGCGCCAACGAGATCGTCGCCACCTACGGCGGCGAGACCGCGCGCCTGCCGGTCACGGCCTTCGCGATCACGGGCCCCGTCATCTCCGGGCCGCACCAGGTCCCCTTCCTCTGCAACACGAACTTCGCCATGCCGGCGGGCGTGCCGGCGCTCACCACCATCCCGGGTGACCCGAACTGCGGCGTCGAGACGCGCGTCGACTACCTGTACCGCACGACCACGAACACCTTCGTCTACCTCCCCGATCCGCAGGCGCTCACGGCCTACCCGGCCAACATGCGCACGCTCACCATCGACGGCCGCACGGTGCCCTACGTCGTGCGCCTGGAGACCGGCACGATCAACCGCGCGATCTACCAGTCGGCCATCCTGCACGACGTGCTGAACGAGCCGGCGCCCTCGCCGGTCGCGCGCCCCGCCGGCTTCACCGGCAAGCTGTTCTACCCGCTGGGCGGCGGCTGCCAGGGCGGCTGGTTCCAGCAGGGCGCCAGCGCCAACACCGTGCTGAGCGACGGCCACCTGTCCAAGGGCTACGGGGTCACCAGCTCCACGCTCAACGTGATGGGGCAGAACTGCAACGACCTGCTCTCCTCCGAGACCGTGATGATGGTCAAGGAGCGCTTCATCGAGAACTACGGCGTGCCCTTCTGGACGGTGGGCACGGGCGGCTCCGGCGGCGCGTACCAGTCCAACCAGACCGGCGACAACTACCCCGGCCTGTTCGACGGCATCATCATCAGCCAGGTGTTCGCCGACGTGACCTCGTCGACGCTGTTCAAGCAGTTCGACTCGCGCGTGCTGAACAACTACTTCACCGCCAACGGTGGCTACACCACCGCCCAGAAGCAGGCGATCTCGGGCTACCTGCAGGTCGCGAACATCGCCAACATGAGCGGCCAGGCCGGCCGCATCGATCCGACCGTGTCCTTCCCGGCCGGCGTCACGGCGGGCGTGGGGCCGACCTTCCGCTACCACCCCGTCACCAACCGCGGCGGCGCGCGCGCTTCCGTCTACGACCACACGAAGAACGTCTACGGCACCAACGCCGAGGGCCACGCCCTGCGCCCGATCGACAACGTCGGCGTGCAGTACGGCCTGAAGGCGCTGCTGGACGGCGTGATCACGCCGGCGCAGTTCGTCGACCTGAACCAGAAGGTGGGCGGCCTGGACATGGACCTGCAGCCGCAGTCGCAGCGCACGGCCGCGGACCTCGCGGTGATCGAACGCACCTACAAGTCGGGCCGCATCGTGTGGGGCGGCGGCGGCCTCGCATCGATGCCGATCATCGACCGCCGCGACTACAACGACGCCAACGTCAACGGCGACATCCACACCAAGATCCACTCGTTCTCGGTGCGCGAACGCCTGCGTAAGGCCAATGGCCACGTCGACAACCACGTGATCCTCACGTCCTCGACCGGCGGCGGCGGCGCGGGCGTGGACACCACGGCGGCGATGGACGCCTGGCTGACCGCGATCAAGACGGATGCTTCCGGCAAGACGCTGGCACAGAAGGTGGTGGCGAACCGTCCTTCCACGCTGGTCGACGGCTGCCTGATCAACAACACCTTCGTGGCCGAGACGCAGGTCGCCAGCGGGCCGACCGGCTGCAACGCCGTGTACCCCGCCGGCACCACGCCCCGCATGGCCGCCGGCGGCCCGCTGGCGGACGACATCCTCAAGTGCCAGCTCAAGCCGCTGCGCGCCGCCGACTACCCGGGCATCACCTTCACCCAGGCCGAGTGGATCACGCTGCAGCTGACCTTCCCGGACGGCGTCTGCGACTGGAGCAAGCCGGGCGTGGGACAGCAGCCCAGCCAGCCGTGGCGTTCCTTCGGCCCCTCGCCGACCAACCTGCTGTTCGACATCACCAAGCAATGAGCGCGAGGAGACACCCACCCATGAAAACGCACGACAACAAGCTCCGCGCCGGCAGCGGCCTGGCGGTCCTGCTGGCCCTGACGCTCACCGCCTGCGGCGGCGGCGGTGGCGGCGACGTGGCGGCGGCCCCGCCCGCGGTGCCCGAATTCCCCGGCCTGCCTCCCCAGGCGCCGGAACCGCCCCCGCCCGAGGCGACCATCCAGCTCGCGCTGCTGTCGTCCCCGGCCGACCGCGTGATGGGCACGACCGCGCTGGTGCGGCTCGAGTTCCTGAAGTTCGACGCCGACGCACGCCTGCGGGTCACCGCCAACGGCGCAGACGTGAGCCACCTGTTCCGCGCGGACCCGTCGACCGGCCATTTCTACGGCAACGTCGAGAACATCCGCCCGGGCGCCAACGAGATCGTGGCGACCTACGGCGCCTACACCACGCGCCTGGCGCTCACGGGCTACCCCCGCACCGGCCCGGTGTTCTCCGGACCGCACCGGGACCCCTTCGTCTGCGGCTACGCGAGCTTCACCCGCCTCGGCGGCGGCGTGCTGACTTCGCTCGAGGACGGCAAGTGCTCGACGCGCACGCTGGTTTCCTACTTCTACCGCAACACCGGCGGCAGCAACACCGGCTTCAATCCCGCCACGGCCACCGCCTACCCGGCGAACATGGCGTACGTCACGGTGAACGGCAAGCAGGTGCCGTTCCTGGTGCGGCTCGAAAGCGGCACGGTCAACCGGTCGCTGTACCAGTCGGCCATCCTGCACGACGCGCTGAACGAGCCGGTCCCCAGCCCCTCGTCGCGCCCCGCCGGCTGGAACGGCAAGCTGGTCTACACGACGATGGGCGGCTGCGGGGCCAACGGCAACCAGCAGGGCAACGACTTCACCACGCTGATCAACCCCGACTACATGGCGCAAGGCTACGCGGCGGTGTCGGCCACCCTCAACAACGCCGCCGTCAACTGCAACGACGTGCTCGCCGCGGAGACGGTGATGGCGGTGAAGGAGCAGTTCACCAAGTCGTACGGCCTGCCCACGTACACCGTCGGCTTCGCCAACACGACGGGTGACGGCGCGCAGCCCCTGCAGATCGCCGACAACTACCCGGGGCTGTTCGATGGCGTCATCACCACGCAGGTGATGCCCGACACCACCACCGGCCTGCTGATGAAGCTGTTCGACGCGCGCCTGCTCGACACCTTCTTCAACGCCAACGCCGCCGCGTGGAGCACGGCGGAACGGCTGGCGGTCACGGGCTTCCGCACCATCGGCAACGTGGCGGGCCACAGCACCGAGGCCGGCCGCATGGACCCGCTGCTGGCGACGAACTACCCGGCCGCGATCCCGGCGGCGGACCGCTACGACCCGGCAACCAACCCCGCCGGCGTGCGCGCCACTCCCTTCGACGCGGCGAAGAACGTGTGGGGTGTCGACGCCAGCGGGCACGCCTTGCGCCCGCTGGACAACACCGGCGTGCAGTACGGCCTGAAGGCGCTGAACGACGGTGCGATCACGGTGGAGAAGTTCCTGCTGCTGAACGAACAGGTCGGCGGCCTGGACCGCGACTTCCGGCCGCAGGCGGCCCGCACCGAAGGCGACCTGCCGGCGATCGAGCGCGGGTACAAGTCCGGACGCATCCTGAGCGGCGGCGGCGGCTTGGCGGCGACGCCGGTCATCGAGCGCCGCAACCACGTCGACGGCACGACCAACCTGCACATGCGGGTGCACTCCTTCGCGCTGCGCGAGCGCCTGCTCAAGGCCAACGGGCACTTCGACAACCACGTGATGCTCACGCAGACCGGCGTCATCGCCGCGCCCGAGCCTCTGGCGCAGATGGACGCCTGGCTGATGGGCGCGCTGGGCGACACCACGCCGGGCCTCACCCGCGCGCAGAAGATCGCCGCCCACCGCCCGGCCGACCTGAAGGACGCCTGCTGGATCGGGGCGACCAAGCACGAGGAACTGCAGACCGCGTTCGGCGCCTCCACCTGCAACGTCACCTTCGCCTCCGGCCGCACGCCGCGCATGGTGGCCGGCGGGCCCCTGGCCGACGACGTCGTGAAGTGCCAGCTCAAGCCGCTGGACCCGGCCGACTACGCCGTGCCCTTCACGGGCGCGGAGTGGGCGCGGCTGCAGGCGGCCTTCCCCGCCGGCGTGTGCGACTGGAGCAAGCCGGGCGTGGGCCAGCAGCCCCTGGCCGGCACCTGGCTGTCGTTCGGCCCGGCCGCGGCCAACCTGCTGTTCGACATCACCCGCCCCTGAAACATTGATTCGTTAACATCCACCACGAGACGGAAACCATGAAGTTGTTGTTCAAGAAGGCGGCCACCGCCCTGTCCCTCGCCACCCTGGCCTTCGCGGTGGGTGCCCAGGACTATCCCGGCTCCAAGCCCATCACCGCGGTCGTGCCCTTCGCCGCGGGCGGCCCCACCGACAAGGTCGCGCGCGAGATCGCGCTGATCATGGGCAAGCACCTCAACACGACCATCGTGATCGAGAACACCGGCGGCGCCGGCGGCACCATCGGCGCGCGCAAGGTCGTGCAGGCCCGCAACGACGGCTACACCATCCTGATCCACCACATCGGCATGGCCACGGCGCCGGCGCTGTATCGCAACCTCGGCTTCGACCCGCTGAAGGACCTGGAGATGGTGGGCGAGATCGCCGACGTGCCCATGCTGCTGCTGGGATCGAAGGCACTGCCGCCCAAGACCTTCAAGGACCTGCTGCCCTACGTCAAGACCAACGCGGCCTCGATCTCGCTGGCCAACGCCGGCATCGGCTCCGCCTCGCACCTTTGCGGCCTGCTGCTGCAAAGCGCGCTGAAGCAGGAGCTGGTGACGGTTCCGTACAAGGGCACCGCACCCGCGCTGACCGACCTCATGGGCGGCCAGGTCAACCTGATGTGCGACCAGACCACCAACGTCGCCGGCCAGGTGAAATCCGGCGCGATCCAGTCGTACGCCGCCATGCAGGGCAAGCGCATCGACGCCTTCAAGGACATCCCGACCGCGGCCGAACAGGGCCTGCCCGGCATCGAGGTGAAGATCTGGCACGCCATGTACGCGCCCAAGGGCACGCCGAAGCCGGTCGTGGACAAGCTGTCCGCCGCGCTGCAGGCCGCCGTGGCCGACCCCGGCTTCCGCGCCAAGATGGCGGAACTCGGTGCCGAGGCCGTGCCGCCCGCCCGCGCGACGCCGGCTTCGTTGCAGAAGCACGTTGCCGCGGAGATCTCCAAGTGGTCGCCGGTGATCAAGGCGGCCGGGGTGTATGCCGACTGACGCGATGCGTCCCGCCGCATGGCCCTGAGCGCGCGCACGCGCCGCGGGGTCCTGTGGCTGCTCGGCCTGGCGATCGTGCTGGCCGGCATGGCCGCGGCATGGAGCCTGGCCGAGCGCGCCGCGCTGCGCTCCCTGCGCAGCGCCGGCGCGCACCGGCTGGACCTCTATGCCGCCAGCCTGCAAAGCGAGTTGAGCCGCTACGAGTACCTGCCGCCGGTGCTCGCGCTCAACCAGGACGTCGTGCGGCTGCTGCGCGAACCGCGCAGCGCGGCGCTGCAGGCCGAGGTGAACCGCTACCTCGAGACCGTCGTGCAGCACGCGGGGGCCTCCGCCGTCTACGTGATGGACACCTCCGGCCTCACGCTCGCGGCCAGCAACTGGCGGCAGCCGGCAAGCTTCGTGAACATGAATTTTTCGTACCGCCCCTACTTCGTGGACGCGGTACGGGGCCTGGCGGGGCGGTTCTACGGCATCGGCACGGTGAGCCGCGAGCCGGGCTACTACTTCTCCTGGGGCATCCGCGATGCCGCCGGCGCCGTGGTCGGCGTCGCCGCGGTGAAGGTCAACCTCGACAAGCTGGATGCCGCCTGGGCCCATGCCAGCGAGAAGATCCTCGTGGCGGACGGCAACGGCGTGGTGTTCCTCTCCTCCGAGCCGGGCTGGAAGTTCCGCACGCTCGGGCCGCTGTCGGCGGAGACGCTGGGACGCCTCGCCCAGACGCGCCAGTACACGGAGGCAGGCGAACTGCAGCCGATCGGCTTGCGCGAAGGCCGCGCGCTGCAAGGCGGCGGGCGCGCGCTGCAGCTGGAAGACGAGCGGGCGCCGGGGCAGCTGCTCACCCCGGAATTTCTGGTGCACAGCCGGCAGGTGCCCGGCACCGACTGGGCGCTGATCATGCTGTCGGACCTGCGGCAGGCGCGCGCCGCGGCGCAGACCAGCGCCATCGTGGCCGCCTGCGCGCTCGGCTTCCTGCTGGTGCTGGCCCTCTACGTGCAGCAGCGCCGGCGCAGCCTGATGGACCGGCTCGCGTCGCGCGAAGCACTGCAACGTGCCCATGACGAGCTGGAGCTGAAGGTGCAGCAGCGCACCGAGGCGCTGAGCGACGCCAACGTGCTGCTGCAAAGCGAGGTCGCCGAGCGCAAGCGCGCCGAGGAACGCCTGCAGGCCACGCTGGAAGACCTGGTCCAGACCGGCAAGATGGCCGTGCTGGGCCAGATGTCGGCCGGCATCACGCACGAGCTGAACCAGCCGCTGGCGGCGCTGCGCACGCTGTCGGCCAACACCATCGTGTTCCTGGAGCGCGGGGAGCAGCAGCAGGCGGTGTCGAACCTGCGCACGATCTGCCACGTGACGGACCACATGGGCAAGATCACCGCGCAGCTGAAGAAGTTCGCGCGCAAGTCCGGCGCCCGGCTCGATCCGGTCCCGCTCGCCGGCGTGCTCGACGACGCGCTGTCGCTGCTGCAGCAGCGGCTGCGCAGCGGCAAGGTGCAGCTCGAACGCGAGGTGCCCGCCGGCCTGGTGGTGCTGGGCGAAGGCAACCGCCTGGAGCAGGTGCTCCTGAACCTGCTGGCCAACGCGCTGGACGCCGTGAAGGAGGCGCCGGAGCGGCGCATCCGCGTCACCGCCGCGGGCGCCGGCGAGTGGGTCATGCTGGAAGTGCACGACAGCGGCCCGGGCATCGCCCCCGAAGGCATGCCGCGCCTGTTCGAGCCCTTCTACACCACCAAGGAACAGGGCGAAGGCCTCGGCCTGGGCCTGGCCATCTCCGCCGGCATCGTGCGCGACTTCGGCGGCACGCTGCGCTGCGCGCGCAGCACGCTCGGCGGCGCCGTGTTCTGCGTCCAGCTGAAGGCAGCGACCTCCGCGTCGCCGCCCCTGAAGGAAACCGTGATCCAGGATGACTGAAGCCTGTACCGTCCTGTTCGTCGAAGACGACCCCGCCGTCCGCCTGGGCAGCACCCAGGCCTTGCAGCTCGCCGGCATGCAGGTGCGCGACTTCGCGTCCGCCGAGCAGGTGCTGGGCCACCTGGTACCCGGCGTGTGCAGCGTGCTGGTGACCGACGTGCGCCTGCCCGGCATGGACGGCCTGGAGCTGCTGCAGAAGGCGCAGGCGATCGATCCCGGCCTGCCGGTGATCCTGGTCACCGGCCACGGCGACATCTCGATGGCGGTGCAAGCGATGCGCCTGGGCGCCTACGACTTCATCGAGAAGCCGTTCGCGCCGGAGCAGCTGACCGAAGTCGTGCGCCGCGCGATCGAGAAGCGCATGCTGAGCCTGGAGGTCGACACGCTGCGCCGGCGGCTGGAGGGCTACCACGCGATCGACGCCAAGCTGATCGGCCGCTCGCCCGCCATCACGAAGCTGCGGCGCCTGATCGCGGACGTGGCCGACACCGATGCCGACGTGCTGATCTTCGGCGAGACCGGCACCGGAAAGGAACTGGTGGCGCGCTGTCTGCACGACCACGGCCGGCGGCGGCAGGCGAACTTCGTCGCGCTCAACTGCGGCGGCATGCCGGAGCAGCTGTTCGAAAGCGAGGTGTTCGGCCACGAGGCCGGCGCCTTCACCGGTGCGGCCAAGCGCCGCATCGGCAAGATCGAGCTGGCCACCGGCGGCACCCTGTTCCTCGACGAGATCGAGAGCATGCCGATGGCACTGCAGGTCAAGCTGCTGCGCACGCTGCAGGAACGCCAGTTCGAGCGGCTCGGCTCCAACGACCTGCTGCCGATGGACTGCCGCGTGATCGCTGCGACCAAGGCGGACCTGCTGGAGCGCTCGCGCGAGCAGGCGTTCCGCAGCGACCTGTACTACCGCCTGAGCGTCGTGCCCCTGGAGATCCCGCCGCTGCGCGAGCGCCGCGAGGACATCCCGCTGTTGTTCGCGCACTTCATCATGCAGGCGGCGCTGCGCTACGAGCGGCAGGTGCCGGAGGTCGGTTCGCAGCAGATGCAGTCGTTGATGGCGCATGCCTGGCCCGGCAACGTGCGCGAGCTGCGCAACGCCGCCGACCGCTTCGTGCTCGGCCTGTCGGAACTGGCGCAAGCCGGTGCCGAGGGCGCCGGCCGCTCGCTCGACGAACAGGTGGCGAACTTCGAGCGCCACCTGATCGAGGAAGCGCTGGCGGCCAGCGGGGGCCGCACGGCGGCCGCGAGCGAGCTGTTGCGGCTGCCGAAGAAGACGCTCTACGACCGCATGCGGCGGCTGGGACTGAACACCGACGAATTCAAGGGGCGGTGAGGGCCCGCAGGTTCTTCGCCTGCGCCACCTCCATGTCGCGCGGCAAAGTGACGCCGTTCTTCACTGCCAGCACCTCCGCCATGATGCTCACGGCGATCTCCGGCGGCGTCTTGCTGCCGATGTAGATGCCGACCGGCCCGCGCAGCCGCCGCAGGTCGGCGGCAGCCAGGCCGAAGTGCTCCGCCATGCGCTGGTGCCGCGCCTCGTTGTTGCGGCGGCTGCCGATGGCACCGACGTAGAAGGCCTCGGTCTTCAGCGCCTCCATCAGCGCCAGGTCGTCCAGCTTCGGGTCGTGCGTCAACGCGATCACGCAGCTGCGGCGGTCCGGCCGGAAGGCCAGCACGACGTCGTCCGGCATGTCGCTCGCCACCTTCGCGCCGGCCACGCTCCAGGCGCCGCGGTATTCCTCGCGCGGATCGCAGACCGTGACCGCGAAGCCGCTGAACAGGGCCATCGTCGCGAGGTACTCGGTGAGCTGGCCGGCGCCGATCAGCAGCATGCGGTACTCGGGGCCGAAGGTGTTGGCCAGCGTGCCCTCGCCCAGCGCGAGTTCCTCGGGCGCCTGCGCCGGCGCCAGCGTGACCGCGCCGTCCGCCAGGCGCACGGTGCGCCGCATCAGCTGCCCGCCTTCCAGCGCGGCGACCAGTTCCTCCAGCGCCTGCGCCTCCGGGTCGTATTCCAGCAGCAGTTCCAGCGTGCCGCCGCAGGGCAGGCCGAAGCGGTGGGCCTCGTCGGCCGTCACGCCGTACTTCACGAACGAAGGCGGTCCGGACGGGATCCGGTGGCCGGGCTCCTTGCCCGCGTAGGCCTGCGTGTGCCGGTAGACCAGGTCGTCCTCGATGCAGCCGCCCGACACGGACCCGACCACGGCGCCGTCTTCCGCGAGCGCCATGATCGACCCGATGGGGCGCGGCGACGAACCCCAGGTGCGCACCACCGTGGCCAGCAGCGCGCGCTTTCCCGCGCGGCGCCAGTCGCGCAGGGTGCGCAGCACGACGACGTCGAGGTTCTCCATGGCAGTCCTCCTAGAAGGCGTAGGCCGCGCTCGCGCCCAGCAGCCAGGTGCGCCCCGGCGCCGGCTCGAAGAAACGGCGGTTGCCCTCGTTGACGATGACGGATCCGATGTAGGCCCGGTCGGCGAGGTTGTCGACGCGCAGGAACTCGCGGAACGTCCAGCGCCCGTGCACCTGCGACAGGGCCACGCGCAGGTTGAACACCGTGGCGGCCGGCGCGAAGTCCGTGTTGCGGTCGTCCACGGCGATGCGGCCCGTGTGCCGCGCCTCCAGGGCCGCCTCCAGCCCCCAGGGACGGTGGCGGTAGGCGACCTCCGCATACGCGGTCAGGCGCGGGATGCCGGGGATGCGGTTGCCGGCGGCCACCGGCACGCTGGCCGCGAGGCACGGCGCGCCGACACAAGTGAGGAAGGGGTCGCTGTACGTCGCGTCGAGGTAGGTAAGGACCGCATGCGTGGACCAGCCCTCCGACCAGCGCCCGGTCAGCGCGGCTTCCAGCCCGCGGCGCCGCGTCCGCCCGGCGTTCTGGAAGGTGCTGCGCCCGCCCGAGTTGCTCAGGACCGCGATCTCGTTGGACGTGCGGGCCTGGAACACCGCGGCGTTGACGCGCCAGTCGCGCGCCGGCTCCGCCTTCACGCCCAGTTCCCACTGGCGGCTCTCCGCCGGCTGCAGGGCGAAGTTGAGTCCCGGACCGCCGGGCCGGTAGCCGGCTTCGTTGAAGGTCGGCGTCTCGAAGCCCTTGCCGGCGGCGGCGTAGACGTTGAGGCGCTCATGCACGTGCCACACCGCGCCCAGCACCGGCGTGGTGGCCTCGTAGCGCACGCTGCCACTGTCGTCGCCGTTGCCCGGCACGATGAACCGATCGCGCGATTCGAAGCGCACCACGGAGTGGCGCAGGCCCGCGGTGAGGCTCACACGCTCGCCCGACCACTGCGCCTGCGCGTACTGGTCGAAGCTGCGCACCCGGTTGTCCTCGTCGCGGCGCAGTTCGCCCTGCACGCCCAGCGTGGAGCCGATGAAGTTGCGGTAACCGCGCCGGTTCTCCTCCAGTTCGTCCGCCATGACGCCGGCCGTGAAGGTGAGCGGGCCGCCAGCGACGCGCGTGCGCGCGATCCACTGCGCGTCGATGCCCTGGTAGTCGCGGTCCAGCGCGATCACGCCGCCCGGGCTGCCCGCGGCCAGCTGCGTGCCCGTCGGGATGGACTGGAACTGCTCGGTGCCGCGCCGGCCGCGCCACGCGGTGAGCTTGGCGGCATGCACGGGGTTGAACGCGTGCTCCACGATCACGCCGGCCTGCGCCTGGTCGACCGACTTGCGCGTGTTGAACTGCAGCGCGGCCGGACTCGCCTGGCGCGGGTTCGCCTCGAACTCGGACCGGGTGAGGCCCAGCGGATCCTGCACGTCGGGCATGTCGACCGCGTTCGCGACGAAGGTCACGCGCGTGTCGGCATCCGGCTTCCAGCGCAGCTTGCCGTTGAAGCCGCGGCGCTGCGCGGCGCTGTGGTCGCGGTACCCGTCGGTCTCGAAGTGCGTGGCGCTCACGTTCCAGTTCCAGGCGCCCTCCTCGCCGGCGAAGCGCGCGGTGTGCCGGCGGATGCCGTCGCTGCCGAAGGCGGTCGCCGCCTCCAGCTGCCGCCCCGGCAGGCCGTCGGCGGTGAAGAGGCTGATCACGCCGCCGGACGAATTGCCGTACAGCGAAGAGAAAGGCCCGCGCAGCACCTCGATGCGGTCGGCCGTGGCGAGGTCGAAATGCGAGATCTGCCCCTGGCCGTCGGGCGCCGTGGCGGGAATCCCGTCCGAGAACAGGCGCAGGCCGCGGACGCCGAAGGTGGAGCGCGCGCCGTAGCCGCGCACGGAGATCTGCAGGTCCTGCGCGTAGTTCTGGCGGTTCAGCGCGACCACGCCGGGCACGCGCGCCAGGCTTTCCGACAGGTTGACCTGCAGCTGCCCGTTGCGCACGGTGGCGCCGGGCACCACGTCGACGGATGCAGGCGTGTCGAAGGCGTCCTGCGCCACGCCGGGCGTGGGCGTGACGACCACGGGGCGCAGCGTCGGCTCGTCCCCCGCGATGGGTTGCGGCGCCTGCGCCGCGGCGGCGAATGCGGCACCACCCGCGGCCACGCAGGCCAGCTGGCGCAGCTTCATCCTCCACTCGCCAGCAGCGCCAGCGCCAGCAGCACGGCCGCGGCGAAGACGATCCACGCCCACACCGGCATGCGCCTGGCACCGGTCTCCGGCATGGTGTCGCCACCCAGCTCCTTCGGTGCCAGGTGCGCGGCCGCGGCGGCGGCGGCGGCTTCACCGGCGGGGGTGGCGCCGGTCGCCTCCGGCTGCGGATACCGCTGCTGCATCTCCTGGTCGAAGCGACGGAAGAAGTCCTCGGCCATCGACCTGGCGACGCCATCCACCAGGCGCTGTCCCACCTGCGCGATCTTGCCGCCCACCTGGGCGTGCGCCGTGTACTGGAGTTCGCAGCCCGGGTCGGCCGCCGCCGTGACGAGGTTCACCTTGGCGTGGCCCTTGCCGAAGCCGGCCGCTCCGCCCTGTCCTTCGAAGTTCAGCGTGTAGCTGGTCGGCGGCTGCACGTCGGCCAGCAGGATCCTGCCGTTGAAGCGCGCGGCCACGGGGCCGACCTTCACGCTCATGCCGATCGCGTACTGGTTCTCGCCGGTGGCTTCCACCTTGTCGCAGCCGGGGATGCACTTCTTCAGCACCTCCGGATCGTTCAGCGCGTCCCAGGCCTGTTGTTGCGTCACCGCCAGGGGGCGGCTGCCTTGCATTTCCATGTCGGACCCTGTTCGTTCTAACTGTCGAGCAGATCGGCGAGGCTGCGAGCGAGGTCCTGGAGCTTTTCCAGGTTGTGCACCGCCAGCATCGCGTGCGCATGCCGGTGCAGCACCGCCGCACCGCGTGCCAGCGGAGCATAGCCTTCGAAGCGCAGGAGCGGGTTGAGCCAGAGCAGCCGGCGACAGCGGTGCGTCAGCCACTCGAGTTCGCGCGCGAGTTCCTGCGGTTCGCCGGTGTCGAGACCGTCGCTGATCACGAGCACCAGCGTGCGGCGGCCCACCAGCCGTCGCGCGTGCTCCCGCCGCAGTGTCGTGAGCGATTCGCCCAGCCGCGTGCCGCCGGCATAGTCCGCGATCGCCTTGCCGGCCGCGGCCAGCATCGCATCGGTGTCCGCGATGCGGAACGCCGGCGTCAGGTCCGTCAGCGCGGTGCCGAAGGCGAACGCGTCGCGGCGCCGGTGCGCCCGCGTGGCCGCGTGCAGGAAGGCGAGCAGCAGCCGCGCATAACGCTCCATCGACCCGGACACGTCGACCAGCACGAGCAGCGGCAGCGGCTGGCGGGTGCGCTGCATGCGGCGCAGCACCAGCAGTTCGCCGCCGGTCTGCGCCGACTGCCGCATCGACCGCCCCCAGTGCAGCCGCGGACCGCGCAGGCCCGGCTGCATCCGGCGCATCTCGATGTGCGGCACCGGCAGCGCGATGTCGCGCGCCAGCCGCTCCACCAGGTGGAACTCGGAAGCCGTCAATGCGTTGAAGTCCGCCCGGTGCAGGCGCGCCACGTCGCTGGCGGTCATGGCCGCGTCGAAGTCCACCTCCCGGTCCGGCGGCTTAGGCGCGCCGCCGAAGCGGCGTTGCGGCGCCAGCGCCTCGCTCACGCGCGGCCGCCGCTTGCGCGCGTCGCGCTCGCCCTGCGCGGAGGGCAGCATCTGCGCCAGCAGCTTGTGCGCCATCTCCGGATCGCGGAAGAACGCGTCGAACAGCTCGCGGAACACGGCGCGTTCCTGCTCGCGGCTGACCAGCACCGACTCGAGCGCCGCGGCGAAATCTTCCTTCGGCGTCACGCCGACGAGCTGCGCGGCTTCCTGCGCCAGCGCGATGCGGGCGCTGTCCACCCGCAGTCCGGCGCGCCGCAACGCGCGGCCGAAGCCGGCGATGTTGTCGGCCAGCTTGCCGGCGCGCGCATCGCCCAGCGTGGCCATCGGCTCAGGCGGCTTCCGGCTCGGGCTTGAGCAGGTCGGCCGCGAGCTCGCGCGTGAGGGCGTTGACGTCGTCGCGCTGCTTGAACAGGATGCCGGCGGTGTCGGTGACGATCTCCGGGTCGAGGGCCAGCGTGTCGAGCGCGACCAGCGCCTTGGCCCACTCCACGCTCTCGGCGATGCCGGGCGCCCGCTGGAAGGCATTGGCGAAGGGCTGGCTGCGCAGCCGGCCGACGAAGGCGGCAACCTGCCGCGACAGCGACTCGCTCGCCTCCGGCACCCGGGCGCGCACGATGGACAGCTCGCGCTCGCGTTCCGGATAGTCCAGCCAGTGGTACAGGCAGCGCCGCTTGACGGCGTCGTTCAGTTCGCGCGTCCGGTTGCTGGTGAGGATGGTGACCGGCGTGGCCCGCGCGCGGATGGTGCCGATCTCCGGGATGCTGACCTGGTACTCGCCGAGGTACTCGAGCAGGAAGGCCTCGAAGGGTTCGTCCGCCCGGTCGACCTCGTCGATCAGCAGCACCGCACCGGGCTCGGGCGCCTGCAGCGCCTGCAGCAGCGGCCGGCGGATCAGGTAGCGGTCCTGGTAGACCTCGCGCTCGATCTGGTCGGTGCTCTCCTTGCCCTCCGCGGCCCGCATGTGCAGCAGCTGCGCGGCGTAGTTCCACTCGTAGAGGGCTTCGCGCAGCTCCAGGCCGTCGTAGCACTGCAGCCGCAGCAGGATGCGCTGCAGCGCCACGGCCAGCGCCTTCGCGAGTTCCGTCTTGCCGACGCCCGGCTCGCCTTCGAGCAGCAGCGGCCGCTGCAGCTTCAGCGCCAGGTAGACGGCGGTCGCGAGCCGGCGCTCGGCGAAATAGCCCGCGGACTGCAGGGCGGCCTGGAGGGCGTCGATGGAGGCAGGAGGCATCGGGGAATCATGGCACGCCGGGCCCGCGCCCGGCGCCCCATCAGGTGCCCAGCGCCTTCGCCACCGCGCGCTGCGTCAGCACGGACACCAGGTTCGCGCGGTAGGCTGCGCTGGCATGCAGGTCGCTCGACAAGGTGGACGGATCGACCTTCACCGCGGCCGCCGCCTCGGGCGTGAAGCTGCGCGTGAGCGCCTGCTCCAGGCCCGTGTGACGGAAGACGCCGTTGCCGCCGCCGGTGACGGCGACGCGCACGCCGCCGTCGGTCTGCGCGACGAACACGCCGATCAGCGCGAAGCGCGACGCGGGCTGCTTGAACTTGATGTAGGCGGCGCGCTTCGCCAGGGGGAAGCTCACGGCCGTCACCAGCTCGCCTTCCTGGAGCGCCGTCGTGAACAGGCCCTGGAAGAAGTCGTCGGCCGTGATCTTGCGCTGCGTCGTGTGCACCGTGCCGTCCAGCGCCAGCACCGCCGCCGGATAGCACGCGGCCGGGTCGTTGTTGGCCACCGAACCGCCGAGGGTGCCCATGGCCCGCACCTGGCGGTCGCCGATGCCGCCGGCGAGCTCCGCCAGCGCCGGCAGCGCGCTGCGCACGTCGGCATGGGCCGCGACGTCGGCATGCCGCGTCATCGCGCCGATCACGAGGCGGTCGCCCTCGCGGCGCACGCCGGCGAGTTCGGGGATGGCGCCGAGGTCGACCAGCGTCTCCGGGTTGGCCAGCCGCAGCTTCATGGAAGCCAGCAGCGTCTGGCCGCCCGCGAGCAGCTTGGCGCCGCCGGCCTGCGCCGCGCGCGTGGCGTCGGCCAGGGACGAGGGGCGCTGGAAGGTGAAGTCGTACATGTTCGTCTCCTCGTCTCAGGGCTTCGCGGCCTGGATGGCTTCCCACACGCGCGAGGGGCTCGCGGGCATGTCGAGGTCCTTCACGCCCAGGTCCTTCAGCGCGTCGAGCACGGCGTTGATCACCGCGGGCGGCGACCCGATCGCACCGGCCTCGCCGCAGCCCTTGGTGCCCAGCGGGTTGTGCGTGCAGGGCGTGCAGATGGTGTCGAGCGTGAACGTCGGCATGTCGTCGGCACGCGGCATGGCGTAGTCCATGAACGAGCCGGTCAGCAGCTGCCCGCTCTCCCTGTCGTACACGCAGTTCTCCATCAGGGCCTGGCCGATGCCCTGCACCAGCCCGCCGTGCACCTGCCCCTCGACGATCATCGGGTTGATGATGGTGCCGAAGTCGTCCACCGCGGTGAAGCGGTCGATCTTGACCACGCCGGTCTGCGGGTCGACCTCCACCTCGCAGATGTAGGTGCCGGCCGGGAAGGTGAAATTGGTCGGGTCGTAGAAGGCGGTCTCGTTCAGGCCCGGCTCCAGCTTGTCCAGCGGGTAGTTGTGCGGCACGTAGGCCGTCAGGGCCACCTGGCCGAAGGTCACCTTCCGGTCGGTGCCCTTGATGCGGAATTCGCCGTCGCTGAACTCGACGTCGCCCTCGCCGGACTCCATCAGGTGCGCGGCGATCTTCTTCGCCTTGGTCTCGATCTTGTCCAGCGCCTTCATGATCGCGGCGCCGCCCACGCTGATCGAGCGCGAGCCGTAGGTGCCCATGCCGAAGGGCACGCGGCCGGTGTCCCCGTGCACCACGTCGACGTTCTCGACCGGGATGCCCAGGCGCGCGGCCACGACCTGCGCGAAGGTGGTCTCGTGGCCCTGGCCATGGCTGTGGGAGCCGGTGAACACCGTCACGCTGCCGGTCGGGTGCACGCGGATCTCGCCGCATTCGAACAGGCCCGCCCGCGCGCCCAGCGCCCCGGCGATGTTCGAGGGTGCGATGCCGCAGGCCTCGATGTAGCTGCTGTACCCCAGCCCGCGCCTGAGGCCCTTCGCCTCGCTGGCCTTGCGGCGCTGCTCGAAGCCCTTGACGTCCGCCAGCGCGTTCGCCTTGAACATGGCCGCCAGGTAGTCGCCGGTGTCGTATTGCAGCGCGACCGGCGTCTGGTAGGGGAAGGCCGTGATCATGTTGCGTTCGCGGATCTCGTCCTGCGGCAGCCCCATGTCCCAGGCGCAGCGCGTGACCAGCCGCTCCAGCAGGTAGGTCGCTTCCGGCCGGCCCGCGCCGCGGTAGGCGTCGACGGGCGCGGTGTTGGTGAACCAGGCATCCACCTCCACGTAGATCTGCGGCGTCGTGTACTGGCCCGCCAGCAGGGTGGCGTACAGGATGGTCGGTACCGCCGTGGAGAAGGTGGAGAGGTAGGCGCCCAGGTTGGCGTCGGTGTGCACCCGCAACGCGAGGAACTTGCCCTGGCTGTCCATGGCCATCTCGGCGTGGCTCACGTGGTCGCGGCCGTGCGCGTCGGAGAGGAAGGCCTCGCTGCGGTCGGCCGTCCACTTCACCGCGCAGTTCAGCTGCTTCGCGGCCCAGGTCAGCGCGACGTCCTCGGCGTACAGGAAGATCTTGGAGCCGAAGCCGCCGCCGACGTCCGGTGCGATCACGCGCACCTTGTGTTCCGGCAGGCCCAGCACGAAGGCCGTCATCAACAGCCGTTCGACGTGCGGGTTCTGGTTGGCGACGTAGAGCGTGTACTCGTCGTTCGCGCGGTTGTACGCGCCGATGGCGGCGCGCGGCTCCAGCGCGTTGGGGACCAGCCGGTTGTTGGTGAGGTCCAGCTTCGTCACGTGGGCGGCCCTGGCGAACACGGCGTCGACCTGGGCCTTGTCGCCGATCGCCCACTTGTAGCAGCGGTTGTCCGGCGCGATGTCGTGCAGCGCCGCCGCCTTCGCGGCATCGCGCACGTCCACCACCGCCGGCAGGATCTCGTACTCGACGTCCACCGCCTCGGCGGCGTCGCGGGCCTGCTGCTGCGTGTCGGCGACGACCATGGCGACGTGGTCGCCGACGTAGCGCACCTTCCCCTGCGCCAGCACCGGGTGCGGCGGCTCCTTCATCGGGGTGCCGTCGGTGCTGGTGATCAGCCAGCCGCACGGCAGACCGTTCATCTTGCCTTCGATGTCCTGGCCGGTGAACACGCGCACCACCCCGGGCATCGCGGCGGCGCGCAGGGTGTCGATGCGGCGGATCGCCGCATGCGCGTGCGGCGAACGCACGAAGGCGGCGTAGCGCTGGTGGGGCAGGTTGATGTCGTCGGTGTACTGGCCGGCGCCGGTGAGGAAGCGCAGGTCTTCCTTGCGGCGCACGGACTCGCCGATGTGCGGCAGCTTGGCGAACGATTCGTTGGCACCCATGGCGTCCTCCCGGTCAGCGGCCGACAGGGGCGGCGGCCGTCGCCGCCATGCCCTGCTGCACCGCCTTGACGATGTTCTGGTAGCCCGTGCAGCGGCAGATGTTGCCTTCGAGCTGCTCGCGGATCTGCGCGTCGCTGGCATTCGGCGTGCGCTTGCACAGGTCGACGGCGCTCATCACCATGCCGGGCGTGCAGAAGCCGCATTGCAGGCCATGGCACTCCTTGAAGGCCGCCTGCATCGGGTGCATCGTGCCGTCCGGCGCGGCCAGTCCCTCGATGGTGGTGATCTCGGCGCCGGGGTGCTGGACGGCCAGCGTGTTGCAGGACTTGATGGCGCGCCCGTTGACGATGACCGTGCAGGCGCCGCATTGCGCGGTGTCGCAGCCCACGTGGGTGCCCGTCAGGCGCAGCTGTTCGCGGATCGCCGTGACCAGCAGCGTGTTCGGCGCGACGTCGACCTGCGACGGCCTGCCGTTGACCTTGAGTTGGACCAGCATGTCTCGTGTCTCCTGGGGGTGGCCTGGGGGAAGGCCATTGTTGGATTCGACCGCGGGGCCATCCCTAGGCGAAACCCTAGGAAGGCGTAAGCTGCCGGGGGAAATTCTCAAAATGGAACAATGGCCCGCCGCAGTGCATCGCGCGCTGCGCACCCGTTGCAAGGAGCGCCCATGACCGACGCCGCCGCTGCCTCCACCGCCGGCCGCCTGCTGCAGATCGCGCGGGCGCGGCAGGCCGTGATGGAGGAAGGCCGCGTGGCCACGGATGTGCTGGTGCCGGGCTGGTACGACGGCGCGTGGATCCAGCGCTCCTGGCGCCGCTGCCTGGAGGCCGGCCAGCGGCCCGAGCGGCCGGTCGCCTTCGACGTCGTGCCGGAACAGCGGATGCGCCGCGTGCGCGAGGCGAACCGGCAACTGGTCGAAGCGGCGCGCCCCGTGCTCGAACAGCTCAGCCGTGCGATCGCGAGCACGCGCTACTTCGCGATCCTCACCAACAACGAAGGCGTGGTCGTCGATGCGCACGGCCCGATCGACGCGCAGGACCGCCGGGCGGCCCTGATCACGCGGGTGGGCGTCGACCTCTCCGAACGCAGCGTGGGCACCACCGCCATCGGCGCCGCGCTGGCCGAGCTGCACCCGGTGTGGCTGCACCGCGGCGAACACTTCTTCCACGACACCGGCTGCTACAGCTGCGCGGGGGCACCGCTGTTCGGCCCGGACGGCCGCTGCGTCGGCATGCTGGACCTGACCGGCATCGACGCCGCCGAACGCCCCGAACTGAAGCACCTGGTCGCGCAGTCGGCGCGCAGCATCGAGAACGCCCTGGCGCTCGGGCGGCCGCACCGGCTGGTGCTGCGCCTGAACTGGCCGGGCCGCATGCTGGGCGACGAGGGCGACGGCCTCGTCTGCCTGGACGCGGACGGCTGGGTGGCCGCGACCAACAGCGCGGCCCGCGAGATGGTGGCGACGCTGGCGCAGGCGCAGGCGCAGCCGGTGCATTGCAGCGAACTGTTCGCGCAGCCCTGGGAGCCGCTGTTCGACCTCGCGCACGGCAGCGACCATGGGCCGGTCGAACTGCCTTTGTGGTCGGGGCTGCGCCTGCTGGCGGTGGCGCAGGCGGCCGGCAGCGCGCGGGCTTCGCGCCTGCCCTTGCGCGACGTCGAGATCGCGCTGATCCGCAAGGCGGTGGACGATGCGCGCGGCAACGTGATGGAGGCGGCGCGCGCCCTCGGCATCAGCCGCGCCACGGTGTACCGGAAGCTGGCGCAGAAGAAGTAGGCGGGCTTGTTCCTATACTGGCGGCCACGCCCGACCCGCCCCTGATGTTCCGCGCCCTCGCCTTCTGCCTCGCGATCCTGGCCGCCTGCACCGCCCGTGCCGGCGAGGTGCAGGTCGCCGCCGCCGCCAACCTCGGCCCGGTCATGGACCGCATCGCCGCCGCGTTCGCGCGCGACACCGGCCACCGTGCCATCGTCGCGCTCGGCTCCACCGGCAAGCTGCACACGCAGGTGCGCAACGGCGCGCCCTTCGAGGTGCTGCTGTCGGCGGACGCGGCGACCCCCAGCCGGCTGGTGGAAGAAGGCCTGGCCGTCAGCGGCACGCAATTCACCTATGCCCTCGGCCGGCTCGTGCTGTGGAGCGCGCGCGAAGGCGTGGTCGACCCGCGCGGCGACGTCCTGCGCAACGGCGCGGTGACCAAGCTGGCGATCGCCAACCCGCGCGTGGCGCCCTATGGCGCCGCGGCGATGGAAACGCTGCAGAACCTGCAACTGCTGGCACGCTGGGAACCGCACCTGGTCACCGGCGAGAGCATCGCGCAGGCGCACCAGTTCGTCGCCAGCGGCAACGCGGGGCTGGGCTTCGTCGCCCTGTCGCAGGTGGCGGAGAACGGCCTCATCGCGCGCGGCTCCGGCTGGATCGTGCCGGCCCGCCTGCATGCGCCCATCCAGCAGGACGCCGTGCTGCTGAAGGCCGGGGCCGCCAACCCCGCGGCCACGGCCTTCCTGGTCTACCTGCGCGGCAACGCCGCCCGCGCCATCCTGCGCCACGGCGGCTACGGGATCTGATGAGCGCCGGCGACCTGCAGGCGATCCGGCTCACCTTCCTGCTGGCGACGGCAACGACCGTCCTCCTGCTGCTGATCGCCGCGCCGCTCGCCTGGTGGCTGTCGCAGACCGTCTCGCGCTGGCGCGCCCCCGTGGCGGCCGTGGTGGCCTTGCCGCTGGTGCTGCCCCCGACCGTGCTGGGCTTCTACCTGCTGGTGGCGCTGGGGCCGCAGGGATGGGGCGGGCAGCTGACGCAGGCGCTGGGCCTGGGGCTGCTGCCCTTCACCTTCGGCGGACTGCTGCTCGGATCGATCCTCTACTCGCTGCCCTTCGCCGTGCAGCCGCTGCAGAACGCCTTCGAGGCGGTGGGGCGGCGCCCGCTGGAAGCCGCCGCGACGCTGCGGGCCGGCCCGCTGGACACCTTCTTCCACGTGGTGCTGCCGCTGTCGCGCGGCGGCGTCGTGCAGGCGGCGGTGCTGTCGTTCGCGCACACCGTGGGCGAGTTCGGCGTGGTGCTGATGATCGGCGGCAACATCCCCGAGCGCACGCGCGTGGTCTCCACGCAGATCTACGGCCACGTCGAGGCGCTCGACTACACCTCGGCGCACTGGCTGTCGGCCGGCATGCTGGCCTTCTCGTTCATCGTGCTGCTGGCGCTGGCGCGCCTGAACCGCCGCAGCGCGCGGGTGCTCGGATGAACGCGCCGCTGGAACTGCGCGTGCGCCTGCCGCGGCCCGGCTTCGTCCTCGACGTCGACCTGCGCCTGCCCGCCGCGGGCATCACCGCGGTGTTCGGCGCTTCCGGTTCGGGCAAGACCACGCTGCTGCGCTGCGTCGCGGGGCTGGAGCCCGCGGCCGACGCCCGCATCGTGGTCGCCGGCGAGACCTGGCAGGACGCCGCCACAGGACGCTTCGTGCCGACGCATCGCCGCGCGCTGGGCTACGTCTTCCAGGAAGCCAGCCTGTTCGACCATCTCGACGTGCGCGGCAACCTGGCGTTCGCGCGCAAGCGCTCGGCGGCGCCGACGCCGCTGGAGCCGCTGCTGGAACTGCTGGGCATCGCGGGGCTGCTCGATCGCGCGCCGGCTTCGCTGTCCGGCGGCGAGCGCCAGCGCGTCGCCATCGCGCGGGCACTGGCGACCGGGCCGCGCCTGCTGCTGCTCGACGAGCCGCTGGCGGCGCTCGATGCCGCGCGGCGCCGCGAGATCCTGCCGTGGCTGGAACGGCTGCGCGACGAACTGCGCATCCCCATGCTGTACGTCACGCACTCCGGCGACGAGGTGGCGCGGCTGGCCGACCATCTCGTGCTGCTCGAGGGCGGAGGCGTGCGCGCCGCCGGCCCCCTGGCCGAGACGCTGGCGCGCATCGACGACGCCGGCGTGCCCGGCGAGGAGGCCGGCGCCCTGCTGCACGCGGTCGTGGCCGAGCGCGACGCGCGCTGGCAGCTCGCCCGCGTGTCCTTCGACGGCGGATCGCTGTGGCTGGCGGACACCGGCCTGCGCGAAGGCCAGGCCGTGCGCGTGCGCGTGCTGGCCCGTGACGTGAGCCTGGCGCTGCGGCCGCCGGAAGGCAGCAGCATCCAGAACGTGCTGCCGTGCGAGGTGCGGGCCGTCGCCGCCGGCGCGCACCCGTCGCAGTCGGTGGTGCAGCTGGCCTGCGGCGGGTCGCTGTTGCTGTCGCGGATCACGGCGCGGGCTGCGGACGCGCTGCACGTGCAGCCCGGCGCGCGGCTCTGGGCGCAGGTGAAGTCCGCGGCGCTGGTGGCCTAGGACGAAGCCGGCTGGATGCGCACGCGCGCGAGGTGCTCGCGCAGCGCCGTGATGCGCAGCTGCAGGTCTTCCGGCGCGGCGTCGAGCGCGCGCCGCTCCAGGAAGCGGCTGTGCTGCGCGGCCCAGTGCAGGCCCATGGTCGCCAACCCGCCGGCCGCGCGGTGCGCGAGGAACTTCACGTCCTCGCGCTTGCCCTCGGCGAGCGCGGCGGCGATCGCCTCCACGGTGTCCCGCTGCGTGCGCACGAAGCCGGGGAAGACCTCCATCCACTCCGGGTCGATGGTCACCAGCTCGTCGGCCGGCGTGCTGGTGAGTTCGGGAAGGGCGCTGCGGGCCGGAGCCGGGACCGGAACCGCGGCCGGGGCGGGCGCCGTAGCGGGTTCCGGTTCGTCCTCGAGCCAGCTGGGCTTCTCGTCCCAGACCGGCGTCGAGCCGATGATCGCGGACGGGAGGGCGGGCGCCGCTTCACCGGCCTCCAGCGAGCGGACGGTGGCCAGCAGCAGTTCGCGGCTCACCGGCTTGGGCAGGAAGCGGTCGGCCCCCGCGGCACGGGTGCGCGCGGCGGTGGCGGGGTCGTCGTTGCCGGACATCATCACGATGCGGCAGCGCGGCCGGCCCTCGGCCTCCTCCTTCGCACGCACCCAGCGCACCGTCTCCAGGCCGTCCTTCAGCGGCATCTCCATGTCGCACAGGAGGTAGTCGGGCCAGCGCGTCTCCATCATCTCGGTGGCCACCAGGCCATTGGGCGCCGTCTCCACGTGGAACGGCGGGCTCGGCAGGAAGCGCCGGATGACCAGGCGCAGGTACTCGTCGTCGTCCACCAGCAGCACCTGGCGCGGCGGCAGCCCGGCCACCGCCTCGGCCGCGGAGACGCGCGGCGCGTCCTGGGCGAGCGGCACCGGCAGCGCATCCCGCAGGGGCCGCAGCGTGAGGGTCAGCGTGGTGCCCTCGGCGGCGCTCGTGCGCATGTGCAGGTCGCCCTGCTGCGCCCGGGCCATCAACCGCGCCGAATAGGTGCCGAGCCCGGTGCCTCCGACCTTGCCGCGCGTCACGTATTTCTCGAAGAAGCGGGCGGCGATGTCGGGCGGGACCTCGCGGGTGTTGTGGATGGTGAGCACCACCGGGTCGCCGTCGCGCAGCTCCAGGGTGACCTGGCCGCCGCGGTCGGTGGCCTCCACCGCGTTCTTCACCAGGTTCGCCACGATGGAGTAGCAAAGCAGTTCCTCGGCGCGCACGCGCACCGGTCCCGCCTCGGAGCCGCGCAGGTGCAAGGTCACGGCGGCGCCGTCGGCGGCCGGATGCAGGTCGACCAGCACGCGCTTGACCAGTTCGCGCAGGTCCACCGCCTGCGGGCTGAACTCGTAGGTGCCCGTCTCCATGCGGAACAGCCCCAGCGAGAGGTTGACCATCTCCAGCATGCGGAAACCGGCGCGCTGCAGCACGCCCACCAGTTCCCGCTGCTCGGCGTCCAGCCGCGGGTCCTCGCGCAGCAGGAAGGTCACGCCCAGGATGCTGTTCAGCGGCGTCTTCAGGTCGTGGCGCGAGATGCGTTCGACGTCCTCGCGCAGCCGGGCGTTCTCCTCCAGCGTGCGGCCGCGCTCTTCCGCCGTGAGCGCGCGGCTCAGGCGGCGCGCGATCACCACGGCGGGCGACAGCAGGAACAGCGCGAACCCGAAGGGCGCGAACTTGCGGTCCGGCCCGGGCGTGTCGATCAGCAGCAGGTCGATGACGAAAGTGACCAGGATCGCGAGCATGCCCGCCAGCAGCACCCGCGCGTCGAAGGGCGAGCGCCGGTTCGCCTTGACCATGGCCGCGGCCATGTAGAGCGCCACGACGACGGCGGCGGCCTGGCCGGGCAGCGCCAGGTAGGAGTACACCGAGGGCGGCAGCAGCAGCACCGCCACGCCAGCGAGCGTGAGCGTGCCCAGCACCACCTGCGCGACGCGGCGGTGGATCTCCGCCGGGAACAGCCCGCGCAGGGTCAGCAGGAACAGCCCCATCGCGGCCAGCCACGACAGGTACTCGACCCACATGTACGGCCCCCAGGCCAGCTGCGGCGGCAGGCCCCGCAACAGCAGCCGCTCGCCGATGACGTCGGTGTAGACCGCCATCGCCACGCAGAACAGTCCGTAGACCAGCGGCGTGCGTTCGCGGCGGCGGACCGCGAAGAACAGCAGCGCGACCGCCGCCGTCAGGAGGTAGGTCGCCAGCAGGGCGGCCTGCGAGATGATGCGCGACTCCCGGACGCGGGACAGCAGGTCCGCGGGGCCCACCCGGATCGGACGCACGAAGCCGCCCGCGCGGTGCTCGAAGTTCGACACGTGCAGCGTGATGCGCAGGGGACAGGCGAACTCGCGGCTGATGGGGATGCGCGTGTGGATCGCCGCGTGGCTCTTCGCCTTCGTCGGCCCGGGCTCGCCGTGAGCCGCCACCAGTTCGCCGTTGACGAACAGGCGGGAGGCGGTCCGCTGCCCCACCGCCTCCACCGCCAGCTGCTCCCCCGCGGGGCAGTCCACCCGCAGCATGTAGCTGCCCCAGCCGTTCTCGCCCGGCGGCTTGCCGTCGGCGCTGATGTCGTTCCAGCTGGAGGGAACGGGGGCGAAGGCATTGCTGGGGAGTTGCTGCCACGCCGGATCGACGAACTCGCCCCAGCTGAAGCCCCAGTCGCCCTGCAGGCCGGACGGCTGCGTCAGGCCAGCGGGCAGGACGATGACGCCGCGCTGCGCCCGTGGGGCGGCCTCGGTCGACGCCGCCGCCAGGATGGGCAACAGCCACGCGAGGACGAGGAAAAGGCGGGCAAAGCTCCGCACCGGCGACACCATGGGGGGAGTTTAGGGGCGCCGGGGGCCTCCCCCCGCCCCGGCCGGGCCGATCCGTGGCGATCACGACACTGGCGCCGCCACCCCGTGGTGCGTCAGCGCCCCGCGTTGGGGAAGAACAGCGGCTCGCCGCCCACCTTGTAGGCGGCGATGGCCGCCTGGCCGGCCGGGGAGACGATCCAGTCCACGAACTGCTGCGCCTCCTTCGCCTTCACGTGCGGGTGCCGGGCCGGGCTGACGGCCATCACGCCGTACTGGTTGAACAGCCGCGTGTCCCCTTCCACCAGCACCACCAGGTCGCCGCGGTTGCGGAACGACAGCCAGGTGCCGCGGTCGGTCAAGGCGTAGCCGTTGCTGGAAGCGGCGATGTTCAAGGCCGGACCCATCCCGCAGCCGCATTCCCGGTAGCCGCTGCCCTTCGCGCCGGCCAGCCCGGCCTGGTTCCAGTAGCGCAGTTCGGCCGCGTGGGTGCCGCTCTTGTCGCCGCGCGAGACGAAAGGTGCATGCGCGGCGGAAACCTTCTTCAGCGCCTCGACGATGTCCTTGCCGCGTGCCCCGGCGTGGTCGCCCTTCGGCCCGACCACGACGAAGTCGTTGTACATGACGGGATGGCGGCGCGCCGCGAAGCCGTCGGCCACGAACTTCTCCTCGGCGGCCTGGTCGTGCACGAACAGCACGTCGGCATCGCCGCGCCGCGCCATGTCGATGGCCTGGCCGGTGCCGACGGCCACCACCTTCACGTCGATGCCCGTCGCTTTCCGGAACTCCGGCAGCAGGTGGCCGAACAGGCCCGACTGCTCCGTCGATGTCGTCGACGCCATCGTGATCGCGGCCTGCGCCAGGGCGGCGCCCGCGCAGGCGAATTGCGCGGCCGCCGCTGCGGCCACGAACAGTTGCTTCAGCTTCATCCCAGTTCTCCCCTGACGAATAGATCGGCCTCGCGCGAGGTCGCGCCCAGCGGCCCTTCGAAGAATTCGCGCACCGGCAGGTCGGCCAGCACGCGTCCCTGCTCCAGGTAGACCACGCGGGTGGCGATGCGCTTGACCTGCCCGAGGTTGTGGCTCGCGAACACCAGGGTCATGCCGCCGGCGGCGAACGCCTCCATCAGGTGCTCCACTTCGCGCTTGGCATGCGGGTCCAGGCTGGAGGTGGGCTCGTCGAGCAGCAGCATCGCCGGCTGCAGGCCCCAGGCGCGTGCGAGCGCCAGGCGCTGCTGCTGGCCGCCGGAGAGCGCGCGTGCGTTGCGCCCGGCCTGTTCGAGCAGGCCGACGCGGGCCAGGGCCGGCAGGGCCTGCGCACGCGCATCGCGCCAGCGCGCGCCGCGGATCCACAGGCCGAGCGCCACGTTGTTCTGCGCGGTGGTCGCCAGCATGAAGGGGCGCTGGAACAGCATGGCCTGGCGCGTGGACGGGTCACGCAGCAGCGAACCCGCCGCCGGCTTCACCAGGCCGTGCAGCACGCGCAGCAGCGTGCTCTTGCCGCTGCCGTTGGCGCCGATCAGCGCGACACGCTCGCCCGGCGCGATGCGCAGGTCCACCTGGCTGAGCGCCTGCACCGCGCCGAAGCGCACGCCCACGTTCTTCAGCTGCAGCAGCGCGCTCATGCCACGCTTCCTTCCAGCGGCAGCGGCCGATCGCCCAGGGTCGCGCGCCAGCGCGCCAGCAGGGCGATGCCCGCATTGAGCAGCAGCACGACCGCCAGCAGCACGATGCCGAGCGCCAGCGCCAGCGCGAGGTCGCCCTTGGACGTTTCCAGCGCGATGGCCGTCGTCATCACGCGCGTGAAGCCGTCGATGTTGCCGCCCACGATCATCACGGCGCCGACCTCCGAGATGGCGCGGCCGAAGCAGGCGATCAGCACGGTGAGCAGCGCGAAGCGCTGGTCGAAGACGAGCAGTGCGCTGCGCAGCACCGTGCCGGCGCCCAGCGACTGCAGCTGTTCGCCGTGCGACCGCTCGACGTCCTCCACCACCTGGCGGGTGAGCGCGGTGCACACCGGCAGCACCAGCACCGCCTGCGCCAGCACCATGGCCTGGAAGGAGAACAGCCAGCCGAGGAAGCCGAGCGGCCCGGACCGCGACAGCAGCAGGTAGATGACCAGGCCCACCACCACGGAAGGTAGCGCGAGGAAGGTGTTGAGGACCGTGAGGATGGCACCGCGGCCGCGGAACCGCGCCACGCCGAGCCAGGCACCGAGCAGCACGCCGAGGGCGCATGCGACCAGCGTCGCGCTGGCGCTGACCGACAGAGAGCGCGCCACGATGGACCACAGCACCGGGTCGGCGGAGGCGATCAGCGTGAAGGCGGTGGTGGCGCTGTCGGTGAAGGTGCCCATGTCGGCCGCGACTATGGCACGCGTCCGCGCGCGCCGCGCTCGGGGCTTGCGAGCTATGAAGCGCCATGCATAACGGCCGCCGGCCCTTGCCGCATACTGCCGCCATGCGCAAGGTGGAGCTCTCCTATGCCTTCGCCGCCCGCAAGCCCGGCGGCTGGATCCGCAATGCGCTCATGGACCTGCTGCACGCGGTGCAGGAACAGGGCTCCATCTCGAAGGCGGCCGCGGCGCTGGGCCTGTCGTACCGGCACGTGTGGGGCGAGCTCAAGCGCTGGGAGGGGGAGCTCGGGCAGCCCCTGATCCTGTGGGAGAAGGGCCAGCGCGCGCGCCTGTCGCCGCTGGGCGAGAAGCTGCTGTGGGCCGAGCGCCAGGCGCAGGCGCGGCTCGCGCCGCAGATCGAGGCGCTGCAGGCCGACCTGGAGCGCGCTTTTGCCGGCGCCTTCGATCCCGAGGCGCAGGTCCTGGCCCTGTTCGCCAGCCACGACGAGGGACTCACGCTGCTGCGCGGCTTCGCGGTCGACCAGGCGCGCCTGCACCTGGACATCCGCTTCTGCGGCAGCGTCGATGCGATCGCGGCGCTGAACGAAGGCCGCTGCACCCTGGCCGGCTTCCACGCCTGCCTGCAGCCGGGTTTCGGCGCCGAGACGCGGCGCAGCTACCAGCCGCTGCTGGAGCCCGGCCGGCACAAGCTGATCGGCTTCGCCCAGCGCACCCAGGGCCTGATCGTCGCCGCGGGCAACCCGCTGCGCCTGGGCTCGCTGCGCGAGGCGGCGTTCCGCGGCGCCCGCTTCGCCAACCGCGCACTGGGCAGCGGCACGCGGCTGCTGTGCGACGAGCTGCTGGCGCGCGACGGATTGGGCCCGCAGCACCTGAACGGCTACGACCACGTCGAACCTTCGCACGCGGCGGTGGCGCAGGCGGTGGCGGCCGGTGCCGTGGATGCGGGCCTGGGCATCGAAGCCGCGGCGCAGGCACGCGGCCTGGGCTTCGTGCCGCTGCTGGAGGAGCACTACTTCCTGGTCTGCCTGAAGGACGCGCTCGACGCGCCGCCGGTGGCAGCGCTGCGCGCGCAGCTGCAGGGTGACGCCTGGCAGCACGCGCTGCGCACGCTGGCCGGCTACGTGCCGTGGCGCAGCGGCGAAGTCCTGAGCCTCACCGAGGAACTGCCCTGGTGGACCCTGCCGCCGAAGAGGAAGGCCCGGCGGGCCTGAGGCCCCTCAGGCCGCGCAGGTCCTGAAGCCGACGAAGCCTTCGTCGCGCTGCGGCAGCGCCCAGCAGCGGGCCCGCGGGTGCCGCATGCGCGAACGCGCGGCGAACGAAGCGCCGCGCTGCACGCGCGCCTGGCCGAAGAGGGCCTGGGCGTCGAGTTCCGCGTGCCCGCCCCAGGCGTCGGGCGTGTAGCCGGCGAAGGGCCGCAGCGTGCCGGCCGTCCATTCACGCACGTCGCCCCAGCGGAAACCCCGCCGCCCCGCCTGCATCGCGGCGATCTCCCATTCCGCCTCGGTCGGCAGGCGCCGCCCGGCCCAGCGCGCATAGGCATCGGCCTCCCACCAGCTGGCGTGCATCACCGGTTGGCTGCCGCCCATGCGCATCGCCTTGCCGAACACCGTCTGCAGCACCGCGCCGCTGGCCACGCCGATCTGCTCCACGTGCCGGGGCCCGCGCCGGCCCTCCTGCTCCGCCTCCCGCTGCAGCCAGGCCCAGCCTTCGGGATGCCACAGCTCCGAGCGGTCGTAGCCGCCGTCGTCGATGAACTCCACGTACTGCGACCAGGTCACCGGCTGCGCGTCGATCTCGAATTCGGGCACCCGCACGGGCTCGTGCCCGCGTTCGATGTCCAGCGCGAAGCCCGGCTCGGCCCACCCCAGCGTCCACTGCGTCGCCGGCAGCAGCAGCGGCGCCCGCGCGGCGGCGCCCGGCGGCAACGCCAGGCCGAGCTGCAGCCCCAGCGCCTGCGCGAGCGTCACGAGTTCCTCGCCACGCAGGTCCTCGTGGAACAGCGCCATGCGGAAGAAGTACAGGCCGTCGTCGTCGTCGCTGGCGTGCTCCAGCAGCTCCAGCGTCGTCTCCAGCGTGTCCAGCAGGTAGGCGCGGACGGCGGACACCTCCGGCAGCGGCAGCGACCAGCGCTCCTCCGGCCCGACCAGGAAGGGATCGAACCACCCGTCCGCGTGCGGGTCGACCGACGCCAGCCGCACGCCGTCGGGCGGGCAGCGCGGGCCCAGCGCGCGTTGCGGGTTGCGGCCGATCCAGTATTCGGCCACCCAGGCGATGTGGCCGGCCAGCCAGAGGGGCGGCACCGCGCCCGGGAGCGGCGCCATGCGCAGCTGCGCCCCCAGGGCCTGCTCGAAGCGCGCGAGCAGCTGCAGCGTGTGGTTGCGCGCATCCATCAGGGCCAGCGACAGGCGATCGCGGCCGGCGCGGCGCAGGTCGGAGGAGTCGTTGACGACGGGAAGTGCGGACATGACCTGAAGGATGCCTGGCGTCCAGCCGGTACAAACACGCATGGCGGTGCAGCTCGACCGTCACGATGCTGTCAGGTTGGCCGCAGGCGGCTTCCTAGAATTTCTTTCTTACTCTACCCGACAATCGGCCGTTCCCTTGCCGCCGAATTCCGGAGAAAACAACATGGGCACCTTGCTGAAGTTCTCGAGGGCCATCGACGCGCTGAACGCTTTCGTCGGCCGTTGGGTGATCTGGCTCATTCTCGCCTCCACGGTCATCAGCGGCGTCAATGCCGTGGTGCGCAAGGCGTTCAACATGAGCTCCAACGCCTACCTGGAGGTGCAGTGGTACCTGTTCGCGGCCGCCTTCCTGCTGGCCGCGGGCTACACGCTCCTGAACGGCGAGCACGTCAAGATCGACGTGATCTCCAGCAAGCTGTCCAAGCGCAAGCAGATCTGGATCGACGTGATCGGCTTCGCGCTGTTCCTCACGCCGATGTGCATCGTGATCCTGTACTACGCGGTGCCCTTCTTCCTGCAAGGCTGGCGCTCGGGCGAGATGTCGTCCAACGCGGGCGGCCTGGTGCGCTGGCCGGTGTACCTGATGATGCCGGTCGGCTTCGCGCTGCTGCTGCTGCAGGGCCTGTCGGAGTTCATCAAGCGCATCGCCTTCCTGCGCGGCCTGATCCCGGACCCGACCCAGAAGCTCGTGGCGAAGACGCCGGAGGAGGAGCTCGCCGAGGAGATCCGCCGCCAGGCCGAAGCCGCCGAACGCGCGGCCAAGGCCTGAACGGGCGCCCGGAGGAGACACCCCCATGATGCAATTCATCGCGCAGAACCTCGCCCCGATCATGTTCGTCGGGCTCATCGTGTTCCTGCTGTTCGGCTTCCCCGTCGCCTTCAGCCTGGGGGCTTGCGGCCTGTTCTTCGCCGTCGTCGGCATCGAAATGGGCGTGCTGCCCGAGTCGCTGATGCAGGCGCTGCCGCTGCGGCTGTTCGGCATCATGCAGAACGACACGCTGCTGGCCATCCCCTTCTTCACGCTGATGGGACTGATCCTCGAACGCAGCGGCATGGCCGAGGACCTGCTGGACACGATCGGCCAGCTGTTCGGCCCGCTGCGGGGCGGCCTGGCCATCGCCGTGATCCTGGTCGGCGCCCTGCTCGCGGCCACGACCGGCGTGGTCGCGGCCTCGGTCATCTCCATGGGCCTGATCTCGCTGCCGATCATGCTGCGCTACGGCTATGACCGGCGGCTCGCCTCCGGCGTGATCGCCGCTTCGGGCACGCTGGCGCAGATCATCCCGCCTTCGCTGGTGCTGATCGTGCTGGCCGACCAGCTCGGTCGCAGCGTGGGCGACATGTACAAGGGCGCCTTCGTGCCGGGGTTCATCCTCACCGGGCTGTACGTGCTCTACGTCGTCGGCCTGGCCATCTTCCGGCCCGCTGCCGCGCCGGCGCTGCCGCTGGAAGCCCGCGTGTACCGCGAGCCGAGCGGCAGCAGCGGCACGCCTTCCCTGCTGGTGCTCTCGATCCTGTGCACGATCGCCGCGGTATACCTCGCGCAAAACTATGCCGCCGTCCTGACCTGGGTCACGGGCACTCCGGTCACCACGGTCGCGACCGACGAAACCATCGTGGTGTCGCTGTGCGCCGGCGTGCTGCTGGCCTTCGTGATCGCCGTCATCAACAAGGTGACGCGCCTGGGCCTGCTGTCGCGGATGGCCGAACGCGTGACCTTCGTGCTGATCCCGCCGCTGCTGCTGATCTTCCTGGTGCTGGGCACCATCTTCCTCGGCATCGCCACGCCCACGGAGGGCGGCGCGATGGGAGCGCTGGGCGCCTTCGCGATGGCCATGGTGCGCCGGCGGCTGTCGCTGGCGCTGCTGAAGCAGGCGCTGGCCACCACCACCAAGCTGTCGTCCTTCGTGGTGTTCATCCTGATCGGCGCCACGGTGTTCGGCCTCACCTTCCAGGGCGTGGACGGCCCGCGCTGGGTGGAGCACCTGCTGTCGGGCCTGCCCGGCGGCCAGCTCGGCTTCCTGATCGTGGTGAACATCCTGATCTTCGTGCTGGCCTTCTTCCTGGACTTCTTCGAGCTGTCCTTCATCGTGGTGCCGCTGCTGGCGCCCGTGGCGGAGAAGCTGGGCATCGACCTGGTGTGGTTCGGCGTGCTGCTGGCGGTGAACATGCAGACCTCGTTCATGCACCCGCCCTTCGGCTTCGCCCTGTTCTACCTGCGCAGCGTCGCGCCGGACAAGCCGTACACCGACAAGGTCACGCGCCAGCAGATCGCGCCCGTCACGACCGGGCAGATCTACTGGGGCGCCGTGCCCTTCGTGCTGATCCAGATCTTCATGGTGGGCCTGATCATCGCCTTCCCCGGCATCGTCTCGCAGGACAAGAAGGAAGTGATCGACCTCGACAAGGTCAAGATCGAGATGCCGGCGGACATCCCCTTCACGCCGCAGGCCGATCCGTTCGGCACGGGGGCGACGCCGGCGCAGCCGGGGACGGCCGACCCGGGCGCCACGCCCGCCATCCCGAATCCTCCGGGCACCCCGGGCCTCAGCTCCGAGGAAGAGGAGCAGAAGAAGATGGACGAACTGTTCGGGCCGGCGAAGAAATAGCGCCCGCGCGCGCCATGACCAAGGGCCCCGCGGGGCCCTTTCTCATTCCACCCGCGTGAAGGTGTCGCGCACCAGCTGCCGGTCCAGCATGTCGAAGTGCCACCACTCGTTGGCGATGCCCTGGAAGCCGCTGTCGAACAGGACCTCCCGCAGCAGCAGGCGGTTGCGGTGCTGCGCCGGCGAGAGCTCGCCGGTGGCGAGGAAGCGCTGCTCGTGCTGCGGGTGGGACAGCTCGGTCATCTCGTCGTAGCCGGTGCCCATGTCGGCCTCGCGGCCGTCCGGGCCGAGCAGCGTCGCGTCGAGCGCCATGCCGAAGGAGTGGATGGATCCGCGCGCCGGGTCGGCGACGTACTGCCGCAGGTCCGTGCCCTCGAGGTGGTCCCACAGCTGGAGCTGCACGCGGTGGGGCCGCAGCGCGTCCAGCACCAGCAGGCGATGGCCCGGCGCCCGCCGCTGCAGCAGCGCGGCCGCGCGCTCCAGCCCTTCGGCGGCCAGGCGATGCAGCCACGCGCAGTCCAGAGCACCGTACAGGTTGCGGCCGACGAAGTTGTCGGTGCCCGCGTAGCGCAGGTCGACGGCGATGCCGGGCAAGGCGGGAAGGTGGCGGAAGTCGGGGTGCGAGGCGATGTCCTCGCAGCGGATCAGTCGGTTCGGCATGGTGGCACCGACAGGATAGCGGCTCGCGCGGCCGGCGCCGCACGCAAGCGCTGCTAGACTCCGCGCTGGGTGTCCGGCCGCGGGTGCGGCGGGCAGGTTCCAGCGCTGGTCGGGCCGCCGCGCGGCTTGCGCACGGCCATGACCGACACACCCGCCCCTCTCATCCCATCCATCGCTGCGGTCCTTTTCGCGATCGCCCTGGTCCACACCTTCGCCTCGAAACAGTTCGAGCGGCTCTCGCACCGCTTCCCGCGGCACGCGGGACTCTTCCACCTGCTCGGCGAGGTGGAGGTCGTCTTCGGCTTCTGGGCCATCGTGCTGGTGCTGCTGATGGCGCTGGTCGGCGGCGGGCCGCAGGCGCTCGCGTACGCCGAGTCGCGCCAGTACACCGAACCGCTGTTCGTGTTCGTGGTGATGGTGGTGGCGGCCTCGCGTCCCATCCTGCAGAGCGTCTTCGGCATCACGCAGGCGCTCGCCCGCATGCTTCCGGTCGCGACGCCGCTCGCGGCGGCCTGGCTGGGTCTCGCGGCGATCCCCCTGGTGGGGTCCCTCATCACCGAGCCGGCGGCCATGACAATCGCCGCGCTCATGCTGGCGCCGCAGATCTTCCGCGCAGGCATTCCCGAGCGGCTCAAGTACTTCGCGCTGGGCGTGCTGTTCGTGAACGTCTCGATCGGCGGCACGCTGACTTCGTTCGCGGCCCCTCCGATCCTGATGGTGGCGGCGACGTGGGGCTGGGACTCCGCCTTCATGCTGGCGACCTTCGGCTGGAAGGCGGCGATCGCCGTGGTCATCAACGCGACGCTCGCCGTCGCCCTGCTGCGCAGGTACCTGCAGGCACCGCACGGCGCGCCCGTGCAGCCGCGGCAGGAGGCCGTGCCGCTGCCCGTCGCCCTGGTGCACTTCGCCTTCCTGGCCGCCGTCGTGCTCCTGGCACACCACGCCGTCGCCTTCCTCGCGATCTTCCTGATGTACCTCGGGTTCACCCAGGCGTACGAGAAGTACCAGAGCCCGCCCATCCTGCGCGAGGCGCTGCTGGTCGCCTTCTTCCTGGCCGGCCTCGTGGTGCTGGGCGGCATGCAGCAGTGGTGGCTGCAACCGCTGGTGGCGGCGATGTCCCCGGGGGCGCTCTTCGCCGGCGCGGCGGCCCTGACGGCCATCACCGACAACGCGGCGCTGACCTACCTGGGATCGCTGATCCAGGGCATCTCGGAGGAGGCCAAGTACAGCCTGGTCGCCGGCGCCGTGGCGGGCGGCGGCCTCACCGTGATCGCCAACGCGCCCAACCCCGCGGGCGTGGCGCTGCTGAAGCGCGGCTTCACCGACGAATCGATCGGGGCCGCCGGGCTGCTGGCCGGGGCGCTGGTGCCGACCGCGGTCGCGCTGGCGGCCTTCTACTTCCTGTGACGCCCCGCGCGCGTGTCGGAGCCGTCGCACGACGGAAGCGGATGCATCCTGCGCCCGCGCACGGCGCGCGCGGCGAGCATCGGGGTTTCACAGGAGGAACCCCATGCGCAAGACCCTGTTCACCGCATCCTGCATCGCCTTCGCCCTGTCCGCGGGCTCGCCGGCCTGGGCCGCCGACAAGGACGAGACCCTGCCGGTGACCCAGCTGGTCGCCGCGATCCAGGCCGCCGTCGCGGCCCACCCCGGCAACGTCAAGGAAGTCGAGGTAAAGAAGCAGAAGGACCGGATGCTGGTCGAAGTCGAGATCTACGCGGCCGATGGCAAGAAGCAGGAAGTGAAGGTCGACGCACAGACCAGTCAGGTCGTGCGCTGAAGCCGTTGGAGCGGCCGCATCGCCCCGAAGTCGGGCAATGCACCGCTCGCGAACCCCGGCACGCCCAGCGACGCCAGCGCGATCTCGCCGCCGCGGATGCTCAGTCGCACGGCGCCGTGGCTGCGCTCGTACAGGTCGGGGTGCGCGTCGAGGAAGGCCTGCTGCTCCGCCGCGGGCAGCGCGGCCATCCCGTCCACGTAGTGGTGGCCGTTGCGTTCGACGTGCGCAATGCCCAGCAGGTTGACCAGCGCCAGGTCCTGCTGCACCGACAGCCCGGCCTGCGTCGTCAGGTCCTCGGCGGACATGAAGTAACGTGCCGCGCCCTCCTCCCGGTTCCACGCCTGGCAGCGGGCCGCGTTGAGGACGGACTTGTAGAAGCCCTTGCAGGTCTTCGACGAGATGCCGTCGTAGCCGCGCGCCCGTGCCTGCACGAAGCTGTCCAGTTCGCCGTCGGATTCGTCGACGATCACCGGCTTGCCGAGCGCGGCGGCGCGCAGGTCCACGTCCAGCGCGAGCTTGCGCGCGATCGGCTGCTCGATGAAGAGGATGGACTCCCACAAGCGGCGCAGCGCCGGGCGTGAACGGATGCCCTGCACGAGTTCGCGCACGCCGTCCGCGTCCTCGTACTGCTCGTTCCCGTCCAGCGAGGCGAAGTACGGCGCATCGGCGCGATCGAGCACGGAGGCGATCGCCTCCAGCCGCGCCAGGTCGGCCGGCACCTTGCCGCTGACCTTCAGCTTGAAGTAACGGTGGCCGTAGGCCTGCACCACCTCCTCCAGCGTCTCCGGCAGGCCGTCGCCCACGCGCTCGGGCTGGTCGGCGCGCGTGATCGCGTCCACGAGTCCCACCGTATGCCGGGCGTGGATGCGCAGTGCCGGTGCGAGCCCCGCGAGGAAGGTGTCGAACGGGATGCCCGCGAACTGCGGATGCGCTTCGCCGAGGCCCGGCACGTTGGCGCGCATCGCATCGTAGAAGGAAATGCCGAGCGCGCGGCACAGGGCGTCAAGCACGGCGCGATCGAGGAGCGCCGGGCCGTAGCTGGCGAGCAGGGGATTGAAGCCCTGCTGGGCCGCCGCGCGCGCATGCGCATCGTGGTGGCGCGCGAAGTGGCCGAAGGCGGTGGCCGGCAGCGCATCGGACCGGTAGGCGTCGCGCGCCATGCGCAGGACGTCCCGCAGCTGGTCGAAGTTGTCCTCGTTGCTGAGCGCCAGGTCCTTGTCGAACCACTTCGGGGCCATCAGCTCCGCCGCGGCGCCCCATGCAGCGCGGCCATCCGGCAGCGCGACCTGCACGCGCGCGAAGGCCTGCGGGCACTCGGTCAGCGTGACCACGCCGAAGCGGAACGGCATCCGCAGGCGCACCGGCCGCTCGAACAGTTCGATCGCGCGCAGCGCGATGCGCGGTGCTTCAGCCATGGTGCTCCAGTCCTTGCACGATGCCGCGCAGGTAGCCGATGGCCCGCGCGGCGCAGCCCGGGCCGTCCGGCACGTAGTCGAAGGGTTCCACCGCGACGATGCCCGGGAAATGGCCGGCGGCCTCCATGCGCGCCAGGACGGAAAGGATCGGCGCGAAGTCCATCGTCCCCTGCCCCGGCCCGCGGCGGTTCGGGTCATTCACCTGCACGTGCCCGACCATGCCCGTCGGCAGCCAGCGCTCCAGCAGGGCGTGCACGGGCTCGCCCTCCGCCTGGCCGGCGGCGCTGCAGTCGATCATGGTGCGCAAGGCGGGGTTGTCCACCTCGTCGACCATCCGGGCGGCATCGGCGACGGTGTTGAACAGGTCGGTCTCGCGCGGCGACAGCGGCTCCAGGCAATAGGTGACGCCGCATTCCGCCGCCGCCGCGGCGGCGGTCGCGAGGCATTCGCGCGCGCGGTCCCAGGCCTGCGTGGGCGTGCTGCCGGCGGGGACGCTGCGCTGCTTCGGCGAACCGTGCACGAGATAGTTGCCACCCATCACCGCGCACAGTTCCGCCAGCCGCACCATGACGCCGGTGGTGCGGCGGCGCAGCGCGGCGTCCTCGGACACGATCGACAGGCCCGCCGGCGCGACCAGCAGCCAGTGCAGGCCGAAGACCGACAGGCCGTGGTCTTCGGCGATCCGGCGGAAGCCTGCGGCTTCGGTGTCGGTGATCGCCATCGGCTCGGCCGCCAGCGTGAACGGCGCGACCTCGAGGCCGTCATAGCCGAGGTCCGCCGCCAGCCTGCACTGCTGCGCGAAAGGCAGCGGCTGCAGGACCTCGTTGCAGAGGGCGAATTTCATGCGGAGCCCAGCGCCGGCCGGCGGGTGAACAGGCGCCGCACCAACGGCAGCCGCCAGAGGACGATCAGCACCATCGCGCCGAACAGCACGGCGCAGATCGGGCGCGTGAAGAAGGGCGCGAGGTCGCCGTCGGACAGCACGAGGCCGCGGCGGAAGTTCTTTTCCAGCAGGTCGCCCAGCACGATGCCCAGCACCAGCGGCGCGACCGGGTAGCCGAAGCGGCGCAGCAGGAAGCCGATCACGCCGAACGCCACCATGATCCAGATGTCGAACAGGCGGGAGGCCAGCGCGAAGCTGCCGATCGTGCACAGCACCAGCAGCATCGGCACGATGATGGTGGTGGGCACGCGCAGCACCTGCACCAGGAACTTCGTCAGCGTCAGCCCGTAGATCAGGATGCCGATGGTGGCCAGCATCATCATCGCGACGATGTCGTACACGAACTGGGGCGACTCGATCATGATCATCGGGCCCGGCTTCACGCCGTGGATCAGCATGGCGGCCATCAGCACGGCGGCCGGCGCGGAGCCGGGCACCTGCAGCGTGAGCACCGGGATGATGGCGCCCGGCACGCAGGCGTTGTCGCCGGTCTCGGCCGCCATCAGGCCCTCCACCGAGCCCTTGCCGAACTGTTCCTTCTCCTTGCTGGCGCGCTTGGCCGCCGCGTACGAGGACCAGGCCGCGACGTCCTCGCCGACCCCCGGGACGATGCCGACGAAGGTGCCGATCACGCCGCTGCGGATGATCGTGCGCCAGTAGCGCAACACGTCGCGGATCTTGGGGATGACGGAATCGAGAGCGCTCACCTGCACCGGCGGCCGCTTCTCCTGCATGGCCACCAGGATCTCGGCGAAACCGAAAGCCCCGACGAGCGCCGGCACCAGCGAGATACCGCCGGCCAGGTCGCGGCTGCCGAAGTGGAAGCGCTCGTAGGCATGGATGCCGTCCTGCCCGATGGTCGCGATGAAGAGGCCCGCCATGCCTGCGATCCATCCCTTGAGCGGGTCGCCGCCGGTGAGGGTGGCGGAGATGATCACGCCGAACACCGCCAGCCAGAAGAACTCGTAGGCACCGAACTTCAGCGCGACCTCGCCCAGCAGCGGCGTGAACAGCGCGAGGAAGAAGATGCCGATCAGCGTGCCCATCACCGAGCCGCTGGTGGCGATGCCCATCGCGCGGCCCGCCATGCCCTGGCGCGCGAGCGCATAGCCGTCCAGGCACGACGCGGCGGACGCCGGCGTGCCCGGGATGTTCAGCAGGATGGCGCTGCGGCTGCCGCCGTAGATGGCGCCCACGTAGGTGCAGATCAGCACCAGCAGCGCCTGCGACGAGGGCAACTTGAGCGTGAGCGTCGTCATCAGCGCCACGCCCATCGTGGCCGTCAGGCCCGGCAGCGCGCCGATGATCACGCCGACCAGCGTGGACGCGAGCACCAGTGCGATGGACACCGGTGTGAGGAAGCCGGCCAGCGAATGGCCGAAGGCGACGAGACCCTGGAACATAGGCCCTTAAGGCAGGCGCACGTAGAAGATTTCCTGGAACACGAGCGTGACCACGGCACTCGTGGCCGCGCCGTACGCCAGCGCCAGCACCGCCTGCTTCGCGTTGCCGCGGCCCAGGCCCTGCTGCCGCCCGCGGTCGAAGCAGAAGATGAAGGCCGCCACGAACAGCAGCGTCGCCAGCCAGAACGGGACGCCGTGGCCGACCAGGACGATCGGATAGGCGACCATCGCCCCGAGCACGATGGCGAGATAGCGGCGCTCGCCCGGCGGCCGCGGCTGCGACGCGCCTTCGGGCCGCAGGGCCCCGCGCTGCAGGGAGCGCAGCGCCAGCACGATGCCGAGCAGCAGGATCGCGGCCCCGAGCATGCCCGGCACCAGGCCGGGGATCTCGTACTTGTTGATGTGCAGGTTCTCCAGCCGGTCCATGCGCCAGGACAGCACGAACACGCCGGCCCCGAACGCTATCCACGCCAGCGAGGACAGCAGGTCGGCGCGCGCTGAAGACTCCCGGTCGGGAGCGGACTCCATGCTCATGGATCGAGGCCCTCTCCCGCCGTACGCGTCAGGGCTTCGCGATGCCGACGGTGTCGGGCGACACCTTGGTCTTGCCGGTGGAGTGCAGCAGCCAGGCATTGGCCTGGATCGCCGGCATGGCCGCACTCAGCGCGGCGTCTCCCGCCACCGGCGCGAACAGCGCGCCCTTGTTCACGGCATAGGCGCGGATGGCGGCGTTCTTCGCGATGTTCTCGGCCCAGACCTTCTGCATCGTCGCCACCACCTCCGGCGGCACGCCCTTGGGAATGAAGATGCCGAAGTAGTTGGCCGGCGCCTTGAAGCCGGGAATCGTCTTGCTGACCGGCTCGATGGTGCCGTAGCCCTCGATCTCCAGCGCCTGGTCGCTGACGGTGGCCAGCGGGCGGATGCGCTTGCCGCGGATCATCTCGGCCTGTTCGACGGCGAGCTGCGTCGTCAGGTCGGTTTCGCCGGACACGGTGGCGACCACGGCGGGATTGCCGCCGTCGTAGGTGACATGCCGGTACTTCACGCCGGTCGCGCGCGAGATCGCTTCCATGGCGTTGTGGCCGCCGGAGGTCACGCCCGCCGTGGCCACCTTGACTTCACCCGGCTTGGCCTTCATGGCCGCGAGCAGCTCGCCCATGTTCTTGTAGGGCGTGTTCGCGCCGACGCCGACCACCGCGATGTTGGCGACGCTCAGGAACATGTGCCAGTCCTTGGCCGGCACGTCCAGCATGCCCAGCGCCTGGTAGGTGCCGAGGTCCTGGGCGGCGCCGGCCGTCCAGGTGTAGCCGTCCCTGGGCGCTTCCCAGGCGTTCTTGCTGCCGATCGAGCCCGAGGCCCCCGGCTGGTTCACGACGATGATCTTCTGCCCCAGCACCTTCTCGAGTTCGGCCGCGGTCACGCGCGTGATCTGGTCGGTGGAGCCGCCGGCCGCCCAGGGCACGATCAGGTTGATCGGCTTGGCCGGCTTCCATTGCGCGGCGGCGGGCAGCGCGAAGCCGAGGGCGAGGGTGGCCGCGGCGGCGGCCTTCAGGAGGAAGCGCTTCTGCATGGGAGTCTCCGGTTTAATTCCCTAAACGGTTAATTGCGACTGTAGGGTTGGCGGTGCGAGGCTGTCAACGCGGCTCACCCTAGGCCAGCCAGCGGTCGCGGTGCTGCGCGACGAAGGCGTCGTCGGCCAGGTGCGGGTAGTCGCGCCGCACGCGCGTGAGCTCCGCGGCCTGCCCCTCGCTCAGGCCTTCCTGCGGATCCAGGCACCACGTGCCCTGCAGCAGGCCCTGGCGCCGCAGCACCTCGTGGCAGCCGGCGATGCAGCCGTGGAAGTCGTGCGCCACGTCGAACAGCGCCGCATTGCAGTCGGTCACCTGGCTGTCCAGGGCCAGCAGGTCCAGGGGCGCCTGGCCCGCGGCGACGGCTGCATGGATCCTTTCCAGCAGTTGGACGGCGGAATGCGTCCACACGCTCCAGTGCCCCAGCAGCCCGCCTCGGATGCGCACGGTGACCGGCTCGCCGTCGCGCACGAAGGTGAAGGGCGCCAGCAGGTCCAGCACGATGTGGTCGTCGTTGCCGGTGTAGAGGGTGACGCGTTGTTCCGCGCGCGCCGCGACCACGCCGCGGATCACGTCGAGCGTGCGGTAGCGGTGGAAGGGCGCCATCTTGATGGCGACGACGTTGTCGATGGCCGCGAAGCGCTGCCAGAAGGACATCGGCAGGTGGATCCCGCCGACGGCGGGCTGCAGGTAGAAACCCACCAGCGGCATGACGTCCGCGATCGCCTGGCAATGCGCCACCAGTTCGTCCTCGCTGGCGCCCTTCAGGGCCGCCAGGCTGAGGAGTCCCGCGTGGTAGCCCAGCCCGCTGGCGATGCGGGCTTCGCGCACGGCCTGCTCCGTGCGGCCCGCCAGACCCGCCACCATGCACAGCGGCCGCCGGCCGCCCAGCGGCTCCCAGTGGCTGGCCGTGTGCATCGCGAGCTCCAGCACCGGCTCGTACAGGCCGACGTCGCGGATCGCGAACTGCGTCGAATGCACGCCGACCGCCACGCCGCCGGCGCCGGCGTCGAGGTAGTAGCGCGTCATCGCGCGCTGGCGGCGGCGATCGAGCTGGCGGTCGGCGTCGAGTGCCAGCAGGTGGGCGGGAATGACGGCGCCGCGCCGGAGGACGGCGAGGCTTTCGGCAGGCAGTTCAGACCAATGCATCTCAGTACTTTCCGTCGCGCGCTTCGTAGTGCGTGGGCTTGTGCAGGCTTTCACCACCGCGGCGCACCCAGTCGGCCGTCCAGTCCAGCATGGTGTCCAGCCCCACCTGCGGCGGGCCGAACAGCCGGAAGGCCTCGGTGCAATCGACCAGCCACGCCGTGGGCGCTTCCTGCCCGCGCAGCACGGGCTGGACGCCGAGCCGCTCGCCGAGGGCATGCGCCACGCTGCGAATGCTCACCTTCGGCCCGCTCAGGTTCAGTGCCGTGGTCGGCGTCGTGCAGTGTGCCAGCGTGCGCAGCGACCAGTCGTTGGCCTCGCCCTGCCAGATGACGTTGGCGTGGCCCATCGCCAGGTCGATCGGTTCGCCCTGCACCAACTTCTGCGCCACGTCGTGCAGCACGCCGTAGCGCATGTCGATCGCATACGACAGGCGCAGCAGCCGGCCTGGCGTGCCGTTCTCGTGCGAGAAGTACTGGAACATGCGCTCGCGCGCCACGCAGGAGTTGGCGTACTCGCCGGAAGGCGCGGTGGGCGGCTGCGCCTCGCTGGCGCCCTGCCCCTGCACGTCCGCGAACGGGTAGACGCACGCGGTGGAGAACGCCACGATGCGCGAGCCCACGTACCTTTCGGCGACCAGCGCCGGCACGTGCGCGTTCATCGCCCAGGTCAGCCACTCGCTCCCGGTCGAGCCGAACTTGCGCCCGGCCATGAAGACGACGTTGGGCGCATCCGGCAGCACCGCCAGGGCCTCGCGCGACAGCAGGTCGGCCGCGATGCACTCGATGCCGGCGCCTTCCAGCTGTTCGCGCAGTCCGGGCTCCGAGAAGCGCGCGACGCCGATCACGCGGCGCGCGGGATCGGCGCGCTTGGCCATGCGGGCCAGCGTCGGGCCCATCTTCCCGCCGACCCCCAGCACCAGGATGTCACCGGGCGCCCGGCGCAGGGATTCGATGAGCGCCGGGGACGGCCGGCTCATGAGCTCGTCGAGCGCGGCGAGGTCGGCGATGGTCGCCGGCAGCGGGGCGGTCTGGTTCATCCCCCCGACTATTCACCGGCTGGTGAATTAGGGCAAGCCCGTGAAACCCCTTGGAACGAATGCCTGCGCCTCAGGCGCAGCGCTCGATGACGTGGCGGGCCATCGCCGAAGCGAGTTCCTGCTCGCCGACGAAGACCTGGCCGACCAGTTCCTCCTGCAGGCGGCGGGCCTCGTCCTCGTTGTGCGAGCGCACGGCGATCTCGATCGAGGGATTCAGCAGCCGCGCATGCTCCGCCATCTGCCGCACGCCCATCGTGTCCGGTGTCGCGATGACCAGCATCCTGGCCCGCGCCACGTGGGCCTGCACCAGCACCTCCGGCTGCGAAGCGTCGCCGAAGACGGCCGGGATGCCGCGGGCGCGCAGTTCCTCGACCACCACCCGGTTCTGTTCCGCCACCACGTACGGCACGCCGTGCGCGGCCAGCGACTCGGCCAGCCGGCGGCCGACGCGGCCATAGCCCACCAGGACCACTTGCCGGGACAGGTAGCGGGGATCGGTGCTCATCGGCAGTTCGGCCAGCGGGTCGTCGCGGGCGGCGAAGTCGCGCGCCAGTTGCGAACGCGCGAGCAGCCAGCGCTGGAACGGCTCGATCGCGCGGAACACCAGCGGGTTCAGGGCGATGGAGATCAGCGCGCCGGCCACCACCAGGCTCTGGGCCTCGCCCGGCACGATGCGCAGCGCCGCCCCGAGGTTGACCAGGATGAAGGAGAACTCGCCGATCTGCGCCAGGCTGGCCGAGACCGTCAGCGCCGTGTGCAGCGGATAGCGCAGCAGCAGCACCAGGATGGCCGCGGCGAAGGACTTGCCGAGCACGATGATGCCGACCACCGCGAGCACGCGCAGCGGCTGGTCCACGAGGATGCGCGGGTCGAACAGCATGCCCACCGAGACGAAGAACAGCACGGCGAAGGCGTCGCGCAGCGGCAGCGTCTCTTCGGCCGCGCGGTGGCTGAACTGCGACTCGCGCAGCACCATGCCGGCGAAGAACGCGCCCAGCGCGAACGAGACGCCGAAGATCCGGGTGGCGCCGTAGGCGATGCTCACCGCCGCCGCCACGACGCACAGCGTGAACAGCTCGCGCGAACCGACCCGCTGGACCTGCCAGAGCATCCACGGGAACAGGCGCCGCCCGACGACCAGCATCAGCGCGACGAACACGCCCACCTGCAGCAGCGTGGTGCCCAGCTCTCGGCCCAGCGCGGCCAGGTCGAGCTTGCCGCCGCCGGCGAGCGCGCCGGCCAGCGGCGGCAGCAGCACGAGGACCAGCACCATGGCCAGGTCTTCCACCACGAGCCAGCCGACGGCGACGCGGCCGGTGAAGGTCTCGAGCTGGTTGCGCGCTTCCAGCGCGCGCAGCAGCACCACCGTGCTGGCCACCGAGAGCGAGATGCCGAAGACCACCGCGGCGGCCAGGCTCCAGCCCCACAGGAGGGCCACGCCGATGCCCATCGCGGTGGCGGCCACCATCTGCACCACCGCGCCGGGGACGGCGATGCGGCGCACCGCCAGTAGGTCGCCGAGCGAGAAATGCAGCCCGACGCCGAACATCAGCAGCATCACGCCGATCTCGGCGAGCTGCGACGCGAGCTGGAGGTCGGCGACGAAGCCGGGCGTGAAAGGACCGATCGCGATGCCGGCCACCAGGTAGCCGACCAGCGCCGGCAGCCGCAGGCGCGCGGCCACGAAGCCGAGCACCAGGGCCAGCCCCAGCGCGGCGGCGATCGTCGTGATGAGGGGGAGGTCGTGGTGCATGTGCGGATCACTCTACCCGAACATGCGGCACGCCCGCCGCCGGTTTCCCTACTTGGCGGGCTTGCGTTCCGCGTGGCCGGAGGGATGCCGGACCACGCGCACGACGTACCAGATCGCGATGAGGACGAAGATGCCCGTGGAGACCGGATTGAGCCACTTCTCGATGCGCTCGTACTGGCTTTCCAGCAGGTAGCCGGCCAGCGTGAGCAGCGAGGTCCAGATCAGCGAACCCAGCACCGTCCACAGCATGAACGGCACGATGCCCATGCGCGCCAGTCCCGCCGGCAGCGCGACCACGGTGCGCAGCGCCGGCACCAGCCGCCCGAACACGAGCACGAGGGGCCCCTTCTTCTCGAACAGGACGCGCCCGCGTTCGATCTCGGCCGGCGTCAGCGCGATCCAGCGGCCGTGGCGTTCGGCCAGGTCCTTCAGCCGGTCGGCGCCGACCTTGCGTCCAGCCCAGTACCAGGGCAAGGCGCCGACCAGCGACCCCAGCGCGCCGGCGGCCACGACGCCGACCGGGTGGAGGTCGCCGCGCGCCGCCAGGAAGCCCGCGAACGGCATGATCAGTTCGGAAGGCAGCGGCGGGAACAGGTTCTCGGCGAGCATCAGCAGGGCGACGCCCGCGTAACCCAGCCTGCCGATGACGTCGATGACCCACTCTGCCATCGGCCGAGTCTAGGCGTTCGGCGTATCCGCAGGTGGCCGAGGTATCCGGTTGTTCGCGTCCGGCCGCGTGATCCAGGCGAGCGCCAGCGTCAGCGCGAGGGCCGGGAGGGCCGCGCCGAACGAAGGTGCGTGAACGCGGCACAGGTGGTACGTCGCGATGCCGGCGATCCAGATGGCGACCGGCACGGCCTCGACCCGGCCCGCGCGCGCCAGCAAGGCCACGGTGTCGGCGCCGGCGAGCCGGCCGATGATCACGCCGAACAGCGGGACGAACACGGAGCTGAGCATCAGCAGGAAAGGCTCGAGGCCGTGCATCGGCAGGACCAGCGCGAACAGCGTGCAGGCCGCCACCATCGCCAGGCCCCAGCGCCGGACGGACCAGGCCGGCAGCAGGCTGTGGCTGGAGACGGCGCCCGAGTACGCGTCGCCGTAGGCGTTGTCGACCTCGTCGACCAGGATCAGCGACAACGCGATGAGGCCGCCTTGCGCCAGCAGCAGCGCCGTCACGAATTCCCGGCCCGGCAGCGTCAACGCCACCAGCACGCCCAGCGCGTAGCACCAGGTGTTCGCCAATGCGTAGCCGACCCAGGTGCCGCGCAGCGCGGCGTTGCCGTCTCGGCCATGCCGCGCATAGTCCGCCACCAGGGGCAGCCACGAGATCGGCATCGCGATCACCAGGTCCAGCGCGGGCAGCACGGCCATGCCGCCGGCGCCGGGCCGGTTCCAGAATGCCGGCCCGTCTTGCGCCCACGCCATGCCGGCGAAGGTCCAGGTGAGCCAGGCCAGCGAGAGGACCACCAGGGGCAGCGCGAAGCGGGACACCAGGCGCCGCACCAGCTGCACCATGGAGCCGCTCACCAGAAGTGCCAGCAGCCCGCCCCAGAGGAGCGTCGCTGCGAAGGTCCAGCCCGGCGCCTCCATCACGCCGGCCTGGCGGCCGATCGCGACGCTGGCGTCGCGCATCACGACCAGCTCGAAGGTGCCCCACCCGAGCAGCTGGACGATGTTCAGGACGATGGGCAGGCGCGCGAAGCCCGTGCCGTACACCGCCTGCATCAGTCCGGCGCTGGCCAGCCCGCTGTCGCACCCGATCTTCGCGACCCACGCGAGCAGTCCGGCGCCGAGCACCGAGCCGGCGACGATCGCCAGCAAGGCCTCCTTCGGGCCGAGTGCCGGCACCAGGTAGGCACCCACCTGCATCACCAGCAGGCCCACGCCGAGGCTGAACCACAGCGAGGCGTGGTGCCTCGCGTCGAACGAGCGCTCGGCCCGGGGGACCGGCGTGAGGGCGTCGTTGGCGGGCGATGCCGCCGGAAGCTCGGGGGAAGACGTGCGGGCCATGCTCTTTCTCCAGCGGCGCGTCAGGGAGGCGCGGCCGGGAACTGCGGCACGACGGCCCAGGCCCTGCGGTCGACGGCTTCCCTGCGCGAGGATTACCTCAATCAGGTTCAAAGGGACTCTCTCAGTCGCACCCCGAGGACCGGGGGGCAACACCCCTAGCGGATGTGCCGGACGGCACGGGCGGATTCTAGCCCTGCCTTCCACGGCCGGCGCGCCCCGCGGCCCGGGCACGAAAAAGCCGCCCGGAGGCGGCTTCTTCGCGGGCGCGGAGGGCGCTCAGACCTTCACGGACGCCATGTAGCTGTCGTAGCGGTACTCCGAGAAGCGGATCCACAGCAGCTGGTCGCGCTGGAAGGCGCGCATGTCCTGGTGGATCTTCTTGAACTCGGGCGACTTCGCCTCGTGCGCCGCGAAGACTTCCATGGAAGCCTTGAAGCCGGCGTCCATGACGTCCTTCGAGAACGGCTTGAGCTGCGTCTTGTTGGCGACCAGGCGCTTGAGCGCGATCGGGTTCAGCGCGTCGTACTTGGCGGTCATGTCGCGCGCGGCCACGGCCGTCGCCGCTTCCAGGATCGCCTTGTTCTCGGCGGAGAGCGCCTCGTAGGCCTTGGTGTTCACGAAGAACTCCAGCTCCGCGCCGCCTTCCCACCAGCCGGGGTAGTAGTAGAACGGGGCCACTTTGTTGAAGCCCAGCTTCTCGTCGTCGTACGGGCCGACGAATTCGGTGGCGTCCAGCGTGCCCTTCTCGAGCGCCTGGTACACCTCGCCGGCGGGCATGTTCTGCGCCACCACGCCCAGCTTGGCCATCGCCTCGCCGAACAGGCCGCCGCCCAGGCGCATCTTCAGGCCCTTCAGGTCGGCGACCGACTTGATCTCCTTGCGGTACCAGCCGCCCATCTGCGTGCCGGTGTTGCCGGCGCTGAAGCTCTTGATGTTGTACTTGGCGTAGAACGCGTCCATCAGCTTGCGGCCGTTGCCGTGTTCCATCCACGCGTCCATCTGGCGCGCCGTCAGGCCGAAGGGCACGGCGCAGCCGAACGCGAAGATCGGGTCCTTGCCCGTGAAGTAGTAGGGCGCGGTCTGGCCCATCTCGATGGTGCCATTGTTCAGGGCGTCGACGTTGCCGAACGCGGGCATCAGTTCGCCGGCGGCGTGCACCGAGATCTCGAACTTGCCGCCGGAGAGCGCCTTGACGGTGCGCGACAGGGTTTCGGCGCTGCCGAAGATGGTGTCCAGCGACTTCGGGAAGCTGGAGGACAGGCGCCAGCGCACGGCGGCCTGGGCATGCACGGCGGGGGCGATGCCCGACGCGAGCACGCCGGCGATGCCGGCGCGCTGGATGAGGGAACGGCGATCCATGGACGAGACTCCTATTTGGTGCGGGGCATGATGCAGCCGGGCAGTGGACGATGCTTGCAGAAGGCTTGCACCGGAAGGGGGCGCTTGTACCTAAAACCTTCCGCTAGCAGCCGAAAAGCTTCGTTCCCGTGCGTGGTGCGCATGAGTTGGTGGGTCCCGCTCCGTCATCGGCCCCGCTCCGTCATTCCCGCGGAGGCGGGAATCCAGGGCCCCCGAGTTCCTTCCGGGTGCGTCGCGCCAGGCGACGGGCGGTGCCGTCCCGCGGTGCCTCGCCCTGCACTCCGCTGTCGCTCGTTCCGGGTGCGCTGGAAGGCTGTCCCCGGCGGCGATCCGGCCAAACTCACTGCGAGTTTGCCGCGCGCGGCAAACTCTCCGTTCAAGCAAATGCCCGGAAAAATGAAACAGTCGCAGCGCTCGATACGCGCTACGCGCTCTCGTAGCACTGCTTCGCCGCCGGGAACAGCCTTCCAGCCGAGGCCCCTGACTGCGGGCCGGCACCGCCCGCCGCCTGACGCGACGTTCGAGGGCGGGAGTGGGCCTGCGCCCACGGATGCCGCCCTGGATCCCCGCCTCCGCGGGAATGACGGGGAGCGCCTACATCCGCTGGCTTTGCATGAACCGGTCGTACGTGGCTTCGGTGAACCGGAACCACATGTTCTGCTCCGACCGGAACTTCGCGTAGTCGCTGTACACGCGCCGCCAGTTCTCGTTGCGGCGGGAGATCTCGTCGTAGAGCGCGCGCGATTCGCGGAAGGCCTGCGTCATCACGTCGGGCGGGAAGGGACGCAGCTTGGCGCCGGCGGCCACCAGCTGCTTCAGTGCCGCCGGGTTGCGCGCGTCGTACTTGGCCTGCGTCTCCACATGCGCGTAGGTCGCGGCCAGTTCGACCAGCGCCTTGTATTCCGGCGAGAGGGCCTCGTACGCGCGCAGGTTCACGTACAGGTCGAGCTGCAGCCCGCCTTCCCACCAGCCCGGGTAGTAGTAGTAGGGCGCCACCTTGTGGAATCCGAGCTTCTGGTCGTCGTAAGGGCCGATCCATTCGGCGGCGTCGATGGTGCCCTTCTCCAGCGCGTGGTAGATCTCGCCGGCCGGCAGGTTGCGCGGCACGCCGCCCAGGCGTTCCAGCACCTTGCCCGCGAAACCGCCGATGCGCATCTTGAGGCCCTGCAGGTCGAGCGTGCTGCGGATCTCCTGCCGCATCCAGCCGCCCATCTGCGCGCCGGTGTTGCCGCACGGGAAGCTGGTCATGTCGAACAGCGCGTAGAACTCGCGCATCAGCTTGCGGCCGTTGCCCTCGAAGGTCCACGCGCTCATCTGCCGGCTGTTCAGGCCGAAGGGGATGGCGCCGCCGATGGCGAAGGTCTCGTCCTTCTCGTGGAAGTAGTAGGGCGCGGTGTGGGCCGCCTCGACCACGCCTTTCTGCACGCCGTCGACCACGCCGAACGCGGGCATGAGTTCGCCCGCCGCGTGCACGCTCACTTCGAAGCGCCCGCCGGAGAGCTGCCGCACCTTCTGCGCGAAGACGACGGCGGCGCCGTGGATGGTGTCCAGCGAGCGCGGGAAGCTGGAGGCGAGCCGCCAGCGCACGGCGGGCTGCGCATGCACGGCGGGTGCGGCGGCCGCGGCCAGCACGCCCGCCAGCCCGGCGCCGCGGAGAACGGAACGGCGATCCATGGGTGGATTGTCGCCGGGCATGAAAAAGGGCCCCGCAGGGCCCTTCTCCGCGCGGCGCCGGCGCGCGCGTCAGGCGAACTTCTGCGCCTGCATGAAGCGGTCGAAGCGGGCCTCGGTGAACTGGAACCAGAGGTTCTGCTCGGTGCGGAACTTCGAGTAGTCCGCGTAGATCTTGGCCCAGTCCGGGTTCTTGGCGCCGATGTCGGCGTAGAGCGCCATCGACTCCTTGAACGCCGCGCCCAGGATGGCATCGGAGAACGGGCGCAGCTTGGTGCCGGCGCCGACCAGCTGGCGCAGCGCCGTGGGGTTGCGGGCGTCGTAGCGCGCCTGCATGGTGGTGTGCGCGTGCGCGGCGGCGTTCTCGACGATCGCCTTGTTCTCCGCCGACAGCGCGTCGTAGGCCTTCTGGTTGATGAAGAAGTCCAGCTGCGGGCCGCCTTCCCACCAGCCGGGATAGTAGTAGAACGGCGCCACCTTGTTGAAGCCGAGCTTCTGGTCGTCGTACGGTCCCACCCATTCGGCGGCGTCGATAGTGCCCTTCTCCAGCGCCTGGTAGATCTCGCCGGCCGGGATGTTCTGCGGCACGCCGCCCATGCGCTCCAGCACCTTGCCGGCGAAGCCGCCGATGCGCATCTTCAGGCCCTTGATGTCCGCCAGGGTCTTGATCTCCTTGCGGTACCAGCCGCCCATCTGGGCGCCGGTGTTGCCGCCGGGGAAGCTGATCATGTTGTACTTGGCGTAGAACTCGCGCATCAGCTTCAGGCCGTTGCCCTCGTACATCCACGCCGTCATCTGCCGGCTGTTGAGGCCGAAGGGGATCGCGCAGCCGAGCGCGAAGCACTCGTTCTTGCCGAAGAAGTAGTAGGGCGCCGTGTGCGCCACTTCCACCGTGCCCTGCTGCACGCCGTCGACCACGCCGAAGGCGGGCATCAGTTCGCCCGCGGCATGGACGGTGATCTCGAACTTGCCGCCCGACATCGCCTTCACCTGCTGCGCGAACACCTCCGCGGCACCGTAGATGGTGTCCAGCGACTTCGGGAAGCTGGAGGCGATGCGCCAGCGCAGGGCGGCCTGGGCATGCACCGCGGGGGCAACGCCCGCGGCCAGCACGCCGGCGATGCCCGCGCTCTTGATCAGGGAACGACGATCCATGGAGACTCCTCGAATGAGAAAAACAGGTTAGTTCGACGCCTGGCGTTCCAACTTTGGTGTTGGTTTGCAGGGTGCCGCCCATTCTAGGAACGCATGGATGAGGTCGCGCCGGGGTTTTCCCTTGCGGATGTGAACACGTTGGTGCTTCACACCAAGGTGTTCGTCGCGGGCGCGGCGGGCGCCCGGCGGATCAGCCGACGACCTTCAGGCTGGGGCTGGAACGTTCCAGCAGCGCGCCGAAGCGCGCGCGCACCGAGGCCTCGATGCCGGCGGCATCCAGCCCCTGCAGCGCCAGCAGGCGCGCGGGGTCCCCATGCGGCGCGTATTCGTCGCGCAGCCCCAGCTGCAGCACGGGACGCGTGACGCCGGCGGCGTTCAGCGCCTCGGTGACGGCGCTGCCGGCACCGCCCATGACAGCGCCCTCCTCCACCGTCACCAGCGCGTCGTGCGCGTTGGCGACCTGCAGCAGCAGTTCGGTGTCCAGCGGCTTGGCCCAGCGCATGTCCACCACCGTGAGGTCCAGGCGTTCGGCCGCCTGCAGCGCGGGGTGCAGCAGCGTGCCGAACGCGAGCACGGCGACGGACCGGCCCTGCCGGCGCAACGCGCCCTTGCCGAAGGGCAGCGGCTCCAGGCCGGGCTCGACCGCGGCACCGACGCCGGCGCCGCGCGGATAGCGCACCGCCACCGGGTGGTCCTGGCCGTAGGCCGTGGTGAGGAGCTGGCGCGTTTCGTTCTCGTCGGACGGGCAGGCGATGCTGACGTTCGGGATGCAGCGCAGGTACGCGATGTCGTAGGCGCCGGCATGCGTCGGCCCGTCCGCGCCCACCAGGCCCGCGCGGTCGAGCGCGAACACGACGGGCAGGTTCTGCAGCGCCACGTCGTGGATGAACTGGTCGTAGCCCCGCTGCAGGAAGGTCGAATAGATCGCCACCACCGGCTTGAGGCCCTCGCAGGCGAGGCCGGCCGCGAAGGTGACGGCATGCTGTTCGGCGATGCCGACGTCGTGGTAGCGGTCCGGGAAGCGCTGGTGGAACTCCACCATGCCCGAACCTTCGCGCATGGCGGGCGTGATCGCCACCAGGCGCGGGTCGTGCGCGGCCATGTCGCACAGCCACTGCCCGAACACCTGGGTGAACGTGGGCTTGGGCGGCGTGGCCGGCTTGACCAGGCCCACCGCGGGATCGAACTTGCCGGGCCCGTGGTAGGCCACGGGGTCGCTCTCGGCGAGCTTGTAGCCCTGGCCCTTCTTCGTCACCACGTGCAGGAACTGCGGGCCCTTGAGCTGGCGGATGTTCTGCAGCGTGGGCACCAGCGAATCCAGGTCGTGGCCGTCGATGGGCCCCACGTAGTTGAAGCCGAACTTCTCGAACAGCGTGGCCGGCACCACCATGCCCTTGGCGTTCTCCTCGAAGCGCTTGGCCAGCTCGAACAGCGGCGGCGCCACGTGCAGCACCTTCTTGCCCAGTTCCTTGGTGGCGGCGTAGAAGCGGCCGCTCATGAGCTGCGCGAGGTAGCGGTTCAGCGCGCCCACCGGCGGGCTGATCGACATGTCGTTGTCGTTCAGGATCACCAGCAGGTCGCAGTCGGCGACGCCGGCGTTGTTCAGCGCCTCGAAGGCCATGCCGGCGCTCATGGCGCCGTCGCCGATCACCGCCACCGCGTGGCGCTCCTCGCCCTTCTGCCGCGCGGCCATCGCCATGCCCAGGGCCGCGGAGATGCTGGTGGACGAGTGCGCGGTGCCGAAGGTGTCGTACTCGCTTTCGGCGCGCTGCGGGAACCCGGCCAGGCCGCCGAACTGCCGCAATGTCGCCATCCTGTCACGCCGTCCGGTCAGGATCTTGTGCGGATAGGTCTGGTGGCCCACGTCCCACACGATGCGGTCCCACGGCGTGTTGAACACGTAGTGCAGCGCGATCGTCAGTTCCACCGTGCCGAGGTTCGAGCTCAGGTGGCCGCCGGTGCGGGCGACCGACTCCAGCACGTACGCGCGCAGTTCGTCGGCCAGCGCGGGCAGCTGCGTGCGCGGGAGCCGGCGCAGGTCGGCGGGGTCGTTGATCGTTTCCAGCAGCGTAGCCATCGATTCCGTTCAGTTGTCGCGGTCCACGACCATGTGCGCCAGCGCCCGCAGCGCCGTGGTCTCGCGCAGGCCGGTGGTGTCCAGGGCGCCCAGGGCCTGCGCCAGCAGCTCGCGGGCATGGGCGCGGGCGCGCTCCAGTCCCAGCAACGATACATAGGTCGGCTTGTCCTGGGCGGCGTCCTTGCCCGCCGTCTTGCCGAGGGTAGCCGAATCCGCGGTCACGTCCAGGATGTCGTCCACCACCTGGAAGGCCAGGCCCATGGCACGGCCGTAGGCGTCCAGCCCCGCTTCGGCGGTGGCGGAGGTGCCGCCGCAGGCAGCACCCATCCGGACGCTGGCCTGCAGCAGCGCGCCCGTCTTGAGCCGGTGCATGTGGCGCAGCTCGTCCTCGGTGAGGGTGCGGCCGACCGCGGCGAGGTCGATCGCCTGCCCGCCCGCCATGCCCGCATGGCCGGCCGCCCGCGCCAGCAGGCCGCACAGCCGCGCCTGCGTGGCGGCGGGGATGTCCTCGCCCTGCGGCGCCAGCAGCTCGAAGGCAAGCGCCTGCAGCGCGTCCCCGGCCAGGAGGGCCGTGGCCTCGCCGAACCGCACGTGCACGGTGGGCTTGCCGCGGCGCAGGACGTCGTTGTCCATGCAGGGCATGTCGTCGTGCACCAGCGAATAGGCGTGGATCAGTTCCACGGCACAGGCCGCGCGGATCGCGGCCTGCGGGTGTCCCTCCACCGCTTCGGCCGCGGCCAGCACGAGCAACGGACGCAGCCGCTTGCCGCCATCGAGCACCGCATAGCGCATCGACTCGCTGAGGTCCGCGGGCGGTCCGGAAGGCAGCCACGCGGTCAATGCGTGTTCCACCGCTGCGAGTCGTTCGGCCGACCAGTCCTTCAGGTCGAAGCTCACTCGCCCGCCCACGGCTTGAGCACGCCGGCGTCGAGCACCTTGATCTGCTCCTCCACGGCCTGCAGCTTGTCGCGGCAGAACTTCAGCAGTTCCGCCCCGCGCTCGTAGCCGGCGAGCAATTGCTCCAGCGGCAGCTGGCCTGACTCGATGCGGCCGGTGAGCTGTTCAAGCTCTTCCATGGCGGCTTCATAGCTCGCGGGTGTGTTCGTGGGGGACGTGGCCATGCAAATCTCTGGAATCAGCGGTGGATTTTAGGCCCCCGCCCCCCATGTGTTCCCGGGGGGTAGAATCCCGCCTCCTTTCTTGTCGCGCTCCCCAGCGCGGCCCTGCCCCTTCATAGGGGGAGTCTCTAGGTCAGGTGAAATGTCTGATTTAAGTCTTCAGTTACAGCAGGCCGCAAGCCAACTTCCCGTTTCCAGCTATTTCGACGAGGCGCTCTTCCGGCGCGAGATGGAGCACATCTTCCAGCGCGGGCCCCGGTACCTGGGGCACGCACTGGCCGTCCCGGAGCTCGGCGACTACCACGCACTGCCGCACGAAGGCGAGGGGCGCGCGCTGCTGCGCACGCCGCAGGGCGTGGAACTCATCTCCAACGTCTGCCGCCACCGGCAAGCGGTGATGTTGCGCGGGCGCGGTTCCGTGAACGAGGCGCCCTCCTCCGGCGGCAACATCGTCTGCCCGCTGCACCGCTGGACCTACAGCGCCGGCCAGGGCGCGAAGGCCGGCACGCTGCTGGGCGCCCCGCACTTCGCCACCGATCCCTGCCTGAACCTCAACAACTACAAGGTGCAGGAGTGGAACGGCCTGCTGTTCGAAGGCAACGGCTTCGACGTGCGCCGGGCGCTGGCGAAGCTGGGGCCGAAGGCGGACCTCGACTTCTCGGGCTACGTCTACGACCGCACGCAGCTGCACGAGGTCGACTACAACTGGAAGACCTTCATCGAGGTGTACCTCGAGGACTACCACGTGGGCCCGTTCCACCCGGGCCTGGGCAACTTCGTCACCTGCGAAGACCTGCGCTGGGAGTTCGGGCACGAGTACTCCGTGCAGACGGTGGGCGTGGCCGGCAAGCTGGGCAAGCCCGGCTCCGACGTCTACCGCAAGTGGCACGAGGAAGTGCTGCGCTACCAGGACGGCAGGCCGCCCAAGCACGGCGCGGTCTGGCTCACGCTGTACCCGACGGTGATGGTGGAGTGGTACCCGAACGTGCTGGTGGTCTCCACGCTGTACCCCAAGGGCCCGCGCAAGACGCTCAACGTGGTGGAGTTCTTCTACCCCGAGGAGATCCAGGCTTTCGAGCGCGAGTTCGTCGAGGCGCAGCAGGCCGCCTATATGGAAACCTGCGTCGAGGACGACGAGATCGCCCTGCGCATGGATGCCGGCCGCAAGGCGCTCATGGAACGCGGCGACAACGAGGTGGGGCCGTACCAGAGCCCGATGGAAGACGGCATGCAGCACTTCCACGAGTGGTACCGCGAGGCCATGGGCAGCCACGCGCCCCGGCCCTGAGCCGCGGCGATGCCGGCGTTCCCGCAGGGCGTGCACGGCGGCACGGTGGTGCCGCTGGACCGCGCGAACGTCGACACGGACGCGATCTTCCCCAAGCAGTACGGCCGCTCGACCGCGAGGAGCGGCTACGGCGCGGTGCTGTTCGACCACTGGCGCTACCTGGACCCGGGTGACCTGGACAGCGACCATGCGCGGCGGCGCGTGAATCCCGACTTCGTCCTGAACGAGCCCGCCTTGCGCGGCGCCACCGTGCTGCTGGCCGGAGCGAACTTCGGCTGCGGCTCCAGCCGCGAGCATGCCGTGTGGGCGCTGCGCGACCACGGATTCCGCGCGGTCGTCGCGCCCAGTTTCGGCGACATCTTCCGGCAGAACTGCGCGCTCAACGGCGTGGCGCCGATCGTGCTGGCGCCCTCCGAGGTGCGCACGCTGTTCGGGCTGGCGAAGGCGCAGGTGCTCACGGTCACCATCGACGTGCACGCCGGTGAACTGCGCGCCGGACCGCACGCCTTTGCCTTCCAGCTCACGCCGCGCCAACGGCTGCTGCTGACGCAGGACGTCGACTGGATCGCCGCCACGCTGGCGCACCGCGAACGCATCGCCGCCTTCGAGGCGCGGCGCCTGGCCGGCCAGCCCTGGCTCGACCGCATGTTCCCGCACTGAGCATGCAGGCCCTCTGGATGCTCGCGGCGTCGCTGTTCTTCGCGACCATGGCGGTCTGCGTGAAGATCGCCTCTGACTGGTTCAACGCGTCGGAACTGGTGTTCTACCGCGGGCTGATCGGCATGCTGCTGATGTGGCTGTGGTGCCGCTCGCAGGGCACCACGCTCGCGACGGCCTACCCGGGCATGCACGCGTGGCGCAGCCTGGTCGGCGTGCTGTCGCTGGGCACCTGGTTCCATGCCATCGCGGGCCTGCCGCTGGCCACCGCGATGACGCTCAACTACATGAGCAGCGTGTGGATCGCCGCCTTCCTCGTCGGCGGCGCGCTGGTCGCCTGGAACCCGCGCGCCGGCATGGCGCCCGCCCTGCAGCAGGGCCCGCTGGCCCTCACGGTGCTGGCCGGCTTCCTGGGCGTCGTGCTGATGCTGCGGCCCACCATGGCGCAGCACCAGGTGTTCGCGGGCCTCGTCGGCCTGCTGTCGGGGCTGCTGTCCGCGTTTGCGTACCTGCAGGTCATGGCGCTCGGCAAGGTGGGCGAGCCGGAAGCGCGGACGGTCTTCTATTTCGCCCTGGGCTCGGCCGTCGCGGGCGGCGTCGGAATGGCCGCCACGGTCATTTCGCCCTGGGACTGGCGGCATGCGCCGTGGCTGCTGCCGATCGGCCTGTTCGCGTCGCTCGGCCAGTGGTGCATGACGCGCGCGTACAGCCAGGGCGCGACCCTGGTCGTCGCCAACCTGCAGTACTCCGGCATCGTGTTCGGCGCGCTCTACAGCCTGCTGCTGTTCGGCGACGCGATCCCGCTGCTGGGCTGGGCCGGCATGGCGCTGATCTGCGCCAGCGGCATCGCGGCGACCGTGCTGCGCGCGCGGGCCGCGCCCGACGCGCCGGGCGAGGAGCACTGAAGACACGCGCGCCCGCGGCGGCATATCATCGGACCGCCATGTACACCACGCTGATCACCGCCGAGCAACTGCAGTCGCTGATGGACGCGAAAGCGCGCCTGATGGTGTTCGACTGCACCTTCGACCTGATGGATCCCGCCAGCGGCGAGAAGCTGTACCAGCAGGCCCACGTCCCCGGTGCGGTGTATGCGCACCTCGACCACGCCCTGAGCGACAAGGGCACGCCCGACGCCGCCACGGGAGAGCCGCAGCCGCACCCCGACGCGGAGTCCGGCGGCCGCCATCCGCTGCCCAGCCGCGAGAAGTTCGCCATGTGGCTGTCGGGCGTGGGGTTCGCCAACGACATGCAGGCCGTCGTGTACGACCGCAACGGCGCCAACTACTGCGGCCGGCTGTGGTGGATGCTCAAGTGGGCCGGCCACGACGCGGTGGCCGTCCTCGACGGCGGGCTGCAGGCCTGGCAAGCGGCGGGTGGCCGCGTGAATGCGGGCACCGAACCGTCGCACTTCCAGTCGAACTTCGAGCTCGGCGTGCCCTTGCGCCGCCTGGTGAAGACGGACGAAGTGGCGCGCCGCCTGGACCAGCCTGCGGCGCAGACGATGCTCGATGCGCGCGCTCCGCAACGCTACCGCGGCGAGGTGGAACCGCTCGACCCCGTGGCGGGCCACATCCCCGGCGCCCTCAACCGGCCGTTCGCGCAGAACATCGGGACCGACGGCCGTTTCAAGCCCGGCGAGCAGTTGCGCGCGGAATTCGAACAGCTGCTGGCGGGCCGCGACCCGGCGACCGTGGTCCACCAGTGCGGCAGCGGCGTCAGCGCCGTGCCCAACCTGCTCGCGATGGAGATCGCGGGCTATGCGCCCACGGCCCTCTACGCCGGCTCGTGGAGCGAGTGGTGCCGCAACCCGGCACTGCCGGTCGAAAAAGGCTAGCGCAGGAAAGGAAAATGCCGGGTTGCCCCGGCATCTCCTGCTTCTTCATTTCACCTCGTTGCTAGCGCTGGCCGACCGCCGATCCGGTGGTCGCGTTGGAACTGCCGCCGCCGCCAGGCGTGCCGCCCGAAGGTGCGCTGCTCACTGCGCTTCCGTCGGCAGGTGCCGCGCCCATCGTCGCGCCGCTGCCCAGTCCGCCCTGCAGGCCGACCCCCGGCTGCGCCGGCTGGCTGCGGGCGCCCGCTTCCGCGGTGCCGCTGCTGCCGGTGGTGCCGGGCACCATGTCGGCACCCGACGCACCCGTGTGCGGCTGGGAGCCGGCGATGCCCGAGGGCCCGCCGGGCGGGCCGTCCGGCGCCGCCGGACGGACGACCTCGGCGGTGTTGCCGGTGCCGGGACTGCCCGGAGCGTTCGGATTGTCGTCCGCACGCTCGCTGCAGCCACCGAGCGCCAGGGCGCAAGCGCCCGCGGCGATGAACCATGCACTGCGGCGCATGTCGCTCCTGCTTAGCGCGTGGTGCCGGTGCCCGTGCCCGTGCCGGTCGTGCCGGTGGAACCCGTGGCGCCGGTCGTGCCAGCCGCGCCGGTCGAACCGGCGGTGCCGGCAGCGCTCGTGTCGGTGCTGGTGCCCGTGCCGGAGGCGCCCATGGAGGTGCCGCTGCCGGTCGTGCTGCCCATGCTGGAGCCCGTGCCGGTCGTCGCGCCCGCGCTGGTATCGGTCGACGGGGTCGTCGGGGTGGTGGTGGAGCCGGAAGACATGCTGCCGGTGGTCGTGCTCGTGTCGGCCGGCGACGTCGTGGTCGTCGACGGGGTGGTCGTCGACGAGGAGGTCGACGTGGAAGTGTCGGTGGCGGCGTCGCGGTTGCCGCAGGCGGACAGCGACAGGGCGGCCATCAGGGCCAGGGCGCTCAGCGCGATCGGGGACTTGGTCATCAGGAACTCCTTGAGGGTTTCGTTTCGAGAGAGTGACAGCGTGCTCGTGTGCTCGTTCCCGCTGCCTGCGGCTCACTTTAGTGGCGCGACTTTCGGGACATGTCGTCTGTCACTGTCGAAGGCTGTAGGACAAGGCACGGCGGCAACGAGGCTTGTTACGCGAGCGCGGAAGCCAGCGCATCCTCGCGCAACGCATCGGATACAGACCGCAATTCCTCCTTACGGACGGAGATGCTGCGGCCGAGCGCCTGCAGGTCCATGCGCGAAGCGAGCACGCGGTTGAACACGGCTTCGCGTTCCTGCCGCACATGGCGCTCCACGTACTCGGCGAGCACCTTCACCTTGGCGTCGTAGAGCTCGTCCTCCGGTGCCGTCGCGAGGATCTGGCCCACCAGCTCGCGCAGGCTGCCGTGCTGGTCCTCCGCCTCGTCGACCACTTCGTCGTCGTCCAGCGCCGCGCGCACGGCGGGATAGAACAGCTCCTCCTCCAGCTTCGCATGGATGGTGAGCTCCATGCAGATCTCCTCCGCCAGGGTGCGGCGCTGCAGGGCCGGCGCGCCGGTGCGCACGAGTTCGCGGTAGGACTGGAACAGCCCGTGCACCGCGAGGTGGTCGGCGTCCAGCAGGTCGATGGCGTCAGGGGATTGCTTCTTCATGGTGTGGCCTGTCGTCTTTCGCTGCATCAGGAGCCGGAGGTTTCGGCCTTGGTCTTGGCGAACTGCTTCATCACGGGAGCCGCGGGCGAGCCGCGGTTGCCGCCGGTGGGCGGCGGCGTGATGTCCTTGCCGCCGGACCTGGCGCGCGCCTTGTCGGCGGGTGCCTTCTTCGCGGGCGCGCTGCGCTGGGGTGTGTTCATCTGTGACCTCGTGTACCGGCCCACTCTAGAGATGCGGCGCGGCTGCGCTGTCAGCAGCGTGAAACCGGTCTTGTAGGAGAGGACTCCGTCGCGATGGCTCTACAGTCCCCCCAACGCTTCGGCGAGCACGCTGCGGTAGCGTGGATGGGCGTGGATGTCGTCGTGCCCGGCACCGGGGACCACCACCAGCCGCGCTGAAGGACGCAACTGCTGCAGGCGGCGCGCATGGTCCACGCCGATCAGCGTGTCCTCTTCTCCGTGCAACAGGAGCACCGGACCCGCCACCGCCGGCAGGTGTCGCGCCGTGTCCAGAGGGTAGCGCAGGAGCGCGCCGGGCACCCAGGGATAGAACTCCGCCGTGAGGTCCCGCATGCTGGTGTAGGGCGAGACGAGCACCGTCAAGGCCGGGGGCCGCCCCGCGGCACTGAGGTCCGCCGCGAGCTCCGCGGCAAGCGCGGTGCCCAGCGAGCGTCCGTACACGACCCGGCTTGCCGCGGTACTGCGCCTCCACGCTGTTCCACACGGCGCGCACGTCCTCGCGCAGCTGCTTCGCACCCGCGATGCGCCCCGTGCTCTTGCCGAAGCCGCGGTAGTCGGGCATCACCAGGTCGAAGTTCGCCGCGCGGTAGAAGTCCGCCCCCGTGAACCAGCCGGCCAGGTTGCCGGCGTTGCCATGCAGGAAGAGCACGACGCCGCGGGGCGCCGGCAGCTTCAGGTGCAGGACGGAGAGGCTGGCGCCGTCGACCTGCACGGTTCCCTCGCGCACGTCGGTCTCCGTCGCCAGCCGATCAGTGGAGGGCAGCGGCACGGGGTAGAAAAGCAGGCGCTCCTGCTGGTGCCACAGGAGCAGCAGCACGGCGCCGAAGACGACGACGGCGCCGGCCGCGATCCAGGCCAGCGCCATCATCCAGGGCAGCTTGGGCATGCGCCCGAGCCTACCGCGCTACAGCCGGCCGAGGGCCGAAGCCAGCGCCTTGCGCACCGTGGGGAACTGGTGCACGTCGCCGTGCCCGGCGCCGGTGACGCGCACCAGCTCCGCGCGCTTCATCGACTTGCACAGCGTCTCGCTGTGATGGATGGGGATCAGCTCGTCCTTCTCGCCGTGAATCAGCATCACGGGGCCGAGCAGCTTGGCGGCGTGCTCCAGCGTGTGCAGCGGATAGCGCAGCACCTGGATCGGTACCCACGGGTACAGCTCCGCCGCGAGGGCCCGCATGCTGCTGTAGGGCGAGACCAGCAGCGTCAGGTCCGGCGCATGGCCGTCCGAGCACAGCTGCGCCGCCAGGCCCGCGGCGAGACCGGTGCCGAGCGACTGCCCTGAGATCACCACGCGCTTGCCTTCGTACATCGGCTCGAAGTGCTTCCACACCGCCTGGACGTCGGCATGCAGCTGCTCCTCGCTCTCGATCTGGCCCGAGCTCTTGCCGAAGCCGCGATAGTCGAACATCACCACGTCGAAGTTGGCCTGCCGGAACGCGTCGAGTTCGACGAACCACTTCTTCAGGTTGCCCGAGTTGCCGTGCAGGAAGAAGAACACCCCGCGCGGATCCGGCAGCGCCATGTGCGCGACGGAGAGCTGCGCACCCGGCACCTCGACGAAGAACTCGCGGGTGTCGGCATCCTTGCAGATCGGGTCGTCGGCGGTCAGCGGGTCGGGCTCGAACAGCAGCCGTTCCTGCCGGAACCAGAGCCATCCCACGGCGCCGGCGTAGACGGCGCCTATGGCCAGCAGGACGGAGGCGGAGAAGATTGCGTAGACCATGTTGCCTCCTCCACGCATCGCCTTAGCGACCGCGTTTGGCATCCGGATCGCTGGGCCCGTTGCGGTCGGAGAGACCCGCGCCGGGGGCGCCCAGGTCGCCCGCGTCGCTCGGGTTCTTCTCGTCCCAGGTGCGGCCCGCGCCCGTCACCTTGCCGCGCGGATGGACCATGTCGGTGCCGTCGTCGAAGTTGAGGGCACCGCCGCCCATGGGCTTGTCTTCCGCGGCGCCGTGGTCCCGCTCGTTCACGCCGGAGGGCGACACGAGGTCGGGCTGGTCATCGCTGTTGAGGCCGATCTTGGCCGGGCCGTCGCCGCGGTAGTCCTGGCTGGAAGGCGAGCCGGTGCCGCCTTTCTTCAGGTCCGGCGAGGGCCGGTCCTCGTCCTTGCGCGGGATCCCGTCTCGGGACTGTTCCTGATTCGGCATGGCGGACTCCTTTGTGCTGCTGTTGTCTCGTGCAGGCTTTTGCCTGTCCATGGCACGCAGTGTTCGCCCGCCGCCACGGCAGACCTGTCGGCTCGGCCCGGGGACTTGCGTAGGAGGCTGTCGCGGTAGCCGGCAGGCTCAATCCGCGCGATAGAGGCGGCGCAGCCGCGCGCGTTCGGGCTCGCGCAGGCGCAGGCCGTCGCGGAAATAGCCTTCGAGCGAGCCGTACCCGGCGTGCACTTCTTCCATCGCGGCCTGCAGGAACTCCGGCTGCACGCGCCACAGCACCGCCATCGCCTCGCGCGGCAGTCCGAGGCGGGAGTTCTCGGGCAGCGCCAGCCTGTCGTTGGTCAGGAGGTAGTCCGCCATCACTTCCGCGTCCGATGCGCCCACGGCCTTGAGCAGCAGCGCCGCGGCGAAACCCGTGCGGTCCTTGCCGGCGGTGCAATGGAAGACGGTAGGCTCGCCGGAGGCGAGCAGGTGTTCGAAGAACTCCGCGAAGCGGGGCGTGTTGTGGCGCACGAAGCCGCGGTAGGTGTCCTGCATGTGCGCGACCATCTCGGCGGCGCTGAGGTGGTGGCCGGAGGCGACCAGGTCGGACAGCTTCTGCACGATGGTCGGTTCGATCGGCAGGGAGTGGACGGTCACCTCCGCCAACCGGCATTCGGCGCCGGAGCGCTCGTCGACGCCGCGGAAATCCAGCACGCGGGTGATGCCCAGCGCGCGGATCTGCCCGGCGTCGTGGTCGTCGAGGGCGCCGAGGTGGTCGGAGCGGTACAGGTGGCGCAGGGCGCCTTCCTGCACGCCGACCCTGCGGAAATTGGAGGAACTGGCGAAGCGCATGCCTCCATTGTCCGCGACCGGCTGGCTGGAGCGGGTGCTGTCGCCATCCAGCTGTCGTTCGGCCAGCGGCCGCGCGTAGGAATCTTTCTCCCACCGGATCCATTGACGCTGGCCCCGGCCGCATGCACGATGCCGCGCAAGGTCCGGCACAGGGCTCTCGCACGAGACAGGAGGAGCAACCATGGCCACCACCCTCGCCAGCCGTTCGGGCCGCGCCGTCGTGCGGCGCGTGCTCAACGCGCGCCGTGACACGCTCGACTTCCGCGACCGCATGTTCGAGCCCACGCTGATCGAGGTGCCGACGCACATCCCGCTGGAGGATTACCGCGCCTGGAAGGTACCGGTGCTCGACCAGGGCACCGAAGGCGCTTGCACCGGCTACGGACTGGCGACGGTCGCCAACTACCTGCTCACGCGGCGCAAGGTGCTGCCCGACCCGGCGCCGGTCAGCGCGCGCATGCTCTACGCGATGGCGCGGCGCTACGACGAATGGCCGGGCGAGGGCTACAGCGGCTCCAGCGCGCGCGGCGCCATGAAGGGCTGGCACAAGCACGGGGTCTGCGCGGAAGCCGAATGGCGTTCCGGCGGCCGTGCCCGCAAGGCTTCCGCCGTGCTGAACGACGCGCGCACCGCGGACGCGCTGCGGCGGCCGCTCGGCGCCTACCTGCGCGTGAACCACCGCGACCTGGTGGCCATGCACAGCGCGCTGGCCGAAGTCGGCATCCTCTATGCCACGGCGGTCGTGCACGAAGGCTGGGAGCGCGTGACGCCGCGCGGCGACATTCCCTACCCGGCTCCCGCCGCGGGCGCGCATGCCTTCGCCATCGTCGCCTACGACGCCGACGGCTTCTGGATCCAGAACTCCTGGGGGCCGCGCTGGGGCGCCGGCGGCTTCGCGCGCATCTCCTACGACGACTGGCTGGCGAACGGCACCGACGTGTGGGTGGCGCGGCTCGGCGCACCGGTGACGCTGCGCCGTACGGAGTCGTCCGCGATCGCGCATGCGCCGACGGCGGGGCGCTCCAACGCCTACTCTTACGCCGACCTGCGGCCGCACATCGTGAGCCTCGGCAACGACGGCCGGCTGCGCACCGGCGGCGACTACGGCACGTCCGCGGACGACGTGCGCGAGATCTTCGAGGTCGACATGCCGCGCGCGATGAAGGACTGGCCGGTCAAGCGCGTGATGCTGTACGCGCACGGGGGGCTGGTGGACGAGCGCAGCGCGATCCAGCGCCTGGCGGACTACCGCAGCACCCTGCTGGCGGCGCAGGTCTATCCGCTCAGCTTCGTGTGGCACAGCGACTACTGGTCCACGCTCACCAGCATGCTGGAAGACGCGATGCGGCGGCGGCGCCCCGAAGGCGGGCTGACCGCCGCCAAGGACTTCCTGCTGGACCGGCTGGACGACACCCTGGAACTGCTGGCACGCGGCCTGACGGGCAAGGCCAGCTGGGACGAGATGAAGGAGAACGCGCTGGCCGCCGGCACGCCGGACGGAGGCACGCACCTGGCGCTGCGGCATCTCGCGGCACTGCACCGCCGCACGCCGCTGCAGGTGCACGTGGTGGGGCACAGCGCCGGCTCCATCTTCCTGGCGCCGGCGGTGCGCCAGCTCACCGCCGAGGTCGGACTGGCACTGCCCGTGCACACCTGCACCCTGTGGGCGCCGGCCATCACCATGGACCTGTTCAAGCAGGCCTACCTGCCGGCGGTGCGCGACGGTTCCATCGGCCGCTTCGCCCTGTTCGCGCTCAGCGACAAGGCGGAGCAGGACGACCACGTCGCCCGCATCTACAACAAGTCGCTGCTGTACCTGGTGTCGCGGGCCTTCGAGGCCGCGCCCTTCGGCGAGGGCACGCCGCTGCTCGGGATGGAGAAATGGATCGCGAAGGACGACGCGGTCCGGCGCCTGTTCACCGAAGGCCGGGCCGACCTCGTGTTCTCCCCGAACGATGCACCGACGGGGTCGATCCACGCTTCGCGTTCGGCGGAGCACGGGGCTTTCGACGACGACACCGCGACGGTGCAGGCGACGCTCGCGCGTATCCTGGCCGCCACGCCCTCCGCCAGGACCGCCTCCACGCAGGACCTGCGCTTCGACTTCCACCGCTCGGGTTCCTCGTTGCGCAGCCGCAGGGAAGCGCTCGACCGGCAGATGCAGGGGCGGGCCTAGTCCGCGCCGTCGTCACGCCCTCGCAGGCGGGGATCCGGGGCGTACGTGTGCCGGGCGTCGCGGCAGGCGGCGGGCGGTACCGTCCCGCGGTGCCTCGCCCTGCACTCCGCTGTCGCTCGTTCCGGGTGCGCTGGAAGGCTGCTCCCGGCGGCGATCCGGCCTAACTCACTTCCGAGTTTGCCGCGCGCGGCAAACTCTCCGTTCAAACAGAAGCCCGGAAATCAGTGCACGGTCGCAGCGCTCGATCCGCGCTACGCGCTCTCGTAGCACTGCTTCGCCGCCGGGAGCAGCCTTCCAGCCGAGGCCCCTGATCGCGGGCCGGCACCGCCCGCCGCCTGCCGCGACGTTCGTGCCGCCGACGACCGGCAGGGTCACTTCCACATCGCCCGCGAACGCGCCCGCACCTGCATCAGCGGCGCCTGCGGATGCGCGCCGGGGCCGGGCCGCACCTGGATCGCTTCCGGCCAGGTCACGTGCTCGAAGTGGGATGCCATGGCCTCGGTGATGAAACGCGTGCGCCCCGCGTACATGTGGCGGTCGCCGCCGCCGGATTGCTGGGTGACGTAGAAGCGCTGCGGCACGAGCAGGTGCAACTGCTCCTTCGCGCGGGTCATCGCCACGTAGAGCAGGCGGCGCACTTCCTCGAGCTCCTCGGTGGTGCCCGTGGACATGTCGCTCGGGATGCAGCCGTCCACAACGTTCAGCACGTGCACGGCCTTCCACTCCTGGCCCTTGGCGCTGTGGATGGTCGAGAGAACCAGGTAGTCCTCGTCGCGCAACGGCGGCCCGCTCTGGTCGCTGGTCACCTCGGGCGGGTCCAGCGTCAGTTCGGTCAGGAAGCGCTCGCGGCTGCCGTAACCCGCCGCCAGCCGCACCAGCTGCTCGACGTCCAGCTTGCGCACCTGCGCGTCGTCGTGCAGGCGCTCCAGGTGCGGAAGGTACCAGGCCTTCGCCAGTTCCATATCCGCCGGCCAGGCGAGTTCCGGGTCCTGCAGCTTGGCGTACAGCGAGGCGAGTTGCGCCCATTCCTCCTTCGCCTGCGAAGGCGGCTCGAAGGCCTGCAGCGCCTGCAGCGGATCGCTTGCTTCGCCCATCGCATCGAGCAGCCTCGTCGCCGTGGCCGCGCCCACACCTGGCACGAGCTGCGCGACACGGAAACCCGCCATGCGCCCGCGCGGGTTCTGCGCGAAGCGCAGCACCGCCATCAGGTCCTTCACGTGCGAGGCTTCGAGGAACTTCAGGCCGCCGAACTTCACGAACGGGATGTTGCGGCGCGCCAGCTCGAGTTCCAGTGCGGCGCTGTGGTGGCTGGTGCGGAACAGCACCGCCTGCGACTTCAGCACGGTGCCGCCCTCCCGCTGGCGCAGCACGTGGTCGGCCACCCAGCGCGCCTGCTGCGCTTCGTCCGGCACCAGCACCAGCTGCGCGCGCTGGCTCGCCGCCTTGTCGCTGAACAGGTTCTTGGCGTGGCGTTCGCGCGCCGCGGCGATCACGGCGTTGCTCGCCGCCAGGATCGGTTGCGTGCTGCGGTAGTTGCGCTCCAGCGTGACGATGCGCGCCGGCTGCGTGAACTGGTGCGGGAAGTCGAGGATGTTGCGCACCGTCGCGCCGCGGAAGGAGTAGATGCTCTGCGCGTCGTCACCGACCACCGTGACGCCCTGCCCCGTCGGCTTGAGCCCCAGGATGATCTCCGCCTGCAGCTTGTTCGTGTCCTGGTACTCGTCGACCAGCAGGTGGTCGAAGCGCGCGCCGACCTCCTGCGCCAGCGCGGGCTCGGCCATCATGTCGGCCCAGAACGCCAGCAGGTCGTCGTAGTCCAGCACGTTCTGCTGCTGCTTGGCCTCCACGTAGGCGCCGAACAGCTTCTTGAGTTCCTCTTCCCACTGCGTGCACCACGGGTACACCGACTGCAGGACCAGGCCCAGCGGCTCGCGCGTGTTCAGCACGCGCGAATAGATGCCCAGGCAGGTGCCCTTGAGCGGAAAGCGCTTCTTCGCGTCCGAGAAGCCGATCTCGTGGCGCACCATGCCCATCAGGTCCTCGGCATCGCCACGGTCGTGGATGGTGAAGGTCTCGTCGAGGCCGATGCGCGGCGCGTACTCGCGCAGCAGCCGCGCGCCGAGCGCATGGAAGGTGCCGCTCCACGGCAGGTTCGGCAGCGCCTGCGTGCCGGGGAGCCCCAGCGCCTTCTGCAGCACGCCGCCGACCCGGCGCTCCATCTCCTGCGCCGCGCGGCGGCTGAAGGTCAGCAGCATCATGCGCTGCGGGTCGGCGCCGTGGCGGATCAGGTTGGCGACGCGGTGCGCCAGCGTGTTCGTCTTGCCGGAACCGGCGCCCGCGATCACCAGCAGCGGCCGCGTGTCGTCCGCGCTGTCGCCGGTGCCGTGCGTCGCCGCTTCGCGTTGCTGCGGGTTGAGGGTCTCGAGCGGGTCCGGGTACTGCATGGCGGGTCCTCCGGGCTGTATATTAATCCAGTGACCTCGAACATCCTCGTCGGCAGCGCGTCCTGGACCGACAAGACGCTGATCGCCTGCGGCCGCTTCTATCCGCCCGCCTGCAGCACGGCCGAACAGCGCCTGCGTTTCTACGCGCAGCAGTTCCCGCTGGTGGAGGTCGACTCCAGCTACTACGCGCTGCCGACCGCGCAGGTCGCGCGCTTGTGGGCCGAACGCACGCCGCGCGACTTCACCTTCAACGCCAAGGCCTTCCGGCTCTTCACCGGGCACCCGACGCTGCCGACGGTGCTGCCGCGCGACGTGCAGAAGGCACTCGGGCCCGAAGTCAGGCGCACGCTTTACCACGATGACCTGCCGGCCGAACTGCGCGACGAGCTGTGGCGCGCCTTCCGCGAAGCGCTGGCGCCGCTCGTGGCAGCGGGCAAGCTGGGGGCCGTGCACTTCCAGTTCGCCCCCTGGGTGCTGCGCGACCGCGCCGGCATCGCGCACGTGGAACACTGCGTCGAACGCATGCAGGGCTTCCTGCTCGCCGCCGAGTTCCGGCACGCGACCTGGTTCCATGGCGAGCACCTCGAACGCACGATCGCCTGGGAGCGCGCGCTCGGCCTCGTGCACACGGTGGTGGATTCGCCGCAGGGCTTCACCAACTGCGTGCGCTGCGTGTGGGACGCGACGAACCCGCGGCTCGCCATCGTGCGGCTGCATGGCCGCAACAAGGAGACGTGGAACAAGAAGGGGCTGGCCGCATCGTCCGCGCGCTTCGACTACCAGTACAGCCCCGACGAGCTGGCGGCGATGGTTCCCGAGATCCGGCACCTCGGCACGCTGGCCGACCACGTGCACGTGATCTTCAACACGAACCACGAGGACCAGGGCCAGGTGGGGGCGCGGATCCTCCAGCAACTGCTGCGGTAAAGCGGGCGTAAAACCTTGTACCTCGCGGGGACCGGCCGCCGCAGCCGCTAGACTGCGCGGCATCTGTTCCCCTGGAGTCCGAATGAAGCCGAGTTCCCGCCTCACCCTGCTGGCTACGCTGGCCTGTGCCGCGCTCACCGCGCAGGCGCAGCTCAAGCCGTCGGCCCCCGGTGCCACGGGCACGCAGCGGCCGGCCGCCGCGGCAGCGCCTGCTGCCGCACCGGCGCCGGGCAACCCCGAGTTCGAAAAGGCCGGCCAGAACGCCGCGCATGCCTGGCTGCTGCTCCTGGACCGCAAGGACTGGGGCACCGCCTGGGATGCATCGAGCGCCGTGTTCCGCCAGAGCGTCCCCCTGGGCACATGGATGGACAACGTGCCCAAGCTGCGCGAGCCCTTCGGCGCCTTCGTCGAACGGCAACCCGCCGAAGTCGGGTACCGCAAGCAGCTCGCCGGCCGCCCGGACGGCGACTACGTCACGGCGATCTTCGTCACCAAGTTCGACAAGAAGGCCGAAGTGGTCGAGACGGTGACCACCGTGCGCGAGGCCGACGGCCGCTGGCGCGTGACCGGCTACACCGCGCGCTGACCGCGCAGCGCCGCCGCCGGCAGCGCCTTGCCCGCCTTGGCGACGTGGTAGCGCAGCGTCGGCAGTTGCCGGTCCACCCACGCCTTGAGCACCGGGTCCTGCGCCTGCGCCGCGAGCTTCTCGTAGTTCGCGATGTCGACCTGGTACGGCCGCAGCACCACCTCGTCGACGTAGAGGCGGTCGAACTTCGCGGCATTCAGGCGCGCCAGCTGCTTGAGCACCTTGTGGTGCTCGTTCGTTGCCAGCGGCATCGCCATGCCGCGCGCATGCAGCATCCGCAGCAGCTCCGGCTGTGCCTTCTCCTGCCGTGACAGCAAGGTATTGGCCAGGTCCTTCACCGCCGGATTGTTCGAGCGCGACTGCGCCAGGCGCGAAGCCTCGGCCTGGAACCGCAGGTTCGCGGCGCTGATCTGCAGGAAGCGGCGCTCCAGCCGCTGCACCGGCGGCAGCGGTCGGGCTTCGCCGGCGGCGGCCGGCGCGTAGATCGGCCGCTGCGCCCAGGCGGGCGCAGCGAGCGCGAACGCCGCGCAGACCGCCAGCAGCGCCGTTCGCATGGGACCCGCCGCGTGGCGCGCGCGCGCGACCGCGCGCATCAACCCTTCTTGTCCTTGCCCGCCTGCGGCAGTTTCTGCGCGGCTGCCAGGTGTTCCCGCAGCTGCGGCAGCGTCTTGTCGACGAAGGCCTTGAGCTCGGGATCCTTCACGTCCTTGCTCGCCTTCTCGAACAGCTTGATGTCCTTCTCGTGCGCCTTGATGCCGACGTCGCGCACGAAGTCGCGGTCGAACTCGGCGCCGCTCTTCTTGCCCAGCTTCTCGATGTCCTGGCGCAGCCCGCGCTTGGGCGCGGCCGGCAGTTCGACCTTGCGGGCGTTGGCGATCTTCACCAGCTCGTTGTTGGCCGCCGTGTGGTGGTCCACCAGCATGCTCGCGAAGCTCTTGACCTGCGCGTCGGTCGCCTTGGCCGCCGCGAGCTGCGAAACCTGCACCTCGAACATGCCGCTGTTGGCGGCCTCCTCGATGAACTTGCGGTCGCCGCGCGCGACCTGGTCGTCCTTGCCGGCCGGGCTGTTGCGCGTGCCCGTGCCGGGCTGCGCGGCGGGCGCCGACTGGCCGCCGGTGGCGGAGGTGCCGGCCCCGGTCGTCTGCGCCTGGACGCCGCCGGCGAAGGCCAGCGCCAGCAGCGCGGGGATGGCGAGGTGACGGAGGGGTTGGGTGTGCTTCGTTTTCATGGGTTCTCCCGTGGTGCGAAAAAAGGCGGCGCCGCACTGCGGCGCCGCGTTGACTGCCTGCGTTTACTTGCTCTTGCTGCCGGAGCTGCTGCCGCCCGAGCCGGTGCTGCTGGTGGACGTGCTGCCGCCGCCCGTGCTGGTGCTGCTGCCGCTGCCGACGTTGCCCGGGTTGGCCGTGCCGCCGCTCATGGACGTCCCGGCGCTGCCCATGCCGCTGGACCCCTGCAGGCTGCTCGACCCGCTCTGCCCGGTGGAGCCGTAGCTGCCACTGCTGCCCAACCCGCTGCCGGAGCTGCCGCTGCCGCTCGAGCCCGAAGAGCCCTGCGCACCGCTGATGCCTGACGAGCCGCCATAGCTGGTGTCGCCGCTCGACCCGCTCACGCCGCCGGCGCCGCCCTGGCCGCCGCTGCGGCCGACGCCCTCGTTCTGGCCCTGGCCGCCGCTGCGGCTGCTGCGCCAGCTGCTGAACTCGTCGCTGAACTTCTTGTACCGCTCCTGCCGCCAGGACTGGTAGTCGTTGTCGAGGTTGCGGATCTGCTCTTCGCGCCACTGGTGGTATTCAGGGTCGTGGTGCTGCTGGCCGTGCGAGCCCGTGTGCGAATGGCTGCCCATCCCGCCGCCCTGGCTCCAGCTGCCCGACGAACCTGAGCCCGAGCCGCCGCCCTGCTGCCAGTCGGACTGGCCGTAGCCGGCGCCGCCCTGGCCGTAGCTGCCGCCCATGCCCTGGCTGCCGTAACCGGCCTGGCCGTAGCTGCCCTGGCTGCTGCCGCCGCCCATGCCGGCCTGGTAGCCCTGGCCGCCGGACCCGTAGCCCTGGCTGCCGTAGCCCTGGCTGCCGCCGTAGCTCTGGCCGCCGTCATGGCTGCCCTGGCCGACCGAGCTGCCCATGCCGCCGCCATAGCCGCCGTAGCCCTGGTTGTGGCCCTGGCCGCCTTGCCAGCCTTGCGTGCTGCCATAGCCACCGCCCCTCTGGCCGTAGCCGCTGCTGCCGCCATAGCCGCCGCCACCCTGGCCATAGGTGCCGCCACCCATCTGGCCGTAGCTGCTGTTGCTGCCCTGGCCGCCGCTGCTCATCTGCCCGTAGCTGCTGCCGCCCATGCCGCCGCCCTGGCCATAGCTGCCGTGCAGGCCGCCACCCTGGCCGCCGTTCCAGCTGCCTTGCTGGCCGCCGTAGCGTCCCCAGTCGGCTTGCGTGGACTGGCCGCCGTAGCTGCCCTGCCCGCCCTGGCCATAGGTGCCGCCACCTTGGCCATAGCTGCCACCTTGGCCGTAACCGCCTTGGCCGTAGCTGCCGCCGCGGCCACCGAACTCGCTGCCCGATTCGCCGCGGCCCCAGCTGCCCTGGCCGCCCTGCCCGTACTCGGAACCCGACGAACCGCGGCCGTAGCCGTGCCCTTCGCCGCCGTAGCCGCCGTAGCCGGACGACTGCTGCGAGCCGAACTCGGAACCGGCACGCTGGCCGTAGCCGCCCTGCGAGCCCTGGGATCCTTGCGAGCCCTGGGATCCTTGCGAACCCTGGAAGCCTTGCGAGCCCTGCGAGCCCTGGCTGCCCCAGCCGCCGCGGGACTCGCCGCCGCCGTAGCCCTGGCCGCGTTCCTGCTGCGGGTCGCTGCCGCTACCGCTGCCCCAGCGGCTCTGCCGGTCGCGGTCTTCGTCATCACGAGATGCCATGTTCGTTCTCCTGCTTTGGGTGAAGTGCCGGATGCGTGACGAAGGGCGCCGTGGGGTGGAGCCTCCATCAACGGGTTCACCTTAGGACTGCCCCGCTGACGACCATGTCGGACAACATCCGCCTGCATGTAGGACTGCCCGGCCGCCCGGAAACGAAACGCAGCGACCTTCACACCTCGTTTGCATCCGTGTGCTGTCGGCTTGACATGCGGTTGACAAAGCGCGGGCACGATGGGGCCATGTGCCTGACAGGAGAGACGAGATGAAGAAAACCTGGATCCTTGGCCTGGGCGCCGCGGCCACCGCCGCCCTGGCCCTGTTCGCGGCACCGGCGCAGGCCGGCGGCGCGTCCATCCACCTGAACATCGGCGCGCCGGGCTACTACTACCAGCCGCAGCCGTACGTGTACGCGCAGCCGAGCTACGTCTACACGCAGCCCGCCTATGTCTACACGCAGCCGGGCCACGTGTACTACGGCCAGCCGCACTACCACCGGGGCCGCGGCGACCGCGACCGCGACGGCATCCCGAACCGCTGGGACCGCGACCGCGACAACGACGGCGTTCCGAATTACTACGACCGCCGGCCGAACAATCCGTACCGCCGCTGAGGCGTGAAGGTCAGTGGGTGTGCGCGAGCACGCTCACGGCCGTCACCATCCCGATCCCCACCAGCAGCCAGGCGACCTGGGCGAGCGTTTCCCGCGCGCCCAGGCGTTTCTGCAACTGGGGGATCAGGTCGGCGAGCGCCACGTAGATGAAGCTGCTGCTCGCCACCACCAGGAAGTACGGCAGGTAGTCGACCAGCCGGTCCACCAGCCACCACCCCACCAGTCCCCCCAGCGGCGTCACCGCGCCGGCGAGCGAGACCTTCACCAGGGCCGCGCGCCGGCTGCCGCTGGTCTGGCGCAGCACGGCCAGGTCACCGATGTGGTGCGGCACTTCGTGCGCCAGCACCGCCAGCGCGGCGACCACGCCCAGGCGCGCATCGGCGTGGAAGGCCGACGCGATGAGGATGCCGTCACCGAAGCAGTGCACGCTGTCCCCCGTGAGCACGGCCCAGCCGCCGGAACGCAGGGGGCGGCCATGGTGGTGACCTTCGTGCCCGTGCCCGTGCACATCGCCATGCGCTTCGGCTGGTCCGTGGGCATGCGCATGGGCATGGTCGTGGTGATGCTCGTGGCCGTGGTGCCAGAGCTCCGCCTTGTCCAGCAGGAAGAAGAACACCAGGCCCACCAGCAGCGTCGTGAACAGCGCCTTCGCGCCGGCTTCGCTTTCCAGCGCCTCGGGCATCAGGTGCATGAAGGCCGTGGCGAGCAATGCGCCCGCGGCGAGGCTCAGGAGGTGCTGCTCCTTCAGCCCGCGCTTGCCGGGACCCTGCGCCGGTCCCCAGCCGAGGCGCATGAGCGCGGCGGCGAGCCAGACACTGCCGATGCCGGCGGCGAGGGTGGCGAAAAGGACGGCGATCAGGGTCACAGATGAAAAACCGCCCCGTGGGGCGGCTCGCTCGTTATGGTTGTCGTCGGCTCACGCGACGCCGTGCTTGCGGAACCACTCCAGCGCCCGCTTCCACCCGTCCTCGGCCGGGCCCTGGCGGAAGGTCGGGCGATAGTCGGCGTGGAAGGCGTGCGGCGCGTCGGGGTACACGACGAACTGCGAAGCCTTGGCGGCCGGCGAACCGGCGGCCAGTGCGGTTTTCATCTTATCAACCGTGTCAAGGGGGATGCCCGTGTCCGCGCTGCCATAGAGCCCCAGCACCGGCGCCTTCAGGTTGGCCGCGATGTCCACGGGATGCGTCGGCGTGGTCGGCGAGGACGCGCCCACCAGGCGCCCGTACCACGCGACCCCGGCCTTGACCGGCCCGTGCGCGGCATAGAGCCAAGTGATCCGGCCGCCCCAGCAGAAGCCGGTGATGCCGGCCTTGGCCACGTCGCCGCCGTTGGCGGCCGCCCACTTCAGCGCGCCGTCGAGGTCGGCCATCACCTGCGCATCGGGCACCTTTGAGACGATCTCCGCCTGCAACCGCGCGATCTCGCCGTACTGGCTGGGATCGCCCTGGCGCGCGTAGAGCTCCGGCGCGATGGCGAGGTAACCCGCCTTGGCGAACCGGCGCGCGGTGTCGGCGATGTACTCGTGCACGCCGAAGATCTCCTGGATCACCAGCACCACGGGCAGGCCGGTGCGGCCGGCGGGCGCCGCGCGGTACGCCGGCACCTTGAAGCCGCCGACCTCGTAGGAGATCTCGCCCACGGTCAGGCCGTCGGCCGGCGTGCGGATGGCCGTCTGCGCCATCAGCGGCGCGGCGGCGGCGGCATAGCCGACACCCAGCGCCGCCTTCAGCGCGGTGCGGCGCGTGGCGCCTTGTTCCGTGGACGTGCCGGGCAGCAGGGAGTCGAAGTCGTTCTGGAGGTCGTCGCGAAGCATGCAGGTATCTCCGGTGGTGGGAAGAGGCGGAGTCTAGGGGCGGCGCAAAGCTGGAGCAGACTACGGGCTTTTCACGCCAAGGAGAAACCATGCCCACCATCCGTGTCGACCTCTTCGAAGGCCGCACCGCCGAGCAGAAGCGCAACTTCGTCAAGGCCCTCACCCAGGCCTGCGTGGACGCCCTGGGCAGCAAGCCCGAACAGGTCGACGTGATCCTCTACGACATCAAGCCGCAGGACTGGGCGACGGGTGGGGAGCTTTGGTCGGAGAAGAAGAAGGCGGGGTGAACCCGCGCTCCGGGACACCTGGCTCACATACCCCGTCATTCCCGCGCAGGCGGGAATCCAGGGCTTCCGCATTCGGGGTGCGTCGCGGCAGGCGGCGGACGGTACCGTCCCGCGGTGCCTCGCCCTCCACTTCGCTGCGCTTCGTTCCGGGTGCGCTGGAAGGCTGTCCCCGGCGGCGATCCGGCCTAACTCACTTCCGAGTTTGCCGCGCGCGGCAAACTCTCCGTTCAAACAGAAGCCCGGAAATCAGTGCACAGTCGCAGCGCTCGATATGCGCTACGCGCTCTCGTAGCACTGCTTCGCCGCCGGGAACAGCCTTCCAGCCGAGGCCCCTGACTGCGGGCCGGCACCGCCCGCCGCCCGCCGCGACGTTCGAGGGCGGGAGTGGGCCTGCGGCCCACGGTCCGGGAGCCCTGGATTCCCGCCTTCGCGGGGATGACGAGGGGAGGCTCAGTGCGCCTCTTCCCAGTTGCTCCCCACGCCGAACTCCGCCAGCAGCGGCACGCGCAGTTCGGCGACCGAGGCCATGATGCGGGGGATCTCCACGCGAGCCCACTCGACCTCCGCTTCCGGGATCTCGAACACCAGTTCGTCGTGCACCTGCATGATCATCTTCGTTTCGCGCTGCTCGCGGTCCAGCACCTCCTGCACCTTGACCATGGACAGCTTGATCAGGTCGGCCGCCGTGCCCTGCATGGGCGCGTTGATGGCCTGGCGCTCGGCGCTGCCGCGGCGCGGGCCGTTGGGTGAATTGATCTCCGGCAGGTACAGGCGCCGGCCGAACACCGTCTCGACGTAGCCGCGGCTCTTCGCGGCCAGGCGCGTCTCGTCCATGTACGACTTCACGCCCGGATAGCGCTGGAAGTAGCGGTCGATGTAGCTCTTGGCCGCGGCCGTCTCGATGCCGAGGTTACGCGCGAGGCCGAAGGCGCTCATGCCGTAGATCAGGCCGAAGTTGATCACCTTGGCGTAGCGGCGCTGCTCGCTGGAGACCTGGTCGAGCGCCACGCCGAACACCTCGGACGCCGTCGCGCGGTGCACGTCGGCCTCTTCGCGGAAGGCGCGCAGCAGCGCTTCGTCCTCGCTGATGTGGGCCATGATGCGCAGCTCGATCTGGCTGTAATCCGCGCTGGCGATGCGGCAGCCCGCCGGCGCGACGAAGGCTTCGCGGATGCGCCGGCCTTCCGCCGTGCGGATCGGGATGTTCTGCAGGTTGGGCTCGTTGCTGGACAGCCGGCCCGTCACGGCCACCGCCTGCGCGTAGTGCGTGTGCACGCGCCCGGTGCGGGGGTGCACCTGCTGCGGCAGCTTGTCGGTGTAGGTGCCCTTCAGCTTGGACAGGCTGCGATGCTCCAGCACCTTGGCCGGCAGCGGGTAGTCCTCCGCCAGCTTCTCCAGCACTTCCTCGTCGGTGCTCGGCGCGCCGCTCGCGGTCTTCTTCACCACCGGCAGTTGCATCTTGGTGAAGAACACCTCGCCGATCTGCTTGGGGCTGCCCAGGTTGAAGGGCTGGCCGGCGAGTTCGTGCGCCTCGCGCTCCAGCTGCATGATGCGCTGGCCGAGCTCGTGGCTCTGGCGCGCCAGCGCCTGCGCATCGACCAGCACGCCGTTGCGCTCGATGCGGTACAGCACCTCGCTGCACTGCATCTCCAGGTCGTAGATGAAGCGCAGCTTCGTGTCGCGTTCCAGCTTGGGGTACAGCGCGAGGTGCACGTCCAGCGTCTGGTCGGAGTCCTCGCAGGAATACTCCGCGGCCTTGTCCACCGGCACCTGGTTGAAGGTGATCTGGTGCGCCCCCTTGCCGGCGACGGTCTCGTAGTCGATGCCGGTGCGGCCGAGGTGGCGTTCCGCCAGCGAGGCCAGGCCGTGCGGCTTGTGCACCTCGAGCACGTAGCTCTCCAGCATGGTGTCGTGCGCGTAGCCGCGCACGTCGATGCCGTGGTTGGCGAACACGTGGCGGTCGTACTTGACGTGCTGGCCCAGCTTCTTCCTCTCGGGGTCTTCCAGCCAGGGCTGCAGCCGCTGCAGCACGTCGTCGCGCGGCAGCTGGTCCGGCGCACCCTGGTAGTCGTGCGCCAGCGGGATGTAGCAGGCCAGGCCCGGTTCGGTGCTGAAGGACAGGCCGACGATGTTGGCCAGCATCTCGTCGAGCGAATCGGTCTCGGTGTCCAGCGCCACCAGGGGCGCGGCCTCGATGCGCTGCACCCAGGTTTCGAACTGGTCCCAGGTGAACACGGTCTCATAGTGCAGCGTCGTGGCCTGCGACAGCCCGGAGAGGTCCGGCTCCTCGAACAGGCCCGGCGCGGGGCGTTCCGCGCGCGCCTTCTTCCGGTTCTCCTCGATCAGCTCCGGCGGCACTTCGTGCTCTTCCAGCTGCTTGACCAGGCCCTTGAAGCCGTAGCGGTCGTAGAAGGCCTTGAGCTTCTCGACGTCCTGGCCGCCGATGACGATGTCCTCCAGCTCGGGAAAGCCGGGGATGTGGTCCTTCAGGTCGCAGTTGGTGCGGATGGTGAGCAGCTCGCGTCCCTTGGGCAGCCAGTCCAGCGCCTTGCGCAGGTTCTCGCCGACGGCGCCCTTCACTTCGTGGGCCCGGGCGACGAGCGCGTCGAGCGAGCCGTATTCCTTGAGCAGCTTGACCGCGGTCTTGGGTCCCACCTTGTCGACGCCCGGGACGTTGTCGACGGAGTCGCCGACGAGGGTCTGGTAGTCCACCATCAGCCGCGGGGGCACGCCGAACTCCACCTCGACGCCCGTCATGTCGCGGCGGCGGTCGTTCATCGTGTCGATCACGGTCACGTGCTCGTTCACCAGCTGCGACAGGTCCTTGTCGCCGCTGGAGATGATGGTGACGAAGCCGCGTTCGGTGCCCATGCAGGCCAGCGTGCCGATCACGTCGTCGGCCTCGACGCCGGGGACGTTCAGCACTTTCCAGCCCAGGAGCTCCACGACCTCGTGGATCGCCGGGATCTGCGCGCGCAGGTCGTCCGGCATCGGCGAGCGGGTGGCCTTGTACTCGGGGTAGACGTCGTCGCGGAAGGTCTTGCCGGGCGCGTCGAACACGCAGGCGGCGTAGTCGGCGCGCACGTCGCGCCGCAGCTTCTGCATCATGTTGATCATTCCCCGGATCGCGCCGGTCGCCGGGCTGGTTGGGTCGCCCGGCACCGCCCGCAGGTCGGGCATGGCGTGGTAAGCGCGATACAGATAGCTGGAGCCGTCGACCAGCAGCAGCACCTTGGGTTCGGGTTGGGGGACTTGGTCCGTCTCGCTCATGGCAGGCATTGTGCACGGGCCTACAATGGTCTCTATGCGCTCCCTCACGACGCTCCTGCTCGCCTTCCTCCCCCTCGCCGTCCTGGCCCAGGCCAAGATCGAACGCGAGGGAACGCTCGATCCGCGAAAGAACCAGAAGATCGAGTTCATCCGGGTGGAGGACGCCGGCAACCGCGTCGACGAGGTCCGCGTGGGCGGCCAGACCCAGAGCATCACGGTGCAACCCAAGGCCAACGTCCCGGCCTACGAGATCGCCCCGGACGACATGGCGCGCAGCCGTCCGTCGGACAGCCGCGAAGGCTTCTCCGAGCGCAAGCAGCGCGTCTGGAACGTCTTCAACTTCTAGCATGGCCGTCTTCACCGAAGTCTCGGAAGCCGAGGCCGGTGCGTTGCTGCGCGCGCTGAACCTCGGCGAGCTGCGCGAGCTGCGCGGCATCCAGGGCGGCATCGAGAACACCAACTACTTCGTCACCGCCGAGGACATCCTCGGCACGCGCGAGTTCGTGCTGACGCTGTTCGAGCGCCTGACGCACGCGCAGCTGCCGTTCTACCTGCACCTGATGAAGCACCTGGCGCAGCACGGCATCCCCTGCCCCGACCCCCAGGCGGACGCCAGCGGCGACATCCTGCACACGGTGTGCGGCAAGCCGGCGGCGCTGGTCAACAAGCTGTTCGGCCACAGCGAACTGCAGCCGGGCGAAGCGCATTGCGCCGCCGTCGGCGACATGCTGGCTCGCATGCACCTGGCGGGGCGCGACTACAACCGGCGCCAGCCGAACCTGCGCGGCCTGCCCTGGTGGAACGAGACCGCGCCCGTGGTCCTGCCCTTCCTGGAGCCGGCACAGGCCGCGCTGCTCCGGTCCGAACTGGCTTTCCAGAACCACGTCGCGGCTTCGTCGGCGTACGCCGCCCTGCCGCGCGGGCCGGTCCACGCCGACCTGTTCCGGGACAACGTGATGTTCGAGGAGGGCAAGCTCACCGGCTTCTTCGACTTCTACTTCGCCGGCGTCGACACCTGGCTGTTCGACGTGGCCGTCTGCCTGAACGACTGGGCCATCGACCTGCCCACCGGACGCCACGACCCCGCGCGCGCCCGGGCCTTCGTCGCGGCCTATGCCGGCGTCCGACCGTTCGGCGCCGCCGAACGGCAGCTGCTGCCGGCGATGCTGCGGGCCGGCGCCCTGCGCTTCTGGATCTCGCGCCTGTGGGACTTCCACCTCCCGCGCGAGGCCTCGCTGCTGAAGCCGCACGATCCCACGCACTTCGAGCGCGTGCTGCGGGAGCGCTCGGCGCATCCCGTGACATACGCCACGCTGTGAAGGCCCCGCAAGCGCGCGGCGGGGCGCTTGCGTTAAATTCACCGCCAAGCCGGCACCTTGCCGTCTGCGCCCCCGACCGCCCCCGCTTCCTGCCAACTATTTCGTGAAACTCAACATCGTCCCGGCCCGAACCGGCATCCAGTGGGTCAAGCTGGGCGTACGTACCTTCCTGAAGCAGCCCCTCGCGCTGACTGGATTGTTCTTCATGTACATGGCGGTGGTCCTGGTGATTTCGCAGTTGCCCGTGGTCGGCATCGTGGTCGGCGCCATGCTGGTGCCCGCGGCGACGCTGGGCCTGATGGCGGCGACGGCCGAGGCTTCGGCCGGCCGCTTCCCCATGCCGACGGTGCTGGTGAGCGCCTTCCGCGCCGGCAAGCAGCGCGCGCGCGCGATGCTGGTGCTCGGCGTGCTCTATACCGTCGGGTCGCTGCTCGCCACCCTGCTGGGCGGGCTGCTGGTGGGCACCCCCACGGCCCCCGTCGCCACCCCCGGCGACCTCGACGCCCCGCAGGTGGATGCGCGCACCATGCTCGTCCTGCTGCTGCACACCCCGCTGGTCGTCCTGTTCTGGCATGCGCCCGCGCTCGTGCACTGGCACGGCATCTCGCCGGTGAAGAGCCTCTTCTTCAGCGCCGTCGCGTGCCTGCGCAACTTCGGCGCCCTCTTCATGTACGGCATCACCTGGATGGCGGTGTTCCTGGTGGTCGGCTTCGTCGTGAGCACGGTGGGGATGATGCTGGGCGGCGTGGCCGTCGCCCGCAGCATCATGATGCCGACCGTGCTGCTGCTGGTGGCGATGTTCTCCACCTCGCTCTATTTCACGTTCCGCGACAGCTTCCAGGCCGACGACGTGCCGGGGCCGGACGCGGCTGGCCCACCCGGAGGAGGAGAAACGACATGAACCGACACACCCTGCAGGGACGCAAGGAGGACGAAGTCCTCTGGACCCGGCGCCGCAGCTTCCTGCAGGCCGCCGCCGCGTGGTCCGCGCTGGGCGGCTGGAGCGCCGCGCACGCGCAGCAGCGCAGCAACATCGTGGAGCTGCGCGGCGACGCGCTGCTCAATGGGACGCCCCTGCGGGCGCAGCAGGTGGTGCAGACCGGCGACCGCATCGAGACCGGCCCCGGCTCCTACCTCGTCTTCTCGATCGGCAATTCCGCCTTCCACGTGCGGCAGAACTCGCGCATCACGGTGGAACGCGGCGACACGCTGAACGCGGTGAGCGTCCTGCGGATGCTGACCGGCGCGGTGGTCAGCGTCTGGGGCCGCGGCAACAGCCGGCAGGTGGTCACGCCGACGCTGACGGCGGGCATCCGCGGCACCGGCCTCTACACCGAGGTGCGGCCCGAGGAGTCCTTCCGCAGCTACTTCTGCAACTGCTACGGCACCATCGAGCTCACGGCGGGCAGCGACCGCACGACCTCGCGCGCGGTGTACCACCAGTCGTTCTGGGCCGAGGCGCGGCCGCGCGACGGCCGGCTGCTGACGCCCGCCGGCGCCATCAACCACACCGACGAGGAAGTCGAGATGCTCGCCGCACTGGTGGGGCAGCAGACCGCATGGCAGGCCATGGGCCAGAAGGGGCCGAAGGACGGCGCCGGATACATGGAGCAGCGCCCGCACCCGCTGGCGCGCTGACGGCCCGGCTGGCGGCGGGTGCACGGCATCGTTACACTGGCGCCCAGCACGCCTGGGAGGGGCCGATGAACATGCCGAGGGACCGCAAGGACTTTCCCGACACCGAGCCGGCCTCGCTGCCGATCGCGCCGGGAGAAGAGCACCTGTTCGCCGAGACCGAGCCGCAGCCGCTCATGGAAGTGGCGGCCGCGCCGCGCCGGCAGCTCGACCTGGACAGCCTGGAGCTCGCGCCGCTGGAGATCACCCTGTACGACGCGATGGTGGAGATCCGCAAGGAGCACCGCGTCTGCCCCCAGCCGACCCGGTGGCTGGAGTTCTATCGCGTGCTGGAGCACTCCGGTGGCACCGAACCGCTGCCGGCGCCACCCCTCGTGGGTTCCTCCGGGGCGTCGGCCTCCTTGTCGGCCAAGCGCGCTTGCTTCAGCGAGCAGGTCGAATGGGCAGCGCGCAACGGCTGCCTGGGTCCGGCCTTCGGCGTCCTGCAGTCGCTCGCCCCGTCGGAGTGGCAGTACGCCTGACGCGCCGGCGCCGGCTCACGCCGGCTGGTACAGCTGGATCAGGTTGCCGCAGGTGTCCGCGAACACCGCGATGCGCACCGGCCCCATGTCCGTCGGATCGGTGGTGAACCGCACGCCATGCGTGCGCAACCGGCGGTAGTCCGCGTCCAGGTCGTCGCTCTGGAATGCAGTGGCCGGGATGCCCTGGGCCAGCAGCGCCTGCTGGTAGGTCCGCGCCGCCGGGTTCTCGTTCGGTTCCAGCGACAGCTCCGTGTCGCCGCCTTCAGGCGAGCGGACGGTGAGCCAGCGGAACGCCCCGGCCGGGATCTCCCGGCTTTTCACGAAGCCGAGCACGCCGGTGTAGAAGGCGAGGGCCTTGTCCTGGTCGTCGACGAAGATGCTGGTGAGGTTGATGCGCATGGTGGCGGAGGTGGGTGGTGGAACCGCCATCCTGCGCTCATTCGCGCGCCGGGACTTCGCCGGAATTTCGCTGCGCCAGGCAAGCGGCGTTCAGGACCGCGATGCAGCCGGCGGGCACCCCGGGCGGCGCGGCCTGCCGGCGCCACGTGCGCGGCGGCACGCCGAATCGCCGCGTGAACAGGCGCGAGAAGCTCCCCAGGTTGGCGAAGCCCAGCGCCAGCGCGACCTGGCTGACCGGTTCGTCGCTGCGCCGCAGCAGGTCGCAGGCGCGCTCCAGCCGCGCGCGCGTGCGGCATTGCACCGGCGTTTCGCCGAACACCGCGCTGAACTGGGTGATGAAGTGGGGCGTCGCCAGCCCTGCATCGCGGGCCACCGAGGAGATGCGCGCCGGCGGCTCCAGTTCGGACTGCAGCCGCTCGCGCGCCCGGCACAGCCGCTGCAGGAGGTCCGCCGAAATCATGTCCGGCGACCGCCTCAGGGCACCGGCGTCAGCTTCGCCACGGACAGCGCCAGCCACTTCTGGCCGTGCCGCGGGAAGTTGATCTGCGCGCGCGCGTCCATCCCCGAGCCTTCCAGCGTGAGCACCGTGCCTTCGCCGAACTTGGCGTGGAAGACCTGCATGCCGGGACGCAGGCCGTGGTCCGGCGTGGCCTTCTGCTGCGGCACCGGCGGACTCGCGAAAGTGTCGCCCTTCCCGTAGCCGCCGGAGTAGCCGGAGGGGCGGGAGCTCGGGTAGCCCATGCCGAAGCCGAACGCCGAGCCCCCGAAGTTCTGGTTCTTCGGGGTCAGCCACTTGAGCGCGGCCTCCGGCAATTCGTCGAAGAAGCGGCTCTTGACGTTGTAGCGGGTCTGGCCGTGCAGCAGCCGCGTCTGCGAGTAGCTGAGGTACAGGCGCTGGCGCGCGCGCGTGATTGCCACGTACATCAGGCGGCGCTCCTCCTCCAGGCCGTCGTAGTCGGCGAGCGAACGTTCGCTGGGGAACAGGCCTTCTTCCAGCCCCGTGACGAAGACGCAGTCGAACTCCAGGCCCTTGGCCGCGTGCACGGTCATCAGCTGTACCGCGTCCTGCCCGGCCTGCGCCTGGTTGTCGCCGGATTCCAGTGCGGCGTGCGTGAGGAAGGCGGCCAGCGGCGACAGGGTCTCGCCGGTCTCCGCATCGGGCGGGACGTAGTCGGGGGAAGGCTCGTTGATCTCGGGCAGGCTCGGGTCCAGGCCCTGGCTGGCGGGGGACTGCCGCAGCGTCGTGCCGAGCTCGTCGACCGGCAGCGCCACGGCATCGCGGCCGAAGCCTTCCTGCGTGACGAAGCTTTCCGCCGCGTTGACCAGTTCCTCCAGGTTCTCGATGCGGTCGCCGCCGTCGCGTTCCGCCTTGTAGTGGTCGACGAGGCCGCTGCGCTGGAGCATCACCTCGATGATCTCGCGCAGCGTGAGGCCCTCGGTCTCGGCGCGCATCGCGTCGATCTTCTGCACGAAGGCGGCGAGGTTGGCGCCCGCCTTGCCGGTGGTGGCGTGCACCGCGTCGTGCAGCGAGCAGCTGGCGGCCCGGGCGGCGTCCTGCAGTTGCTCCACGCTGCGGGCGCCGATGCCGCGCGCCGGGAAGTTCACCACGCGCAGGAAGCTGGTGTCGTCGTGCGGGTTCTCCAGCAGGCGCAGGTACGACAACGCGTGCTTGATCTCGGCCCGCTCGAAGAAGCGCAGGCCGCCGTACACGCGGTAAGGCACCGCGGCGTTGAACAGCGAGGTCTCGATCACCCGGCTCTGCGCGTTGCTGCGATAGAGCACGGCCACCTCGTGGCGCGGCGTGCCGTCGCGCACCAGCTGGCGGATCTCCTCCACCATCCACTGCGCCTCGGCCATGTCGGTGGGGGCCTCGTACACCCGCACCGGCTCGCCGGGGCCCTGGTCGGTGCGCAGGTTCTTGCCCAGGCGGGTCTTGTTGTGCGCGATCAGCGCGTTGGCGGAATCCAGGATGTTGCTGAAGCTGCGGTAGTTCTGCTCCAGCTTGATCTGGTGGCGCACGTCGAACTCGCGCACGAAGTCGGCCATGTTGCCCACGCGCGCGCCGCGAAAGGCGTAGATGCTCTGGTCGTCGTCGCCCACGGCGAACACCGAGTTGCCGGAGCCGGCGAACATCTTGATCCAGGCGTACTGCAGCTTGTTGGTGTCCTGGAACTCGTCGATCAGGATGTGGTGGAAGCGCCGGCGGTAGTGCTCGCGGATCGGGTCGATGTCGCGCAGCACCTCGTAGCTGCGCAGCATCAGCTCGGCGAAGTCGACCACGCCTTCGCGCTGGCACTGCTCCTCGTACAGCTGGTAGATCTCCGCCTTGCGGCGGTCTTCCTCAGTGCGCGTCTCCATCATGTTCGGGCGCAGTCCTTCCTCCTTGGCGCCCGCGATGTACCACTGCGTTTCCTTGGCGGGGAAGCGCTCCTCGTCCACGTTGTGCTGCTTCATCAGCCGCTTGATGGCCGAGAGCTGGTCCTGCGTGTCCAGGATCTGGAAGGACTGGGGCAGCGCCGCCAGCTTGTAGTGCGCGCGCAGGAAGCGGTTGCACAGGCCATGGAAGGTGCCGATCCACATCCCGCGTACGTTCACCGGCAGCATCGCCTGCAGCCGCGTCATCATCTCCTTGGCGGCCTTGTTGGTGAAGGTGACGGCCAGCACGTTGCCGGGGCCGATCTGCCCCGTGGCCAGCAGCCAGGCGATGCGCGTCGTGAGCACGCGGGTCTTGCCCGATCCGGCTCCGGCCAGGATGAGGGCGTGTTCGTTGGGCAGGGTGACGGCGGCACGCTGCTCCGGGTTGAGGTGCTGCAGCAGCGGCGAGTCGGCGGCGACTTCTGGAGGAAACATGGGCCATTGTAAAAAGGCCACCGCCCGCGTGCCGGCGGGGCCAGAATGCCAGGCGTCGTGCCGTCCCGCTTGCCCTTCCTCCTCGCCGCCCTGCTCTCCTTCCTGCCCGCCGCGGGCCGTGCGCTGTGCACCAGCGACGGCGCAGCCCAGCCGGGGGTGCTGCTGGAGCGCTTCATCAACGCGGACTGCGCGGACTGCTGGCGCGACCCGCTCACGCCGCAGGCAGCCACCGGCACGCTGGCGATCGACTGGGTCGTGCCGGGACGCAAGGGCCAGGACGCACCGTTGTCCGCCGTCGCCGCCGTCGAAGCGGTGGAGCGCCTGTCGACGCTGGGCCGCGCCGTGCCGGACGGCAGCGCCGCCGTGAGCGGCCGGCGGGAAGGCTTCGGCCTGCCGCTGCGCCTGGCACAAGGCGCCGCCTTCAACGACTACGTCGGTGCTTCCATCGAACTCAAGGCACCGGGGACGACCCCCTGGCAGGCCTGGCTGCTGCTGGTGGAGCACCTGCCGGCCGGCACCGAAGGCAGCCCGGTCGCCCGCAACCTGGTGCGCAACGTGTTCCGGCCCGACTGGGACAAGCCGGCCGGGCGCGCTCCGAAACGCCTGGCGGAGACGCGCGCGATGCAGATCCACGACGGCGCCAGGGCCGAACGGCTGAGGCTGGTCGCGGTGCTGCAGGATGCACGCGGGCGTATCAGGGCTATCAGCCGCACCGAATGTCCCTGAAAGGCGCTCCGCCGTAGAATCAGTCACCGGGCCCAAGCATTTGTGGCCCGGTTTCTTTTGGCGAAGCCGGGTCCCGATCCAAGCGCTCACCTGTTTCAACGACAGTCTCCCGGAGCGACGGAAATGGAAATCTTCGACTACGACAAAGTCCTGCTGCTGCCGCGCAAGTGCCGCGTGGAAAGCCGCTCGGAATGCGACCCCTCCCTGGAATTCGGCGGCCGCCGGTTCAAGCTGCCGGTGGTCCCCGCCAACATGAAGACGGTGGTGGACGACCGCATCTGCCTGTGGCTGGCGCAGAACGGCTACTTCTACGTGATGCACCGCTTCGACCTGGACAACGTGAAGTTCGTCCGGAAGATGAAGGAAGCCGGTGCCTTCGCTTCGATCTCGGTCGGCGTGAAGCAGGCCGACTACGAGACGGTCGACCGGCTCGCCGCCGAAGGCCTGGTGCCGGAATACGTGACCATCGACATCGCGCATGGCCACGCCGACACGGTGAAGAACATGATCGCGCACCTGAAGGCGAAGCTGCCCTCCGCCTTCGTGATCGCCGGCAACGTCGGCACGCCGGAAGCCATCATCGACCTGGAGAACTGGGGCGCCGACGCGACCAAGGTCGGCATCGGGCCGGGCAAGGTCTGCATCACCCGGATGAAGACCGGCTTCGGCACCGGCGGCTGGCAGCTGTCGGCGCTGAAGTGGTGCGCCCGCGTGGCCACCAAGCCGATCATCGCCGACGGCGGCATCCGCGAGCATGGCGACATCGCCAAGAGCATCCGCTTCGGCGCGACCCTGGTGATGGTGGGTTCCATGCTGGCCGGCCACGAGGAGTCGCCGGGCGCCACGGTGGAAGTGGACGGTCGCCTGTACAAGGAGTACTACGGCAGCGCGTCCGACTTCAACAAGGGCGAGTACAAGCACGTGGAAGGCAAGCGCATCCTCGAGCCGGTGAAGGGCAGGCTGCCGGACACCCTGCGCGAGATGCAGGAAGACCTGCAGAGCTCGATCAGCTACGCGGGCGGCACGAAGCTGGCCGACATCCGCAAGGTCAACTACGTGATCCTGGGCGGGGACAACGCGGGCGAGCACCTGCTGATGTGAAACCCGTCATTCCCGCGCAGGCGGGAATCGAGGGCTCCAGCAAAAAGGGACGCGAACGCGTCCCTTTTTTGCTGGAAGCTCCGGGTCCCCGCCTCCGCAGGGACGACGGCGTTCTACGCTCGCAGCAGATCGACCGCCAGCTGGTGCAGCCGGTGGCTCGGGTCCACCAGCGCGTCGAGGATGCTGAAGTGGTGCAGGCCCGGCAGCAGTTCGCACACGGGCACGCGCCGCGCGCCCCATGCTTCCTCGATCAGCCGGTTCTGCCGGTGGTACTCGGCGCTCTCGTCGCCGCCGGCCACCGAGTACAGGGTGCCGTGCCGCGGCGCGGGCAGCCGCGCCGGGCTGGCCCTGGCCACCTGCTGCGGCGTCAGCGACAGGTCGCGCTGCAGGAACGGCGTGCGCATGATGGGGTCGAGGTCGTGCAGGCCGGAGACCGCCAGCGCATTGCGCACCGTGTCCTTCGGCAGGGCGGCGTCCAGCTGCGGCCACAGGCACGCGAGCATCATGGCCGCCAGGTGCCCACCGGCCGAGTGGCCCGCCACCACGATGCGGCGCCGGTCGCCGCCGAAACGGGCGGCGTTGTGCCAGGTCCAGGCGACCGAGCGGGCCACCTGCAGCACGATGTCCGGCACCGTGACCGCGGGGCACAGGTCGTAGTTGGGCACCACCACGCAGGCGCCGTGCCGCGTGAAGGCCGGGCCGACGAAGGAGACATCCTTCTTGTCGAGCGCGCGCCAGTAGCCGCCGTGGATGAACAGCAGGATGGGCGCACCGCCATGGGGCGCCGGGAAGACGTCCAGCTTCTCGCCGGGTGCCGTGCCGTAGGGGATGTCCAGTTCGCAGGGCCCGGCCGCGCGCGCGGTCTCCGCCTCGCGGCTCCAGCGCCCGAGGTAGTCCTGATGGTCCGGCACCAGCTCCCGGTTGTTGTACATCCGGTCGTGCCACCCTCCGTCGCGCAACTTCATTTCCTCATCCTCGTAACCTTTGCAACATATTGACACAACATGTCAGACTCGTCTGTGAGGTTATTGGCGTTGCACGACTTGTACTCTGTATACAGAATACAGCCATGCCTGCCCAATTGCTTCGGCTCGAAGCATCTCCCGACCTCGTGGAGCGCGTCTACCGGACGCTGGTGGATGCCATCAGCGACGGCTCTTTGGCACCGGGCCAGCGGATCACGCAGGAAGAGATCGCCCAGCAGCTCGCGGTGTCGCGACAGCCGGTGCTGCAGGCGCTGCGGCTCCTGAAGAAGGACGGGTTCGTGGAGGATGCCCCGGGCCGCGGCTTGCAGGTGTCGCCGCTCGATGCGGGTTGGATACGGAATGTTTACCAGGTGCGCGGCGCGCTCGACGCACTGGCCGCGCGGCTGGCCGCGCAAAGGCGCTTCCGGATCGACCCCGAGGTGCTGGAACAAGGCCGCGCCGCCGCGCGTGGCGACGACGTCGCCGCGATGATCGATGCCGATCTGGCCTTCCACAACGCGCTCTACGCCGCGGCCGGCAACCCGCTGATCGGGCAGAGCGCGCAGCTGCACTGGCGGCACCTGCGCCGCGTGATGGGCGCCGTGCTGCAGCAGATGCGCCAGCGCGAAGCCGTCTGGGACGAACACCAGGCGATCGCCGATGCGATCGCCGCCGGCGACGCCGCCACCGCGGCGCGCCTCATCGAGGACCACGGCCTGCGCGCCGGCGAGACGCTGGCGCAGCGCCTGGCCCAAGTGCTCGCGGCCACCCCGCAACCCGATCCCAGGAGACAGACATGAGATTGACGCAAGGGCAGCTCGAACAGTTCGACCGCGAAGGCTACCTGTTCTTCCCGGGACAGTTCACGCCCGAGGAAACCCGCACGCTGGTCGAAGCCGTGCCGCCGCTGTACGCACGGCGCGAGGCGTTCAACGTGCGCGAGAAGGGCAGCGACGCGGTGCGCACCAACTTCGCGGCGCACCTGTACAGCGAACCGTTCGCGCGCCTGGCGCGCCACCCGCGCATGGTGCAGCCCGTCATGGACCTCTTCGACGAGGAGGTCTACATGCACCAGTTCAAGATCAACGGCAAGATGGCCTTCGAGGGCGACGTCTGGCAGTGGCACCAGGACTACGGCACCTGGCTGAACGACGACATGATGCCGACGGAGCGCGCGATGAACGTCGCCATCTTCCTGGACGACGTCAATGAATTCAACGGCCCGCTGATGTTCATCCCGGGCAGCCACCGGAAAGGCGTGGTAGACGCCAGGCACGACCTCACCACCACCAGCTACCCGCTCTGGACGGTGAGCAACGACCTCATCGCGCAGCTGGTGGAGCGCGCCGGCGGCAAGCAGGGGGGCATCGTCAGCCCCAAGGGCCCGGCGGGCTCGATGATCCTCTTCCACAGCTGCCTGGTGCACGCTTCCACCAGCAACCTGTCGCCGTGGAACCGGGTGAGCGTCTACCTGAGCCTGTGCGCCGTCTCCAACCACATCCGCCGCTTCAAGCGGCCGGAATACATCGCGCACCGCGACTTCACGCCCATCACGATGCTGCCGGACGACTGCCTCGTGCGCGACTGCCCGGTCGACCTGCCGTGGCGGAACGGCATGCCCGCCAGCGCGCTCGTGACCTCCTCCGACCCCATCGACCAGATCAAGAAAGCCGCCTGACATGTCCCTCCACGCCAAGCTGCAGCAGCGCGCCGCCGAAGGCCGCCCCATCCGCGTCGGCCTCATCGGTGCCGGCAAGTTCGGCTCCATGTACCTGGCCCAGGTGCCGCGCACGCCCGGCGTGCACCTGGCCGCCATCGCCGACCTGTCGCCGGACAACGCGCGCGCCAACCTCGCGCGCGTCGGCTGGAAGGCGGAGCGCACCCAGGCCGCGTCGATCGACGAGGCGCTGAAGACGGGCGCGACGCACGTCGGCACGGACTGGCAGGCGCTGGTCCGCCATCCGGCGATCGACGTCGTGGTGGAGTGCACCGGACATCCAATCAGCGCCGTCGACCACTGCCTGGAAGCCTTCGCGCAGGGCAAGCACGTGGTGAACGTGACGGTGGAAGCGGACGCCTTCTGCGGCCCGCTGCTGGCGCGCAAGGCCGCCGACGCGGGCGTCCTGTATTCGCTGGCCTTCGGCGACCAGCCGGCGCTGATCTGCGACCTGGTCGACTGGGCGCGCACCTGCGGCTTTCCGGTGGTCGCCGCCGGCCGCGGCCACAAGTGGCTGCCGCACTTCAGCGCATCGACGCCGGACACCGTGTGGGACAACTGGGGCCTCACGCCGGAGCAGGCCAGGCGCGGCGGGCTGAACCCGAAGATGTTCAACAGCTTCCTCGACGGCTCCAAGCCCTCGATCGAAAGCACGGCCGTGGCCAATGCGACCGGGCTCACCGTGCCGAGCGACGGCCTGCTCTACCCGCCGGCGAGCATCGAGGACATCCCCTTCGTCACGCGCCCGCGCAGCGAAGGCGGCGTGCTCGAACGCAAGGGCATGGTCGAAGTGATCTCCTCGCTCGAGACGGACGGCCGCGCCATCCCGTACGAGATCCGCATGGGCGTGTGGGTCACGGTGGAAGCGGAGACCGAGTACATCAAGAACTGCTTCGAGGAGTACAAGGCCCACACCGACCCGAGCGGACGCTACTTCACGCTGTACAAGCGCTGGCACCTGATCGGACTGGAAGTGGGCCAGTCGGTGGCGAGCGTCGCACTGCGCGGTGAGGCGACCGGCGTGGCGACCTGCTGGAACGCCGACGTCGTGGCCACCGCCAAGCGCGACCTCGCGCCGGGCGAGATGCTCGACGGCGAAGGCGGCTACACGGTGTGGGGCAAGCTGCTGCCGGCCGAAACCTCGATGCGCATGGGAGGCCTGCCGCTCGGCCTGGCCCACGACGTGAAGGTGGTGCGGCCGGTGAAGAAGGGGCAGAGCCTGTCCTGGGCGGACGTCGCCATGGACACGGGCACGCAGGCCTACCGGGTCCGCCGCGAGATGGAGCAGCTCTTCGCCGCGCCCGTCCTGAAAGCCGCCTGACAGCCATCGCGGGCACGGGCGGCCGATCATGCATCGCTGAACACTGAAGGAGCAGCCATGCAGATCGCCGTCCTCGGCACCGGGGCCATGGGTTTCCCGATGGCGCGCCGCCTGTGCGAGGCGGGGCATGCCGTGCACGCCTGGAACCGCACGCGCGCGAAGGTCGAGCCCCTGGCCGCCTTCGGCGCGCGCGTGCATGGCGACGCCGCATCGGCCCTGCGCGAGGCGGAAGCCGTGGTCTGCATGCTGGAAAGCGGCCCCGTCATCGAGGACGTGCTGTTCCGCCAGCGCGCCGCCGAAGCCCTGCGGCCCGGCGCCCTCTTCCTTTCCATGGCCTCGATCCAGCCGCGCGAGGCGCGCGACCATGCGGCGCGCCTGGCCGAGCGGGGCGTGGCGCAGCTCGATGCGCCCGTCTCCGGCGGCACGGGCGGGGCGGAGAACGGTTCGCTGGTGATCATGGTGGGCGGCAAGCCCGCGGACTTCGGGCGGGCGCAGCCGCTGTTCCGGGTGTTCGGCCGCGCGACGCACGTCGGGCCGCACGGGTCGGGCCAGCTCGCCAAGCTGGCGAACCAGATGATCGTCGGCATCACGATCGGCGCGGTGGCCGAGGCGCTGCTGCTGTGCGCCAAGGGCGGCGCCGACATGGCGAAGGTGCGCGAGGCGATCACCGGCGGCTTCGCCGACAGCCGCATCCTGCAGGTGCACGGCGGGCGGATGGTGGAGCGCGACTTCGCGCCGCGCGCCAAGGTCGCCATCCAGCTGAAGGACATGCGCAACGCGCTCGCCACGGCGGAGGAGGTCGGCTTCGAGGCCCCCGTCACTGCGCTGTTCGAGCGGCTCTACGCCCAGGCCGCCGAGCACGGGCTCGACGACCTGGACCACTCGGGGCTGTTCGTGGAGCTCGCCTCGCGCAATGGTCTGACGTGATTCCGGCGGCGGCGCCGGAAAAGCCTGCGCGGCTTTGCTAGAATAACGATCGTTGTGGGGGGGTAGCTCAGCTGGGAGAGCGTCGCGTTCGCAATGCGAAGGTCGGGAGTTCGATCCTCCTCCTCTCCACCACAACTTCCTGGCCCATGCCAGTGCTCTAAGTCGTTGATTCCCGTAGCTTTTTTGGAGAACTGCTACAGAGAGGCGCTACAACGCGCCGGGAATCTTGGGCACACATCACCCGTATCTTCAACGGCGCGGCAATCGCCTTTTCTTTCGCATCAGCGTGCCGGCGGCACTGCGCCCACTTGTGGGTGTGCGCGAGCTAACCAGCACTCTGAAGACCGGCGATCGGGCGTCCGCGCTTCCGCTCGCCCTGGAGTTCGGCGCGACGGCACATCACCTATTTAACGAGCTGACCACGTGCATGAGCAGTGACGATCTGAAGAAAGTGCTTGCAGAAGCACGCGTCAAACTCCGTGTGGACCAGGTCCGCGCCGAAATGGAGGAACAGGTCGAGGAGGCGCACCGCGCTCGGATTGCGGCGATCCAAGCCGCCGCCCGGGAGAACGACGCAAGCCGACGCGAACTGTTGGCAAAAGTCGAGACGCTTGAGAAGGCGCTCAGCACCGTGACCGCCTGGAGCGCGCGCCCAGCGCCGATGCCCCCTACCCCCTCTGCTGCGCCGGAAGTGCTTCAAGAAGGCGTTTCAGAGCCCCTGGCGACCCTCATCGCACGGTTCCTCGCGGGCTACGCGAAAGAACGCAAGCCGGCCATGTTCAAGAAGCACCAACCGGCACTTCAGTTGCTGCGCGAACTGCATGGCGCCAAGACGATAACGGGACTCCGACAGTCGGATCTCACCGACTACTTCAACGTGGTGCACGGCCTGCCTTCACGGTGGGCGGAGAAGTGCAAAAAGCTGGGCGTGTCACCCCGGGTCTTGGCGAGCGAGCCGCATGCGGAACGCCTAAGCAAGAAAACCTTTGACGACAACTACGTGGTGCCGGTTCGGCTGTTCTTGAAGTGGGCACGCCTGAACTGGCAGGACCAAGGGTTTCCAGTCTCTCTCACCACCGAGGGAATTGAGTTTCTGGGCGAGGACGACGAGGGACTGCGACGGCAGCGCGCTTTGACACGCGAGGAACTCGCCCAGCTGTTCCACATCGAGCTCCGTGAGTTCCGCACTCTCCAGGCGGAGGAGCATAAGTGGTGGCTCCCTGCCTTGGCCTTCTACACGGGTGCCCGTGTGAATGAGTTGTGCCAAGTGAACCCGCAGACCGATATTGGGACGGCCAAAGATGGCATCCCCTATGTCCTGGTCACCGAAGACACTCCGGCAGACGATCGCGTACGGAAGTCCACGAAGACTGGCGTTCAGCGCTTCGTTCCGCTGCACCCGGAGCTTGTCGCAGGCGGGTTCCTGGACTATGTAGAGCGCGTTCGGAAGCGTGGGAGCAAGCTCTTGTTCCCTGCATGGACGCCAACAAACGCTCGGGCAAGCACCCAAGCGGAACGGTGGTTCCGCGACTTCCTCCGGGCAAAGGGATTGAGAGACGAAACGCCGGGCGCGCGGGTGGTCGGTTTTCACGCCTTCCGCCACACCTTGCTGGCCCGTGCCGCCAACTCGCATCCTCCAGTGGACGCAAGCTCCATCACAGGTCATGCGGACCCGGCAAAAAGCAGCGTTGTTCGTGCGTATGAGGGCGAGCTCCTGCTTTCGACAAAGCTGCGAACGCTGACGGCAATTCGGTTCGGCTTCAGCCCCTTCGAAGGCGCCGTGTAGTCGGAGCCCTCCTTCTCCTCCCCCAACACGCGGCGCGCTCGCGCCGGGAGACGGTTCCGTTGTTTCCAGGCGGTATGGCCGGCTCGCGCTCCCTCCGGATGGCACCCAGCAGCAGACGCTCCCTATACTCCCGGCGATGAGCCAGAAAACGACGGCACGCCGGCGCGCGCCAGCCAACAATGCTCCAAGCGACATGACTACGGAGCTCTTAGACCGAGTCTTCCGCGACCCGAGCACCAAGCAGGGATTGCGGGTTTTTTCCAGGAACGAGAGGGCGAAGCTCGATCTCCGCGTCTCCGACGACGACAAGGTAGAAATCTACTGCGCCAAGCGGGAACGGTGGCTCCGAGCGAAGCCCGAAGAAGTTGTTCGCCAGCTGTTTCTGGTCTGGGTGCAGGACACGCTTCGCTACCCCCTTAAGCGCGTCCAAGTGGAATGGCCCATTCAGATGGGCGAGGACTCCGAAAAGGAGCGCGCCGACATTGTGGTCTTCACGGACGACGCCTGCACTGACCCTTACATCGTCTTCGAACTCAAGAAGCCTGACAGCAAGGAGGGCTTGGAGCAACTTCGTAGCTATCTGCGGTGGACCGGTTGCTTCTTCGGGTGCTGGAGCAACGGCAGCGAGCAGTCTTTTCAGCTACGTGAGGAGGAGCAGAACGCTCGGAAAGGGCCGTATAAGTTCCGCGACATCCCGCGCCTGCCCAAGCTGGATGAGGACCTCGCGGACATCCTCAAGCCGCTCACGTTCGGCGAGCTCAAGCCCATCTCAGACATGCGGTCACTGATTCAGCGGCTCGAACACGACGCTCTCGCGAACGCAGGAGTAAACGCCTTTGACGAGCTCTTCAAGCTGATCTTCGCCAAGCTGCATGACGAGTTCAGGCCTCGCAGAAAGGATTCTGATCCCGTCGATTTTCGCGTGCCTACCGGCGCGCCTGACGTGGTTTACAAGCGGTTCAATGACTTATTCCAGGCGGCCAAGAAGAGGCCACACTGGGACCAGATTTTTGATGCCGGCGACACGTTGAAGCTGAAGGGCGATGCTCTGAAACTCTGCGCTGCAGCACTGGAGCCCTACTCGCTGGCGCACACAGACCTAGAGGCTGTAGACGCTGCGTTCGAGTATCTGATCAACCCAGAACAGAAGGGACAGAAGGGACAGTATTTCACGCCCCGCCCCGTTGTGAAGATGGCGGTGAAGATGCTTAACCCGCAAGACGGCGAGAAGACGATTGATCCGGCATGCGGCTCCTGCGGCTTTCTCATCCACACGATTCGCCACGTGCAGAAGCTCTATGGCTGGAATACGGAACGGCTGTACAGATATTCCAACGAGAATTTGTATGCCGTGGACTTTGACGAGCGCCTGAAGAAGGTCGCCAAGACCATGATGATCATTGCTGGAGACGGCAAAGCGAACGTCATCGGAACCTCGGCCCTCGACGTGCGTGAATGGCAAAACTCCGACGCCCGGACGAAGATTGGTGAGTTCAGCAGGGACTCAAAAGACGGCAGCTTCGACCTTGTTCTAACCAACCCGCCGTTCGCCGGGAAGGTGACGGGTAAGGCGCAGCTATCGGTCTACGACCTGTATGAACTGGCGTCAACGGGTCAGCTGTCCACAGACGATGAGGAAGAAGAGGAACAGGCTGAGGGCGAGGGCGAGAAGCTGAAGAGGCGAAAAAAAGTCAGTGGGATGAAGCGCGACATCCTTTTTGTGGAGCGTTGCTTGGACCTTTTACGGCCTGGAGGGAGAACAGCAATTGTTCTACCCCAAGGCAACTTGAATAACCTGGGCACCCGGGCACTAAGGTCATACGTTGCCGGGCGCGCTCGGCTGCTGGGCGTTGTCGGACTTCATGTGAACACCTTCAAACCGTTCACCGGCACTAAAACAAGCGTGTTGTTCTTGCAGAAATGGGGGGGTGAGGCCGGAGAGCCAGTCTCCGACTACCCCGTGTTCCTGGCGACGAGCCAGAAGAGCGGCAAAAACAATAGCGGTGAATACATCTACAGGAAAGACACCAAAGGGAACTTGGTCGACGAGGAAGGGGTCCCGGTGACGGAGAGCGGACGCCCGCCGGCGATTGACCACGACCTTGACGAAATCGCCGACGCCTTCATCCAGTGGGGCTCGGAGCAGGGTTTCGGATTCCTCATCGGCGATTGACGATGGCGGTCTGGTCTATTTTGGAAGCGCCCAATCTCGGCAAAGCCGAGCGGTGGGACGCGGAGTTCTTCTCACCCTCAAATCTGGCGCTCTCGGCCCAGTTGGGCCGACACAACCCCGTGCGAATTGACACCTTCGCAGACGTGACGGACGGGATTCACGCCTCTCCGGAATGGGTCAATGAAGGAGGCGTTGCGTACCTGTCCGCAAAGTGCGTTCGCGAACACGCCATTGATCCAACTGGTGCGGGACGCATTAGCAAGACCCAGGACGCGGCAAATCCCAGAACGCGAGCACGCAAGGGCGATGTGATCATTACGAGTGTTGGCACGATCGGCAATGCCGCAGTCGTAGAGGACTGGATGCTGCCGGCCAACATGGACCGCCATTTGGCAATCATCCGCATTCGCGATCCCAAGGAAATTGACCCCTACTACCTTGCGACGTTCCTCAATAGTGAGTTCGGCCGATTTCAGAGCATCCGCGAATCAACTGGCAACGTGCAACTCAACCTCTTCATCGACAAGATCAAGGGAATGCGGGTGCCCGTCGCTAGACGCTTTCAGGCTCTTTCCCAAGATGTTCAGGAAGCATGTGCGGAGCTCCGCACCGCCAAGAGCTATTACCCGGAAGCGCAAGAAGAGTTGTTGGCTCGACTCGGCTGGGTGCACCTGCAACGAGCACCCGAACTGACATATTTGTGTTCATTCTCGACTCTCGAGGGCGCACGTCGACATGACGCGGAGTTCTTCCACCCGAGCGCGAGGCGTTTTGCACTGCAAATTGCGCAGAAGGGCGGCGCACGAATCCGGGATTTCTGCAAACGGCCAAACAGAGGCGTGCAGCCTTCACTCACGGAGGACGGAGATGTTCTCGTGATCGACAGCAAGGCGGTGCGTCCCCAGGGCGTGCAGCCAGCGCCCGGGGAGCGCGCGACGAGAGCGTTCTACGACGCTGTCCCAAATGCGAAGGCGCGGGTGAAGAGGAACGACGTGCTCCTAAATTCCACTGGTCGGGGCACATTAGGGAGGGCAGCTTGCTACCACTTCAAGGACCCGGCGATTTGCGACAACCACGTGGCGATTCTTCGCCCAGATCCTGCCGTGTGCCTGCCTGACTATTTGGCCCTCTTTCTGAACTCCCCTCCTGGCATTCAGCAAAGTGAGCAATTCCAGACCGGCTCTTCCGGGCAGCTAGAGATTTACCCGGAACACATTGAGGAATTCCTCGTCTTCCTTCCGAAGAAAAAGGACGGCGGCATTGACCTGGAATGGCAGGAGAAGCTCGCGTCAAAGGTGCAGCAGTCCACCAAAGCTCAGGCACACGCGAAAAAGCGGCTGGACTCTGCCAAGCGCGCGTTGGAGGCCCGTCTTCGGCAGTCGTAGGCCGCCGATACGTACCCGATAGCGAGTTCACGACAGCCGCGCGAGCAACCGCTGAACTTGCCCGTGGGTCCACTTGCCGCCCCTGGGCGCGGAGACGCCCACGGCGTTCAGTTCCGCGGCCATCGCTCTGTGGCTAAGGCCGCTGGTCTGAAAGCCGTCGACAATGCCTTTCAGCCGCAATGCGAAGGCGTCAGCAGCCTTCTGACGCTCTTCGATGTTCGGACGAAGGTTGTCCATGCCTTTGCGCCCGAGCGCGACCCCGCGTGCCTTCGCAGCCGCCAGTGCCGCCTTCGTCCGAGCAGAGATTTGGTCGCGCTCATACTCAGACATGACGGCGTGCATTTGGATCATCACCTTGTTGGCGTTCGGCATGTCCACGGCGATGAAGTCGCAGCCGGACTCGATCAAGCCCGACACGAAGTGAACGTTCCGCGCCAGCCGGTCCAACTTGGCAATGAGGAGGACGGCGCCCGCACGCCTGCACGTTTCTAGTGCAAGCCGCAGCTCCTTGCGCCGCTCGAGAGCATCGGCCCCTTTGCCCGTTTCGACCTCAACGAACTCCCTGAGGAGTTCACCCCGCCCCGCTACATACGCCACCACGGCGGCTCGTTGCGCTTCGAGACCGAGCCCACTGCGGCCCTGCTGTTGGGTGCTCACGCGGAGGTAGCTAACGAACTTGGCAGTCATTCCGGTCTTTGGCTACGTTACAAAACGCTCGTTTAATGCGATGCATTGTAGCGCGTCAGCCCCCGATTACATGATCTTATATGGACAATTTTTCCATTCCGAGGGAAACTACCTATGTACTGATGGAGACGCGATGGAAGCACAAACGAGGACTTTGGACCTCCGCGACGGTAAGCGCACTACTCTGCGCTTCGACGTTCCGACCTGGCGGGCGGTCGAGACTCTTGCGGAAGGCGAAGGCATCCGCTGGACGGAATGGGTTCGCCGACTTATTGCGGCCAACCCCGACGCCGAGAACATGCATGCAGTTATTCGAGCAGCGACAGTGGAAGGCCTGTTAGCTGAGAGCGTTTTTGCACAGCGAGCGGATCAAGTGCGCTCGGGCGGCGCAGTCCTTCTGGAGGGCTGCAACATGTTGGACGACGCGGCACTGGCGGATCAACTGGCGCACGGGAAGGTTGAAGGCGGGCCCGTGGATATGCTCGGTTTCCAACTGTTTGTCGGCACCGATTCAAATGAGCAGCCGGTGATCTGGGTCAAGAACGGTCTGCGGGACGGTCTCCACTTGGCCATTGCCATCCCGTTCTCTCGCGAAGAAGTAGAGGCGAAGCGAGGAGCGTTTGCATGAAGAAGCGGGGCAAACTCCTCACTGCAAGCGAAACGCAATTCGCGCTTCGCCTGGCCCTCGGACCGGTTCGCGCCTGGAGTGATTTCCTCGCGGATCTGGCGAGGGAGAAGCCAAAGGGCGTCCATGTTCGAGGCTTCAAGCTGTTTCCCGTCGCACGGCGTCACGACCGCTGTGAGCGGCCTCTCTATGATCCGGCGGAGGTCGCGGCATTCATCAGCAATGTCTGGGCAGCTGACCCGACCTTAAGGCGCGACTGGACGGGCGTAGCGAAGCTGGACGTGGAGTTCGACGACGAGCCGACGCTGTCATGGCGAATGCGCCGTGCGGAGCCCATCAGGGTGTAGACCTCCTACCTATAATGAATTCGCGGCATTGCCGCCAATGTGCGATTGCGGTGACTACGTACGCTCGGCGCACATTGCAAAGCCCTAGAGGGAATCCCGGGACAAGGGCATCGTCGGTAAGGCGCGGAGCTCCTCCGTTGCGCTGCAGGACGACCCGGGTGAGTGCAAGAAGCTGTGACCGGATCGCATGCCAGTCTTCTTGCGCAACACACAGCTGTAGCCAAGCACGCGAAGGTGACCCGAACTGAAGAGAGCTTCAGGTGGGACGGTCTGGCCCCCAATCTTCGTCTCTCGAGGGTAGGGGTAGCTATTCCCTTCCCACCTGAAGACATCTAACCTGACCTTGTACCCCTTATCCCCAATCAGGGATGTGCGAAGCCCTTGGTTTAGTTTTTTCCCGGTTGCGCAACGGAGGTGCTTATACGTAGCACCCTCAAGGGCATGGTGAGAGAACAAGGGGAGATTTTCTGCAGGGTGTCCTTATACGCAAAATCGGTGCGGGGCTTGGCAGGTGATGTGGCAGCGCGGTGAGATATTCCCAGGCTTCGCGTGACTCAGGCCTGCCACTGCTTGCGTCTTCTTCACTTTGCTTTCGGCTACGGAAGTTCAGAGTACGGCCAATGAAGCAGATGCGCCTACCCTTTCCGCCGACCCGACAGCCGTTTCCCCACGCAGCGTCCCTACGGGCAGAACTTGCACAGCTTAGTGCGTTCCGTCCGCGCGTCGGAGCTGTCGATATCGCGGCGCGACAGCCCCCTCACTTGAGCTCGCAGACCCATTCCTGTAGGACCCAGGCAGCACCGCAGCGCTCATGACCCACAAAGTGCAGTCGAGCTCCGGAGAGCTCCACGAGCTTTGGGTCGTACAAGTTCGGCCAGGATCTATCCGCCCCAAGCAGCTGTAGGAGCGCGATACGTCGATTTCGGGCAGTGCGGTACGTGAGGTGCAAATCACCCGACGCAGTCTCACGCATCCCAAACGCTGGGCGCGGCTCTCCTGCTTGGCGAGTCAACGTGACACAAACCTTCATGCTGTATGCACATACAGTATAGATCAAGCCTTGCGCGATAATGCCCAGCTAGCAGGAGACCTTCAATGACAGCGCCTTCCGGGTCGGAAATGGCATCGGCAACTGCCGCTGCTTCCGCAACTACCCCAGCGTCAATGGCAGCCGCTCAGACTCCAGCGTTGTCGGCTTCTTCTCCAATGCCTGGCACGACCAGTAGTGGAGAGAAATACGCTGAGTTGCCCCGCTGGATCGCCGAGCTCATGCCCGAGTGGATTCTCAACATCGCTGCTGCGGCTTCCTCGCTCGCGGTCGCCTTCGGCATCGCGGCTTTGGTGTGCACCATCGTCCTGTTCTTCGCTCCTCGAGTTTCCGGGTCAGTGAAATTGCTCGGAAGCATGATGGTCTTGGCAATGGCCTTCGCGTCCAACAACCCATTCGTCTATGCGGTCGCGATCTTCATCGTAGCGACGCTTGTCACAGATCTGGACTTCCTGGAGAAGCTCGCCGCAATCGCATGGAATCGTGACAAGTACTGGGACTTCCGCGCTGGGAAAGCCACGCCTGGAGAGGTACGCGCAAGAGTGACAGAGGAGGCAGTAAAGGAGCTGGCCGCGGAAACCGCCCAACCAGAAGCTGCGCCGTCCACACCCGTACCGCCCGCTGTGACAACAGCACCGGCGTCGCCTGCCCCTTCGCCGGAGCAAGCGACTTCACCCGCGCCAACGGCGCCCCCTGGCCCAACGCCCTCACGAGGCGCGTCACCGCCATCGCCCGCCGCGACGCCTTCGCCTGCGTCGCCCGCACACTCACCCACGCCACCACAGGCGTCTCAGGCGCTTCCATATCCTTCGACTGCAGAAGGGGAGCCTCCCATGGTGAACGACGCGGCTAGCAAATACATTCTCACGCGGTCGACAGTGGAGGACGACTCCGCCCTATTTTCTACGCACGTCGAAATCGTCCCCTACGGTGGCAACCAGCGCCTGAAGGAACTGGTCACACAGAGCAGCCAGTTCGAGCGGCAGGTCAAGGAAGCACTGACCGCGGTCCACTCCCCGTTTAGGCGAGCAAGAATAAAGACTGAGCTCGCCCTTCGCCGCTCGGCGATGGCCGGCATAGTGATCGACGCTGTCGCTGAGACCTCGACTGTCGATTTCGTCATTGAGATCCGGAATACCCAGCGACCGTCTGGACTGCTGGATGCTGTGACGCAGGCGATCCGGGCCGCCAGCACGTACTCAGCCTTCCTTGCGGAACGTGGCCGAGCCAAGCCAGTAGTTCCTGTCTTGATCCTCCCAGTGGCCTCCGGCGAAAGGAAGTGGCCGTCAAGGAAGGACGGCGCCTTGATCATCAGTTTTAACCCTTCAACGTCCAAGTTCGTCGGCACCGAAGTGCTCGACTCGTTCGAAGAGGATTCCTGAGTTTGGTATGATCCGCCCTGCGCAAAGAGTTGCTACAGAGGTCCGAAACGGGCCTTATATGAATCAATGACTTACGCGCGGTGCAGTGGATCCTCCTCCTCTCCACCACAACTTTTTCGGCAGTGGGTTCTTAGCTCAGTTGGTAGAGCAGCGGACTCTTAATCCGTAGGTCGTAGGTTCGAATCCTACAGGACCCACCATCCACACCGCGCCAGCGCACGAACGGCTGCTACGAACAACGTAGCAGCCGTTTTCGTTTCCTCAGGTCACCGCCACCCGCTGCAGCCGGTTCGACAGGCGCTTCGACACGATCGCCCCCAGCGCCATCGCCACCTCCAGCGCGATCTGCGGCTGGCGGTTGGACAGCTCGCCGAAGCGCAGCGGCGACAGCGTCCAGAGCTTGCAGGCGGTGGCGGCCTGCACCGTGGCGTTGCGCGGTTCGCGGGAGAAGAAGGCGCCCTCGCCGACGGCCGACCCCGCGTCCACGGAGGCGAGACGGATGCGGCCGGCCTTGTCTTCGTAGTGCACGGTGAGCGATCCGGATTCCACCAGGTACACGGTGCGGTCGGCGGCGTTCTGCTGGATCAGCACCTGGCCCGGCCGCACGGACAGAGGCTGCAGGTAGCTGCCGAGCACCTGCCAGTCCGCCGCTTTCAGCGCCGGCCGGAACACGTCGGCCGAACTGTTCTGCGCGGTGGCCGCGATCAATTCGCGGATGTCGAAAGCGGCGGGGGCGTTCGGCGAGGTGCTCATGCACGGCACATTACGCCTGCGCCCCGGGCGGCGCAACGTGCATCGGAAGGCTTGCGGCGCGGAGTCGCTTTTGAGCCACGGGTGGCTCACTCGCCCGTGATCTTCCGCTCCTTCACGATGGCGCCCCACTGCGCCGACTCCTTGCGCATGAACTCCGCGAGCTCGGCGCGGGAGGTCGGATGGGGCGCCAGACCGTGCTTGACCAGGGCGTCGCGCACTTCCGGCGTGCGCAGCACCTTCACGATCTCCTGGTTGTACCGGTCCAGCAGCGCGCCCGGCATTTTCGACGGCCCGACGAAGGCGTACCAGTTCAGCGCCTCGAAGCCGGCCAGGCCGGACTCGGCGACTGTCGGCACGTTGGGCAGGTGCGGCGGGCGCGTGAGGCCGGTGGTCGCCAGCGCCAGCACCTTGCCGGTCTCGATGTGCGGCAGCGCGGTCGGCGGTGCCGCGAAGTAGCCGGTGAAGCGGCCAGCCAGCAGGTCGGGCATCGCGGCGGCGCCGCCCTTACGGCACGTGCAGCATCTCCGCGCCGATGCGCTTGGCGAACAGCTCGCCGGTGAGGTGCGAGGCGGAGCCGGGCCCGGTGGACGCATAGCTCACCGTGTCCGGCGCCTTCTTCGCCAGGGCGATGAACTCGGCCATCGTCTTCGGCCCCTTCTCGGCGTTCACCACCAGCACGCTGGGGAAGTAGACGCCCCCGGTGATGGGTGCGAGGTCCCTGAACGGGTCGTACGGCAGCTTCATCATGTGCGGCGCGATCGTCAGCGGCCCGATCGACCCGAACAGCAGCATGCTGCCGTCGGCCGGCCCCTGCGCCACCTGCTGGTGGGCGATGTTGCCGCCGGCGCCGGCGCGGTTCTCCACCACGATGGACTGGCCGATGTTCTCGCCGAGCTGCCTGGCGATCAGCCGCGCCGCGGCGTCGGCCGCTCCACCGGGCGCGAAGCCGACGACCAGGGTGACGGGCTTGCGCGGCGGGAAGTCCTGCGCTTGCAGAAAGGCCGGCAGAGAAGACGTCGCTGCGGCGACCAGGAGGGTGCGACGGTGCATGGGGGGCTTCCGGGTTGCAGACGGCGCAGCGTAACCCAGGGCTTCGCGCCTGCCGACCCGGGCTGACACGGGGATCAGCCGCCTTCCTGCAACGCGGCCGTGGGGCCGACGCGATGCTCGGGCCACGCAAACCACAACAGGAGCAATCGTGGCATCCATCCAGAAATCCAGCCGTGGCCGTGCCCAGGACCGCTCCCGCGTCGCGGGCGGCCAGGAGCATGAAGTGCGCTACGAGGCGAAGAAGACCGGCGCCAGCGCGTCCGACGTCAAGCGCGCGGTGCAGAGCGAGGGCAACTCGCGCAAGAAGGTCGAGAAGGCGCTGAAGAAGTGAGCGGCGGGCGGACTTCACGTCCGCTTCCCGCAGGCTTCGCGCCGCCTTCGCGGGCGCAGGGGAAGCTCGCGCCATGCGCTCCACGCCCTGCTCCCCTTCCCCTTCCTTCCTGCTCTCCGTCCTGGCCATGCTCGCGCGCCGGGCCCACCGGCGACGGCGTGCCCGCTTCACGGCGTGATCCACGGATGACCTGACGCGGTTGCCACGCGGCCGCTTCCCGTGCACGATCGGCGGCAGAAGCCGCCCCATGTCGTTCCTCTGGCCCGCGTCCCTCTGGCTGTTGCCGGCGCTGCTCCTGCTGCCGCTGGCCTACCTGGGGCTGCTGCGGCGCAAGCGCCGGCTGGCCGTGCGCTACAGCAGCCTGGCGGTGGTGCGCGAGGCGGCAGGCCCCCGCAGCTGGCGCCGCCATCTCCCGCCCGCCCTGTTGCTCGTCGCCTTCGCCGGCCTGCTGCTGGCCGCCGCGCGACCGGTCGCCAGGATCCCCCTGCCCTGGGCCCGCACCACCGTCCTGCTGGTGATGGACGTGTCGCTCAGCATGCGCGTGACGGACGTGCAGCCCACGCGCCTGGCCGCCGCGCAGGACGCCGCGAAACTGTTCCTGCGCGAGTTGCCGAAGGACATCGAGGTCGGCCTCGTCACCTTCGCGGGCAGCACGCAGGTGGCGCAGGCGGCGACGCTGGACCGCACCTCGCTGGTCGCCGCGATCGACGGCTTCCAGATGCAGATGGGCACGGCGGTCGGCAACGCGATCGTGGTGGCCCTGGCCGAACTGTTCCCGGACCACGGACTGGACGTGGGCGACATGACCTTCGGCAGCAAGCGGCCGCAGGGCCGCAGCCTGGACGACAAGGACAAGCCGCCGCCCAGGCAGGTGGCGCCGGTGCCGCCGGCCTCCTACGAGTCCGCCGCGATCATCCTGCTGAGCGACGGCCGCCGCACGACCGGGATCGACACGCTGGCGGCCGCGAAGATGGCGGCGGACCGCGGCGTGCGCATCGACGTGGTCGGGCTCGGGGTGGTGAGCGGCGAGGCCGCGAGCGTGGAGGGCATGCCGATCTACCTGCAGCTCGACGAGCCGACGCTGCGCGAGGTCGCCCGCATGACCGGGGGCGAGTACCACCACGCGGGCACGGCGGAAACGCTGCGCAAGGTGTACGCGAACCTCGGGTCGCGCGTGCAGGTGCTCGCGCGTGAAACCGAGATCACCGGGCTGGTCGCCCTGGTGTCCGCCCTCGTCGCCGTCGTCGCCGCGGGCCTGTCCGTGCTCTGGTTCGGCCGCGTGGCCTGAAAAGGACAACCCCAGGAGGGAACGATGCAGAGGCGGTCCTTCGCGCTCCTGCCGCGCTGGGGCCTACCAGCGCGCGCCGAAGGCCTCGCGCAGTTCGCCGATGCTCGCCTCGTCCAGGGGGCGGGTCGACCTGCCGCCCAGCAGCCACAGGCGCGCCGTTTCTTCCAGCTCCTCGAGCACGGCCATCGCCTGCATCGGCGTGTCGTGCCAGACGTTGGGGCCGAGCCGCGACAGCATCACGGCGCGGATGGCACGGTCCGCCGCCGCGTGGGCGCCGATCTGCGCAGCCACCTCGTCGCCGGCCCGGGGGTCGCCCGGCCGCAGGTACGGGACGACCGGAACGTGGCCCACCTTCATCACGAAATAGGGCGTGATCGGCGGCAGCAGGTCGCCCGCCGGCGCATCGAGCGTGAGCGCCACGCAGTGCGTGCTGTGCGTGTGGATGATGCAGCCGGCCGGCGCGGGCGTCGAGGCACTCGCTTCGTAGATGCGCCGGTGCAGCTGCAGCGTCTTGCTCGCGCGCGGGCCGCTCACGGGCTGGCCTTGCAGGTCCACCTTCGACAGGCCGTCCGGCGAGAGGAAGCCGAGGCAGGCGTCCGTCGGCGTGATCAGGAAGCCGTCCGGCAGGCGCACGCTGATGTTGCCGGCGGTGGCGTGCACGTAGCCGCGCGCGAAGAGGCTGCGGCCGACTTCGCAGATGTCGCGGCGGGCGGTGTCTTCGTTCATGCGAGCTGCCCGAAGGCCTTGTGGAAGAAATCGACGGCGCCGAAGTTGCCGGACTTCAGCGCCAGGTGCAAGGGCGCGTCACAGTGCCGCGCAACCGCATGGCACCAGGGCACGCCGGGATCGATCTGCGCGCCGATGCGCAGCTGCTCGACGCCGAGCGCCTGGACCACCGCGCCGGAAGTCTCGCCACCGGCCACGACCAGCTGGCGCACGCCCTGGTCCACCAGGCCCCTGGCGATGCGGGCGAGCGTCTCCTCGACCATCGCGCCGGCCGCGGCCGCACCGAGGGCCCGTTGCACCGACTGCACGGCTTCGGGCGGGGCGGAGGCGTAGACCAGCACCGGCGCGCCGCCCAGCCTCTCCGCCGCCCAGTGCAGCGCCTGCCCGGCAACGTCGGCACCGGCGGCGATCTGGAGCGGGTCGACCGCGAACGCCGGGCCGCCCGCGGCGATGAAGGCCTGCACCTGCGCGTTGGTGGCTTCGGAACAGCTGCCCGACACCACGGCACGCGCGCCGCCTGGCGGCGGCAGCTGCGCCGCGCCCTGCGACGGCGCGAGGCCGTGGTTCTGCGCCAGCCCGATGGCGACGCCCGAGCCCGCCACCACCAGCGGCGCACCCGCGAGCGCGCGGCCGAGCACCATCAGGTCTTCGTCGGCGATCGCGTCGACGACCGCGAAGCGCACCCCCTCGCCTTCCAGCCGCGCCATGCGCGTGCGCAGCGCATCGGCGCCGGCGCGCACCGCGGCGAGCTCCAGCAGCTCCACGCGCCCGGAACACTGCGCCTGGAGCACGCGGACCAGGTTCGAATCCGTCATCGGCGTCAGCGGGTGGTTGCGCATGCCCGATTCGTGCAGCGGTACCCGGCCGACGAACAGGTGGCCCATGTACACCGTCCGCTGCGCCTGCGGGAAGGCCGGGGTCACGCAGCAGAAGGCCGCGCCCAGGCGCGCGAGCAGCGCCTCGGCGACCGGACCGATGTTGCCTTGCGGCGTGGAGTCGAAGGTGGAACAGACCTTGAAGTAGAACTGCCGGCAGCCCTGTGTGCGCAAGGCCTCGAGGGCGGCCAGCGACAGCGCCACCGCTTCCTGCGGCGGGATGGTGCGCGACTTGAGCGCCACCACGACCGCATCGACGTCCGGCACGGGAACGGTCGGCACGCCGATGGTCTGCACCACCCGCATGCCGGAGCGCACGAGGTTGTTGGCGAGGTCGGTGGCGCCGGTGAAGTCGTCGGCGATGCAGCCGAGGACGGGCGGCCGGGCGGGGCGTGCGTGGTGTTCGGTCATCCACCGCGGACCGTATCATGGAAGGCCGCCGTCACCAAGACGGCTTCCGCCCCGGCGCCATGAACCCCACCCCTGCCCTCCCCAACCGACCCGAAGGCACCGAGGAGATGCCGCACGCGACGCGCCTGGACGACGTGCGCATCCGCGAAGTGCGGCCGCTGATCTCGCCGGCGCTGCTGCACGAGGAACTGCCGGCCGACGCCGCGGTGCAGGACTTCGTGGAGCGCAGCCGCGCGGAGGTGGCGGCCATCGTGCACGGGCACGACCCGCGCCTGCTGGCGGTGGTCGGGCCCTGCTCCATCCACGACCACGGGCAGGCCATCGAATACGCACGGCGGCTGCGGCGGCTGGCCGACGAACTGCGCGAGGACCTGTGCATCGTCATGCGCGTGTACTTCGAGAAACCGCGCACGACCGTGGGCTGGAAGGGCTACATCAACGACCCGCGCCTGGACGGCAGCTTCCGCATCAACGAGGGCCTGCGCCGCGCGCGCGCCCTGCTGCTGGAGATCGCGCAGCTGCGCCTGCCCGCCGGCACCGAGTTCCTCGACCTGCTCAGCCCGCAGTACATCGCGGACCTGGTGAGCTGGGGCGCGATCGGCGCGCGCACGACCGAGAGCCCCAGCCACCGGCAGCTGGCCTCCGGCCTGAGCTGCCCCATCGGCTTCAAGAACGGCACCGACGGCGGCGTGCAGGTGGCGGCCGACGCGCTGGTCGCGTCGCGGGCGCCGCACGCCTTCATGGGCATGACCAAGATGGGCGCCGCAGCCGTCTTCGAAACCGCGGGCAATGGCGACTGCCACATCATCCTGCGCGGCGGCACGCGCGGGCCGAACTACGGCAGCGCCGACGTCGCGGCCGCGGCCGCGATCCTGCGCCAGGCCGGCGTTGCCGAGGGCGTGATGGTGGACTGCTCGCACGCCAACTCCAGCAAGGACTGGCGCCGCCAGGTCCCCGTCGCCGAGGATGTCGCCGCGCAGGTGGCCGCCGGCGAGAAGCGCATCGTCGGGGTCATGGTCGAAAGCCACCTGCAGCCGGGTCGCCAGGACCTCAAGCCTGGCGTGCCGCTGGCGCACGGCGTGTCGATCACCGACGGTTGCATCGGCTGGGACGACACCGAGCCGGTGCTGCGGCGCCTCGCCGCCGCGGCCCGCGCGCGCCGCGGCTAGCCGCCGCCTGCAGCGAAATCCGCCAGGGCCTGCCCGGCGAGGCGGTACCGCACCCACTCGTCCAGGGCCACCGCCCCGATGGACTCGTAGAACCGGATCGCCGGCTCGTTCCAGTCCAGCACGCTCCATTCGAAGCGGCCGCAGTCCTTCTCCACCGCGATGCGCGCCAGGTGCCGCAGCAGCGCCGTGCCCGCACCCGAACCGCGGAAGGCGGGCGACACGTACAGGTCCTCGAGGTAGAGGCCGTGGCGGCCCTGCCAGGTGGAGAAGTTGAAGAAGTAGACCGCGAAGCCGGCCGCAACCCCGCCGACGCTGCAGACCAGCGCGCGCGCCTGCGGCGACGCGCCGAACAACGCGCGGTGGATGTGGGACTCCGTCGCCGCCACCTCGTGCACCGCCTTCTCGTAGTCGGCGAGTTCGCGGATGAAGGCGAAGATCAGGGGGACGTCCGCGGCCGTGGCGGGCCGGATCTCGATGCGGTCCATGCCGCATTTTGCCGGTGGTCCCACATCCCCGCGGGGCCTGCACCCACGCCGCCGCCGCGCGGCAGGGCTACCCTTCGCGCATGACCACGGAATACGTCCGCAGCACCGGCCTTCGGCTCACCTACACCATCCACGTCGACGAGATGGGGAGGTACTCCGTGCACCTGGACGGCAAGGAACTGCTGCGCGGGCGCGATGCGCTGTGCGAGGACGGCCGCCGCCGCACGCCGAACAAGCGCAAGGCCGCCGGCGCGCTCAACGAGGCCAAGCAGGCCATCGAGAGCCTGCGCGACATGAGCGAGTGCTAGGCCGCCAGCGCCGGCGGACCTAGCGGCGGTCGCGCATCAACAGCGACCCGAGCGCGACGCCGCCGGCGATCGCGGCGAACACCGCCACCATCGAACCCGTCGACAGGCGATGCTCGAAGCCGGGCGTCAAGCGCTTGGGCACCAGCGTGTAGTCGATGGCCGCGGCCGCGGCACTGGTCGCCACCCCGCCGAGCAAGGCCTGCGACAGGTCCGCCGGCTTGTGCCGGCCGCGCACCAGGCCGTACAGGGTGGCCCAGAACACCGTCGACAACTGGTGCGTGACGAAACCCGTGAGCGTGTGCCGCAGCGTGGGGCGGTCCTCGCGCAGGGACTCGTCGCCCCACAGCCAGTGGCTCTCGGCGTTCACCGGCGCCACCGCGCTGCCGTCCTCCCGCCGGCCCGTCGCCAGCAGCACGGCCGCCGAGAGCAGGCCCGCCAGCGTGCCGGAGACCGCGCCTTCGCGCAGCGTGTCCTTCCATTCGATCATCGGGATCCCCGTTGTGGTGGACCGCATGATCCCCGCGGCACCGGGGCCCGGGGTGTAGGAACGCGCCGTGTCGCGGAGGGCGCCGCGTCGCCTCAGCCGGCGGCGCGGGCGGCGCCCAGCCGCGCCTGCGCGGGCCGGCTGCCCAGCGCGACTGCGCGCTGGAGCCAATGCGCGGCGCGCGCGGGATCGCGCGGCACGCAGGTGCCTTCGAGGTAGGCGACGCCGAGGAAGAAGCTCATCTCCATGCGGCCGTACCGGATGCCCGCGTCGGAAAACTTGCCCGACTGCCGGACGATGGCCGGCACGTCGCCCTTGCCGTCGGCGAAGGCCTGCATCTCGTTCACCGTCCGGGCCAGGAAGGCGTCGCGGTCGCGCAGCGCCTGCTGCCGGTCCGGCAGCGTCCTGGCCAGCTCGTCGGCGAGGATGGGCAGGACTTCGAAGGGCGTCATGCCGGCCCGGGCGCGCGGCGAATACCAGGCGCGCAGCATGGCCTGGTCCAGCGGCAGGAGGCGGTCGACGTGCGTGGCGAAGTAGCTCAGCACCGTCTCGCCCTCCGGATGGCCGCGCACGCCCATCACGTGCATCGCTTCATGGTGCGCGCAGCGTGCGGCATCCGCCTCGCGCACCTGCAGCGTCGCGCCCTGGATCAGCGTTTCGTCCTCGAACTTCAGGCGCGTTTCGCAGGGCTGTTCGTCGCTGAGGGCGTGGTCGGGTTGGATCTGCACGTGCACGTTGGCCTGCGCGGCCGCATCCGCGGCGTCCGTCACGTCCACCACCTTCAGCCCCGCGTGGCTCGCAGCCGCCCGCAGTGCCGCGAGCATCTGCGGTCGGTGCAGCGCGGCGTTCTCACCGGAGACGTTGACCTTCAGGTCCTGTTCCCAGCGCAGCAGCCGCGTCGGCGCGCCGCTCTGGTGCCACAGCACTTCCCACATCGTGTCCATCCCCTTGCCGAACGCATCCGCTTGCGCCAGCGCGGGAGAACCTGCTCCCATGGCCATCAGTGCCGCGACGATCCATTTCCCCACTCCGCTGCCCTCCAGAAAGACATGAACGCGGTAGGAGGGCGCCTACGCGCAGGAGTTCAGTCGAAATGCACGAACGGCGGGTCCGCGCCGAAAAATCACGGCCTGTGGGGCAGCCTGGCGCGACCGTGTGCGCGCGCGAAGCTCAGCGCTTTGTTAACCTGCGCCACCATGCACGACGTCCTGGTGGTCGGCGGCGGCAACGCTGCCCTGTGCGCCGCGCTGATGGCCCGCGAGGCGGGCGCGAGCGTGCTCCTGCTCGAAGCCTCGCCGCGCGAGTGGCGCGGCGGCAACTCACAGCACACACGCAACCTGCGCTGCATGCACGATGCTCCGCAGGACGTGCTGCAGGATGCCTACCCGGAGGAGGAGTTTTGGCAGGACCTCCTGAAGGTCACCGGCGGCCGCACCGACGAAGCCCTGGCGCGGCTGGTGATCCGCGCCTCGGCCACCTGCCGTCCCTGGATGCGCAGGCACGGCGTGCGCTTCCAGCCGTCCCTGGCCGGCACGCTGCACCTGTCGCGCACCAACGCCTTCTTCATGGGGGGCGGCAAGGCGCTGGTGAATGCGTACTACCGCAGTGCCGAACGGCTGGGCGTGGACGTCCGCTACGACGCGCCGGTCGATGCCCTGGAACTGCGCGACGGCCGCTTCGTCGCCGCGCGCATCGGTGGCGAGCGCATCGAAGCCAGGTCCTGCGTGCTCGCCTGCGGCGGCTTCGAGTCCAACCGCGAATGGCTGCGCGAAGCCTGGGGGCAGGATGCGCGCGGGGAGTGGCCGGCGGACAACTTCCTGATCCGGGGCACGCGCTTCAACCAGGGCGTCCTCCTCAAGCACATGATGGCGCAGGGCGCCGACACCATCGGCGATCCGACGCAGGCGCACTGCGTCGCGATCGATGCACGCGCGCCGCTGTACGACGGCGGCATCGTCACCCGCGTGGACGCGGTCTCGCTGGGCGTGATGGTGAATCGCGACGCCGTCCGCTTCTACGACGAAGGCGAGGACTTCTGGCCCAAGCGCTACGCCATCTGGGGCCGGCTGGTGGCGCTGCAGCCGGGGCAGATCGGCTACTGCATCATCGACAGCAAGGCCGTCGGCCGCTTCATGCCGCCGGTCTTCCCGGGCGTGCAGGCGGGCAGCCTTCCTGAGCTCGCCCGTGCGCTGCAACTCGACGAGCACCGCTTCGTGCAGACGCTCGCGGACTACAACGGGGCGTGCCGCGTCGGCCGTTTCGACCACACGGTGCTCGACGACTGCCACACCGAAGGCCTGGTGCCCCCGAAGACGCACTGGGCGCGGCCCATCACAACCCCGCCGTTCTACGGCTACGCGCTGCGGCCCGGCATCACCTTCACCTACCTCGGCCTGAAGACCGATGCCCGCGCCCGCGTGCATTTCGGCGGTGCACCCAGCGACAACCTGTTCGTCGCGGGGGAGATGATGGCGGGCAACGTCCTGGGCCAGGGCTACACGGCCGGCGTCGGCATGAGCATCGGGACCGCCTTCGGGCGCATCGCCGGCGCGCAGGCGGCGCGCGCCGCGCTCGGGGAGGCGAAGCATGCGCACGCTTGAAGCGCTCGCGCGGGAAGCCGCGGCGCTGGCGGGTGGCACGCCCGCCGCCGAAGCGGCCCGGCAACTGGAGATCTGCAATGCCTGCCGCTACTGCGAAGGCTTCTGCGCCGTGTTCCCGGCGATGACGCGCCGCCTGGCGTTCGACTCCGCCGACGTGCACTACCTCGCCAACCTGTGCCACAACTGCGGGGCCTGCCTGCACGCCTGCCAGTACTCGCCGCCGCACGCCTTCGCCGTCAACGTGCCGCGCGCGATGGCGCAGGTGCGGCGGGAGACCTACGCCGCGTATGCGTGGCCGGCGCCGCTGGGTGCCCTCTACCGCCGCAACGGCATGGTGCTGGCGCTGGCCACCGCGGGCGGCCTCGGGCTGTTCCTGGTGCTGCTGCTCGCGTTGCGGGGCAACCTGTGGCACGCGCCGCTGGCCGGCAACTTCTACGCCGTGTTCCCGCACGGGCTGATGGTGTGGATGTTCGGTGCGGCTTTCGCCTGGGCGGTGCTGGCCCTGGCGATCGGCGCGGCGCGCTTCTGGCGCGGGCAGTCGCCGGGGGCCGTCACCGGCGCTTCGGCAGCGGAAGTGGCGCGGCATGCGCTCGCCCTGACCTACCTCGATGGTGGCCACGGGGAAGGCTGCAACGAGGCATCGGACCGGTTCACGCTGCTGCGCCGGCGCTTCCATCACCTCACCTTCTACGGTTTCCTCCTGTGCTTCGCTTCGACCTGCGTCGCGACGCTCTACCACTATGCGCTGGGACAGGCCGCGCCCTACCCGGTCACCAGCCTGCCGGTGCTGCTCGGCACCCTCGGCGGCCTGGGGCTGCTGGCCGGACCGGCGGGACTGCTGTGGCTGAACCTGCGCCGGCATCCGCTGCACGGCGACCCGCAGCAACGTCCGATGGACCGCGCCTTCCTCGCGCTGCTGTTCGCGACCAGCCTGACCGGCCTCGCGCTGCTGCTTCTTCGCGACACCGGCGCCATGGGCCTGTTGCTGGCCGTGCACCTCGGCACCGTGCTGGCGCTGTTCCTTACCTTGCCCTACGGCAAGTTCGCGCACGCGGTGTACCGGTGCGCCGCCTTGCTGAAGTGGGCGATCGAGCGGCGCCAGCCGAACCGGCTGCAGCTCGGTGCCGACTGAAGGGGGACAAGCCCGGCGGGGAGAGAGGAGCGGCCTCAGCCGCCGCGCTGCCGGTTCTTGCGCCAGATCGCGACGATGATCAAGCCGTAGGCGAGCAGGCGCACCATGTAGAACAGCGGCTCGCTTTCGTCGGCGTGCGGGATGGCGGCGAGCGCCACGCGGTTCGCGCCTTCGAGCCAGAAGGCCAGCGCGAAGTACACGAAGAACGCGTCGCGCGTGTGGCGCCAGAAGCGGAAGAAGAACAGCCCCGCGACGAAGGAGCCCGCGGCGACGGCGCCGGCCAGCAGTTGCTCCACCTCAGTCCTCCTCGTTGACCAGCCCGTACACCAGCAGCAGCACCGCCGCCAGCGCGGTGCCCAGTCGCCAGAGCCGCAGGTCCACCTCCACCGGGAACACCACCTTGTCGAGGACCAGCAGCACGTTGTTGACCGTCAGCAGCAGGAAGCACCAGGCGCTCCAGAACAGCAGCCGCGCGCGGCTCGCACGGTAGCTGCGCCACAGCAGGGCCAGGCAGGTCGCGCTGGTCAGCGCGCACAGCGCATAGATCACGTTGGCCATCAGCTGCCCTCCTTGCCGCCGTCCCTGCGGATGCGGAACGCGCCGGCGAACTGGTGCGCCCGCTTGTCCACCCGCGAGTGGATCAGGTCGGTCACGCCGACGAGGTTCTGCGAATAGGTGACCGCGAGCGCCTCCAGCGTGCGGTGCAGGTCCTCGCTCGCCGGTGTGTACGTGAAGCGGCCGGGCGCATCCTCGCGCGCGATGCCGGCGGCCTTCAACAGGCCCAGCAGCTCCTGCGCCTGGCCTTCGCCGATGTAGAGGCGGCCCGCCACGCCGAAGGAATCCCACGCGCGGTGCGGCTCGGCCCGCATCAGCAGCAGGGCTTCGAGGTAGGGAACGGAAGGAACGCTCGTCAGGAGGAAACGGCGCACGTCGTCCGGGACGCGGTCCTTGCTCATGCGGGGAGCGGGACGGGAAGCGATCCTGTCACGGTGTGTGGGGCCCGCGGTCGCGGGGCCGATGCACATTTGTCCAAACGCACATTATGCCCAGGGCGGACGCGCAGCCGCGCGACCGGCTCAGGCGCCGGCCTGGTTTCCGGCGGACTGCCCCCGGCGCGTGAGGGCCTGGCGGTTCGCATGCAGGCCCTTCATCACGGCGGCGAGGTAGGGCGCGGGCAGGCTGGCGACGGGGAGGGATGCAACCGTGCGCATCGTGCGGGGCGCCGGGAGTTCCGGCAACGCTTCCACCACGGCCGGGACGTCGTCGGGCAGCACCGTCGCGCTGCGCGCCACGAAGTAGGTGATGGTGGCGGCGATCACGCCGGCGAGGGCCGCGACGGCGAACACGACCATCGCAGACGGATCCCGCAGCGCGAGCAGGCCTCCCACCGCCAGGGCGACGCCGAGCACGAACACCGCCACGAGCGCGGCGAGCAGCAGGCGGAGGGGACGGGCAGCGTTCATGGCGTTCTCCTCGTCGGACGCACGGGGGAGCGATGCTACGCCAGGCCCGGCGGTGACGGGCCGCCGCGAGGCGCACCGGGCACAGGTCACGGCATCGTCCTACGAGCCGTGCGCGCGGGAAAGGCGATGGCGTCCTACATGACCGGACGGGCCGCTGACCCACAGTCATGCTGGGTTACAGGGGGAACGAACCACCATGAAGGACAACCTGAGCATTCTCGAAGCCGTCGGCGGTGCCGGCACCGATGCCGCGATGGAACGCATGATCCTGGCGCGCGAACTGCCCAAGCGCACGATCGCGCTGGTGCTGGCCGGCGGGCGCGGCTCGCGCCTGCACGAGCTGACCGACCGGCGCGCCAAGCCGGCCGTGTACTTCGGCGGCAAGTTCCGCATCATCGACTTCGCGCTGTCGAACTGCATCAACTCGGGCATCCGCCGCATGGCGGTGCTCACGCAGTACAAGTCGCACTCCCTGCTGCGGCACCTGCAGCGCGGCTGGAACTTCCTGCGCGGGGAGGCCAACGAATTCATCGACCTGCTGCCGGCCCAGCAGCGGGTCGACGAGGCGTTTTGGTACCGGGGAACGGCCGACGCCATCTCGCAGAACATCGACATCCTGCGCGCCTACGGCCCCGAGTACATCCTCGTGCTGGCCGGCGACCACATCTACAAGCAGGACTACTCGCTGATGCTGCTGGACCACGTGCAGAGCGGCGCCAAGTGCACCGTCGGCTGCATCGAGGTGCCGCGCATGGAGGCGACCGCGCTCGGCGTGATGCACGTGGACGAGCAGCGCCGCATCACGGCGTTCCTGGAGAAGCCGAAGGACCCGCCCGCCATCCCGGGCAAGCCCGACAAGGCGCTGGGCAGCATGGGCATCTACGTGTTCGGCGCCGAGTACCTCTACCAGCTGCTCGAGGACGACATGGCCGACGAGAAGTCGGACCACGACTTCGGCAAGAACGTGATCCCGCGCGTGGTGAAGGAAGGCGGCGCGCTGGCGCATCCGCTCAACATGTCGAGCATCCCTTCCGGCACGCGCAACCGTCCGTACTGGCGCGACGTCGGCACGGTCGATGCGTTCTGGGCCGCGAACCTCGACCTCGCCGCCGACCTGCCGGAGCTGAACCTCTACGACCGCGACTGGCCGATCTGGACCTACCAGGAGCAGCTCCCGCCCGCGAAGTTCGTGCCAGACGAACGCGGCCTCAACGGCGAGACGGCCAACGTGCTGATCTCCGGCGGCTGCATCGTGGTCGGCTCCAACATCCGGCGCGCCGTGCTGTTCTCTAACGTGCGCGTGGAGGCCAGCTGCACCATCCACGAGGCCGTGATCATGCCGGACACGGTCATCGGCCGCGGCTCGCGCCTGTCGAAGGTGGTCATCGACCGGGGCTGCCGCCTGCCCGAAGGCACCGTGATCGGCGAGGACCCGGAACAGGACGCGCGCCGCTTCCATCGCACGGACACGGGCGTGGTGCTGGTCACGCCCGAGATGCTGCAAAAGCGCGTTGCCGCCTGACCGGCGGCGGCGGGCGCACGTGAGGTCTGGTACAACCTCACGCTCCGCCTTGCTGCCCCGATGAATCCCGAAGCCAAACAGATCTGGACTGCCCCGCGCTGGGCGCTCGCCGCCCTGCTCGCCCTGCTGGGCATGCTCGGTCCGTTCTCCATCGACACCTACATCCCGGCGTTCTCGGGCATCGCCCGCGCGCTCGACGCCACGCCGGTGCAGATGCAGCAGACGCTGTCGGCGTACCTGTTCGGCTTCGCCTTCATGAACCTGTTCCACGGTGCGCTGGCCGACAGCTTCGGCCGCCGCCCCGTCGTGCTGTGGGGCATCGCCATTTTCACGGTCGCCTCGGCCGGCTGCGCCCTGGCGGAAAGCATCGGCACGCTCGTGTTCTTCCGCGCCGTGCAGGGGCTGTGCACCGGCGCCGGCTGGGTGGTGTCGCGCGCCGTCATCCGCGACATGTTCCCGCCCGACCAGGCGCAGAAGGTCATGAGCCAGGTGACGATCTATTTCGGCATCGCACCCGCCATCGCGCCGGTGATCGGCGGCTGGCTGTTCGCGCACGCCGGCTGGCACAGCATCTTCTGGTTCCTGACCGGCGTCGGCGTCGTGCTGTTCACGGCCAACTACAAGCTGCTGCCCGAGACGCTGCACGTCACGCACCGGCAGCCGTTCAACGTGCCCAACCTGATGCGCGGCTACTGGCAGCTGGGCTCGAGCCCGCGCTTCCTGCTGCTGGCGCTGGCCAGCGGCATCCCGTTCAACGGCATGTTCCTCTACGTGCTGTCGGCGCCGGCCTTCCTCGGCGAGCACCTCGGCCTCGCGCCCACGCAGTTCTTCTGGTTCTTCCTGCTCACCATCAGCGGGATCATGGCGGGCTCGTTCGCCAGCGGAAGCCTGGCCGGCAAGATCGCGCCCAAGCGGCAGATCCGTTACGGTTTCATCGTCATGGTGGTCGTGTCGCTGGCGAACGTGGCGGCCAACCTGCTGTTCGACGCGCACGTCGCCTGGGCGCTGTTCCCGATCGCGTTCTTCTCGTTCGGCTGGGCCCTGATGGTGCCGGTGGTGACGCTGCTGGTGCTGGACCTCTACCCCGAGCGGCGCGGCATGTCGTCCTCGCTGCAGGCCTTCATCGGCTCGGCGTCCAACGGCATCGTGGCCGGTGTCGTCGCCCCGCTGGTGATGCACTCCACCCGCGCACTCGCGCTCACGTCGCTGCTGATGATGAGCGTCGGCCTGTTCGCCTGGCTGTTCGTGAAGAACCTGTGGCCGGAAACGGGGCGGGCGCTGATCGAGTGAGCGTGATCGTCATGCCCGCGTCCCTGTCGTCATCCCCGCGGAGGCGGGGATCCAGGGCTTCCAATGAAAAAGCGGCCCGCGGGCCGCTTCCTCTCCAAAGCTCTGGATTCCCGCCTGCGCGGGAATGACGCGGACTCAGCGCGCCGGACGCCCGCGGCCGCCGAAGCCGCCATCGCGGGAACCGAAGCCGCCGTCACGCGAGCCACCGTCCCGTCCGCCGAAGCCTTCACGCGGGCCGAAAGACTTGGCGCCGAAGCTCGAGCTCTTGCCGTAGCCGCCGCCACCACCACCCGCCGGGCGACGGTCGCCGAAGCGGGCCGGCTTGCCGCCGAAACCGCCACGGGGGGCGCTGGTGGGCTGGAAGCGCTGCTTGGGCTCCAGGCCGGGGATCACCTCGGCATTGAAGCGCTGCTTGGTGTACGCCTCGATGTCGCCGATCTTGCGGCGGTCGCGGAACTCGGCGAACGTGACGGCCAGGCCGTCGCGGCCGGCACGGCCGGTGCGGCCGATGCGGTGCGTGTAGTCCTCGCTCTTCATCGGCAGGCCGAAGTTGAACACGTGCGTGATCGTCGGCACGTCGATGCCGCGGGCGGCGACGTCCGTCGCCACCAGGATCTGCACCTGCCCGCGACGCAGCGCCATCAGGCGGCGGTTGCGCAGGCCCTGCGACAGGGCGCCGTGCAGCGCCACGGCGCTGAAGCCCACCTGCTGCAGTTCCTCGGCGAGGCCGTCGCACTCGATCTGCGTGCTGGCGAACACGATGGCCTGGTCGATGCCGGCATCGCGCAGCCAGTGGTCCAGCAGCTGGCGCTTGTGCTGCGGGCTGTCCGCCCAGAACAGCACCTGCTTGATGTTGGCGTGCTTTTCCTGCGGCGAATCCACCTGGATGCGCTGCGGCTGGCGCATGACGCGCTGGGCCAGCTGCTGGATGCGCGGCGCGAAGGTGGCGCTGAACATCATGGTCTGGCCGCGGTTGGCGGTCAGCTGGTGCACTTCGGCCAGGTCTTCGGCGAAGCCGAGGTCCAGCATGCGGTCGGCTTCGTCGACCACCAGGAAGCGCACTTCGTCCAGCTTGATCTGGCCGGAACGCTGCAGGTCCAGCAGGCGGCCGGGGGTGGCGACCACCAGGTCGGCGTTCTGCAGGCGCGCGATCTGCATCTGGTACGGCATGCCGCCCACGACGTTGGCGATGCGCAGCCCGCGGGTGTGCTTGACCAGGTCGATGGCGTCGCTCGCCACCTGCTGCGCGAGTTCGCGCGTGGGGCACAGGATCAGCGCGCCGGGCACGGCGGCCTTGAAGTGGCGCGGGTTCAGCGGGTTCTTGCGGTTGCGCTTGGGCGCTTCGCCGCGGGCCACCGCTTCGTCGTAGGCCTTCTGTTCGGCGGCGGCTTCCTCGGCCTTCTGCGCGATCAGCGTGTTCAGCACGGGCAGCAGGAAGGCCGCGGTCTTGCCGCTGCCGGTCTGGCTGGAGACCATCAGGTCGTTGAAGGACTGGCCTTCGGCACCGGCCTGCGCCATCGCCTTGCCGATGCATTGTTCCTGCACGGCGGTCGGCTGCGTGAAGCCCAGGTCGGCCACTGCGGCGAGCAGCTCGGGCGCCAGGCCCAGGAGCGCGAAACCGTTGGGCGCGGCCGGCGCCTGCACGGCGTCCGCGGGTGCGTCGTTGCCGATGGCAACGGGGGTGTCCAGGCCGATGCCCGGGGAGAGGTCTTGGTAATCCGTCATGGGTTTTCCACACGGCGACGCCCTGGCGGGCATGCCGTCATTGAAATGGTTGGATGAACATCAACCATTCCAACGACTACGCAGGCTTTGCGGCCTGTGTGGCTCATTCAGCGAGCCGGTGCGAGAAGGCAGATGCGCGATTTAAAGCCGCCCTCTTGGACAGCAAGCCCGCGATTATGGCAGGTTTCGGGTTTTCCCGCAGCGCGGTGTTCAGGGCAGCTTCAGGAAGTGCTCGCGGTAGTGCGCCAGTTCGTCGATGGATTCGTGCACGTCGGCCAGGGCCGTGTGCAGCTGCCGCTTCTTGAACGAGGTGTAGACCCCGGGCTTCCAGCGCCGCGCCAGCTCCTTCAGGGTGCTGACGTCGAGGTTGCGGTAGTGGAACCAGGCTTCCAGCTTCGGCATGTACTTCACCAGGAAACGCCGGTCCTGCCCGATGCTGTTGCCGCACATCGGCGTCGACTGCTTCGGCACGTACTGCATCACGAAGTCCAGCACCTGCTGTTCCGCTTCGGCCTCGGTCACGGTGGAGGCGCGCACCTTGTCGGTGAGGCCGCTCTTGCCGTGGGTGCCCTTGTTCCAGGCGTCCATCAGGTCCAGCTGGGCGTCGCTCTGGTGCACGGCGATCACCGGCCCCTCGATGCGCGGTTCGAGGTGCGGCCCGGTCACCACCACGGCGATCTCGATGATGCGGTCCCGCTCGGGGTCCAGGCCGGTCATCTCACAGTCGAGCCACACCAGATTCTGGTCGTTCTTTGCGAGGGTGGCAACAGGGCTTGCAATGGGGTCGGCCATGGGACGATTGTCGCTGATGGCCTAAGATTCCGGGATGCAAGCCTCGCTCACCCTGACCTTCGCCTTCGCGGCTTTCCTCCTCGCGGGGCTGCTGGTGAAGTTCTGGCTCGCCACGCGGCAGGTCCGGCACGTGGCTCGCCATCGCGATGCAGTGCCGCCCGCCTTCGCCGGCACCGTCTCGCTCGAATCCCACCGGAAGGCCGCCGACTACACGGTGGCGAAGTCGCGCCTGGGCCTGCTCGAGACGGCGTTCTCCGCCGCGGTGCTGCTCGGGTGGACGCTGCTGGGCGGCATCGACACGCTGAACCGCGCCCTGCTGGGGCTGCTCGGTGCCGGCATGTGGCAGCAGCTCGCGCTGCTCGCCTGCTTCGCGCTCGTCGGCGGCCTGCTGGAGCTCCCGTTCTCGCTGTACCAGACCTTCGTGGTGGAGGAGCGCTTCGGCTTCAACAAGATGACCTGGAAGCTGTGGCTGGCGGACGCGTTGAAGTCCTCGCTGCTCGGTGCCGCGATCGGCCTGCCGATCGCCGCCCTGATCCTCTGGCTGATGGGTGCCGCGGGCAACTGGTGGTGGCTGTGGGCCTGGGCCGTCTGGATGGGATTCAACCTGCTGCTGCTGGTGATCTACCCCACCTTCATCGCGCCGCTGTTCAACAAGTTCCAGCCGCTGGAAGACGAGACGCTCAAGGCCCGTGTCACGGCGCTGATGCAGCGCTGCGGCTTCGCGGCCAAGGGCCTGTTCGTCATGGACGGCAGCAAGCGCAGCGCCCATGCCAACGCCTACTTCACCGGCTTCGGCGCCGCCAAGCGCGTCGTCTTCTACGACACGCTGCTGGCCAAGCTCTCGCCGGGCGAGGTCGATGCGGTGCTGGCGCACGAACTGGGGCACTTCAAGCACAAGCACATCATCCAGCGCATCGTGATGATGTTCGCCGCCAGCCTCGCCGGCTTCGCCCTGCTCGGATGGCTGGCGACGCAGCCGTGGTTCTATACCGGCCTGGGCGTGCGCCCCAACCTCGAAGGCCCGAACGACGCCCTGGCGCTCCTGCTGTTCCTGCTGGCCGTGCCGGTGTTCAGCTACTTCGTGTCGCCGCTGATGGCGCAGCTCTCGCGCAAGCACGAGTTCGAGGCCGATGCCTTCGCCGCCACCCAGACCAGCGGCAGGGACCTCGGCACCGCGCTGCTGAAGCTGTACGAGGACAACGCCTCCACCCTCACGCCGGACCCCGTCTACGTGAAGTTCTACTACTCGCATCCGCCGGCCACGGAGCGGCTGTCGCGGCTGGTGGGGTCGCCGGCATGAGCTCGATGCTCCGAAAGAGGGACTGGTCGCAGCTGACGCGGCGCGCGCTGACGCCGACGGAGATCGTCAAGCGCCTCGCCGACCTCCCCGGCTGGAAACTCGCCGGGGACGGCAACGACGTCGCCATCGAGAAGACCTTCCGCTTCGCGGACTACTTCGAGACGATCGCCTTCGTCAACGCGCTGGCCTTCGTGGCCCACACGCTGGACCACCACCCGGACCTCTCGGTCCACTACGATCGCTGCGTGGTGCGCTTCAGCACCCACGCGCTGCACGGCATTTCGGAATCGGATTTCGAGTGCGCGGCGCGGGCCGAAGCGCTGGTCGCCTGAGGCCCGCGCGTTGACCGACGACAACGCACGCCCCGGCCTCGTGGTCGCCGCCCATGGCCGGCACTGCCTGGTGGAAAGCCCCGACCGCACGCGCTGCCTGTGCCATGCGCGCGGCAAGAAGAACGAGACCGTGGTCGGCGACCGCGTGCTGTGGAAGCGCAGCGGCGACGAAGGCGTGATCGCCGGCGTCGAGCCGCGCCGCAACCTGTTCTACCGCCAGGACGAGATCCGCACCAAGTCCTTCGCCGCCAACCTCGACCAGGTGCTGGTGCTGATCGCCGCCGAACCCGAGTTCTCCGAGATGCAGCTCGCGCGCGCCCTGATCGCGGCGGAGGCGGAACGCATCCAGCCGCTGATCGCCTTGAACAAGAGCGACCTGGTGGAGCCCTTCGAGCGCGCCTGGCAAAGGCTGGTGCCTTACCTGCACATGGGCTACGGCGTGGTCCCGCTGTCCCTGCGGCTGTCGAAGGAAGTCGACCACGCGCACCTGCAGAAGCACCTGGGCGGCCGCACGACGCTGGTGCTGGGTCCCTCGGGCGCCGGCAAGAGCACGCTGATCAACCTGCTGGTGCCGCAGGCGCAGGCGCAGACCGGCGAGATCTCCCAGGCGCTGAACTCGGGCAAGCACACGACGACCTCGACCACCTGGTATTGGGTCGACGACGCGCACGAGACCGCATTGATCGATTCGCCCGGGTTCCAGGAATTCGGGCTGCACCATGTGGACAGGATGCACCTGGCCACGCTGATGCCCGACCTGAAGGCGCACATCCCGCAGTGCAAGTTCTACAACTGCACGCACCTGCACGAACCGGGCTGCGGCGTCATCGCCGCGGTCGCGGATGAGCCGGCGCCGCCGGCCGACCGCATCGCGCCGAGCCGCTACCGGATCTACCGCACCCTGTTCGAGGAACTTTCGCAAACTCGCTACTAGTCGCAACGAGGCTCTTGCGTGCGGGCGACCGGCCCGCATCTTCCTGGGAACGGAGGTCCCCCCTACCCATGAGCCAGCTGCACGTCGTCTGCCCGCATTGCCACACCACGAACCGCGTCCACGCGGACGACCTGGGCCAGGCCCCGGATTGCGGCAGTTGCCACCAGGCCCTCTTCACCGGCGCGCCCACCAACGTCACGGCCACCGAATTCGAGCGGCACATCGCCCGCAGCCAGCTGCCGGTGCTGGTCGATTTCTGGGCGCCCTGGTGCGGCCCCTGCCGCATGATGGCGCCTGCCTTCGAGCAGGCGGCCGCGCGGCTGGAGCCGCGGGTCCAGCTGGTCAAGCTGAACACGGACGAGGCCCAGGGGGTCGGCGCGCGCCTGAACATCCGCAGCATCCCGACGCTGGCGTTGTTCATCGGTGGCCGCGAAGTGGCGCGGCAGGCGGGCGCGATGGGCGCGCCGGACATCGTGCGCTGGACGGAGGCCCAGCTCTCGCGCACCGGCGCCACGGCCTGAGCGCGGCTAGCCCAGCAGGTTGGCGAGCGTCAGCAGCGCCAGCAGCACCATCCACAGCACGACGGAGCGCCACACCAGGCCCACCACGCTGCGCAGGTGCGCGATCTCGGCTTCACGGCCCGGCGTGCTGACCGTGGCCGGTTCGGGCTCGGCGGCGAAGCCCGCGGGTTGCGTGCCGGTCGCGAAGGCCGCGGCAGGCTTCAGCATCTCGCCGCCCAGGCGCACGTTCACGGCCCCCGACGTCGCCGCAAGGATCACGCCGTCGTTGTCGTTCGGGAAGCGCTGCGCATGGTTGCGCCAGCAGTCGATCGCCTCCTCGAAGCTGCCGACCACGGCGAAGGCCACGGCGGTGATGCGCGCGGGCAGCCAGTCGACCGCGGCCCAGGCGCGCGCGGCGGCCGACTGGAGCGCTTCGCTCGCGGGTTGCGCGTGCGTGTGGTTGCGGTGCCGCCAGTAGCGCGCCACGAACTCCGCCATGCGGTACAGCACGGCGCCGGCCGGGCCGAAGCCGAAGGCGGCGAGCACCGAGAACCACGCGAGCACCCCGAACACATGGCGGTGCGCGGCCAGCACCGAGTACTCGATGACGTGCCGCACGATCTCGCTGCGCGGCAGCTCGCTCGCGTCGACCCGCTGCCACTGCGCCAGCAGCTGGCGCGCGCGCATCTCGTCGCCGGCCTCGAGGGCGTCGCGGATGTCGGTGAAGTGGTGGCTGAACTGGCGGAAGCCCAGCGTGACGTACAGCACCAGCACGCTCCACACCATCGCCGCGGGCCAGCCGACGAGCGACAGCAGCGCCCAGTGGATGGCGCTCGCGAGCGCGGCCGGCCCCAGCACCGCCAGCACCCAGCAGACCCAGCCGTGCTGCGGCTTGCCGGCGTCGAAGTTGCGGCTGACCGCGCGGGCCCACACGCGCAGGCCGGAGTGCACGAGGTTGTGCGGACCCAGCGGACGCACCTGCTCGATCAGCAGGGCGAACAGGATCGCGAAGAAGCTCATGGCCGGGGATGATAGCCGCCGGCCCCGGCGGAGTCCCTAGGCCGAAAGGAAGCGGTAGAAATTGCGCAACATCGCCGCCGTCGCGCCCCAGATGAAGCGCTCCTTGCCGCCCTCCTCGTAGGGCATGGAGAACCACTCCCGCCGCGTGCCGCTGAACTCGAACGCATGGCGCCGGTGGTGCCGCGGATCCATGAGGAAGTCGAGCGGCACCTCGAAGGCGTCGGCGACCTCGTGGGGATTGAGCGTGAGGCGGTAGTCCGGCTGCACCAGTGCCACCACGGGCGTGATGACGAACATGGTGCCGGTCGTGTACGTGGGCATGGTGCCGATCACCTCGGCCCACTCGCGCTCCAGGCCGATCTCCTCGTGCGCTTCGCGCAACGCGGTGTGCGCCGCGTCGACGTCCGTGTCGTCCTGCTTGCCGCCGGGAAAGGCCACCTGGCCGGAATGCGTCGAGAGGTGCGCGGTGCGCTCGGTCAGCAGCACCGTCGGCCGGTCGCGCATGACGATCGGCACCAGCACCGAGGCCAGCGCGAGCTGCCGGTCGGTGAAGCGTTTCTCGGACCAGACTTCCGGCTCCCACGGCCGCGGCTCGGCGAAGCGCCGGCGCAGGGCCTCCGGCCCCAGCGCCTGGAGCGCGACCGGCGGCAGGTGCGCGTCCACGCCGAGCACCGGCACCTGCTTCGGATCGAAGTTGGGCAGCTTCGACAGCGGGGTGTCCGGCGGGATGGTGGCGGAGGGATCGATGGGCATGGTCGGAAACGAAAAAGCCGCCGCGAGCTCTGGGCCTGCGGCGGCTGGTCGGAAGGCGTTCCCCGCTTATTCGGCGGCGGCGGCCTTCTCGCCCTTCTGGGAAAAGGCCAGCTTTTCCTTGATGCGGGCCGACTTGCCGCTGCGGTCGCGCAGGTAGTACAGCTTGGCGCGACGGACGTCGCCGCGGCGCTTGACTTCGATCTTGGCGATCAGCGGGCTGTAGGTCTGGAACGTGCGCTCCACGCCTTCGCCGCTGGAGATCTTGCGCACCGTGAAGGCGCTGTTCAGGCCGCGGTTGCGCTTGGCGATGACCACGCCTTCGTAGGCCTGGGCGCGCTTGCGGTTGCCTTCGACGACGTTGACGGAGACGATCACCGTGTCGCCGGGGGCGAACTCGGGGATGTTCTTGCCCAGGCGGGCGATTTCCTCTTGCTCGAGGGTCTGGATCAGGTTCATGAAGTTCTCGCGTCGATCGTGTCCGCGCTACACGGAAGGCCCTGCTTCGCGGGGCGACATCGGATGTCGCTGCGGCTCGGACGGCCGGACAGAGGATCGGGAAAGCCCGGGATTATAGCCCGGCGAGGAATTCCTCGTCCAGCCGTGTCAGGTGCCCCGCCGCGCGGGCGGCGGCGATCAGGTCGGGCCGGTGCTTCGCGGTGGTTTCCAGCCGCTGCCGGCGGCGCCAGGCCTCGATGCGGGCGTGGTGGCCGGACAGCAGTTCCTCCGGCACCCTCACGCCGTTCCACTCCTCCGGCCGGGTGTAGTGCGGGCAATCCAGCAGGCCGTCGAGGGCGGGGTTGAAGCTGTCCTCCTGGTGGCTGCCGGCGTCGTTCAGGACGCCGGGCTGCAGGCGCGCGACCGCGTCGAGCAGCGCCATCGCCGCGATCTCCCCGCCGGAAAGCACGAAGTCGCCGAGGCTCAGTTGCACGTCCACGTGGGCATCGATGAAGCGCTGGTCGACGCCTTCGTAGCGCCCGCACAGGAGGATGGCCCCTGCGCTGGCGGACCAGCGCTCGACGCCGGCGTGGTCGATGCGTTCGCCGATGGGGGAGAAGAGGACGACGGGCGCGGCGTCCACGCGTTGCGCGCGCACCGCCGCCAGGCACCTGGCCAGCGGCTCGGCCAGCATCACCATGCCCGGGCCACCGCCGAAGGGCCGGTCGTCCACCCGGCGGTAGTTGCCTTCCGCGAAATCGCGCAGGTTCCACAGGCGGACGTCCACCTGCTTCGCCTCGTAGGCGCGACGGGTCACGCCCGCGGCGAGGAAAGGCGCGAACAGTTCCGGGAACAGGGTGACGACGTCGAAGCGCATCGCGCCGCAGTCAGTAGTCGGGCTGCCAGTCGACGGTGATGCGCCGCGCTTCCAGGTCGACCCCGTCGACGTAGGCGGACACGAAGGGCAGCATGCGTTCCAGGGGCTTGCCGTCCTCCTGGTACTCCACCACCAGCACCGTCTGCGGGCCGGTGGACAGCAGGTCGCGCACCACGCCCAGGTGGACGCCTTCGCGGTTCACCACGTCCAGCCCGAGCAGGTCGACCCAGTAGTACTCGTCCTTGTCCGCGGTGGGGAAGGAGGAGCGGGGGACGAACACGCGGGCGCCGCGCAGCATTTCGGCCGTGCCGCGGTCTTCCACGCCGTCGGCGCGGGCCACCACGGAATCGGAATGCTCCTTCGCCTCGCGCACGCGCAGCAGCACCGTGCCGGAAAAGGCGGCGACGCCTCTTTCGGTCGGTTGCAGGAACCAGCGCTTGGAGGAGAACAGCGCCTGGGGGTCGGCGCTGTGGGGCAGGACCTTGAGCCAGCCCTTGACGCCCCAGGCATCGAGGATGCGCCCGACTTCGACGGCGTCGGCGGGGAGATCCGCCGGTTCGATGTCCGCGGGGAGCGTGGCTCCCGGACGGCCGGGCGCGGCCATGCCCCAGCTCAGGCGGCCGCGGGAGCGGCGGCGGCCGTGGTGGCGCCCTGCTTCAGCAGGCGTTCCACCGTCGGCGACGCCTGGGCGCCGACGCCGCGCCAGTGGGTCAGGCGGTCCTGCGCCACGCGCAGCTTTTCCTCGCCATCCTTGGCCAGCGGGTTGTAGAAACCCAGGCGCTCGATGAAGCGGCCGTCACGGCGCACGCGCTTGTCCGCGACGACGATGTTGTAGAACGGACGGCTCTTGGAGCCGCCACGGGAGAGTCGAATGACGACCATGATTTATCCTTCGGGTGGATCAGCTACGCCCAAACGGCGAGCTTCGAATGTTCTTCCAGCGTTGAGACACGCGACTGGCCACCCGGCCAGCGACACGCCGAAAAGCCCGCGATTATAGCCTTTTGCCGCCATGCTCATCCTCCGCCCCAGCACCGACGCCGACGTGCCCGCCATCACGGCCATCTACGCCCACCATGTCCTGCATGGCACGGGCACCTTCGAGACCACCCCGCCCACCGAGCAGGACATGACCACGCGCCGGCTCGACGTGTTGGCGCGCGGGCTGCCCTACCTGGTGGCCGAACAGGGGGGCAAGGTGCTCGGGTTCGCCTACTGCCAGTGGTTCAAGCCGCGGCCGGCCTACCGCTATTCGGCCGAGGATTCGATCTACCTGCACGCCGACGCCGCGGGCCAGGGGCTGGGCAAGAAGCTGCTGGCCGACCTCGTGCAGCAGGCCGAGGCGGCCGGCGTGCGCAAGCTGATCGCGGTGATCGGCGACTCGGCCAATGCGGGCTCGATCGGCGTGCACCGCTCGCTGGGCTTCAGCAAGGTGGGCGTGATCCAGTCCTGCGGCTGGAAGTTCGGACGCTGGCTGGACATCGTGCTGATGGAGAAGTCCATCGGCGAGGGCGACCGCACGCCGCCGGAAACGCCCGCCCCATGAAGAGCAAGACCGTCGCCGCCTGGCTGGCGCTGGTGGGCGGGCCGCTGGGCCTGCACCGCTTCTACCTGCGCGGCCTGGGCGACATGATCGGGTGGCTGCTGCCGATCCCGACGGCGCTCGGGCTCTACGGGCTGGAGCGCGTGCAGGAGTACGGGCAGGACGACGTGCTCTCGTGGCTGCTGGTGCCGCTGCTCGGTTTCACCTTCGCCGGCTGCTGCCTCACCGCCATCGTCTACGGGCTCATGGCGCGCGAGAAGTGGAACGCACGCTTCAACCCTTCGCTGCCCGAGGATGCCGAACCGGGCGGCACGCATTGGGGCACCATCTTCGCCATCGTCGCCGCGCTGATGATCGGCGCCGGCGTGCTGATGGCGAGCATCGCCTTCAGCTTCCAGCGCTACTTCGAATACCAGGTCGAGGAAGGCCGCCGCATCTCGCAATGAGGTTCCCATGACCGACGCCGCCGAAGTCCAGATCCGCAGTGCCGAGCCCTCGGACGCCGAAGGCATCTCCGCCCTGCTCGGCACGCCGGGCACGATGGAGGGCACGCTGCAATTACCGGACATGCCCGTGGCGCTGCGCGTCGAGATGCACCAGCGCGTGGACCCGTACAGCTGCCGGCTGGTCGCGGTGGCGAACGGCGAGGTGGTCGGCTGGGCCGCGCTGCACGGCATGAATGCAGGCCTGCGGCGGGCGCACGTGCGGCTGCTGGCCATCGCGCTCGCACCGCAGTGGCAGGGCCGCGGCGTCGGCCGCCGGCTGATGGAGCGCCTGCTGGACTGGGCAGACCGCTGGGCCGGCGTGCTCCGCATCGAGCTGAACGTGCACGCCGACAACGAGCACGCGATCGCGCTGTACCGCAGCCTGGGCTTCGTCGAGGAAGGCCGGCACCGCGGGTACGTGCTGAAGGACGGGCGCTATTCGGACGCGCTCACGATGGCGCGGCTGCACCCGAACCCACCGGCGATCGGCTGAAGCGACCTCCCGGGCACCGTCATCCCCGCGGAGGCGGGGACCCAGGGCTCCGGCACCGTGGGCCGACAGGCCCACTCCCGCCCTCGAACGTCGCGGCAGGCGGCGGGCGGTGCCGGCCCGCAGTCAGGGGCCTCGGCTGGAAGGCTGTTCCCGGCGGCGAAGCAGGGCTACGAGAGCGCGCAGCGCGGATCGAGCACTGCGACTGTCTCATTTTTCCGGGCATTTGCTTGAACGGAGAGTTTGCCGCGCGCGGCAAACTCGCAGTGAGTTTGGCCGGATCGACGCCGGGAACAGCCTTCCAGCGCACCCGGAACGAAGCGTCAGCGAAGTGCAGGGCGAGGCACCGCGGGACGGCACCGCCCGCCGCCTGCCGCGACGCACCCCGGATGCGGGAGCCCTGGATTCCCGCCTCCGCGGGAATGACGGGGGCGCGGGAAGGGCGGGCGGGGTCTCCCGGCCTAGAAGATCTGCAGCGAGATCCAGTACGCGATCGCCGCCACGAACGCACTGGCCGGGATCGTCAGGACCCAGGCCCACACGATGTTGCCGGCGACGCCCCAGCGCACGGCGCTCATGCGGTGCGTGGAGCCCACGCCGACGATGGCACCTGTGATGGTGTGCGTGGTCGACACGGGGATGCCCAGGGAGGTGGCGATGAAGAGCGTCAGCGCCCCGCCGGTCTCGGCGCAGAAGCCGCCCACCGGCTTGAGCTTGGTGATCTTCTGGCCCATGGTCTTCACGATGCGCCAGCCGCCGAACATGGTGCCCATCGCGATGGCCACGTAGCAGGAAATGATCACCCACGCCGGGGGCGACTCGGCGCCCGTGGCGACGTAGCCGGTGGCGATCAGCAGCATCCAGATGATGCCGATCGTCTTCTGCGCGTCATTGCCGCCGTGGCCCAGGCTGTAAGCGCCGGCGGACACCAGCTGCAGCCGCCGGAACCACTTGTCCACGCGCGAAGGCCGCGTGTTGCGGAAGATGTTGGACACCAGCACCATCATCAGCGAGCCGAGCAGGAAGCCGAGGGTCGGCGAGATGAAGATGAAGACGACCGTCTTCCAGATGCCGGTGGCGATGAGCGCCCCCGCGCCGGACTTGGCGATGACCGCACCCACGATGCCGCCGATGAGCGCATGCGAGGAGCTGCTCGGGATGCCGTACCACCAGGTGATGACGTTCCAGGTGATCGCGCCGACCAGCGCGCCGAACACCACGTGCGTGTTCACGACACCGGGCTCGACGATCCCCTTGCCCACCGTCGCCGCGACGCTCAGGTGGAAGATGAAGATCGCGATGAAGTTGAAGAAGGCGGCGAACACCACGGCCTGCGTCGGCCGCAGGACGCCGGTGGACACGACCGTGGCGATCGAATTCGCGGCATCGTGGAAGCCGTTCATGAAGTCGAACAGCAGCGCGACGGCCACCAGCATGATCACGACCCACAGGGCCGCCTGCGAGACTTCCATGGCGCGCCGCCCTCAGGAGTTCTCGAGGACGATGCCCTCGACGACGTTGGCGACGTCCTCGCACTTGTCGGTGATCGTCTCCAGCAGCTCGTAGATGGCCTTGAGCTTGATCACCTCGCGTACGTCCGGCTCCTCCCGGAACAGCTTGCTCATCGCCGACCGCATCACGCGGTCGGCGTCGGACTCGAGCTTGTCGATCTCCTCGCAAGTCTTCAGCGCGGCGACAGCGGTGTCGTGGTCCGACAGCTTGCCGAGGAAGCCGACGGCTTCCTTCACGCGTTCGCAGCAGCGCACGCTGAGGTCGGTCAGGCGGGTGATCTCCTCGGTCATGTGCCGCACGTCGTACAGCGCCATGGTCTCGGCCGAGTCCTGGATCAGGTCGGCCACGTCGTCCATGGTGTTGATCAGCGTGTGGATCTGCTCGCGGTCGATCGGCGTGATGAAGGTGGAGTGGATCAGCCGGTTGACTTCCTGCGTCACCTTGTCGGCCGAACGCTCGGCGTGGTCGACTTCGCGATTGTACTGCTCGCGCAGGTTCACGTCGTTGTAGTTCGCCACCAGGTTGCGGAACGCGTGGGCGCCCTCGACCATGCGCTCGGCATGCTGGTTGAACATCTCGAAGAAGTTGCCTTCTCGCGGGAGCAGTTTCTTGAAGAGCATGGGCGCCCCTGGACGGGTTCTTTTGTGACGGTTTCGTGACGAGTGTACCTGCCGCCCCCCGTCACGCGTTGCGGAATATGAAATAGACGGCGCCCACCATGCACAGCGCCGCCCACAGGTAGTCCAGCTTCAGCGGCTCCTTGAGGTACAGCACCGCGAACGGGACGAACACGGCCAGCGTGATCACTTCCTGCATGATCTTGAGCTGGCCGACGCTGAAGCCGGCCTGCAGGTGGCCGATGCGGTTGGCCGGCACCTGCAGCAGGTACTCCGCCAGGGCGATGCCCCAGCTGATGAAGGCGGCCGTGTACCAGGGCGCGGTGGCCAGGTTCTTCAGGTGGCCGTACCACGCGATCGTCATGAAGACGTTGGACGCGACCAGCAGCAGCACCGTCTGCAGCGACAGGGGAACCATGGAGGAAAGGGCGTTCATGCCAGGATTATCGGAAGGGCTGGTCTACGTGGACGATCACCTGCTGGTGCTGGACAAGCCGGCCGGCCTGCTGGCCGTTCCCGGGCGGGGCGAGGACAAGCAGGATTGCCTGTCGGAACGCGCACGGCGCATGTGGCCCGACGCGCTCGTGGTGCACCGACTCGACATGGCCACCTCCGGCCTGTTCCTCATGGGCCGCGGCGTGCACATGCAGCGCGTCCTCGGCCGCACGTTCGCCGACCGCGCGGTGGACAAGCAGTACATCGCCGTGGTGGCGGGGCATCCGGGCGAGGTGGACGCCACCGGCACCATCGAGCTTCCGCTCGCGGCGGACTGGCCGAACCGGCCGCTGCAGAAGGTCGATGCCGAAGCAGGCCGCCCGAGCACGACCCGCTGGCGCGTGCTGGCCCACGAGGGCCCGGATGCGCGCCTGCTGCTGGAGCCGGTCACCGGCCGCACGCACCAGCTGCGGGTGCACCTGCAGGCGATCGGGCATCCGATCCTCGGCGATGCGCTCTACGCGCCCGCGCCGGCCCTGGCGCGCGCGCCGCGCCTCCTGCTGCACGCCAGCCGCCTGCGGCTCGCGCATCCCGCCACCGAGGAGGCGCTCGCGTTCGACAGCCCGCCGCCGTTCTGAGGAACTCGCCGCCTCTCCGGACAGTCTGACCCCGGCAAGCTCCGGAGCACACCATGACCCGCCTCTCCCGCCGCCATGCCGCCGCCGCGCTGGTCGCCCTGCCCTTCTGCTGGACGGGCGCACGCGCGCAGCCGGCCGCGCCGCGGCCTGCCACGCCGGCGCAGACCGAGGGGCCCTTCTATCCGGTGCAACTGCCGGCCGATGCCGACGCCGACCTGCTGCGCAACGGCGCCCGCAGCTACGGGCGGGGCCAGCCCGCCTCGGTGGACGGCACCGTGACCGACCTCGAGGGCCGGCCGCTGCGCGGCGCACAGGTGGAGATCTGGCAGTGCGACCATGCGGGCCACTACCACCATCCGGGCGACGGCGGCCGCGCGGACCCGGACTTCCAGGGCTTCGGCCGGGTGGCCGTGGGCAGCGACGGCCGCTACCGCTTCCGCACCATCCGCCCGGTCGCGTACGCCGGCCGCACGCCGCACATCCACGTCAAGGTGCGCCTGGGCGCCCGCGAGCTGCTGACGACGCAGCTGTACGTGGAAGGCGACCCGCACAACGAACGCGACTCCCTGTGGCGCCGGCTGGGCGAGGCGCGGTCCCTCGTGACCGTGCCCTTCACCCGCGGCAGCGAAGGCCTGCAAGCCAGCTTTCCCATCGTGGTCGCGGCCTGAGGCGGCGCCGTGCCGCGTACGATGGCGGCATGAACCAGCGACACCTCACCATCCTCACCGGCGCCTCGCGCGGCATGGGCCTCGCCATGGCGCAGCAGCTGCTGGCCGCCGGCCACGACCTGCTGTGCATCTCGCGCAAGACCAACGACGAGCTGCAGGCGCGCGCCCAGGCCGCCGGCCGCCAGCTGGAACAGTGGCCGCAGGACCTGGCACGGCCCGAGAACGCCGCCGCCAGGCTCGAGACCTGGCTGCAGGCGCAGGACTTCGCGGTGCTGGCGTCGGTCACCCTGATCAACAACGCCGGCCTGATCCCGCGGATCGCGCCGATCGACGACATCCCCGCCGCGCAAGTCGCCGAAGCCATGCGCGTGGACCTGGAAGCGCCGATGTTGCTGACCGGCGCCTTCCTGCGCGCGACGGCGGCCGTCAAGGCGCCGCGGAAGGTGCTGAACATCTCCTCCGGACTGGGCCGGCGCGCGATGGCGGTGCAGGCGGCCTACTGCGCCGCGAAGGCCGGCATGGACCACTTCACGCGCTGCGTGGCGCTGGAGCAGGCGTCGCTGCCGAATGGCGCGAAGGTGTGTTCTCTGGCGCCGGGCGTGATCGACACCGACATGCAGGTGCAGCTGCGCGGCGCCGAGCCGGGCCGCTTCCCGGATGTCGGCAATTTCGTCGGCATGAAGGAAAAGGGGATGCTCAGCTCGCCCGACGATGCGGCGCAGCGCGTGCTCGCCTTCCTGGCCCGCGCGGATTTCGGCGCGAACCCCGTCGCCGACGTGCGCGACTGACCAGGGCTCCTACGCGTCCTGGAAGCCGCCGGCGCGCGCGGTCAGCACCAGCGTGTCGCGGTGGCAGCGGCCTCCGGCTTCCACCGGCTGGATCGGCGTGGTTTCGTGGATCACCCGCGCGTCGTCCAGCAGCAGCACGCTCCAGGGCTCGGTGAGCGTGAAGCGCTGGCCCGCCGGGCCGTCGGCCTGGAACACGCGCGTCTCGCCGCCCTTGATGCCCTCACGCGCCACCAGGAACACCGCGACCAGGTCGACGCCGTCGCGGTGCGCGCCTTCCGGCGTGGGTCGGCCGATGCCGCCTTCCGTGTCGATGCGGAACTGGTGCGCCTCGACGTACCAGGGCTGCGGCCCGCGCAGGTCGCCGGCCACGCGTGCCAGGGACTGCAGCAACGCGCGCCAGGCGGGTTGCGCCACCACCTCCGGCTGCATGGCGTCGAACCAGCGCTCCATGCCGCCGTGCAATGCGTTGTATTCCACCGGCTGCCAGTGCGCGCGGTGCGGCACCTGCGTCACGCTGCCGCCCTCGACGACGAAGGAAGCATGCCGCCGCTTGCGGTAGCGGCCGCCGTCCTTCAGGTGCTGGTCGGGCGGCAGGTCATGCCAGGAGCGGCCCAGCGCCTGCAGGTCCGCGAGGCTGCAGCCGGCGAGTTCGCAGACGCCGCGCGGCCCGAGCACCGCGTAGCCGTGCTGGCGCAACTGGGTGGCGAGCTGGTCGGGATAGGTGTAGGCGGGGCTCAGCAGCATGGCGCGAGCTTACCGCCGCCCGCGCGAAGTGCTTCCCTGACCTGCGTCAAGACCCCGCGCGCACGGGCGTCCTAAGCTCGCGCCGCACTGGAGAACCCCACCGCATGAGCACATTGACCTGGTCCGAAGGACTGGAACTCGGCCTGTCCTTCATGGACGACACCCACAGGGAGTTCGTCGACCTGCTGGCGCAATGCGAAGGTGCGGCCGATGCGGAGCTGCCCGCGCTCTGGGACACCCTCATCGCCCACACCGCCGACCACTTCGGCCGGGAGGACGAGTGGATGCTGGCCACCGGGTTCGCCTCGGGCAACTGCCATGCCACGCAGCACAAGGTGGTGCTGCAGGTGCTGCGCGAAGGCGCGCTGCATGCGCGCCAGGGCGACCTGGGGCCCGTGCGGCAGATGATCGGCGAACTGGCCGCCTGGTTCCCGCAGCACGCGAAAAGCATGGATGCGGCGCTGGCCCTGCACCTGCGGGGCGTCGGCTTCGATGCCGCGACCGGAGCAGTCCACGCGCCGCAGCGCCTGCCCGCGACGGCCATCAGCGGTTGCGGCGGCGGTTCCTGCGGGTGAGCCGCGTCAGGCGCTGACCTTCACGCCCTTCCAGAAGGCGACGCGGTCCTTGACCATCTCCGCCTCGGGCTTGGGGTCGGGGTAGTACCAGACCGCCTCGGGGTTCAGCTCGCCGTTGACCAGCAGGGAGTAGTAGCTCGCCTCGCCCTTCCACGCACAGGTGGTGTGGTGGTTGCTGAAGGTGACGTACTCGCGCTTGAGCGCCTCTGCCGGGAAGTAGTGGTTGCCTTCGACCACCACCGTGTCGTCGCTCTCCGCGACGATCACGCCGTTCCATTCCGCCTTCATGGGGGTTCCTCTCAGGGTGCGTGCAGCCAGTGGACGCTGAACAGCCGCTGCGGGTCCGTCCATACCGGGCCCGGGCGAAAACCGGCGCGCATCGCGAGCGCGCGCAGGCCGTCGACGGTGAACTTGTGCGAGTTCTCGGTGTGCAGGCTCTCGCCCTCTTCCACCGTGAAGCGCTCGCCGCAAACGGTCACCGCCTGCCGCTCGCGGCTCACCAGGTGCATCTCGATGCGCTGCAGCGGCGCGTTGTAGAACGCATAGTGCGCGAAGCCCTGCAGCTCGAAGTTCGCGCCGAGCTCGCGGTTCGCGCGGGCCAGCAGGTTCAGGTTGAAGGCCGCCGTCACGCCCTGCGCGTCGTTGTACGCGGCGTGCAGCACGCGCGGGTCCTTCACCAGGTCGGCGCCCAGCACCAGCGCGCCGCCCTGCAGCACCTCCGCGGCGCGCCGCAGGAAGGACAGGGCCTCCTCGGGGCTGAAGTTGCCCAGCGTCGATCCCGGGAAGAAGCCGATCCGGCGGCCGCCGCCCTCGCCCTGCGGCAGCAGCAGGCGCTGCGTGTAGTCGGCCACGATGGGTTGCACTTCCAGGCCGGCGAACTCGCGCCGCAGCACCGCGGCCGCATCGCGCAGGTGCTCGCCGGAGATGTCGATCGGCAGGTAGCGTGCCGGCGCGTCGAAGGCCTGCAGCAGCAGCCGCACCTTGCGCAGCGAACCCGCCCCGAACTCGACGATCTCCGCCTGCGGGCCGGCCAGCTGCGCCAGTTCGGCCGCGCAACGCTGCAGGATGCCGAGCTCGGTGCGCGTCGGGTAGTACTCCGGCAATTCGCAGATGCGGTCGAACAGGCGCGAGCCTTCCGCGTCGTAGAAGTATTTCGGCGAGATGCTGCGCGGCCGCGCACGCAAGGCGGCGACGAGGTCGCGCCCGAACTCGCAGTCGCTGGCGTTGGCCGATGCCGGCGCGTTGGCCGCCTCGGCAGTGGGTGCGATGCCGCAAGGCACGGTGGAAGTCAGCATGCGCCATCCCTGGCGAGCCGCAGCCCGCTGAATTGCCAGCGCGCGGCCGGCGGGAAGAAGTTGCGGTAGGTCGGACGGGCATGCCCCTCCGGCGTCGCGAGGCTGCTGCCCCGCAGGACGATCTGCCCCACCATGAATTTGCCGTTGTACTCCGCCACGGCGCCGCGCCAGGGACGGAAGCCAGGGTACGGGTCGTAGGAGGAGCGGGTCCATTGCCAGGCCTGGCCCGTCATCTGCTGCAGGCCGGGCAGGCCATACGCGGCCTCCCACTCCTGCTCGGTGGGCAGGCGGGCGCCGGCCCATTCCGCATAGGCGGCCGCCTCGTAGAAACTGAGCTGCATGACCGGCGCATCGCGGTCCAGCGGCTGCACGCCCCGCAAGCCGAACACCTGCCACCCGGCCGCGGGCGCGCGGAAGTCGTCGGGAGCGATCCAGTAGGCCGGTGCGCGCCACTGCTGCGCCTGCACCATCGCCCAGCCGTCGGAGAGCCACAGCGCGGGTTGCCGATAGCCGCCATCGGCGATGAAGTCGGCGAAGTCGCCGCAGCTCACCAGCCGGTCGGCGATGCGGTACGGCTGCAGCCACGTGCGGTGCCGCGGCGTCTCGTTGTCGAACGCGAAAGCTTCGCCCGCATGGCCGATCTCGACGGCGCCTTCCGGCCCGGTGATCCAGCGCAGCGGCGCCTGCGGCGCAGCCAGCCGCAGCGAGGGCGCCTCGTTTCGCGCGTACGCTGGCAGGAGCGGATTGCACGACAGCGCATGGAGGATGTCCGTGAGCAGCAGTTCCTGGTGTTGCTGCTCGTGGTGCAGGCCGAGCTCGAGCAGCGGCTCGACCGCGCGCCACGCCGCCTCGTCCGCCTCCTCCACCAGCGCGTGGACTTGCGCTTCCACGTGGCGCCGGTAGGCATGCACTTCGTCCAGCGACGGCCGCGTCAGCAGGCCGCGCTGCGCGCGCGGATGGCGCTGCCCCAGCGCCTCGTAGTACGAGTTGAAGAGATGGAACCAGCGCGGGTCGTAGGGCTGGTAGCCCGGGCGGTGCGCGGCCAGGACCACCGCCTCGAAAAACCACGTGGTGTGCGCCAGGTGCCACTTGGTCGGACTCGCATCGGGCATGGACTGCACGCACTGGTCCTCGGGCGACAGCGGAGCGGCCAGCGCCAGCGTGTGCGCGCGGACCTGCGCGAAGCGCGCGGCCAGCGGTGCACGGCCGCCTGCACGCAGGCTGTCCTGCGCGGCGGCGGCGGAAGGAGGGGGCATGCGGGTCAGTCGCGCTCCTGCAGTGCGACCTGCTCGCGCCGGTGCCGCCAGCTGCCCCAGCGGCTGGGGCTGTCGTCGACGCGCACGAACAGCACCGGCTGGCTGCAGGCCTGCCAGCGAGCGCAGTTCTGTTTCCACTTGCGCACCTGGCCGGGCGGCACGTACAGGTAGACCGGCTGCGCGCCGGGAGGCGGCAGGGCGGCGTCGGCCACCACCGGTTGGGGGTAGATCACCGGCGGCGGGGGCGCCGCGTGCTTCACCACGATGCGGCCGTAGATGCCGGGACGCAGGGGGCCACCGGTGGTCGCGTTGCGGTATTCCGCCGCGGCCTGGGCGGCGGCCAGGCAGCCCAGGACGACAGCGGCGCCGCGCTGCAGCGCGCTCACAGCCGCGCCTCCGGCAGGCGGGCGGGTGCACAGTCGCGACAGCCCACCATGTGCCCGCGCGCGGCCGGCAGCGCCGGCGCCAGGGGCGACTTGACCACCTCCACCGGCGCGTCGGCCGCGGGCCTCTGCGCCTGCTGGCCGGGGGCATCCAGGGCAGCGTCCCCGGTCCAGGCGGCGCACAGCGCGGCGAAGCTCACCGCGGCGACGGCGAGGGCGGGAACGATGCGGGACGGCCTTGCACTCGGGTTCATGGGGCGCTCCAGGGGCAACGGCTGTGTTTCTACCCAAGGCTCACCTCATCCGGTTGTAGGCGTGCATGAACAGCGCGCAGGGAAATCGTCCGGCGGCGCGTCGGAATCCGCTGACAAGGCCTTTCACCTCATCCACCGAAGCGGCGCCGCGCGAGTTCTGCGCCCTGCGCCAGCGCCTGCAGCTTGCGCAAGGCCACGTCGCGGTCCATCGGGGCCATGCCGCAGTTGGTGCAGGGGAAAAGGCGTTCGCGCGCGACGAACTGCAGCGCGGCACCAATGGTGTCGGCGACCTGCTCCGGCGTCTCGACCTCGTCGCTGGCCACGTCGATCACGCCCACCATCACGTCCTTGCCCGCCAGCAGCTCCATCAGGCGGGGCGGCACGTGCGAGTGGTAGCACTCCAGGCTGACCTGGTCGATGCTGCTGGCGGCCAGCGCGGGGAACACGCGCTCGTACTGGCGCCACTCCTCGCCCAGCGACTTCTTCCAGTCGACGTTGGCCTGGATGCCGTACCCGTAGCAGATGTGCACGGCCGTCGTGCAGGTGAGGCCCTGCGCGGCGCGCTCGAGCGCGCGCACGCCCCAGTCGGCGGCCTCGCGCGTGTACGCATTGAAGGCGGGCTCGTCGAACTGGATCACGTCGACGCCGTCGGCCTGCAGGGCCAATGCCTCCTCGTTCAGGAGTTCGGCGAAGGCGAAGGCCATCTTCATCCGGTCGCCGTAGTGCCGGTCGGCGACGGTGTCGGCAATGGTCATGGGGCCGGGCAGCGTGAACTTCAGCCGGCGCCGGGTGTGGGCACGGGCCAGCTGCGCCTCGAAGGCGTGCACGCGGCCCTTCAGCCGGACCGGCGCCACCACCTGCGGCACCATGGCGCGGTAGCGGTCGTCGCGGATCCCCATCTCCACCTTGTGCTCGAAGTCGATGCCCTCGACCTGCTCCAGGAAGCCGTGGACGAAATGCTGGCGGGAGATCTCGCCGTCCGTCACGATGTCCAGCCCGGCGTCCTCCTGCGCCTTGATCCACAGCAGCGTGGCGTCGGCCTTGGCTTCGCGCAGCGCCTGGCCCTGCGCCCGCCACTGCGGCCAGAGCTTGTGGGTCTCGGCCAGCCAGCCCGGCTTGGGCAGGCTGCCCGCGATGGTGGTCGGGAACAGCATGGTCTCGGGGTCTCCTGGATGCGGATGGGCTAGGCCTTTATGATTCGGACCTTACACGTTTCCCCGCCCATGCACCACCTGCCCGATCCGGAGCGCGCCAAGCCCTGCATCCTCGTCGTCGACGACGACGAGACCATCGCCTGGGCGATCGCCGGCCGCCTGGGCCCGGACTTCCGCGTGGTGGGCGAGACGGACCCCGCCCGGGCCGTCGAGCGGGCCCGCGACGAGCAGGCCGACGTCATCCTGTGCGACATCGACATGCCGGGCATGAGCGGCGACGACGTCGCCTTCGCGATCTCGCAGGACCCCGCCACCGCCGGCATCCCCTTCCTCTACCTCACCGGGCTGGTGAGCCCCGACGAGGTGCCGGAGTTCGAGGGCGTGTTCGGCGAACACCGCACGCTCTCGAAGGAATCCCCGACCGAGCTGCTGCGCGAGGCCGTGGGCGACGCGCTGGGACTCCCGCGCGACTGAGGCCGACGCCATGGCCATCCGCGTGGTCCAGCTCGGAAGCCCGCGCAGCGCGGGTGAAGGCGTGCGCCTCGGCACCGTGCGGCGCCCGCCGCGCGGCGTGCCGAAGTCGGAGTTCGCCCGCCGCGACTATTACGACGTCTGGCTGCCCAACCTGTCCCCGAGCGCGGAACTGATGGCGCAGGGCCGGGCGGCGGCCAGCGACAGGGAATGGGCGGCTTTCCGGCGCCGCTACGAGGCCGAGATGAAGCAGCCCGAGGCCAGCCACGTGCTGGACACCCTGGCGGCCCTCTCGCACGCCGCTTCCTTCGCGGTCGGCTGCTATTGCGAGGACGAAGCGCGCTGCCACCGCTCGGCGCTGCGCGACCTGCTCGCGCAGCGCGGGGCCGCGTTCGCCCCCGACTAGATCCCGAGCAGCTTCTTCGCTTCGCCGAGGTCCTTCATGGAGTCGTCGTGCTTGCCCGCCTTGTGGTGGGCTTCGCCGCTGGCGCGCAGCCTGGCGACCTTGTCGGCCGCGTCCTTGGAGAGCGCCGGCTTGGTGGCCAGCTTGGCGTCGATCGCCTTCATCTCGTTCGGGCAGTTGTGCGCGAAGGCGGTGCCCGCCAGCAGCAGGCCGGCGGCCAGGATCAGGGATGCGCGCATGGGAAGCTCCTCGGGGTGGGGTGCGCCACGTTAGCGCACCGGCGGTCCGGCGGCCTGCGCGTTTTCCCCAGCGGGCGCGGCCAGGGCGCTGCCGCACATCTGGCAATACTTCGCCTCCGCCCCGTGCCCGGTCGCGCCGCAGGACGGGCAGGGCAGCTGCAGCAGCGGCGGCCGCAGGTGACGGCGGGCCGTCATCTCCGCGGTGAAGATGCCGGTGGGCACCGCCAGCGTGCCCCAGCCGATCAGCATGCTGACGGAGGCGATGAAGCGGCCCACGTCCGTCTTCGGCGTGATGTCGCCGAAGCCCACGGTGGTGACGGTCGTGATCGCCCAGTAGACCGAAGTCGGGATGTCGACGAAGCCGTTGGCGGGCCCCTCCACCACGTACAGCAGCGTCCCCATGATCAGCACGACCATGAACACGGCGGAGAGGAAGACCAGGATCTTGCGGCGGCTGGCCGCCAGCGCCTCGCCGAGCATCTGGTACTCGGCCACGTAGTCCGCGAGCTTGAAGATGCGGAAGATCCGCAGCAGCCGCAGGATGCGCACGTCGATGAGCGCGTGCGTCTCGGGGAAGAAGATCGCCAGGTACGTCGGCAGCACGGACAGCAGGTCGACGATGCCGAAGAAGCTGAACATGTAGCGCAGCTGGTAGCGCACGCTGGCCAGGCGCGCCAGGTACTCCAGCGTGAACACGATGGTGAAGAACCACTCGGCCGCGTTCAGCACCTTGCCGTGCCGCTGGTGGAAGGTGGGCACGCTGTCGACCACCACGATCGCCACGCTCACCAGGATGGCGGCGACGATCCACTTGTCGAAGCGCCGGCCCGCCGGCGTCTCCGATTCGAAGATGACGGTGTGCAGGCGCCGGCGCCAGGCCGCATCCGGCCGCCCGAGCTCCTCGTTGGTCGGGGTGAGCAGGCCCATGTCAGGCGGCGGGCTGGCGGAAGCGGGCCCAGGCTTCCGGCGTGGGCGTGGTCCCCGCGCCGGGCAGCGCCGGGCGCCGGAACGACCCGCCCACCACCTCCGCCGGGTCGGTGAAGCAGTCCTTGATCCAGGGGATGTACTCCAGCACCTGGCACGCCGGGTGCGCATAGGCGAGGTGCACGTGCACCTGGCTCATGTCGCCCGCATGCGGCGCGACCGGAAGGCGGTGCGTGTGGGCCGCCTCGCAGACGCGCAGCACCTCGGTCAGGCCGCCCATGCGCGTGACGTCCGGCTGCACCCAGTGGATCGCCTGCTGGTGGAAGAACTCGGCGAACGCCTCCTGCGTGTACAGCTGCTCGCCGAGCGCGACGGGGATGCGCGTCGCGCGCGCCAGCTGCGCGTGGCCCTTCACGTCGTCGTGCCAGAGCGGCTCCTCGAACCAGTACACGTCGAAGGGTTCGGCGCCGCGGCAGAAGCGCAGGCAGGTGGCGAGGTCCCATTTGCCGTTGCCGTCCACGGCCAGCGTCACGTCCGCGCCGATGGCCTCGCGCACCGCCTGCAGGCGCCGCAGGTCGCGTTCGACGGTCGAGCCCACCTTGATCTTGATGCCGGTGAAGCCCTGCTCCACCGCGCGGCGCGCGCCCTGCACCAGCAGGTCGTCGGCGATCGAGAGCCACCCGATGTCGGTGTTGTACGCGCGGACCTGGTCGCGCACCGCGCCGCCCAGCAGCTGCCAGAGCGGCACCTCCTGTGCCTTGGCCTTGAGGTCCCACAGCGCGACGTCGATCGCGGCCTGCGCCAGCGTCGTGATGCCGGCACGGCCGATCCACTGCAGCGCCGGGTTGCGCGCGAGCTTCTGCCACAGGCGCTGGACGTCACGGGGATCTTCCCCGAGCAGCAGCGGCGCATGGCAGGTGGCGATGCAGCGGGTGATGAGCTGGTCGCCCGGCAGGTACGCGTGCGTGCCGGTGAAGCCGTAGCCGGACAGGCCGGTGTCGGTGTCGACGCGCGCACCCACCACGCCCCAATGCGTGATGCTGTGCGTGCTGTCGGCGATCTGCGAGCCCGTCACGGGCACGTGCAGGATGAAGGGCTCGACGCGGGTGATCTTCAAGGCGGCCTCCTCGCGGCTGGGCGCGACCCCGCGATGGTAGCCGCGCCGGGCTACAGGCGGTTGTGGATGGCGGTGGCGGCGATGGCCGCGTGCCCGGTGGCGACGCTGATCTGGTTCAGGTCCACCGCCACGTCGCCCGCGACGTAGAGGCCCGGCACGGTGGTCTGCTGGTGCGCATCCACTTCCAGCTGGCCGTTCTCGCGGGCCCGGGCACCCAGCGCCGTCGCCAGCTCGCAGGCGTGGTGCAGGCCGAGCGCGGGATAGATGGTGTCGAACTCCAGCACCTGGCCGTCCTGCAGGTCCACGCGCACGCCGGCACCCGCGACGCCGCACTCGATGCGCTGCGGCGGGCTGGCGGCGATGCGCACGTGCGCGTCACGCAGCCGCGCCAGCTCCCGCGGGTCCACCTCCTCCTGCGTCGCCATGGCCAGCCACGTCACCTCGCGCGCCCAGTTCGCGATGAACAGCGATTCGCGCAGCCCGTGGCGGCCGCGCCCGAGCACCGCGACGCGCTGGCCCTGCGTCTCGTAGCCGTCGCAGATCGGGCAATAGCGGACCTGGCCCGCCTGGAGCGCGGCGGGGATGCCTTCGATCTCCGGCTCGACGTCGCGCGCCCCGGTGGCGAGGATCACGAACCGCGCGCGCCAGCGGCCCTGCGCGCTCTCCGCCTGGAAGCTGCCGTCCTCCAGGCACAACAGGCGTTCGACCCGCGTGCGCTCGGTGGGGATCGCGTACTTCGCCGCATGGGCCCGCATCCGGGAGAGCAGCTCCGGCCCCTCGATGCCGTCCGGGAAGCCCGGCACGTTGCGGGTGCGCGGGATCCAGTTCAGCCGGCTGCCATCGTCGTCCAGCACCAGCACGCGCCGCTTGTAGCGGCCCATGTAGACGGCGGCGGTGAGTCCCGCGGCTCCGCCGCCGATGATCAGGCAATCGAAGCGTCCGGTGTCCATGCGCGTTCACGCGGCCCAGGGCAGCCGCTTGGCCACCATCAGCCAGAAGACCATGAGGAAGGCGAAGAAGGCGAGGAACCCGAGCACCACCCACTGGTGGAACATGCGGTCGTAGGCCCGCGGCACCGGGCCGCCGCGGGCATCCGCCTCGGCGGCGACGTCGCGCATGCGGATCTGGATCCACACCACGGGCAGCCAGCAGGCGATCGCCACCACGTACAGGCCGATGGACCAGGCGACCCACGCCGTCGAGAAGGGGATCCCCATCTTGTGCACCAGCCACAGCCCGGTCACCGGCTGCAGGATGGCCGTCGGCGTGGTGAGCAACCAGTCCGCGAGCACCACGTTGCGCGTGGCGCTGGCGATGCCGTCGCTGCGCCGCCGCAGCGTGGCGGCGAACAGGTGGAAGGCGGAGCCCACGCCGGCGCCGAACAGGATGGTCGACGACAGCACGTGCACCCATTTCAGCACCAGGTAGTCCATCGGGTCAGGCCGGCCTCCGCACCGGCGGTTCGAGCGCCCACAGCAGCCCGATCAACGCAAGGATCGGCAGGTTCTTGAGGATGGGACCGTAGGGATGCAGCCAGTATTCCGGCAGGAAGAAGGTGATGAGCACCGTGTAGCCGCCGATGAGCGCGACCTGCGCCAGCCACACCCGGCGGCGCCAGCGCGCGGGCGCGGCCAGCGTGAGGACGCCGAGGGCCAGGTCCAGCAAGGCCGCGCCGTACAGGGCGAAGGACGCCAGGGCACCGTGGAGCCCCACGCGCGCGAGCAGCGCATAGCTGTCCTGCACGGGGTAGAGGCCCAACGACACGGCCGCCGTCCAGGCCCACATCAGCGCCAGCGCGAGCCGCAACACCGGCTGCCACAAGTCCAGCGCGGCGGCGCGGCGGTGCGCTTCCCGGTCGTCGGCGGCGATGAAGGCCGACGGCGGCCGCGGCGCGCGACCCAGGGTCCGGGGCAAGGCGTTGTCGCGCGTCGCATTGCCCGCCAGCAGCATGTCGGCCGTCTCGCTGTCCAGCATGCTGCCGGGCAGGTGGCCCGCCACGCCCGCCGCCGCGCGGAAGGCGCCCGCGGGCAGTGGCAGCACCCACTGGCGCGCGGGCTCGCCCATGGCCGTGCGCAGGTCCGCGAGGTAGCCGCGCAGCGGCAGCGCTTCGGGGCCGGCGAAGTGGAGCGTCCCGACCATCGGCGGCGGATCCTCCACCAGGCGCACGATGCCTTCCACCACGTCGTCCACGTGGACGGGCTGCACCTGCATGCGGCCGCCGTCGGGAAACGGAAGCACGGGCGCCAGCGCCAGCTGGTTGAAGAGCGCGGCACTGGTGCCGCCGGCGCCGTACACGAGCGAAGGCTGCACGATCGCGCCGCGCAGCGGCAGCGAGCGCAGCACGTCGTCGGCCGCCTTCTTGCTGAGGTGGTAGGCGGAGCGGGCCTGGTCGTCCGCGCCCAGCGCGGAGACCTGCACCACCGCGCCGACGCCGGCGGCCGCGCAGGCCTGGAACAGTTCGGCCGGCGCCTCGGTGTGCAATGCACGGAAGGTCTGGCCCTGCCCCTCGCGCAGGATGCCCACCGTGTTCACCACCGCGTCGATCCCGCGCAGGCGCGGAAGCCACCACTCGCGCCGAGGCACGGCCGCGAAGTCCACCTGCAGCGCGTCCGTCGCGCCGGCGGGCACGCGGCGCTGCGCGGACACCACCGTGTGGCCGCGCTGGCGCAGGGCCTGCGCGACGGCGCGGCCGATGAAGCCCGTGGCACCGGTCAGCAGGATGCGCATGGCGACGAGTCTAGCCAGCCGCCGCCGCGGCGGGGGCCGTTACCCTTTGAGAGCGTGGCCCCACGGCCTGCGCGTGCGTGCATAGACTTGCACGGATGATCACCTGGAAACAAGCCTTGCGCGAAGGCGCCGTGTCCGGCAGCCTCGCCAGCCTGCTCTCGGCCGGCTACCTCGCATGGGCCGGCCAGCGCCGCCACGAGCCCGCCGCGCCGCTGAACGCGCCGAGCCACTGGTTCTTCGGCCGCCGCGCGCTCGAACAGGACGAGCCGAGCGTGCTGTACACGGTGACGGGCTACCTGGTGCACCACGTGGCGTCGGTGTTCTGGGGCGTCATGCATGCCAAGGCCTGGGGCGACCACCCGGCGGCGACGAAGCCGCTGCCCGCGGCGGCGGGTGCGATCGCCGCGGCCGGCGTCGCTTCCTTCGTCGACTACCAGCTCACGCCCAAGCGCCTGACGCCCGGTTTCGAGCACCGCCTGGGCCGGCCGGAAATGGTGAACGTGTATGCCTGCTTCGCCCTGGGGCTGGCGATCGGCAGTGTCCTGATGAAGCGCCGCTAGGCGCTACGCGCTCGGCGCTTCGGCCTTGTCCTTCGCGGCCTCGAGCACGCTGTTCACGGCGTCGCCGAGCTGCGCGATGTCGAAGGGCTTGCGCAGGATGCGCGGCTTGCCGGCCAGGCGTTCGACGGCGGCCATGTCGGCGTAGCCCGTGGCCAGGATCACCGGCAGGTCGCCGACCATCTTGCGGGCCTCCGAGATCACTTCGGCCCCCGTCATGTCGGGCATGGCGTAGTCCACCACCAGCAGGTCCGGCTTCGCGTTCGCCAGAGATGCCAGCGCCTCGTTGCCGTTGGCCGCCTCGGTGACCTTGTAGCCGATGAGGCTCAGGCACTCCACGATCACGCGGCGCACGTCATGGTCGTCCTCGACCACCAGGATGTGGCAGGCGCCGGCGAGCGCCGGCACCGCCGGCTCCTGCCGCAGCACCACCGGCTCCTCGGCCTCGGCGTCGGCCTCCGGGAACAGCATCTCCACCGTCGTGCCCTTGCCTTCCTCGCTGCGGATGCGCGCGAGGCCGCCCGACTGCCGGGCGAAGCCGTACACCTGGCTCAGGCCGAGCCCCGTGCCGCTGCCCACCGGCTTGGTGGTGAAGAAGGGGTCGAACACCTTGGGCAGCACGTTGGAAGGGATCCCGCTGCCGGTGTCGGTGACGCTCAGGAGCACGTAGTCGCCCTCGGGCAGGTCGCGGTCGGCGTCGAGGAAGCGGGTGCCCGTGGTGATCTTCAGCTTGCCGCCCTCAGGCATCGCATCGCGCGAGTTCACCGCGAGGTTCAGCACCGCCATCTCGAGCTGGCTCGGATCGAGCACGACGCTGGCGTCTTCCTCGCACAGGTCCAGTTCGACTTCGACGCCGGAGCCGACGGAGATCTCCAGCAGGTCCTTCATGCCGAGCAGCAGGTGGTTGACCCGCGTCAGCTTGGGCATCAGCGACTGGCTGCGCGCGAACGAAAGCAGCTGGTTCGTCAGGCGGGCGCCGCGCCGCGCCGCGCTCTTGGCGCGGTCCACCACGGGCTTGACCTTCTCCTCCTTGGCGTAGAGGGAGACCAGCTCGAGGTTCATGTTGACCACGTGCAGCAGGTTGTTGAAGTCGTGCGCGATGCCGCCGGTGAGCCGGCCGATCGCTTCCATCTTCTGCACCTGCGTGAGCGCGGCCTGCGCGCGCTCGCGCTCGTTGATCTCCTTCATCAGGCGGTCGTTGGCGCTGGCCAGTTCCTTCGTCCGCTTGAGGATCCGGTCCTCCAGTTCGCCATTCAGGCGTTCGAGCTCGATGCGCGTGCGCTTGAGTTCCTCGAGGTGCTCGCGCGCCGCGTACTGGCGGCGGCGCGCCCGCACCGCGGATTCGGCGGCGCTCGCGAGCGTTTCGGCATTCAGCGGGCGTTCGAGCAGCACCAGGTTGCCGAGGCTGTGCAGCGAACGGAAATCCTTGTCGGGGCGTCGCCCTTCGCGCTTGGTGGCCAGCACCACGAAGGGGAAGTCGGACCACGGCGGCTGGTCCCGGAGCCAGGCGATCAGGCGCTCGTCGGACAGCAGGGCCGGCAGCGCCTCTTCCGTGAGGATCACCGCGGCGGCGCCCTCGCAGAGCGCGTCCATCAATTCGTCCTCGGTGTCGCACACCAGCGAGTGCATGCCCTGCCCCGCCAGCACGCCTTGCACCACCGCACCGTCGCGGCCCCGCGGCGCATGGATCAGGACCCGGAAGTCCATTCAGTGCTTTCCCGGCTTCGGATCGCCCAGCAGGGGCTGGCCGCCACGGTAGGCCGTCACGCCGGCCAGCACGCCTTCGAAGTCGGTGAGTTCGTTGCCGACCTCCAGGCCGCCGGTGACCATGCGGAACTCGCGGATCGTCTGCTCGTGCGCGTTGGTCCGGCTCTTGACCAGCGACACGGCCTTCAGCAACTTGCCGCGCGCCTCGAAGTAGCGGAACAGCAGGATGGCGTCCGCGAGGTAGCTCATGTCGACATCCGCGTGCATCTCGCCCACGAGCCCGTGCTGGCCCAGGATCAGGATCGTCACGATGTTCCGGTGGTTCAGGTACGTGAGCAGCTCGTGCATCTGCAGCAACAGGTACTTGCTGCCCGGCATCGCCTGCAGGTAGGCATTGAGGCTGTCGATGACGACCATCGACGCCCCTGCGTCCTCCACGGCATGCCGCACCATGTGCGCGAACTCGCCGGCGCTCACCTCCGCCGGATCCAGCGGGACGATGAGCAGCTGCCCCGAATCCATGAACGGCTGCAGGTCCATGCCCAGCGCCTTGCCGCGGATCACCAGGGTGGAGAGGCCTTCGTCGAACAGGTAGTACGCGACCTTCGCGCCCGACTTGAGCATGGACAGCGCGCAGCGCATCGCCGTGGTGGTCTTGCCGATCCCGGACGGGCCGTTGAAAAGCAGGTTGCTGCCACTGGGCATGCCGCCGCCCATCATGTCGTCGAGCTTGGGCACGCCGGTGCTGTGGACCTGGAACTCGGTCTGCACGCGGTGTTCCGCGGCCACCAGGCGCGGGAACACCGAGAGGCCGCCCGTGTCCAGCACGACGTCGTGGTCGCCGCCGCGGAACTTGATGCCGCGCATCTTCAGCACGCGCAGCCGGCGGCGCTCGGGGCCGTACTGGTCGACGGACTGCTCCACGCTGATCACGCCGTGCGCGATGCTGTGCAGCTGCTGGTCGGTGTCGCGGCTGGAGCGGTCGTCCAGCAGCAGCACGGTGCAGCCCTGGTCGGAGAAGAATTTCTTGAGCGCGAGGACCTGCCGGCGATAGCGCAGCGGGTCCTGCGCCAGCAGGCGCATCTCCGACAGGCTGTCGAAGACCACGCGCCGGGGCTGCAGCTTTTCGACCGCGGCGATCACACCCTGCACCGTCTCGCCCAGTTCGATCTGCGAAGGGTGGAGGATGGACTGTTCCAGCTCGGGGCTCAGCCCCTCGTCGCTCACCAGTTCGAACAGCTCGATGCCGTCGAGGCTCCAGCCATGCGAAGCGGCGACGGTGCGCAACTCATCGCCCGTTTCGGAGAGGGTGACGTAGAGGCCCTTCTCGTCGTGGCGCACGCCTTCCAGCAGGAAGTGCAGGCCGAGGGTCGTCTTGCCGGAGCCGGGATCGCCTTCGACCAGGTAGACGTGCCGGCTCGGCAGCCCTCCACCCAGGACGTCGTCCAGGCCGGGGACACCTGTGGAAGCGCGGGGCTGCGTGGGTAGGTTGGCTTGGGGTACGTTGCGTTTCATCAGTAGCAACAGCCGCTGAAGATGCGCTGCGCAGCCATCCTAAAGGCTGCGCGACCGTGGCGTTGTAGGCCCTTTCCGACAGCCTTGTCCTCCGCCGCCCTTCGTCAGCCCCGGGGCTCGGCCTCCTGCAGGGCACGCCACATCACCTTCCCGCTGCCGCTCTTGGGCAGCGCGGCGGCGAACTCGACGATGCGCGGCACCTTGTAGACCGCCATGTTCTGCCGGCACCATTCCACGATGTCCTGCTCGCTCACCTTCCCCTGGTGGGAAGCCCGCAACACCACGACCGCCTTGACCGTCTCGCCCCGGTACGTGTCGCGCGCCGAGATCACGCAGGCTTCCTGGATGGCCGGGTGCCGGAACATCAGGGCCTCGACCTCGGCCGGCCAGACCTTGAAGCCCGAGGCGTTGATCATCCGCTTGAGCCGGTCGGTCATGAAGAAGTAGCCGTCCTCGTCCATGCGCCCGAGGTCGCCGGAGCGGAAGAAGCGCTTGCCGTCCAGCATGACGAAGGCTTCGGCCGTCGCATCCGGACGCTTCCAGTAACCGTCGAAGACCATCGGGCCGTGGATCAGGATCTCGCCGGACTCGCCCGGCGGCAGTTCACGCAGCGTTTCGGGGTCGACCACGCGCGCGTCGCAGCTGAGGAAAGGCACCCCCAGGCACTGCTGCTTGGGCGCATCCGGCGGGTTGGTGTGCGAGGGCGCCGCCGTCTCCGTCAGGCCGTAGCCTTCCACGTACCGCAGCTGGAAAAGGTCGTAGAGCCGCTGCGCCACGGCCTGCGGCATCGCCGCCCCGCCGCCGCCGATGTAGGCGAGGCTGGAGAGGTCGTAGCTGCCGAAGTTCGGGCTCCCGAGCAGGTCGATGACCATGGTCGGGATGTTGGTCCAGTTGGTGACCCGCCAGTTGGAGATCAGCCAGCCGGCCACGTCGCGGTCCCACCGCGGCATCATCACCAGCGTGGAGCCGGTGTAGATGTTCGAGTGCATCACGCTCACCATGCCGGTGATGTGGAACATCGGCACCACCAGCAGCGTGACGGCTTCCGGCGTGGCGTTGCCCCACAGGCTGCTCGCCATCGCGTTGTGCAGCAGGCTGCGGTGCGGGTGCATGCAGCCCTTCGGGTTGCCCGTCGTGCCGCTGGTGTACGGCAGCACGGCGAGGTCGGCCGGGCCCACTTCCACCGGCGGCAGCGGCAGGTCGTTGGCGAGCGCCTCGGTCCACGCGGTGACGCGGCCGCTCGCCAGTTCGGGCAGGGCATGCCGCGTCAGCAGCCACGGCTTCCAGGCCTCCGGCATCGGGCCCGCATCCGGGGCGGCGGGATCGAACGCATCGGTGAACTGCGTGACGACCAGGTGCGCGAGCCGCTGTTCCTGCGGCAGTTCGGCGTCGGCCCGGGCGATCTCGGCCGCGAGGTCCGCCGTGGTGATCGCCACCTTCGCGTCGGGGTCGACGATGTAGTGCTTGAGCTCCTCCGCCCGGTTCATCGGGTTGACGGGCACCACCACCGCATTGGCGCGCAGGATCGCGAAATGCGCGATGACCAGCTGCGGGCAGTTCTGCATGTCCAGCACCACCCGGTCGCCCTTGCGCACGCCCATTGCGTGCAGGCGCGCGGCCAGGCGCTCGGCCTGGCGCTGGAGTTCGGCATACGGGTAGCGGCGGCCGAAGAAGACGATGGCCGCCTTTTCGGGATAGCGGCGGGCGCTGATCGCCAGGTTGTCCCACAGCGAAGTGGCGGGCACGGTGAGCGAATGGGGCAGGCGCTTGGGCCAGGACTTGTGGTGCGGACGATCCATGGAAAAGGCGGGACTCCTGAGCCGGCCACCATAGCCAATGCCGGCAGCCGCCGCATGGGGGGAAGTCCCACGCGACGTCGCCCAGGCGACGTACAGCGCGCCGCTAAGATGGCCCGACCCAAGGAGGAGACCCCATGCGTTCGTGGAAGTTCGCCGCAGCCCTCGCGCTGGCGGCCTTTGCCGGCAGCGCGCTCGCCGCCTATCCCGACAAGCCCATCCGGCTCGTGATCGGCTTCCCCGCCGGCGGCCCGCTGGACCAGCATGCCCGCCTGCTGTCCGAGCGGCTGCAGGCCGTGCTCGGGCAGCCGGTCGTCATCGACTACAAGGCCGGGGCCGGCGGCACGGTCGGCGCGCAGGACGTGATGAAGGCGCCCGCCGACGGCTACACGCTGATGCTGGCCAACACCGGCGTGATGGTGATCAACCCGGCGCTCTACACGCGCCTGCCCTACCAGACGCTGCGCGACTTCACGCCGATCGCGCGCACCGCGATGCAGCCGCTCGCGCTGCTGGTGAACCCGCAGGTGCCGGTGCGCTCCCTGCCGGAGTTCGTGGCCTATGCCAAGGCACGGCCGGGCCAGGTGAACTACGGCTCGGCGGGCAACGGCGGCATCAGCCACCTGGTGCCCGAGATGTTCAAGAGCGCCACGGGCCTGTTCATGGTGCACATCCCGTACCGCGGCAGCGCGCCGGCGTTCACCGACCTGATGGGCGGCCAGGTGCAGTTCATGGCGGAATCGATCCCGCAGGCCGCGGCGTACCACAAGCAGGGGAAGGTGAAAGCGCTGGCGGTCACCAGCCGCGAACGCAACCCGGCCCTGCCCGACATCCCCACCGTCATGGAGACGGGCCTGCGCGATTTCGAAGTGGTGGGCTTCTACGGCTTCCTCGCCCCGGCGAACCTGCCGCGCGACGTCACCGCGAAGTTGAGCGACGCCTTCCGGCAGGTGCTCACCAGCCCGGAGATCCGCAACCGCATGATCGCGCAGGGCGCGGACCCGGCCTTCCTCGGGGCCGAGGACTTCGCGAAGTTCCTGGCCGCGGAGATGCCGCGCTGGGCCGATGCCGTGAAGAAATCGGGCGCGAAGCTCGATTGAACCGGCACCGGGCAGCAGCCCTGCGCGGGCCGGGCCTCCCGGCCCCACGGCAGAATGGCCGCATGCACAGTGCCTTCCGCCGCGTCCTGCCCGCCCTGCTGGCGGCCTTCGCCTCGGTCTCCACCTTCGCGTTCGACCTGCAGGGCCACCGCGGCGCCCGCGGCCTGGCGCCGGAAAACACGCTCCCCGCGTTCGAGCGCGCGCTGGACCTCGGTGTCACCACGCTCGAACTGGACATCGGCCTCACGGCGGACGGCGTCGTCGTGGTGTCGCACGACCCGGCACTGAACCCGGCGATCACGCGCGACGCCTCGGGGCGCTGGCTGTCCGTACCGGGGCCGCTGCTGAAGTCCCTGACCGCGGCGCAACTGCAGGCCTACGACGTGGGCCGCATCGCGCCGGAGTCGCCCTATGCCCGCACCTTCGCCACGCAGCAGCCGCGCGACGGCACGCGGATCCCGGCGCTGGCCGAGGTCTTCGCGCTGGTGCGCGGGCGCGGAGCCCCGGTGCGCTTCAACATCGAGACCAAGCTCTCGCCGCGCCAGCCCGATGACACGGCCTCGGTCGAAGCGATGACGGATGCCCTGCTGGCCGCCATCCGCGCGGCCGGCGTGGCGGACCGCGTGACGATCCAGAGCTTTGACTGGCGCACCCTGCAGCGCGTGCAGCAACTGCAGCCCGGTCTGCCGACGTCCTACCTGACCATCCAGACCGCGAACACGAACAACGTGAACGACCCCGCCTGGACGGCCGGCCTGCTGCTGTCGGACCACGGCGGCAGCGTGCCGCGCCTGGTGAAGGCGGCCGGCGGTGCCGCGTGGGCCCCGAACGGCGGCGCCCTGACCGAGGCGCTGGTCAGGGAAGCGCAGGCGCTGGGGCTGAAGGTGACGCCCTGGACCATCAATGCACCGTCCGACATGGAGCGCCTCCTCTCCTGGGGCGTCGACGGCATCATCACCGACTATCCCGACCGGCTGCGCGAGGTGATGCAGCGCCGCGGGATGCCGCTTCCACCCCCGGCACCGGCGCGGGAACGCTGAGACCACCATGGGCCTGCACCACCACCACGCCGGCGACGGCCACGGCCACGACCACGACCACGGGGCCTTGCCCGACGGCCCGGTGCCACCCGGCTACGCGCGCGTGTTGTGGATCGCCCTGGTCGTCAACGCGCTCATGTTCCTGGTCGAAGTCGCGGCCGGCGTCGCCGCCGGTTCGGTGTCGCTGCTGGCCGACGCGATCGATTTCGCCGGCGATGCGGGCAACTACGCGCTCTCGCTCGCCGTCCTGAGCCTGGGGCTGGTGGCACGGGCGCGCGCGGCCCTGTTCAAGGCCGCCTGCATGCTGCTGTTCGGCGTGCTGGTGCTGGCGCGCGCCGGCTGGTCGGCGCTCGCCGGCGACGTGCCCGAGCCGCTGACGATGGGCATCGTGGGCGTGCTCGCGCTCGTGGCCAACGTCGCCGTGGCGGCCTTGCTGTACGCCTACCGGGAAGGCGATGCGAACATGCGCAGCGTGTGGCTGTGCACGCGCAACGACGCGATCGGCAACCTGGCGGTGCTGCTGGCGGCGGTGGGGGTGTTCGGGACGGGGACCCGCTGGCCGGACCTGCTGGTCGCGGCGGTCATGGCGGGCCTTGCGCTCTCCGCCGGCCTGGCCGTGTTGCGGCAGGCGCGGCGGGAGCTCGCGACCGGGAGCGCGTAGCGCCCGGCGCTCCTTAGCGCAGGATGCGGGAGATGATGAAGCCGGCGGCGAAGGCGGCGCCCAGCGCGGCCAGCGGGTTGGCGCGCACCTGCTCGCGGGCCATGTCGCCGTACTCCTGCTGCATGCTCATGACGCGCTCGCTGCTGGAGCCGATCTTCTGCTCCAGCGAGTCGACGGCTTCGTGCAGGCTCTGGGCCATGCGGCGGACGCGGTTGGCATCGCCGTTGAGGCCGCTGCCGTTGGCGCCGCTGGTGCCGGACGTCTCGGCGCTGGTGGGGAAGGGGTTCTGGGACGACGTTTCGGCGTTCATGGTGGTTCCTCTCTCGGCGGGGTCGTGGTGGGGAAGATGCCGGCGCATGCCGGCGGAACGCCCACTGTAGGAAGCCCAGCGATTCGGCCCTGTCGGAGAATCCATTGGATCGGCTGTAGGACTTGTCCTTCCTCAAACCGGGGACGGAGGCCGCGCTTATCATCCGCCCATGCACCGCTGGCTGCTCGTCGTCCTGGTCCTGCTGCTGCCCCTGCGCGGCCTGGCGGGCGGCGTCCTGGCCGGCCAGATGCTGGAGCAGCACCTGGCCGTGGCGGGCACGGCGGCAGCCGTCCATGCCGCTCCATCCGACTGCGAAGGGCACCGCGCCGCGCCGGCAGACGAAGGTGCCCCAGCGACGCCCGACACCGGGAGCTGCGCCAGCTGCCAGGTGTGTTCGGCGGCCGCGCTCGCGCCCACCGTGGACCTGCTCGCCGGGCCGCCGCTGCGCCAGGGCGCACCCGAACGCGAGGTGCACGGCCATGCCAGCACCGAGCCCGAACTCGCCTTCAAGCCGCCGCGCGCCTGACTTCCAGGCCCGAAATCCGTCCGGGTGGCCCGACCTCCCGGACGCCCGTCCCGGCAAGGGATCCCTGCCGCCACGACGTCGTGCGCAGGCAGGTCCGTCGAAGGAAAACGCAATGAACATCCGATCCACCCTCCTCGCCGCCGCGCTCGTCGCGACCGGCGCATCCGCGCAGCACGGCGGCCATGGCGCCCACGCCGCGCATGCCGCCCCCGCGTCCCCCTATGCCGGCCTGCAGTCGCGCGAGATCAAGGCGCTGTCGGCGGAAGAAGCGCAAGGCCTGCGCGAAGGCCACGGCCTGCGCTACGCGCTGGCCGCCGAACTCAACGGCTATCCCGGTCCGCTGCACGTGCTGGAGCACGCGGAGGCGCTGCGACTCTCGCCCGGGCAACGAACCGCGACCGAGGCGCTGATGCGGGCGCACCGCGGCGAAGCCCGCGAACTCGGCGCCCGCGCGATCGAAGCGGAGCGCCGGCTCGACCAGGCTTTCGCGCAGCGCACCGTCGACGCGGCGTCCCTCGCGCAGTTGACCGGCCAGATCGGCGAGCTGCAGGCGCAACTGCGCGCCGCCCACCTGCGCACGCACCTGCAGCAGACCGCCCTGCTCACCCCGCAGCAGGTCGCGCGCTACCAGCAGCTGCGCGGCTACGATGCCCCTGACGCCCCCCGGAAGCAACAACCATGAACCTCCTCCAGAACCGGCGCCACCTGCTCCTGGCCGCCGCCGCATGGCCGTTCGCCGCGCTCGCGCAGAAGGCCGCACCCGCGGTCCTCGTCGAAGTGTGGAAGGACCCCAACTGCGGCTGCTGCGGTGACTGGGTCCGGCACCTGCAGGCGGAGGGCTTCGCCGTGAAGCTGAACGACACCGGCAACAACGCGATGCGGGCCAGGCTGGGCATCCCGCCCAAGCTCGGGTCGTGCCACACCGCCCTGGTGGGCGGCTATGCGATCGAGGGGCACGTGCCGGCACGCGAGATCCGCCGCCTGCTCCGGGAAAAGCCGCAGGCCGTCGGGCTCGCGGTGCCCGGCATGCCGGTGGGCTCGCCCGGGATGGACGGGCCGGCGTACGGCAACCGCCGGGACCCCTACGACGTGCTGCTGGTCGCCCGCTCCGGCGAGCCGCGGGTCTACGCTTCGTACCACGCGGCGCAGAAGTAGGCCTTGGCGCACGCACCGGGCGCGGCCGGCGACAGGCAGCACATCCGCCTGCCGTGGCTGGCCGCGTCGCTGGCGGCGGCAGCCCTCGCGTGGTGGGCCGCGCCCGCGGACGCCCCGGTGCGCGCCGGCCTGGCCATCTTCACGCTGGCCGCCGCGCTCTGGCTGACGCAGGCGCTGCCGCTCGCGGCGACGGCGCTGCTGGTGCCGCTGCTCGCGGTGCTCACCGGCATCCAGGCCCCCGCGCCGGCACTGGCGCCCTTCGCGAGCCCCATCCTCTTCCTGTTCCTCGGCGGCTTCGCGCTGGCCGCCGCCCTGCAGCAGCACGGGCTGGCGCAGGCGCTCGCTTCCCGCGTGCTGCAGATGGCGGGCGGGCGGCGGGCGCGCGCCGTGGTGCTGCTGGCGGGCTTCACCGCGCTGGCCTCGATGTGGATGAGCAACACGGCCGCGGCGGCGTTGATGCTGCCGCTGGCCCTGGCGCTGCTGGACGGGCAGGACGAGGCTCCCGGTCCCGGCGAGCAGGCGTTCACGCTGCTGGCGCTCACCTACAGCTGCGCCCTCGGCGGCATGGCCTCGCTGGTCAGCACGCCGCCCAATGCGATGGCGTCCGCCCACGCCGGCCTCTCCTTCGGCGCCTGGTTCGCGCGTGCCGCCCCCGTGGCGCTGCTGCTCTGGACGGGCATGCTGCTGGTCCTGTACCTGTCGCTGCGGCCGCGGCTGGCCGGCCGCATCGCCGTCGCGCCCGCGCCCTGGCGTTGGGACCGCGCGCGGATCGCGACGGCCCTCATCTTCGTGGCCACGGTCACCGGCTGGGCCGGTGGCGCCACGCTGGGCCGGCTGCTCGGCATCGCGAGCGACACCAGCGCGCTGGTCGGCATCGCCGCGGTCGTCGCGCTGCTCGCCACCGGCGCGCTGGACTGGCGCGCGCTCGAGCGCCAGGTGCAATGGGGCGTGCTGGTGCTGTTCGGCGGCGGCCTGGCGCTGAGCAGCGTGATGGATGCCAGCGGCGCCAGCGCCTTCCTCGTGCAACGCCTGCTGGCGCTGCTGGCGGGCGCTCCGCCCACGCTGCTGCTGCTGGGCGTCGTCGCCTTCATCGTCCTCCTGAGCGAGCTCATGAGCAACACGGCGAGCGCCGCCCTGGCGCTGCCGCTGTTCATGCCGATGGCGCCGGCGCTGGGCCTCGCGCCCGAGGCGATGGCGATGGCGATCGCACTGGCCGCTTCGTGCGGCTTCATGCTGCCGGTGGCCACGCCGCCCAACGCGATGGTGTTCGGCACCGGCCGCGTGCCGCAGCGGATGATGATGCGCGCGGGCTGGAAGCTGGACCTGCTGTGCATCGCCGGCATCACCGCGGCGGCGCGCTGGGCCTGGGCCTGAACCGGCGGGCCGCACATAATCGGCCATGACCTCCTCCATCACCGACGTGGCCGGCATCGAGGTGGGCCACTTCACCGACGCCCGCCGTCCGACGGGCTGCACCGTGGTGCTGGCCCGCGGCAGCGCCGTCGCGGGCGTCGACGTGCGCGGTGCCGCCCCGGGCACGCGCGAGACCGACCTCCTCGCCCCGCAGAACGTGGTGGAACGCGTGCATGCCGTGCTGCTCTCGGGCGGCAGCGCCTGGGGCCTGGATGCCGCCGGCGGCGTGATGCGCTGGCTGGAGGAACAGGGCATCGGCATCGACGTGGGTCCGGCCCGCATCCCGATCGTGCCCGCCGCGGTGCTGTTCGACCTGCCGCTGGGCGACCAGCGCGTCCGCCCCGACGCGGCGGCCGGCTATGCGGCGTGCCAGGCAGCGTCGCGCAGTGCACCGGCCGAGGGCTGCATCGGCGCCGGCGCGGGCGCCGTGGTCGGCAAGATCTTCGGTTTCCACCGCGCGATGAAGGGCGGCATCGGGACCGCGTCGGTCACCGCCGGCGGCGTGACCGTCGGTGCGCTCATCGCCTGCAACGCGCTGGGCGACGTGGTCGACCCGGACACCGGCCGCGTGATCGCCGGAGCCCGCACGGAGGACGGCCTGCACTTGCTGGACTCGCGGCGTGCGCTGCTGCGCGGCGATGCACCCAGGCCCATGCTGGCCGGCAGCAACACCACCATCGGCGTGATCGCCACCGACGCCGTGCTGACCAAGGTGCAGGCCAGCCGGCTCGCGACGGTGGGGCACGACGGGCTGGCGCGCTCCATCAACCCGGTGCACACCCTCTCCGACGGCGATGCGCTGTTCGCGCTGGCCACCGGCGCGAGCGGCCGGACGCCGGGGATGATGACGCTGGCCGCGATGGCCGCGGAGGCCTGCGCGCTGGCGGTGGTGCGGGCGGTGCGCGCGGCCCGCGGCGTGCGCATCGGCGAGCTGCACCTGCCCGCCGCGGGAGAGATCTAGCCGGCGCTCAGCTGCCGCTGTCCGGCAGCGAGACGGTCATGACGCCGGGCTGGTTCATGCGGCGCTTGAGCTGCGCGAGCTGCGCCTCCAGCTCCGCGGCCTCGCGCGCGCCGACGCGCGCATTGGCGATGTGGCGGCGCGTTTCCACCGGCAGCTTGGCGGTGTTCATGCCGTTCCAGGTGTTGCGGCCCTTGGTGGACAGGTTGTAGTAGATCGAGACGCCTTCGCGCAGCTTCTGCGCATGCTGCTCGGGCGTGAGCTTCAGGCCGGCGATGCGGCGCGCGCTCCATCGGGCGGCGTCCTTCAGGTGCAGCGCGGCGGCGTGCACCGCCTGCACCGGGTCCAGCGGGTCCGTCAGGCCCACGGCCTTCGCGGTGGCGGGCTCGAACTGCGCGATGCCGAGGTTGGGCGTGCCGTCCTTGCTGGAACCCATGCGCGGGATCCACGAGGTCTCCGCGTTGATGATGCCGTAGACGTCGTGGTAGCTCAGCCCCACTTCCTGCAGGCCGGCCTTCTCGGCGGCCGATTGCGCCAGCAGGATGCGGGAGGTCGGGTCGGGCGTCTTCAGCACCGTGCCGGCGTAGCGCACGGGCAGCCAGCGCATCTGCGAACGCAGCTGCTCGTAATGGTCGTGCTTGAAGCCGAGCGGCGAGGCGGGCGTCGGCGTGCCGAAGGCGATCTTCGGCACCTTCAGCTCCAGGCCCGCGATCTGCGCGGCGACTTCCGCCACCTTGCCGGCCTGCACCCGCTGGGCCAGCGTGTCGGACGTCGGCGCAGGCGTGGTCCCCATGGATCCGGTGAGGCCGACGCCGAGCATGCCGGCGAGCATCAGCACGTTGTGCACGGAGGTCACTTGCGAAGCCAGGCGCTCTTTCATTCCTCGGGTCCCTGCGTGAGTTGCGACAAGTACGGTCGGAGGGGCCGTGTCGGAGAAAGTTCGTGCTGTTACAGCGTCTCGTCCTACATGGCGTGTAGGCGTGAAAAACTCATGGGTTTGAAGGCACCCGCGCTGCTGCAGAGGCATGCGCAACGGCGTGTGTTGCGCGCAAGCCATAGGTTGCTTGTGGGTCAGATTGTATACACGTATAACTCAGCCGATGCCCGCCTCTTCCATTGCCCGGACCACTTCCTCCGCCGTGACGCAGCTGCTGAGGCAGTCGCTCGACCACGGCCGCTGGGCCGCGGGCGCGCCGCTGAGGCAGGAGGAGATCGCCGCCGAACTCGGCGTCAGCCGCGTGCCCGTGCGCGAAGCCCTGTTCCAGCTGCAGGCCGAGGGCCTGCTGGAGATGGTCCCGAACAAGGGCATGTACGTGCGCACGGTCAGCCCCGCGGACCTGCGCGAACTGTTCCGGCTGCGCTGGCTCATCGAGGCCGACGTGCTGGCCGAGGCGGTGCCGCTGCACGACGCGTCCAGCATCAACCGGGTCGAAACGATCCAGGCCGCCCTGGACAAGGCGCATTCGGTGGCGGACTGGCTGGCAGGCGACCGCGAGTTCCATGAGGCGCTCTACGCGCCCGCGCAGCGCCCGGAGTCCATGGTGATCGTGCGGCGGCTGCGCTACCTGGTGGACCGCTTCTACTTCACGCGGCTGAAGCCTTCCACCCGCGCCCAGGGCTGGCACCAGGAACATCACGCGTTGATCCGGGCGCTGCGCAAGCGCGATGCGAAGGCCGCGAGCCGCGTCCTGCAGGAGCACCTCGCGGCCACCGAGCGCAGCGCGCTCGCCGCGCTGCGCCCGGCCTGAAGGAGGAAGGTATGGCGAACTACGCCTGCAACATCGAATGGTCCCGCGGCGACGCCGCCTTCACGGACGGCAAGTACAGCCGCGCACACCGCTGGCGCTTCGACGGCGGCACCGTCGTGCCGGCGTCCAGCTCGCCGCACTCCGTGCGGCTGCCCTACTCGGATGCGGCCGCGGTCGATCCCGAGGAAGCATTGGTGGCGGCCGTGTCCAGCTGCCACATGCTGTGGTTCCTCTCGCTGGCCGCCGGCGCCGGCTTCGTGGTCGACCGCTACACGGACGACGCCGAGGGCCGCATGGGGCGCTTCGCCGACGGCCACCGGGGCATCACCGAAGTCCTGTTGCGGCCCCAGGTCGTGCTGCGCGGCGCGCGGGTGCCGGACGACGCGGCCATCGCCCACCTGCACCACGAAGCGCACGCGCACTGCGACCTGGCGCATTCGATCCGCGGCGAGGTGAAGGTCGAAGGCGGCTGGCGCCACCTGCCCTGAGGCCATGCCCCGCAAGCCGCGCCTGCACTACCACGTGTACGTCGTGGAACTCGGCGATGCGGTGTGGAACAGCGCGCGCTTCCGCCGCTGCAACCCGGACTACCGGCTCGGCATGCCCTTCGTCTACGTCGGCATGACGGGCCTGGACCCCGACGTCCGGTTCGACCGCCACAAGGCGGGTATCCAGGCCAACCCCTACGTGCAGCAGCACGGCGTGCGGCTGCGTCCGGACCTCTATGCGGTCTACAACCCGATGCCGTACCACGCGGCCGTGGAGATGGAAGTGGAGCTGGGGATCGCCCTGCGCGAGAAGGGCTTCGGCGTCTGGCAGGCGTAGCCGCCGCGGCGCAGCCCTACGCGGTGCCGCTGTTGCGCCAGGCGGCGTGCGCCACCGCGTCCAGCGCGCCGTCGACGACGGGATGCGACGACACCAGGCGCAGCGCGCCCTGCTGCAGCGTGTGGTGCAGCTTGCGGCGCGTCATCGAGCGGGTGGCACCGCTTGCGTGCGTGAACATGAACAGCAGGCCGTGCGGGCTGGCCCAGGTGAGCTGCCAGCGCTCCCAGCCGTCGGAGAGCAGGTCGACGTAGGCGCCGACGGCCAGCTCCTGCGGCGGCAGGGCGTCCGGCTCCGCCGCCGTCGACGCCAGCTGCACGCCCGCATCGGGCACGAAGCCCGACTCGTGCATCTCCAGCGGCGCCAGCCAAGTGTCGACACGCTCGGGTGCGGGCTCGGGACCGGCCGCGCGCAAGGCCGTGCCCGTCGCGACCGACATCGCCAGGTCGCGCAGCGCCGCCAGCAGGTTCTGCCAGCGCTGCGTGTCGGCCGGCAGGTGGTCGATGCTCGCCAGGCCCTCGTGGATGCGGTTGCGCAGCGTCTGCTGGTGGCCCGCCACGCGCGCCGTCAGCGCGGGCTGCACGCTCCACAACACGGTCTGCACCACCCAGCCATAGCCGCCGGGATCCTCCGAGCCGCTGCCGTCCACCAGCCTTGCCTGCGCCATCACCTGCGACCAGGGCCCGGTGAGGAAGGCGAGCGCCTCGGGCGGCGCGCCGGCGGCGTCGGGCCGCTCCAGGACCTTCCGCGCGAGTTCGCCGGCCAGCAGGTTGCGCTGCTCCGCGCGCAGGAGCGCGCGCACCGCGCGTTCGCGGTTGCGGCGGCCACGCGGCTGCGCCTCGTCCCACGCCTCCTCCAGGGCCGCCAGCGCGATCTCGAAGGTCTCGGGGCCGCTGGCCCGCGTGTCCAGCAGCGCTTCCGTGGCCTCCTGCAAGGCCCCCATGAAGGTCTGGAAGGCAGGATCTTCGGCCGACGTCCAGGCCAGGCTGCGTTGCGTCAGCTGTTCCAGCAGCTGGCGCGCCGGATGCTCGCGGTCGCTGAAGAAGCGCGGGTCGACCAGCGCCAGCCGCAGCAGCGGCGGCTCGAGGTCGCGCACGACCTCGCGCACCTGGGGCAGCAGGCGCTCGTCGGCAGCCAGGTTGTCCATCATCAGCTGCACGACTTCGACGGCGAGGGCCTGCGCGGGCTTCCTCGCCTCCTGCCGCAAGGCGTCGCGGAAGGCCACCAGGCTGTCCTGCTCCCGCCCCGGCATCGCCGCCTGCCGTTGCCGCAGCTGGAGCATCAGCTGGTCGACCTTGCGCATGTCCTGCACCATCTCCAGCGCCGCCGGCACCGTGTGCTGGAAGTCGCTCTCGTCGAAGACGATCAAGGCTTCGCCGGCGCCCTCGCCCGGCTCGCCGGCGAGCAGCTTCTGCAGCTCGCGGATGGTGAGCTGCGTGGCGCGGTCACGTGCCTCCTGCGCGACCTCCGCGGGCACCAGGGCCGTTTCCGCCGGCGCGATCCGCTTCGCCACGACGGCGTACGACTGCAGCAGGTCCGGCGCCATCAGGGGCGGCAGGTGGCGCAGCCAGCGGCGGCGCACCGACGACGACAGCGGGCTTTGCCGCGCGAGCCGGTAGACGGCGCGCACGTACACCTCGGGCCGCAAGGGATGGCGCTGCGCGGCGCCGCGCGGCGTGAGCTGGGCGGCGGCGAGCGCGGCTTCCAGTTCCGCCAGCCGCGGCTGCACCGCCTCCTCGAGCGCGCGGGCGGCGCGCACCAGGTCGGCGTTCTCCTGCACCTGCTCATCCCCCAGCAGCGACAGCGCGTCGAAGTTCAGCGCCGCGCTGCGCTCGCCGGCGATCGCATGCGCGAACTCGGCCAGCAGCGCCTGCGGGAAGGCATCGGTCAGCGCCTGCTGCCGCTCCTTCAGGACCGCCAGCGCCTCCAGCAGCACGCCGCGCTCGATGACGTCGTCCATGCGCGCCGCCGTGTCCGGCCATTCGCGCAGCGCGCGCACGAGCGTGGCCTGCATCAGGGCCGCCCCCTGCATGGCGGCTTCCTTGATGCTGGCGCGGTACAGCGACTGGTACTGTGGTTGCTGCACGCCCATGTGGCGGCCCCCTCGGACGGTGTGGGTCCGGCGTCCGCGGGACGCCGGATTGCGCGCTCTACCGCGCTGTCATTTCAGCGCTTTATAGCGCACCCGGTGCGGCCGTGCACCTTCCTCGCCGAGGCGGCGTCGCTTGTCCGCCTCGTACTCCTGGTAGTTGCCGTCGAAGAACACCCACTTGGCTTCGTCCTCCGCCGCGAGGATGTGCGTGGCGATGCGATCGAGGAACCAGCGGTCGTGGCTGATCACCATCACGCTGCCCGCGAACTCCAGCAGCGCGTCTTCCAGCGCGCGCAGGGTTTCGACGTCCAGGTCGTTCGAGGGTTCGTCCAGCAGCAGCACGTTGCCGCCCTGCAGCAGGGTCTTGGCCAGGTGCAGCCGCCCGCGTTCGCCGCCGGAGAGCATGCCCACCTTCTTCTGCTGGTCGCCGCCGTTGAAGTTGAAGCGGCCGCAGTAGGCGCGGCTGGCCATGGTGAACTTGCCGATCTGGATCATGTCCAGGCCGCCCGAGATGTCCTCCCAGACGGTCTTGTCGTTGGCCAGGTCGTCGCGGTGCTGGTCGACGAAGGCCATCTGCACCGTCTTGCCGATCTTCACTTCGCCGGAGTCCGGCTTCTCCCTGCCGGAGATCATCTTGAACAGCGTGGACTTGCCCGCGCCATTGGGGCCGATGATGCCCACGATGGCGCCGGCCGGCACCTTGAAGCTCAGGTCGTCGATGAGGACCCGGTCGCCGAAGGACTTGCTGACGTTGACGAACTCGATGACCTCGTGGCCCAGGCGTTCGCCGACCGGGATGAAGATCTCGTTGGTCTCGTTGCGCCGCTGGTATTCGTAGTCGGACAGTTCCTCGAAGCGGGCCAGGCGCGCCTTGCTCTTGGCCTGGCGGCCCTTCGGGTTCTGGCGGGCCCACTCCAGTTCCTTCTTCATGGCCTTGGTGCGGGCGTCCTCGGTGCGCTGCTCCTGCTCCAGGCGCGCTTCCTTCTGCTCCAGCCAGGTGGAGTAGTTGCCCTTGTAGGGGATGCCGCGGCCGCGGTCCAGTTCCAGGATCCACTCGGCGGCGTTGTCCAGGAAGTAGCGGTCGTGGGTGATGCCCACCACGGTGCCCGAGAAACGCGCCAGGAACTGTTCCAGCCACTCGACGGACTCGGCGTCCAGGTGGTTGGTGGGTTCGTCCAGCAGCAGCATGTCGGGCTTGGACAGCAGCAGGCGGCACAGGGCCACGCGGCGCTTCTCGCCGCCCGAGAGGTTCTTGATCACGGCTTCCCACGGCGGCAGGCGCAGCGCGTCGGCCGCGATCTCCAGCAGGTGTTCCCCGCCGCTTTCCGCGCCGGCGGCGGCGATGATCGCCTCCAGCTTCTGCTGCTCCTCCGACAGCTTGTCGAAGTCGGCGTCGGGCTCGGCGTAGGCCGCGTAGACCTCCTCGAGCCGCGCCTTGGCCTGGTTGACCTCGCCCATGCCGCCCTCGACGGCCTCGCGCACCGTCTGTTCGGGATCGAGCTGCGGCTCCTGCGGCAGGTATCCGATCTTCAGGCCCGGCATCGGGATGGCCTCGCCCTCGATCTCGGTGTCGAGGCCGGCCATGATCTTGAGCAGCGTGGACTTGCCCGAGCCGTTCAGGCCCAGCACGCCGATCTTCGCGCCCGGGAAGAAGCTGAGCGAAATGTCCTTCAGGATCTGCCGCTTCGGCGGCACGATCTTGCCGACGCGGTTCATGGTGTAGACGTACTGGGCCATAGGATTTTTCTGCGGGAAACCGCCGATTATCCCGGATGACGAAATTCCGGCGGGAAAGTGCGGTCGGGGTGACGCGAATTGTCACCCCGCCAGGCAGGGCCGGAGGACCTCAGTCCTTCTTCACCACGCTGTTCTTCAGCGCCTCCTGCGCGACGTGGTCCAGCGCCTCGTCGAGGACCGGGCGGTCGGCGATCACGCGCAGGGTGTCGGACGCGCGCAGCTTGTCCAGGGTGCGGCGCGACATCGAATGGGCCGTCCCGCCCACGGACGTGAACATGAAGAGCGTCGCGTGCGGGCTCGACCAGGTCAGCTGCGCCCGCACCCACTCGCCCTTGATCTGGATCTCGACCCAGGTGCCGACCTTGAGTTCGGCGTCGCGCAATGCCGGCGCGGGCTCCTGCAGGTTCAGGTCCGGGGCGGCGGCCAGCTCCTGCTCCGCCTCCAGCGCCTCCTGCTGCGCGGCTTCGGCGGAAGCCACGTGCTCGGTGTCCGTCTCGAGGCCGGGGAAGTCCACGTAGCCGGACTCCTGCACCTCCACGCCGTCGAGCCACATCTCCACGGCACTGTCGCTGAACTTCGATTCCTCTTCCCAGGCCGCATCGGCGGCGGTCTGCGTGGCGGCGTCGCGGCCTTCCTGTACCGCCGCCTTGTGCAGCGTGATGAGGTGGTCGAAGAAGCGCTGCGTGAGCTCCGGCGGATAGCCAATGCCTTGCAGGCCGGCGCGCATGCGCTGCAGCAGGCCGGGGATCATCTGCACGAGGCGCCGGGCGCGTCCGCGCTGGGCGGACGTCTTCTGAACGCTCCACACCAGGTCGTCGACCAGGGCGCGGTAGCCGTGCGGGTCGGAGGAGCCGTCCTCGCAACTGAGTTGCGCCTCGGCGACCACCTGGGCCCAGGCATTGCGCAGGAAGTCGTGCACGAAGTCGGCGACGTCCAGGCCCTGCAGCATGCCCGTGAAATCGGCGGCGAGCTTCTGCGCCAGCAGGTTGCGCTGCTCGGCGTGCAGCAGCGCCTTCGCCGCTTCCTCGCGCTTCTGCCTGGCGCCCTGGTCCTGCTCGCCCCACTGCGCCTGCAGGTGGTCCAGCAGTTCACCGAAGGTCTCGGCGTCCACCACCTTGGACTCCAGCCACTTGGAGGCGGATTCCACCGACGCCATGAAGCGCGCGAATCCCGGATCGGCGTCCGAGGTGAACGCCAGGCTGCGCTGGGTGATCCGGTCCAGCACCAAGCGGGCCGGGTGGGTGCGGTCGCTGAAGAAGCGCGAGTCTTCCTTGGCCAGGCGGTGCACCGCCGGCTCCATCAGCTTCAGCTGGCGCTTCACCGAGGGCAGCAGCCGGCGGTCTTCGGCCAGGTGGTCGAACATCATGCCGACGACTTCCTCGCCGAGCTGCTGGCCGATGCGGCCGGGCGCCGCCGTCGGCTCCTTGCCCACGTCCGCCAGCATGTCCACCGGCTGCACCGGGGCCGGCGCGGCCTTGGGCCTCTGTTCCAGCCGCTTGACCAGTTCATCGGCCTTCTTCAGCTCGTTCAGCAGCGACATCGACGCCGGCACCGTGTGCAGGAATTCGGGCTTGCGCGGCTGGTCCAGGTCGCCGGTGAGCAGCTTGCGCAGCCGGTCGAGCGTGAGCAGGGTCTTCGACGCCGTGTCCGTCACCGGCTTGCCGCCGGCCCCCGTGACCTTGTTGATGCGGCCCCCCAGCGGAACGGCCGGTTCGACACCGGTGGAGCGCAGCCAGTCGGACAGCTCCCGATAGAGCTTGCGCAGGTTCACCCCGAGCAGGCCCGCGGCGGGCGTGATCAGCACTTCGCGCACCTGCGAGTCCGGCACGTGCTGCGCCAGCGCGTGCTGCAGGGATCGCACGAACACGTCCGGCCGCAACGGGTTGAGCCCCGGCTGGATCGTGCGCCAGCCCAGCATGGTGCTGATCAGCGCATCGGCGGCGGGCAGCGTGTCGTCCACCGCCAGGGCGACCTCCTGCTGCGCACGGGCCAGTTCGATGCTCTGGTCGAGCTGGGCGTCCTCGAACAGCTGCAGGTCCTCGAAGCGCAGCGTCTCGGCGTTCGTCTGGTCCTTGCCGCCGCCTTCGTAGACCAGGCGGGTCAGTTCGGCCACGAACGAGTCGGTGACGTCGCCCGCGCTCTCCTGCAGCCGGATGATCGCCTCCCGCACGGGCGGCGCCTGGAAGGCGGCCACCTTGCGCGTACCCGTGGCAAGGGCCGCCTTCTCCAGCCCTTCGAGCACCTGGGCCATCAGGGGCTCGGCCTGTTGCAGCATGGCCTCCATGCAATCACCGAGCGACGGCTGCAGGGCCGCGGGGTCGTCGGCGACCCCCAGGCGGAGCTTCATGGACTTGGACATATGGTCGACAGATTATGGTTGAGGCCACCCGGGTCGACACTTTTTGGCAGGACGGGTGACACTTTGTGCACGACAGCCGGTGCGCGGGCGCAACGGGCGGCCCGGGCAGGCCCCGCGGAACCGTGCGACAATGCCCTTTCTCGCGGCCTCCAGTTGCCTGCGAGCTCAGCGTTCCGCTGGGGACGAAGCAGGCTTTTCGCCCGCCGGCTCCCGAACTTAACCTCATCTGCCTTGACTGGATCCGGCCCGCGTGGCCCGGAACGGCCGATGCCCCAGCGCCCGGGAGGCGCTTCACTGCTCAATGACTTTTGACGAACTGAACCTCGCACCGGCCATCCTCAAGGCTGTCCGCGAAGAAGGCTACGAAACCCCCACCCCGATCCAGGCCCAGGCGATCCCCGCCGTGCTCGACGGCCACGATCTCCTCGCCGGCGCCCAGACCGGCACCGGCAAGACGGCGGCGTTCACGCTGCCCATGCTGCACAAGCTGACCCACGGGCAGAGCAAGACCAACAAGTTCGGCAAGGACGGCATCGCCGCCCTGGTGCTCACGCCCACGCGTGAACTCGCCGCGCAGGTGGAAGAGTCCATCCGGACCTACGGCAAGTACCTGCCCCTGACTTCCGCCGTGATCTTCGGCGGCGTCGGCATGAACCCCCAGATCGACCGCATCCGCAAGGGCGTCGACATCCTGGTCGCGACGCCCGGCCGCCTGCTGGACCTGCAGCAGCAGGGCCACCTGGACCTGTCCACGGTGGAGATCCTCGTGCTCGACGAGGCCGACCGCATGCTGGACATGGGCTTCCTGCCGGACGTGAAGAAGGTGCTGGCGCTGGTGCCGAAGGAAAAGCAGAGCCTGCTGTTCTCCGCCACCTTCAGCGACGAGATCCGCGAGCTGGCCCACACGCTGCTGAAGAATCCGCAGAGCATCCAGGTCACCCCGCGCAACACCACCGTCCAGCGCATCACGCAGGTGGTGCACCCGGTCGGCCGCGGCAAGAAGAAGGAGCTGCTGGCGCACGTGATCCAGGAACACGACTGGTCGCAGGTGCTGGTGTTCACGCGCACCAAGTTCGGCGCCAACAACGTTGCCGAATTCCTGAACAAGAAGGGCATCACCGCGATGGCCCTGCACGGCAACAAGAGCCAGACCGCGCGCACGCAGGCCCTGGCCGGGTTCAAGAGCGGCGAGATCCGCGCGCTGGTGGCGACCGACATCGCGGCCCGCGGCATCGACATCGACGAACTGCCGCACGTGGTGAACTACGAGATCCCCAACGTGCCGGAAGACTACGTGCACCGCATCGGCCGCACCGGCCGCGCGGGCAACGACGGCGCCGCCGTCAGCCTGGTCTGCCTGGACGAGGAAGGCTTCATGCAGGAGATCGAGCGCTTCACCAAGCAGCAGATCGCCGTGCAGGTGGTCGAGGGCTTCGGGCCCGAACCCGGCGAGCAGGCCGAGCCGATCGCCATGGGCCGCCAAGTGCTGTGGGGCGGCAAGGGCCGCCCGCCCTCGCGCGAAGTGCTCAACGCCGCGGCCAAGGCGGCACGCAGCGAGATGATGCAGCGCATCCGCGAGAACAAGGACAAGAACGGCGGCCAGCCGCGCGGCGGCGCCGGCCGTGGCGGCAACGGCGCCGGCCGCAGCGCCAATGGCAACGGCGCGGGCCGCAACGCCGGCGGCAACGGCCAGCGCAGCGAAAACCAGGGCCAGCAGGCACGCAACGGCAACGGCGGCCGCGGCCGTCCGCAGCAGCCGGGCCAGCGTCCGCCGAACAACGGCCAGGGCGCGCGTCCGCCGCAGCAACAGGCGCGCGACGTGCGCCCGGAGCGCGACGAGGACGGTGAAGACCGCATGCCGCGCAACGTGGACCCGTTGCGCACCAACCTGCCCGGCCGCCGCGACATGACCGGCGTCAAGCGCGTCAGCCCGAACGGCCAGCCGGATCCCACCCGCACCAGCATCGACAGCATGGGCGCGAGCCGCCGTGGTGGTGGTGGTGGCGGCGGCGGCAACCGCCGCGGCGGCAACCCTGCCCGCAACTACGGCCGCTGAGTCCGTCCCTGCCATGGAGCGGCCCGCCCTGCCCCCCCGCACCGCCCTCGTGGCGGGCGCGACGGGCCTGGTGGGCCGCGAGATCCTGCAGGGCCTGCTGGCCGACGAGGGCGTGGCGACGGTGCACGTGCTCGCGCGCCGCGCGCCGGACCTGCGCCACCCCAAGCTGGTCGTCCATCTCGTCGACTTCACGCGCCTGCCGGCACTTCCGGCGCTGGACGAGGCCTACCTGGCCCTCGGCACCACCATCAAGGTCGCCGGCAGCCAGCCGGCCTTCCGCGCGGTCGACCTCGACGCGAACCTCGCCGTCGCTCGCGCGGCCCGGGCCGCCGGCGCGACGCGCCTCGGCGTGGTCAGCGCGATGGGCGCGGACTCGCAGTCCGCCATCTTCTACAACCGCGTGAAGGGCGAGCTCGAGAAGGCGGTCGACGGCCTCGGCTACGAAGGCGTCGTGATCGCGCGCCCGTCGTTCCTGCTGGGCGATCGCCAGTCGCTCGGCCAGCCGGAGCGCACGGGCGAGAAGATCGCCGCCGGCGTGGGCCGCTGGATCGGCCATGTCCTGCCCGCGAACCTGCGTCCGATCCGGGCGGCGGACGTCGCGCGCGCGCTGCTGCGCACCGTGCCGCAAGCGAAGGCCGCGCAGGTGCTGCTGTCGGGCGACATGCAGCCTGCGTAGCGCGTGCCTACGAGGCGCGCACCATCGCGTCCTTGCGCTTCCAGAGCTCCGGCAGCAGTTCGATCCCCAGCCCCGGCTGGTCGCCCAGGCTGACCATCCCCTGCTCCACCTTCGGCAGCCCGGTCACCAGTTCGCGGTACCAGCCCGTGTAGAACGCACGCACGCTCTCCTGCACCAGCGCGTTGGGCGCGTGCAGCGACAGGTGCGTGGACGCGGCCCAGACGACGGGCCCCGTGCAGTCGTGCGGCGCCACCGGCAGCTGCCAGGCGTCCGCCATCGCCGCGATCTTGCGCGCTTCGGTCAGGCCGCCGCACCAGCTCAGGTCCAGCATCGCGACGCCGGCCACGCCCGTCTGCAGGTAGTCCTTGAAGCCCCACTTGTAGCTGAGGGTCTCGCTGGCGCAGACCATCGCCCGGCAGTCTTCGGCATACGCCTTGAGCAGGTCGAGGCTGTCGATGCGGATCGGGTCCTCGTGCCAGAAGGTGTCGAACTCCTGCAATGCGCGCGCGATGCGCCGCGCCATCGGCAGCCGCCACAGGCTGTGGAACTCCACCATGATGTCCATGCGGGAGCCGGCGGCCGAGCGGATCTTGCGGAAGGGCTCGAGCGCCGCGTCGAGGTCCTGCGCGCTGATGTACTGGCCGTGGCTGCGCTCGGCCGCCACGTCGAAGGGCCAGATCTTCATCGCCGTGATGCCCTCTTCCAGCAGCGACTGCGCCAGTTCGTCGGCGTGGTGCAGGAAACCCTCGAGGTCCTCGTAGGGTCCCTGCGCGTTGCCCAGCCCCCAGTTCGACGACGCCTGGTTGCGGTTGCTGCGCACGTAGCGGTAGCCGGCGCAGGTGTTGTAGACGCGGATCGCGTCGCGGCTCTTGCCGCCCAGCGCGGTGTGCAGCGGCATGCCCGCGGCCTGCCCGAACAGGTCCCACAGCGCGATGTCGACGGCGGAGTTGCCGCGCGTCTCGGCCCCGGAGCCGCGCCACCCGAGATAGCCGGTCAGGTCGCGCGCCCGGGCCTCGATGGCCAGCGGGTCCTGGCCGACCAGCCGCGGCGCGGCCCATTCGTGCAGGTAGGCCTCGACGGCTTCGGCGCCCATGAAGGTCTCGCCGAGGCCGACGAGACCTTCGTCGGTGTGCACGCGCACCCACAGGATGTTGGGAAACTCCCCGAGCCGGAGGGTTTCGAGCTGGCGGATCTTCATGCCGGATGCGCCGGCCGCGCCGGCTTCAGGAGGTCTTGTGGAAGGGCAGTTCGCCGCCCGCGCGGGAGTCGCGCAGCTTGCGCCAGGCGCGGTCCATCAGCGGCGCGAGCAGGTTCCAGTGCAGCAGGCGGCCGAAGCTCGCGTGCAGCCTGCCCAGCGTGCTGCGGGTGGCGAAATGCAGCGGGTCGTGGAAGACGCCCAGGTCCTCGAGCACCATCAGGTCGCATTCCGTGGGCACGCCGCCCAGGAAGGCGCTCTCGTAGCCGTTCCAGACCATGGCGCCGTTGACGTGGATGCCGTAGCCCCATTCCCAGCCGAGGTCCTTCAGGCGCTGGCGCGCCGCGGCCATGCACTCGCCGTCGTAGATGAAGGTGTCGGTCCGCAGCCACTGGTCCTGCAGCCAGATCTCCAGCACCGGACGCACGGCTTCGCGCATGCGCCCCGGGATGCCGCGCAGGATCTCGCCGCCGAGGTTCAGGAACCGGACACGGGACGGCAGGCCGGCCATGCGCAGCATGGCCACCAGCAGCGTCGCCTTGTCGAAGGCGTCGCCGTGGCCGGCGTCGTAGACCTGGCGCGCCGTGGGCGCGCCGAACTTCATGCGCGTGCGCAGCGGCAGGCGCTTGACATAGCCGTAGATCGACAGCGCCTTCTCCCTGTCGTTCTTGCACAACTGGGTGAGGGCATGGACCCGCAGCCGCAGCTTCGGGTCTTCCATGTCGAACAGGGGGGAGCGTCCGAGCCAGTAGCGCGGATGGTCGGCCTCCGGGAACGGCGTCGCTGGTGACGACTGGGCCACGGGAACTACCTCTCTCCAACGTTGACCCGGCTTTCTGCTGCACGCCGGGAATGTTAGAAATTGTAGCTGCCATGACCGAGCAGCGCACCAGGAATATGGCTTAAGCCCTTGTCAGCCGCCCCGGGCCTTCTTCAGCGCGTCCAGGACGATGTTCACCGGTTCGGAGCCGATGGTCGGCACGTTCTTGTCGTAGACCGGCTTGACCTTGTCGAACATGCGGCGCTGCTCCGCGGGGGTGATCTCGTTGACCTGCATGCCCTTGGAGCGCAGGCTGGCCAGCGACTTCTCGTTCAGCTGCCGGTTGGCGACGCGCTGCACCTTCTGGCCCTCGATCGCGGCTTCGCGCAGCACGGCCTGCTCCTGCGGGCTCAGGCCGTCCCACAGCTTCTTGGAATAGAGGATCAGGAAGGGCGTGTAGGCGTGGCGCGTGACCGACAGGTACTTCTGCACCTCGTTGAACTTGGAGGTCTCGATCGTGACGAAGGGGTTCTCCTGGCCGTCGATGGTCTTGGTCTCCAGCGCCGTGAACACTTCCGGGAAGGCCATCGGCACGGCGTTGGTGCCCAGCGTGCGGAACGTGTCCAGGAAGATGTTGTTCTGCATCACGCGCAGCTTGATGCCGTCGAAGTCCTCGACCTTCGCGACCGGCTTCTTGCTGTTGGTCAGGTTGCGGAAGCCGTTCTCCCAGTAGGCCAGGTTCACGAGGCCCGCTTCTTCCAGCTTCTTGTTGAAGTAGACGCCGGCCGGGCCGTCCAGGACCGCGTCGGCTTCCTTCTCGTTGGCGAACAGGAAGGGCAGGTCGAACACGCCCAGTTCCTTGACGATGCCCACCAGCGGGGAGGAGGAGGTGCACACCATCTCCTGCGTGCCGGCGCGCAGCGCCTGCGTGGCCTGCAGGTCGTTGCCGGCGGCGCCGCCCCAGAAGGCGTTGATCTTCATCTTGCCGCCGGTCTTGGCGGCCAGCACTTCCTGCATCTTCTTCACGCCCACGCCCACCGGGTGGTCTTCGTTCACGCCGTTGGTGAACTTGATGGTGCGCTCCTGGAACTGCGCGAAGGCAGGGGCAGCCGCCAGCAGGGCGCCGGCGACGAGGGTGACGAGCGTGCGTCGCTTCAACATGGTTTGTCTCCTAGGGTCGGACGGGGGGAACATGGACCTAGCGCATCAGCCATTGCAAAGGCACGAGCACGAGGTCGGGGAACAGGACGAGCGAGAACAGGACGATGAGCTGCGCGATGAAGAAGGGCATCACGCCCTTGAAGGCGTCGTCCATGCTGATGCGCGCGACGCCGCACACCACGTTCAGCACGGTGCCCACCGGTGGCGTGATCAGCCCGATGGCGTTGTTCATGATGAACAGCACGCCGAAGTAGACGGGGTCGATGCCGGCCTGGCGCACGATCGGCATCAGCACCGGCGTGAGGATCAGCACCGTCGGCGTGAAGTCCAGCGCCGTGCCGATGACGACGATGATCACCATCATCACCAGCATCAGCAGCGTCTTGTTGTGCGCGAAGGGCGACAGCAGCTTGGCGACTTCGTCGGGGATGTTGGCGACGGTGATCAGCCAGGCGCTGACCATGGCGGCCGCGACGAGGAACATGACCACCGCGGTGGTCTTGCCGGCGGACACCACCAGGCCGTACAGGTCCTTCAGCTTCAGTTCGCGGTAGACGAACATGCCGACCACGAAGCTGTAGACCGCGGCCACGACGGCGGCCTCGGTCGGGGTGAAGACGCCGAACTTCATGCCGCCGAGGATCACGACCGGCAGCAGCAGCGCGAAGGTGCCCTGGCCGGTGACGCGCAGCCGCTCGCCCATCGGCATGCGCGGCGCCGCCTGCACGTTCTCCTTCTTGGCGACGATCCACCAGGCGATGCCGATCGCCAGGCCCATCAGGATGCCGGGGAAGATGCCGGCCAGGAACAGCTTGGTGATCGAGACGTTGGCGGCGACGCCGAAGATGATCATGCCGATCGACGGCGGGATGACCGGCGCGATGATGCCGCCGGCGGCGATGAGGCCCGCGGAGCGGTTCACCTGGTAGCCGGCTTGCCGCATCATGGGGATCAGGAGCGCGGACAGCGCCGCCGTGTCGGCCACGGCGGAACCCGAGATCGAGGCCATGATGACGGCGGCGAGCACCGCGACGTAGCCCATGCCGCCGCGGAAGTGGCCGACCCAGGCCATCGCGAGGTGGACGATGCGGCGCGAGAGGCCGCCGGCGTTCATGAACTCGCCGGCCAGCAGGAAGAACGGAACCGCCAGCAGCGGGAAGTTGTCGGCGCCGTCGACGAAGCGCTGCGCCAGGATCTGCGAGTCGAAGGCCGGCAGCATGCCGGTGGCGGCCATGAACGCCATGAGCGCGAGCCCGCACACCAGCAGCGCGTAGGCGATGGGCATGCCGAGCGCCATGGCGCCGAGCAGGCTGCCGACGAAGATGGTGACCGTCATCGGGGGGCCCCTTGCGGCTGCGGTTCGGGCACGACGATGTGCGGCATGTCCTCCGACTCGACGACCTGCACGAGCTCGTCGTCCGACAGCTTGCCGGCGAGGAGGCGGTACAGCACGGCCAGGTTGAACAGGGCCATCACCACCGCCACCACGTAACCGACCCCGTACACCCAGATCATCGAGATGCCGACCACGGGCGAGACGTTGGTCACCTGCAGCTCGTGCATCTTCCACGTGCCGACGAAGAACAGCACGTTCACGCCGAGCATCATGGCTTCGGACAGGAACAGGCAGGCCATCTTGCCCGCGCGCGGCAGCCGGCGCACCAGCGTGTCGACGCCCAGGTGCTCGCGGTCGCGCATCGCGATCATCGCGCCGATGTAGGTGAGCCAGATGAAGCAGTAGCGCGAAAGCTCCTCCGACACCAGGATGCCGGAGTTGAATGCATAGCGCAGCACCACGTTGCCGAACACCATGATGACCATCGCGACCAGCGCGACGACCACCAGCAGTTCGAGCAGCTTGAAGAACAGGTCGGAAGCCTTCTGCATGCGGTCTTTCAGGCGGCGCGCAGCAGCGGCGCGGGCATGTCCAGCTTGGGCAGCCGCCGGCGGGACGCCAGCACGGTGTCGATGTCCTCGCGGGCCCCGTCGATCAGCACGAGGATCGCGCGTTCGGCCGCATCGGCGTCGCGGGCGATCACGGCGTCGACCACCGCCCGGTGCAGCGGCAGCGAATTCTTCGGCCCGTCCTTGCGGGTGGTGGAGATCTCGAAGCTGGTGCGCAGCAGGGCCGACAGGGCCTTGCTCATCTGCACCATCATGCGGTTGTGGCAGGCGCGCAGCAGGCCCTGGTGGAAGCGCAGGTCGTGCGCCACGTAGTCGCCGCCCTGCTCCACCGCCTTCTTCATGCCGGCGAAGGCCACCTCGATCTCGGCGATGTCGGCCGGCGTGGCGCGCTCGGCCGCGATGCGCACGGCCGCCGGTTCGATGACCCGGCGCAGCTCCTGCAGGTCGCGCAGGAACTCGCGCGTGAGGCCGGCCTGGGATTGCCAGACGATGACGTCCGGGTCGAACCAGTTCCAGGCGTCGGGCGGCAGGACCTTCGTCCCGACCTTGGGACCGGTCGTGACCAGGCCCTTGGCCACCAGGGACTTGACCGCCTCGCGGACGACGGTGCGGCTGACGCCGAGCTCCTCCCCGAGGAGCGGCTCCGGTGGCATGCTGGCGCCCACGGCATAGCGCCCGCCGACGATGGCGGCGCCCAGCAGGTCGAGGGTGGTGCCCGAAACGTTCTTGATCATGGTTTGCACGGAAGCGGGCGCAATCGTATGACCATAAGATGATTGACCGATCAGGACCAACCCTTATGACCACCCCCAAGAAACCGCCTTCCGAACTCCGCTCGCAACAATGGTTCGGCCGCCAGGACCGCGACGGCTTCGCCTACCGCAGCTGGCTCAAGGGCAAGGGCATCCCGCACGACCAGTTCGACGGCCGCCCCGTCATCGGCATCTGCAATACCTTCAGCGAGCTGACGCCGTGCAACTCGCATTTCCGCACCCTCGCCGAGCAGGTGAAGATCGGCGTGTACGAGGCCGGCGGCTTCCCGCTGGAGTTCCCGGTGATGTCGCTGGGCGAGACCCTGCTGCGCCCGACGGCGATGCTCTATCGCAACCTGGCCAGCATGGACGTCGAGGAGTCGATCCGCGGCAACCCGGTCGACGGCGTCGTGCTGCTGTTCGGGTGCGACAAGACCACGCCTTCGCTGCTGATGGGAGCGTCCTCGGTCGACGTCCCCGCGATCGGCGTCTCCGGCGGCCCCATGCTCTCGGGCAAGTGGCGCGGCCAGGAACTGGGCTCGGGCACCGGCGTGTGGAGCATGAGCGAGCAGGTGCGCGCCGGCACGCTCAAGCTGCAGGACTTCTTCGAAGCGGAAAGCTGCATGCACCGCAGCCACGGCCACTGCATGACGATGGGCACGGCGTCCACCATGGCCAGCATGGTCGAGGCCCTGGGCATCGGCCTGACCGGCAACGCGGCCTACCCCGCCGTCGACGGCCGCCGCAACGTGCTGGCGCGCCAGGCCGGCCGGCGCATCGTGGACCTGGTGCACCGCGACGTGAAGATCTCGCAGATCCTCACGCGCCAGGCCTTCGAGAATGCCATCAAGACCCTGGCGGCCATCGGCGGCTCTACCAACGCCGTGATCCACCTGATCGCCATCGCCCGCCGCCTCGGGGTGGAACTCTCCATCGAGGACTTCGACCGCCTCGGCAGCGAGATGCCCTGCCTGGTGAACCTGCAGCCCTCGGGCCAGCACCTGATGGAGGATTTCTGCTACGCCGGCGGCATCCCCGCGGTGATGAAGGAGATCCGCGACCACCTGCACCTGGACGTGTTGACCGTCACCGGCCAGACCATGGGCGAGAACATCGCCGACGCGCAGAACTGGAACAAGGAAGTGATCCTGCCGCTGGAGGCGCCGTTCAAGGAAAAGGCGGGCATCGCCGTTCTGCGCGGCAACCTGTCGCCGCGCGGCGCCGTCATCAAGCCCAGCGCCGCCACGCCCAAGCTGATGGTCCATCGCGGCCGGGCGGTGGTGTTCGAGGACATCGAGGACTTCCACGCCCGCATCGACGACGAGAACCTCGACGTCGACGAGGACTGCGTGCTGGTGCTGAAGAACTGCGGCCCCAAGGGCTACCCCGGCATGGCGGAAGTCGGCAACATGCCGCTGCCGCCCAAGGTGCTGCGCAAGGGCATCACCGACATGGTCCGCATCAGCGATGCGCGCATGAGCGGCACGGCCTACGGCACCGTCGTCCTTCACACGGCGCCGGAAGCCGCCGCCGGCGGGCCGCTGGCGCTGGTGCAGAACGGCGACATCATCGAGCTCGACGTGCCCAAGCGCCGCCTGCACCTGGAGGTCAGCGACGAGGAGCTGGCGCGCCGGCGCGCGGCCTGGCAGCCGCCGAAGCCGCCGCTCGCGTCCGGCTACTGGAAGCTGTACGTCGACCACGTGCTGCAGGCCGACGAAGGCGTGGACCTCGACTTCCTCGTCGGCAAGCGCGGCGCCTTCGTGCCGCGCGACAACCACTAGCGCCGTGCGCGCGCTGGTCGGCGTCGACTGGGGCACGTCGTCCCTGCGGGCGGCCCGCCTCGGTGCAGGCGGCGAAGTGCTGGAGGAAAGGTCTTCGGCGCGCGGCATCCTGAGCGTGCCGGCGGGCGGTTTCCCCGCCGTGCTGCAGGAGACCTGCGGCGACTGGCTCGGGGGCGATGCCCTGTGCCTGGTGAGCGGCATGGCGGGCAGCCGCCAGGGCTGGCAGGAGGCGCCCTATTGCGCCTGCCCCGCCGGCTTCGCGGAAGTGGCGCGGTCGCTGACGTGGATCACGCCGGGGCGCATCGCCCTGGTGCCGGGCCTGAGCTGCGAGGAGCGCGGCCTGCCGGACGTGATGCGCGGCGAGGAGGTGCAGGTGTTCGGCGCGCTCGGCCGGCTGGGCCTGCAGGACGGCACCTTCGTGCTGCCCGGCACGCACAGCAAGTGGGTCGAGGTGCAGGACGCGCGCGTCCGCAGCTTCAGCACCTACATGACCGGTGAGACTTATGCGCTGCTGCGGCAGCATTCGATCCTGGCCCGCACGCTGCCCGCCGGCGATGGCGCAGCACCGGACGAAGAGGCCTTCACGCGCGGCGTGCGCGAGGCGCAGGCGGCCGGCAGCCTGCTGCGCAGCGCCTTCGGCGTTCGCACGCTCGCCCTGTTCGAACGGGCGGCCCCGGCCGCGTTGGCCAGCTACCTGTCCGGGCTGGTGATCGGCGAGGAACTGCGCGCCCGTGCCCCGCTGCCGCGCGAAGTGGTGCTGGTGGGCAGCCCCGCGTTGACGGCCCGGTACGCTCTCGCCCTGCGCACGCTGGCGTGGGACAGCCGTTCGATCGGTTCCGAAGCGACCTGGCACGGACTGTGGGCGCTGGCCCGCACCCTGGAGACCCCATGAACACGAACACGCAGGCGGCCTGGCAGGCTGCGTCCCGGGCGCTGCCGCTGGTGGCCATCCTGCGCGGCATCACGCCGGGCGAAGCCGACGCCGTCGGCGACGCGCTGTGGCAAGCCGGCTTCCGCCTGATGGAAGTGCCGCTCAACTCGCCCTCGCCGATGGAGAGCATCGCGCGCCTGGCACGGCGTTTCCCCGAGGCGATCGTCGGCGCCGGCACGGTGCGCACGGCCGATGAAGTGCGGCAGGTGCAGGACGCGGGCGGCCGTGTCGTGGTCTCGCCGCATTTCGATGCGGACGTGGTGCAGGCCGCGGTGCGGCAGGGCATGGTGGCGCTGCCGGGGGTGATGACGCCCACGGAAGCGTTCGCGGCGCTGGCCGCCGGGGCCACCGGGCTGAAGCTGTTCCCGGCGGAGATGGTCCCGCCCGGCGCCGTGAAGGCGCTGCGTGCCGTGCTCCCCGCGCAGGTCGCGCTGTTCCCGGTCGGCGGCATCACGCCCGCCAACATGGGCGAGTACCGCGCCGCCGGCGCCAACGGCTTCGGCATCGGGTCGGCGCTCTACAAGCCGGGCATGGATGCCGCGGCGGTGGCTGCCTCGGCGCGCGCCTTCGCGGACGCATGGGCGGGTACCATGCGCGCATGAACAGCGCACCGGATTTTTCCACCGTTTCCTTCGGCCTCGGCGGCCGCGTCTGCATCGTGACAGGTGCCGCGCAAGGCATCGGCGAAGCCTGCGCGCGGCGCTTCGCCCGCGAAGGCGCGAAGGTCGTGCTGGCCGATGTCGACGACGGCAAGGGCCAGGCGCTGGCACAGGAACTCGGCGGCCTCTACGTGCACTGCGACGTCGGCGACAAGGCGCAGGTCGACACCCTGGTGGCCAAGGCGATCCTCACGCACGACCGCATCGACGTGCTGGTGAACAACGCCGGCATCTTCAAGGCGGCCGACTTCCTGGACATCACGGAATCCGACTTCGACGCCGTGCTGCGCGTGAACGTCAAGGGCGCCTTCCTCGTCGGCCAGGCGGTCGCGCGGGAAATGGCGAAGGCGGGCGGCGGCGCCATCGTGAACATGAGTTCGGTGAACGCCGTGCTGGCGATCCCGAACATCGCCAGCTACAACGTGAGCAAGGGCGGCATCAACCAGCTCACGCGCGTGATGGCGCTGGCGCTGGTCGACAAGGGCATCCGCGTGAACGCCGTCGCGCCCGGCACGATCGCGACCGAGCTCGCCGCCAAGGCGGTGCTCACCAGCGAGGAGGCGAAGAAGAAGATCATGATGCGCACCCCGATGAAGCGGCTGGGCGAGCCCTCGGAGGTGGCCGACGTGGTCGCCTACCTGGCGAGCAACGCGGCGAGCTACGTCACGGGGGAGATCGTCGTCGTCGACGGCGGGCGCATGACCCTGAACTACACCGTTGCGGCCTGAGGCGCGCTCAGCGCTTGCGGGCGGGCGCGGCCTTGCGCGCCGGGGCCGCCTTGCGCGGCGCGGCCTTGCGAGGCGCGGCGGCCTTGCGGGCCACCGGCGCATCCTCGCTTTCCATGAAATCGCGGATCAGGCGGCGGACGACCTGGGAGGGCGTCATGTCCTGCGTGTGGCAGAGCTCCTCGAAGGCCTGCTTCTTCGCGGGATCGATGAGGATGGTCAGCCGGGCGGTCTTGAGCTCCATGGGCGAACGTGTCCGATGTTAATCGGATTGTAATCAGTTCCGGTTCGCCGGTGGCCCGCCCCGGGGCCGCTGTTACTCGCCGCTACGCCGCCTCAACTGGGCAGGCTGCACCCCGTGCTGCGCGAGGTAGTCGCGGATCAGCTTGCGCAGGACCTGCGAAGCCGTGATGTCCTGCGAGGCGCAAAGGTCCTCGAACGCCTTCTTCTTGTCTGCGTCGATGAGGATCGTCAGACGGGCGGGTTTGTCTTCCATGCGATCGTTCTTGGGCTCTGACATGATAATACTGTGCACCTATCATGTGAGTCCAATGGTAGTACGAACGCCGCTTTCCGGCTGAGGCAAACGCACCTACGTGGGGCCGGTGCGCTGCGCAACGCCGTGTAGGCCAACGCCAACGCTGAGCCTGCGGCCGCGTGCGGGTGCCGCTTCAGGCCGCGGCCGTGGCGCGGCGCGGAAGCGGCGCCTCACGGATGGGCAGGTGCACCAGCGCGGCCCCGACGGCCAGCACGATGTCGACGTACCAGACCCAGTCGTAGGCACCCCTCGCCTCGAACACCTTGCCGCCCATCCACGATCCGAAGAACGCGCCGACTTGGTGCGTCAGCATGACCACGCCGAAGAGCGTGGCCATGTTCGCCGTGCCGAAGAACTTCGCCACCAGGCCCGCCGTCGGCGGCACGGTGGACAGGTAGGTGAGGCCCATGACCGCCGCGAAGACCAGCACCACCGGCCCGGTCTTCGGCGCGAGCAGGAAGGCCAGCACGGCCAGCCCGCGCACGGCGTAGATCAGCGACAGCAGCGACTTCGAGCGCCAGCGACCCATCGCCCAGCCCACGGCGAGGCTGCCGGCGATGTTGAACAGGCCCAGCATCGCCAGCGCCCAGCCGCCCCATTGCGTCGGCAGCCCGCAGGCTTCGACCACGCCCGGCAGGTGCACCGCCAGGAAGGCGACGTGGAAGCCGCAGACGAAGAAGCCCGCTCCCAGCAGCAGGTAGCCCCGGTGCCGGAGCGCCTCGCGCACGGCCGCGCGGGCACCCACCGGCGGCGGGGCGCCGGTGCCCGCGCCGGCCCGGACCGCGGTCCCGCGCAGCACCCAGGCCGCGGGCAGGCAGGCGAGCACCATGACGGCCAGCACCTGCATCGCCGAAGCCCAGCCCATCCCCACGATCAGCGCGGCGGCGATCGGCGCGGTGGCGAACTGCCCGAACGAGCCGCCCGCGTTCACGATGCCGGTGGCCATGCCGCGCCGCTCCGGCGCGATCATGCGCACGCTGGCGGACATCAGCACCGCGGGCCCCGCCATGCCGGAGCCGGCGGAGGCGAGGACGCCGATCGCGAAGACCAGGCCCGGCGTGCTCGTCATGTACGGCGTGATGAAGGTGCCCAGCGCGAGCAGCACGACGCCGACCACGATGACGCGCCCGGCGCCGTAGCGGTCGGCCATCGCCCCCGCGAACGGCTGCGTGAGGCCCCACCACAGCTGGCCGAAGGCGAAGGCCAGGCTGATGCTGCCCAGGCCGAGGCCGGTGGACGTGTTGAGGGCCGGCAGGAAGAGGCCCATGCTCTGGCGCGAACCCATGGTCAGCGCGAAGGTGCCGGCGGCCGCGAGCAGCACCAGCCAGAACGCCGTGCGGCGGGCGGTTTCAGGCATCCGCCTCTCCCTCGGGCAGGTCGGCCAGCAGGTCCTGGCATTCGTCGAGGAGCGCGTGCAGGGCCACCACCCGCGTCGCGCCCAGCCGCTGGTTGAGCGACTCCTGGGCGACGCGCCAGCGGCGCTGCGCTTCGGTGCGCTTCTCGCGCCCGGCCGGCGTGACACTCACCAGGCGGCTGCGCGCGTCCGGCCCCGGTGCCATGGCCAGCCAGCCCGCGTCGACGAGCGGCCGCAGGTTGCGCGTGAGGGTGGAGGCATCGACCTTCATCGCCCGGGCGAGGTCGACCGGTCGCACGGGCCCGAGCTTCGCCACGTACGACAGCAGCGAGTACTGCGTGCCGCGAAGGCCGGTCTTGCCGACCTCCGCGTCATAGAGCTGCGCCACGCGGCGCATCAGCTGGCGCAGCTTGAGGTTGGTGCAGCCCGCGGGCTTGACAGCGGTGTCCACGGACATTAGTGTAGCCGCGACCATTGCATATGCAACCATCCATGGAGAATTCCGCATGACGAGCCCCGAAGCCACCCTGGAAGCCTGGATCGCCCAGGAGCGCGACGTGCAGGACAGGCTGCAGTCCGGCGCCGGTTGCGGCGTGGCGCGGCCGGAGCAGGTGGCCGGCCGCACCGGCCTCGACACGCTGCAGGCGATGCTGCGCGGGGAACTGCCCTACCCGCCGATCGCCCGCACCCTCTCGTTCCAGCTGGTGGAGGTCGGCGAAGGCCGCGCGGTGTTCCAGGGCACGCCCAAGCCGGACCACCTGAACCCGATGGGCGGCGTGCACGGCGGCTGGTACGCGACGCTGCTCGATTCCGCGCTCGGCTGCGCGGTGCACACGCTGATGCCGCCCGGCCGCGGCTACACCACGGCCGAACTCGGCGTGAACCTCGTGAAGGCGATCCCCCTGCGCGTGCAGCGCGTGCGGGCCGAAGCGAAGGTGCTGCACTGCGGGCGGCAGCTGGCCACCGCCGAGGCGAGGCTCATCGGCCCCGACGGCACGCTCTACGCGCACGGCACCACCACCTGCCTGGTGTTCGAGCTGAAGTAGGCGGCCTCAGCGCTTGCGCGGGCCGTCGAACGCGAACGTGAAGATCAGGTCCAGGCCGGTGCGCTCGCCGGCTTCGGCGCGCACGGTCACGCGCCGCGACACGTCGTAGAAGATGAACAGCGTGCCCATCGCGCCCGACAGGCTGCGCTCGTAGGCGGCATAGAAGTTGTCGGCGAAGCGCTTGCCCACGCGCACCACGGCGCCGCTGGTGCTGTCCGGGCTGACCGAGAGGTCGTCCACGCCCAGGCGGCTGACGAGGCCCTTGCCGGTGCCGCCGCGGCCCGCCAGCAGCGCGGTGGCCGCGCGCTGCAGCAGCGCCGTCTCCGCACCGCCGCCCGAGGACGAGCGGCCCAGCACCACCTGCGACAGCGTCTCCGCGTCGGACAGCCCGCCCTCGGAGTACAGCTCGATGTGCGGTGCCTGCGCGCGGCCGGTCACCAGCACGCCGACCTTCTGCGTCATGTTGGGCCGCACCGCCAGGATGTCGAGCGCCGGGTTGTCCGCGGCGCCAGTGAAGCGCAGCTCGCCGCGCTCGATGTTCATGCGCTGGCCGTACGCTTCGTAGGTCCCGCCCACCGCATTGATCACGCCCGTGATCTGCGGCATCGACAGCGAGGCTCCGACCACCTGCACGGTGCCGGCCAGGCGCGTGTCGACGCCCCGGCCGCTCAGGCGGAAGTCGGAGCCGAGGTCGATGTTCACGCGCAGGCTGACGGCGCGTCCCGGCTCCTTGGGCGGCGGCCGCACCTTGCGCTCCGCTTCCGTGCTCGCCAGGCCGGTCGCGTTGCGCACGACCACGTCCTCGCCGAGCCGCGGCGGCGATTCGTCGGGGATCTGGATGCGTGCCCTGTCCACGCGCAAGTCGCCGGTCACCGTGGTGCCGCCGCTGTCCATCCGCGCCGTCACCGGTCCGGACACCGTGAGCTGGCGGTCGCTGCGGATGCTCGCGCGCAGCTGGGACAGTTGCGCATTGGCGTTGAACACGATGCCGGCCGGCGTCAGCGATCCCTCGCCATAGGCGACCACCGAGCCGCCGGTGCCGGTGCCTTCCTCGCTGCCGCGCAGCATGAACTCGCTGACCACCAGGCGCTGTCCCGCCAGCTGCGCGCGCAGGCGGCCATTCTTCAGTTCGATGCCGTCGACGACGGAGCGCAGCGCGAGGTCGTCCGCCACGAGGGGCCCGGACAGCGCCGGTTCCGCCCGCGTCCCGGCCACCGTGATGTCCGCGTTGAGCGAGCCGCGCAGCCGCCAGCCGGGCGGTGCCAGCAGGGACCACACCCCGATGCGCGGCAACTGCGCCTGTACCCGGCCCGAAAGCGGTGCCTGCTGCGGCCACGTCCAGCCGCCGTCGGGCGTGCGCGCCAGCCGCGTGCGCACCTGTCCCTCGGCGCGGCCGGCGCGCTCGCTGTCCCACAGCAGCGACAGCACCAGCTGCTCGCCCTGGCTGCTCACGTTCAGGCGCGCGGTGCGCACGCCCGCGGTCACGCGCGCCGCCGCGCCGTCGGCGCTTTCCGCCAGCACGTTGACGTCGCCGCGCACGCGCACCAGGGACGCATCCACGCGCAAGGTGGTCCCGAGCACCGCGTTCCACTCGGCATCGAAGACCATGTCGCCCGACAGCGCCGCGCCGGCGAACTGCTGGCCGCCGAACAGCTCGATCCACGCGAGCGGCAGCCCACCCAGGCGCCCCGCGGTGGAGAGCTGCCCGCCCTGACGGCGCACGGGCGACCAGGCCAGGAGCGCGTCGGTGGCCGGGGTCCCGCTGCGCATCGCCGGCGCGCGCAACACCGCCTCGCCCGCCGACACGTCGAAGGAGCCTCCGGCGAAGCGCCAGTCCACCGCCCGCCGCAGCTGCAGCTGCCAGGGACCCGGCGTGATGCCGGGGTCCTGCAGCTGCACCGACAGCTGCGCGACCTGGCCGCGCCAGCTCGTTGCGGCGCCGCCCAGCGTGGCGCCCAGGCGGCCGTTGGTGGCCAGGTCCAGCTTGCGTTGTCCCTGCTCGGCCTGCCCGCGCAGGTCGAGCGCCGCGTCGCGCAGCCGCCCGTTCACCTGCAACGCGGCATCGCGCACCACCCACGGCCCGGGCGCGGCGGCATCCGCCGGGCGTGGCTGCCACGCCAACCCACGCGCCGTGGCGCGGCCCTGCACCGCGGGGTCGCGCCAGCCGCCCTGCCATCCGAGCTGCGCCTGCGCCTGCCCCCGCAACGCCAGGTCCTTCAACACGCCGGCCGTTCCGGGCCAGCGGGCGAGCCAGCGCTGGGCCTGCGCCAGGTCGGATGCCGCCACGTTCGCCGAGCCTTCGCCGCGGGTCTCCGCGATGCGGCCCTGCACCTGTGCCTGCAACCCGGGCGCACGCAGCTGCAGGCGCCCGTCGCCGGCACGCTGCGCGAGTCGCAGGGCCACCTCGCCTTCGAGCGAGGCGTCGCTGGTGCGCACGCGCAGCTGCTCGAGCTCGATCGCATCGCCGGCCCAGCGGCCGCGCGCCTGGGCGCTGCGCAGTTCCAGCGCACCCGCGGCGGCCAGCGCAACGTCGGTCTCGCGCGGCCCGCGGCGGCGCGGCGCACCGGCTTCGAGGGCGACATCGAAGTCCACGGCCCGGCCCGCGCCTTCCAGCTTCACGGGCCCGGTGAGCGGCAGCGCCGCCATGCTGCCGTGCACCTGCGAGGGGTCGACCGCATCGATGCGGCCTTCGAAGCTCCAGCCTTCGCCGCGCCAGCCGCCGCTGCCGGCGATGCGGCCGCCGCCCACTTCCGCATCCAGCGCCTTGAGCAGCGCGACCCCGTTGCGCCACTCGCCTTCGCCGCGGGCCGACCGTACCGGCAGGCGGCCCGCATCCCAGGCGCCGGCCGCCGCATTGCGCACATCGGCCTGCAGGCGCCACGACTTCTCGCCGGCGGGGGCCACCTCGACGTGCCCCGACAGCAGCGTGCGCGGCGCCGCCGGCCAGAACATCTCCAGGTCCAGCTGGCGGAAATCGGCCGCGCCCCGCGGCACCGGCATCGCGTCGAAGGGGGCGATGCGCGCGCTCGCCGTCGCCTGCGGCAGCGTCGCGGCATCCGCCTTCGCGTCGACGACGCGCACCTCCGCGCGCGTTTCGATGGCGCGTGCCGGCCCTTCGGCGCGCACCTCCAGCGTGAGCGGCACGCGTTCGGCCACGCCCGGCACGGGCGCGAGGAACCTGCCGGACATCCTGGCGTCCAGCGTCAGCGGCTTCACGGCCAGCAGCGTCGCCTCGCCGCGGTACTCGCCGCCCGCAAGCTGCAGCGACTGCAGTTCGACCTTGTGCCGCAAGCCGTCGAAGCCGTACTTCGCCGCCGCACCGCTGGCTTCGAAGGGCGTGCGGCCCTGGACCTTCAGCGCGCCGACCTTGAGGGTCTCCACCTTCACGCGCCACGGCAGCCGCAGGTGCTCCGGCTCCTTCAGCGGCTCATCGTCCTTGGGACGGTCGTCGATGACGGTGGCACGCGCGACCGACACTTCGTCGAGCTGCAGCGTGCGATTGAGGATGGCCAGCGGCTGCCATTCGAGGCGGATGTCCTCCGCCACCAGCCGCAGGCCGTCGCGCTCCCAGACGATGCGCTGGATGTGCCAGCCGCGGCGCAGCGAACCGCGCACGCCTTCGCTCGTCAGCGGCCCGCCGCGCGCCACGCGCTGCAGGACCCATTCGAGCGAACCTTCCTGCCCCGCCCACCACCAGATGCCGGCGGCGGCCAGCACGATCAGTGTGGCGAAGCCGACCAGGATCCGCACGATCCAGCGGGCGGCGCGCGGATGCGGCTTCAAAACACGAACCCCGCGGAGAAGTGCACGCGGAACTTCTTCGAGTGCACGCCATAGGCCACCGCCGCCTCGATCGGGCCGACCGGGCTGCGCCAGCGCACGCCGGTGCCGACGCCGACTCGCGCGCGCAGGTCCGCCGGCTTGTCGGCGACCGCGCCGGCATCGACGAACAGCGTGTGGTCGAACTGCGTGGGCTGGCCGCGGCGGACGATCGGCCGCTGCCATTCCACGCTGCCCACCGCCAGGTAGCGGCCCGGACCCACCAGCCCGCCGGGCAGCGGCACGCCGATGTCCAGGTACTTGTAGCCGCGCACCGTCGTATCGCCGCCGGTGCGGAACAACTGCGTGGCGGGAACCTGCGCACTCGACGGCGCCAGCACCGCGCCGAGCTCGGTGCGCAGTTGCAGCCGGCCGCGCTCCAGCGGCCGGAACCCGAGCCAGCGGAAGACGGTGCGCTGGAACAGCTTGCGGTCGCCGGCCAGCGTGATGCCGCCGCCCAGCTCGAAGCCGACGCCGAAGCCGCGCGTGGGCAGCTGCGGGTTGTCGAAGTAGCGGCCGCTCCAGATGTAGTTGCCGCTGAACGCGGAGCCGGCACCGGTGTCCAGCGGCGTCAGCACCACGTTGCGCGGGTTCTGCACCGTGGCGCGGTCGTACTGGAAGTACCAGTTGCGGTCGATGTGGTCGCCCTGCTGGAAGCGCCCGGCCCGCAGGCGCTGGCTGTTCGTCACCAGCCGGTCGTCGTCCAGGCGCTCGATGCGGCCCAGCACGGCCCAGCGCCAGCCCTCTTCGTCCGGGATGTCGATCAGCTCGGTCTGCGCGAAGGGGTTCTTGCGCTCGGCCTGCAGCTTGGTGACGGCGCGCCAGCCGATCGCGGGGACGCGGTTGTGCACGTGCTCCAGCGTCAGGCGCGGCCCGCCGTCGGTGGTGAAGCCGACGCCGAGCACGACCTTCTGCAGCGGCGCTTCGCGCACGGTCACCTGCACGTCGGCGCTGGCCGGATCGGATTCGGGGTCGACGAAGATGAAGGCGGAATCGAAGTAGCCGCTGCCCGAGAGGCGCAGCTGCGCCTGGACGATCCTCTCCTGGTCGTACACCATGCCTTGCGGCAGGCGCGCCAGGCGCGGCACGAGCCGCGGGTCGTAGCGTTCGACGCCGCTGACGCGCAACGCGCCGAGGCGGAACAAGGCCCCCGAATCCAGCCGGAGGCCGAGGCGGACGGTGGACGTGGCCGCGTCGACGTCGGCCAGGCTGTAGCTGATGCGTCCCGCCGGATAGCGCCGGGCCAGCAGCTGGCGGGTGGCCTCCGACTTGGCGCGGTCCCAGCCCGTCTGCGTGAACGGCTCGCCGGCCGGCAGGTCCCAGCCGCCGCGGATCGCCTCCCGTTGCGAGATGGCATCGGGATCGGTGCTCGCCGCGATGTCCCCCTCGAACTCGACGCGCGCCTCGCTGACGCGGGTGCGTTCGCCGGGCTGCACCGTCACCACCAGGCGGGTGCGCGGCCCCGGCTCGCGCGCGATGGCCACGTCCGGCCGGAAGTAGCCCTGCGTGGCCAGCAGCTCGCGCACGTCCTTCTCGGCCAGCACGATCAGGCGGGCGATCTCGGCATCGTCGAGGTCGGTCACCTCGCGGTAGCGGCGCAGTTCCATGTTGCGCTCCAGCAGTTCCTGGAGCGGTTCGGGGGCCCGCACGACGAGGTCGAAGGCAGGTGCGGGCGACTGGGCGGCCGCGGCTGGCGCGAGCAGCCAGAGCAGGGCCAGGCCTGCTGCGCCGAGGAGCTGGCGAATCATGGACTGCGAACTATGGACGCGCCGCGGTTCACGCGACGTAGGCCGATTCCGACTCATGCAAACAAAGCACGGCAGAGCTTGGCCGCCTTCCCCATAATCCGGCCCCATGAGAATCCTCCACACCATGCTGCGGGTGGGCGACCTGCAGCGTTCGATCGACTTCTACACCCAGGTGCTGGGCATGAAGCTGCTGCGCACCACCGAGCGGCCGGAGCAGAAGTACTCCCTGGCCTTCGTCGGCTACGGCACCAACCCCGACCACGCCGAGATCGAGCTCACGTACAACCACGGCGTGTCGGCGTACGAGCTGGGCACGGCGTTCGGCCACATGGCACTGGGCGTGCCGGACGTCTACGCCGCCTGCGACCGCATCCGCGCCGCCGGCGGCAACATCACCCGCGAGCCGGGCCCGGTCAAGGGCGGATCGACCGTCATCGCCTTCGTGACGGACCCGGACGGGTACAAGATCGAGTTGATCGAGCGGCAGAACGAGGCGGACTGACCGCGCCCCGTAGCGCCCCCGTCATTCCCGCGCAGGCGGGAATCCAGGGCTTCGGCATCCGGGGTGCGTCGCGCCAGGCGGTGCGCGGTGCCGTCCCGCTGGTGCCTCGCCCTGCGCTGCGCGCAGGGTGCGCTGGAAGGCTGCTCCCGGCGGCGATCCGGCCTAACTCACTTCCGAGTTTGCCGCGCGCGGCAAACTCTCCGTTCAAACAGAAG